>JAUYSK010000016.1 GCA_030696345.1 Azonexus sp.
GCGGCGAGCATCTGGCCGGTCTGGTTGGCGTCGTCGTCGATGGCTTGTTTGCCGCAGATGACGAGTTGGGGTTGTTCTTTGTCGCAGAGTGCTTTGAGGAGCTTGGCGACAGCGAGGGGCTGCAGTTCAACGTCCGTTTCAACGAGGATGCCGCGGTCGGCACCAATGGCCATGGCGGTGCGGAGCGTCTCCTGGCAGGCGGCAACACCACAACTGACAGCGATGACTTCGGTGGCGATGCCGGCTTCTTTGAGGCGCACGGCTTCTTCGATGGCGATTTCGTCGAAGGGGTTCATGCTCATCTTGACGTTGGCAAGATCAACACCACTACCGTCCGCTTTGACGCGAACTTTGACGTTGTAATCAACTACCCGTTTTACTGGGACGAGAATTTTCATGGGATTTCCTTTCCAGACACGAAGCCCCCTGCCAGCCAAAGCGTGGCGACAAGGGGACGCTAATTACTGAATGGCGAGTGCCGAGTTGGCGTGCTGACGCAGGAGGTACTTCTGGATCTTGCCGGTCGATGTCTTCGGCAGTTCGCCAAACACCACGGTCTTCGGCACCTTGAAGCGGGCCAGATGCGCCCGGCAATGCTCGATGATCTCGGCTTCGGTGGTCTGCGAACCCTCCTTCAATTCAATGAAGGCCGCCGGCACCTCGCCCCACTTTTCGTCAGGCTTGGCAACCACGGCAGCGGCAATCACTGAAGGGTGGCGATAGAGCACGTCCTCGACTTCCAGCGACGAGATGTTCTCGCCACCGGAAATAATCACGTCCTTGGAGCGATCCTTGATCTTGACGTAGCCGTCGCTATGCACGACAGCCAGATCACCGGTGTGGAACCAGCCACCGGCAAAGGCTTCTTCAGTCGCCTTCGGATTCTTGAGATAGCCCTTCATGACCAGGTTGCCTCGGAACATGATTTCGCCCATGGTTTCACCATCCCAGGGCACCGGCTCAAGCGACACCGGATCAAGCACCGCAACCGCTTCCTGCATGTGGTTACGTACGCCCTGACGGCCATTGCGTGCTGCCTGCAGGTCAATCGGCAATCTTTCCCATTCCGGCTGCTTGGCACAAACCGTGGCCGGGCCGTAGGTTTCGGTCAGTCCGAAGACATGGGTGATGTTGAAACCCATGCGTTGCGAGCCTTCGAGAATCGCTGCCGGGGGCGCTGCGCCGCCGAACAGGCAATTCACCTGATGGCCAAGATTTGCCTTGGCAGCATTGAGCAGCATGCCAAAGACAATCGGTGCCCCGCACATATGGGTGACGGTATGCTTTTCGATCAGCTCGAAAATCACTGCCGGGTCAATTTTGCGCAGACAAATGCTGGTACCGGCATTGGCTGCCATCGTCCATGGAAAGCACCAGCCGTTGCAGTGAAACATCGGCAGGGTCCACAAATACACCGAGTGCGGCGGCATGCCCCAGGAAACAATGTTGCTGACGGCATTCAGATAGGCGCCACGATGGTGGTAAACCACACCTTTCGGATTGCCAGTCGTGCCAGAGGTGTAGTTGAGCGAAATCGCATCCCACTCGTTTTGCGGCAGGTTCCAGACGAATTCGGGATCGCCATCAGCGAGGAAAGCTTCGTAATCCTTGCTGCCGAGTGCTTCGCCTCCGGTAAATTCCGGGTCCAGCGTATCGATAACCAGCGGCTTGGGCCCTTCGAGCAAAGCCAGGGCACCTTTAACGATGGCGGAGAATTCGGGATCAGTGATCAACACCTTGGCTTCGGCATGCGCCAGCATGAAGGCGATAGCTTCGGCATCAAGGCGGGTGTTCAGCGTGTTGAGTACCGCGCCGCTCATCGGCACACCAAAGTGGCACTCGAACATGGGGGCCGTATTGGGCAACATCACGGCAACGGTGTCGCCCTTGCCGATACCGCGATTCTTCAGGGCCGAGGCGAGCTGACGACAGCGATCGTAGCTTTCCTTCCAGGTATATTGACGCGCGCCCTGGATAACGGAAATACGTTTCGGATAGATGTACGCCGAGCGCTCGATAAAGCTCAGCGGCGAAAGCGGAACATAATTGGCCGGGTTCTGTTCGAGCCCGACGGTGTACAGATTAGCCACAAATGTCTCCTCACGATTCTTGCAAAAGCGCTGTTCTCTTTTGGGACTTTTTTTATTGATCGTGAGGATCGCAAAACACTCTTGCACAACTATTGGCAGAATGTAACGAATCGTTACATGACTGAAGTCTTCCGACTGTCTGCACTAGAATCGCCCCGATGAGTCTCGACCTTCCCTTGCCCGACACCAACCAGCGCTACGAAATGTTGCAGGCCGGGCTCGACCTGCTCGACCAGGGAATCACGGTCTTCGACGCCCATTTGCGACTGGTGGCGTGGAACCTGCCCTTTCTCCAGCTGCTCGAATTCCCCGAAGAACTGGCTCAGGTCGGCATGCCGTTCGAGCGGTTTATCCGTTACAACGCCGAGCGTGGGGAATACGGTCCCGGCGACCGTGAAATCCAGATCGCCGAACGCGTTGCGGCCGCCGCCAATTTTGCGGTGCACGTCACCGAACGCCAGCGGCCGAACGGACGAGTCCTGCTGTTGCGCGGCGAACCGCTAGCGCACAAGGGCTTTGTCACGCTGTACAGCGACATCACCGAACAGCGTTACATTGAAAACCTGAGCGAACACCAGAATATTCAGCTCGAAGAGCGCGTCCGCCGCCGTACCGCCCAGCTTGAAAATGCCAACGCCAACCTGACCCGCGCCAACAGCGAAAACAGCCGCATTGCCAACGCCCTGCAACGCAGCGAAGAACGCCTGCGCCTGATCAACGACACCATTCCCATCCTGATCGGCTACGTCGATCAGGACGAGGTCTATCAGTACGCCAACAAGGGCTATTCCGACTGGTACGGCCACCCGGAAGGCAGCGTCACCGGGCGCGCCGTCCGCGAGGTGATCGGCGAACAGGTTTATGGCCAGGTTCGCGAGCCGGTGCGCAAGGCACTGACCGGCCAGCAGGTGACTTACGAGTACCAGATGGACCGCCAGGGGCAGACGGTTTTCGCCCGTAGCACACTGGTTCCGGAATTCACGCCAGACGGAAACACGCTGGGATTTTTCGTTTTTTCCCACGAAATCACCGAACAGAAACGCATGCAGGCCGCCCTCGTCCAGGCCCAGAAAATGGAGGCCATCGGGCAGTTGACCGGCGGCCTGGCGCACGACTTCAACAACCTGCTGACGGTCGTTATCGGCAACCTGGCGGCGCTACAGGATCACCGGCCCAACGATGCCGAGGTCAATGAATTCGTCGAGCCGGCGCTGCAATCCGCCCGGCGCGGCGTGCAACTGATCAAGCGGCTGCTCACGTTCTCCCGCCAGCAGCCACTGGAGCCGGAAGCGATCGAGATCGGCCGGCTGATCGGCAGCCTTTCCAAGCTGGTTCGCCGCTCGCTGCCGGAATCCATCGCCGTGTCGACTGATATGTCCGGCGGTTCGGTGCATGCGCTGGTTGACCCGGGGCAACTGGAAAGCGCCCTGCTCAACTTCGCACTCAACTCGCGCGACGCCATGCCGGAGGGCGGCCGACTGCACATCGCCGCTCGCGGCGTCGAGCTTTCGACCGATGCCGCCGCTTTCGATGTTGCGCCCGGCCAATACGCGCTGATCGAAGTCGCCGACAACGGTTGTGGCATGGACGCGGCGACCCTGGCCCGGGTCTTCGAACCCTTCTTCACCACCAAACGTTTCGGCCTGGGCAGCGGCCTCGGCTTGTCGATGGCCTACGGCTTCGTCAAGCAATCGGGGGGTGGCATCTCGATCCAGAGCCAGGTCGGCCAGGGCACGACAGTATTGATGGTGCTGCCACTAACCACGCCCGGACCTGATATTGACCTGCCGGCCGACGAGGCGCCGCTGACCCATGGCGGCGAACTGGTTCTGCTCGCCGAAGATGATCCGAATGTCCGGCGCGTTGTGCGCCAGCAACTGATCGATCTCGGCTATCCGGTAATCGAAGCGGAAAACGGCGTCCAGGCGCTGGAAATGATCGAACAGATTCCCGACATCGCCATCGTCGTCAGCGACGTCATCATGCCCGGCGGCATCAACGGTCGCCAATTGGCTGAACAGGTGCTGCTCGGCTACCCGCACATGCGCATCGTGCTGATGAGCGGTTACGCCGACGATGACGAGGGCGAAGCCGCCAGCGATCTGCCGGTTCTGGCCAAACCCTTTGTCCGGCAAGATCTCGCGCGCGCCCTGCAACGTGCAACCAAAGGCAATACATGACCGAAGCTGATTCCCCGAAACTGATCGTCATCGTCGAGGATGATCCTGACGTAGCGCGCATCATCGAGCAAGTGCTCAACGACTTCGCCTTCCGCACCGTCTGGTGCCGCAGCGCAGGCGACTTGCTGCGCCGCCTGCGCTCGCTCGCCCCCGACCTGTGCATCATCGATCTCGGCCTGCCGGACATGGATGGCATCGAAGTCATGCAGCGCGTTCGCGCCCAATCGGGCTGCGGTATCGTCATCCTGACCGGCCGCGCCCACATCAGCGACCGTGTCATGGGTCTGGAACTGGGGGCGGATGACTACGTGCTCAAGCCCTTTGAGCCACGCGAACTGGTCGCCCGCGTGCGCAGCATCCTGCGTCGCCGGGAAAGTGCGCACAGCAGCCAATCGCGGCAGGTCGCCGAGTTTTCCGGCTGGCGCTTCAATCTGGCCAACAACACACTGACCGCGCCCAATAACGAGGAACATCAGCTCAGCACTTCGGAAGCCGATCTGCTCAAAGTTTTTGTCGGCAACCCGAACCGCATCCTGCAACGCGAACAATTGATGGGCACTCGTGATCTGGCACCGACCGACCGTAGCATCGATGTCCGTATTTCACGGCTACGTCGCAAGCTGGAACCAGATGCGGAAAGCCCGGCCTTCATCAAGACGGTCTACGGGGCGGGCTACCTCTTTCTGGCGACGGTTAACTGGCCGTCAGCCGGTCCTTCATCGCAGTAATCGAAAGTTCAGCATCTGACGGCATTGCTGCGGTCAACGTTAAAAAGGGGCCCTTTTTCGGCCCCTTTGCCATTTACACCCGAACGAAGCTTATTCGTCCTCGTCGTGCAACTGGAACTTGCTGGCCATCTGCTGTTGGACATTCGGCGGCACCATCGAATAGCGGGCAAATTCGATGGTGTAGCTACCCTGACCGCCGGTCAGCGACTTCAGCCTGGACTGGTAGTCGTTGAGTTCGGCCAGCGGCACTTCGCCACTGATCGCCGCCAGGCCGTTGCCACGGCCGTCAGTCCCGGTGATATGACCGCGCCGGCTGGAAAGATCGCCGGTCAGATCGCCAATGGCGCCTTCCGGAACGACGATTTCAATATTGACGATGGGTTCAAGCACGATCGGCTTGGCGGCACGAATGGCATCGATCACCGCCTTGCGCCCGGCCACCACGAAGGCGACTTCCTTGCCGTCGACAGCGTGGGTCTTGCCATCGAAAACCGTCACTTTCAGGTCGTCGACCGCGTAACCGGCCACGACGCCACCTTCAAGTCCCTGGCGCACACCTTTTTCAACGGCCGCCATGAAGACACCGGGAATGACGCCGCCCTTGACCGCATCGACGAATTCGAAACCGGCACCGCGCTCCTTCGGCTCGATGCGCAGATGCACTTCGCCAAACTGACCGGCACCGCCACTCTGCTTTTTGTGACGATGGATACCTTCGGCCGAACCGGTAATGGTTTCGCGATAGGGAATGCGCGGCGGCTTGGTATCGACTTCCAGCTTGTACTGGCTGGCCATTTTTTCCAGCTTGGACTTCAGGTGAATCTCGCCAAGGCCACGGATGACGGTTTCATTGCTGGTCGGGTGACGTTCAACAATGAAAGTCGGGTCTTCCATGGCGAGCTTGCCCAGCGTTTCAAACAGACGCTGTTCGTCACCCTTTTTCTTGGTTTCGACCGACAGACCAGCCATCGACTTTGGAAACTCCAGCGGCACGAGATGAATATGGTCTTCGTCATGCGAGTCGTGCAGTACGCAGTCGAACTCGATTTCATCGACCTTGGCGATGGCACCGATGTCGCCCGGCATCAGATCGTCAACTTCAACAGTCTCCTTGCCCTGCAGCTGATAGAGGTGCGCGACCTTGAACGGGCGCTTGCTGTCGCCGACGAAGAGTTGCATGTCCTTCTTCATCGTGCCCTGATGGACGCGGAAGATGCCGATCTTGCCCATGTAGGGGTCAGCCACCACCTTGAAAACGTGGGCGAGCACATGCTTGGCGGCATCCGGCTCGGCCTGGAAAGGCTCGGTCTTGTCACCCTGTTCGCCCTTGTAGAACGGCGGCGAATTGCTTTCAATCGGGTTCGGGGCCAGGCTGGCAAGGACGTGCAGCAGTTCCTTGATGCCGGCGCCGGTCTTGGCGGAGACAAACAGAATCGGAATCAGGTGGCCTTCGCGCAGCGCCTTCTCGAACGGCGCATGCAGGGCGGCAACGCTCGGGTCGGCACCGTCTTCAAGATACTGGGCTAGCAGGTTTTCGTCTTCTTCGACGATCTGATCGATCAGTGCGCGGTGGGCCGCGGCGACGGATTCAAAATCGGCATCGCCAGCGTCATGTTCCAGCACCTCGACGACATCGGCCGCGCCATGGGCCGGCAGATCAAGCAGCATGCACTGCTTGCCGAAGCGTTCACGTATGTCGGCAACCAGGCCGGGCAGGTCGAGATTGTCGGCGTCGATCTTGTTGATGACGATCATCCGGCACAGCTTGCGCTCGGCGGCGTGGCGCATCATGCGCTCAGTCATCAACTCGATACCGGTCTGGGCATTGACGACAATCAACGCGGTGTCGACGCCGGCCAGTGCGGCAATGGCCGGGCCGGAAAAATCCGGATAGCCCGGGGTGTCGATCAAATGGACATGGTTATCTTCGTAGCCAAAATTGACGATGGCGGAATTCAGCGAATGACCAGCTTCCTTTTCCTGGGCATCGAAGTCGCAAACGGTACTGCCCTTGTCGATACTTCCCTTGGCCGCGATGCAACCGGTGGCCTGCAGCAAGGCCTCGGCCAGGCTGGTCTTGCCGGCCGCACCGTGACCAACCAGCACAACGGAGCGAATAGACGCAGTGGTGTATTTGGACATCTTGTTCTCCCTGAACTTTATGCGAAATCTGTTGAAAATTACTTTACGCCGGCCGCCATGCGATCGACGAAATGGGGCCCGGCGCCATAGAGCAAGCCGATGGCCAGCGCGAGCAGCAGCAGGCCGGCCAGGAATTGTTTGCCGGGGCGGGAAAACTCCTGCCAATGCGTGCCGGCAAACCAGATCGGTCCAACAACCGGCAACAGCAGCGTGGGAGCCCAGACGCGCCAGCCGTGATCGAAAGAGGCGGGCAGCGTGCCGAGATAGCCAACCAGCAGCAAGGCGCCACCGACGGCGATGAGGATGGCGACGGTGAATAGAAAGGTGAGAAACCAGAAATCCATTATTTTTTGACCTTTTGCGGGCGCATCCAGCCCGTCAACGTGACTTGTTTGGCGCGCGATACGGTCAACGCGTCTGGCGGGGCATTTTTGGTCAGCGTCGTGCCGGCACCCAGCGTCGCACCGCGACCGACCGTCACCGGAGCCACCAGTTGGGTATCCGAGCCAATGAAGACATCGTCCTCGATGACGGTCTTGAACTTGTTGGCGCCATCGTAGTTGCAGGTGATGGTACCGGCGCCGACATTGACCCGCTGCCCGATCTCGGCGTCGCCGATGTAGGCCAGATGGTTGGCCTTGGACTGGGCGCCGATAGTGCTTTTCTTGACCTCGACGAAGTTGCCGATATGCACTTCCGGCCCAAGCTCTGTGCCGGGGCGCAACCTTGCGTAGGGGCCAAGCACGCCATCCGGGCCGATGATCGCATCCTCGAAATGGCAGAACGCCGCGATACGGGTTCCGGCACCGACCTTCACATTCTTCAGCACGCAATAGGGGCCGACTTCAACCGCATCGGCCAGCTCGACCTTTCCCTCGAAAACGCAGCCGACATCGATCGAAACGTCGCGACCATAAGTCAGTTCGCCACGCACATCAATCCGGTTCGGGTCGGCCAGGCGGACACCGCCGACCAGCATGGCATCGGCAATGTTGCGTTGATGCACACGCTCCAGCTCGGCCAGTTGCACCTTGCTGTTGACCCCCAGCACCTCCCAGTCGCCTTCCGGCTGCGCGGTATGCACCGGCAAGCCTTCAGCCACCGCCAGCGCCACGATGTCGGTCAGGTAGTACTCGCCTTGGGCATTCTTGTTCGACAGACGCCCCAGCCAATCGGCCAGCCGGGCTGACGGAATGGCCATGATGCCGGTATTGACCTCGCGAATCGCCTTCTCTGCCGGCGTCGCATCCTTTTCTTCAACGATCCGCAGCACCTTGCCGACGGCATCGCGAACGATGCGGCCGTAGCCGGTCGGGTTGGCCAGTTCAACCGTCAGGATGGAGAGACCATCCTTGCCGGCCTGGACCAGACGTTTCAGCGTAGACACCTGGGTCAACGGCACGTCGCCATAGAGCACCAGCGTCTGCCCCTCGGCGGAAAGCTCAGGCACCGCCTGCATCACCGCATGGCCCGTACCGAGCTGCGGCTCCTGCAAGGCCCACGAAATATCGTCCGCAGCGAGGGTCGACCGCACCACTTCGCCACCGTGGCCAAAAACCACGACCAGTTTCGTCGGCGCCAGTAAGCGCGCCGTGTCAATGACATGCTGTGCCAACGCCTTGCCGGCGATCGGGTGCAGCACCTTGGGAAGATTGGAATGCATGCGCTTGCCTTGGCCGGCAGCGAGTATCACGATATTCATGGTGGTTTTTTCAGTCTGGTGCCGGCACATGGCCGGCCGGGTTCATGCGGATTTTTTTTCTTCCTGTCCGGTGAGGATTTCACCAAGCACGGCTTTGCCGCGGCTCGACACACCCCAGTGCAGGACATTCTTGTCGTTGATACGGGTTTCGATAACGCCCATCGTCTTCATCACCGTCAGGCGATGGCTGACGAAATCGCGGGCCAGACCGGTCTTGTCGCAGATAGCAACGAGATTGCCATAAACAAAGCTTTCCTCGGCCAGGGCGCGGAGGATTTCGACGTCGTTGTAGGACAGCACTTCGCGGGGTTCCGGCTCAGGCGTGCTCGTCGCTTCGGGCTTGATCGGCAACGTGACTGGTTCCTCCCGCTTCATCTGCTTCAGATGACCGAGTTCGCGCTTGACCTGATCAACCTGCCCCATCAGGCGCTGGGCGACGTTTTCGAGCAAACGCCGGGAAGCGACCACGTAGATCAGACAGAAGCCGGCGAAGGCAAAAAAATCAACCGGCTTGGTGCGCGCCCCTTCAAGCAGGGTGCTGGAAATCATGTTCAGGAAGAGCGGTACGGTCAACGCCGCCACCACCCCTAAAACCGGGTACTTTATCCAGTCGCGCCGCGCCGGTTCGCCCTGACGGTCCGCCAGAAAGTAGTTGGCGGCACCACCCAAAACTCCCGCCACAAACATGATGGCCAGAATCACCAGCATATGGGTATCAAGCCCCCCGGACGGTGCAGTGACCTGGAAGGCAGTTTGCAATTCAGCCGACATTTCATCTCCCCCTGTTTTTCGCCATTTTCCCATGATCGGCCGGAGGATGTGTAAAAAACAAAGGCCTTGCCAACGCTTGCCGGCAAGGCCTTCAGCGCAGCAGAAACGCTTAACGCGGCAGCGTGGTCGATCCCATCAGGAAGTTATCGACTTCGCGGGCACATTGACGACCTTCGCGAATCGCCCAGACGACCAGCGACTGACCGCGACGGACGTCGCCAGCAGCAAAGACCTTGCCCACGTTGGTCGCATAGCAACCATCGCCATCGGTCGTTGCCTTGGCATTGCCACGGTTGTCCTTGTCGACGCCAAAGGCTTCGAGCAGGCTGCCCACCGGATTGGTAAAGCCCATGGCCAGGAAGACGAGATCGGCCGGCAATTCGAATTCCGAACCGGCCACTTCAATCATCTTGCCGTCTTTCCACTCGACGCGAACAGCCTTGAGTGCCTTGACGTTGCCCTTGCCATCATCAACCAATGCCTTGGTGGCGACCGCGAAATCACGTTCGCAACCTTCGTCGTGCGACGAAGAGGTACGCAGCTTGTACGGCCAGTAAGGCCAGGTCAGCGCCTTGTTTTCCTGCTCCGGAGGCATGGGCATCAGTTCGAACTGGGTGACCGAAGCTGCGCCATGGCGATTCGAGGTACCGACGCAATCTGAACCAGTGTCACCGCCACCAATAACGATAACGTGCTTGCCCTTGGCGTTGATTGGATTGGCCTTGCCCGCGTGGACTTCCTTGTTCTGCGGAATCAGGAATTCCAGCGCGGCGTAGGTGCCTTTCAATTCACGACCCGGCACTGGCAGCTCACGCGGCACTTCCGAACCGGCTGCGAGGATCACGGCATCGAATGCTGCGGTCAACTGCTCAGGGGCAACAAAATCAGTCGCATCGTTGTTGATGCCGGCCGGCAATTCCTTGCTGCCAACCATCACCTTGGTCTTGAAGGTAACGCCTTCAGCTTCCATCTGGGCGACACGGCGATCAACCACTGTCTTTTCCATCTTGAAATCAGGAATGCCGTAGGCCAGCAGGCCACCAAGACGGTCGCTCTTCTCGAACACGGTCACGTCATGGCCAACGCGCGCCAGCTGCTGGGCAGCGGCCAGGCCAGCCGGGCCGGAACCAACCACGGCAACCTTCTTGCCAGTCTTGGTCTTCGGCGGCTGCGGCACGACCCAACCCATTTCCCAGCCCTTGTCGATGATAAAGTGCTCGATCGACTTGATACCCACCGGCGAGGCGTTGATACCCAGCGTGCAGGCAGCTTCGCAGGGCGCCGGACAGATGCGGCCGGTGAAATCCGGAAAATTGTTGGTGGAATGCAGCACTTCCAGCGCCTGCTTCCAGTTGCCGCGATAAACCAGATCATTCCAGTCGGGAATGATGTTGTTCACCGGACAACCGTTGTTGCAGAACGGAATGCCGCAATCCATGCAGCGTGCGCCCTGAGTCTTGGCGTCGTCATCGTTCAGCGTATGAACGAATTCCTTGTAATGCTTCAGACGCTGCTCAACCGGATCGTAAGACTCGGAAAGGCGCTCGAACTCCATGAAGCCAGTCGGCTTGCCCATTATGCAGCCTCCTTCTTTGCGGCAGCGGCCATCTCGGTGAGCGCCCGCTTGTACTCATGCGGATAAATTTTGACGAACTTCTCGCGGCAGGTTTCCCAATCGGCAAGAATTGCCTTGGCTGTTGTGCTGGCGGTGTACTCGGCGTGACGCGTAATCAGCTCTTTCAACTGAGTTTCATCAGCGATATCCAGATGTAGCGGCTCGCCGGTCTGACGGCTGGCCGGCAACACTTTTTCCAGAGCGACCTGAGCCAGATTGCAGCGGGTCTTGAAGCTGCCATCTTCGTCGAAGACATAAGCAATACCACCCGACATGCCCGCCGCAAAGTTGCGGCCCGTCATGCCCAGCACGACTACCGTGCCGCCCGTCATGTATTCGCAACCGTGGTCACCAACGCCTTCAACAACTGCAGTGCCACCCGAATTACGGACACAGAAGCGTTCGCCACCAACCCCGGCCAGGAAGGCTTCGCCATCGGTCGAACCGTACATGACGGTGTTGCCGACAATGATGTTTTCCTGGGTATTTCCTCGGAAATCGGGGCTTGGCTTGATGATGATGCGACCACCGGACAAGCCCTTGCCGACGTAGTCATTGCCTTCACCGGTCAGTTCCAGCGTCACACCCTTGGCCAGGAATGCACCAAAGGCCTGACCGGCTGTGCCAGTCAGCTTGACGTGAATGGTGTCATCCGGCAGACCTGCATTGCCGTAACGACGGGCCACTTCACCTGACAGCATGGTGCCGCAGGTGCGATTGACGTTGATGATGGTGGTTTCGATCTGGACCTTCTGGCCCTTTTCGAGGGCCGGCTTGGCCAGCTTGATCAACTTGTGGTCGAGCGCCTTGTCGAGGCCGTGATCCTGAGTTTCGGTGTGGCGACGCGGCACATCTGCAGGCACTGCAGGCTGGTAGAAGACCTTGGAAAAATCGAGGCCCTTGGCCTTCCAGTGGTCGATACCCGGACGGGTGTCGAGCAGATCGGAACGGCCAACGAGGTCGTCAAACTTGCGAATACCCAGCTGAGCCATGATTTCGCGAACTTCTTCGGCAACGAAGAAGAAATAATTGACGACATGTTCCGGCTGACCGGTGAAGCGCTTGCGCAGTTCCGGATCCTGTGTCGCCACGCCGACCGGGCAGGTGTTGAGGTGACACTTGCGCATCATGATGCAGCCTTCAACCACCAACGGCGCGGTAGCGAAACCGAATTCATCAGCACCCAACAGTGCACCGATAACGACGTCACGACCGGTCTTCATCTGACCATCGACCTGCACACGAATGCGACCGCGCAGGCGGTTCAGCACCAACGTTTGCTGGGTTTCGGCCAGGCCGAGTTCCCACGGCGTACCGGCATGCTTGATCGAGGATTGCGGCGAGGCGCCCGTGCCTCCGTCAAAACCGGCGATCACGACGTGATCTGCCTTGGCCTTGGAAACACCGGCAGCAACCGTACCAACACCGACTTCCGAGACCAGCTTGACGGAGATCGAAGCCTTTGAATTGGCGTTCTTCAGGTCGTGAATCAGTTGCGCCAAGTCTTCGATGGAGTAAATGTCATGGTGCGGCGGCGGCGAAATCAGACCAACGCCCGGCACGGAGTGACGCAGGAAGCCGATGTACTCGGAAACCTTGTGACCCGGCAACTGACCACCCTCACCCGGCTTGGCACCTTGCGCCATCTTGATCTGGATCTGGTCGGCATTGACCAGATACTCAGTCGTTACGCCAAAGCGACCCGAAGCAACCTGCTTGATGGCGGAACGCAGGGAATCGCCATCCTTCAATTGCAGATCGCGTTCAATGCGGCTCTTGCCGATGATGTCGGAGAGCATCGCGCCGCCCTTGACCGGCAGGAAGCGCTTAGCATCCTCACCACCTTCTCCGGTATTCGACTTGCCGCCGATCCGGTTCATGGCGATTGCCAGCGTCGAATGCGCTTCGGTCGAAATCGAGCCGAGCGACATCGCGCCTGTCGCAAAACGCTTGACGATGTCCTTGGCCGATTCCACTTCTTCAAGCGGCACGGCATTGGCGGTCGGCTTGAATTCGAACAAGCCACGCAGCGTCAGATGACGCTTCGTCTGATCGTTGATCAGTTTGGCATATTCCTTGTAAGTTTCGGCCTTGTTGGAGCGCGTCGCATGTTGCAGTTTGGCGATGGAATCCGGCGTCCACATGTGCTCTTCGCCACGCGTACGATAGTTGTACTCGCCACCGGCATCGAGCATGTTGGCGAGCACCGGGTCACCCGAGAAGGCTTCTTCATGCTGACGAATGGCTTCTTCCGCCACTTCGAACACACCGATACCTTCGATATTCGACGGCGTGCCGGTGAAGTACTTCTCGACGAAATCCTTCTGCAAACCAATGGCTTCAAATATCTGCGCACCGGTGTAAGACATGTAGGTCGAAATGCCCATTTTGGACATAACTTTCATCAGGCCCTTGCCAATCGCCTTGACGTAATTTTTGACGTACTTTTCAGCCTTTTCGGCATCACCCTTGGCAAAGCTTTCGATGGTTTCGAGCGCCAGGTAGGGATGGACCGCTTCAGCGCCGTAGCCGCCAAGCAAAGCAAAGTGATGCGTCTCGCGGGCCGAACCGGTTTCAACTACCAGGCCGGTGCTGGTACGCAGCCCCTTCTTCACCAGATGTTGGTGAATTGCCGAGGTAGCCAACAGCGCCGGAATGGCGACGTGAGTCTCGTCCAGCTTGCGATCAGAAACGATCAGGATGTTGGCGCCGGAACGTACGGCATCTTCAGCATCCGCTGCCAGCGAAGCAAGCCGGGCTTCCACGCCAGCCTTGCCCCAGGCCACCGGATAGCAGATATCCAGCTCAATGGAGCTAAGTTTGCCGGAAGTGTATTTGTGGATATGGCGCAACTTCTCCATATCGGTCGCGGTCAGCACAGGCTGGGAAACTTCCAGACGAATCGGTGGATTGATGTCAGTCGTGTTCAGCAGATTCGGTTTCGGACCAACGAAGGACACCAGCGACATGACCAATTCTTCGCGAATCGGGTCGATCGGAGGATTGGTCACCTGCGCGAACAACTGCTTGAAATAGGTGTAGAGGGTCTTGTTCTTGGCGGACAGGATCGGCAGCGCCGAGTCAGTGCCCATCGAACCGGTCGGCTCTTCACCGTTCTGCAGCATTGGCTCAAGAATGACCTTGATGTCTTCCTGCGTATAGCCGAAAGCCTGCTGGCGATCCAGCAACGAAGCCGGCGCGGCATCGGTCATTTCGGCTGCTGCCGGCACTTCGTCAAGACGGATGCGGATCTTGTCGATCCACTCGCGATAGGGCTTGGCCTTGGCGAGTGCGTCCTTCAATTCCTTGTCGTCGATGATGCGGCCCTGCTCCATGTCGATCAGGAACATCTTGCCTGGTTGCAGACGCCATTTCTTGACGATCTTCTTTTCCGGAATCGGCAATACGCCAGATTCAGAAGCCATGACCACGAGGTCATCATCCGTAACCAGATAGCGCGCCGGACGCAGACCGTTACGGTCAAGCGTCGCACCGATCTGGCGACCATCGGTAAAGGCAACTGCAGCGGGGCCGTCCCACGGCTCCATCATCGCAGCATGGTACTCGTAGAATGCGCGACGGTTTTCATCCATCAACGTGTGCTTTTCCCAAGCCTCAGGGATCATCAGCATCACAGCTTGCGCCATGGAATAGCCACCCATGACCAAAAGTTCGAGGGCATTGTCGAAGGAAGCGGAATCAGACTGCCCCGGGTAGTGCAGTGGCCAGACCTTCTTCAGGTCGTCACCGAGAATCGGCGATGAGATAGCCTGTTCGCGAGCCTTGAACCAATTGACGTTGCCACGCACCGTATTGATCTCGCCGTTGTGGGCGATGTAACGGAACGGGTGGGCCAGATCCCAGGTCGGGAAGGTGTTGGTCGAGAAGCGCTGATGCACCAGTGCCAAAGCCGAAACGGTGCGCTTGTCCTGCAAGTCAAGGTAATAGACGCCGACCTGATTGGCCAGCAGCAAGCCCTTGTAGTTGACCGTACGGGCCGAGAACGACGGCACGTAAAATTCCTGTCCATGCTTGAGTTTCAGCGACTTGATCGCGTTCGCAGCACGACGGCGAATGATGTAAAGCTTACGTTCCAGCGCATCGGTCACGAACACATCGGGACCACGACCAACGAACACCTGACGAATGACTGGCTCTTTGGCCCGTACCGTCGGCGACATCGGCATTTCACGATTCACCGGAACGTCACGCCAGCCCAGGATAACCTGCCCCTCAGCCTTGGCTGAACGCTCAATCTCTTCAACGCAAGCATGACGCGAAGCGGCTTCCTGTGGCAGAAAAACCATGCCGACGCCGTACTCACCCAGCAGCGGCAATTCAACACCCTGCTTGGCCATTTCCTCACGATAAAACTGATCTGGAATCTGAATCAGAATGCCGGCACCGTCACCTTGTAGTGGATCCGCACCAACGGCGCCCCGATGATCGAGATTTTTCAGGATCAACAAACCCTGCTCGACGATGCTATGACTTTTATGACCTTTGAAATGGGCAACAAAGCCCACGCCGCAAGCGTCGTGCTCGTTGGCCGGGTCGTACAGACCCTGCCGCTCAGGTACAGCCGATTCCATCACACGCATTCCTTCAAATAACTTGGCCGGCGATCATAGGCCAATGATGAAAAAAGCCGAGCATCATATTTTGTGCTTCGGCCTGTAGGAAATTTTGAGGCAACCATCAAATATACTGTCAAAACGCTGTCTATTCAAGATGCTGCAACGCACCAATACGGACCAGAAAGACTTCGCCACTCACTATTTAAGTGCATCTGGCCTTGATCGCTGCACTGATCTGAACTTCATCTGCCTCATCCGAGATGACTGCCTGACCTATCGTCTTCAGCAATACCAGTCGCAACATGCCATCCTTAACCTTCTTGTCGTGGCGCATTAATTCAAGATAACGTTCGACACCCAAGTCAGCTCCAAACACTGGCAGCCCCGCCCGAACAAACAGCTTCTCGATCCGTAACACCTCATCTGCCGTAAGCCAGCCCATGCGATGCGATAGCTCAGCAGCAATTAGTGTGCCGGCAGCAACTGCCTCACCATGCAGCCATTTACCGTAACCAAGACCAGTCTCAATGGCATGTCCGAAGGTATGGCCCAAATTTAACAGCGCACGTTCGCCGCTTTCCCGCTCATCGGCAGCAACAACTTCCGCCTTGTTCGCACATGACCGATGTACGGCATAGGCTAGAGCCTCTTTATCGAGGGCTAACAACTGCTCAATATTGGCTTCCAGCCAGACAAAAAACTCCATATCCCGGATCAGGCCATACTTGATGATCTCTGCCAACCCCGCTTTCAATTCACGTTCCGGCAAGGTATCGAGCGTTGATAGGTCAGCAAGCACGAGTTGGGGCTGATAAAACGCCCCAATCATGTTCTTGCCCAATGGATGATTAATAGCCGTCTTGCCGCCGACAGACGAATCCACCTGAGACAGCAGTGTGGTCGGGATTTGTATGAAAGGCATACCGCGTTGATAGCAGGCAGCGGCAAATCCACCCATGTCACCAATCACCCCACCACCCAGCGCTATGAGCGTTGTATTGCGTTCACAATGAGCACCCAGCAGGGCGTCAAATATCTGATTAAGTGTCTCCCAGGTTTTGTACTGCTCTCCATCTGGCAGAATGACCGGCAATATTGAAATTTGGCCTTTTTCGAGGGTCGACCGCAGCGTTTCCAGGTAGAGAGGTGCCACAGTGGTATTCGTTACCACCACGGCCTTTTTATTCCCTACGTGTGGCGTCAGCAAGCCAGCATCCGCCAAGACACCGCAGCCGATATGAATCGGGTAGGAGCGCTCACCCAGCGCCACATTCAAAGTCTGACTCATCATTTACCTAGCTGATTGAATTCACGCAACAGATTCTGCACGATGCCAGAAGCGACCAGATGGGTTCCATTCACCACAAAATGGGCCGCGTCGCGATATAGCGGGTCACGAATGGCGTAAAGCTCTTCCAGTCTGGCCAATGGGTCAGCCACCTGAAGCAGAGGCCGATTTCTATCGTGGCGGGTTCGTTCATACAACAGTGCCGGCGGGACATTCAGGTAGACCACCCACCCTGTATCGTGAAGTCGCCGCCGATTTTCCGGGTTCAGTACGACGCCTCCACCTGTGGCCAATACTATGTTTTGGGCCTCTGAAAGCTCAGCTATTGCCTGGGCCTCCCTCCGACGAAACCCATCTTCGCCTTCAATTTCAAAGATCGTCGGTATCGGCACACCTGTTCGCTCAACGATCTCATGATCCGAATCGTAAAACGGTCGCCCCAAGCGCTTCGCCAACTGGCGACCCACTGTTGTTTTCCCGGCCCCCATCAGGCCCACGAGATAGATATTTCGACGATTTTCCACAGGCGAATTCTATCCGACTCTTTACTGCCTGCAAAAAACCAGGGCCGGCTAGGCCGGCCCTGATTATGCGAATAATCATCAATCAATCAATCAATCAACGCGCATCTTGTCCGAAAGAATTCGCGGCGTAATAAATACAAGCAACTCACGGCGCTCACCGATGTCCGCCTTATACTTAAACAGCCAACCAAAGAATGGGATATCGCCCAATAAAGGGACTTTCTCAGTTGAAGCTTGGTTACTTGTTACAAAAACGCCGCCAATCACGACAGTTCCCCCATTTTCCACGACAACATTAGTTTCAACCGTTGAGCTTTTTATAGGGGGATTTCCTGCAACAGCCCGTGTCCAGTCTGGCTCTTCTTTCTTTACAACCAGAGTCATTCTTACCGTTCCCTCAGGAGTTATTTGTGGTGTTGCCTCCAAAGACAATTTGGCTGACTTAAATGTAACAGTTGCAGGTGAGTTTGCTGAACCGGGCGTAACGTAAGGTACTTCTGTTCCGTCCTCAATCTTTGCCTTCACGTTGTTAGCGGTAATTACTCTCGGACTGGATATAATTTTCCCAACCCCACCCGCCTCAAGCGCTGCCAATTCCAGATTTAAGATTCGCGTTAGTGACGAATTGAATAGCGACAGCGCCAACGTCCCGCCTGTCGAGGTAAACGATGGAAGGTTCACTCCAATTGTCTGTGGCGTTGTTTGAGTTGCAGGGGTGGAACTTGTTGTAGTTACTCCATTTGCCGTACTTGAGGTAAAGGTTCCCGGAGCGACTGCGCCACCCGTCATTCCATAGCCACTCCCTCCAAAATTTGTACGTTGCTGATTCAGGAAATTCAATTTAACGCCTAAATCGCGGTTGAACGAATCGTTAGCCTCAACCACTCTTGCCTCAATCAAAACCTGTCGTGCGCCAATGTCTATAGCCTTAATAAACGTACGTATTTCTTCCAGTTTGGAAGGAATATCGTTCACAAACAGAATGTTGGACTGTGGGTCAGCAACTGCACTTCCACGCTTACTAAGGATGCGCTGTGCCGCACCGACTGGACCTGCTGCAGCAACCCCTACCGGCGCGAAGCCCGCAAGTAGGCGAGCCACGTCTGTCGCCCTCTGGTAGTTCAAAACAAATTGTTCAAGTTTGATTGGTTCAAGATCGCTAATCTGCTGCTTTGATTCGAACTCCAATTTTTCGCGGGTGGCTATTTCGTCTCGCGGGGCAATCATAATAATGTTGCCTTTTTTCCGCATGTCCAAACCTTTTTGCTGGAAGATGATGTCTATTACCTGATCTGCAGGCACATCCTTTAGCACCAGCGTCGTTGTACCTGTTACGGTTTCGCTGATAACCGCATTCAAACCCAGCTCTTCAGCCATCAAACGCAACAGAGCCCTAACCTCGCCGTTTTGATAATTAATACTGACACGCGGCCCTTGGTAACCAACCTTCGACCCTTGCACCAGTTTATTTGGATCTTCAATGATGCGTTTCACTTCAACAATAAACTGCGTGTCGCTTTGATACGCATTATGTTCCCACTGACCCCTTGGTGAAATCGTCATGCGTACGTTTTCACCTTGAGTCTTTGTTTCGACACTCGTTACCGGGGTCGCAAAATCGGTAACATCCAGCTTGCGGCTCAAATGATCAGGAACCGTAGTCTTCAGGAAATCAATAATCAAATTTGATCCTTGCTGCCTTATGTCAATACCCGTTCCTACATCACTAAGGTCAACAACAATGCGCCCCTCGCCATCTTTCCCTCGACGAAAAATCACATCGCGCAAAGCATGCTTGCTTCCGACAGAACTTTCCTCAGCAAATCGAACAACCTTCTGCGCCGCATTGTCACCAACGCGAACTATCGGTGTAAGCATCACATAGAGCGACTTTCCATCGAGTCGAGTTGTGTAATTCATATTCCGAAGCAAATTCAGAACCAATCGTGTTCGTTCTCCAGCCTGAACAATATTCAGACTGCGGAGATCGCCTTCATTTAAAACCTGGCTTGTTTTTCCCAAGCCATTGGCTGTCAATGGAAAATCAAACGCTATCTTGGCTGGGTTTGCCACACTGAAACCCGCCGGCGGAGCACTCAAGGGTTCCTTGAGGTCTATCTTTACGGCAATATCATTGCCCTGCTTGGCAACGTTGATTGCCTCAATAGTGTTCGCGTATGCATCCTGAGCACGCAAGGGCGACATCAAAGCAAGGCTGGCGGACACTGCGAACAGTGCATATTTGACGAGTTTCATTTGTTGCTTCCCTCCTTGCTCTGCAGGTAAAGCGAACTCTTGCGCTCGCTCCAGTCACCAGCAGAATCCTGAATCAATTCACGCAGCACGACTTCCTTGTCCGAAATCTGCGTCACCATACCGAAGTCAAGACCGATGTAATCGCCCACCTTCACTTGCTTGACCTTGTTATCCACTTGAATAACCGCCATTGGCCGAGTATTGACGTTCAAGAAACCGATCATCTTGAGCGACTCGATGGGGTATTTTTCTAGCATGCTATTTCGCAACTCACGCGCCTCAAAGTCTGGCTGGAATGCGCCCCCCTTCCCAGCCGCTTGTTTATATTTCGACTCTGGCTCTATCTTGTTTGGCTTAAATGGATCGAGCATTCCCTCAACTTCATAGGGAACGGGCTGATAAGGCTGGACCTCAGGCAGCTTGGGTACATTCCCTCGCAAATCCTTGGTGCTTTCAGCCATCCATTGCTTAAGGTCTTCGTGCTCCCCGCCCGAACAAGCCGCGAGCGCAACACAGAAGGAAATCAGCACTATCTGCTTCACTTTTTCGCTCCTTGCGCCGGCTTTTTCTGCTTGGCGATTTCATCTTCATCAAGATAGCGGAATGTTTTGGTAGTAGCATCCAAGGTCAACCCACCTGCCGGGACCGGTGCAATCGATATGTTATTTAACGTAACAATCCGCGGCAACTTGGCGATATCTGCAGCGAAAGCGCCAAAATCGTGATAAGAGCCATTTATTTTTACAGAAATCGGCAACTCAGCATAAAAATCCTTTATCTGCTCTTGACCCGGTCTGAACAACTCAAACTGAAGGCCTCGTCCCAGACCCGCCTGATTTACTTCTATCAGCAATGCTTCAATTTCAGATTTATTTGGAAGTTGCTTGAGTAGCGCGCCGAAGGAACGATCAATCTCAGCCAGTTGCTGAATATAAAGATCAAGATTGACTGCCTGTTTCTTTTTGTCCAGAAATTGCTGCTTGAGAGTTTCTTCTTCTCGTTCCTTGGTTTCGAGCTCAGTCAGCTGGTCATTCCACAAAAACCACCAACCTGCCACCATGATCACCAAGAACAGACCGAGAAGTACAGTTATTTTTGGTACAACCGGCCATGCTCCCGGATCATTGGGATTCATGAACCTGAAATCGTTCAGGATTTCCTGCAAGTCCAGCTTCGCCACTGACTTGGGCAATGAAATGGCTTTAGCACTCATTTCTTCACCTTCATTTCTTCGGGCTTGGCACGAGTCAGAACAAAATTCATTCCAAACTCGTTGATTCGACGACCATTTAGAACACCCGCCTTGGTTTCTATGAGTTGGGGACTTTCAAGCCAAGGCGAAGCCTCAAGATTCCGCATCAGGGCAGAAACCCTCGCATTGGACTGCGCATAGCCGGAAATATTCACTCGTAGACCATCCTGCTTGAGCGACCTCAAATACACGCCTTCGGGAACCTGTTTGACTAGCTCGCTCAACAAATAGACGGTTTCACCACGATCTCGTTGCAGGTTTTCAATCACTTGCTTGCGCGAAAGCAGAGCCTGAGTCTGTTCCTTGAGGCGCTTGATTTCATCAAGCTGCTTATCAAGGACCGCAATCTCTTTCTTGAGGAAATCGTTCTTGCTGGCCTGATTGTCAATGGAAGCGGAAATCATCGTGTAAATCGCGAAAACAATCAGCGCCCCCAATGCAACAACAAGCCCAGTCAAAACAAAAAATTGCTCTCTTTTTGCCTTCTTGGCCTCTTCGCGATGGGGCAGGAGGTTGATGCGTATCATGAGGGATCAAACCTCCGCAAAGCTAAGCCACAGGCCACCATCAGCGAAGACGAGTCCGCCAGCAGGTTTTTGGCCTTGACGCGGTCAGACAGCACCATATTGGCAAAGGGATTGGCGATCAGGGTATTGACCTGGGTCCGCGTGGCGACGATTTCATCAATACCAGGGATAACTGCACACCCACCCGCCAGTACAATGTGGTCGACCTGATTAAATTGAGTCGAGGTAAAGAAAAATTGCAAGGCACGTGATACTTCGAGCGCCAGATTTTCCATAAAGGGATTCAGCAATTCGGCCTCATAACCTTCAGGCAGATTCCCTGCCCTTTTGGCGATTTCAGCATCTTCGTAGCTCATCCCATAATGCCGGGAAATATCTTGCGTCAACTGCCCGCCACCAAATGCCTGTTCGCGAGAATAGACCTGTTGCCCATTACGCAAAACTGTCAGGTTCATTACGTTGGCGCCAGAATCTATCAGTGCGACGACCTGATTTTTTCCTGATTCCGGCAATTGGCGCTCAATCAGCTCAAAGGCTGAAAGTGCCGCGAGGGATTCAACATCCACAACAACAGCCTTGAGTCCTGCCGCATCGGCAACCGCCACTCGGTCCTCAACGCGCTCTTTCTTGGAAGCTGCAATGAGCACTTCCAATTCGTCAGGAACTGCGGGAGCTGGACCAATTACCTGAAAATCGAGATTTACTTCATCAATGGAAAACGGGATGTATTGATTGGCCTCAGACTCAACTTGGGCCTCCAGTTCATCATCGCGCAAACCCGCTGGCACAATGATCTTTTTGGTAATCACCGCCGAACCGGGCAAGGCCATGGCAACGTTTCGGGTCGAAGTCCCCAAGCGCTTCCAAGCCCGCCTGACGCAATCGACAACACCATCCAGATTGGCAATATTGCCGTCGGAGACTGCGTCTTTGGGCAACACCTCAATGGTGTATCGCTCGACGCGGTAGCCGTCCTTCCCGTTGGCGGTCAACTCGACCATCTTGACAGCGGAGGAACTAATGTCCAATCCGAGCAAGGAACGCGCCTTGGGATTTAATAACGCTGAGATATCGAAGCCCACCAGACCCCCAAAAAGTCCTTACAGAATACGAAGTTAGCCACATAACCAATAATTCACTTCAGATGCTAGCAACAAGCTCTAGGCATGTAAAGCACTTTTACGGTGGAGAATGGCCACAGCGTATAATTGTTGCAACTCCATTCCGTTCCCGTAAATACCTTGCCCTCCATGCCTTTGACGCTTCGCGTCATCCTCTATCCGTTTATCATTTTACTTGGTCTGCTAACCATTGGTGTCGCGATCGCACTGATTGTTCTCGTCCTGACTTACCCCAACCTGCCCTCTCTGGAGGTCCTGACCGACTACCGGCCCAAGATTCCGTTGCGGGTTTACACTGCAGATGGCTTTCTGATCGGCGAATTCGGCGAGGAACGACGCGCTGTGGTGGCCATTCAGGATGTGCCGGTCGTTATGAAACAGGCCATTCTGGCGGCGGAAGATGACCGGTTTTACCAGCACGGCGGCATTGACTACCTTGGCATCATGCGGGCCGCCGGAGCCAACCTCCTTGGTGGAGGCAAGCGCCAAGGCGCCTCGACGATTACTCAGCAGGTTGCCCGGAACTTTTTCCTGACAGGTGAAAAGACCTATACCCGAAAGCTCTATGAAGCCCTTCTTTCTTTCAAGATAGAAAGCAATCTGTCCAAAGACCAGATTCTTGAGCTTTATATCAATCAGATTTTTCTCGGTCAAAGGGCTTACGGCTTTGCGGCAGCATCTCAGATCTACTTTGGCAAACCGCTGAAAGATATATCAATCGCCGAAGTGGCCATGTTGGCCGGTCTGCCAAAAGCCCCTTCGGCCTACAACCCGATTGTCAATCCTAAACGTGCCAAGCTACGCCAGCAATATGTGCTGCGCCGGATGCACGAACTCGGATACATCACTGAAACGCAGCACGAAGCAGCCCTGAAAGAGCCGCTGGTAGTCAAGCGCGAACTGGCAGATTTTGCGGTCCACGCCGAATTCGCTGCCGAAATGGCCCGGCAGATTACTGCTGAGCGCTTTCCCGAAGACATCTATTCGAGGGGCATGAAGGTCTATACCACCCTGATCAAGGCTGAACAGGAAGCTGCTTACAACAGCCTGCGCAAAGGGGTGATTGATTACGACCGCCGGCATGGCTATCGGGGAGCCGAATCCTTCCTCGACATGAAGGATTTCAAATCCGATCAGGATGAGGCAATCGACGAGTCGTTACAGGACATTTCCGATACGGGCGATTTGATTCCTGCATTGGTATTGGCCGCCGATGCGAAGCAGATCAAGGCCTACCGCAAGGGTGGGGAGATCGTCTTATTGAGCGGCGATGCCATGAAATTTGCTGCCAAGATGCTCGATGACAAAGCCCCGCCCAACAAAAGATTGAAGCGCGGTGCCATCATCCGTCTGATCAAGGACGACAAAGGCGGTTGGCAGATTGGCCAGTTGCCTGAAGTTGAATCTGCCTTCGTGGCGGTTTCTCCAGCCGACGGGTCCATTCGTGCATTGGTCGGTGGCTTCGACTTCAACCGCAACAAATTCAACCACGTCACTCAGGCCTGGCGTCAACCAGGTTCCAGTTTCAAGCCTTTCATCTATTCGGCTTCGCTGGAAAAGGGGTTCAGTCCAAACAGCGTGATTGCTGATGAGCCAATCGTCATTCCCGCCAGTCAAACTGGCGCACAGGCCTGGCAGCCACACAACTATGACGGCAAATACGAAGGCCCCATGAAGATGCGCACCGCGCTTGCCAAGTCGAAGAACATGGTCTCCATTCGCATCCTGCAGTCCATTGGCACGCACTACGCGCAGGACTACACCAGCCGCTTCGGGTTTGATGCAGAAAAACACCAGCCTTACCTAACCATGGCCTTGGGCGCTGGCTCGGTAACCCCCTGGCAAATGGTCACCGCCTATTCGGTCTTCGCCAATGGCGGCTTCAAGATCAACCCGTTCATCGTCAGCGAAATCCGCGACGAGAAGAATCAGGTTATCGCCCGCTCGTCTGAAGTGGAGGCGGGTGACGAAGCGATTCGCGCCATTGATCCGCGCAACGCCTTCATGATGGATGCCATGCTGCGCGACGTCACCATTTACGGTACCGCCGCCAAGGCCTCTGTGGCACTCAAACGCCAGGACCTGGCCGGCAAGACCGGCACGACGAATGAGTATGTCGATGCTTGGTTCTGCGGCTACCAGGCGACTATCGCCGGATGCGCCTGGGTTGGTTTCGACCAGCCGAAAAAGCTGGGTGACAAGGAGACAGGTGGTGCTGCCGCCTTGCCCATCTGGATCGGCTACATGAGCCGGGCGCTCAAGGATGTGCCAATCCAGTTACCGAAAGCACCAGAGGGACTTATCAGCTCTGGCGAGGGGCGTGACCGCAGCTATATCTACGCTGAAAACGCCGCAAAGGAACGGCCGCCCGAGGAAGAGACCCCCTCACCAGAGCCGAAGCCGGACCTCACCAGCCCGCCCAGCGACTGATCAGTCCAGCGTAATTTCCTCGCCGGCCTGCTGGCTGGCGAGCGAGGAAAGCTTCTCCATCAATTCGGCACCGTCTCGGGTATCCCGCCAATTGATACCATCCCAGCGAAAATGGAAGCCGCCAGCGCGGGCCGCAACCCATATTTCACGGGCGATGCCATGGCGGTTAACAATGATCTTGCTGTGATCGGCAAACTCGATTTCCAGAACGCCGCCGGTAGCCAATTCAAAATCGATATCGGCGTCACTCGCCTCCAAAGCAGCGTCAATCCGGGCCAATGCCGCGTCGGCCAAGCCGTTGAATTCCTTGTCATCCATCGTGTGCTACCATCCCGCTCTTTGCTGACAACCCCGTCGCCAATGACCAGAATTGCTGCTGTTTTACTCACTATCAGCCTCGCCGCCTGCGGCATGAAAGGCTCTCTCGAACTACCACCCGGCCCCGCGCCGGAACCGCTACTTGGCACAGCCAAAGCGGCCAAGCCCGCCACCAAGGCAGGCTCCGCCGATGTTAGCACGGACACCAAAACGAACACCCGATGAGCTCATTCACTTTGAAAGCTGGCGTCCTGCACGCCGAATCTGTCGCACTGCCCGCCATTGCCGAACAATTCGGCACGCCGGCTTATGTCTATTCGCGCGCCGCGCTGGAAGCATCCCTGCGCGAGTTCCACGACGTCCTCGGTAAGCACCCGGCCGGCAAAAACGCGCTGGTCTGCTATGCCGTCAAGGCTAATTCCAGCCTGGCGATTCTCAATGTCTTCGCTCGCCAGGGTGCAGGCTTCGACATCGTCTCCGGCGGTGAGTTGCAGCGAGTGATGGCCGCGGGAGCTGATCCACAGAAAGTTGTTTTCTCCGGCGTCGGCAAGACGGCTGCCGAAATGAAGCTGGCACTGAACGTTGGCATCTTCTGCTTCAACGTCGAATCCGCTCCGGAGCTGGAACGCCTGAATGACGTTGCCGGCCAATGCGGCAAAAAGGCGCCGGTCAGCCTGCGCGTCAATCCGAACGTGGACCCAAAGACGCACCCCTACATTTCGACCGGTCTCAAGGAAGCCAAGTTTGGCGTCGCTTATGACGATGCGCTGGCACTCTACCGGCGTGCTGCTGCCTTGCCGAATATTGAAATCGCTGGTATCGATTGCCACATCGGCTCGCAGTTGCTTGACCCATCGCCCTTCATCGAGGCGCTGGAGCGCATTTTGGTCCTGCTGGACCAGTTGACCGCAGAAGGCATCCACATTCATCACCTCGACCTTGGTGGTGGCCTGGGCATCAAGTACAAGGACGACCAGGTACAGCCGACGGTGGATTCCTACCTGACACCGCTGCTCGACAAGCTTGCCGGGCGCGGACTCAAGGTCGTGCTGGAACCCGGTCGTCGGCTGGTTGGCAATGCCGGCCTGTTGCTGACTCGCGTTGAATTCCTAAAACCGGGCGAAGGCAAGAGTTTTGCCATTATCGACGCCGCGATGAACGATCTGATGCGGCCGGCGCTTTATGAGGCCTGGCATGACATCCTGCCGGTGGTGCCACGCGATGGCGAGGCGAGAACCTATGATGTCGTCGGCCCGGTCTGCGAAACCGGTGATTTCCTGGGCCAGGCCCGTCCGCTTTGTATCGAAGCCGGCGACCTGCTGGCCGTGATGTCGGCCGGCGCCTACGGCATGGCGATGAGCTCCAACTACAACACCCGGCCACGCGCGGTTGAGATCATGGTCGATGGCGAACAGATTCACGTCATCCGCCAGCGCGAAACGGTCGAGCAACTCTACGCCGGCGAATCCTTGCTGCCGAAATAGGCTGCGCCATGCGCCTTGACAAATGGCTATGGGCGGCGCGTTTCTTCAAGACGCGTACGCTGGCTTGCGATGCGATCAATGGCGGCAAGGTTCAGCACAACGGTAGCCGCGTCAAAGCGGCCCGTGAAATCAAAATCGATGATCGGCTGGAAATTTCCAACAGCGAAGTGCGCTGGGAAATTACGGTCAAAGGGCTTTCCGAGAAACGCGGTCCGGCGCCCGAGGCCCGGCTGCTCTATGAGGAGAGCGCTGCAAGCATTGCTGCCCGCGAAACCCTGCGTGAAACCCGTCAGCTGGTCATCGACCCGGCGGCCGATCTGCATGGCCGCCCGACCAAGCGCGACCGACGGCAGATCAATCGTTTCGGCAACTCATAAAACCAGGGCAAGGGCCAGCGGCAGGAATACCAGTGCAGCGAGATTGCCGATCAGGACGATGGATGCCACCCGCTCCGGCTCCTGCTTGTAACGCTCGGCAAACAGGAAGTTGAGCACCGCAGGTGGCAGTGCGCCAAAGACCAGTAGCATCGCCGCCTCGCGACCTTGCAGGCCGAGCAATTGAATGACCGCCGCAGCAATCAGCATGCCGGCCACAGGCCGCAGCACGGCACTACCCGTCGCCACCTTCCATTCACGGAAGGAAACATCGGTCATCCGCACGCCCAGCGAGAAGAGCAACAGCGGCACCGAGACATCGCCGAGCATCTTGATGGCGATGAACAATGGCTGCCAGATGGGGATTTTCAGCATTGCTACGGTCAACCCGGCAATCGCGGCAAAAACCACGGGAACCCGCCACAAGGTCAGCAAGCGGACTTTCGGATCAAGCAGCTTGGCGCCGAAGGAAAAATGCAGGGTGTTTTCTACCATAAAGAGAATTACCGCCGCTGGCAGCGCCTCTTCGCCCCATGCCAGCACAGCCAGCGGCAGGCCGATGTTGCCCGAATTGTTGAACATCATCGGCGGCGCCAGAGTTTTCGGCTGACAGCCGATCAGCTTCGCAATCGGCCAGGCAAGCAAGCCGCAGGTGGCCAACACGATAAAACCACCTAACGCCAGCGGCCCGAAAGCCACCAGATCGAACGACTTGCCTGCCATCGCGGCAAAAACCAGCGACGGCACGAAAACATCCATGTTCAGCCGGTTTGCCACCGCCATTTCTGGCTTGTGGTGGCGAGCATAAAAATAGCCGGCGGCGACGATCCCGAATATCGGGAAGAGAATCGCAACGAGTCTAAGCGTCAGACCAGCTTCGTTCAAAGCACGTAACGCGAGAGGTCTTCGTCGGCAGCAAGCTCCCCAAGCCGGGAATTGACATAGTCCGCGTCAATCAGAATGTTTTGCGGCCCGGCCTTGCCTGCCTCGTAGGAAATTTCTTCCAGCAGCTTTTCCATCACCGTATGCAGACGACGGGCACCGATGTTCTCGGTCTTTTCATTGACCTGGAACGCGATCTCGGCCAGCCGCCGGATGCCCTCGTCGGCAAATTCGACTTGCACACCTTCCGTTTCCAGCAAGGCCTGATACTGACGGGTCAGGCAGGCGTCGGTCTGGGTCAGGATGCATTCAAAATCCGCCACTGACAATGAATCGAGTTCGACACGGATCGGGAAACGTCCCTGCAATTCGGGAATCAGGTCGGACGGCTTCGACAGGTGAAAAGCACCCGACGCGATGAACAGGATATGGTCGGTCTTGATCATGCCGTACTTGGTCGACACCGTCGTGCCCTCGACCAGAGGCAGCAGGTCGCGCTGGACACCCTGGCGCGAAACATCGGCGCCCTGCATTTCGGAACGGCTGGCAATCTTGTCCAGCTCATCAAGGAAAACGATGCCGTTCTGCTCGACCGCTTTGACTGCCTCCAGCTTCACTTCCTCGTCGTTGACCAGCTTACCGGCTTCCTCATCGGTCAGCAGCTTCAGCGCTTCTTTGATCTTCAACTTGCGGGATTTCTTGCGCGCCTGCCCCATGTTCTGGAACATGCCCTGAATCTGTTGGGTCAATTCTTCCATGCCCGGCGGCGCGAATATCTCGGCCTGCATGCTGGGCGCCGCCAGTTCGATATCGACTTCCTTGTCGTCCAGTTCGCCCTCACGCAACTTCTTGCGGAATTTTTGGCGAGTCGCGCCCTCTGCTGCGGTGGACTCCGAATTTTCGGCAAAAAAGCCGGGGCTGCGTGACGGCGGCAACAAGACATCGAGAATACGATCTTCCGCTGCATCCTCGGCCCGGGCGCGCATCTGCTTGACGGCGCGCTCACGGGTCGCCTTGATGGCAATTTCAACCAGATCGCGAATGATGGTATCGACATCGCGGCCAACGTAACCGACTTCGGTGAACTTGGTGGCCTCGATCTTGATGAACGGTGCGTTGGCCAGCCGGGCCAGCCGGCGGGCGATTTCGGTCTTGCCAACCCCCGTCGGGCCGATCATCAGGATGTTCTTTGGCGTGATTTCCTGACGCAAGGGCTCGGCCACCTGCGACCGCCGCCAGCGGTTGCGCAACGCGATAGCAACCGATTTCTTGGCGTTGTGCTGACCAACGATGTGCTTGTCCAGTTCGGAAACGATTTCCTGCGGGGTCATCGCGGTCATTCGAGCGCCTCGATCGTGAAATTTCGATTGGTGTAAATGCAAATGTCGCCAGCGATTTCCAACGACTTGGTGACGATGTCGCGCGGCGACAGCTCGGTATTTTCCAGCAGTGCCCGTGCCGCGCTCTGGGCGTAGGAGCCGCCTGAACCAATGGCAACAATGCCGTGTTCCGGCTCCAGCACATCGCCGTTGCCGGTGATGATCAGTGATACATCCTTGTCGGCCACCGACAGCATGGCCTCCAGCCGACGCAGTGCGCGATCGGAGCGCCAGTCCTTGGCCAGCTCGACCGCAGAACGTGTCAAATTGCCCTGATGCTTTTCCAGCTTGGCCTCGAAACGCTCAAACAAGGTGAAGGCGTCCGCCGTACCCCCGGCAAAGCCGGCCAGGATGCGGCCCTGATAGAGACGGCGGACCTTCTTCGCGGTCGCCTTGATGACAATATTGCCCAGTGTGACTTGGCCGTCACCACCCATGGCGACCGAGTTACCCCGTCGCACCGACAGGATTGTCGTGCCGTGATATTGCTCCATGCTATTTCCTGACTTTTAAGACTTGGGAACGATGATGCGCGCCTGCTTGTTGAGGCCGACAACCGCCATCAACTCGGCCACCAAATGGCTCGGGCTACGGATAACGATATCGCGGCCGGCCGCTTTAAAAGGCGCAACGCGGTTTACCAGCTGCCCGGCCGAGAAGAAATCCATCCGGCGAACGCCGGAGAAATCGAGGACAGGGTGCTCCATTGCTTCGACGACCTTGCCCAGCTCATCGAAACGGTAATTTTTCAGCTCACCGGAGAAGTAGTGCGCGTCATCCTGGGGCGCGGTGCTCGGCGTTGGCGCCGCCACTTTTGCCGTAGACACGGCCTCCCAGGAAGGCGGCGACAGTTCAAAGGTCACGGCATAATCGATCGCCCGTTCCTCGAATGCTTCTTGAGTACCGTGACGCTGCAGCAGCTCAAGCAGCAGCGCCCAGGTTGTTGCACGCGTCGCTTCGCCCGTGTGCAGGCGCTCATTGAGCCGACCAAGAAAACCCTCAACGCCGGTCAAGGTGACCGCTACGCGAGTACGCCGAGCCTTGTTGAGCAATTCAGCCAGCTCACCAGCCACATCGTCATCGCAACCGATCAGCTTGCCGCAATCGACGCTGACCGGAATCTTCTGGCTAACCAGTTTGGCCAATTCGCCTACAGGTTGAGCACCTTCTGCGGTCAACACGCCCTGCAGGACAAAAAGGCGGGGGCCACCCGGCGCGCTGACGACCGCTGCTTCCGCCTGACGCCAAGCCGGTGGAGAGGATTCACAGGCCTCGGCGAAGGCCACGCCCATTTTTTCAAAAGCAGCCCGGTCACCCAGCACTTGCAGCAAATCTAGCAGCAATAGCCAGAAACGCTTTCCGTCGCTACCCGGATAAGCCCGGACCAGGGTATCGAGCACGGCACGGGCCGCAGCATCCTGGCCATTGGCGAAGAGAACAACGACATGCTCAATATCTGATTGAACCGGATCACCACCATGGTCGACGTCGATCGCCATGACGCTTGACTCGGTGAAGTCACGTTCGAACTCTTCGTTGGTGAAATCCAGATCATCGGGCTGGGCCTGCTGCCTAGCCGGGACGACCGGTTCGGCTTTTTTCTGAGGCGCTGCTGGGCGATTGCCGGCTGTGAATTCAAGATCCGGCAGCGGCTCGGCGAGCGGCACCGGCTCTTCGGTCGGAATATTTTGGGGGCGCACCTCGGGGATGGGTGCTCGCGGACGCGCCGCCTGGCGTTCCGGCATTTTCTGAGGCTGTTTTTTGAAAAAGGAAAAAACCATAAACACTCCGCGTACAGAGGATGTGTTTTAGCATGCCCTAAAGCGTCATGCAATGACCAGACCTATGACAATCAACAGAAGCGCCAGCACTGGGCCAAATGGCTGGTCCAGCCCAAGCGCCAGCAGAAAGGCCGCAACGTACGCAGCAACACCGATGAACAAAGCCAGCAGCAGACCTCTTCGCCAGTTACCCGCCCGCCGGAAGGCCAGCCAAGGCGGGATGAAGACCAGCGCAAACGCCCCCATGACACCCATGCTCATGGTCGCCAAAGCCAGTGCCAGCGCGGCAAGCACATCGAATCCCGTTTGCGTTGGCCAGGCACGAACGCCACGAATCCGGAAAAAATCAGGATACACATGCAGCAGCAAAAGCTGTTTCGACAGGGCTCGCAACATAAGGAGTGCCAGCGCGCCACCCATGGCCACCAGCCAAAGTTGCTCGCTCCCGGAAAAATACAGTTGGCCGTCAAACAGCGCATGACCAAGACGCTCGGCCATCGGATGATTGGCCGCTAGCAACACCGCCACCGCCCAGCCGCCAAGCAGCAGCAAGGCATAGCTGGCACCGCCCGCCAGCCGCCGGGAAAACAGGCGCTTGCCGGCACCGGCCAGTCCGGCGGCAGCCACACCGCCGACCGCCGGAGCAAAGCCGGCCACCAACGCGATCAGCGCGCCCGCCGCCGCTACATGCGAATAGGCCAGCGCCGCCAGCCATTCGTCACGCAAGCGCAGGTAGCAGCCCAGCAACGGCAAGACAACGGCAAGGCCGAGCCCGGTCAGAAACGGGATCAGGAATATCTCATTCCACATCGCCAGCCTCCAGCACGATGATGCGATCACAGACCGCTTCGACAAACGCCGCATCATGGCTGACCACCATGATGCCCGCACCGGCCTCGGCACGCTCGCGCAAGTGGGCGGTCAGATGGGCCACCCCTGCGGCATCGAGATTATTGGTGGGTTCGTCGAGCAGCACCAGATCGGCCGGCGCCTGCAGGATCGCCCACAAGGCGAGATAGTGGCGCTGGCCCCCGGAAAGCTGATCTAGACGATCATCAAGTCGGTCGTTCAGCCAGGGTGGCAGGCCGTTGGCACTGGCGCCGGTCAGGGCCAGCAGTTCGCGCCCCGAAAGCGGCAGGCCGTCGACCGGCGGAACATCCTGCGTTTGCAGGGCCAGGCGCAGCCCCGGCCGTTGCTCGATGCGCCCGGAAAAGACCTTGGCCCGCCCGGCAATGGCGGCCAGCAGCGTACTTTTTCCGACCCCGTTCGGGCCGGTCAGCCCAAGGATTTCGCCGGCGGCGAGGGCAAGATCGATCTGGCTGGTCGCCGGCTGCTGCCAGCCAGCGACCAGCTTTTCAAGTTTGAGCAATGAGCTCAACGCAGCCCTTTCAACAAGCGCTGCACGCTATCGTCGAACAGTCCGAACAGGTCTTTGGCCTCCGCCGTACCGCCGACGGTGTAAGGCAGCAGCACCGCCGGAATAGAGGCCTTGCCGGCAATCCACTGGCTGGGCCCATCCTGGTTATAGGCGGTGCGCAGCACCATTTTCGCCGGCCTTGTTTGCTGATTGGCAAGCAGGCTGGTCAAATGGCCGCTGCTCGGCTCGACACCCGGTTTCGGCTCAAGCATCCCGACTTCCTTCATACCCAGCCAATTCGACAGGTAGACGAAAGAGGAATGATGAACCAGTACCGGCACACCACGCAGGGGAGCAGCCTCCTTCTCCCAGCGCGCCATCGCCGTCTGCCATTTTCCGGCAAAGGCCTGATAGCCAGCCTGATAGGCGGCAGCATTCGGCGCATCGAGTTCAACCATGCGCGCCGTCAGCGCCTCGCCAACCCTCAGCACATTGCGCGGATCGAGATGGGTGTGCGGATTGCCGGCGGCATGGACGTCGCCGTGGGCGCGGTCGAGCGTCGTCGGAACTTCAAGGCGATTGACGAAGTTGGCCGCCTCGAAATACCCCGGCCGACCGGTCTGGATGCCTGAATTTCCGGAGTCACGGAGGACCAGCGGCAGCCAACCGATTTCCAGATCGGCGCCGGCGGCAACGACCAGATTGGCCTGCCGGGCCTGCGCCAGCAGAGAGGGCTTGGCCTCGATGCGGTGCGGGTCCTGGAAGGCTGTGGTGGCGGTATAGAGCTTGACCTTGCCACCCCCGATCTCCTGGGCCAGCGCGCCCCATTCCGGCACGGTGGCGAAGATTTTGAGGTCGGCTTGGGCCGATCCCACGGTCAACCCGAAAAAACAGGCAAAAATGAAATTTTTCATTGTGACTCCTAGAACTTGTGCGCGCCGTGGGCGCCCAGGCTCATCACGTACTGCAGGGTCAGCTGATGGTCGGTGATGCCCAGCATGGACTTATCCTGTGCCAGCTGCAGGCGCAGGCGCGAGAACTCGCTCCAGCTGTAATCGACCATGACCGAGGCTTTTTTCGGCCGGTAACTGTCTACAACCAGATTAGCCGCGTTGGCCCCAAAATCGCGCGTCCCGCTGTCGAGCTGCTCGTAGCGAACGCCGGCACGCCATTCCGGCGTGAACTTGAAAACACCCTGGGCGTACCAACCGGACTGGCGGGTCTTGTAGCCGCTGGTCACGCTGCTGTCGTTCGCGGTTGGGTCACAGGCGTTACCCACACCCTCATCGTCCGAACAGGTCATGTCACCCTTTTCGCGCCGCTGAAAGTACTCGGTCTGAAACTTGAAATTCTGATACTTCGGATTGCCGTTGGGCGCCCACTTCCAGACAAAATCAGCCAGCCAAGTCGCCGAATCGCCGGTGAATGCACCCAGCGCTTCGGCGCCATTGATGTCCTCGAAATGCGCACCGCGCTCACTGGCCTTCGTCTTCAAATACGACACCCCGGCTCGCCACGCGTTGGAAGCACCGACATCGCCGCCGATGTGGGCAAAAATCGCCCCAGCGCCCGCGCCATTCTTGTTGCGATCCGTTCCCGGGAAACCGGCGCCACGGCCGACCTCGGCACCGAACTCAAGGAAGACCGGCGTCGGCGCCAGCCATTTGAACTGCACCCCATCCTGCTGGTAACTTGCGTGCTCACCAAACATCGCCCGATACATGAGCGGCGCATCGGCAAAATCCCACATGTGCGGGTGCTGCTCGTTCAGGTAACCGATGCCGGAGCGCATACGCCCGCCTTTGAGTCCGACGCCATGACCGATGGCGAGCGACTGGAACCAGGCTTCTTCGACCTCGACTTCGCCGTTGGCCAGCGCCAGAATCGCCTGCCCGCGCCAGTAGGGGTCAATGTTGGCAGCCAGCACCAGCTCGGTGTGTTCGACCGAGAAGCCACGCTTGTTGATGCCCTCAATCGCGCCATCGCCATGATCGTGGCCGCCAGCCGGCACAAAACCGGTAATGCCGCGCTCGGCAACATCCTTCATGTTCTTGTACTGCCCCTGGAGGATGAGCGACACCTCGGGATTGAAGCCGCTGGCACGAGCACTGCCGGTTGCCGCAGGCGCTGCGGCGACCATTGCCGGCACTGCCTTGACCTCGGCAGCCGGTTTGGCAGATTTACCCTGCACCTCGGCCTCGGCCAGCTTTTTCTCAAGCGAGGCGATGCGTTGCTCATAGGTCTTCTTCATGTCGTCGATCTGGGCGCGAATGGCCACCAGATCGGCATCGGAAGCGGCTTGCGCGCCGCATGAGGCGGCCAGCAAGGCCGCCATGGCAAATGATTTGTGCATGGGAGTTTCCTGAAATTGCGTAGCAAGCAGCCGACCGCGGGAATCCCACGGTCAACCGGATTTATTACGTGAAAACGTAAAAAACGGGCAATTTCAGAAAAGAGGCGGGCCCTGCTGGGTCGCGATGGGCGCCGGGAAGGCAGTGCGGCCATGGGCCGAAAACGACGCCGGTACCAGCTGAACAGCCAGCACCGGCGGCAAAGCAACCAGCGATGGCAAGGCCGCGCCAAGGTCATGCGCCGCCAGACAAAGCTGGCAGGCATGCGTCGGTAAACCCTGCTCGTTGCCCGCCGCATGCTCGACAGCATGCGCCCCTGCCGCCAGTTGGGCGAAGAGGAGAACGGCAACGAGAAGGAAGTGACGCAGTGAATTCACGAGAGAAGTTTAGTCGACCTGGACGAGCAGACCTTTGAGATATTCACCTTCGGGAAAGTTCAGCGCCACCGGATGATCGGCCGAACCGGCTAGCCGGCGCAGGATGCGTGCCTCACGCCCGGCATCGTGCGCGCTTTCGGCAACGATTTTCTGGAATAACTCCAGCCCGACTCCGCCGGAACAGGAATAAGTCATCAGCAAACCGCCCGGCTTCAACAAGCGGCAGCCCAGCACATTGATGTCCTTGTAGGCGCGCGCAGCACGTTCAGCATGGGCAGCGGACGGTGCGAATTTCGGCGGATCAAGCACGATCAGATCGAACAACCGGCCCTCCTTGCGAAAATCGCGCAACGCCTGGAAAACATCAGCTTCCTGCCACTGCGCCCGTTCGGCCGGCAATTGCGGGTTGAGCGCCAGATTGGCTTTGGCCTGCTCCAAGGCCGGGCCGGAAGAGTCGATGGAAAGCACGCTCGCCGCACCGCCGGCCAGCGCCTGCAGGGAAAAGCCGCCGGTGTAGCAGAAGCAGTTGAGCACGTCCTTGCCTTCGGCCAACTGGCCGAGCAGGGCGCGATTGTCGCGCTGATCGAGATAAAAACCGGTTTTGTGCCCGCCAACGACGTCCACCGCAAGCTTCACACCGTTTTCTGAAATCACCAGCGGCGTCTGCGGCGCTTCGCCATAAACCCAGCCCGTCGTCGGCTCCAGGCCTTCCAGCCCGCGCACATCGGAATCCGAACGCTCAATAATACGGGCGCAGCCAGTCGCCTTGACCAGACCAGCAACGATGGCATTGCGCCATTTGTCGGCGCCGGCTGAAGTCAGCTGGATAACCACGGTATCGCCATACTGATCCGCAATGACGCCGGGCAAACCGTCCGACTCGGCATGAATCAGCCGCAAGCCCGACTGGCCGCGCAATTCCGGCAAAGCCTGACGGCGCGCCACAGCAGTAGCGATGCGGCGTTTGAAGAAAGCATCATCGACTGACTCTTCAGCATCGAAGGTCCAGAAACGGGCACGAATCTGCGACCGGGGACTGTAGGCAGCGCGCCCCAGCGGACGCAGGTTGTCAGCCAGCACCTCAACCGTATCACCCGGCCGCGCGCGGCCCTCCAGACGCCCGACCGAGCCGGCAAACACCCACGGATGGTGCTGTTTGAAGGCGGAACGTTCCTTACCCGGCATGAGTACCAGCTGAGCCATATTTTCTAAACCTCAAATGCAAGAAGCCCCGGTTACTTTGCAGTAACCGGGGCCCTAGAAAGCTTGAATGCGCTTAGGCGCCCAGTGCCTTGCGGTTACGTGCCTGGCATTCGGCAGCGTAGATGACCTTGAATGCGGTCTTGCCGTCGCCCTTGAACAGACGCTTGGCCGATTTGGAAATGCTGCGGCGCTCCAGGGAAGAGCGGCGGGTGCGGTTGATAGCCATGACTAACTCCTTGATTTCGGCGAATTTTCAAAACCGTGAATCATAGGGGTTGGCGGCCGAAAGGTCAATTGAAGCCTGATTTTTGGCCTTTTTTGCGGTTGACCGCAGCAATCGATTATCGCTTCGCCCGCGGATGCGCCAAGTCATACACCTTGGCCAGATGCTGGAAATCCAGATGCGTGTAAACCTGCGTCGAAGCGATGCTGGCGTGTCCAAGCATTTCCTGAACTGCCCGCAGATCGCCGGAAGACTGCAGCACATGCGAGGCAAACGAATGCCGCAACATGTGTGGATGAACATGGCGCGGCACCCCAAGTTGTACGGCACGCCGGGCCAGTCGGAGCTGAATCATCCGATGGCTGATGCGACCGCCCCTGCGGCTGACAAAAAGTGCAGGCTCTTCCGCTGTCGCCAGCGAATCGCGCACTGCCGCCCAAGCCGCCAGCGCTTCCCGCGCCTTGCTGCCAACCGGCACCAGCCGCGCCTTGTTGCGTTTGCCGAGAACACGAATCTCGCCTTCGTGCAGTGCCGAATCGAGCGCTTCACAATCCAGCGCAGCCAGTTCCGCAAGGCGCAAGCCAGAAGAGTAGAAGAGTTCAAACATCGCTGCATCGCGCGCAACGAGAACGGAGTCACCCTCCTCGTCGGGTTCAAGCAAGCGGGCACTTTCATCCACCGACAAGGCATTCGGGAGATTTTTCGGTGATTTGGGCGAACGCACGCCCTCGCAAGGATTGGCCTTTACCGCGTCGCCACGCCCCAACCAGTTGAAGAATCCGCGCCAGGCAGAAAGCTGGCGTGCCAGCGAGCGGCCGGACAAGCCCTGGCCGTGCATTTGCGCCACAAAGCGACGAATGTGATGAACTCGCAAATCCGCCAGCGGAGTTTCACCCGCCAACGCCAGCAAGCGGACAAGATCACGCCGGTAATTGCTGACGGTATGCGGCGACTGCCGACGCTGCTCGGCCAGTTCGGCCAGATAGGCAACGACGGCGTCGCCGGGAGTCATAACACGCTCTTGGTGACCCGGGCGAGCGCGGCAGAAACCATTTCGCCGAGGCGTTCGAGGTAGAGCGTGCCCATGTCGGCGTAAAACCGCTGCGCCTCTTCGCTACCCAATGCGATCATGCCGATGGTGCCACCGCCGTTGCGTAGCGCGATCAGCGCCTGCGAACGGATATGGCTGGAATGCTCGCCAAACCAGGAGGCCGTGCCAAAGCCGGCGGTCGACCCACAATACGGTCGGCTCAGCGTTTCGGCAAACACCTGCAACTCTTCGCTGACCGCTGCGAACTCCGGCAGATCGTCGATCCCTTCCGGGTTGTGCCAGAGGCGCAAGGCCACATGCGGCACGGAGAAATCATCGCGCAGGTGGAAGTTGAGCAGGTGAATGACCGCCTGGAAGGTCTCGGCAGCAATCAGCCCAACGGCCAGACGGTGCACCTTTTCACTGATGGCGTCGTTTTCCTCACCGAAGGCGATCAATTCAGCCAGCTTGCTTTCGGTCGTCCGGTTCTTTTCGCGCAGCGACAGCATCTGACGCTCGGCCAGCGAAACTGCGCGGCCACCATGCGGATGCGGCAAGAAAATCTGCGCCATCAAGTCAGCGTATTGCTCGAAAAAGCCCGGATTGTTCTTCAGGTAATCGGCAACATCTTCGGGAAACAGGGCGCTCATAGTTCGATTTCTCCAGTGAAAACTGTCTCGGCCGGACCAGTCATCAATACCGAGCGGCCAGCCCCGCCCCAGACAATGTTCAGATCGCCACCGCGCGTCGTTACCCGCACCGGCGAATCAAGTAGACCGCGCCGGATACCGGCGACGACAGCCGCACAGGCGCCCGTGCCACAGGCCAAGGTCTCGCCGGAGCCGCGCTCGTAGACGCGCAACTTGATCGCATGGCGATCGACGACCTGCATGAAACCGGCGTTAACTCGTTGCGGAAAACGTTCGTGATTTTCGATCAACGGACCATGTTCAGCCACCGGTGCGCCTTCGACGCATTCAACGACCTGCACCGCATGCGGGTTACCCATCGAGACGACGCTGATTTCCAGCGTTTCATCCGCCACATCAAGGTTGTAGATGACAACATCGTCGTCATGCAGAAAAGGGATTTCCGTCGGCAAAAACCGGGGAATTCCCATGTCCACCGTGACATTGCCATCAGCCTCAAGTCGCGGCGAGATGATCCCTGCCTGCGTTTCAACGCGAATCTCGCGCTTTTCGGCCAGCCCAGCCTCGTGCACGAAACGCACGAAGCAGCGAGCGCCATTGCCGCATTGTTCGACTTCGCTGCCATCGGCATTGAAAATCCGGTAACGGAAATCAACACCCGGCTGCGTTGGCTTCTCAACCAGCAAAATCTGGTCGCAGCCAACGCCGAAATTGCGGTCCGCCAGATAGCGCAATTGCTCCGGGGTCAGGGAAACGGCCTGACGAATGCCATCAACGACGACGAAATCGTTGCCCAGGCCGTGCATCTTAGAGAATTTCAGTTTCACACACTGCTCCGCTTATCGGTTAAAAAAGAATAGCAGAGACAGTGGTTTATCTCAAACTCTTAAAGTTTTTTCTCCATGACAAAATCGTCCATGACGAAGCCATGACCAATATCGTCAACAATGGATTCGCGCACCGCAAATCCATATTTTTTATAGGATCCAATGGCCTTGTCGTTACGCTTGTTGACCGCGAGTATCACGCAGGGATAACCCAGTTTCCGGGCGCGCGCCGCGACATGCTCGATCAGTTGCCCACCGACACCCTGACGCTGGACATCCGGATGGATATAAAGCTTGTCGAGCTTGAACTCGCCCTTGTAGATTTCGCTGAAGGCAAAACCTACACGGCGTCCGTTGTAAAACGCCTGATCAAGCCATTTTTCGGCATCCTCCAGGTCATCGTACAAGCGCTCGTGGCCGTAGCGCTGTTCGAGCATGAAGTCGATCTGTTCCTGGGTGATGATCCCTGGATAAGTGGCCTGCCATATTTCGCGGGCCAGGGCTGAGATGGCCGGCACGTCAGGTGGCATGACCGAGCGGATTTCTATTTTCAGGCTGTTCATTTGTAAAACCTCTGTTCTCCAGGTGGCCGGGTCTTGAAACGTTTATGCAACCAGAAATACTGCTCCGGCATGCGCAGCACCTGGCTTTCGATAAAGCGATTGACGAATTCTGTATCTGCTTCGACGCTTTCACCGGGGAAATTCTCCCAGGCTGGCATCACCTCGACTTCGTAGCCATCCGCCACCTGACGGGTAATACAGGCAACCACTTTTGCCCCCGTCAGGCGCGCCAAGCGGGAAACTCCCGGAATGGTCGCGGCCTGCACGCCAAAAAACGGCACAAAAATCGAGTCCCTCGGGCCAAAATCCATGTCCGGCAGGTAATAGAACCGATAACCATCCTTCATTGCCTTGATGATCTTGCGCATCCCGTCCTGCCTTGAAAGCAGCAGAACATCAGAAAATCGACGCCGGCCATCATAAAGCAACTTGTTGAAAACCGGATTCTTCTGATTGGAATAAACACTGCAGCCACGAACCAGCATCGAGGTACGAATTGCGCCCGCATCCAGCCCGACAAAATGGGGCGACAACAGGATAACTGGCTTGCCCTCAGGGTCAGTTAAATGCTCGACACCATGAATACGGATAATGCGCTCCAGCCGCTCTCGGGATGCCCACCAACCCAACGTGCGATCAAGCACGGCGCGGCTGAATGCAATAAAATTCTGGCGCACCAGCTTTTCGCGCTCGACTTCAGTCATCTCGGGAAAGCACAGGCGCAGATTGATCAGCGCCACGTTGCGCCGCTCACGCCCAAAAGCGAAAAGGAAGCGCCCCAACATGCCACCGACGCCCCGCAAAATTGGCAAGGGCAGCCAATGCAGAAGCCAAAGCAATCCAACCACTGAATAGGAAAGCAAGCGCTTCAAATCAGCGCTCCGCCGGCGGCGGCTCAGCGCCACCCGGGTGCTTGTAGCGGTTGTAGCCCCAGAGATATTGGGTCGGGCATTGGCGCACCAGCGCTTCAATTTCCGAATTTATCTGCTGGGCGCGGTCCACCGTAGCACCCTCCAAGGGCTGACTCGGCGGCAAAAAATGCAGGCAATAGCCGCGCCCATTCGGCAAGCGCTCGCCCCATGCCATCAGCGTCGTCGCGCCGGTTTCGGTCAAGCGCGCTGCCAACGTCATCGTGTAAGCCGGCTTGCCAAAAAAGTCGAGCCAGACCCCCTCACCAACTTTCGGCGCCTGATCCGGCAACATGCCGACAGCCTGCCCCTTCTTCAGCGCCTTGATCAGCGCCCGCACGCCCGACAGGTCGGCTGGCGCAAGATGCAGATGTTCGCGCTTGCGACCATCAAGAATCATCTGCCGGATCGAAGCCTGACGTGGCGGCCGGTACAGAACGGTCACATCGCCAAAGGCTGAATAGTACTGGGCTGTGATTTCGAAACAACCGAGATGCGGCGTCATGAAGACGATGCCCTTGCCGGCCTGCTGCGCCGCCTCGACGTGCTCCCAACCGCGTACTTCAACAACCTGGGCGTTGGTTTCTTCCAGCGTGCGCAACCAGATGCGTGCCAGTTCGACCATCTGTTTGCCGGCTTCGGCCACGGCTGCGCCACGCAAGGATGGATCGATCCCGGCTTGGGCCATGTTCTCGCAGACATGCCGGCGATAGGTCGGCGACAGCAGATAAGTCAGCCGGCCAAGCCAGCCACCCAGCAAGTGAACCAGCCACAAGGGCAGCTTGCTCAGGAGTCGAAAAATAAAAACCATGGAGCTCCGGGGGTTGATACTCGCCGTGAAAAGTTTAATATTATGGGATCGCCGAGTTAAACAGACAACTTGCGGGGCGACTAATAAATTCTGCTAAAGCGTCACCTGCTCGTGGTCCGAAGCTGGTAGCGCCAGATCAAAGGACCATTGGAGCTCCGCATGAGCGAGTACTTCTTCACTTCAGAATCGGTTGGTGAAGGCCATCCCGACAAGGTTTCCGACCAGATATCCGACGCCATCCTCGACGCCATCCTGGCACAGGACAAGCACTCTCGCGTTGCCGCCGAAACATTGTGCAACACCGGCCTGGTCGTGCTGGCCGGTGAAATCACCACCAACGCCAACGTCGACTACATTCAGGTCGCCCGCGACACCATCAAGCGCATCGGCTACGACAACACCGAATACGGTATCGACTACAAAGGCTGCGCCGTGCTCGTCGCCTATGACAAGCAGAGCCCGGACATCGCCCAGGGCGTGGACAAGGCCTACGATGACAACCTCAATCAAGGTGCTGGCGATCAGGGCTTGATGTTCGGCTACGCCTGCGACGAAACTCCTTCGTTGATGCCGCTGCCGATCTACCTGTCGCACCGTCTGGTCGAGCGCCAGGCGATGCTGCGCAAGGATGGTCGCCTGCCGTGGGCGCGCCCGGATGCCAAATCGCAGGTCACTATCCGGTACGTTGATGGCAAGCCGCACTCGATCGATACCGTCGTGCTGTCCACTCAGCATTCGCCGGACATCAGCCTCGAAGACCTGCGTGAAGCAACCATCGAGCAGATCATCAAGCCGGTGCTACCGAAGGAACTGATCAAGGGCGACATCAAATTCCTGGTCAACCCGACCGGCCGTTTCGTTGTCGGTGGTCCGCAGGGCGACTGTGGCCTGACCGGCCGCAAGATCATCGTTGACACCTACGGCGGTGCCGCACCGCACGGTGGCGGTGCCTTCTCCGGCAAGGACCCATCCAAGGTTGATCGTTCCGCCGCCTACGCCACGCGTTACGTTGCCAAGAACATCGTCGCCGCCGGCCTGGCCTCGCGCTGCCTGGTGCAGGTTTCCTACGCCATCGGCGTTGCCGAGCCGACCTCGATCATGGTCGAGACCTATGGCACCGGCAAGGTCAGCAATGAAACCTTGACCGCGTTAATCCGCAAGCACTTCGATCTGCGTCCGAAGGGCATCGTCAACATGCTTGACCTGCTCCGTCCGATCTACCAGAAGACTGCAGCCTACGGCCATTTCGGCCGTGACGAACCGGAATTCACCTGGGAAAACACCGATCGTGCAAGCCTGTTGAAGTCCGACGCCGGCCTGTAATCAATACAGCGCCATAAAAAGGGAGCCAGCAGGGCTCCCTTTTTTGTTAAAGTCAGCAGATATGCTTAAGAAAATCCCGGTCGAGCATCTTGTCCTCGGCATGCATCTGCAAGCCTTTTGCGGCGCATGGCTGGAGCATCCTTTCTGGCGGACGAAGTTCGTACTGTCTGACCCGAACGACATCACACTGATTTTCGAAAGCCCAATCAAGGAAGTCTGGATCGACATTTCCAAAGGACTTGATATAAAACTTGCCGACAAGGCGAGCAATATCGAATTGGTGACCGCCGAAGAAGTTCCGGAACCAGCACCCGAGATTCAGCCCAAAAGCACCTATCGCGAAGAAATCAAGCGCGCCGCGAAGATCTGCGCCAAGGGCAAGGAAGCTGTGGTTTCCATGTTTCAGGAAGCACGCATGGGCAAGGCCATCGAGGCGGAGGCGGCAGCACCGCTGGTAGAGGAAATTTCCAATTCGATGATGCGCAATCCGGGCGCATTGATCAGCCTGGCTCGCCTGAAGACCGCCGACGACTACACCTACATGCACTCGGTCGCCGTATGTGCATTGATGATCGCCCTCGCCCGCCAACTGGGGCTGGACGAGGAACAAACAAAACAAGCCGGCATGGCTGGCCTACTGCACGACCTGGGCAAAGCGATGATTCCGGCAGAAATCTTGAACAAGCCAGGCAAACTGACCGATGCGGAATTCACGCTGGTCAAAACGCATCCGGAAGAAGGCCATAAGCTATTGCTCGGCGGCATTGGGATCAACGAAATCACCAAAGATGTCTGCCTGCACCATCACGAAAAGGTCGATGGAAGCGGCTATCCAAAAAGCCTCAATGGCGAAACGATGAGCTTGTTTGCCAAAATGGGTGCCGTCTGTGACGTCTATGACGCCATCACCTCAAACCGCCCCTACAAGGCAGGCTGGGATCCCGCCGAATCAATCAAGCGCATGGCCGAATGGACGGGACATTTCGACCCGATTGTTTTCCAGGCGTTCGTCAAGAGCCTGGGCATTTACCCCATCGGCTCACTCGTCAAGCTGGCGTCGGGCAAGCTGGGTGTTGTGGTCGAACAGGGCGAGCAATCGCTGCTCAAGCCCAAGGTCAAGGTCTTTTTCTCGACCAAGTCGGTGGCCTATATCAAGCCGGAAATCATCGATCTCGCCCGCAGCGCGGAGAAAATCACCGGACGGGAAGATGCCGCCAAATGGGGAATCAAGGACATCGACCGCTTCTGGGCTTCGGAATGATCAACTCCGACCGAACAGGCGTCAGCGGTTCGCCGCCTGAAGACTGACTCCAGCCCAACACATCCATTTGGCATTCGCCCATGAACGCGCTTCATTGCTATGATCCGTACATATGCTGAAGAAAATTCCCGTCGATAAACTTGGCTTGGGCATGTACCTTCAGGCGTTCTGTGGCGCCTGGCTGGACCATCCTTTCTGGCGAACAAAATTCCTGCTGGACGATCCGGATGATCTGACCCTTATCCGGAAAAGCGCCATTGCCGAAGCATGGATCGATATTTCAAAGGGGCGCGACGTCGATCCTGACGATATCGAACCAGGCACGATCCTCCAGACAGCAGAAGAAGTTCCGGCCCTGGCGCCGGAAACAACCAGCCATGTTGCACTGAACGAGGAGCTTTGGCAGGCGGCCCGCATTATCGCCAGGGCGAAGGAAATGATTGCCTCGGTATTCGAGGATGTCCGCATGGGACAGGCCGTTAAAGTAGATGCACTGGCGCCGCTGGTTGATGAGATCCTGAATTCGCTGTCCCGCAACCCTGTCGCCTTGATCTGCCTAGCTCGCCTGAAGACCACCGACGATTACACCTTCATGCACTCGATCTCCGTGTGCGGACTGATGATCTCGCTGGCTCGCCAGCTCGGGCTGAGCGCCGAACAGGTTCGCGAAGCCGGGATGGGCGGTTTGCTGCACGACCTGGGCAAAACCACGTCGCCGCAACACATGCTCAACAAGCCAGGCAAGCTGACGAACGAGGAATTCGCTGAAATAAAGCAACATGCCGCCGAGGGCCACAAGATTTTGCTGGATGGAAGCAGCTTTACCGAGGTTGTTACAGACATCTGCCTGCATCATCATGAAAAAATCGATGGCTCCGGCTACCCCGAAGGGCTGCGCGGCGATCAGATCTCGCTTTACGCCAAGATGAGCGCCGTATGCGACGTGTACGATGCGATCACCTCGAACCGTCCATACAAGTCGGCATGGGATCCGGCCGAAGCCATTCGCAGCATGGCGGAGTGGAACGGCCATTTCGACCCGGTGGTATTTCAGGCTTTCGTCAAACGCATCGGCATCTACCCGGTTGGTTCGCTGATCAGGCTGGCCTCCGGAAAACTCGGTGTCGTTATCGAACAGAACGAGCAGACGCTGCTCAAACCCAAGGTCAAGGTTTTTTTCTCGACCAAGTCGCAAGCCTACATCAAGCCGGAAATCATTGATCTCGCACGCAGCCTGGAAACGATTGCCGGTCGCGAAGAGGCCGCCAAATGGGGCATTCAGGACATCAACCGTTACTGGGCGAGCGACAAGCCGTAAAAACGGTTTATAATCCGCCCCCTACCGAGGAGCGCTGCAGGAGATCACCCCCAGGCTCGGTTTGAAACCGCGCTCACTGTTCAACCCTGCCGGGCGCAGGGGGTTCGGTGAGACACCGCCTCCTCCCCGTCACAGTTATTTAGGAGCTTACTGTGGCTGAATTCAAAGACTACGTTATCGCTGACTTGAACCTTGCCGACTGGGGTCGCAAGGAAATCAACATTGCCGAAACCGAAATGCCGGGCCTCATGGCCATTCGCGAAGAATTCGCGAAGACCCAGCCGCTCAAGGGCGCACGCATCACCGGTTCGCTGCATATGACCATCCAGACCGCCGTGCTGATCGAGACGCTGACCGCCCTCGGCGCCGAAGTCCGCTGGGCCTCGTGCAACATTTTCTCGACCCAGGATCACGCTGCTGCCGCCATCGCGGCCGACGGTATCCCTGTTTTCGCCGTCAAGGGCGAAACCCTGGTCGACTACTGGGATTACACCCACCGCATCTTCGAATGGGCCGATGGCGGCTATACCAACATGATCCTTGACGACGGCGGCGATGCAACGCTGCTGCTGCACCTCGGCGCCCGTGCCGAGAAGGACATTTCCGTACTGGCCAAGCCGGGCTCGGAAGAAGAAACCATCCTCTTCGCCGCCATCAAGGCCAAGATCGCCGCTGATCCGACCTGGTATTCCGTGCGTCTCGCCGCCGTCAAGGGCGTTACCGAAGAGACCACGACCGGCGTGCATCGCTTGTACCAGATGCACCAGCGCGGCGAACTCAAGTTCCCGGGCATCAACGTCAATGACTCCGTGACCAAGTCCAAGTTCGACAACCTCTACGGCTGCCGCGAATCATTGGTTGACGGCATCAAGCGCGCCACCGACGTCATGATCGCCGGCAAGGTCGCCGTCATCGCCGGTTATGGCGATGTGGGCAAGGGTTCCGCCCAGGCCATGCGCGCCCTGTCGGCGCAGGTATGGGTCACCGAAATCGATCCGATCTGCGCCCTCCAGGCCGCGATGGAAGGCTATCGCGTCGTCACCATGGAATACGCCGCCGACAAGGCCGACATTTTCGTCACCACGACTGGGAACTTCCACGTCATTACACATGACCACATGGCCGCGATGAAGAACAACGCCATCGTCTGCAACATCGGTCACTTTGACAACGAAATCGACGTCGCCTCGATCGAGAAGTACCAGTGGGAAGAGATCAAGCCGCAAGTCGATCACGTCATTTTCCCGGACGGCAAGCGCATCATCCTGCTCGCCAAGGGTCGTCTGGTGAATTTGGGTTGTGGCACCGGCCATCCGTCCTACGTGATGTCTTCTTCCTTCGCCAACCAGACCATCGCCCAGATCGAGCTGTGGACCGAATCAGTCAAGGGTTCCAACAAGTACCCGGTCGGCGTCTACACCCTGCCCAAGCACCTCGATGAAAAGGTCGCCCGCCTGCAGTTGAAGACGCTGAACGCACAGCTGTCCGAGCTGACCGACCAGCAGGCCGCCTACATCAGCGTGCCGAAGGAAGGCCCGTACAAGACTGACCACTACCGCTACTAAACCATGCGATTACTTGCCATCTGGACCATCAACGCGCTCGCCCTGCTGGCGTTGCCGTATGTCGTGCCGTCGGTCCATGTGGCAAGTTTCGGCACGGCGCTGATCGTCGCCCTCGTTCTCGGGCTGATCAACGCTGTGCTGCGACCATTGCTGATTTTGCTGACCCTGCCGGTCACGCTGCTGACACTGGGTTTGTTCATCTTCGTGATCAATGCCCTGCTCTTTCAGCTGGCCGGCAATCTGGTCGACGGCTTCAATGTTGGCGGTTTCTGGCCGGCGCTGTTTGGCTCCGTCGTATATAGCCTGATTTCCTGGGCGCTCAGCAGCCTGCTTTTTTCATCAGGAAAGCGCTGATGCCCCGCGTCGATCAACTGCTGGTGGAATCCGGCCTCGCCGTATCACGCACGGCTGCCCAACGACTGATCGCCGCCGGCCGCGTCAGCTGGTCTGGCGGCGTCATCAGCAAACAGTCGCTGGAATTAGCCGAAAAAACACCGTTGACCGTAGCAAGTGACCCGGATGACCGTTACGTCTCGCGCGGCGGCCTCAAACTGGCAGGCGCACTGAGCGAAACTGGAATTTCCGTCAGCGGCAAAACCTGTCTTGATGTTGGCCAATCGACCGGCGGTTTTACAGACCGCCTCCTGCAATCCGGAGCCAAGCACGTCGTTGGTGTCGATGTCGGCCACGAACAACTGCACCCGCGCCTGGTCGCCGATCAGCGCGTCACCAGCTTTGAAGGAATCAACTGCCGAGCGCTGACCGTTGACGATCTTGGCGAAGCATTTCCGGCAACCGGCTTCGAGCTGATTGTCGGCGACGTTTCCTTCATCTCGCTGACCCTGATCCTGCCCCAATTGCCCGCTCTGCTGGCTGAACACGGCGATCTGCTGATGCTGGTCAAGCCCCAGTTCGAAGTTGGCTTCGGCAAGGTTGCCCGGGGTGGCATCGTCCGCGATCCGGCACTTTTTGCGGAAGTCGAAAGCAAGCTCCGCCTTTGCGCCAAAGACCTTGGCCTCACCGTCCGTGCCTGGCTCGACAGCCCGATCACCGGCGGCGATGGCAACCGCGAATTTTTCATCTGGTTGAACAAATGAAACCTGAAATCTCCATCGAATTTTTCCCGCCCCAAACACCGGAAGGTGTTGAAAAGCTGCGGGCGACCCGCGCCAAACTGGCCGAACTCAAGCCCACCTTCTTTTCAGTCACCTACGGCGCCGGCGGCTCCACCCGCGAACGCACCTTTGCCGTCGTCAAGGAAATGGCGGCCGAAGGCTTCGATGCCGCGCCACACCTCTCCTGCATCGGTTCGACGCGTGACAGCATTCGCGAAATCCTCGGTGAGTACAAGGCAGCCGGCATTCGCCGCACCGTTGCCCTGCGCGGTGACCTGCCCTCCGGCATGGCCGAGACCGGCGAGTTTCGCTACGCCAACGAGCTGGTCGAATTCATCCGCGCCGAAACCGGCGACTGGTTCAGCATCGAAGTCGCCGCTTACCCGGAATGGCACCCGCAGGCCCGCAGCCCGAAGGATGATCTCGATGCCTTCGCCCGCAAGGTCAAGGCCGGCGCAAATTCGGCCATTACCCAGTATTTCTACAACGCCGACGCTTATTTCCATTTCGTCGATGAAGCCAAAGCACTTGGCGTCGATATCCCCATCGTGCCCGGCATCATGCCCATCGTCGGCTTCACCAAACTGGCCCGCTTCTCTGACGCATGCGGCGCTGACATCCCGCGCTGGATGCGCAAGAAGTTCGAGAGCTTCGGCGACGATGCCGAGTCGATCCGCGCCTTCGGCCTTGATGTCGTCACCGAGCTATGCGAACGCCTGCTCAAGGGCGGCGCTCCCGGCCTGCATTTTTATTCGATGAACCAGTCGACGCTGACCACGGAAATCTGCAAACGCCTCGGCTAAAACGAGAGTGCTGCGGTCAACGTTAAAAAACCCGCTTTTTCGCGGGTTTTTTACTTTTCAGCCTAATTTCAGGCTGCTTGCGTCACGATCACGCTCTGCGCCGGCATCGGAGCCGGGAATCCAGCCTCGGCCAGAGCCTCGCGGATCATCCTGTTGGTATCGAAATAGACCTGCCAGTAATGGTCGTTGTGGCAGTAAGGGCGAACTGCCAGTACCGGGCCAACCAGCGTAAAGTCGAGAATCTCGACATCGACTTTCGGTTCGGCCAGCACATTCGGAATCGTCGCGATCTTTTCGCGGAGCAAGGCCATTGCCGCCAGATGATCAGCCGCACCCGATAACTGGCACTTCAGATCGACCCGGCGAAATGGATTGGCCGTGTAATTCTGGATCGTGTCACTGAAAATCTTGTTGTTGCCAACGACGGTATGCACGTTATCCGGCGTATTGATCGTCGTGGTGAATAACCCGAGTTCAGTCACGGTGCCCGTTACGCCGGCGACCGTCACAAAGTCGCCGACCTTCATCGGCCGCAGGACCACCAGAAAAGCACCGGCGGCAAAATTCGAGAGCAATCCCGACCAGGCCATACCGATGGCAACACCGGCTGCTGCAATCAAGGCAGCGAAAGTCGTGGTCTGAATACCGAAGTAACCAAGAATGCCAACCACCAGCAAGACATTCAAAGTTACGGTAATGACCGAACCCAGATAACGTAAGACGGTCGGATCAACCTTCTGGCGCTCCAATGAGGAACGAACCATATTGAGCGCAACACCAATCAGCCAGCGGCCAATCACCCAGAATGCAATTGCGGCCAGAATCTTGACGCCGACATCGGTGGCAGTCGTCACGATAAGGTCCTGATAGCGGGAAATATCCTGTTCAGTCATCTAATTTCTCCAAAAACAAGGGGAATGTGCTGGTAACGATGCAATGCTTGGCAAGCGAGCTCATTTTATCCAGAATCACCAGGCAAAATTCAATGGCATTCAAGGGACAAACAATTCTTCACATTGGGCCAGGTTCGTTGACGCTCCCTGACCCCATCTATATAATTCGCGCTCCCAAGGCGGGTCGGTAGCTCAGTCGGTAGAGCAGCGGACTTTTAATCCGTTGGTCCCGAGTTCGAATCTCGGCCGACCCACCAGTCAGAACATGATGAAATCTGGGGCGCTAGCTCAGTTGGTAGAGCAGCGGACTCTTAATCCGTAGGTCGACAGTTCGAATCTGTCGCGCCCCACCAGAATAATCAAGCACTTAGCCCAGTTCATGACTGGGCTTTTTGCTTTCTGACGAGTTATTGCTGCATTTTTGCTGCAGTCCGCGCCAAATTCGGCAGCAGCGTTGCTACACCTCCTTTAACGGAGATATAGCATGTCATCAATATCCCACCGAGGGAACTACCAGTTTCAAGCAACAGTCCGCCGCAAGGGCTACCCCACCCAAAGCAAAACCTTTGAATCCAGGAGGGATGCAGATAAGTGGGCGCGAGACGTTGAGACCCAAATTGACCAAGGCGTTTTCAAGGACCGGCGCGAAGCTGAAAACACCACATTGAACGACGCCCTTGAGCGTTACCGCCTGACGGTTACCTCGGCCAAACGGGGGCTTGTGGCAGAGACAAACCGCATTCGGCAGTTGAAGGCACTCCCGATGGCTCAACGTAGTCTCGATAGCCTCCAAGCCAAGGATTTCGCTGCTTACCGCGATGCTCGGCTACAAGTTGTTTCGAAAAATACGGTCCGCCTCGAACTGTCCCTGCTTTCTCATGTTTTCACTATAGCGATAAACGAATGGTGTCTCCCCCTCGAACACCCGCTCAAAAAGGTGAAAAAGCCCTCGGCTCCGGACGGCCGGGATCGCCGTTTGGTCGGCGACGAGGAGGCTCGCTTGATGGCTGCATTGCATCGCCCTGAGGCCAGAAGCGCGGCGCTCTGGTTACAATCCTGCATCACAATTGCGATTGAAACCGGAATGCGTGCGGGTGAACTTCTCACCCTCCAATGGACACAGGTCAACTTCAATCAGAACGTGATTCGACTCGACAAGTCGAAAAATGGGTCGGCACGTAGTGTGCCACTTAGTGAAAAGGCTCAGACCTGCCTTCAGCATCTTCCGCGACATATAGGCGGCCAGGTGATTCCAAATTTTCATGACACCTCGGGATTGGACCGAGCGTTTAAGCGACTGTGTAAAGCCGCTAACATCCATGGCTTACGCTATCACGACTTACGACATGAAGCGGCGTCTCGGCTCGCGCCACACATGCCTGTCCAAACGCTGGCGAAAATCATGGGATGGAAAACCCTTCAGATGGCAATGAGGTACTACAACCCGACTGAGCAGGAGTTAGTAGATGTTGTCAGACGAGCGACGCGTGGATAAGGGCATCGTCGCAGAGCTTTAGCATTAAAGCCCGACGACAAATCAAATCCTTGAGTGGCTTATTTCTGCCTAGAAAGCTGTCGCACAGGGATTTGAGTTGGGTGCCTCGTACTCGGTGTATTTCCTCGTTCGGATTGCTGGCTGCTCAGTCGGCAATGGGGTCGGATAGTTGCCGCTGATCTGCAAATTAAGCCGAGCGGCAGCTTTTTAGTCTGGCGAACGCGTACTCCGTGCCCTCATCAGCCAGATGATTCTTGTCATAGGTTAATGCCAGTTTTCTAATCATCAAGCTAATGGCCGGGTGTATCTGATATAGGGGCACCTCGGCCAAAGCAGTATTTTCGACAAATTGACGAGCCAACCTTGATAGTCTTGCTATGCCTAGCTGCACCATATGATTTTCCGTATAATATGGAAAAACATATGGTGGTGAGAGTAATGAAATCGGATAACGACAGTCCGCAGCAACGTATTTCTATCCTTACCGCACTTCTTCTTTGGGAGGGGCGGCTAAATAACAGTCGCCTGCGAGATTTGTTTCACATCAGTTCTGTTCGGGCAAGTGAATGGATACGGGAATTTCGGGAAAAACATCCCGACTTGTTGGAGCTCGACAGTAAGACAAAGAGCTATCTTGCCACCACAAAAGTCTATCAAGTTGAGCGACGCGCCCACCCCCCCGTCATCGATTCTGCTTCAACCCTATCGCTGTACTTGACGTTGGTTGGGCTTCCCCACAGCACGCAAGCCACCCAGGCATCGTCGATATGTGCAGCGTTTCCGGACATTTCCCCGCCGAATCCACGCATCTTTGCAGTTCTGTCCGACAGTATCCGCACCCGCCGAATGGTCACGATCACCTATCGGTCGATGCGCGACCCTCAACCACACAAACGGTCCCTGTCTCCGCACAGTATTGTCCGCGCCGGGCGGCGCTGGCACGTTCGGGCGTATTGCGAAGAGAGTCAGGGCTTTAGGGATTTCGCACTTGGGCGAATTGTTGATGCGAAGCCTTTTGCTCAGCTTGCCAAGCATTGCGACAGCGACGACGTTGCGTGGTCGACCATGGTGAAGGTACGGCTGATTCCCCATCCATTGTTGACCATCGAGCAGCAGGATTTGATTCGGTGCGAATACTTCAACAACACTTCAGCGCGCGTGGACACATGTCGGGGTGCGCTGGTTGCCTACTTCATTCAGGACGTCCGTGCTGCGCTTTCTCCGGAAGAGCAGCGGCCACCTGACTATCAGTTGGCGGTAGCGAACCTCGACGAGATCCGTCCGTGGGTGTTCCCAGCATGAAGCCCGCCGCCATCGCGCTGTTTGAGCGGATTCCTGATCGGCTATTCAGCCCGTTGGGATCGGAAAACAGGCGTGGCTACTGGAGCCTACTGTGCGCGCTTCATCGCTACCGGTTCGGCCCAGATGCGCCGATGCCACCCAGCCACGGATTCCTGCTGCGCGACATCAACAAGGATATCGAGGACCACATCAAGTACGACAGCGCTTGGGAATCCGAGGATGGCGAGACCCCGGACACACCACTGAATATCCGCGCGATCGGTATCTTCAATCGACTACAGGACGCCGGGTGGTTCAAGACGGAACGGTGGGGGATGGAACGAACGGTGGTAATGCGCCCGGCCGTCAGCCAGTTCCTTACCATGCTAATTGGCTTCGCAGAAACTGGCCCTGTCTTCGTTTCAGGGAAAATACGCTCGATTGACGCGAACCTCACTGTAGTTGCCAAAGGCGAGGGCGGCGGCGACGTATTGAGGGAGGCCGCAGATCAGGCGCGCCACCTGCTTGAGCACATCCGAAATACGGGAACCAATGTACGCGACCTGATGGGATCACTGGATCCCGACAGTTCGACGGCCCAGTACGTCCGCACATTCTTCCGCGACTACATCGAGCAGGTCTTTATTGGCGACTATCGGGAATTGCGCACACGCGAACATCCGTTGTCGCGTCGCCCGCAAATTCTGCGCACCGTTGAGCACATTTCCACCAACGAAGCGGAGCGCGCCCGGCTGATCGATTGGTACGAGCAACGTCCGGCGGGTGGCAATCGGCAGAAGGCGGAAGCGCTTTTCGAGCGCGATCTGCAACGACTCAGGGAGCTTCACCGCATTGACGAATACCTTGACCGACTGGATGACGAGATTCGGCGTGCGAACAAACGGGCGCTCGCCTTCCTAGACTACCGCCTGCGTTCCTTACGCCCACTTGATGACCTGATCCACCTGAGTATTCAACGGCTGGTGACGAGCAATGCCGCGGAGCCGCCCCCGATTTTCGGTGCTGACGTGCTGATGAGTGGCGATCGCCTTGCAGAACCCCGGCGGGTCGTCGAGCGGCCAGCGCCGTCGGCGCTCCGTCAGCAAACCATCTCTGATTATGAGAAGGCACGTGCGCGGTTGATGCTGCGGGCGCGCGAAGCTCGTTCCATGACGGCGCCAAAACTCGCCGCCTATGTGAGTCAGGCACTGGCAGACAAGGACACGGTGAATGGTAATGCGCTGCCACTCACAACCAATGGACAGCTTCGCGCCTTCCAGGTGCTGCAATCAGTCGCGATGGCGATGGATTCTGGCAGCGTTCGACTTGCCTCGGATGCCCGCCGCCTAGCACACGGCTTTGATGTGCGTAATGAAGGTAACGAAGAGCGTGATCACCCTTACCTCTCTGGACGGCCGTTCGCGATTGTTCGTCGTCGGCGGCAGCCAGATAACCTGAAGAGCGACAAAGAATGAGCGACTACTGGGATACGCTGGCAGCCCGCAGCAATGGGTTTTATGCCTCAGAAGATTTCGAGTCCGTGGCCTACCGGCTAATCGCTGAACAGGTGCTCTACCACTCAGATCAGCGCAGCCGCATGGCCTACACGCTGGCGGAGCAGTACGAGCGCGAGATTGAAAAGGCGCTTGCGCCGTTCGGCATCCACCTTCAGGTTAACCGCGCCCTGCGCTACGTCGTGGCCATTCCCCTTCACGCAAAGACGACCTTGGCGACGGTATCGCAAACCTTGTTTGCCCTTGTCCTGCGCGGCATCTATGAGGAATCGGCTCGGGTCGGTTACCTGAGTGAAGAGGGCGAAGTCCTGTGCGATCTGATCGAGCTGACTGAGAAGTACCGCCTGATGTGCGGACGTGAGCTCCCGGCCAAAGGCGAGTTTGACGTGCTGATGCGGACTGCGAAGCGCTGGGGCATTGCCCGGCGTCTCGATGACGTCGAATCTGGTACCAGCGTGTTGGGCGCGGACAGCCAGTTTGGTGGTATCGCAATCCGTCCAGCCATCGTCGATATCCTTGGAGAAGCGGCGTTGCAGCGGCTGGTGTCGTGGCAATCGGCGATCAACGGTGCTGCCGCCGCTGATTCAACCCAAGAAGAAGTAGAGGAGTCCGGCAATGAAACGGCTTGAAAGCGTCAAACTCGTCCAGTTCTTCCTGTTCGAGCAGGAAGAGTTGGTGATTCGCGACATCACGGGCGTCTTTGGGCGGAATGGCAGCGGCAAGAGCGCCTTTCTCGACGCCGTACAGATCGCCATGATGGGCGGTAACTCAAACCTAATGGCCTTCAACGCCCAAGCCGACGAAAAGACAACCCGGTCACTCCGCGCGTACTGTCTCGGGCAGTACGGCTCAAGCAACGACCAGCGCATCCGTGACAACGCTACGACCTATATCACCCTCATCTGGCGCGACACAAAAACCAATGAACCGACCTCAATGGGGGTCTGCCTGTCGGCCTCGTTTGACAGCGAAACGCACACGATATTGGGGCGCTATCTGGCACGCGGGGTTGAATTGGCGATGAGCGATCACCTCGAAACGATCGATGGGCGCGAGCATCCGCGAGAATGGCGTACCTTCCGGCACCATCTTCAGGAGCGCTCCCGCATCACCGGCGAAGATCCACTTTTCGAAGACAGCCGGCGCTACATCATGGCGACAATGATTGCCCTGCGCGGCGGTGGTGGGGTGCCGGCCTACGAGGCCTTTACCCGCGCCTTCAAGTTCGCCCTGCGGATGCGATTCGACAAGTCAGTCGACAACATCGTTCGTCACGATGTTTTGGAGAGTCGCCCAACCAACATTCGCAAGTTCCGTGAGCTGACCGATCAGTTCAGCAAGCTGAACAACATGGTGGCCTACGTGAAGAAGAAGATCGACGACGGCAGCAAAGTGGCGGACGGCTTTGCAGCAGCAATGCGGGAAACCCGCCGCGCGGTGACATGGGAGGGGCTGTCGCTAGCGGGCAAGCGGGCTGGTGCATCAGAAGCCTACGACAAGACGACGGCAAAGTGCGAAGAGGCCGAAACGATGCTGGCAGAGCGTCAGCAGGCAGTCGATGCTGCGGAGTTACGCGTGAAGGAACGGGAACACGAACACGACCACCACAGGGACTTGATGGAGGCACATTCGGCGCACAAGGGTCACGCACAGGCGCAGAGCGACCTAGCCAGCGCCGAAGCTCGGAACAATGCGAAGCGAAAAGATTTGTCAGGCCATCTTGGCGACATCCAGCGCTTGCTTGTAGCCAACGCAGGCAATCCTGATTTATCCCTCTTCCAGCAGGAAATGAACGATTCGGCCGAAGCCATAGGGGCGCTGGCAAAAGATCTCGACAACCTCACGGAATCGATTGCCGAACGCGCGATTCGTCCCGTGGTGAAGTTATCGTCGCGCGTTGTCAGTAGCTTGTTCCAGTCGATTCGTAACATCGAGAGCCAGATCGTCGAATTGGATCAGGAGATAGAAACGGCGAAAGGTTCTCTTGAGCGTGTCCGTTCCGGACGTGCACCTTTGAGCGGGCCTGCTCAGACGCTGCTCACCGAACTCCGTGACAACGGCCTTTCGCCATCGCCGATATGTGATGTAGTCCGGATCACCGACCCTGACTGGCAGCCTGTGATTGAGGCCTTCCTTGGCAAGAATGTGGAGGCGCTGTTGGTCGATGGTCCAGACGAGAAAAAGGCGTTCGCCATCTATCGTGGGATGGAAGGTCGCCGCACAGTCTATGGGGTGAAAATCGCCATGGCCAGCCGCCAGAAGACGGGAGAGGCAGCACGCCCAGGCTCAGTTGCGGAGTTGATCGAAGGCAGCAACCCCGCTGCAGTCGCGTACCTGCGTCGGCAGTTTGGCGACATCCTCCGTGCGTCGACCAATGACGACGCGCTATCTGCTGCCCGGACGCTGACCAAGGACGGAATGCTAGTAGGTCCAGGTTCTTTCGAGCGCCTTGAGTGCGTGCTAGCAAGCATGCTTAAGATTGGGGCTGCTGGCGCGGGTCAGGTTGCCGGACTGTCAAATTCTTTGGCACGCCTGAGTGAGCGAAAGAACAAACTGACCACTGAAGCAGAGAAGCTCACAGCTGCTGCTAACGCACTTTCTGCCCTCGCTTACGATTCAGGCTTCCGGCTGATCATCGGCTCCGTTGCTGCTGCCCATGAAGCACGTACTGATCTGGAAAAGGCGACTGCCCGTGTTTCAGCCAACACTGACGCGGAATACCGCACACTTTGTGACAAGGTTGCCGTTCTCGTTGCAGAATTACCCAAGGAGCGCGCTAGCAAGGAGAAAGCAGTTGTAGAGGCAACCAAGGCGGAATCGGCCTTGGCTGCCGCCTGTGAAGCGAAGGTTCGGGCCGAGAAAGCGCTAACCGAAATCGGCGCTAAGGCCGATGCCATCCGGGAACACTCCGACTACGACAAACTCTTTGCGTCAGTGCAATGGGACGGTTTGCTGTCTCGCTTCGACGAGAACTATGAAGGGATGGCTGCGCATTGCGTCGACAGGTCTGTCTCCTGCGAGCGTGAAGCCCAAAAGCTCTCCCGCATTGCCACTGGCAGTTTCTCCACCTACCTTGCCGAATATCGGGAATCACCGGGACAGGATGTTTTCGACGACTGGCGCAAGAGTGCGGAATGGATTGCCATTCAAGTCGAGCGCTTGCATGGTACCGAACTGTTGCAACACGAGAAGCAGGCGGCCGAGGCCTATCGAGCATCTCAGGAAACGTTCCGCACGGACGTGGCAATTGCCCTCAGCAACAACCTTGATGTCCTCGACGAAACGATCGAGCGACTGAATGGCGCGCTGAAAGATTGCCCGGTCTTCTCAAACGGAGAACGGTACCAGTTCGTTCGTAGCGTTCGCCCTGACTTGAAGCCATTACTGCTGTTCGTAAAGGACGTCGCCTCCTTCGGTGCTTCAGGAGATCTGTTTGGTGCCCCTGGTGAAATTCCGCCCGAATTTGAGGCTTTGCTACGCGAGAAGGTTGCCACTGGTAGAGCTGGTGCAAGCAGCCCACTCGATGATTATCGTGAATTCTTCGAATTCGACATCGAGATAAAGCGCGAAGACCCGATCACCAAGGAACTGAAGCCAGTTGGCTTGTTAAGCAAGCGTTTGGGTACCGGTTCTGGCGGTGAGCATCGAGCACCGCTCTATGTGATCGCAGGTGCCGCCCTCGCGTCGGCTTACCGGCTAGACAAACGAAACCGCGACGGCATGAGCCTGATCCTGCTGGATGAGGCCTTCGACAAGATGGACCTGACCAACATGATCGCCACGATGCGCTACCTGGAAGAACTTGGGCTGCAGGTCGTGATGGCCAGCCCAGGCGAGAATCAGGCAGCGCTCACGGCATTCCTGCATCGCTACTACGAGATCCAGCGCGACCCAGACCTCAACGTCGTTCGCTTCGAGGGGCACAACGTCAGTGAGACCATGCGTCAGATGTTCCGTGACGACCTGCCGGAGTTCAATCCCGCATTGATCGAACGCGAGCTGGCTTTGATTCGCAACCCGACTTCGGTGCCGGCCTAACACATGGACGCACTTGCCAAACGCCTACTTGAACGTCTGCTGGCTGCCGGCAACAAGTCGGAGGCCGGTGTGCGGAGCAGGGCGCCGGCTCTGACAGCGCACCAACTGGTGCCCTATCGCGCTCTGCGATCAGCGAAGGAAAAGAGTGCATGCGAGGACGCGTTCATCGCGGCACGCAGCGCCGGAGCGATAACGATTGTTCTTGATCGGGCGAATCGCGAGGAAGGCTTCTTCGAGCGCATCGACTTGCGCGATGTGGCAGCTTTGGCTGCATTCCTCGGCGAAACGCCTTTGACTGAACGCGTTGCCGAAGCCGAGCGTCGGCTGTCCGTTCTGGATGCCGAGTTTCCTGTTGTTGCGGAGATCGTAGGCAAGTGGCGTCAAGCCGGAAAGGTCAGGAGCGTCGGTCCTGAAAGCTATCAGGACTGGCTCGATGCTGCTGCGGTCATCGTTTTTGCGCGTAACCAAGCGGCAGGTGGTGTGATTGCCCAGCCGATCCGTGAAGCGAGTGCCGCATTGTTCAAGGACAGCAAGCGGATCGAATATCTGGCACCGCAGGTGGATGTCCTGCTGTCTGGAGCTACCGACACCCCGCCGCGCCCTGCCAGCGAAGTGTGGCAGGAGATCGGTCTGTTCCGGGAGGAGCATCCGGCCTTGCTTGCTGGCCAAGTTGAGGTCGAGCGCGAACGCGTGACAGCGCTATTGGATGCACCCTATTCTGGTTTTCCGGCTGCCACCGTTCGCCGGTTGGCGAGCATCCCTCAGTCAGTAATGAGCATTGAGAACCTGACCACGTTTCACAGTGAGGCTAAGCGCCGATGTAACGAATCCGTCCTGCTACTTTACACAGCAGGCATGCCGTCGCCAGCGTGGAGGGCGATGTATGCCCGCCTACTGATGGGATTGCCAGCGGATGTTCCGGTTTATCACTGGGGCGATCTCGATGAAGGCGGCTTTCGGATTGCCGCAGTGCTGGCGAAAGAGGCTGTTGCTACAAGCCACCAACTTCGCCCGTGGGCGATGCATCCGGGTGACATTCCGGAGGCCAAGCGATGCAAGGCGGCACCACGAACTATTGAGCGGATGCAGCATTTCGCTGCGCTCGCAGGATGGGAATCTCTTGCGGACGCAATCGGCGCAGCAGGATTTACGACAGAGCAGGAAGCACTTTAAGGAAGGAGCCACTCCTCTTTTGATCGGCGAGACCGCTAACGGCGGGTTGTGGCCGAAAGCACATGTAGGCACGTCGCCCCAAAGCAGCCGCACGGCCTGGAAGCAAGTGATTGGCTATGCGGCCGCGTTTGACGGTGTTACCTAGTTAAGCAGCAATAGCGCCGCGGACACGACTTGCAGCATCCATGAATGCAACTTCACCCAACGGACCTTTCGGGCCCATGGCATAGATAACGTCTTCCATTGCCAACGGTATCCCAGCTTCGCAACCACGCTGCAAGAAAAGGGGAGAACTTAGCGCGCGTTCTGCACCACCGGAGTTACGCCACTGCCTGATTTCCGTTGCACTGGAATACTCAGCCATTAGCGGTAGCACAACAGGTAACACACGTTTAATGATCCCGTGAAATAAAGTCTGTCGGAGTGAAATAAAGTCTGTCGGACAGGTTTGGCAAGAATCCCCACGTTGATGCGGGGCTTCTTGTTGGTGAGTTTGATTGGGCTAGAGCAGCGGGGCGTTAGCCAGATACATCGGTGTGGCTAGACGGCGGAACTGGCACCTACCTAGTAGTAGCCAGCGTAATCCTGATCAAACCGCCGTAGATGTACTTGGCCCACACGATCCCCGTGAGTAAAGGCCGGGGCCAAATAGGCTTATTTGGCCCATTGGCAATCGCTCCATGAGCACCCAGATGGGGCTCCGAAGATCACACAACAGAATGGGTTGGACTCGGAGAAAGTTAGCGGTAGAAATGAAAATATTTCATTATTTGTAATGATATTTCACGAGATAGATTTGCCGATACAGCCTTCACCTCTTTCACCATTTGAGTATTTTGCAGGTAAACTTAATAGCAACTCCAAGAAAAGGAAAATTCGGGTCGATTATTTTCTTTAAATTCATAGAAAATTTGTGCTGACCCGGCATCACCCCATTCCGACATTCCGTCGCCATTCAAACAAATAAGCGCCTTTGGAACTGAGGTGCAGTTATATTGTATTTCTACGAAAGTGCCAAATAGTGTATTTGCATATGGCTTTGTTCTTGAAGCAATTGCGCTCACTTCATCACATAGTTCGTGTGCAATAGAGCCAGACTCAAACCTTTCAGAAATATCTAATAGGTCATCTTCAACATTTGAAGAAGTAAAGTTTGGCGACATAACCCCAAAAACCTGCTCTGCAGTTGGGTGAATCCAATCGGTTACAGTTTTTGTCGGACCAACCCAACTTGCATCAAAGAAATTAGTCGACGATACGTCTGGGATATCTGCCAAATGCTCCGACTCGACCTCTGAATGAGGTATTTCTCTCAACACGCCATCTATGCCGTCCATCCATAGTTGAAGCAAAGATTTTCCGAAATCGACTCCTGAAAACTCAGAAACCTCTCGCAAATCAATTTGCATAATCGGCTCGGCAGGTAATCCGTCATTAGTTATTGGCCAAGGATGTTTTTCGGAGCAAAATAGTGGTCCATAAAATAAGGTTTTGCGCCGATCAAGCATTTCAACCGGCACTGTAAGACTGGAGAATTTCCAGGCAGGAGAACAACGACTTAGTCGAAGCGCAATGTTGGCTAAATAAACTTCTTCATCAGAGTTATTGAACTCTAACGCATTTACGAACCCAGCCAATCTATTGAACTTTTTTGAAATATCATGTATTTCTTCAGAAATATCAGCGGTATTCGTTGTTTTGAGGCGTTTAATTTCATTTCCAATAAGAAGGCCAGACAGCCATAAAGAGCGAGCACCATATGCGCTGTAAAGGCCGAGTATTGATATTCTGTTTTTAATCAAAAACAAGATCACATGCGGGTGGCCACATTCGATTGCAATTGCAGCCAACGTCCGACCGAATTCATCTTTTTTAAATTCCTTTTTATGATCAATCAGAGCCATTACACTGCCTAGATGACCGAGCCTTACAGCAGAGCTTAGTTTTTCTACACCGCTTAAATGATCCTCAAAGTACGCTTGCTCGACGCCTTTCTCGAGAAACCAATTTTGTATTTTTTTGTGCCCTAACAAATATGCTAAAAGTAAAGGGGTTTCGCCCTTTATGTTCTTGGTCGAAATGTTAGCTCCGTTACTTAATAATTCTTCAACTAATTGCTGATTTCCATCTTTTACTGCTCTATGAAGTGCAGTATCTCCAACATTGTCTTGCAGATCGATCTCTGGACATTTCGCGTTTCTCAAATCTAGCAAAACATCGACTGTCGTTTTTACGCCAAAAATAATTGCGTGTTCATATGCAGAAGAGTTTGTTTCTGGATTTACTCTAAATACATCAGCCCCCATCTCACAAATTTTTAAAATTTGCTCTTTCCTGGTATGTGGCTGACTCGCCAAAAACTCCAACGGTGACAGGTTTTCAAAATGATCAGATTCGCAGGCTACAAAATCAAAAATTTGACGTTTTATATATGAATTTAAATCAAGCGGCTTCTTAAGTTCATTATAAAACTGGTCATAATCACCAGTGAGAATGGAGTAGTATAGTTCAGATGAACTATTGGATTCATCAGGGCGCATTTTTATCCTCGGCAATATTTTATAAAAATAATTAATTTATTTTGTCTTGTAATCGCCACGAAATTTACTCTATTTACGTCGGATTTCAAATAAAGGCAAGTAATAAATCTGATGTTATTAAACTGGTCAATTAATAACAACTCCACATTACAGAAAAATTCGTTGATCCATCCTTGTTTCTGGTAACAAATATCTGGGCATTGCCGCTATCGCCCCATCCATAACAAAGCTCGCTATCTAGCGCCATCAATAACTCACCACCAACATCACTATGGCAGTATTGAATCGGATAAAATGTACCAAACATATGTATTCCTGAGTCATTTAAACTGAGGGATTCCATCCTTTCGAATATTTCCTTGAGAACATCGGGGTCATCATCTTCGGGATTTCCATCTGATACATATACATGAGCTGACAGGACAGGTTCGTCATATCCAATAATCTGGGAAACAAATCCGTCACTGCCCAACCAGTATTTCATTGTCATGAAACCATCAAACTCATCCTCGGATCCCTGAACGAATGGTGTCATCTTATTTTCATCGACACATGATCTTGGAATCACTCTGATCACGAATGTGGAAGAATCCTCGGCCAAAAATATCTGTAGAAGTCCATCGCCGTAATCCACTCCTTTTAACCTGGTAATCTCCCTCAAATCGAGTTGAACAACAGGGGACGCATACTTGGTCTTTCCTCCAGATGGCCAAGGATACTTTTCACTGGTGAAAAAAGGACCTTCAAGCATGCTTCGGGTGCGATCGGCATATTGGGTAGGTATGTCAAATATCTTTAAGCACCATGCCGGTGCGCAGAAATCAATATCATTGATGCCGGGATGAACAAGAAATGGATGATTTGGAAAATCAGACCTCGCCTTTTGGACGAGAGACTGCAACTCACTGACAGGTTCCATAACATTCGCTAGAAACTCATTCTCGGGGATACAACAAGGAGGAATGGTGAGCGCGATCTGCTGTAATTCTTTTGGACTGGCTGGATTCTGGCCAACAGCCAAACGAACTTTGTCCTCAACATGAAATGCTAACCGTTCCAGGATTGGCAAAGGAGTATGGCAATTACTTGCCACTTGAGTTACTACGTCTGGATTGGGATCATTCTCTAATGTCGCCAATATCTCTACCGAACAATGTTCTGACTCGGCCACACTGCTACGCACATCGCTATCAACATCTTCAGACAATCCTACAAGCAAATCCTTTGGGCATGCCGGGTTGCAAGCCACCATCATACGAACATAAGTATCATCGTCAGATGCCAATTCTTTAAGTATATCGACTGATAAAGACTGATTACCAGCTACGGATGCACGAATGCTTCCAACTTCAAATTTCGACCATTTTTTTAACAGTTGAACAGGGCAGTTCGGATTCGATGCAATATTGCTCCGAACCTCATCATTTTTTAGCTTAGAGAGCTTCTCGAGTAACTGCGATGGACAGTTGATATTTTGGGCGACGGCTGGAACTAATTCGATTTCCTCAGAAAGTTTAGACATCAATTCCTGCGAAATTGATGGGTTTCTGGCAATTTTAATCCGAACCTCAATTGCTCCATCCTCCGCCAATTTCACAAGCAAATTATCTGGCGAGTTCGGATTAGAGGCAACGGCACACCTCAATGCGTAAAGTTCGTTATAGCTTCCTGGAATGCCCTGCTCGTCATCGTAAGCCAATACTTCGAGGATATGTGTAGCGGTCGCTTTGTTTTCCGCCAATTCAAGTTTTTCCGCGTAAGTTAGATTGGAATCAAATAAGCTTGAAGAATCGTTAAGCATCTCGGCCAATGATGGTGTGAGATTTGCAATCTGGATGTTAATGTCAATCTCGACGTAGCCCTTTTCAAGCTTTTCAGCTATGAGTTTCTGACCTTGTTTTTCAGCAGTGGCAGCATCAGAAAATTCCTTTATTTGTGTTTGACCGTCTGTACCAATCTTGCCGTAGCGCACGTTAAACCTATTGCTTTCAATTCGGATTTCCCAGAACTTCGAGGATTTGTCGTCCCTGAACTCGAATCGCCGGATTTCCTTATTATTGCTCATGTCACATCTCCCTTATTTTATCTCGCTGTTATGCCGTCTTGGCAGCGACGATTTATTACTCGCTAATAAAGCCACATAGTGAACTTTTAAGGGAGTCTAATAGTGTATAAAGCCATAGAATATTTAAGCCGACGTGCATTATTTGCCTGCTTGCTAGTGGCTGTTATGAAATCGCCGCTTGTTAAGAAAAATTCTCAAGGTGGGAAGTGTATTTTTAGTGGGCAAGGATTTATCAATATCAAATCCATACGACCACAACTAACCACAAGCTGAGTCTACTGAAAGTCGAATTTGCATGTGCTCATCAAGTTCGTAAAACATCTGCAAGCTTCCTTGGACGGCACAATCGAGAGATGTATCCTCCTCAAGGCTGAATAGCATATTCGGCTTTTCTGATGCATCGTACTGAATTGGTTTGAAGCTGCCGAACAGGTGATTTTCGTAGTCTGATTGCAATGGCTTGGCAAAATATTCAATGACTCGCAAAATAACGACAATATCCAATGGGAGGAATTGCATTGCGTCTTCGACTTCCCATACGTCACAAAAGTCATATCCTGCGGCATCCTTTGAGATCCCAACAATCTGTTTGCACGTCGACGATGTTGTATCGATTAGTTGATCAACCCACAGAGAGGGGACTTCTGCTAGCGATTCTGGCTTTACGTTGATTGCCGGAATTAATCTAAATTCAGGTCCGAACCAGTCTAGATTCCACCAAACCTGTATAAGACCGGAACCAACTGATATCTCCCGAAGTATCGAGAGCATGCCTAAGTCAAGCTGTATGACAGGTAGCCATGGACCTTTATCACCTGATGGCCATGGGAATTCAGAACTTGAGAAAAATGGCCCACCTTCCATCGACTGACATCGGTTGATATCAGAAAAATCAAGTTCTTCAGTTTCCCACAACCAATATCGACTGGCTTTGGTCGAAAGGGCATGGATTCGAACCAAGACATCAGTTTCGTTTTCATTGTTGGATTGATCTTGATAGGCAAGTGAATTGGCTATCAAGTAGTCTCTGATTAAATCCAACCAGTTGAATATTTCAAGAGAACTCTTGAGAATTAAGATATCGACAAGATCTTTTTGAAGATGTCCTTCCAAAATATTTGGAGTCCTGTTCATCAACTGGTCGATGATCAATGCGATATCACTCGAAGGTTCTCTTAACTTCTGGAGCGATGCCAATAATTGAGATTCTTTGTCCGTTGATGGAGCCGTCGTCGAGATCTGATCCTTGCCAACCTCCAGATAGCCCTTCCCTAGCTTTTCGGCTATTAGCTTCTGCGCCTGCTTTTCCGCGCTGGTAGTATCGGCAAAATCTTTGCTCTGCTTCTGTCCATCTGTACCGATCTTGCCGTAGCGCACATTAAAACCATTGCCCTTAATTTGGATTTCCCAGAATTTCGAGGACTTTTCGTCGTTGTACTCGAATCGTCGTGTTTCCAAATTATTGCTCATGTCGCATCTCCCTTAGCTGCTACTGCCTCATACAAGATTCGAAGTGCCGAGTATTGTGAGTTGATTTATTCATTTGCCTTCATAAGAAAGCGCTTTGCCGCCTCAATAGCAGCATCAATATCCCGCCCCCCCCATTGATCGATATTTAGCTCTAAGTTGTAGTGAGCTTCTGTCCAATCTGATTTTTCAGTCAACTCGGTTTCATCAAAATCGCATTTGGCTATTGAGACTATCCCGTTTTCGTCACGAGATACAATATATCCAGGAAATTGCATTCGCTTCCTCTAATTAATTTTTGTACGACTTTACAGATCGTGGCCAGATAAAAACAAGCTCATATTTCCTGAGGTCTGCCACCTAGCGACCATGCCGGAACATCAGGAGTGCAGCTACTTAACGCCCGACGAAAATATATGTTGGGAACGATTGCCCTTCCACTCTCGCATCTGCCAAAGCTATGGCTTCACCTTGAGCTTCAGCTGATTTATCAAACGGGAACCAGCTACGCCCAGCGGCGGGATTGGATCGAGGAATCTGCCAGTACGAGCATCCTTGATCAAACCAGACTTGAACCGTATCACCGCTAGCAAGCGTGAAATCCAAGCGACGTGCATGTATAGCATCCTGCTTACTTCGACTGATAACACTCGCTTCGATACCGGAAAACTCGAACGCGGCCTCGACTGCACGATCTCGAGCATCAGGATGTGACCAGTTATGCCACATTTTGTTGGGAGGCATACCTGATCGTTGTTCCTCAAAAAACGGCGATAACATCAAACTGAATTTCGTTACCCCCCACCGATCTGCGTAAACATTTTTTACACCAGATATGAACTCGAGTAGTAGTGAGACAGGAAGTGGAGAGTTTAAATATCGGTCGTGGTAGGTAACTTCTACAATGTCGGTATTCGTGGCAAAAAGTGATTCACCAAGCTCGAACTCCAAGGCTGACAGTAGGCGTTGTCCAAACCCGATGATTGGCCCATCTAGCTCATTCTTCAACTCAAGGCGATGGGTTCTTTCCGAAGCTGGAACTGGTGAGATGGATTCAAGTTTCAGCTGATGATCAAGACTGCCTGAAGAGGTCAGCATCCCTCTGGTTATCGTGCTCCCATCTGGTTCGCCCCAGGCGCTAGCGGGTTTGACCATCGCGATAGAGCCAGTAGCCCAAGCAATAGCACGATCGTTGCCTAATAGCTCAGCCGCTACTAAGCCACCGAAAGCGCATGGTGGAGCAGAACCCGCCCAGATGGATACCCCGTCCAGTACGCATAGGCTATTCAAGCAAGATTTGTCCGGTGGAGAGAGCAGCGGAACCGTCTCCCCAGGGATAACTATCTGCAACTCATTGCCAGTAACCGCCCAACGGGTAATCCAGCGACGCAAAGGAGACGCAGAAATATCCCAATCGGAGACATCGCCGGCTAAGTAGATTCGCAAAGTTTTGGTTGATGGTGCAACAAGCTCACGCGTAATTGCTTCGGGCAAAGACTGGTGTTCTGCAGCCGATGCTCCTTTGCCGAAATACGCATACTCCTCCGGCAATGCGAATTCATGCATCCAGTCGTCAGAAGCAAACGCCAAAGCTGCGTGGCGATTCAAATCGTCAGAACGGAAACGCGTTTCGAAATCGAGCAGACAGTGCTGACAAGCATCATGGCAATGATTTACGCACTCCAGCTCATCCTTTGCCATCACAAAAAGTTGTTGGAGCTTATCCGTGACAGAGGAACAATAACCTGATGCGTTTTTATCGAAGATAACAATTGCTTGGCTGATGCTGGCACCAGCGATTTTCACTGGTTTTGTGTCGCAGCCAAGTTCCGATGATTCAATACCAAGTAGGCGGGCAATCGCGTTTCGAATCGCTACCGCCAAGGTAAATGCGACCTGTTTGTCTCGCAATGGAATGCCATCAAGGCCAAAGAGCAACAACTCCAACACATCTGTTTGTGCTTCGTGCCCAAGCCGGAGAGATGGCATAACTGCAAATGAGTTGTAGCTGCCTTCGCAAATGCGACTATCTCCTCCTTGAGCACCACGTAAACGATTGTGTTCCTTGTGCTTTCCTGTCTTCCAATCGACGAATGCTGCGGGCATTTGATCAACTGTATCCATTGGCTCAGCACGGCCACAAGTCAAGCAGAGCGCATACCCATGACCTTTAGCACCTGATGAGTAATTGAACACCATTCCATCACTGCTACTGCGATATAGGCCCAGTGCGGAGTTGATCAATGGTAGCCACTCACCTTGGGCGTTAATCCAAGGCGATGCGACAGGGACAAAAGTTTGTGTTGAAACATCGTTATGTGGAGAGTCATAGAGATCCACTGAGAACCCAGCCGGCTCAAGGTAGGTGAAGCGAGTCTCAGGATCTTGAACAAGGGCGGCTCCGCAATCCGGACATTCGTGAATTGTCTTTGCACGAACACTGGTTCCGCTTGAACCACAATTCCGGCATCTCCATGCATCGCGAATGTTCTGAATTTCAGTAATGGCTGTTACTGAGGCTGGCGCATGCCAATTCAATGTAATACCGGCCGAGCGATACACAAGACCATCGATTACTACTTCTGAACCGGGGGCATACTCACGAAGTGCCGTTACAGTATCGCGGCTAGGTAGATCACGGAATCGCATTCTGTTGTCGATGCGACCCGGCTCATCAGAACCCTTACTACGTCGATTCTTATTACGCTCCAATTCGTCACAGGTTAGCGTTTCAAAACTTGAAATATCAGTTGGGAAACCATATCCCGGAAGGAACCCCTCTGTTGCCAACTCACGAAGCAAATACTCTGCGGTCAAGCGTTTTCTCTGGATAGTGAGGGCTTTGAAAGCAGGTGATGTATTTGCATCGGAAATCGGGAAGCGATCAAGTTCGCTCTCTATCGCGTCGAACTCCGCATACCACGAGACAGCATGGTCCGCAGCCATGCGTGCTGCTTCGTGCGCCAATCGATCAAGCGAAGCAGTGCCCTCATGAGGCGTGTGACGCAGCAACGATCTTAAACCTTGTGCTAGATGTGCCTCCTTGACGGGGTCAAAGCAAACTGCCCAAGCGCAAAATCGCTGTAACCGCGCAGAGTCTTTGGGCAACATCCACCACTCAAGACTTAACTTCTCAGCAGTACCATTCCCCAACAATTCTTTGCGCAAAAATGCTGCAAGAAGCATCGAATTGATATGTCGTTGAATCAGTATCGAGCTGCTTAGTAGAACAGAAGGGGCCGGCAATTCCGTATTAAAGGCCCACAATGTGTTTGAGAAAACATTCTGGTCATGGGGGTTGTTCTTGCACAATGCTAGGGAAACTGACCTTGTTTCGCCACGACGACCAGCTCGACCGGCACGCTGCAAGTAATTTGCTGGATGAGGTGGGACGTTATTCATTGCAACGACCGAAATACCTCCAATATCAACGCCCATTTCCATGGTCGTCGAACAGCTAAGGAGGTTTATTTTCCCTGTTTTGAATAGGCTTTCGTATTCCGCAAGCCGTGCGCCAGGTTGTTGAGCTGAGTGTTCAGCCGTACGGAAATACGTGCCGCCCTCAAGAATTCTGTCGTTAAGGTCGGACCACAAGCCTTCTCTTCGAAGCTGGACCACAGATTCATCACCATTGACCCAATTACGGATCGCGTTGACGCGTTGATCATCTGAAGGAAAGTCTTGAAGAACCAAGTCACATCTTGGAATCGTCACAGGTCGACAATTTGCCACAGAAGGCGATACTGCCTTTTCTGGAAGGTAGGGCGTTACTCCGCGGAAGGTGACATCCAAAATTCGACGAGTTACCGGACAAACCCAGGCTTTCTCAATTGGAGCCAAGGCAACATCATTCAACGTCAGATAACGCCCAATGCCTCCTGGCTGCAGCAAGCCAACGGCGATGAGTTGATCCCATGCGCAACGCAAGATGCAGTCAATGAGCTCTTTCCCATAACTCGATTCCGCATCAAGTTTGCAAACGTAGGCAAGTAGTCTGACAAGACGGCTCTGGCGACCAGCAGGATTAGATTGTGGCCATCTTTTCAGCTTGTTTGTCTGAAACTCCGTCGAGTCGGGAGGCAACAATTGCTTGGCCGAAAGTCGATTTCCACCCCACTTCCGCCAAGAGTCTGGCAAGTCAATAAACGTGTTCTCTCGCACATGGAAATCCAGCGCGATCTTCAGAAAATCTTTCCAATCGGACAGGCTAAATGCCGGGAGTCCTGGCGGGAAATCCGGTACCCGAACTACTGCGTCCAACTTTGGGTAAGTCGTCCGCACTAAGCCCATTGTTTCAAGGCTATTTACCCGCTTAGGACGGCGAGCAAATTCACGCATAAGAAGGATGCGCGCCAGCCGCTCACGACCAGAGTTGGCAGCGAATTCAACGGGGTCAAGTGACACGTAGTAATCGTGCATCCAATCCTTCACGTCGCTAGCAGAGGTACTCAACCATTCTGCAATTTCGGCAAAGGGCACTGGTTTAATCGTTGCTGATTGAGCCAATTTGGCTAGCTTCTCATCCAGCATCTTCTGAATGATCGGGTTTGGACTTACCTTGAGGGCCGCTTTCAGGTTTTCAATGTCTTTATTTTCATTGCTTGCCTCAGCGCTCGCTGCAGCGGCTCCCGAGGCCAAAACCTTCTTGAGAACTAATCCGCGCACCCGGTTGCGTTCAGAGTCTTGCTGAAGCTTCGCTGCGATTCGAGCGGTGCCTTGGCGACTATCTGTAAAACTGATCATCCGACGGCCGCGTAAAGGACGATCCAGAGGTTTCACTTCTTTGTTCTCAATGTCTGGGCAAAACTCCAAGAGTGTTGGAATAATTTCACCCAGAAGGAACGGAGCTCCGAGGATGGCTGCACGGAACATGGTGGTTCCGTGACCATGTTGGCCTCCACACTCCGGGCAGACCATAGCTAGGTCACCATCCGCACCCACAGGGGTTTCATCACGTACTCTGAGCCTAACAACATCGTTGGTATCGGCGGGGTCCATGACCAACGACTCTCGCGCCAACAAGACTTCAGCAGTACCAGCCTGGTAGCCGTTTGCAATCAGCACCGGAGATTCATCAATCACTCTGTCAGAGCTTTCCCGCTCCTCTTCAGGTACTTCGACATCAAGAGAGAATTCATCCTGACTGTCTTCTTCTCCTTGCACCAGACGGTACAGGGAATCCGCTTTGCTAAGAACTCGTCGAGCCCAAAGGTAGGTTGTGTTGCAGTCGTTGCAAGAGCGCAGCTCGTAAACGGGCGACCCGCAATCACAGTGTTGTCGCGGCTCTCCATAAACCATGCCGTATCGCCACTCATCAGCGTCAAGGGCTGTACCGCGCTTGCACTGACAGTCAGGATCTGAACATGCCCATAGCCCCTGAAGAACATTGTGGAACGCATGAAGACGAAGCGGTAAGAAAGGCGTAGTCCCCGCTTTACTTCGCTTGGTTGTAGCCGTCAGTAGATCAAGCCAGCGGAGCGCTTGGCCAGTGTTATGCGTGGTTTGCGAAGATTCAGGTCCAAAGAGCGCCTTTTTTATCTCTGACAAATTGGTTGCTCGGTCTGCGGGGGGGATAAATATTCCTCGTAATCCAAGTGCCACTTTGTTGGCACACAAAGCTTCATAGCGTTCATTAGAATCGCTCTGAAGAGCCTCTAATTCTTCTAGTGACGAAGACTCATACGAGGAATTCCCTTGCTCTAGTTCAGGAATCTTGCGCGCCCCAGATACAACATGAACATGATCCAAGGGCAAACCCGAAAGCCGCGCAAGGAATTCCCGCAACGGCTCTTCTGATTCCTTGCCACCGATGGTGGCGGACGTTGCCACAAACCGAACCTGTTCAGGCTTAACGTCAAAGGCATGGAGAACTCGGCGAAGCAGTAGCGCGAGTTCCGCAGCTTGGGAGCCGATATATGTATGCGCTTCATCCAGCACAATCCACTTCAGCTTCCCTTTCGAGGCATCCAGAATGGATGCATCTTGAGCGCGCACCAGCATGTACTCAAGCATGGTCGCGTTCGTCACAAGTATAGGAGGTGGCGCCGCTCTCAGTGCCTCACGATCGACAACCTGGTTTGGCGTCTGATCTCGATGAAACTGCTTCTCTGTTTGTGGTGTCAGTCCGTTATAGAGACAAAAACGTACCCCATCACCAAAATTCGAAGTCCATGCATGCAAACGTTCGCGCTGGCTCTGAATTAGCGCATTAAGTGGGTAAAGAAACAGTGCCTCTACCCCGACAAGCTTTGACTTGCGCGTCTCATACTCCCGCGCTAACTGGTTCAAAATCGGAACCATGAAACATTCTGTTTTACCGGATCCGGTGCCACTGGTAACGACAACAGACTGTGGTTTCTCTGCGCAAAGAATATTCCATGCTTCTAGCTGATGCCGATATGGATGAGCAGTTTTTGGAAAGCGATAGTCTTCGCTTTTCCCCCAGCCGGGTTTATCCAATGCCTCAACCAGTGATGGGGTCAGCAGACCAGGTGCCAAATTTTCCATCTTGGCAGATGCTTCCTCCCAGCCAAAGGTTGCCTCAAAGACCGGATCACCTAGAAAACAGCCTTTTTCCCCATAGCTTGCAGAAAATAGCTCAGTCAAATGGGCCCTGAGCGCAGGATTAGAGAAGCCCAATCGACTGACTGTCGCTCGAGTGGCTCGAGTAGCAAGTTCTGGAAGCAAGGCGGAAAAATATAGGTTTTTCAATTTTATGGGCTCGTTCTAAGTACAGTTTTAGATCCAGCAGGAATACGGCGAATCGTTGGTCTTGCTGCTGAGCTTGAATCTATTGAAGAGGATGAAAGCGCACGGGGCTGCAGCAGTCCAAATGCCACACAAGAGGCCAGCGTTTTCCTGTAGCACTCCTCGAACCAAGCCACATCGAATGCGCGGAGTCGCCGCAAAGCAGCTCTCCGAGAAGGATCTCGCCACCATTCCGGATCAACATCGGCTACCGTCCAGATTGCACAAATGGCTGGAGCATTGGCAATCGACATTCTGAAATCATTTGGCGCAACCCAAAACAACGACCTCATAATGGGCTTCAGCTTCGCCTTAACCTCTTCGCTTAGGCATTCCGACAACGCGGGAAGAGCTTGCTCACTGAAGAACCGCTGTTCGGGCCAACGGACAACATCTTCATCGGCATGCGCTCGCAAAAGATAGCGCATCAACGTAGAGTCGGCACCAGACCAAAGCTCTCGCGAGAAAGCGGTTGGATCAACGGCGGACTTGCGCTGAATTTCAATCAAACTTTGACCAACATCGCCTACGGTTTCGAACAACAGCAGGTCAAGGATCACTTGAAGCGATTGAAATTCGAAAGCGACTCCGTTCAGTCGTTCTTTCACAACCATGTTGAAGGTAAGTTCGGCGACTTCTTCACCAACCAATTGAACCCAATATTTCCTTAGCCGGCTGATTGCATCCCGCCAGGCAGATATGGAGGCAAGCTCCAATACCAATCCGAGCTGTCGTTTCAATTGGCTGACAAAGTCGAATAGATCTGGCAGCGGCAGTTGACTGCGCATTAGCACAGCCACAACCCAATCAGGCCGGGCAGCAAGAATTTTGAAGGGATCGATGCTGCAAAGAGGAAGCTTGCCGAATGACGTCCATAGCTGATTCAGAAATAGCCAAGAAGGGTGCATGAAATCCGAGACCATTTCGTCAATAGCCGCGGCAATAACTTCAGACCTCAAGGTTTGGTCCGGTATTAACATTGCGAGAGCCAACGCGCATCTGACGACTTCGCCATCGGAGTTCGTGCCCCCTGTCCGAATCCCGCCATCAAAAAGTAAAGGACGAAACTGCACCGAGGAATTTTGTCCAGGGAAAATCAGCCACGGAGACAAACCCGCATCTAGCGCTTCGATGCCCCACATACCGGTCGGTACGCCTTCAGAACAAACTTGCTCTAAAGACACATGTTCTGATGTGGCTATAGTCAGGGGGGTTGCCAAGACTTGAATGTTGAACAACTCGTCAGGCCCGTGATTCGTTAGATACGCCTGGGGTAGTGCAACTGACATCACATGGTGTTCCAAAAGCGAGTCATAACGCACAACTTTCAACCACAGACCCGGACGGTCGCTGATCAACAAGGTCAGTTTGACTGATGCGTCAAGTTCCTCAGAGAAACCAAGTAGAGATTCGATTTCGGAATAAAGGTCGAGCAACCGTAGTTCTGCCACACCCTTTTTCAAAGCGATCGGTATCTTTATATCAAGCCCCGAGCGGTGTCCTATCGAACTGGTACCCAACAGAGACAGGGCAATTTCATAGCGCTTTGGGGTGTTCGGGTTTTGATCAAAAATTTGAACCCTTGTCCCGGCGAGTCTTCTGAGAGCAAGGGTTTGGCCAGATTCGATTGAGTTCCCATTTAAATCGTAGACGCGCCCACCTGTCGCGGGAAATGGCAAAGATATTTGTACATCGTAACGACTGTCAGACCACTTCATGGTCAGCCGGACCTGATCGGGCGGAGCATCCTTGGCACTAAGTTTTATAGATACACCATCGCCATCAAATGACATTTGCTTACTAACGTCATCAACACCTCTCAGACCAATGTCATTGACATACCAGCGCGACAGTCGGATTTCCCCTTCTGTTGGGACTGCTGCCGAGATAAAACTCTCTTCGGCTCGCTTATCAATAACAACAAATCTAAGGCGGGCTAGTTGTTCCTCTCCATCTGTAACGATGAGATCTATTAAGCCACGAGCGTCGATGGCTTTAACCACTCGATCAGTGCCCGCCGCATACAGCTTCTGACTAGCCGGCGAAATAAGGGTGCGCTCGCCAGACTCATTGTAACGAGCAAGTTTTGGCATGCCTTTAAATACGGGCCACGGCCTGCTTTGAAACGGAAGGCGCCGTCCCTCCAGAACGTAACTTGAGGCAAGCTTTGAAGTCTGGCTAAGTTTCACATGCCACTCGTCGCCATGTTGGCTAACCACCACGCCTGTAATGATCCTGAAAACTCTTAATGAGCCCGAACCGAAATCTACCCTGCCGATCAATTCAGGAGAGTCTCCACCGCCAGTAACCTGAATCAGTGCATCATCTGATACTGCCAAAATCGCTTCTGCGTCTGGGAGACGAAGATTTCCTGTGCCGATAAACCGGAACTGGTGATCGCGATCTGCAAATACCAATGGCTCCTCAAGACAAATTGATTCCCCGCCCGGAATTGCGATTGGTCCATCGTGTAGGTCGCCTGTCGTATCTCTCAGGAACAGCAGATGCTCGTTGAGCGCGTCGCTTGCTACCCATCTAGAACGTTGTGCCGCAAGAGAAACAGAAGCGTCCTGCGTCCCCAGCATTTGCCGCCCGACCGTTAGCGGAACCCGCTCATTAACGGCAATATCAATATTGAAATACCTAGGCAGCTCCTCCGAAGAAGCGAGTTCAAACTGCGCGATCAACGCCTCGGAAGATAAAACAGACGGGTGGGCAATCGAAGACTGAAGGGCATACCTCCCCTGCTCAATTGGCACTAGCACTCTGATTACTGTAAAAGCGGCGAGTTCGTTCGCGAGAGTGGTTTGGTTAGCCTCTCTCACTAGGCCAGCAAGCAATCGCTGCGCAGCATCGTCGTCCAACGCAAGCGGGAATTCGCCACGCCAATCTGGATAGGCATGATCGAGAGCGGAAATTGGATCAGCTGCTCCCTCAATGCGGTGCTCTTGCTTGAGACGTAGTGCAGTCATCACCATCTGAGCGACAAGTTCGTAGATCTCGCGCTGAAGAAGGCTGTCCGGCAAGCCGTGTGCATGATCCGCAACTGCGTCGGCGATTTGAACTTCGTTCCACCGATACCGCGCAGCCTGCCTCAATACGGTCGCCATGATCGCCGCAAGTTTGCCATCTCCGTGACCAATCATTTTTAATGGAAGGCCACCGTGAGCAACAATCGCTCCGAAGTATTTTTTTCCTTCGCCTGATGGGCAAAGCCCCCAATAGGCAAACCCGGATAACACAGCAGCAGTGCGCTCATTGGGCGCTAGCAGTTCAGACTTAACGCCTAGTGACTCAAGAATCGGACTCCATTTCCAGGCTCCACCGGAATACTCGCGACGCCACCACTCGGCAGCGTAGAGTACGAAGAGGGCCGAAAATTGACGATTTTTTACCAGCACCGCTACATAACAGCCCTGTAGGGCATTACACAAGACGGCTTTCAAGGAACGATACTCATCGAGATCAAGACGGTACGCATACAACCATCTACGATCCGGTTGAGGACAGTTTCGTTTTTGAAGCATTTCCTGCAACCAGCTCTGCATCAGCATGATGTATCTACCTTATTTCAGGAATTACCAATCATTCGTCGCTCCGCGTGCAGCGCTGGAAGAGATGACTCAAGCAAGATGTCATTATCCCATGGGGGTCTTTTCCGCATCGTGTCAAAATACTCAAAAGACTTGTGAATACAATGTTTCGAGCTACACAAGTTGCCTTTGCGAGACGTTCGAAGACATCATGCGATATGCCTCGTCCAGCCAATCACAGCGACTCCGAACCGGATCTTTTGGTTTGAGATCACTCTTGGCAACTTCTCGGAGAAAGTAACGAGTCATACTTCCACCTGAACTCGACGGGTGGCAAAAGGCACCAAGAAGTTGGCTACGTTTGATCAAGCCGCGATCAGCACACCATTTCAAAGCCTCGAGTGGGCAAGGGCCAAGACCGACATACATTGCATCCGGCGAGAGCTCGGCGAGCGTCGGCAAGAAACTCTCCTCAAAACATTCCCGCAGCAAACGAGAGCGCATGACCTCGTCAAAGGAACCAGCAAACATTTTCCCGGCTTTGAAGGCTGCATGAGGCACCACGGATGTCGTTTGCAAGAGATGTGAATTGCTCCCCCATAGGGAGGTCACATCGCCAATTCCCAGCAGACGCTCGAAATCAAAGTGGCGAAGCATTTTTAGGAGATTGGGCCGCATTGCGCTTCCGCCGAATGCCCCTTGCTGCTTGATGTACTTCAGCGTTTTTTCATCTCCCCAGTTGGCATTCAGTCCAACTTTCGCCGCCGCATAGGCAAGGCGAAGTTGATTCATGCCAGGAGTGATACCAACGATCACAAGGCGGGCATCACGATTGACGTGCTCAAAAGGGATGTACTGAAGTTGGTGGCGGGATTCTGTGCCAAGAGAAAAAATCGGATTGCCGACACCAGCCTCACCCATTTGCGCAAGATGGGTCGAAAACTGATGAAACTTGGTATAAATATTTTTGGGGTTTTGCATGTTGGGGCTCCAATGGGAAAAGTGATCAAAGGCATAGCGATATATTTGAATCGAATCTTGGCCTTCAAAAATAGGCCATCCGTTTCGAGCGATTGAGTGGCCTAAACTGATTTCGGGTTATCCCTGCATCTAGCAGAGGCAATTTGCTCCGCCTTGAACAAGAGGCTGGAAACAGCCTGAACAATGTCCTGAACCGTTGCAGAGGAATTGCCCAGCATCTCGAGTTCAGCCTTGCCATCAATTCCTGGCAGATAGCGGCCAGGCGCTTTATGCGCCTCTTCCCATACGGCCTGCGCCACGTTTCCTGTCATTCCGACAGGGATTACTGGCTTGCCAAGACGTAGTGCAATCTGCACTTCCTCTTCAACTCCAACGGACAGAACCACAGAGCCGTCACTGCTTACTTTGTTGCCCGCAATCACCACAAGTGCTCCCACTTGTGAAATCAGATCCTCGCGGTGGCGACGGAAAATCTCGGCACGTCGCTCCGGGGGCGCACTACCAGGGAAAGGCCGAATAAGGACGCGCTCAGCTGGCTGGGGTTTGGCGCTTTCATAGACTGCTCGGAACGCCCCAAGTATGGTTTGCTCCGCGATACCGATGCCAAAGCCAGAGACTAGATTAAAACCACGCTTGATTATTTCTGCGCCAAGAGCAAGGCTCAATTCGTTCAACTGACTCCACCCAAGCAAACCTGGCTCGTGCGCAGCACCTGATACAAAGACACCTTTTCGGGTTACGTAGGACTCCAGAGCCCGCAGCAGCTGCGGAACTTCGGCATAGTCATCAACCCAAATTGTCTGGATCCCGTACCGCTTCAGATCTGCACTTTGCAGCTCAGCTTTACGGCGGTCGTACTCCATCTCATCCGTTGAGCGCACGCCCATCGGGCAGGTTTGTGGCGGGCGTCTGGTAATCCAGTAATGTGTCCGCTGGTTCTGTCCAAGTTGCTCACGAACCTTCGCTAGAATTCGCTCGACGTTAGGGTCGGCAAAACTGAACCCCAAAAAGAGCAGAGTCTTCTCGATGAAATCGCCTTTCAGGCTGTCGGTGAACAGACGCCTGGTCACGTCGTAAATTTCATAGTCTTGCTTGGTAAGTACAGCTTCGTGGGGCTGGGTCACGCATCCATGCATTTTGTAGAGAGTGACATCGCGACCTTTTTTTGCCTGCGCAAGGTTTTGAATCGACAGCTTGACCTCGACGCATCGACCGACTGCCTCATAGGCTTTCTCAAGCAGTTGGTCATAGTTCGTCGTCCAGACAGAATCGATTGGTAGGCGCGCCACGATGTCGTGCACCTCGGTCCGCTCTGCATCACGCGTAAATGCGTCAATCAATTGCTGATTGAGTTCCCCCCGCCCACCATGACCGTTGACGTGATACTGGGCCAATGCCAAAAGGTCATGTTCCTTGCCGATGTCCAGATCAAGCTCATTCGCGACATCGGTTAGGAGTGCCTTCCAGTCCACGAACCCTGCGCTCCTGGATGCTCCAGCGCCGACAAACAGCGATGCCTCCCCATTCAGTACCTTGTCGCCGAAATTGCAGATGAAGCGGCGCTGCTCTCTGGAGGCCACCCAGATCGGCTTTGCCGAACTCAATTTTTGCTCCTGATGTCGATGGCAACTTCGATCCACTTTTCGAGGTTGTTCTTGATGTGGTTGTAGACATCGGTACTTTCCGCTCCCAGCGGGTCATACGCCTTGACCATGGAGGAGAGCTTTTTGCCAGTCGCCTTATGGTTGATGTAGTCGAAAGGATTGCTTCCCTTCTTGCACGTCTTGCCCTCGCGATCTTTGAGGTTATGGATGTAGATGCCGAGCACAGCTTTGCCGGCATTCCAGGCCTTCACGATCTCGTGGTTAATCCACTTACGATTGCCGGTAGCGGAGCCGATGAGCACCACGACGCAACTGCGTCCGTTCATCTGCTCATCGATCCATTTTTCGATGGCCTTGTCACCACCCTTGGTGATCGTTTCCCAGTCGTTATCAGACGCAGGCTTGTTGCCTTCAATGGCACCGATATTTCGTACTTGCGAAACACGCCAGTTATCGTGAAGGTAGTGGAAACTGTAGAAGATGCGACGTGCCATGGCTTGGATCCTTTCATGTTGGCTAAAAATTTCCCCAACGGGGTATATCCATTAAAGCCAGATCCGCGCCACAAGCGCTACAACATAAAAATCAATAAGTTAGAATTAATAAATGCTTTTCAGCAGAAGAAATTCGGTAATTATTTTTATTTTAGGTAAGTATATTTATCCGATCGGCTCGTTCAACAACAGAAACTGACCTCGCTCCAGCCATCAAACTACGCCCTGAACCCGAACAGGGTTGCCGATGATCGAAATATCTCTCTTTTCTACATACTGCTTCCAACGCCCCTCGTAGACACCCTTTGACATTGGCTGAAGATCATCTTTGGCGTTATGCGTAGCTCCACTTGAGAAGTCATCCAGTCCATACGGAGCGATGACTCCACCCACATCAGTGAGCACAAAACGATTGTGAAATGCATCACCGGAAGGAGGGTTCTCAAGGCAGTAGAAATCGACACACGCTCCTTTTGGCAAGCGCCCCGGCAAGTGCTGATTTGCCTTGTGAGTTAAGTCTTCTGCGACATTAGCCTTTTGACTTGCGGTGAACTCCCCGTCTCGTTGCCGATGCACCTGATAGACGTTTGTCATGATCGTCACGGACGGCCACGTTTCGATGCAACGAGATGCCCCGAACGCAATCTTCATCATCTCCTCGAACGTCGCGAGAAAGCGCGGTTCGGAAGGATCAAAGTAAGGGTCGATGAGCGCAATCTTGTTTGCGACCTTGAGTAGGGGCGCCACTGCCTGTGCGATTTCTGCAGCCGTCTTTCGTGCCGAGGCAATGGTAGGCAGGTACCACCTGCCATCCCGAATATCGTCAATAACGTTCGGAGTCATGACGGAAGTGCAAGAACCCTCCCCGGTGTGCGAAGCCATGATGGCGTGAAAAGGACGCGATGAATGCTCCCTAACGGCCTCATCCAGCCAGCTCTTGCTGTCATCAATCGTCCTGTTTCGCCTGACAGTGTGGTCAGTCAGCAACTGTACATAGGCCTCGAACTCCGGCTGAGCATTCTGAAACTCCAGAGATGTGTCGTCATATTCAAAGTGCTTGTAAAACTCGCCGTAAGCCTGTCCTGTCCAATCTTTGGGAAATTCTGACAGAAGTCTCCGCTGATCCATCCCGAATTGACCGACAACCCTCCCCGTGCCGTTGATAGCCCAATTGACAACAAGGTTAGGGTCCAGTGCGTACTCGTAGATCAAGATACACTCCCTGCCTTGCCAGCCTCCATGCGGCGGCGCACTTCGGGTGGTAAGGCCTCACGCATCCGCTCGGGGAAGAAACCACGTGGCCAGCGGTCGTTGAATTTACCGTTGGCATCAACGCCAATGGAGTGTGCGATAACGCCACCATCTTGGCCTTTTTCCAGATAGACGATATTCACATCATCCGGCGTCACAGCTGATGCGCCGTCCGGAAGTGAACCTTCGGTGGTTTCCTTGATTCGGCGCAGTAGGCGCAGTACCAGGTGTTCGCTGTGGGTTTCGAGCAGGAAGCTGAGGCCGCGCTCGATGGCACCGTCGATGAAGAGATCGCCGAGGCCAACCTGTACTGCCGGGTGGACGTGGAGTTCGGGTTGCTCGATGGAGACGATACTGGCGCGATCGTCTTGAGCGGCGACTACGACAGGCAGCACCTGCGATATGCCGACGCCGACATCCAGCGCCTGATGCGTCAAGCCTGCCTGATCGACCAGAGCAATGCGGGGTTTGGCCCGACCAAGCGGGGTTCGGGTGTTGTAGTCGATTTCCTGCACTTCGGTGCGCACAAGGCCGTAGCCAGAATTCAGTCGATCGGCATGCTGCATCCAGTGGCTGCAGCGTTCGAGCATCTCCTGCGGCGAGGAAAGCAAAGTCTCCCAGGCGGCCATGCCGTCCGACCACGCAGCGTCGTTTCTGGAGAGCGAGGCTTCAAAACCACGGGGCGGGATGCAACGCAGTGGACCAAGGTAACGGGACTTTTCTAACTGCTCGCTAAGCAGCCGCAAAGGGCCAACCAGCATCCAGGACATGAAGCCCGAGAACGCCTGCAGGACGAATATATCCTTGGCTGATTCCGGGCTGTTCGCTGGAATCAGTATCTGCCGGTCGAGCTCAGGTATGGCGCCTTTGAATCTATGCAGCCATGCTGCGAATCCAGGGTTTGGGCTATCCGCAGAAGCAGCACGAACAATCTCCAGAACAGCAAGAAGAACTGACGGGGGAATCTCTGGATCCTTCTCGCCACCGTTATCATCAGCAGTGAGGCCCAGCTCGGTACGGAATCCCTCGGTGCCCTGGCCCGGCAGAACCCAGTCTGCCAATTCGTGGAACAAGGCCTCACCCTCAATGTCATCTGCCAAGAAAATGGGATGGTTTGCGTTCATCCGCAAGCGTGGTTGTCTACCATCGGCCCCGGTCGAAATTTCGGCACACCAGATGTTGTTGAAACCTAACTTGTAGGTACTGACGACAGCTTCGTTACGCAGATCACTCCATGACATGCTCAGCTTGACTTCCAGGGTTGAAACACTGGCCCGAATGGAATTAAGCGTTTCATGAAAGCGCCACACCTCGGCATCAGCTAGTGAGAGGTCTTCGAAAGCATCACCGGCAAGTTCGGGCAGGGATTCGTCACCGAGCTCCATGCCAAATCCGATTTCAATTACGCGGCCGGTTTCATGCCTATGAACAAAGTTTCGGAATCCCCCCAAATCAACTGCTTTACCTCCCTGGAGAGTGGAGTCAACATCCGGTGAGCCGTGCTCCAGAACTTCGCGAACAAGTTGAAGTGACTGCAGTATCGTGCTCTTGCCGGCGCTGTTGGCACCGAAGAGCAGTGTGATCGGACGCAGGTCAATGCGAACTTCTTCGGAGAATCCTTTGAAGTTCGTCAGAGAGATGGATTTGATTAGCGATGCCATGCCGCTGTGCTCAGGAAAAGTATCGAGACTGAAGCGCAGAGAACGCAGAGGTTGTCTGTTCTTCTGCTGCGTCGTAATTCGCTTTGAGGGTTGCGAGCTTTTGCTGCACTTCCTCAAAGCGGATTTGAATAGCTACTGGGGGAACCGGGATTTCCAACTCCTTCATGATCCCGACGTTTACGATTCCCATGGTTCCACCGTGGGAGAGGCTTTCAATTTTCCGCACCATGGGGTCTGATGTCAGTAATGCTTTCATGAAGCGGGGCGTTGCTTTTAGCGGATCAAAGCTCACCTTCATGAGGCGAGGGTTGATGATCCCAGGCTCGAATTCGGGAGGAACGATACAAATCTTTCCAAAGGTTCCCACGAGACTAATCAGCATGTCGCCCGACTCAACTTTGCAACTTTCTAGCTCGCGATACTTGTCTTCGTTGATGTAGTAGTCGCCGAAGGTCAAATCGTCGCGAATGACTTGCTCTTGCCCATAAATCCGGTATCCCGAAGAAACGTAGCATTCCTTTTTCAAAGCAGAGCCGAAAGGACCTGCCTTGATGGCGTAGCGATCTGATTTGGCAAGTTCCCCTAGCTTTACGACCTGCCATCCTTTCGGATTGGTGACCGGGTCGCCAAACATGTCGAGGAAGGCGGCGCGGAGGAGGTCGTCAGCGAGGCGGATGGCTTGCTGGCGTTTGCGGCGCAGGCTGTCGGCCTTGTTGAGAATGGTGGCGATGCGTTTTTGTTCATCGAGTGGGGGAACGGGGATTTGTAGTGAACCGAGCTTTGTCGCGTTCACTCCGGGCTGCGCGGCACCTTCTGACAGGGAGGAGATTTGACGCCAGTATTTTTGGCTTTTGAAAAAGTGCGCAAGAAACAGAGGAAAAACAGACTCTTTCGCACGGACACGTATCAAATACGAGGCAAATACACTGACATGAGGCGGTGAGGTAATTAGATAGCTTTTCCCCGTAGTCGCTCCCGTCCTTGCAAAAACAATATCTCCGCCACTCAAAGCGAATTTTTTTGCATCCTCTTCGGAGCAATCACACGACGGCACAGCCGACCAGTCGACGCTGTCATTTTGAAGGTCAGTAATTCTTAGAAAACGGGGGCCGTCTCCATTACGTGCCGAGGCAGTCAACCCGTAATCAATGGATACCGCGAGCTCGCTCAGAGCTTGAGATGGAAAGGCTCTCATCCCAGCATCTCCTCCAGCTCAGCCAGCTCCTTCTGAATCTCGCTCTCCAGCGCCTTTAGACGCTGCAGGATGTCGCGCGGGGCGTCGTGCTTCTCCGCGACGTGAATCTGCTGCTTGTAGCGATTGATGGAAAGGTCGTAGTTCTGCGCCGCGATGTCGGCGAGCGGCACGCTGAAGGCTTTCTGCGTGCGGTCGGTGATCTCGGCCTTGCGGTCACACCATTGCTGCCATTGAGCAAGTACGTCGGGGAGGTCGTTCTCCTTGATCGGCTGGCGTTTGTCGTCCAGCGAGAGGCCGTCGGCCTGCACGTCGTAGAAGAAGACTTCGTCAGTCTTGCCGCCCTTACTGAAAATGATGATGGCGGTGGAGACCCCTGCATAGGGTTTGAAGACACCGGAGGGCAGGGAAATCACAGCTTCGAGCTGGTTGTCTTCCACCAGGTGTTTGCGCAACTGAACGTGGGCTTTGCTGGAGCCGAAGAGCACGCCATCTGGCACGATGGTGGCGCTGCGACCGCCCACCTTGAGCATGCGCAGGATGAGGGCGACAAAGAGGAGTTCGGTCTTCTTGGTCTTGACGGTGCGAAGGATATCAGGCGCGACGTCCTGCTCGTCCAGACTGCCCTTGAAAGGCGGGTTGGCAAGGATGAGGTCGAAGCCGCTCTTGGCGGCGCGGGGATAGCGTTCTTCGAATTTCTGGCTGAGGGTGTCCTGGTAGTGCACGTCCGGCTCGGCGACTCCGTGCATGACAAGATTCATGGTAGCGATGCGCAGCATGGTGGCGTCAAAATCGAAGGCGTGGAACATATCGGTGTCCACGTGCTGGCGGTATTCCTGGAGCAGGTCGCCGCTGTAGAGGGTGACGGTTTCGCCATCGACGATTTCGGTGTGGGTGCCGGCGGGACTGGAGTATTTGCGCAGCAGGTAATCGTAGCTCTCGATGAGGAAGCCGGCAGTGCCGCAGGCGGGGTCGCAGATGCGGTCGGTCGGCTGCGGAGCCATGAGTTCGACCATCATGCGGATGATGTGGCGCGGGGTGCGGAACTGGCCGTTGATACCTGCGGTGGTTAGCTTGCCGAGCAGGTATTCATAGAGATCGCCCTTTGTGTCGCCTTTTTCCAATGGCAGCTCGCCAATCATGGCGACGGCTTTGACCAGTAGCGAGGGCTTCTGGATCATGAGCTGGGCATCTTTCATGAATTCGGCAAAAGGATTGTCGCCCGCCTCAGAGGCGAGGCGGCGAAAGTGCGCAAAAACCTTGTCGCGTACATGAGGGAGCATTTCCTCTGCGCCATAGTGGCGCCAGGTTTCCCATCGGCAAACTTGCTCGTCAGTGTTGAAGCGGCGCTTGAACGTGCCGCCTGCAAGCTGCGATTTCCGCTCGTCTCGACGCTCCATCATGTCCAGCATGCGGGCGTACATGAGGAAAGTAATCTGCTCGATCACAGTGAGCGGATTGGTGATGCCTCCGACCCAGAATTCGGTCCAGAGGCTGTCGATGCGATTCTTGAGTTCGCCAGTAATCATGTTTTATCTCGTTATTGTGTGGGTGCTTGTGCGCTTGGCAGCTGTTCGCCGAAGCTGCGGACGATACCAATGAGTTCATCAAGCTGGCCGTCCAGCGCAAAAACGCCGGTAATGCCTTCGTCGTGCAATCGGGTAAAGGGGGCAGCAAAAAGCTGCTCCAGGCGTATCGCTCCAAACTGGGCTATATGCTCTTTGAGCATATCCAGAAATCGCAACTGAGTTGCTGTGAGCGGGTGTTTTTGTGCAAAGGTAGTGAAACGTGCCTCAACTGCCTTACTTTCCATGCCGACCAATCCGCGCAGGATTTGAGCAAGCGGCACGGCAGTATCTGCATAAAATTCAGCGAGGACATGCAAATCGACACCTGGATTGCGAGTGTGGACGAGGCTGTTGAGTTGCTCCAGTTCTGTTTCGCTGACGGACTCGCCGCGACGGATTTTTGCGAGCACCGGATCTGAGTCGAATAGCGGTTTTAGCGCTGCCTCGACTGACTGCTGGTAGATGCGGGCGTCGATGCTCTTGACGTTGGATTGCCTGGCTTCAATAAGATATTCGGCAGCGTCTTCCTTGATATCGAGAACTGTGACGGGCAACGGAGGGGGCAGCACCGGAGCCTCAGCCAAGTGAACAATGCCGCGCAATGCAATCCGTTGTGCTTCAAGTTTTGCAAAGTCGGCCCCAGACCAAAAGGCATCACTGCGAATTTCCTTGAGCGCCGAAGCTTTGGCTCGTACTTGACTAAGATTGGCAGGCAAGCGATCCAACCATTCGAGGATAGTCCCCTTGAGCGGATTTTCCTGACCCGGCTTTAGCAGGGAAGCTTCCTGCGCATTGCCAAGCAAGATATCCCAGCGAAGGGCATCGCCCTGACCGCGCACGTCAAGTGCAATTAGTAGCGGCGCGACCGTGTCGCTGAGTACCTGCACAGTAGCTGGCGCAAACTGGTCCAGCAGCGCCGGATCACGGGCGAGTTGAACAGCCTGCCAATTGTCTCGGATGGAAATGCTGCCATCCTCCAGTGCATCTGCATCCGCTTTGAGCAAAGCGGTGAGTGCTGAGAATGCTTCAAGCTCCGAACGCTTCAAGGCAACTCGGGCAAGTTCGAGCCGAACCTCGTAACGCCTCTGGGTAAGTGATTTTGGTGCTTGTGGTTCCGCTTCTTCTGGGTTCATCTCGTGATAATCGAAGTTCCCCCAGTGATCGAAGATAAGGAACTCGGACTTATCCAGCCCAGGACCAAAGAGGTTGCTGCACAGACGAGTGCCACGCCCAATCATTTGCCAGAACTTGACCCGTGATTTGACGGGTTTGGCGAAGACGAGGTTGACCACTTCCGGCACATCAATTCCGGTGTCCAGCATATCCACCGAGATGGCAATACGCAGTTGCTCATTCTTGCTGTTTGTACCGCCCTTGAAGTCGTCAATCAATTGCTCGGCACGAGGCTCCTTGGAGTGGATCACTGCGCAGAACTTGCCGGCAAATTGGGGATACATTTCATCGAACAGCCCATGGAGCAGGCGTGCGTGATCGATGTTGCGAGCGAAAATAATCGACTTGCCAGGCAACTGACCATCAGCATCCCGAATGCCGTTTTCCATCAGGTTTCGCAGGATGATTCGATTGGTGTCCTTGTTGTAAATGGCGTCATCAATGTCTTTGCCATCGAAATCGAGTTCATTTGGATCAATGCCCTGATCCTCCAACTGGGCGATTTGCTCATCGGTTAGATGTGCGGCTTTGATCCCATCCCGAAGGAACTTGGTGGTGTGCGCAACGATGCGGTAAGGCACCAGGTTCTTCTGGGCAACTGCTTGTTCCAGGGTGTAGTTCGCAGTGGGTGTCTTGTAGTCGCAGCCAAAGAGATGGCAGGTGCTCCGACTAACCATTTCGACCGGAGTGGCTGTCAGGCCAACCTGAAGGGCATCGAAATAACGGAAGAGGTCGCCATATAGGTTGTAGATGGAACGATGCGATTCGTCGGCAATTACCAAATCGAAAAAGCCGACATCAAAATTCTCGTAGTCGTTGATGAGTCCCTGGTAGATCCCAATGTAGATGCGAGCGTCCTGTTTGCTCACATCATTCTTTTGACCGATGACGTAAATCGGCTCCTTCAGGAACTCGTTGAAGGCGTTCTTTGCTTGTTTGCGCAACTCACGACGATCACACAGGAAAAGGACGCGCTTGGCCCAACGAGCTTCGATAAGAAGCTTGGCAAGAGCGATCGCCACACGAGTCTTGCCTGTCCCCGTCGCTTGAACGACAAGTGCTCTGCGATGCTTTGAGGCAAAACGTTCCTGCACGCGGCGCAATGTCTCGATCTGATATAGACGACCGGCAATGATGGGGTCAGGAGTGAGGGCGAGAAGATCCCGGCGCTCATGGCGCTGAAAGCCGACACGGTATTGGAGCGTATCTTTCGAACAGAACCCGTAGAGCTTGCGCGGCGGATAACCGGCAGTGTCATCCCAAACCCAGATATCGTGGCCGTTGGTATAGAAAATCATTGGCCGCTGGCCATGCATTTTTTCAAGCCCATCGGCGTAATCTTTGGCCTGCTGCTGACCCAGCCGAGCATCCTTACAGGTCTTTTTGGCTTCGACGACAGCCAGCGGTTTGCCGTTGTCGTCCCAGAGCACGTAGTCGGCGTAACCCAGGCCGGTTTGCGTACCTTGATGCAAAATTTCAATTTCTTGACCAACTTGAGCCGTACTGGAACCGTTGTGTCCTACTACCCAGCCAGCCATACGTAGATCACGGTCAATAAGCCATTTGCGGGTATTGTCCTCAGAGAAATGTAGTTGCTGTGTAGCGACATTACTCGCCGCACTCAGTGCTCCAATTTCAGATGCAGACAACGGTTGGGCATTGGCATTAATCTGATCTCGCAGCGCCTTTTCAGCCTCACGAAGCGCTTGTAACTCATCAAGCATTTGCTTGATACGAGCTTCCTTGATCTCGTTTTCTTCCGCGAGTTTTTTGTGCTCCCGGCGGGTCTCCGCCTTGCCATCTATGCCATCGTGAGGTGGTTCGCGATAGTCGGAGAAATCGCTTGGTTTGCCCTGAAGCTGAGAGACGTGAAGCCATCGAGCCAACTGCCAGGCCTCATGCACGCTACGTAGCGCATCACTCGCGGCGACGTCCTCGCCATGTGCCGCACGATTACCAAGGCGCCGAATGAGATGCAGCTTATCTTGCACCAACGGGTCGGCCACCATTCGAAAACTCTCGTTCTTGAGCAGATCGACAAAGTTTGACAATGGAGCCTGGGGCAGACGAAGACGCGTATAGAGAACGTCCACCATCCGCTCGGCAAAGTTGCGAAGTTTGACCAGCGCGCTCTCCGGGTCGGAGTAGACGTAATTCTCCGCATAGCCGCCCATATTGGCGAGCTCGGGATAAGCTGCTCTTAGCGGCTCAAAATTCAGCGATTTGATGTCTTGCATCAGCATTTCAGGTGGTCTTCGCAGCGGATATGTTGGCTTACCTATCTGCGATAACCATGCCAGCTCCCTTATTAGTCGTTTTCGTCGATACCGACACCAAGTTTTCCCGCCCAATTGCCCAGAGTTTGATAGTTGGAGAACCCCAACAACTCAGCAGCACGCTTCTTCTTACCGCCGCTTGCTGAAAACGCTTTTGCTATGTACCTGCGAGAGACATCATCCAAAACCCCCTGTAAATCAAAGCCATTCCCAAGGGGCCTATCTAGAAGGCCATCATCGTTTCGTCTAATTGTGAGCAGAGAGCGCTCAACATCTTTGGCCTCAATCACCGAGTCTGACGACCAGATCGCAGCACGCAGGATCGTGTGGTAGAGCTCCCGAACATTACCCGGCCAAGGGTGCGAACGAAGAATATTTTTAGCCTCTACAGAAAGTTCTTTATGTTGCGCCTCCGGTTTCCCCTCTGCATCAGCATTTACTTTGGCGAGGAAACAACCAATGAGGAGATCGACATCTTCCCCTCTGTGCCGCAACGCTGGCAGGTTAATGATGCCGACAGCGATGCGATGGAAAAGGTCTTCTCGAAAACGGCCATCAGCAACATCCTCTCCGAGATTGCGATGGGTTGCAGCGAGAATGCGCACATTCGTTTTAATCGATTTGGATTCACCAACGGGGGTTATTTCCTGCTGTTGTAGTGCGCGTAAAAGCCGAACCTGCGAATCGAGAGGTAGGTCTCCAATTTCGTCGAGGAATAGCGTCCCGCCTTCGGCCTCTCGAAAGTGCCCCAAGCGATTTGTGTCAGCCCCGGTAAAAGCCCCCTTCCTATGACCGAAGAGTTCTGAATTGGCCAACTCCCTGGGAATTGCTCCACAATTTACCGCAATGAACGGCTTCGCTTTTCGATCACTTGCAGCATGTATCGCTTCGGCAAAGAGCTCTTTGCCCGTCCCTGTCTCTCCAAGGATCAATACCGGTACGTCGTGGGCAGCTACTTTTCGAGCCAGTGCAACCTGCTCATTCATTTCCGCGCAACGGAAGATTATCTTGTTGAATTCAGGTGCCGTCTCAGATTGAGAGTCGCTCAAGCGCTTGATTCGCTCGCTCGAGCGTTGCAGGAACTCTGGAAGAAATTCATTCGCCAAATCGAAGAAGAAATCTACCTGCTGGCATCCCTGCTCTTTGGACGTCTGAATCAGTTTTGCGGGGAAACGCGTCTTTGCCAAGATGATCCAGATCGCGGCCATTGCCGGCGTTCCAGGACTCAAGTGAAAAGTCAGTTCAACATCATTACTTGGAAGTCGAGCCTGCTTAAGCTCAGCACAGACTTTTTCGTAGATGTCTGCGTAGTCGATTGGACTGCTTAGATCAATTCTGTAGAGGTCTGTCTCGACACACTTAGTAGTCGACTCCAGCCAATCGCAGTATTTCTTACTGCGCTCATGCTCGTAGTTTGTCAGGAGATAAATACGGTCAAAAGCGGGAAGTGCCTTCACCGCTGATGCGATCGGTCCTAAGTCGCCACCATTGCGCCCCTCTGCACAATCGTGGTCTGTTTTCCCAATCCAAGATATAAGCCATCGTTTGGAGTTCATGCCGAAATGATAACGGCTTCTGAGTAAAATATTTTATCCATTTTGCTGGTGGGCTGGTTCAATGTTTTTGTTGGACCCGCAGTTGACGGGGGAAGCGGTGGGCAGTTCGACGCATCAAGGTTCACTCGCTCGGTTGGATGGGGTTTCTGCGACGGGATGCTCCCGGCAATGCATCGAAGAACGATGCCTGGTTATATAAAAGTTTCTCTAGTGTAAAAAAACTTATTTACCGTGAGCCTCGGGTGTGGCCTCTTTTTATTTAAGCTATTGAATAAAAAGAATTCCTAATGGCGAGGGAGTCCGGCACGGCTTTCGCAGTGTATTGGCTGTCAGCGAACAGGAGATACAGCCATGCATCAGTCTGCCGGTACCCGTCAAACTTCGACCGATCAGCCCCTCACCGATCACGCGCAAATGCGCATGGGGCAACGCGGAATAACCGAAAAGGTTGTCGCACTGGTGCTACTCCACGGCCGTACCGTGCATGCCCGGGGCGCGACCTACCGGGTCATCGGCCACAAGGAGGTGTCCAGATGTGCGCAGCGGGGGATAGACCTCACCGATGCGGACGGAGTGCATGTGCTCCTTGCGGCAGATGGATCGGTAATAACCGCATATCGCAATCACGAGTTGCGCAAGATCCGCCCGACCAAGCGTCGCCACCGCATCTATCACTGAGGAAAATCTATCATGAACAAATCAGTTTGGCCGGGGTGGTAGGGGAGCGGCAATCGAGTTTGTCGTGCTCGCACCGATTGCTTTGTCAGTTTCGGGGCGCTTTCAGATTGAATCTGAAATGAATATGACAGGGGCTATGTTAGCCTTCAATAGACCATGGTCTCAGGCCCTCAAGGACGGCGGCGCTCTTGCTAGCAGCGAGAGCGTGGCTTTGTGTTCAATATTTGTAGCTCCGTGTGGCCTCCTCTGGTCATGTCTGAGCAGGATTCAAGGGAGAGCGAGATGGGATTCGCCAAGTACATGGAAGACAACTACAGCAGATATCACGGCGCGAGCATTGTTCGTGGTCGAGAGCATGACCCGTTCGCCCGTGGAACAGATACAAGCAAAGAAGAAAAGGAAGTAGGCCAAATGAAAGAGCAATCTAGCAAGCTCAAGGATTTTACAGTCGCTGAGGCACGCCCCATGCCGGTCATCGTCATGGCGGATGTAAGCGGCAGCATGTCCGTGGATGGCAAGATCGAAGCACTCAACCTCGCCCTGAAGAACATGATTGCGGGCTTTGCTGCCGAGTCGAGAGTTCGCGCCGAGATTCAGGTTGGCTTGATTACGTTTGGCGGCGAGGACGCTCGGGTGCACTTGCCGCTGGCACCTGCTCACAGAATTTCGGAAGTAACTCCGCTGGCGGCAGCAGGTCGTACCCCCATGGGCGCTGCATTTGAGCACGCCAGGAAGCTGGTTGAAGACAAGGAAAAGATTTCCTCGCGTGCTTATCGCCCAGTGCTTGTCCTGGTGTCGGATGGGATGCCGACTGACGATTGGGAGCCTGCGTTCGACGCTTTGTGTCAGTCCGAGCGCGGCCAGAAGGCAACTCGGTTTGCAATGGCGATCGGTGCCGATGCTGACGTCGGCATGCTCGAGCGTTTTGCGAACGACCCTGAGTCTCCAGTTTTCAAGGCGCATGAGGCGCGCGACATCCATCGCTTCTTCCGCGCGGTGACCATGTCGGTCGCGGCAAAGTCGCGGAGTACAGCGCTGAGCAACAATGTACCGCTCATGCTTGCGGAGATTCCCGAGGACGACGATCTCGACCTGGACTTCTGAGTGCTTTTCGCAAGCGCTGCAACAGTCATCGGCCCGGCCCACTGGGAGGCCTGTGAGCCCAATCAGGATGCCGTGATACTGCGTGGCCATCGTGGCGGCTGGTTTCTGGCGGTTGCCGATGGTCTGGGATCGCGACAGATGAGTCACGTGGGTTCCAGGCTTGCGGTGAGGACGGCTTATCGAAGCCTGCGAAACGGTTTGTTCGAGCGATCAACGCGTGAAGCAATCCATGGCTTCTACAGGGACTGGCTCGACGTGCTCCCAAGGAAGGCACCGGGACTAATGGCTACCACGTTGCTGGCGGCGTCATGCAACAGCGAAGGGCATTGCGTAATCGCGCAGCTTGGCGATGGCCTGGCGCTCTATCGCTCCAAAGGTGGATTTGGCGTAGTTGACGTTGGGCGCGCGGGTTTTGTCAACGAAACGGCGGCGCTTGGTGTGACGAAGGCTTTCAGTGCTTGGCGATTTGCCGAGGTTGAGTTGGTCGATCCTGGCGACGGGGTGGTGTTGATGACCGACGGGCTGGCCGATGACCTGCACCCTGAACGGCTTGAAGGTTTTGCCCGCAAGCTGATCCGGGAAGCCTCGAAACGGGGCCGGCGCCGAGGCAAACGCTGGTTGGAGCAACAGCTCGCAGCATGGCCAACTGCGATGCATGCCGATGACAAGACTATTGGAATGATCAGCCTGATACAAAAATGAAAACCAAAGAAAAGAAAACCGGCTCGGGCGCGAACAAGAACCGCGTGGTTCAGGATCGACAGGGCGCAGCTTATGAACTCACGGGAATTCTGTCGGAGGGAGGGCAAGGGGTCGTCTGCCGCACGCAGTTTCCTGGCGTACTGGTTAAGGTCGGTCGCTTTTCCGCTGGCGACCCACGTACGAAATCCTGGTTCGAGCACATGGAGTGGGTTAGTCGGCTGCCTCTAGAGTCACTGAAGATCGCCCGGCCGCAGACGCTGATCGTCAAACCGCGATTCGGCTACGTCATGGAATTAATGGATGGCCTCGTCCCGCTCACCGACGTGCTTGAAGAGTCGATGACTGCGATGTACGACGGGCGGGGGCTGCAAGGCTTCATCGATTCCGGCGGGCTGGTTAAGCGCTTGCGTTTGCTGGAAAGCTTGAGCGCTACGCTGGCTGCATTGCATGGCCGTGGATTGGCCTATGGCGATCTTTCACCGGAGAATATCTTCGTCTCTCGGTCCAGAGAGCATGCCGAGGTCTGGTTGATCGACTGCGACAACATCAGCCTGCTTTCGCGAAAAGGTGGGCAGAAGATTTACACACGGGACTATGGCGCGCCGGAGATCATGCGCGGGGAGAGCGGCATCAATAGTCTGACGGACTCCTGGAGCGTAGGTGTTATCGCTTTCCAGTTATTGACACTCTCGCACCCATTCAAGGGAGATCTGGTTGTCGAAGGCGAGCCAGAAAAAGAGGAGCGTGCGCGCTTGGGCGAGATTGCCTGGGTTGATGACACTGATGACGATGTAAACCGATCCTCCAAGGGTTTGCCCAGAGACTTCGTGCTGACCAAGGAGTTGCGGGAACTCTTTCAGCAGTGCTTCGGCCTAGGGCGTACCGACCCGGGTGCACGACCGACGCTCGCCGAGTGGCGAGCGGCGTTCGAGGCGGCAGCTGCGATGTTGATGACATGTAAGGGAGGCGACGCCTGCGGAAGTGGCTTTTACTTCAACAGGTCCAGCCAGTGCCCGTTTTGCGATCGCATACAGGATGAGGGCACCCATCTCCTGATGACTCACTACCTTTACAGTCCGCTTTCTGAGGAGGAGAGAACTGAATTCGGTCTTAAAGACCCATGGATCAGGACCGAACACCGAATGGTTCTCGGTAGTGAGCCTGTGGAGCTGAGATACTCGCCAGTTGGTTCGGCCCTGTATGCGGAGAGTGCGCCGATTTGCTCCCTAAGGCTCGATGAAGTTGGGCTCCGCATCGAACCGGTGTCAGGTCGAAGGATTGCCCTTCAAAGTCAGAGAACGGCCGAAGTTCGCGTTGTTGGCAGCAAGAAGAAACTGAATGCGGCGATCCGCAGGGGGGACTACTACATGTTGCATCTCTCCGATCTGGACGACGTGCATTACGCCTGGCGCTTCAAATGGTGATGGCTCATGAGACTTGCTGACTTCCCATTGTTCGAGCCTGGCGTCTATGTTCTACGGAGCGAAGCGTCTTTACCCAAACAGTTGAAACCGCTCGAGGCGGTTCGGGTGTGGCGGGATGATGCCGGGTACACATGGTTGGCCCAGGGTGATGATGTCCTCGAGCTGGAACGTAACGCTGGCGGCAAACCCTTCGAGTCGGTGCTTGGCCAGCAGTTGGCCTGGTTGCTGGTCAAACAGTCCGCTGAGAACTTTCATCTTCAGACTGTGTTGCCCTCTGATTGGTCTCCGTTGGATGAGCCACTAGAGGTGGCCGTCGACGAGCAGGCATTCGACATGTTGGCACGCGAGGTTGTCGATCTGGCGAAAATGGAGCAAGCGCATCGCCTAAATTGGTTGAGAGACGAGTTTCTGGTCTGCGGAGATAGACCCTGGTTTGCTGTCTTGCGAATGCAAGGTGCGCACAAGGGCGACTGGTCCGTGATCGGCCGCTCCTGGCGGCTCGATCTTGAGCAAGGCAGCAAGGGGCAGGTCTTTCTCAGACGGCTGAGCAGGTTCAACGCAAAAAATGCGGACTGGAGCATGGTGATTGGCGAGTTGTGCTTCGTCGAGCACACGGTGGCTAGTCAAGTTCTTTCCCCAGCAGCTCGCGGCCAGCTGGAGCAGTCGGTGCAAAGCTATGGCAGCTACATCGATCTGTGGAAGAAATACGGCGAGGAAGAGTGGCAAAGAAGCCTCCGCCAGGCAGCGCAACTCAATGTACTTGCGTATTCCCGAGCGGATGAGGCAGGGGATGAAGGTGGAGTGTGGCGATTCAAGGTTGCACCTGCTGAAAGGGAGGCGTTCGAAAAGGTATGGAAGACGATCGAGTCTGATGCTGGGTTGGAATTGGAGGCAACCGCTGAGCACCCGGAGTGGCGGGAGATTCAGGACGAGACCAGTGCGGTTTCCGCTTCGCGGCGGTTTCGGGGCAGGCCAGAATTCCCGTTCCGAAAACGTGACGAAATTCTGATCGTTGCCGTCGGCTTCAAGCGCCCTCCTGAAAGCGGCTATCTATCGCTCTCGCTGGCTGGCGACCGCACCGTTCAGGAGCGACGGCTCAACGCGCGTCAGGCAATCGAGAGTGGACGCCGACTGCCACAGTTGCGTTACATCTTCCAGAACATACCGCTACCAACTGCCCGTATTCGTCGCGAGAAGGCTTTGACGCCTTATGCTCTGGAGTGCTTCAAACACGGAAAACCAACTGATAGCCAGGAGAAGGCTATCAAGACGGCGCTGGAGACTCCCGACATCGCGCTGATAATCGGCCCGCCCGGTACTGGCAAGACGCAGGTGATCGCTGCGCTAGAGCGTCGCTTGTCCGAACTGGGCGAGAGCGCAAGTGCACAACATCAGGTGCTGATCTCAAGCTTTCAGCACGATGCAGTCGAAAACGCGCTCGAGCGCACAAGCGTCTATGGATTGCCTGGCATCAAGGTGGGGCGGCGCAGAGATGCAGAGGGTGTGGACCTCATCGAGCGTTGGTGTGACGAAACCGCGGAGAAGATCGCAGCTGAGTTGAGCGAATACGAGACGGAACAAAACCATCTCGATTTGCTTAGGCGTGTTCACGCAGGGATTGCCAAGCTGAAGCATGGTCAGTTCTCAGCCGAACAGCGCAGGGAAGAGATGCTCCGACTATCGGAGTGTCTCGACGTATTGGAGCAAGAGCACAGGGTCCGCCTTGACTACTTGTTGATGGATCAGTGGCGCGAATATGTCAGCGAGCAGCCTGCGGCAAGTTTGGCGAGCCGCACTGATGTACCGCTGCTCCTGAGAAAGATCCGTGCGCTGCGCGTTTCGCCGGCGAGCTTTGACGACGATGGGAAGGAACGGTTACTCGATCTGATCTTCTCCGTAGAATACCGTGGTGGTGTTTCCGAGCCCTTGCTTAAACGTTTGCGAGACTTCGAGAACGTGCATGCGCTTAATCAGGATAAGGCTCAGATTCTGCGGGCATTGCGTGACGAGTTACTGGATAGCCTGCTCGACTACCGACCACTCACAGTGAGGAACCGCATCGATGAGCGTGGGCGCAGTCTGTTAATTGCCATCGAGGCGGGTATCGAGGATCGACTCAAGAGAACTCGCCTTGGTGTTGCTGGCGTTTTGGCTCGATACCGGGATGCTTTCAAGACTGACCCGGTAAGGGTTCGTGGCACCGTTCGAGAATATGCCATGGTGGTTGGAGCGACCTGCCAGCAGGCAGCCAGCGTGCACATGGCCAGCCTGAAGGATTTGACTGGTATCGGTGAGGCCGGCATCAGTTTCAATACGGTGATCATCGATGAGGCCGCACGAGCGAACCCGCTTGACTTGTTCATTCCCATGTCAATGGCGGAACGGCGCATTGTACTGGTTGGAGACCATCGACAGCTTCCGCACTTGCTCGAGCCGGAGGTGGAAGATGCCGTAGCCGTTAGTCATTCGCTAAGCGATGAACAACGCGAAGCGTACAAGGAGTCACTGTTCCAGAGACTGTGGAGGCAACTTAAGGACAGTGAGCGCAGAGATGGCGTAAGACGCATCGTGATGCTGGATACCCAGTTTCGAATGCATCCAGTGCTCGGAGACTTCGTCAGTCGCGAGTTCTACGAAAGTGAGGGTCTGGATCCCGTTCGCTCCGGTCGCAACCCGGATAGTTTCATGGCCGATATTCCAGGTCATGAGGGCAAGGTGTGTTGCTGGATAGACGTGCCTTGCATCGATGGCGAAGCACAAGAGCGCAAACCAAGCGGTAACTCGAGTTGGATGAGAACGCTCGAGGCCCTTCGCCTAGCCAAGGAAGCAAAGCGTCTGCTCGACAACTGCGGTGACGCGGTGAGTATTGGCGTGATCACTTTTTATAGCGCGCAGCGTGATTCGATTTTCGATGCTCTACAAGGATTAGGGGTGACCGCCCGCAATGCCGATACGGGAGAGTGGGAGATCGAGGAGCAGTATCGAAAGACCTGCAATCATGAGGAGCGGTTCAGAGTCGGAACGGTGGATGCCTTTCAGGGCAAGGAGTTCGACATTGTTCTACTGTCGGTCGTCCGTGCTAACCACCAGCATTTGCCGATAGAGAGCGATACCGACGCCTTTGAGAATGCAGCCAATCGAAAGTATGGTCATTTGCGGTTGAGCAACCGGATGAACGTGGCAATGAGCCGTCAGCGATCACTACTGATTGCGGTCGGAGACAAAGTGATGGCTGAGTCAGTGGGGGCCGAAAAGGGGGTGCCAGCGATGCATGCGTTCCTCGCGCTTTGCAAGGGAGGTCATGGACATGTTTTCTGACCGCTATTGTTACGTACCGCGGGAGTACAACCGCAAAATCGGTAAGCGCGAGAATCTCTTGTGGCCAGTTTACGCCTGGAAGGTGCTTTATCCCGATGATCGACAGCCTCCGGGTTGTAACCTTTTTCAGGAAACGATGCTGGGATTGATGCGTGCCGGCGTGAGCGAATTAGCGAAAATCGCCAAGCTGATGGCGATCGACCCAGAGTTGGTGCGTTTTATCATTGCGTCGCAGCTTCAACCGAGTGGCTGGCTGGATTACCGCTACAAGTTGACTCCAGATGGCGAGAAGTTGTTGGACGATGCCGAGGACCGCCGGCTCAATCTGACGGTGGGCTACGCATTTCAGGATGCCATTGGGGGCAAGTTATTGCCACGTTTCTCGACAGTGCTGCCCGAGATAGAGCCGGTCGGACGCGACCTCAACAACCGCCCGGTCTTTGTTCTGGAAAGAGAGAAGGGGCGGCAGGACACACCTTTTCTTCTTCGCGCAACTGCGCCTGCCAAGGCGGATTCTCATGGGTTGATGGCGGCTTACAAGCAATATCGTCAGGAATTGGCGCATGCACGGCGTGGCGAGCATCGAGCAGAGTTCGATCTGAACATTCGAACACTTGATTATGTAGATGATGAACCCGTGAGGCTTCACCTGTGGTGTGAGCTATACCGGGACGAGAATGGCCCGCAGCGCTGGTTGATTAGTGATCCGTTTCGGATACGGTCGGCGGTGTCGTGGTTACGCGAACCATTCCTTGATCAGGCGAGGGGGCATGCCGAGCTGACTCGTCGGATGCAGAGTTTGCTGCCCGAACTCGCAGCTGACAATCTCTCAATAGACGAGTGGTTCGAACGGCTGGCCGAGCATGCGGACTTCGAAGTTGAATCGAAATATCCCTTCCTCAAGAGCCGTGCGCCTCTCGTACGAGAGCATTTGTTGAGGGTGCTGCGCCAGAAGGCGAAGATCGAAGAGTCTCACGGGAGAGTTCATTCAGAGGATTTAGGGGCTTTGATGACAGAGTCCGCGAGTCTGATTGAGGCTGTTCTGAAGTGGTTGTTGGAGGAGTGGTCAGCCGAGCCATGTTGGCCGAAGAATGGCAACTGGAGCCGAGATGAGGCTCTGACAGAGCTTCGCTCGCTGTCGTTGAAGGTAATCGATGATGAGCTCGTCCGCATTCTGGCTGGGCAGGCAAGGCGTTCTGTTGCGAACGCCATGACCAATCGCGATCAGCCTTTGAAAGCCCTGTTGGCAGGCGCGCTGTTTTCGGCGAATGCCCGCGAGGATCATCCGTTTCATCAATTGAGCACCGACCAGTTGCAACTGGCTCAGCTCCCTAAGCTTGCGGATTACCGAAACAAGGTTGGTGGTCACGCTTCGGGAGAGCGCCCGGTTATGGACGCAGTCCTGAAGCATTCGGAATTTGCCATCCAGTGGATGGCGCAATTTGCAGATTGGTATTGATATGTCAAAAAAGAAAAAAGGCAACGGATTGCCGCTACATTCAGGCAACCAGAATGTACAAAAGCCCTCTTCCTTGATCGGAGGTATGTTTTCCAATGCTGGCGTCGTTCAGGCGGTATTGCCCCAGGCGTCAGCTGAGATTCTTGTTGCGCAGCTTGATGCAGATTTGCCACCAGATGAGCGTGCGAAGGTCGAGCAGGAAGCGCGTGAGCGGCTCCAAGCAGAAGTCGCGAAACTGCATGCTGAGAAGAAGGAACTCGAGGCGTTGAGAGAATCTCTTGAGAAGGAAGCGCAAGCACTCAAGGGCAGGCAGGAGGTCTTGGAGGCGGAGAATGCCATGGCCCAGAGCCTCGCCTCAAGGCAAGCGGAGAAGGAAGCACGCCTGTTGGAGAGGGAGCGTGAAGTCGAGGTGCGAGAACTCAATGCGCGTAGCGGATTCTGCAAACAGAACGAGGAAGCACTGAAGACGCTGAGAGTGGAAATCGAAGCTCTTGAGTTGCGAAAGCTAGAAATTGGCAGGGATCTTGAGAAGGATCGGAGAGAAGCACATGAGCGAGTTCAGGCTGAGGTGGATGCTCAGATAAGCGACGCCAAGAGTAGAGCAATGGCACTCGATGCAAGACAGGTGGAGCTCGATCGGAAAGCCGCTGAACTTGAATCCAAGGAAGGTGCATTTCTGCTCCAGAGGCGTTCGATCGAAGCTTTGCGACGTGAAATGCAGGAGCAGATCAAGAGTGAGTTTGACGAAGAAGTGAAACGGCGGGAGGAAGAGGTTCAGAGTTTGCATCGCCGGATTGGCAGACTGAATGAAGCTGTTCGAGTCGAGCGAGACCGTTTGGCAGAATATGCTGAACTTGCGGAAAATCTTCAAGGACGGGATCCTGCGTCACTGCGAGTTGAACTTGAAGATCTGCGCCGGGAAAGTCGTGAGTTGAAGGGTAGGCTGAGTAATCAAGAAACAGCCGACTCGATTGGTGAGTTAGACCGCTTGCAAGAGGAGTTGGACACTACCCACGAACAGATCAGGGACTTGAGGCAGGAGCTTGAGGAGCGAAAGGTCGCAGCCCATCAGCATCAACTGGTGGTGCTTGAGCGTGAACAGTGGTCGCAGGAAAAACGTGCGCTTGAGCGACACAAGCAACTCATGGAAGGTCATCTTCGCGACCTCGAATCCCGCATCACCAGTCTTGTTGAGTCGCAACAAGCCGATGTCGCCTTCCCTGAGTTGGTGAAGATGGATCGTGAGCCATACCAAACTCCGAGACCAGTTGATTCGATCGAAAGTCTCAAGACGTTTACTGAAGAGCTGCAGCACCGGATTGCAGTCGCTGAACCCAACAACGAGTTGTACTTCAGGCTGGCGGATCTTCAGCTTTTTATCGGCGGTTTGGCGATGAGCCAGCTGCACGTGTTTCAGGGAATCAGCGGCACTGGCAAGACTAGCCTTGCCAAGGCTTTTGCCAAGGCAGTTGGTGGTGAGTGTCAGGATATCGCTGTCCAGGCGGGTTGGCGCGACCGAAGTGATCTGCTGGGACACTACAACGCTTTTGAAAAGCGTTTCTCCGAAAAGGAATGTTTGCAGGCAATCTATCGCGCCCTCACACCATCAGCCAGTGACCGGTTCAATATCGTGCTACTGGATGAGATGAACCTGTCGCGTCCAGAGCAGTATTTCGCGGATTTCTTATCGGCACTTGAGAAGTCGCCTGGTGATCGCTGGATCAGGTTGATGGAGAGTTCCCCCGCAAATGCGCCACGCCTGCTCCGAGACGGTCGGGAGGTTCAGTTGCCGCAGAACCTCTGGTTCATCGGCACAGCCAACCAGGACGAAACCACGAATGAATTGGCCGACAAAACCCACGACCGTGCTTTCGTGCTGGAGCTTCCGAGGCATGAAGAGCGATTCAGTATTGATCGACGAATCCCCCAGAGAACCTACTCCTTCGCCGCACTCAATCAAGCATTTAAGGACGCTCGAAATAAGCACCAGAAGGAAGTGGCGGAGATGTTGGGCTTTGTCAGCAACAGCGAATTTTCGAGCGTGCTCGACAAGGAGTTCGGTATCGGTTGGGGTAACCGTTTCGAGAGGCAGGCGAAGTGTTTCTTGCCGGTTGTGAAGGAGTGTGGCGGGACGTTCGCTGGCGCCCTTGATCATCTGCTTTCGACACGAATCTTCAGGGCTGGCAAGGTGGTGGGCCGTTACGATATATCCAGGGACCAGCTTGATAAGGTTAAAGAGGCACTCCTTTCGGTCTTTCAGGAATTCTCGATTAGCGATCTTCCTGTGCGCTGCGTCAGTGCTCTTGAGCGAGATCGCAAGCGGATGGAGCGTGGTGCGTGAGGGTGTTCGATCTCTACCAAGGACGAGAAGTCGCTTTGCCCGAGCGTGTTGAGGCGGGGCGCTTCAGGTTGTTGAGTCCTGTTGCGCTCAATGATCGGTTCGACCTGGCCAAGGGGGCGGTATTGCTCAGCGATGGCCGTGAGGGCTGCACTATACGGGGCGTGCCCCGCACATTTGATGATTCCAGGTGTTTGAAAGAAGGTTTAGTAGACGACTCCCGGGAAGCTCAGCGGACCATTATTTGCAGGGCACTTACGTTGTTGGCGTGTCGTGTTGAGGAGGGGGGTGAGGTACTGCCTTCGCCGCTGGTTCCGCCGGAAATGGCAGATGCGCTCGAGTTGAACCAACTCGATAAGGCGCTTGGAGATATCCTCGACCGAGGCCATCTCGATGAGATCGTTCGTCGTCCGCGGTACTCGATGAAGTATGAGTCCGAGCTCGTTGATGTCTCGCGTGTGAGGCGTATGGCGCCAGGAGCTCTGGAACGCCTTGCTGCCCGCTCCGAAGACTGGCACCGCAGAACGATAACGGCTGTGTTGCCAAAACGGCTGATGTCCATGGTCAGCGATGATGAGTGGGGCATCTATGAAAACAAGGTGTTCGCCCGCCTGCTGGACAGGTTGGAACACTATTTGCGCCGTAGGTTGGCTGAGACGGAAGAACTGCAACACGTTTTTGAGGGCGCACTCAAACTCGATTCGGCTGAGGGATTCGACTATCGCTTGAGAGACAAACTTTGCAAACTCTGGGGCGAGGCAACAGAGTTGTCCAAGGGGGGCATGGAAAGCGTACTCGATGAGTCGAAGTATGCGATCAAGGAACTACGCTCCTCGATGCAAAAGATCGGTTTGCTGCGTCATTCTGACCTTTACAACAAGGTAGCGCGTTCGGCACAAGTTCCAGCCGAGTTGCGACATACCAATATCCTCAATCATGACCAGCACTATCGGCATCTGAAAACGCTGTGGCACTTGCATCAACGATTCAATGGGCCGACAGAGAAGACTCCCGGGGAGGTGCTCAGGGAACGGCAAATAGAGCTTTACAACTTCAGTTTGTATTTGCGGATGATTATTCAACGGGTGCTTCGGGGTGTCCAGCCAGTTGCATTATTAGGCGATACCGATGGTTTCACCTTTGCTGGGTCATCCGGTTCCCTGGTTGCCAATGAAGGCGAGATCACTCTCCGATTGCTTGACCGCGAGTTGGTGTTTGTTCCCGCGCTGGATGCTGTGCCGCAGATCGCAGGGTTGCGACCCGATGGATCGGGGAGATTGATCGTGTCGAGACTGCCGTCCGCCGAACAGGAAGACTTTGCTGGACTGGATAGCGTAGCGAAGGGGTGTGTCTTTTCAGTAAATCCATTGGATTTCTACTGTGAGGAGAAAATCAGATTGCTCGTGGAGCGATTCCTATGGTGTCCAGTTTACGAGTCTTACGGCACCCCTATTGAGCGACTGCCATCCATTTCGGTCGCGTGGTTGTCGGACAACCATATTGGAGTGGTCGATGGTGGCAGTTGGCGTCTCCTCTGCCCGTTGTCCGGTGAGGATCGAGCACGATTCGATGCTTGGTTGCCGGTCGCAGGGCTCAATGCAGGCACCCAGGCAAAGATGTCAAGCACTGTTCAACGACTGGAATCGCTGGCGACCTGTCGCCACTGCGGTGCATTGGCCTCGTTTAGGCCGCGTGATGGCGCGTTCAAGGCCGAATGCGCGAGTTGCAACACTGAGTGGGGGATTTACTCGACAACTTCAGGACGCGTAGCCCGAATGAGGACTACTGATCAAAAGGATGTGAGTTTCGCGCGCTTCGGATCGTGGTCCATTGAGTTTAGATGCTGACTATTGTCTGGGCCGGGCCAAGAGTCACGAGGCAGACGCGAACAATCATTTGTAGTTGCTGACAAAGTCCGCCGAGCTGCTTGTAACGGCGGATGGATCGGGCGTGTGAGGTTCTGGTTCTATCTGTGAAAAATGCCTGGCAGTGTCGAGCGTAGCCATTCCTGATCATTGTTATAAAGCCACTGAAAACCATTCTGAGGCAGTCGGCGAATCGCTTTAATCGGTAACTCGGGGTGGTCGCGTAACGCTGCCAGGAATTGCTGCCGATGCGTCCGAGTTTCCCTCCGAAGTTTCTCTGCCTCCCAGCGCTTCCGACGCTCAGGGTGAAGGGAAAGATAGTCCTTGATGAATGTGCGTCGAATGCCAACGGTCTCTGCGATTTCACTCCTGGGGCGACCTTGAGCCAGTAGACGACATAGCCGTATTTCTTTATCGGTGCCGATGATATGGGGGCGGTGCTTGCGATCAACGTGCTGTTTGTCGAGAAAACGAATTGCCGAAGTCGTCGATGTGTCGACAAGCATTGCGGCCTGCTGGACGGACAGCTCGTTCGATATAAGGTGTATTAACTGCTGCCGGCTGTCGCGCAACCTTTTTTCACATGCGCGCGTACCCTCTTCCATGAGCATGCTCTGCGTCTCGCGGAAGACGCGTTGAAACTCGGCGTAATCGTCAAACAAAAAATTTAGCAACAGGATATGTTTAAGCGGATGACGGTGTCCCACAGATTGACGCAACATGTAGCCAATAAATCCACTATTTACACCCTGAAGGTCGCCACAGAAATCTTTTCCAAAGGACTCAAGGATGCTCCCATACTTCGTGAGAAGTGCATCGCGCAAGATGTGCAGTCGAACTGTTCCATCAAAGGCAAGCCACCCACGAGATTTTGCCTGCATTAGATAGCACCAGCGTAGATCACTGTCGGTCATGTGCTGCTCGCTATCTCCTGAGATCGAATTGCCCCAGTGCGTTATTTCGAGAAACGCTTTGCAGTCATCCGGCGTAGGCTTGGTTTGAGGCATTCGCCGTGCAGAACTCTCAGGGAGTTTGAGCTCGTTGACTCTCGCTTGTCCAAATGGCACTTCCAAAGCACGAAGAGGTGTTCCATGCGATTCACAAATAAATGCGCTTGGTAGTTGATGTGTCAACTGCCACCAGTTGGTTCCAAGGAGTCAAGGAGTCAGAAACTATGAGTTGTCATCCCAATCGGTTTCGCGGCCTGGTTTTCAACGGGGATTGGCACACGAGTTTGGCAAATGCCGTCCATCTAGCCAAAGCTGGAACACAATCAGGTGATTTGATGTCTGCGCTAGAGGCACTCGAACACCAACTTGCGAAAACCGATGAATGTGTTCATACGGTCATTACGGTTCAGGATGTTCCACCAAGCATGGATGGGCAGTTTCTCATGCTCCATGTAAAACAGTGCATCGATGTTCACCCGGCCACGGTTCAATTAATTTCGGCAGGAAAGATTGAGTTGAAAATTACTGCGCGCGGCACTTGGGAGCATGTTCAAAGCATGGCTGCTGCAATTCTTTCCAGCGGGTTATCTAGGGCAAAGGCAGAAATGTGGGCCGAGGTGACCTATCGATCCGCTGAGCGTGGTTAGCATACCTGACCGGGTCCAAGGGCAAGAACAAGTGTGAGGCCTTGAGGCGACGACGAGCCTTGAGCTTATTTGAAAGCCCCCCACATCGCCAGATGCACGACTTGTCCCAGGGCCCAAACACACCGACTTAGCGCTTCGGATAGATTTGCCAACCGGGGTTAACGCCGGGCCTCCTACAAGCCGTGCAAAACGTATTAAGTTAGCCTTTTGCCTTGGCTGCGCCCGCCAAGGCACTGACCAGATCGGCATTCTGCCCATTGACACGGGCCAACTCGGCATTCAGGTCATCCGCGCGCTTCTCGATTTCCTCGGCACGCGCCTCGGCTCTTGCCACCCGCTCCCGGCCTTCCGCCAGTTGCGCGCGCAGCGTCGCTGAGTCCAGAAGCGCTGCATGCTCGGCGTCTTCAAGGGCAGAGACCTTGCCCTGCAACACCTCAAGCTCCGCACTGACAGCATCTGCCAACTCAACCGCCTCCAGCTTTTCCTGCTCGGCCTGGGCGCGTGCCACATCGAACGCCTCGCGCTCATCCGCTAGGCGTTCATTCGCCACCTGCAGAGCCAGCCCCCATATTTCGTTGGCAACCTCCCCCAGGCGCTCACCGACCGCTGGCGGCGCGGGCTCATGCGCGGGAACATCCCGGGCCGCCCTACCCGCCCACCACTCCTTCATGGCCTCGGAAATGGTGGTAAAAGAGCCGCCGCCGACCGCCTTGCGCAGCGCCGCCAAGGTCGGACGCTGCCCAACTGCGTCCAGCGCGTCGGCTGCGTCGAAGATGTTTCTTTTGGTAATGGCCATATCACCTCGAAAAAGCAGTAATGTATATATGTTGTATGATACAACATATTATTATATTGTCAAGGCAGGCCGCGATTCCAGCACCAAACACTCACTCAACGAGAGTCACACCCAAATTAGTTTTGATCAATGAAAGGCGCCCCAAAAAGGGGCGCCTAAAACCACAAAAAATTGATGACGGTCCGGCAAAAATCACCGAACACCCTTTACCGCTGACATCGTCGCCAAACGATGTTGTCCTGCACCATGCCGCCAAGCACAGAGCAGGGCCGATACTGCAACGGGCTGCCAAGCCCAATTTTCCTCTCACGAAGAACACACTTTCGCAAACGCTCCCGGCTTTTGGGACGAGGTGCCAACCTCGCCGTTGCTCGCGCAACTCCCGCTGGACTTCGGTCGTATCGTCCAAGCAGTCAAACCCTATTCACCGAGTCTCCCTCTCTCTACGTCATTCCATCCGGTGCCACCCGTTATGGTCAGAAGAGAGATTCCCCAATTAGATTGCAGCTACTGCGCTCCGTAGCGCCACTGTCTCCGCACTTCCCTAGCCTTCCGGCTTTCCTTAGATTTCCCCCGCCCGATGTTCCATAGCGGCTGAGGTACTCAGGTCATGCATCATCGACTACGAACCACGGCTTCACGCCTATGGCTCTACGGAACTCCACACAGCACCCTCAAGGGGTGCAGTTACAGGGTTGAGCTATCCATTGACCCCGGATTTCTCCAGGTGCCGGTATCGCCAGCTTTCGCCTTGATACTCTCGCGCCTCACGACGCGCTCAAAAGCCTTCCTGTGTGGCAGGCGTTGCGCCCTTGCGGTACGCCACCACCGGTGGGACTTTCTACCCACTTTCACTCGCAACCAGGTCACTAGGCCATTTCCTGCCTAGCGCCGTTTCATGGTCGCCCAACGTCTTCAGATGCCCCGGCTCTCGCTGGTCGATTCCTTGCAGCGAGCGGGGACGTGCGATTGGGTCGAAGGGGGGAGTTTCACCCCCCAGCGCCCAGCGTAGCGCAGCGAGCCAGATTAGTGGCACTGCGCTTCAGCGTTTGCTTGGCAAAGGATTGGCAATCCTTTGCCTGTCGGGTTGGCAACCCGGCGTGGCTTTTCAGCCGTGTGTTTGCAGTTGGCGTTCTGCCTAGAGTGCCCGATTCCTCAGTCACTCTAGGCAGAACGCCGCAGCATGCGCTCGCACCCGCCTTCGCGAGTGCTTTCTACTGTCCTGCAAAGTGTAGCGATCGCTGATGGCGATCGGCACAAAAATCTTGGAACATCATTACATGTGACTTCGTCACATCAAATCACACTGCAACGACGTGGGGTTCCTATACAGAGAATTAACTCTCTGCATAGGAACCCCACGCAAATGCCTGCCTCTACGCCCATCTCCCACAGCAAAACCGCTGCCCTGACCCGCATTCTGGACCTCATTCCACGCGGCTATCATCAATACACTTGCGGCACCGTCAAAGCTGCTAAAGCCATACATCTGGCTAACAAATTCCATACCCTTTACCGCATCGGAGCCTCACCCGCGCAGCGCTTGGTGCGAAAACGCCAAGGGCTAGCGAATGCGCTGTTAGTGATGTACTGGCCAGAAGGTGCCGAGGGTGTGCACTGGCTGCTGCTAGTCACTGATGGTACTGGTCTGGAAGCAGAGCACTTGCGCAGCGTTACGGACAAACCTCGTCTTGAATGGCTAGGCTACGAACTAGTCCGTCATGCGACTCGTGGTCGCACCAGTTGGACTTGGCGACGGCCGAAAGTCGAAATGGCCGAGCATTATGTGCTGCTTGATGCTCTGGTTAAGCAACGTCATCAGTCTGGCATCCGCGCCTGGCTGGAGCGCTTGGCGAATCAGCCTGGATTTCATGGAGTTCGTACTCAAACTTGGGCATTGTGCGAGGAGACACGCCGGCGTGGTTACGAAGGTGAGTTGCCATTCATCTATTACGTGCAGAAGTTGAGTCACGGTGAGCCGCTGGCACTCAACACGGTGTAGCACCTTGACGTGCCGATATCGACCGGGTGGCATACGCGGGTGAGCCCGCTCAATCCCCGGTCGCCCACAGCGTGAGTTTGCCGATAGAGGTTTTCTCACCCTGACGATCACCAAGGTGAAAGAAAAAAGCAGAGGGCTACCGCTTGGTTGAGAATGGAAATGAAGGGACGTCGCTATACGGGGAATCAACCCTGAGAGGATTTCCAGATGGCCAATGTTCAACCTTCGTCCGTTTCGCTCAAAATCAACAAATCCAGTGTGATGCTGTATGCCAATCGGTACGTCGCGCTGCCGGGCGGCGGCAGCGCGACCGCTCAGACCTACTTGGGTTCGTTTCCCCGTACGGCGACCGAGGTACCAAGCACCTTTGAGGTGCTACTACGAGAAAGCACGCTAGGTCGACCGGAGCGATATCTGTCATTGATGCAGCGCATTACCCTCGACGTCCTTATTCCGGCGCGGCTGAAGCGAGAGCAGGAAGAATGCAGGCAAAATCGTGCGGCAATTGGAAACGCTTTGCGTTGGGCAACACAGAATCTTCAGGCTATCCCGCGGATGCCGGCGTACCCGACGCACATTGGCCAGCCTGACCAGCAGGCCGCGCTTAAAGCCCTGCTAGAGGCCTCCGAGGACTTGGCTGAGGATGTTGAGGTATCCGTTGAAACCCCTTTGGGAGCAGAGCCTGATACGGCGATCCTGCCGCCCGAAGAAAGACTCATGCAGCTCCTGAAATCTATCGATGCGGCTTGCATTGAGATTGCCGCATTGATGCCGGAGCAGACTAAAGCGTTCAAACGGGGCTATGTCTTTCAGCCTGAAACTGTTTCGGGCGTGCAGCGCCTTTGGTTTCGGTCATCCGATGTGATTGCGGCGTTGAGCGCGCGTAGCCAGTTTCGGCGGGCCCGAAATTGGAGTGGTTTACGAGCAAAGGTTTTGGACATGAGGCATGAAGCTCCTGCAACGTAGGCAAGAAGGAAAATTACTGGCACACGCGGTTTGCTAAGGAAGATAAAGGCGCCCCGATTTCTGAGCAAATGAATGTGCGAACCGGCGCACATATGCACATTCCCTAGCATTACCGAAGGTGGGGAATAACAGCAGCGAAACTTCCTGTCGCGTGGCTGCGCTCCATTACTCACATCAATCTCGACAGCCATCATTTAGTACACGCCGTCGCCGCTCGACTTGCTCTTGTTTGGTCGGGCGCCCCCGGCGCGCTGGAGCAAGCATACAGATGTCGAGTTCAGGTGCTGAATTCTCTTGTGATTCATAGCAATCGGCGAGCCACGAGTGCACATCGTCCGGCTGGAACCGAAGACGATTTCCAAGTTTGATGCATCGAGGCAGTGAACCGCTGTTCGCGTGGCGGTTATAGATGGTTTGCAGTGCTAGGCCACTCAGTTCTGCTAGGCCTTTCGCGGTAAGGAGATTTTGCATGGTCGCTCGATTTTTGAACCGGCATCTGCCGGCCATTGATATAGCGATGGCCATTAATTGATCATGCGAAGCGAAAAATATGCGACTACTCAGTTTCGATATTTTTAGTGGTATTCTGGAGCGGTAGTGATGCTGCAAATTTGCTGCAGTGGGTGCAGTAAATAGCGGTAACTGGCGGTAAGTTGCGGTAGCGCAACTCGTTGATTATTCTTGGATTTGATTAAATTGTTTAATCAAATCAACGGGTTAGAAATGGACTCTTAATCCGTAGGTCGACAGTTCGAATCTGTCGCGCCCCACCAGATTACTGAAAAGGCCAGTCGATTCGACTGGCCTTTTTCATTTTCCGATGGAATCTGGTTACGGGTGCAGGATCAGCGGTCCTTGCGGCCGAATTTTTCCGCCAACTGGTTCAGCTTTTCCAAGCGCTGCTGCTCAGCCTTCGTTGCTGCTTCAGCGGCTTTCCTTTGCTCAACCTGTTTTTTGAAACGCTCACGCAGCAGTTCAGCGGCGTGTTGGCGATTTTCATCGGTCACTTCGCCTGCTGGTGTGCCGTCGAGATTCAGGCGGACCGTGCCTTTCTCCATTTCCTTCAGATAGCGCGTGGAAATGGTGTGGCTGCGCATGGCGAGGCGCAGGGCCTTTTTTTCCAGGTCAGGCAACAGGGCAAAGACCTGTTTGTCGATGCCAATGGCCAGCGGGCTGTGATTGCGGAAAACATCAAAGCGGACTTGCAGGTCCTTGAGCAGGAGACGGGCGTCGGTCGGCTTGTTGGTAGGGGTTGATTCAGCAGTAGTCATGATGGAACAAAGGCCTGTCGAGGCGCGAAGCGTAGCACGAAGGCACGCCTCGCGGCCGCAAAATCAGGATTTCAGACGACGCTCTTGCGGAACCACGCCTGCATGCGGGCCCAGCCATCCTCCGCTTCTACCTTGTGGTAGCTCGGACGGTAGTCAGCATGGAAGGCGTGCGGAGCGTTGTCATAAACATATATCTCGGAAGCCTTGGCCGCGACACTGCCTTGTTTCAGGGCCTTTTCCATGCCTTCAACCGTTTCCAGGGGAATTCCGGTATCGAGCCCGCCATAGAGCCCGAGAACGGGCGCCATCAATTGGCCGACAAGGTCAGTTGGATGCTTTGGCGTAATTTCGTTCGCCGGACCAACAAGACGGCCGTACCAGGCAACCGCCGCTTTCAACTGCGGATTGTGCGCGCTGTACAACCAGGAAATGCGGCCGCCCCAGCAGAAGCCGGTAATAGCCAGCCGATTGGTGTCAGCCCCCTTGCCGGCAGCCCAGGCGACGCAGGCATCCAGGTCGCTCATCACTTGGGCATCGGGCGTCTTGCTGGTGATTTTTTCCAGGATTTCCGGGATGCTGGTGTAGCTGCGCGGATCACCCTGACGGGCGAAAAGCTCGGGCGCGATGGCGCAGTAACCCAGTTTGGCGAAACGGCGACAGACGTCCTTGATGTATTCATGAACTCCAAATATCTCGGAAACGACGAGTACCACGGGCGGCTTGTTCGCACCCTTGGGCATGGCCCGATACGCAACCATTTCGCCATCCTTGACGGGCACCTTGATCTCACCCGCAAGCAGGCCGGCATCATCGGTCTTGATCGCGGTCTGTGCCATCACCGGCTGCACGGCCAAAGCGAAACCAGCACCAAGGCTGGTCACAAGAAAGCTCCGGCGATCAAAGGATTGCTTCGGAACAAGACTGTCGAATTCGGAATTGGGGTTCATGGTTTGTCTCCTTTATTGTCATTACATCAGAACGATGTCGTACTGCTCAGGCGAGTAACTCGGTTCGGATTGCAGGGAAACCGACTTGCCGATGAAGTCAGAGAGCATGGCCAGCGACTGTGACTCTTCGTCGAGGAAGAGATCGACCACGGCCGGGCCAGCCAGGATGCGGTATTCGCGGGCATTGAACTGGCGGGCTTCGCGAAGCAGTTCGCGGAGGATTTCATAGGCAACGGTACGTGCCGTCTTGACCTCGCCGCGGCCACCGCAGGTTGGACAGGGCTGACATAGAACGTGGGCAAGCGATTCGCGGGTCCGCTTGCGGGTCATTTCAACCAAACCAAGGGCGGTGAAGCCATTGACGGTCAGCCGCGTGTGGTCGTTAGCAAGCGCCTTGTTGAATTCGTCGAGCACGGCTTTTTTGTGTTCCTCGTTCTCCATGTCGATGAAGTCGACAATGATGATGCCACCGAGGTTCCTCAGTCGGAGCTGGCGGGCGATGGTGACGGCGGCTTCGAGGTTGGTCTTGAAGATGGTGTCGTCGAAGTTGCGGACGCCGACAAAGCCACCCGTATTGACGTCAACGGTCGTCATCGCCTCCGTCTGATCCATGATCAGGTAGCCGCCGGATTTCAGATCGACGCGGCGGGCCAAGGCTTTCTGGATTTCTTCCTCGACGCCATGCAGATCGAACAATGGCCGCTGGCCGGTGTAGTGATCAAGCAAAGGCAGTACAGCCGGCGTGTATTCCTGGGCAAACGCAGCCAGTTTCTGGAAATTCTCGCGGGAATCGATGACGATGCGGGCACTTTCCGGGTTCACGAAATCGCGCAGCACGCGCTGGCCAAGCGAAAGTTCCTGATAAAGCACTGTCGGCGGACCGGAAGTTCGGGCCTTGTCGCGGATATCGGCCCAGGTTTTGCGCAGGTAGGCGATATCGGTAGCGAATTCTTCGTCGCTGGCGTTCTCGGCCATGGTGCGAACGATGAAGCCGCCGGGCTCGTCAGTCGGCACCAGCCGGGTAATTTTTTCGCGCAGGGCTTCGCGCTCGGCTTCGGCTTCGATGCGCTGGGAGATGCCGATATGTTTTTCCTGCGGCAGGTAAACCAGCATCCGGCCAGCGATGGAAATCTGCGTCGATAGCCGGGCACCTTTGGTGCCGATCGGATCCTTGACGACCTGGACGACGATACTCTGCCCTTCCGCCAGCACCTTTTCGATGGGCCGCTCGACGGCCGTTTCGCGCGGTTGCCAGATATCTGCCACATGCAGGAAAGCCGTGCGATCCAGGCCGATTTCAACGAAGGCCGACTGCATGCCGGGCAGGATGCGACAGATGCGGCCCAGATAAACGTTGCCCACCAGGCCACGACTGTTTGTGCGTTCAATGTGCAGTTCCTGGACGACACCCTGTTGCATGACGGCAACGCGGGTCTCCTGCGGTGTGAAGTTGATCAGGATTTCTTCGGACATAGGCTCTACAATGGGCGGTTTTGCCGCATTCTACTATGCTCAAAGCTCCCGAACTCCTCGCCCCCGCCGGCTCAATGACAATGATGCGTACCGCCTTCGACTTTGGCGCCGACGCAATCTACGCCGGACAGCCACGTTACAGCCTGCGCGTACGCAACAATGCGTTCGGCACCATCGCGGCTTTGAAGGAAGGGATCGACGAGGCGCACGCCCGTGGCAAGCAGTTTTTTGTCGTCAGCAACATCATCCCGCACAACGCCAAATTGACGACTTACCTGGCTGACATGGCGCCGGTCATCGCCTTGAAGCCGGACGCGCTGATTATGTCCGACCCCGGTCTGATCGACATGGTGCGTGAAACCTGGCCCGAGCAAAAAATTCATCTTTCGGTTCAGTCGAACACCGTCAACTGGGCCGCTGTTCGCTTCTGGAAGAAGTTAGGGCTTACTCGCATTATTCTGTCGCGCGAATTGTCGCTCGACGAAGTAGACGAAATTCGCCAGCAATGCCCGGATATCGAGCTCGAGGTTTTCGTTCACGGCGCGCTGTGCATCGCCTATTCCGGCCGCTGCCTGCTCTCCGGTTACTTCAATCATCGCGACCCGAATCAGGGCAGTTGCACCAATTCCTGCCGCTGGGATTACAAGGTCAGCACCTCCGACGGCGCTGCGCCGGCCGGCTGCGGTCAACCGCCGCAGGAGCAGGAAATCCTGCTCGAAGAAAAAATGCGTCCCGGCGAACTGATGCCGATCGAGGAAGATGAGCACGGCACCTACATCCTCAACTCGAAGGATCTGCGCGCCATCGAACACGTACACCGCCTGGTTGAAATCGGCATCGATTCGCTGAAGATCGAAGGGCGCACCAAGAGCCCCTACTACGTTGCGCGGACCTCGCAGGTTTACCGCCAGACGATCGACGACGCTGTCGCCGGCAAGCCGCTCGATCCGGCGCTCTTGCGCGAACTCGAAGGGCTGGCCAATCGCGGCTACACCGATGGCTTCCTGCAGCGCCACCACGATGCCGATTACCAGAACTACCTGCGTGGCAACTCCGAATCCGACCGCAGCCTGTACGTCGGCGATGCAGTTCGCTTCGACGAAGCACGCGGCATGATGGAAATCGAGGTCAAGAACAGGTTCAGCCTAGGCGACCGACTGGAATGCGTGCATCCATCCGGCAACCATGTCTGGCCCCTGACGCGCATGGAAAACCGGGCCGGAGAAGCAGTGACCGTTGCGCCGGGAAGCGGCCACCGAGTCTGGGTTGATTTGCCGGCGCGGTACACCAATTCCTTCATCGCGCGTTTTGTCTGACTAAGCCATAAAAAACAAGCCCTGTTTTTTGGTGCACCGCAACAATCCATGTATTATCCGCCCATGAGCAAAAACGCCAACCGCATGCCGCTGATCGACGCCCTCAAGGCGATCGCGGCCCTGCTCGTCGTGCTCAACCATTTCTCCTCCTACGGCCCGCTGGCCGCGGCTGCGCGCGAAGTTTTGCCGGGGCTTACGGGTTGGTTTTACGACTATGGCCGAATGGCCGTCCAGGTTTTTCTGGTCGTCGCCGGTTTCCTTGCGGCGCGCGCGCTGTCGGCCAATGGAGAGGCTTTGGAAGTCTCGCCGCTGCCGCTGATCTGGAAGCGCTATCTGCGTCTGGTTGTGCCTTATCTGGCGGCCATCGGTCTGGCCATTGCGGCTGCGGCGATTGCCGATCAATGGCTGGACGATGACGCCATTCCGGCCCGCGCCACCTTTAAACAATGGCTGGCCCACGCCTTCCTGCTGCAGGGGCTGCTCGGAGTCGATTCCCTGTCGGCTGGCGTCTGGTACATCGCCATCGATTTCCAGCTGTTTGCTCTGATGGCGATTCTTCTCTGGTCCGGCCGCATCAGGCTGCTCGCCCCGGCGCTGGTGCTGGCCGTCACGACGGCTTCGCTATTCTGGTTCAACCGCGACACCAGCTGGGACAACTGGGCGATCTATTTCTTCGGCTCCTACGGCCTGGGTGCCGCCGCCTGGTGGGCTTCGGATCGCCGGCAGCTCTCCGCCTGGCTGGGCGTCATTGCCACGGTGGCGATTGCTGCGCTGGTCCTCGATTTCCGGCTGCGTATCGCCCTCGCCTTGATTGTTGCGCTAACCCTCGGATTCAGCCGCCGCACCGGCCTGCTGGAACAATGGCCGAACTTCCGGCCACTGGCTTTCCTCGGCCAGATTTCCTATTCGATCTTCCTGGTGCACTTCCCGGTGCTGCTGATCGCCAACGGGCTTTATGCCAAGCTTGAGCTGTCTTCGCCGACATCGGCCATTTTTGCCCTGATTCTGGCGTTGACCGCAAGCATTGCTGCCGCGACGCTGTTTTATCGCTGGATCGAAAGCCCGGCTGCCAGCCAGCGCATTACCGGCGCATTGAGCTGGCTTTTCGGCAAAAGTCTGGAACTGGTGCGCAAAGTGCCAGTACTGGCCACCCGGCTCGCACGCCGGGCTTAATCAGCCAGTTCCACCCGCCCCCGGAAAAACTCCAACGCCTCCGGATTGGCCAAGGCTTCAACGTTCTTCACCGGTAGTGCCTGCACCACGTTACGCACCGCCAGTTCGACAATCTTGCCGGACTTGGTCCGGGGAATATCCTGCACCTGTACGATCTTGGCTGGCACATGGCGCGGCGTGGTGTTGTCGCGGACCTGTTTCTTGATCCGATCAATCAACGCGGCATCCAGTGTATGCCCCTCCTGCAGGCGGACGAAGAGCACGACCCGAACGTCGTCACCTTTGCCCGGCGGCCATTCCTGGCCGATCACCAGCGATTCGAGAATTTCCGGTAACTGTTCGACCTGGCGGTAGATTTCCGCCGTGCCGATGCGTACGCCACCGGGGTTGAGCGTCGCATCCGAACGGCCGTAGATGATGATGCCGTCGTGTTCGGTGATTTCCGAGAAGTCGCCGTGACACCAGATGTTGTCGAAACGCTCGAAATAGGCGGCATGGTATTTCGCGCCATCCGGATCATTCCAGAAGCCAACCGGCATGACCGGAAAAGTCCGGGTGCAGACCAGTTCACCCTTCTCGCTGCGCACCGGCCTGCCCTCGTCGTTGAAAACATCGACCGCCATGCCCAGACCACGGCATTGAATCTCGCCGCGGTATACGGGCAGCACGGGATTGCCGAGCACGAAACAGGAAACGATATCAGTGCCACCAGAAATCGAGGCGAGCAGGATATCCGCCTTGATTTCGCGATAGACCCAGTCAAAGCCCTCCGGCGACAGCGGGCTTCCAGTCGAAAACATGGCGCGCAGGGCTGTCAGATCGTGCGTTTTGCCCGGCTGCAAACCCAGCTTGGCAGCGGCATCGATGAACTTCGCCGAGGTACCGAAGTGAGTCATTTTCTCGGTCGCCGCGTAATCGAACAGCACCTTGCCCTTGGCGGCAAACGGGCTGCCATCGTAGAGCAGCAGCGTCGCGCCACATGCGAGGCCGGAAACCAGCCAGTTCCACATCATCCAGCCGCAGGTCGTGAAGTAGAACAGACGATCGCCGGGGCGCACGTCACTGTGCAACTGGTGTTCCTTCAGATGCTGGAGCAGCACGCCGCCATGGCAATGAACGATGCATTTCGGCACGCCGGTGGTGCCGCTGGAAAACATGATGAACAACGGATGCTCGAAGGCAACCCGTTTGAAAATAACCTCTTTTTGCGAGTCGACCGCGGCAATGTCGTTCCAGACAACTGCGTTGCCAATCGCTGCGATGTCCGGTGCCGTACTCAGATAAGGAACGACGACCACCTTGGCCAGGGAAGGCATTTTTGCCACCACTTCGGCGTTCTTTTCCAGACAATCGACCGGCTTGCCGTTGTACCAGTAGCCATCGACGCAGATCAGCACCTTGGGCTCAATCTGTCCGAAGCGGTCGAGCACACCCTGCACGCCGAAATCCGGGGAAGCCGAAGACCAGATGGCACCGAGCGATGTCGCGGCGAGCATGGCAACCAACGTTTCTGGCAGGTTGGGCAGGTAGCCGGCAACCCGGTCACCCTCGCCTACCCCGCTGGCGATCAAAAATTGCTGAAAACGGGCAACTTCGGCATAGAGCCCGGCGCGCGACAGCCGCCGCTTGACCTTGTCCTCGCCCCAGAAAACCAGCGCCTCACCTTCGTCACGACGCTGCAGCAGATTCTCGGCGAAATTCAGCTTTGCTTCCGGGAACCAGTGGGCACCGGGCATTTTGTCGCCATCGGCAAGCACGACCGTGCCCTTGTCACCAACTGCGCCACAGAAATTCCAGACTTGCGACCAGAAAGCCTCAGGCTGGTCGATCGACCATTGCCAGAGATCGGCATAGCGACCGTGGCCCATGGCCTGCATGAACTGCGCCATGCGGGTATCGCCAATGGTGGCGGGATTTGGTTTCCACAGAGGCGTGGAATCGATGGCGTAAGTCATTTTGTCTCCTGTATTTTTGTGCCACGTCGGGCTGCCAACGTGAATATTGCTCAGAAGATACCAGCAAGCCGTAGCTGTGAACTGTCATCGGCAGGACACTTGCGAAATCGAGGCAATCCGCCACCACTATGCCGGGGGATGCTCCGGCAGCAGCGCATTCGTCACGGCTGGCTCGACAACAGGCCGTCGAGCATCCCGATCATCAGATCAATCTCGCCTTCACTGACATTCAAGGCCGGCATGAAGCGCAACAGATTGGGCCGCGGCGAATTCAAAAGCAAGCCTTTGGGGCCACCTTCCAGGGCTCGGCGAACGATCTCCGGGCCGCGCTCGTCAGCCAGAATCAAGGCGCGCAAAAGGCCGGAACCGCGCTCACCCTTGAGACCGTGGCGGGCTGAAAGTTCGAGCAGGCGCTTCGACAAATATTGTCCTCTGGCCTCGACTTCTGCCAGGAAGCCCGGCGCCAGCAAGCGCTTCAGCACGGCAATGCCAACGGCCGTCATCAGCGGGTTGCCGTTGTAGGTACCGCCCTGGTCGCCCGGCTCGAAACAGCAGATTTCCTCGCGCGCCAGCAGCGCCGCCAGTGGCACGCCGCCACCGATACCCTTGGCCAGCGTCATGATGTCCGGAGTGATGCCGGCATGCTCGTAGGCGAACAGCTTGCCGGTGCGGCCCATGCCGGACTGCACTTCATCGACGATGAGCAAAATGCCGCGCTTCGTGGTCAATTCACGCAAAGCCTGCATGAAGGCGGGATCAGCCGGAATCACGCCGCCCTCGCCCTGCACCGGCTCCAGCATCACGGCGACGGTTTTTGCCCCAATCAGGGCGTCCACCGCAGCAATGTCGTTGTAGCTCGCTTTCGGGAAGCCCGCCACCTGCGGCGCGTAGATCGTGTCCCAGCCTGGCTTGCCGGAAGCCGACATGGTGGCCAGCGTGCGACCGTGGAAGGAATGGTTAAAGGTGATGATCTCGTAAGCGCCATCCTTGTGCAGCCGGCCCCACTTGCGCGCCAGCTTGATCGCCCCTTCGTTGGCCTCGGCGCCGGTGTTGGCGAAGAAGACGCGGTCGAACACCGAATTGGCGATGAGCAAGCCGGCCAATTCGATCATCGGGCCGTTGTAGAAAGCCGGGCTCGGGTTGATCAGCTTGCCGGCCTGGGCGGCCAGTGCCGCAGCGATTTCCGGCGGGCAATGGCCGAGCGTATTCACCGCCCAACCCTGGATGAAGTCGAGATAGGCCTTGCCGTTGTGGTCGTAAAGCCACGACCCTTCGCCGCGCTCGAAAACGAGGTCGGGACGTGGGGTGATGAACATCAGGGAATCGGTATTGGCGGCGTGGTATTGCATGGCGGGTTTTCCGTGGTGAGGAGCGGGAATGCTAAGGCCGCGATGTTACCGAATTACGCGAGGTGAAGGCCAAACTGACTTCCTGCTCAGCCGCCAGCCGCTGAACTGATCTTTTCTCCCAGCTTCTGCAAAGCCTCCCCAGTCGCTTCTACCCCGCGCTGTATGCCTCGACCTGCTGCTGTCAGCCCGACTTCAATGCCATGGCCGGCAGCTTCCGCACCACGCTTGATGCCATTACCAGTAACCTCGACGCCACGCTTGAACCCGTTAGCGGTGGCTTCAGCGCCGCGCTCGATAGCCGCGCCTGTTCTGTCGATCACGCCTTCGTCAGCCAGCGCACCGCCAATCAGACAGATGCTGCAAACCAAGGCAGTCAATAAATGCTTCATGTGCAAATTCCTTCTGTTGATACCTGTTGGATAGATATCACCCAAGGATTAAAGTTTCTGTAGCAACTTGTAACTCGTGGCTTCGATCTGCTGTCGTCCACCTTGCCGCAAGAGCGCCAATCATCCGCCCGCAACCAAGCCCGCCAGCGCTGCCTCGGCAAAGGCCACATCCTGCGCCTCGCTGCCGCCGGAAACGCCAATCGCGCCAACCAGCACGCCTTCATGCTTCACCGGCAGGCCGCCGCCGAAGCCGACGAAACGCTCGCGTTGCATCAGGCCGTGGCGGAGCATTTCGGAGCCTTTGGCCAGGCGGGCGTCCCATTTGGCGGTGGCAGGACCGAAGCTGACCACGGTGTAGGCCTTGTCGAGCGCGATGTCGATTGAATGAAAAGGTGCTCCCGGGTGGCGCTTGAATACCAGCGGATAGCCAGCCCGGTCGACGACAGCGACGCAAATTTTGGCACCAGCCTCGCTGGCAGCGGCGAGTGCCCGGTCAGCCAGTTGTTCGGCACTGCCGAGGCCGAGCGAGGCGATCATTTCAATGTCCATGACTTTCTCCATGCAATGCCGAAACCTGCGCCGTCAAGCGCTGGCGCAGGGTCAGCAGGAATAATACGAAAACCGTCAGTACGGCGCCTTCAAGCAACAAGGTCTGGCCAGCCCCCAGCGCCACGGCGACAAAACCGGCGAGCAGGCCGCCCAGCGCGTCGAAACCGAAGCGGGCCGAGGTAAAGAAGGAGACGATGCGGCCACGCAATTGCTCGGGAGCCGAGCTTTGCAGGATCATGTTGATGCCGACATTGCACACCGAGATGCCGAAGCCGAGGGCGACCATCGCGCCCAGCGCCAGCGGCAGCCAGGTCGTCGCGCCGAAGACCAGTAGCGCGCCGGCGCTGATGACGACGCCGGCGACCACAGCCGCAATCAACCCATGAACCGATTTGCGGGTGGCAAGAAAGACCGTCGAGGTAAAAGCCCCGCAACCGGCCGCGCCCCACAGCCAGCCCAGCGTCGTCGCATCGCCAGCGAAGACGTCACGGGCAAAGACCGGCAGCAGCACGGCGTAGGCCGAGGCGGTCAGGTTGAGGACGATCAGCGTGATGATCAACCAGCGGATGGCCCAGGTCTGCCAGGCATAGCGCACGCCTTCCTTGAAGACCTGACCGACCGAACCCTGGGCGCGCTTCGGCGGTTCGCCACGAACCCGCAGGATGGCTGCGATCAGGGCAAGGAAGGAAAAGCCGTTGATCGCAAAGCAGAAGGCTTCGGAGGTCAGCCCAAGCAAGAGGCCGGCAATCGGCGGGCCGATGAAGCGGCCGGCGTTGAAGAGCATGGCATTGAGGGCCAGCGCATTGGGCAGATCGTCGCGACTGCCGACGAAACTGCCGATCAGCGACTGCCGTAACGGCGCGTCGAAGCTGCTCAGGGTGCCGAGGAGCAGCGCCATGAGCACGATGAAGCTGGGGGTTATCCAGTCCAGCCAGCACAGGCCGGCGAGCACAAAGGCCTGTATTGCCATCAGCGATTGCACGCCGATCAGCCATTTTTTCTTGTCGTGCTTGTCGATCCAGGCACCGGCCAGCGGGCCGACCAGCAATTGCGGGATCAGGCCGCAGAAGGCCGTGATGCCGAGCAGCGCAGCCGAACCAGTCAGCCGGTAGACCAGCCAGGCGAGCGCCACCTGCTGAATCCACGAGCCAAGGATGGAGACGGCCTGGCCGCTGAAGTAGAGACGGAAATTGCGGTGAGCCAGGGCGCGCATGCCGGCCGGCAGACGGCTGGCGCGTTGAGGGGATGAGGTCATCGAGGGTCAGAAATCAGCGCTGACTGCGCCGGAACAGCAGGTATCCGGCGAGCGAAGCTGCGGTGGTCGCCAGAATGGCCCATGCCATCGGTCGTCCACTGCCGTCGTGAGTGTAACTGACGGCCGCGCTGGCCAACATGCCAAGGCCAAACTGACTGGCCCCGAATAATGCCGCTGCCGCGCCCGCATTCTGGGGATAGCGCGCCATCAGCAGACCAACACAGTTGGCACCGAGCAGCCCGGTCATGCTGACGACGATGAACAGGCCGGCAATCACCGCCGGCAAGGCATCCGGCAAATTGATCACAGCCGCAAGCAGGACGGCGCCGGCAAAGCCCAGGCCGCTGCCCACCCCAGCCATCACCGCCGGGCCACGCGAGCGAACCAGACGGCTGTTCAGGTAATTTGCGGCAAAAATCCCCAGCGCATTGGCGGCAAAGACCAGGCTGAAGGCCATTGGCGAAAAATGCTGCAACTCAATGAAATAGAAGGCACCGCCAGTAATGTAGGCAAACATTGCGGCAAAGGACATGCCGCCAGCCAGCAACAGACCGAGCGCCACCGGATCGACAAGCAGGCTACCGTAAATGGCAAAAGCCCGTCCTAGAGGTAGTTGACCGCGACGTTCGGCGGCAAGGGTTTCCGGTAGCTGGAACCACACCACCAGCAGGCTGAGCAGGCCCCAGACCAGGACGGCTGCAAAGGTGCCGCGCCAGCCAAACTGGGCAAGCAGCACGCTGCCAAGCAAGGGCGCCAGCAGCGGCGCAATGGCCGTCACCATCGCCATCAGAGACAGTTTCCGGATGGCTTCGGTCGGTGTGTAAACATCGCGGACCACCGCCCGCGCCAGCACCGAAGCTGCCCCACCACCCAGCGCCTGCATGAAGCGCGCCGCAATCAGGAACTCGACAGCGGTCGCCAGCACACAGGCCAGACTGGCAACAACAAACAAGGCAATGCCGGAAAGCATCACCGTACGCCGGCCGTAACGGTCCGAAATCGGGCCGTAAAACAGCATGCCCAGCGAGAAGCCGGCCAGGAAAACCGTAATCGTCAGTTGCACCGCTTCCGGCGAGGCGGCAAGGCCAGTAGCCATCGCCGGCAAGGCCGGAAGATAGAGGTCGATGGCCAGCGGCCCGAAGGCGACCAGCGCCCCGAGCAGCAAAATAAAACGGCCCTCGCGGGCCGGTTCGATGGCGGGAGAAGTTTTCAATAATGTCTCAGCTTGAATAGGTCATTCCCACGAAAGCGGGAATCCAGGCAAGCTTACATTTCTGGATTCCCGCTTTCGCGGGAATGACAATCAGAGCCCGCCGAGCGCCAGGTACTTGGTTTCCATGTACTCCTCGAGGCCATGGCTGGAACCTTCCCGACCAATACCCGATAGTTTGACGCCACCAAATGGAGCAACTTCGGTCGAGATCATGCCGGTATTAACGCCGACCATGCCGTATTCCAGCTGACGCGAAACACGCCAGACGCGGCCGTGATCCTTGGAGAAGAAATAGGCAGCCAGACCGAATTCGGTGTCGTTGGCCATTTGCACGGCTTCCGCTTCGGTCTTGAAGCGGAAAAGCGGCGCCACCGGACCGAAAATTTCTTCCTTCGCTACTGCCATGCCGGCAGTGACGTCGGCCAGGATGGTCGGCTCGAACCAGGTACGACCGAGCGCGTGGCGCTTGCCACCGGTCACCACGCGGGCACCCTTGTCGACGGCATCCTTGACCAGTTCCTCGACCTTGTTGATGGCGGCATCGTCAATCAGCGGACCTTGCGTGACGCCCTCTTCCGTCCCATGGCCAACCTTCAGCGCCGAAACGGCAGCGGCCAGCTTGGCGGCGAAAGCATCGTAGACGCCATCCTGAACCAGGAAACGGTTGGAGCAAACACAGGTCTGGCCAGCATTGCGATACTTCGAAGCCATCGCGCCTGCGACTGCGGCATCGAGATCGGCGTCATCAAAGACGATAAAGGGTGCGTTGCCACCGAGTTCCAGCGACATCTTCTTGACCGTGCCGGCGCACTGCTGCATCAGCAACTGGCCGATCGGCGTCGAGCCGGTAAAGGTCAGCTTGCGGACAATCGGGCTGGACGTCATGACGCCACCAATGGCCGAAGCCTTGCCGGTGACGACGCTGAACACGCCAGCCGGGACACCGGCACGCTCGGCCAGTTCGGCCAGGGCCAATGCGGAGAGCGGGGTCTGCTCGGCCGGCTTGAGAATGATGGTGCAGCCTGCGGCCAGCGCCGGGGCGACCTTGCGGGTGATCATCGCCGACGGGAAATTCCACGGCGTGATGGCGGCGCAGACACCGACTGGTTCCTTGACGACGACCAGTTGGCGATCCTTGAACGGCGACGGAATGACTTCGCCGTAGGCGCGCTTGGCTTCCTCGGCAAACCACTCGACGTAGGCGGCGGCGTAGGCAATTTCACCCTTGGCCTCGGCCAGCGGCTTGCCCTGTTCGGCGGTCATCAAGGCCGCCAGATCATCCTGGTTGGCCATCAGCAGGTCGAACCAGCGGCGAAGGATGCGGCTGCGCTCGGCAGCAGTGGTTTCGCGCCAGGTTTTCAAGGCCTTCTCGGCGGCCTGGATGGCGCGCTCGGTTTCAGCGGCACCACAGCGGGGAACGGTGGCGATAGTTTCGCCGGTCGCCGGGTTGGTGACCGGGAAGGTTTCGCCACTGTCGGCGCCGACCCAGGCCCCGTCGATGTAGCAAGCCTGACGCAGCAGGTTGGTGTCTTTCAATGCCAGCATGAGCTGTTCTCCTTTGGAATTTTAGTAGGCGGCGCCGGTCTTGCCGGCATCCGCTTTTTTGAATTTGTCGGCCAGGGCGACCGCAGAATTGCGCAGCAACAGTGCATCGACGCCAACCAGCAGGAAGCTGGCACCCATCTCCTGATAGGCCGCAGCGGCTGCCGGGTCAGCCGAGAACACCCCCGCTGCCTTGCCGGCTGCGGAAATCTTGCCAATTGCGGCGTTGACCGCAGCCTTTACATCCGGATGGCCGGGGTTACCGAGATATCCCATCGAGGCAGCAAGATCCGATGGGCCAATGAACACCGCATCAACGCCTTCGACTTTCAAAACCTCATCGAGCCCGGCCAGGCCAGTCGTCGATTCGATCTGCACGATCAGGCACATCTCCTGATCGGCCTGACCAAAATATCCCTCGACACCATTCCAACGGGCAGCGCGAGCCATCGCCGTGCCAACGCCACGAATACCGTTCGGTGGATAGCGCATGGCGCGAACCAGCTTTTCGGCATCGGACGCGGTTTCAACCATCGGCACCATCAAGGTCTGGACGCCGCCATCGAGTAACTGCTTGATGCGGGCGACATCATGGTCGACCGTACGCACCACCGGCTTGACCGGGTAAGGCGCCAGCGCCTGCAACTGCTCGATGATAGAACGCAGATCGTTCGGGCCATGCTCACCGTCAATCAACAGCCAGTCGAAACCTGTGCCGGCAACGATCTCAGCGGTATAGCTGTTAGCCAGGCCGAGAAACAGGCCGATCTGCGTTTCGCCGGCAACCAGCGCACGCTTGAATTGGTTCAGGGGCATTTCCACGGTCGACTCCGATTCTTAGACAAAACGGCAGGTGATGTTGCCGAGCGGACCGTAGTCTACATGGAAGGTATCGCCCCGGCTGGCCGGCACCGGACGGGTGAATGAACCGGCCAGGATGATCTGCCCCGGCTCGAGCGCCACGCCATGCGGTGCGAAACGCTTGGCCAGCCAGGCAATCCCGTTGGCCGGGTGATTCAGTACGCCGGCGGCGACGCCGGTTTCCTCGATGACGCCGTTACGGTAGAGCAGCGCGGCAACCCAGCGCAAATCGACATCCATCGGCTTGATCGGACGGCCGCCCATGATGATGCCGGCGTTGGCGGCGTTGTCGGAAATGGTGTCGAAGACCTTGCGCGGCCGCTTGCTTTCCGGGTCAATGCGCTGCGAGCGGGCATCGATCAGTTCCAGCGCCGGAATAACGTAGTCGGTAGCGGAGAGCACGTCGAGCATGCTGACGTTTTCGCCTTCGAGGCGATCCTTGAGGATGAAGGCCAGTTCGACTTCGATCATCGGCACGATGAAGCGGTCGACCGGGATTTCACCGCCATCGGCAAAAACCATGTCGTCGAGCAGCGTGCCGTAATCCGGCTCGTTGATCTGTGACGACATCTGCATGGCGCGCGAGGTCAGGCCGATCTTGTGGCCGACAATCTTGCGGCCCTCGGCGATCTTCATGTCCACCCAGGCTTTCTGGATGGCGTAAGCGTCGGGGATGGTGATATCCGGGTAATCCAGGGAAATCTGGCGAATCTGCTGACGGGTCTTCTCGGCTTCGTGGAAGCGGCGAGCCGTCGATTCGATGATGTCTTTGCTGAGCATGCTCTTGTCCTCTTGGTGGGGTTAGGTCTTTTTATAGCGGGCGTGGATATTGTTCTGTTTCCAGGTACCGCTCTCGCTGAACTCGACGATTTCCATCGACAAGGCCAGCGTTCGCTTCTGGAAAATGGCGGCAAAGTGTTCGCCAATCATCTTGAACAGGTCGTCACCAATCTTCTTCTTGACCTCATCGGAGCGCCCCGCCCCGATTTTCAGCACGGCGTGGACGAAGGCATCATCAACCGTGCCATCGGCCACGCAGTAGTCGGTCAGGCGGATTGCCCGGGAGCGGATGCCGCCAATCGGAAGTACCCCACCCTGGGCGATCAAGACCTGGTTGGATTTCAGCAACAGGCCCTTGATGTCGGCTTCGGCATCGAGGTTGTCGGTGTATTCGTAAATCAGATGGGGCATTTTTGCTCCTTTAAACAGTTGACCGCAGCAGTTCAGGAAACCGGCATTTCAGCGCCGATACCACGGCTGCCGAGCGGGATGCCACTAACCGGCAGACTGACGACGACCTGGCCGGTGCCCGAGCTTTCGAAGTAGGGGCAGACGATCTCGGCCTTGCCTTCGAACTTGTCCCAGCCCAAAGCGCCGAACAACATCGCCGTGTCGTGCATCTTGCCTTCGCCGGTGCAGTATTGTGCATATTCGGGCAGCATGCGCAGGAAAGTGGCCCACTCGCCGCCTTCCCAAAGTTGCAGGGCGCGTAGGTCGACCTGTTTGTTGAATTCACGGCTGATCGAATTGAAACCTTCCTCGACCAGGCGGTTTTCCCAGATCTGATGCGACATCGAGCCGGAAGCGACGATGGCGACCTTGCAGTTGCTGCGAGCGACGGCCTTGGCCAGCGCTTCGCCGAGGATGCGCGATTCGTCGAGCGAACCGAAAGTACTCCAGCCGGCGATCGAGACGACCTTGATCTTGCCTTCCGGGTTCATGTAGCGCATCGGCAGGATGGTGCCGTATTCGAGATCGAGAGAAGCAACCTGATGGGCGCGCGTCTTGACGCCCATCGCCGTGGCTTCTTCGGCGATCATCGCGCCCAGTTCCGGATTACCCGGGAATTCGTAGGGCAGATCCTGGATGAAATGCGGGAACTCGTGGCTGGTGTAATTGCCCTTGTGCACCGCATTGTTGTTGATGTGATAACCGGCATTGACCAGCCAGTGCGTGTCGAAAACGATGAAGGTATCCACCCCGAGCTCGACGGCGCGGCGGCCAATTTCGCGCTCGGCATCAATCGCCGCCTGCCGGCAACCGTGCGCCGGGCCGGGCTGCTCGGAAATGAGCATCGAAGGAACATGCGTGGCCTTGATGGCCATGACGATTTCACCCATGAATTTGTCTCCTGAAGTTTTGTTTGAAGTTTCTCTATTAGGACTTCGAATGGCTTTTAAGCTCTATTAAATCGGGAAAATGACGTTGATCTGGCCGGTGCCGGACGAACCAAAGTAAGGCGTCACCACTTCAGCCTTGCCTGCGTATTGGTCCCAGCCCAGCACGCCGAGCAGCATGGCGGTGTCGTGCATGTTGCCTTCGCCGTGACACTTGACTGCGTACTCCGGCAACATGCCGCAGAAGGTCTTCCAGTCGCCGTTCTTCCACAAATTGACGACGTGGTGATCGACTGTTTCAAGGAAGGGATCCCAGACCTTGTGCATGAATTGCTCGGAAACGCCATTCTGGGCAAAGCGGTGTGACAGCGACCCGGAAGCCAGCACAGCGACATTGCCTTCGCTCTGCTCAATGGCGCGGCGCACGGCGCGACCAAGCTCGACCGAATCCGGCATGTTGTGCACAGTGCACAGCGCCGACACGGAAACAATCTTGAAGCGCTTGTCTTCGTTCATGTAGCGCATCGGGACCAGCGTGCCGTATTCCAGCGCCAGGCTGGTCGCATCGTGGGCGCGGGTATGGACGCCAGCGGCGGTCGCCTGATCGGCGATGGCATGGCCCAGCGCCACATTGCCTTCGTACGAGAACGGCAGGTTCTTGATGAAGTGCGGCAGTTCATTGGAGGTGTAAATCCCCTCCCAGGACGGCGCGCAATTGACGTGATAACCGGAATTGACCAGCCAGTGCGTGTCGAAGACGACGATGGTGTCGACCTTCAGCTCACGCATGCGGCGGGCGATTTCCTTGTGACCGTCGATGGCCGCCTGACGGCAGCCCTTGTGCGGGCCATCCTGCTCCGACAGATACATTGACGGAACGTGGGTGATCTTGGCGGCGAGTACGAGTCTGCCCATGATCAGACGCCCCAACGCGGAATGTGGTGGCTGCCGTACGAAACCGCGATGTTCTTGGCCTCGCAGAAGACCTCGAAGCTGTAGTGGTTGCCTTCACGGCCGGTGCCGGAAGCCTTGGAACCACCGAAGGGCTGGCGCAGGTCGCGGACGTTCTGGCTGTTGACGAAGGTCATGCCGGCCTCGATGGCCTTGCCCAGACGGATCGCCCGGCCGGTATTGTTGGTCCACAAATAGGAGGCCAGACCGTAGGGCGTGTCGTTGGCAATACGCACAGCGTCTTCTTCGGTCTTGAAGCGGATGATGCAGGGCACCGGCCCGAAAATTTCTTCCTGGGCGATGCGCATCTTGTTGTCGACATCGGCAAAGACGGTTGGCTGAACCCAGAACCCGTTCTTGAACTTGTCAGCGACGACCGGCGTGCCACCGCCGAAGACGAGCTTGGCGCCTTCCTGCTTGCCGAGTTCGATGTAGTAATTGACCTTGTCCATATGGCCCTTGGAGATCATTGGACCAATGATGGTATTCGGGTCCATCGGATCGCCGACGGTCAGGCGCGAGGCGCGCAGCGCGAAGTCGGCGACGAACTTGTCGTAGATGCCTTCCTGGACGATGATCCGCGAGCCGGCGGTGCAGCGTTCGCCATTGTTCGAGAAGATCATGAAGATGGCGGCGTCGAGGGCGCGTTCGTAGTCGGCGTCGTCGAAGATGATGAACGGCGACTTGCCGCCCAGTTCCATCGAGAACTTCTTGAGGCCGGCGGCCTTGACGATACGGTTGCCGGTGGCCGTCGAACCGGTGAAGGAGATCGAGCGGACATCCGGATGCGAAACGAGCGGTTCGCCGGCGGTATCGCCGAAGCCATGAACCACGTTGAAAACACCTGCGGGGATGCCGGCTTCGAGGGCCAGTTCGCCAAGACGGTTGGCGGTCAGCGGCGACAGCTCAGACATCTTCATCACGGCCGTGTTGCCGAAGGCCAGGCAGGGCGCGGTCTTCCAGGTGGCGGTCATGAACGGCACGTTCCACGGCGAGATCAGCGCGCAAACGCCGACCGGCTGCCACAGCGTGTAGTTGAGGTGGCCGGTGTCGGAATCGTAGGTTTCGCCGTGCATGTGCTGGATCAGCTCGGCAAAGTAGTTGAAGTTGTCCGAGGCGCGCGGGATCAGCACGCGCTTGGTCTGGTTGGTCACCTGACCGCAGTCGGCCGTTTCCATGTCGGCAATCGGCTCGACATTGGCGGCGATCAGTTCGCCCAGCTTGCGCACCAGACGGGCGCGTTCCTTGACCGGCGTTGCCGCCCAGCCCGGAAAGGCGGCCTTGGCAGCGGCGACGGCGGCGTTGATTTCCTCCTGGCCGCCGCTGGCGACGGTGTCGATCACTTCGCCGGTAGCCGGGTTGATGGTTTCGAAGGTTTCCTTGCTGCCGACCTTCTGGCCGTTGATGATGTGGTGAATCATGCTGTTCTCGCTTTCTTTATACGGTGGCGAAATAAGTCTGGTCGTCGTCGATGGTGTTGATCAGGCAGCAGACGCCTTCGACTTCGGTCTCGATCACGTCGCCAGCCTTGACGTCAGCCAAGCCTTCCGGCGTGCCGGTCAGGATGATGTCGCCGGGGTTCAGCGTCATGAAGGACGTCAGGTATTCGATCAGCGTCGCGATGTCGAAAATCATGTCGGACGTCGTGCCCTGCTGCGTCGTCTTGCCGTTGACCCGCGTCGTCAGCTTGAGTGCCATCGGATTCGGCACATCGGCGGCATCGACCAGCCAGGGGCCGAGCGGCGTGCAGCCGTCACGGTTCTTGACGCGCAGGTTCGGCCGATAGTAGTTCTCGAGATAGTCGCGAATGGCGTAGTCGTTGGCCACCGTGTAACCGGCAACCATCTCCATCGCCTCCGCTTTTGAAACTTGATAACCGGTCTTGCCGATGACGACGGCCAGCTCGCACTCATAGTGCATGTAGGTGGCGTCAGCCGGGCGGCGGGTCTTGGCACGGTGGCCGATGATGGTATTCGGCCCCTTCAAAAAGGCGAGCGGCACTTCCGGCGCCTTGAAAGCCAGTTCCTTGGCGTGGTCGGCATAGTTGAGGCCGAGTGCGAAAACGGCGCCGGGAACGACTGGCGGCAGCCAGCTGACGTCAGCTTCGTTCAACAAACGGCCATCGGCCAACTGGACGCGGCCATCAGCGGCCTGCGTCACTTCGTGGATGGCGCCCTGAAAGGCAATGCGGCCGCGCTTCATGCTTGTACTCCTGCGATGGAGAATTGGAGAGAGCCGACGCCTTCGGCGCTGATCTTTACCTGGCTGCCGGCACCAGCCTGCGGTGCCATGTAGCTGACGCCGACGAGCAGCACGTCGCCCTGACTCAGGGTCATGAACTCGGAGACATCGACCAGCAGTTGGGCCGGGTCACGGACCAGATCGGCCAGCGAACGCTGTTCGACGACATTGCCATCGATCTTGGTGGTAATGACCAGACTGGACAGATCGACCAGCGGCTTGACCGAGCCGATCGGCAGCGAACCATCGAAGCATTTCTCGCGAATCGCCGGGCGGTAGTAGCTGTCGTGCGGCAGGCTCAGGTCGCCGGCCAGCACGATGCCGGCCACGGCATCCAGCGCATTGGCGCGGGTCAGGCGAGCTGCGGCACGGCCCATGACCAGACCAATCGTGGCACCAACCTCGACGGTTTTTGCCCCTTTTGGCAGGTTGACCGCAGCACCGCAGGCAACGCGGGTATTGGCCGGCTTGATGTACATCGCCGGGGCTTTCGGGGCACCTTTGTAGGGCGCCGCTGCGAGCGCATCGGCGCCGATCTTGCGGACGGAGGCGTGGTCGTTGAGGACAACGCCGTAAACCGTGCCACTGACTTTCTGTTTAATCATTGTTACGAACTCCAGTTAGCCGAGGAAGTGAACCAGGCCGAGGCACAGGACAGGGAAGAAGACCAGAGCAATGATACGAATGAAGTCGGAAGCCAGGAAAGGCATGACGCCCTTGGCGGTTTCCATCATCGGCACATCCTTGGCGATCTTGTTGATGACGTAGAGGTTCATGCCGACAGGCGGATGGACCAGACCGATTTCAACCACCATCAGCGCCAGGATACCGAACCAGATCGATTTATCTTCAAGGCTCATGCCATAGAAATCAAGGCCCATGACCATCGGATAGAAGATGGGAATGGTGAGCAGGATCATGGCCAGCGAGTCCATGACACAGCCGAGCAGGATATAGATAAGCAGGATGGCGAAGAGGACCACCAGCGCAGGCAGGCCGCTATGCTGGACCCAGGTCGCCAGCTCGGTCGGCATTTGCGACAGGGCCAGACTGGAGTTCAGCAAGTCGGCACCGATCAGGACCATGAAGATCATGCCGGTGGCGTGGGCCGTGCCATAGACACTCTGCAGAAAGTCTTTGGTCCGCATGCCGCCGGAGACTGCCGCGATGATGCCGCAAGCCGCCGCGCCAATCGAGGCGGCTTCGGTCGGATTGGCCCAGCCACCATAGATGCCGACAATAACGACAAGGAAGACACAAAGCACCGGAATGATGTTGATCTGAGCCTTGATCATCTGGGCGAATGGTACCTTGACGCCAGCCGGCCCGGCCGATGGATCACGGCGAACGATGATGGCGATCACCAGGATGTAGCCAAGCGCAGCGATGATGCCGGGAATGACAGCGGCAACAAACAGCTTGCCGATCGACTCCTGAGTCAGCACGGCGTAGATGACGAGCGGCACCGAAGGCGGGATCATGATGCCGAGCGTGCCGGAGGCGGCCAGCGTCGCTGTCGCCAGTTTGCCGGAATACCCGGCAGCCTTCAGTTCAGGCAAAGCCACCTGGCCCATCGTTGCGGCAGTGGCCAGCGAGGAGCCGCAGATGGCGCCGAAAGCCGCACAGGCTGCGGTCGAGGCCATCGCCAGACCACCACGCCAATGGCCGATCAACGTACCAGCCGCCTTGAACAGCGCCTTGGACAGGCCGCCATGGGTGGCGAACTGGCCCATCAGAATGAATAGCGGAATGACCGCCAGATCGTAATTGGAAACCCGGGCGTAGACCAGGTTGTTCAGGGTGTATAGCAGGCCGGAAGTCTCGCCGGCATTCATCACCAGGTAGATGCTGGCGCCAGTGATGAACATCGCCATGGTAATGTGCACCCGGATGGCGAGCATGCCGAGCAGGCAGGCGAAACCGATCAAACCAATAGAAGTACCGCTCATTTACTTGCTCCCCGGAATGTTCTTGGTCGGGTGGAAATGGGCGTAAGCCCGGTAGATCGCACAGATCATCATCAGGAACAGGCCGGGCACGAGCAGCGCCGTCGGAATCCACAAGGGCAGCGAGACCAGCGTCGTGACTTCCTGCGACTCGTGCGTGGCAATCGCCGAGAGGATCGTGCGCCAGACCAGAATGCCCGAGATGATGGCGAAGAGGACTTCGGCCACGCCATCGATCGGACGCTTCAGTGAATCGCGCATGTTCTCGGTGAAGAAATCCACCTTGATATGCTCACCGAGCAAGGTGCAGTACGGCAGGAAAGCCGTGGCCGCAACGGCCGTGCCGGCCTGCATCAGTTCGATATCGCCGGTCACCGAGCCGAAACCCAGTTTCCGGCCGATGATCGAGACCAGCGACATCGCAATCAGCGCGATGAACAGCACACCGCCTGAAATTGCCATCGTCTTGCCGGCCATGATCAGGTAGTGCTCGACCTTGTCGTGCTCCACCAGTTCATGGGGTATCCCCATCGGATCTTGCATGCTGTTCCCCTTTTTCTGATCTTTTTATTTGCTGGTGCCGGTCAGTTCGCGAGCCGATGCGATCAGCTTCTTGCCGTCAACACCCTTCTCGCCAACCTGCTTGGCCCACTCGTCCTCGACGCTGGCCGTCGCCTGCTTCATGGCCGCCACCTGGGTCGCGCTCAGCGTGGTGATCTTGTTGCCCTGAGCGGCAATGCGCTTGCGGGTATCGGCCGCAACTTCATCGAACATGGCACCGAACTTGCCAACCATGACTTCACCGGTCGTCTTGTCGACGATGGCCTTGAGGTCAGCCGGCAGGCCGTCATACTTGGCCTTGTTCATGAGTACGGTGAGCACGGTGGCAGTCGGGTGAGCGACGCCGGCATCCGGCTGCAGGTGGAACTTGGTGACTTCGGAGAGCTTGGTCGGGAAGACCAGTTCCCAGGCGCCGAGCGAACCGTCGACAACGCCCTTGGCGATGGCTTCGGTGACCTGTGCCGGCGGCATGGCCACTGGTTGGCCGCCGAGGGCAGCCAGGGTCTTGGCGCCGACACGGGTCGAGGTCCGCAGTTTGAGGCCGGCGAATCCGGTCAGGCCGACGATCTGCTTGCTGGCGGTATGCACGGCCTGGCCACCATCGGTGTGGAAAGCCAGGACCTTGTAGGCGGCAAATTCCTGCTGGGCGTTCTGCTGGTAGAACTTCCACAGCGCCTTGGAACTTGAGGTGGCATCCTTGACCATGAACGGTAGTTCAAAGGCTTCGATATTCGGGAAACGACCGGCCGAATAACCCGGGCCGGTCCACACCACGTCGGCAACACCGTTCTTGACCTGATCCACAAGCTGGCCCGGCGTACCGCCGAGTTGCATGGCCGGATAGAACTGACAGGCGATGCGCCCATTGGAGGCCGCCTTCATTTCATCACACCAGGGTTGCAGAACTTTTTGCTGAGTCGGCGCAGCGGAAGGAAGAAAGTGGGCAATCTTGAAGGTCACTTCCTGGGCGGCGGCTGGCAGAGCGACGGCCATGGCACCGATGACGGCAAGGCTACGGTAGTTCATTCGACATCTCCTCTTTAAGTGTGGGCAAGCCCCACGTTTATTAACATGTTAGTGATTAAATTAAATCACTACTATGTTAGTGAGTCAACGGGTGTAGCAAACTATTTTTGGATTATTTTTGGGGTTGACCGCGCCCCGCAGGAAGTGCCCTTGGGGTACAGCGTTGCCACGGCCAACCCGACTTGCTGCTCAGACGCGCTTGAACAGCGGGCTGCGCACCTGCTGGGCATCGGCGGCCGAGAAGAACTTCTCGGTATAGATGTCCCGCTCGAACAGGCGGCCCTGCATGAGGGTCGTGATACAGGCGTCGATCATGATCGGCGGACCACAGAGATAAGCCTTGTTGCCCCGGAAGTCGTTGTCGAAATGGGCCTTGGCGGCATCGTGTACGAAACCGCGGAAACCCGCCCAGCCGCTGTCGGCTGGCTCATCGTTGAGGGCTGGGACGTAGGTGAAATTCGAATACTTCGCTGCCAGATCGAGGAAGTCCTGATGGTAGTAGAGCTCACCCTGGTTACGGGCACCATAGACCAGTGTGATCGGATGTTCGCTACCCTCTTCCAGCAGATCAAGCAGCATCGAACGCGGACTGGACAAACCTGATCCGCCGGCCATGAATAGCGATGGGACGTTCGCCGACTTGTGCACAAAGAAGCGGCCATAGGGCCCGGAAACCGTAATCCTGTCACCGACCTTCAGTTCGTTGTGAATCCAGGCGGTGCCGGCGCCGCCGGGAACGATGCGGATGTTCAGCTCAATCTCGTTACCGGTTGACGGTGAGTTCGCCAGCGAGAAGGCGCGATGGCCGAGATCGTTCGGCAGGTTCATATTGACGTACTGCCCAGCCTGGAAATCGAGCACATCGTCGTTGTCGAGCTTGAGCCAGATACCCTTGATGGTTGGCGTCAGGTTCTCGATGCGGCTGACCACGCCAGGGAAGTCGCGCACCGGAATGTCGCGCGCGTCCTCATCGGCTTCCATCTCGACTTCGATGATCGTATCGGCCTCCAGTGTCGCGCAGCAGGTCAGCGCCTTGCCCTCTTCGCGCTCGTAGTCCATCAGCGCAAAGCCGGACGAATTCTGGTGATCGACCTCACCGTCGGTGATGCAGACTTTGCAGGTGGCGCAATAGCCCTGGCCGCAGGCGTGCGGCAGATAGATGCCGGCGCGCAAGGCGGCGTCGAGGATGGTCTGGCCGTCTTCAACTTCAATGCTGCGGCCGAGCGGCTCAATGGTCAGTTCGTAGCTCATGTTTTATCTCCGCGGGGTTAGTGCATGCTGCCACGCGGGAAGACCCGCGCGGCGCACTGCTTGTTTTTAGTAGCCCGTACCGGCAATACCATCCAGGCCCGGTGTCCGGAAACGGATCAGGTCCTTGTGGCCGATGCCGTTCTCTTTCAGGCTCTTGTTGCGATCCGGCGTGAAAGGCGTATTGCCGTTCTGCCAGACGACCGTGCTCCAGTCGATCTGCTTCCAGTCCGGGTGATAGCTGAAGCAGTCGGTCATGTACTGGTCGATGATCACCGAAAACAGCGTTTCTGGCGGCAGCGCCAGCACGAAAGGGCGCGAGAACATGCGGTGGCGCTCCCAGTTCACGTAGAGCAACTGCTTGCCCTTGTAGTTCTCGAGGGCATCGCTGGATTTGAACTCGTACGGTGCGAGGGTTTTCAACATTGTCATGGCTATCTCCTTAGTTCTTGGTGGCCTGCTCGCGCCACTTGGCGAAATTCGCCTGATCTTCGGAACCGTTGAAGTCACCGAGGGCACGTTTGTCGAGCTTCCAGTAATCGAGCATGTTCTGGCCAGGCTTGAAGTCCGCGGCATTGACGTCGGCGCCATCCGGCTCGCAGTTGCCCTGCAGGCCCTGATGCGAAGAGATGAAGGTCTGGACGTACTTCTCCGGCTCGTTGTCGAAGATTTCCTTGCAGTGGTCGGAACAGGTGTGGAACTTCTCGCCCTTGTAGGTCGACTCGCGGAAACACATTTCCATCGGGTCGCCTGGCTCGTTGAACTTCATGGTGCTGACGCAAACCTGGCAGTTCATCGGCTGCGTCTTGTTGTTGTAGCGGTTGCCTGCCTTTTCCTGCTGGTCGAGGTATTCGAGCACCGGACGGTAATACTGGTCGAAGGTGTTGGGATACTTCTCGGACAGCCAGTCCATTTCGTCGGGCGACGGAATCCAGGTGTGGAACGGGGTCGCTTCCGGCTTCATGTAGAAACCGATCCACGACTGGTGCGTAACGTGTTCCTTTTCCTCGATGGTCTGGCCGAAGCACTTGGGGATCGTGATGCCATAGCGGGCGAGGTCTTTAAATAACGAACCGCCGTTTTCCTCGACGTACATTTCCCAAGCTTCCTTGAAGCTCATGATGCGCTTGGGCAGCATGTAATCCATCATCATGCCGACCGAGGCGAGCTTGCGCGTGCCGCGCCAGGTCCACTTGTCGATCCAGCGCTGGACGATGGGCAGATTGTCCGGATCCTGTTCGAGCATGAACTTGATGCATTCGAGGCCGAGCGTCATGTGGCGGGCTTCGTCAGACTGTGCCGAGAAACCGACGGTCATCGCGGCCATGTCGCCGTTGTACGCAGCACCGGAGATGAAGGGCACGAACAGGATGTTGGTCAGCACGTATTCGAAGGCGAAGCCGATGGCGACCATGAATTCGAACGGGCCGGCGGTGATCGCGTCGTCGAAGAAGGACTTGCCGTCCGACAGGTACCACATGCGGGATTGCTGATGGGCGAACTCGTCCATCCCGTTGTAGTACTTGTTGTAGTTGGAGATCGAGTGGATCTGCGTCTGGAAGTGACGGTACTCATCCACGGCCTGCATCTGGCAGGCGACGCGCGGACCGGCACCGTTCATCTGCCGGCCCATCATCGAGAAGCCGCGGGCGGCCATCAGCTCAAGCGGCGGCGTCGAGCCGAGGAAGAGCTTCAAGACGTTGATGTAGCGGGCGTCGGTGACCGACAGGTGGCCGTTGTTCTGGTTGAAGCCGTCGAGAATGGCGTACAGCTTGCGCTCCTTCTCCGACTGGTACTTCCAGTAGGCGTCCATGGTCAGGCGGAACGGATCTTCCCACTTGTCCCAGTCGTGAATCTTGATGCCTTCGTAAGAGGTCTGCGGGAAGACGTCTTCCATTTTCTGGTAGGTCGTGTCCCAGGCCAGATCACGGGTCATCAGGGCATAGCGCTCTTTGAGGCCGAGCTTCTTGGCGATTTTCATATCCATAGTGTTTGCTCCTTGTCGGCTGGAATCAGGAATTCCAGCTCAGGGTAAATTCGTCGTCGGTCTCGTCGAGGTGACCGGAGATCGTGATCAGGTGCAGTTGCAGTTCCTGCAGGTCGAATGAACGACCCATCTTCTCTTCGACGGTTTCGCGCTTGATGACCAGGCGGTTCGGCACGTCGATTTTCACCATCGACGGCTGGTCGACGACCATGGCGCCCGGGTTGTCTTCAAGGATGGCCTCGACGATGCAGCGAGAATCATCGTTCTTCTGGAATGCGATAAATGCGTTGGACATGCGACTTCCTTTACAGGGCGATTCCGGCCTTGGCGGCGCGGGCATTCAGGTTCTGGACAAGCTCGTCCATGATGGCATCGGCGTCGGCACCAAAGGCCAGCACGGCGACCGGCTTGATCGCCTTGATCGCACGCTCGCGCCAGTGCTTGATCCACTCGGCCAATTGCGCCTTGTTCTCGGGGCTTTCAGCAGCGGCAACCTTGAGCACGGAATCCATCCACTTCGTGGTTTCGCCGAACCATTCGCGCTGGAAGCGGGTCAGCATCGAGAAAACCGGGCTATAAGCGGCATTCAGCTTTTCGTTGAAGCGCTCGTAGATCAGCGGATAGAGCAGGCCTTCAAGGGCGAAATCCTGGGCAACCAGAACTTCAAACCAGTCCTTCTCGACCATCAGGTCTTCGACATAGCGGCGCATTTCCTGCCACTCAGCGCCTTCCAGCCAGGCAGTCTTGGCATCAGCCAGCGCGTCGATGTCATTGAAGGCCATGCCGAGACGGGTCACGTACTGGGCAACACCCAGTTGATCCATGCTGGCGTAGCAGGCCGCCTGGGAAATGGCGATGCCGTAGCCGTAGGAGGAAACATAGGCCTTGTTCAGATTTGAAGCCCAGGCAACGTGACGCAGCGGCAGGAAAACCTTCAGCGCCTCATCCTTGCCGGCGGCCGGGTAGGCGGCAGCCAGACCCATTTCGTCAACCAGATCAAAGTCGCCTTCGGCAATGTCCTGCATCTTGCCGCGCGCCAACGTCCAGGCGCCGTAGTAATACTGGCGCGGATCCTTCAGCGCATACCAGTCCTTCATCGCAATCTTGGTGCGCGTCGTATCGAAGATTTCGTACTGCGGCTCCCAGGTCGGGCGATAGTGATAGTTCTCGACCGGCTGCAGATCCATCGTCGCTTCGATATAGCGCGAAGCCGGCTTGTCGGCGCCCATACGGCGCGCCAGATGGCCAAAGGTCTGGCGCAGCGGGGTAATGGCGACCGTCCTCAAATCTATTGCCATGCTTGTCTCCTCAAAAAACTCGAACGGTGCGGTCAACCGCACCAAAATGCGAAAACCCTAGCGGAAACGCTGATGCGTTGCCTGATGCAGGTTCCAGTGAAAATCAGCGTCGGACGCGTTGGCGTCGATCGGAGCAGCTTTTTCCGTGGTCAGCATTTCGACCCGGTTGCTCGCGCAGAACTCCTCGAAAGCCGCCTTCGGCATGACCAGTTCGGCCGCAACATCGGGATCTCCAATGGCGAACTCGAATTCGATCATTCCATTGGGCAGCGTACGCATGACGCGCACAAACTTGCGCGTGATGTCGAAAGCACTCTCTGCCATGGCGTCTCACTCCTCTTATTGGCGCCGCCTGATGGCAACGCTCCGATGAGTCACATTAAACCTTTTACTAAGATGTTAATGAATGGACGTTTGGGGAAATGACTTGTACTTTTCGTAACCCGATTGATTGACCGTGATCAGTGATCCCGCATTCAACAATCGGCAACAGATTGAAAAGGCGATAACGGCAAGCCACGTCAATGCTGCGGTGGACTGCCCAAATCAACCAAAAACCGCAGGAAGGCCCCTAGTGCTGACCAGCCAGCCGAAACTGACTGGGCGGCGTACCGGTTCGTTTGGTGAAGAAACGGGAAAAATAGGCGGGGTCGGCGAAGCCGAGCTGGTAGCTGATCTCGCTGACCGGCACGGCTGAGTAGCGGAGCAGGCGGCGGGCTTCCTGGAGCAGGCGTTCGTGCACCACTTCCTTCGATGGCAGGTTGGCCATGCGCCGGCAGATGTCGTTGAGGCGAGCCTCGGTGACCAGCAGGCGCCCGGCGTATTCGGTCAGTGTCAGGTGGTCGCGGAAATGTGCTTCGACCAGATCACAGAAATTCAGGAATAGCCGGAGGTCTTCGCTGCGTTCGGTCCGCTGCGCTGTCGCCGGCTCGCGGGCCAGCAGCAGGCGGCTGAGATGAATGAAGGCGGCTTCACCAAGGGCCAGCAGCAGCGCTGAGTGTCCCTTGGCCTCCCGCCCGGATTCGCGCTGCAGCAACTCGATCGTTTGCAGCAAGGCGGCGAAGTCGACGGCACATGCCTCGGGCAAGCTGGCCAGTTCGAAGAACACGGGTTCACGCAGCAAAGCATCCGGCCACTGGCCGGGCATCGCCCGATACCAGCTACGCACCATCTCTTGGCGCACCGTCAGGACATGGCCATCTGTGTCTTCCTCGGAATAGAACGAGTGTGGAATCGTCGGTGGCGTGAAGATCAGCAGCGGCGCGTCACCGCCATAGACCTGGCCGTCGAGGCTGAGACGGACGCTGCCGCGAACCAGCAGGTGCAGCTGATAAAAACAGTAATGGCGATGCGCTGGCGTATTGCGACCGAAGAAGTCGGCCAGACGGCCAAAAGTCTCGTAGTGGATTTCACATTCCGGATCGCGCTGGTCGTAAACCCGCCCGATATGGATGTCCGGTATGGCCTGAAGCGGTGCAGAACTCATTCCAACCCCAATCCCGTCGCTAAACCAGCGGTTTTCCTCGCTGGCGATTCTGATTCAATCATTAACATATTAGCCAGTCAACTGGTATCATTTGGCTGAAGCATTCACCGAGAATGCAACCCCATGACCCTATCAGGGAACGTCTTTCATGTCTCGCAAGCTAGCTTACAGAAATCTCCCGCAACTCTTCCTGAAAGCCCGCGAAGAACTGCTTTGCCATTTCCGCCCGATCATCACGCACTTCGGGCTGACCGAGCAGCAATGGCGGATTTTGCGTGCCCTTGGCGAGATGGAACAACTGGAACCGCGGGAGATTTGCGAACATTGCCACATCCTCAGTCCGAGCATGACCGGTGTCCTGTCGCGGATGGAAGAAATGGGGCTGGTCACGCGCGTTCGCATGCCTGAAGACCAGCGCCGCGTGATCGTTCGCCTGACGCCGAAAAGCGAGCAACTGGTTTCCGAACTCGGCCCGCTGATCGTCGAGCAATACAAGATCATCGAACAAGCCTTTGGCCCCGAACTGATCAAAGAACTTTACGAAGTGATGGATCGGGTGATTGCCGCCGAACGCGGCCCCATTTCCCGGATCGAACTCCCCCCGAAGAAGGACTGGGCGAACCTCAAGTTCTGAGGCGTTCAGGTCGATTTTTAATTCGGCAATTAATTCGACGAGACGTTGACCATTCCCTTAATAACGGGAATCCAGTTCGACCATGGACTCCCGCTTTCGCGGGAGTGACAAATTGACTACATCCCGAGATAGGCCGCCCGCACCTGCTCATTGCTGATCAACTCCTGGCCGGTGCCGGTCAGCGTAATGCTGCCGGTTTCCAGTACATAGCCACGATCAGCGAGGGCCAGCGCGGCGAAGGCGTTCTGTTCTGCCAGGATGATGGTCATGCCTTGCGCTTTCAAGGTCCTGACGACGTTGAACACTTCCTGAACGAGCAAGGGCGCCAGGCCCATCGACGGTTCGTCGAGGAGCAACAGTTTGGGGCGCCCCATCAGGGCGCGACCAATCGCCAGCATCTGCTGCTGGCCACCGGAGAGCGTACCTGCCGGCAGATCGCGTTTTTCCTTGAGGATGGGGAACATCGAGAAGACTTTCTCCATGTCTCCCTCCACCTGCCCCTTGGGCTGGGTGTAAGCGCCGAGCCGCAGGTTGTCCTCGATCGAGAGCGGCCCAAAGACCTGCCGGCCTTCCGGACTCTGGCAGATGCCGTTACGCATGCGCATGTCGGAACGTAGCTTGCTGATGTCTTCACCGGCAAAACTGATGCTGCCGGCGCTCATCGGCTGCACCCCGGATAGCGTGCGCAATAGCGTCGTCTTGCCGGCACCGTTGGCACCCACCAGAGCAACGGTTTCACCACGCCGAACTTCAAAATCGATGCCTTTCAGCGCCTTGATCCGGCCGTAGCAGCTTTCCATGCCCGACACCGATAGCAACACTTCGCCAATGCCCTTGGCAGCACCCGGCTGCAATTCGCCGGCGGTTTGTGCCCCCAGGCCGATCGACTCCGGCGCCAGGCTGGCGATGCGGTGAAATAGTTCGCGGAATTCGGCATTCGCCTTCTCGCCAAACAGCGGGTCATCGCTGTCGAGAAAGGCACGGTCGATTTCAGCCCAGTCCTCCGCATCCAGTACCTCGCGCGCCAGCGGCATTGCGTCTTTTTCTTCGGTGCGAATGTGGTTTTTCAGGCTCTGGGTATAGGTCCGCAGCGCTGCTGCAAATTCGGCATTGCCCAGCGTGCCAGCTGCCGTTTGCGCCAGTTGCAGGCGCAGTGACTTGAGGATTTCCGGCCCGTTGCGGTGCTCGGCCTGCAAGCGATCAAGAATCGGTCCCGCCGCTTCGCTGCGCGCCCGCAACGCCGGGAAGAGGTAGTCATCTTCCTTGGCATGATGACAGGCATCCATGAAGTGTTCGATGTAATCAAAAATGGAGGTAAAGAAGGCCGGATCGACCTTGCTGCCGGATTCCATTTCATCGGCAACGATATCTATCGTTGCCGCGATGCGCCACAGGTTGCGGTGGTCTTCGCTAATGACACGTAATGCTTCCATGATTTTCCCTTTCTTTTATTCGTGAGCGCCAAGATAGGCAGCTATCACGTCGGGATTTTTTCTCACCTCTTCACCCGTGCCCTCGGCAAGTTTCTTGCCGTAATCGAGCACCAGAATGCGCTCGGAGAGGTTCATTACCATCTTCATGTCGTGCTCGACCAGTACGACGGTGACACCGGAATCTGCCACCTTCCGGACCAGATGATCGACCTCGATGGTTTCATTGGCATTGAGGCCAGCCGCCGGCTCGTCAAGGAAAATCAGGCGCGGCTTCATGGCCAGGGCGCGGGCGATCTCCAGACGCTTCAAGGCACCATACGGCATGGCATCGGCGCGCGAATCGACGAACTTGTCGAGGCCGACAAATCGCATCAGTTCGGCGGCTTCTTCCCGCATTTCGGCATCACGCCGCTTCAGGGACGGCAAACGCAAAGCAGCCTTGATCAGGTTGCGATCGAGCCGCAGGTGAGCGCCCACCATGACGTTCTCGATGGCGCTCATGTTCATGCAGATCTGCAGGTTCTGGAAGGTCCGGGCAACGCCACGGGTGGCCAGTTCGTTCGGCGATTTGCCGCCGATGGATTCTCCATCGAGCTTGATTTCGCCGCTGGTGGGCTTGTAGACGCCGGTAATCAGGTTGAACAGCGTCGTCTTGCCGGCACCGTTCGGGCCGATAACAGCATAGACGATGCCGGCATCAATGCTGAAGCTGACGTTCTGCACCGCCTTGACGCCACCAAAGTGGATGGAAAGGTCTTTGACTTCTAGCATGCTCATGATCAGTCCCCCTTCCCGAACTTGGCGGCCAAAGTTGGCACCAGGCCCTTGGGCATGAAGATCATGCAGAGCATCAGAATCGATCCGAAAGCCACGGTTTCCCAGCCCTCGAAGGTCGCCAGCGCCTGCGGCAACGCTGTCAGCAACACCGCGCCGACCAGCGAGCCATAAACCGAGGCCATGCCACCGATCACCACCATGGTGACCAGCTCAATCGAATGGAAAAAGTCGGCCAGGTTGGGCGTCACGAAACCGACGTAGTGCGCCGTGACGCTGCCCATGAAGCTGGCGAAGACGGCGGACATGACGAAGATGGCGACCTTGTAGCGGACGACATCGACGCCGACTACTTGCGAAGCCACTTCGGAACCATGCAGGGCACGCAGGGCACGGCCAAACGGCGAGTCGATCAGATTGAGCGAAGCCCAGACGCTGACCGACAGCAGCAGCGCGACGACCCAATACCATTGCTTGTCGCTGGTCAGTTCGAAACCGAACAGGCCCATCGTCGGCACCGGCATGCCGTCCGGCCCGCCCGTCCATTGCGCTTCGTTGCGCAGCGCAATGTTGAGGATGATGCCGAGGCCGAGGGTGGCCATGGCCAGATAGTGGCCCTTGAGCTTGAAGATCGGTCGGGCGACGAGGCCGGCGAGCAGGCCGGTGACGACCGCACCAGCCAGCATCGCCAGCACCGGGTGCCAGCCAAAGTGCGTCGGCAAAACAGCCGAAGCGTAGGCGCCGATACCGAGGAAGCCGGCGTGACCGAGGCTGATCTGGCCGGCAAAGCCGATCAGCAGGTTGAGACCCAGCACGATCACGGCATTGATCGCCATGCGGATGACCAGATCCAGATAGAAGGCATTGGGCACAACAAAGGGCAGTACGACGAGGATAGCCATCACAATATAGAGGCCGATATAGGCGTTCTTTTTCATGATCAGACCCGATCCGTCGATTTACCGCCAAACAATCCGCGCGGCATGAAGAAGAGAATCAACAGAATGAGGACGAAGGGAATCGCGTCCTTGTAGCTGGATGATATGTAACCGGCGCCCATGGCCTCGAGAATGCCGACCAGCAAGCCACCAAGCACGGCGCCCAGACCATTGCCCAAGCCGCCAACTACCGCCGCGACAAACCCCTTGAGTCCGAGCATGATCCCGACATCGTAAGAAGTCAGCGTAATCGGCGTGACCAGAATGCCGCCCAGCGCACCGAGGGCTGCCGACATGGCGAAGCTCATGAACAGCACCCAGCTCGTATTGATGCCGACCAGTTCAGCCGCGACGCGGTTGAAGGAAGTAGCGAGCATGGCCTTGCCCTGCAGAGTGCGGTTGAAGAAATACCACAGCGCGACAACAACGATGGCCGTCACGCCTAGCACCCAAAGGCTTTGCGGCAACAGCGTGGCGCCGAGTATCTGGATCGGCTCGTCGCCGGAGAAGGCCGGCAGGCTGAAGGTGTTCTTGCCGAGCCAGACCTGGATCAGGCCACGGATGACGAGCGAAGCGCCAATCGTGATGATGATCAGCGTTACCGTTTCGGCGCCCTTGACCGGTTCGATGGCCAGCTTCTCGACGATGATGCCGACGATGGCCGGGATCAGGATGGCGAGCAGCAGCGCGACGGGCAGCGGCAGGCCGGCCTGCGTGAAGTACACGGCCAGCATGCCGCCAAGCATGATGAATTCACCCTGCGCGAAGTTGATGACGTTGCTGGCGTTGTAGATCAGCGTGAAGCCGAGGGCGGCCAGGGCATAGGTCGCCCCGACCGTGACGCCGGAAAAAAGGAATTGCAGAAACTGGGCAAGCATTAGACGCCCCCTCGCTCAATGGGCGCAACCCGGCCGAAGAGCCTCTGTCTGTCGTTCATGTCGCCTCCTGTTGTTGTCAGCTGAAGCGGTATGGAAAAGACCGCTTTTGGTGTGAAATAGATTCTGAAATATAGAATATCTTCTGTCAAGCGGAAACGATACAAAAATTATTCGAGCGAAACTTTTTTGTATCGAAATTTCATATCGCTGATTTTGCTGGCTTTTTTATTAAGCCAGCAATCAAAGTTGCCACCTCCGCGAAAGCGGGAGTCCATGCTCGAACTGGATTCCCGCTTTCACGGGAATGGCCGATGTCTCGCAGAATTAGTGCCGGTTTAACGACACCCATGCATCGCCGTGAGCATCGGCAAAAAGCCCGGTCGCAGGCAACCAGGCAGCCCGAAACTTACTTGGGCGGGGTGTAGCCGAGTCGGATCGACAACCCGCTTGCCGCTTCTTTCAGCGGCCCAACGACCGGGCCATTCGGGTCCATGTCGAACATCCCCTTGACCCCCACCACCAGCATGGCGATGGTGATTTCGTTCTTGAAATTGAAAACTGGTGCAGACACCGCCTCGACACCGGATATCCGGTGATAGCCGGATACGCTGGCATAGCCGTTGGTACGCACATCAGCCAGTACGGCATCGACATCGGCACGGCTCTGCATGTCGGGGGCAAGTTTGCCTTCCTTGAAGTAGCGGTCGCTCAGCCGCGTTACCGTCTCCTTCGGCAGCCAGGCAGAAAACGCCCGGCCACTGGCTGAAGTCAGCGGATCAAGTGCCGTGCCGGTAATCACATTGACGGTAATTGGCCGGCGCGGACGCTCCCAGCGCACGATGACCGGGCCATTGTCGCTCCACACGGCCAGCGCGGTTGTTTCATTGATCTGGTCACGCAACTCGGCAATTGCACTCAATCCCAGACGAATCCGGTCGAGGCGGTCGATAGCGACCAGACCGATGTTGAGCGCAAATGGGCCTAGGTCATAGCGCGAACTCATCGTGTCCTGTTCCACCAGACCGGCGCGGATCAGACTGACCAGATAGCGATGCGCCTTCGAAGCCGGCATGTCGGCCGCCGCGGCAATATCTTTCAGCATCATCGAGCGCTGGCCATTGACCATCGCCCGCAGGATGCCCATCCCTATTTCCAACGACTGGACACCGTGCTTCCCTTCGCTCGGCTTGCTTTCGGACTCGTCACTCATCACGCCCTCAAAATTCTGTATGTCGAAACGACTTTTATTTTATAGAATTCCATATCTATTTGTCAGGAGCATTTTTGTGAACCCCCTGCGCGTCTATGCCATCGACGGCATTGTACCGGTCGTCCATCCCACCGCCTTCGTTCATCCCTCCGCCGTCCTGATCGGCGATGTCATCGTCGGCCCGGACTGCTACGTTGGCCCCTGCGCCAGCCTGCGCGGCGATTTCGGCCGGTTGATTCTCGAACGCGGCGCTAATCTGCAGGACACCTGCGTCATGCACGGCTTCCCGGGGACCGACACCGTCGTCGAAGAAGACGGCCATATTGGCCACGGTGCCGTGCTGCATGGCTGCCGGGTTGGCAAGAACGCACTGGTCGGCATGAACGCCGTGATCATGGACAACGCCGTCATCGGCGAATCCTCCATCGTTGCTGCCAGCGCCTTCGTCAAGGCCGGTGTCGAAATCCCGCCCCGCAGCCTTGCCGCCGGCATGCCGGCCAAGGTCATCCGCAGTCTGTCGGACGAAGAAATCGCCTGGAAAGTCGAAGGAACCCATACCTACCAGGACCTGACCCGGCGCTGCCTGGCAACCATGGTCGAATGCGATCCGCTGACCGCCATCGAACCTGACCGCAAACGCATTCATATGCCCGACGTGATTCCGTTGGTGGAAATGAAGAAACGGGGCAGCTGAATACCGGTGCCAAACGAAGGATGAATGCCTTCGTTGGCACACCTATTTCAGGCCCCAATTACAATCTGTGACTGAACTAACAGCGTCACGGCGTTACTATTTCCCATTTTGCGCAAGCTTGGGTTACTGGCTGTTTCTCCAGCCCCACGCACAAGCTGCTCATTTACGGAACACAATGACTAAACCTCTGACGCTGTTTTTTGCCGCTTTGCTGGCAGCACCTGTCCTGGCATTTGCCGCCGATGCGACCAAGATCGACATCTACCTGAGTGGCGACTTGAAACAGTCCATCTCGCTTGCCGGGCCAAACTCCATCGCCAAATTTTCACCATCCGGCATGCCAGGCACGACGCTTGAGTTGCGTTTGATTGCTCCGGAACCGGTCATTGTCGAGATGAAAGAAACAACGACCGAAGGCGGTGTTTCAGATGTTATCGGGCGGATCAAGCTGCCCACGCCCGGAAGCTCGTTCGCTGTCGCCGACATGAAAGGCGCCAAGTTTCATCGCCCCTATGTACTGGTCAGGCCTGACTGAACCACGCCATGCCGCCGCTGGACAATAAAGCCACACGTGGCGGCATCTGTTTGAACGCAACACGTCCCAAACCATGTCCATCGCCTGGTTCCTGAAAAACCTGTTGGGTACGCTCTTGCTGCCGCCGGCCAATGGCTTGCTGCTGCTCGGTATTGCCGGACTATTTCGCCGGCGGCGTTGGGCTTTCGGGCTGGCCGTACTCGGTGGTGGGATGCTCTTGCTACAAAGCCTGCCACCGGTTTCTGATGCGCTGATCGGTTCGCTCGAACGCCGGGCCGGCCCGGTACTGACCGGGACAGCGGGAGCCCAGGCCATTGTCGTACTGGGTAGCGGTCTGAATACTGAGGCCGAGGAATACGGCGGCGACACCGCCACCGAGCGCACGCTGGTGCGGTTGCGCTACGGCGCCACACTGGCCCGGCGCTATCACCTGCCAGTACTAACCAGCGGCGGCCGACCGCATGATGCAAGCCGTTCGGAAGCCGAGGTGATGGCCGACATTCTTCAGCGCGAGTTTGGCGTCGACGTACGCTGGCGCGAAAACCAATCACTCGACACCGCCGACAACGCCGCGATGTCGGCGCGCATTCTTCACGCCGCCGGTGTCAAGCGCATCGTGCTGGTGACGCAAGCCTTCCACATGCCCCGTGCCCAGCGTCTGTTTGCTGCCGCAGGCCTGGAAGTGGTGCCGGCGCCGACCGATTTCAAAAGCCGACGGAATCTGCCTTCCACTGCCTTCCACTGGCTGCCGCAAGCCCACGCACTGCGCACCAGCTATTACGCCCTGCATGAATGGCTGGGGCTTGCCTGGATAGATATCAGCCAGATGCTGGCCAAACCTCAGGGGTAATTTCTGAGTGCTGCGGTCAACGGCCAAAAAAGGGCAAAATCGACCGGGATACGCAATCTTGGTAAAGTGGCAGATAGTGGCGGAACACTCTCGATAGCGTTGATTGGCGAAATCAGCTTTTTGAGCAAGCCTTGTCGAAGACAAGTCTGTGCCCAAACCGGCCAGCCAGCCTTCCCAATAGCGGTCGTCCCGCCAAACCCAGGTTCAGCGAACTGAACTGCTCCGAACCGGCCGTTGGCGACCTCACCCTGCTTGCCACGAGCCACCGGTCGCCGATCCGACAGAGCAATCATTTGAATGGCCGCTCCGCAATTGAAACCTGCCGGGTAGGCGATGCGTTCAACTCGGCCTATACGTCATTCGGACTCGTGAATTTCACGGTCCGCAAAGTGCAGGACATCCCCGCATTCATCGGGGCGGTTATCGGTAACTCATATTTGCGCTAGTAACTGCCAGCAAAACAATAATGGTGCCGGGAACCGAAATATCCCCTTCTGAACACAGCGCAGTCGGCAGCAATGAAGCTGGCACGTATCTGGCTGTATAGGTCTATGGAAACCGGTGTCGCCCGAAACACGAAACACTTCCCGCCCTCCCAGGGGATTTGGTGCCGAATTGATGGACTTGAGACTGTCTGCATTTTCTTTGTTCGCCCCGCAGGCTCGCTTGATGCGGTAGTTTTTTGCCATTGGTGATGCTGGTTTCCATACTGAATTGATTGCCAGAACTATCGAACCTTGATATTTCCGGCTTTATTGTCGGTGCATTCGACGGCCTGCACCCGGGCAGCTAAGCGGTGTGGACTTATTAGCTCAAAACGTTGAATAAATGGTAGTGCCAAATTTGGCAGTCAATTTGTGTTTGCGTGGTCAAAATTGGCACAAAATTTGAGATTTTTCCAGTCGCGATAAAATTGCCCGAGGCCGTGGAGCCTCATCCTCGCCTATTTCCATGGCCTGCTTTTGTCGCCGAAACGATCTGTTTTAAGGCTTTGCTGCCACTTCTAGCGAAACTACTCAAGGGCTGTCCGGAAATTCTGGAGCGGCAATTCTCCATTTTTTCAATCAGGCATATGTCTTGCGAATGAGAGTTGTAATCAAGTTGCTTCAGTCACATTTACAGCCACCGGAGAAGACTCATGGCATGGAATCTCTTATTTAGTTCCGACATCGGTTTGTTGAGCTTGTTCACCATTTTGTTCTGCTTGGTGATGGGGGCTTACATCGCGGTCTACGCCTCAAGGCACGCCAAGGAAGACGAAAAAAACAGCACCACTGCCAATCAGGCCCGCACCGTCCGCTAATTCACAGGAAATATTGCTAAGCCAAGCCAGAAAAGTCGCTTGGTGATGGCTCGTTGGCATAAGGCCGGCATAATGCCGGCTTTTTTGCGCCCTTTTGTTATGGAAAAACCGTCGATAGTTTTGAATCGGGATGGAAATAAGCAGAATTGTGAAAAGAAAGTATTGGTTCCTGCTCGTTATTATCTTCCTGGTCTGGCTGGATTTGGTATATCCGTGCTCCGGATTCCGATGCTTGCAAATACGCAAAATCGCTTCTTGCGGTCATCAAACAAAAACAGGGGCCGCAGCCCCCGTTTCGAATGCTGGGTGTGCTTTTACTTCTTCTCAAATGGCGTCGGGCGCGGAGTTGAGTCAGACGAAGGTGGCAGGATAGGCAGCTTGAAGTTCGGCTGATCACCTGTCAGTGTTTTCAAGAAAGCGACAACTTTGGCGTTTTCTTCAGCTGTGAAGGTCTTTCCGAGCTGAATACGCGCCATTGTATTGACTGCCTCAGCCAAAGTATTGGCAGCGCCATCATGGAAGTACGGATAGGTCATTTCAACATTACGTAGAGTTGGCACCTTGAAGTTGAAGCGGTCAGCGTCTTTGCCGGTTACAGCAGAACGACCTTCGGCCGGACTGTTGGCAGAATAAGCGGCAACAACACCCATCTTCTGGAAGGAATTACCACCGACAGCGGGTCCGTTGTGGCAAGCAACACAGCCACTATCCTTGAACAGTTGGTAACCAGCCAGTTCATCCTTGGTGATCGCCTTTTTGTTACCCTTCAAATACTTGTCGAAGCGTGAATTCGGGGTGACAAGAGTTTCCTCGAATGCAGCGATAGCCTTGGTGACTTTCTCAATATCAACCTGCTCGGAGCCAAAAGCCTTCTTGAATTCGGCAACGTAGCCAGGAATCGATTGCAGCACGCCAACAGCTAGCGTGTGACTAAAGCCCATCTCACCCGGGTTGGCAATCGGTCCGCCAGCCTGTGCCTGCAAGTCAGCAGCACGGCCATCCCAGAATTGGGCAACATTGAGACTCGAATTGAGTACGGTAGGCGCATTGATCGGACCCTGCTGCCATTTATCACCAATTGAGGTGGGAATATTGTCGGTACCGCCCATCGACAGGTTGTGACACGAGTTGCAGGAGATAAAGCCAGACTTGGAAAGACGCGGATCGAAGTAAAGCTTCTTGCCGAGTTCGACCAAGGCAGGATTGGTAACCTTGGCAGCCTGGATTGGCTGGATAGGTTCGCCACCACTTGCGATGGCCAAGGACGTACCAGCGATCATCAGACTTGCCACGAGGATGTGAATTTTCATAGGTATCTCCTTTTGCGTTGAAATGTCTTTGGTTGATTCGGATAATATCCATGGTGGAATTATGGATATTGACCTAAGTCAATGATTTATTTATAGTTTTTTACTATTTGCCGTATAGTTTTTTCCTATGGATGCTGCTCGATAATCATGAAACTTACTGCATTGCGATATCTCGTTGCCTTTGCTAACGAAGAGTCATTCATTCGGGCGGCTGAACGCTGCCAGGTCAGTCAGCCCACGCTGAGCGTGGCATTGCAGCACCTTGAAGCAGAGCTTGGGGTAACGCTAATCGATCGGGTAAGAGGACATGTGTCACTTACCGATATTGGCCGACAGGTGGCGGCACAGGCTCAGCGGGCACTGGATGAAACCGAGCGCATCGGAACCGTTGCGCAGATGGGTAAGAATCAGTTGAGCGGCGCGTTTCGTCTGGGTGTTATCCATACCATCGGTCCCTACTTGCTGCCTGAGTTGATTGCCTCCATGCACAACACGGCGCCAGAGATGGCGCTCTATATTGAGGAAAGCATGACGGCGCTGCTCACCGATTATTTAAAGTACGGTACGGTCGATGCCGCCATTGTTGCGTTGCCTTTCGAAGTGCCAGGAATTGAAACCTACTCACTCTACGATGAGGCATTCAGGGTTGTGGTACCGCGCGGCCACCTCTGGGAGAAGCGCAAGCAAATTGCCAATAGCGAGGTAAGTGGTCAGACTGTTCTTGTCCTCAAGGCGGGGAACTGTTTTCGTGAACAAGTTCTTGATGCTTGTCCTGAAATCAGTCATGCCGAAGGTTCGCTGCATCAAGGGCATTCAATCGAGACGATTCGTTGCATGGTCGCTTCAGGATATGGCATTTCCGTTTTGCCAGCAGGTGCGCTGTCCGGTCCCTATAGAACTGATATCGTCTGTTCCATACCATTTGAACCGCCAGCGCCCACCCGACGTGTCGCACTCGCCTGGAGGCGCGGCTTCAACCGGCCAGAAGCCATTTCCGCCATCATCGACGCTGTTCATGGAATCACTAATCCGAGTTACGCGCACATTGAGCATTGAGAACGCTGAATCAGGGATATCCGAAAATATTATTTGTTCCGGGATAGCCACCTTGACCGGCAAATAATGGCAGGGTCGGGTCTGCTGCCTGAATCAAGCTGTGCAGGTTGGTGCTGCAGGTGGATTCAATAAACCGCTCCTCAACGTTTCGCGCCTTTAATGCCGTAAATGGCCCCCAATCATTGCCCCAATAGTAACGGTGGCTTTCAGATAAGGATCAGCGGCAGCGTTGGAGAAGAATTTCCATTGACCAATGGCCGATAGCACCTATTCAGCAGGCCTCCCCAAAGCTGCCATCCAGCCTTTTGCAACACAGTCAGACTGAATCAACGGAGCAACACCGGGTTCGGATTCGAAGCGCGCCAGCAGATTTTCGTATCCCGCCGAGCGAAAAGCGAGACAGCCCTTTGTGCCGCCCAGAATTTCTTCGAAGAAGGCGAGCGTCAGGTCGATTGTGGCTACCTTGACCAAAGGATTCAGGTCGCGCCCGCCGGCGCTCAAACGGTCGGTGAACATGCTGTGCGATCCATCGCGAAATGCAACGAAGGTTTTGCGCGTACCGCCGGTAGCGGTGAAAACGCGCAGGCGGTCTTGATAGTCAGAGAGGTAGCCGGGAATCCGGATCTCATCGCCGGTGGCCGTAATGTGCAGCGTCGGGATGCCGATGGTGCGCACGACAGCCTCCGGGTCAGTCTCGCCGTGAAAGGGGGGCGCACTGATGATGACGGCACCGAGGACACGGCTGTCGCGGTAGGTGAGCTTTCCCTGCGGGCGCGAGAATTCCGCGCCGGCAGCCAGCAGGGCAGTATTGGCGCCATAGGAATGGCCGGCAGCGAGGATGCGTGCAGGATCGATCACGCCGGCTAACTGCGGGTCGGCGAGCACCGTGTCAAGGGCAAAGCCAAGGTCGCGCACGCGGTTAACCGCCTCGGTCTCATTCGCGGCGGATTGCAGCCGGGAGACCATATCCAGCGGATTACCGCTCCATAGGCGGCTGTCGCTGCCGACATGCTGGACGTGCAGGCTGGCATAGCCGCGCGCTGCCCAGTTTGCGCCAAGATAGGAATAGCCTTCGCGCGAACCGCCCATGCCATGCGAGAAGGCAACCAGAGGCACCGGCTCGCGCCGCGAGGCTACAGGTGGCAGGTAGAGTTTGACCAGCACTTCGCGCTGCCGGTCGCGGTCGACCCACTGGAAATACTTTATTTCATAGGCGGCTGGTTGTGGCAACAAGTTGGCCTCGACCAGCGCTGCCTGATTACGGACCGCCCAGGACTCGACAATTCCGTTCGTCCGGCCGTCCTGAGTAACGGCGCAAGCGCTGAGCAAGCTCACGCACGTTGCCACGAGGAGCAATCTGGTCGAACGGTTTATTGGCATCGAAAAACGCATGTCTGGACTGCCCGGTTGTATTTACCTGTTATCTGAGCACTTAACGGGGAATAAGTTGCGAAACCAGATTGGCACTATAACGTGTTGCATTTCAGGGTCGAACCCCTGGTCGATCATGTTCGTCCACCGCTGTCGGTGCTGGCGGCGCTACCTCCTTCAGCGCGAAGTCAGTGGCCGTTGATCGGGGGTAACCCGAATCGCCGGGCAACCGATGCAACACTTCGCACCGAATCAATCGTCAGGCTCCGATCGGTATTGCCGCGAGCGGATCATCCTGTGGGTAGCGATCGGTGTAGACCGAATCAACGGGGGGATTCGTCCCGTCCGCCAGGGTCAGGAATTCGTCCAGATGCCGTTCGGAAGCTGCCTCCAGACGGCGATAGAGTTCCTTGCAGAGCAGGCGCGCCTTCTGGCCGGGCCATTCAAGCGGCAGCAGCACATCCGGCAACTCGGGGTCACGCAGCAACAGGCGGCGATAGTCGTGGATCAGCAAGGTGCGCAGCAGGAAGGCATCTTCGCCCCCGACAGTGGCCTGTCGATCGTTGCGCAATTCGGCGAGGATGGGCAAATAAGTGGCGACAAAGGCGGCATAGGCAGCCGCCAGTTCGTCCAGATTCCAGGCCCGACGGACCAGATCGGCATCATCAGCGGACAGGCCGGAGCGCGAGTCGGCTGCGAGCAGCGGCATCAGACGACCGAGGTGATCGGACAAGCCTTCGGCGACCAGCGCATCGAAGGTGGCGGTGAGATCGGCCGACGGATGCACGAAACAATCGCTGCCGAGCACGCCAAAACCCTGCCAGAACAATGCCCGGCGCAAGTGTTCGCGTTCCTTCGGATCAAATTCGCCGACGGCCAGAATCAGTCGCCAGCGGCGATCCCAGAGCGGGGCATGCGAGGCATAAATATGGCGCGAGGCTTCTTCAAAACGCCGGCGGCCGGAATTGGTCAGCACGTAGTCGGCGCGACGACCCACCGTTTCCGTGCGCAACCATTCTTCCTTGGCCAGCCGGAACACTGAAGTCCGGACCAGACGTTCATTCAGTTCCAGCGGTTCGAGCAGGCGGATCAGGCTACCCAGCCAGACACGCCCGCCCCGCGGCAGGATGGCGTCACCAAAGACGGAAATAATGAGCGAACCCGCCTGAACGCGGCGTTGCTGCCGAAAATCGTCGAGGCGGGTCTTGATCGGTTGAATCACGGTATCGGGCGGAACTGAGAATCCGTGCATGGTAGCGATTCCGTCCCGCCCTGAATAGCGTGAACTCGCGTGAATCACGCTGGCAGCATGTGATCCGCGTCGGCAATCTCGGGTTGCTGCTGCGCAAAGAAGCCCTCGGTGTGGATCAATTCATCCTTTGCGCCCAGCTTCTTGACGATCGCGACGCAGGCTTCGACGAATTCCGGACTGCCAGCGGCAAAGATAGTGTGCTTTGAAAGATCGGAAAAAATGCCCGGCAGCACGACGTCGATGCGCCCCGACAGATAGCCATCAGCTTTCTCGCGGGTCAGCGTGATCTTGTAATCGAAACTGCGATGCTTGGTTCGCCACCACGCCATCATGCCCTGGCTATAAACGTCTTCCTTGCTGCGTGCCGAGAAGACCATCGTCACCGGCTTCTTGAAGCCACGCCGCAGTGCCGCTTCGGCCAAGGCCATGATCGGCGCCAGGCCAGTGCCGGCAGCCAGACAAAGCACCGGCGTATCAACCGAGGGATCGCCGATGAAGGTGCCGTAGGCACCGGAAATCTTCACGTTTTCTCCGATGTTCAGACCATCGTGAATCCAGTTGCTGGTTATACCGCCTTCGGCGCGCGCAACCTGCAGCACCAGTTCACCATCCGGGCGCGGGGCGTTGGAAATCGAGTAAGCGCGGGCCGGGACATCGGCGCGGGGATTGCCGACCGTGACATACTGGCCGGGCCAGTAGCGAATCGGCTGACCGACCGGACGCAGGCGCAGTTCGACGACACGGGCCGCCACTGGGCGCTTGTCGGTGACCACGAACAGGGCTTCCTCACGTGGCGGAAAGAGTTTGGGCTTGGCATCCAGCGTGCCCCACTCGATGCTGATTTCCTCGGAAATCGGCTTGGCCATGCACATCAGGCCATAGCCCTGCTTGCGCTCATCCTGCGACAACGCCATGTCGAGAACCATGCCCTGGTCGAACTGACCGGAGGTGACCTTGACCTTGCATTCGCCACAGGCACCGGCGCGGCAGTTGTTGGGCAGCGCATAGCCTGCCTTTTCCAACGCCATCAAGACGGTGTCGCCATAGGCGCAATCCACAGCCTTGCCCGAAGGTTGCATCACGATGCGAGCCATTTTCTTCCCCTTATTATTCGTTTCTCTGTTGTGGCAAGGCCGACGCCCCTGTCGGGACGCCGGCCAGCAGCAATTACAATCAACTCACTTTAGAAGACCGGAATGATGTCTTCCATATCAATTTCCGAAACTTCCTGACCGGTGATGCCGACTTCCGGAATGGCCGGGAACGGAATATTGTAGCGATCGAGCACGCTCTTTAGGTTGATCATCGCGTTCTTCCAGTTTTCCAGCTTGGCTTCGTAGCTCGGAATACCGAAACCGGCACCGCGGGCAACTTCTTCGCCTTCGCGCTGGTTGGCGATGAAGTCTTCCGGCAGGTCCCAGAATTCCATCGGCGGCTCGAACAGCACGGCTGACAGGAACAGGTAGCCAGCACGGATCTGCTTGGTGACGATGCCCTTGGTGGCGTCGTCCAGGCCCGGATAGTCACGTTCCATGACGGCCATGCAGATCGCCATGTGACGGCCTTCGTCGCGACCGATGTTCTTGAAACCTTCCTTGAAGACGGCTTCACGGGAATTTTCGTACATCTGCTTGAAGATGGTGGCGGCTGCGATTTCGCCCATCAGGAAGGAGCTGAACAATACGGCCAGGTCATACTTGGGAACGGCCTTCTTGTAACCGGTCCAGTAACGGCCGCCATTGAAGTACAACCACTTGACGTTCTTCTGCAGGCGACGGCCGAGGTCGGTCTTCGGCTCGTAGGTGATCGGGTCCGGATGGCCGAGCAGCTTGGTGATGGCCAGACCGCACATGATTTCGTGATTCTGTTCGTCACGGGTCACCGAGAAGAAGCACTTGCGGACCGGATCTTCTTCATGCACTTCGTAGGTCTTGATCAGTGCTTCGGCAAAAACCGGCGGTGCGGAGGCATCAAACACCGACAGCAGGCTCCACCAGTAGGCGATGGATTCGCGCTCTTCCCAAGTGTAGCTGTCCACATCCAGCGTATCCCAGGGCAGCTTTTCCGGATCCCAGTTCTCGCGCAGCGAGGCTTCCCATACTTCCTGCAGCTTCTTGGTCTTGTTGTTCCAGGAGAGGGGGTAAATATTCGGCTGCTCGGTTGCCGGCGGAAACTCCATCTTGTCTGCGAAACGTTCTTTATTGCTTGCCATGTCTCACTCCTTGTTGAATTCGTCAGGTTATTGGCCAACCCGATGTGGGCTGCCACGGTTGAATCATGTTACACAATTACCGATTGTGTCAACTATTTTGTATCGCTTTTAAACATTGCCTAGCCGGGAACTTATTCCGGAAAGGCAGAATGACGGAAATTTCCTGGAAATACAATAGCTATTTTTGTTGTTTTAATTTGATTTTTTGTTGCAGCGCAGAACGAATTCCGTCATTTAAAACTTCACAACACACCCAAACATCTGATACAGTTATTTCACATCAACCGCGACAGTTCGTAACGTCTCAACCAGAAGGCGACCTGCGCAACACGCCAACCAACAAGCCCCCCGGAGGAAAGCAATGTCCCACCCCTTGCTCGAAAAGCACCGTCCCCTACTTGAAGGCGCGCTCAACGCCATCCATACACGTGGCTACTGGTCTGCCTTCAATGAAATGCCGAGCCCCAAGGCTTATGGCGAAACGGCGCCGGACGACGGCAAGAAAGCCTATGAAAGCCACCTCGGCCAGCAATTTGCGCTGAACCAGCCGGGCGAAACCGGCTGGGTGGGTGGCGAACAATCCCCCTACGGCGTTGACCTGAATGTGCAATACCCGGTCTGCGACATCGAAGCGCTGATCGCCGCCGGCGAAAAAGCGATGACCGCCTGGCAGGCCGCCGGCACCGATGGCCGCACCGGCATCTGCCTGGAAATATTGGCGCGCCTTAACCAGCAGAGCTTCGAACTCGCCCACGCCGTGATGATGACCACCGGCCAGGGCTGGATGATGGCCTTCCAGGCCGGCTCGCCGCACGCTCAGGATCGCGGTCTCGAAGCTGTCGCCTATGCCTACCGCGACATGAAATTCGTGCCGGCCGAAGCAACCTGGGAAAAGCCGCAGGGCAAGAACCCGCCGCTGGTCCTGAAGAAGCATTTTGAAGTTGTCGGCCGCGGCGTCGGCGTTGTCGTCGGCTGCGGCACCTTCCCGACCTGGAACACATACCCCGGCCTGTTCGCCGCGCTATCGACCGGCAATGCCGTGATCGTCAAGCCGCACAGCAACGCCATCCTGCCGGCGGCGATTACCGTTCGCACCATCCGCGCCGTGCTCGCCGAAAGCGGCATCGACCCCAATCTGGTCACGCTGTGCGTTACCGACAAGCGCGAAACCACCCAGAAACTGGTCACCCACAAAGCGGTCAAGTCAGTCGATTTCACCGGCGGCAACGTCTTCGGCCAGTGGCTGATCGACAACTGCCGCCAGGCCCAGGTCTATGCCGAGCTGGCCGGCGTCAACAACATCGTGCTCGACTCGACCGACAGCTACCGGAAGATGCTGGGCAACCTGGCTTTCACGCTGTCGCTCTACTCCGGCCAGATGTGCACCACTTCGCAGGCCATTCTGGTTCCGGCCGGCGGCATCGACACCGAAGACGGCCACAAATCCCACGACGAGGTCTGTGCCGATCTGGCCAAGGCCGTCACCGGCTTCCTGTCCAAGCCGGAAGTCGCCCACGCCGTGCTTGGCGCCATCCAGTCGGCCGATACGCTGAAGCGCATCGAGGAAGCCGGCTCCGGCAAGCTCGGTAACGTCATCCTCGCCCCGACCAAGCTCGATAACCCGGATTTCCCGAAAGCCGAAGTCCGCACCCCGGTGCTGCTCGCCTGCGACGCCGGCCAGGAAGCTGCCTATATGGAAGAGCGTTTTGGCCCGATCAGCTTCATCGTCAAGGTTGCTGATACCGCCGCCGCCATTGCCCTCTCCGAGCGCATCATCAGCACCCACGGCGCGCTGACCGCCGGTGTCTACTCGACCAAGCCGGAAGTGATCGACGCGATGACTGCCGCCACTTGGCGTTCCAAGGTCGCGCTGTCGATCAACCTGACTGGCGGCGTCTTTGTGAACCAGTCGGCAGCCTATTCCGACTACCACGGCACCGGTGGCAATCCTTCCGCCAATGCCTCGTATTCCGACTCCGCCTTCGTTGCCAACCGTTTCCGCGTCGTTCAGCGCCGTTACCACGCCTGAGGATCGAGCATGATTTTCGACAACATCAAGTTTGAAGTTCAGGACGGCATCGCCCGCCTGACCCTGAACCGTCCGGACAAGCTGAACAGCTTTACCGACGACATGCACGCCGAACTGCGCGTCGCCCTCGACAGCATTCAGGCCGACATGTCGGTTCGCGTGCTGGTGCTGACTGGCGCTGGCCGTGCATTTTCAGCCGGCCAGGATCTCGGCGACCGTGCCATGCAGATTCAGGCCGGCAAGATGCCGGACATCGGCAACACCGTCGAACGCAACTACAAGCCGCTGGTGCTGCGCCTGCAGAACCTGCGCGTGCCGACCATCGCCGCCGTCAATGGCATCGCTGCCGGGGCTGGCGCCTCGGTGGCGCTGGCCTGCGATCTGGTCATCGCCACCAAGTCCGCTTCCTTCCTGCAGGCTTTCAGCAAGATCGGCCTGATTCCCGATACCGGCGGCACCTGGTTCCTGCCGCAGCGCGTCGGCATGGCCCGCGCCATGGGCCTCGCCCTGCTGGCTGAAAAGATGCCGGCGGAAAAGGCCGCCGCCTGGGGCCTGATCTGGCAATGCGTCGAAGATGCCGAGTTCGTTGCTGCGGTGGACGCCATTGCGCAGCAACTTTCCACAGCCCCGACCAAAGCACTGGTCCGCACCCGTCAAGCCATGCACGCCGCCCCCGGCCATACGCTGGAGCAGCAACTTTCCTTCGAAGGCAGCTTCATGCGCGAACTCGGCTGGAGCCCGGACTACGCCGAGGGCGTCAAAGCCTTCATGGAAAAACGTGCACCGAATTTCACCGGAGAGTGAACGCGTGAGTCAGCCACCCCTACCCCAACAGACCGTCATCGCCGTCGTCGGCACCGGCGCCATGGGCGCTGGTATCGCCCAGGTTGCAGCCGCCGCCGGCCATACCGTCAAGCTGTTCGACAACCGCCCTGGCGCGGCAACGAAAGCCATCGAAGGCATACGCGCCCAGTTCGCGAAAATGGCCGAAAAAGGCAAGTTGACCGCAGCAGCCGCCACGGCCGCCGGTGAACGCCTGATCGCTGCCGAACAACTGAGCGATCTGGCCGACGCCGGCCTGATCACTGAAGCCATTGTCGAGAATCTGGAAGCCAAGCAGAAGCTCTACGCCGATCTCGAAGCCATCGTCGGCCCGGATTGCATCTTCGGCACCAACACTTCGTCGATCTCGGTGACCGCCATCGGCGCCGCACTGAAACATCCGGAACGTCTGGCCGGCCTGCACTTCTTCAACCCGGCCCCATTGATGGCGCTGGTTGAAATCGTCTCCGGTCTGGCTACCGACCAGGCGGTCGCCGACACGCTGTTCGCCACCGCCGCCGCCTGGGGCAAGACCCCGGTGCATGCCAAATCGACGCCCGGTTTCATCGTCAATCGCGTTGCCCGCCCCTACTACGCCGAGGCCCTGCGCCTGGCGCAGGAAGGTGCCGCCGACTACGCCACGATCGACGCCCTGCTGCGCGAAGCCGGCGGTTTCCGCATGGGACCGTTCGAGCTGATGGACATGATCGGCCACGACGTCAATTTCGCCGTGACCAACTCGGTCTGGCGCGCCTTCTACAACGACCAGCGCTTCCTGCCCTCGCTGATCCAGCAGGAACTGGTCGATGCCGGCTTCTTCGGCAAGAAGACCGGCCGCGGCTTCTACGATTATCGCGAAGGCGCTGTTCGCCCCGCGCCGCAGACCGAAGCTGCTCAAGCCCCGGCCGGCAAAATCACCCTTTTTGGCGAGTCCACCGCAGCAGATGCGCTGGCCGAACGTCTCGACAACGGCAGCCTGTCTTTCAGCCGCGCCCTGGGCAGTGATGGCCGGATCGCCGAAATCGGCCGCGCCGCGCTCTATGTCACTGACGGTCGCAGCGCAACGCAGCGCGCCTTTGAATCCGGCGTCGCCAATGTTGTGCTGATTGATCTGGCACTCGATTACAGCACGGCCAGCCGACTGGCCATCGCTGTCGCCGACCAGTGCGAGCCGGATGCTGCCAACGCCGCCATCGGCCTGTTGCAGGCGGCCGGTTTCGCCGTTTCCCGGCTGGCTGACATCCCCGGCCTGGCCGTCATGCGCAGCGTCGCCACGCTCGCCAACGAAGCTGCCGATGCGGTCAATCAGGGCGTCTGCTCGGTGGTTGCTGCCGATTCGGCAATGCGCCTGGGCGTCAATTACCCCTGCGGTCCGCTGGCCTGGGCTGACCAAGTTGGCGTCGCCAATATCCGTACCGTCCTGGCCAACCTCGGCACCAGCTATGGCGAGGACCGCTACCGTATTTCCCCGCTGATCCAGCGTGCCGTTTTTGCCGGAAGAAACATCCATGACTGAACACAAACTCTCCGCCGCCGAGGCGCAAACCCTGGCCGACGCTACCGCTGAAGCCATGTGGTCGCGCGACCGCGCTGCGCAGGCGCTTGGCCTGAAAATCGTCCGTGTTCAGCCCGGCGCCTCACTGCTCACCATGGTCGTCCGTGGCGACATGGTCAACGGCCACCATATCTGCCACGGCGGCATGATCTTCAGCCTGGCCGATACCGCCTTCGCCTACGCCTGCAACAGCTACAACAAGAACACCGTCGCCTCGGCCTGCCACATCGATTTTCTCGCCCCCGCCAGGGAAGGCGAAACGCTGGAAGCCGAAGCCGTCGAGCAATCCGCTTCCGGCCGCACCGGGGTGTACGACATCACCGTGCGCAGCACCAGCGGCAAGACCATTGCCCTTTTCCGGGGCAAAAGTTATCGCATCAACGGCGAAGTCATCGCCGGACTGCAACAGGCCGATTGAGCCGACAAGACAACAGAGAGGAGACATCCATGACTGCCAAGAAACCCCTGCCCGGCGAACTCGATGCTATCGAAACCGCCAGCCGTGACGAAATTTCCGCGCTGCAACTCGAGCGCCTGAAATGGTCGGTCCGCCACACCTACGACAACGTCGAGCCCTACCGCAAGAAATGTCTGGAAAAAGGCGTACATCCGGACGACCTGAAGACGCTGAGCGACATCAGCAAATTCCCCTTCATGACCAAGTTCGACCTGCGCGACCACTACCCGTTCGGCCTGTTCGCGGTGCCGCGCACCAAGATCGCCCGCCTGCACGCCTCTTCCGGCACGACCGGCAAGTCGGTCGTTGTCGGCTACACCAGGAACGACATCGACAACTGGGCCAACATCGTTGCCCGCTCGATCCGCGCTGCCGGTGGCCGGGCCGGTGACATGGTGCATGTTGCCTACGGTTACGGGATGTTTACCGGCGGCCTCGGCGCCCACTATGGCGTCGAACGCCTCGGCTGTTGCGCCGTGCCGATGTCCGGCGGCCAGACCGAAAAGCAGGTCCAGCAGATCATGGACTTCAAGCCGGAAATCATCATGGTGACCCCGTCCTACTCGTTGGTCATCGCCGAGGAATTCGAGCGTCTTGGCATCAAGCCGGACGAAATTTCGCTCAAGGTCGGCATCTTCGGTGCCGAACCGTGGGGCGAAGGCATGCGCCACGAAATCGAGCGCAAGCTTGGCATCGACGCCATCGACATCTACGGCCTGACCGAAGTCATGGGCCCCGGCGTTGCCTGCGAATGCATCGAGACCAAGGATGGCCCGGTGATATGGGAAGACCATTTTTACCCTGAGATTATCAATCCGGAAACCGGCGAAGTGGTTGCCGAGGGCGAAGAAGGCGAATTAGTGTTTACCTCGCTGACCAAGGAAGCCTTCCCGGTTATCCGTTACCGCACCCGCGACCTGACCCGCCTGCTACCGCCGACCGCCCGTTCCTTCCGCCGCATCGGCAAGATCACCGGCCGTTCCGACGACATGCTGATCATCCGCGGCGTCAATGTCTTCCCGACCCAGATCGAGGAACAGATCCTGCGCGACCAGCGCCTGGCCGGCAATTACCAGGTCGTCGTCACCCGCGATGGGCACATGGACAACCTCGAAGTCCGTTGCGAAGTCCAGCGCGAACTGTCTGGCAAGCTTTCAGGCGCCGACATCCAGCAAATCAGCAAGGAACTGCAGCACCGCATCAAGACCATCATCGGCGTGTCGACCAAGATCACCGTGATGGAATTCGACGCCATCCCGCGCACTCAGGTCGGCAAGGCCAGACGCGTGCTTGATGAACGCCCGAAGCAAGACTGAGGCTGGCTACCCGCTAGCGACTCGATCCTAACAACTCGATCCCGGATCCTAAAATGACCCAAGCCTTTATCTGCGACGCCATCCGCACCCCGATTGGCCGCTACGGTGGCGCCCTCGCTGGCGTCCGCCCGGACGACCTCGGTGCCATCCCGCTCAAGGCGCTGATGGAACGCAATCCGCAAGTTGACTGGACGGCCGTCGAAGACATCATCTACGGCTGCGCCAACCAGGCCGGCGAAGACAACCGCAACGTCGCCCGCATGTCCGGCCTGCTTGCCGGCCTGCCGATCGAAGTGCCGGGCACCACGGTCAACCGCCTGTGCGGTTCCGGCATGGATGCAGTCGGCCTCGCCGCCCGCTCGATCAAGTCCGGCGAAACTTCGCTGATGATTGCCGGCGGCGTCGAAAGCATGTCACGCGCCCCCTTTGTCATGGGCAAGGCGGAATCGGCCTTCTCCCGCAACGCAGCAATTTTCGACACCACCATTGGCTGGCGCTTCAGCAACCCGGCAATGAAGAAGCTCTACGACACGCATTCGATGCCGCAAACGGCCGACAACGTGGCGGCAGAATTCGGCATTGGCCGTGCTGACCAGGACGCCTTTGCCGTCCGCTCACAACAGCGTTGGGGCGCCGCCAATCTGGCTGGCCGCTTCGCCGACGAACTGGTGCCGGTGGTCATTGCGCAAAAGAAAGGTGACCCGAAGATCGTCACCACCGATGAACATCCGCGCCCGGAAACGACGCTGGAGATGCTGGCCAAGCTCAAGGGTGTCAATGGCCCGGACCTCACTGTCACCGCCGGCAATGCCTCGGGCGTCAATGATGGTGCCTGCGCCCTGCTCCTCGCATCCGAAGCCGCTGCCGGCAAATACGGCCTGCAGCCGCTGGCCCGCGTCGTCGGTATGGCGACGGCCGGCGTGCCGCCGCGCATCATGGGCTTTGGCCCGGCCCCGGCGGTCCGCAAGGTGCTGGCCCAGACCGGACTGACGCTGGCCCAGATGGACATCATCGAACTCAATGAAGCTTTCGCTGCCCAAGCCTTGGCTGTCCTGCGCGATCTCGGCCTGGCCGACGATGCAGCGCAGGTGAATCCCAACGGCGGCGCCATCGCCATCGGTCACCCGCTCGGCATGAGCGGTGCCCGGCTGGTAACGACGGCCGCCTATGAACTCAAACGCCGTGGCGGTCGCTACGCCCTGTGCACCATGTGTATCGGTGTCGGGCAAGGGATTGCGATGGTGATCGAGCGTGTTTGACCATAAACCCTGGAGGAGACAATCCATGAAACTGACCATGAAAAAACTGTTTGCCGGTGCCGCTCTGGCCCTCGGCGCCTGCGGTGCCTTTGCCGCTGATCCGATCAAGATCGGTTCGGTGCTATCCGTCACCGGCCCGGCCGCCTTCCTCGGCGATCCGGAACTGAAGACGCTGCAGATGTACGTTGAAGACATCAACAAGAAGGGCGGCGTCCTCGGCCGTCAGCTCGAACTGGTGCATTACGACGATGGCAGCGATGCCAACAAGGCCAACGGTTTCACCAAGCGCCTGATCGACGACGACAAGGTCGACATTCTGGTCGGCGGCACGACCACTGGCGCCACCATGTCGTCTGCACCACTGGTTGAAAAGGCCGGCATTCCCTTCATCTCCCTGGCCGGTGCCGTGGTCATCGTCGAGCCGGTCAAGAAGTTCATCTTCAAGACCCCGCACACCGACCGCATGGCTGCCGAGAAGGTTTTCGAGGACATGAAGAAACGTGGCCTGACCAAGGTTGCGCTGTTCTCTGAAACCAGCGGTTTCGGTCAGTCCGGCAAGAAGGAAACCGAAGGGGTTGCCGCCAAGTACGGCATCACCCTGGTCGCCAGCGAAACCTACGGCCCGAAAGATACCGACATGAGCCCGCAGCTGACCAAGATCAAGAACACTGCCGGCGTTCAGGCTGTGTTCATCTTCGGTCTTGGCCAGGGCCCGGCGATTGCCACCAAGAACTACAAGCAGCTTGGCATCACGCTGCCGCTCTACCACGCCCACGGCGTCGCTTCCGAAGAGTTCATCAAGCTCGCCGGCCCGGCGGCTGAAGGTGTTCGTCTACCGGCTGCCGCGCTGCTGGTCGCCGACAAGCTTGATGCTAAGGATCCGCAGAAAGCTGTCGTCACTGCCTACACCAAGGCTTACAACGACAAGTGGAAAAGCGATGTTTCCAGCTTCGGCGGTCATGCCTATGACGGTCTGATGCTTGCGGTGGACGCCATCAAACGGGCAAAAACCACGGACAAGGCAGCCGTTCGTGATGCCATCGAAGCCACCAAGGGCTATGTCGGCACCGGCGGCATCGTGAACATGTCGGCCACCGACCACATGGGCCTCGACCTGTCGGCTTTCCGCATGCTGGAAATCAAGAACGGTGACTGGACACTCGCCCAGTAAATCGTCGCAACAGCATTTGCCATAAAAACAAGCTGTAGAAAAACAAACCGGGTCCTTCAGGGGCAACGCCTCTGATGGGCCCGGCTCCCCCAGGAGAATTTCATGTATACACAGTCTTTCAACGTGCAGGACACGGCCGGTGCAAAACCCGTTGCCTTAGCCCCGTCCAAAGAAGACCCGGCCCTGCAGGCCGCCTTCGACGCCCGCATCGATGCCGATGGCCGCATCGAGCCGCAGGACTGGATGCCGGACGCCTACCGCAAGACCCTCGTCCGCCAGATCAGCCAGCACGCCCATAGCGAAATTGTCGGCATGCTGCCCGAGGGCAACTGGATTTCACGCGCCCCCAGCCTCAAGCGCAAGGCGATCCTGATCGCCAAGGTCCAGGATGAAGGCGGCCACGGCCTCTACCTTTATTCAGCAGCCGAAACCCTCGGCACCAGCCGCGACCAGATGCTCGAAGGCCTGCACAGCGGCCGCGCCAAGTACAGCTCGATCTTCAATTACCCAACCCTGAACTGGGCCGACGTCGGCGTCGTCGGCTGGCTGGTGGACGGCGCCGCGATCATGAATCAGGTGCCGCTCTGCCGCTGCTCCTACGGCCCTTACGCCCGCGCCATGGTGCGCGTTTGCAAGGAAGAGTCCTTCCACCAGCGCCAGGGCTACGAAGCCTTGCTGGTGATGATGACCGGCACTGCCGAGCAGAAAGCCATGGTGCAGGATGCGGTCAATCGCTTCTGGTGGAAATGTCTCGCCATGTTCGGACCGCCCGATGCCGACAGCCCGCACAGCGGCCAGGCGATGCGCTGGGGCATCAAGCGCATCAGCAACGACGACCTGCGCCAGAAGTTCATCGACGCCACCGTGCCGCAAGCCAAGGTGCTCGGCGTGACGCTGCCCGACCCCGACCTTAAATGGAACGAGGAGCGCCAGCATTACGACTACGGCCAGATTGACTGGGATGAGTTCTGGTCGACCGTCAATGGTAACGGCCCATGCAACAAGGAACGCCTGGCGACCCGCGTCAAGGCCTACAGCGAAGGTGAATGGGTACGCGATGCTGCGATGGCCCACGCTCGCAAACAACAAGAACGCAGCACGATGAAGGAAGCAGCATGACTACCGAATTGAAAGAATGGCCGCTCTGGGAAATTTTCATCCGCAGCAAGCAGGGCCTTGAGCACAAGCACTGCGGCAGCCTGCACGCCGCCGATGCCCGTCAGGCGCTGGAAATGGCGCGTGACGTCTATACCCGTCGCCAGGAAGGCGTCAGCATCTGGGTTTTGCCGTCGAGCGCGATTACCGCCAGCAACCCGGATGAAAAGGGTGAACTGTTCGACCCGGCCGCCGACAAGATCTATCGTCACCCGACCTTTTATGAAATCCCGGACGCCGTGGGGCACATGTAATGAGCGCCGCTGTTGATTACCTGCTGCACCTCGCCGACAACGCGCTGGTGCTCGGCCAGCGCAACGCCGAATGGTGCGGCCACGGCCCGATTCTTGAGGAAGACATCGCGCAGTCCAACGTCAGCCTCGATCTGATCGGCCAGGCCCGCATGCTTTATCAACTGGTCGCCACGCTCAAGGGCGGCGATGTCACTGAAGACAAGCTGGCCTATTTCCGAGACACGCACGAGTTCCGCAATTACACGCTGCTCGAATTGCCGCACCACGGTCCGCTTTCCGCCTATGCCGGCAGCAGCCTGGACTACGGCACGACCATCGTCCGCAACTTCCTCTACAGCGCCTTGATGGCCCTGCTCTGGGAAGCGCTCGAAAAATCGGCCAACGCCGATCTGGCGGCGATTGCTGCCAAGTCGGTCAAGGAAGTGCGTTATCACCTGCGCCACTCCCGCGACTGGCTGGTTCGGCTTGGCGATGGCACCGACGAGTCGCATGCCCGCAGCCAGGCCTCGCTGGATCATCTCTTCCCCTACACCCAGGAATTCTGGGCGCACAGCCCGGCCGAAGCGGCTGCCGTCGAAGCCGGTATCGGCGTCGATCTGAATACCCTGAAAGCCGACTGGGATGCCATCGTCGATGCCGCACTGGCCGAGGCCACATTGCAGCGTCCGGCAGCGGGCGGTTACGTGACGGAAGGCAAGAAAGGCGTCCATTCCGAACATCTCGGTTTCCTGCTTGCCGAAATGCAGAGCTTGGCCCGCGCCCATCCGCAGGGCGTCTGGTAAGTTGATGACGGCCACCGTCGAGGAAGTCTGGGCCGCGCTGGAGGATCTGGCCGACCCGGAAATTCCGGTCATTTCCCTGCGCGAACTCGGCATCCTGCGCGAAGTCCGCGCCGCCGCCGATGGGCTGGAGGTGGTCATCACCCCAACCTACAGTGGCTGCCCGGCGATGGGCCAGATTGAGGATGATGTGCGGTCGACCCTGAAAAACCGGGGAATTTCGGCGCGCGTCGTCACCCAGCTGGCGCCGGCCTGGACCACCGACTGGATGAGCCAAGCCGGCAAGGAAAAGCTGCGCGCCTACGGCATCGCCCCGCCACACCAGACACCGGCCGGCAGCAGCGTCATGCACTTCATCAGCAAGCCCGCCAAGGCCGAAGCCGTGCCCTGCCCGCACTGCGGATCAAGCAACACGCAGGTCTCCTCACATTTCGGATCAACGGCCTGCAAGGCACTTTACAAGTGCCAGGATTGCCAGGAACCGTTCGATTATTTCAAGCCGTACTAAGCCTTTAACGGAGCAACACACCATGTCTGCCCTGCGCTTTCATGAACTCACCGTCAAGCGTGTCAGCCCGGAAGCGGCTGGCTCGGTGGCGATCACCTTTGCCATTCCGCCCGATGCCCGCGACGCCTTCAGCTTCCAGCCCGGCCAGTTCCTCACCCTGCGCGCCAAGGTCAATGGCGAAGATATCCGCCGCAATTATTCGATCAGCAGCCCGCGCAGCCGTCTGGCCAAGGCCGGCGAAATGGAAATCGGCATCCGCCCGGTCGAAGGCGGCGTCTTTTCTAACTGGGCGGCGCAGTCGCTCAAGGCCGGCGACACGCTCAGCGTCATGCCACCGGATGGCCGCTTCATCGTCAAGAAGCAGCGTGCCATCCACCGCGTCGGCTTTGCTGCCGGCTCGGGCATTACGCCGATTCTTTCGATCGCCGCAACGACCCTCGAAGAGCAACCGGAATCGAAATTCACCCTGGTCTATGGCAACCGCCGCATGTCCAGCGTGATGTTCAACGAAGCCCTGCAAGACTTGAAAGACCGCTACCCAAACCGCCTGACGCTGATCCACATCCTCTCCCGTCAGGCCCAGGAAGTCGATCTGCTGCAAGGTCGCATCGACGGCGACAAGGTGCGTGCCGTGATCAAGGCGCTGTTGCCGGTGGCGAGCATGGACGAAGTCTTCATCTGTGGCCCGGAAGCAATGATCGAAGCGACCGAAAAGGCCTTGGTCGACGCCGGCGTGCCGGACAGCCGTGTTTATACCGAACGCTTTACCAGCGGCCCGGCGCAGGCGGCCAAGATCCAGGCCGATACTGATGCCGCCCCGACCCGGACAGCGGCGGCCAAGGATATTGCCCTGACCATCGTGCTCGATGGCAAGGAGCATGACCTGCAGATCGGCCCTGACGAACACGTGCTTGATGCCGCCCTCAACGCCGGCCTCGACCTGCCCTTCTCATGCAAGGCCGGCGTCTGTTGCACCTGCCGCGCCAAGGTCATGTGCGGCGAGGTGGTGATGGACAAGAACTTCACGCTGGAAGGTGATGAAATGGCGCAGGGCTTCATCCTCAGTTGCCAGGCGCGGGCGACGACCAAGCGTTTGATCGTCAGTTTCGACGATCGCTAAGCGCGACAACCCCAGGGCTAGGAGCCTGCTGCTGCAGTCGTTAAACTGTCGCCAACAGGCTCGCGCCACCTGAAACGCATGGATTTTATTCGGCCGCCGGGGATCACCCCAGAGCGGCCATTTTTCTGGAGAGCAGACATGACACAAGTAGTCCTGACCGAAGTCCACGGCAAAGTAGGCCTGATCCGCATCAACCGCCCGGAAGCAATGAACGCGCTGAACAACGATGTCGTCGATGGCATCGGTGCCGCGATTGATGCCTATGAAGCCGATGAGAACATCGGCTGCATCGTCATCACCGGCAATGAGAAGGCCTTCGCTGCTGGCGCCGATATCGGCTTCATGAAGGATTTCGACTACATGCATGCCTACAAGACCGACTTCATCACCCGCAACTGGGAGCGCATCAAGACGACGCGCAAGCCGGTGATCGCGGCGGTGGCGGGTTTTGCGCTGGGTGGCGGCTGCGAGATGGCGATGATGTGCGACATGATCTTTGCCGCCGACACCGCCAAGTTCGGCCAACCGGAAATCAAGCTTGGCACCCTGCCTGGCGCCGGTGGCACACAACGCTTGCCACGTGCCGTCGGCAAGGCCAAGGCGATGGACATGTGCCTGACCGGACGCATGATGGATGCCGTCGAAGCCGAGAAAGCCGGCTTGGTTGCCCGCGTCATTCCGGCCGACCAGCTGCTTGAAGAAACGCTGAAAGCCGCCACCACCATTGCCGGCTATTCGCTGCCGGTCGTGATGATGATCAAGGAGTCGGTCAATCGCGCCTTTGAGTCTTCATTGAACGAAGGCCTGTTGTTCGAGCGTCGCGTCTTCCATTCGGCCTTCGCGCTGGAAGATCAGAAGGAAGGCATGGCCGCCTTCGCCGAGAAGCGCAAGCCGACTTTCAAGAACCGCTAAAAATCCTTCTCCCCTCCCCTGCTTGCGGTGGAGGGGCTGGGGGAGAGGGCAAATGCACTTATTCGTCGACATTTCCAGTCACGGCTTTGGCCATCTGGCCATTACCGCTCCCGTACTCAATGCCCTGGCAGAAATCGCCCCAAATTTGCGGTTGACCGCAAGATCCCAGCTTCCCAGGCAAAAACTACAGCAGCGCATTCGGACACCGTTCGAACTGATCGAAGCCAGCACCGATTTTGGCTATGTGATGCTCGATGCCACGCGCATCGACCTGCCGGCAAGCGCCCAGGCCTATCAGCTGGCGCATGCCGACTGGCCGGAATGCGTTGCCAGAGAAGCAGCTTTCCTCACCAACCTGAAACCGGATCTGGTGCTGACCAACGTCAGCTATCTGCCGCTGGCCGGTGCAGCCCAGGCAGGCATACCCGCGCTCAGCCTCTGCTCGCTCAACTGGGCCGATCTGTTTGCTCATTTCTTCGGCGAAGAAGACTGGGCGCCCCCCATCCATGCCCAGATGCTGGCCGCCTACCGCAGCGCGCAAGCCTTCCTGCGCATCACGCCGGGCATGCCGATGTCGGCGCTTGGCAACATTGAGACCATCGGAGCAATCGCCGCCATCGGCCAGAAACATGATCTGGGCCTGGGCAACGACAAGGCCGTGCTGATCGCCATGGGCGGCATCGTACACCGCCTGCCGGTCGACGATTGGCCGCGCCTGCCCGGCATTCGCTGGCTGGTTGCTTCCGACTGGCAATGCAGGCATCCAGACGCCCTGGCTTTCGAATCTTTCGGGCTGAGTTTTACCGATCTGCTCCGTTCGGTCGATGCCGTCATTACCAAACCCGGTTATGGCACCTTCACCGAAGCAGCCGCCAATGGCACCCCAGTGCTCTTTCAACGCCGCGACGACTGGCCGGAACAGTACTGTCTGATCGAATGGCTGACGCAGAATGCCCGATGCCAGGAAATCGACGCCGAACTGCTGCAGAATGGGCAGCTTCAGGATTCATTGACTCGACTCTGGCAGCAGCCAGCTGTCCAGCGTCCATCGGCTAAGGGAACGAATCAGGCCGCCGAGAAAATATGTGTCCTATTCAAAGGCTTGTCAGCTTTCTGACAGGCTAAATAGGGCAAACTGCCGGGTTACGTTTCTGTGTGGCAAACACAACGTTTGACACCTTCTCTGTCCCGACATGCCTGAAGCCACTGCCTCAATCGACCAGCCGAGCATCCTGAAAGGTCCGGAACAGCCCGAGCTGATCCGCCACGAGGTGCTGGCCGATCTTTTCGAGGCAAGTGCTCGCCGGAACCCGGCTCAAACCGCGCTGGTTTGTGGCGAACGAAGCCTGTCCTACGGCGAACTCGACGAACTGGCGGATCGTGTAGCGGCCCGTCTGATCAACGCCGGCGTCCGACCCGGGCAGATCGTCGGCCTCTGGTTGCCGCGTGGCATCGACCTGCTTGTCATGCAATTGGGCATCGCCAAGAGCGGCGCCGCCTGGCTGCCTTTTGACTCGGAAACGCCGGTTGTCCGCATCAAGATCTGCCTTGACGATGCCCAGGCCGCCGGCCTGCTCAGTTGCGCCGCCAGTGCCGATCAGCTGGCCGAACTCGCCTGCCCGGTGTGGACTGCCGAAGCCCTGAGCGCGCCTTTGCAGGCCCCTGTCCCGCAAAGGCAGGTCGTCCTGCCCGAACACCCGGCCTACGTCATCTACACCTCCGGTTCGACTGGCAAGCCCAAGGGCATCCAGATCAATCAGGGTGCGATCTGCCATTTTCTGCGCAGTGAAAATTCAGTGCTCGGCATTCGCCAGGAAGACCGTGTCTATCAGGGATTTTCGGTCGCCTTCGACATGTCGTTCGAGGAAATCTGGATCAGCTATCTGGTGGGCGCCACGCTCTGGCTCGCCCCGCGCGAAGTCAGCGCTGATCCCGAAGCCCTGCCGCTGGCGCTGATCGAACAGCAGATCACCGTCCTTCATGCCGTACCGACCCTGCTCGCACTATTCACCCGCGACATCCCGAACCTTCGCCTGATCAACCTCGGCGGCGAAGCCTGTCCAGAAGCACTGGTTGCCCGCTGGGCCCGCCCTGGTCGTCAGGTATTCAACACCTACGGCCCGACCGAGGCCAGTGTTTCGGCCAGCCTGGCCGAGCTGCACGCCGGCCAGCCGGTGACCATCGGCCGACCACTGCCCAACTACGGTCTGCTGGTCATCGACGCAGCCGTCGAAAATGGCCTGCGCCTGCTGCTTCGTGGCGAAACCGGCGAGTTGTGCATCACCGGCCCCGGCGTCGCCGCCGGCTATCTCGGCCGCCCTGACCTGACCGCCGAAAAATTCCTGACCAATCCGTGGTCCAGTGGCACGCAGGATGCCCGTCTCTACCGCACCGGCGATCTGGCACGAATTGACGCCGAAGGCTGCGTCCAGTGTCTGGGCCGCACCGATGACCAGGTGAAAATTCGCGGCTTTCGCGTTGAACTGGGCGAAATCGAGGCCGCCCTTTGCCAGCAGCCCGGTGTTGGTACGGCGGCTGTACTGCTGCGCCAGGATGACGGTATTGAGCGCCTGGTTGCCTACCTCGTCGCCGACAGCGAACTGATCCCGACCCCGGCCCTGCTGCGCGGCGCCCTGGCTGAATCCTTGCCGCCCTACATGGTGCCGGTGCACCTCGAAACCCTGCCCGAAATGCCCCGCCTGACCTCAGGCAAGATCGACCGCAAGATACTGCGCGCCCGCCCGCTCGAATTCGCCGCCGGTCTGTCAGCAGACTCCGATGAGCCCGACACGCCGGCCGAAGAAGTCCTCTTTGCCGAACTGGCCAAGCTCTTCCCCGGCCAGGCCATCCGTCGTGCTGCCGATTTCTTTTCCGATCTCGGCGGTCATTCGCTCTTCGCCGCCCGTCTCGCCTCCGCCTTGCGGACGCACCCGCGCTTTGCCAGCTTCACGGTGCGTGACGTCTATCAGCAACGCACCATCGGTCGACTGGCCGAAGTGCTGGGCGAAACAGCCGACCACAATCAGACCGCCGAAGCCGAATGGACACCGCCTTCCACCCTCAAGCGCTGGCTGTGCGGTGCCGCCCAGGCATTGGCCATCCCCGGGCTGGTCGTGCTGCGCATGGCGCAATGGCTGGCCCCCTTCTTCACCTATCACTTCTACACCGGCGACCCCGGCGATTCGATCACCTGGGCCATCATCGTCTCGGTCGCCGTCTTCCTGCTCGCCACGGCGGTCGAATTCGCCGTCGCTGCCGCCGCCAAGTGGCTGATCCTCGGCCGGATGAAGCCCGGCCGTTACCCGCTCTGGGGGTTGACCTATTTCCGCTGGTGGATCGCCGACCGCCTGATTGAAGGCGCACCGGTCTACATGCTGAGTGGCTCGCCACTGCTGGTCTGGTGGCTACGCCTTCTCGGTGCCCGCATTGGCAGCGACGTGATCATCGGTTCGGCGACCGTACGCGCCCACGACCTGCTCCGCATCGGCGACAACGCCAGCATCGGCAGTGCCGTCAATTTCGAGAATGTGCGAGTCGAACGCGGCGAACTCGTGGTCGGCCCGATTACGCTGGCCCCGGAAGCCTATGTCGGTTCCTACAGCGTACTCGAAGGCAACACCTCGCTCGGCGAGTGGGCGCACCTCGATGGTCAGTCGGCGCTGAGTGATGGCGCGAGCGTCCCGGCCGGCCGGAGCTGGCTCGGTTCGCCGGCTCGCGATGCCGGCGCCTTCGATCCGGCCTCTCTGCCGGCACGACCGAGCGTTTCGGAAACCCGTCTGGCCCGCGAGGGATTGTTTTATTTGCTCGGCGTTCTCGGCACGGCGGTTGTTTTCTTCATGCCGGTTTTCCCGACTTTCATCCTGATCGACTGGCTGGATGAGCGCGATCCATGGCTACAGAGCAGCGATATCTCGTTCCAGCTCATCAAGTATTTTCTGCTGGCATTCCCGGCCACCGCCGTTTTGGTCGTTTGTACCGTGCTGCTTTCGGCCGCCCTGCGCTGGAGCCTGCTACCGCGCATTGAACAGGGAAGCTGGCCGATCCACAGCAACAGCTATGGCGGTCGCTGGCTGGTCAACCAGATCCAGGAATCCAGCCTCAATGTGCTGCATGGCGTCTACGCAACCGTTTTTGCACCCTGGTGGTACCGCCTGCTCGGCGCCAAGGTCGGGCGCGATGCCGAAATCTCGACGGCGCAGGGCCTGATTCCCGACCTGCTGATACTCGGTGATGAAACCTTCATCGCCGATGCCGTCCTGCTCGGTGACGAGGAAATCGACGGCGGCTGGATGACGCTGCGGCCCACGGTGATTTCGCGACGCAGCTTTGTTGGCAATGGCTCCTACGTTCCGGATGGCACGATCCTTCCCGAAGGCGTCCTGATCGGCGTCCATTCCCGCGCGCCGGATAACGCACTGATGCGGCCGGGCGAGACCTGGCTCGGCTCACCGCCAATCAACCTGCCGGCGCGCGAACAGACCAGCGGCTTCCCGGAAGAACTCACTTTTCGCCCCTCCAGCCTGCGCCGACTTGGGCGCGGCCTGGTCGAAGCCTTCCGCATCACCACCCCGCACGCTGCCGTCATCACCGTCGGCTATACCGTGGTCCTCAACGTCATGCCGCTGGCCGAAGCCGGGCGCTGGGGCGCGGTCGCCTGGTACCTGAATATCGCCGGCCTGCTCTATGGTGTCGGTACCTTTCTCTTCGTCGCCATCCTGAAATGGCTGCTGATGGGTCGCTACAGCAAGCGCTCCCAACCCATGTGGACACCCTTCGTCTGGTTTTCGGAAGGGATCACCAACCTTTACGAAGGAATCACAGTACCCAATTTCATGCGCTACCTGCGCGGTACACCCTGGTTGCCGGTCGCCTTCAAGCTGCTCGGTTGCCGGATCGGGCGTGGTGTCTATCTCGACACCACCGACTTCACCGAATTCGATTGCGTCCATATTGGCGACTACAGCGAACTGAATGCCCTGTGCTGCCCGCAGACCCACTTGTTTGAAGACCGCATCATGAAAATTGACCACGTCCGCATTGGTCAGTACGTCTCAATGGGGCCGCGCAGTGCCGTGCTCTACAGCGCAGAAGTTGGCGACAACGCCCGACTTGGCCCGCTGACCCTGGTCATGAAAGGTGAAAGCCTGCCGGCCAGGTCCCATTGGCACGGCTGCCCGGCCGCCCCGGCAAGCTGATGTTCGCCCCGCCAGCCACCGCAGAAATGCTGCATATCCTGAAGGTGAAAACCCCGGAAACGACACAGCGCGACATTGCCCGGCAACTCGTTCGTCAGGCGATCCGTACAGCCCTGGCCAAGCTACTTGCAGTCGACGAAGAAAGCATTTCGCTGATTTCCAGTCCCGGGCAGCCGATTCGGCTGACTGCCCCGTGGGATCACGTCGGCATTTCAGTCAGCCACGAGCCGGGCCTGTCACTGGCAGCCATCAATCTGGCTGGGCCGGTGGGAATCGATCTGTTGCGCGTCGGCGTACCACTCGCCGAGATTGATGCGCTCGCCCGTGATTATCTTGGCCCCACCGAAGCGATAGCGATCGCCAGCACACCTCTGGCACAGCGCCAGATGGCGTTCGCACTCGCTTGGGCTCGTCTTGAGGCACGACTAAAATGCCTGGCGCTGCCTTTGATTGAATGGACGCCGGCACTGGCGGAACAACTGGCGACCTGTACCGTTACAGAACTGGTCGTGCCGACCGGCTGGGTCGCCGCCGTGGCAACGCTTAGCGCGAACTTGTCGCCAGTTGCTGCCGGGTAAATCGGCGCAGTTCGTTCATGTCCTGAGCTCGTGCCTCACGATCCCGGGCATTGAGCACAACGAGGGCATAGACCTGACCATTGAATTGTTCTGCCATCGCCAGACAGTAACCGGCTGCTGCGGTGAACCCCGTTTTTCCGGCCAAAAGCCCGACTGACGGATCGTGGGCAAAGCGATTGACGTTCATCTTGCTACCAACGCTGGGCCGTTTGGCAAGTTTCTGGAACCACGGCGCTTGCGAAAGCAGCACCAGCAGTACGCCGAGATCGCGCGCACTGGCCTTGTTGATCGCAGAAAGCCCGGATGAGTCGCCAAAATCAAAACTGAACAACTGCATCTGGGTGATCAACGCCCGCATCGAATACTGGAACTCCGGCCAGCCACCGGGAAAACTCCTGGCCAGCGCCGCTGCGGCACGGTTGTCGGAAGCCACCAGCAGCCACTCCAGCAATTGCTCACGCCGCCAGCTTGAGCCAACGGCCAGGTTCGATGCGGTATGTTTTGAAAAAGCCACATCGGCGTCGCTGATCCGGATTGTTTCGTCCATCGGCAGTTCAGCGCTGAGCACGACCCAGGCAGTAATCAGTTTGCTTACCGAAGCAATCGGCACCGGCACATCTGCATCAATCGCCAGCAACGTGTCATTGAGGTTGCCGACATAGGCATGCTTGGCCGAAAGTTTCGGCCGCGCGATGGCCTCTGCGGCGGGTAGCTGCCAGGCAAGCAGGCCACCTAGCGCACCCTGCAAAAGATCCCGCCGCCCCTGCCGGAAGGGCGCCGTCACTTCAGAAACGCCAGCCGAAACGCTTCAGCAGTTCGCCTGTTTCGCAGACGGGCAAGCCCATCACGCCAGTAAAGCTGCCCGACAAGTGTTCGACAAACATCCCGGCCCGTCCCTGGATGCCATAGGCTCCGGCTTTGTCCATCGGCTCGCCGGTCATCACGTAATGCCGGATTTCTTCGATATCGAGAGTGCGAAAACGCACCTCGCTGCTCGATAGAACGTACTCGGTCCGATCCATGTGGGTAACCGCCACCCCGGTCAGGACGCGGTGCGTCTGGCCGGAAAGACGACGCAGAATGGCCACCGCATCGGCCATATCGACCGGCTTGCCGATGATCTGGCCCTCTAACTCCAGCGTCGTATCGGCCGAAAGCACCGGACGCAAGGGCAGCTTGCGTTCATGAACAAGTTTCAGGCCGTGCATGGCCTTGGCGCAGGCAATACGTTCGACGTAAGCAGCCGGCGATTCGCCAGGATGAGGCGTTTCGTCGGTTTCACTATCGGCCCGACCCCCATCGCGAAAAACCATCGTGTCGAAATCAATGCCGATCTGGTGAAGCAGTTCCCGACGGCGCGGACTGCGTGAGGCAAGGTAAAGTCGCATCATCCCTCCCGGTGATAAGGGTGATTCTTCAACACACTGACCGCCCGGTAAAGCTGTTCGCACAACAGCAAACGGGCCATGCCATGCGGCAAGGTCAGGCTGGACAAACGCAGGCGATCATCAGCCTGCTGCTTGAATTCTTCATCGAGGCCATCGGCGCCGCCGATCAGCAGCGCCACATCACGGCCATCCTGCATCCAGACTTCAAGCCGGCGAGCCAGCTTGAGCGTAGTCAGGTCATCGCCTTTTTCATCGAGCACGACAATCCGGCTGCCGGTCGCCAGCGCCTCGCGCAAACGACCTTTTTCAGCGGCCAGCAATTGTTCGCGGGTCTTGGAGCCACGGGGCTCCGGCTTGATTTCAGTAACGCTGGCCGGCAGTTCGCGCGGCATGCGTTTGAGGTACTCGGCGCAGCCTTCGCTCACCCATGTGGGCTGACGGTTGCCAACGGCGAGTACGTTCAGTTTCATTCAGAAGCAGCCTGCTCCGCTGCCTTGCGTCGCTGCGACGGCGTTGCCTGCCAGAGCTCTTCCAGGTTGTAGTACTGGCGAACCTGGGGCTGCATGACGTGGACGACAATGTCACCGAGATCGACCAGCACCCATTCGCCGGTATCTTCGCCTTCGGTCGAGAGCACTTCACCCCCGGCTTCCCGCACCTTTTCGGCAACATTGCGGGCCAGCGCCTTGACCTGCCGGTTGGAGTCGCCGGTGGCGATCACCAGGCGATCAAACATCGAGGTAAGTTTGGCGGTGTTGATGACTTCAATCTCTTTACCCTTGATGTCCTCAAGGGCCGAAATGACGATTTTTTGCAGCTTGCGTGTATCCATCTGGGGTTAGAACCTATTTCTTGTAAAGTTGGTGAAGATTAATGTAGTCGAGAACACTGTCCGGGAGCAAATAACGGGCAGAAAGGCCGTTGGACAGCAGTTTTCGGATTTGAGTTGCTGAAATCGCCAGTTGGGTCATGGCAAATGTGACGACACTGCCGGCTGGTGAGGCTTTCAGGCAGGCTGCATCGGCTTGCCGGCGGTCATTGAACTCGGTGGCCAGTTCATGCGGCAGACTAGCAACTTCGACCGGAAAACCCGGGCGATGCGAAACGGCGATGTGCGCCAGCGCAAAGAGATCGCGCCAGCGGTACCAGCTCGACAGCCCGGCAAAAGCATCGGCCCCGACCAGCAGGACCAGCGATTGCTCGGCACCCAGTTCGCGGCGCAGGCGCTCCAGCGTGTGCACGGTGTAACTCGGTTCAGCGGTATCGACTTCGCTGGGGTCGACTGAAAAATGGTCATTTTCGGCCGTTGACCGCAGCACCATCTCCAGCCGCTGCGCCGCGGTGACCTGCGGCATGCCGCGATGCGGTGGCTGCCCGGCGGGAATCCAGCGGACGCGCCCCAGACCGAGGTGACCGATCGATTCCTCGGCCAGCCGCAGATGGCCAAAATGAACGGGATCGAAAGTGCCGCCGAACAGGCCCAAGGGTTCAGACAATTTCGGAGATGCCGAAAATGTCGCGGTAGCTGGCGTAGAAGCTGGCAAAAATCACCGGGGCAACAATCAGCGCCACCGGCACCATGACGATGGCGGTGACGAAGCCCTGCGCTTCAGGAAAAAGAATCAGCAACAGGCCAAGCAACAAGCCGGGTAGCACACCAGCAACCAGCAGCACGCCGGCGCCAAAGGCCAGGAAGGGGCGCCAGTTGATCCAGCAGGCAATAAAACTGAAGAACAGCGACTTGCCGAGCGGCAGGCGATGCCACGCCGCCAGCATCGGCGCGAACCAGTAAGCCATCATCACCGGCGCCAGCAGCAGCATGACGACCAGCGCCGCCAGCGTGAAATCGGCATCCTCGACCGCCGCCCGCTCGGTCCGGTTAGAAGCCAGCATGTAACGAAGCAGTTCGCCACCGTCAACAACGGCCGAAGTACCGAGAATGGCCAGCGTACAGAACAGATAAAGCCCGCCGAGCGCCAACAGGGTTTTGGTGTTTTCCTTCAGGCCACCATAGAGGGTTTGCAGGCTGACCGGCTGATTGCGTTCCAGATTACGCGCCGCCTGCATCAGACCGACCGAGAGGCCGGGGATGACCAGCGAGGCAGCAATTGCGCCAACAATGGGAAGGATGTTCAGGAAGATCACCGTGAACCAGTAGGCCACAACCAGCATCGAGAGCACTGGCGGATTCCGCCGAAAAATCGCGAATCCGGCGGCGATCCAGCGCCAGCCGGCAGCGGTGGGAACAGTCTGGGCACGCATCCTCAGACTCCCACGAAAATGTCGCGGTAGGAGGCGTATACCGCGCCGGAGAAAACCGGCAGCAGCAGCAGCAATCCCAAGCCCAGCGGCAGCATGGCAAAGAACAGGGCAACGACGAGAAAAACACCGAATATCACCATGGGCAGCCAGTTCTTGAACCCGGCATCGAAGCTGGCCCGCATCGCGGCAGCCGGCTGCATGTCGTGGAAGAACACCAGCGCCGGGGCAAACCAGGTCGCCATGATGATTGGCACCGACAGCACCATGACCACCAGGCCAGCCAGCATGACGCCGCCGAGCGCAATTCCGATTCCGGCCACGCGCCCGGTCACCGCCCCACCGAAAACGCCGCCACTGACCAGCAGGAAGGCGATGAAGGCCAACCCGAAAATACCGGCCGCAAAAAAGACGCCGACCATCACCAACTGCCCGGCGTTATGGCGAAAGCCAGCGAACAGATCAGCAATTTGGGGCGCGTCCTCACCGGACATGTTCCGGCAGAGCTTGATCATGCCAGCGCCAAACAGCGGCACCAGCAAATGGGCGGCAATCTGGCCAAAGAAGGGCACAATCGAAATGGCCATCAGGATGATCAGCAACAACAAGGTGCTGCCGATCCAGACGCCGGGATTGACCAGGAACATCGCCCAGCCTTGTTGCAGCCAGTCAAAGCAGGCGCCGGCATCAACCTCGCGGCTTTCGCCCTTGAAAGGGGCTGGCGTCAACGGAAATTCGGTAGTTTCACTCATGCGCGGATGCTAACGGGGCAAAGGCTCTGGAGCAAGGCGCAAACGCTGCAAAAGGTGAGCAAAATGGTCGGGATCCTTGATTGTGACAACTTCACCATCACGCGGACGCTGCCTGACCTCCAGCCGAAGCAGCCAGAAACGCAGTGCGGCAGCCCGCTGCATGGCCGGCCAGGCGGTCATCTCGGCTTCGACCAAGGGACGAATGGTCTGATAGCCGGCCATCAGTTCGGCCAGTGTTGCGCGATTGAAACACCAGTCGTTGCCAACCACGGCCAGATCGAACAATAAACAGTCTTCGCCGGCGAAATAGAAATCGAGCACACCGGACAGTCGACCGCAGGCATCCCACAAAACGTTATCGCGAAAGAGATCGGCGTGGACGACACCACGCGGCAGCGCCGAGAAATCCTGCGTCGCCTGAAAAGCCAGTTCGTCGGCCAGTAAGCTGGCTTCCGCCGGCAACAGCCTGGCCATCAAGGCTTCACCAGTCCGCTGTCGCCATTCGCTGCCACAGGGATTCGGCAGTGGACTGGGCATATCGGCGCCGGCCAGATGCAGCTTGGCAAGCATTTCGCCCAGTGCGCGACATTGGGCGGGCGTTGGCGACTCTTCGGTTGCCCCCTGCAGGCAAGTGAGCAGTGCCGCCGGCTTGCCGGCCAGTTGACGCCAGCGATGCCCTGCCTTGTCGGCCAACGGCTGCGGGCAGGGAATGCCGTGCTCAGCCAGGTGATCCATCAGTGCCAGATAGAAGTCCAGCGCCTGTGTTTCGAGGTGCTCGAACAGTGTCAGCACGAAACGACCAGCGCTGGTCGTCACAAAATAGTTGGAGTTTTGCATGCCGGCGGCGATGCCGGCATGATCGATCAACTCGCCCAGCCCAAGCGGCTGGAGCCAGGCCGACAGTTCGTCATGCCCGACCGTGGTGTAGACGGACAAGATTTACCAGCTATGGATGATCCACATCGGCGGCTTGACCGGATTCGGTGCGATATCGGCCTCGACAAAATTGCCGTCGCCCAGGCGATCGACCAGATAGAACGTCGGTCCGACGGCCGGCGTCACCTTGACCATGTACAGCTTGCCCCGGATGCGGAATTCCTCGCGGGACTCCTTTTCGGTCTTGACGATGGTCACCTGCGGTTCAAGCGCCGCATCGAAGGCTTCCATGCCGGGCGGTGGCGGCGGAACGGCAGGCAGCGGCTGCAGGTCGCTTTGTGCCCAGACAGGCATGGCGGCAAGCAACAGAAGGGGGAGAAGACGGCGCATGGGGATTTCCTCTTTGGTCTGATGCCGATTTTATTACAGGTTGAGCATCAACTCGCGCTCGCTGGGCAGCGGACCGAATGGGCGCGATTCGTAGTGCTTGAAAATGGCTTCGACGACCAGCTCTGGCTCGTCGATCAACTGGATCAGCTTGATGTCTTCTGGATCGACCATTTTCTCCTCGACAAGCCTTTCCTTGAACCAGTCGATCATGCCTTTCCAGAAATCCGAGCAGACCAGAATCAGCGGAATCTTCCGTGCCTTGCCAGTCTGGATGAGTGTAAGTGCTTCCATCAGTTCATCCAGCGTACCGAAACCGCCGGGCATCACGACATAAGCGCTGGCGAAGCGGACGAACATGTATTTGCGGGCAAAGAAGTGGCGGAAGGTCTGGGAAATATCCTGATAAGGATTCGCCTGCTGTTCGTGCTGCAACTGGATATTCAGGCCAATTGATGGCGATTTGCCGAAATACGCCCCCTTGTTGGCGGCCTCCATGATGCCCGGCCCGCCACCGGAAATCACCGAAAAGCCGGAATCAGAAAGCAGCCGCGCCGTCCTTTCAGTCAGTTCGTAATAGGGTGAATCGACCTTGACCCGGGCGCTGCCGAAGATAGTCACGGCTGGTTTGATTGCCGCCAGACGTTCGGTCGCCTCGACGAACTCTGACATAATGCCGAAAATCCGCCAGGACTCCCGGGCCGATGCTGATTGCAGCAGTGCCTCGGATTCCACTCCCATCACCAGTTTTTCGCTTTCCGTCACTCTCATGCCTCTCTTGTTGTTGGTGGACGGTTCGTCCTACCTTTATCGTGCGTTCCACGCCCTGCCCGACCTGCGTAACAAGGACGGCGAACCGACGGGTGCCATCTACGGCGTCCTGAACATGCTACGCCGGCTGGAAAGCGACTACAAGGCAGACTACAAGGCCGTCGTCTTCGACGCCAAGGGCAAGACCTTCCGCGACGACTGGTACCCGGAATACAAGGCGCACCGCCCGCCGATGCCGCCGGAAATGATCGGCCAGATCGAGCCGCTGCATGCCGCCATCAAGGCCGCCGGCTGGCCGTTGCTGATGGTCGATGGCGTCGAGGCTGACGACGTGATCGGCACGCTGGCGACGAATGCTGCGGTGGACGGCCTGGAAACGCTGATTTCCACCGGCGACAAGGATCTGACCCAACTGGTCAGCCCGCTGGTCCGCTGGTACAACACGATGAGCAACGAACTGCTCGACGAAGCCGGCGTCGAGGCCAAGTTTGGCGTGCCGCCGGGAAAGATCGTCGACTATCTGGCGTTGGTCGGCGACACCGTCGACGGCGTGCCGGGCGTTGCCAAATGCGGCCCGAAGACAGCGCTCAAATGGCTGACGCAATATGGTTCGCTGGATGAAATCGTCGCCCATGCCGATGAAATCGGTGGCGTCGTTGGCCAGAACCTGCGCGACCATCTGGCCTTCCTGCCGCTTGGCAAGAAACTGGTCACGGTTGCCTGCGACCTCACCAACCTGCCGGCCCCCAGCGAACTGACCGCTACGCTGCGCGATAACGAAACCCTGCGCACGCTGTATACCCGCTACCAGTTCCGCAGCTGGCTCAGCGAAATCGACGGCGCACAGGCCGGCGCTGCCCTGCCGGCGCGCACCTCAACGCCGGAAGAAGTTGCGCCGCCAGCGACGGCAATAGCGGTGCAGTACGAGACGGTTTTCGAGTGGGCTCAGTTCGATCGTTGGCTGGAAAAGATCGAAACCGCCACATTGACCGCACTGGATACCGAAACGACCAGTCTCGGATCCTTCGAAGCACGCATCGTCGGCATCTCGCTCTCGGTTGAGGCCGGGACCGCCTGCTACATCCCGCTCGGCCACACCGCGCCGGGCGCACCCGAGCAACTGCCACGCGACGAAGTGCTGGCGAAGCTAAAACCCTGGCTGGAAGCGGTCGACCGCAGGAAGGTGCTGCAAAACGCCAAATACGACCAGCACGTTTTCGCCAACCATGGCATCGCGCTGGCCGGCATAGAACACGACACCATGCTGCAAAGCTATGTCATCGAATCCGACAAGGGCCACGACCTCGGCCAGCTGTGCAGCCGCCACCTCGGCTTGGCCACCATCGCCTACGAAGACCTCTGCGGCAAGGGTGCCAAGCAAATCACCTTCGACCAGGTCGACATCGAACGCGCTGCCACCTACGCTGCCGAAGACGCCGATGTAACGCTGCGCGTCCATCAAACGCTGCACCCACAATTCGCCGACGAACCCGGTCTGTCGCGCATCTATCACGACATCGAAATGCCCGCCCGGCAGGTCATCTGGCAAATGGAGCGAACCGGCATCCTGATCGACAGCGCGGCCATGTCCCGGCAAAGCCACGAAATCGGCCAGAAGATCATGGGCCTCGAAACACAGGCCTACGAACTTGCCGGTCAGCCATTCAACCTCGCCTCACCGAAGCAACTAGCGGAAATTCTTTTCGAAAAGCTCGGCCTGCCGGTCAAGAAAAAGACTCCCTCAGGCGGCCCATCGACCGACGAAGAAGTGCTCTCCGAATTGGCCCTCGACTATCCGCTGCCCAAGTTGCTGCTTGAACACCGCAGCCTGTCCAAGCTCAAGGGCACTTACACCGACAAACTGCCCCGCATGGTCAATCCAGCGACAGGCAGAGTGCATACTCACTTCTCTCAAGCAACCGTCGTGACGGGCCGCCTCGCTTCCAGCGACCCAAATCTTCAGAACATCCCGGTGCGCACCGAAGAAGGCCGGCGCATCCGCACCGCCTTCATCGCTCCGCCCAATCACAGTATCGTTTCAGCCGACTATTCGCAGATCGAACTGCGCATCATGGCCCACCTGTCGAGCGACGAACGCCTGCTCGACGCATTCGCCCACGGCGAAGACGTGCACCGCGCCACCGCCGGCGAAATCTTCGGCGTCACGCCGCTTGAAGTCGGCCCTGACCAACGCCGCGTCGCCAAGAGCATCAACTTCGGCCTGATCTACGGCATGAGCGCCTTCGGCCTCGCCCGCCAGCTCGGCCTCGAACGCAGCGCCGCGCAGACCTACATCGACCGCTACTTCGCCCGCTATCCCGGCGTCGCCCAGTACATGGAAGAAACCCGCGAAACAGCCCGCCAGAAAGGCTGCGTCGAAACCGCCTTCGGCCGCCGCCTGTGGTTCCCGGAGATTCGTTCAAGCAATGGCAACCGCCGCCAAGGCGCCGAACGCGCGGCAATCAACGCGCCGATGCAAGGCACGGCAGCTGATCTAATCAAGCTGGCGATGATTGCGGTTCAGGACTGGCTGGAAAAGTCAGGTCTGAAGTCGCGCCTCGTCCTGCAGGTTCACGATGAACTGGTACTCGAAGTGCCGGACAATGAACTGACCGAAACCCGCATCCAACTGCCTCGGCTAATGGGGCAGGTTGCCGGGCTGAAGGTGCCGCTGGTAGTTGAAGTGGGGATTGGGCCTAACTGGGAGGCGGCGCATTGATGAAATTCAGCCACCTGAAAAAAGCCCTTAAAGCGCAATATTTAGTTCGCCGATATCATCTCGACATTCTCGGTCGTGACTTCGAGATCGGCAAGTATTGTATTTTCAGACGAAACGACAAGGCAAAAATCATTCTAGGGGCTGGGTTCTGCGCCCGAAACTTCATTACTTTCAACGTCACTGGAACACTGCGCTTCGGCGACAACGTATTTGTTAATTCCTACAGTTCGTTCAACGTTCGCGAACAACTCAGCATTGGTGGCGGGACACTGATCGGTGAGGGTGTAAGAATTTACGACCACGACCATCACTTCCGTGATTCAAACCGGCCAGTTTCCGAATCAGGATTTTTGAATAGTCCCGTAGTAATCGGCCAAAACGTCTGGATTGGCTCAAACGCCATCATTCTTCGGGGTGTCTCAATCGGTGATGGCGCCGTAATTGCCGCCGGTGCCATCGTCAGCAAAAGCATTCCGGCCAACTGCTTGTACTATTCAAAAGACCGGATCGAAGCAATTTCGCGGCTTTGAGCAGCCCTTATACGGAAAAATGGCCCGAGCCTACGACAGGAATTTTTAGTGGGTCGCTAAGCCCGATATTGCGCCGGGGATCACGCGACGCAACAGTAAAAACGTAGACATAATGCCACGGTGTATCGTTCGCTGACTGGTAGATGGTTGTGAAACCTTGAGACTCCAGAATGCGATTGATACACATCGGTGTCGGCCGCCAGTAATCCCCAAAGGCACCCTCTTCGAAATGAACCGATTGCAGGAAGGGCGTCACCAGGATCACAGTATCCGAGCTCAGAGCGCAGATATTTTCAATTGCTTTTTCAATCAGGAAAACATGTTCCAAGGTCGTGTGATTGAAAGCAACCTGATATTGCTGCCGCAAGCTTTCAGGCAACCCTGCCTCAAGATCGATAAACACCCCCTTGCCGGTCTCATCCTCCATGCCCCGAGTGCCACGAAAGTTGGAGACGGAATAGCTCGCCGCCCTGGTGAAATAGTCACGGTAGTGCCCACCCCGTTGATCCTCGTCACGCCAGCCACTGACATTGATTACAGCCCCGTCGAATGCACTTGCCACTTTGGCCAGTTCGCAATTCGACCACTCTCGGGGCCGAACCGAGTACCGGCGCGCCCGTCGCATCGACGCCGCCAGAATGCGGTATTGCCATGCACACAGGGCTTCCAGCCAGCGTCCCAGCACCGGAACTTTTAATAATCCAACAAGCAGTGTTTCCACAATCAAAATTCCTTGTTAACGAACTAAATCAGCTTGATGTCTGGTCTGAATCAAACGCCCAAACGCCTCACATGCTTCTTCGGCCGAAATATCGGCAACCGTGCAGGTTGGTTTCTGAACAAGCTCATAAGGCACGCCCCATGGATACCAGCGATGAGCCGGAGAGTTTCCGAAAAAACAGAGTACAGGCTTACCCAGACCGGCAGCAAGGTGCATACCACCGCCATCCGACAACACGGCAAAGTCGCACAGTGACAAACCCGCCATCAATTCCGACAAATGTTCGGTTCGCATTGGTGCAGCCGGTAGTGAGGACAATGCCTCCAACAAATGCGCAGCCTTGCCGTCATCACCCGGATGAAATGGATTCGTTTCGTCACCCGGTGACCAGAAAACCAGAAAACGGGCAGCATGTCTGGCATGTAACTGCATGGCCAGCTCGACAAACCGCTCTACCGGCCAGCGCTGCCTTTCCTTGCGCGCACTGATATGCAAGGCAACCAGCGGCCCCTCGCCGTTGGCCACTTTGTCCGGTAACGACTGCCGGAGTGATGCCGCTAACTCGCTGTCGGGTAACACGGTCAAGCCAGGGATACCACCGGAGACACCGAGCGGCCCCAGTAAACGAAACATATCCTCAGTCTCGTGCAGCATGCCACCGTCACCCTGGGCGATGGCCAGATTGATGCTTGGCGAAGAAGCCTTGTCGGTGACAAAGCCAACGATATACCTGGGGGCCAACATCCGTGCGAGCTTCAACGCCCGCCCGGCAAATCCGCTGGTCGCCAGAATCACGTAGTCAAAACGCATGCGGCGTAGTCGCCAAAGCAGTTGCGCCCGTCGCAGATAAGCCTGCCATACAGACTCGCCAGTTGCATGTTTGCCCTTGGTATAAGCAAAGATGGCATCAAGATGCGGATTACCCTGAATTGCAGGTTCGTTGTAACTATTCACTAGCGCCGCGATGTAAGCCTGCGGATACTGTCGGCGAATCGCCTCGAACAGCGGCGTGGTGCAAATCAGGTCGCCGATATTGTCACGACGGATGATAAGTATTTTCATTGTTTCACCGGCTCTTCTGGCAAGGAAACCAGTATCGCCAAAACCAGAAAGAAAACCATTAGCATGTGATCCCGGTTGATACTGTCCAAAAGCATCCGGCCGAAAAAGCCGCTCACGGCAAAGGTCAGTATCAAGCCAGCCGGATCCTGTCGAATAAAATAGCGCCTTATTCCCAGCACTACCAGCCAAGACAGGAAACCGAGCCATAGGATGAGACCGGGCACACCAACGCCGATGGTCCAGTCAATTAGACCGCTGTGGGCGTGGCCAAGCCTGGTTTCCATGGTTTTCCGCAAGGCATGGCCAAAGGCATTCCGGCCGTAACCAACTCCCCAGGGATAATCGGCAATCACGTCCAGTCCCGCACGAATCCATGCAATTCTGAAGTAGGCCGAAGCCTCCACCGGTTCACCGGACTTCAGCTTTGGCATTACTGCGCCATCGGGATGCAGCCAGACATCACTTGCAGCAGGCTGCCATGCAATCTGTGCCGTTTCCTTGAAGCCAACCCAGCGCGGATCAAGCTGATAATTTGCCCAGGACAGCGTAACAATGACGAGAATCGCCCCTCCCACGAAGCCGACAGCCTTGGCTGAACCAATTCTTTTCCGCTCATGCCAGATGACCAGCAAGGCAAGCGAAGAAAGGAGAATCAGCGAGCCAATCATGCCATTTCGGGCGCCAAATGCCAGATTGCTCGCGAAAACAGTCAATATCCCGAAAATTATGAGCGGCGTAGGGAGAGCGCTTAGCGACTGCCGGTAGAGCCAGCGGCTCAGGGCATCGACAGCCAGAAAAGCAAGCAGCAGATTGTTCCAGTAGCTAATTTCCAGCTTACCGGCAGTCAGGGCCGTTTTCGACTGCGGGAAGACACCGTTCGCCAAAAAGTCCGGCAATGTCACGATCAGTGAAAAAACAGCTTGAGCAAGAAAAACCAGGATGACGCCGCCCAATAGCTTCTTTCGCGAAACCCAGCCCGAAGCCGCCAATGCCACGCCCATTCCGACGACGGCCGAGAGCAGGGCTGGCAGCCATTGACTCGATATTTCCTTGAGCGCCCAGGCGGACTCATCCGAAATCCAGAATGCCTGGGCAACTAACCAGCCACTCAATATCGCCAGCCAGACAAGCAGCCCACTGGCGCTCCGATCCCTGATCAACAAGCCAAATCGACATTCTCGCCAGAGCGGCACCAGAAGCAGCAGCAGGCCAAGCAACAAGCCATGGCGCAGGGCAATTGTCCCGGGAATGGGCAGAACAAAAAGAAAAAGCACAAATAAGCCTGTGAAAATCTGCAGTTTCATAGCGTTTTCACCAAGCTCGCAGACCACAGTAGCGCACTTGCCGGATGTGACAGGTGATGATCCTCGGCAGAAGCAGCGAAACGTTCATCGACCAGACCGGTTGCCGAATCGAGTGTCTGGGCAGTGAGATCAAAATAGGCGAGGTCCAATTCACCAGCCAAACGCTTGAGTTTCTCATTGAACGCCAGCACGAGTTGGGTACGCTCGACCTGCGACGCAGTGATTTCCCGCCGCAATTGGTTCTCCTGCCTCCATGCGGCCGAGTCGCTAACCGTTGGCAGGATCGCCCCGGCCAGAACAATTTTTCGCTCAGGAGAAGAACTTTCGTCGCGAATCCGGCGGACCAACCGACGAATACCTGCCAGCGAATGATCGATCAGCGATGCGGGATCCAGATTCAACTGCTCTGCCTTTTTCCAAAGCGCAAAGCTGCAATCACACTCACCCAGCATGATCACGACAACATCGCAATCGGCAAAGCGGCGCAAGGCAGAATCAAATTTCTGCCAGCCTTGGGTCGCTGAGGTGTCAACGTTCAAGCCATAGGCGGTTGCTCCGGCAACAATTTCACAATTCAACCAGTGCGGAGTCAACAAACCCCGATCGAAACAATATTCAAAGACACCACAATGCGAATCGCCGAGGACCAGAATGCTCCGACCATTGAACATGCGACTTTGAAACCGTCGCCAAAGCTTCTTCAGGGATTTCCTGTAGCGCTGAAGGCTCATTTGCTTAGTGTCCGCACGACTTGGTCCACAAGGCTTGCAATCGGTGCATTGACGATACAGGCACGCGTTCCCAACCGACAGCGATAAGGCGCATCAAAAGCATGGGAACACGGCGCACACAGTTCGGCACTCCGAATCACCACAGTGCGCAGACCGATTGGCCGCTGGTCGTCAGCGTCGGCCGGTCCCATAAAATCAACGACCGGAACACCTAAGGCATCAGCCATGTAGGTCGCACCTGAGTCGACTCCAACGAAGCAATTCAGGGCGGCAAGCAAAGAGGGCAGATCAACCAGTTCCCACTCTCCGGAAGTGTCAATAACCCGGCCGTCAGGCATTGCTGCAAGCAACTCTGCAGCGGCTGGGCGGTCTGCTTCAGTACCTACCAGAACCAGCGTTGCAGTAGTGTGACTTAGCAGTTGAGCGGCCACTCCCTTAAGCTGAAGAGAATCCAGAGCCTTCATCCGGTTACCGGCTCCCAGTCCGAGGCCGATGTACGGTCCTTGCCTACCAGACAGCAGCGCCAGCCGTTTAGCATCGCCAGCCGCGCTGCATGCTATCTCGTTGGGCAATGCAAGCAGCGCAGCATCAACCACAATGCCAAAGCCAGCCAGCGAATGCAGCGCCGTTTCCCGAAACAGTTGGCCAGCTTGATGGGCTTCACCATGGGTCAAGAATGGCCATGCCAGTCGAGCACTACCCTGACGACGATCAGGCAGAACGGAAACCCGCTGCGCTATGCCAACCCAGAACGGAGCGAGCAGGTTGATCAGATTGGGACTGAGGATTAGCACAGCATCGTAGCCCTCAGCCAACTGTTCAAACAGCCAGCGCTTGCCGGCCCAACCCTTGAAACCACCGACGGGGAGTCCAATGACCTGGTCAATGCTGTCCAACCCTTGCGCCAGAGGCACATTGACTGGATGAAGCAGGGCGACAATTCTGGTCTGCGGCAGGCGCAGGCGCAAGGCACGAAAAACCGGAGTCGTGGTGACGAAATCCCCTATCTTGGCTGTCTGGATAACCAGAACCCGGCCTGTCTTGCCTTTCTGACGAGAAGCAAGCCACCAAAGCAGGGGCGAAGCAAGCCAGGTCAGTAGCAGGTAAATCATTGGCCGGTCTCTTCCAGCACTTGCGCCACCCCAGCCACGTAGGCTTCAATCGAAAAGTGCTCCATTACCCGGCGGCGACCAGCCTCACCCATCGCCCTGCGGAGCAAGGCGTCACCATGGAGACGACGCAGCGCTGCGGTCAGTGCCGGTATGTCGCCATAGGCGTAGAGCAATCCGGTTTCTTCGTTAACCACCACCTCGCGGGTGCCGGTCACGTCGGAACCCACCACCGGCTTGCCGGCCAGCATGGCTTCGAGACCAACGCGCGGCAAGCCTTCCTTGCTAGAACAGAGAACGCAAACGTCCATCGCCTGCACCCAAGCAAGCGGCAGCGCCTGAAAGCCGACGAAACTGACCTGATCGGCCAAGCTCAGACGGGCCGTAGCGCTCTCCAATTCCGCCTTTTGCGGACCTTCACCGAGAATCAGGCAGCCTACAACCAGACCCTCGGTCTTCAAGTTAGCGAGCGCCTGCAGCAGATGCAAGATCCCCTTGCGCACCGTCAATTGGCCTACCGTACCAATAACCAGGCGTTTTTCCATGGCCGGCAATTTAATCGATACCGGCAAAGGCTCGCGGCAATCGATCGCGTTGTATATCACTCGCAAACGCTTCTCGGCCACATGCTGTGCTGCCAGCCGATCGGCCACACCCTGTGATACGCAGATAATGCACGCCGCCACCCGATTCACTATGGCAGCTTCGTAGGCCTGCAGGCTCGGCTCGATACGACAGTGCTGAACAACCGGCACAACGACCGCCTCGCCAGCCAGATAACCCTCAAGGTTTGAGGAAGGCTGGTTGTTCATGTAAAGCAGCTGGAAACTGCCCTCTTTCAACAATGTTTCCAAGGCAATGCGGCGCGGCTTAATGCGCCACTGCATCTCGATAGCCAGGACAAGCCGCCTTTTGATCTGCCCCGACCACGAGAAAAAGCCTCGCACCAACTCTTTCGCCAACTTGGCCCACAAAGGCTGCCGAAGCGTCGCCAGGACAAGCAACGGAATGCCAATATCCGCCAGTTCCTCGGAAAGCAGGCGACCATCCTTACCCTTGCGGTAGTCCTTGTAGAAACAGCAAGTGACGGCAAAGCGCTCACGATCAAGACGCTTCAAGAGCTCGAACATACTGTTGGTGCCACCGCCCCATTCATTTCCGGTATCAAGCAGCAGAATGCGTTTCGGCTGGCTCATGCGGATTTCCGGCTCAAAATGGTGTCGACCGCAGCAAGTACCTCGGCAACCGCGATATTGTCCATACAGATCGGTTCGGCATACGGGCAATTCTTGGAAAAACAGGGGTCACAAGTGCGCCACTTGCGGATCACGATATGCGTTTCCAAGTCATAACCCGGCCCGGAACGTTCCGGGTCAGAGACGGCAAACAGCGCCACAACCGGCGTCTCGACTGTCACTGCCAAATGCATCGGCCCGGTATCGCCAGTCAGCAGCAGACTGGCTCGCCGGAGCAACGCGGGCAAGGCAATCAGCGGAAGTTGGCCGGCCGACGCCCATGCCCGGTTGCCATCAGCCAGCGGGAGTGCCGCTTCGATAGCAGCGGCCACCTCCTGACAAAGCAAGGCTTCGGCCGGCGAACCAGTGACGACAAAACGCAAATCGGGGTGGAGTTTTGCCAGTTGGACAGCTACTGCGATAAAACGCGAACGCGGCCAACGCCGGCTCATCGTTGAGGCCCCGGGCTGAAATGCGACGATGCTCGCATCCTGCCAGCCGCGCTCTGCCAAGGCCTCTATAACCGCCTTTTCGCCAGCGGCATGCATCGGCACCGCCATCCGTCGGGAAATCTCGCCTGTTGCTCCGGCCAGCTTGGCCACGGCCAGACGCTGGTCAATGCCATGGCCGAGATCATCCCAGCCCAGCAAGGGATCACGGTTGGTCAGCAAAAAATTCCAGCGATTGTTGTTGGGCAGCTTGAAAATGTAGCGAGCGCCGGACAAATAGGCCAATGGTGTCGCCTGCGGCTCGTTGCCGTGAAAAATCGCCGCCAGATCGTAATTCCTCAGCACCCGCGCCGTCCGGCCGAAGCCTCGCCACTTGCCATCGTACGCAATCAGCTCATCAGCCTCGGCCAAGCCGGTGAACAGCCCCAGCAGCGAGGGATGGACGAGCAGCGTGATGTGGGCCTGCGGATAGGTCAGGCGCAAAGCCCGCAGCCCGGGTGTCGACAAAAGCGTGTCGCCAAGCGCCGTGCAGGAAATAGCCAGAATGCGCCGAATGGCTGGCGTGCCGAGTTCGCTGGCCGGGCGCGGCCGCCTGTCGAGGGCGCGCCTAGTTCGCAGCCAGTGATAGAGCAGTGGTTCGCGCAGGTGCAGACGCATGTCAGTGGCCCGGGTTGCCTGACTTCAGGCCGAGGTAAAGCGCCGACAGCAACGGCCGGCCGTAGATGCCCATGCGCCGGGCGAACCAGGCGGCCGGCTTGTCTTTGGCGACGAGCCGGGGCAGGCGGGCCAACTCGACATCGGCCCGAACGACGCCAGGCTCGGTCGTGTACAGGTGGGTGAAGCCGGCTTCCTTCGCCAGACGTTGATAGGCAGTATCGAAATAACCCTGCGGCCAGCACAGGTGCGGACTGGCTGTGCCGAGACGAGCTGCCAGCGTCGCCCGTGAAGCATTCAGATCGTCGGCCAGCGCGGTATCGCGAGTTGTCTGATCATCTATCCGGCGATCCCACCGAGTATGGCTGTGCGTGTGCGAATGGAAGTCGAAAGTGCCGGCGTTGCGCATCAACTCAACCTCGGACCAGCGCAGGAAGGCGTCATCCAGCTTGCCATCGGCGGCCGCGGCCATCGCCTGCTTGTGCGTCGGCACGTCGGGAACCACAGCTTGCCCGGCATGTGCACGGCACGGACCATCACCGATCCAGCCGGTGATCAGGAATATCGTCGCACGCTGGCCAAACTCCTGCAGCACCGGATGGGCATAAACCCAATTGTCGAGATAGCCGTCATCGAAGGTAACGAGGACGCTTTTTTTCGGAATATCGCCGGTCTTCAAAACCGCCTCGAATTCCGCAGTGGATAGTGTTTTCCAGCCAGTCTTCGCCAGCCAGGCCATCTGCGCCCGGAAGTTTTCGGGAGAACAGGTAATCAGCCCCGGTTTCGGGCTGACATGGTGATACATCAGCACGGGCAGCGGCTGCCCGAAGCTCACTGGGCCTCCAGCAACTGCAGATAAAGGCGCTCCATGCCTTGCGCCATGGCTTCGCGCGAAAATTTTCGGCGTACGAACTCAGCCGCGTTGGCACCCATTCCCTGGCGATAGACCGGGTCGGCGAGCAGCCTGCAGAGCGCCTCGGCAATTGCCGCTCCGTTCTTGACCGGGACCAGCAAGCCAGTCCGGCCGTCCTGAACCACTTCCGGCACGCCATCGACCGCGGTGGCAACAGCCGGCAAGCCCATTGCGCCGGCCTCGATGAAAGCGGTGCCAAGGGCCTCCTGATGCGTCGGCAAGACGAAGACATCAAGCGAGGCGAGCACATTGGTCACATCACGGCGCAGGCCGAGCAGATGCACTCGCCCACCCAACCCGTCGGCCGCAATTCGCACAGTCAGATTGGCCGTCTGGGCGCCGTCGCCGGCAAAAACGAAATGAACGTCGGGAAAGCGCCGAAGTACTGCTGGCACCCCATCGAGAATATCGGCATGGCCTTTTTTGGCGCGCAGGATGGCAACGGTACCGACCAGCAAGGTATCGGCAGCCAGCCCAAGCTCTTCCCGAAGATTGCCTGCTACGGTAGACCGGTCGTAGCGCGCAAAATCAACGCCGGTAGAAACCGTGGTGATTCGCGCGCGGGGCACACCGGCCTCGACCAGATAATTTTCGACATACTTGCTGACCGTGACAACGTGGTCCGGAAGCACGCTGTAGGAGAATTTGGAGGTAATCGGCAACGCCAGGTGGCGGGTTCGGACAATGCGCGGCCGCTTACCGAAAATGCTGCGTGCCGCCATCCCGGCAAGCTGGGTATCGCGGCCGCTGTGGGTGTTGACGATGTCAGCCCGAAAACGTTTCATCGCGCTGCGCAAGCGAAAGAGTGCCGGCAGGTCGAGGGAGCCGCGCATGTCGACCGTGAAGGTTTCAAATCCCGCCTCTTGCGCCCGTTCCAGGATACGTGCCCCCGGACGGCTGAGCACAGCCATGTCGTGACCCCGCTCGCGCATGCCGATCAATTCGTTCAGCGTGCGATTTTCCTGACCGCCCCAACCGGTTGAAGATTCGGTGTGCAGGATGCGCATCAGGCGGCGCCCTCTTCCGCCTTCTGCATCTTGTAGAGCCGGGCGTAGAGACCATCGCGGGCCAGCAGTTCGGCGTGCGAACCTTCTTCCTGCTTCTGGCCGTGGGCCAGTGCAACGATGCGGTCGGCGCGTTCGACGGTGGACAGGCGGTGTGCAATAACCAGGGTGCTACGGCCGCGCATCAGTTCGTCGAGCGCAGCCTGGACATGACGCTCGGACTCGGTATCGAGGGCAGACGTCGCCTCGTCGAGGATCAGGATCGGCGCATCTTTCAGGATGGCGCGGGCGATGGCCAGGCGCTGGCGCTGGCCGCCGGAGAGCTTGACGCCGTTTTCACCGATCATCGTATCGAGGCCTTCCGGCAGGGCGTCGATGAATTCCAGCGCGTGCGCCGCCTTGGCAGCAGCACGAATTTCTTCCCGCGTCGCGTCGCGCTTGCCACCGTAGGCAATATTGGCGGCGATGGTATCGTTGAACAGGACAACATCCTGGCTGACCATCGCAATGTTGTCGCGCAGGCTGTTGAGGCGGATGTTGTTCAGGGCATGGCCATCGACGCGAATTTCTCCACCATCAACGGCGTAAAAACGCGGCAGCAGATTGGCTGCCGTCGTCTTGCCGCTGCCCGATGGGCCAACCAGCGCGACACATTCACCGGGGCGAATAGTCAGCGACACAACATCCAGCGCAGGGCGCTCGGCGCCAGGGTAGGTGAACAAGACCCGGTCAAACTCGACCAGTCCTTTGGCCCGCCCCAGCTCTTCCTTGCCGTTGTCTTCCTCGGATACCTCGTCAATCAGCGAGAAGACACTTTCGGAAGCTGCCAGACCGCGCTGGATCGGCGCGCTGACATCAGTAATCCGGCGTAGCGGCGGCAGAATCATCAGCATTGCGGTGATGAAGGAAACGAAGCTACCGACGGTTGTCTGCTCGGCACTCGCCTGCTTCAGGGCGACGCCCATGATGATGGCGACGCCAGATGCGGCGAAAAACTGCACGATCGGACTTTGCGCCGCCACGGCCAACGTCGCTCGCATCGCCAGCCGACGCTGTTCGCGCACGGATTTGTAAAAACGCTCTTCCTCATAGGTCTGGCCACCGAAAACCTTGACCACCTTGTGGCCCTCGATCGCCTCCTGCAGAACCTGGGTAATGCGCCCCATTGATTCCTGCTGCCCTTTGGCAACCGCACGCAAGCGCTTGCTGAAGGCACGCACGACGAAAGCGATAAATGGCACAACACTTAACGTAATCAGCGTCAGTTGCCAGTTCAGGTAGAGCAACCAGGCCATCAGGCCGACGATAGCCAGCGAATCCTTGATCAGCGTAGTCAGCGCATTGGTCGCTGCACCAGCGACGCCGGTCACGTCGTAAGCAATGCGCGACATCAGGCGACCGGAAAGATTGTCGCTGTAATAGCGAGTCGGCAGCCGCACCATGCGGGCAAACATCTCCTTGCGCAGTTCGGTCACGACATTGTTCGAGACCCAGCTCATGGCGTATTCGCCGATGAAGCCGAAGACGGCACGGGCGAGGAAGATGCCCATGATGGCCAGCGGGTAAATCAGCCAGTCCCACGGTCCGGCATTTTGGGAAAAACCATCGTCCAGCAGCTTTTTCATCATCGCCGGGAACACCGGCTCGGCCAGCGCCGACAGGCCCATCGCCACGAGACCGGCAGCGAAAACTTTCCAGTAGGGACGAACGTAGGTCAGCAACCGGAGATACAACTCGCGGCTGGTCATGTCATTCGACATGCAAATCCTTGAAGCTAAAAGTGAAGGGCAGAATTATACCTGCCCGGGGGCGGGCTAGCCGAGCGAGCGGTAGAGCACCAACAGGCGGTCAGCCATCGCCGGCAAGGTAAGCGGTTCGACGCTGGCACGGGCGGCAGCACGCGACTTTGCATCGCCGGCCAGTGCCGCAAGATCATCCAGCCGATCCGCCAATTCGGCGACATCGACGGCATCGACTACCCAGCCGTTTTCACCTGCCCGTACCCACTCCTGCGCGCCGCAAGTCGTCGAAGTGACGATGGGCAGGCCACAGGCCAGTGCTTCCAGCGCCGCATTCGGGCAGGGGTCGTAGAGCGTTGGCAAGACAAAACCATCGGCCGCGCCATACCAGGGGCGAACATCTTTCAATGGCCCGGTGAAATGGATGCGTTTTTCCAGCCCGAGCTTTGCTGCCAACGTCTTCATCGCACCCAGTTTTCGGTCAGCCCCGACAATCGCAAGCCGCGTCTCGGACCGTTTCATTTTGGCCACGGCCCGCAACAGTTGTGGCACCCCCTTGCGCTCAAAGCCGCTGCCGACAAAGAGCAACAAAGGTACCCGATGGGAAATACCAAGCTTTTCCCGCGTCGTTTCGCGAAACTCGTCAACCAACCCCGGGTGAAATACCGCCGTATCGACACCGTTATAGATCACCGGCAACTTGCTGCGGTCGACCCCATAAAAATGGCAAATTTCATTGGCTACCATCTGCGAATTGCAGATCACCGCCTTCAATGCTGGGTGAGCGAACATCGCCTGTTCGGCGCCAAGCACATAGCGGTGATAAGGCGAAATCCCCTGCGCCAGCCGTTGCGGCAAGCTCAAAACCCGCGCCCGATGCGCCAGCCAGGCGGCATGAACGCCATCACCGGCACGAAAGATCATGCAGCCGGGAATCCGCTCATGCGATTGCGTGATATCGAATCCACCCTTCGCCATTTCGGCCTGGGCGCATCTGGCAAAGCTGCGGTCCCGCGCCGACCGGCCACCCAGCAAACGGGAGTATTTCGGGTCGCAGGTAATCTGTTTGAAGCCCTCGCGCGGCGCGCCGTCCCAGCTCCGCGTAATCAAGGTAACTTCGGCGCCTTCGGCCGCCAAGGCACCCAGCGCCCGCTCGACAAAGCGCTCAGCCCCACCGTAGGGGTTATAGCGCTGGCGGACAATGGCAATTTTCACCGAGCGAGCAATTCGTGCGCGGCAGCCAGCACTGCGTCCACGGTCAATGAAGTCAGGCAGTCGCTGACCTTGCCGCCACCGCAGCCATCAATACCGCATGGCCGACAGGGATGCTGCTGGCTACTGATGACGCGAAAAGGCACGCCCCACGGACCCCACTGCTTGTCGCCGGAAGGGCCGAACAACGCCACGGTCGGCGTGCCAACCGCAGCGGCAATGTGCATCGGGGCCGAATCGACGCCGATGAACAGCTTCGAAGCCTGCGTCAGCGCCGCCAGTTCCTTCAGCGACAACTGGCCGGACAGGCTGAAAGCCGGCTTGGGCAGTTGTGCCTGAATCGCCGTCAGCATGGCTTTTTCATCATCACTCGGCGCTGCAGTCATCACCACGGCATGACCTTCAGCCTGCAGGCGCTCCACCAGCGCGGCCATGCGGTCGACCGGCCAGCATTTGAAAAACCAGCGCGAAGCCGGGTGAATATGAATGAAATCGCCGCCCTTCAGACCAAACCCGGCCAGATGCTTGGCCACACCTGCCTCCGCTGCGGCGCCGGGCACCAGCAGCATGCGCCGCTCTTCCGGCGCCGGCTGGATGCCGATCCGGCGCAGCGCGTCGAGATTGGCTTCAACCATATGGCGCAGCGCATTTCTCGGTGCGCTCTGCAGATGGGTAAAACTCTGCCTCCAGCGCTTGCTGCGCCCACCAACGGCCGGCCCGACCGACCAGCGCGGCTGCAGCAGTCGGCACAGCCAGGCACCGCGCCAATGTTCAGTCAGGTGAATGATCAGGTCGTAACCACGTGCCTTCAGCGCACCGTACAGCGCCAACTCGGCCTTCACCTGACCAACGACGCCGAGTTTTTTCCACTTCCGGTCAATGACATGCACCGCGTCAATCGCCGGGTGAAGGGTCAGCATCTCGGCCGTATCGGCATAGACCAGCGCATCAATCTCGACCTGCGGCGCATGCGCCTTGAGTACCGAAAAAACCGGCGAACTGACCAGCACATCGCCGTGATGACGCAGCTTGATGACCAGCACCCGCTTGAGTTCGCCCAGCGGCACTGCATCGCGCAGAGGATTGAAGGTTTCCATATTCACTATTTTACCGACGGACTTCCACCGTCGTGCGCGATCCGTAGGCAAAAACCAGTTGCGTCCAATCATTCGGCGCCAAGCCGCGCCAGTGCGCCAGCAAGACGCGGATCACCCCGGCGTGGGTTACAAGCACCGCCTCCGGCAACTCCAGTCCGGCGACAAAATCCAACGCCCGCCGTTGCAAAATCAGAGGCGATTCGCCGCCCGGTGGCGCAAACCCCGCAACATCGGCCGCCCAAGCATCCAGCTCGGCACGGGGAACTTCATCCCAATTCCGGCCTTCCCAGTCCCCGAAATTCATTTCAGCCAGCCGCTCATCAAGGCGAGGCGCCGGATGCAAAAGCGCCGCCAGCTCCCGGCAACGCCGTAGCGGACTACTCCACACCGGCAAGCCCGGCGGTAGTTCGGTGATCAGACGCTCCGCCACAGCGCCGGCATTTTCAGCCGCTACATCGAGTCGACCGTAGCAAATGCCCTGTTCGATCACCGGTTTGGGGTGGCGGACCAGATGAAGGATCATTTAACGGACTGGGCTGGAAACAAGAAAATCACCGGGCGAAATTGGCCCCGAGGGTTGCGACAACAATCGTCGCCACCCCAAGCAACAGATTGGTCAACACCAATTGGCGAATGCGGTTCATCGCTGCCCCCGCAACAGGCCAGTTTTCATCCGCCACACCGGCCTTCAGGCGCGGAAAATACAGGAAATAGATAACCCCGAAGATCGCTGCCATCACGATGCCGAGTCCGGACATCACATGCCAGTGCATGGGTGCATGCGCAAATCCCGTCATCGCCATGCTGGCAAAGCCGGAGCCCAGAATGGCAACAATGCTCACCGCAACTGCCTTGAAGAAACGCCCCAGCACCGCAGCCAGCAGCGGCAAGCGTTGTGGCGGCTGCAGTTGTAACGTAACCACGGGACGCAGGCAGAAATGCGCAAAAAACATCCCGCCGATCCAGATGATTACACCTGAAAGATGCAGCAGGAGAAGGAAGGAGCGCATGTAGGGTTCCAATCAGAATCAGGGAGTTGGCAATCTTACCCCGTCACCGATAACGCCATCGGCAGTTTGCGAAGACAAGAAGGGCGCTCAATTCCGCGAGGAAGCCAGGCGCCGAATCTGCCGCCCCACGATCTCGCGAAAACGTGGCGTATGCAGACAGATGCCGCCGACCAGCCCGACGACAGAGCCCAGCACGGTATCGAGCAAGCGCGCCTGAAGAATCGCATTGGGTGACCCCTGCCCCAACTGGCTGGCTTCGACGAGAAAGATAGTCATGGGCGTGATGAAAATTACTGCCAGACCGTAATGCCGGACCACCAGAATTTCGATAACGAATGCCAGGCCCATCATCATCAACGAAACGCCCCATTTTTCGAGCGGCAGCAGCAACAGCCCCCACGCCAGCAGCAGGCCGATGCCGGTACCCGCGACACGGTGCACCTGCTTGCTCCATACCGCCCGCAAGGACGCCCCTTGAATGACGGCCAGACAGCTCACAGGCACCCAATAGGCACGCTCCAGTTGCAATGCCTGGGCCAGAGCCAGCGAAATCCCCACAAACAGCCCGATCACAACCGAATCGAAAACCACAAAATCGAAAGTCGCCGGAGGCAATGGAGTCACTGCCTGCGGCGCCTGTAAACGCAAGCTGTAGATACCGAAGAAGAAGGCAATCAAGCAGGCCAGCAGACAGCCCATGCTCAATAGCCCAACAAACAGCGGTAGCTGTAACAACTCGATCGGCGAATAGGCACCGATTGCGGCGGCCATGATGAAAAACATGCTGCCCGGTGGACCCAATGCGTAAAAGCGGCACACCATCGTGACCAGAATGGCAATGAAGGTCAGTACCGGCACCAGCAGCACCGGCAAGAAATGGCTCATCGCTCCCATGGCATAGCAGGCGGTCATGCCGAAAGCGCAGGCCATCAGCGAAACCATGCGATGCGACATCGGCGTGTTCGGTGAATAGAGGAAAACCAGGCCACCCAGCGATGAGACCAGTCCGTAATCCAGATGATCGAAATAGGCACCGACCAGTAACGGTAGCCCGATAGCCAGGGCGGCGCAGAAGGGCATCATCCAGCCTCGCTCGCTGGCGTTGATCGTCGCCAGCTGGCTAATTTCCCGGCGCAGCAGCGCCTGAAATCGCGCCCATCTGCGCTGATTCATCACGGTGTCCAGCTCGCCAGCAAACCGAGATAGAACGCAATCTCACTGGCCTGCTGCGTCGCACCCAGGCAATCGCCCGTATAACCTCCCAGCCAGCGCTTGAATTTGGCGGCCAGCCAGTAGGTGGCCAAGGCCGCCAACCCGCATGCAGCCAGGACTTTTTCAATCGGCAGCAAAGCGAGCGCCACCAGAACGAAAAGCAGGGCAAACAGCATTTCACCACCGCTCAACCGGGTTGCCAGCGGCTTGGCCTTGGATAGCAGGTCTTCGCGGACGTAATCCATGCTTGCCAGCAGCACCGTGGCGCAGAAGCGCGACAGGGCATGGCCAGCGAGCAGGGCAAAGGGAACGAGGGCCGGATTCAGCGCCGATAGCAGTGTGAATTTGCCGATCAAAGCCAGCACCATGGCCACCACGCCATAGCTGCCGACCCGCGAATCCTTCATGATTTCGAGGATGCGCAGCTTTTCCCAACCACCGCCCAGACCATCGACGGTGTCGGAAAGCCCGTCCTCGTGGAAAGCGCCGGTGGCATAGATGGTGGCCGCCATCGACAAAAGCACCGCGACCATTGGCGGCCAGAACAGTGCGGCGCCGAGATAGACCAGCGCCCCGATGCCGCCGATCAGCAGGCCGACCGCCGGGAAATACCGGGCCGAGCGGTTCAGCGCCTCAGTCGAGTGGCCCACCCATCCCGGCACCGGCAGCCGCGTGAAAAAACGGAGGGCGCCGAAGAAATATTCAAGCTCGCGCCGCAGCATCAGCTTTTTACAGCGACGCCCGCCGATTCAAAACTGGCCATTTCATTGAGTAAATTGACCGCCGCCTTGACCAGCGGATAGGCCAGTGCCGCACCAGTGCCTTCGCCCAGTCGCAGACCTAAATCAAGCAAGGGTTCAGCCTCCAGCGCTGCCAGTTGTGCCGCGTGGCCGGGTTCGGCCGAGCAATGACAGAAGACGCAATAATCGAGCAGCGCCGGGAACAACCCTGCTGCGGTCAACGCGGCTGAACCGACAATAAAGCCATCGATCAGCATGACCATCTTCGCCTCGGCCGCCGCCAGCATGGCACCGACCATCATGGCGATCTCGAAGCCGCCGAATTCGGCCAGCACCTGCATCGGTTCATCGGGGCCACCGGTCGCGCGATAGCGAGCCAGCGCCTTTTCCAGCAGGCCCTGCTTGCGCAGCAGCCCGGCATCGTCCAGCCCGGTGCCGCGCCCGACGCAGGCGGCGAGCGGCGTGCCGGTCAGGCAATGGGTAATCAGCGAAGCGGCGGCCGTATTGCCGATACCCATTTCGCCGAAACCAACCACATTGCAGCCGCGCGCCGCCAGCCAGCGAACGATTTCCGCGCCACGGGTAACAGCGATGGCGCACTGCTCGGGAGTCATCGCCGATTGTTCGAGGTAATTGGCCGTGCCCGCTGCCACCTTGGCATCGATCAGGCCTTCACGTTTACCGAAATCATGCGCCACACCGGCATCGACGATGGCCAGCTCAAGGCCGTTCTGGCCGGCAAAAATATTGATCGCTGCCCCGCCGGCCATGAAATTTTCAACCATCTGCCAGGTTACATCCTGCGGATAAGCTGAAACGCCGGCCTTGGCTGCGCCGTGGTCACCGGCAAAAACCAGCATTTGCGGCAGGGTCAGTTCCGGGTCAAGGCGCTGCTGGATGAGACCGATCTGTTTGGCGACACTTTCCAGCAAGCCAAGTGAACCGAGCGGTTTGGTCTTCTGGTCAAGCTTGCGCTGCAAGGCGGCGGCCAGCTTCTGGTCCGGGGCGACGATTTTGAATTTTGAATGCATCCGATTCTTCCAGTACAAAAAAGCAAAGGGCCTCGCGGCGGCGTTCATCGAACGCAACCGCGAAGCCCTGTCCACAGGCTCCAGCCCAAACAAATCGATAGGTCTTCTGGCTTTCGGATCAGCCGGCTTGTCGCGCCTTCCCGGCTTGCACCAGTGGCCTTTGCGACATCCGTCCCCGATTACAGCGGCGGGCCCGCCACGGATTTGCACCGTGTTCCGTTTTATCGAATCGGACGCATTATACCGGTTGCAGTCGACGCCGACATTCACCCACAATGCCGGCCATGAAAGAACTGATCCTTGGCGGTGCGCGTTCGGGCAAGAGCCAGCTGGCGGAAAAACGCGCCCTTGATTCCGGCCTGCAGGTGATTTATCTGGCAACCGCCGAAGCCCGCGACGGCGAGATGGCGCGCCGCATCGCCCATCACCGCGAGCGCCGGCCGGCCGAATGGGGCTGTGCCGAAGAGATGCTGCAGCTCGCGACCAAACTGCGCGCACTGGCCGCACCGGACACCTGCATCCTGGTCGATTGCCTGACGCTCTGGCTCTCAAACCTGCTCTTCGCCGGCCAGGCGGCTTCGCAGGCCGAAGCCGGCGAAGCCATCAGCTGCGCGCTGTTCCGCGACGAAACCTCGGCCCTTATCGAACTGCTGCCGCAATTGCCTGGCCACATCATTCTGGTTTCCAACGAAGTCGGCTGGGGCGTCGTGCCGATGCACCCGGTGTCGCGCCTGTTTGCCGACGAGCAGGGACGACTGAATCAACGCGTCGCCGCCGTCTGCGACCGGGTAACGCTGGTTGCCGCCGGTCTGCCGCTCACCCTGAAGCCAGCCGGCAATTGAAGCGTGCTACCCTGAGGCTCAACCCGGCATATCTCAGGAGAACGCAATGCCCCTATTCTCACGTCTGACGGCGCTTTGCCAGGTTCTCGAAAAACATGCCACGCTGCCGGTCAGAATCAGCCGGCCGGATGACACCGCCGGCCTCTTCGTCTGGCCCTGGCGCATCGAAGAAGACACCCGTGTGCGCAGCGCACCGTTGCCGCGCCAAGCGGGCGACGATCAGGCGAGCCGCGTTCCGGCCCCAGCCATCCACTTTCTGCTGCTTTCCAGCACCAGCCTCGACGACAACACCATCGGTGGCCTCGAATCAGCGCGTCTGGCACTGCTTGAAACGCCGGTATTCGATGCCGTTGGCGGCCGGGTCAGCGTCGCACCCGCCACGCTGAGCACCACGGAATTGACCGATCTATTCACCGCCGCCGCCATTCCGCTGCGGCTGTGTCTGGCCTACACGCTGCGTTCGACCGCCTGAACCTTCGGCAGGTAAGGCGCCAGCTTTTCCCAGTCCAGCGCCGCTTCAACGGAATCAGCCAGACGTTCCAGATCGGCTTCGCGGCGCGCAGCAAAATCAACCGGCGCGCTCTCCGTCATCCCGGCCCAGGCAAGCAGCGCGGTCAACGCTTCCGGATGGTCAAAAACCCCGTGGCAGTAGGTGGCGAAAATCTGGTTGTCGGCTGAAATGGCACCGTCCTTTTGCCCATCCGCGAACTGTACAGCTGCTTGCATCAGCCCCTCGCCCCGCGTAACACCAAGATGAATTTCGTAACCATTCATTGCCGGCTGGCCCGGTAGCGCCAAGTGACCACTCACATTGCGTAACTGCTTTTCGGCTTCGAGCGTCGTTTCGACATCCAGCACGCCCAGCCCCGGTGTAGTGCCGGGCTGGCCTTCCAGCCCATTCGGGTCGTGGATCATCCTGCCTAGCATCTGGTAGCCGCCACACAGACCAACCACCTTGCCGCCATAACGCAAGTGCTTCCGAATCGCCATCGCCCAGCCTTTTTCGCGCAGCCAGTCGAAATCGGCGCGCACCGCCTTCGATCCTGGCAGCACGATCAAATCTGCCGCCGGCGGTGTTTCGCCCGGACCGATCCAGCGGAAATCAACCTCCGGATGCAGGCGCAGCGGGTCGAGATCGTTGTGGTTGGAAACACGCGGATAGGCCGGGGCGATCACTTTCAATTTTGCCGTTTTTTTGCCGTCCACCGCAGCAGTCGCAATGGCATCCTCGGCGTCTAGCATCAGACCGTGCAGATAGGGTAAAACGCCGAGCACCGGCTTGCCGGTGCGCTCTTCCAACCAAGTCAGGCCGGATTCGAGCAGGCCGATGTCGCCGCGAAAACGGTTAATGACGAAACCCTTGACCCGGTTCTGTTCCGATGGCGAGAGCAGATCGAGTGTGCCGACCAGATGGGCAAAGACACCGCCCCGGTCGATGTCGGCGATCAGGATCACCGGGCAATCGACTTCCTCGGCGAAGCCCATGTTGGCGATATCGCGATCCCGCAGGTTGATCTCGGCCGGCGACCCGGCGCCCTCGACCAGCACGCACTCATACGCTGCGGTCAACCGCCCCCAGGAGGCCAAAACCGCCGCCATCGCCCGTGGCTTGTAGTCGTGATAAGCCTTGGCATCGAGATCGAAGGCCACCTTGCCGTGAATGATGACCTGCGCCTTCTTGTCGGTGGTCGGCTTCAGCAGCACGGGGTTGAAATCGGTGTGCGGTTCCAGCCCGGCCGCCAATGCCTGTAACGCCTGAGCCCGGCCGATTTCGCCGCCGTCGCTGGTCACGGCGGAGTTCAGCGCCATGTTCTGCGGCTTGAACGGCGCCACATTGACCCCGCGCCGTTTAAGAATGCGGCAGAGCGCGGCAACCAGCGTCGTTTTACCGGCATCCGATGTGGTGCCTTGAACCATCAGCGAGAAACAGGGCATGGGCAGCTGCCTGAAAAAAGGGGCTGATTATCCCATGCAGCCAGCCTACGGTTCGATCCCCTGGCCAGCCTCTTCATACGTTCGACCATCGCGAATCTGGTAAATGCGACGGAAGGTCGGGATGATTTTTTCATCGTGGGTGACGACGATGATTGCCGTCCGGTATTGCTGCGCCATGCGGTTCAGGATGCGCATGACCGCCATCGCCCGTTCGCTGTCGAGCGGCGCAGTCGGCTCATCGGCGAGGATGACCGGCGGCTGATTGGCCAGCGCCCGGGCAATCGCCACCCGCTGCTGCTCACCACCGGAAAGCTGCGAAGGCTGGGCCTTGGCGCGATGCTGAACATCCAGCGCCTGCAATAATTCCAGCGCCCGTTGCCGGGCCTGCACATTCGGCTGGCCGGCCAGCATCGGCAGCAGGGCAACGTTGTCGGTAACATCCAGAAACGGAATCAGGTAAGGCGCCTGAAAAACAAAGCCGATCCGGTCGCGGCGCAGCGCCCGTAGATCGGCAGACTTCCAGCCCTGGTCGTAGATCACCTCGTCACCCAGCGTCATGCGCCCGGCAGTCGGCTCGATCACCGCGCCCAGGCATTTGAGCAGCGTCGTTTTGCCGGAGCCGGAAGGGCCGATCAGGCCGACCACTTCACCCGGCGCCACGGTCATATTGACCTCTTTCAGGGCGTCCACCGCAGCATCGCTCTCGCCATAGCGTTTGCGCAGTCCCTCGATGCGAATCCCGAAGCCCGTGTTGGTGTCAGTGTTCATCTCAGCCGCCAATCGCCGTTGCCGGATCAACCCGCAGGGCCGCCCGAATGGCCAGCGTACTGGCCAGCGCGCAGATGACCAGCACCAGCACAAAGCCACGCACGGCATCGCCCGGTTCAAGCAGCACGTATTTGGGGAATATCGGCGCCCAGATCGTTGCCGCTATCTTGCCGACGACAAAACCGATCAGTCCCAGGCCCATTGCCTGTTGCAGAATCATCGAGGCGATCGTCCGGTTGCGCGTGCCGATCAGCTTGAGCACGGCAATTTCGCGAATCTTCCCCAGCGTCATCGTGTAGATGATGAAAGCCACCACGGCGGCGCTGACAATGGCGAGAATGACCAGAAACATGCCGATCTGCTTGGCCGAGGTGGCAATCAGTTTGGCCACCAGAATTTCTTCCATTTCCACCTGCGTGTACGTCTGCAAATGCAGCCAGCGACGGATCGGCTCGGCGACGACAGCCGGCGACTGCCCGGCCTGGACCTGAACCAGCACCGCATTGACGTTGTGATTGCTGCTCTGGCTGGCCTGTATTGCCTCCAGCAAGCCCGGCACCGCCGGCCGATTCAGGGCAGGATTGGCCGCAGTACGCGCCCGGTCGTTGCGGATCGCCTCGTTATCCTTGAGAAACTGCGCTTCTTGCGCATCCTTGAGCGGAATGAAAACCATCGGATCGCCGCCCGAGGAAACCATGCGCTGTGTCATGCCGACCACGACGTAATCATGGCGGCGAATGCGGATCGTCTCGCCCAGCGCAAAACCGGTTTTGACATCGGCCACCGCTTCGTAATGACTGCGATTCGCCTGTCGCCCCGCCACCAGAAAGGGCGGCTCGCCCGGTTGCCCCGGCTCAAAGCCGACCACCATTGCCCGCACATCACTCTCGCCGTGACGGACCTGCATGGTCAGGTAAGTGACATTTGCGGCCTTCGCCACGCCGGGCTGACCGAGAATGCTGCGATAGATGTCGTCATGGATACTGGATGATTCAGCATACGGCCCCTGCGTATCCTTCTGCACCACCCAGATATCGGCGCCGCTATTACGAAGCAAGGCCCGCGCATCATCGACCATGCCGCGATAGACGCCGGCCATGGTCAATGTCACACCGATCAGCAGCCCCAGCCCCATGCCGGTCAGCACAAAGCGCGGCCAGGCATGCAGAATATCGCGGCCGGCCAAGCTGATCACGAACCGCTCCCGATCAGGGCATCGACCACCTTGATCCGGCTGTTTTCGCTCAGCGCCCGGTCGCGATGCACCACCACACTGTCGCCCGCCTTGACACCCTCAAGCACCTGCATCAGCCCGTCCGAGCTTTGCTGGCCGAGGCGCACCGGGACAAATTTCAGGCTGCCATCGCGCACCAGCCACACCCCTGTCTGCTCGCCCTGACGCTGGATACTGGCATTCGGCAGTAGTACGCCATTGGCCAGCACCGGGAGCTCCAGCGTCACCTCGGCCAGTTCGCCCACCGTCAAATCTGCCGGAATCTGATCCAGCGCGACCAGCGCGACCCGCTCTTCGGTAATGCTGTCACTCAGTTTTTCCAGGCGGACGACCTTGCCGATCAACGGCAGCGAAGGATTGGAGCGCAGCGCGACACGCGCTGGCAAACCGACGGCCAGCCCGGCCGAACGCCCCTGATCAAGCCGCAACCTGAGCCACAAACTGCTGGGGTCAATCAGGCGCAAGACCGCCTGACCGGCCACCACAGTCGAACCCGGCTCGGCATCGCGGGCGCTGACCACGGCATCGGCCGGGGCCAGCAAACGCAGATTCGCCCGTTGCTGCTGCAAGGCATTGCGCTCAGCCTCAAGCCGCACAATATCTTCCCGCGCTCCGCCCAGGTTGGCCTGCGCCGCACCCTGAGCCGCCTGCGCCGACGACTGTTCCTGCAAGCGCGCCTCAACCGCACTCGGGCTGATGAAATTTTTGCTGCCGAGATCGACATAGCGCTTCGCGTTGCCGGTCGCCAGCGCCTGCCGCGCCTGCGTATCGCGCACCTGGGCTTCGGCCGCGCTGACACCACTGCGCGCCCGGGCGATGGCAGCCTGCGCCGCCTGAATCCGTGCATCGAGATCAACGGCATCCATTTCAGCCAGCAACTGGCCGGATTTCACGCTCTCACCGACGTCCACCGCAACCTGCTTCACTCGGCCCGCCAGCGTCGGCCCGATCAGGTAAGCCCGCCGCGCTTCAACCGTGGCCAGACCAAACAGGGAGGGCGTGACACGGCCTTCACCCGCCGTCGTGACGGTAACGCGAACGGGCGCCAGTGGGCCGGAGCGGGCGACAACCCAGGCAAAAACCACCAACAGAAGCACAGCGAGCAGCAGTAACGCGCCACGACGCAGATTCATCGCGGCAAAAAACGCTTTCTTTTTCATGCTGCTTCCCCCGATTTTTCCCGACGAATCCCGCGCTCAAAAATTGGCAGAATCGCCTCTGCCTGCTGACGCATGGCAGCCGAGCTTCCGGCCAGCATCGACTGCATGACCAGCCCTTGAATGCTGCCAAGGAAAAGGCTGGCAGCGGCCGACTTGTTCGTTCCTTCGGCCAGTTCGCCTTGCTGCTCCGCAGTTTCAAGCAAACCCATCAGGATCTGGCGATAACGCGCCAGCATCTCGCGCAGCCGGGACTTGACCGGTGAATCGACAGAGCGCTGGAGTTCATGAAAGATGAAACGTGGCGCCCCGGGATGCTCGATGACAAACCCGACATGCGCCATAAAAATGCCATGCAGCGCCGCCAGCGGTGAAGCGGCTTGCTGCGCCGCCTGCTCGACGGTCGCCAGCAGGCTTTCGGCGATCCGCTCGGCCACTGCCAGCCAGATATCTTCCTTGCGCGGAAAATGTTTGAACAGCGCGCCCTGGCTCAGACTAAGCGCCCTGGCGATTTCAGCTGTCGTGATCAGCCCCGGGCTGCGTTCGGCAGACAAGCGGAGCACGGCATCGACAATTTCTGCCCGTCGCTCTTCGCCAGAGAGTCGGAGCATTGGCGTTACAGCTATATCGGACATCTCTGCCACCGGTAAGTAATTAGTTACTTACCAATATATCAGTATTTTCGAATATTAGGCTAGGTTCCAATAACTTGCTTCACGGAACAGGCTCGCTTAGCATCGGCCCCGCCCGGTTTCGATCGGGTAAGTGTCTCCAGGTGCCCTGCGGGGAGAATCGGGAAGGCGGTGTAATTCCGCCACGTGCCCAACGCTGTAAGGATGACGGGCGATGCAGATGCCACTGGCGCGAGCCGGGAAGGCGCATCGTTCGGGTGAATCCAAGTCAGAAGACCGGCCGGGAGACGAAGCAGGGTTGCATGGTCAGGCAGCCACCGTTTTTCCAGAAGGGGAATCCATGGAAAACCCAGCCGCGCCAAATGCGCAAGCTTTCTCCGATGCCGAACGGGCAGCGGTCTATCACGCCATATTCAGCCGCCGCGACGTGCGCGGCCAGTTCTTGCCGACGCCCGTACCGGATGACTTGCTCAGCCGTATCCTGATGGCCGCCCACCACGCGCCATCGGTCGGCTTCATGCAGCCGTGGAACTTCCTGCTGGTGCGCTCGGCCGAGGTCAAGCAACGCGTCCATGACGTCTTTCGCCAGGCCAATGACGAAGCAGCCCGGATGTTTCCCGACGAGAAGCGCGAGATCTACAGCCGCCTGAAGTTGCAGGGCATTCTCGAATCGCCGATCAATTTATGCATCACCTGCGACCGCTCGCGTAGCGGCCCGGTGGTGCTTGGCCGCACCCACATGCCGACCATGGATCTTTATTCCAGCGTCTGTGCCGTGCAAAACCTCTGGCTGGCCGCCCGCGCCGAAGGGCTCGGCGTCGGCTGGGTCAGCATCTTCCACGAAAAGGCCTTGCAGGACGCGCTCGGCATTCCGCATCACATCGTGCCGATTGCCTACCTGTGCATCGGTTACGTCAGTCATTTCAACGAGAAGCCGGAACTTGAAAAGGCAGGCTGGTTGCCGCGACTGCCGGTTGAAGATCTGGTCTATTTCGAGCAGTGGGGCGAAAAGGATTTTGCCCAAAAAGAGCCGTTGACCGCAGCATTGCGTGAAATGCAGGCGGATATTCAGGACAGGGGCGTTTTCCCGAAATGAACCCTAGCTTTGAGGCTTTGGCACCATTTTCGATGCCGCTGGCAGCGCTGATCGCCGTCCTGCTTGATCGCCTGCTCGGCGAACCGGCACGCTGGCATCCGCTGGTTGGCTTCGGCAATCTGGCAGCCGCCGTCGAAAAACGTCTGAACAAGCGCAGCCAGTTTGCCGGCATCGCCGCTTGGGCGCTGGTGGTACTGCCCTTGGTCGCCATTGCCGTGCTGCTGCGACCGTTTGCCCTCTTTGTCATCGACGTCGCCCTGCTCTACTTCGCCATCGGTGCCCACAGCCTGGCCGAGCATGCCGAAGCCGTCGCCCGGCCGCTGCGCGAGGGCCGTCTGGATGAAGCCCGGCAGCGTGTCAGCTGGATTGTTTCCCGTGAAACATCGCAACTCGATGAATCCGGCGTGGCCAAGGCCGGTGTCGAATCAGTGCTGGAAAACGGCAACGATGCCATCTTCGGTGCGCTATTCTGGTTCGCCCTGCTCGGTGGCCCGGGCGCCCTGCTCTTCCGGCTGGCCAACACGCTGGATGCAATGTGGGGCTATCGCACTGAACGCTATAACTTGTTCGGCCGCGCCGCCGCCCGTATTGACGATGCCTTGAACTGGCTACCGGCCCGCCTCACCGCCCTGACCTACGCCCTGCTCGGCCAGACCCGCAACGCCCTGGCCTGCTGGCGAACCCAGGCGCCCGGCTGGGACAGCCCGAATGCCGGGCCGGTGATGTCGGCCGGAGCCGGCAGCCTGGGGGTATTGCTCGGCGGCGCCGCGATCTATCATGGGCAGGAAGAAATCCGCCCGCCGCTCGGGGCCGGCCCGGCACCGGTTGCCGCGGACCTCGGCCGGGCGATTACACTGATCCGCCACAGCCTGTGGCTATGGCTGGCTGTTCTCTTCGTGATTGGAATCCTCAATGCTTGAACATGGTGGCCGCCTGCGCCAAGCCTCGGCGCACTACAACATTCCGCTGGCCGACTGGCTGGACCTGTCGACCGGCATCAACCCGGCGCCCTGGCCGGTGCCGGCGCTGCCCGAGCTTTGCTGGCAACGCCTGCCGGAGACCGATGACGGGCTGGAAGCAGCGGCAGCGGCCTACTACGGCAACCAAAATCTGCTGCCAGTGGCGGGCTCGCAAGCTGCCATCCAGTTGCTGCCGACCTTGATGCAACCTGCCGTCGTTGCCTGCCTCAGCCCGATCTACGCCGAGCATCCGCAAGCCTGGCAGCGTGCCGGGCATCGCTTGCGCTTCCTGCAGAACGCCATGCTTCCGCGCGCCCTTTCCGCTGCAACGCCCTACGTGCTGCTCTGCAATCCGAATAATCCGACGGCCGACCGGCACCCGCGCGATATTGCCGTCGACGCGGCCGAGCAATTGCGCAAGCGTGGCGGCTGGCTGATCGTCGATGAAGCCTTCATAGACCCGACACCAGAGGAAAGCCTGACGCCACTGGCCGGCACCGACGAGGCGCCAAATTTGATCGTCTTCCGCTCACTCGGCAAGTTTTTCGGGCTGGCCGGCGCCCGCGTCGGCTTCATCTTTGCCGCCCCCGACATCCTGAGCCGGATGAACGAAGCGATGGGCCCATGGACCATCAGCGGCCCGGCCCGCGAAGTCGCCCGGCTCGCCCTGCAGGATAGCGCCTGGCAAGCAACCGCCCGGCCTCGACTAATCGCCGCCGGTGAGCGTCTGCAAGAACTGTTGTCACCACTCGGCGAGGTCAAGTCAGCCGCCCTCTTCGCGACGCTGACCACCCCGAACTCCACCGAATTGCATGAAGCCTTGGCCGCCCAAGGCATCCTGACCCGCCGCTTCGAGCAGCAGCCGCTACTCCGATTCGGCCTGCCGGGTAACGAAGTCGAATGGCAACTTCTGGCAACGGCCCTCGGCCAGTGGAAACCGGCATGAAAATACCCCATTTCTTGGCGTTGACCGCAGCATTCGCCCTGCAGCCGGCCGCCCAAGCCGACCTCGTTTTCAAGGACGATACCGGCTACGAAGTCCGCCTAAAGGCCCCGGCCAAACGCATCATCACCCTTGCCCCGCACGCGGCTGAAAGCCTCTACGCTGCGGGAGCCGGGGACAAGCTGGTCGGCACGGTCGATTACAGCGATTACCCGCCGGAAGCCAAAAAAGTGCCGCGCGTCGGCGGCTATTCACGGGTCGATCTTGAAGCCGTCGCAGCGCTCAAGCCCGACCTGATCCTCGCTTGGGAAAGCGGCAACAACATGACGCAGGTCGACAAATTACGGGCGCTTGGTCTGAAGGTCTACGTGTCACAGCCAAACAAGATGGAAAACGTTGCCGATCAGCTTGAACGCATGGGCCAGCTGGCCGGCACTGAAACCGCGGCCAATGCTGCAGCCGCCAGCTTCCGCAAGCGGCTGGAAACACTACGGGCGGCCAACGCCAACAAGCCGAAAATCCGCGTTTTCTATCAGATCTGGAAATCGCCGCTGATGACGGTCGGCGGCCCGCAGATCATCAGCGATGCGATCACGCTGTGCAGCGGCGAAAACGTTTTCGGTCACCTCAAGCAAATGGCGCCGACGGTCAGCGTTGAAGCCGTGCTCGAGGCCGACCCCGAAGCCATCGTTGCCACCGGCATGGGTGAGTCCCGACCGGAATGGCTGCACGACTGGGACAAATGGACGCGGCTGACTGCCGTCAAACGCAACAACCTGTTCCACATCAACCCCGACATCATGCAACGCCACACGCCGCGCATTCTCGATGGTGCCGAGAAACTCTGCGCCCATCTCGATGTCGCACGCAGCCACCGTTCCCAAAAGTAAAACATGCCCCGCCTGCCCCAACGCATTGTCTGCCTGACCACCGAAACCGTCGAAGTGCTTTACGCGCTGGGCGAACAGGACCGCATCGCCGGCATTTCCGGCTACACGGTGCGTCCACCGCAGGCACGCAAGGAAAAACCCAAGGTCTATGCCTTCACGACTGGCGACATCGACAAGATTCTCGCCGTCCAGCCCGATCTGGTGCTGACTTTCTCCGACCTGCAGGCCGACATCGCCCGTGACCTGATCAAGGCCGGCGTGCCGGTTTACGCCTTCAACATGCGCAGTGTCGAGGATATTCTCGGCATGATCGAAACCCTCGGCCGGCTGGTCGGTGCCGAGGCCAAGGCCGCCGAACTGGTCGCCGGGCTGGAAGCGCAGATCGAACAAACCCGCGCCATCGCCGCCGAGCGTTTTGCCCGAACCGGCCACCGGCCGCGCGTCTATTTCGAGGAATGGGACGAGCCGAACATCACCGCCGTGCGCTGGGTTTCCGAAATGATCGAGATCGCCGGCGGCGAACACATTTTTGCCGACCGCGCCGCGATGCCGCTGGCCCGCGACCGCATCCTGGCCGATCCACTGGAAGTTGTCCGCCGCGATCCGGAAATCATCATCGGTTCATGGTGCGGCAAGCACTTCCGACCCGAACGCATTGCTGCCCGGCCCGGCTGGTCGACCGTAGCCGCCGTTCAAAGCGGCCGGATGCACGAAATCAAATCGGCGATCATCCTCACCCCTGGCCCGGTGGCAATCAGCGAAGGCCTGCCGCAATTGCTCGATATTTTTGATCTGTGAAAAGGTCACGGGCTGGCTGCTGCCTATAATCGACAGCCAAACCTGAGGAAAACCGATCATGAAATTCGCCGCCCCTTTCTTCATCCTCGCCCTGAGCAGCCTGAGCCCCGCGAGCATGGCCGCTGACCAGGGCACCGCCGCCGTCTCGGCCCTTGGCCAGATCAACGGCGTGGCGCTCGCCTGCAAGCAACCAGCCATCGTCAGCCGCGCCCGCAATGCGGTGCAGACCACCGCACCGAAAACCCGTGCCTATGGCGAAGCCTTCGAAGACGCCACCAATGCCGCCTACCTTGCACAAGGCAAGGGTGCTGCCTGTCCTGATGCAGCCACGCTATCCCGCCAGTTGAAGGAAGCCGAAACTCAACTGGAATCGGCTTTCAAGCCAGTCCAATGATCCGCTGGCTGACCTTTTGTCTGGCCCTCGGGCTGTGCGGCCCGGTCGCAGCGCAATCGACCCATTCTCTTCAAGCCGAGGAAAGCGTCGGGATCATCCCGCGCTACCTGTTGCAGGACCCGAACGGCCGAGCGGTAAGCAGCGAGGATTTTCGTGGCCGCTACCAGCTGATCGCCTTCGGCTACACCTATTGCCCGGACATCTGCCCGACCACCCTGGTCGAAATGGCGGCCATTCTCAAGCAACTCGGCCCGGATGCCGAACGACTGCAGCCGATCTTCGTCACCGTCGATCCCGAACGTGACACGGGTAAGGTACTGAAAACCTACACCGAGTTTTTCGACCCGCGCATTCTCGGCCTGACCGGCTCACCAGCCCTGGTTCGCCGGGCGGCCGACAACTTCCGCATCCGCTATGCCAAGGTGCGCGACATCACCAGCAAGTCCGGGCATTACGCCGTCGACCATTCTGCCGGGATGATCCTGCTCGGGCCCGATGGCCAGTTCATCAAGAAATTCGCTTTTGCCACACCGGTACTGGAAGTCGCGGCGCAGATCGGCAGCCTGATCAAACTGCGTTGAAGCGTGAAATACGCCCATTGCAACGGCATACTGCCTGAGGCAATATCTGGCAATGCTCCGCTTAGCCCTGCAAGTGATGCTTTTACTCGTTGCCACGGCTCAGATCGCCTGGGCCGGGAGCATCACGCTTGTGCTCAGCGACAATGGCGGCCCCTACGCAGAGTTCGGCAGCACCCTGGGCGATGCGCTGGATGGCAGCAGCTGGAAAATCACCGCATCCGTCAAGGCCGACAACCTCGATCCAGGCGCCTCACGGCCGGATTTGATCGTCACGGTCGGTAGCGAGGCTTTTCGACAAACACTGGGGCGCGGCGGCAGCATCCCCATCGTCGCCACGCTGCTGCCACGTCAGAGCTATGCCAGAATTCTTGCCGAATCCGGCAAGGTTCGCAGCCGCCTCACTGCCATTTATCTCGATCAACCGCCAGCTCGTCAGGCGGCTTTTTTGCGCCAGTTGCTGCCTGGAAAAACGCGCATCGGCATGCTGGTCAGTGCTGAAACGCGCCCCCAGACGGGTCTCTATCGCCAGGCCTTCGCCAGCGCCGGCCTGAGTCTGGACAACGAGGACAGCGATAGCGAAAACACGCTCCTGTCGGCAATCAACACCTTGCTGCCCCGTGTTGACGCCCTGCTTGCCATACCGGACAGCACAATCTACAAGCGCGACAACATCAAAACCATTCTGGTCACCTCCTACCGCTACCAGCGGCCCGTCATTGCCTTTTCGGCCACCTTCGTCAATGCCGGCGCACTGGCAGCGCTCTATTCGACACCTACCCAGATTGCCCGCCAGGCTGCCGAGCTGATTGTCAATTCCGGCACCAACCTGCCCGGACCGACGGCACCCAAGCTTTTCGCCATTGCGATCAACCAGAACGTGGCACAAGCACTCGGCCTGTCCATTCCCGATGAAGCCACCATCCGGCGCGCCATGCTCGTCGCCGACCGGGACGCCCGATGAATCGACTCAACCTCCGCCATCATTTGCTGCTGCTGACGCTATTGCCCAGCATGCTGATCGCCATCGCGCTGGTCACTTATTTCACCATGTCCGGCATTCGCACGCTGGAGGGTGAACTGCGGACCAAAGGCATGGCTACCGTCAGGTATCTTGCCCCGATCAGCGAATACGGCATCATCTCCGGCCAGATCGAAAGTCTGCATGGGCTGGCCCAGGCCACGGTGCAGGAATCCGGCGTCAAGGCCGCCATCATCGTGAACCAGAAGGGGCGTGCCATCGCCGTCAGCGGCCGCGTTTCGCTGGCCAACGAGATCCTGCGCAAATCCCTGAGCGAACCGACACTGGTGGCTGAAAATGATCGCTGGATGGCATTCGGCGCCCCGGTACGGCGCTCGCTCAACGAGACAGACGCGCTGTTTGAACCCGCCACGCCTGCTGAAAAAGGCGCTGCGCCCGAGGTCATCGGGCACGTCTTCGTCGAATTCGACAAGAACGAGTTGGCCGGCCGCCAGCGCGACCTACTCAACCGCGGCCTGCTCATCGTATTGTTCGGCCTCATTCTGCTGGCCATCCTCGCCATTGCCATGGCTGACAACATGGCCAAGCCGGTGATGCGGCTGGTCAGGGCGGTGAGGGAAATGTCATCCGGCCACCTGGACAGCCGTGTTCCGGCCATTTCCAGTGGAGAAATCGGCGTTCTGGAACAGGGCTTCAATGAAATGGCCCAGCATATGGAGGAGGCGCACCAATCGCTGCAGGCCCGCATCGAGGAAGCCACCGCCCAGCTGGCCTTCCAGGCCCGCCACGACGCCCTGACCGGCCTGCTCAACCGCCGGGAATTTGAAAACCGGCTGGAAAAGGCATTAATCAGTGTTCAGGCGGGGGGCGACGAATGCGCCTTGCTGTTCATCGACCTCGACCGCTTCAAGCCGGTCAACGATGCCTGCGGCCACCTGGCCGGCGACGAACTTCTACGGCAGATTTCGCAACTTTTCGAGGGGCGCCTGCGCGAAGAAGACACGCTGGCCCGCCTCGGCGGTGACGAATTCGGCATCATTCTCGCCAATTGCAGCGCCGCTCGTGCCCGCCAAGTGGCCGAAGACATCTGCGGCCTGGCCGCGGCCTACCGTTTCATCTGGCAGGACAAGGTTTTTGCGATCGGGGCCAGCATCGGCCTGACCGCGCTCAACCGGCGCGTTCGCAACATCACCGAAGTGCTCGCTGCCGGCGATGCCGCCTGTTATCGCGCCAAGGAGAGCGGGCGCAACCAGGTCGTCGAACAGGAAGCCCTCAATACTCAGGACCGGCGACAGGAACCCAACGGCTGGGCGAGCCGCATCGCCACGGCCTTGTCCGAAAATCGCCTGCACGTCGACGCCATTCCGCTCTCCCCTTTGCAAAACGATTTGCTGAGCGGCCATTTTGTCGAGCTGACGGCTCACCTGCACGAACCGGGGCAAGCGCCGATTTCCCTGTCGGCGCTGATGGATGCCGCCGAACGCTATGACCTGGCGCCCGCCATCGACCAACACTTCGTTACCACCGCCATCGATGCGCTCGCCCAGGCCAAGCGACTGAACAAGAAACTGCATTGCCTGGTTCCCCTGTCAGGCGCGTCACTTGGCAAGCGCGAAATCATCGATGGCATCTCGCGCGGCCTCGCCAGCCACAAGATCTCCGGGGACGGTCCGATCCTTATCTTCTCCGAAGACGTTTCGACCCATCAAACCAGTCAGGCCATTGAATTTTCACGGCAAGTCCGCGCCCTCGGTTGCCACATTGGTCTCAATGATTTCGGTGGCGGCCTATCGTCCTTCAGCCACCTGCGCAGCATTGGCCCCAGTTGCGTCAAACTCAGCCGCAGCCTGACCCGTGATCTGGGCGGAAACCGCGCGTCGACCGCACTCCTGCGGGCCATTCAGGAAATAACGGCCGACCAGGATATTTACTCGATTGCCGAGGGCATTGACCAGAGATCAAGCATCGATCAACTGAAATCCCTTGGCATCAATTACGCTCAAGGCAATGCCGTCGCGCCGAGCGAACCGTTTGAAGTCTGGCTGGAAGGGGCGGTTCTACGCGCTTAGTGCCCTTAGAAATCGAGGCGAAGACTGATCCACTGGCGACGGTCGACAACGCGATCGGCCGGGTTGCCGTAAGATTTGAACTCACCGTGTGCCCCATTGATGGATTGAACGGTGTAGGCAATCTCACCACCGAACCCGGCCCAGCGGAACGGGTAACCTAGACGACCATCAAAGCGTCGGTAGCCATTGACCTCGGTATTTCGCGTCCATTTCATTCTGTCGAGCCAATGCCCGGAGAGTGAAAAATCAATCCCGAACGGCAGTTTCTGCATCAACATGGCGGACGTCGAGTACCTGGGCGCTGAGCGCTCGGACAGTAGATCAATATTGGTCTTGTCCTTTCCATTGGGATGCCCCAAGGTGTTATTTGTATTCGCCAAGGCTTCATCAAGGTATTCAGCGTTAATTCGGATAAATGCCTGATTCAATAGCAGACGAGTCGCCTCGAACGGCTGCCACTTCCATTGATACTCAACACCCTCGGTACGGATGTTCTGCAACGGCACAGTGGCGTCGCCAACTAGCGCACTGTTCCGGTTCTGATCGATCACCAGTAGTCGATTCGGGATCTTCTCGAGAAAAACCCTGACATCCAGGCTCATCTTCCAGCTTTTCCAGTCACCCAGATAGCCGAGTTCCCAGGAATCCAGCTTTTCGGCAGGCATATTCGGATCGCCGGCGAATAGTTGCGTCGTTCCCACGCCAGGAGCCAAGGGCAATCCATTTGCTCTGGCAAAAGGAGAAATTGTGGCATTCGCCCGATAATCGACGGTGCTTCCGGTCCGGTAGGCGCGAGCATAGCCAAGGCGAATCGTATTTTCCGGCGTCAGGTGGAAACTGCCGCTGAGCCGCGGGGAGTTGTGGGTGCCGGCAAGCGAGTCGTGCTCCGTTGATAAGCCAAAATTTCCCGTAAACCAGCGAACAGGCTTCCATTCGACATTGCCGAACAAACGACCAACATCACGATAGACGGTCGGGTTTCCAAGGAAATACATCTCCGAACGCAAGCTGTCATTTCTCCAGCCACCACCCCAAACCATGCGAGTGTTAGCAAATGGCGAAAAGTTGTGCTGCGCCTCAATCTCGTGGCGGACACCCTTGTCGCCAAATTGATCAACGTCATAGAGTAGGCCGCTATTGTTCGAGATATAGCGATCTGAGCCCCAATCTGCTGAGTACGCATAGCGCAGCTGAAAATCAGAATCTGCCGACAAGCTCCGACGCCAGAGGAACTGGAGATAGGTATTGGCTTGCGAAAAATCGTGGAGTGGCCAGCCGGCATCAAGCTGTCCGGTTACGTATTCCTTTTTTGTAACTGGGTCCGTAAACTTCTGCAACCGCCCCCGTTGGGTGATTGCCTCAACATGCCCGAAGCTGACCTGAAGCGCGTCCCGATCAGTCAGCGCAAAGTCGGCACGAAAATCAAAGAGCCGTGATCGGAACGAATCTATCCAGTCGAACTGGTTTGCCAGGCCGTTGTCGTCTTTTTGCTGATAAGTAAAACGAAAATCACCGACTTCGCCCAGTTTTCCACCAGTACGCAGCGTGTAATCCCTGACCCCTTGAGTACCATGGTTCGTCGACACAGAAAACCCGCGCACCAGCGCCGGGTCGACCGTGATGATATTGATCACACCGAGAAAGGCATTGGACCCGTACGACACCGCATTTGAGCCTCGAACAACCTCAATACGTTCGATATCTTCAATCGCCACCGGGAGGGTTGCCCAATTGACCCCATTGCGAAACAACGGGGAATACATGGAACGACCATCAATCAGCACTTGAACCCGGGGCGAGTATTCCTCATCGGTCAGGCCGTGGTAGGTAACGCGTGCTGCATCCGTGTTGTTTGGATAGGTCTGGAACCCCGGCACCAGCCTGAAAAGGTCATTCAGGTCGCGGGCGCCAGAGGCCTTGATGATGTCACGATCAATCACTGTCACGGCGGTGGGTGCATCGGCCAGTCGCTGCGGTAGACGGCTCACCGAGGCAACAATCGGCAACTCGCTGAAATACAGATCTTCGTCCGCGGCTAACGCGCTCCCGGCCAGCCAGACGCCCGCCAATGCGAGCACCAGCGGTTTGAATCGAAGTTGATTCAATCCACCCACGTATCGGTCCATCAAATATCTTCCAGAGTCCCGGGAACCAACAAAGCCTGTTTCCATGCATTCGCGAAGCATTCGGACTGAGCACCAATTTCAACACCGTGGCGATTGGTGGCCACCATACAGAGGGCCAGTCCGCCCTGATCAACCGCCGTCACCGACTCAAGGTTGATTTCATCGACACCGACGCGGGTCAGGGAATGCATGAAATCACTGCGTAACGAGCCGTTCAGTCCGCCGGTAATCCGCATGATCTTTCGCCCACCGATTTCATTCACCGAGAGAATCGACGCCTGGCCGTTACGCAAGGCGGCATTGATGGCATCCTCGATCAAAATCTGATTGATCGGGCCAGTCTGAAAACGACCACCGAAGACATCGCCGATGCGGCTGACCACGGTGACTGGCACATCAATCATTGGCGAACCGAACAGTGAAAACTCGCAACCCGCAGAATGGCCGATCTCCAGTGCCAGATTTGTTCGCATCATGAGCCCGGACAGCGACAGGTTTTCTATCCCGCCCGTACCAAGATTTCCGCCATGACCGATTTTTACTTTCGGAGGCGAAGCAAAACGAATACGCTGATGCCGTCTTTGGTCCAACATGGCTCGACCAAGCCCCCTCAAAAGATTGTTATTTTCAGCAGTTTAACAAAAGCTGATCAACCCGCCAGCGATAGCTTGAATATCTCGTTGCATTGACTTTTTTTGCCTCGCTCGGTATTGTCTTCTTCAAGCTGGAATTATGCCAGCCGCGCCGATTTGAGCTCTGATTGCGGGCGCGACATAAATACTGCTAAAACGGGAACCACCCAGTTCGCGTTTAGGAAGCCTTCTTCAACGCTACTGGGTTTTTTGTTTTCAGGAACAGCATGCCAGGACAATCCGTCGGCGCCGTCCAGTCACAGCGCGCCAACTTCGATCAGCCGCTGCATTTGCGCAGTGGCGGGGTACTACCCGCTTACGATCTGGTTTATGAAACCTATGGCACGCTCAACGCGGCCAAGTCGAACGCCATTCTCGTCTGCCACGCTCTGTCAGGTCACCATCACGTCGCCGGCCATTACGCCGATCAGCCAGACAATATTGGCTGGTGGGACAACATCATCGGCCCGGGACGACCGCTCGACACCGACAGATTTTTCATCGTCGGCCTGAACAATCTGGGTGGATGCCACGGGTCTACCGGCCCCTCCTCACCGAACCCGGCCACCGGCAAGCCCTGGGGCGCCGGCTTCCCGATGGTGGCGGTGATCGACTGGGTACACGCCCAGGCACGACTGGCTGATCTGCTCGGCATCGACAGTTGGGCTGCCGTCATGGGTGGCAGTCTGGGTGGCATGCAGGCGCTGCGCTGGAGCATCACCTACCCGGAGCGGGTGCGCAACGCTATCGTCATCGCTGCCGCGCCCAAGCTTTCGGCACAGAATATTGCCTTCAACGATGTCGCGCGCCAGGCCATCCTGACCGATCCGGATTTCCACGGCGGCAATTATTACGAATTCGACACCCGCCCCGTACGCGGCCTGCGGCTGGCACGGATGCTCGGCCACATCACCTATCTGTCGGATGACCAGATGGGTGAGAAATTCGGCCGCGAACTGCGCAACAGTGCTTTTTCCTTCGGTTTCGATGTCGAATTTGAGGTGGAATCCTACCTGCGCTATCAGGGTGACAAGTTCGCCGGCTACTTCGATGCCAATACCTATCTGTTGATGACCAAGGCGCTCGACTATTTTGACCCGTCACGCGAAGACAATGGCGACCTGAACGCCACGATGGCGCGCAGCAAAGCCAACTTCCTGATCGCCTCGTTCACCACCGACTGGCGCTTTACGCCGGCCCGCTCAAAGGAAATCGTCGCCGCCCTGCTCGCAAACGGGCGCAACGTTTCCTACGCGGAAATCGATCTCAATTTCGGTCACGACTCTTTCCTGATGGAAGACGCCCACTATCACGGCGTGGTTGATGCCTACCTGCGGAATATCAAGCTATGACGCACACCTTGGGCCGCCCTGACTTTGAGCTGATCGCCCACTGGATCGAACCGGGGCACCGTGTGCTCGATCTGGGTTGCGGCGATGGCACCTTGCTGAAACACCTGATCGACACCCGTGGCGTGCAGGGAGTCGGTGTCGAGATTGATGACGCCAACGTCCTTGCTGCCATCAAGAACGGCATCAACGTCATTCAGGGCAATCTGGAGCGCGGTCTCGACGTTTTCGCCGACCAGGCCTTCGACCACGTCGTGCTGTCGCGGACGTTGCAAACGGTGCGTCACACCGAGGGCATCCTGCGAGAAATGTTGCGGGTCGGCTGCGAAGCAGTGGTTTCCTTCCCGAATTTTGCCTACTGGAAAAATCTGCGTTCGGTCCTCGACGGTCGTATGCCGGTCTCTGAGGATCTTCCCTATCAGTGGTACGACTCACCCAACGTGCGCTTCTTCACGCTGCTCGATTTCGAGGCCTTGTGCGACAAGATGGGCCTGATCATCCGCGAGCGTAGCGTCCTCGACGAAGCTGGCAACCCGGTAGAAACGGAAGCAAACTTCCTCGGCAGCCTGGCGGTTTATCGCCTGACCTGTAAACGCTGATGCCAGGCTGGCTGGCCATCCTGATGACAAGGAAGATGCTGATCTGCATCTTCACCGGTTTCAGTTCGGGCCTGCCGCTGTACCTGCTACTAAACTTGTTGCCGGCCTGGCTGCGGAGTGAAGGGGTCGATCTGAAAACGATCGGTTTTTTCGCACTCATCCAGTTTCCCTACACCTGGAAATTCCTCTGGTCGCCTTTGCTCGACCGCTTCAGCCTGCCGGGATTCGGGCGCCGTCGTGGCTGGATGTTGCTGACACAAATCGGGTTGCTGTTCGTCATTGGCTTCATGGGCGGCCTGGACCCCAAAGACAATATCTGGCCCATCCTCTGGCTCGCCGCCCTGCTCGCCCTGCTGTCGGCAACCCAGGATATCGCGGTCGACGCCTTCCGGCGGGAAATTCTCGGCGACAACGAACTTGGCCTCGGGAATGCCGTTCATGTTAACGCCTACCGCATCGCCGGCCTTATTCCCGGCTCACTGTCGCTGATACTGGCCGACCGTCTGCCCTGGAACGAAGTGTTCTGGATCACCAGTGCCTTCATGATTCCCGGAATGGCCATGGCCTGGCTGGTCAGCGAGCCGATCATCAAGGGGGCACCCAAAACATTGCGCCAGGCAGTCACCGAACCGTTTCACGAGTTCATGGGGCGGCAGGGCTGGCGGGGAGCCGTGATGGTGCTTGGCTTCATTTTTCTATACAAGTTGGGCGACAGCTTGTGCACCGCACTGGCTACCCCGTTCTACCTCGACATGGGTTTTACCAAGACCGACATCGGCCTGATCGCCAAGCACGCAGGTCTCTGGCCAGCCGTCATTGGCGCACTGCTTGGCGGTTTGTGGATGATCAAACTGGGGATCAACCGGGCACTCTGGCTGTTCGGCGTGGTGCAACTGGTGTCGATTTTCGGCTTTGCCTGGCTGGCATCCCAAGGGCACTATGACAGCATCGGTGCTGGCGAGCGGCTGTCGCTGGCTTTCGTCATTGGTCTGGAAGCCCTTGGCGTCGGGTTGGGTACGGCAGCCTTCGTCGCCTTTATCGCCCGCTCGACGCACCCTGCCTACACGGCGACTCAAATGGCGTTATTCACCAGCCTGGCCGCAGTTCCGCGCACCTTCATCAATGCCTCGGCAGGCTGGCTGGTCGAATCGCTGGGCTGGTTCAATTTCTACTGGCTATGCGCCGCGCTGGCGGTACCAGGCATGGTGTTGCTGCTGAAAGTCGCGCCGTGGCACGAAAGTGCCAACGAAGCTAGTCGCCCCGGTTAAGGCGGCGGCGGTCCAGCCACCAGGCATAGGCGGGCAGCAGCAAGACCGAACCGGGCATGACCAGCGCAATCAGGTAGGGCGACAAATTGGCCATCCGGCGAAGATGCCCAAGGATCTCTTCCTTCTCGGCCGGCGTCCAATGACCACCGTTGCGTGCCTTCATCAGCAGCGGCATCATGCCGCGCGTCGCCATCAATTCAACGAGAACACGGCGTGCTTCGCGACGCTGGGTCGAAAGCATCTGCTGCCACCAGCCTGGCATCGCCGGCACGGCATGTTCTGTATCGGCCACGGCTAACGGACGCCCTGGAGAGAACTCCGGATAGCCTGCCAGCCACGCCAGACAAAGAAACCTCGCTTGGCCCAGCGCCAGGCACGGCGCGGCCGTGCCACAACAACTGCGGCGACCGCCGCAGCAACTGCAACGGGATGGTGCTTCAGCCAATCGACACCTTCCAACACCGTGTCGCCACGAGACAAAGCCGATTCGAGCGGTGCCGATTGCTGACCCAGCCTGCGCCTCTGATCGTCAATACGGACTTTGAGCGCCCCGTGCCGGGTGGCGAGTTCCAGCAGTCTTGAATTCATTCCGGCTTCTTGGCGTAACGGCGCAACTCCGCCATATCAGCTTCAAGCTCGCTGAGGCTGGCCCGAAACATTTTGCTCGGTTGTCCGGCCTGCTTTTTCAGCGAGCCGATCAGCAGCAAACCGCCACCGATGAATAGAGCCGCAAAAATACCGAAAACCAGCACGCGCTGTTCCCAGAAGGCCAGCGCCAGACAGAACACCGCCATGATGACGCCGACGGCAATCAGGAAAGCCGCGCCAATCGCTTTCGACCAAAGCGACATGAGGCGGAGTTTTTCCTCCTCAAGCTCGGTCACCAGCAATTCAGCGCGCGTCTTGCCGATCGCGATCAGCGTCGCGATCATGTTTTTCAAGGCGGAAAAGAGGCCGGCGCGGCTCTCTTCACCACCTGTCTGCTGCGACATGCGTTTAGCGACGCCCGATCAGCACGCCAAGCGCCAAGCCCAGTGCGGCAGCAACGCCGACAGCTTTCCAAGGCTCTTCATGCACGAAGTCATCAGTAGCACGAGCAGCAGCCTTGGTTTTTTCTATCACGGCAACTTCGAGATCAACCAGACGCTCCTTGGCATCACGCAAACGAATGCCAAGGCGCTCGCGCAGGTCACCCACTTTTTCGCCGGCAGCGCCGGCCGTGGCACGCAGCAATTCTTCGGTATCGGAAATCACGACCTTGAGATCGGAAACCAGTTTGTCTTTGTTGGCAGTGGTGAATTGTTCAGACATTTTCAACCTCGTTATTGACAGTTAAGCAAGGCTACAGGTTAGCCCGTCCTTGCGGCGAAATCAATTCGCATTCGGTTTTTTTAGGCGAAGTCGTAATCGACAACCAAGGGGGCGTGATCGGAAAACCTCTCCGCCTTGTATATTTCCGCCCGGCTCGCTGCAGCAGCAATCCCCGGCGTAGCGATCTGGTAATCAATTCGCCAGCCGACATTTTTCGCCCAGGCCTGGCCGCGATTGCTCCACCAGGTATAGGACTCGCCGGTGGTATCGGGATGCAGGCCTCGATAGACATCAACCCAGCCTTGTTCATCGAAAACCCGGCTCAGCCACGCCCGCTCTTCAGGCAAAAAACCGGAGTTTTTCTGGTTCGACTTCCAGTTTCTCAGATCAATTTGCTGATGCGCGATATTCCAGTCGCCACAAAGCACGATCTCACGCCCCTCGGCGCGCAGTTTGAGCATCTGTGGAAAGAAGAGATCAAGAAAGCGAAATTTCGCCTCCTGTCGCTCGGGGGACGATGAACCCGATGGCAAATAAAGTGAGATCACCGAAAGCTTGCCGAAATCGGCCCGGATGTATCGCCCTTCGGCATCGAATTCACCACCATCAAAGCCTTCGATCACTCGATCCGGCACTTGGCGACTCCAGAGACCGACGCCACTGTAGCCCTTCTTTTCGGCACAGTGATAGAAGGCCTGCATGCCATCCGGAGCAAGCATTTCCGCTGACAGATCAGGCAATTGCGCCTTTAATTCCTGCAGACAGACAATATCGGGCTGCTGGGCTACCGTCCAGGGCAAGACATTTTTGCTCCATGCGGAGCGGATACCATTGAGATTCAGGGAGATGATGCGTAACATTGATTGAGGTTTGGCCCAGTATTGCTGGCCATGGAGATGGGGAAATATGGATTTTCGTCAGGATTTCATCGAATTCGCACTCGGCTGCCAGGTGCTGCGCTTTGGCGAGTTCAAGACCAAGGCGGGCCGGCTCTCGCCCTATTTCTTTAATGCCGGCTTGTTCAACGACGGCAATTCGCTTAGCCGTCTGGCCGGATTCTACGCCAAAGCAGTGGCGGCTGGCGACGTTCGGTTCGACATGCTGTTTGGTCCGGCCTACAAGGGCATTCCACTGGTTGCTGCCATTGCGATTGCACTGGCCCAACGTGAACAGAATTTCCCTTTTGCCTACAACCGCAAGGAAGCCAAGGATCATGGCGAGGGTGGCAGCATCGTCGGTGCGCCTCTCAAGGGTCGCGTGTTGATCGTCGATGATGTAATTTCGGCCGGCACTTCGGTACGCGAATCGGTTGAAATGATCCGTGCTGCAGGTGCCACCCCGGCTGGCGTGCTGATCGCGCTGGACCGCCAGGAGCGCGGACAGGGAGAGCTCTCTGCGGTTCAGGAAGTACAGCGGGATTATGGCATCCCGGTCATCGCTGTCGCCGGCCTGGCTGATCTGATGGCCTACATAGAACACCATTCGGAATTTGCTGCCCACCGCGACAATGTAGCCCAATACCGGGCACAATACGGTGTCAATGCCTAAACGCCTGCTGGTTCCCCTCCTGATTCTGCTTGCATCCGCTTCCGCAAACGCGGCAGGTGAGTTTTATTGCTGCCAGGATCCAAGCAGTGGCCGGCGGGTTTGCGGCGACTCACTGCCCGAACAGTGCAGGGGTCGTGCCTATCGCCTTCTCGACAGCGGTGGAAATATTATCAAGGAAGTCGGCCCGCCGCTCTCGCCGGAAGAGAAGGCCGAACTGGCACTCGAAAACAAGCGCAAGAAACAACTCGAGGAAGCAAGCCGCGAACAGCGACGCAAGGATCAGGCCCTGCTTGATACCTACACCACAGCGCAAGACATCGACCAGGCGCAGCGCAAGGCTGAAACCGACGTCAATTTGGCGATGCAGGATACCCAGGCCCACATTGCTGACACACGGGTCAAACGCAAGAAATTCGAGGAAGAGGCGGAGTTCTACAAGAAAAAAGCCTTACCAGCCGACCTTGAGAAAAACCTGCGGGCGCTGGACCATGAAATCAAGGTCCAGCAGGAACTACTGGCCGTCAAGAAAGGCGAGTTCGACCAGATCAAGGCCAAATACGACGCCGACCGCAAGCGCTATTTCGAGCTGACCGGACGGGCACCAAAAGCCACGCCGCCAGCCGGCACAGCCCCCAGACAATAATCAGCCAGACAATTTGGCACGCAGCAGATCGTTGACCTGCTGCGGATTAGCTTTGCCTTTGGCCGCTTTCATCACCTGACCGACCAGCGCATTGAAGGCCTTTTCCTTGCCGGCCTTGAATTCGGCAACATTGGCGGCATTGGCTGCCAGCACTTCATCGACCAGCGACTCAATGGCACCGCTATCAGTGATCTGCTTCAGCCCCTGCTTTTCGATGATCTCGTCAGCATTGTCGCCATCGCCATTCCACAAAGCCTCGAAGACTTTTTTGGCAATATTGTTGGAAATCGTGTTGTCTGCAATACGCTGCACCAACCCCGCCAATTGGGCGGCTGAAACTGGCGATTCGGTAAGTTCCCGACCTTCCTTGTTCAGGCGGGCGGCGAGATCGACCATCACCCAGTTGGCACATGGTTTGGCGTTGGCTTTGCCGGCAATTGCTACGGTGGACTCGAAATAATCGGCCATTTCCTGGCTGGCAGTCAGCGTCGTTGCATCGTAAGTCGAGAGGCCGAGTTCATTGACGAAACGCTCCCGCATCTGACCCGGCAATTCCGGCAATTCGCCTTGCACGCGAGCAATCCAGTCGCTGGAAATGATCAGTGGCAACAGATCGGGATCCGGGAAGTAGCGGTAATCATGCGCGTCTTCCTTGCTGCGCATCATCCGGGTTTCACCAGTATCGGGGTCGAACAGCACGGTAGCCTGCTGAATTCTGCGGCCTTCCTCGATTTCATTGATCTGCCACTGCACTTCGAAATCGATGGCTTCCTTGAGAAAACGGAAGGAGTTCAGATTCTTGATCTCGCGCCGCGTACCCAGTTCGGCCTGCCCCTTCGGACGCACCGAAACATTGGCGTCACAGCGGAAGGAGCCTTCCTGCATGTTGCCGTCGCAGATGCCAATCCAGCGCACCAGGGCATGCAGCGATTTGGCATAGGCCACCGCTTCATCGGAGGAGCGCATGTCCGGTTCGGAGACGATTTCGAGCAGCGGCGTGCCGGCTCGATTGAGGTCAATGCCTGACTTGCCATGAAAGTCTTCGTGCAGCGATTTGCCGGCATCCTCTTCAAGGTGCGCACGCGTCAGACGAACTACCTTTTCGTAAGCTTTCTCACCCAGGCCAACTTGTAGCGTGATGGCGCCGCCAACCACGACCGGCAGATCCATCTGGCTGATCTGGTAGCCCTTGGGCAAGTCCGGATAAAAGTAGTTTTTGCGGGCAAAGACCGACTTTTTGGCGACTTCGGCGCCGATGGCCAGACCAAAACGGATGGCACACTCGACGGCCTGTTTGTTAAGCACAGGCAAAACGCCCGGCAAGGCGAGGTCCACCGCGCAAGCCTGGGTATTCGGTGCCGCACCGAAGGCGGTTGAGGCTCCGGAGAAAATTTTGGACACGGTCGCCAACTGCGCGTGCGTCTCGATGCCAATTACCACTTCCCACTGATTCATAGTTCTATCCGTTCAGAAACAACGCCCTGATTTCGCCTCGACCATGATCGGCCAGAGGTAACTGAAAGCATCCCCTTCGCAGGACTTGGGGCAACTGTTGAAAGCAATCGTAATTTTTTGTTCCTGCTCCCACATGCGCACCGTGCAATCGGTTTCGCGCTTGTGCCTGAGCAAGGCCTGCGGCATCGTTGCCGCCTGGTCGAAGTCGCCAAGCTTGAAGCTGCAGGTGCCATAACCCTTGATGGCAACCTGCGCATTGAAAGTTTTCACTTCCGCTTCCTTGACCAGCAAATCAAGGCGGGTCGCGGTTCCTATCGCATCGCGGTGCGAGCAATTCGCCTTGGCATTGAGCGGGCGCGTTGGTTGCGGCGTGATGCGACGCTTGGCGAGGTACTTCAGGGTATCGGATTTGAAGGTCGGCGACGTGGATGCGGTGGACGGCTTTTCCGAGGCAGAATCCAGCGGTGCAGCAGCGTCAGGCTGCTTCTCGACCTCGGCACAACCCGCCACCAGCAACACTGCCAGAAGTCCCCCAAAACGCCACATGCGCTTACTCAATACCTGTCGGACGACGCTGATGCCAGTCAGTCGCCTGCTGGTAACGATGCGCCACATTGAGCAGTTGCGCCTCGGCAAAATAGTTACCGATCAGTTGCAAACCGACCGGCAAGCCACCAACGAAACCACATGGAACCGACATGCCGGGCAGTCCGGCCAGATTGACGGCAATGGTGTAAATGTCCGAAAGGTACATTTGCACCGGATCGGCGGCCTTTTCGCCGAGCTTGAAGGCTGTGGTCGGGGAAGTTGGTCCCATGATCACGTCGCACTGCTTGAAGGCTTCGACAAAATCGTTGGCGATCAGGCGGCGGATGCGCTGCGCCTGCAGGTAATAGGCATCGTAGTAGCCATGCGACAGCACGTAGGCACCAATCATGATGCGGCGCTTGACCTCTTCGCCGAATCCCTGGGCCCGGCTCTTCATGTACATGTCGTCGAGACTGCCGTAATCGGGAGCGCGATATCCATAGCGCACGCCATCAAATCGCGACAGGTTGGAACTGGCTTCGGCCGGCGCGATCACGTAATAGGCTGGCACCGACAGGTGAGAGTTGGGCAGAGAGACTTCGACAGTCGTCGCCCCCAGCTCTTCATATTCGGCAATGGCCGATCGCACGGCAGCCATCACTTCGGCATTACAGCCTTCGCCGAAAAATTCCTTGGGCAGACCAATTCGCAAGCCACTCAGCGGCTTTTCCAGATCACGGGCGTAATCCTCAACCGGACGATCCAGCGATGTCGAATCACGCTCGTCAAAACCGGCCATCGTGTTGAGCAGCAGCGCACAATCCTCGGCGCTGGCTGCCATCGGGCCACCCTGGTCGAGCGAGGAAGCAAAGGCAATCATGCCGTAGCGGGAAACCACGCCGTAAGTCGGCTTCAGGCCGGTCAAATTACATAGTGCCGCCGGTTGGCGGATTGAGCCACCGGTGTCGGTGCCCGTCGCGGCCGGCGCCAGACGAGCCGCCACGGCAGCCGCCGAACCACCGGAAGAGCCACCGGGAACGCGCGCCTGATCCCACGGATTGCGCACCGGGCCGAAGAAAGAAGTTTCATTGGACGAGCCCATGGCGAATTCATCCATGTTCGTCTTGCCGAGTGAGACCAAGCCTGCCTCGCTTTCCATCTTGCGGATCACCGTAGCGTCGTACGGCGAGACGAAGTTGGCGAGCATTTTCGAGCCACAGGTTGTCCGCCAGCCTTCGGCGCAAAAAATATCCTTCTGGGCAATCGGAATACCGGTCAGCAAGCCAGCCGTCCCTGCTGCGATACGTGCATCGGCAGCACGGGCGGAGTTCAGGCTTTTTTCGGCGTCGACCGTAACAAAGGCATTCAGCGCCGGATTCAGGCGACTGATCCGGTCGAGAAAGAGCTGGGTCAGCTCAAAGCTTGAAATCTTTTTCGCGGCCAGCGCCTGCGACAATTGCTTGAGACTGGCGTTGATCATTCGATCACCTTTGGCACGAGATACAAGCTGGCTTCCGTTTCCGGTGCCACTGCCTGATAAGCAGCACGGTGATCCGCTTCGGTTACCAAATCGGCACGCAGGCGCTGGCTGAGATCCTGAGCATGCGCCATCGGCTCGACGCCGGTGGTATCGACTGCCTGCATCTGCTCGATGAGCTGGAAAATGCCGTTGAGGTGGCCTTGCGTGGAGAGAGCTTCGGACTCACTGACCTCGATACGAGCGAGATGAGCGATTCGCTTAACCTGTTCTAATGTAAGAGACATGGTACCCAAAGACTTTATTGCAGTGCACAAAGTCTTAAAATGGAAAGCGTTATAAGGTATCATAAAAGTTTTCTCTACCGCACCCCCCAAGCGGAGCATACATGTTCGGTTTCCTCAGCAAATACTTCTCTAATGACCTCGCCATTGACCTTGGTACCGCCAATACGCTGATTTATGTGCGTTCGCGCGGCATCGTTCTGGACGAGCCGTCAGTTGTCGCCATCCGCCTCGAAGGCGGCCCCAATGCCAAAAAGACCATCCAGGCCGTCGGCAAGGAAGCCAAGGAAATGCTTGGCAAGGCACCGGGTAGCATTACCGTCATTCGTCCGATGAAGGATGGCGTGATCGCCGACTTCACCGTCACTGAGCAAATGCTCAAGCAATTCATCAAGAAGGTGCATGACTCGAAGCTGTTCAGCCCGAGCCCGCGCATCATCATCTGCGTGCCCTCTGGCTCGACTCAGGTCGAACGTCGTGCCATTCGTGAATCCGCGATCGGCGCAGGCGCCAGCCAGGTTTACCTGATCGAGGAACCAATGGCCGCTGCCATCGGTGCCGGCCTGCCAGTCTCCGAAGCAACCGGTTCGATGGTTGTCGACATCGGTGGCGGCACCACCGAAGTCGGCGTCATCTCGCTGGGCGGCATGGTTTACGCCGGCTCAGTGCGCGTCGGCGGCGACAAGCTGGACGAGGCGATCATCAATTACATCAGCCGCAACTACGGCATGATGATTGGCGAGAACACCTCCGAAAACATCAAGAAAACCATCGGTTCTGCTTTCCCTGGCGCCGAAGTCAGGGAAATGGAAGTTTCCGGCATCAACAAGGCCGAAGGCATTCCGCGGAAATTCACGATTTCCTCCAACGAAATTCTTGAAGCCCTGACTGATCCGCTGAACCAGATTGTTTCCGCGGTGAAATCCGCGCTGGAAAAGACCCCGCCTGAACTCGGTGCCGACATTGCCGAAAAGGGCATGGTCCTGACCGGTGGTGGCGCTTTGCTGCGCGACCTTGACCGTCTGCTGATGGAAGAAACCGGCCTGCCCGTCATCGTTGCCGACGAACCGCTGACCTGCGTTGCCCGTGGTTGCGGCATGGCGCTGGAAAAGATGGACAAGTTGGGCAGCATTTTCGCCTCGGATTAAGCGTTGACTGCAGCAAGACTGGATTGAGCGATGGTCGGCATCGATCACGCACCACCACCGTTCTTCAAGAGAGGGCCAGCACCGCTGGCCCTCCTGACTTTCTACATCGCCATTTCCCTGGCGATTTTTGTCGTCGACCTGCGTTTCCGCAGCCTTGATCTTCTTCGCCAAAGCATTGCCCTGGTCGTAGACCCGGTGCAACGTGTCGCTCAGACCCCCGGCAGTCTGGTGGATTATTCGGCCAGCTACCTGCAGGGAATGCGCGCCCTGCAGAACGAAAACAATGAGCTGAAGCACGCCAAGCTGACCACCGCCCCCGATCTGGAGCGCGTTGCCCAACTGGAAGCGGAAAACGAGCGCCTGCGCAAATTGCTGGCAGTCAAGGAGCGCGAAAAAGCCAAGGGGCAGGTGGCGCAAATTCTTTACACCGCCCGCGACCCGTTCTCGCGCAAGGTGATCGTGGACAAAGGCCAGCAATCGGGCATTGTCGCCGGCCAGCCAGCGATCGACGAGGCCGGCGTGGTTGGGCAAGTTACCCGGGTTTTCCCGTTTTCGGCTGAAATCACGCTGATTACCGACAAGGATCAGGCGGTACCGATCCAGATCGTGCGTAACGGCCAGCGCTCGGTCGTCTTCGGCCTCGGAAACGGCCAGCTCGAACTACGCTATATGCCAGCCAATGCCGACGTTCAGATTGGTGACCTGCTGGTCACCTCCGGGCTGGACGGCGTCTACCTGCCTGGCTTCCCGGTCGCCAAGGTGGTCAACATCGAACGCGACAGCGCCTACTCCTTCGCCCGCATCTTTTGTGTACCAATTGCCGGCGTCGAAAACTTTGGCGAAATCATGGTCCTCGATGCCCGCCAGCCACTCCCCCCGGCACCGCCTGAAGTTGCCGGCCGTGGTGGAGATAGCAGCGATAAAGGCAACCAGCGACCCAAAAAGAAAAAGGCGGCGAAAGCAAACTGATGCAACCTACTTTTTCATCTTCGCGAATTCTGCTGCCAGTCCGCCCATGGTTCATTTTCTTCAGCCTGTTCGCCGCGACGGCCATGAATTTTCTGCCTACCGCTCACTGGCCCGGCATGCCGGACTGGGTAGCGCTGGTGCTGTGCTTCTGGAGCGTTCGTGAATTCCGCCGCGTCGGCATGGGCTGGGCCTTCATTCTCGGCCTGCTGATGGACGTTGCCGATGGCTCAGTACTTGGCCAGCACTGTTTTGCCTATGTGCTGCTAGCCTACGTTTCCGCCTCGCTGTCGCGTCGCCTGCTGTGGTTCCCGCTCGCTCAGCAGGCCTTGCAGATCATGCCGTTGCTGGTCGCCACTCAGGTCATCCAGGCCTTGATGCGCCTTGCCGTTGGTGCTGACATTCCAGGCTGGGGCTATTACCTGATTGGTCCCTTCATCGCCAGCTTGCTCTGGATTCCCGCCACGTTCATCCTGCTCCTGCCACAATACCGGCCGGTAGACCAGGATCCGAACCGACCCATCTAAGGTCGGTCCGTGAGCGATTTTCACAATCCGGACGGTGATGTAGACCGTTTTCGCTTCCGCCTTGGTATCTCCGCAGCCGCCGTTCTGCTCGCCTTTGGCCTGTTGCTTGGCCGTTTCATCTGGCTGCAGGTGATCCAGCATGATTTTTACCAGACGCGCGCCGAAGACAACCGGATTGCCCTTATTCCCATCGTGCCCAATCGCGGCGTCATCACTGATCGCAACGGCACGGTGCTGGCTCGCAATTATTCGGCTTTCACGCTGGAAATCACGCCTTCACGGGTTGCCAGTCTGGAGGCCAGCATCGATGCACTGGCGGCCGTCATCGACATTCAGCCCAAAGACAGAAAGCGCTTCAAGCGTCTGATGGATGAAGCCAAGAATTTTGAGTCCATCCCCATTCGCACCCGGCTGAGCGATGCCGAAGTCGCCAAGTTTGCCGCCCAGCGCTATCGCTTCCCCGGCATTGAGGTCAAGGCTCGGCTGTTCCGCCAATATCCGCTGGCCAATGTCGCCTCGCATGCCCTCGGTTACATCGGCCGCATCACTGATCGCGATCTGAAATGGATCGAGGAAGTCGAAAAACAGGCCAATTACAAGGGTACCGACCACATCGGCAAGAATGGGCTGGAGCAGCATTACGAATTTGAGCTGCACGGCGAAACCGGCTACGAAGAAGTCGAAATCGACGCCGGCGGCCGGGCGCTGCGCAGCCTCAAGCGCATTCCACCGGTGTCCGGCAATAATCTGGTTCTGACCCTGGACGCCAAGTTGCAGGAAATCACCGAACAGGCATTTGGTGACCGCAAGGGTGCCGTCGTTGCCATCGAGCCTTCGACCGGGGGCATCCTGGCACTGGTCTCAAACCCGACCTACGACCCCAACCTGTTCGTCGATGGCATTACGCCGGATAACTGGAAGGAACTGAACGAACACCCGAGCAAGCCGATGGTCAACCGGGCCATCAGCGGTGCCTACCCGCCGGGCTCAACCTTCAAGCCTTTCATGGCGCTGGCCGCCCTGGAAATGGGCAAACGCACTCCCAACCAGGCTATCAGCGATCCCGGTTACTACACCTTCGGCAACCACACCTTCCGTGATGACAAGAAGGGCGGGCATGGCGTTGTGGACATGTATAAATCCATCGTCCATTCCTGCGACACCTATTACTACATCCTCGCCAACGACATGGGGATCGACAATATCGCCAAGTTCATGGCGCTCCTTGGTTTTGGCCAACGTACCGGGGTTGATCTCGGCAAGGATGAAAACAGTGAATCGAAGGGCATTCTGCCCTCGCAGGAATGGAAGAAACAACGCTTCAAGAAGCCGGAACAGCAGAAGTGGTACGCCGGCGAAACCATTTCCATCGGCATCGGCCAGGGCTACAACGCCTACACCCCCATTCAGCTCGCCCAGGCCACTGCGATCGTCGCCAACAACGGGGTGATGTTCCGGCCGCACATCGTCCGCTATATCACCGACACCAAGACCGGCATCCAACGTGTCGTCGAGCCGGAACCCATACGCGACCTCAAACTCAAGCCGCAAAACATCGAGGTCATCCGGCGTTCCATGGTCGGCGTCATCAAGGAAGGCACCGGCGCCCGTGCCTTTGCCGGCGCACCTTACGAAGCTGCCGGCAAGACGGGCACGGCGCAGGTTTTTTCGTTGAAAGGTGCCGAGTACAAGGAAAGCAACGTCAGGAAGGAACTGCGCGACCACGCCTTGTTCATCGCCTACGCACCAGCCGACAAGCCAACCATTGCCCTGGCCGTGCTGGTTGAAAACGGCGGCTTCGGGGCTCAATCTGCGGCACCGATCGCCCGCATGGTGATCGACTACTACCTGCTCGGCAAATTGCCGGCCGGGGCCGCCAAGGAAGATACTGCGGCAATCGAAGAGGATCGCGAGGAATGATCGATATTGCTGGCACCTTGCGGCGTGGCTGGCAGCAGCTGATTGCCCATATCGACTTCCCGCTCTTCTTCATCACGCTGGCAATCATGAGCGTCGGGCTGGCAACGGTAAACTCGGCCACCTGGGACAGCAATCACCGCATGCTTTCCCAGGCAGGAAACATGGGTATCGCCTTGGTCGTCATGTGGTTCGTCTCGCGCCTGCCACCGCAAAAACTGATGAGCTATGCCATTCCGCTCTACATTATCGGGATCATCCTGCTGGTTTGTGTTTTCCTCTTCGGAATCAAGGTCAACGGTGCCAAACGCTGGCTTTCACTGGGTTTTACGCGCATCCAGCCGTCCGAAATCATGAAAATTGCGATGCCGCTGATGCTTGCCTGGTATTTCCAGAAATACGAGGCCACCCTGAAGGTCAAGCATTACATCGTCGCCGCCCTGCTACTGTTCATTCCCTTCGCCCTGATTGCCAAGCAGCCCGACCTCGGGACCGCCCTGCTGGTCGGCTCTGCCGGTTTCTATGTCATTTTCTTCGCCGGCCTCCCCTGGAAGGTCATTCTCGGCCTGGTTGCCGCCGGCGGTGCTGCCGCACCACTGCTCTGGGGCATGATGCACGACTACCAGCGCAAGCGCATCATGACCCTGATCGACCCGACCACCGACCCGTTGGGTTCCGGCTATCACATCATCCAGTCCACCATCGCCATCGGTTCCGGCGGCGCCATCGGCAAGGGTTACCTGAATGGCACACAAACCCACCTCGAGTTCATCCCGGAAAAACATACCGACTTCATCTTTGCGGTCTATTCCGAAGAGTGGGGCCTGGTTGGCAATGTCGTGCTGGTCTTCCTCTACACCCTGCTGATTGGCCGCGGCCTGATCATAGCCTCCGGCGCCCCGACACTGTTCTCCCGCCTGCTGGCCGGGGCCATCACGCTCGGCTTCTTTACCTATGCCTTCATCAATATGGGAATGGTCAGCGGCATCCTGCCCGTCGTCGGCGTGCCTCTACCCTTCATGAGCTACGGTGGCACGGCGTTGGTGACACTGTTTCTCGGCATCGGTATCCTGATGTCCATCCACACTCACCGGATGCTGGTCAAGAAATGATCCTGCGCCTGACCTCCTCGACCATAGCCGCCCTGCTAATGGCTGCTTGTGGCAGTTCGCCGCAGATACCATCGAGTGCTACGGTCGACGCCCCAAAAACGGCAATTTCCAAGACACCGACCCGGAAGCCGACCGTCACCCTTAAACGCGGTGGCGGTTTCTACAAGGATGATGGCCCGGCTGACGATATTCCCGATGGCCTTGACGATATTCCCGACGCCGAGCCGAAATGGGAGCCATTGCACAAACCGGCCACCAAGCCCTACGTCGTCCTCGGCAAGGAGTACGTTCCAAACGGCAACGTCCGTCCCTACAAGGCGCGCGGCATTGCCAGCTGGTATGGCAAGAAGTTTCACGGCCAGAAGACCTCGATTGGCGAACCCTACGACATGTTCGCGATGACCGCCGCCCACCCGATGCTCGCGCTGCCGTCCTATGTCCGCGTCACCCAGGTGCAAACCGGCAAATCCGTCATTGTCAGGCTCACCGATCGTGGTCCTTTCCACGCCGACCGGGTGATCGACCTCTCCTACACCGCCGCCTACAAGCTAGGCCTGATCAATGGCGGCAGTGGGCAAGTCGAGGTCGAGGCGATCATTCCAGGCGAGCCGACCAGCACCTCCTATGCACAGGTAGTTCCGCCGCCACGACCTGCCGTTTCGGAAAAAGACGAAATTGCCAGGCTTTCCGAGCGTATGGCGCTTGAAGAGCGGCCGGTACAGACTGCCGCCATGGCCGGCATGACTGGCGACAACGCAGCCCAAAAGGGTATTTACCTGCAACTCGGGGCCTTCGCCAACGCCGACAATGCCGAGAACCTGAAAAATCACCTGACCCGCGAACTTGACTGGCTGGGCGAACCGATGCGCGTGCAACCCGGTGGTGGCATTCACCGCCTGCATCTCGGCCCCTATGCCAACCGCGGCGATGCCGACCGCGTCGCCGAGAAAATCCGCGCAGCACTGGGCTACAAGCCGACCGTCGTCACCCGCTAATCCATTACGTTTGACCAGGATCAATGGCCATCGGGAGCTGCTGGCTATACTGCCTCGCTTGACTTTCAGGATGATCCCATGAGCTCGCTACCCGATCTCATCTGCCCGGCCGGCAGCCTGCCGGCACTCAAAGCTGCGGTGGATAACGGCGCCGATGCCGTCTATCTCGGCTTCAAGAACGACACCAATGCCCGCAATTTTGCCGGCCTCAATTTCGACCAGAAAACCATGGCTGACGGCATTCGCTACGCCCATGCCAAGGGTCGCGAGATATTGCTGGCCATCAACACCTTCCCGCAGGCCGGGCGTGTCGGTGACTGGCACAAGGCCGTCGATGCTGCGGTGGACCAGGGGGTGGATGCAATTATCCTGGCCGATGTTGGTTTGCTCGATTACGCCCGCAACCGCCATCCGCAACAACGCCTGCATTTATCCGTGCAAGGCTCGGCCACCAGCTACGAAGCGATCAACTTCTGCCAGCGCGAGTTTGGTATCCGCCGCGCCGTGTTGCCGCGCGTGCTGACGCTGGCCCAGGTCGAGCATGTCATCAAGAACACCACCGTTGAAATCGAAGTATTCGGCTTCGGCAGTCTGTGCGTAATGAACGAGGGGCGTTGCTGGCTTTCCTCTTACGCTTGCGGCGAATCACCGAACACCGTTGGCGCCTGCTCGCCGGCCAAGTACGTCAAGTGGGACAAAAAACCCGGCGCGATGGAAACTCGCTTGAATGGCATCCTGATCGACCGCTTTGGCGACAACGAGCCAGCCGGTTATCCGACACTGTGCAAAGGCCGCTTCGAAGTCGAAGGTGAAACCTATTACGCGCTGGAAGAGCCGACCAGCCTGAATGTCATCTCCATCCTGCCGGAAATCCTCAAGATCGGCGTTCGCGCCATCAAGGTCGAAGGACGCCAGCGTAGCCCGGCCTACGTCACCCAGGTGACCCGGACCTTGCGCGCCGCGCTCGATTCACTGGCCAATGGCAGCGAAGGGTTTCACGTGAAACCAGCCTGGCAGGCCGAGTTGTCCAAGGTTTCCGAAGGCAGCCAGGCGACGCTCGGTGCCTATAGCCGGCCCTGGAGATAAGCATGCGTCTATCTTTAGGTCCCCTGCTCTACTTCTGGCCCAAGGCCGAGGTCATGGAGTTTTACGCCGAGATGGCGCAAAACCCCGCCCTCGACATCATCTACGTTGGCGAAGTTGTCTGTTCACGCCGCCAGCAGTTGCGCACCGCTGACTGGGTTGGGCTGGCCCGTGACCTGAGCGATGCCGGCAAGCAGGTCGTCGTTTCCGCGCAAGCGCTGCTTGAATCGGAAAGTGACCTGAAGGCCTTGCGCCGCCTGATCGATGACGCTGGGTGCATGCTTGAAGCCAACGACCTCGGTGCGGTCAACCTCGTCCATGGGCAGGATTTCGTCGCCGGTCCACACCTGAACATCTACAACGAAGCAACGCTCGCCACCTATGCTCGCTACGGCCTTAAACGTTGGGTACCGCCGCTGGAAGGCACGCGCACGCTGGTCGAAACGCTGCACCAAAGCAAGCCCGCAGGCGTCGAAACCGAGGTCTTCGTTTTCGGCAAAATTCCGCTCGCTTTCTCGGCCCGCTGCTTCACCGCCCGCCATTACGACCTGAACAAGGACGATTGCCAGTTCAAGTGCCTTGACCACGCTGAGGGCCTGACCCTGAAAACTCGCGATGGCCAGGATTTTCTCAGCATCAACGGTATCCAGACCATGTCGGCACAGAGCTACAATCTGCTGCACGAAATTCCGGACATGCTGAACATGGGAATCGACATCATCCGCATCAGCCCGCAGAAAGCGCATATCAACGCGATCATTGCGGCTTTCGATGCGGCCAGAAATGGCCAGTCAGTGAGCGTCGACAGCGCCGACTGGAGCACCTGCGGAATGGTTGATGGCTACTGGTTCGGTGATGCCGGCATCGTCCAGCGCCATACGCAAGCCCTCGCCCAACTCGGAGCCTGAACATGAACGGTCAATTCACCATCCCGAAATTCAAGCTGCCGGACTTCATTGCCAGCCTCGGTCAGAAACTGCCGCAATGGCCGCATGCGCTGGCGCTGGTCGCCGGCCTGAACGCCGCCCACAAGATGAAGTTGCTACCGGAAGCCGAACTCGATCTTCTCGAAGGAAAGCTGTTCCGGGTCCGGATCAACGACACCGGCGGCGAAGCCTCATACACCTATCGAGATGGCATGTTCCGACCGGTTTTTCGTCCCGACCGGGAGCCGGACCTCGCCTTTGCGGCCAATCTCTCGGCCTACCTGCAACTGCTGGCCCGCCAGGAAGACCCCGACACGCTGTTCTTTAACCGCGAGCTGGAGATCACCGGCGATACCGAGTTGGGGTTGATCGTCAAGAACATGCTCGATGCCGTCGAGTGGCCCAGCCTGCCCAAGCTGCCGCAGCTCAGCCGCTAAGGGCAGTTCGCTGGTCAGCACGATGCTGACCAGTTCCTCTTGGTCGACCCCGGTTCGCCAGACCCTGGAGTTCCCTTACGCGTTGCGGTGAGCATGCCGCACCTCCGTTCAGGTTATGCTGGACTGACATGCCCAAGGAAATCGAGTTCGAAAAAAAGGAGGCCGAAGCCTCCTTTCGCTATTGCCTGAGCCGTTACGCTCAACCCTTCTTCTGGGTGTCCAGACGGAATTTGACGTAGCTGCCCGGCGCATCTTCGATGACCTTCAGCGTGCCGTCTTCCGGCTTGCGGGCCTTGACCTTGGCACTGCCACCCGGCAGGGCGGTTACCCACTGGTTCCAATGCGTCCACCACGAACCGGCGTTCTGCGTTGCGCCAGCCAGGAAGTCTTCCGGGCTTTCCGGCAGATCGCCATCGGTCGCATCATTGGTCCAGAAGCCATACTTGTTGGCGACCGGCGGATTGACGATACCGGCAATGTGACCAGAGCCACCGAGCACAAACTTGGTGTTGCCTGAAGGCAGACGGGCACCCATGTAGGTGCTCTTCCACGGGGCGATGTGATCTTCGATGGTCGAGATGAAGTAGCAGGGGGTCTTGACCTTGCTGAGATCAATCTTGACGCCACCCAGCGTGAGGCCACCCGGCTCGCGGAGCAGGTTGCCGAGGTACATGTTGCGCAGGTAATAGCTGTGCATGGCGGCCGGCATGCGCGTTGAATCGGAGTTCCAGTAGAGCAGGTCGAACGGGAACGGATCCTTGCCCATCAGGTAATTGTTGACCACGAAGGACCAGATCAGGTCGTTGGCACGCAGCATGTTGAAGGTGCCGGCCATTTCCGAACCTTCGAGGAAGCCACGCTCGGCCATCTTCTTTTCCAGACCGGCAACAGCGCCTTCGTCAAGGAAGATGCCGAGTTCGCCCGGATCGGAGAAATCGAGCATGGTCGTGAAGAAGGTGGCAGAAGCAGCGCGCTTGTCCTTCTTGGAGGTCATGTAGGCCAGCGTGGTCATGGTCAGCGTACCGCCCAGGCAGTAGCCGGCCAGATTGACGCTGTCTTCGCCGGTGTGGGCGCACACTTGGTTAATGGCTTCGAGCGAACCTTCGAGCAGATAGTTCTCGAATGACTTCTTGGCCAGCTTCTCGTCCGGGTTGATCCAGGACATGATGAAAGTGGTGTAGCCCTGATCCGTAGCCCATTTGACGTAGGAGTTCTTCTCGCGCAGGTCGAGGATGTAGTACTTGTTGATCCAGGGCGGCACGATCAGCAGGGGCCTCTTGTTCTGGTCCGGCGTGCTCGGGTTGTACTGGATAAGCTGGAACAGTTCGTTCTGGAAAATCACCTTGCCCGGGGTCGTGGCAACGTTCTTGCCCATTTCGAAGGCCGAGGTATCGGTCATCCGGATACGCAGCTGGCCATCGCCGGATTCGACGTCGTGCAACAGGTTGTTCAGACCCTTGATCAGGTTCTGGCCATGGCTCTTGACCGTTTCACGGAAAACTTCCGGATTGGTCAGGGCAAAGTTGGACGGCGACAGCGCGTCGATGTACTGACGGGTGAAGAAGTTGACCTTCTGCTGGGTCGCATCGTCCAGACCTTCAGTGCCGGCAACGGTGTCATGCATGTGACGGGCCGTGATCAGATAGGACTGCTTGACGAAGTCGAAGAGGAAATGCTGTTCCCACTCTTCGTCCTTGAAGCGGTTGTCGCCTTTCTTTGGAGAGGCAATCGGAGCCTGGACCGGAACGCCCATCATCTTCATCGAGGTGTTCTGCCACAGCGAGAAGTAGTCCCACATCATGTTCATCTGGGTCTGGGCCATCTTGTACGGATTGGCCAGCAGGCGTGACGACATATCCATGAAGGCCTTGGCGACGCCAAGCTCGTCAGTCGGCGCGTTGACACCGTCCTTGACCTTCTTTTCCATGAACTGGGTGATCAGGCGCGAAGCGCGCTGGGCGACTTCGGCATAGGTTTTGGCTATTTCTGCCGGGTTGGGCATCGCGCCCTTTTCTTCGGTTTGCTGCGACATACTTGAAACTCCCTCTGTCAGTGCGCGGTAAATTATTGCTGCTACCGCAAGTATCGAATTACACCGTCGGCGCCTGTAGTACGCGACAACCGACCAGCTTGTTCAAGGTAATTCAGATGGGCAATTGCTTCGCCCATCGCGAACATGGTTTGATGCGTATCGAGCGCCCGCTGAAACAGCACAGCAAGCAACTCGGCGGCACTCTTTGGCACCTGTTCACAACTCGTCTCCAGCGCACCCAAACGCTCTTCGTGGTGCGCATGCAAAGCCGCCACCCGGGACTGCACGCCAGAAAACGGCAGTCCATGCGATGGCAAAACCAGCGTTTCTTCCGGTATTTCTCTAGCCAGATCATCCAGCGAATCCAGAAACCAGCCCAAGGCATCCGCATCAGGCGTAGCAGAAAAGACACTGATATTCGTGGAAATTCTCGGCAAAAGCATGTCGCCCGAAATTAACACGTTGAGTTCGGCGCAGTAAAGCGACATATGCTCCGGCGCGTGACCATGGCCAATCAAAATTTGCCATTTTTTGCCGTCCACCGCAGCAATATCACCCGCCTTCAGGCGATGGTAGTACTCGGGCAAGGCCGGCACCGCCTTGCGATAGCCCGATCCGCGTTGCTCGAATTTGGCCAGTCGAGCGGCATCGAGGCCGTGCTGACGAAACTGTTCGACCATGAAACGAGCGCCGTGCCCCGCCACCTCGTTCCAGACTGCATGGGCGGTCAGGAATTCGCCGCTCGTCATCCACAGCGGTGCGCCGGTCTGTTCCATCAGCCAGCTGGCCAGCCCAAGGTGATCCGGATGGAAATGGGTAACGATCAAACGCTTCACCGGCCCATCGAGGCCGGCAATTATCTGCGACCAGGTTGCCCGTACACCGTCGTCGGGAAAGCCGGTATCGACTATCGTCCAGCCTTCGCCGTCGCGGAGCAGCCAGAGATTGATGTGATCGAGCTGAAACGGCAGCGGCATGCGTAGCCAGAAAACGCCAGGGGCAACTTCGATCGTGACACCAGCGTCAGGCGGAACGGCGTACGGATAATGCAGGGACATGGTTAAACCTTCGCGTCAGGTCGAACAAATTACCATACGGGTGCGGATTGAAAAAACCCGTTTCTTCTGATTTACTTGCCTGACTTCTTGAAGGATCGCCCAGTGAACCAATCGGTAAGCATCTTCGCCATTTCCGACCTCGCCCGAGAATTTGGCATTACGCCGCGCACCATCCGTTTTTGGGAAGACCAGGGCATCCTCTCGCCAGAACGCGAAGGCAGCAAACGCGTGTTTACCCGCCGCGACCGGGCACGTCTGAAGATGGCGTTACGCGGCAAGCGCCTCGGGCTGTCGCTGGCCGAGATCAAGGACCTGATCGGCATGTACGAGTCGACCGAGGACGAAACGCCCCAACTGCTTGAATGTCTGCGCGTCATCTCGAGCCGCCGAGCAGCCCTGGAGCAGCAACGCGAGGACATCGAGGCCATGCTCGCCGAGATTTCCCAGTTTGAGGCGCAGTGCCAACAGGAGTTGACCCGTCGCGACGCCAACAAATAAATATTTGCCAACCAGTTGACGTTAACGTCAACGTCAATACAATCACGCCCTATGATCAAAATCGTCGATCCCCACTTTGCCGAGCGCGTCAGCGCCAGCTTTGTCCGTCAGAACGCCATGGAGTTGATTCAGGCGACGATGCCGGTAATCGAGCACGGCCGGACGGAAATCCATCTGCCGCACTGGACTGGCGTCGAGCAGCAGCACGGATTCGTCCATGGCGGCGTGGTCGGCATGATCGCCGATTCGGCAGCCGGCTATGCGGCGATGACCATCGTGCCCGAAACCGCCTCGGTACTGACCGTCGAATTCAAGATGAATCTGGTCGCCCCGGCTGATGGCGAAAAGCTGATCGCCCGTGGCAAAGTCGTCCGCCCGGGCAAGACATTGATCATCACCCAGGCCGAAGTCTTTGCTGTGAAAGACGGCCGGGAAACACTGTGTGCGCTGATGCAGCAGACCATCATGACCGTGGTGCGTAGCGAGAAGTCCGCCCCGGCGGGCGGCGAGCGCAGCCGTTCAAGCACTCGCGCTAGCCATTTTGACGGGTCGCCCGACCAGGGCGACAACATGCACGGCAAGACTGAAAAATAAATCGATAACGGAGACAAACCATGAACATACCCAGCCTCGACTTTGGCCTCGGCGAAGATATCAACCTGCTGCGCGATGCGGTGAAGGCTTTTGCCGACGCCGAAATCGCGCCGCGCGCTGCGGAAGTGGACCGCCTCAATGAATTTCCGGCCGACCTCTGGAAGAAATTCGGCGACATGGGCCTGCTCGGCATGACCGCCAGTGAGGAATACGGTGGGACCGGCATGGGTTATCTGGCGCACATCGTCGCGCTGGAAGAAATCTCGCGCGCCTCGGCCTCGATCGGGCTGTCCTACGGTGCACACTCGAATTTGTGTGTGAACCAGATCCGCCGCAACGGCACCGAGGCCCAGCGCCAGAAGTACCTGCCCAAGCTGATTTCCGGCGACCATGTCGGCGCGCTGGCCATGTCCGAGCCCAATGCCGGTTCCGACGTTGTCTCGATGAAGCTGAAAGCCGAGAAGAAGGGCGACCGCTACGTCCTCAACGGTTCCAAGATGTGGATTACCAATGGCGGTGATGCCGACACGCTGGTCGTTTACGCCAAGACCGACCTCAACGCTGGTGCCAAGGGGATGACCGCTTTCATCGTCGAAAAGGGGATGAAAGGTTTCAGCCACGGCACCCACCTCGACAAGCTGGGCATGCGCGGCTCGAACACCTTCCCGCTGTTCTTCGACGATTGTGAAGTGCCGGAAGAAAACGTCCTCGGCGGCGTCGGCCAAGGCACCAGGGTGCTGATGTCCGGCCTTGACTACGAACGCGCCGTTCTGTGCGGTGGACCGCTCGGCATCATGGCCGCCTGCATGGATGTCGTCGTGCCTTTCCTGCATGAGCGCAAGCAGTTCGGCCAGGCCATCGGTGAATTCCAGCTGATGCAGGGCAAGGTTGCCGACATGTATTCGACCTGGATGGCCAATCGCGCTTATGTCTACGCCGTCGGCCGCGCCTGCGACGCCACCGACCATTCGCGCACGCTGCGCAAGGATGCGGCCGGCGCCATTCTCTATTCCGCCGAAAAGGCCACCTGGATGGCCGGGGAGGCGATCCAGACGCTGGGTGGCGTCGGCTACACCAACGAGTATCCGGTCGGCCGCCTGTGGCGTGATGCCAAGCTCTATGAGATCGGGGCAGGCACCTCGGAAATCCGTAGAATGCTGATTGGTCGCGAACTCTTCGCAGAAACCGCCTAACAAGCTCCTGCCGGTGTCCCCGGACGGGGGCACCGTAAAATGGAGCCAAACAGCATGCCCGTTACCTTACGTACCCTCACCACCAACGATACCGAAGCCCTGGAGCAGGTTCGCCAGTACTTCCGCAATTACGCGGCCTGGCTGGGTGTCGATTTGTCGTACCAGAATTTTGATCAGGAAATGGCCTCCCTGCCCGGTGCCTATGTCGCCCCTCAGGGCCGACTGATCTTTGCCGAAGTCGATGGCCGTCCGGCTGGTTGCGTCGGCATTCGCCCACTGCCGGACAGCGATGGCGTTTGCGAAATGAAACGCCTCTATGTCGCACCGGAAGAGCGCGGCCATGGTGTTGGCGCCACGCTCGCCCTGGCGGCAATCAAAACCGCCAAGGAAATCGGTTTCCGCAAGCTGATGATCGACACGCTGCCCAACATGCGGATGGCCGTGAAGCTCTACCGCGAACTCGGCTTTACCGAAGCGCCGAACTATTACCAGACACCGATCGAAGGCACGATGTTCCTCGCCCTCGACCTCGAAAACTGGTCGGAAGAGGAAATCCGCAGCGAGAACCTGTCGCACCTGTTCGACTTCAACCGCGCCTGGGCCGGCCAGATGCAGGCGGTTGACCCCAACTATTTCGACAAGCTGTCCCAGTTGCAGACCCCGGAGTTCCTCTGGATCGGCTGCTCCGACTCTCGCGTCCCAGCCAACCAGATCGTCGGCCTGCTGCCGGGCGAGGTTTTCGTCCACCGCAACGTCGCCAATGTCGTCGTCCATACCGACCTCAACTGCCTGTCGGTCATCCAGTACGCAGTGGATGTCTTGAAGGTGAAGCACATCATGGTCGTCGGCCATTACGGCTGTGGTGGTGTGCAGGCTGCGCTGAACCGGACCCGCGTCGGCGTCGTCGATCTCTGGTTGCGTCACGTTCATGACGTGCATAACAAGCACCTGGCCAACATCGACAGCCTGCCGGAAGCCCAGCGCCACGACCGCCTGTGCGAACTGAATGTGCTGGAACAGGTGGTCAATGTCTGCCACAACCCGGTCGTCCAGGATGCCTGGACCCGTGGCCAGCAACTGACCGTCCATGGCTGGATCTACGGCCTGAAGGACGGCCTGATTCACGACCTCGGCATCACCGTCGACCACCCTCAGGATTTGCCTTTCCGTTACGACGCCGCATTGAAGGCGCTCGACGCCTGAATTCATAACAACCGCTAAGGAGAAAACAGCATGAATGACCCGATCGTTATCGTTTCCGCCGCCCGAACCGCCATGGGCAGCTTCCAGGGTGGCTTTGCCGGCCTGACCGCCGCCAACCTCGGCGCCGTTGCCATCAAGGCCGCCGTCGAGCGCGCCGGCATCGACGCCAACCTGATCGAAGAAGTACTCATGGGCTGCGTGCTGCAAGCCGGCCAGGGCCAGGCGCCGGCCCGCCAGGCGGCGTTGCAGGCCGGCCTGCCGCTCTCCGCCGGTTGCGCCACCATTCACAAGGTCTGCGGCTCGGCCATGAAGGCAACCATGCTGGGTCACGACGGCATCCTCGCCGGTTCCTACGGCGCCGCCGTGGTCGGCGGCATGGAGTCGATGACCAATGCCCCCTACCTGCTGCCCAAGGCCCGCGGTGGATATCGCCTTGGCCACGGCCAGATTTTTGACCACATGTTCATGGATGGTCTCGAAGATGCCTACAGCAAGGAAACCCGCGGCCGCCTGATGGGTACGTTTGCCGAAGAGTGTGCGACCACTTATGGTTTCACCCGCGAAGCGCAGGACGAATTCGCCATCCGCTCGACCACCCGCGCCAAGGCCGCCAGTGATGATGGCTCCTTCGCTTGGGAAATCGCCCCGACCACGGTCGCCGGCCGCAAGGGCGATGTCGTGATTGACAAGGATGAAGGCCCCTTCGCTGTCAATATCGACAAGATTCCCAGCCTGAAACCAGCTTTCAAGAAGGATGGCACAGTCACCCCGGCCAACTCCTCGTCGATTTCCGACGGTGCTGCCGCCATGGTTCTGATGCGCGAATCGCAGGCGGCCAGGCTTGGCCTGCAGCCGATTGCCCGCATCGTTGGCCACACGACGCACGCCGGCGTACCGGCCCTCTTCCCGTCAGCCCCGGTTGGCGCCATGCAGAAATTGTTTGCCAAGACCGGCTGGACTGCCGAATCGGTCGATCTGTACGAGATCAACGAAGCCTTTGCCGTTGTCACCATGGCCTCGCTGCACGACCTCAAGCTCGACCCGGCCAAGGTCAATATCCACGGCGGCGCCTGCGCACTGGGCCACCCGATTGGTGCTTCCGGCGCCCGTATCGTTGTCACGCTGCTCGGCGCACTGAAGAAATACGGCAAGAAACGCGGCGTGGCTTCCCTGTGCATCGGTGGCGGCGAAGCAACTGCCCTCGCGGTGGAAATGCTGTAAGTGCCTCAGGCTGGGTCGATTACCTATCTGAAACTGATCGGAACCATGTTCATGTGGGGTGGAACCTGGATTGCTGGACGCATCGTGGCGCAGGAAGTCCCTGCCCCGCTGGCTGTTCCTGCCATCCGTTTCCTGCTCGCCGGACTGGTTCTGGCCGGCGTTGCGCTGGCCAGCGAAGGACGCATCCCGCGCCCTGAAACCGCCAGTGAATGGGGTATCGTCACCGGCCTGGCAATGACGGGGATTTTCATTTACGCCCTGTGCTTTTTTTATGGGCTGAAACACATTACTGCCGGACGCGGCGCCCTTGTTGTCGCACTCAACCCGGTGCTGGTTGCCCTCGGCGCCTGGCTTCTCGGCCAGGAACGGATGAACCCGGTCAAACTGGCCGGAGTCGCCATCGCAACGCTCGGCTGCCTGACCGTGATCGGCAACGGCAACCCGCTTGCCCTGCTGCACGGTGAAGTCGGCATCGGTGAATGGCTGATCCTTGGCTGCGCGTTGTGCTGGACGGCCTATACCTTCATCGGCCGGCAGGCGACCAAGACCCTGAGCCCGCTGGCGGCGACGCTGTGGGCCAGCCTGATCGGCGCCGGATTGATCGGCTTCGCCGCCCTCGTTCAGGGGGGAACCGACTTCGCTGCCTGGTCGTGGCGCGTCTGGGCCAGCGTCATTTTTCTGGCCGTCGGTGGCACGGCACTGGCCTTTACCTGGTTTGCCGATGGCGTCCGCCGCATCGGCGCGGCCAAGGCTTCCGTTTTCGTCAATCTGGTCCCGGTGTTCGCGGTCCTGCAGGCCGCCGTCCTGCTCGACGAACACCTCGGCCTGGCCGTCCTCGGCGGAGGCCTGCTGGTCATCGCCGGCGTCTGGCTCACCACTCATTTTTCGGAGAGAACAGCATGATTTTGACTAGCGAACAAGAAATGATCCGCGACACCATGCGCGCCTTCGCGCAGGAACGCCTCGCCCCCTTCGCTGCCGATTGGGACAAGAACCACACCTTCCCGGCTGAAGCCCTGAAGGAACTCGGCGAACTGGGCGCCATGGGCATGGTGGTGCCCGACGAATGGGGCGGTGCCGGCATGGATTACATGTCGCTGGTACTGACGCTGGAAGAAATCGCCGCCGGCGACGGCGCAACTTCGACCATCGTCTCGGTCCAGAATTCGCTGGCCTGCGGCATCCCGAATCGCTACGGCAGCGACGCGCAAAAGGAAGAATGGCTGAAGCCGCTCGCCCGCGGCGAAAAGCTTGGCTGTTTCTGCCTGACCGAACCGCACACCGGCTCGGATGCCTCGGCCATCACCACCCGCGCCGACCGTGACGGTGACCATTTCATCCTCAATGGCGTCAAGCATTACATCACCACCGGCAAACATGCCGATGTCGCCATCGTCTTCGCCGTGACCGACAAGGCCGCCGGCAAGAAGGGCATTTCCTGCTTCCTGGTGCCGACCGCTACACCCGGCTATACCGTCGCCCGCATCGAGCAGAAGATGGGGCAGCATGCCTCCGACACCGCACAGATCGTCTTCGACAACTGCCGCGTGCCGTCCTCCGCGCTGCTCGGCAAAGAAGGCGAAGGCTACAAGATCGCCCTCTCCAACCTCGAAGCCGGACGTATCGGCATTGCTGCCCAATCGGTCGGCATGGCCCGCGCCGCGTTCGAAGCGGCCGTGGCCTATGCCAAGGAGCGCATCACTTTTGGTGTACCGATCATCGACCACCAGGCCGTCAACTTCCGGCTGGCTGACATGGCCACCCAACTCGATGCCGCCCGCCTGATGGTGTGGCGCGCCGCGACGCTGAAGGACGCCGGCAAGCCCTGCCTGGTCGAAGCCTCGATGGCCAAGATGTTCGCCTCCGAGATGGCCGAAAAGGTCTGCTCGGCCGCCATCCAGATCCATGGCGGCTGCGGCTACACCGACGAAACATCGGTCGAGCGCATCTTCCGCGACGTCCGCATCACCCAAATCTACGAAGGCGCCAACGACATCCAGCGGCTGGTGATCGGCCGCGCCATCGCAGCCTAATCAGCAATCCTGCGGTCGACCGGAAAAAAAGCCCAAAAACCAGGTCGACCGCAGCACTCAGGAGACAAACATGAACGACAAAACCCCAATCGATTTCTGGTTCGACTTTTCCAGCCCCTACGGCTACCTGTTGAGCGAAAAGATCGACGCCGTTGCCGCCAAGTATGGCCGCAAGGTGAAATGGCACCCAGTCCTGCTCGGTGTCATCTTTCAGGCGACCGGCTCTCGGCCGCCAGCCGATGGCGTCAGCAGCAAGGGCACCTACATGCTGCATGACTTCCACCGCTCAGCCCGGCACATGGGCATCGCCTACAACCCGCCCAGCCGCTTCCCGTTGCCAACACAGAACGCCGCCCGCGCCTACTACTGGCTACACGGCCAAGATTGCGCGCTGGCCCGACAGTTTGCCCATGCCGTTTATCGCGGCTTCTTTGTCGACGATCTGGATGTTTCCTCGCCAGCAGTCATCCTTGAAATTGCCTCGAAACTGGGCGTAGACCGCGCCCTGAAAGAAGTCCCCTTGGGGGGCAGCACTCTCGAAACCGCCCTGCAAAGCCCGGAAATCAAGGCCAGGCTCAAGGAGCAGTGCGAAACGGCCCTGAAGGCAGGCGTCTTCGGCTCACCGCACGTCATCATCGACGGCGAAGCCTTCTTCGGCGCCGACCGGCTGCCGCAAATCGAACACTGGCTGGAAACCGGCGGTTTCTGAGGCCAGGACAACACATGAAACGAATCTGCGTCTTCTGCGGCTCAAATGCCGGTCACGATCCAGGCTACCGCGCCGAAGCCGAAGCGCTCGGCCGCCTGCTGGCTGCGCGCGGCATCGAACTGGTTTATGGCGCCGGCAACATCGGGTTGATGGGCGCCGTCGCCGATGCCTGCCTGGAAGCGGGCGGCACGGTCATCGGCGTCATCCCGGAAGCGCTGATGGGCAAGGAAGTTGCCGGCCGCCACGTCGACCACCGTGCACTAACCCGACTTGAAGTAGTTGATTCGATGCACACCCGCAAGGCACGGATGGCCGAACTGGCCGATGGTTTTATCGCCCTGCCCGGCGGCTTTGGCACCTTCGAGGAATTCTGCGAAGTCCTGACTTGGGGCCAGCTCGGGTTCCACGTGAAACCGATGGGCCTGCTCAATGTGCAAGGCTTCTACGACCCTCTGCTGGCTCTGTTCGATCACGCCGTTGGCGAAGGGTTCCTGCGCGCCCAGAACCGGGCGATGGTGCTGGCGGAAACGGATATCGAATGCCTGCTCGACGCGATGGCCACCTACCGGCCAGAACCGGTCAGCAAGTGGCTGAAAGAAGAAAAGGAACTGTAGCTGCCAGCAACGAGTACCCAGCGACTAATAAACAGGAAGAGACATGACCCAACTAAAAACACAACTCAACTCGCGATCTGCTGATTTTCAAGCCAACGCAGCAGCCATGGAAACCGTGGTTGCCGATCTGCACGAGAAGGTCGAAAAAATTGCCCTCGGTGGCCCCGAGGCGGCCCGCCAGAAGCATCTGGCCCGTGGCAAGCTCCTGCCCCGCGAGCGAGTGAACGGCCTGCTTGATCCCGGTACGCCATTCCTGGAGATCGGCCAGTTCGCCGCCTACGGCATGTATGGTGGTGATGTACCGGCCGCCTCGGTAATTGCCGGCATCGGTCGCGTCAATGGTGTCGAATGCATGGTCGTCGCCAACGACGCCACCGTGAAGGGCGGCACCTATTACCCACTGACCGTCAAGAAGCACCTGCGGGCTCAGGAAATCGCCCTGGAAAACCGGCTGCCCTGCGTCTATCTGGTCGATTCGGGCGGCGCCTTCCTGCCGATGCAGGACGAGGTTTTCCCGGACAAGGAACACTTCGGCCGCATCTTTTTCAACCAGGCCAATCTGTCGGCCCAAGGCATCCCGCAGATCGCCGCCGTGCTCGGTTCATGCACCGCGGGCGGCGCCTATGTGCCAGCCATGTGCGACGAGTCGATTATCGTCAAGAATCAGGGCACCATCTTTCTCGGTGGTCCGCCGCTGGTCAAGGCAGCAACCGGTGAAGTAGTGTCGGCTGAAGATCTCGGCGGCGCCGACGTACATACGCGCATCTCCGGCGTCGTCGATCATCTGGCCGAAAACGATGCCCATGCGCTGGCTATCGCCCGCCGCATCATCAAGGACCTGAACTGGAAAAAGGCGCCTCCAGTAACGTTGACCGCGCCGGTCGAGCCGCGCTATCCCACCGAAGAGTTGTACGGCGTCATCCCGACCGACAGCAAGAAGCCCTTCGATGTCCGCGAAATCATTGCCCGCATCGTCGACGACTCCGATTTCGACGAATTCAAGGCCCGATACGGCACCACCCTCGTCTGCGGCTTTGCCCGAATTTACGGCTATCCGGTCGGCATCGTCGCCAACAACGGCATCCTGTTTAGCGAATCCGCGCTGAAAGGTGCGCACTTCATCGAACTCTGCGCCCAGCGCGGCATTCCGCTCGTCTTCCTGCAGAACATCACCGGCTTCATGGTCGGCCGCAAGTACGAGAACGGCGGCATCGCCCGCGACGGCGCCAAGATGGTCACCGCAGTAGCCACCGCCAAGGTGCCGAAATTCACCGTGGTCATCGGCGGCTCCTTCGGTGCAGGTAACTACGGCATGTGCGGCCGTGCCTACTCGCCGCGTTTCCTCTGGATGTGGCCGAACGCCCGCATCTCGGTGATGGGTGGCGACCAGGCCGCCGGCGTGCTGGCCACCGTCAAGCGCGATGGCATGGAAGCGTCCGGCAAGGAATGGAGCGCCGAGGACGAAGCGGCCTTCAAGGCACCGATCCGCGAGCAATACGAGACGCAGGGCCACCCCTACTACGCCAGTGCACGGCTGTGGGACGACGGCATCATTGATCCGGCAGATACCCGCCGCGTCCTCGGTCTCGGGCTGTCGGCCTCGATGAACGCGCCGGCGGAAGAGACGAAGTTCGGCATCTTCCGGATGTAAGGCGATGTATCTGCCCAAACATTTCGCGGAAACCGACATCGGCGTCATGCACGAGCTGATGCGTGCCTATCCGCTCGCCACGCTGGTGACGCAGGGCGAGGATGGACTGTCGGCCAACCACATTCCCTTGCATCTGAATTCGTCTGTCAGCAAGTACGGCACCCTAAGCGGACACTTTGCCCGAGCCAATCCACTAAGCAAGGCAGCGGCGTCAGAGGGCGAGGTACTGGTCATTTTCCAGGGCCCAGAGTGCTATATCAGCCCCTCCGGCTACGCCACCAAGGCCGAAACCGGCAAGGTGGTGCCGACTTGGAATTACACCGTAGTACACGCCAGCGGCAGTTTTCGCTTGATCGACGACCCGGAATGGGTTTTGGCGCAACTGCACACGTTGACCGCAGCGCATGAAGCCCAACTCGAAAAGCCCTGGGCGGTCAGCGACGCCCCGGCCGATTACATTGAAAAGATGATCGGTGCGGTGGTCGGTATCGAAATCGTTATCAGCCGCCTGGTCGGCAAATGGAAAGTCAGCCAGAACCAGCCGGCGGCCAACCAGGCCAGCCTGATGGCGGCACTAAATGGTCAGCCAATGGCGGAATTGATCCGCCAGCGACAACAATAAAAGGAGCGAGACATGTTTACCACCCTCGAAATCGAACTTGCCGGACAGGTCGCCACGATCTGGATGAACCGCCCGGACATGCACAATGCCTTCGACGAAATCCTGATCACCGAACTCACCGCCGCCTGCATCGCGCTGGATGACGACAAGGATGTCCGCGTTGTCATCCTGGCCGGCCGCGGCAAGAGTTTCTCGGCCGGCGCCGACCTCAACTGGATGAAGCGCGCCGCCAACAACGGCGTCGATGACAACCTCAACGATGCCCGCGCCCTGGCCCGCATGCTGCGCGTGCTGGCCGAAATGAAGAAGCCGACCATCGCCCGTGTTCAGGGTGCCGCTCTCGGTGGTGGCACCGGACTGACCGCCGCCTGCGACATCGCCGTCGCCTCGACCAAGGCCTTCTTCGCCACTTCCGAGGTGAAGTTCGGCATCATCCCGTCCGCCATCAGCCCCTATGTCGTGCGCGCCATCGGCGCCCGCCAGGCCTACCGTTACTTCCAGTCGGCCGAGCGCATCGATGCAGCCCGCGCCCTGCAACTCGGCCTGGTCCACGAGACCGTCGAACCGGAAACGCTCGACGCCAAGGTGCAGGAAATCGTCGATGCCCTGATCCTTGGCGGCCCGCTCGCCCAGGCCGCCGCCAAGGACCTGATTCGTGCCGTCGACAACCGGCCGATCAATGACATCCTGGTCGAGGACACCGCCCACCGGATCGCTCACCTGCGCGCCACCCCCGAAGCCAGGGACGGCATCGCCGCCTTTCTCGACAAACGTTCACCCGCCTGGATTGGGGAATAAGCATGTTCAACAAGATCCTTATCGCAAACCGCGGAGAAATCGCTTGTCGAGTGATTAAAACCGCCCGCCGCATGGGCATCCGCACCGTTGCCGTCTATTCCGAGGCCGATGCCAACGCCCGCCACGTTCGCCTGGCCGATGAGGCCGTCCTGCTTGGCCCGGCCGCCGCCCGCGAGTCCTACCTCGTTGCTGACAAGATCGTCGATGCCTGCAAGCGCACCGGTGCCCAGGCCGTCCATCCCGGCTACGGTTTCCTTTCCGAAAACGCTGATTTCGCCGATGCGCTGGCCGCCAACGGCATCGCCTTCATCGGCCCGCCGGCCTCTTCGATTCGTGCCATGGGTTCGAAATCCGAAGCCAAGAAACTGATGGGCAAGGCCGCCGTGCCGCTGACTCCGGGATACCACGGCGACGACCAGACCCCAGCCCTGCTCCACAAGGAAGCGGACCAGATCGGTTACCCAGTATTGATCAAGGCCGCAGCCGGCGGTGGCGGCAAGGGCATGCGCCTGGTCGAGAAGAGCGAGGACTTTCCCGACGCGCTGGCCTCGTGCAAGCGCGAAGCCATTTCCAGCTTCGGCGATGAGCACGTGCTGATCGAGAAATACATCACCAAGCCGCGCCACATCGAAATCCAGGTCTTTGCCGACACGCAAGGCAACTGCGTTTACCTCTTCGAACGCGATTGCTCGGTTCAACGCCGCCACCAGAAGGTGCTGGAAGAAGCCCCGGCGCCGGGCATGACGGCCGAGCGTCGCCGCGAGATGGGCGAAGCCGCTGTCGCCGCCGCCAAGGCCGTTGGCTATGTTGGCGCCGGCACCGTCGAGTTCATCGCCAATCAGGACGGTTCGTTCTACTTCATGGAGATGAACACCCGCCTGCAGGTCGAGCACCCGGTCACCGAAATGATCACCGGTCAGGATCTGGTCGAATGGCAGTTGCGCGTCGCTGCCGGCCAGCCGCTGCCGCTCGCCCAGGAACAACTGCAGATTCGCGGCCATGCGCTGGAAGCCCGGATTTACGCCGAGGACGCCAACAAGGGTTTCCTGCCTTCAACTGGCAAATTGATCCGCCTGTCGCCGCCCGCCGATGGCCTCAATGTGCGCGTCGACACCGGGGTCGAAGAAGGCGACGAGATCACGCCATTCTACGACCCGATGATCGCCAAGCTGATCGTCTGGGACGAACATCGCGATGCCGCCCTCGCCCGCATGCGCAAGGCGCTGGCTGACTACCAGGTCGCCGGCGTCACCACCAACATCGACTTCCTCTCCCGTCTCGTCGCCTGCCCGGCCTTTGCCGGCGCCGACCTCGACACCGGCCTGATCGAACGCCAGAAGGAATTCCTCTTCCCGGCCGCCCAATCCGTTCCGCGCGATGCGCTGCTCGTCGCCACCGTCGGCGAACTGCTTTGGGAACAGCATGCCGCCAAACTGGCCGCCAAAACCAGCGGCGACCCATGGTCACCCTGGCATGCCCGCGACGGCTGGAGGATGAACCTGTCAGCCGCCCGGATGATTGGCTTCCGTGATGGCGATAGCCTGATCGAGGCCCTGGTCAAATACGGCCGCGATCATTGGCAAATCACGATTAATGGCCAGACCACCATGGCTCGGGGCAAAAAGCTCGACGGCGACGGTTTTGCCGTCGAAATCGATGACCGCCGGCTGATTGCCAGCGTCGTCGCCGTCGACGACAAGCGACATGTCTTTTTACATGGCGCAACCCACATCCTGCTCCGCGATGATCCGCTACATCTGGTCGAAGCCGGCGGCGCCCAAGGCGGTGGCCTGACCGCGCCAATGCCCGGCAAGGTCGTCGCCCTGCTTGCCCAACCCGGCCAGAAAGTGGAGAAAGGCGCTCCGCTGCTGATTCTCGAAGCGATGAAGATGGAGCACACCATCACTGCCCCGGCCGCCGGCATCGTCAAGGCTTTCTGCTACGCGGTTGGTGAGCAGGTTAGCGATGGAGCGCCGCTGGTCGAGTTTGAGGCCAACTAATATCCCCTCCCCTTCAAGGGGAGGGCCAGGGAGGGGATGGGTCAGAAAATGCACGGACAAAACAACGACTGGCTACGCAAACACCGCATCCCGCAGCAACTCCGCAACCACGCTACCGATGCGGAACGCCAGTTCTGGCAATATCTACGCGGCCAACAACTCGGTGTGACATTCCGCCGACAGCACCCCTTCGGCGATTACGTGCTGGATTTCGTCTGCCTGGAGAAAAAGCTGGTCGTTGAGTTGGATGGCGGACAGCATTCAGATACTGCCGCCAAGGACGAAGCCAGAACACGGGAACTTGCCGCAAGCGGATTTCGGGTTTTGCGCCTCTGGAACAATCAGGTGTTTCAGGAAACGGAAGCTGTGATTGAAACAATTATGGTCGCACTTGCTGAGACCCATCCCCACCCCAGCCCTCCCCTTGAAGGGGAGGGAGTTGACGAGGCTACGCCATGACACTCCCCAACAAGGTCAAGATCGTCGAAGTCGGCCCGCGTGACGGGCTGCAGAACGAGAAGCAGGTCGTCCCAACCGAGATCAAGATCGAGCTGATCAACCGCCTGGCGGAAGCCGGGGTGCGCGTTATCGAAGCGACCTCCTTCGTCTCGCCGAAGTGGGTGCCGCAGATGGGCGACAACTCAGCAGTGATGCAGGGCATCAAACGGCACATTGCTGCGGTGTACCCCGTTTTAACGCCAAATTTGCAGGGCTTCGATGCGGCGATCCAGGCCGGCGCGACGGAAGTTGCCATTTTTGGCGCCGCTTCCGAGTCGTTTTCGCGCAAGAACATCAATTGTTCGATCGCCGAGAGTCTGAAACGCTTCGAACCTGTCGTTTCGGCGGCCAGCGCGCTGGAAATTCCGGTGCGTGGCTATGTTTCCTGCGTCGTCGGCTGTCCCTACGAAGGCGCGATTGCGCCGGAGCAGGCTGCCAGCGTTGCCAGGACATTGTTCGACATGGGTTGCTACGAGGTCTCGCTCGGTGACACCATCGGCGTCGGCAACCCGGCCAGTATCAGCCGGATGATTGAAGCCTGCGCCAAGGCCATTCCGGTCGCCAAGCTGGCCGGCCACTACCACGACACCTACGGCATGGCGATCGCCAATATCCATGCTTCGCTGCAACTGGGCGTGGCGGTTTTTGACAGTTCGATTGCCGGCCTCGGCGGCTGCCCTTACGCCAAAGGAGCCTCCGGCAACGTGGCAACCGAAGACGTCGTTTATCTTCTGCATGGATTAGGCATTGAAACCGGCATCGATCTGGCTACACTGGCGGCTATCGGCGACTGGATTTCCAGCGCCATCAACCGCCCGAATGGCGCCAAGGCCGGCCGGGCAATTTGTGCCAAAACCTCTGCGTGAGCCTTTTCTCTACCGTAGCCGATTTTCTGAAACCCGCCCCGCCGATTGACCCGAGTGTGGTCAAGGCATTGGCGCGGGTGGCCGAGCTCGGCGATCCGATGCTCAAGCTGGCCTCGAATTTCGAGAAGGCGCTGGCCTTTCCCGTTCAATACGCGCTGGGTTATTGCGACGGGCTGATTGCCGGTCTGCCCGGGCCGATCGACATCAACCGCCAGGCTTTCTCGAACGATCCTCTGGTGCATGCGCTTTTCGCCACGGCTGGCGATATCGACCAGATGCTTGGCCGCAGCCAGGCGGTACGCGATTTTCTGGCTGAGCCTGGATGCTGGGAGAGCGATCACTTCTACGCCCTGTTCGCCGCCCGCCGTCAGCAGAAGAAGCAACTCGGCATGGTGCAGCAGGGCGATGTGATCCAGAACGATGTACCGCAACTGGTGCTCTATTTCTCCGATCACACGCTGATCGAGCCCAGTTGTGATTTCGACGAGATGCGCCGCAAGCTGCGCTGTACCGCACTGGACAGCCTGCTTCATACCTTCCATGACCATGTCGCGACCCTGCGAAACGAACGCGAGGGGTTACGCGCCGATGTTTCAGTCGAACGGGCACACCTCACCGTGCTGCATGGCGCAACGCCGGGTCGTGAATATGAAGTCCACACCCGCCACCTTGCCGAACTTGACACCCGACTGCGCGAACGCGCCGAATCCCTGATGCCGGACCAACTCGTCGAATCCCTCGCCGAATTTCTCCAGACGCCTGAGCCGGCGCTATGCCTGTCACCCTATAGCGTCACGGTCGACCGGATGGGCGTGGTGGTTGATCGGCCAGATGGCGACCTCAATGTTCATACGCTCAGCTTTCCGGAACTAACTGCCCGGGACAAGCGTCAATATCTGGCAATGCTGGCACGGATCAGTCGCGACGAAGCTCTCGAAGCCGTTGAAACCGTGCGCGACCAACAACATCGTTTCATGCTCATCTGAATGCTTAAATCTCCCTGTATCAACATCTGCCAGATGGACGCCAGCAGCGGCTTGTGTAGCGGCTGCTTCCGCACCATTGACGAAATTACCGTCTGGTCACGCACCGACGAAGCCCACCGTGCGCGCATTCTGGCTGCCGTCGCCGAACGCAGGCAGGAGCACGCCCCCCTTGAAGTCGAGCTGCACGCCGACCGCTAAGTCCATCATGGAAAACCAGCAAGAAGATCAATACCTTTGCGTCGGCGTCTGCATGGCCGATCCTGACTCCGGCTACTGTCTCGGTTGTGGCCGCCCGCCGCTGGGCGAACCGCAAATCGTCGCCGAAGCCGTCCAACCGTCAACAGGACCGTCAAGCCACCGTGCCGACCCGGACACCCCGGAATGAGCGTGCAACTTCCAGCCTCGATGCTGGTACTCGAACGCGGCTGGTTGTCGGCCAATAACATCCTGTTTCATGAGGGCGAAAACGCCACGCTGGTCGATAGCGGCTACGTCACCCATGCCGCCCAGACCGTCGAACTTGTTGGGCACACGCTGGATGGTCGCCGGCTCAAGCGCCTGATCAACACCCATTCCCACTCCGACCATATCGGCGGCAATGCCGCCCTGCAGGCCGCCTTCGGCTGCGAGATCATCGTGCCGGCAGGATTGCACGCGACGATTGCCGACTGGGACGAAGACGCGCTGCTGCTCTCGCCGCTGGGCCAGCAATCCGCCCGCTTCCAGCACGACAGTCTGATCGGGGCCGGCAACGAAATCGAGATGGGTGGCCTCAACTGGCAAGCGCTGGGCGTACCCGGCCACGACATGGAGGCGCTCGGCTACTACAACCCGGAAAAGCGCATCCTGATCTCCGGTGACGCAATCTGGGAAAACGGCTTCGGCGTCATCTTTCCGGAACTGCTGGGTGAAGCCGATGGCCTGTCCAGCACGCGGGCAACGCTGGAAATGCTTTCCCGCCTGCCGATCGACATCATCATTCCCGGACACGGCAGCCCGTTTGCTACGGTCGACGTCGCTTTTGAACGTGCTTTTCGGCGCCTGGACATGTTCACCGCAGAGATCGACAAACTGGCCTGGCATGCCATCAAGGTCATCGTCTCTTTCGCCATGATCGAACGAAGGCGCATTCCGGCCGACGAATTCAGGGCCTTTGTCCTCAGCCTGCCCTTCGCCATCGACGTCAACGCCCGCTATCTGGGTCTGCCGGAAGAAACCATGGCTGCCCGCGTCGAGCGCGACCTGCTGCTGGTCAACGCCTTGCGTCGCGAAAACGGCGAGATCCTCAGCACCTAAATCCCGCTGGCTTGCGCCATGCCGGAGTCGTACAATCAAACTCTAATTTACGGGGGTTTGATCATGAGTTTCCGCAACCGACTGCTGCTTGGCATGACCTTGATCATGGCGGCCTTCATTGCAGCGATTGTCGTCGCCTTTACCGGCCTGCGCGCCACCTCGGCCCAGTTTGGCACCTTCCTCGACGGCGTTGGTAGCCTGCATCAAGGCTATAGCGACATGTATGCCCAAGGCCTGCAAATGGGTCAGGCTCTGCGCAATATCGTCCTTGACCCGGCAAACCCCAAGGCCTACCAGAACCTCGACAAGGCACGCCAGGACTTTGCCAGCGCCCGCGAAGCTGCCACTCTCGCCAGCAGCAAGGTTGAAGGATTCGGCAACACGCTGGCCCGCCTCGGACCGCTCGCCAGCGCCCAGGCCGAAGCCCAGACGGCAGTGATGACCGCCCTCAAGGCCGGGCAAGCCGAAGAAGCCAAGACACTGATCAACAGTCGCGAAACCCCCGCCTGGCGAACCCTGAAACAGGCCTTGCTTGATGACCTGCAAGCCCTGCACAAAGTCACGGAAACCCAGCGCAGCGAAGTCGCCAACAAGGTCGAACGACTACAGAGCATCATTCTGGTGCTGGCCGTGCTGGCCGTGCTGATCGGCGTTGCCACGGCCGTCAGCACCCTGGGCTATGTCCGGCGTGAGCTTGGCGGCGAGCCGGCCTATGCCCGTCAGGTTGCCAATGCCGTTGCAGTCGGCGATCTGACCCAGCCGATCAATCTGGCCAGCGGCGACAGCAGCAGCCTGCTCGCTGCCCTGGCCAGCATGCAGGAGCAATTGCGGCAACTGGTTGGCACACTGGCCGGTCACGCCCGTGACGTTGATCGGACCGCTCATCAGGTGGTCGAGGCAACCGATCAGGTAGCCGCCGGCAGCAACGAGCAACTGAACCGTTCGAGTGAAATGGTCGGCAACGTCAATAATCTCGCCGCCAGTCTGCGTGATGTCATGAGCGCCGTCAGCCAGGCCGAACAAATCGTCGAGAACTCCAGCAACATTTCCGGCAGCGGTGCGGCGCTGGCCAGCAAGGCGGCCAGCGAAACCGAGGCGATGGCCAATTCGGTTCGCAGCACTGCCAGTCACATTCAGGAACTTGGCACCCAATCGGCAAAGATCAATTCCATTCTCGGTGTCATTTCGGACATTGCCAGCCAGACCAACCTGCTCGCCCTCAATGCGGCCATCGAGGCTGCCCGCGCCGGCGAGCAAGGTCGTGGCTTTGCCGTGGTTGCCGATGAAGTCCGCAAGCTTGCCGAGCGCACGGCGCTGTCAACCGCCGAAATCTCAGCCATGGTGGAAAGCATCCAGTCCGGCACGAAACGCGCCGTTGCCGCCATGGAATCCGGTCTGCTGCAGGTCAGCGAAAGCGTCGAACTATCCAATCAGTCCCGCGACGCCTTCAACCAGATGAATGACAGCTCGCAACAGGTCAATCAGGTGGTCCAGCAGATTGCCCGCGCCATCGATGTCGAGAAGGACAACGAGCACGCCATTCACGCCCATGTCGATCAGGTACGTAGCCTGATCGAACAAAACGACAGGGCTTTGCGCAATGTGGTCGATTCAGCCAGCCGCCTGAATGGCATGTCGAGCGCGCTGACTCAAGCCATCGCCCGCTTCAAGCTTTAAATGCCTTTCACGGGAGTGACGAATTGATTGCCGGGCGAAGCACTCAACCCTTGGGCAGGGCTTGCTGTACCAGCCGTACCCAATAACTGACACCGAGCGTCAGCAATTCGTCGTTGAAATCGTAATGCGGATTGTGCAACATGCAACCGCCAGTGCCGGGGCCGTTGCCGAGCCAGACGTAGCAACCGGGCTTCTCGCGCAGCATGTAGGAAAAATCCTCGGCGCCCATCGACGGCAGGATGTCTGTAAGCACTCGCTCACTCCCGAAGACCGTCGCGGCAACCTCGCGGCAGAAATTTGCCTCGGAAACACTGTTGACCGTAGCCGGGTAGCGATGGTCGAAACGCACGCTGATCTGCGCCCCATTTGCCGCCGCGATGCCGCTGCACAGGCGTTCGACTGCCCGCTCGACACTCTCCTGGACTTCCGGTTTGAAGCTGCGAATCGTCCCGCGCAGCACAACCTCTTCCGGGATGATGTTCCAGGCTTCACCGGCATGAAATTGCGTCACGCTGACCACCGCTGACTCACAGGGATGCAACGTGCGACTGACGACAGTTTGCAGCGCCTGCACCAGTTGCGCCCCGGCGACGATGGAATCGATCCCCTGATGCGGCATGGCCGCATGGCAGCCATGACCGCGCACAATGATCTCGAAGGCGCAGGTACCAGCCATCACCGGACCGGGCATGACGGCCATTTCACCGACCGGAATACCCGGCCAGTTGTGCAACCCGAATACCGCCTCGACCGGAAAGCGCTCGAACAGGCCATCCTCGATCATCACCGCCGCACCACCTTCGGATTCTTCGGCGGGCTGGAAGATGAAAACAGCAATGCCATCAAATTCCGGATTCCCGGCCAGATAACGCGCCGCGCCAAGCAACATGGCGGTGTGGCCGTCATGGCCACAGGCGTGCATCTTCCCGGCGTGCTGCGAGTGATGCGGAAACTCGTTCATCTCGGCCAGCGGCAAGGCATCCATATCGGCGCGCAGACCAATCATCCGGCCGGAGCTTCCGGCCCGCAGCACACCAACAACACCGGTTTTGGCAATGCCGCGATGGACTTCCAGGCCATATCGTTCCAACTCACCGGCAACCATTTCGGCCGTCCGGTTCTCGTTGAAAGCCAGTTCCGGGTGGGCGTGGATGTCGCGACGTTGCGCCGTCAGTTCGGCAAGAAAGGGCAAATCGAGCAGGGGAAGGGTCGGGGGCATAGTCGTCTCCTTGTTTTTTCTATTATGCCGCGGCTTGCCGGGCCGCGCCGCCTTGATTATGCTGCACCGCATGGAACTTATCCTCATCAGTGGTCTCTCCGGCTCCGGCAAGTCTGTCGCCCTCAACCTGCTCGAAGATTCAGGCTACTACTGCGTCGACAATCTTCCGGTCATCATGCTGACAGTGCTCGTTCGCATGCTCAAGGAAGAAAAAACCCGCAAGGTGGCAATCGCCATCGATGCACGTTCGGGTCACGGCATCGAACTGCTGCCGGAAAAAATGAAAAAGTTGTCGGAAGAAGGGGTGCTTCCAACTTTTCTCTTTCTCCACTCCAATGAGGAAACGCTGCTCAAGCGCTATTCCGAATCGCGCCGGCGCCACCCACTGGCCGCCGCCGGACAAACGCTGGAAGAGGCGATTCGCGGTGAACGAGAAATGCTCGGCCCAATTTCCGGGCTTGGTCACCGCATCGATACCAGCGGCCTGAAGGCCAACGCCTTGCGCGAATGGGTGCGCCAGTTCATTGAGGCTGAACCCGGCCAGGGCCTGACACTGATGTTTGAATCATTTGGCTTCAAGCATGGCCTGCCACTGGATGCCGACCTCGTCTTCGACGTGCGCTGCCTGCCCAATCCACATTACGACGCCGAACTTCGCCCACTGACCGGCAAGGACAAACCGGTGATCGACTTTCTCGAAGCAGAAGTCGAGGTCCGCCAGATGCGCGACGATATCAGTCGCTTCGTTGCCACCTGGTTGCCCAGCTACATCCGCGACAACCGCAACTACCTGACTGTCGCCATCGGCTGTACCGGCGGGCAACATCGTTCGGTTTATATCGCCGAATGGCTGGCCCGCGAGTTCACCAATCGGGCCCGCGTTCTGGTTCGCCACCGGACATTGGCTGGTGGGTGAAACTTAGCGGCGTGTTGCACACCCCCTTCCCTTTCCCCAAAACCCGTCAGCGGGCGATGGGGGCAACGCAACGGCCAAAGTAATGCACTGGCTGGCGCTGATCCGGCCGGGCGACTGGCTGGTCATCCTGGGCGCGGCCCTGCTGGCCGGGGCCAGCGTACCGGTCTTCTGGCAAGGTGGCATGGCCGATCGCGCCATCATCCGGCAGGAAGGCAAGATCTTTGCCGAAGTTGATTTACGCAGCAAACGCCAGTTCGAAGTCGCCGGTCCGCTCGGCACCACCCTGATCGCCGTCGAAGCCGGCCGCGCCCGCATCGTCAGCGACCCCAGCCCGCGTCAGTATTGCGTGCGGCAAGGCTGGCTGATGCGCCCCGGCGAAATCGCCATCTGTGCCCCCAATCGCGTCAGTGTCCAGATCGCCGGCCGGACCAAGGTTTATGACTCAATCAGTTACTGAACTCAGCGTAACCGCCGAAGATCGTCGGGTCGCCTGGCTGGCGACTGCGGCGGTCGCGTTGTCGCTGGTCGATGCCGCCATTCCTTCTCCGCTACCCGGCGTCAAACCGGGGCTGGCCAATATCGTCACGCTGGTCGTGCTCGCCCGCTACGGCTGGGGTACGGCGGTCTGGGTCAGCGGCCTGCGCGTCCTGGCCGGCAGCCTGCTGCTGGGCTATTTCCTCGCCCCCGGTTTCTTCCTGTCGCTGACCGGCACGACGCTCAGCCTGCTCACCCTCGGTCTGGCCCGGCATTTGCCGCAACGCTGGTTCGGCCCGGTCAGCCTGAGCATCCTCGCTGCTTTTGCCCATATCGGCGGGCAATTGCTGCTGGCTCGCGTCTGGCTGATTCCGCATGACGGCGTTTTTCTGCTCATCCCGGTCTTTGCCGGTGCGGCGCTGGTCTTCGGCACCATCAACGGCCTGATCGCGGCTAAACTGCTGGCTGAACCCGCGCCACCGGAAACCCCTTAAATGTCCAAGACCATCTGCCTCGCCCTGACCGGCGCCTCCGGCATACCCTACGGCCTGCGTCTGCTGGAATGCCTGCTGATGGCTGACTGCAAGGTGCAATTGCTCTATTCGCAGGCGTCGCAGATCGTCGCGCGGCAAGAAATGGACCTCGAACTGCCCTCCCGCCCCGCCGATACCAAAGCCGCATTGCTCAAACGCTATCCTGCGGTAGACCCGGAAAAACTCGCTGTTTTCGGCCGCGAAGAATGGTTCGCCCCAGTCGCTTCCGGCTCCAACCCGCCCGACGCCATGGTGATCTGTCCCTGCTCGATGGGCACGCTGGCCGCCATTGCCCAAGGCCTGGCCGACAAATTGATCGAGCGCGCCGCCGATGTCGTCCTCAAGGAAGGCCGCAAGCTGGTCCTCGTTCCACGTGAAACGCCGTTCTCGGCCATCCATCTGGAAAACATGCTGCGCCTGTCACGGGCCGGTGCCGTCATCCTGCCACCCAGCCCCGGCTTTTATCACCACCCGCAAAGCGTGCAGGACATCGTCGATTTCGTGGTCGCCCGCATCCTCGATCAGATCGGCGTTTCGCACACGCTGATGCAACGCTGGGGGGAATGATGGCCTGGTTTGACTTCGTCCGCTCACCGACCGGCGCTGCGGTCGACACCCTGAATTTGCCACTTTTCCCGCTGAACGCCGTGCTTTTCCCGGGTGGGCTGCTGCCGCTGAAGATCTTCGAACAGCGCTACCTCGACATGGCAGCTGCCTGCATGAAGCAAAACACGCCATTCGGTGTCTGCCTGATTGCCAGCGGCAACGAAACAGGCGGTGCCGTCCCGCACCCGGTAGGCACGCTGGCCACGATCAGCACCTGGGAGATGGAGCAGCTGGGCATACTGATGATCACAGCACAGGGCGGGCGACGCTTTCGCATCATCGAAAGCCGGCTCGGCCCGGGCAACCTGCTCGAAGCCAGCGTGGAACTGCTCCCCGAAGCCGTGCCATCGCCGCTACCGCCGGATCGGGAGCGTCTGGTCCCCCTGCTCCGCCGCGTCGTCAATGACCTCGGCCCCGAGCGCTATCCGGAACCACACTTCTATGATGAAGCCGAATGGGTCGGCTACCGGATCACCGAAGTCCTGCCCATCCAGAACCTGGCCAGGCAAAAACTGCTGGAACTGGAAGATCCATTGGCTCGGCTGGAAATCCTCGAAAAATATCTCGACCAGCGCAAGCTGCTCAGCTGAACGAAGCCGCAGGTCTGCCTGCGCCGGAATCCACCAAGAGTTCAAGGATCAATCAGCTTGTTCACCTTGTCGCTGTAGGTGTTGCACCGTATTGAATCAGCCTCCGCAACTGGCTTATTGTGAAGTTACCAGCAGTGGAAGGTAATGATCATGAACGGCTTGAATGGATCAAAGAGCACAGTCCCCCGCATCATCACGGATCGTCGGACCCGTGAAAATGGTCCGCCAAACGGCTGTGATCGGCGTAAAAACGCTGATCGTCGCCTACCGAAGGTTGAGGAAGGCGCTGTTTCCGAGGCTGAATGGTTCAAACGTATGGCAATTTTCAAATTGAAACTGAAAGCCAGGGAACGGGCTCGAATAGACAAGCTTCAATGCCTGGCTTCTGGCAGTAGTCACTGACAATTGATATCCACCATGGCATACAACATTGTTTGGGAACCTGATGGCATACATAAGCTCTATTCCGGTTTTGTCACCGGCAGAGAGATGCTTGAGTCGTGCAGGAAAATCCATAGTGACCCGCGTTTTGACGAGATGCGCTATGTCATCAATGACTTCTCCGAAGTTTCGGGGCATGACCTGACTGAAGATGCTCTTACTGATTTGGCTGTAGCCAACTATGGCGCCCATGCCAGCAATCCGAATTGCCGGGTTGTCTTTGTAACCCCCGATGAAAATCTGGCGAAAGCCATCACAGACAACCTGATGTCACCCAACCTGAAGTCATATCAGGTTGACGTGAAGCCAACCGTCTCAGAAGCCAGAGACTGGCTGGACAGTCAGCCCCGGCTGTATGAAATGAGCGGGGTAATGGGGATGCGGGGAATATAGTTTCATCCAGATCGACAGATTTGGTTTGTGAGGCTCAACCACCAGACGCAAAAACGCCCGCACATTCAGGCGGGCGTAGTTGGATGGTCAGACTGCCTATTTCTTCTGAATGCGATACAGATAATCCAACAATGCCAGAATGCGTGAGCGGACATACATTTCCATGCTGTACGGCATGGCGCCGAAATGTTCTTCAGCTTTGGCCGTTTCAAGGTTGTAATCCTGGCCCCAGACCGGCATCTCTCGCGAGCCATGGCCCTTGACGACCAGACGACCGTCTATCACTGAATACACTCGCTCATAAGGGAAGGTGCCACCATTCCTTTTCGACAATGTGGTCAGGTCAGTTGGCGTAGTTTTCAGGATGTCAATCGCGCCATCATCTCCCTTGCCGCTTGGTCCATGGCACACCGCGCAACGGTTCATGAACTCACGTTTGCCGGTGTCAAATTTATCCATCTCACTGGCGAAACTGGCTGCACTCAGCGCCAGCAGGAATAGTCCGATGACTCCAAGTTTCATCCGCTTTTGCATGATTTTCTCCTCGCTAAACCTTGAGAGGCCATCATGCGCCTTCTTATCACTCCCAAGGCAACTCACGCAGCTTTTGAGTGTTTGCGACCGGCGCTTTCCAGTTGTCGAATCTCGGCCACCATGGCGACCTGAGTGCCGGCAGTAATCATTTTCGTGCCGTTTCGCCAATCAAAATAAAGGTGGTTAGCCCTGACGCCGATCTGGAAAAGTGCCTGGGCCATTTTCAAAAAATCGGGCTGTTCCACCCTGCGCCCATCAGAAAGGTCCGCAATGAATTTGTCTTTGCTTAGGATGATTTCTGCACTTAAGGTCATGAATTTCCCCTGAGCACAAGCGTCGCCATCGCGCTTGCCTTTGTTCTTGATATTCGTTGGACCGGAACGAGTTGAATTAACCAATCGCTCCGGTATACCTGCCTAATCGATCACAATCGACTTGTTCTTGCCATTCCCTTTTTTGGGCAATATCAGGCTAAGTACGCCGTCCTCGTACTTGGCAGTCGTCTTGGCATCATCGACGCCTTGTGGAAGCGTGAAAGAGCGACTTTGCCTGCCGTAATAGCATTCACGCAAAACGACCTGGCTTCCCTTCTTTTCTTCCTTTTCCTTCTTTGTCTCAGCCGTTATCGACACCTGATCGCCCGTTACGGAAACGTTGATGTCCTCCTTGTTGAATCCCGGCAACTCGGCACGCACCTTGTAGTTTTTGTCGTCTTCACTGACATCAATCGGAAACTGGCCGGAAGAAAGCTGATTGAGTGGCATCGGCGTCAGGAAGAAACCTTTGAACATATCGTCCAATTCCCGACCGAAAGGATCGACACGAGTCAGTCCGCGGAATGGGTTAAAACGCGTAAGGTCAGTCATGTTCATCTCCTTGATTTTATTTAAGCGATGCTCTGCGTTGCAGCAATAAACCTTTTGACCGTATGTCGCTTTGCCAACGATTTTTCAACAGGCCGGCGATTGGAATGGGAAATTGGCGTATCGCACGCCGAAAGATGACTTCCATCGAGCCGAAAGCGCTGGACATGGCTCAAGACGCTGCCGTCGAATAGACCACCCATGCTGAAATGATCAAGCTTGAGCAATTGCAGGAAACGGCTGGCGCTACCCAATGTGTCAAACACAGTCAGCCGACCATCGTGACCTCTCAACCAACGACCATTCATCGTCACGCCAAGACAGCGCTGTTGCCCGCTCACAAGCACCGGGCGCAAAGAAATGGCAGCGTCTGCCTCCTGCTGCGTTGGCATGCTTGCCGACGCAGCCAAGTCTAACCATGTCATGAACTGCATGTTCGTTTTCATGGCGAAATTTCTCGGTTTGACCGGCCGGAACCGCCCTCCCCTTTGGAGAGCTCAACCTCGGCGCTTAGCCAATCCTCCAATTCACTACCGGGCGAAAAGCCACGTGCTTCCGCCTTGTAATATGCGGCGGTGGCTACGTGCTCTATATTGTTTTCGAAGCGTGGACCAGCCTCGCTTTCCATAGCCTCCGAATTAACCTTGCTACGGCTTTTCCGCTTGTCTCCGGTTGTTTTCATTTTGGTTTTCCTTTTGATTTGCTTGGGGATGGGGTGCCTGAAATCAATGCTTTCAGTGGTGCCATCGACTAACTGAACGTCCAGAATATTGATCTGGCAGCCCCAGTTAAATACGGGTCAGCGCGTATAGGTGTTTGCCCTTACTAAGCTGTTTTCGCCACGGAGGGGTATGCTGATAGCACGACTGATTGCCATACCGGCTGGGTTCTCCATGTTGCTTTGCTCTCGTTGATTTATCGGGCAAACAGTTGAAGCATCTTGAGCCAACTGGCCATGCAAAGCCTCGAGTCGATCTGGGTAAACAACATGAAAAAAGCCGACGACAAACCTCATACGTTAAGAACCCAAGCTGAAGAACGGCTGGCCAGACATACGGCACCAGCCTCAGCGGCAATGCTGACGAATGGAGCGTTGCACGAACTGCAAGTGCACCAGATCGAACTGGAAATGCAGAATGAGCAGTTACAGGAGAATCAGGTTGCCCTGGCGGAATCCCGTGACCGCTATCAGGATTTGTACGACTTCGCGCCGGTCGGTTACCTCACGCTGGACATCAATGGGCAGATTACCGAAGTCAATCTTGCCGGGGCCAGTTTGTTTGGGCTTGACCGAAACAAGCTGAAAAATCAAGCATTCGTTCGCTTTCTGTCACCCCAAGACAGGGATGCCTGGCAAAAAATTTCTTCTTACGCCATGGTGCATGCGGAGAAGCAATATTCATTGGTCGATTTGCTGCGCAAGGATGGCAGTCGTTTAACGGTGCATCTTGAATTCCGCCGTATGGATCACGAGGATCCGACGCGCGCGCTTAGAATTTCAATGACCAACGTCAGTGTAATGAAAGGCCTCATTGACGATTTACAACGGCGTGAAGATCGCTTGAAATTGGCCAAGGAAGCAACGGGTCTGGGCGTCTTCGATCACGACCTGATCACCGGAGTGCATTACTTCGACGAACGCCTGCGCGAAATATGGGGGTTCGGACAAGATCCTCTCAATGGGATCACCCGTACCCAGGTTATTGCCGGCATACATCCCGAGGACCGCCCGGACATCCAAAGCCTTATCGAAAACGCATTGGACCCCCAAGGCAACGGTCACTATTTAGCCGAGTACCGAGTTATCAAACAGTCCGATGGTTCCGTGCGGCATGTGACCGCCAATGGGCAGGTGTTTTTCCAGGCTGGGCAGGCGATCAGGTTTGTCGGCACGGCAAAGGATATAAGCTTGCAAAAGCACCTTGAGAAAGAGCTCCAACTACGTCGTCTGGAAATGGAACAGTTGGTGAACCAGTTGGTGGCCGCCCAAACAGCAGCAGCGATTGCCCATGAAATCAATCAGCCACTTGTTGCGATTTCTGCCTACAGCGAAGCCGCGATACGGATGCTGGAGAGTGGCTCGAAAGACCCGGTCAAACTGAAGCGTGCTCTTCAGGGCGCCATGGAGCAGTCACAGCGTGCAGGTCAATCACTCCAGGAACTGCTTGAGTTGCTGCATCAGGGTGAAGTCCCGATGGAAAAAATTGATTTGAATCTGGTGATCGACGAAGCCATTTCGATGGCCAAAGCAAGCTGGCTGAATGACTTTCAGTCGGTTCTGGAGCTAGAGAACAACTTGCCGCCGGTATTGGCAAACAAACTTATCGTCAAGAAGGTGCTGCTAAATCTCCTCCACAACGGCATCGAGGCCATGCGAGGCATTAGCGCAGCAAAGCAGGCGATGAGCATCGTGGTCCGCAGTCACTCGGAGGGCAAAATGGCCCAGGTCACTGTTCGTGATAATGGCCCAGGGCTCGCACCCGATCTTCTCAAAAAACTATTCCAGCCATTTTTTACGACCAAACCGCAGGGCATGGGTTTTGGACTTCCCATCAGCAAAACGCTCATCGAGTCATGCGGCGGGAAACTCTGGCTGGATCAGGCGGCCGGTTCCGGTGCGACGTTTCACTTTACCTTGCCGTTTGCACCATGAGCAACAGTATGGTTTACGTGGTCGATGATGACCTGGCGGTTCGGGATTCGCTGACGATGCTGCTTGAACAGGATGGCATCAACACCGAAACATTCGCGAGCGCAAATGAATTTCTGTCGGCATGTGGGTCGCTGAATCAGATTGCTTGCGCCATCATTGACGTTCGCATGCCGGATATGGATGGCCTTGAGTTACAGGCTGAATTGGCGAAGCGGAAAATTCAACTGCCCATCATATTTCTTACCGGCCACGGCGATATCCCGATGAGTGTTCGCGCCATCAAGTCAGGGGCTGTCGATTTTCTGACCAAGCCGATTACCGGAAGGGCGCTCAAAGAGAGCGTACAGGCTGCGCTAGCCGAAAGCGAAAAGCTGCTGACTCAATCAGAATCAATCAATACGGCGGCGAAGCGTCTTTCCTCCCTGACGCATCGTGAGCAAGAGGTGATGGCGCTGGCGGTCACGGGGCTATCCAATAAGGACATTGCCCGGCACCTGGGAATCAGTCACCGCACCGTCGAGATTCACAAAGCCCGGGTCATGCACAAAACCGGCACGGAAACACTGCTTGACCTTGCGCATCTGGCCGAAAATGGGAAGCTGCTTGCCGAATGAAAGAAGCTCTGGTCTAGCGGTAACGAATCACGATGAACCAGAAATGAGGCCCCAATAGAAAACTCCCCACTCAGCCGTCAGCTGGTGGGGAATGGCCAGTGAATCTTCGAACTATCTGGCCCTTTTGGTTGTGGCGGCTGCGGCCTTGGTGGCCGTTGCGAGATTTCCCTGGGCCGCATCAGCAAACTGTTTGGCCACAACATTCATGTTGCCATAAGCAGCGTTGGCAGCGGTAATTGCGCTTTGTATCGCAGCAAACGCACTTTCAGAGCCCTTCGGGGCAGATTTGTTAGCCTGTTCCAACATTTTTTCTGCCGATTTCTGAAAAGAGCCAAACTGGGCTTCAAGCAATTTCGACATTTCTTCCTGCGACCGGGCAGCGACTTCGTAGATGCTCCGCGTGTAATCAAGAGCTTTTTCAATAGCGGGCTGGGTTAGCGCCGCCTGAATTGAAACAACATCGTTCACATCCTTGGCATGCAATAAAGCCTTGGCACCGGATGCGGAATCCTCAATCGCTGAACGAGCAATATCCATATTGAGGGCAAGGATGCGCTCAGCAGAGGCCAGCGCTGTGTTGGACACAGCCAGCAAGGAATCAACGGTAGCCTTGTTGGCAGCAGTGAATTGTTCAGCATTGAAGTTCATGGGTTCTCCTGGGTTGAAATTGCGATTTTTGTTGCCTGAAACTCAAGCAACTGCGTATTCGATCCTCATAGTACCGGGGTAGTCCGCACTGCCAAATAAGGGCTGACGCGTATAGGTCCAAGCAGGAGAGTTCGACGCCAAACGTGTTGTTACAGTGGTATCACTACCAAGGGGACCTTCATGAATGAGCGAATTCGCGATTGCTGAGCAAGATGGCCACTCTTGAATTGGAAGTGAGCGTCGCGCTCCATGAGCAGGAAGCAGCTTGATTTGGTTTGACGTAGCTCTGACCAGAGTTCGACCAGACAACAAAAAAGCCAACCCGCAGAGGTTGGCTTTTTTACTTGCAGATCAACGACCTGCCTGAATTTTATGTGGAGCGGGCGATGAGAATCGAACTCACGGCTCTAGCTTGGGAAGCTAGGGTATTACCATTATACGACGCCCGCTCTGGGCAAGAGAGCGCATTCTAAGCGCAGAAGGCGCCCGGTTCAATCTTCCTGAGCGTCAGCCAGTTTCCGGTACTGGCCGGCGTGAAAAAGCAGCGGCGATAAGATCTCTGATTCGGCAAATTTTTCGACACGCCCGATAAAGATGGTGTGATCGCCCCCGGCCTGCTTGATTTCGTTGGCGACTTCAAAAGTGGCACAGCATTCGGGGAATACCGGGGCGCCGCCAGCGCCGGGCAGCCAGTTGAGGCCGGCAAAGCGGTCGGCCGGCCAGGTCGCAAAGCGATTGGAAATATCCTGCTGGTCGACCGAGAGAATGTTGATGGCGTGATGACTGGCGCGGCGGAAGGCTTCGAGGTTGTGCGAAGCGTTGTCGAGGCACCAGAGGACCAGCGCCGGTTCCAGCGAGACTGCCGAGAAGGAATTGACCGTCAGCCCGATCGGGTGGCCATCGGGATCGATGGCGGTGACGACGGCAACGCCGGTGGCAAAGCGCCCGAGGGCATTGCGCAAGTTGCGGCTATCGGCTTGGGGTTGGGTCATCTGGGGCGATCTGGCGGAGGCCGGCGGAAAAAGGCCGTATTATCCGTGGTCCCGCAGCCCGCGTCGAGGCAGAATTTGGCCACCCCACCCGCTTTCACCGCTCACCTGATTGCCTGGCAAAAAGTTGCCGGGCGCCACGACCTGCCCTGGCAGAAGACCCGCGATCCCTACCGCATCTGGCTTTCCGAGATCATGTTGCAACAGACGCAGGTGACGACGGTGATCCCGTATTACCAGCGCTTCCTCGACAGCTTCCCCGATGTGCTGGCGCTGGCCGCCGCACCGATTGAGCAGGTGATCGAGCACTGGGCCGGTCTTGGCTATTACGCCCGGGCGCGCAACCTGCACCGTTGTGCGCAGCAGATTGCTGCGGTGCACCCCGGAAAATTCCCTAAAACCGCCGCACAACTGGCCGAATTACCCGGTATCGGGCGTTCGACGGCAGCGGCGATTGCGGCGTTTGCCTTTGGCCAGCGGGTGGCAATTCTCGATGGCAACGTCAAGCGGGTGCTGTGCCGTCAATTCGGGATCGAGGGATTTCCGAATTCCACGGCTGTTGACCGCAGGCTTTGGGCACTGGCCGAAAGCCTGCTGCCGGAAACCGACATCGAGGCCTACACGCAGGGTGTAATGGATCTCGGCGCCACGCTGTGCACCCGCAGCCGCCCCCGTTGCGATGACTGCCCGGTAAAGCCGGACTGCCTCGCCCAGCGCGAAGGCCGCCAGAGCGAGTTGCCGGAAGCGCGACCGCGACCAACCGTACCGGAACGTTCGGCAACTTTCGTGCTGATTTCGGACGGGCACCGCTTGCTGCTGGAACGCCGGCCAGCGAGCGGCCTGTGGGGCGGGTTGCTGGTACCGCCGGAGGGTGAGGTGGAAAGTGTTTTGGCCCGACTGGGCCTGACTGCCATCAGCCAACACCCGCTACCAGCGTTGAAGCATGCCTTCACCCATTTCCGGCTGACTTTGCAGCCGGTGCTGTGTCAGGTTGGGCCTGCTTCGGCGCTGGGCGAGCCCGGCCTGGAATGGGTGGAAATTGAGCGGGCTGCGGCAGCCGGGGTACCGACGCCGATCAAAAAACTGATCAGGCAGGTTGCCAGCGCAGCGGACTGAGGCCCCAGTTCTCAAAGGTTTCGGCCCGGACAATCTGGCCGTAGTGATTGCCCACTTTTCGCGCCAGATCGACCTCGACAGGGGCGACATACTGGCGGCGCTTGGCGTGGAAGATAACCCGCACTACCGGGCTAAGCAGATTGTCGTGGTGCACTTCCTCAACCACGGCCAGATGCCCGCTTTCAAGCAGGACCAGCGTACCGACTGGATAGATGCCGACGGTGCGCACAAAAGCCGCCACCAAAGCCTGATCGAACTGCGTACCGCCCTGATCGTAAAGCTGGCGCAGGGCCAGTGCCGGCGAGATGGCCGGACGATACGGACGATCGGAAGTCATCGCATCGTAGCTATCGACAATCGCTGCCATGCGGCCAGCCACGGAAATCTCGTCGCCGGCCATCCGGTAGGGGTAGCCGCAACCGTTATAACGTTCGTGATGTTCGAGCACGACGGCCACCGAGGTTTCCGAGAGGCGCGAGGTGGCTTCGAGTACAGCCAGGCCTTCCTCGACATGACTCTGGACCACCGAATATTCGGCCTGGGAAAGCATGCCCCGCTTGGTAATCAGCTTGGCGTCGATGGCTGACTGACCAATATCCTTGACCATGGTGCCGAGCGCCAGCTTTTCGATTTCCGGCTGCGCCATGCCTTGATGCTGGCCAAAGGCAATGATCAGCGCCGCCGTAGCCACGGCGTGTTCGGTGGCATAGGCGTCAGATTGCTTGAGGCGGGCAAGCGGCGCCAGTGCATCCGGATTACGCATCACCGATTCGATCATCCGGCCGACGATGGGTTCCAGTCGGGCGGCGTCGACGCTGTGGCCACCGCGGGCGGCGAGCATCAGATCGGTCACCGTGCCGGCGGCTTCGACAATCAGGCGGCCGGCCCGTCGCCTTTCCTCGCCCAGCGATACCGTCAGCGGCTTGGTGTTGAAACGCTCGGCGATTGATTTGACCTTGCGTTCGACCACAGCAATGGTGACAACCGGAAGCGACGGGATATCAACTCCCTTGCTGGTGTCGATGCTGACTTCAACAATGCCTTCCTCAACCAGCCGCGCGATCTGGCTCTCGTCGCGCACGACAAATTTCTTGCGCCAGATCGAATGTTCCAGCCAGTGCTTGTGCAGGTCCACGACATACATGCCCGGCTGTAGCTTGCGGATGGAAATCTTGCGGATCACGCTGGACTACTTCTTCTCGACTTCGGCCGCACGTCGTTCGGCCTGCTGCATCTTTGCCGCCACCTTCGCATCGTGGTCTTCGCGCTTCTTGCGCTGTTTTTCGGCTTCGGCGGCCTTGCGCTTCGCCCCTTCTTCGGCTTTTTTCGCCTTGTCGGCCTGCGTTGCCGCAAGCTCTGCCTCGGTACTCTGGCGAGCAGCACTGGTTTCCGCTTCGCGAGCCTTCAAGTCGGCCTCTTGCTGCGGCGCAGCCTCGGCACGGCGCTTGTCCTTGTCGCTAAACTGTTCCTTCTTGACCTCGCGCTCCAAAGCCTTGCCCTGAATATCAAGTCGCCGGGCCTCGCGCGTGCTCAGCTGGTGCTTGACGCGAGCGTCATCCCGGCAGGCATTGACCCGGAACTTCTTGAAACACTCAGTCGCCTTGCCATCCAGGATCCGGTCAGCCTCATCCTGCCGCGTCCGGCTCTCGGCCTGGAGCGCCGCTGCCTTGTCCAGACGCTGTTGCCAATCGGCTTGCTGCGCCGGGCTCGGGCCATCATCTGCCGCCAGCACGGAAAAGCTGATGGCCAGCAGGGCGATCAGGCGGGTAGCCATTGATAAGGGTCGATGTTCCATTTTTCGTAATTCTCAAAGCTGGCGATACGGTCCGGCGCATTGGCGAGATCGATGATTTCCGGCGGAATGTAATGCTGTTTGCCGGCGTGATAGAAAACTCGCACTCTGGGTTCGAGCAGACTTTTCTCATTCTGCTCGATAACGACGCCGAGGCGCTTGCTTTCGAGCTGAACCAGCGTGCCGGCCGGATAAATCCCGATGGCACGAATGAAGGCATGGACCAGTTTCGGATCAAAGTGGTGGCTGCTCCATTCGAGCAGTTTCTTCAGGGCTTCGGTTGGCGACATGCCCTTGTGGTAGACCCGATCCGACGAAATGGCATCGTAGACATCGACGATGGCGGCCATCTGGCCAAACAGGGAAATATTGTCGCCGGCCAGCTTGTGCGGGTAGCCGGTGCCGTCAAAACGTTCGTGGTGTTCGCCAGTCACCTGCATGGCAACCTCGCTGACGCCCGGGGTCTGCGCCAGCAGGCTGACGCCGAGATCGACATGATCCTGCATTCGGGAAAACTCGTCTTCGGTCAGTTTGGCCGGCTTGTTGAGGATGGCATCAGGCACCCGGGCCTTGCCGACATCGTGCAGCAAGCCGCCAAGGGCGAGCTCCTTGATGACGCCTTTTTCCAGCTGCATGCCCCGGCCGAACGCGACCATCAGCGCACAGACGCTGACCGAGTGCTGAAAAGTGTAATTGTCATGGGTCTTGAGCCGGGCCAGCGGCAGCAGCGCATCCTGATTGCGAAAAATGGATTCCACCATGTTCTCGACCAGCGGCTCGATCTTGTCGACCTCGATCTGCTGGCCCAGGCGAATATCGTCCATCATGTGGCGGACTATCTTGTTGGCCTCGCCATGCAGTCGGCGGGCTTGCGCTGTCTCGCTTCTCAGCTCGGCGACTAGCGGCTTTTCTGCCTGCTTCTCGGCAATTTTCTGCAGGCGCTGATCAAGATCGGCACTGACTTCGTGCTGGGTTGGCGCGGAAAAAACATCCGCCCCCTTCTCCGTATCGATATACAGCGTCTTGATGCCGAGATTGAATATCTTTTCCACTGTCGCCTGGTCGCGGACATGGAAGGTGCTGGTGACGAAGGGATGATCCAGCCAGCCGCAATTCAGGTCATGGATATACATGCCCGGTTTGAGTTGGTCGGCACTAATCTGCTTGATCATGCGGGGGATTCTAGCAGCCCACCGCTATAATTCGCGGCCCAAGGAAGCCCAAAATGATCGCCCTCCGTCAAGTCACTTTCGCCCGTGCCGGCCGCCCGCTGGTCATCGATGCCTCCGTTCAGCTGCATGCCGGCTGGAAGGTGGGCGTCGTCGGCGCCAACGGCTGCGGCAAGTCCAGTCTGTTCGCACTGCTCGCCAACGAACTGCATGCCGAATCCGGCGATGTTGAACTACCGGCCACCTGGCAAATTGCCCGCGTCACCCAGGAAACACCGGCCCTGCCGGATGCGGCGCTCGATTTCGTTCTCGACGGTGACGTTGAACTGCGCCGGGTCGAACGCGAAATACTGGCGGCCGAAGCGGCTGGCGACGGCGTCGCAATCGGCCACCTGCATGCCCGCTACGGCGAAATCGAAGGTTACTCGGCCAAGGCTCGGGCGGCCGAAGTGCTGCATGGCCTCGGCTTTTCCGATGCCGATTTCACCCGGCCCGTGGCCGAATTTTCCGGCGGCTGGCGCGTCCGGCTCAACCTTGCCCGCGCCCTCTCCTGCCGCGCCGACCTGTTGCTGCTCGACGAACCGACCAACCACCTCGATCTTGACGCCGTTTTCTGGCTCGAAAGCTGGTTGAAGAACACGCCAGCCACGCTGTTGCTGATCTCCCACGACCGTGATTTTCTCGACGCCGTGGTCGGCCAGATTCTCGCCATCGACCTTCAGCGCCTGACCCTGACCACCGGCGGGTATTCCGATTACGAACGGGCTCGCGCCGCGCGCCTGTCCACCCAGCAATCGGCGTATGAAGCGCAGCAGCGGGAAATCGCCCACCTCAACAGCTTCATCGACCGCTTCCGCGCCAAGGCCACCAAGGCCCGCCAGGCACAAAGCCGGATCAAGATGCTGGAGCGGATGGAAACGGTCGCTGCCGCCCACGTTGATTCGCCCTTCCATTTCGCCTTCCGGCAGCCAGATGCACTACCCGACCCTTTGCTGAGCGTTGAAAAAGCTGCTGCAGGCTATGTTGACCGCAGCATTCTGCAAAATATCTCGCTCACGCTGCGACCGGGCTGCCGCATTGGCCTGCTTGGCCGCAACGGTGCCGGCAAATCGACGCTGGTCAAGCTGCTGGCCGGCACCATCGCCCAGCAGGGCGGTGAGCGCAAGGAAGCCAAGGCGCTGAACATCGGCTACTTCGCCCAGCACCAACTCGAACAGTTGCGTCTGGACGAATCGCCGCTGCAACATCTGGCCCGCCTCGAACCGACGACGCCGGAACAGGAATTGCGCGACTACATCGGTGGTTTCGACTTTCGTGGCGACATGGCGATGCGCGCCATCGAACCCTTCTCCGGCGGCGAAAAATCGCGGCTGGCGCTGGCTCTGCTGATCCGCACCAAGCCCAACCTGCTGCTGCTCGATGAGCCGACCAACCACCTCGACCTCGAAATGCGCGAAGCCCTGACCTTCGCGCTGCAGGACTACGAAGGCGGCGTTGTTTTTGTCTCACACGACCGCCACCTGCTGCGCACCTGCGCCGACGAACTGCTGCTGGTCGCCGATGGCAAGGTCAGCGAATTCGATGGCGACCTGGACGACTACGCTGCCTGGCTGGCCAACCAGCGCATGGCTGAAAAAGCGCAGGAGCCGGAGTTTGCCGCTGAAAAAACTGACCGTCTGCAACAACGGGCTGACGCCAAGGCTAGCCGGCAAGCCCTGCTCGCCCAGCGTCGCCCGTTGATCAAGGAAATCGAGCAGCTGGAAAAGAAGATGGCCAAATGGAACGAGGAAAAGGCCATGCTCGACACCAGGCTGGCCGACCCGGCGCTCTATGCTGCGGTCGACCGGCGGGAAAGCGATGAATTGCACCGGCAGGCGGCCAAGCTGGTCGATGAGATTGGCGCTGCCGAAGAGCGCTGGCTGGATGCCCAGCACGAGCTGGAATCGTTGCCACCGGCTTGATTCCAGCGGGATTGTTCGGTGTACAGGGTGTAATATCGTTACAGGGAGTTGGGATGATGATAGCCAAGGTGCGGGACTGCTTTTTTAAGTCGTCATGTCGGGCTTGACCCGGAATACGACCTTCGCGCTCTGGATTCCCGCCGGCGCGGGAATGACAACCTAAAAGCTGTTTTCGTGGATCACTCAGCTACCTGCCAGGAGGAACGGCATGCTCAGGAAAAGACGATTGATGCTTCTTGGTGGCCTCGGCTTGCTGGCAGCCGGCGCCCCTCTTGCCCAGGAAAAACCAGCCAAGGCGCTGACCCTCGGGCTGATGCCCTACTTGAGTACGCGCACCCTGCTGGCCACCTACCAGCCGATCGCCAACGCCCTGGAGCGCGATCTGCAACAACCGGTACAGGTCGTCACCGCGCCGGACTTCGACACCTTCGTCAAACGGGTTTTCGACGGTGATTATGATGTCACCGTGCTCGCCCCGCACTACGCCCGCATCGCCATGAAGGATTATGGCTACAAGACGCTGTTGATGCACAAATCACCGATCCGCAGCGCGATCGTTACCCATCGCAACAATCCACTGACCAGCCTGAAGGATTTGCGCAACCAGTCGATTTCCATCGTCGAACGCAGCGCCCTGGTCGTCATCGGCGGCGCCGTCGCTCTGGCCGACGAGGGACTGAAGGAAGATATCGATTACCGCTTCGTTGAAACCGTAACGCATTCGAGCGCACTGCACAGTGCCCTTTCCGGCAAGACCCGGGCCGCCATCATCTCGTATGCGACGCTCATGCTCGCCTCGCCCGAGCTGCAGCAGGAAGCCGTCGTATTTCGTGAGTTGGCAAAAATTCCGGGGCTGTTCTACCTTGCCCACAACCGGCTTGCCGAAACCAGACAGGCTGCGATCAAGGCAGCATTGCTGAATTTCGAGCCGACGGCCGAAGGCAAGATTTTCTTTGAAAAAACTTCACACGGCGGATTTCGTGAGCCGACCCGTGAAGACTACGATGCTCTCGACCGCTTGCTGCCCGAAACCCGTCGTTTGCTCGGCAATATCGCCCGCTAGCCAGGATGCTCCTCTTCAATTCGTTCCACTCGTTGCGCAGCAAGCTGATTGCCCTGACCGTGGCGGTCGAGCTGGTGATGCTCAGCGCCATCGTCTGGAACAGCGAGCGTCTGGCCGAAGAGCATCTGACCCGGCAATTCGAATTGCGCCGGGCCGAAATCACCAGCCTGCTCCAGGCCGCCATTGGCCCGGCCATGGCCCAGCGCGACTATGCCGCCGTCAGCGATACGCTGCGCTCGGCACAGCAACTGCAGGGCCTGAAATACCTCGTGATGTTCGACGAGGAAGGGCAACGGGTCGCTAGCGCCAATCTGGCCCGGGAATCGCCCGTTCCTGCGGTGGACGCCTTTAATGGCGATATTTCCCGCCTTGAGTATCTGCATTCGCGCATTCCCGTCCAGCTCGAAGGGCGCAGCTATGGCGAACTGCAGATCGGCATCGATCTCAGCTTCCTGCGTGAAGTACGCCAGACCTTGCTGACCCAGAACGTCGTTCTGGCGGCACTCGGCATCCTGATTTCGACCCTGTTCCTCGGCGCGCTGGCCCACCGCCTGACCCGACGCCTCGATCTCCTTACCCGGGCCAGCCAGGATCTTGAAGCCGGCCGCCCCTTCACCTCCGTGCCGGGAACGGCCGTTGACGATCTGGGCACCGTCGTCCATGCCTTTAACAACATGGCCACCGCCCTGGAACGGCGCATCAAGCAGCTCAGCGACTCGGAAGCTGAACAGCGGGCCCAGGCCGAAGCCATCGATATCGAGCGTTCCCGTCTCGATGCGCTGCTTGCTGCCATGCGCATAGGCCTGGTCTTCGTCTCGCGCAGCAATCAGGTGGCCTACCTCAACCCCTCATTTCATCAACTCTGGGAGCTCGACCCCAGCACTCTGGCAGCCGCGCCGAGCATCATCGAACTTCGGACAGCGCTCGGCAATATCGGCACTTTGTTGCATGCGGTCGAGCTTCAAACGCTATTCAACGGTGACGGCACACAGATCGAGATCGAGCTGAGTGATGGCCGGATCATCACCCAGCACAGCGTCCCGGTTAAAAACCAGACTGGTGGCGAAAGCGGTCGGCTATGGATTTTCGAAGATATCACCAGTGAGCGGCAGATTGCCGAACGCCTGATCTTCATGGCCGAACGCGACCCGCTGACGACGCTTGCCAACCGCAGCCGCTTCGATGCCGAACTCGGCCGCCTGATGGCCCTGCGCCGGCGCAATCCCGGCATTTCCGGCGCCCTGCTTTACTTCGATCTTGATGAATTCAAGTACATCAACGACACCTATGGCCACCGCGCCGGCGATAGCGTTCTGGTGCGAACCGCCGACGTGGTCGGTGCCATGGTCCGCAGCAATGAAGTGCTGGCCCGATTGGGTGGCGACGAGTTCGCCATCATTGTGCCCGGCGCCAACCTGAGCAGTGCGCAGAGCATGGCGGAACGCCTGATCGAAGCTGTCTCCCAGATGATTTTCGAGTTCAACGGTCGCCGCCTGGGGCTGACCATCAGTCTTGGCATTGCGCTCTTTCCCGAACACGGCGAGACGGCCGAGGAACTGGTTTCCCATGCCGATGCAGCGATGTATCAGGCCAAACACGCTGGCAAGAATTGCTGGCGCTTGTATCGCCCGGATCTTGACCAATCCGAGTCAATGCTGGCTCAGTTGGGTTGGAACGAAAAAATCCAGACTGCCCTTCAGGATGGCCGCTTCGTGCTGCACTTCCAGGGCGTGCATTCCTGCCAGACCGGCGCCATCTCCCACTACGAAGCACTGGTCCGCATGATCGACCCGAACGATCCGGGCAACCTGCTACTGCCCGGTGCCTTCATCCCGTCGGCCGAGCGTAGCGGGCGGATTGTCGATATCGACCGCTGGGTGATGCAGGCTGCTATCCGCAAGCTGGCTGCAACCCCGGACTTGCCAGCGCTGGCAATCAACATCTCGGCGCGCTCTTTTGATGATCCTTCCCTCGCCGCTTCGATCAGTGCGTTGCTGGCCGAGTTTCACGTGGAACCGCGCCGCCTCATTGTCGAACTGACCGAAACCGCCGCGCTCTCCAACATGCAGGATTCGGAACGTTTCATCAGCGATATCCGGGCGCTGGGCTGTACCGTCTGCCTGGATGATTTCGGCGTCGGCTTCTCGTCGTTTGCCTACCTGAAACACCTGTCGGCCGATGTCCTGAAGATCGATGGCATGTTCATTCGCGGCCTTCTGACCAGCAAGGAAGATCAGGTCTTCGTCCGGGCCATTGTCGAAGTGGCGCGCGGACTGGGCAAAAAGACCGTGGCCGAATTTGTCGGCGATGCCGAAACCCTGTCGCTGTTGGCTTCGCTCGGTGTCGACTATGCCCAGGGCTTCTATCTTTCGCGGCCAGTTCCCGAAATAAGCGCTGCCTGATCGGGTAAAATGCTCGTTTTTCGCATTCCGCAGGGAGTTGGCCGTGCAAATCGTCTGTCTTGACCTCGAAGGGGTCCTGGTTCCGGAAATCTGGATCGAATTCGCCGAACGCACCGGCATCCCCGAACTCAAGCGCACGACGCGCGACGAACCGGATTACGACAAGCTGATGACCTACCGCCTGAACATCCTGCGCGAGCACAAGCTTGGCCTGCCGGATATCCAGAAAGTAATCGGCGAAATGGGCCCGATGTTGGGCGCCCGCGCCTTCCTCGACCAATTGCGCGAGGATTATCAGGTCGTCATCCTGTCCGACACCTTCTACGAATTCGCCCATCCGTTGATGCGCCAGCTTGGCTGGCCGACACTGTTCTGCCATTCGCTGGAAGCTGACGCTTCGGGCATGCTGGTCGCCTACCATCTGCGCATGCCGGACCAGAAGCGCGAAGCGGTCAAACGCTTCAAGGAACTGAAATTCACCATCGTCGCTGCCGGTGATTCGTACAACGATACCGCGATGCTTGGCGAAGCCCACGGCGGCATCCTGTTTCACCCGCCCGAGAACGTCATCCGTGAATTCCCGCAGTACCCTGTCGTCTTGAACTATGACGATCTGCGCACTGAAATTGACAAAGCTTTCGCCAAAGTCGCCTGAGCTGGAAATGCCCAGCAACCGTTTCTACACGCTCTCCGCCTCCTGCCCCGATCAGGTCGGCATCATCGCCAAAGTTTCCGGCTTTATTGCCAGTAACGGTGGCTGGATCCTCGAATCGAGTTTCCACTCCGATGTACTGACCAGCCGCTATTTCATGCGCATCGAGATCAAGGCCGATTCGCTGCCTTTCCTGCTCGCCGAATTCCGCGAACGTTTCGGCAAGGAAGTCGGTGAGCCGCTGCAAATGGACTGGCGAATCAACGACAGCGCCGTCAAGCGACGCGTGGTCGTGCTGGTTTCCAAGCAGGAACATTGCCTGTATGACCTGCTCGCGCGCTGGCAAGCCAAGGAACTCGACATCGAGATTCCCTGCGTCATTTCCAACCACGACACTTTCCGTGGCTTTGTCGAATGGCACGGCATCCCCTTCCACCATGTGCCGGTGACCGGGGACAACAAGCAGGGCGCCTACGCCGAAATGCAGCGAATTTTTGACGACGTGCGCGGTGATTCGATGGTGCTGGCCCGCTACATGCAAATTCTCTCGCCGGAACTGTGCGACGCGCTCTCCGGCAGGATCATCAACATCCACCACAGCTTCCTGCCCAGTTTCGCCGGCGCCAAGCCTTACCATCAGGCCTACACGCGAGGCGTCAAACTGATTGGCGCGACCTGCCATTACGTCACCAGCGAACTCGATGCCGGCCCGATCATTGAGCAGGACGTCATCCGCATCGATCATTCCGATTCACCGGAAGACATGGTGCGCTACGGCAAGGACATCGAGAAAACCGTACTCGCCCGCGGCCTGCGCTACCACCTCGAAGACCGGGTACTGGTGCATGGCAGCAAGACTGTCGTTTTCCGCTAAGCCATGCTGATCAGGCGTGAGCAGTCCCTGTTGGTGGTCGTCGATGTCCAGGAAAAACTGGCGCCGGCGATCTTCGAGGGCGAAGTGGCAATCGCCAATAATGTTCGCCTGCTTACTGCCGCCCGGCAGCTTGGCGTGCCGAGCTTCATTTCCGAGCAATACGTCCGTGGCCTCGGTCACAGCGTGGTCGAAATTCAGAACGCTGCGACCATAGAAACAACGGCTGGCCCCAGGGTCAACGCCCATTTTTTCGAGAAAACCCATTTCTCCTGCACTGGCGAAGCCGGCGTCGTCGATATGCTGCGCGCCACCGGCCGTCAGCAGATCATCCTGACCGGCATGGAAACCCATGTCTGTGTGCTGCAAACTGCTTTCGGACTGCTTGGCGCCGGGTTTGACGTCTATCTGGTGGCTGATGCGGCCTCCTCACGCACCCGGGAAAATCGGAACCTGGCCATTGAGCGCATGCGCGCCGAGGGTGCCCAGATAGTGTCCACCGAAATGGTTCTTTTCGAGTGGCTGCAAAAGGCCGGAACCGACGAGTTCCGCCGCCTGCTCCCGCTGATCAAATAATCGACTGCTGCGGTCGACCGACCCTGAGCGGCAAAATCAGGCATATCCAGAACTTCGGCCAAAAAAAGCGGGCACCCGAAGGTGCCCGAAGGGAGAGAGACTACAAAACTTTTGTTTAGTGGTGGTAGGCCGTTTCGCCGTGCGAGGTGAGGTCAAGACCTTCACGCTCTTCTTCTTCCGGCACACGCAGACCGATGACGATATCGACCAGCTTGAAGGCGACGATGGAAACCACGCCAGACCAGACGATCACGGTACCGACACCCCAGAGCTGGGAGATCACCTGAGCCGTCATGTCGTAAGGACCGACCGCATTGGCAACATAGTCATAGACACCTGTGCCGCCGAGGGCCGGGTCAGCGAAGACACCGGTCAGCGTGGCGCCGAGGATGCCGCCGACGCCATGGACGCCGAAGACATCGAGGGAGTCATCTGCACCGAGCAGCTTCTTCAGGCCATTGACGCCCCACAGGCAGACGATGCCAGCCAGCAGGCCGATAACGATGGCGCCCATCACACCGACGAAGCCGGCAGCCGGGGTGATCGCCACCAGACCGGCAACCGCACCGGAAGCAGCACCCAGCATCGAGGGCTTACCCTTCAGCATCCATTCGGCGAACATCCAGGACAGCGCAGCACATGAAGTGGCAACCCAGGTATTGACCATGGCCAGCGCTGCACCACCGGAAGCTTCGAGAGCGGAACCGGCGTTGAAGCCGAACCAGCCGAACCACAGCAGGGAAGCACCGATCATCGTGAAGGTCAGGGAGTGCGGGGCCATGGCCACGTTACCCAGACCGGTACGCTTGCCGATCATGTAAGCACCGACCAGGCCAGCGATAGCGGCATTGATATGCACCACGGTACCGCCTGCGAAGTCGAGAGCGCCCTTCTGGAACAGGAAGCCAGCCGTCTTGCCGGCAGCTTCACCAGCCGCTGCGTCAATGTAGGCATCCGGACCCGCCCAGTACCAGACCATGTGGGCCATCGGAATGTAGGACAGCGTGAACCAGATGACCATGAAGACCAGAACGGCGGAGAACTTGGCACGCTCAGCGAAGGCACCGACGATCAGGCCGCAGGTAATGGCTGCAAAAGCACCCTGGAAGATCACGAAGGCCAGTTCGGAGATGACCACACCCTTGCTGAAAGTGGCACCGACCGATTCAACCGTCACGCCTTTCAGGAAGAGCTTGTCGAGCACCCCGAAGAACTGGTTGCCCTCAGTGAAGGCGGCGGAATAGCCGTAAATCACCCAGAGCACGGAGATCAGCGAGAAGGTGACGAAGACCTGCATCAGCACCGACAGCATGTTCTTGGTGCGGACCAGGCCACCGTAGAACAGCGCCAGGCCGGGGATGGACATCAGGATGACCAGAGCGGCGCAGACCATGACCCAGGCGTTGTCGCCCTTGTTGGCAACGAGTGCCACTGGTGCAGCGGCCGGAGCAGCTTCGGCAGCGGCCGCCGCGGGAGCAGCTGCGACTGCAGCCGCAGCGACCGGCTCGGCAGCCTTTTCTTCGGCCCAGACCGGCGCGCCGAAACTGACGGCACCGACCAGAGCCAGCAATGCAAATAAGCGTTTCATGGTTCGCTCCTTACAGGGCATCGGTGCCGGTTTCACCGGTCCGAATACGAATGACTTGTTCGAGGTCGAAGACGAAGATCTTGCCGTCGCCGATCTTGCCGGTGCTGGCCGATTTCTCGATGGCTTCAATGATTTGCTCGATCTGCTCGGACTTCACGGCAGCCTCGATCTTCACCTTGGGCAGGAAATCGACGACATATTCAGCACCCCGGTACAACTCGGTATGCCCTTTTTGCCGGCCGAAACCCTTCACTTCAGTGACCGTGATGCCTTGAACGCCGATGGCGGACAACTCTTCTCGCACTTCGTCCAGCTTGAACGGCTTGATGATGGCGGTAACGAATTTCATGATGAGTATTCCTCAAGAGATTGAAATTTTTGTCCCCCACCGGCACCGGCCGGTACGCCGATGGGGGATTTTTAAATCGATTTAGAAGGTCTTGGAAACAGACAGGATGCCGGTGGCACGACCAGCGTTCATGACCTTGGAACCGTTTTGCGTTCCAGTGGTGTCAAGGCTATTGCTGAAGCAATAGAATTGGCCCTTGCTGCAATCGCCCTTGGCGGTGGAATCAATGTAGGCGAGGCCAACGACCCAGCCATTGATGTCCTTGGTGACACCCAGTTTCCAATCGGTGTAATCAGCATTGCTGACTTTCTTGAAATCAAGATATCCGATGTGGCCGTTGATGCCCCAGCCATTGCCCAGGTCAAAGTTGGCCGACAGGTCGAAGTAGCCAGTACCATCGGTGCTTTCACCGTTTGGACCCTTGGCATTGAAGTAATCGGTCACGGCGTAGAAGTATTTGGCAGACAAGAACTTCCAGCTACCGCCGATATACAGCTCACCATTCTTGACTGACCTGTTGTTCCATTCGCTACCCGGGTAGTAGTAGTAAATGCCGCCGACGTCGATACCGAAGTCGCCGAAAGCCATCTTGTAGCCGCCGTAGAAGTCCATTTCCAGATTGCTGTTCGGGAAACCGGCGCCAGAGTTCACATTGGAATTCCAGTTACCAACGTAGATGCCACTTGAGTGAGAGTAATCAAAACCGCCCTGCAGGGCCGGCTTGGCAAAAGTCTGGGCGATGCCGCGGAAACGGTACTCGCTGAAAAGGCCGACGTTGCCGGTAAGAGTGTGCGGGCCAGCTTCAGCAGCCGGAGCAGTTTCAGTGGCAGGCGCAGCGGTCTGGGCGAAAGCGGGAACAGCGAAGGCTCCAACGAGGGCCAGGGCGATAAGTGATTTATTCATGGGTTCTCTCCTGTCAAAAATTAAAAGCAAAAAATGATTTGTGCAGCACAACAAAAGCAGAAGGTGTGCCAGGCTAATTTTTTGATAAAAATCAAGGGATTTCGTATGACGAAGGAAGGCATGCACCAACTTAACGCACCATGCAGGTGCAGTTACAGAGCGTTACGCACCATGCCCGAGCGGTCATCGAAAAAGCCGACAAAACCCCTGTGCTACACTGTCATATCTCGGAGGAACCCCATGCTCGACCCTAAAATTCTCGAAGAATTCGGCGCCAAAATGAGCGCCCTGCTGGCCAACTCACCGGTCAAGGACATTGAAAAGAACGCCAAGGCCGTCGTCAGCGGCGTCTTCGCCAAGCTTGATCTGGTCACCCGCGAGGAGTTCGATGTCCAGGCACAGGTTCTGGCCCGTACCCGCGAAAAGCTCAAGGCACTGGAAGCTCGCGTCGACGCGCTGGAAAAAGCCCGCTCGGGCGAGTAGTTCAGCATGGCACTGGCCATCGCATACAGCCGCGGGCTGGATGGCCTGAACGCGCCGCCGGTCATTGTCGAAGTCCATCTCGCCAGTGGCCTGCCCTGTTTCACTCTGGTTGGGCTGCCGGATACTGAAGTCAAGGAAGCGCGGGACCGCGTGCGAGCGGCCATCATCAACTCCGGCTTCGAATTCCCCAGCAAACGGATCACGGTCAATCTCGCGCCAGCCGACTTGCCGAAGGAATCCGGTCGCTTCGACCTGCCAATCGCCCTGGGTATTCTTGCCGCAAGCAATCAGACGCCCGGCAAGGCCCTCGCCGACTACGAATTTGCTGGCGAATTGTCGCTCTCCGGCGAGTTGCGCCCGATACGCGGTGCATTGGCGATGGCGCTGCAAACGGCGGGCAACGGCAAGGCTTTCATCCTGCCCGAAGCCAGCGCCCGGGAAGCGGCGCTGACCGGTTCCGGTGAAATACTCTCGGCCAGATCGCTGCTCGAAGTCTGTGCGCATCTGGCCGGCCAGAGCACCTTGCCTCAGGCTGCTGCGGTAGACCGCGAAAAACCGGCATTTTCCCCGGATCTGGCGGAAGTGCGCGGGCAAACGCAGGCCAAGCGGGCGCTGGAAATCGCCGCTGCCGGGAAACATTCACTACTGATGGTCGGCCCGCCCGGTTCAGGCAAATCCATGCTCGCCGCCCGCCTGCCTGGCCTGATGCCGGCACTCGACAGCGCAACCGCCAAATCTTCAGCCGCCGTCCTGTCGCTGATCGGGCAGTTCCGGCCGGAAGCCTTCGGCGTTCGCCCCTACCGGCAGCCACACCATACGGCCTCGGCCGTCGCGCTGGTCGGTGGCGGCAACCCGCCACGTCCGGGCGAGATCAGCCTGGCCCATCAAGGCGTTTTATTTTTGGATGAACTGACCGAATTCGACCGGAAAGTTCTCGAAACCCTGCGCGAGCCGCTCGAAACCGGCCGCATCCACATTGCCCGAGCCGCCCGTCAGGCTGAATTTCCCGCTGAGTTTCAACTGGTCGCCGCGATGAATCCATGCAGTTGTGGCTATTCGGGCCATTCAAATGGCAAATGCCGCTGTACGCCCGACCAGATAGCGAAATATCGCAGCAAGCTTTCTGGCCCCTTCCTCGACCGCATCGACCTGTTGATCGAAGTCCCTGCCTTGCCCGCCGATGCCCTGGCCGGCAAGCCGGATGGCGAAACCTCTGCCGCCGTGCGGGCTCGGGTCGAAGCCGCGCAGGAAAGACAGCAGGCGCGCCAGCAAAAGCCCAATGCCCGCCTGAGCGCGGCCGAAGTCGATGCCTGCTGCACCCCGGATGAAGCCGGCAGCAAGTTGCTTAAACAGGCGACGACCCAGCTCGACCTTTCTGCCCGCGCCTGGCATCGCATCCTCAAGGTCGCCCGGACCATCGCCGACCTCGCTGGCAGCGATACGGTTCGCGCCCCGCACGTCGCCGAAGCCATCCAGTATCGCCGTTTTGCCCGTGGCTGAACGGGAAATTCGGGCCAGTACGCGCGGCATTGCGCTCCTTCTGGCATCACTGTCAGCGCTTGGCCCGTTCTCGATCGACGCCTACCTGCCATCATTCCACGACATCGCCGACAAGCTCGGCGCCAGCCAGATCGAAGTCCAGCAGACGCTATCCATTTACCTGCTCTCCTTTGCCCTGATGACCTTGTGGCACGGCGCGATTTCCGATCGTTTTGGGCGTCGTCGCGTCATCCTGATCGCTCTCGCGCTGTTCGGCCTGGCGTCACTCGGCTGTGTCTTTGCCACCCGCATTGAGCAGCTCTGGTTCTGGCGCGCCATGCAGGGCATTACCTCCGGTGCCGGTATTGTTATTGGCCGCGCTATCGTCCGCGACCTGTACGACGGCGCGCCGGCCCAGCGCCTGATGTCGCAGATCACCATGATGTTCGCGCTGGCCCCGGCCGTCGCGCCGGTGGTTGGCGGCTGGTTGCAGGCCTGGTTCGGCTGGCGGTCGGTTTTTGTCTTTTTGGTGCTGTTGACCGCAGCACTCTGGCTGGCCTGCTGGAAACTGCTGCCGGAAACGCTGCCCCCGGAAAAACGTCAGTCCCTGCGCCCCGCCTACCTCGGCAAGACCTACTGGAAAGTGATGTCATCGCCGCCCTTCCTATTCGCCTGCGCCGCACTGTCGCTCAATTTCGCCGGATTTTTCATCTACGTGCTGTCGGCCCCGGTCTTCCTGATGCAGCACCTCGGGGTCGCGGAAACCGGCTTTCTCTGGCTGTTCGGCCCGGCCATGGGGGGATTGCTGACCGGCTCCTGGCTCTCCGGCCGCCTCGCCGGAAAAATCACGTTGCCGCGAACGATCGCCCTCGGCTACCTGATCATGGTCAGCGCCGCGCTGATCAACCTCGGCCTCAACCTGGCGCTGCCGCCCGCGTTGCCATGGAGCGTCATGCCGCTCTTCGTCTACACCACCGGCATGGCGCTGGCCATGCCCTGCCTGACCATCTTGGCCCTTGACCCCTTCCCGGCACAGCGCGGCCTCGCCGCCTCCTGCCAGACCTTCTTTCAGTCCAGCTTCAACAGCCTGGCCGCCGCCCTGATCGCCCCGGCCCTCTGGGGTTCAACGCTCAGCCTGGCGCTGGGCATGACCGGTCTGATGGCCCTGGGCGGATTCGCTGCCCTCGCCCACCAGAAATCACGATTGCTGCCAGGGTAGTCCGCGAAACCGCCAGCCGCCCTGCGTGCCACGATGAAAATCGTCATCGAGCGGCCCCTCGAAGCCTTCCAGCACATTGATCACGTCGCTGAAGCCGGCTGCTTCAAGCGCCTCGCCGGCGGAAAGCGAACGATGGCCACTACGGCAAATGATCAGCACCGGTCGCGTCAGGTCTTTTTTGACCAGCCGCTTCACCTTGTCGGCAAATTCCGGGTCGATCTCCCAATCCGGCCCGTCCTGCCAGGCGACATGCTCGGCCCCAACCGGGTGGCCGACATACATGTGCTCAACTTCCGTCCGGCAATCGACAAGTACCGCCTCCGGTTTTTGCTGCCGCAGGGCATATGCGGCACTGGGATCGAGGTGTTGCATGAGGGCATCCGTAAATTAGGGTCTGGCGATATTATGAAAGCAAGCCAAGCCACACGTAAACTTAAGCCTCAAACAATTCCGGAGCCATCATGAAATTCCCCGCCTGGATCAACACCGCTATTGCCGCTATCGCCACCGTACTGCTACCGGCATGCGATGCGGTCAACCTTCAGGAAATCAAGCCCGGCCTGACCACTGCCGCCGAAGTCCGCACGCGCATGGGCGAACCCGGCTTTCAGCACTGGAACGACGACGGCACTGCCACCTGGGAATACAGCCGGCAGCCGAGCGGTGTGCATTGCTACATGATCAGCTTCGACCGCCAGCAGGTCGTCAGCAAGATGGAACAGGTATTGAACGATGCCAATTACGCCCGGGTCCGTGATGGCATGAGCAAGGACGACATCCGCCGCCTGCTCGGCGTGCCCGGCTCCAAAGTCGTCTTCAACAATCTGCAGGAAGAAATCTGGGAATGGCGGATCGAAGGCATGCCGCCGATGGAAGAAACCTACTTCATGGTGCACTTCGACACCGGCCACGGCGGCGTCAAGAAGACCTCGAAGCGCGTCGCTGCCAAAGGCTAAATAAATCAAGGCACTTGGCAGTCCCGACAGCGACCGGTAAACTACGGCCTCTGCCGAGGAGCGCTGCGACCCTGCAATGGGGCCAGGCTCGGCAATGATCAACGGCGCTCGCAAACCCATAACCGGTTTGTGACGCCGTTTTTTATTGCGGCGCCCCCGGTGCATTCCTGCTTTGCCGAGGTGATCATGATTCAAGCCGACCGTACCGCCGAACTTTCCGCCCTGCTCCAGCAACGCCTGCTCATACTCGACGGCGCCATGGGCACCATGATCCAGCGCCACGGCCTGCAGGAAGCGGATTATCGCGGCGAGCGTCTGAAGGATCACCCGCACGATCTCAAGGGCAACAATGACCTGCTGGTCCTGACCCAGCCCGGCATCATCGGCGGCATTCACCGCGCCTACCTCGAAGCCGGCGCCGATATTCTCGAAACCTGCACCTTCAATTCGACCTCCGTTTCGCAGGCTGATTACAACCTGACCGAACTGGTCTACGAATTGAATTTCGAAGGCGCCCGCCTCGCCCGCGAACTGTGCGACGAATTCACCGCAGCCAACCCGGCCAAGCCGCGCTTCGTCGCCGGCGTCCTTGGCCCGACTAGCCGCACTGCGTCGATCTCGCCGGACGTCAATGACCCGGGCTATCGCAACGTCACGTTCGACGAACTGGTCGCCAACTACATCGAATCGATCACCGGCTTGGTTGAAGGCGGTGCCGACATCCTGCTGGTCGAAACCGTGTTCGACACCTTGAATGCCAAGGCCGCACTGTTCGCCATCGAAACCTTCTTCGACCGAACTGGCCGCCGCTGGCCGGTGATGATTTCCGGCACGATTACCGATGCCTCCGGCCGTACGCTGTCGGGGCAGACCGCCGAGGCGTTCTGGAATTCGCTGAACCATATCCAGCCGCTGTCGTTTGGCCTGAACTGTGCGCTCGGCGCCAAGGAACTGCGCCAATACGTCGAAGAACTCTCGCGCATCTGCGATTGCTACATCTCGGCGCACCCGAACGCCGGTCTGCCCAACGCCTTCGGCGGCTACGACGAAACGGCCGACATGCTGGCCGATGAAATCGAGAGCTGGGCCAAGGCCGGCATCGTCAATATCGTCGGCGGCTGCTGCGGCACCTCGCCCGAGCACATCAAGGCCATCGCCGAGCGGGTTGCTACGGTCAACCCGAGAAAAGTGCCGAAAATCGAAAAGAAGCTGCGCCTCTCCGGACTGGAGCCGTTCAACGTCGGCGCCGATTCGCTTTACGTGAACGTCGGCGAGCGGACCAACGTCACCGGCTCGAAAGCCTTCGCCCGGATGATTCTGGAGGGCCGCTTCGACGACGCGCTGGCCGTCGCCCGTCAGCAGGTCGAAAACGGCGCCCAGGTCATCGACATCAACATGGACGAGGCGATGCTTGATTCCATCGCCGCGATGGATCGTTTCCTCAAGCTCATCGCCTCGGAGCCGGACATTTCGCGCGTGCCGATCATGATCGACTCGTCGAAATGGGAAGTCATCGAAGCCGGCCTCAAGTGCATCCAGGGCAAAGGCATCGTCAATTCGATTTCGATGAAGGAAGGCGAAGCCAAGTTCATCGAGCAGGCCCGCCTCGCCCGCCGCTACGGCGCCGCGGTCATCGTCATGGCCTTTGACGAGAAGGGCCAGGCCGACACCTACGCCCGCAAGACGGAAATCTGCCAACGCGCCTACGAGCTGTTGCTGAGCATTGGTTTCCCGGCTGAAGACATCATTTTCGACCCGAATATCTTCGCCATCGCCACCGGCATCCCGGAACACGACAACTACGCCGTCGATTTCATCGAATCGGTACGCTGGATCAAGCAAAACCTGCCACACGCCCACATTTCCGGCGGCGTTTCCAATGTATCGTTCAGCTTCCGTGGCAACGATGCCGTGCGCGAGGCGATCCATACCGTTTTCCTCTTCCACGCGATCAAGAATGGCATGACCATGGGCATCGTCAATGCCGGCATGCTCGGCATCTACGACGATCTCGAGCCGGTGCTGCGCGACAAGGTCGAGGACGTGGTGCTCAACCGCAACCCGAACGCCGGTGAAGCGCTGGTCGACTTCGCCCAGACGGTGAAGGAAGGCAAGGCCAAGGACACTGGCCCCGATCTCTCGTGGCGCGAACAGTCCGTCGAGAAACGTCTCGAACACGCGCTGATCAAGGGCATCACCGAGTTCGTTGTCGCCGATACCGAAGAAGTCCGCGCCCAATTGGCCGCTGAAGGCAAGCCGCCACTCAGTGTCATCGAAGGCCCGCTGATGAACGGCATGAACCACGTTGGCGACCTCTTCGGTGCTGGCAAGATGTTCCTGCCACAGGTCGTCAAATCCGCCCGCGTCATGAAGCAGGCGGTCGCTCATCTGCTGCCCTACATCGAAGCGGAAAAGACCCGCACCGGCCTGGGCAGCAAGGGCAAGATCCTGATGGCGACGGTCAAGGGCGATGTGCACGACATCGGCAAGAACATTGTCGGCGTCGTTCTCGGCTGTAATGGCTATGACGTGGTCGACCTCGGCGTCATGGTCAGTTGCGACAACATCCTCAAGGCGGCGCTTGAGCATCGCGTCGACATCATCGGCCTGTCCGGCCTGATCACGCCATCGCTTGAAGAAATGGCCCACGTTGCCTCGGAAATGCAGCGTCTTGGCATGAAGCAACCGCTGTTGATAGGCGGCGCGACAACCAGCCGCGCCCACACTGCGATTAAGATTGCCCCCAATACAGAGGGCGCCGTCATCTATGTGCCGGATGCCTCACGTGCCGTCGGCGTCGCCACCAAGCTGCTTTCAGTCGATCAGCGTGACGGCTACATGGCCGAAATCGTCGCCGAATATGAAACCGTCCGCGCCGAACATGCGGGTCGCAAGGGCGCCACGATGGTGACGCTGGTAGAAGCCCGTGCCAACCGTTTCACGTGGAACGAAGCCTTCTCGCCGACCATTCCCAACCAACTCGGACTGCAAACCCTCAACCCGAGTCTGGCCGACCTGTCGCTGCTTATCGACTGGACACCGTTCTTCCAAAGTTGGGATCTGGCCGGTCGCTATCCGGCCATCCTCGAGAATGAGACGGTCGGCGAAGCCGCCCGTCAGTTGTTCGCCGACGCCAAGAAAATGCTGACCAGCATCATCAACGAGAACTGGCTGTCGGCCAGAGCTGTCTTCGGCCTTTATCCAGCCAGCGCCGAGAACGAAGATATCATTATTTATGCCGATGAAAACCGCACTATAGAACTCACCCGCTGGGTCGGCCTGCGCCAGCAACACAAGCAGCCGCCAGGCCGATTCAACATGGCGCTCGCCGATTTTGTCGGCAAACGCGATTACGTCGGCGTCTTTGCCGTCACCGCCGGCCACCGCATCGACGAGCGCGTCACCGCCTTTGAAGCCGCCCACGATGACTACTCGGCGATCATGCTCAAGTCGCTGGCCGATCGGCTAGCCGAGGCCGCGGCTGAATGGCTGCATCTGCAAGTCCGCACCAAATACTGGGGTTATGCCGGCGACGAATCGCTCGACAACAGTGAACTGATCGCCGAGAAATACAAAGGTATTCGCCCGGCACCGGGCTACCCGGCCTGCCCTGACCACACCGCCAAGCGGGAACTCTTTACCCTACTCGACGCGCCAGCCAATGCCGGCATGCATCTGACGGAATCCTGCGCCATGATGCCGGCGGCAGCGGTATCGGGGTTCTTCATCGGGCATCCCGGAGCTTCGTATTTTGCCATTCCGAAGATAGGGCGGGACCAGCTGGAGGATTGGGCTGGGCGGAAGGGGATGGCATTGAAGGATGCGGAATATTGGCTCGCGCCGTTGCTGTAATCGGGACGGTAGCTGGAGGGAATCCAGTGGTTTTGGCGTTCCCGTTTCAATGTTTAACGCAGATTTAATGGGCAGTGTTTTCCGCCTTGCGGGCGGGCGTACTTTCTTTTGCTTCGCCAAAATAAAGTAGCCAAAGAAAAGGCGACCCCGGGTTACGCGGTTGGCTGCGCCAACTTCCCTGCGCACCTCGAAACCGGCTGGGGCTGCGGAACTCGGGCTACGCCCTCAGACAGTCCTCGCCCCTTTCCGCCGGCTTCTCCGTTGCTCGGCGCTGCACACGAGGCCCAAATGCGCGCTGTTGCGCGCCACCAACCGCCGCCACTCCCGTCAAAATTGGAATGATCACACCAAAGGTTCAGCCCGGACCGTTTCACCGGGCCCCTTGGAAGGTGCCGAGCAACGCAGGAATGCCGGGGGCCTTTGGCTGGCGTTGTCTGAGCCGCAGGCGAGTTTAGCCAGCCACCCGGCGTTTCGAGTAGCGCAGGGAACCGGCGCAGCCGGCACCGCCCCTGGGTCGCCTTTTCTTTGCTTACTTTCTTTTGGCGAAGCAAAAGAAAGTAAGACGCCCCGCAAGGGCGGAAAACAATAGCCAACCCAAGCACCCCACCCAAAAATCGACGAAAATCGCCCTTATGCACGAAAGCAAAAACATCAACCTAACCCCCTTCAACACCCTGGCCCTCCCCGGCCAGGCCGCTCGCTATCAAAAAATCACCACCCCCGAGCAGCTAGCCGCAGCAACAACAGCCAACGAAAAGCGCTTCATCCTCGGCGGTGGCAGCAATCTCGTCCTGAATGGAAACTTCGACGGCCTCATCCTCCACATGGCTATCCCCTGCAAGCGCCTGCTCAAGGAAGACGCCGAATCGTTCTACATCGAAGCCGGTGCCGGTGAAAACTGGCATGACTTCGTCCAATGGACGTTGCAACAGGGCTACCCCGGCCTGGAAAATCTCAGCCTGATTCCCGGCACCGTCGGCGCTGCACCAATCCAGAATGTCGGTGCCTACGGGATCGAAGTCGGTGAGTTACTGCATAACGTCACTGCCTGGGATTTTGAAAAACAGGCTTTTTTGACCGTCGACCGCAGCGCTTGCCGTTTCGGCTACCGTGACAGCGTTTTCAAGCAGCAAGGCTGGCATTTGAGCGGTCGCATGGCGATCACTTCAGTGGTTTTCCGCCTGCCAAAAGCCTGGGTTGCCAATACCCGCTACGCCGATGTAACTCAGGAGCTGGCAGCGCAACAGATCAGCACGCCCACACCGCAGGACGTCGCCAACGCCATCATTGCTGTTCGCCAGCGCAAGCTGCCTGACCCGGCGATTATTCCCAACGCCGGCAGCTTCTTCCACAACCCGGTGGTCGACCACAACGTCGCCCATGCTCTTGCCAGCCAGAACCCCGCCCTGCCCTGCTACCCGCAGCCGGATGGCCGGGTCAAGCTGGCCGCCGGCTGGCTGATCGAACAGGCTGGCTGGAAAGGCAAGAACCTCGGACCGGTCGGCATGTACGAGAAGCAGGCGCTGGTTCTGGTCAATCGCGGCGGCGCTACCGGAGCCGATGTCCGGCGGACAATGGCGGCGGTTCAGGCCGATGTCAAAGCGCGTTTCGGCGTCGACCTCACTCCTGAACCGATTTTTCTCTGACTGACAGACAGCCAGCAATGCCGGTCGTGACGGCATCCGCCATCCGCGCCTGACGTTCTGGATCGAACAATTCCAGTTCTTCTTCGCGATGCTTGATCACCCCGGCTTCGAAAAGCACGGCCGGCAGCTTCGTTCGGTACAGCACGACGAGGTTGTCGTAATACCAGACGCCGTTTTTCTGGTCGGCCGGCAAATGCTTGCGGCCATGCCACATCGACGGCACGAAGCCGGCTCGCACCATCACGGCGCCGATACTTGAAGCGCAACGCAGGCTGGTGGCGAGATCGGGATTCTGCGCCGAGACAAAAATGCCGAAGCCGCGTTTGACCTCGGTATAGCTCGCCTCGCTGCCGTCCCAATCCCAGAGCTGCAGATATTGCTGGCTGATCGAATCGTGATGAATGGCGATGAAAAAATCGCTGCCGTTCGCCTGGCGCGGGCGCTCCGCCAGACTGCCGATATCACCGGCAAAGTTGATTTCCTTCACCCGCAAACCACGTTCGCGCAAAGTCCCGGCCAGGCGCATGGCAAACTGCTGGTTGAATTCGAACTCGGTCCGTCCGCGCGCACTGATCGCACCGGTGTCTTTCAGACCATGGCCAACGTCGACGGCGACCATCGGCGGCGCCGCCGATGCTGCGGTCGACTGCAAAAAAAGGGCAAAAATCAGAAGGCGCTGGAAACTCATGCGCGAATTATCGCGGCGATTTAAGATACTGGCACTCCCTGACCAAACATCATTTCCCATGCGCCTTCTTCCCCTCGCCTTGTTGGCGGTTTTCCTGCCCGCCGGTGCCGAAGAAAAATCCGGTGCCGAAGTTTATGAATCCACCTGCATCGAGTGTCACGGCAGCGGCAAGCATCGGGCACCCATACTCGGCGACAAGAAAGCCTGGCGCCCACTGGTACGGGAAGGCCTCGATGATCTGGTGCCGGCGTCGTATGGCGGACTCCGAAAAATGCCGGCCAAGGGCGGCAACCCGGCCCTGAGTGACCTTGAAGTCGCCCGGGGGGTGATTTTCATGGCCAATGCCGGCGGCGGCAAGTTTGCCGAGCCGAGTGCTAGCGACCTCGAACGCTGGCGCCGGAAAGCAGATAGCCGGCGGAAGCGCTGAGAACCGCCCCAAATTAATTGCGCTACAGCTCGTAGCCCCGAAGGAGACAAAATGGAACTCGAAAAAGCTCGTGGCACCTCGGCCCATCAGCCCGACCTGAACTGGAGCCAGGTCCGCGAAACGGTATTGATGCTCGAACTGGCTGCCGTCCAGATCGAAACCGCGATGAAGGACAGCAACGCTTCAGTTGAAGTGCTGACCAATTCCTTTACCACCATGGCTGGCTATATGCAGATGATTTCCCAGACCGTGGAGTCACTGCCCGATGTCGGTGAGGTCGGCGTGGCGAAACAGAATCTGAGCGGGATTTCCGAAAACGTATCGACCATGGTGCATCAGGCGATCATCGCCTTCCAGTTTTACGACAAGCTGGTGCAGCGGCTGGCCCACGTTGGCTACAGCCTTGGCGACCTGAGCAATCTGGTTGCCGACACCCAGCGCCTGTTCAACCCTGGCGAATGGGTTGGATTGCAGGAGAAGATCAAGTCGAAATACACCACCGTCGACGAAGTCGCCATGTTCGAAGCGGTCATGCAGGGCGTACCGGTTCATGAAGCTGTCGACAAGTTCATTGCCGACATGAAGAACAAGACCGACGACATCGAGCTCTTCTAAAACCCGTTACAGTTTAGAAAGCGGCAGCGGCCTGCCAGACGATATTGGCTTTCGGACCACCTTTGGCGGTGCGTTCAAGCATGTCGATCAATGGCCAGGCACGCTGTCCCAGCACAACAACTGGCTGCCTTCTCTCTTCCGGCACATCGAGGTCTTCCTCTGGTGCCGGCTCGGCCAATTGCGAGGCCTGCCGCAAAGCTGCTGCCGCACCCGCCATTTCGGCCTGAGTAAAGGTGCCTTTCGCGGTCGTTTCCTTACCAATAGCCCCGAGCAGTTCCTTGGCCGCATCGGCAAACATCAGAATTTCGCCGGTCTCGCTCGAAGTGAATGTCACTAGCATTATATTTCCTTTGGCGGTACTGCAATAATGTTGTCAGAGCGCGCAGCCTTCATGCAGAATGGAGCTCATTGGGAGACAACACATGAATAATGATACTAACGCCATTCCTTTCGAGATTGGGAACGATGAAAACGAACGCCTGGCCCTTGAAGAATGTGTCAAGCGGCAACGTGTCGATCAACGGGTATCCGTGTTGGTTATTCCTTCCAGGCACTGCGAACTGGCAGTGAAGTTTGCCCACCTGGGCGCCCAAGTCACAGCCGCCGATTCGCCTTCCGTGAAAAGCGAAGTTGAAGGCCGCATTCTGGCCTCCGGGTTTCGTGATGAAATCAGCTACCTTGCCTGCACATTGGATAACCTGCCCGATGACCAGCCGGGTGAGCCCTACGACATCATCTTTGTCCGCCGTGGACTCTGTGGCATGCCCTATGAGCAGGCTCGAATCGTCGTTCGCCAGTTGCTGCTCAAGCTCAGAATCGGCGGCAAACTCTACTTGTCGATCCTTGGCCTGCATTCCGAGCTGGGCGAAGGCTATGCCGACCACGACCAACCGGTCGATCAGCGCTTTGCCCCGTTGTCTCCCTCGTTGGCCAAAAGGTACAACATCACTGCGCCGGTCTGCCTCTACACCGAGCGCAACCTCTTCATGCTGCTGCTCGAAGCCGGTGCCAGCGTCCTGCGCACGCTGACTACCACTTACGGCAATGTCAAGGCCGTCGCCGTTCGGGTCTGAACTTGCGCCTGGGCGTTGACCTTGGCGGCAGCAAGATAGAGATCATTGCTCTGGCCGACGATGGTCGCTCCCTGTTGCGACGGCGTATCGAAACACCACAGGGAGACTACATGGCCACCCTGATGGCCGTCGCCGGGCTGGTTGAATCGGTTGAAAACGAGCTGGGTCAGCGCGGTTCGGTCGGCATCGGTATTCCCGGCGCCGAATCACTGGCTACCGGCCTGATCAAGAACGCCAACTCCACCTGTCTGATCGGCAAACCGCTCAAACGGGATTTGCAGGCTGTCTTGCAACGCCAAGTCAGGCTGGCTAACGATGCCAATTGCTTTGCGCTCTCAGAAGCGGTGGATGGCAGTGGCCGGGATGCCGAAATCGTCTTCGGCATCATTCTCGGCACTGGCGTTGGTGGCGGCATCGTCATCAACCGGCAAGTTCTGACCGGGGCCAACGCCATCGCCGGCGAATGGGGCCACAATCCGCTGCCACTGCCGGAAGCCGATGATCTGCCGCTGCCGCCCTGTTATTGCGGACGCCATGGCTGCATCGAGACCTACCTTTCCGGCCCGGCAATAGCCGCTGACCATCTCAGGCACACCGGCCAAAAGCTGGATGCGGCCGAGATCGACGCCCGCGCAAGCGCCAGCGATGCTGCCTGCGAGTCCACCTTGCAACGCTATGAAGCCCGGCTCGGTCGGGCGCTGGCAGGGATCATCAACATTCTCGACCCACAGGTCATCGTGCTGGGCGGCGGTTTGTCGAAGATGCAACGCCTCTACCGCAACTTGCCTGAATGCTGCGGTCAACACGTCTTTTCAGACGTTTTTTACACCAGAATTGTCCCGCCCGCACATGGGGATTCCTCGGGGGTGCGCGGCGCAGCATGGCTTTGGGATTGATGGCACAATCCGGCGACCATGGCACAAATTTCCTTATTCGTCGGCAGTATTCGCCCACTACCTGAGTCCGGCCGCCCGACCGGCATCTACAAGCAAGCGGTCAGCGGCCCTCTGCCGCTTGACGAAGATGGCTTCGTGGGCGACCAGCAGGCCGACCGTCGCGTCCATGGCGGCCCGGAGAAAGCTGTGCATCTCTACCCGGCTCGCCACTACGCCAAACTCGCCGCCCGCTTTCCCGATGCTGCTGTGGAACTCGTGCCCGGCAGCATGGGCGAAAATATTTCGGCCGATCTCGATGAAGGCGACGTCCACGTCGGAGACATCTGGCGCCTGGGCAATGCCCGCCTGCAAGTCTGCCAACCGCGCAACCCGTGCTGGAAAATCGACGAACGTTTCAGCAACGACGGCATGGCCGCCTTCATCGCCGAGGAGCGGCTGACCGGCTGGTACTGGCGGGTCATCAGTCCCGGCCAGGTCCAGCCCGGCGACGAATTGTTGCTTGAAGAAGCCGCCAATGGCCCGACTTTGGCCGAGGCCATGCAGCTCTGGCAGGCCCATCGCCCACCTCCGGCGGCACTGGAACAATTGGCCGCGACACCCGGCATTGCCAGCCAATGGAAACAAAAGATCGAGAACCGTATTTCATGGCTCGCTCAAAATATCGAAACGCTGCCCCAGCCGGCGCCGTTTCACGTGAAACCGGAGAAGCCGTGAATTACCCCGACGCCCGCAGCCTGTGGATCAAGCTCTTCCTGCCGTTCGCCGGTGGCTACTTCCTCTCCTACCTCTATCGCACCGCCAATGCCATCATCGGCCCGGTCCTCGCCAGCGAACTGAATCTCGGCGACAACGCACTCGGTCTGCTGACCAGCACCTACTTTCTCGCATTTGGCGCCGCCCAGCTGCCGCTCGGCATGCTGCTCGACCGTTTCGGCCCGCGCCGTGTCGAAGCCAGCCTGTTGCTGATTGCCGCCGCTGGTGCCGCTGTCTTCGCCCTTTCCGATTCGCTGGGCGGACTGGCGCTCGGGCGGGCACTGATCGGCCTCGGCGTTTCGGCCTGCCTGATGGCTTCGTTCAAGGCCTTTGCCCAATGGTTCCCACCCGAACGACTGGCCTCGCTGACTGGCTGGATCATGGCCTCCGGTGGCCTGGGGGCGCTAGCCGCATCAAAGCCGCTGGAACTGGCACTTGGCTTTGCCTCATGGCGCGAAATTTCACTCGGGCTGGCCGCGGCAACATTTCTGGTCGCTGCCGCCATCTGGTTCGTCAGCCCCGAGAAAGAGGGAGAGGAACACGGCGCCGGCTTTGCGGAGCAACTGGCGGGCGTCAGGACAATTTTCTCCAGCGCCCATTTCTGGCGCTACGGCCCGATGGGCTTCTGGTTTACCGGCGGCTTCATGGCCGTGCAAGGGCTCTGGGCTTCACGCTGGATGACCGTCATGGAGGGCATGAGCGGCGCCGATATTGCGGCCCGACTCACCTGGATCAGCGGCGCCATGCTGGCCGGTTTCCTGTTCATGGGCTTTTTCGCCACCCGGCTGGTGCACCGGGGCATCAAGCTGGAACAGGTTTATTTGGGCGCCATGGTCGTCGCCATCTCGATTTTCGGCCTGATCGGCAGCCTGCCGAACTTTGCCGGCAATTTGTTGTGGCCGGTGCTCGGTATCTGCTTTTCGCTCTCCAACATTTCCTATTCGCTGGTTGCTCAGGCATTCCCGATCAAGCTCTCCGGGCGGGCCAATACTTCGCTGAATCTGCTGGTATTCGCCGGTGCCTTCGGGCTGCAATGGGGCATCGGCGTTCTCGTCGATGCGCTTCAAGCGAATGGATGGGCAGGCGACGCGGCTTTCCGCGCCGCCTTTATCACGCTCCTAGGCGGCCAGTTGCTGGCGCTCATCTGGATGTTTCTCTCCGGCCGGCAGCGCTGAAACCGCCAGGTCAACCTGCTGCATGTGGCCAACTTCGCCGGCTTCCGAGAGATATACGCCGGCTGCCCGAATCTGACCAAGCAGTTCATTGCTGCTGGTTTTTAGCGAAAACGGGGCGTCCACCGCAGCAGTGTAGAGCGCCCCGACACCCCGCTGCGCTAACGAGCTGAAGCTGTCGCCAGACCACACGGCGAGCTGCTTGAAGGCCGGGTCTGCCTCGTCGATCCAGCCATTGTGATCAGCATCGAGCAAGGCCAGATCGGCAAAGCCGTTGCCGCTGGCGACACCGAACAACTCGCTGCCGTTATCCGCCTTGCCATTGCCGTTACGGTCGAATACCAGAAAGCCGCTAGCGCTCCCCAGTCCGGGAATCTGCTCCGCCTTGCCGTCGGCGTTCAGATCGAAGGCGATGCGATCTTTGGTCAGTTCGCTGGCCTTGCCATCAAAACTGAGAATCAGCGGATCGCGCAAGGCGATGGTGCCGCTCTCGTCCGAGGTTTTCGTGCTGGCATAGTCCCGCGCCATTTCCATCGAAAAATCGAAACTGATCTGCCTGCCGTCACAAGTATTGACCAACCCCTTGCCGCATACCGTTGTCTTTTCTGACTCGCTGAATGATTCGCTGACGCTGCGCCGCCAGGTGATTTCCGGTTGGCTGGCCGGCGTGTTGCCTTCCTGCGGAACGGCATCACAAGCGGCAAAGTCTGCCCCGCATTTCTTGCCTTCCATTGCCGCCAGAAGGGCATCGATCAGCGACTGCAACAGCTTCTGCACCCGTTCCCGGGCGGCACTCGCCTCATCGCTGCGCGGCACTGCCAGGCTGTCGAATAGCTTGCGAAAGCCCATCTCGGTGTTGATTTCCACGCTCTGACTACGGCTGGCTTCATGAGTGGCCGACAGTTGAACCGACGAATCCTGAATTTTCATGGTGACCTCCTTGCGCTTGTTGGACTAACTCCAGCGCAAGGGTCGTGCCTGTCAGAATTCCAGTGGATCGACCTCGATGTGCCAGCGCAGCTTCGAGGGCGCCTTGATCCGCTCAATTGCCTCGCGCCAACGCGGCAGGAATGCCTGCAAGGCCGGGCGGGAATGCGACTCAGCCAAGAGTTGGCCACGTTCCAGATTGGCCAGGCGGGAGAGTTTCATCGGCACCGGATCGTAGATCATCACGTTTTCGTGTTCAGGCACCACTGGCAAAATAGCCGCCGTCTTCAAAAAAGCGATCGAATCGGCCATGTCGGGCGCCTCGGCCCGCAACATGGCCTGGAAGGCATAAGGCGGAAAACCGGCCTGTTCCCGCTCCTTGAGCAGGCTTACGGCAAAGCCAGGGTAATCGTGCGCAACCAGGGCCCCATAGAGCGGATGATCCGGATACTGCGTCTGGATCAGCACTTCGCCTTTCAGCTCTGCCCGCCCAGCACGACCGGCAACCTGCATCAACTGCGCGAAAAGTCGCTCCGGGGCGCGCCAGTCGGCGGCAAACAAGGCCGAATCGGCGCCCAGCACACCAACCAGTGTCAGCTTGGGAAAATCGTGCCCCTTAGCCAGCATTTGCGTGCCGACCAGAATATCGGCCTCGCCGCCATGAATGCGGTCGAGCATCACTTCCCATTGCTTGCGGCTTTTCACCGAGTCGCGGTCGACGCGCAGCACGCGCGCTTCCGGGAACTGTTCCTGAATCCAGCCTTCAAGGCGCTGGGTACCCCGCCCGAAGGGAAGAATGTCCTGATTGCCGCAGGTCGGGCAGGCCTTCGGCACGCGGTGCTCCAGGCCGCAGTGGTGGCAGCGCAGGCGACGGTCGGCGAGATGCAGCACCATGTTGGCAGCACAACGCGTACAACGCGACACCCAGCCACAGGCCATGCAGGCCAGCACCGGCGCGTAGCCCCGGCGGTTGAGAAAGATCAGGCTCTGTTCGCCACGCTCCAACCGCAGTTTGATCGCGGCAATCAACGGATCGCTGACGCCCTCCTTGAGCACCATTCGGCGCGTATCGAGCATATGTACCGCCGGCAGGGTCGCCAGCGGATTTGCCCGCTCCCGCAGGTTGATCAGGCCATATCGCCCGCTCTGGGCATTGGCCCACGATTCGAGCGAAGGCGTCGCCGATCCGAGCAAAATGGGAATGCCCAACTGCCGGGCACGGAAAACACCGACATCGCGTGCCGAGTAGCGCATGCCATCCTGCTGCTTGAAGGAAGAATCGTGCTCTTCGTCGATGACGATCAGGCCAAGGTTCGGCATCGGCGTAAAGATCGCCAACCGTGTACCAAGCACAATGCTCGCCTCGCCGGCAAAAGCAGCCCGCCAATTCCGCTCGCGCGCCGCTTCAGCCAGTTCACTGTGCAGCGAAACGATGCCCTCATCGGGAAAGCGGGCGCGTACCCTGCCCTCCAGTTGCGGCGTCAAATTGATTTCCGGCACCAGCAGCAGTACCTGCTTGCCGGCGGCCAGCGTGCGTTCAACCAGGCGCAGATAGACTTCGGTCTTGCCACTACCGGTAACCCCATGCAGCAGATGCGCCGAAAACCCACCGGCCGGATCGACGGCCTCCACTGCAACAGCCTGCGCTGTGGTCAGGTCCGGTGGCGCGATAACCTCGGCACGGCGTACGGCGCGGGCAGCACGACGCACCGGCGACACTGTTCGCTTCAGGCCAACCGGCAAGGCCTGCAGCACGACTTCACCAAAGGCTGCCTGATAGTAAGCGCTGGCAAACTCGCATAGCCTGAGGAAATCGGCGGGCAGCGGCGCCAGATCACGGAGGATTTCACCGGCTGCCTTGAGTTGCTCAAGCGGCCAGTCGCTGGTCTCGACCACATCGACGATGACGCCGATTTTCTCGCTGCGGCCGAACGGCACACGGACCCGCAAACCGATATCTGCGGTCGACGCCGCCACAGCGACATAATCAAAGAGGCGATGCAGCGGCAAATCGAGGGCGACGCGTAAAACAGCCATAAATTTGCCGGCAGCAGCCGTCGTTTCTCCGGAATTAAATGAAAAACCATGACAAAAACCGGGTTTTTCACTTACCCACAATTTCTGTGGATAACTTTGTGGATTTCTCTTGAAGAGTTACGCTAAGTCGCGGGGTATAAAGGAATTTGTCACTTTGCTGAAATATTGACCAAAATTAAATATCGTTATATTTCAACAACTTAAACAAGAATTAAACTGTCAAGCGAATTTCAACAAATTTTTCCGCAAAAAAGCAAAACTCTGTGCATAAGTCAAGTTCTGCAGCCCACTTATGGATATTACTTACGTAATAGACGGCTATGCGAATGCACCGCTTCCACCAATGCAGTCACACTTTCGGGTGGTGTGAATTGGGAAATGCCATGGCCAAGGTTGAAAACGTGGCCGGTATTGCCCGGTCCGAAGCTGTCGAGCACCTTCTTTGCCTCGGCAGCGACGATTTCCGGTTGGGCAAACAGCACATTCGGATCAAGGTTCCCTTGTAAAGTAACCTTGTCGCCAACGCGCCGACGAGCTTCGCCGATGTCGATGGTCCAGTCGAGGCCGACCGCATCGCAACCAATGTCGGCAATCTTTTCCAGCCAAAGGCCGCCGTTCTTGGTGAAGACGATGCTCGGAACGCGCTCACCGTCCTTTTCCTTCTTCAGACCAGCCACGATGCGGCGCATGTATTGCAGCGAGAATTCCTCGTAGGCTGCGGCCGAAAGCGAACCGCCCCAGGTATCGAAAATCATCACGGCCTGGGCACCACTGTCGATCTGGGCGTTCAGGTAGGAGATCACCGAATCAGTGGTCACCGACAGGATACGGTGCAGTAGATCAGGCCGGTTGTAGAGCATGCCCTTGATATGGCGGAAGTCGCTCGAACCCTGGCCTTCAACCATGTAACAGGCCAGCGTATAGGGGCTGCCGGAGAAACCGATCAACGGCACAGAATTGTCGAGGGCGCTGCGGATTTCCGAAACTGCGTCCATGACATAACGCAGATGATCGTAAGGATCGGGTGCGGTCAGATCATTGATCGCCCATTCCTCACGCAGCGGGCGCTCGAACTTCGGCCCCTCCCCTTCGGCGAAATAGAGGCCAAGGCCCATCGCATCTGGCACGGTAAGGATGTCGGAAAACAGGATGGCGGCATCCAGATCGTAGCGAGCCAGTGGCTGCAACGTCACTTCACAAGCCATGTCACGCGACTTGCAGAGATTCAGGAAATTGCCGGCGCGTTTGCGCGTTTCACAGTATTCCGGCAGGTAGCGTCCAGCTTGGCGCATCAGCCAGAGCGGCGTGTATTCGGTCGGCTCTTTGAGAAGGGCGCGCAGGAAAGTGTCGTTCTTGGGTCGGCTCACGGGGACTCTGCCAGAAAATCGGAAAGGCGGAATTATCCGCCATTCTAGGGCTCAGGTCACTTACGCCAGAAGGCGGGGGTCAGCACGACCAGAAGGGTAAAAATTTCCAGCCGCCCGAGCAGCATCGCGAAGATGCAGATCCAGGTTTGAAAATCTTCCAGTACCTCATAGGTTGTCGATGGCCCGACCAGCCCCAACCCCGGACCGGTGTTGTTGACGCTGGCGACAATGGCCGTGAAGGCGGTAATGATGTCCAGCCCGGTAAAAGACAGAGCGAGCGTCAGCGAAACGATACTGACCATGTACATGAAGGCGAAGGCCAGCACCGCAAACAGGATGGGTTGCGGCGCGATCTGGCCGCCGATGCGGATGTTATAGACGGCATTTGGGTGCATGGCGCGCAGTAATTCACGGTAGACCTGCTTGTAGAGCAATAAAGCCCGCATCATTTTGATGCCACCCCCGGTGGACCCCGCACTGGTCACAAAACTGGAGAGGAAAAGCATCCAGAGGGGAGCAAAAATTGGCCAAAGCGCATAATCGACGCTGGCATAGCCCGTGGTCGTCGCAATCGAAATCAGATTGAAAGCGGCGTGCCGAAGTGCCGTATCGAATTCAGCGTAGGCACCATCTTTCCAGATATACATGGCAACCACCATGATACTGACCAGAGTCACCCCCAGAAACCACCTCGCCTCTGGATCGTGAAGATAGGGACGAAGTGAGCGCCCGCTTACCGCCAAAAACAGGGTTCCGAAATTCATCCCGGCAATCAACATGAAAGCAATCGCCACGGCTTCGATGGCCGGGGAATCAAAGAAGCCGAAACTGGCATCATGGGTAGAAAAACCGCCCAGGCCCATGGTGGAAAAGCCATGACAAACAGCGTCGAACCAGCTCATGCCAGCCCAGCGATACCCAAGAATGCAGGCCACCGAGACGCCAAGATAGACCAGCCACAACCCCTTGGCAGTCTCCGCGATACGCGGGGTCATTTTGGAATCCTTCATCGGTCCGGGCGTTTCCGCCTTGAACATTTGCCGGCCGCCGATGCCGAGCAGCGGGAGGATCGCGATAGCCAGCACGATCAAGCCCATGCCGCCGACCCAGACCAGTTCATGCCGCCAGAGATTGATCGACATCGGCAACTTGTCGATATTCGACAACACCGTCGAACCCGTGGTGGTCAGTCCGGAAACCGTTTCGAAATAAGCATCGGTATGGCTGATTCCCAAGTGGATCATCAACGGAATGGCGGCAAACGCCGGCAACACGCTCCAGACCAGAACGACCATCAGGAAGCCGTCACGGATGTTGAGTTCGCGCTTGCAGTTGCGGTAGCGATACCAGAGCAGCGAGCCGCACAGCATGGTCAGCGCAAAGGCCTCGTCATAGGCGGTCTGGGCGCCGTCATTGACCATATAGGAAAGGATAAGCGGCGCCAGCATGGTCAGGCCGAATAGCATGATGATCATGCCCAGCGCACGGTAAACAGGGGCGAAGCGTGTCACGGTCTACCCCTCAAAGGAAGTGGAAACCCACCTGGAACAGTTTTTCGACTTTCCTGACCAGCTTCTTGCGGGTACAGAAAACAATCACATGGTCGTCAGCCTTGATCACAGTATCGTGGTGAGCAATGACAACCTCGCCATGCCGCGTGATGGCGGTCCAGTCGTCGGTCTGACCAACCACCACGGCCTGGTCAAAATTACGCACCAGCGCGGCGACCGTTACACCGTGCGGCCAGTCGATCTCGTCGATGCGCTTGCCGATGATCTTGGAGGTCTTGGCGTCGCCATGAGCCACCAGTTCAAGCGCTTCCGCCGCCCCCCGACGCAGGGAGTGCACCTCGGCCACATCACCCTGCCGGACATGGGCCAGAAGCGTACCGATCGACACTTGAGCCGGTGAAATTCCGATATCGATCGGCCCACCTTCGATCATCTCGGCATAGGCCCGACGATTGATCAGTGCCACAACCCGCTTGCAGCCGAGGCGCTTGGCCAGATTGCCGGCCATGATGTTGTCTTCGTCGTCGTTGGTCAGCGAGAGGAAGAGATCCATCTCGGCGATGTTTTCCTGCTCGAGAAGATCTTCGTCCGTGGCATCACCCAACAACACCAGCGTCCGATCAAGCTCATTGGCGACAAATTCCGCGCGGTCCTTGCGGCCTTCGATCAGCTTGATTTCATAACGTTTTTCCAGCGATTTTGCGACGCGCAAGCCAACGTTACCACCACCGGCAATCATGATGCGCTCAACCGGTTTCGTCATCCGGCGCAATTGGCGCAAGACTGCCCGGATGTGCTCGGCCGCAGCCAGCAGGAAAACCTCGTCGCCCGCCTGAACCACCGTATCACCTTCGGGAAATACCGGTTGGTCACCGCGAAAAATGGCAGCGATGCGGGCATCCATATCAGGCGGCAGCAATTCGCGCATTTCCCGAATCTGCTTGCCGACCAGCAAGCCACCTTCATAGGCGCGAACAGCTACCAGACTCACCCGCCCCTTGGCGAAATTGAGTACTTGCAGCGCTTCGGGAAATTCGATCAGGCGCCGGATGTAATCGGTAATCACCTGTTCCGGACACAGCGCGAAGTCGACTGCGAAGTTCTCCGGTGAGAGCAGGCTGGCATCTTCGAGAAAATCCCGCGAACGCAAACGGGCAATCCTTGTCGGGATATTGAAGACGCTGTGGGCCACCTTGCAGGCCACCAGATTGGTCTGATCGCTTTGCGTGACAGCGATCAGCATGTCGGCATCCTCCGCTCCGGCATTACGCAAAATCGACGGGACCGCACCATTGCCGACCACCGTGCGCAAATCAAGACGATCCTGCAACTGGGCCAGACGCACACCGTCGGTATCAACGATGGTAATGTCATTGTCCTCAGAAACCAGGCCTTCGGCAACGCTGGCTCCGACCTGGCCGGCACCCAGAATAATTACTTTCATAAATCCCCCCGATTTACTGCCAGCGCACTACCTGTTTATTCGTCGCCCCGTTTGCCGAGCTTTACATCCAGCTGCTTCAACTTGCGATAGAGATGGGTACGTTCCAGCCCCGAGCGCTCAGCCAGCCTTGTCATGTTGCCACCTTCCAGCCGAAGGTGATGTTCGAAATAAAGCTTCTCAAATGCATCACGCGCTTCCCGCAGCGGCTGATCAAGCATCGGCAACAAGGAAGCCAGCTCACGATTGTTACCCTCTTCCTGCGGCATGACGCGAGTCACGTCGTCGGCGGAAATATCCTCATCCAACGCGGTCAGCGCCAGATTGCGGACCAGCACATAGAGATCGGTCCAGCTTGCTTCCGGCAGATTTTTCCACGGCAGCGTCCGTAGCGCATTCAGCGCACCGGTGGAAAAACGCCGCGGCGGAACTTCACCCCTTTCGACGAAATTGGTCAGCAGCAAGCTGGCGATTTCAGGCAATTCATCGGCATGGCCGGCCAGCGATGGCATGGCCACCCAGACTTCGCCAAGCCGGGTCAATAACTTGCTGTCCCAGCCAGCTTCCCCGAAGACGCCCAGCGAGGTGACAGTCGCCGCGACCAACTGCATATTCAGCTTTTCGAGACGGTCGACCGCAAAAGCCAGATTCATTTGCTGCATTTTGCCAAGCACCGACAGATCGGGCACAAACAGAATGCCACCGCTGACCTTTTCCAGCATTTCCTGAGTCAGGGCACTGCTCACGGTGGACAGATCAAGCCACGGCGCCCGAGGCGGCAGCAGGCTGCGGGCACAGATTTCTGCCATGCCGCCGGTGGCGCCCTTGAGCAGCAGCACCGGCGCCTTGGCCGCCGCCTGCTCCAGACGCCGCCGGAATTCCTTGATGAAGGCCGAACGACCGAAGGCCTCCAGCGTCAGTGGCGGCCGCTGCGGCGGCGTGTCGTGCTTGAGTGCCTTCTGTACCGTCGACAACAGCTTTTGCAGCGCGATCGGCTTTTCGAGGAAATCGAAAGCGCCAAAGCGGGTGGCCTCGACTGCCGTATCAATCGTGCCGTGCCCTGACATCATGACCACCGGCATGTTGAGGTGCCCGGCGGCGTGCCATTCTTTCAACAGCGAAATGCCATCCATGTCGGGCATCCAGATATCGAGCAAAACGAGATCGGGGCGCAGTTCATTGCGGACGCGGCGTGCCGCACCGGCATTTTCGGCCAGACGAACATCGTAACCTTCATCGATCAGGATTTCCGAGAGCAACTCGCGGATTCCGACCTCGTCGTCAACGACCAGAATTATTGCCATGCTTGGCTTCCTCCTCCTTCACCAGAGGCAGACGAATGTCGATTCGCGCGCCGCCCTCAGGTGCATTGCTGATTTCAATGGTGCCCTGGTGTTCTTCGACAATCTTCTTGACGATGGGCAGACCCAGGCCGGTACCACGAGCCTTGGTCGTGACGTACGGTTCAAATATGCGGGGCAGCAATTCAACCGGAAATCCTGGGCCATTATCGCTGATCTGCAAACGGGCATAGCGGCCGGAAACTTCGGTGACGATACTGATGCGACCAGCCTCGCGGCCTTCCAGCGCATCTTCCGCATTGCGCAGGAGATTATGAATGATCTGCCGGAGCTGGGTCGCATCCCCCAGCACCGACGGCAAGTCAGTTACCAGCTGCGTTTCGATCTTCGCCGACGAGCTTTCGTAGAGACCGAGAACTTCACCGATCAGCCCGTTGAGTTCGAGCACAGCCACTTCCGGAGCCGGCAGCCGTGAATAGTCGCGGAAGTCATCGACCATGCGCTTCATCGACTGCACCTGATTGATGATGGTCTGCGTACCCCGCGCCAGCATCTCGGCATCGCCGTTGCTCAGCTTATCCGCCAGCTTGAACTGCAGGCGCTCAGCCGAAAGCTGAATAGGCGTCAGCGGATTCTTGATTTCATGGGCAAGACGGCGGGCGACTTCGCCCCAGGCAGCGCTACGCTGGGCCGCGATGATCCGGGTGACGTCATCGAAAACCACGACATCACCACCACCGCTCGCTTCCGGCAGGCGTGAGCCACGCAGCAGCAGAACCTGTGGCATGCCGTTCGGCCGTTCCAGCTCAAGCTGGGTCTGCCACTCTGCCTCTTCGGTCGCGGTGAAATGCTGCCGGATAAATTCACCGAGTGCGTGCTGGCGCGGCCACCGGTCTACCGTCTCGCCGATAAGGCCGACGAAATCATCGTTAAGCGTGCTGAGCGCACCTTCGTTAACGGTGCGCAGGACAAAATTGCGGTCAAAAACCAGTACACCGGCGGACAGGTTGGCCAGGATGGATTCCAGATAGCCACGCGCCGATTCGAGTTCGGCCCGGTGGCGCTCTGTTTCACGGCGGGCATCGTCAAGCTGCCGGGTCATCTGGTTGAAGGACTGGGTCAGGACACCGAGTTCATCACCGCTATAAATCGCCTGGCGTGGCGAGAAGTCGCCCTGCGCCACTGCCTGCGTGCCCTCAGCCAGAATGTAGAGCGGTGCGGCCAATCGGCGAGCCATGACGTACGCCAGGGCAAAGGCGCCGAACAAGGCAACGAGAACGGTCAGGGTCAGGGTCAGGGTATAAATCCGGTTCAGGCCTTCGCGCGCCAGCTGCAATTCCTGATAATCGCGATAAACCCCCTGCACCGCTTCGGCATCGTGCGCCAGCCCTTCCGGCACCGGGTTGGTCAGTTGCAGGATGCGCGGTTCTTCAAAGACATCGCGGGCCGCGACCGGCACCAGCACGCGCAGATAGAGTTTGCCGTTCTCCGCTTCAACCGTGCTGACCGCGCGCGTACTCCGCGCCTGTTTGAGTTGGGCCTGACTTGGCAGATCGGGCAGCAGGCTGCTCATTTCAGTCGTTGCGCTCGCCAGCAACTGGCCGCCAACCGAGAAAATCGCCACCGACTGCACGCCTTTTTCCTCGCGCAAGCGAAGCAGCGCCGAGCGCCGCGAACTTTCCTTGATATCCGAAAGTTCGGTCGCCATGCTGCGCGCCTTGTCGCCCAGATCGGCGAGCAGCGAATCGAGGGCGGAACGCCCCAGGTGCAGGCCGGATTCCAGCGCCTTTTCAACCCGGACATCGAACCAGCTTTCAATCGAGCGGGTAACGAACTGCACTGAAACCCCATACACCAGCGCCCCGGGCAAGACGGCAATAACGCCGAACATCAGCATCAACCGTAGTTTGAGCCGCGCCCCGAACACCTGAGCCTGATAGTCCCGCCAGAGGGAACGCAATTGCCAGCCGACCAGTCCGAGCATGCCGAGGGCCAGTACGACATTGAGGCCAATCAGCAACGGATAGTTGCGGGAAAAGATGACGGTGTCGGCTGCCGTCGACATAAGCAGCAGAAACCAGAGAATTCCCCCGACGGCGGCAACGAACGCACCGCCTGCGGCAACGAAGCGCTTCACCTGGCCTCCGCCGGAGCCGCCAACGGGGTGGCAGCTGGCAAGGTGGCCTGCCAGGTTTTCCAGTCCGAGCCCAGACTCCATTCCTTGTTGCCAAGGGCAGAAATCTGGAAGGGACGTGGCAGTTGTGTAATGTCGAGACGAAGGCGCAAAGCGGCCTGATAGGGCTCGCCGGGACGAGCCACCTTGTCGCCCTTGTCGATCACGGCCCAGTTGCGCAAGCGCGACATCACCGCCAACGCCTCGGTCAAGCTCTGGAAGGACTGATGCAGGCCGCCGGTCGACAGCCGGTACTGCCGGGTCAGCGCATGATAGGAAAGACTGTAGGTTTGACTGCGACTGACCATTTTTTCGTCGAGCCAGTACCAGCGAGCTCTGGTCATTTCGAAATCGGTCACGAAATACAGGACAACGCCCTTGTTTACAGCTTCTTCGAGGCGCGGACTTAACTCGAAGCGAAAGTCGGCAGACAGGACATAACCGTCATCCCCCAGCAAAATTTGCGGGTTGGTGACATCGATCTCTGCGGTCCACGCCAGAACCGGCACGAAAACCATCAGCAACAGCCAATGGCGCAATCGTTCAGGCATGCTTTTCGAGAAGGCAGTAATAGAAACCATCATGTTCGGCGGTTGGTAAAAGCTGTTCCTCATGACCACGACGAGCCTGCGGCTGACGTGCCAGAAAATCGCTGATCTGCTCGCCATTCTCGGCCGGGAAAACCGAGCAAGTCACATAAAGTAGTTTACCGCCGGGCCGGACAACCTGCCACAGCGCCTCGAGAATTCGTGACTGGGCAGCGGCAAAGCTGGCGATATCGGTTTCGCGACGCAACCATTTGGCATCTGGATTGCGCCGGACCACGCCGCTGGCCGTGCATGGCACATCAGCCAGCACGGCGTCGAATGGCTGGCCGTCCCACCAGGTATTCAGCTTGACGCAATCGGAGGCCCGGATATCCGCCTTGAAACCAAGGCGTTCAAGATTCTCGGCAACGCGCCGGCAACGTGAAGGCTTGAGGTCGAGCGCCAGCAGATCGAGATTGTTCCGCTCCAGCAAATGCGCCGTCTTGCCACCAGGGGCGGCACAGGCATCCAGGACACGGCTGCCGGCTGCCGGATCGAGCAGGATGGCCGCCATTTGCGCGCCGGGGTCCTGCACCGAAACCAGCCCGGCGGAAAAATCGGGCAAGCGTTCGACCGGCACAGGTTTGGCCAGCACCAGCCCAGCTTCACCGACCGGCGTCGCAACAATGCCTTCAGCGGCCAGGCGGGCCAGATATTCATCACGCGAGCAGCGCCGCAGGTTGACCCGCAACGCCATCGGCGGCGGCCCGTTACCGGCGGCGACGATACTTTGCCAGTCCTGCGGATAGGCTGCCTGAACGCGGGCCAGCCACCAGTCCGGATGCTGGGCGCTCGCCACAGCATCTTCCGCCAGCGCCGCCAGCAAGGTTTCCCGCTGCCGCAAAAAGTTACGCAGCACCCCATTGACCAATGCGCGGAAACGACCTTCGGCCAATTCCCCGGCTGCCACCACGGCCTGATCGACCACCGTATGTTCGGAATCGGGCCGAGTTTCCAGGCGATAGATCGCGACCAGCAACAAGGCTCTGATCTCGTCTTCGGCCAGTGGTTTGCTCAACAACTGGTTGAGGAAAAAATCACCTCGTCCGTAGCTGCGCAGACTGCCATAGACGAGATCCTGTACGGCAGGACGGGCGACGGAATCAACCCGGCCAAGCAGGCCTTCGGCGAGGCTCTGCCCGGCAAAAACAGCGGCATCGATGCGCGCTGCCTCAAGCAGGGAAAAAGCCAAAGAATCGAGGGGTAATCTGGACATAGGCCACGATTATCGCACGCGGCATAATGCCGCAATGCGCCGATTCCTGATTGCCCTGTTTTTCGCCCTCAACCCGCTGCTGGCGCACGCCTGGAACGCGGCCGGGCACCGTCTGGTGGCAGTTATTGCCTGGCAACAACTCTCGCCACCCAGCCAGAAATTTTTCGCCGAAGCACTTGCCCGTCACCCTGATTACGAGCGCTGGACCGATAAAGCGCGCTCCACTGAAGCGATCGATCTGTTTGCCGAAGCCTCGACCTGGCCGGACGACATTCGCAGCGACCCGCGCTTTTACGACCCGGGTCGCGAACCGCCAACGCCGGCACTGCCCGGCCTTCCCGACACCGCCCGTCACAAAAGCTGGCATTACGTCGACTTTGGAGGCACTGGCAAGGTTCAGAAAGGTGAAATCGACAGCCGGATTGATGATTTGACCCAATTGCTGCGGTCAACACGCCAAAACGGGCAAATTGCCTATGCCCTGCCCTGGCTGCTGCATCTGGTCGCCGACATTCACCAGCCACTGCATGTCGGCCGGCACGATGACGAAGGCGGCAATGCCTTCGAAATCGAAAACCCCTTCAACAAGCGACTGCCCTTCTCCAGCCTGCATACTTACTGGGACGACCTGCCCGGCCCGCCTTGGCTGCGGGGCAAGCGACTGGAGAAGAATGCCTGGCGCCTTCTCGAAACCTTCCCGGCACCGACGCAAGGCAATGTGACGCTATGGCGCGACGAAAGCCACCGCATGCTCGCCCTCGCCTATCCGAAAACCGACGGTAGCCTGCTACCGATGATCACGGAAGAATTTCATCAACAGGCTCGCGAAATCGCCAATCGGCGCATCGTCGAAGCCGGCTACCGGCTGGGATGGCTGCTCGAATCCATTTTCGCTGCTCGCGTTTCACGTGAAACGCCCTAAAATCTACTCATGAATGGCCTGCACCTGATTGCCGATCTGCACGACTGCCGTTGCCAGCCGGGCTTCCTGCTTGACGCGGCGGGGCTGGAAGCTTTTTGTGTCGATGCCTGCAGCCGCCACGGCCTGACCGTGGTTGGCCGGCTATTCCATGCCTTCCGCAACGCCGAAGGCAAGCCGGCCGGGGTTACAGGTACCGTTGTCCTGGCCGAATCACACCTTGCCGTGCACACCTGGCCAGAGATCGGCAGCGTCACGCTGGACATCTATGTCTGCAACTTCAGCGGTGACAACAGCAGCCGGGCGCACGCGCTGTTCGCAGAAGTTGTTGCCGCCTTTGCGCCGTCCCGGCTGGAGAAAAAAGAGGTGGCTCGCGGCCACCTCGGTTCGCTGCCAGAGGCTTAACGCCCCGTCGCCCGCAGACGGGCAATGCGTTCCCCATGATGTTGAATCAGCGTAATTTCAAGCCGGCAGATCGAAACGATCGCCGACCTGCAATGAATTACCCGCCAGGAATTGCTGCACCGGCAAGCGTTTGCCGCCGGCCTTTTGAAGTTCGCTGATGGCAAGCGCACCCTCGCCACAGGCAACGAGCAGACTGCTACGGTCAACCGCCAAAATCACCCCATTTTCACCATTGCCAGTTGCCGGCGTGGCCCGCCACAACTTGACAACCTGCCCGGCCAACGAGGCCTGAGCCCCGGGAAACGGGTTGAAGGCCCGGATGTGGCGATCAAGTTCTGCTGCAGTCTTGCGCCAGTCAATGCTCGCCTCTGCCTTTTCGATCTTGTGGGCATAGGTGATGCCCTCGGTTGGCTGAGCCTCGGCCGGCAACGGCAATTTGCCCAGCGCCTCGACAATCAAACTCGCACCAAGCCCGGCCAGCCGGTCATGCAGCGTTGCCGCCGTATCGTCCAGCGCAATCGCGAAAGCCCCGCGCAGCACTACCGGCCCGGTATCCAGGCCGGCTTCCATTTGCATGATGCAAACACCGGTTTCGTCATCTCCAGCCAGCAACGCCCGCTGAATCGGCGCGGCCCCACGCCAGCGCGGCAACAACGACGCATGAATATTGAGACAACCAAGGCGCGACAGGTCAAGAACTACCTGCGGCAGGATCAGCCCATAGGCCGCAACCACCATGACTTCGGCGCCAACTGCCGCAATTTTTTGCTGAGCCGCCGCATCCTTCAGGCTGGGTGGCTGGAAAACCTCAATCCCGCTTTCCAGCGCCAGCCTCTTCACCGGCGAAGCCTGCAGGGCCATGCCGCGGCCAGCAGGGCGATCAGGCTGTGTTAGCACCAGCGCCACTTCATGCCCAGCCTCGACAATCGCCTTCAGTGCCAGCGCAGCAAAATCAGGTGTCCCGGCAAAAATCAGCTTCACGCGGTAACCCGTGCCTGCTTGGCGAGCTTGGATTTGATCCGGACCTGCTTCAGTTGCGACAGATGGTCGACAAACACCGTACCGTTGAGATGATCAATTTCGTGCTGAATACACACCGCGAGTAAGCCGTCCGTTGTCATCGACTGTTTTTTTCCTTCCAGATCAAGGTAATGCACCGTGACACGCTCGGCCCGCTCGACCTTGTCATAGATGCCGGGCACCGACAGGCAACCTTCTTCGCCACTCTGCGAACCCTCGCAACTTTCCAGGCGCGGATTGATGAAAACCTGCAGATCGCTTTTGTCTTCCGAGGTGTCGATAACCATCAGGCGTAGATGAACATCGACCTGGGTTGCCGCCAGACCGATGCCGGGTGCTTCGTACATGGTTTCCGCCATGTCGGCGACCAGTTTTCGTATGCCATCATCAATATTGGCAACGGGAGCTGCCACTTTTTTCAGGCGGGTATCGGGGAAACGCAAAATGGGTAGTAGGGCCATAGGTAAAATGGAATAAAAGCTTGCTCGCTTAGGTTATTACGTGCAGAATCTAAAGCAATTCTAGAGATGTGGAAGCGGTTTTGATTGATGTGTTTGAGACAGCATCAGAAGCACCGTGTTCCACCGGCATGTGAGGTTACGACTATGGTTCGCATTATATCCGCGCTCATCCTGGCCGTGACGGCCACCTGTGCATTCGCCGCTGAGCCGCTCAAGCTGGTAGACAATCCGCCTGATCGGCACATTGTCGTCCCCGGCGACACCCTTTGGGGTATTTCCGGCAAGTTCCTCAAGGAACCGTGGCGCTGGCCAGAAATCTGGCAAATGAACAAAGCCGAAATCAAGAACCCTCACCTGATCTATCCCGGCGATATCATCCTGCTTGACATGTCCAGCGGTAGCCCGCGCCTGCGCAAGGGTAAACAGATCAAGGGCGGCAACGTCAAGCTGCAGCCGCAGGTCTATAGCGAAGCAGTTCAGCAGGTCATTCCCAGCATTCCGCCGAACGTCATTGAGCCGTTCATCTCCCGCCCGTTGGTGATTGAACCGGGTGAGCACGATAGCCTGCCACGCATCGTTGCAACCATGGAAGACCGGATGATCGTCGGTGACGGCGATGAAGCTTATGTGAGCGGCATCCCGGACGCCAGTGTCGAAAAATGGCAGGTTTTCCGCCAGGGCAAACCGATGAAGGATCCTGAAACTGGTGAAGTCATCGCCCACGAAGCGTTTTTCCTTGGCAATGCCCGCCTGGTCAGACCGGGGGAACCAGCCACCATTCGTATCACCAATGCCAAGGAAGAAATTCACCGCGGCAATCGTTTGATGCCAACGCCGCCACCTGAAATCATTGCCTACGTGCCACACCGTCCGGATCAGGCAGTTGCTGCCAAGGTCATGTCGATTTATGGTGGCGTGAATGAAGGCGGTCCAGGCAACGTGATCTCCCTCAGCCGCGGCAAGGATAACGGCCTGGAAGTCGGTCATGTCGTCGCCCTCTACCGTAACCGCGTATCGGTCAATGTCGACATGGATGGTCGCCGCACCTCAACCCCCATCCCGGAAGAACGTTACGCACTGGCCTTTGTCTTCCGTGTCTTCAACCGGGTGGCCTATGCACTGGTCGTCGAATCCTCCAAATCCGTCATCGTTGGCGATTCTGCACGTAACCCGTGAGTGATCCCGAAGGGTTGGCCGCCTGGTTGCGGCTGACCCTGATTCCAGGCATTGGCGGCGAGACGCAGAGAAAGCTTCTCGCCGCTTTCGGTTTACCCGAAGCCATTTTTTCGGCCGGACATCTCGCCGCTCGCGCAGTCGTTGGCTCACGCGCCGAGCCGCTGTTTGACTTTGACCCCTCCGAGGCCGTCGACCGCAGCATCGCCTGGGCGAGTCAGCCGGGGCAGCACATCATCACACTCGCCGATGCGACGTATCCAAAGACGCTGCTCGAAATCCCGGATCCACCGTCCGTGCTCTATGTCCGGGGCAATCTCGCTCTGTTGCAGCACAAAGGTCTGGCCATGGTCGGCAGTCGCAATGCAACGCCCCAGGGCCTGCAAACCGCAGAAGGCTTCGCCAAGGCACTCGCTGCGAAAGGCTTTTGCATCATCAGCGGCCTCGCTCTCGGCATTGATGCCGCAGCCCACCGAGGTGCCCTGGTGGCCGGAGGAGCGACCATCGCCGTCATCGGCACCGGTGCCGACCGCCTCTATCCCGCTCGCAACAGGGAACTTGCCCTGGCGATTGCCGAACACGGCGCCATCATTTCCGAATTCCCACTCGGTACGCCGGCCATTGCTTCCAACTTTCCGCGTCGAAACCGCATCATTTCCGGCCTGTCACGTGGCGTACTGGTGGTTGAAGCCGCCCCTGAAAGCGGCTCACTGATCACCGCCCGCCTGGCCGCGGAACAGGGCCGCGAGGTCTTCGCCATTCCCGGCTCGATTCATTCACCGGTTGCCCGCGGTTGCCACAAACTGATCAAGCAAGGTGCCAAACTGGTCGAAACCGCCCAGGACGTCCTTGATGAACTCGGCAGCTTCGCCGACCCCGAAGACCTTCCGGAAGAAGCTTCAGCTACGGAGGAAAATAGCATTCTGGACGCACTGGGCCATGACCCTTGCAGCCTTGATGATCTGGCCGAACGTACTGGATTTGCCGCCGATCAACTACTCGGGGAATTATTGACGCTGGAACTCTCTGGCCAGGTCGCCACCCTGCCCGGCAACCGTTACCAGCGTCTGAGCTGAAACACGCATATATCTAGAGATGGCTTGCCAAGGCGCGCGCCGGGCACTTATCATGCCCCGGCACCCAACAGGCAGAACCCATGACCAAAAAGCTGATAATTGCTGAAAAACCTTCCGTCGCCGCCGACATCGCCAAGGCGCTGGGAGGCTTTACCAAGCACGACGACTACTTCGAAAGCGAGACGCACGTGCTCTCTTCGGCGGTCGGCCACCTGCTGGAACTGTCCTGCCCGGAAGAATTCGAAGTCAAACGCGGCAAATGGTCATTTGCCCACCTGCCGGTCATCCCGCCGCATTTCGCGCTGAAGCCGATCGAAAAAACCGAGTCCCGACTCAAGGTGCTTGCCAAGCTGATCAAGCGCAAGGATGTCAGCAGCCTGATCAATGCCTGTGACGCGGGGCGTGAAGGTGAGTTGATCTTCAATTACATCGCCCAGCACACCAAGTCGGGCAAGCCGGTACAGCGGCTGTGGCTGCAATCGATGACCCAGGGCGCCATCCGCGACGGCTTCACCCGCCTGCGCAAGGGCGAAGAAATGCAGGGCCTCGGCGATGCCGCTGTCTGCCGTTCGGAATCCGACTGGCTGGTCGGCATCAACGGCACGCGGGCAATGACCGCCTTCAACTCGAAAACCGGTGGATTCCACCTGACCACAGTCGGCCGTGTACAAACACCGACGCTGGCCATCGTCGTCGACCGCGAAAAGAAAATCCGTGAATTTAAGTCACGTGACTATTGGGAAGTCGAAGCCGATTTCGCCGCCAAGGCCGGAAATTATGTCGGCAAGTGGTTCGATGAGGGCTACAAGGGCAAGGAAGACGACGAACACGCCCGTGCCGACCGCCTCTGGGAGCAGAACAAGGCCGATGCCATCCGCGCTGCCACCTTTGGCAAGCCGGGCATCGTCACCGAAGAAGCCAAGCCGGAAACCCGTCTCTCACCGCTACTCTTCGACCTGACCAGCCTGCAACGTGAAGCCAACGGCCGCTTTGGCTTCTCTGCCAAGACCACGCTGTCACTCGCCCAAGCCCTGTACGAGAAGCACAAGGTTCTGACCTACCCGCGGACCGATTCCCGCTGCCTGCCGGAAGACTACCTGCCCACCGTCAAGGAAACTCTGGCCGTATTGACCGGCGAAGGTGCCGGCAAGGGCCATGACGAGGTGCTGCTTGCCCGTTACGCCCCGTTTGCCCATCAGATTCTGGCGCGCAACTGGGTATTGCCCAACAAGCGCATTTTCAACAACGCCAAGATCAGCGACCACTTCGCCATCATCCCGACGCCACAGGCGCCGAAGAATCTGAACGAACTGGAACAGAAGCTTTACGACTTCGTCGTCAAGCGCTTCCTGTCTGTCTTCTTCCCCGCTGCCGAATATCTGGTCACCACCCGCATCACCCGCGTCGAGGGCTACCCGTTCAAGACCGAAGGCAAGGTACTGGTCAATCCGGGCTGGCTGGCCGTCCATGGCAAGGAAGCCCAGGAAGGCACCGAAGGCAATTTGGTTGCGGTCGACGCCGGCGAAAAGGTGAAAGCCGAAGAAGTCACCGTCAAGGCCAACGAAACCAAGCCACCACCGCGCTACTCTGAAGCCACGCTGCTCTCCGCCATGGAAGGCGCCGGCAAGATGGTCGATGACGAGGAACTCAAGGCTGCAATGGCCGGCCGTGGCCTCGGCACGCCAGCCACTCGCGCCCAGATCATCGAAAACCTGATCGGCGAGCAGTACATGCTGCGCGAAGGTCGTGACCTGGTGCCAACCGCCAAGGCCTTCTCGCTGATGACCCTGCTCAACGGCCTCGGCATCAACGAGCTGACCCAGCCGGAACTGACTGGAGACTGGGAATGGAAACTCGGCCGCATCGAAAAGGGCGAGTTCACCCGCGTTGAGTTCATGCGTGAAATCGCCGAAATGACGCGCCACATGGTCGAGCGCGCCAAAACCTTCGACAGCGACACCATTCCTGGCGATTTCGGCGTGTTGACCGCAGCATGTCCTCGTTGCGGCGGCCAGATTCGCGAAACCTACAAGAAATTCCAGTGCGGTGGCTGTGATTACTCGCTGTGGAAAATCGTCGCCGGCCGTCAGTTCGAACCGGCGGAAATCGATACCCTGATCAACGAAAAGCAGATTGGCCCGCTTACCGGCTTCCGCAACAAGATGGGCCGGACTTTCGCGGCCGCCATCAAGCTGAATGAGAAGATGGAGCCGGAATTCGATTTCGGCCAGGACAAGGCCGACGCCGACTCCGCCGAGCCAGTCGATTTCTCGGCCCAGGAAAGCCTTGGCAAGTGCCCGAAATGTGCGGCCAACGTGTTCGAACATGGCAACGCCTATATCTGCGAAAAGTCGGTCGGCCCGGTAAAATCCTGCGACTTCCGCTCCGGCAAGGTCATCCTGCAACAACCCATTGAGCCAACCCAGATGCAAAAGCTGTTGGCCGGCGGCAAAACCGACCTGCTCAAGGAGTTCGTATCCAACCGCACCCGCCGGAAATTCTCAGCCTATCTGGTCGCCAAGGATGGCAAGGTGGGTTTCGAGTTCGAGAAAAAAGTCGCCAAACCCAAGGCACCCGCCAAGAAAAAAGCCGAAGCCTGATTGTCGGCAAGCGATTCAGCAAAAGCCATCGGCATTCGTTCCGAGGGCTTTGCGTTTAGGGGATTGGCGGCCGCTGTTTATCAGTAATCATAATCGCACCGCTGCAGAATTTCAGGCTTTGCGATCACTTCGCCATTGGCGCAAAATTTCTTGGGCTGCAACGAAATCGAATCCATGAATTCTTTGGGTAAACGGGAAATATTGTTCGCCCATGGCCGCACGCAGCACGGGTTCCTGCTCTTCAAATAAGGCATTGGCGGCGAAATCGCCTTCCGCTAGCAAGGCATCCAGTGCATCGAGAAACTCTTCGGAGATTGAGGTTGGGCACAAGGAGTTGTTGCCAGAGTCGATATTTTCCGGATTGGGCAGCGCCGAACCAAGTTCCTTGAATGCCAGTTCGATGGCCTTCATATCAGCCAATAAATCGGGATTTTCCATATCGATGACTTGCGCGCTGCGTAGATGCATTTCGATCTGCCGAGCACGCTCCGCAACACTGTTGATACCCAGAGTGGCAGCAGCCCCCTTGAGGCTATGTGCCTGCCGAATGGAAGTTTCCTGGTCCCCGGAATTCAGATTGGCGACCAGTGAAACCATGTCCTCAGCGTGCCCATCCACAAAACGGCGAACCAGTTCAAGATATTTGGCCACCTTGCCCCGAACCGCAGCGACGCCCTGCTTGATATTGACACCCGGGACAATAGCGAGGCGCTCAAGGATTGAAGCATTGGATTTGGCCAAAAGTGGGTCAGAGTCCCGTGTGGCTTTTGGCCGGAAAGGATTATCTATCCGCAAGTTGCCGGGAAGCCAAAGCAGAAGCATTGCATAAAGTTCATCAGGATCGACCGGTTTGGCAATGAAATCATTCATCCCGGCAACTTTGCAGGCTAGACGGTCTTCATCGAAGGCATTGGCGGTCATCGCCAGGATAGGAACATTTTCCCTGCCGGGCAGTTGATGAATGGCACGGGTTGCAGCCAAACCATCCATGTTGGGCATCTGCATGTCCATCAGAATGAGATCATAGGCATGCTTCTTCGCCAGATCCAATGCCTCAAGACCGTCGACAGCACAATCCACTTCAAGACCAACGCCATGCAATAGTTCCAGCGCCACTTCGCGGTTGATGGCATTGTCCTCGGCAAGCAGCAGGCGGGCGGTACTGTGCAGCGCCAACAGTTCGCGTTCTGCATTGGTGTAACGGGACCGGGACTCCTCCGGCAAAATACCGTGACCCCGCTGCAGACGGGCGGTAAACCAGAAGGTACTACCTTTGCCGGGCGTGCTTTCTGCACCCACCTCCCCACCCATCATCAGTGCAAGGCGGCGCGAGATAACCAGACCAAGACCCGTACCACCATATTTTCGGGTGGTACTTGCATCCATCTGTTCGAAAGCCTTGAACAGGTTACCCAGATTATCCGGCGAAATGCCGATCCCTGTATCGCTGACTTCAAAGCGCACGATCAGATCATCGCCCTCTTCGGCAAGGAGATGCGCACGCATGGTAATCGTGCCTTGATCGGTAAATTTGACCGCATTGCTGGCAAAGTTGAGCAAGGCTTGCCGCAAGCGCATCGCATCGCCACGCAGCCAGATTGGAACGGCATCGCCATCGATTGCGATCAACAGACCTTTTGCTTCAGCAGATTCGGCGATCAGAGAGCGAACATGGTCAAGAACTGCCGAGAGGGCAAAGTCGCTATGCTCAATCTGCAGCTTGCCGGCTTCGATCTTGGAAATGTCGAGAATGTCGTTGATGATCGAGAGCAGGTGACGCCCGGCAGCATCGATTTTATCCAGGCGGTCGAGTTGATCCCTGGTTGCTGTCCCGCGGAGAATGTGGGTCAGACCGAGGATGGCATTCATTGGCGTGCGTATTTCATGGCTCATGTTTGCCAGGAACATGCTTTTGGCGCGATTTGCCAACTCGGCAGCATCACGCGCCACACGAAGATCTTCTTCGGCATGCTTGCGATCGGAGATATTGCGCACAACGGCAGTGATCTGGTCAGACTGAAGCGGCAACAGACGTGCCTCGAAATCCTGAGGGCCCTCCGACATGGGAAGACAATACTCGACGACGTGCATTTGCCGATCCTGCATGACGTCATGAATGCCTTCCGAGAACAATCTGGCGACCTCCGGCGGGAGGACATCCGGCATACGTTTCCCGAGAAAATCCTCAGGTTTCAAGTATAGGTCGTTGGACTTTCTGGACCGGAAGTCGATGATTGTGCCGTCTGCCTGCATTCGAAAATAGAGGTCGGGCACGGCCAGGAACAACTGATTGAGTTCCGCAGTACGCTCCTCGATCAGCTCTGACAAATGATCACGGTGTTTGCGCAGTTCCTCTTCGATATGTTTGCGCTCAGTGATATCGCGGGCGGCAGCATAGATTCTCTGACCATCGGGGCGAGCATGCCACTCGATCCAGCGATAGCTGCCATCGCGGTGCCGGTAACGGTTGACGAAATTGATGACCAGGCATTGCTCGGCCAGGCGCTTGAGCACACCGAGCGTTGGCTCGGTGTCTTCAGGATGAACAAAATCAAGGAAGCGTCGTCCTTCAAGCTCTGCCACGCTATAGCCTAGGACTTCCTGCCATGAAGGATTGACCTTCCGGAAGAAGCCATCCGTATCGGCAATGCAGAACAGATCGAGCGCACCGTTGAAGTAGTTATCGAATTCCTCGGTTTTCTCCCGGAGTTTGGCTTCAGCGCGTTGGCGAAGCGTGCTTTTTACTTCATTGCTGAGAATCAGCGCGACATGTTTGAAGAAAATCGGCAGGTACTCGCGCAATCTGGCACCGCTGATGTGCAGATTCTCCAGCATGATGATGCCGACAGTTTCATTGCCGGCCAGTAGCGGGAAAGCCCAGGTCCAGGCGCCGGGAATCACGCCGTCGCGAAGTAATGCAGCCTCAGAGCGGAGGGACTGTTCAACAAAACAGCCAGTTTCCTTGGCCTGCCGTGCCAATGGGTCATCTATTTCACTGACAGTAAGGGCACCCTGGACAAAATCGACATAATGAATTTCATCGCCCAACCAATACCAGAGACGGATGTTGGTCCCACCGATCGTCTCGACGATGCTGTTGAGCATGCCCGAAATCATCGTGTCGAGCCCGGGCAGCGGGTTCAGTTGCTCAGTCAGACGAACAACCAATTGCAGATATGACTTGTCCTCGGCTAGCCGCTTGTTGCGCTGGCGCAGTCGCTCCAGCTCAGCCTGGAGGTCAGTCTCGTCGATACGTTCAATCAAGTTCTGTCTCGCTGTTCGCGTTCCGTGATGGCTTCAAGCAACACCGCCTCCAGATGGGAAAGGTCGGCATCCATCCAGACCAGAGGTAGATCGACAAAGCGCGCTGCTGCTTCTGCTGCGGCCGTGAAATCACCGGAACAGGGGGTGCGTATTGCTGCCATACACTTGTGGCTGCCGTGAAAAACTTCCCGGACAACTTTCAGATTGCTGCCGAAACACTCAGTAATCATCGGCTCCCAGGTCAGTGCCCAGTCCTCAAGGAGGAAGTAGGCACCTTTGGAGAGCTCCTCCATGAATCTCTCGTAGCCGATCAGCATAACAATGCAGTTCTGACCATGCGTGCGACAGGTGTGATGTCTATCGAGCAACTGTTCAAGGCGCGGATGGCAGGCGCCGTAGAAGACAATCGTCCGCTCTCCGGCCTTTTCTGCCGCCGCCAGACCCGCGTCCAGTTCAGCATGCAGGCGATCAAAATAATTATGCAGCGCCGAGTGCAGGTAACGTGTTTCGAGCTGCCAGCCATTTTTTTTGATCAGATAGTCCGTTTCCTTTTGCAGGATGCCGCAACCGATCAGGGTGATCGAGGTATTCATGGCAGCGTCCCAAATTCGAAGGCCGCCTCAAGCATGTCGTGAATGCTGGCTTCCGGAATCGCCATGGGCATCACGCCGGTCCCGAACAGAAAATGGCCGCCCGGTTTTCCGATCTCGCAGATGCGCTTGACCTCCGCCCGTGTTTCTTCCCGTGTCCAGTGAATCAGTTTGATGTCGTCAATGACGCCACAGGTCAGTCCCTTGCCATCATGCTGCAGTAGACGGGCATTAATGATCGATTTTGCCTCGGCCAGATTATCGAGCGGACTAACGTAGTGGATTGCGATGTTCAACTCATTCATCACGTCTGGTATGACCGCGTTGAAAGGGGCCATTCCGCAGTAGTAAACAATGTTGCCAACCCCGCCGGGAGCAAGGTCACGCTTCATCCAGGGCATGGCCAAGGAATCGAAGCGGTTTCTGCCAACAAAATAAACGGTGCCGAAGGGGCTGGAATAGACCAGCACGTTGGCGCCAGCAGCACGATATGCGGCAACTTCCTTCTGGTAAAACTCGGCGCATTTGGCAAGCAGATGGTCGCGCAAGTCCGCCGGGCCGGACATCAGCAACTCCATCCACTTGTCCATACCCATCAAAAGCGCTGGCAGGCTGGTCGACGCGGTCAGGTAGGCACAAATCGGGCGGCTGCTACCAACCTCCTCGCGGAGAATATTCAGGCACTTCGCCGTTTCTGCCCAGGCCGGGTGGGTTGTGATGTCATCAGGAACCTGGAGTTTGGCAATGTCCTCCCAGGTTTTGATGACGAAATCGCCAACGTTCGGTGACCCGTCTTCAGCATAGAGTATCTTCTCGCAGCCGAAGAATTCAGCTTCCTTGCCAACGTAGAAAAGGCTCCAGACGTTATCGTGACCAAAACGTCGATTCATCCGCAATTGCCCTTCGGCAACATGCTCGCCCCTGCTGTAATACTGTTGTTGCGGCATACCGAGTTCGCGCGCGCCCTGGTCCAGGAGGTTGCAAAAGACGGGAATGCGAGGTGCCGGAGTTCCATTGATGGCGGCAACAAGGATGTCGAGAGGGGTCATGGTCCACCTCCATCCTTAACGACACGGATCAGGCCAATGATCATCCGGCTGGCCGTGATGCCATCGGCTGCCCAGCCGTCTGCACCAACTGATTTGTAGAGCGCTTCATCGAAACGATAGGGAGCACCTCCTACAACAATCTTGATTTTCTCCTCCAGACCTCGCTGGCAGAGAATTTCCCGCACTTTTCGGCAGCCGTTCTCGCCAGTTGCGGTATGAACCATCATGGCGGAAACCGCGATAACCTGCGCGTCGTGTGCGACTGCTTCATCGACAAATTTCTCGGCTGGAACATTGACCCCGAGATCGACTACTTCGACCATCAGTGCTTTCAGGCAGCCCATGACGATGCGCTTGCCCAATGAATGCAGGTCGCCCGCAGCAGTACCAATCACTACACGGCCGATGATTTCCGGTGGGTGCTTGAATTTTTCGAGCATCCGCTCGGTTACCTCGGCAGCAATCTGCGCGGTCATGAAGTGTTGAGCGAGATTGGCATCCGGGTTGCGGGTAATGTCGGCCATCATCTCCTCGACCGCCGGAATGACCACCTTGAAAACGACGTCTTCGGCAGTCAGACCTTGTGCCATAGCCTCATTGATGACCTCGAAAGCAGCCTCTTTGTCAGTTTCAAAGACGGCTTCGTTATAGGCTTTGATGATGCGCTCAAGCATTCTGGCTCCCGCTGTTTTACTGGTTTTGAATTGGCCGTAAACGCAGATGATCGATATAAAGATCATCATAGTCCCAAATCTGCGAAAGATTAATGGCGACGATGTGATTTCTCATATTTGCAAAAGTGGCCAGGCCATCCTGATGCAAAAGACCCATCTCGCAACCCGCCAGACTGGCATCTGCAGCAAGTTCAATGAACTCGACAGGCAGCGGTGGCAGCAGACCAATTGCCTGGGCATGCGCAATATCCAGCGTATGACCAAATGCACCACAGACGCAGAGCCGTTGCACGGAATTCCAGCCCATGCCAGCCTGCCTGAGCAGGGCAGCCATGGCTGCTGCCGTAGCGGCCTTGGCGCGCTGGAAGGTGTCGATATCCTGAGCATGTAAGGCAGTTCGCGGATTGCCCGGGTCGAAGCAGAAACCCTCATCCCCGGTTGGAGATGCGAAGCGGCCAGAGGGCTTTAGTTGCCCGCTGGCCAGCAGGCAGGCTACGGCATCAACCAGCCCTGATCCGCAAAATCCTCGTTCCGGACTGCCACCTATCGTTTCAAGTGACCAGGCATCTCGATTGGGGCGGACGCGAAAGATAGCCCCGGGTTCGGCTGCCATGCCATTGCGCAGGCCGCTCCCTTCAAAGGCGGGGCCACCAGGCACCGCCGTGATGTGCAGATGCGTACCGTCCCAGAGAGCTATTTCGGTGTTGGTGCCTATGTCGAGGAGCAGACTTCCCGGTGGACCTTCGATCAGGCGTGTAGCGACAAGGTCGGCCAACAGGTCGGACCCAATGAATCCCGACACCGGATCTGGAAGCGAAATAGTGGCATGGGGCAAAAGCCATTTCGACTGAAAAGCCGCAGGGTCTTTCGGCTGATAGTTGACCCGACCAGCCCAGTTTTCGGGGTCAAGTAATTCCCTGGCGCCCTGGCTGGTCAGCAGGGCAAGCATCGCTGCATTGCCGACTATGAATACTTCGCCAATTTCCGCCAGCATCGGTCGGACTTCACCAACATCACGCATGAGAATGTCGCGCAGCGCGTGCAGGATGGCGTCACGCGCCAGATGTGCAACCTCTTCTGCACGCTCCGGCCGGTCAATCACGCTTGCCAGGCGGTTGAGAATATCGGCGCCAAAAATTGCCTGCGGATTCGGACCGCGTCGCGTTGCAATACGTCTGCCCTGTTTGCGGTCCCACAGGGAGAGGCGAATATGCGTTGTTCCTAGATCAACTGCCAGACCATAAATGTGCTGTTGCAGTTCTGGACGCCCCGCGGGGGCCGCGCTCAGACTGTTCGCCGGGATGCTGGTCCATGCTGAAGGCGGCGCCGGATCGTCAATCCTTATTTCGGAATCAGCTTGCAAACGCAACTGGCAGGCAAGCCGCGCACCGGCAGCACGTTCTGCTGGTTGAAGACGTTGATACTCTGCCGTGGTCTGCGCATTCACGTCGCCGCTGATCCAGGTTACGACGCAGGCACCGCAACTTCCGTTGCCGCCACAGGCCGCGCGAACCCGAATTTTTGTCGTATCAAGGACATCCCTCACCGAGGTGCCGGGCACAACCTGAAGGAGGCACTCCTCCGTTGCAGTGCGTACTCGCAGGGTCAGCGAGGCTTCCGGTCTTCTTTTCATTTTTGCCCTCGGGTTGGCGGCAGAGTTACTCAGACAAGCGTGACGCTTTGACTTGAGGGTAAACGAAATTTCCTGACTTCGCGAGTCAGCTGATTTCCGGGAAGGATGGCATCGGTCAGTGCGGCCGTTATCCGGTTCCACACCGTTCCACGTGAAACCTCAGCGTTGGCTGGTAGCGCCCGGTAACTGGCAGGAAAGCAGCGCCGCCCGCACTGCGTCGATGGCTTTTGGACGCGGGAAGGTGACACGCCAGACCAAGCCAACGGTACGCGAGGGTTGCTGACCGGAGAAGGGCAGCACCTTGACCAGCGGTTCCTTGGTGATCAGAGGATCTGCTGCGGTGCTGGGCATCACGGCAACACCGGCACCGCTCGCCACCATATAGCGGATGGTTTCCAGCGAGCCGCCTTCCAGCGAATGGGCCAAACCATCAGGTGCGGTCAGGCGCGGGCAGGATTCGAGCACCTGATCGCGGAAGCAATTGCCTTGACCGAGCAGCAAAAGGTTCTGGCCATCCAGCTCGGCGGCCGGGATGGCTTCCCGATTGCTCCAGGAATGGGCGGCCGGGACAACGACACGGAACGGCTCTTCATAGACCGACTGGGCCACCAGGCCGGGTTCGGCGAAGGGCAGCGCGATGACGATAACGTCCAGTTCGCCGGCCTTCAGGGCAGGAATCAGGTTGCCGGTGAAATCCTCCTTGAGGAACAGCGGCATGTTCGGCGCCTGCTGGTGCAGGGCCGGGATCAGCTGCGGCAGCAGATATGGGGCGATGGTATAGATGATACCGACGCGTAGCTGGCCGCTCAGCGGGTCACCGGTCGATTCGGCAATTTCTTCCAGCCGGACCGCTTCTTCCAGCACGCGCCGGGCCTGATCGACAATGCGCTCACCGAGCGCCGTGATTCGGACGTCAGAGGCCGTTCGCTCGAAAAGGGCCGCGCCTAACTGGCCCTCAACCTTTTTCAGTGCCACCGAAAGCGTCGGCTGGCTGACATGACAAGACTCGGCGGCCTTGCCGAAATGCCGCTCACGGGCCAGTGCCACGATGTAGCGCATTTCGGTCAGAGTCATGGCAAATAACCCAGTTTTTGCAGGTCCACCTCAGCAAGCCAGCGCCACTCGCCGGGGTTCAGGTCGGCCGGCAGGGAAAGCTCGCCAACCATCTCGCGATGCAAGGCTTCGACCCGATTTCCAGTCGCGGCAACCATGCGTTTGACCTGATGGTATTTACCACCGGTCAGGGTCAGCCGCAGCAGGTTTTCGCCGACCATCTCGGCGCCAGCGGCAGCAACCGGTTCCAGCTCGTCATTCAAGAGCACGCCGGCCAGCAGCTGATCAATTTGATCCTGATCGACCGGATGCTTGGTCGTCGCCAGATAAACCTTGGGCACCTTGCGCTTGGCCGACGAAAGCATGTGATTGAGCTGGCCGTCGTCGGTAATCAGCAGCAAACCGGTGGTGTCTTCATCCAGCCGGCCGATCGGCTGCACGTCACGTTCGCGAAGCTGGATCGGCAGCAAGGTCAGCACGCTGGGATGGTGCATAGGCTTGCGTGAACATTCGTAACCGGCTGGTTTGTGCAGCATCAGGCAGGCGAATTCGGCATAGGGCCAATCAACGCCGTCGACGGTAAAAACCAGACCGTCGGTATCGATTTCAGCAAAAGGATCATCGCAAATCTGGCCATTGACCGCGACGCGTTCGTGCCGGATAAGTCCCCGGCAACCCTTGCGGGTGCCGAATCCGTGCTTCTGGAGGAGTCGTTCTAGTTGCATGGCGGGAATGCTAACATTCGCCTATGAATTTCGAACATCTTATCCAGATCAACGACCCGGAAAATCCGCTGGTCGAACCCCTGACCCGTGAACAGCTTTGGCATGGTCTGCTCCACCGGGTTGAAAACCCCATTCCCTTTCTGCCGGGACTGGAATCCTGCACCATTCTTGAGAGACAGGCCAACGAACTGCTGCGCGAGCTGGATTTCGGCCCGGCGACCATTCAGGACCGGGTCACGCTCGTCGAAACCGACTGGGTGCGCTTCGCTATCGTCCCTTCCGAAACCCATGCCGGCGGCAGCCTGATGATCAGCATCGAAGAACCGGAGCCCGGCTTCCTGTTCCTGCGCTTCGCCTACCAGACGACGCTGGCGAGCAACCCAAACTCGGAAGAGCGGGCCTATATCGAGTACGTCAAATCGGCCTATCACCAGTCCGATGTGGATTGTGTGCGGCTCATCCGCAGCCTCGCCGCTGGCATCCTGCCCCAGTAATCAGCCAAGGAAAAGGCCGGTCGCGCTTTGCGCTCCGGCCTGCTGCGGTCAACGCCCAAAAATGGGCAAAAACCGATCGTTGTTTAGTCGACGCCCAGACTATGAAGGTAGTCCTCATAGCCGCCGAGATAATCGACGATAGCGCCGTTGGCCTTGACCTCGAAAACACGCGTCGCCAGCGAGGAAACAAATTCCCGGTCGTGCGAGACAAAAATCAGCGTGCCGGGGAATTTTTCCAGGCCGGAGTTCAGGGATTCGATTGATTCCATGTCCAGGTGGTTAGTCGGCTCGTCCATGATCAGTACGTTTGAATGCAAGAGCATCAGCTTGCCGAACAGCATGCGGCCCTGCTCGCCGCCGGAAATGACCTTGACGGCCTTTTTCACGTCATCGCCGGAGAAGAGCAAGCGACCCAGCGTGCCACGAATCAGCGTTTCAACGTCGCCGCCCTCGTAACCGCCTTCCCGAACATAGCCGGCTATCCAGTCGGTCAAGTTGGTATCGGACTGGAACAGTGCCGAGTGATCCTGCGAGTAATAACCCGGCTTGGCTTTTTCGGCCCATTTGATCGCGCCGAATTGCGGCGTCACTTCACCCATCAGCAACTTGAGCAAAGTTGTTTTACCAACGCCGTTTTCACCAATGATGGCAAGACGTTCGCCAGCATTGATCGTGAAGCTCAGGTTGTTGAAAATCTTGCGATCGGCGCCTTCGTAGGCGAACGAGATGTTTTCGACCTCGACCGCCTGGCGGTGCAGCTTGGCCTTCTCGTCGTAATCGAAACGAATCCACGGATACTGGCGCGACGACGGCTTGACGTCTTCCGGCTTGAGTTTTTCGATCAACTTGACCCGACTGGTGGCCTGCTTGGCCTTGGACGCGTTGGCCGAGAAGCGGCGGACGAAGGTCTGCAAGTCGGCAATCTGTTCCTTGGCCTTGGCGTTGGCTTTCGACAGACGCTCGCGGGCCTGTTGCGAGGCTTCCATGAAGTCGTCGTAGTTGCCGGCGTAGGTAGTGATCTTGCCGTAATCGAGGTCGGCCATGTGGGTGCAGACCTGGTTCAGGAAGTGGCGATCGTGCGAGATGATGATCATCGTAGAGTCACGATTGTTCAGCATATCTTCCAGCCAGCGGATGGTGTTGATGTCGAGGTTGTTGGTCGGTTCGTCGAGCAACAGGATGTCCGGATTGGCGAACAGCGCCTGGCAGAGCAGTACGCGCAACTTCCAGCCAGGAGCAACTTCGCGCATCGGGCCATTGTGCTGTTCGGTCGGGATACCGACCCCAAGCAGCAGTTCGCCAGCACGGGATTCGGCCGTGTAGCCATCGAACTCGGCAAATTGATGCTCGAGGTCAGCCGCCTTCATGTAGTCGTCTTCGGTCGCTTCGGGATTGGCGTAGATGGCGTCGCGCTCGCTCATGCAGGCCCACATTTCTTCGTGACCCATCATCACGACATCAAGCACGCGGATGTCTTCGTAGCCGAACTGGTCCTGCTTAAGGTAGGCCATGCGCTCGTGCTTGTCTTTCGAGACATTGCCGGCCGACGATTCCAGAGCACCACACAGGATCTTCATGAAGGTGGACTTGCCTGCCCCGTTGGCGCCGATCAGGCCATAACGGTAGCCTTCGCCAAATTTGACATTGACGTTTTCAAACAGGGGTTTTGCCCCGAACTGCATGGTGATATTGGCAGCGACAAGCACGACGATTCCGATCAAAAATAGCGCTAAAACGAAGGGGCGAATTTTACCTGTTTTCAATGACCTGCATCGAGGCGATGGCAAGCTCTACAATACGAAAAACGTTCGGGGAGGCGACTGATGCGCATGGAAACAGTTGGCGAAATAACATGCCGAAACCACTTTTTCATTGCAGCCCGGTATCAATAAATGACTGAAAAACATCGCATCGCCGTCGTTGAAGATAACCCGCCGCAACGGATGATTCTCAGCCGCCTGCTCGCCAGCGAGCATTCGATCAGTGAATTTGCCAGTGGTGAGGATTTCCTGCAAAGCGACCAGGCATTCGACGTCATTCTGCTCGACATCGAAATGCCCGGACTCAACGGCTACGAAACCTGCCGCGAATTCCGGAAGCGGGCGAACCATGCCAACGTTCCGGTCATCTTCGTTTCTGCCCACGATACCGCCCCGGAACGGGTGGCTGCCTATGAAGCAGGCGGCGATGATTTCCTGACCAAACCCATCACGGCGCACGAACTCAAGCACAAGGTCAAAGGTGTCATCGAGCAGCGCGACCGGCTGCGCCAGCTCTCCGATCAGTCATCGACGGCGCAGCAGATCGCCTTCACGGCCATGACCAGCATGGGCGATCTCGGTGTCGTTATCGAATTTCTCCGCCACTCCACCACCGTTCACGATTACGACAGCATTGCCCGGCAGTTGATCGACGCCATGGCCGCATGGGGCCTTCGAGGTGCGGTTCAAATCCGTGGGCGCAATGGGCAAATGGTCCTCTCCACCGAGGGTGGAATGTCACCGCTGCAGTCCTCGGTACTGGACAACATGAAGGATATTGGCCGGGTTTTCGAATTTGGCTCGCGTGCCGTCATCAATTACCAGCACGTCTCCTTGCTTGTTGAAAATTTGCCGACCAACGACCCGGACAAGGTCGGCCGACTGCGTGACCACCTGGCGGTACTCGCCGAAAGTGCCGATATCCGCATCGTCGGTCTGGACGCGATGAACGAACGCGATCTGCAGAAAGTCGGCATTGAAGCAGCCCTCGCTGAATTGCGCAGTGCCCTTCAACGCATTTCCGAACACACCCGGATCAATCGCACCTCCGGTCAGTCGCATGTGCTGGAAATGCTCGAACACTTGTCCCGAACCATGCTTACCCTGGGCCTGACCGACATCCAGCAGGAGTATGTCGACGATATGGCCAGGGAGACACTGGAGGAAACCCACGCTTTCTTTGATCAGGCCGCCTCGATTGAAGGTGAATTCTCTGAAGTATTGGCCCGCCTGGAAAGGCTGGCCGATTCCGACTATCGCATGTAGCACCGGGAGACACCCTTCCAGAGCACTCGCCCGCTTGGTGCACCGCAGTGTAAGATCCTCCCATACCAATAACGCCCTCCGGGGCCAGAGAACAGACGCACTATGGTTCCACACCTGACGACCGCCCTGACCGGCCCCCTGCTCGAACTCGAGCGCCGTTTTCTTGAGAGCAGCACCCAGATCGAACACTGGATGCGTGCCCAGTGGCAGGAGTACTCGCCACCGTTTTATTCATCCTGCGACCTGCGAAATTCCGGTTTCAAGCTGGCCCCGGTTGATACCAACCTGTTTCCCGGTGGCTTCAACAATCTGAACCCCGCCTTCCTGCCACTCTGCGTGCAGGCCGCGATGGTCGCCATTGAGAAGATCTGTCCGGATGCCCGCAACCTGCTGCTGATTCCGGAAAACCACACGCGCAATCAGTTCTACCTGCAAAACGTCGCCCAGATTGCCGCCATCCTCAAGCAGACCGGGCTGAACGTTCGCCTTGGCTCGATGCTGCCCGAAATCACCCAGCCGACCAAGATAGACCTGCCGAATGGTCAGAGCCTGCTGCTTGAACCGCTGGTCCGCACGCAATACCGTCTTGGGCTGGATGGATTCGATCCCTGCGCCATCCTGTTGAATAACGATCTCTCGGCCGGCATCCCGGAAATCCTGAAAAACCTGCATGAGCAGTTTGTTTTGCCGCCCCTGCATGCCGGTTGGGCGGTACGTCGAAAATCCAACCATTTCGCCGCCTACGATCAGGTCGCCAATGACTTTGCCAAGGAAATCGGCATCGATCCGTGGCGCATCAACCCGGCGTTTTCAGTCTGCCGCAGTATCAATTTCCATGAGCGTCAGGGCGAGGAATGTCTCGCGGCCAACGTCGCCGCCGTACTCGACATCGTCAAGGACAAATACAGGGAATATGGCATCGACGAGACGCCCTACGTCGTCGTCAAGGCCGATGCCGGCACCTACGGCATGGGTGTGATGACGGTGCGCGACGCCGATGAAGTCATCGCCCTGAACCGCAAGCAGCGCAACAAGATGAGTGTCGGCAAGGAAGGCCTGGAAGTATCCGAAGTCCTCATTCAGGAAGGCGTGCACTCCTTTGAAACGCTGAACGATGCGGTGGCCGAACCGGTGATTTACATGATCGACCGCTATGTGGTCGGCGGCTTCTACCGCGTCCATACCGGGCGCGGCAAGGACGAAAACCTCAATGCGCCGGGCATGCATTTCGAACCGCTGGCTTTCGACACCGGCTGCAACCTGCCGGACTACGGTTGCAACAATCCCGATTCGCCGCCCAACCGCTTCTACGCTTACGGCGTGGTTGGCCGCCTTGCCTGTCTCGCCGCAGCAGTCGAGCTGCAGCGAACAGCGCCTGAAAACGGCTGACGGTGACACAGCAACTTCAGTTCGAAAAACACCTGCTCGGCGGCAGCAGCCAATCGCTCCGGCTGGCATTCATCCTCGATCCGCTGCATGAATTGAAGGCCTACAAGGATTCTTCGGTCGCGATGATGCGCGCTGCCGAGAAGCACGGCCATGATGTTTTTGCCATCGACTGTGCGACGCTGGGCTGGCGCCGGCCGGAAGCCGGTCACCCGGGCGGCGTCTTTGCCGAAGCCGTGCATATGCACCTGCGCCCCGATGATCATGACTGGTACCGTGAAACCGGCCGCGAATGGACACCGCTCAAGGCTTTTGACGCGGTCATCATGCGCAAGGATCCGCCTTTCGATTTCGAGTACATCACCGCCACCTGGCTGCTTGAACGGGCCGAAGCCAATGGAGTCAAGGTCTTCAACCGGCCGCGCGCCCTGCGTGAGCATTCGGAAAAACTGGCCATCACCGAGTTTGACCAATTTACGCCGCCAACGCTGGTCGCTCGCGACATGCACCAGTTGCAGCAGTTCATCGAAGAACAACGCGACATCATTCTCAAGCCGCTCGACGGCATGGGCGGCAGCCAGATATTTCGCATTCACCGTAACGATCCCAACCGTAACGTTATCCTCGAAACGCTTACCCATGAAGGCAAGCGCACGGTCATGGCGCAACGCTACCTGCCGGAAATCAGCCAAGGCGACAAACGCATCCTGCTGATCGGTGGCAAGGCAGTGCCCTTTTGCCTGGCGAGAATTCCCAAGGCGGGCGAAACCCGTGGCAACCTCGCCGTCGGTGGCACCGGCGTCGCGCAGGAACTGTCGCCACGCGACCATGAAATTGCCGAAACGCTGGCACCGATTCTGCTCAAGCGCGGCCTGATGCTGGTCGGCCTTGATGTGATTGGAAATCACCTTACCGAAATCAACGTCACCAGCCCGACCTGCATGGTTGAAATCCGCCAGCAAACCGGCTTCGATGCTGCTGGCGCCTTCATCACCGCGATCGAACACGCATGCGGTATTGCCTGATCCTGCTCACCGCGTTGTGGGTGGCCGGCTGCAGCCGTACGCCATTGCAGGAACAACAGGCTTACGTTTTTGGCACCCGCGTCGAAGTCATCGTCGTCAGCGCTGCGCCCGAACAGGGTCGTCAAGCCATTGCCGCGGTGTTGCGTGAATTCGACCGGCAACATCGGGCCTACCATGCCTGGCAGGATTCCGAGCTGACCGCGCTGAATTTGGCTATTTTTGACGGTCGACCGCAGCAAGTCACGCCTGAACTCGCCGAACTGGTCAGCGAAGCGCAGCAACTCAGCCGGCAGGGCGATAACCTGTTCGACCCCGGCATTGGCCGCCTGATCAGCCTTTGGGGCTTTCAGGCTGACGAATTCAAGGCCGAGCTACCACCGGAAGGCAAAATCAAAGACTGGCTGGCGCAAAAGCCCTCCATTCGCGACATCACGATTACCGGCAACAGCATCACCAGCCGCAATCGCTTCGTTGCCCTCGATTTTGGTGGCTACCTGAAAGGCGTCGCCCTCGACCGAGCGGCCGCCATCCTGCGTAGCCAGGGCATCCATAACGCGCTGATCAATATTGGCGGCAACGTCATGGCACTCGGCAGCAAGGAAGGTCGCAAATGGCGGGTTGGCATCCAGCATCCGCGCCAGCCAGGCCCGATGGCCACCGTTGAACTGGACGATGGCGAAGCAATCGGCACCTCCGGTGACTACCAGCGCTACTTCGAGGTCGACGGCAAACGTTATCCCCACCTGCTCGACCCGCGCACCGGCTATCCGGCCGATCACACCCAGGCCATTACCGTCTTGATTCCGACCGGGCCCAAAGCCGGCACGCTTTCCGATGCCAGCTCCAAGCCCATCTTCATCGCCGGCCCACAACGATGGCGCCAAATGGCGGAACAATTGAATATCCCCTTCGTGTTACGGGTGGATGCCAGCGGCAGCATTCAAGTCACTCAGGGCTTGCACAAGCGACTCGAATTCGTCGGCCAGCCACCCGCTATGGAAGTCCTTCCATGACCGAAAAATCCGGCAACATCCTTCATCGCCTTCGTCAGCTGGTGGATGAGGAGAACGCGATGGAACAATGGCGCGCCCGCTGGGCAAAACGGCTTGGCCTGCTTTTCGCCATCCCCATCCTGCTTCTGCTGATCTGGCTGATCAGCCATGCCTGACCTGCGCGACTGCGCCGACTGGATCAAGCAGGCTGACGGCCTGTTGATCACCGCCGGCGCCGGTATGGGCATCGACTCCGGCCTGCCCGATTTTCGCGGCCCCGGAGGATTCTGGGCAGTCTATCCCGCACTCGGCAAGGCGCGGATTGCCTTCGAGTCGATCGCCAATCCCGCCGCGTTTGAACGCGATCCCCGCATGGCCTGGGGTTTCTACGGCCATCGCCTCGACCTCTATCGCAAAACCACGCCGCACCCCGGTTTCGGCATCTTGCTTGAGCTGGCTGAAAACATGAAACACGGCGCCTGGGCTTTCACCAGCAATGTCGATGGCCATTTCCAGAAAGCCGGATTTGCCAGCAACCGGGTCTGCGAGATTCACGGCTCCATTCACCACCTGCAATGTATCGCCGGTTGCAGCCAGCAGATCTGGCCCGCCGCCGATTTCGAACCTCAGGTCGACGCCGATAACTGCCGGCTGCTCAGCGAACTACCGCATTGCCCGCAATGCGGTCAGATCGCCCGACCAAACATCCTGATGTTCGGCGACTGGGGCTGGATTGAGCGACGAACCGCGCTGCAGCAACAACGCCTGCAGCAATGGATTGCTGCGGTAGACCGCCTTGTTTGCATAGAAATCGGCGCCGGCGCACAAATCCCGACCGTGCGTTACTTCTCCGAAAATTGCGGCGCCAAGCTGATCCGGATCAACCCCGGCGAGCCTGAAATTCCCCAAAATATATCTGCCTTCGCCATCGCCGAGCCGGGGCTGGCAGGGATACAGCAACTCAAACAAGCACTCGCCGAGAGCTGACTCCGGCTACTCCGGCGTTCGCGAATCAATACTGATCGTCACCGGGCCGTCGTTGATCAGGCTGACCTCCATATCGGCCCCGAAAATCCCGGTCGGCACGGGCTTACCCAGTTCCACCGAGAGCTTCTCGGCAAAGCGCACAAACAGCGGCTGCGACACATCGCCGCGTGCCGCCCGGCTCCAAGACGGCCGATTGCCCTTCTTTACCGAGGCATACAACGTGAATTGTGAAACCGCGAGAATCTCGCCCCCCGCCTCCTGAACGCTACGATTCATGACCCCGCTCTCATCGGCAAATAGACGCATGCGGACGATCTTGCCCGCCATCCACTCAAGATCGGCGTCAGTATCAGCTTCCTCAAAACCCGCCAGCACCAGCAAGCCATGGCCGATTTTTCCGCAAATATGGCCGTCTACCGCAACCGATGCCTGTTTTACCCGCTGAACGACAACTCGCATGAGAAACGCACTCCTTGAATGTGAAAAGGCTCCTTTCGGAGCCTTTTGAATATTAATCCGAAAAAAATCGGATTAAATGTCGATCCTCGCATTCAGCGCATTGGTCTCAATAAACGCCCTTCTCGGCTCGACCAACTCACCCATAAGCGTGGTGAAAATCTCGTCGGCGGCAATCGCATCGTCAATCTGGACACGCAGCAGGCGACGAACTTTCGGGTCCATCGTGGTTTCCCACAACTGCTCGGGATTCATCTCACCCAGACCTTTATAGCGTTGCTTGCTGATGCCGCGTTCAGCATCGGCCAGCACCCACTTCATGGCATCAGCGAAGTTGCCGACAACCTGCTTCTTGTCGCCGCGCGCCATGTAGGCACCGGCGCCGAACAGGTCGGCCAGAGTTTCGGCAGTACGGCGCAATTGCATGAAATCGCCGGACAGCAGCAGGTCTTCGTCGATCAGGCCAACCTTGAGATTGCCGTGGTGCATCTTCTCGACACGCAGGGTCCAGCGTTCCTGAATATCGTCGAATCTGGGCACGGTACGAATGCCGCTGGGCAAATGTTTGGCCAGCAGATCGGCACTGGCCTGGGTACTTTCTGCCGATTGCAATTCGAGTTTCAGGTTGTTTTGAACCATCGCCTTGAGAACGATCGGGTCAACCAGGTGTGAGACGCGCTCGATCACCGCTTCGGTCAACAGCCAGGAACGGGCCAGTTCTTCCAGTGCCGAGCCGGTGATCGGTTCGGCGCCGGCACGCGGCATCAGGCTGGCATCATCCATCGCCATACGCAGCAGGAACTGGTGGTAGTCCTGATCATCCTTGAGGTAGCGCTCGGTCTTGCCGTGCTTGACCTTGTAGAGCGGCGGCTGGGCGATATAGACGTAGCCGCGGTCAATCAGCTCGGGCATCTGGCGGTAAAGCAGCGTCAGCAGCAGGGTACGGATGTGCGCGCCGTCAACGTCCGCGTCAGTCATGATGATGATGCGGTGGTAACGCAGCTTTTCAATCTTGAATTCGTCCTTGCCGATACCGGTTCCGAGCGCGGTAATCAGGGTGACGATCTGCTCGCTGGAAATCAGCTTGTCGAAACGGGCCTTTTCAACGTTCAGCACTTTGCCGCGCAAGGGCAGAATGGCCTGGAACTTGCGATCACGCCCCTGCTTGGCGGAGCCGCCGGCGGAGTCACCCTCGACCACGTAAATTTCGCACAGTGCCGGATCTTTTTCCTGGCAGTCAGCCAGTTTGCCGGGCAGGCCGATACCATCCAGCACACCTTTGCGGCGAGTCAGTTCGCGAGCCCGGCGAGCGGCTTCGCGAGCACGGGAGGCTTCGACAATCTTGCCGGTAATCATCTTGGCATCAGCCGGGCGTTCGAGCAGGAAGTCGGCCAGTTTCTGGGCAACCACTTCTTCAACGGCCGGACGGGCTTCGGACGAAACCAGCTTCATCTTGGTCTGCGAGGCAAACTTGGGATCGGGCATCTTGACGGACAGTACGCAGGCCAGGCCTTCGCGCATGTCGTCACCAGCGATCTCGACCTTGGCTTTCTTGGCGATCTCGTGTTCGTCGATGTACTTGTTGATGACCCGCGTCATTGCGGCGCGCAGGCCGGTCAGGTGAGTGCCACCATCTGATTGCGGGATATTGTTGGTGAAGCAGAGCACCTGTTCCTGATAGGAATCGTTCCACTGCATGGCCACTTCAACGCCAATCGTCACCCCGGTATCGCCAACCTTGGCTTCGCCGGCTGAATAGAAAACGGTGGGGTGAAGGACAGTCTTCGTGCGGTTGATGTATTCGACAAAGCTTCTGACGCCGCCGGCGAAGGCGAAATCCTCTTCCTTGCCGAAACGCTGGTCGACCAGGCGAATTTTCACGCCGTTGTTGAGGAAGGAGAGCTCGCGCAGACGTTTGGCGAGAATTTCGTAATGGAACTCGATGTGTTCGAAGATTTCGTCGTCAGCGAGGAAATGGACTTCCGTGCCGCGCTTTTCGGTTTCGCCAAGCACTTTGAGCGGAGAGACTTCAATACCATCGCGAAGCTCAACAATGCGGTCAACCGCGTGACCACGGCAAAACTCCATCGAATGCTTTTTGCCGTCGCGGCGAATGGTCAGACGCAGCCACTTCGACAGCGCATTGACGCAGGAAACGCCCACCCCGTGCAAGCCACCGGAAACCTTGTAGGAATTCTGGTTGAATTTGCCGCCGGCATGCAATTCGGTCAACGCGATTTCAGCGGCCGAGCGCTTGGGCTCATGCTTGTCATCCATCTTGACACCAACGGGGATGCCCCGGCCGTTGTCGGTGACGCTGATCGAATTGTCGGTATGGATGGTGACGACGATATCGTCACAATGCCCGGCCAATGCTTCGTCAATCGAGTTGTCGACCACCTCGAACACCAGGTGATGCAGGCCGGTGCCGTCGGAGGTGTCGCCGATGTACATGCCCGGGCGCTTGCGCACCGCCTCCAGGCCTTCGAGGATCTGGATGCTGGATTCACCATAGGCGGGTGAATCGTCTGGCGGACTGCTCATTGGCGTATTTTCTTCGCTCATTACTTGTGTTCCACGTGAAACTGGGTATTTGAATTCAGGAATCTGGCTGACTAAATGCGCATCGGCATGATGACGTACTTGAAGCGCTCGTTACCCGGTACGGTAATCAGCGCACTGGAGTTGGCGTCGTTGAAACTCCACTGGACTTCTTCGGTATGCACGTTATTCAGCACATCGAGCAGGTAACCGACGTTGAAGCCGACATCGATGGCATCGCCGGTGTATTGAACTTCGATTTCTTCCTGCGCCTCTTCCTGCTCGGCGTTGGCGGCGATCAGCTTCAGGCTGTTTTCACCGAGAACGACGCGAATGCCGCGGAATTTTTCGTTGGTCAGGATGGCCGCACGGTTCATTGCCTGCATGAGGATCTGACGGCCAACGGTCATGTGATTCTTCAGGGTAGCCGGCACAACGCGCTCATAGTCGGGGAACTTGCCATCGATCAGCTTGGAAACCAGCACCACGGTACCGAAAGCAAAACGGACCTGATTCGAGGCTAGCGTGATGTTCAGCGGCTCTTCGCTATCGACCAGCAGACGGTTCAGTTCGAGCACGGTCTTGCGCGGCAGGATCATTTCCTGACGCGGCAAATCAGCCTCAATTTCAACGCTGGCATAGGCCAGACGGTGACCATCGGTAGCGACGGCGCGCAATTCCTTGCCTTCAACCAGCAGCAGCAGACCATTCAGGTAATAACGAACATCCTGGGCAGCCATGCCGTACTGGGTCTTGCTGATCAGCTGGCGGAATGCCTTTTGCGAAATCGTGAATTGCTTGGTATCGCCTTCGGTCAGCGTCATCCGCGGAAAATCGTCGGCCGGCAGGGTCTGCAGGTTGAAACGGCTCTTGCCGGCCCGCACCTGCAGGCGCTTGTCCTCGAGCGAAAGCGTGACTTCGGCAGTATCCGGCAGCGAACGCAGGATTTCCTGCAGCTTGCGGGCGCCGACAGTTACTGCCCCATCACCGTCACCACCAGCGCATTCGGTCGCCGTCGTGATCTGGATTTCAATGTCGGTAGCAAGCAGAGTCAGCTTGTCCCCCCTCTTTTCCAGCAGAACATTGGAAAGAATGGGCAGTGTATGACGACGTTCAACGATACCCGACACAGACTGCAACGGGGCCAGAAGCGTGTCTCTTTGGCTTTTTATAAGAACCATAAATTAAATTCCTTTATAGACTATATCGGGAACAATTCTGTGGATAAAAACATAAATTCTTTTATATTCAGAATGTTGAATCATAAATTTCGCTCTGAAGAAAGCTCTGGATTGCTTGTGGACGAATTCTGGACAATTTTCCCACAAAGCGGGAATCCCCATATGACTCACAAAGCATAAACAGCTTTTCCACAGAGTTATCAACAGCGTTCATCCTTTCAGAACCTGTAGCAAAACATGCAGGTCGTGATTCAGTTCGTTTTCCTTGAGACGTAACGAGTCGATAGTTTTAACTGCATGGATGACCGTGGTGTGATCGCGCCCGCCGAAGGCATCGCCAATTTCCGGATAACTGTGCGAGGTTACTTCACGACATAGCCACATAGCCAACTGGCGTGGCCGGGCTATCGCCCGCGTGCGCTTTTTCGAGAAAAGCTCGGCAACCTTGATCTTGTAATAGTCGGCGACGGTTTTCTGGATGTTGTCCATACCAACATTGCGAACCGAACCGATCAGATCCTTCAAAGCTTCCTTCGCCAAATCCAGCGCGATGACCCGGCCGTGGAAGGATGAATAGGCCAGCACTTTTTTCAGCGCGCCTTCGAGTTCTCGCACATTCGAGCGCAAATGCTTGGCAATGTAGAAGGCAACCTCGTCATCGAGCAGCATGCCTTCGGCTTCAGCCTTCTTCTTCAAGATGGCGACGCGCATTTCAAGTTCTGGCGGTTCGATCTGGACGGTCAAACCCCAGTCGAAACGGGTGACCAGACGATCGTCGAGGCCGTTAATGTCTTTCGGATAGGTATCGCAAGTGATAATGATCTGCTTGCGAGCCTCGATCAGCGCGTTGAACAGGAAGAAAAACTCCTCCTGTGAGCGGTTCTTGCCATTGAAGAACTGCACGTCGTCGAGCAAAAGGACATCAAGTGAGCGATAAAGCCGCTTGAAACTGTCGAAGGATTTCTGCTGGTAGGCCCGCACCACATCCGAGTAATAGTCTTCGGCATGAACGTAGCGAACAACCTTTTCCGGCGTTTCAGCGAGAATGGTGTTGCCGATGGCGTGAATCAGGTGGGTCTTGCCCAGACCGGCGCCACCATAAATAAACAGGGGGTTGTAGGCACCGCCCGGATTGTTGGCAACCTGGATGGCTGCCGCCCTGGCCAGATCGTTGGCCTTGCCGACCACCAGATTGTCGAAGGTAAATGAGTGGAAAAGTCGCGATTTCTCGTAATTTCCACTTTTCCCCCGGGCCTTCTCCGAAGCCTGACTTTCCTTCGCTGGTTCTGCCTTGGCAGGATTTTCCGGCGCTGCTTCGGCACGGCTGTGGGTTGCCCTGCCACTACCGATGACGAGAGCGATCGTTACCGGGGCAGAAAAAAAAGTGCGGCCGAGGTCTTCGATGCGCGAAAGATAACGGTCGCGGACCCATTTAAGGATGAAACCGTTAGGTGCGATCAGTCGCAACCCATCTTCGAGGGCAGCGCTTTCACCTTCGAGCCGCAGTGGCTTGATCCAGGTATTGAATTGCTGTGCGGGCAATTCCTGCTCAAAACGCAGCAAACAGGATTCCCAGAAACCGGCCATTGAAAACTACACTCCTCCCCGCCGGCTCAACCAAGCTTGCTGACGGTTTTAGCTATTTGATTTAAAAACTATTTTTATGGAATTCCGGCGATGTCACGACGGCCGGCGAAGGGACGATTCTACCCTTCCTGAAACAAGTTATCCACAGCTTTGCAAAATAATTGGTCTTGACAGCAAAGCATCTATCAATGTCTAATCGCGTGTTTTTCTAAGCACATCAAGGGATTACAACATGAAACGCACGTATCAACCGTCGGTCGTGCGCCGCAAGCGCACCCATGGCTTCTTGGTTCGTATGCGCACCAAGGGTGGCCGTGCAGTTATTGCTGCTCGTCGCGCAAAAGGTCGCACACGTCTGGCCGTATAAGCCGGACGTTGGGCGGGGTGAATCAAACCTTCGCCAGACGCTATCGCCTGACAAAAACGGATGAGTTCTCATCCGTTTTTGGTTTCAGGAAAGCGATTCGTGGCAAATTGCTGATGTTGCATTATCAGCCCCGGCCTGCCGGTGTTGACGAAGCGCGTCTTGGCGTGGTCGTTGCTAAAAAACTGCTTAAAAGAGCAGTTGACCGCAACCGGGTCAAGCGAGTCGTTCGCGAGCAGTTCCGCTGTCGGAGAGCCGGGTTGCCGGCTTATGATCTGATTGTGAGACTGGCTGTGAAGCCGGTTCCACTGGATGCCGGCTTGCTGGCCAGCGATTTTGTCGCGTTGTTGGAAAAACTGCTGCGGCCTCGGCCGAGGCGGGAAGAATGATGAAACGTTTGTTGATTGGACTGGTTCGGTTCTATCAATATGCGATCAGCCCGTTTTTGGGGCGACGCTGCCGTTTTTTTCCGACTTGTTCGGAATACACGGTGGAAGCAGTACAGAAACACGGTGCCATGAAAGGTGGCTGGCTCGGGGCAAAACGCCTCTGCCGCTGTCATCCGTGGCACCCCGGCGGGTACGATCCTGTACCCTGATTTGAGAATGTTTGCTTACATAGGCAGTTCATGGACACTCGACGCCTGATACTGGTTTTGATCTTCACTTTCTCCAGCTTCATGCTGTGGGAAAACTGGCAGAAGTACAACCAGCCGAAACCGGCCGCTGATGCTGTGGCCGTCAACAGTTCTGCCGGTGCGGCTCCCAAGCCCTCCGCCAGCCTTCAGGCCGGCGGTTCCGTGCCTTCTACCACTGCTGTTCCGCCAACCGGTTCGCCATCGGCACCGACAGCCGAGACCTTTGTAGTTACGACTGACCTGCTGAAGGCAACCATCTCTGCCCAGGGCGGCGATCTGGTCCAGCTTGAACTACTCAAGTACAAGGAACATGACAACAAGGAGCGGAACTTTGTCCTGCTCGACGCCAGGCACCAGTATGTCGCCCAGAGCGGTTTGATCGGCGAAGGCCTGCCGACGCATCGTTCGAGCTTCAAGCGGGTTGAAGGTGCGACAAGCCTCGCCGAAGGTGCTGCTGAATTGAAGATTCGCCTTGAAGCGGCCACCACAGGTGGCATCAAGGTGGCAAAAGTATTGACCTTCAAGCGCGGTTCCTACCTGGTTGATGTTTCCTGGGAAATCGTCAACGGTAGCGATAGCGCCTTTGCGCCACATGCCTACTTCCAGTTGCAACGTGACGATGTGGCGCCGGCTGGCGAAACCGCGATGGTTTCCACCTTTACCGGTCCGGCGGTGTTCACCGATGCCGAGAAATTTCAGAAGATCGATTTCAGCGCCATCGCCGACAACAAGGCCAAGTTTGCCAAGACGGCTGACAATGGTTGGCTGGCCATGGTCCAGCACTATTTTGTGACGGCCTGGGTGCCGAAAGAAAAGACCCCGCGCGAGTTCTACATGCGCAAGATTGAAGGCATGAATGCCTATCAAGCCGGCGTCATCGTGCCGATTACCGAAATAGCCCCTGGTGCCAAGGGTGAGGCAGCAGTAAGTCTCTACGCTGGTCCGCAAGAGCAGTCAGCACTCAAGCTGCTTGCTCCCGGACTTGATCTGGTAGTTGATTACGGCTGGCTGACCGTCGTAGCCGCACCCATCTTCTGGGCACTGGAAGCCATCCACAAGCTGGTCGGCAACTGGGGCTGGGCGATTGTTGTGCTGACCATCATCATCAAGGCCATCTTCTTCCCGCTGTCCGCCGCCTCCTACAAGTCGATGGCCAAGATGCGCATCCTGACGCCGCGTCTGACGCAACTGAAAGAGCGTTTCGGCGACGACAAACAGCGCATGAACCAGGAAATGATGAAGATGTACCAGACCGAGAAGGTCAATCCGCTCGGGGGTTGCCTGCCTATCCTCGTCCAGATTCCGGTCTTCATTTCGCTCTACTGGGTACTGCTTGGTGCCGTCGAAATGCGTGATGCGCCGTGGATTTTGTGGATCAAGGATCTGGCCTCGCCCGACCCGTATTACATTCTGCCGGTCATCATGATGATTTCCATGTTCATCCAGACCAAGCTGAACCCGACACCACCGGACCCGATTCAGGCCAAGGTGATGATGATGATGCCGCTGATCTTCGGCGTCATGTTCTTCTGGTTCCCGGCTGGGCTGGTGCTGTACTGGGTGGTCAATAACGTCTTGTCCATCGCCCAGCAGTGGCAGATCACACGCATGATCGAAAGTGGTAGCAAAGCCGCCAACGACGCCAAAGCGTGACGTGAAGTCAGACACCATCGCCGCCATCGCCACGGCTCCAGGCCGTGGCGGCGTCGGTGTAATCCGCATCTCGGGCAGCAATTTGCTGCCCTTTGCTTTTGCGCTGAGCGGCAAGACACCAAAGCCGCGCTACGCCACGCTGGCCGATTTCAAGGCGGCCGATAACAGCGCCATCGACAGTGGCCTGTTGCTCTACTTTCCCGATCCCCATTCTTTTACCGGCGAAGATATTATCGAACTGCAGGGCCATGGTGGTCCGGTCGTCATGCAGATGCTGCTTGCCCGTTGTCTTGATCTTGGCGCGCGGCTGGCCGAACCGGGCGAATTCAGCCGCCGTGCATTTCTCAATGGCAAGCTCGATCTGGCTCAGGCTGAAGCCGTTGCCGACCTCATCGACGCTTCGACTGCCAGTGCCGCCCGTTCAGCCATTCGTTCGCTGCAAGGCGAATTCTCGAAAGCCATCCACAGCCTGACCGACGAATTGATCAACCTGCGCATGCTGGTTGAGGCAACGCTGGATTTTCCCGAAGAAGATATTGATTTCCTCAAGGCCGCGAACGCGTTTGGTCGTCTGGAAAGCCTGCAATTGCGATTGGCTGAAATCTTTGACCGTGCCGGCCAGGGCAAACTGCTGCAAACAGGCCTGCACGTCGTTCTCGCCGGTCAGCCTAACGTCGGCAAGTCCTCCCTGCTTAATCGCCTGACTGGCGACGATCTGGCTATCGTCACGCCGGTTGCCGGCACCACGCGCGATGCGCTGCGGTCGACCATCCAGATTGAAGGAATTCCGCTGCACATCATCGATACCGCTGGTTTGCGGGAAACCGATGACGAAGTCGAGAAGATGGGGATTGAACGCAGCTGGAAGGAAATTGAACGTTCCGACGTCGTTCTGTTGCTGGTCGATGCCCGTGCCGGTGTGGCCGAAGCGGATCGCGAAATACTCTCCCGGCTGCCAGAACGACTGAAGCGCATCACCGTTTACAACAAGATTGATCTCTCCGGTGCCCCAGCCGAGCGCCACGATGAGCCGGAAACGACTGCCATTTCACTTTCGGCACGTTCTGGTGAAGGCATTGAACTACTGCGCCAGGAACTGCTGCGCATTGCTGGCTGGCATCAGACTGAAGACGTTTTCATTGCTCGAGAACGCCATCTGCGAGCACTTGCGACAGCTCAGGAACATATTATTGCAGCACGTTCTGTCGCGGAAAGCGTCATACCAGCCCTCGAACTTTTTGCTGAAGAACTTCGTCTGGCCCAGCAATCACTCGGTGAAATTACCGGTGAATTCACCGCCGATGATCTTTTGGGCGTAATTTTTAGCCGATTCTGCATTGGGAAGTGACTGCCCTTTTCCAGTCTGAAAAGCTGTGGGCAAGCTGTCAGTACTTTGTGGGCAAATACTGAATATTCAGTTTCCAAAAAATTGTGCACATTTCATCCACAACTGATTCAGTGGTTTCTGAAGAGCCTATATTAGATTTTAACTAGTTGAATTAATTATATTTTTTGTGGTTATCAACAGAAGTGTTCCTGATATAGTCTTATTAGTAGATTTATCTATAGTTCTTATTAAAGAACCAAGGGAACAGCCAACACCGTGAATTTTGGTCTTGATCCAGGACTGTTAGCCCTGATTTTTTCAGCTTTTGTTGCTGGAGGAATAGATGCGGTAGTAGGTGGTGGTGGACTGATCCAGATCCCGGCACTGTTTGCTGTACATCCCACAGAATCGGCAGCAACCCTGTTTGGTACCAACAAGTGCGCAAGTGTGGTTGGTACGGCCAATGCAACCTGGCGTTACGCCCGACAGGTCAAAATGCCCTGGCGGACCATACTTCCAGCGGCGATTGCGGCGTTTGCTTTCTCGTATACCGGGGCAGCCGCAGTTGCCTGGTTGCCGAAGGATGCTGTCCGGCCGCTGATTCTGGTTCTGTTGGTAGTTGCTGCGGTATACACGCTAAAACGCAAGGATTTCGGCCAGCTCCACCGGCCATCCCATGCCGCCTATCGTGAGTTGGCCTATGCAGTTCTGCTGGGCGGTCTCATTGGCTTCTACGACGGATTCTTCGGCCCGGGTACCGGCAGTTTTCTGATTTTTTTGTTTGTCCGTTTTTTTGGCTTTGATTTTCTCCATGCTTCGGCCAGTGCCAAGGTGGTCAATGTCGCCACCAATCTGGCTGCCCTTACCTATTTTGTCCCCAACGGTTATGTCCTGCCCGTGCTGGCGGCGATAATGGCGGCGGCGAATATCAGCGGTTCAATGGCGGGAACCTGGCTGGCCCTGAGACATGGCAGCGCTTTTGTCCGCAAGGTTTTTCTGGTCGTGGTTGGTATGCTGATCGTCAAGTTCGCCTGGGATACATTTACCTTGCTGTAATAGTTTTTCCGGAACTCATTGCCTTGAGCTTTTTCTAATAAAATTCAGCCACTTCGACAGAGGAAAAGTTCATGCGCATCACGCTTGTTCACCCCGCAGGTTTCAATTTTGTACCGGGGCAGCCCGATTTTTCCGTACTGGCCAATCGCATGCCACCGATCGGCATCATGCAACTGGCCTCCTGGCTGGAAAAATTTGGTCACAGCGTGCAATTGCACGACTGTCTCGGACCCTATGCTCCGCCGACCATTGCTGAAAACGCCGAAATTGTGCTGGCGACCGACCCGGAAATGGTTGGTTTTTCAGCGACGACTTCAGGTTTCATGGACGCCGTGGAAATTGCCGCCTATATCCGGGAGCGTCGTCCTGAAATAAAAATCACTTTCGGTAACGTCCATGTTTCATCGCTCGGTGCACCTATCCTCGAACACTTTCCGGAAATTGACTATCTGGTGATTGGCGAAGGCGAAGGCGCTTTGCTTGATCTGGCGGATGGCAAACCGCTGAAAGAAATCGGCAACCTGATCTATCGCAACGAGCAGGGGAAGATCGTCGTCAATCCCCGCCGGGACCGCATTCTCGATCTCGACGAACTGCCTTTCCCGGCCTACGAAAAGCTCGCCGGTTTCCCGCACGCCTATCACCTGCCGCTGTTTGCCTACGAAAAGCGTTACGGCGCGACGATGATCACCTCACGCGGTTGCCCCTATACCTGTTCCTTCTGCGACCGCACGGTGTTCGAACGGCTCTACAAGACCAACTCGGCGCAATACACCTACGATCACATGAAGTACCTGCGGGATAACTTCGGGGTTTATCACATCAACATGTACGACGACCTATTCACTGCCAAGAAGCAGCGGGTCATGGATCTTTGCGAACTGCTGATTGAAAAACCGCTCGGAATTCAATGGAATTGCGCAATCCGTACCGGTCACACTTCCGACGAAATGCTGGCCCAGCTGAAGAAGGCCGGCGTGCTGATGGTCTCGATGGGTGTCGAATCGGCTGATCCGGCGATGATGGAACGCCACAAGGCTGGTGTCACTCTCGAAGCCGTGCGCGACACGGTCAAGCAGATACACGCTGCTGGCATGCGGGCCAAGGGACTGTTCATTTTCGGCATGCCGGGAGAAACACCGGAAACGGTCAAGGTCACCAGCGATTTCGTTCTCTCGCTTGAACTCGACGAGATGAACATGACAAAGTTCAGCCCGCTGCATGGCGCGCCGATCTGGGATGAATGCGCCAGCAATGTTTCCGGCGACTTCATCGAGGACTGGCGCCTGATGAATTGTCTGAATTTTGTTTTCCTGCCGCATGGATTTTCCTCGCGTGAGGAGATGGACGCGCTCTACAACTGGCACGTCAAGCGCTTTTACGACAGCAAAGGGTATCGCCGGCGCTTTGCCAAGCGTTTGTGGGCGCATCGCTGGAGCCTTTGGCATGTCATCAAGCATCTGCCCGAGACCATCGCAGCAGCCCGGTACTTCAGCTCCAACAAGGAACAGCTGGAGAAAGCCAAACGTGAATTTGCGCTGCACCCGCGTCAGCCGGTCGGCCTCAAACCCTTCCTCAGTCCGGATTTGCAGGTTGATAACATCGTTTCGATGTCCCCGATCAAGATTTCGCGGCGGGATGCGATGAAAACTGTGATTCAGGCGGTTGAAGAATCAAGCGCCTGTTGCACGCCACCGGCATTGCAGGCGGCGGTATAATCCGCGGTTGCTTATTGGGGGATAGCACTCGATGAAAATCAGGGTTTTTCGGCCGTTGACCGTAGCAGCTTTTATCAGCGTGCTGGCGGTTGGCTGTGGCGGAAATTCCGGAGAATCGGGTAGTGAAGAAATCCGGTCTTCGGTGCAGAGCAAGAAGGCCGAAACCCCCGCTCGCAGTGGCTATGCCTGCTGCAATCTGCATTACGAAGGCGACTTGATCAGCGATGCCAATCTTTCCCAGCTGGCCTTCATCGCCGCTGGAACACCGATCAAGCTGAAAAGTATTGATGGTTATCGCGCCAGCATTGAGGTCGATGGCAAGCCGATGCGGCTGGGGCATGACTATGGTCGGGCGGAAGAATCCACCGAACAATGGATCAACAAGCTGATTGTGCTGGAAGACCCCCGACTGAAGATGGCCAAGTATCCGCCTGTTTTCCGCAAAGCAATCGAGGCCGGCAAGTTGATGAAGGGGATGACCAAGGAACAGGTCATCATGGCGGTCGGGCACCCGCAGACCAATGAAAATCCGAAGCTGGATGGTCCTTACTGGCGCTACTGGTGGTCCAGTTTTGGCCCGTATTACGTGTATTGGTCAGGCAACAAGGTAAGCAAGATTGAAGGTCACTCGGAAACGGTTAGCCAGATGACCTACAAAGGCAAATAATTCTTCGTCACCACAGAGAAACCGATAGGCTTGAATCCATGGAACAGCAAACGCAGCAAACTGAACGTCAAAAATGTGATGTTCTGGTTATCGGAGGGGGCCCCGCCGGAACAACCATTGCGCCGTTATTGGCTGAAAAGGGTTACCACGTGGTGCTGCTGGAAAAGGCGCGACATCCGCGGTTTCACATTGGCGAATCGCTGTTGCCAGCCAATTTGCCACTCTTCGAGCAGATGGGCATCGCCGAAGAGGTCAAGGCCATCGGCATGGTCAAGCCGGGTGCCGAGTTCGTTTCGCCGCACCACGACATGCCCCAGTGTTTCCAGTTCGCGGATGCCTGGAACAAGTCTATGCCCCATGCCTATCAGGTCAAGCGGGACGAATTCGATACCATCCTGATCCGCAACGCCGAGAAAAAGGGCGTCGAAGTTCACGAAAACTGTAAAGCCAAGGCGGTCAATTTTCTGCCGGACAACACGGCAGTGATTCGTGCCCAGCATGACGATGGTGAGGAATTCGAGTGGAATGCCCGCTTCGTGGTTGATGCTTCCGGCCGTGACACCTTCCTGGCGAACCGTTTCCAGATCAAGCACCGCAATCCGAAACACAACAGCTCGGCGATCTATGGCCATTTCACCGGTGCCAAGCGGCACGAAGGCCAGGCCGCGGGCAACATCACCATTTTCTGGTTTGAACACGGCTGGTTCTGGTTCATTCCGATGATGAATGACACCACCAGTGTCGGCATGGTGACCTGGCCGTACTACATGAAAACCATCGGCGAGCGGAATATCGAGCAGTTCCTGATGGATGGCATTGCCATGTGCCCGGCACTGAGCGAGCGCATGAAAGAAGCGATTTTGGTGAACAAGGTCGAGGCGACCGGCAATTTCTCCTATGTTTCCGAGCGCAATCATGGTTCAAATTACCTGCTGCTTGGCGACGCCTACGCCTTCATCGACCCGGTGTTCTCGTCTGGCGTATTGCTCGCCATGAACAGTGGCGTGCTTGGTGCCGAGGCAATCGATACCTGTCTCAGGACGCCGGCCAAGGCTGCTGCGGCACTGAAGCGCTTTGATGCGCTGATGAAGCATGGTCCGAAGGAATTCTCATGGTTCATCTATCGGGTGACCAACCCGATCATGCGTGATTTCTTCATGTATCCGAAAAACATCTTCCGTGTGAAAGAAGCTTTGCTTTCGGTCCTGGCCGGCGACATTTTTGGCAAGACGCCGATCTGGCGTTCAATCAAAATGTTCAAACTGCTCTACTACATCGCCAACATTATTCAGCCGAAGCGTGCTTATGCCGGCTGGAAACGTCGGCACTTCAATATTCGTCCGGTCGAAGTTCCTGCTGTCTATAACGCCTAGTGAATCTGCAACTGATTTCCCAGCCAATTGAGTTCTTCCCGGCAGCGCCCGTTTCACGTGAAACAAAGGGCGTGCTGGGTGGTGCCCTGCTCGGGAATCAAACGGACGTTACCTTGCCGGAGTGGCCGGTGCAACGCATTTTTGCCCCGTTGCTCGGGTCTACCGCAGCAGTCGTTCAGGAAACCTGGCTGGCTTGCTTGCCTCCGGTTTCAGGCAATGACGAAGGTATCGCCTGGTGTCGGGTCGGCAATTTGTTGTACGGCGTGATCGAGATGGACGAAACGGTCTTTGCCGACTCGGCGGTTTGCTCTCCGTTGCAGGCAGCCAGTGAAGAAGCCTACCGACGCATTTTTCGTCTGATCGAAGCGCAGCAGTTGCCACATCTGTGGCGTGTCTGGAATTATCTGGCGGATATCACCGGCGAGAGCCATGGCCTGGAGCGCTACCGCCAGTTCAATATTGGCCGCCAGGATGCCTTTCTCGATTTCTCCCGGGGCGCTACCGGCAATGTGCCGGCTGCCTGCGCCATCGGCTTGCTCGAAGGCCCGTTATCCATTGCCTTCATGGCCGGCGATCAGCCAGCGGTGCCGGTGGAAAATCCGCGGCAGGTCAGTGCTTATTACTATCCCACTACTTATGGTCCGCGTAGTCCGACCTTTTCGCGGGCGGTGCTGGTTTATCTGCCGGGTCAGGAAATCCTCTTCATTTCCGGCACGGCGAGCATTGTTGGTCACCAGACGGTACATCCGGATGATGTTGTCGGTCAGTGCAAGGAAGCGCTGGCCAATGTCGCGGCTGTGGTCGCCGAGGCCAATCGCCTCAATCGTTCCAGTCCTTATGTGCTGGGCGAGATGTCCTGCCGGGTTTACATCCGGCATGCCAAGGATTTTCCGTTGGTGAAAGAAACGCTGATCCCGCTGATCGGACCGGCAACTGAAATTGTTTATGTGCAGGCGGATATTTGCCGGCACGATTTATTGCTGGAAATCGAGGCAACGGCCTCACATATGCTGGGGAATTGTTGATGGCCATGCCGAAAAAGAACTGGATTGCCCGCCTGGCAGCAATTGGGCTTCTTGCCTTTTCCGTTACAGCGCAAGCCGCCGAAGAAAAGCCGTTGTGGGAAGTCGGGGCTGGCGTCGCAGCTTTCAGCTTCCCGATGTATCGCGGTTCTGATCAGACCAACAATTTTCTGATGCCTGTGCCGCTTTTTACCTATCACGGTGATTTCTTCAAGGCTGACCGCCACGGTATCCGTGGCAGCTTTTTTGACTCCGACTTCGTTGATCTGACGGTTAGCTTTGCCTTGTCGCCACCAGTGGCTAGCAAGGATATCAATGCCCGCACCGGCATGACCGACCTCGAAGCGACTTTCGAAATCGGCCCGCAGGTGGATCTCACCTTCTGGCGTTCGGAAAACCGGGCGCGCTTCGTCAAACTGCTGATGCCGCTGCGTGCCGCTTTTACCGTTGAAGGCTCTCCCAAGGATATCGGCTGGGTATTTCATCCCAAGCTGAACATGGATATCACCGACCTCCCGAACCTGCCCGGCTGGAATCTCGGCATGCTGGCCGGGCCGCTGTTCGGCGACAAGCGCCAGCACGCCTACTATTATTCGGTTGAATCGCAATACGCCACGATGGGCCGCCCGGCCTATGAAGCCAAGGCCGGTTATGCCGGCATGCAGTTTCTGGTTTCGATGTCCAAGCGCTTTCCCAAATACTGGGTGGGCAGCTTTGTCCGCTATGACAACCTGAGCGGTGCCGCTTTCGAAGACAGTCCGATGGTTCGCCAGAAAGATTACTTTGCAGCCGGTCTGGTCGTTACCTGGATTATTGGTGAATCGTCGACGCGCGTGATGGTGAATGACTGATACGCGGCACGCAGGCAATCCGCTGTGGATTGCCTACGAATATGTCGCCATGGTCATCGGACTGGGCTCTCTTGCAGTTATCTGTCTCGGCTGGTTGCCCTTCGCGCTGATTTTCAATCCGGTGCTACCGAGGCATATCGGGCAGCGCTGGGGCCGCTACATGATCATGGATGGCTTTCAGACCTATCTGAATGTACTCCGACGCTTTTGTGCCTGTCGATTCGACCTTACCGAACTTGATCAGCTACGCAGCGAAGGCGCCCTGATTCTCGCCGCCAACCACCCATCCCTGCTTGATGCCGTGATGATCACTTCCCGCCTGCCCAATGCGGTATGCGTGATGAAAGCATCGCTCATGGACAATATCCTGTTCGGTGCCGCGGCGCGGCTGGCGCGATACATTCGCAACAATGCCCCACTGGAAATGATTCTCAACGCCCGCGAGGAATTGCAGGGCGGCGCGCATCTGGTGATTTTCCCCGAAGGCACGCGCACCGCGAATTTTCCGATTGATGTCTGTACGCCCAGCACGGCACTGATTTCCGGGCGCACGAAAATTCCGGTTCAGACACTGCTGATCGAGTATTCCGTACCCTATCTCGGCAAGGCCTGGCCGCTCTGGAAGCGTCCACCACTGCCGCTGATTTGCCGCATCCGTCTGGGTCGTCGCTTTCCGCCGCCGGAGAACATCACCGGCTTTACCCGTGAGCTCGAAGCTTATTTCCGCGAGCAACTGGAAATGGGCCAAAAAGGCACGTTGACCGCAGTAATTGCCGCCTGATTCCATCGCCATGCCTGAAGTTTCCCGCACCCATCTGGTTCTGATTCCCAGTTACAACCCCGGCCCGAAAGTGATTGATACGGTCCGCGCCGCGCTGGCGCAGTGGTCGCCGGTCTGGGTAGTGGTCGATGGCAGTACCGACGGCAGCGCCGAGCGTCTGCTGGCGTTGAGTGATGAGGTCGAAGGCTTGCACGTCATTGTCCTGCCCGAAAATCGCGGCAAGGGCGCCGCCGTGCTGGAAGGTATCAGCCAGGCTGCCAAGGCCGGCTATACCCATGCTTTGACCATGGATTCGGATGGTCAGCATCCAGCTGACCTGATTCCGGCCTTCATGGCCGCTTCGCAGAAACAACCTGAGACGATGGTTCTTGGCAAACCGGTTTTTGCGGCTGACGCCCCGGCCCTGCGTGTCAATGGCCGCAAGGTGTCGAACGGTTGGGCCAATCTGGAAACGTTGTGGATGGGCATCGGCGATTCGCTCTATGGCTTTCGCGTATATCCGATTGCGCCGCTTCGGCGCGTTATGCAGGCCAATCGTTTCATGCGCCGCTTCGATTTTGACCCGGAAGCCGTCGTTCGCCTTTGCTGGGCAGGCGTTCGGCCGATCAATATTGACGCTCCGGTACGTTACTTCCGGGCCGATGAAGGCGGTGTTTCGCATTTTCGCTACCTGCGCGACAACACCCTGCTGACCTGGATGCATACCCGTCTGTTTCTGGGCTTTCTGTTGCGCCTGCCGCTACTGTTGCTGAGGAAACTGAAGTGAACGTTACCGAAATCTTCCTGATCGCCATGGCGATCATCTTCACCGTGCCTTATCTGATCTGGCGGGTCGGCAAGACCGACTATTACGCGCCGCTGGTCGTCGTGCAGATCATCACCGGCATTCTGCTCGGCCCGGGCATCCTCGGTCGGGCCTTTCCCGATTACTACGCCTTCGTTTTCAATCCGACGGTGGTGCAGTCGCTGAACGGCATTGCCTGGTGGGCGGTCATGTTGTTCGTGATGATTGCCGGTGTCGAGCTTGATCTCAAAAAAGCCTGGGCCCACCGCCGCGAGAGTGGCATTACGGCGGGACTGGCGCTTGGTACGCCGTTGCTTTTCGGTTGTGCTGCCGCCGCGCTGATGCTCGGTTTCGACGGCTGGATGGGCCCGAAAGCAATGACCTGGCAGTTCGTTGTTGGCGTCGGCATGGCTTGCGCCGTAACTGCCCTGCCCATCCTGATCCTGCTGATGGAAAAGCTGGCAGTGCTGCGGCAGCCGATCGGCCAGCGCATCCTGCGTTACGCCAGCCTCGACGACATCGCCATCTGGGGCGTGCTGGCGCTGATCCTGATGGACTGGGAGCGCATCGGCCGCCAACTGGTCTTTTTGATTACCTTTAGCGTTGCCGCCTATCTGTTTCACAAGCTGATGCAGCGCCTAAGCGAGAGTGATCGTTGGTACGTCGCGCTGATCTGGCTGGCCGTGGTCGCTTTCGGTGCCGACTGGGCCGGGCTGCATTTCATGGTTGGCGCCTTCTTGGCCGGGGCGGTCATGGAAGCGGAATGGTTTGATCAGGAAAAAATGGACATGATGCGGCACCATGTACTGCTGGTCATCATGCCGGTTTTCTTCCTCAGTACCGGCTTGCGGACGAATTGGGCGGTCGGTGGTGAAGCGGTCTTTGTCGCCGCCGCCCTGCTGCTGGCAGCCTCAATCGCCGGCAAGCTGATCGGCATCCGGATCGCCGGCAGGATACTCAACTGGGCGCCCGGTGAGGCAAGCATCATCGGTTGGCTGCTACAGACCAAGGCGCTGATCATGATCATTTTTGCCAATATTCTGCTCGACAAGCAGATCATAACGAGCGAAGCTTTTACCGCGCTGCTCTTGATGGCTGTGGTCAGTACCATGCTGACCGTGCCGATGGTTGCCCCTAAACTCGCACGGATGAAGGAAATCATTTTCCGGAGTAATTGAGACTGTCTCGCGAAAGGAAGGGGCTTTTCATAAAATCAGACCTGATTTCCCAGCTGCAACGCCTGAATGGCTGGCGTCTATGGCTACCTTTCGCGGTTGTTACCGTCTGCGCCGTGCAGGTAATCGTGGCGGTCATGAGCCTTGTCCTCAAAGGCGAAATTGCCCCGGATTATCTGATTACCGGCCTGGTCGCAGCAGCCTTTGTCGCGCCGATCAGTCTGGCCCTGCTGAGCCACTTGCTGCGGGCAATCTCAAGCCAACAAGAGGAAATACTGAGCCACAACGCCAGTCGTGCTGAGGCGCGATTGAGCGTTGCCCTGGAGTCCTCTGATGAAGGCATCCTGATGGTGGATCAGGAGGGCAAGGTGCTTGCCACCAATCAGCGCTTTCTCGAACTCTGGCGAGTACCGGCGGAATTGGCTGCCTCAGGCGAAGATGGACGACTGCTTGATCACGTCCTGAATCAATTGCTTGAACCCGAGGCATTCCTTGCCCAGGTCAAACGCCTTTACGACAGCAATGAAGAGGCAAGTGACACAGTTCACTTCAAGGATGGGCGCATTTTTGCTCGTTATACGCGTGCCTTGTCCATGGGTGATGAAAAAGGGCGCATCTGGTGTTTCCGCGATACGAGCAAAGAGGCGCGCACGCAGGCGGCACTGGCTGATCGTGAGGAGATTTTCCGGACAATTTTTACCCAGGCGAACGATGCAATCACCTTGATCAATACGGAGACCTTCTCCTTTGTCGAATTTAACGACGCGGCCTGTGACGGATTGGGCTATACCCGGGATGAATTTGCCGGGCTGAAAGTGATCGATATTCAGGCAGAGATGGATGCCGAGACCTTGGCCAGCCGCTTGCCGGCGATCGAGGGGTTTGAAGTCAGGAATCTGGAAACCCGGCATCGCCACAAGGATGGATCGTCGCGCAATGTCCTGGCGAGCCTGAAGGCAATCCAGTTGCGCGGCCATACCTTCATGGTCGCCACCTGGTCGGATATCACTGAGCAAAAACGCATTGAGCGTGAACTCAAGGAAAGCGCGCTCTGGATCCGCTCCCTGCTGGACACCATTCCCCTGCCGATTTTTTTCAAGGATGCCGAAGGGCGTTATCTGGGTGTGAATTCAGCGTTTGAGAATTTCTACGGCCAGACACAGCAGGCCTTGATGGGAAAGAGCGTGTTCGATATTGCGCCGCCGGAACTGGCAGTGATTTATCACGCTCAGGACCGCGATTTGCTGGAGCGTTCAGGTACCCAGGTCTATGAATCGGTAGTCAAGGACAGCCACGGCGAGCTGCACGATGTCATTTTTCACAAGGCATCTTTCATGTCGGCTGACGGGAAAGTGGGCGGGCTGATTGGTGCGGTGGTCGACATTACCGAGCGCAAAAAAGTCGAAGCCGAACTGCAGCAACACCGTTTGCACCTCGAAGCGCTGGTTGATGATCGCACGCTCGCCCTCAGCATCGCCAAGGAGGCCGCCGAAGCGGCGAATCGCGCCAAGAGCCAGTTTCTGGCCAATATGAGCCACGAGATCAGGACGCCGATGAATGCCATTATCGGCATGACTCATATTTTGACGCGTCATTCGACCGAGCCGGCCCAGCGCGACAAGCTGAGCAAGATCGCTCTTTCGGCCAACCATCTGCTGCAACTGCTCAACAACATTCTGGATATATCCAAGATAGACGCTGAACAGCTGACGCTGGAGCGCGCTGCTTTTTCGGTCAGCAGCCTGCAGAAAAATCTCGAAAGTCTGGTTGGTGACAAGGCCATGTCCCGGCATGTTCAGCTGCGTTTCGAGATCGCGCCCCGGCTTTTTCAAGTTGAATTGCTCGGTGACGCGCTGCGGCTACAGCAGGTACTGATCAATCTGGTCAGCAATGCCATCAAATTTACGGAAAGCGGCAGCGTTACCCTGTCCATGCAAGTTGAGGCGGAGGCTGAAAACGATATCCTGCTCGGTTTTGCCGTGCAGGATACGGGCATCGGCATAAGCCCCGAAGCATTGGCCCGGATCTTCAACCCCTTCGAGCAGGCTGACGGCTCGACCACCCGCAAGTTCGGCGGAACCGGCCTGGGCCTGACAATTTCGCGTCATCTCATCCATCTGATGGGTGGCGAGATTGAGGTGCTTAGCCAGCCGGGCGTAGGCAGTACCTTCTCCTTTGCCTTGCAACTGGCGAAGGTGGCCGGCGATCACGAAGATATCAAAGACTCGCCCGCATTTTCCGCGCAGGAAACCGAAAATTGCCTTCGTGCCCGCCATTCAAAAGTGCGCATTCTGGTTGCCGAGGACAATTGGGTAAATCAGGAGGTGGTTCTTGAATTGCTCCGGGAAATCATCGGATTCGACGTCGATCTCGCCCAGGACGGTTCGCAGGCGGTCGATCTCGTCGAAAAAAACCATTACGACCTGATCCTGATGGATATGCAGATGCCGGAAATGGATGGTCTGGAAGCGACCCGCTGCATACGCGAGATTCCGGGGCGGGAAAATCTGCCGATCATAGCCATGACCGCCAATGCCTTTGCCGAGGATGAAGCCAGTTGTCTTGATGCCGGCATGAACGATTTCATCGCTAAACCGGTTGATCCGGATGTGCTTTTTGCGACGCTGCTAAAGTGGCTGGAGAAACGCCTGCCGCTGGAATAAGCGGACTTGGTCAGGCGTCAGATCATGCCGCCGTTGATCGAGATGACCTGTCCGGAGATATAGGCAGCGCGGTCGGAGGCGAGAAAGGCGACAAGGTCGGCCACTTCCTCCGGCTTGCCGGCGCGTTTCATCGGTACCAGATTCTTGATGGCGTCGGCGTCGAAGCTGCCGGTGATCATGTCAGTGGCGATGATGCCGGGCGCCACGGCATTGACCGTGATGCCACGGCTGGCCAGTTCCAGTGCCAGCGACTTGGTGGCGGCATGCAAGGCACCCTTGGCCGCCGAATAATTGACCTGACCGCGATTGCCGGTAATGCCGGCGACCGACGAAATGGTGATGATGCGGCCCCAGCGGGTGCGGATCATCGGCATGGTCAGCGGCTGGGTGACATTGAAAAAGCCATTCAGCGAGACATCGAGCACGGAATGCCACTGCTCGGCTGACATGCCGGGGAAAACCGCATCGGCGTGAATGCCGGCGTTGTTGACCAGCACCTGAATGGGACCGACTTCGAGCAGTTGCTCCAGCGCGGCACTGGTAGCGGCACGTTCGGTCACATTGAAGGCCACGGCCTCCGCACTGCCACCGGCCACGGTGATTTCTTTGACGATGGCTTCAGCCTTGTCGCGCCCGCGATTGGCATGAACGATGACGTGGTAGCCGTCAGCCGCGAGACGCCGGCAGATGGCGGCGCCGATGCCGCCGCTGCCACCGGTGACGAGGGCGCGTTTCATGATGGTGTTTCTTTCAGGGCATCGGCATCCAGCACGACGGCGGCGCGGCCTTCAAGCAGGCAGCGCCCGGCGTGGCTGAGCGAGAACTGGTAGAGGATGTGATTGCTGTCGCCGGACAGGCGTTCGGCCTGAACATTCAGTTCGCCAGGCAGATCGTCAAGCCGGGCAACGTGCAGTTGCACGCCCCGTACGCTGGTCAAATAGCCCTGACGCGGCCGGTCACTCGCGGCGGCGAGCAGTGAGCCATGCACGGCCATCGCCTGGGCGGCGTATTCGATGCCATTTGCAGCACCGAGGCGACCTTCGGCCCGCAGCGGATTGGCCGGATCGGTATGGCTGATTGCCCGACAGGAAATCGCCGTTTCTGACCAGTCGACCACAGCATCAAGCAGACACATGCTGCCCTGATGCGGGATGCGGGCAGCAATGGCGGCGTGGTCTAGCACAGCTGCAAGTCCATGTTGAGCTGCATGTCCCGCAGGTAGTCGACCGTGACGCTTCCCGATTCGCCACGCGCCAGCTTTTGTAGCAGTGGCAGGCAGCGCAGTGCGGGGATGTCGTTGCGGCGGGCTTCCAGCTCGGCATTGGCCAGAACGTCCGCCGCTGCCGTACTCGGTGTGACGGTGATCCGCGCCAGAGAACGGGCTGTACGTGTCGGGCTGAGAACGAGCGCGACGCCACCGACGTCGGGTACCGGCCGCTTGCTGTGCAGCGGTTCCGGGTATTCGCTGTCGTAGGCGATGAGCAGGGTGGTCTGCTGGTCGACGATGACCTGACCGAGCGCATCTATGATGCCGGCGCCGAAGCCGGCGTTGAAGGCACAGATGACTTGTGACGGGGCCATTGATCCGGTGGCGATACCCCAGTAGCCGGCGGCGGCATTGTGCACTGAATTGTGGAAGCGGGTCGGCGAAATCTGGCGATCATCGCTGGCCAGTTGTTCGCATATCGCGTGGCAATTGTGACCGTCAGCGCCGGAAGCGCTGAAAACGGTGGCCAGCGTGCTGACGTCGGCCTCGGCATGGGTAGCTGCTTCCAGGCCAATGGCCAGGGTCAGCTTGATGATGCGGCTGGCCCGGCGGCGTTCGGCTGCGGGCAGCAGGGACGGCACCGGCAATACCGAGGGCGCGCCGAGATAGGCTTGTTCGCCGCGCAGCACGGCGCGGGTAGTCGGCCAGTCCGGCAGGCCGGGGGCCAGGAAACCGATGCCTTCGATCCAGGCGCTGAGCGGGGTGGCGTTCATTCGGCGACTCCGAAAACCAGGCTGCAATTGCTGCCACCGAAGCCGAAGGAATTGGTCAGGGCCCGGCGCACCTTGCCGCTGCGGCTATCCAGCAGGTACTGGATGGGAATGGCCGGATCGAGGCTGGCGGTATGCGGGCTGCCCGGCAGCAGATCGTTGGTCAGGGCCAGGGCACAGATGATGGCTTCAATCGCCCCGGCCGCGCCCAGCGTATGGCCGGTAGCGCCCTTGGTCGAACTGCCGGGCACGCGATCACCGAACAGGGCGACAACCGCCTTGCCTTCGGCGGCATCGTTGGCCGGTGTGGCCGTGCCGTGCAGATTGAGGTAGTCGATGTCGGTGGCGTTCAGGCCGGCCGAGCGCAGCGCCGCTTCCATGGCCATCCTGGCACCGAGGCCTTCAGGATGCGGTGATGACATGTGATAGGCGTCGCTCGACTCACCGGTGCCGAGCAGCAGAATCGAGCCGGCCTCCGGCCTGGCCGGGGCGCGCTCGAGCAGGGCAAAGGCGCCGCCCTCGCCGATCGAGATGCCGTTGCGCGCCGGGTCGTAAGGGCGGCACGGTGTCGGCGACGTCAGCTGGAGCGAGGCAAAGCCGTAGAGCGTGGTCAGGCACAGTGAGTCGACACCACCGACCAGGGCAGCGTCGATGCTGCCGCAGGCGATTTGGCGGGCGGCGGCGGCAAAGACCTTGGCGCTTGACGAACAGGCGGTGGAGATGGCCATGGCCGGGCCTTCCAGCCCGAAGTAGTCGCGGGCGAATTCGGCCAGCGAGAAAGAGTTGTGCGTTGTCCCGTAGATGAAATCTTCAGGCAGCGCGCCGCTGACCGGATCGCGCCGACGGTAGGCGAGTTCGGTTTGCAGGATGCCGGAAGTGCTGGTGCCGAGAAAGACGCCGACACGGGTCTTGCCATAGCGGAGGATGGCGGCGCGGACGTTGTCGGCAAAGCCGTCAGTTTCCAGCGTCATCTGGGCCAGGCGGTTGTTGCGGCAATCGAAGCGGGCGAGCGTTTTTGGCAATTTTTGCCCGTCCACCGCAGCAACCTCGCCGATCCAGGTGTCGAGCTGTACCGTTTCGAAGGCGCAGGGCACAAGGCCGCTGCGGCCTTCACGCAAGGCCTCCAGATTGGCGGCGAGCCCGCGGCCGAGGGAACTGGTAGCGGTATAGCTAGAAAGATGCAGCGGCGTCACGTCGGACCTCGAATTCGTCAGGTCCATATTTTAACCGGAGCGCGGCGTCAGGCGTTACAGCAAAGGGTCAATCCGCGCCAGGCAGTTGCGATAACGTCCGTCGACCCGGCGGGCAAACCATTCGGTGGTTAGCTTGCGGCTGATCTTTGGGCTCTTCAGGTCGATTTGCGGCATCGCCTGACGGGGCAGGACTTCGCCGCTTTCACGTTCGGCCAGGGCGAAGACTCGCCGGAACAAGAGACTCTGATTGAAGGCAGGGGTTTTTTCGAGCAGCAGGTCGCGGCGGATTTCGGCGGGATTCATCTGCAGTCTGCCACTCATGCTGCGGGCGGCCAGTTCGACTCCGCTCGGGGCTTCGCCGGCCTGCCCTTTCTGGTAACGCAGTAGATCGCCATCGAGTGCTAATGGCTGCCGGGAAAGTCGGCTCAGCGCACTCTGAAAGGCGGCGTTGCGACTGCTGTAGCGGCCGGCGTTGAAGTCGGCAAAGCGGTAGAGCACATTGTCGTACGGGGCCGGGTAATCGAGCAGGATGGCGCTGCCGAAATACAGCCCGCCGCGCCGGGTGAATACCTCGTCGCGGATGCTGCCCTTGAGCGGGTAAGGATAGGGCTTGTCGCGGGCAAACTGCTCGGCAAACTCGATGCTGACCTGCATCGGTCCGCCGGTTCGCACCGGGTTGTAGCCTGACAGGAGCTGCTTGCCGGCCGGAATTTCGGCAATCATGTCTTCGTACAGCCCGTTGAGCTGCTTTTCCGTCTTCAGGGCGTCGATGCGCTGGCTGTAGCTGCGACCATCCGGCGAGGTCTTCCGCATGGCGGTGGTGATCAGCAGTTTGGGGATGCCATATTTGGCGCCGCGTTCTTCGAGTTCCTTCCAGACGATATTGGGCAGCCCGGGGACGACCGGGTCAGCTTGAAAGCTCGATTCCTGCTCGATGACTGCAATCGCCGTGCAATAGATTTCCGGAACGTGGGGAATTTCAAGCTTGCCGAAGATGCTGTAAAGATCGCCGGCCCACACCTCCCGATCCTTGACGGTCGGCGGGATCAGCCGGGCGATCAGCGTTCGCCATTCCCTTTCACTGCGCGGTGGCGGCGGGCGGGCGACATCCGGGGGAAGGTGGCCGCCGTCACCGGGGAGCGTACTGGTTGTCGTGCAGCCGTTGAGCAGCAACAGACCGAACAGCCCAAGCGCCCAAATATTCAGCTTGGCACCCGGCAGATCAGCATGATGTTGGCGAAGGGCTTGCCTTCACTCATTGGCATTGTTTCGACCTGAAAGCCGAGATTTTTCAGAACGTCGATCCATTCCGCCAGTTTGCGGCCATAGAGCGTCGGCAGGCGATGACCGCGGACGAAGGTGACGGCATGATCGACCCAGTTGCAGATGTGGTACGGCAGACCGGCGCCGGCATCGCCGACCCGGGTGAGGAAGAGGCCACCGGGTGGCAAGGCAGCGCGGATGCGCTTGATGACATCCTTTTGCCGGGCATGATCGACGTAATGCAGCGCGTCGAGGATGGTAACGACATCGGCCTGGCCGAAATCGACCTTGCACATGTCGCCCTGGCGAATATCGACGACGGGATGGTTGGCGCCAAAGGCCCGGGCGGCGCGATCGACATCCTTCTGCATCAGTTCGAAACCGCGCAGGCTGAGTGGTTTCGGCGCGGCAGCCCAGTCGCTGGGCCAGTTGCCCTTTTCGTAAAGATTGCGGGCGGCGAGCAGCCAGGCAAAGAGGCTGCCCTGGCCACAGCCGAGGTCGAGAAAGCGGCCTTCGGCCGGGAAAATGCCGCGCTTGAGCAACTCGCGGAAAATGCAGTCGGACGAAAGCTTGCCGCGCGAATAGTGGTAGGCGAAATGGCTGCCGTTGCGGAAGGGGCGGCTGGCATCGTCAAGCAGGGTTTGCAGGAAACGGGCGGTCATGGCGTGGCGGCGATGAGGGTGACAGGAGTTAAACGGGCGTCGGCAATGGTTTGCAGCAGGCGGGGCAGGACAGCGAGGATAACCGGTTCGCCGGCAGGCGTCAGCGCCGCGTTGCCGTCGTGCAGGAGCAGGATGTCGCCGGCGCCAAGGCCCTTGGTCAGGCGGTCGTAGACGTTTTGCGGCTTGCCGTTCCGGGTGTCGTAGGCGCGCCGGGTCCAGCAGGCGAGTTGCAGATCAAGGGCGCAGAGTACCGGGTCAAGAAAGGGATTGCGCAGGCCGGCGGTCGGCCGGAAGAATTGCGGGGCCTGGCCGGTAATGTCGGCCAGTGTCGCCTGAGCAGCGCTGATGTCGGCCCGGATGCGCTTGAGACCAAAGGTGGCAAAGGCCCAGGAATGGGAGTCGCCATGGTTTTCGACACGGTGGCCGCGGGCGACGATCTCCCGGCACAGCGCCGGATACTGGCGAGCTTCGCGGCCGATGCAGAAAAAGCTGGCCTTGATGTTGGCTGCGTCGAGTTGATCGAGAACCCGTGGCGTGACTTCGGGATCCGGGCCATCGTCGATGGTCAGCGCAATTTCGCGACGCTGGGTGGCAGCGGCTGACAGGCGAACGAGATTGGGGCCGAGCAGGCTGCTGCGGGGCAGCAGTACGCCACCGAAGATGACCAACTGGTTGAGCGCGACGGCACCGAGCGCCCATGGCCAGCAACTCGGTACGGCAAGCGCGCCGAGGCCGGCCGCGGCGTGGGTGGCGATCGATAGCTGAATGGCGGAGGGCGGTTTCCAGGGTTGGGGCATGGTCTTCAGTTGGAAAGATATCCGCTGTCGAGAAAACGTTCCCACAAAATCTGCCAGGCTGGCCAGTCATGGCCGCCGGGAACGGCGTGTCTGACTTCGGGCGGAAAGCACTCGGCAATCTGCCGCATGCCGCTGGCGAAACGGTCTTCGGTACCGTAACCGACAAAGACCGGGAAACCGGCGGGCGGGCGTTGCAGCCAGCGCCACATGCGGTATTCGGGATCGCAGAGCTCTTCAGGCGTTGCTTGCCATTGTTGCAGCCCGCCGGCACGGGCGATGGCGTTGGTGGCCAAGCGGCTACCCGGATAGGGCGCGATCAGGCAAAGACCATCGACATTGCCCGGCGTGTCGGCGTTATGGCAGAGTGCAAGCTGGCCGCCGAGGGAAATGCCGCCGAGCCAGATTTTTTCGTAGCCCTGGCGACGGGCCGGCATCAGGATTTCAGCCTGCAGGGCGGGCAATGCCGTGCCGTTGGAAATTGCCTCCAGATCAAGGTCTACCGCAGCAATGTCGATCTTTAGCTTGCGCTGGGCGACCGTGGCGAAGAAACCGGCCTGAACGAAATCTTCCGGCTTCATGTAGGCGCCGGGCAGCAGGACCAGCAGCGTCGAGGCGCCAGTTTCCTGGCGCAGGGTGCGCAGTGGCGGGCTCATGATCGGGTTTCACGTGGAACGAAAATCGCCGCCAGCAGCAAGGCGAGGATGGCGCCCGGCCCGACCGTGGCACCGATCGCGTGCAATACCGGTACTTTCGACAGGGCCAGCGTGCCGAAGCCGATGGCGGTGCTCAGGTTGGCGATCAGCATCGAAGCCAGGGTTTCGGGATCGAGCCGATGATTACTGGCGGCGCGGTCGAAGAACAGCGCGTAATTGGAGCCGACGGCGACGATCAGCAGCATGCCGATCAGGTGGAGCAGATGCAGGCGCTCGCCGATCAGGTGCAGGCCGGCAATGACGATCAGGACGGCGAGAACCAGCGGCAGCATGACCATGAGCAGCCGCCGGCCGGAACGCATGGTGACGGCAAGCAGGGCGACGATGGCGAGCAGGCCGCCGAGCGAGAGCAGCATGGCTTCGTGCAGGTAATCGTTATAGAGCTTGTCGAACTCGGTCTTCATGTCGATGATCAGGGCGTCGGAACCAGCCAGTGCGGTGCGCAGCTCGGCGACGTCAATCGGCTGCTCGCCCGGGCGCAGCGGAAGCAACACGCTCCAGCCTGCCGGGTTTTGCATCAGCAGCGCATCGACGGCCAGCGCCAGGCTGGTTCCATTCAGTGTCTCGCGTTCGAGGGCCGGAGCTTGCCGGGCTTTTTCCAGGTCGGCGATGAACGCTTCCAGTTTTTTGTCGGAAAGCGGCGAGTCTTTCAGTGCCGCCTGAAGATTTGGCCGCAAATCCGCCGTCGTCGGCAGGCTGGCGCGGCGTGCATTCTGGCTGGCCTGGCTGGGCAGGAAACGGGCCGGACTGTCGTAGCCATCAATCTGCCCTTTGCTGACCAGAACATCGAGCCTGAGTGAGGTTTGTTCCGCTGCTTGCAGCGCCGCTTCACGATCAGTTGCCCTGATCACCACCAGAAAGCGGGAGTCCGGGGCGCCGATGTCGGCACGCAGCGCCATATCAACATCCTGATCGGCTTTGCTGACCGGGCTCAGCGCCGACAGCTCGGGATTCCACAAATCTTCGCGGTCGATAAACAGGGTGACGGCGGCCGCCAGTGCCAGTGCCAGAATCGGCCAGCGCAGGCCATGGATGTGGTGGATGCCGCTCTCCAGCAGGCGGCCAAGCGGTGCCAGATCGCGCATCCGGATGTCGTTGCCGGTTAGTTGTGGTAGCAGGAAACGGGTGACGATGGCCGCCGTCAGTACGCCGGACAGCGAATACAGACCAAGTTGGGCGAGGCCGGGGAAGCCGGAAAAGACCAGCGCGCCGAAGCCGCAGACCGAGGTCAGAACGCCCAGCCGAACCGTCGGCCAGAAGCGTTCCCGCCAGTCGGCCAGCCCGTTGCGGCCTGACTGGACGAAATAATAGATGGAGTAGTCGACCGCTTCGCCGATCAACGCCGAGCCGAAGCCGATGGTGATGCCGAACACGGTGCCATAGACCAGGCTGACCGCAACAACGCCGGCCAGCGCGCCCGAGACGACCGGGAGCAGGCCGAGCGTCAGCAGGCGGAAGGAGCGATAGACGAAGAACAGCATGCCGACGATGGCAAGGGTACTGATCAGTGACAGGCGGGTCACTTCGTCCTTGATCGTTGCCCGCGAATTGACGGCGAACAGGCCGGGGCCGGAAAGCTGCATTTTCGTTGAGGTCAGGCCGGTTGATGTGGCGCTGGCGGCAAACTGGCTGCGCAGCGCGTTGATGGCCGCTTCCTGAGCGTCGGTATCGGAGCCGAGTGCCCGGGTCTGCACCAGCAGCATGGCGCGTTCGCCATCGCGTGAGGCCCAGACACCCTCCGAGCTATTTGGCTGGCTGCCGGCGTTGAGGCGGGAAAGCAGCTCGACCAGTTCGCCGGTCGGGTCGCGCTGCAGCAAGGGCTTGAGCATCATGCCGGCCGGCGAGGCGAGCAGGTCGATGCTGTCGGAAATGGCGGTGCGCAATCCCGCAACGGTGAAACGTTCCGGCGTGATGGCCGGGCTGAGCAGGTAACGATGCTGGAACAGGAATTCGCGGTCGGCATTCTGGCTGATCGCTTCGCCGTTCTGAACCGAGACGAATTCGCTCATTTTTTCGAGTCGACTGCGCAAGTCGCGGGACAGCGTCGCCCGTTGCTTTGCATCGCCGCCTTCGATGGCCAGCATCAGAAGACGCGTGACGGCGCCCTCCTTCAACTGGTCGACCAGCACTTGTTGCTCGGCGGTCGGATGCGCCGGCAGGAAGAAGGACATGTCGGCGGTGAAACGGCTGTTCCAGACGATGGCTGCCCCAGCCAGCATGGCCAGCAACCAGAGCAACAGGGAACGGCCGGCTCGACTCATTTGATCTCGACGGGCTCAATGCTCATCACGGAACGGTCGCCATCTGCCTGCAGGTATTCAATGCTGCGAATCTGATTCTTGCTGCCACTCACGGTGATGCGGACGACCAGAGCGGCGATTTTCGGCTCGCTGGGCAACAGGGTGAGCACCCACTTCTCTGTGGTTCCTGCCAAATGAAGAAAATAATTTTTCTCCAGCGCTGCACGGTTGCCGCTCAGCGTGCCACGGATGCTGTCGATGAAGGCCAGCGCTTCTGGCTGATTACTAAGATTGATACTCAGTTTCTGCTTCTCGCGCTCGATGCTGAGCATTTCTTTTTCGAGCAACAGGGTTTCGGGCTTTGGCGTCAGCGTCCGCTTTTCCAGGCGGTCTGGCGCGGTGTAGGTCATTTCACCGGTCGAGAGGACAGGCTTGTCGAGTAGCGAGATGTATTTTTTCTCGACGAACTTCGCCTTGCCACCCTTGTGTTTGGCCAGGTCGGCCATCAACTGGCCGACATCGAAAGCGGCGTAGCTCGGGAGCGCAAGCAAGGCGAGCAGTAGCCCGCCAATAAAACGGTTGATCATTTTTTCTGCCAGAAATCGAAGAAATTGAACCAGTTGTAGGGTGCCAGTCGGCAAAAGTGGCTCAGGCGGTCAGCGTAACGTTGCTGCGCTGCGTAAATCTCGGCATCGCGCTCGCCCCGGGGTGTTTCGGAGAAGTCGGCCAGCGGTTCGAAATGAATCTGGTAACGATTGCTGCCGAGGTACAGCCCGGTCATGAAGTAGACCGGCCGGCGCAGCATGGCAGCCATGCGGAAAGGGCCCAGCGGAAACGGCGCCATTTCACCGAGAAATTCGCAGTCCACCGTAGCATCGTCCCCCAGGCTGCGGTCGGCCAGCATGCCGACGAGGTAGCCTTGATCCAGCCGGTCGCGGGCCTGCAGCATCGAATCCATCCGGCCGAGCGAGATGATGTCCTCGGTGGCTTTCGGGTTGATCGCTTCGAGCGTCGCATTGATCTTGCGGGCGTTTTCTTCGTACATCAGGATCGCCACCTTGAGCCCCGCCCTGCCCCGGCCAAGCGCCCGCAATACTTCAAAACTGCCGAGATGGGCGCCAATCAGCAGCGCGCCCGGCTGCCTTTCCAGCGAGGCATGCAGTTCCTCGGCACCGATCACCTCGATGTCGAACAGGTTGAAACGGTCGTTGAGCAGGTAAATGCGGTCGTGGATGGTGCTGGCGAAGCTGAAGACATGGCGGAAGCCATCCGACCATTCAGCCCAGCGACCGAGGGCGCGCTGCAGGTAATCACGGCTGCAACGACGGGCTTTCGGTGCAAACAGCACGTAATAGGTGGCAATGCCGTAGAGAACGAGGCGACCGATGCCGCGCCCGAAGGTCAGCGAAATCCAGACCATCAGGCGGAGGATGGCCAGATTGCTTTTTTCCTGCTGCTTGAGCCACTCGCTTCCGGCGGGCTTTTCCTGGCTCATGGGGCGGGCGGCGTCAGGCTGCCGCTGGCGATATCACGTTGGTCGGCCTGCACGCGAAAGGCAATGGCTCCGCTTGCCTTGGTTTCCAGCGTGAAAGTGAGCACTTCCCCCGGGGCGACCGGGCTGAAGAACTTGGCATTGCCGATCTGCCACTGCTTGACCGGGTGTTCGAGCATTTTTTCGGCGAACAGGATGGCGTGATCGACGAGGACAACTCCGGGCACAATGGGGCGGCCGGGAAAGTGGCCGGCAAAGGCGGGATGGTCAGCGGGCACGACCCAGATGAATTCAGCGGCCGGCATGTTCAAGCTTTTCGGCGTACAGCGCCTGCAACTCGTTGCGTGGCAGCTTGCCGGTACTGTTGCGTGGCAATTTAGCAACAAAAAACAGCGGTCTGGGCAGGAATAGCGGCTCGATACGGTCCCGTAGCGCGGTCAGTAATTCCCGGCTGTTCAGCCCGGGTGCGACGACAAAGGCGCAAAGCCGCGTTATGCCCTCCGGCGAATTGTCGTCGGGCAAGAAAAAAGCGGCATCAATGACACCCGGAATGGCGGTGATCTGATGGTTCAGATAAGCGATTGACGTCCGCTTGCCGGCGATATTGACCAGGTCGGCATGGCGTCCATGCAGCAGGAAGTGATTGTCAGGTAACAGTTCGAGGACATCGGACAGCGTTATCTCGCCCTCGACATGCGCCCCGCTGGCCGTGGTGTAAGCATCCTCCTGCGTCAACCGGACTCCTGGCAACAGATGCCAGGCTGCGCCGGTTGTTGGCTGGCGGGTGGCAATCTGGCCGGTTTCGGTGCTGCCGAAAATTTCAATCAGCGGAGCCTGAAAACGGCTTTCGGCACGCGTTGCGAGGTCGATCGAAAGTGGAGCGGTGGCCGATAGCAACAGATCGACTTTCGGCAGTTCGATCTCGGCAGCGAGCAGGGCGCCGAGATGATAGGGCGTGGTCACGAGCAGGCGCGGTTGCGGCACGGCGTTCAGGGTGGCTACGATGTCCTGCGGATAGAAGGGCTTGCCGGACCAGAACGGTGCAGCGCCATGCAGAGCCAGCAGGAAAGTCGATTCGAAACCGAAGGCATGCTGGACCGGCACCGTACCGACGATGACGTGCGGCCGGTCGGTCAGGCCCAGACGTTCGGCTTCAGCCTGGCCACTCATTACCAATTGGTCCCAGCGCTTGAAATGCGGCATGGGTGTGCCCGTCGAGCCGGAGGTGAACAGGCAGGCGGCAACGTGATCGGCGGCAATTTCAGGAACGGCCTGCACGGCGTTCGCATCGACATCGCTCAGATCGGGAAAATCGAGGCGCAGCAGGTCAAGGCTGTCGAACTCGTCATCACACAGGCACCAGACATCAGGGCTTTGCTGCCGGATATTCCGCAAGGTTTCCGCCGATTGCGACGATGGCTGCAGGCTGGTTTTGCCGGTGAGCAGTCCGGCAACAAAACCCAGCGCGAATCGATAGCGATCCTGGCAGACGTTGAGCAAACTTTGTCCGGCCGGCATCAGCTTGGCCAGCGCCCTGGCTTCGGCGAGAAACTGGCGAACCTTGACCGGCCCGGAGGGGCGCCAGGCAAAAATGTCGTCGAGACTGCTGTGCCCGAGCAGCGGCATCTTGTTCATGACTGCTTGGGCAGCGTCTCGCTGCGTTTAAGCGCCGACGACGCGCGATAGGCACGAATGGTGTCAGCGACGCTGGAGCGGTCTCCCGGTGGCAGTATGTAGTAACGACAGAGGTGTTCAATAACGAACATCAGCCCGAGCAGCGGGGTGCTGAGCAGGTTGGCGAAGATCGACCAGGCCGCGGGGGAAGCCAGCCAGAAGAGCGCAGTCGATACCAGCGCATTGGCGACGAAAAATATGCTCCAGGCAATGGTGACCTGGCGGGTGTAGCGTGTTTTGGCTGAAGAAATAACCCCGCCATGCGCCAATTTGGCAAACTGGGTAACCAATGCTTCGTGATTACCAAACAGGGTGCGTCCGAACAGCGCGGCGAGGGCCAGATTGGTGCCGAGATGCTGGACGTAAAAGAGTTTGGCGACATTCTGGCGCAGCTCGGGCCAGAACCAGGCGAGCACCCCAACTACGGCAAGGCCGCCGACGGCGATCCACAAAGGATTGCCAACCCGCCAGAGCAGGATGACAGCCAGGGCGAGGAACGGGGCCATCGCCAGGGCGACGGAAACGTCTGGATTGCCATTCCCGGAACTACCCTGGTGCGCCAGTACTGCCCAGGCCACCAACAGGGCGACCAGGGCGAGGCCGCGCAACAGAATGGCCGGCGCAGGAATCATTTTGTCCTTTGGCTGGCGACGTAAGTGGTCAGTGCGCGCAGCGAGGAGAAAATCCGCAGGTTGTCCTCGTTATCGGAGCGCAGCTGAAAACCGTAGCGCTTCGAGATGACCAGGGCGATTTCCAGTACGTCGATCGAATCGAGGCCCAGACCATCGCCAAAAAGCGGTGCATCGGCTTCAATTTCGCCGGGCGTTACATCCAGATTGAGTGCCGAAACGATCAGTTCGGCGATTTCTGGGAGCAGAGCCTCAACAGCTTCCGGGGTGATTTCTTCAGACATGGCAGGGTTTCCGTGGATGGATTAGCTGAGGGCGCGGAACGCGAGTACCGCGTTGCTGCCGCCAAAGGCAAACGAATTTGATAATGCCGCCCGCAATGGCTGGCGGTGTCGGGCGGTAGTGACATGATCAACACCGGCACAGGCCGGATCGAGTTCAACAAGATGCGCCGTCGGCGGAATGGCCTGTTCGCGTAAGGCCAGCACGGTGACGATTGCCTCGATTGCCCCGGCTGCGCCGAGCTGGTGGCCGTGCATGGATTTGGTCCCGCTGACCGGCAAACAGGTGGAGCGCTCGCCGAAGACCACTTTCAGTGCAGCGATTTCGACCGGATCGCCCTCGGCAGTCGCGGTACCGTGGGCATTGACGTAACCGATGTCGTCGGTGGTCAGGCCAGCATCGGCCAGCGCCAAATTCAGCGCCCTGACCTGGCCGGCAACCTCGGGTCGGACCAGATGGCTGTGATCGCAACTGGTGCCATAACCGACCATTTCGGCGTGGATTCTGGCGCCACGGGCGATGGCATGCTCCCAGTCCTCAAGAACCAGCGCCGCCCCGCCCTCGCCCAGCACCAGCCCGGTACGGTTGGCGCTATAGGGCCGGCAGGCCTGGGGTGAAGTGACCTCGTCACCGCTGGCCATGACGCGCAAGGCTTCCCAGGCACGGGCAACACCGTATGCCTGCGGCGCGTCCGAGCCACCCGTCAACATGACCGGGGCCTCGCCGCTGCGCACACGACGGAAAGCTTCGCCGATGGCGATGGCAGAAGAGGCACAGGCGACGGTATGGCTCATGCTGACGCCGCCCAGTCCAAGCTGGATGGATATATGCGCGTTGGCGGCATTGTTCATGCCGAGAATGACGGAAAGCGGGGAAACCCGTTCGCGCCCTTTCTGCCACAGTTCCTTGTAGCCCTTTTCGTAGGCCAGCGTACCGCCCAGTGCTGTACCCCAGGCCACACCCCAGTTTTCACGATCTTCGGCCGGTTGACCGCGGGACAGTCCGGCGTCTTCCCAGGCGTTGAAGGCGGCCGCAGTGCCCAGCTGGGCGAAACGATCCATGGTTCCTGCCAACGGTCGGCCAAGAGAAGTGTTGGCATCGAACGCAGTACAGCTGACAAAAGGAATCGCCAGCGGACGGGGAATGTCATCGGTACGCAGAAAGCGGACGGCCGATTCACCGGCCAGCAAATGCGCAAAGAAATCGGATAAATCGCCGCCGTAGGGGCTGATCAGACCCAGCCCGGTAATGGCAACCCGACGCTGGCCCATACTTCAGCCCTGTTCGCTGCGCAGCCGGTCCATCAGCGCTGCCATTTCGCCGACGGTTTTGGGGCTTTTCAGGTTCTTGGAGAGAGTAATGCCGAAGCGGTCTTCGAACTCGAAAATCAATTCAAGCATCATCAGTGAATCGACGCCAAGCGAGTTGAGAGGAGCTTCGGAGAGGACCCGCACAGGCTCAACGCCGAGGCGGTCCTGGAGAAATTCGCGAATCAGGCCAAGGGAATCCATAGTCGGCGCATTTTAGCCCAAGGCCCTCCTTTTACAAAAAATAGAGCGGCTTTTCCGGCAATAATTCACTGAATGCGATTCAGGGTCTGAAGAAATGCGCTTGCATCCTGATAACCGACGACCCGAACGGATTTGATTTCCCTGGCTTTGGCATCAAAGAAAAGGATGCCCGGTGGCCCGAACAGCCCGAAACGGGCAAGTAGTGCCTTGTGTTCATCGTTATTGGCGGTGACATCGGCCTTGAGCAGGGTAAATCCGGCCAGCTTGGCCTGCACGCCGGGGTCAGCGAAGGTAAAACGTTCCATTTCCTTGCATGAAACGCACCAATCGGCGTAAAAATCGAGCATCACCGGCTGGCCGGCTGCCATGACTTTGGCCTCCAGTTCAGCAAGCGACGCAACCGGCTCGAACGGCAGCTTTTTGACTTCCGCCGCCATTGCCTGGCCGCGCAGTCCGGCCAGTGGTTGCAGCGGATCACGACCGCCGGCCAGCGCCCCAAGCAACAAGGCCGCGCCGGTCAGCAGCATGACGATGCCGATGCCTTTCCAGAAGCGCTGCCAACCCTTGGCGTGCGGCGGCAACGGGTCAAGGGCATGGAGGAAGATTGCCGGAATGATCAGCAAGGCGGCCCAGGCCAGCATCGCTGCAACGGTGGGAATCACCGGCGAAACCAGCCAGACGGCGGTGGCCAGTAGCAAAACGCCAAAACCTTTTTTGACTGCCTCCATCCAAGGGCCGGTTTTTGGCAACAGGGAGCCCCCGGCGACACCGACCGCGATCAAGGGTGCGCCCATGCCCAGTGCCATGACGAACAGCGCTGCGCCGCCGAATACCGCGTCGCCGGTCTGGCCGATGTAGAGCAATGCACCGGCCAACGGCGCAGCAACACAGGGGCCGACGATCAGTGCCGACAGTGCGCCCATGACAAAGACGCCAATGCCGCGGCCGCCTTGCAGATGGCCGGACTCTTCGGAGAGTTTGCTTTGAAGCGAGGTTGGCAGTTGCAGTTCGTAGAAACCGAACATCGAGAAGGAAAGGGCGACGAAGACCAGCGCAAAAGCGCCCAGCACCCAGGCGTTTTGCAGTGCGGCCGAGAGCAGCGTTCCGCTCAGACCCGCCGCGACGCCAGCTGCCGCATAGGTCACGGCCATGCCCAGGACGTAGGCCAGCGACAGCGCCAGGCCGCGGCCATGTGAATTCTTGTGGCCCTGCCCGGCGATGATGCCGGAAAGGATGGGGATCATCGGGAAGACGCAGGGCGTCAGTGACAGGCCGAGGCCGGCGACAAAGAAGAAGGCAAGGCTGGTCCAGAAGCCGGCATTTTTCAGGGTCTGGGCGATTTTGCCGCTTTCATCCCCGTCCACCGCAGCGTTGCCTGCGGCAGGTGGCGCGCTGGCCGGATCGGGCAGGTCAACGCTGATCGACTGGGTTTGCGGCGGGTAACAGACGCCAGCATCGGCGCAGCCCTGCGAGCTTGCTTTGAGCTGGAGAGTCAGAGGACCGGAGGCATTACGTTCGACCGGAATGCGAATGGCGACCGTTTTGTAATAAACCTCGACCTTGCCGAAGTTTTCGTCATTCTTTTCCTTGCCCTTGGGGAGGCTGGGGGTGCCGAGGCCGGCAGCTTCGCCATCGACAGTGAAGCGGAACTTGTCACGGTAAAGGTAATAGCCCTTGGCGATCTCGTAGGTGACTTCGATCGTCTGCCCATCCAGAGCTCGGGCTGTGGGTTTAAAGGCAACGGCCGGATCGAGGAAATCCTCGGCGTGGGCCAGCGAAATCAGCAGGGAGAAAATGAAAAACAGTGTGCGCATGGTCATTGGAACGTTTCCGCCGCCACCCAGTTCAAATAAGCTGGCAAACCCTGTGCGACGGGCAAGGCGATTATTTCCGGCACTTCATGTGGGTGCAGTGCGCTGATGGTTTTTTCAAGCGCCGGGTAGTGTGCTGCGGTGGACTTGATAAAAAGGGGTATTTCCGTCGCCGACTCGACCTTGCCCTGCCAGCGATAAATCGACTGGACACGCGGCAGGATATTGACGCAGGCGGCCAGCTTTGCCTCGATGACGGCAAGCGCGATGGCGTTGGCGGATTCTTCATCCGGGCAATGGGTGATGACGAGCAAGGTATCCATCAGTCGATTCTACTTGAGGAGCCGGCGGCGGGTCAGATGCAGCGCAATAACGAAGGCTATGCCGGCCGTGGCCAGCAAGGCCATGATGTGGATCAGGGCATTGGCCGGCACCTGCCCGGCGAGCAGTGGCCGGATCAGCGCGACGCCCTGTGCCAGCGGCAGCCAGCCGCCGATGGTGGCGAGCCAGCCGGGCAACTGGTCGGTTGGAAAGAAAACGCCGGAAATCAGCGTCATCGGCGTGATGAACAGCGTGAAGTAGTACATGAAGAAATCGTAGGACGGGGCAAGCGCATTCCAGATCAGCCCAAGCGCCGCGAAGGCCAGTCCGGTTAACACGATGGCCGGCAAGGCCCAGAGCAGCATCGGACCGTTGGTCAGGCCCATGGCCGTGATGACCACAAGAATCGCCGCGCCGGAAAAAAGCGATTTGGTTGCCGCCCAGAAAAGCTCTCCTGCCACGACATCGTTGAGGCCGAGCGGCGTATTGAGTATGGCATCCCAGGTTTTCTGGACATGCATGCGGGAAAAGGAGGAATACAAGGCCTCGAAAGTCGCCGCGTTCATTGTCGATGCGCAGACCGTGCCGGCGGCGAGAAAGGCGACATATGGCTGGCCTTCGATGGTTGGCAGCATTGCCCCCAGGCCATAGCCGAGGCCGAGCATGTAGATCAGCGGATCGGCCAGATTGCCGAGAATCGATGGCAGGGCAAGTTTCTTCCAGACGAGGAAATTGCGCTGCCAGACGGGGAGCCAGCCAACAGGGAAAATTGCGAACGACATCGGCTTGGGCAAGCTCTCACATTGAATCAAGGAGCCATTTTACCGTGTCGTCGGAGTGGCAGTGGATTGGATTAGCTTCGACTGGAGTTATCACCAAAGGCGTAATTGTCTGATCCATGTCAACCTGCAATGTTTACCTTATGTTTAGCCTTGTTGCTGCCGATAATAGTTCTACGACATAAAATTCGAGCCAGACCAGCCTTGAGGTTGGCAACAGAAAGCCATGAGAGAGACAAACGCCTTGCGTTCCACCATCCTGTTGATCTGGGGATTTTGCCTGGCGCTGGCTGCCGCGCTGGCGACGGGCGCCTATGTCATACGGCAGGAACATGTTCAGGGCGGACTGAATTCGGCGCTCAGCTACGCCCGTCTGTCGGCGGAACACGTCGGCAGCGCCCTTCAGGCTGCTGATCTGACCGCCTCGGGTATTGCCGATCACCTTGCCCGGATGCGACAGGATCCGGCCAGTCTTGCTGACAGCAGTCAGGAGTGGGCTCGCCAGGAGCTTTTCAACACGCTAAAAGCTTATGGGGCAAGGCTTCCCGGCCATGCCGATGTAATTTTGACTGATGCGGAAGGGCGACTGATCGTTTCCTCCGATGAGATATCCCCGACAGATAGCTTTGCCGAACGCACATTTTTCAATGATCTAAAGAATGGTCCGCAAGGAAATATCGCGATTTCCGAGGCTTTCCAGAGAACTGCCAACGGCGACATGATCATGCTGGTGGCCAGACGGCTACAGGATGATCTCGGCCAATTTGCCGGCATTGTCGGTGTCGCACTTGATGTTGAAGAGCAGTTTGCCAGTTTCCGGGGGGGCCTTGGCCTGCCTGCGGATGCTCATGTCGCGGTGTTCGGTCAGGGCGCTCGTTTGCTGACGCGGTTTCCGCAACTGGAAGAGTATCTTGGCAAAATCCCACCGACGCCAGTGGTCGTTGATCTAGTGGCGAATCACCGGACAGAAGGTGTGGCATTGGGCACCTCGATCGTGGATGGAACGTCGCGCGCTTACGCCGTGCGCGATGTTGCCCGCTTTCCGGTAAGTGTTGTCGTGTCGCTGTCGGAACAGCAATACATGGCCTATTCGCGGAGTTTCACCAATTACGCGATCGGTGGCGGCATTGGATCGATTCTGCTGGGGGGGGTGCTGTCTTTTCTGGCCATTCGGAAAAGGCAGGCGGAAATTCAGCTTTCAGAAGAGCGTCAGAGGCGTATCGATGACCTCAACGAGATCACCACTGCCGTGCCGGGCGTCATTTTCTCGTTCCGTCTCGGTACTGATGGCGCCATGAGCTTTCCCTATGCCAGTGACCGGGTGGAGGAGTTCTACGGAACCAGTGCCAAGGCGATCGCTCTATCTGCTGCGCCGATTTTTGACTGCATCCATCCCGACGATCTACCAGAGTTTCTTGAATCCATTCAAACCTCTGCTGGCGCTTTGTCACCCTGGGTAGGCAAATGGCGCTACCGGAATCCTGATGGCGAATGGCGCTGGATGGAGGGCCACTCCCAGCCCCGACTCGAATCTGACGACAGCATAGTCTGGCATGGTTATGTTTCCGATGTGACCGAGCGCCAGAACGCGGCCGATCAGGAAACGGAGATCAGCGGGTTGGTGAAGGCCGCTCAGGATTCGCTGATGGCACACGTGGCGGTTCTGGACCGGGATGGCGTCATTATTTCGGTCAATGATGGTTGGCGCCAGTTCGCCGAGGAGAACCAGCGGCAGGCCGGCGTGACCGAACCGAAGACCGGCATAGGCACCAACTATCTGCAGATATGCCAGGGGGCGACCGGCGAATGCTCCGAGGAGGCATTGCTGGTCAACAGGGGCATCCAGGCGGTGCTTGACGGGCGTGAAGTCAGCTTCCAGACCATTTATCCCTGTCATTCACCCTTCGAAAAGCGCTGGTTTCAGATGAATGCCGCGCCATTACGGACGCCGAAGGGTGGTGCAGTCATTTCGCACGTCAACATCACCCGGCTGATTCAGGCCGAAGAGGCCATGCGCAAGCTTTCGCTGGCAGTTGAGCAAAGCCCGGTCAGCGTGGTCATTACCGACCTCACTGGCGCGATTGAATACGTCAATCAGGCCTTTGTGACCGCGACTGGTTACAGCCGCGAAGAAGTGTTGGGGCAGAATCCGCGCATGCTGCAATCCGGCCAGACGCCTGTCGCCGTGTATCAGTCCATGTGGAATGCCATTAGCAACGGTCAGGTCTGGAAAGGCGAGTTCACCAATCGGCGCAAGGATGGGACTGACTACATTGAGGCCGTCAATCTGGCGCCGGTGCGCGAATCTGATGGACGTATCAGCCATTATCTGGCGGTCAAGCAGGACATTACCGAAAAACGCCGGGCAGAAGCTGAAATCGCCCGCCTCTCCTACTATGACTCACTGACCGGGCTGGCCAATCGGCCGCTGCTTCTGGATCGATTGGGCCATGCTCTGGCCACGGCGCGCCGGGAGGATCGTCAGGGTGCATTGCTGATCTTCGACATTGACCGCTTCAAGACCTTCAACGATGCCCGTGGTCACGAAATTGGCGATCTGTTGCTGATTTCGCTGGCCGATCGGGTGAAAACCCTGCTTCGCGAGGGCGATACCCTTGCCCGCCTCTCTGGCGATGAATTTGCGATTCTCCTGCTGGAGATCACGCCGCATCGCGAAACCGCCGGACGCCGTGCCCTGTCGGTCGCCGAAAAGCTCCAGTCGGCGCTGGACAGGCCCTTTGTGCTCGACCAGGAGGAGGCGAATATCTCCGCCAGTGTGGGCATCACGCTGCTTCCTGAAGATGAGTCCGACACGCCTCAGGAAGTGTTGCGTCGCGGCGATACCGCGCTGCACCGTGCCAAGGAAGCCGGTGGCCGCCAGGCGGCATTCTTTGAAGTCCAGATGGGAGAAATGGCGCAACAGCGCTTCCATATTGAACGCGACTTGCGCCGTGGCATTCGGGCGAATGAACTACGCCTCTATTTGCAGCCGCAGGTCGATGCGACCGGCTCGCCGGTCAGCGCCGAGGCGCTGGTGCGCTGGCAACATCCGGAAAAGGGCCTGGTGCCGCCGACCCAGTTCATCCCGATTGCCGAAGAGTCCGATCTGATTGTTGATCTCGGGATATGGGTGATGGCCGAAGCCTGTCGCTTGTTGAGCGAGGAAGAAATGGCTGACAGTCCGGTCCGGATTTCGGTCAACGTCAGTCCGCGACACTTCCGTCAGGCTGGCTTCGTCTCGTGGCTGCGGGAGTTGCTGGTGACCAGCGGCGCCGATCCCAACTATCTGACGCTGGAAGTGACTGAAGGGCTGGTGATCGACAACATGAATGATGTCGTCGCCAAGATGAGCGAACTGGCCGCGATGGGCATCCATTTTTCCATTGACGACTTCGGTACCGGCTATTCATCGTTGTCCTACCTGAAGCGGCTGCCGATCAACGAATTGAAGATCGACCGCTCCTTTATTCAGGACCTGCCGAACGATCTTGACGATGCTGCCCTGGTTGAAGCCATTCTGGCGGTGGCCGGCCACCTCCATCTCCAGGTCGTCGCAGAAGGGGTTGAAACAAGCGCCCAGGCCGACTTTCTCAATGCCCGCGCCGAGGTTGTGCATCAGGGCTATCTCTTCGGCCGGCCGGAACCTGCCGAAGAATGGCTGGCCCGGCGCCGTCTGATGCTGGCTGAAAGAGCTAGTCGCGCAACTCCCGCCCCGTCAGCTTGATGAAAACGTCCTCCAGATTGGAGGCGCGGTGCACATAACGCAGGCCGGGGGCGTTCGCCAGTTCGGTCAGTAGCGGCTGGGGATCTGCGCAATAGAAGAACGCCGTTTCGCCGCTGGTTTCTACTCGCCCAGCCAGTTGACCGCAGGCGTCGACGAAAGCAGCCAGATCGCCACCCGCCTCGTCATAGACCTCGACGACTTGGGGTTCGATATGTTCAGCGATCAGCGCCCGTGGGCTGCCCTCGGTAATTTTTCGACCATGGTCGATGACGATCAGTGAATCGCACAGGCGTTCGGCTTCGTCCATGAAGTGCGTCGTCAAAATCAGCGTCTTGCCGGCCGATTTGAGTTGTTTCAGGCGATCCCAGATCAGGTGGCGGGCCTGCGGGTCGAGGCCAGTGCTCGGTTCGTCAAGAAAGACGATATCGGGGTCATTGACCAGTGCCCGGGCCAGCGTCAGGCGCCGTTTCATGCCGCCGGAGAGCGTCGAGATACGGGCGTCAGCCTTGCCGGAGAGGCCGGCGAATTCGAGAAGTTGCGGAATGCGCGCCTTGATCTCGGCATCGGCCATGCCGAAATAGCGGCCGAAAACCAGCAGGTTCTCGCTCGCCGTGAAGTCCGGGTCAAGGTTGTCAAACTGTGGCACGACGCCAACCCGTGCCCGCGCCTTCTGGGCGTCGCTCGGAATGGCGTAGCCGTTCAGTGTGATTTCGCCACTGTCCGGTGCGGTCAACCCCAGGCAGAGCCTTAAAGTCGTGGTTTTGCCGGCACCGTTCGGGCCGAGCAGACCGAAGCATTTGCCGGGTTCGACGGCGAACGACAGCCCGGCCACCACTTCAGTGCCGGCGTAGGTCTTGCGAAGCCCGGAAACGCCTAGTGCCGCCACGCGCGGGTAATGATGTCGCGGATCAGGTGCAGCCGGCGATGGAAGAAATGGTCGGCGCCGGGGACGACGACGACCGGCAGGTCGAGCGGTAGCGCCCATTCGAAAACATTGCCCAGCGGCACCAGCGTGTCGTCGGAACCATGGATGACGATGGTGTCGTGCGGTACGGCTTCGGTATCGTAATGGCGGGTGCTTTCGACGAAACCGGCGGCGGTGCCGACCAGTACCAGGCGCTGGGCCGGGTGGTTCAATTCGGTCAGGCGTTTGGCGACACGGGTCTGGCAAAAAGCGCCGAAGGAAAAACCGGCCAGCGCCACCGGCAGGTTGCCGCAGCGACACTTGGCATCTTCCAACACGGCCAGCAGGTCTTCGGTTTCACCATGACCCTCGTCATGGACGCCATCGGTGCCGCCAACCCCACGGAAATTGGGACGGAAGGCGGCGTAACCGAGGCTGACAAAAGTGCGGGCCAGCGTGTAAGCCACCTTGTTGGTGTTGGCACCGCCACCGAGCGGGTGCGGATGAGCGATCAGGGCGATGCCACGCGGCGCGTCCGGCCGCTCCATGATGACTTCGATCTTGCCGGCCGGGCCGTCGATCAGGAGTTTTTCTTCCGGGGCTTTCATATTTTCAGGCGGTCGACGATGCGGTCGTTGAGCAGGTGTTCGTTGATGATTTCATCGACATCTTCCTTGTCGATGAAGGAGTACCAGGTTTCTTCCGGATAAACGACCATGACCGGCCCATTGTCGCAGCGGCCGAGGCAGCCGGCCTTGTTGATGCGAATCTGGCCGGGACCGTTCAGTTTGAGTGCGCCAATGCGCTCCTTGGCGTAGGCGAACATCTCGGAGCCGCCGACGGTGTTGCAGCACTGCTCGCCAGCGTCGCGCTGGTTGCAGCAGACAAAGACGTGGTGTTTGAAATAGCTCATCGGTTTCTCCTTTTTGGGGCTGCCAATTATAGGCGGTCTGGTTTCACGTGGAACGCCGCCGGTTGGCCCAGTGTTTCTCAATGCCGATGACCAGGCTACTCAGCAGGCCAACCGCCAGAATCTTCAGCCATTCGTTCAGGCCGATCGGCGTGGTCTGGAACACTGCATTGAGCGGCGGCCAGTAAGTCAGCAACAATTGCAGGCAAACCATGCTGCCGATACCGCCCCACACCCAGAGGTTGGAAAACAGGCCAAGGCTCCAGAAGCTGCGGGTCAGCGAGCGGCAGTTGAAGAGATAGAATATTTCGACCATCACGAAGACGTTGACCGCAACCGTCCGGGCTTGCGGCAGCGTGTGGCCCTGTTGCAGTTCATGCAGGAAGAGCCCGAAGGAACCACCGAGCAGCAGCAGGGAAACGAGCACGATTCGGCGGATCAGTCCGCCGTCAAGCACCGGCATTTCCAGCCGGCGGGGTGGGCGTTTCATGATGCCGCGCTCGATTGGCTCGAAAGCCAGCGGCAGGCCAAGCAGCACGGCGGTGGTCATGTTGATCCAGAGAATCTGCAACGGCGTGATCGGCAGCGTGCTGCCGAACAGAATGGCGGCGACGATGACCAGGCCTTCGCCAAAATTGGTTGGTAGCGTCCAGGTGATGAACTTGACCAGATTGTCCCAGACGCCCCGGCCCTCCTCCACCGCCGCCTCGATGCTGGCGAAATTGTCGTCAGTGAGCACCATCGCCGAGGCTTCCTTGGCGACCTCGGTGCCGCCCAGCCCCATGGCGATGCCGATGTTGGCCTGCTTCAAGGCCGGCGCATCATTGACGCCATCGCCGGTCATGGCAACAACCTCGCCGCGTGTTTGCAGGGCACGGACCAGGCGCAATTTCTGTTCTGGTTCGACGCGGGCAAAGACATCAACTTCATGCGCGGCCAGCGCCAGCGCTGCGTCGTCGAGCTTTGCCAGTTCGCGTCCGGTCAGTGCCCGCTCGCCGCTCAGGCCGATCTGGCGGGCGATGGCGAGTGCGGTAATGGCATGGTCGCCGGTAATCATCTTGACCCGGATGCCGGCCGAGTGACAGTTGCGGATGGCGCTGATCGCCGCCTTGCGGGGCGGGTCGATCATGCCGACCAGGCCAAGCAGGGTCAGTTTTTCGACACTTGCTGCGGTCAACGGCGAATTTTGGGCAAAAAGCCGGCGGGCCAGCAGGAGCACCCGTAGCCCCTGCGCCGCGTAGGCCTCGGCGATGGCTTCAATCGCGGCAACGTCGAGCGCCATCGGCTGGCCATTGGCGCCAAGCTGGTCGATGCATTGCGGCAACAGGCGTTCGAGGGCGCCCTTGACGTAAATGATCTGCTCGCCCTCGCCGGTATGCGCGGTCGCCATGTATTGGCGGTTGGCATCGAAGGGCAGCTCGTCGGTCCGCTTGAACAAGGTGCCCAGGCTGTGCTCGTCGAGTTGGCCTTTGCGGGCGGCGACAAGCAAGGCCGCTTCGGTTGGGTCGCCGGTAATCAGCCAGCGACCATGTTCGTGGCGCAACGAAGCGTCGTTGCACAGGGCGCCGGCGATCAGGCATTCACGCAGGCCACCTTCGATCGGGGCCGGCAATTCTTCGTGGCTGATGCTGCCGTCCGGGTTGTAGCCATGACCACTCAGGGCATAGGCTTTGCCGGCACTCCACAGGACACGCACGGTCATCGCGTTTTCGGTCAGCGTACCGGTCTTGTCGGAGCAGATTACCGTCGTGCTGCCCAGCGTTTCGACTGCCGGCAGGTGGCGGATGATGGCCCGGCGTTTCGCCATTCGGTTGACGCCGATCGCCAGCGTGACGGTCACCGCGGCCGGCAGCCCTTCCGGGATGGCGCCGACGGCCAGCGCCACGGCGGCCATGAACATGTCGAAAACCGTTTCGCCCCGGGCCAGCCCGACGGCGAAGGTCAGCCCGGCCAGGCCGCCGATGGCCCACAGCAGCCAGTTGGAGAAGGTGGCCATCTTCAGGGTCAGCGGCGTCACCAGATTCGGTGCTGCAGCAATCAGGCCGGCGATGCGCCCGGTTTCGGTGGCGTCACCGGTCGCAATGACCAGCCCGGCGCCCTGCCCGGCGACGACGGTGGTGCCGGCGTAGGCCATGTTGCCGCGCTCGGCGAGCAAGGTGTCGCTTGCCAGGGCATCGGTGTGCTTGGTGGCGGGCTGGGATTCGCCGGTCAGCATGGAATCGTCGGTATGCAATTCGCGCTGGTGAAAGAGTCGCAGGTCGGCGGGGATGCGGTCGCCGGCGGCAAGCGTCACGACATCGCCGGGCACCAGTTCGCCGGCATCGATTTGTCGCCGAAGGCCGCCACGCTTGACCGTAACCGGTGTCGTGACACTGCGGGCGAGCGCCGCCAGCGCGCCTTCGGCCTTGGCTTCCTGCCAGTAGCCGATGACCGCGTTGGTGATGACGACACCGAAAATGACGCTGGAGTCCACCCACTCGCCGAGTCCGCCGGTAATTGCGCCGGCGGCAATCAGGACGATCACCAGCGGCTGCATCAGCTGATCGGCAAAGCGTTTCCAGGCGGGTTTGCCGGGAGTTTCGGTCAGGCGGTTCGGGCCGTGGCGGGCGATGCGCAGCGCCACTTCTTCGTCAGACAAGCCGACCGAGAGGTCGACATCAAGTGTTTTGGCTGCAGCTTCAGCCGGTTGGGCGTGCCATGCTACGGTCGACGGGTCGTCAGCAGCAAAAACGGAAGAGTCAGGAAGGGCCATAGTGTAGCCACCAGTCGGGTCAGGCCGTTGAAGTTCAGGAAGTGACCCTGACGCCAGGTAGCCAGAGCCGCGTTCGAATAGGGATTGGGTGGAGCCAGGTTGACCAGCACGGTGCCGGCCATCAAGGCCAAGGCCGCCAGCATCAGGCGCGGGGTCGCCGGCAGGATGAGGGTGACGGCGAGCAGCGTACCGCCGATCAGCAATCCCATCTGTGCGCCAGGGGTAAACCAGGCGAGGGCCTCGCCGGGATCGATCAGAATGGCCGCCGCCAACGTCCGGACAACCAGCCCGAGCAGCAAGAAGAGCGGCACGATCAGGTAGGCGGCAAGCAGGCGGGCACAAAGCATGCGCAGGATCAAGCCGACCGCCAGCACGTTGAGGGCTGTAATGCTGGCTTCGATCGCGGCGAAGCTCTCGGCAGCGAAAGGCACGGCGCCAACCAAACCCAGCATCTGGCGCAAGTCGCCCGCACCGAAGAGCAGGGTTTCCGGGGAAATCGGCACGAGCAGCCAGAGTCCAAGCAGGGTCAGACCAAGTTCGGCGTGCGGAATGGGGGCGATCAGTAGCTTGTCGAGCTCAGCAATGCGGGCGAAGACCCGCGGCCCGACCCACTGCGCCCAAATGGCGCCGAGCAGCCCGCCTGCCGTATTGCAGGCCAGATCAAGATTGGAGGGAACGCGGGAAGGGAGCCAGGTCTGCACCGTTTCCAGCCCGAAGCTGACAGCGCCGGCGATGATCGTGGCGAAGATCAGTGCCGTGAAACGCCAGGGCAGCGCACGCAGGGCCAGGGTCAAAAAGAAGCCTAGCGGCAGGTACACCGCAACATTGGCGGCGAGGTCGAAAACCGTCCAGTAACGAGGCCAGCCGCCATCGAGAAAGGCGATCGGCGACACCCCGGTATTCCGCCAGCCACTGAACGGGTGCAGGCTGCCATAAATAATCAACCCGAACCAGGCCAGTGCCAGGTAGCGGGCAAGGAGGATGGGACCACGCGAATTCATGGGCCTGATTGTATGTCAGTGCTGATGCGGGTGTTCTGCGGTGTGGTGCGTTTCCGCTGCAGCACGGTGATGCAGGGCCTGGTGAATGTCTTCATGCGGCGTCGGCCGGCCCACCCATTGCGGCAGCAGCGAGCCGGCGATCATGCCGATGATGCTGACGGCGAGGCCGATCAGTTGGGGCGGAACCAGACTGTCGGCACCGATCAGCAATTCGATGATCAGCCAGGAAGCGACGCCGCCGACCACCGCCGCAAGCGCGCCCTGCGTGGTGGCGCGCGACCAGTAGGCGCCGAAGAACAGCGGCACGAAGGCGCCGGCCAGGGTGATCTTGTAGGCATTCTCGACCATTTTGAAGATCGAGGATTCGCTGGTCAGGGCAAAGCCCAGCACCAGACAGGCAAAGCAGACCATGGTGATGCGCATCATGCGCAGCAGGCCGCGGTCGTTGATGTCCGGGTAGATGTTGCGCAGGATGTTTTCCGAAAACGAGACCGAAGGGGCGAGCAGCGTGGCTGATGAGCAGGCCATGATGGCCGCCAGCACTGCGCCGAAGAAGATGGCCTGGGCGAAGAGCGGCGTGTGCTGGAGGACCAGCGTTGGCAGCACGAGTTGGGGGTCGGTGGCGATCAGGCCATTGAACTGTTCCGGGCTGATCAGCGTGGCCGAGTAGGCGATGAACATCGGCACGAAGGTGAAGCAGAAATAGAGAACGCCGCCGAGCACCGAGGCGTAGATGGCGACGCGCGCGCTTTTCGCCGAGGTGACGCGCTGGAAGACGTCCTGCTGCGGAATCGAGCCTAGCATCATGGTCATCCAGGCGGCGATGAAGGCCAGCCATTCGACCCAGTTGCCGCTCGGGAAGAAATCGAGCTTGCCGGCGGCCGAAGCCTGGCTGATGACCACTTCGAAGCCGCCGGTCATGCCGGAGACGAGGTGGCCGATATAGAGCATGCCGCCCATGACGACGCCCATCTGGACAAAATCGAGAATGGCCACCGAGAACATGCCACCGAAGGTGGTGTAGGTGAGCACGATGGCGGTGCCAAGGACCATGCCGAGTTCCTGGCTGATGGCGCCGTCGGTGACGACGTTGAAGACTAGGCCGAGAGCCTTGATCTGGGCCGAAACCCAGCCCAGATAGGAAACGACGATACACAGCGTGGCAAGGATTTCGACCGTGCGGTTGTAGCGCATGCGGAAAAAGTCGCCGAGGGTCAGGACATTGAGCTTGTAGATTTTGGTGCCGTAGAAAATGCCGGCAATGACCAGGCACAGGCTGGCGCCAAAGGGGTCGGCAACGACACCGCGCAAGCCCTCCTTGACGAAGGTGGCGGAGACCCCAAATACCGCTTCGGCGCCGAACCAGGTGGCGAAGACGGTGGCGGTGACGACCGGTAGCGGCAGGCTGCGCCCGGCGACCGCGAAATCCTTGGCGTTGTGCACGCGGGTCGCGGCAAAGAGGCCGATGGCGACAGAGGCGAGCAAATAGAGGACAACGAACCAGATCAGCATATTTCCACGATCAAGCGCGGCAAGGGGTTGAAAACGCTGAAATTATAAGGTTATCGCCGACTAAAACGGCGCGTCACTATGAAAACTCAGGGATGCTGCGGTCAACGGGTGAAAAAAGGCTAAATCCATGGCGTGCAGCAACAGTCGCTCGGCCTTGAATTCAGCCGGGCCACCGTACAACTCATCACCCAGAATCGGATGTCCAAGTGCGGCCATGTGGACTCGAAGCTGATGCGAGCGGCCGGTGATTGGTTCGAGTTCGATCCGCGTTGTGTTTTTAGCCGGGTCGAGATCAAGTCGCCGAAATTTGGTGAGTGAGTGCTTGCCTATCTCGAAATCCACCTTTTGCCGGGGGCGGTTCGGCCAGTCACAGATCAGTGGCAGATCAACCTCGCCGGAGTCATCGGCGAGCAAGCCATCGACAACGGCAAGGTAACGTTTGTTGATCAGGCGTTCGCGAAACAGCCGGAAAAGCTCACTTTGCATGGCCGACCCGCGTGCCAGCACGAGCAGGCCGGAAGTCGACATGTCCAGCCGATGGACAATCAGCGCATCGGTGAATTCGGCCTGAACGCGGCTTGCCAGACAGTCATGCATGCCCTCGCCTCGCCCGGGGACTGAAAGCAGACCGGCCGGCTTGTCGACGATCACCAGACTGTCGTCGACAAAGACGATGCTGAGGCCGGTATCCGGTGGAGGTGCGTAAACAATCATGCCGAGACTAGAGCCGGATGCTGCAGTGAGAGTCTTTGAAGGCTCTGGCTTCGCGCAGCCAGCCGCTGCCGGGCGAGGTTTGAGCGCAGACTTTTGCGTTCTTGGTGCTGCCTGCCCACCAGTACCAAGGGGCAGGCCTGGCTTGGGAAGGCATTGATACGGCGATCAGCAGGGAAATCAGCAGCAGATTGAGGCGCATGTCCGGTTGGAAAAATATCCTTGCCAAGTGCTCATGGAATATGTACTGTATTTATACACAGTAATTTGGTGGCAATGAATCGTGACCGGGCAAAATATACCGCCTTTCCTTGTTCGCCACAGAAATTCTGCTTGCCGGACGCATATCCGGTGCTGGTCACAGTCTTGAGTAGCTCAGCAATTTCTGTTCCATCTTTGGCCCCTGTGCCATAATCCGATCAAATTTTCGAGGTAACACCATGGACGACAACAAGGCAAAGGCGCTCTCCGCAGCGCTGCAACAGATTGAAAAGCAGTTCGGCAAAGGCTCCATCATGAAAATGGGTGATGCTGAGATCGATGAAGCCATTCAGGTGGTTTCCACCGGTTCGCTGGGCTTGGATATCGCGCTGGGCGTTGGTGGTCTGCCGCGTGGCCGCGTTGTTGAAATTTATGGTCCGGAATCCTCCGGCAAGACCACGCTCTGTCTGCAGGTCATTGCCGAAATGCAGAAGCTGGGCGGCGTCGCCGCCTTCATCGATGCCGAACATGCGCTCGATCCGCAATATGCCCAGAAACTCGGCGTCAACGTTGGGGACCTGCTGATTTCCCAGCCGGATACCGGCGAGCAGGCACTGGAAATCTCAGACATGCTGGTTCGCTCCGGTGGTGTCGACATCATCGTCATCGACTCGGTGGCTGCACTGACGCCACGGGCTGAAATCGAAGGCGAAATGGGCGACCAGATGGTTGGTCTGCATGCCCGTCTGATGAGCCAAGCCCTGCGCAAACTGACCGCCAATATCAAGAAGACCAACACGCTGGTTGTTTTCATCAACCAGATCCGGATGAAAATCGGCGTCATGTTTGGTTCGCCGGAAACCACCACCGGCGGCAATGCCCTGAAGTTCTATGCTTCGGTCCGCCTCGACATCCGCCGTATCGGTGCGATCAAGAAGGGTGACGAAGTCATCGGCAGCGAAACCAAGGTCAAGGTCGTCAAGAACAAGGTCGCGCCGCCATTCCGCGAAGCCATTTTCGACATCCTTTACGGCGAAGGGATCTCCCGTCTCGGCGAAATCGTCGAAATGGGCGTTGCCCACAAACTGGTCGAAAAAGCCGGTGCCTGGTATTCGTACAAGGGCGAAAAGATTGGTCAGGGCAAGGACAATTCCCGCGATTTTCTGCGCAGCCATCCGGAAATCGCCCAGGAAATCGAGGCCGGCATCCGTGAGGCCGCCAGTACCAATGTGATCAAGCCGGTCAAGGCCGCCAAGGTCGATGCCTGATCCAACCGTTGCGCTGCGGGTTTCCGCACTTCGATTACTTACCCGGCGGGATCACAGCCGGGCCGAGTTGAAGGGCAAGCTCGCAGCAAAGGCGGAGTCTGAAGAGCAGCTTGAGGCTGTTCTTGAGCGCTTGCAGTCCGAACATCTGCTGTCGGACCAGCGCTACGCCAGCCAGCGTGCTTTGGCGCGCGGCAGGCGTTACGGCGATGCACGCCTGAAGCAGGAATTGCGGCAGAGTGGTGTCAGTGATGAGGATATTCTCGCCGCCCTGCCCGAGGCCGGTGATGAAGTTCAGCGCTGCCAGGTGGTCTGGGCAAGAAAATTCGGCCAGTTGCCACAAAGCCCGGCCGAACGGGCAAAACAGATGCGGTTTTTGCAATATCGCGGCTTTTCCGGCGATGCCATTCGTCGGGTCATGCGCGGAGTTGAAGAATGACTAATCCGTCACTCATGCTTTCGGCCCACAGCCTGAAAAAGCGTTACAAGGCTCGGACCGTTGTCGAGGATGTTTCCTTCGAGGTCAAGGCGGGTGAGGTCGTCGGCTTGCTCGGGCCGAATGGCGCCGGCAAGACCACCTGTTTTTACATGATTGTCGGGCTGGTTCCGTCAGATGGTGGCGATGTCTACATCGACGATGCCAAGCTGACGCACCTGCCGATGCACAGTCGTGCCAGGCTGGGGCTTTCCTATCTGCCGCAGGAAGCTTCGGTTTTTCGCAAGCTGAATGTCGAGGAAAACATCCGTGCCATCCTCGAATTGCTCAAGCTGCCCGAGAGCGAACTCAATGATCGTCTTGAAGGGTTGCTCAGCGAGTTGCACATCGGCCATGTCCGGCACGTCAATGCGGCGGCGCTCTCGGGCGGCGAGCGTCGGCGGGTCGAAATAGCCCGGGCGCTGGCGACCAATCCGCGGTTTATCCTGCTCGATGAACCGTTTGCCGGGGTCGATCCGATTGCCGTACTGGAAATCCAGAAAATCATCCGTTTCCTCAAGGAGCGTGGAATCGGTGTGTTGATTACCGACCACAATGTCCGTGAGACCCTTGGGATTTGCGATCACGCCTACATTATTAACGCTGGACGCGTTCTGGCCGCTGGACGGCCGGAAGAAATCGTTGATAATGAAAGCGTACGTAAGGTTTATCTCGGCGAGCACTTCAAGCTCTGACCGAGCCGTAGCACCCGACCCCAATTGATGAAGCCGGCACTCCAACTAAAACTATCGCAGCACCTTGCACTGACGCCTCAGTTGCAGCAGTCGATCAAGCTGTTACAGCTTTCGACCGTAGAGATGCAGCAGGAAATCGAGCGCTACCTGCTCGAGAATCCAATGCTCGAACGCGATGATGATGGCGCGACCGAGACTTTTACCGCCGCCCAGCAGTTTGATTCGCCGCAGAGCAGCGAGGGCGAGCGTGAGCAACGTGTGGAACGTGAAGAGCGGGATGCCCGCGATGATCGCGAGCAAGAAGTTCCTGCGGCCCCTTCCGATGTCGACGATGACCGCTGGGCCTCGGATGCCGGTACGTTTACCGGTGCCGGCCGGGACGAAGACGACGACAGCGACGCCCAGGATATCCACGCCGGCACCATAAGCTTGCGTGACCATCTGGGTTGGCAACTGGGCATGACCCAGCTTACCGAACGCGACCGCGCCCTTGTCCGCTTCCTGATCGAGGCACTGGACGACGATGGCTACCTCTCAGCCACGTTGCAGGACCTGCTGGAAACCTTGCCGCCCGAATATGAAATCGAGATTGAAGAACTCGAAATCGCCCTTCACCACATTCAGCACTTCGATCCGACCGGGATTGGGGCCCGCAGCCCGCAGGAATGTCTGGCGCTGCAACTAAAGGTTTTGCCTGAAAGCGATGAGCGGACGCTCGCCATCGTTATTGTCGAGAAGCATCTGGAACTGCTCGCTGCCCGCGATTTCGCCAAGATACGCCGGTCTACCGGCTGTGACGATGAAGCGCTGAAGACGGCCCATTCCTTGATCACCAGCCTGAATCCCCGGCCTGGTGCGGGCTATGCCCAGATTGAGGCGCGCTACATCACGCCGGACGTCATCGTCAAAAAGCTGAAGGGTAAATGGACGGCCTACATCAACCCGGATGCCTACCCTCGTCTGCGCATCAATCGCCTGTACGCCGAAATTCTTGCCCGTCAGCGACGCGGCAACGGCAACCTGACCGGACAGTTGCAGGAAGCCCGTTGGCTGATCAAGAACGTGCAGCAGCGGTTCGACACCATACATCGGGTGACGCAGGCGATCGTTGACCGTCAGCGCCAGTTTTTCGAGCATGGCGAGGTCGCTATGCGGCCGTTGGTCTTGCGCGAAATCGCCGATATTCTCGGTTTGCACGAGTCAACCGTATCGCGCGTCACCAGCCAGAAATATATGGCGACGCCGCGTGGTATCTTTGAATTGAAATATTTCTTTGGCAGTCACGTCTCCACCGATACTGGCGGTGCGTGTTCTGCGACCGCCATCCGCGCACTGATCAGACAATTGATTGGAGCGGAGGATGGCAAGAAGCCCTTGTCGGATAGTCAATTATCCGAAATACTAGGCCAGCAGGGAATTGTTGTAGCCCGACGCACGGTTGCGAAATACCGTGAGTCGCTCAGCATCCCGCCGGTCAATTTGCGCAAGACCCTGTAGAGAGAGGAGAAAACATGAATCTGCAGATCGCTGGTCACCACATCGAAGTTACTCCGGCATTACGCGAGTACGTGGAAAACAAGCTGGATCCCGTGGTTCGTCATTTTGACAAAGTTACCGGCGTGAGCGTCGTCCTGTCTGTCGAGAAGCTCAAGCAGAAGGCCGAAGTTACCGTTCACGTACCTGGTAAGGACATGCATGTCGAAGAGTCCGGCGACGATCTCTATGCCGCCATCGATGCCATGTTCGACAAGCTGGACCGCCAGGTTCTCAAATACAAGCAGAAGGTGCAGGATCACCATCGCGGTGACAAGCCTGCACTCCACGTTGCTGAGTAAGCATCGACTGGCCGCAGCACACTAGCTGCGGCCTTTGCTTTTTCCATTTCCCATATGAACAACCCCTTAAGCAATATTCTGTCGGCTTCGCAGGTGCTTCTCGATCTCGAAGCCAGCAGCAAGAAACGGGTATTCGAGCAAGCTGGCCAGCTCTTTGAGACACATCTCGGGCTTGCCCGCTCGGTCATTTTCGACAGCTTGTTCGCTCGTGAAAAACTTGGCTCTACCGGCCTCGGTCAAGGCATCGCGATTCCGCATGGCCGAATCAAGGGACTGAAACATGCGGCGGGCGCATTTCTGCGCTTGTCCACACCGGTGCCTTTCGACTCACCCGATGGCCGGCCGGTCAATCTGCTTTTCGTGCTCCTGGTGCCCGAGCAGGCCACCGAACAGCACTTGCAGATTCTTTCCGAACTGGCTCAGCGCTTTGCCGATCGTGCTTTCCGCGAAGCCCTGCAGGGGGCATCCGATCCGGCAGCAATCGTGGCACTTTTTCAGGGCTGATCGACGCCTGTGCGCCACATCAACCTGGTTCAGCTCTACGAGGATAACCGCGAAAAGCTGTTGCTGAGCTGGGTGATTGGCCAGCAGAACGACCGTCGTATCGAGATCAAGCTCTCAAACAATTACGGGGCAGATGTTGTTGGCCATATCAACATCATCCATCCCGAGCGTTTGCAGGTTATGGGGCAGGCGGAATATGAGTGGGTAGAGCGAATTGGCGAGCGCCGCTTCAATCAACTGTTTCAGGATCTGCTCGGCGCCCAGCCACCGGCAGTCATCGTCGCCGACGGACTGACGCCACCCGAACTGCTGGTTGAAGCCTGTACCCAGTCGGGTACGCCGATGATTCTCTCGCCCAAGCCCTGTTCAGCGGTCATCGACCTGTTACGTATTTATCTTTCTGCCCGGTTGGCAGACACAGTGAACCTGCATGGCGTCTTCATGGATGTGCTCGGCATGGGTGTGCTGATCACTGGCGAATCCGGGGTTGGCAAGTCGGAACTGGCGCTTGAGCTTATTTCCCGGGGGCATGGTTTGGTTGCCGACGATGTCGTCGAAATGGCTCGCATCGCTCCGGCCACGATTGATGGTCGTTGCCCCGGCATGTTGCGGGACTTTCTTGAAGTACGTGGGCTCGGACTGCTCAATATCCGGACGATCTTTGGCGAAACTGCCTCACGCCGGAAAATGCGGCTGAAGCTGATTGTCCATTTGCAAAAAACAGTGGCGGCAAGCGACGCGCCCCGCCTTCCACTTGACGCCCAGACACAGGAAGTACTCGGCGTGCCCATCCGCAAGGTGGTCATTCCCGTTGCTGCCGGGCGTAACCTTGCTGTGTTGCTGGAAGCGGCTGTCCGCAATACGATTCTGCAGTTGCGGGGTATCGACAGCATGCAGGATTTCATGGACCGTCAGCAAAGGATGATGCTTGACGACGAAGCTTGAATGAATGATAGTTGCCCGGCATTTCAACCAGACCGAGGGGACTTACCAATGAAGAAATTGATCAGCCTGTTGCTCGTGGCCTTTGCTACAACTTCTGTTTACGCTGCTGACGACTGTGCCGCCCGCGCCGCCGAAAAGAAGCTGGCCGGTGCGGCCAAGAACAGTTTCATGAAGAAGTGCGAAGCCGACACTCAGGCACCGCAGGAAAACGCCGCCTGTGCGGCAACTGCCAAGGAAAAGAAGCTGGCCGGCGCAGCCAAGAACAGTTTCATGAAAAAATGCGCGGCTGATGCCCAAGCTGGTGCCGCCGCGAAGTAATCAGGATTTATTCGGAATCTGGATCGGCCATCTGAGGATGGCCGGTTTTGGTTTACAGATGTTCGAAATCAGCGCTGTCGCTGCTCGCATCATTGCCTGAACTACCGAAGCAGATCCGGCCGCTGCCTTCAAGCAGCAATTCATTGCGTCGAACCATGACTTCCCGGCGCCCGGCAAGCTTGGTAAAACAGCCGTTAGTGCTGGTATCGACCAGATAGTAACCATCCGCCCGTCTTTCAATGCGGGCATGCTGTCGCGATGCCTTGCGGTCCTCGATCACCAGCTTGTTGCCGAGATCGCGGCCCAGAGTCAGGACTGGGGTCTTGTCGTCAAGCAGGAAGGCTTTTCCATGGTAACGGACGCAAAGACGATCGGCCGGCGTGGTGCTGGGGGTTCCGAAGGCTGAGTGTGAGCTGGCACCCAGCACCTCATGGGCCGCCCAATGAATCAGGAACAGGTCCAGTGTGCGCCCGTCTTCCGGAAGGTTGCCAAGCTCGGGCATGGGGCGCAGGCTGATCGAAACGTGATCGGCCAGGTCTGTGGCCAGTACAGAACTGCCGAGAATCTGGTCGCGTCGGGCAATACCGGCGATTCGCGCGGCATTGGTGACGACTTCACCACTGAGCTTGTCGTCTTCTTCGGTCACCATTCCAGCGTGCAGACCGATCCGGATGGTCAGTTTGAGCCCGGAGACGGGTGGCAAATCGGCGATCCGTTGCTGCATGTCAATTGCCGCCTGACAGGCATCTTCGGCTGTCTCAAAAGCCGCCAGCAATTCATCCCCAACGATCTTGACGGTGCGACCACGATAACCATCGATCGAGCGCTTCATGCGCTTCAGGCAACGCTCGACCGCATGCATGGCCTCGGTGTCGCCAAGGCGCTCGAACAGGCCGGCGCTCCCGGAAACATCGGCATACATTACAACCAGCTTTACTTGCTTGGCGGTCATCGAGGGAAGAGATTTCGTGAGTTTTCTGAATCGCGATTATATGACGAAGACCCGAGCTTACGCATTATGCCGAAAGGCTTAGCGGGATGGTCCCGGTGATGAGCATCTCGGGCGTATCGAAAGCAATATCACCCTCTTCAACGGGGGTGTCGAGGGTCAGCCCCTGAAAATCGAAGAGTTTGTTATCAGCAAGGTGTGAGGGAACGATGTGTTGCATGGCGGTGAAAACCGACTCGGTGCGGCCTGGATAGCGTTTGTCCCAGTCCTGCATCATTTCCTTGATTTTTTGCCGCTGAAGGTTCTCCTGTGAGCCGCAAAGGTTGCAGGGGATGATCGGAAACTCCATACCGCGGGCGAATTTCGCGATGTCGCTCTCCGGACAATAGGCCAGCGGGCGAATCACAATATGGGCCTTGTCATCAGTGACCAGTTTGGGTGGCATGGCCTTCAGCTTGCCACCGAAAATCATGTTGAGAATCAGCGTATGCACCATGTCGTCGCGGTGATGGCCAAGAGCGATCTTGTTGGCGCCGAGTTCCTTGGCGGTACGATAAATGACTCCCCGGCGCAGCCGCGAACAGAGCGAGCATGTTGTTTTGCCCTCAGGAATCTTTTCCTTGACGATCGAATAGGTGTCAGCTTCGACGATGCGATATTCAATGCCGATTGATGCAAAGTATGCCGGCAGAACATCGGCTGGAAAACCCGGCTGCTTCTGGTCAAGATTCATCGCGATCAACCTGAATTTGACCGGCGCACGCTGCTGCAGCGCCATCAACATTGCCAGCAAGGTGTACGAATCCTTGCCGCCAGAACAGCAGACAAGAACGGTGTCACCGTCCTCGATCATCTTGTAGTCACCGATCGCCTTGCCGGTGAGGCCCTCAAGACGTTTACGGAGTTTTTGCAGGTTGTGCGATTGGGGCATGGGATGGTCGCTGAATTGGCCTGACGCGAGCGTTAGAGGCCAATCGCTGCGGTGAACCTTGAAATCGGTGCAGTTTACCTTGAGACTTGGGTTGCAACGAGTTTTAGATGGCTGCAGAGCGTGCGTATTTCACGCTCCAGCGAATCGATTTCAACGATTATTCCATCCAGTTGCCGGTTACGGGCCCGGATTTCGAGATCGCCGGCAACCCGGATGGCCGGATCGGCAGCGAAACTGGCCAGCGTTCCCCTGAAACTGTGCGCTGTTCGTTCGACGAGAGCGCTATCGCCGGCAGCAACGCCTTCGCGTAGACGCCGAATGTCTCTTTCCCAAGTATCGAGAAAGACTTCAGCGATGATTTCCACGGTTTCCCGGTCGGCAGTCAACAGTGCCGCACCGTAATTGAAGGCCAATGAACTTTCATCGGTAGCGTCGATCTCCCCGCCATGGGCGAGGAGTTTTTCGAGTAGTTCCTTGACGCGGATTGGCTTGGAAATGTAGTCATCCATGCCAATCGCAAGGCAGGCGTCCCGGTCATCTTTCATGGCGGCTGCCGTCATCGCAATGATAGGCGTGCGCGGCTTCTGCTTCTCATGCTCTAGTTCACGAATGCGCCGAGTTGCCTCCAGGCCACCCATGACAGGCATCTGAACGTCCATCAGGATAAGGTCAAAATTGTATTGCCCGAACAGGTCGAGTGCCTCCTGACCCTGAGTGGCCAAAGTGGCCCGGTGTCCCCATTTTTCCAGCAGGCTTAGTGCCAGTTTCTGGTTGGTCGGATGATCTTCGACCAGCAGAATATCCAGCGAGTGCTGGAGTTCCCGGAGGGAATGCCGATTCAGCAGCGAACGCTGACCAGGCGAATCCGAATGGTTTCCGTCAAATACCCGACAAAGGACCGCCAGCAACTCCTCGGACGAGATCGGTTTGGGGAAAAAGCCGGAAATTCCGGCTTCCTGGCAGCGTTGGCTGTCCCCACGCATGGCTGCGGATGACAGCATCACCATTGGTGGCGCTTCCGCGTGTTCGGCATGAAGCTGTTTGGCCAGTTCGTAGCCATCCATTTCAGGCATCTGGGCATCAAGAATGATGCAGTCAAAAATGCTGTCAGAACCGCGCATGATTTCCAGCGCAGCAGGTCCCGAATCGACGCTCTGGGTTTTGACATCCCAAGCGGCAAGCATGCCGGCCAGAACCCGACGGTTGGTTGCATTGTCATCGACGATCAGGATGTGACGGTCCCGCAAATCGATCTGACTCGCGATCGGCTGCGGCGGCTGGTCATCAAGCTTCAGGCTGACCGAAAAATGGAAGGTGCTACCCAGCCCGATTTCGCTTTCCAGCCATACTTCTCCACCCATCAATTCGACCAGGCGACGGGATATCGAGAGGCCGAGTCCGGTACCGCCATAGCGCCGGGTGGTTGAGGTGTCTTCCTGAGAGAAAGCATCGAAAATGAGTTGCTGCTTGTCCGGGGCAATGCCGATGCCGGTGTCGCGGACAGCCAGATGAATGAGCGCTTGACCATCCTGCTCTTTCATCAGTTCGGTATGCAGGATGATCTCGCCCTTTTCGGTGAATTTGATGGCGTTGCCGATCAGGTTGATCAGAACCTGCCGAATGCGGCTGGGGTCACCAATCACCTGGCGCGGTACGTTCGGCAAGATCTCGCTGACCAGTTCGATACCCTTTTCATGCGCACGCATTGCCAGCGTTTTCAGGGTTTCGGCAATGACTCGATGGAGATCGAAGGAAATTTCTTCCACGAGCAGTTTGCCGGCTTCGATCTTCGAAAAGTCGAGAATGTCGTTGATGATTGTCAGCAGCGATTCCGCCGAGGATTTGACGATGCTCAGATATTCCCGCTGTTCTTCAGTCAGCGCGGTATCGAGGGCGAGGTCGGTCATGCCGATAATGCCATTCATCGGCGTGCGGATTTCGTGGCTCATATTGGCCAGAAAGTCGCTCTTTGCCCGACTGGCAGCCTCGGCGGCATCCTTGGCCTGCATGACTGCGGCTTCAGCTTCCTTGCGCTCGGTGATGTCAATAATGGTTCCGAGCAGGCCGGATACGCTGCCGTCCCGTCGGGTCAGTGCAGCTTTGCGATAGATCGTGTCATGACGTACACCATCGCGGCTATGTACCTCGGCCTCGTAGGTTTGTGAGCCACGACTGGCAAATAGTTCGGCATCCTTCGCGACGTGAAGACGGGCATCCTCAGGGGTGAGCAGGTCATGCAGCGTGCGACCGATCAGGTTTTCCCTGCTGTTCTGGAAAAACAGTTCGAAGGCGCGATTCAGTCGAATGTATCGGCCATCGGCATCCTTCAGGTAAACCGGTAACGGGATCGCCTCGATCAACTCCTCGACCAGATGCAGTTGCTCGGAAAGCTGTGCCTCCATCAGCTTGCGATCGGTAATGTCGGTACGGATGCCAATATATTGTTCTGGTCGGCCATTGGCATCGAGCAACGGAACGATGGTGGCGTTGACCCAGTAGAGGCGGCCATCGTATGCCCGGTTACATATCTCGCCGTGCCAGACCTGTCCAAGCGAAATCGTTCCCCACATATCCTGGAACAGTTCCGGGGTGTGTACGCCGGAATTGACAATGCGGTGGTTACGACCGATCAGCTCCTCGCGGCCATAGCCACTGATTTCGCAGAAACGCTCATTGGCGTAAATGATGGTACCGGCAGGATCGGTAATGCTGACGATGGCGTGCTGGTCAAGGGCGAATTTCTGATTCGCCAGCGCCAGGCGGCCATGTTCACTCTCGGCCACAAGTTCACCAATGCGCCGGGACAACGTGGCGATATCGTCTTCTGCCAGTGTCCCGTCGTCTTCGCTGGCGCTGTTCTGCGGCAGAAGGTCTCGCACGACTTTACGCAGCGAGCGCAGCGCATCCTCACGGCTGGTTAGTTCATGTCGTAATTTCTCGTTGCTGCCGGATAGCTCAGCCGAGGAAATTTCCAGACTGCGCGTCCGCAATTCAAGGTCGCGTTCATACTGTTCGTAGCAACTGCCAACACGTTCGAGAAAATCGCCAAATCCATGCAGAATCCCCTGCAGCTCAGGCGCAGCATTCCCTTCGCTGGCCTGCATCGTGGCGAGCAATGCCGACAGCTCAGCTTCGTCACTGACACCAAGGCTGCGTTTGAGTTGGCGCAGGAGGGTTTTCTGCATATCGGTGGAGACTTAATCCTCGCCCAGATAGGTGATTGTCATCGTCTGATTGTGCAGTTTGCAGGAAGAGCCCGGCGTAAAAGGGCTGATTTCGCCATAGGAGTAAAAGCCGGTAAGCACAGCCTTGTTGCTGAAAACGTCGCCAACAGCCTCGACTTCTTCGTCCACACGATTCCCCATGACCAGCTTACGGCCAACGCAGCTGACCAGAATGGCGACCCCTTCGCCTGTCGAACCAAACATTGCAGCAGCTGCTTCGGCAGCAGCCTCGGCGCCGTTGACGAGTTTGTCGGTGCTGGCATGCATCAGTTTCAGGTAGCCATCGGGATTGATTTCACCAGCCAGGGTCAGGCTTCCAGTCGCCTCATCGACGCCAAGAATGGTACGGATCAGACCGATGCTGTTGTGGTCTTCACCAAGCATGGCAAAGGGGAAAAGCAGACCGGAAGCAGGCAGATCCTTGGCGTGTTCGCCGAGATAGCGTTTATAGACTTCCAGGGCCGGTTCGCCATCCAGTTCAAAAAGCACATTGCTTTCGCAGCGAGTTACCCGTCGGGCCGGCCCGAAAGGCTCCCAGCCACCAAACGAGCCGTGAGCAAAGCGCAGGCGATCACCGCACAGGCCGACCGCAACCACCTTGTCATCGGCCACCCCTTCCTGGCCAAGCGTGAAGGTCTGCTTGAAGGCGCCGCCATCGCCGGCTAGTCCGCCGGTAATTGGAATGGCGTTGCCAACGACGCTGGTAATGCCATCAAGCAGGGCACTGCCATTGATCTTTACGCCGGGTCCGAAAACCAGTACTGCCTTGAGGTCGACCGCAGCAATCTGCTTGCCAATTCGCTCGCCGGCAGCAAAAGAGTCATCCATGCCGGCCATGCGGGTAGAGCCCTGAGTCATGCGGACATGATCAAAATGCATGGCTGTGACGGTACAGGTGCCGTCATCAACGCCATCCGGTGTGATTTCTCCGGCGGTGGAGCAACCCAGCAGACAGGCTTGCGGGAAGGCCGCACGCAGGGTGTCTGCCAGCTCGGGGGCGGTGATGTGTTCAACCGAACCAAAGACCAGCAAAAGCCCGGGCGCGTTGTTCTGCTGAGTGGCTAACTTGCTGGCCAGATCAGCAGGTTTGCGGGCAATTATTTGTTTGACGTGCATGTTTGTCTCCTCCCGAATGCCGGAATGAAAAAATAGCACATGGCGGCGTCCGTTTCTCGTATTGATCGCTAAAATCCGCGTTTTATTGAGGTCATATGAAAAATCTGCCAATCCCCGACCCGGATGCGCTGGCGCATAGTCGGCGCCTGCAAGAGTGCCTTTCCCAGGAAATCGCTGCCGCAGGTGGCTGGGTTTCGTTTGCCCGCTTCATGGAACAGTTGCTCTACGCGCCGGGCTTGGGTTATTACGCCGCTGGCGCAAGAAAATTTGGTGCGGCCGGGGATTTCGTCACTGCGCCTGAGATGAGCGGTCTGTTTGGACAAGCATTGGCTCGCCAAGTCCGCCAGGTAATGGCGCTGTCGACGCCGGTTGTCCTGGAGGTCGGTGCTGGGTCCGGACGTCTGGCGGCTGACCTGTTGCTCGAACTGGAGCGCTTGCAGAGCCTGCCGGAGCGATATTTCATTCTCGATCTTTCGGCTGACCTGCGCCAACGGCAACGCGAAACCATCGCTCAGGCGGCTCCCCATCTACAGGAACGGGTCGAATGGCTGGATTGCCTGCCGGAAACCTTTTCCGGCGTGGTTGTGGCCAACGAATTGCTCGATGCCATGCCCGCCAATATCGTTGCGTGGCGAGAAGACGGCATTTATGAGCGCGGCGTGGCGGTCGATGCTGACGGATGTTTCACGTGGATCGAAAAGCCAGCCAGAGGTTCGTTGCGCCTTGCCGCCGAGGAAATTGGTGAGCAGTGCAGTCTGCCGCCCGGCTTCGAGAGTGAAATCAGTCTGTCAAACCGGGCTTGGGCTGCGGAATGGGGACATCGCCTCCAACGGGGGGCCCTGTTGCTGATTGACTATGGCTTTCCCCGCGGCGAGTTTTATCACCAGCAACGGGCTCGCGGTACCCTGATGTGTCATTACCGCCACCATTCTCATCCCGATCCGTTTTATTTGCCGGGATTGCAGGATGTCACGGTGCACGTCGATTTCACGGCAATTATTTCAGCCGCTCACGGCGCTGGGCTGGAACTGTTTGGCTATACCAATCAGGGACAATTCCTGCTGAATTGCGGCATTCTGGAATGCCTGGCGGAAATACCCAATGCGTCAGTCGAATACATTCGCGCGGCGGGTGCGGTCAACAAGCTGTTGATGCCGCATGAGATGGGTGAAATGTTCAAGGTGATCGCCCTCGGGCGCGGCATTGACGAAACCCTATGCGGCTTCGCCAGCGGCGACCAGAGTCGCCGTCTCTAACTACTGACGGTTGGCCAGTTCGCGGAACTGATTGGGCTGGCCAAGCACCAGACGGCCGAAACTTTCAAGCAGGGCGTGGTCGATGGCGGCTGGTCGAACGGTATAGACGGCACTGCCCAGCCGTTCCAGATTGCGGGTTTCCAGAATCAGCAGGCCTTTGCCAAAATCAGCCCGCCAACGCGCACTGACACTGATTTCGCTGCGAATCTGGAACTCGGCGCGTTCGACATAGCTGCGTTCGTTCTTGAATTCCTTGCAGGTAAAGGGCAGGCCATAGTCGAACAACATGGCGCGAAAGCGTTCGACAGCCGGGCCATCTCTCTGCACGATCGGCAGACCGGCGCCAATTAGGCGGTAGGAAAAAGTTACCAGTTCTACCAGCGCGCCAGCTGCCTGGCTCTGCGTCCGGTAATCAGCAAAGCCTTCCTGCCAGGCTAGTTGGTTGACGACGTACGGATCAAGCAGGCGGTAGTCGCGGGGGATAGCCGGCTTGACGATATTGAGTTGCTGGACAAAATCGTGGAGGTAAAAAAACAGGTGTTTCAGCGCCAGATCAATGGCTTCGTTGGCGGAGGTGCGCTCGGCAACTGCCGAATTCAATTCGCGCTGGCGCAGATCGGCCTGATGCCGAAGTTGGCCGAGCAGGCTGCCACTGTCCAGTTTGAGGCTGGGTAGCGCGGGGGCTTCAGCGACGACAACAGGTTTTACGCTCGGTTGGCGTGGCACGCTGGCCGGCACGATTTCAGGAAAGACCAGCGAGGCGTCGCTCATGCCGGCACCGGAACTGGTGCTTTCCTCGCGTCGGGCCTGACGTTCAGCCGCATCCAGATCGAAGGCCTCGATGTCAGCCAGCAACGACGCTTCCAGGGTAGCGATGTCTTCGGCAATGCCAACTTTGCGTTCGCGCTTGGCGCGGATCGCTTCACTGATGGCAGAAGAGGTATCGGATTTTTCTCGGTGGCTCATTGAATTATGGAATGTTGCGTCTACACTGACGTAATAGTGTGACCAATTCGGAGTGAGCGCAAGATGGATATTTCTTCATTCGGCAGTTTGAGCACGGCTTTGTCATCTTCGGCTACGGGCGACGCTGTCGGCACGCTCGTACTCAAGAAGGCAATGGAAATTCAGGAGCAGAGCGCTCTGCAGTTGTTGCAGGCCTTGCCACAGATTTCCAGCAATCCACCTAATCTGGGCAACGCCGTCGACGTCAAGGCTTGAGTTCGTTCAGCCAGTCGCGCAATGTGGCCGCTACCAGCGGCCATTCTTTTTCGTGGGTAACGGCATGGCCCATATCACGGAAAATGTGGGCCGACAGTCCGTAGGTCTGGGCGGTGGTCTGAACCAGAAAGGCTGGCACCAGAACATCGTGTTCGGCACCGAGGATCAGCATTGGCGGGCGATGCATGCCGTGCAGGTTGGGCAGGCTGAACATCGACATGTCCCACAGGGCGCGATGCGATTCCGACTGCATGCGGGATACCCAGGCGGTCAGCATTTCCTCATCGACTTCACCGGCAAACAGCGCTTCGCGCATCGTGCTGGTATCGGTATGGTCGCCGGCCATGATGCGGTTTATTTCCGAAAACAGATGCGGTTTCTGGAACATCAGGTGGAACTGTGAGGCAATCAGGCCTTGCGGTGGCACCGAACAAACAAGTGCGACACCCGGCGTGGTGTGATGTTCGAGATATTTCTGAGCGATGAAGCCCCCCATTGAATGGCCAATCAGTACCGGTGCCTCGCCCAGCCAGCTGATGACTGTTTTGATATCGTCAACGTAGTCGGCAACCGAGTGCCATTCGATGTGTTCCCGGCCGTAACTGCCGCCGTGGCCACGCAATGACACTGCGTAGCAGGGATAGCCGGCCTTGGCCAGAAAAGGCATGAAGGTTTCGGTCCACATCCAGCCGCCGGCGAAAGCGCCGTGGATGAAAAGTACAGGGGGGCGGGTTGTTTTTTTGCTTGGAAGGCAGGAATGGACTTCCAGACCTTCAATAATTTGAGTTTTTAGCATTGGATTCTGTCAGGGTGAAGCGTGATTAAATGCGACTTTCACCCCTCGGCGCAAGGTAATAAATGTTGAAGTGGATTCTGACGCTGGTCATCGCGATTTTTTTGCTGGGCATTCTTGGCCCGCATCTGGCGCGCTTTATCCGCTTTGGCAAGCTTCCTGGCGATATGGCTTTCCGCTTTCGCGGTCGGACTTATGCCTTTCCCTTCGCCTCGATAATTATTTTCTCGCTGCTGCTCTGGCTAGTCTCGCGCATCATTTAGCGCTTGTTTGACGGCACTGACCCGGGCAGCGTGGATGCGCTCGGGAATTTTCGCCTTGTCAGCACAGCTGGCCGCGATTTTTCCCGCTTCCACGGCGTTGACCGCAGCAAGTGCGGTGAGCAGGCGTTGGGGGCTGTCATACGGACGGTTATCCCAACCCAGGCGACCGGCGTGGTCGCACTGGCAGGCATCAAGTATTTGCTGGAAGCGTTCGGGGCGGCGTAGCGCATCGGTTTTTTCGAATAGTCCGACGATGGTGCCGGGCTTCAACTCGGCAGCGCGATGGATGTTGCCGTGGAAGCGAGCCACCAACAGTGCGACGTCGCGGCAATCGTTGGGGACGCGGAGACGTGTGCTCAGTTGCTCGACCAGCTTCACACTACGTTCTTCATGGCCGATGTGGCGCGGCAGAACGTCGTCCGGGGTCAGGGCCTTGCCCAGGTCATGGGTCAGCGCAGCAAAGCGAACTGGTAAAGAAAAGTGCCGCAGTGCTGCCTGATCAACGACCATCATGGTGTGGATGCCGGTGTCGATTTCCGGGTGGTAATCTGCCCGCTGCGGCACCCCGAACAAAGCATCGACTTCCGGCAGCAGGCGGGGCAAAGCATTGCAGTCGCGCAGCACTTCGAACATTCGCGAGGGTTTGTCTTCCATCAGGCCCTTGGCCAGCTCCTGCCAGACGCGTTCGGCCACCAGATGATCCGCTTCGCCATCGGCGACCATGCCACGCAACAAGTCCAAGGTTTCCGGTGCTACCGAAAAATCGTCGAAGCGCGCCGCGAAACGGGCAATGCGTAGGATACGTACCGGATCTTCGGCAAAGGCCGGGCCGACATGGCGCAGCATTTTTGCCTTTAAATCGCGTTGACCGCAGTAAGGGTCGATCAGACTGCCGTCGTCCGCTCTGGCCATGGCATTGATGGTCAGGTCGCGCCGGGCGAGATCCTCCTCCAGCGTGACATCAGGCGCCGCATGGAAGGCGAAGCCATGGTAACCGCGGCCACTCTTGCGCTCGGTGCGGGCGAGCGCGTATTCCTCGTGGGTCCTGGGGTGCAGGAAAACCGGAAAATCCTTGCCTACCGGGCGGAAGCCATGAGCCAGCATGGCTTCTGGCGTGGCGCCGACCACGACATGGTCGCGATCGGCATTGGGCCGACCAAGGAGTTCATCCCGGACGGCACCGCCGACGACGTAGATTTGCATCGTCGGCGCCGTGGCTTACCTTCCGGCGCGGTAGCGGAAGCTGTCGAGCTTGCCCTTGGGCGTGTTGAGCGCGATATACGTCGGGGCGATGGCTTCCAGCGCCGTCGGACGCCAGTTAGGCGGTGGGTTGAAGGTGCCTTCGCAGACGCTATCGACCTGCATCGAACGCAGGTTGTCAGGCGACATCAGCGGTTGCGGGGCCAGCCACATCAGGCCGGCCTGCAGATAAGCCAAGCCTTCGGGAAGCGGAATGATCTTGGCGTTACTGCCCGTCAGTTTGGCGGTGTAATCGACCAGTTCGCGCAGCGTGTAAACCTTCGGGCCGGCGAGATCGTAGACCTGGCCGAAGGTGGCTTCGTTGCTCAGGCTTTCGACAAATGCATCGGCGACGTCGGCAGCCCAGACCGGCTGGAAGCGCGCATGACCATAGCCGAGCGGAAAGAAGGGAAGCTTCTTCAGGACGCTGGCGAACATCGACAGGAAGGAGTCACCAAGGCCAAAAATGACGGAGGGCCGGAATACCGTGACATCGAGTTCATTCCTGGCGGCGAGAATAATCGCTTCGCCATCACCCTTGGAGGCCAGATACTCTGAAGGAGCCTTCGGGTCAGCCTTGAGGGCGCTCATATGCACCAGACGACGGACGCCGGAAGCCTTGCAGGCGGCGACAATCTTTTTGGGCAGTTCGACATGGGCCCGGGCGAAATCGCTGCTGTACGGGAATTGCACGTCGCTGCTGTGCAGGATGCCAACCAGGTTGATCACGGCATCGTGGCCACGCATCAGTTCGGTCAGGGTCTTTTCGCAGTGGATATTTGCTTCCGGCATTTCGACACCGGGCTGAATGATCAGCGCCTTGGTCCGCTCGCGGCGACGGGTCGGCACGGTGACTTCAATACCCCGTTGCGACAGACGGTTGACGATATAGGTGCCGATAAAACCGCTACCGCCCAGCAGCAAGACTTTCTTGATGGCCATGTGAAACCCCGAAAACTTGATTCGTAAAACCCGGATTTTAAGGCAATTTGCGACGTTTCGGGCAGGCTTGTCGCCCTCAGTTCGCGCTTGTCCGTCGCAGGGCACGATCGGCAGCCGTCTCGAACAACGAGAGTGCGCTGCTGATTTGTGCCTGACCAGCCCGGAACTGCTTGTCGAGAATCGCCGGGTGGATGGCCAGCGCCAGTCCGAAGTCGGGGTTGAAGAGCAGTGCCCGCTGACTTGTCGGACTGACATAACAGAGGTGGGCGATGCCGGTCTGACCATCTTCGAGAAGGACTTCCAGCCAGTCGCCGGTTTTGCAGGGCAAGGCCCGGCTTGGCGCCGGATGTGCACCGGCAAAATCCAGCGTGCGTAACAAGAGATCACCGGACAAGATTTCGCCGGCGACGGGATCGTCGTTGATTCTTCGTAAACCACTGGCCTCAATGGCTTTGGGGTCGCGATCGTCAATGGTTCCCGTTGCCGTGCGCAGGGCTCGTGTCTGCAGCGAGAAGCAGGCGTCGAGGAAAGCTGCCTGATCAGGAACCGAAACACCGATGCGGTCCATTCCAGCCTTGAGTCGCTTGAGGATATCCGGCAGGCGTTTGGCCAGTGCCTTGCGTTCCTCGCCGTCGGCCTTGGGCTGAAAGGTCCAGAGCAATTCGTCGATGACTGCCTGGTGTTCTTGCCATTCAGGACTGTCCGGGCCATGTTCTAGCCAGACCAGTTGCAGCACACGGCTCCAGGTCTGGTCGATAAAGGTGCGAATCGGGCCAGGGCCGGCACTGGCGATCATCGGCTCAAGCGCCAGTCGCGTCTGGACGGAGGCCTGGTCGCGACGATCAAGTTGCCTGAGCAGCGGCAGATAGGAAGCGGCCGCGCTGGTAATGCCGGTATGTCGTTCGGCAATCAGCGCATCAACCTGGGATAGCGCTTCGTTGACCACGGCCAGATCGCCGGAAAAACTGCTGCGCAGATGTCCGGCAATTTCGAACAGGCGGGCGCAGACCGGGTGCCGCGCTGGCACGTCAACGGGCAGACCAAGGACGGCAACCCCCATCCGGTCGAGCAGTTGCCTTGCCGGGTGGGCGACATCGCTGAAAAACCCGGCATCGTGCATAGCCAGCTTGAGCATGGTGATTTGCAGGCTGGAAATGACAGCCTTCAAGGCATCAGGCAGTTTGGCGTTGTCGAAAATGGCTTCGAAAATCTTTGCCATCGTATCAATGGCCAGCCCTTCCGGGGCGTTGGAAGATATTCCCAGTTCGCTGGAACTCAGCGATTTGGGCTGGCTTGGGCTGCTTGCTTCGCTCTCGGAAAACAGCCCGGGGATCAGGTTCTCAAGGCTGGGTGCGGAATCCGCGCGGAGATTTGGCGTCAGGCTTCCGGTTTTCTCCATTTCATTGAGCCGGAATATCAGCCGCTCCATTGCGGCCTGACTGAGTAGCGTCGAGGCTGCGCCGGGTGGCGGTGCGCCCTGCGGCAGACCACCTGGTATTTGCGAGAGCAGTGCATGCTGCAGCGCCAACAGGGCATTTTGCGAAACCACGGGCGTTTCCGCTGGCTTTGCCTTGGTATTGTCCGGTGCTGTAACGATCGAGGGCTGGGCCGATTCGATGCCGGCACGGTCAAGAAAGTCGTTGATCTCAGCGTAGAGCGCCGGCAAGTTTTGCAGCAAGGTACTCTCGACCTTGTCGAGCATGTCGAGTTTTTTGTCGAGGCCGATGGCGCCAGCTGCCGCAAACATTTCGGTTAGGCCCTGGCGGATGCCGCGAGGACCTACCGGGTTGTTGCTTTTCGACAGATCCGCCCGCCTGAGCAAGGTAATGAGGCGCAGGTGAATTTTCCAGAGATTGCTGCCGCTGGTCTCGAATAGTCGGGCACTCATGTTGTCGAGACGAATGTCCAGTTCCAGGTCATCTTCCCCGACCAAGGTGATGCGCGATGAGGTCAGGCCGTCGACCTCTTCCTCGAAACTGCCCCGTCGCTGGCTGACCACCATTTCATCGAAATAGGCGCCAGCGCCGTGCTGGATGGCCTGAATGGCGCTGCCGGAAAGTGCATTGCTATCCAGCAGCAGCGCGCCAAGGTGTTTGAGAAACAAGGCTCGGCAATCGCGCAGAATTTCGAAGGAATCGGGCAGCGCTGACATGGTCGGAATACCTTAAGGAAGGTCGGCGTCTTTCATGCCGTCGGCAGTGCGGGCGCCGATGGTACCAAGACGGGTTTTCAGAGAATCGGGTTTGCCATTGAACTGGGCGGAATAATAAACCGCATTGCTCATTACTTTCTTGACATAGTCCCGTGTTTCGCTGAAAGGGATGGTTTCGGCGTAGATGGCGCCTTCCAGTGGCCGGTCAGCGCGCCATTTCTTGGCCCGGCCGGGACCGGCGTTGTAGGCAGCCGAGGCGAGTACGGGGTGGTTGTCGAGATTTTCCATGACCAGTCGCATGTAGCTGGTGCCGAGCAGGACATTAATTTCGGTATCGTTGACGCGGCCATGGTTGAAGTCGCGCAGGCCGATCTTCTTGGCAACCCATTTGGCCGTGGCTGGCATTAGTTGCATCAGGCCGGAGGCGCCGACGTTAGATTTGGCGGAAGTGATGAAGCGGCTTTCCTGGCGCATCAGGCCGTAGACCCAGGCATCGTCCAGCGACTGGTTGAGGGCGGCCGGGCGAACGTGTTCGCCGTAGGGGGCGAGGAAGCGCAACGTGTAGTCGTGTTCGTTTTTGGTCCGGTCAGCGGTATTGATGGCGCGGTCCCAGATCTGGTTGCGTTTGGCAAGGTCGGCGGCGGCGAGCAGTTCGCGGTCTTCCATGCCGCGTAGCGACCAGTTCCATTCCTTGACCGCTTCAGTGCGCATTTCGAGGCGGAAGAAAGTCATCGCCCGGCGAATGCCCGGATTGTCGCGGGCCGCCTGCTGCTCTTCGGCAGTCGGGGCTTTGGCCCGGGGGGGCGTCATGATCGCGCGGCCAAGTTCTTCATCGGCCAGATTGCCGTAGAAATTTGGCTGACCGGCAATTTTCTCGAAAAGTGCGTCGGCTTCGCTGGTCCGACCGCCAGCCTTGTGGGCTCGACCCAGCCAGTACGTCCATTCCGGTAGCGCTGCCAGCGTTGGCGGCATGGCCAGCACGGTGTCGCGTACGATGCCCCACTCCTGAGCGCGGAGCGCGGCACGGACTTTCCATTGATAGGCGTCATCGGAGAGAACAGACTTGCCGGCGTTGCCATACCAGGTGACGGCGTCCGGCATGTGGCGTTTGGCGGCTTGCAGGCCGATCTGGCCCCAGGCCCACTGCTTTTCGGGATCCTGCATTCGGCCCTTGAGCTTTTCCAGCTCATCGGCGGCGGTGCGTGGGTCGTTGGTGGCGATGCGCTGGATGGCAATCGCTGCCAGTTCGCGTCCGGGCTTGGTGGCGGACCAGCTGGAAGGCTGGCGGGCAAGATAGCCCATGCCGCTGCTGATCGCGCTGTCGAAGGCGCGGAAGTCCGGCATCTGGCTGTCGGGCAGGTAATTCAAGGTGGCTTTGGCCTGGCCGGGGCGATTGGCTTCAACCTGACGGCGGGCGCGAGCCCAGACTTGATCGGTTTCGATTCGTTGGCTGATGACCAGAGCGTCAAGTACCACGCGGCAGGGTTCCGATGGTTCCAGCATGGTCAGCCAGGTTTTTTCAACCTCGTCGAGCGCACTTTTTTCGTTGCGGGCGAGGCGGGCCTGCTGGTTGTAGCAGGTGATGTCCGGCTCGGGGGCAATCATCCGGGCGTATTCGGCTTCTACCTCGTTCCACGTGGAACGCTTGCCTAGCCAGCGTATCCAGTCGGCTCGAAGTTTCTCGACGACGTAGCTTTTCTCGTAACGCTCGAAGAAGGCGCGCAGGACGGTCGAGTCTCCCTGGTCCATGAACATCCGCAGGCGGTAGTTTTCGACGTAGGGCAGCAGTTCGTGATTACCGAGCTGACTGGTGGCTTTTTCCAGCTTGTTGCGGTCGCCGGCGCGGAAAGCGTCACGGGCGGTCAGGAAGGCGATGTCGCGGCTGTCCTGTGCGAAGAGGGGAAAGGCAAGGGTAAGGCCGAGAAGGAGAACGCGAAACTTCATGCTAGATTAGGCTGATGACTCAATCGAACGAGGATAACACGGCCTGGCGACGGGCGTTGCGGCTCGAAATGGTGGCCCGACGGGCGGCCATGGGCGAGATGGCGCATGGCGAACTTTCGGCACGCATCATGGCGCACCTGCAAGCGACGTTGGGAGTGCCGAAAGTCGTGGCCTTCTGTTGGCCGATCAAGCACGAACCGGATGTCAGGGGCGTCATCGATCTCTGGCGGCAAGCTGGCGCAATGGCCGCCCTGCCGGTTGTGGTTGCCGAAAATGCGCCATTGGCTTTTCGCGTCTGGATGACTGAAACAGCGCTGGAAGCAGACCGATATGGCATTCCGACGCCAGTGGCCGGCGAGTTCGTGCAACCGGACCTGATCCTCCTGCCGCTCAACGGTTTTGATGCCGCCGGCTACCGCCTGGGCTACGGTGGCGGTTATTTCGACCGGACATTGGCGGCGCTCTCCCCTCGCCCGCTGGCGGTCGGTGTCGGTTTCGAGGTGAATCGGCTGCCGAGCATCCGGCCGGAAAGCCACGATCAGCGGCTGGACTGGATCGTTACGGAAAATGGCGCATTCAGGCCTGTTGCCGCCTGATTCCGTATGTGCCAAGCGCGAAGAAGATGGCCGTCAGTGCGGCCAGCACCGCTTGCCGCATGTCGTAGAGACCGGTACGCAGGGCCAGTTCCACCGTGTAGCCATGGTGCAGAGCCAGCAGCAGTGAGCCGATGGCGATGGCCAGCCAAGCCCGACGCAGTCCATTCGACTGGTCCTTGCGCAAATACAGTTCGATGTAAAGCCCGCTGACCAATGATTGGGCGATCAGGGCGATGGCGAGCGACCACAGGGTCAGGGCGTAAGGGTTCATGCGGATTGGCAAGCGGTGGCGAAGCGCTCGATTGCTGCATCAAGCGTTGCCCGGGTACAGCCGAAATTGAGCCGAAGCCAGCCGGGGGCGCCGAAGTCGGTGCCGTCCGACAAACCGAGGCCGTGCGCCTCGAAATGGGCGGCTGGATTAGATAGGTCCAGCTCGCGGACGTCGATCCAGGCGAGATAGGTAGCTTCGACCCGGCTCATTTTTGCCCTTTTTTCGCGGTTGACCGCAGCAGTCAGCCGGTCACGATTTCCGGCCAGGTAGGCAATCAGTTCGCGGTGCCAGTCGCCACAGTCGCGATAGGCGGCTTCGCAGGCGGCGAGACCGAGCACATTCACATGCGGCACGATGCCATCCATGGTGTGTTGAAAACGGCGGCGCAGCGTCGCGTCGGGAATGACCGCAAAGGCGCAGCCGAGGCCCGGGATGTTGTAGGTTTTCGACGGTGCCATCAGCGTGATGCTGCGTTTGGCGGCTTCGGGCGACAGGCTGGCGAACGGGATGTGGCGCTTGTCGGCGTCGAGAATCAGGCCACAGTGGATTTCGTCGGAGCAGACGATCAGGTCGTTGGCTTCGGCGAAGGTGGCGAGATCGAGCAATTCTTCGCGATTCCAGCAGCGGCCGACCGGGTTGTGCGGGTGACAGAGCAGGAAAAGCCGGGTTGCTGCGGTCGACGCCTGCTGCAGGGCATTTTTGTCCCAGTGCCAATGGTCGTTGGTGCAGGCCAGTTCAACACGGTTCAGCCTGCGGCTGGAAAAACGTGGGGCGGAGAGGAAAGGTGGATAGATAGGCGTTGCCGTCAGTACGTCGCCGTCGACGGCTCGGCAGGCAACGTTCAGGCCAGTAACCAGACCTGGCAGCCAGACGATCCAGTCCGCTTCAATCGACCAGCTGTATTCGCTTTCGAGATGAGTGAGCACTGACTCGGTAAGCGAAGGCCAGGGTCCTCCGTAGCCGAAAACACCATGCTCGATGCGTTGCTGCAAGGCATCGAGCACGGGCGGCGGTGCGGCAAAATCCATATCCGCCACCCAGAGCGGCAGAATGTCGCGACCGGCGTACTTGCTCCATTTGATGGAGTCGGAGTCACGCCGGTCAGTCGGGGCGTCGAACAGGCTCAAACCTCGAGGTGCTGATAGAGAGCGGTGGAAAGGTAGCGTTCGCCGAACGACGGAATGATGACGACGATTAGCTTGCCCACGTTTTCCGGCCGTCTGGCCAGTTCGAGCGCGGCCCAGGTGGCGGCGCCGGAGGAAATGCCGACCAGCAAACCCTCCTCCGTGGCCATCCGGCGGGCGATGGCGAAGGCATCGTCGTTCTTGACGCGGACGACCTCGTCGTAAATTGCCGTGTTCAGGACGCCCGGCACGAAGCCGGCACCGATACCCTGAATCGGGTGCGGTCCCTTGGCGCCGCCGGAAAGCACTGGTGAGGCATCGGGTTCGACGGCGACGATTTTGACGCCCGGCTTCTTCGCCTTCAGGGCTTCGCCAACGCCCGTGACCGTGCCGCCGGTGCCGACGCCGCAAACCACGATGTCGACCTGGCCATCGGTATCGCGCCAGATCTCCTCGGCGGTAGTGCTGCGGTGGACTGCCGGATTGGCCGGATTTTCAAATTGCTGCGGGACGAAATAGCGGGTGTCGGCAGCGGCCATTTCTTCGGCCTTCCTGATCGCACCGCCCATGCCGTCCGGCCCCGGCGTCAGAATCAGCTCGGCGCCATAGGCCTTCAGTAGCAGCTTGCGCTCGCGGCTCATCGTTTCCGGCATGACGAAAGCTGCCTTGATGCCGCGCGCAGCGCAGACCATGGCGAGGCCGATGCCGGTATTGCCGGAAGTCGGTTCCAGAACCACGGTATCCGGGCCGATCTTGCCGGCGGCCATGGCGGCGTCGAGCATGGCGACGGCAATGCGATCCTTGACGCTGTGTCCCGGATTGAAAAACTCAAGCTTGGCAGCGATGCTCGCGCCACAGCCTTCGGTCACACGATTGAGGCGAACCAGCGGCGTGTTGCCGACCAGTTCGGTCACGTTGTTGGCAATTTTCATGGGGATGCTCCGGATGGGTTATGAGGATTGTAGGCGACTCCATGGCTGCTGTGGGTGGGCTGGCAATCGCTTTGCGGCCGGCCAAATAGCTTGCCTTGCCCAAGGTCGGCGCCGACGGCATTGGCCCGCCTGAAATCCTGACCGCTATCGATGCCGGTCAATTCAATAGCAATACCGTCGCTACGGACTATTTCGGCCAGCATATTTCCCTCGGTCAGCCGTAGTTTCAAAATATCCGGCCTGAGGGCTAGCAGTTTAGTGTTTCCGGCTTGGATGCCTGATTCGCAGAGTGCCAGCCGGTAGCCGCGTTGGCGATAATTGTTCAAGGCATCGCCCAGATACGGATTGTGCTGGAACTCATCGGCATCGATATCGAGCACGATGTCCTCAGGCCCCAGACCGCAACGCTTCAGAATGGCCTCGTAAACCAGTCCGTGCTGGCTCTGCACAGCCTTCAGGTGGCGCGGGTGCACGGCAAGTTGCAGGTAGCCGCCGGCATGGCGGCGCTGGGCAAGAAAATTGAGCGCGTGCAATGTGCGGCTCAGGCGGTCGAAATGAATGACTGACTCGGCGGTTGGGCACAAGGCATAAGCCTCTTCCGTGCTGACCGGGGTGCCATCCTCGCGCTGGGCTTTCAGCGTCGCCTGGTGGCCGACGACGCGCTCGCGCCGCAGATCGACAATGGGCTGGAAAAGCGAACCCAGGCGCAGGCCGTTGTGCCAGGCGGCGGCGCGTTCGCCTTCGAGGTACAGGGAACTGTGCTCGGAACTGTCGGCGACATTGAAATAACGGATCAGGTCGGTCAGCGGCATGGTGCTTCCCTATTTTTTCAGATAAATCTGGTCGAAGGTGCCGCCATCGGCGAAATGCAGCTTCTGGGCCTTTTGCCAGCCGCCAAAGGTATCGTCGATGGTGACCAGCCTGATTTTCGGGAACTGCGCTGCATATTTGGCGGCCACCTTGGCATCGCGCGGCCGGTAGTAATGCTTTGCCGCGATGTTCTGGCCATCTTCAGAATACAGATAATCGAGGTAGGCTTGCGCCGTCAGCCGGGTGCCGCGTTTTTCGACGACCTTGTCAACCACGGCTACCGGCGGTTCGGCGAGGATGGACAGGCTGGGGGCGATAATCTCGAACTTGTCCCTGCCAATTTCATTGACCGCCAGTTGGGCCTCGTTTTCCCAAGCAATCAGCACGTCGCCGAGGCCGCGCTCGACGAAGGTCGTGGTCGATCCACGGGCGCCGGAATCAAGCACCGGCACATTTTTGAAGATACCGGTCACCAATTCCTTCGCCTTCTGCTCATTGCCGCCCGGCTGCTTCAGTGCCCAAGCCCAGGCCGCGAGGTAATTCCAGCGGGCGCCACCGGAAGTTTTCGGGTTTGGCGTAATGACGCCGATGCCAGGCTTGGCCAAGTCATCCCAATCCCTGATGTTCTTTGGATTGCCCTTGCGGACCAGAAAGACGATGGTTGAGGTGTAGGGTGAGGAGTTGTTCGGGAAGCGCTTCTGCCAATCGGCAGGAATCAGCTTGCGCTCGACCATCGCATCGATGTCGTAGGCCAGCGCCAGCGTGACGACATCGGCTTCCAGCCCGTCGCGCACGGCCATCGCCTGCTTGCCGGAACCGCCATGCGACTGGCGAACATTGACGCTCTGGCCGGTTTTGGCCTGCCAATGTTTGTTGAAGGCGGCGTTGAAATCCTTGTACAGCTCGCGCGTCGGGTCGTAGGAGACGTTGAGCAACGTCGTCTGGGCAAAGGCGGTGCCGACGCTGAGTGCTGCGGTCAACGCTGCAAAAAGGGCAAATTTGCGCATGGGGAAACTCCAATCGAAATGCATGTAAAAGGCGACGATTGAAGTCTAGGGATGCTTTGTTATTCTGTATAAGAATATTTAATTAAATATTAATAACCAAATAGAATTTATTGTTTTCAATTGATTTATCCGGGCGTTCCTCGGAAGGCTTGGCAGTTGCTGCGGTCGACGGTACAAAGGAGGCAAAAATCAAACGCGGCGATTTTGACCGTGCCCAGCAGCCATCCAGGAGGGGACATGAAGGATATCCATCGCCAAGCAATTAGCCAGCGCATTGACTGGCTTTTCGACCTTGCCCGCCGCCATGGTGAAACCTTTCGCGGGCCCGAAGCCTGGCTGGCGCGCGAGCGCTATCACGCGGAACACCCAACTGCCATCGGTGTGCTCAAATGCATGGATGGCCGCATCAACATTCCCGTTGCGACCAATACGCCCGCCGGCATCCTGATGCCCTTCCGCAATCTGGGCGGCATGTTTGATCTCGGCTGGCCACATCTCGGCGAAGTGCTGGCCCATCACGTCCAGCGCATGACCGGTAACGGCCGGCGCGTCCTGTTCCTGATCACCTACCACTGGTCGCGCGGCAACCCGCAGCGGGGTTGTGCCGGCTTCGGCTACGACACCGCCGCCGCCATCGCCCATACGCAGGAAATCCGCCGGCAGATGGAACACATTTTTGGCAGTGGCCACGGCACCGTCTATCCGCTTGTCTGTGGTTTCGAGACCGATGAAGAAGCCCTGAGCATCCATGGCAGCGATGGCAGCGTGCTTGATCTGGCCGGTCTCGGCGGCGCCGACCTTGCCACCCTGGAACCTCGGCTAGCGGCCCTGCTTCCCGACATGCCGGTGCAGATGCGAGCCGACCTGCTGCCGCTGATGCTCGGTAATCTCGAACATATTTGCGAAATTCGCGCCCAGACTGCCCGGCAGCAGCGCCGGCTGGATATTGAACACCGCGAGTGGGTGATCTGCATCGGGCGGGGGTTTGATTTTCTCCACACCCCCAACCTCGCCTTGATCATCGGTCCATATAGCCCCGATCTGGCGGACCCGATCCGCAAGGCAGCCGGCATCATCGATGCCAACATGAAGGCCGGGCGCATTCCGGACGACGGCTTTTTGCTGCTTGCTTCCGTGCCCTACGACGAAATCGGTGTCGACCGGGCCAGGGCTGAACTCAAATCGCGCTTCCTCTCGCGCTTCGCCGCCGACGTCATCCGCGAGGAATTTCCTGAACTTGCCGGCCGGATGAGCAGCCGCAATGCCGTACTGGATTGGCGATCGCGGAATCTGGAGCTGATCGGCGCCTGAACCTTGAGGATTAACCGAGGAAAAGTTTGTAGGCCGGGTTCTGGCTTTCGTCCCAATGGGCGTAACCAAGGTTCTGCAAAAACTCCTTGAATTGCCCCATTTCGCCCGGTGGCACCTGCATGCCGACCAGAACGCGACCATAGTCGGCACCGTGGTTGCGGTAATGGAACAGGCTGATGTTCCAGCCGGCGCTCATCTGGGTCAGAAAATTCATCAAGGCGCCCGGCCGCTCCGGGAATTCGAAGCGGTAAAGCGATTCACGCATGCCCTTTTCGCAAACCTGAGGCGCATGGCCGCCGACCATGTGGCGAATGTGATTCTTCGCCATTTCGTCATCGGTCAGATCCATCGTCGGATAGCCATGCTTTTGCAGGCTCTCGACCAGCTTGGTGGACTCGTTGCGGTCGGCGACCTGGATGCCGACAAAAACGTGTGCTTCGCTGGCCGTGTGGTAACGGTAGTTGAATTCGGTGACGTTGCGCTTGCCAATCAGCGACAGGAATTTTTTGTAGGCGCCGGGCTTCTCCGGCAGCGTCACCGCGAGCACGGCTTCGCGCCGCTCGCCGACTTCGGCCCGCTCGGCGACAAAGCGCAGGCGATCGAAGTTCATGTTGGCGCCGGACGAGATGGCGATCAGGTTCTTGTCCTTCAGCTTGTGCTGACGGACGTATTCCTTGGCGCCGGCAACGGCCAGCGCGCCGGCCGGTTCGAGAATCGAGCGGGTATCCTCGAAAACATCCTTGATCGCGGCGCAGATGGCATCGGTATCGACCAGAATCATCTCGTCGACATATTCCTTGCACAGGCGGAAGGTTTCCTCGCCGACAAACTTGACCGCCGCGCCATCGGCAAACAGGCCGACCTGCTGCAAGCGGACGCGGTGGCCCTTGGCCAGCGACTGGGTCATCGCATCGGCATCCTTGGCCTCGACACCGATGATCCTGATTTCCGGGCGCAGGCGTTTGATGTAAGCCGCGACTCCGGCGATTAGCCCGCCACCGCCGACGCAGCAGAAAATGGCGTGGATCGGCCCGTTGTGGCGCGAATGCTGGCGCAGAATTTCCATGGCGATGGTGCCCTGCCCGGCGATCACTTCCGGATCGTCGAACGGGTGCACGAAAGTCAGTTTCTCGGTTTTCTCCAGCTCCAGCGCATGTGCGTAGGAATCATCGTAGGAGTCGCCGAACAGCACGACTTCGCCACCACGGGAGCGAACGGCATCGACCTTGATGGCCGGCGTCGAGGTCGGCATCACGATCACTGCCCGGCAGCCGACCTTGGCCGCTGACAGAGCAACGCCCTGCGCATGGTTGCCGGCGGAGGCGCAGATGACGCCGCGCTTCAGTTTTTCAGCCGAGAGGCTGGCAATCTTGTTGTAGGCGCCGCGCAGCTTGAAGGAGAAGACCGGCTGCAGGTCTTCACGCTTGAGAATAATCTTGTTGCCGACCCGGGCGGAAAGGTTGCTGGCCAGTTCGAGCGGCGTTTCGATCGCCACGTCGTATACCTGTGCGTTGAGAACTTTTTCGAGATAATCCGGGTGCATGCTGCGACTCATTCAGGCAAAGGATGGATTCTAAGGGTGGCGTGGCCAAACGTCACGGCTTCAGTGCTTTCTAAGCTGAACCCTTTACTGTATCCGGTGGTCTACCTACCCCGCGTGTTGCGCCGCAATACGCTAAAATCCTCCTTTTGACGGACCCCGGCTGCTCCCATGACTGCCCGCTTGCGCGAAATACCTTACAACTACACCTCGTTTTCCGATCGCGAGATCGTCATCAGGCTGCTCGGCGCCGACAACTGGGCGATTCTTGATGAACTCCGAAGCGAGCGAGTCACCGGCCGTTCAGCCCGCATGTTGTACGAAGTGCTGGGTGACATCTGGGTCGTCCAGCGCAATCCCTATCTGGAAGATGACCTGCTCGACAATCGCGAGCGGCGTGAGGCGCTGGTTACCGCGCTCCGCCATCGTCTGGTCGAAGTCGAAAAACGCCGGCATACAAGCGAAAGTGAAGATCCCGAGCGTTCGGCCAAGGTCAAGCGTCTGGTCGAAGCTGCCCAGTTGGCGGTGGACCGCTTTGCCGAGCATTTTGGCAAGACTATCGATTTGCGTCGCAAGGTTCAGCGCATTCTCGGCAAGCACACGCGCAAGGACAACATTGCTTTTGATGGTCTGGCCCGTGTTTCGCACGTTACTGACGCGACCGACTGGCGTGTCGAATATCCCTTCGTTGTGCTGTACCCGGATACCGAGGAAGAAATTGGCCTGCTCGTCCGTGGCTGCATCGAAGCCGGCCTGACCATCATTCCGCGTGGCGGTGGCACTGGCTACACCGGCGGCGCGGTGCCGCTGACGCCCTACTCTGCGGTGATCAATACCGAGAAGCTGATCGACATCGGCCCAGTTGAGGATCTCGTGCTGCCCGGCCATACGGCGCCTTACGCCACCATCCGCACCGGCGCCGGTGTGGTCACCGAGCGCGTCTCGGAAGCTGCTTCGGCGGCCGGCCGCGTCTTCGCGGTTGATCCGACCTCGGCCAGCGCTTCCTGCATCGGCGGCAACATCGCCATGAACGCCGGTGGCAAGAAGGCCGTGCTGTGGGGGACCGCGCTCGACAATCTGGCCTGGTGGAAGATGGTGATGCCGGACGGCAATTGGCTGGAGGCCGAACGCGTCAATCACAACTACGGCAAGATCCATGAGCAGGAAACGGTCGAATTCCGTCTCAAGCGCTTTGACCCGAGCGGCCGGATACTGCTCGGCGAGGAAACGCTGAGCATACCGGGCGTTTCCTGTCGCAAGACCGGGCTGGGCAAGGACGTCACCGACAAGTTCCTGGGTGGCGTGCCCGGAGTGCAGAAGGAAGGCACCGACGGCATCATCGTCGCGGCGCGCTGGGTATTGCACAAGATGCCGCCTGTGGCGCGTACGGTCTGCCTCGAATTCTTTGGCCAGGTGCGCGAAGCCGTACCGGCCATTGTCGAAATTACCGACTACTTCAAGCCGGGCGGTGCCGGCCATGTCGCCGGTGTGCTTTTGGCAGGTCTGGAACATCTGGACGAACGTTACGTCAAGGCTGTCGGCTATGCGACCAAGGCCAAGCGCCACGGTCGGCCGAAGATGGTATTGATCGGCGATCTCGTCGGCCATGACGAAAAGGCGGTGATGGCTGCTGCTTCGGAGGTGGTCCGCATGTGCAACCTGCGGGCTGCTGAAGGCTTCATCGCGGTCGACCCCGAAACCCGCAAGAAATTCTGGCTTGACCGTTCGCGCACGGCTGCCATCTCGCGTCACACCAATGCCTTCAAGGTCAATGAAGACGTCGTCATTCCGTTGCCGCGCATGGGCGATTACTGCGATGGCATCGAGCGCATCAACATCGAACTTTCGACGCAGAACAAACTGCTTCTGTGCGATGCCCTGAGCGAATTCCTCAAGGGCGACCTACCCTTGCACCGCGGTGATACGACGCTTGATACCGACGTACTGATCGGTGATCGTCGGCAGGCTGCACTTGATTACGTGGCGGTCGTTCGTCTGCGCTGGGAATGGCTGCTCGACAATCTCGACCTGCCGCTGGCCGAAGCCGAGTCGCGCTTTCTGTCGTACGGCGTGCAGGCTGGCGAGCTGACCAACCGGGCTGAAAATCCCCGGCTTTTCCACCGCTTGCAGGATTACTCGGTGCGGGTTTCATGGAAGCATGAGCTGCATTCCCGGTTGGCCAAGATTTTCGACGGTGGCGTCTATCGTCCCATCGTCGAGCGGATCGAAGCGTTACATAAAGAGGTGCTGCGCGGTCGCGTTTTCGTGGCCCTGCACATGCATGCCGGTGACGGCAACGTGCATACCAACATTCCGGTCAATTCCGACAATTACGAGATGCTGCAGACTGCCAACAAGGCGGTTGAACGCATCATGCATCTCGCCCGTTCGCTGGATGGCGTAATTTCTGGCGAACACGGCATTGGCATCACCAAGCTGGAGTTCCTGACTGAAGAAGAGATTGCCCCCTTCCGTGCCTACAAGCAGAAGGTCGACCCGGACGGTCACTTCAACAAAGGCAAGCTGATGCCCGGCGGTGACATGGGCAACGCTTATACGCCCTCTTTCAGCCTGCTTGGCACCGAATCGCTGATCATGGAGCAGTCGGAAATCGGCAAGATCTCCGATATGGTCAAGGACTGCCTGCGTTGCGGCAAATGCAAGCCGGTCTGTTCGACCCATGTGCCGCGCGCCAACCTGCTCTACAGCCCGCGCAACAAGATTCTCGCCACCTCGCTGCTGGTCGAAGCCTTCCTTTACGAAGAGCAGACCCGGCGCGGCATTTCGTTGAAGCATTTCGACGAATTCAACGATGTAGCTGACCATTGCACGGTTTGCCACCGTTGTTTGAAGCCTTGCCCGGTGGACATCGATTTTGGCGATGTTTCCGTGGCGATGCGCAATTTCCTCCGCAAGCAGGAAAAGAAGCGCTTCAGCCCCGGCACCGCCGTGGCGATGGCGTTCCTGACTGTCAAGGATCCGTCGACCATCAAGCTGATGCGTGCCGGCATGATGGAGTTCGGTTTCAAGGCACAACGTCTGGGCCACAAGGTCTTCAAGGCTCTCGGATTGATTCAGGCATCGCGCGCCCATCCACCGGCCACGCTCGGGCGTCCGACGGTCAAATCGCAGGTTATTCATTTCATGAATCGCCCGATGCCTGGCAACCTGCCGAAACGCACCTCGCGCGGCTTGCTCGATATTGAAGACGACAAGGTCATCCCGGTTATTCGCAACCCGCGGAAAACGAACGAGGAATCGGATGCGGTCTTCTATTTCCCGGGTTGTGGCTCGGAGCGCCTGTTTTCGCAGGTCGGCCTGGCCACGCAGGCGATGCTTTATGAGATTGGCACGACGACCGTATTGCCGCCGGGTTACCTGTGTTGCGGTTACCCACAGACCTCAGCCGGTGAAGAGGACAAGGGCCAGAAGATCACCACCGATAACCGCGTGCTCTTCCACCGTGTCGCCAATACGCTGAATTACCTCGACATCAAGACAGTGATTGTTTCATGTGGAACATGCATGGATCAGTTGCAGAAATACCAGTTCGAGAAAATCTTCCCGGGCTGCCGCCTGCTTGATATCCATGAATACTTGATGGAAAAGGGACTCAAGCTGGACGGCGTCGAAGGTACCCGCTACATGTACCACGATCCCTGCCACACGCCGATGAAGGTCTATGCGCCCCTCGCGGTCACCAAGGCGTTGATGGGCCAGGACGTGCCGTTAACCGATCGTTGCTGTGGTGATGCCGGTTCCTTCGCCTATTCGCGCCCGGATATTGCTACCCAGGTCAAATTTCGCAAGCAGGAAGAAATCGAAAAAGGCGCTGGAAAGCTGCGGGCCGATGGTTTCACGGGCGAGGTCAAGATTCTCACGTCCTGCCCGGCCTGTCTGCAAGGACTCTCCCGCTACGATGATGATGCCGGAACCAAGGCCGACTATATCGTGGTCGAAATGGCCAAACATTTGCTCGGTGAAAACTGGATGGCCGATTATGTCGGTCACGCCAATAACGGGGGGATCGAGCGCGTTTTGCTCTAATTCCTGTCCGCTTATCAGCATTGGTTGTGAAATAGTTCCTTATTTCGTAGCTGCAGCTTGCAGTAATAACACTCTGGTGCAATCCTAGTCAGAATTTCCGGAGCCTTAGCGTGAATAGCGGCAACCATCCTTGCGAGTTGTGTAGTACCCCTGGCGGGGAGGTTCTCTGGAACTCCCCGACCTGCCGGGTGGTTCGGGTGGACGATCCGTACTACCCAGGATTTTGCCGCGTTATCTGGAATGCCCACGTTCGCGAAATGAGTGACCTTGATTCCGGCCAGCAGCACTACCTGATGTCGGTGGTTTTTGCGGTCGAGGTAACCATTCGGACGCTTTACTCGCCGGATAAAATCAACCTTGCCAGCTTTGGCAACATGGTCCCCCATGTCCATTGGCATATCATTCCTCGCTGGACCGACGACAGGCATTTCCCGGCCCCGATCTGGGGTGAGGTTAGCCGCGAGGGATTAGCCGACCGCCCGGTCGTGAGCAGCGAAGATCTGGCGAAAGCCTTGTCGGTTGCTCTGCTAGCGCTTAAACATTAAGGCTGGAGTCACATGAACACTACTGCCAACCCTCCTCTTCTCGCCATTCCCGACCTTCAGTCCGGGGTGGATTATCTCTCGCAACTCACGCTGGCCAATCCGGTGGTCGCCGAGCGCCAGCTCATGCAAATGCTTGATACATTGCTGGCGGAGCCGCCAGACCCAGGGGTGTTGCTGAGCTTGCTCGAACAGGCGCGGGTGCCATTGTGCTTCGTTGAAGAAGAAATGGCCCGGCGTTATCACAACAAGCCGCTCGTGCTGGCCGATGAGGAAGAAGGCTATTTTCAGCAGGTAGTGATGGCCTGGCGCAAGATGGGCAAAGCCTATGCCCTTTGCGCCCGACTTGAGGAGCCGGACTCGGATCATCCGCAATATGCAGCCATGATGGCGACTATCCTGCACCGCTGTCTGTATTACACGGGGATGATCATCCTCGAACACTTCCACGCCAGGCGTGAATTACCGGCAGGTATCTGGCTTGAGTTGCATGGTTATTTCGAAACCGCCGAGGAGTGGGGTGTTGCCTACACGCCGGTCGAAGACGCATTGGAAAACACGCTTCAGGCCACTCATTGTGCCGCCGCCTACATTACGCTTCTACTGATCGATATTGCCAGTCCGTATAGCAACAGCGTCCGTAATCTTGGTTTGATTCGCCGTTGGGCCGGAATGTGGGCGCCGCTGGTTTCCGTTCACAAGCTGGAAGATGATTTCGAGGTGCCACCCTACACCGTTGAACTGATGAAGGATGTGCCCTTGCACCCGAGTGCCGTCGTCGAAGGTCTTGGCCTCGATGCCCGGCGACTGGATACGACGCGGCTCGGGCTACAGATCAACCATATGCTGACGCAGCTGCGCCAGCGTATTGCTCCCACTCAGCTAGGCTTGGGCGAGGAAACGACCGGGCATGTTATTCAATTGCTTGAGCATCTGCTGCGGCCATGGACCCAATCCGCCTCTCCGCGCAAGTTCCGTCGTTTCGACGCTGAAGGAATGGCGCGGGTGGCCATCGGCTTTGAGGCGATGCACTTCTTCGTGAGCGGCAAGGAGTTTGAGCAACCTGACTCGGCAAATGCCTATTCACGAGCCGAGTTCGACCAACTGTTCACCTTCCGTGACCGGGCTGATCCCGGCCAAGGTTTGAGTATCAGGGCGCAAGTCACCTTTCCGCTCGATGAGTGGTCAGTGATCAATCACTCGGCGAATGGTTTCCGGCTTGGGCGTAGCAGTGCTGGCCAGAAAATCATGCATGGCCAATTGATCGCAGTTTGCCCGCATGACGGCGAGCATTTCCTGCTGGCTCAAGCGAGCTGGCTGATGCAGGAGGAGTCCGGTGGGCTGATTGTCGGCGTGGCAACGCTTCCTGGAATGCCGGTTGGTATTGGTGTTAGAAACGCCTTGAGCAGTGCCGGGGTCAGTGACCGCTATGTGCGGGCTTTCATGTTGCCAGCGGTGCCAGCAGTCAAGGAAGATGGTTCGCTTGTTCTACCTTCCGGGCTATATCAGGCAAGCCGCGTTCTCGAGATTTTTTCCGGCGTTGAAACTTGGCAAGTCAGGATGAATCACGTTCTTCAGCGGGGAACGGACTTTGACCGGGTCAGCTATCAGGCACTTTGATTGATCTTGGGGCCTGAGCGGGATGAGTGCGCTAAACTAGCCCCCTCATTCTGGAGGACACTATGGCTGGCATGGAACGGGATACCCCAATACCGAGCGAAATCAAGCTGCACCAAAAATCCCGCCGGCTGGAGATCGCCTATGAGAATGGCGAAGTTTACTCGCTGGATTTCGAGTATTTGCGAGTTTACACGCCGTCGGCTGAAGCCCGTGGCCATGGACCTGGCCAGGAAACGCTACAGACCGGCAAACGCAATGTCGATATTGAACGGGTCGAGCCGGTAGGAACCTATGCCCTGCGTCTGGTGTTCTCGGATGGCCACGATAGCGGCCTGTATTCTTGGGATTTACTGCATAACCTGGGAAAACATCATGTTGAACTCTGGCAGGAATATCTCACCCAGATTGAGGCGCAGGGCCTTTCGCGCGATGTGGATACCTCTTCAAAGCCGACTGGCGGTAGCTGCGGTCAACACCATTAAAACGATGAAAAACAATACAACTCATTTTGGCTATGAAACAGTAGCCGAGCAGGAAAAGGCCCGTCGGGTTGCCGATGTCTTCGATTCTGTTGCCAATCGCTATGATCTGATGAATGATCTGATGTCCGGGGGCATGCACCGCCTGTGGAAGGCGTTCACCATCCAGCGAAGCGGTGTTCGCGAAGGTTCGCGGGTACTGGACGTCGCTGGCGGAACGGGGGATCTATCGCTGGCGTTCGCCAAGAAGGTTGGCGCGAGCGGCCAGGTCTGGCTAACCGATATCAATAATGCAATGCTGGCTCGGGGGCGTGACCGCCTACTCGACAAGGGTCATATGTTGCCCGTTGCACAATGTGACGCTGAAAAGCTGCCCTTCCCTGACGACTGGTTCGATTGTGTGACGGTAGCCTTTGGGCTGCGTAACATGACACATAAAGACGTCGCCATTGCCGAGATGCGCCGAGTCCTGCGTCCGGGTGGCAGGTTGCTCGTGCTAGAGTTTTCTCAAGTCTGGAAGCCCCTGGCTCCACTCTACGACTTTTATTCGTTCCAGGTTATTCCCCGCGTAGGGAAGCTAGTTACACAAGACTCCGAAAGCTATCGCTATTTGTCAGAATCCATCCGTGTTCATCCGGGGCAGGAGGAGCTTAAGACGCTGATGGAACAGGCTGGTCTGGAGAAAGTTGAATATTTCAACCTCGCGCTTGGTGTGGTCGCTCTACACCGTGGCTACAAGTTTTAACTTCTGCTTGAGGCAACGGACAGGCAATATGGCAGGGTTTGAAGGACTGATTTTCAGCGGATTGAACCATTTGCTGGATGGGGAGCCTTGGGCTCAAGAGCGCTTACGTCCATTGGCCGGGGCTCAAGCCTTGATCGAGAGCGGCCCGCTCAGTCTTCATCTTCGTATTGATGAGTATGGTCGTTTTGTCGCGGGTGATAAGGGATTTTCGCCAGATGTGATCGTGACGCTTCCTGCGGACGCACCGATCAAATTCCTTCTCGACCGGGAAGGACTCCTCTCTTCCGTCAAGCTTTCCGGTTCGGTCGATCTTGCCGAGGCGTTGGCCTTCGTTTTTCGCAATCTGAGCTGGGATGTCGAGGCCGACCTGGCTGGTGTTATTGGCGATATTCCGGCTCGGCGTCTTTCCACATTCGGAGGAAAGCTCGGTGTCCAGTTGCAGGCAGGGGCAAACAGGCTCGCTGAGAATCTGGTCGAATATTCAACCGAAGATTCAGATTTACTTGTGCCCAACAGGGATGTCGAGGCTTTTGGTAAAGAGGTAAATATTTTGCGCGACGATTTGGCACGCTTGGAAAAGCGGGTCAGCCGACTGCAATAAACAGTAGTTGAAATCGGAATGTAAAAAGGGCAGCCGCGTCGGCTGCCCTTTTCGTTCCCGGAGGAGATGCGCTTAGTGCGTGTGCTTGCGCAGACGCTGGATCGTTTGCAACTGAGCAATGGCTTGCGCCAGTTCGGCTTCTGCCGTTGCATAGTCCATTTCGGCGTGGCGATTGGCGAGAGCTTCCTCGGCACGCCTCTTGGCATCCAGTGCCTTGGCTTCATCCAGATCGTGAGCACGAATTGCCGTATCAGCCAACACGGTAATCATGTTTGGTTGAACTTCCAGCATGCCACCAGAGACATACACCAGTTCAAACTCGGTCTGGCCCAGAACTTTCAAACGAATGGTTCCTGGTTTGATACGAGTAAGAAGCGGGGTGTGCCGGGGCAGAATGCCGAGTTCCCCGGCTTCGCCGGGGAAAACTGCAAGTTCGACCACGCCTGAAAAGATCGACTCTTCGGCGCTGACGACATCACAATGAACAGAAATTGCCATAACTGGCTCCTATGCTGGAGACGCTAATTACAGCGTCTTGGCCTTCTCGATGACTTCCTCGATACCGCCGACCATGTAAAACGCTTGCTCCGGCACGTGATCATATTCGCCATTACAAATGCCCTTGAAGCCCTTGATCGTTTCCTTGAGGGAAACGAACTTGCCCGGTGAACCGGTGAAGACTTCGGCAACGTGGAACGGCTGCGACAGGAAGCGCTGAATCTTACGGGCACGGGAAACGGCCTGTTTGTCTTCCGGAGACAGTTCGTCCATACCCAGAATCGCGATGATGTCGCGCAATTCCTTGTAACGCTGCAGGTTCATTTGCACGGCACGGGCAACGGCGTAGTGTTCTTCACCAACGACTTGCGGGTCGAGCTGGCGGGAGGTGGAGTCGAGCGGATCGACAGCAGGGTAAATACCCAGCGAAGCGATGTCACGCGACAGCACGACCGTGGAGTCCAAGTGCAGGAAGGTGGTAGCAGGCGATGGGTCGGTCAAGTCATCCGCTGGCACATACACGGCCTGGATGGAAGTGATCGAGCCAACCTTGGTCGAGGTGATGCGCTCTTGGAGACGGCCCATTTCTTCAGCCAGCGTCGGCTGATAGCCCACAGCGGAAGGCATACGGCCGAGCAGTGCGGAAACTTCCGTACCAGCCAGCGTGTAGCGGTAAATGTTGTCGACGAAGAACAGAATGTCACGACCGTCATCACGGAAACGTTCGGCCATGGTCAGACCGGTCAGCGCGACGCGCAGTCGGTTACCCGGCGGCTCGTTCATCTGACCGAACACCATCGCGACCTTGTCGAGAACGTTGGAGTCCTTCATTTCGTGATAGAAGTCGTTACCTTCACGGGTACGCTCACCAACACCAGCAAACACGGACAGACCCGCGTGTTGCTTGGCGATGTTGTTGATCAGCTCCATCATGTTAACGGTCTTGCCGACGCCGGCGCCACCAAACAGGCCAACCTTGCCGCCCTTGGCGAACGGGCAGATCAGGTCGATAACCTTGATGCCTGTTTCAAGCAGGTCGACGGAAGATGACAGTTCGTCGAACTTCGGCGCTGAGGCATGAATCGGACGCAGCTCGTTGCTGTCGATCGGACCGGCTTCGTCAATCGGGCGACCGAGAACGTCCATGATGCGACCGAGGGTACCCATACCGACGGGCACGGAGATCGCGGCGCCGGAGTTGTTTACCTTCATGCCACGACGCAGACCGTCGGAAGAACCCATGGCGATAGTACGAACCACGCCATCACCCAGCTGCTGCTGTACTTCGAATGTCAGGCCGTCTTCCGCCATGCCGTTTGCTTCGGAAGCATCCAGCTTGAGAGCGTCGTAGACCTTCGGCATCGCGTCGCGCGGGAAGTGGATGTCCACAACGGCGCCGATACACTGAACGATTGAACCTTGACTCATATTCAAATCCCCAAAAATAAAAATCTACGCGTCACACCGCGGCGGCGCCGCTGACGATTTCCGAAAGTTCTTTCGTAATCGCAGCCTGACGGGCCTTGTTGTAAACCAGCTTCAAGTCACCGATAACTGTCTTGGCGTTGTCGGAAGCAGACTTCATGGCAACCATGCGAGCAGACTGCTCGGAGGCCATGTTTTCAGCAACCGCCTGATAAATCAGCGCTTCTACGTAACGGATCAAGAGATCGTCGATAACCGATTTGGCTTCCGGCTCGTAGACATAGTCCCATTTCGTTTTGGACGAACCGACAGCATCGCTAGGTAGCGGTAGCAGTTGCTCGAACGTCGGCTCCTGTTTCATCGTATTGATGAAGCGGTTGTAGCCAATGTAAAGCGCGTCGATTTCGCCTTTCATATAAGCGTCGAGCTGGACCTTCACCGGTCCGATCAGTTTTTCCAGGTGCGGTGTGTCGCCGAGACCAGTCACATGTGACACGATCTTGGCACCCGCACGCTGCATAAAACCGAAGCCCTTGTTGCCGATACAGGTTGCCTGAAACTTTTTGCCCTTAGCTTCGAAATCCTTCATCTTGGTAACAACAAGACGAAGAAGATTCGAGTTCAGACCACCACACAGACCCTTGTCCGAGGTAATCAGAATCAGGCCAACTGTGGCCTGTTCACGATTTATCAGGAACGGGTGCCTGTATTCGGTCAGAGCATGAGACAGGTTGCCTGCAACGCGCCGGATCTTCTCGCCATAGGGACGGGCAGCCCGCATCCGCTCCTGCGCTTTGCGCATTTTGGATGCGGCCACCATTTCCATGGCCTTGGTGATCTTGCGCGTATTTTCGACGCTCTTGATCTTGCTGCGAATTTCCTTGCCGCTAGCCATGCAATTCTCCTAGCTAATCAGGCCCAGCTACTCTTGAAAGCGACGATGCCGGCAATGAGTTGCTTTTCGGAATCGGCATTCAGGTCAGCGGTGGACTCCATGGTGTTCATGAGGTCTGCACAGTTGGCCTTCAGGTAACCGATCATGGCCTTTTCGCAATCCAGCGCACGCTTGACTTCGACATCGTCAAAGTAGCCCTTGTCAGCTGCGTACAGCGTGACGGCCATTTCGGAGATGCTCATCGGCGAATACTGAGCCTGCTTCATCAGTTCAGTAACCAGACGGCCACGTTCCAGCTGCTTGCGGGTCGCTTCGTCGAGGTCGGAAGCAAACTGCGCGAAGGCAGCCAGTTCCCGATACTGAGCCAAGGCCAGACGGACACCGCCGCCGAGCTTCTTGATGATCTTGGTCTGGGCTGCACCACCGACGCGGGACACGGAGATACCGGCGTTGATGGCTGGGCGAATACCGGCGTTGAAAAGGTCGGTTTCCAGGAAGATCTGACCGTCAGTAATGGAAATGACGTTGGTCGGAACGAAGGCGGAAACGTCACCGGCTTGCGTTTCGATCACCGGCAAAGCGGTCAGCGAACCGGTCTTGCCCTTGATTTCACCATTGCTGAGCTTCTCGACCCAAGCTTCGGAAACGCGAGCAGCGCGCTCCAGCAGACGGGAGTGGAGATAGAACACGTCGCCCGGATAAGCTTCGCGGCCCGGCGGACGGCGCAACAGCAGGGAGACCTGACGATAGGCCCAGGCTTGCTTGGTCAAGTCGTCATAAATGATCAGCGCATCTTCACCGCGGTCGCGGAAGTATTCACCCATCGTGCAACCGGCGTACGGTGCGATGTACTGCAGCGCGGCGGATTCGGAAGCGGTGGCGGCAACGATGATGGTGTAGGACAACGCGCCGTGCTCTTCGAGCTTGCGCACAACGTTGGCAACGGTGGAAGCCTTTTGGCCAACCGCAACATAGATACACTTAACGCCAGTGCCCTTTTGGTTGATGATGGCATCGACAGCAACGGCAGTTTTGCCGGTCTGACGGTCGCCAATGATCAACTCGCGTTGGCCGCGACCAACCGGAACCATCGCATCAATAGCCTTCAGGCCGGTTTGAACCGGTTGCGAAACTGACTTACGCCAGATCACGCCCGGAGCGACTTTTTCGATCTTGTCGCTTTCCTTGTTGTTGAGCGGGCCTTTGCCATCAATCGGCTGACCGAGGGAGTTGACCACGCGGCCGAGTAGTTCGAGGCCAACAGGTACTTCCAGAATGCGGCCCGTCGTCTTGACGATATCGCCTTCGGAGATGTGTTCGTAGGCACCAAGAACCACCGCACCAACGGAATCGCGCTCAAGGTTGAGTGCCATACCGAAAGTGTTGCCCGGGAATTCCAGCATTTCGCCTTGCATTACATCTTGCAGGCCATGCACGCGGCAGATACCGTCTGTAACGGAAACCACCGTGCCCTGTGTGCGCACTTCCGATGCGCCTTGCAGGTTCTGGATCTTGCTCTTGATCAGTTCAGAAATTTCGGAAGGATTCAACTGCATGAAATTCTCCTAGTGGTTCAGCGCCGTAGCCATGGCGTCGAGCTTGCCGCGGACTGAAGCATCCAGCATCTGGTCGCCAACGATTACCTTGATTCCGCCAATCAGTGCCGAATTAACCGTCACAGAAGTCTCAAGCCGTGTCTTGAAGACGGCTTCGAGTTGGGGAAGCAGGGCTTTCACCTGGTTATCATCAATCGGGAAAGCTGAAATGATTTCAGCCTGCTTGGTGCCCTCTTCGGCGCGTTTGTAGCTTTCGTACAAAGCACCGATTTCCGGCAACAGCCCCAGACGGTCGTTGTTGGACAGCAGCTGGATGAAGTTCGCCAGCTCCGTATCTACCGCCGTACCGCAGGCAGACCGGAAGAGGTCGACCAGTTGCGGGGCCGCCACATTGGGATCACCGATGGCCAAACGGACTTCGGGATTGGCAGCCACCAGGGCGAGCGATGTTACCTGCTCGGCCCACTTGGCCAGATTGCCGCTTTCCTTGGCCGCACGAAACAGGGCTTCGGCGTAAGGGCGGGCGATAGTGACGGATTCAGCCATTGCTTACAGGTCCTGTTTCAGGGCGACCAGCATGTCGGCATGCGCGGACGCGTTGATTTCCTTGCGCAGGATCTTCTCGGCACCGGCAACTGCCAGTTCGGCGACGCGCTCACGCAATTGCTGCTTGGCACGTTCGACTTCCTGGTCAATTTCTGCCTTGGCACCGACGACAATCTTGTCGGCTTCCACCTTGGCGGTACCTTTGGCGTCTTCGACGATCTGCTGCGCACGCTTTTCGGCTTGAGCGACGAGTTCCGAAGATTTCTCTTTGGCTTCACGTAGCGCATCGGCTGAACGCTTTGCAGCAAGCTCTTGCTCATGCTTGCCGCGTTCTGCCGCAGCCAGGCCATCAGCGATTTGTATTTGACGGTCTGCCATCGCTTTTTGTAGCGGTGGCCAGACGAACTTCATCGTAATCCAGATGAAGAGTGCAAACCAAATTGCCTGGCCAATCAGTGTAGCGTTGATATTCACGCTAACCTCCTGGTTATAAGGGTTTCAGGGGCGCGGTTAATTACTTCAGCAGAGCCAGGAACGGGTTTGCGAAGAGCAGGAACAGAGCGATACCGACACCGATCATGGTCACGGCGTCGAGCAGACCGGCGACGATGAACATCTTGACTTGCAGTGTGGGGATCATTTCCGGCTGGCGAGCAGCGCCTTCCAGGAAACGGCCACCCAGGATACCAAAGCCGATAGCGGTACCGAGAGCGCCGGCGCCGATCAGAATGGCTACAGCGATAGCGGTGTTGGAGAGAACGGTTGCGAGTTCCATGTTTACTCCTCAGTAAGTTGAGTTATTGCGGGGTTAAAGTTAAAAACTACTGAAAAACTGGTACGACTTAGTGCGACTCTGCTGCCATGGACATGTATACGATGGTCAGCATCATGAACACGAAGGCTTGCAGGGTAATAATCAAAATGTGGAACAGTGCCCAGGGCAAAGCCAGCGGCAACTGGTAAATACCTATCAGTGCGATCAGGATGAAAACCATTTCGCCTGCGTACATGTTGCCGAAAAGTCGCAGCGATAGCGAGATCGGTCTGGCGATTTCCTCAACGATGCGGAACAGAAGGTTGACCGGGGCGAGTTTGAGGCCGAATGGTACTGCGAACACTTCGTGCATGAAGTGGCCGAAACCCTTTACCTTGAGACCCATGAAGATCGAGATAAAGAACACGGTGAGCGACATGGCGAACGTCAGGTTGGGGTCGGTGGTCGGCACGAACTTGAAGGGAAGATCATGATTGCCGGTTGCTGCCTGAAGCGCGGTGGGCAGGAAGTCCACCGGAATCAAGTCCATGGCGTTCATGACGAACACCCAGACGAAAATTGTAATGGCCAGCGGTGTAACCAGCGCGCTCTTGCCATGGAAAGTATCGCGTACCTGCTGGTCAACAAGACCAACGACCATTTCAACGAAGTTTTGCCCGCCAGACGGAACGCCTGCGGTAGCTTTACTGGCCATCAAGGCCATGAAGCCGAAAACCACCAGACCCAGCAAGCCGGAGACCAGCAGGGTATCCAGGTGGAAAGTCCAGAAACCGGTACAAACTCCATCCACCTTGGCGCCGTCTGCACAGACAGCGAGATTGGTCAGGTGGTGTTGAATATAACCAGTAGTGCCGCCTTCTGCGCTCATGTTTTCTCCAGTCAGCCTAGCGTTGCTTCAGCAGTGCCATCCAATAGATGACGAAGGTTGATGCGTATCCAAGAAATAGCGGCAGTGCCGCAACATCCTTGTACCCCAAAAACACCAGCGCAAACCCGACAAGAGTCAGTAGAAACTTGAACCCCTCACCGGCCGCTTGCGCCCGATATGCTTTTACCGGGTCACTCCCGGAATTCATGCGCAACGCTCTCAGGACATACCCGAAATTTGCGATGATGCCGATTGATCCCCCGATCAGAACAGAGACTGCCGCATTCGCATCAACAACCAGAATGGCTGCTATCGCCAGTACGATTGTCAGTGCCGCTTGTCGGCTGAGTATCCAGCTTACCTGCGGGTGCAAGACATGCCTCGTTCAGAAACCTTGCGAGTGTAACGAAGTCTTGTAGATGAGTCAATTTCTGCAGCGCACAAATTGAGGGTTTTCCCGCATTGAGAGATGATTCCGAATGGCAACATCGATTACACGCGCAGCCGAAAGATCAGGCCGTCCAGTTGATCCAGGCTTGCAAACTCAATGGTCAGCTTGCCAGCCCCTTTCTTGTTGGAGCGAATGGCAACATTCGTTCCCAAGCCGTCAGCAAGTTCTTCCTGCAGTCGTAGCAGATCGCGATCGACAGGCTTTTCGCTCGTGCCTTTTGGCGGATTCAGGAGTTGTTGTACCAGGCGCTCGGTTTCACGAACGGAGAGACCTTTCTGGACAACTCGCTGGGCCAGGCCAACTTGCTGGCCGCTGGATACTGGTAACAGGGCACGGGCATGCCCCATGTCAATCTGGCCACGCATCAGCAATTCCTGGACCGGTGCGGTCAGCTGCAATAAACGGAGCAAATTGGTTGCGGCTGGGCGGGACCGGCCAACGGCGTCGGCCGCCTGCTGATGGGTCAGACCGAATTCATCGATCAGACGCTGCAGCCCATGGGCCTCTTCCAGCGGATTGAGGTTTTCGCGCTGGATATTTTCGATTAGCGCCATAGCCAGCGCTTGTTCGTCAGGAATGCTCCGGACCAGAACCGGAACTTCGCTCAGGCCGGCAAGCTGCGCAGCGCGCCAGCGGCGTTCGCCGGCAACGATTTCGTAGCGCTCGGAGCCCGGAGTGCTGTCGACGGCACGAACCAGAATCGGCTGCATGATCCCCTGCGATTTGATTGATGCCGCCAGTTCGCCCAGAGAATCCTCGTCCATGTGAGTCCGCGGCTGGTACTTGCCGGGACGCAGGCGTTCAACCGGCAAGTTGCGCTGTTCATCGCCGTGCGGCTTGTCGCTGCCGGAGAGCAGCGCGTCGAGGCCGCGGCCGAGGCCTTTCATCTTGATCATTGGGCGACCCTTTCAAGAATTTCCTTGGCGAGCGCGCTGTAGGCCTGCGCACCCTTCGAGTTTTTGTCAAAAGCGAGGACTGGCTTGCCATACGAAGGTGCTTCGGCCAGTCGAACATTGCGCGGCACAATGGTCTTGTAGACCTTGTCGCCGAAGTGGCTCTCCAGTTCACTGGAGACCTGCTGGGTCAGCGTGCTTTGCGAGTTGTACATGGTGCGTAGCAGGCCTTCGATTTCCAGGCGTGAATTCAAATGGGTGCGCACCTTGCGCAAGGTCTCGACCAGATCGGAGAGACCTTCCAGCGCGTAATACTCGCACTGCATCGGGATCAGGACAGAATCCGAGGCCACTAGACCATTTACGGTCAGCATGTTGAGCGCTGGCGGGCAATCAATCAGAATGAAGTCGTAGGTGGCGTGACCGGCCTGCAGGGCATTTTTCAGGCGGTATTCGCGCTGGTCAAGATCGATCAGCTCGACCTCGGCACCAGCCAATTCGCGATTGGCCGGCAGGACGTCGAAGTCAAAATCAGTCTTGATGCAGACTTCGGCCAGCGTCGCGGCGCCGATCAGCAATTGATAGACGGTGGGCAGCGCCTCTTTCTTGGTGATGCCCGCACCGGTCGTCGCATTGCCCTGTGGATCGAGGTCGATCAGCAGGACGCGCTTGCCTTCGGCGGCGAGCGAAGCGGCCAGATTGACCGCGGTGGTCGTCTTGCCGACGCCGCCCTTCTGGTTGGTGATGGCGAGTACTTTCATGACCCGGCTTTCAAAATGATCAAATGTCGTTCGGCATCGAGCCCCGGCACAGCGAGCGGAACAATCGCTTCGACCGTGATGTCGGCGGGGAGCGCCTTGAGTTCGTCGTCCGGGCGTTGGCCCTTCATGGCCAGCCAGCGGCCTCCCGGCACCAGCAGGTGGCGGGTCAGGCTGATGAACAGAGCAATTTCCGCAAAGGCGCGTGAACTGATCTGGTCATATTGGCCCTGCATTTCCTCGACCCGGGCGTGGTGTACCGTAACATTCCTGAGTGTCAGTTCGATGGCTGCTTGCTGCAGGAAGGTGGTTTTCTTTTGCACGGTATCGACCATGCTGACTGATAAATCAGGACGGGCGATGGCCAGAGGAATACCCGGCAATCCGCCGCCACTGCCAACATCAAGCAAGCTGCCATTGCCGACATGCGGCAGGATGGCCAGCGAGTCGAGCAGATGGTGCGAGATGGCCTGTTGAGGATCCCGTAGCGCGGTCAGGTTGTAAGTTTTGTTCCACTTCAGCAGCAGGTCGCGGAAGGCGAGCAGTTTTTGCTGCAAGGCTTCCGGTAATTCCAGTCCGAGTTCGTGCAAGCCTGCGGTCAAGGTGATGCTGCTCATGCTGCGCGCGAAAGATTGAGGCGCTTCAGGTGAATCAACAGCAGCGAAACTGTTGCCGGCGTGATGCCCTGAATGCGCGAAGCCTGGCCGATGGTCTGTGGTTTGTGCTGCGCCAGTTTCTGCTTGGCCTCGTTGGAGAGGCCAGCCACCTTGCTGTAGTCGAGGTCGAGCGGTAGCGTCGTGCTTTCGTAGGAACCCGAACGGGCAACCTCTTCGGCCTGGCGGTCGATATAGCCCTGGTACTTGGCCGAGATTTCCAGTTGCTCTACCACCAGCGGATCGGTCTGGGCTTCGCCAGAGCCCGGCAGCGTCAGCAGCGAGGAGTAGGAGATTTCCGGCCGCCGCAGTAGCTCGAACAGGTTGTATTCGTGTTCGATTGCCCTGCCCAGGACGCGGATAGCGTCGTCTGCTGGCAGTAGTTTGGGATTGACCCAGGTTGATTTTAGGCGCTCCTGCTCGGCAGCGACGGCGTCGCGCTTTTTGCAGAAGGTTTCCCAGCGGTTGTCGTCGACCAGACCGAACTCGCGGCCCCGTTCGGTCAAGCGCAGGTCGGCGTTGTCTTCGCGCAGGCTGAGGCGATACTCGGCCCGACTGGTAAACATCCGGTAAGGGTCGGAAACGCCACGCGTGATCAGGTCGTCGACCAGAACGCCGAGGTAAGCCTCGTTGCGCTTCGGGCACCAGCCCTCCTGACCCTTGAAATAGCGCGCGGCGTTGACACCGGCCAGCAGGCCCTGGGCGGCGGCTTCTTCGTAACCGGTGGTGCCGTTGATCTGGCCGGCGAAGAACAGGCCGCTGATGGCCTTGCTTTCGAGTGTGTCTTTGAGGCCGCGCGGATCGTAGAAATCGTATTCGATGGCGTAGCCGGGGCGCAGGATATGGCAGTTCTCCATGCCGCGAATCGAGCGGATAAGCGCGAGTTGAATGTCGAAAGGCAGGCTGGTCGATACACCATTCGGATAGATTTCGTGTGTCGTCAGGCCTTCCGGTTCGAGGAAGACATTATGCTGGTTCTTGTCAGCGAAGCGGTGAATCTTGTCTTCAATCGACGGGCAGTAGCGCGGGCCGACACCTTCGATGACGCCGGTGTACATCGGCGAACGGTCCAGCCCGCTACGGATGATGTCGTGGGTACGCTCGTTGGTTTCGGTAATCCAGCACGGTAGTTGGCGCGGGTGCTGAGCAGCGTTGCCGAGGAAAGAGAAGACTGGCATCGGCTTGTCCGAATGCTGCTCTTCCATCACCGAAAAATTGATGGTTTTGCCGTCCAGGCGCGGCGGCGTGCCGGTCTTCAGGCGGCCTTGCGGCAGGTTCAATTCCTTCAGGCGACTGGCCAGCGAGTTCGACGGTGGATCGCCCATGCGCCCGCCGGTATAGCTTTCCAGCCCGACGTGGATTTTGCCGTTGAGGAAGGTTCCTGCGGTCAACACCACGGAATCGGCTAAAAAGCGGATGCCGAGTTGTGTTACGGCGCCGGCGACCTTGTCGCCTTCGACAATCAGATCGTCGCAGGCTTCGGCGAAGATGGTCAAATTAGGCTGATTTTCCAGTCGACCGCGTATCGCCTGCTTGTACAGCACGCGGTCGGCCTGGGCGCGGGTGGCGCGCACGGCCGGGCCTTTCGAGGCATTCAGAATACGGAACTGGATACCGGCTTCGTCGGTGGCGGCGGCCATCGCTCCGCCCAGCGCATCGACTTCGCGGACCAGGTGGCCCTTGCCGATGCCGCCGATTGACGGATTGCAGCTCATCGCCCCGAGCGTGTCGAGATTGTGGGTCAACAGTAGCGTGTTCGCACCCGTGCGCGCGGCGGCAAGCGCAGCCTCGGTGCCGGCGTGACCGCCGCCGACAACGATGACATCAAAACGGGTGGGATAAAGCATGGTGATGAGTTTGCTGCAGCGCAGTATCGGGAGGCGAATTTTACGTCAGGCCGCTGAAAAATCACAGGTTTTAACCGGGTGCCTTGCCCTGTCTGGCGAACTCAAGTAAGTTGCCATGCATGACCCTCAGCCAAGCACAAAGCACGAACCCCCTCGATAACGAAGAGATGCTGCTGGTTTTACAGCACACACTCACAAAAAAGCGGGTTTTGATTGTCGACCGCCATTCGCCGGCCCGCGATTCCTTGCGCCTGATGCTTGGCGCGCTCGGCGTGACTGCGGTGCATGGTGCCGGCAATTCGGCCGAGGTGATTCGCCAGGTCAAGGCCAATCGCTTTGACATCATTCTTTCCGATTTCGTCCTGGATGACGGTCGTGATGGCCAGCAATTGCTCGAAGAATTGCGTCACGCGCATCTGATTCCCCTATCTACGGTCTATCTGATCATTACCAGTGAGCGTGGATACACCAATGTGGTGGCGTTGGCCGAACTGGCGCCGGACGATTACCTGATCAAGCCATTCACGGCCGATCAGTTGCAGGCAAGGCTGATCAAGGCCATTTACAAGAAGCACGTGCTGCGCAAGATTTATGAACAGATCGAGCGCAGCGCCCTTCAGGAAGCGATTCTCGCCTGTGATCGGGTAATCCAGCAGCAGCCGGTCTACATGTTCGACGCGCTGCGCTTCAAGGGCGAATTGCTGCATACGCTGGGTCGGACGCGTGAGGCGGAGGAGGTGTTTCGCAAGGTGCTCGAAGGGCGTGTCGTGCCCTGGGCCAAGATGGGGCTGGCGACGGCCTTGCGCGACCGAGGCGCGCTTGACGAAGCCGAGCAACTGGCCGAACAGGTGACCAACGAAGCGCCAAACTTTCTCTCGGCCTACGATTTTCTTGCCTCGGTGCATGAGGCGCAGGGCAAGTTGCATGCGGCTCAACATGCCTTGCAGCGTGCTGCCGACGCATCGCCGCACAATACCGTCCGGCAGCGTCTGGTCGGCGATGTCGCAGCCCGCAACAAGGATCTGCTGGTCGCCGAAAAGGCCTACGGCAAAGTCATTGAGCGCAGCAAAGGTTCGAGCCTGCGGACGGTCGATGATTTCGCCAATTTGTCGCGCGTTCTGGTCGAACGTGGCGATGTCACCGCCTCGCGCAAGATTGCCAGTGAAATGAAGCGCGAATGGCGTGGCGACAAGCAGGCGGAACTGGCAGCGCTGGTCACCGAAAGCCTCTGCCTGGAAAAAGACGGCTCGCCCGATAAGGCTCGCCAGATGGTTGAGCAGGCGCTTGAACTGCAACAGCAGATCGAGGCTGAATCCAGCGAAAAAGGCAAACATGTTTCACACCGCCTGTCGGTCGATCTTGCGCATGCCTGTTACGCCAGCGGCAAGGCGGAAGCGGCTGACAAGATCATGCGACAGGTGGCGGCCGAAAATAATGAAGATCCACACCTGATCGACCATATCACCCAGGTTTTCGAGAAGACCGGGCAGCCGGATGCCGGCAAAGCGATGCTTGATCAGGTCGGCAAGGAAATCATCGAACTCAACAACAAGGGTGTGCGGGCAGCGCGCAGCGGTGATCTTGAGGGGGCTGTCCAGTTGTTGATGCAGGCGGCCGAGCAGGTGCCCAATCTTCAGTTTCTGATCAACGCCGCCAAGGCTATTTTTACCTTGATGGACAAGAAAGGCTGGGACGAGGAACTGGCGATCAAGGCGCAGGATTACCTGCAACGGGCCCAGCGCAAGGATCGCAAGAGCGCGAAAGTCGCTTCCGCCCGGGAGTTGTACATTACCGTCGCCAAAAAATACGGGATCACCACCGATAACGCCTGAGTCGATGTCGACCCGATCGGCAACATTTTGTAACGACTTGCCGGATCGCGCGGTCCATCGTTTTCCTTGATGATGCGTTGATAGTGCATCGGGCTGCGATTTCGCGGTCGGCGAAGCTGTATTTTCTGGAGTTCAGGATGTCCCAATTCATGCGTATGGCCGGCCGTTCGCTGGCGCTCTTGCTGGCCGTGCTGCCTGGCCTGGTATTGGCCGATCCACCAGCCCGGGTCGGGCGTCTGTCCTACATTGAAAATGGGGTCAATTTCGCGGTTGACCGCAGCAATCAGGGTGAACCGGCCACCGTCAACTGGCCGATCAGCAGCGGTGCGGTGCTTGATACCGACCGGCGTGGTCGGGCAGAAATATGGGTTGGCTCGACGGCCTATCGGCTGGCCGGCAACAGCCGGGCCGAATTTGCCATCGTTGATGACCGGCAGGTCACCTTGCAACTCAATGAAGGTAGTCTCGCCGTCAGTATTCTCGATAGCGATCAGGCCGATGACGTCACCGTGCATACCCCGGATGGCAGCGTTCGTTTCGCAACGCCGGGGCGCTATCGGATTGATGTGCTGTCGGATCACAGCGAACTGACCTCTCAGGCTGGCCAGGCCACGCTTGATGATCGCGGCCGGCTAACGCCGGTGGAAGCGGGTCAGAAAGCGAGTTTCTTTGGCGGCGGACGAACCCGGGTCGAAGCTGATTACAGTCAGGACGCCTTCGACAACTGGGTTGCCGATCGCGAAAACGCCACGATGGCCAATACGTCACGCCGTCAGGTGTCGCCGTACATGACCGGCTATCAGGATCTCGACACCTATGGCGACTGGCGGCCGGTAGCGGAATACGGCACCGTCTGGTACCCGCGCACCGTGGCCGACGACTGGGCCCCCTATCGCTACGGACGCTGGGCCTGGGTTGCGCCTTGGGGCTGGACCTGGATCGACCAGGCGCCCTGGGGCTTCGCGCCCTTCCATTACGGTCGCTGGGTGCTCATTCAAGGGCGTTGGGGCTGGACGCCCGGTCATCGCGCCACCCGCCCGGTCTATTCGCCCGCATTGGTTGGCTGGGTGGGCAATCCCGGTTGGAGCGTCAGCTTCAGGGCGGGTTCGGCCCCAGCCGTTGGCTGGTTCCCGCTGGCGCCGCGCGAGGTCTATGTACCTTCCTATCGGCATAGCTCGAACTACATTCGACAGATCAACGTAACCCATGTGACTGACGTGAACGTTATCGACCGGGCAGCCCGTTCCGGCGCGCACGAAAGATTCGCTCACCGGGAGACAGCACGGGCGGTGACGGTGATTCCCGCTAACCTGATGCGTGAAGGCAGATCGATCACCCCCAGCGAGATTCGCCGTACCGACCGCCATGACCTCGGTCGCGCCCCGGTCGCCGCGCATGCACCAAACGCCGATTGGGTGGCGCCGGCATCCAACGCTGCCCGGCCACGTGTCGACGAGCGCCGCGATCAGCCGAACGGGCGTGGCAGACGTGATGCCGACGTGCCTGTTAGGCCGATGCTTGATGAGCGTTCAGTGCAACGCCCGGAACAGGCGCCGCGCCCGGCGGTTGGCATGCCCATGCCGTCGCGGGAAGCCGAAGCGCCGGTCCGCCGCGTTGAGACGCCGCCGCCGACACCACGGATGAGCCAGGATGTGCCGTTGCAGCGCCGTGAAATCCGCGAGCCGGCTCAGGCTGCACCGAGCATGCCGACGCCCGCTGGTGAGCCTCGCCGCGACATGCGGGAAATGTCCCGCACGGATCGTCAGGGCGCCCGTGATGGTTCTCCACCAGCCTTCAGGCCGCAGGAAATTCCTCAGCCGCCGGCAACTGGCGGCTCCCGGATGCCGCAGGCTACGCCGCTGGCTCCAGCGCCGGTTACTGAGCCACGCCCTGAAGTGAGAGAACCGCAGCGTATCGAACGTCAGGGTCCGCGCGATGCCGCTCCACCCTCCTTCCGTCAGCCGGAGTCACCGGTCGTGCGCTCCCCTGTGCCGCAGGCACCCCAGGCTTCGCCGGTCATGCCGCCACAGGCCAGCGAAATGCGCCGTGAAATAAGGGAGCCTCAACGCATGGAGCGCGTTGCTCCCAGAGATCTTCCATCGCCGGTCTTTCGTCAGCAGGAAGCGCCGCAACCACCACCGGCAATGCGCAGCCCGGCGCCGCAAGCCATGCCCCAGGCAGCGCCGATGCCGATGCCGGCGCCGGAGATGCGGCGTGAAATACGCGAAGCACCGCGAATGGCGCCACCTCCACCACAGGCCGTGCCGCAAGCCATGCGTGCTCCGGAACCTGCCCGCGCCGCACCACCGCCGCCCCAGCAACAGGAATCGCGTAACCGTGGCGGTGATGGCCCGAGACGCTTCGAACGCGGTGATGATCGAGGCGAGCGCGGGCCGCGATAGATGAATGGCGCCGGGAGTTTTTCCCGGTTTGCCAGCCCATATTTGCCACGCATCAAGAAAGTGCCAAAGGCGGTTTCCTAGAATCAGCCTTCGAGCAACTTCCGGGTGACCAGCCTTGGCTCTGGCAACAGCGCTTCCCTTCCTGGCCCGTGCCCATCACCCGGAAGCCTTCCACGAAGGACCGAGGCGGCTGGCGACCAGTGCCGGGGTGGTCAATACGGTACTGATGCTGACCAGCAGCTATTTTGTGGCGCGCTCAATGAGCGCCATCCGGCGCAATCGACAGCGCCAGACGCTGTACTGGCTCGCTGGCGCGCTGCTCTGTGGAATCGGCTATCTGGTCGTCAAGAGTATCGAATTCGCCTGGTATTCCGAGCTGGGGATTAATGGCTCGACGGGGATCTTCTTCACGACCTATTACTATCTGGCCTTCAACCATCTGGTGCATGTCGGCTGGGGTAGCCTGGGCATTCTCTGGGTCATGGTGCGAACCTGGGCGGGGGCGTATTCGCCGGAGGATCATGAAGGGCTAGAGGCTTTCGCCTGCTACTGGCACACCATCGACCTCGCCTGGCTGATCATTTTTCCGATCGCCTATGTCTGGCATTGAGATGAGCCACGACCGAAAACTGACCTTCGCCTGGTTATTCCTGCTCGTTCTGACGCTGGGGGGTGGCTATCTCGGTGAGACGGCCGAGCCCGGCATGGCGATCACGCTGATTGTGGCCGCAGTGATCGCCATCAAGGGACGCATGGTAATCAATCACTTCATGGAATTGCGTGACGCCAACCAGCGGATTCGCCGGCTGGTTACTGCCTACTTTTACGTGCTGCCGGCCATGGTTATTGCTGTCGACCTGTTCGGTCCGTGGCTTTCGCGGCTGACTTCGATTTAGTGGAGTGTTGCATGCACGAATAGCGTGCAGCACTTCACGCGTGCTGCTTGTGACCGAGGCCGAGATAGGCCTCGATGACGCGAGGGTCGGCGGCCAGTTCGGCACTCGGCCCGGACAGCGACACCTCGCCGGTTTCCAGCACGTAGCCGAAGTCGGAAACCTGCAGCGCAGCGCGGGCGTTCTGCTCGACGAGCAGGATGGCAACCCCGGTCTGCTTGAGCGCGGCAATGATCCGGAAAATTTCCTTGATGATCAGCGGGGCCAGCCCGAGGCTGGGCTCGTCGAGCATCAGCAGCTTCGGCTTGGCCATCAGGGCGCGGCCCATGGCCAGCATCTGGCGTTCGCCGCCGGATAGCGTGCCAGCCAATTGGGCGCGGCGTTCCTCAAGGCGTGGAAAGAGTTCGAAAACCTCGTCCATCGTTTCCATCTGGTCGCGATGGCCCGTGCGGTAACGGTCAAAGGCACCCAGTAACAGGTTGTCCTCGACGCTCATCTCGGCGAACAGCTCGCGCTTTTCCGGAACCAGCGTCATGCCATGCCGAACCAGGTGCTCGACCGAGCGCTCCTGCCTCTGCGACTGCCCCATGTAAATGATCTCGCCGCGGGAGGGCAGCAAGCCCATCAATGCCCCAAGCAACGTTGTCTTGCCGGCACCGTTGGGGCCGATGACGGTAACGATCTCGCCGCGGCGGATGGTCAGGCTGACCTCGTGCAGCGCCTCGACCTTGCCGTAGGCGACGCGCAGGTTCTTGACGTCGAGAATGACTTCGTGATCATGCAGGTGTGAGTGCTTGCTTACCATTTACTCCACGCCCCCAAGATAAGCTTCGAGAACCTTCGGGTTCTGCTGAACCTGTTCCGGCAAGCCTTCGGCGATCTTTTCGCCGAATTCCATGACCACCACGCGATCAGCCAGGCCCATGACGAAATCCATGTCGTGCTCGACAAGCAGGATGCCCATGCCCTCGGCGCGCAGCTTGCGGAGCAGTTCGGCCAGCGCCTGTTTTTCCTTGTAGCGCAGGCCGGCGGCCGGTTCGTCGAGAAGCAGCAGGCAGGGGTCGGAGGCCAGAGCGCGGGCGATCTCGACGATGCGCTGCTGGCCAAGCGCCAGGCTGCCGGCCGGGTCGAACATATGCTCGGCGAGGCCGACGCGTTCAATCTGGCGGGCAGCTTCGGCAAGCAGGCGATTTTCCTCAGCGCGGTCGAGGCGCAGCGCGGCGGCGATGACGCCCTTGCTGCCGCGCAGATGGGCGCCGATGGCAACGTTCTCGATGACCGACATCTGGCCGAGCAGGCGCACATGCTGGAAGGTCCGGCTCATGCCGCGCCGGGCGATGTCACGCGACCCTTGGTCAACGGTCGATTCGCCAAGGAAGGCAATCTTTCCCTCGCTGGCCGGGTCGACGCCGGAGATGCAATTGAACATCGTGCTCTTGCCGGCACCGTTCGGGCCGATCAGCGCCATCACTTCACCGGCCCGCACGCTGAGATCCATGTTGTTGTTGGCGACCAGTCCACCGAAACGCTTGGTAACTTCGCTGGCTTCAAGCAATACCGCGCCTGCTGCGGTGGACTGCCGTTTTGGCAACATTTCCGCAGCGGGAACCGAGCGTTGCCGGGCGCGGCTGGGCAGCAGCTTGATAATGACCGGCCACAGCCCGGCACGAGCTTTTTGCAGCACGATGACCATGGCGATACCGAAAACGATGATCTCGAAATTGCCGCTCTGGCCGAGAATCTGCGGCAGCCAGTCCTGCAGCCATTGCTTGAGGATGGTGATCAGGCCGGCACCCAGCACGGCGCCCCAGACGTGGCCCATGCCACCGATGACGACCATGAACAGGTATTCGATGCCCTGTGTCAGCGAGAACGGCGTCGGATTGACGAAGCGCTGCAGGTGGGCATAGAGCCAGCCCGAGGTGCTGGCCAGCAGGGCGGCGATCAGGAAGATGACGATCTTGGTGCGCTGGGTATTGACGCCCATCGCCTCGGCCATCACGACACCGCCACGCAGGGCGCGAATCGCCCGGCCTTCGCGCGAATCGAGCAGATTGCGGATGGCGACGATGGCGAGCAGAACCACCAGCCAGATCAGGTAGTAAAACTGGTTGCCGGATTTCAGCTCCCAGCCAAACAACGACACCGGCGGAATGCTGGTGATGCCGGTATGGCCACCGAGAAACTCGACGTTACCGAACAGGAAATACAGGCTGATGCCCCAGGCGATGGTGCCGAGCGGCAAATAGTGGCCGCCCATGCGCAAGGTGATGAAACCGAGAAAGAGCGAAACTGCTGCGGTGATGGCGAGGCCGATGAACAGGGTCAGCCATGGCGACATGCCATAGGTGGTGGTCAGGAAGGCCGTCGTGTAGGCGCCGAGGCCGACAAAGGCCGCCTGCCCGAACGAAGTCAGCCCGCCGACGCCGGTGAGCAGGACGAGTCCGACGGCGACGATGGCGTAGAGACCGATGTAGTTGAGCAGCGTGATCGAAAACTCGGGCAGGATGCGTGGTGCAACCAGCAGCAGGCCGACGAAGGCGACGAATGGCAGATGGCGCAACCAGCGCAGTTTTGGTCGTGGGTCGTGCGGTTCGGCATTCACCTCGTCGGTGTGTTCGTCGTCATCCTCGACATGGCGGGTGGTCAGCGAACGCCAGAGCAGCACCGGAATGATCAGCGTGAAGACGATCACTTCCTTGAAAGCACTGGCGTAGAACGATGAATACGATTCGAGCAGGCCGACCAGAATGGCGCCCAGCGCGGCGAGCGGGTAAGAGACCAGGCCGCCGATGATGGCGCCGACGAAGCCTTTCAGGCCGATCAGGAAACCGGAGTCATAGTAGATGGTCGTGATCGGCGCGATCAGGATGCCGGAGAAGGCACCGATGGCAGCGGCCAGCGTGAAGCACAGCTTGCCGGCGAGGATCGGTGGAATGCCCATCAGGCGGGCGCCGGTGCGGTTCATCGCGGTGGCGCGCAGCGCCTTGCCATAGATGGTGCGCTCGAAAAAGAAATAGAGGCCGATGATAAGCAAGGCCGAGGCGACGACGACGAGGATGGTCTGGCCCTGCAGCGGGGCGCCGGCGAGTTCGAAACTGAGATCGGTAAAGGTCGGTGTGCGCGAACCTTCGGCGCCGAAGAAGAGCAGGCCGAGGCCGATCAGGGCAAGGTGCACGGCGACCGAGACAATCAGCAATACCAGTACGGAGGCGCTGGCCAGCGGCTGGAAGGCAATGCGGTAGATCATCGGCCCGAGCGGCACGACGAGCAACATCGAAATCGCAACCTGAACGGCCAGTGGCAACTGCGCCGGTGGCATGGCAAAGAGGCCGGCCGCAGCAAGCAGCGGCCCACCAATGTTGAAGATGATCAGTGGCGGCAACTTGGCATAGCGTCCATCGCGGACCAGGCGAATGCCGTCAAGGATGGCAACGGTCGTGCCGAGGCCAAGCAACAGCCAGATTGTTCCCGGCACCTGCCCCGCCTGCAGCGAGGCCAGCGTCAACGCACCGAAGGCGACAAACTCCCCCTGCGGGATGAAGATGACGCGGGTAACGGCAAAAACCAGCACCAGTGCCAGTGCCAGCAGGGCATAGATGGCACCATTGGTGATGCCGTCCTGGCCGAGAAGAAGGAGTATTTGGAGGTCCATGCGACCAGGAACATTCAAAAGTCACTCCCGCTGACGCGGGAGTCCGGGATGCCCTAAGGCTGGAAGCCCGCTGGCGCGGGCCTGACGAAGGTTAAGCGGATTACTGGAGGAGTTTCCAGGTATTGTTTTCAATCGTGACCATGACGCGGGCGCGCTGGTCAAAACCCTGGTGATCATTCGGTGTCAGGTTGAAAATGCCATGGGCGCCGGCCAGATTGGTCGTGCCTTCGAGGGCGTCACGCAGCGCCTTGCGGAATTCCTTGGTGCCCGGCTGGGCTTTCTTCAGGGCTTGCGGAATGGCGTTCTGCAACAGCAGGCCGGCATCCCAGGCGTGGCCACCGAAGGAACTGACGCTGCCCTTGCCGTGAGCGGCTTCATACTTGTTGACGTATTCCAGTGCCGATTTCTTGACCGGGTTGTCGTTCGGCAGTTGCGCCGCGACCACCATCGGGCCGACCGGCAGGAAGGCACCTTCGACATCCTTGCCACCGACGCGCAGGAAGTCATTGTTGGCGACACCGTGCGTCTGGTAGATCAGGCCCTTGTAGCCCTTTTCCTTCAATGCCTTCTGCGGCAGGGCGGCCGGGGTGCCGGCGCCACCGATCAGCACGGCATCCGGCTTGGCGGCCATGATCTTGAGGATCTGGCCGGTTACCGAGGTGTCGTTGCGCTGGAAGCGCTCGCTGCCGACGATCTTCAGCTTGCGGGCTTCGGCGATCTTGGCAAACTCCTTGTACCAGCCTTCGCCGTAAGCATCGGCAAAACCGATGAAGGCAACGGTCTGGACATTCTTGTCGGTCATGTGCTGGACCAGCGCGGTCGCCATGTGGGCGTCGTTCTGGGCGGTCTTGAAAACCCAATGGCGCTTGGCATCCATCGGTTCGACGACGATGGCTGAGCCGGCCATGGAAATAAGCGGCGTTTCGTTGTCCACCGCAACATCCATCATCGCCAGCGAGTTCGGTGTCGTGGTCGAGCCGATCATCACGTCGACCTTGTTTTCGCTGATCAGCTTCTTGATGTTCTTGGTCGCTGCCGTCGGGTCGGTGGCATCGTCGAGGACGATGTAATTGACCTTCTGACCACCGATCGTGGTTGGCAGCAAGGCGATGGTGTTCTTTTCCGGGATGCCGAGCGAAGCCGCCGGGCCGGTGGCCGAGACGGAGACGCCGACGTTGATGTCAGCCAGTGCAGCGGTGGCAAATGCAGCGAGAACGGCGAGTGTCAGTTTCTTGAGCATGGTCTTGTCCCGAAAGCAGAAACGCAAAGGTAAAATTTTAACACGCGGCACCCGTCACAGATGGGACTGGTGCCGCGCAAGAGATTGAAGCGGAGACTTATCGGCTCAGCTTCCAGGCGCCTTCCTGAACCGTGACCATGACGCGGGCCCGCTGATCCAGTCCAAGGTGGTCGGTGGCGCTCATGTTATAGACGCCGTGGGCGCCGGCAACATTTTTCGTTGCTTCGAGTGCATCGCGCAGTGCCAGACGGAATTCACGGCTGCCCGGCTGCGCTTTTTTCAGCGCGACAGGAGCAGCATTGGCCAACAACTGGCCGGCATCCCAGGCGTAGCCGCCGAAAGCATTGACGCTACCCTTGCCATGCACACCCTCATACTTGCCGACATATTCCAGCGCTGATTTCTTCACCGGATTGTCCGCCGGCAGTTGGGCGGCGACCAGCACCGGGCCGGTCGGCAGCACGGTGCCTTCACAATCCTTGCCGCAGACGCGGAGGAAGTCGTTGTTGGCGACGCCGTGCGTCTGGTAAATGATCCCCTTGAAGCCTTTTTCCTTCAGCGACTTCTGCGGCAGGGCTGCCGGGGTGCCGGCACCGCCAATCAGGATGGCGTCAGGCTTGGCCGAAAGGATTTTCAGGACCTGGCCGGTTACCGTGGTGTCGGTACGATTGAACCGCTCATTACCAACCAGCTTGATCTTGCGTACTTCGGCCAGCTTGGAGAACTCGTTCCACCAGCCTTCGCCGTAAGCATCGGAGAAGCCGATGTAGGCGACAGTCTTCACATTGTTGTTGGTCATGTGCTCGACGATGGCAGTCGACATCTGGGCGTCGTTCTGCGGCGTCTTGAAGACCCATTTGCGCTTGTCGTCCATCGGTTCGACGATGCGGGCCGAAGCGGCCAACGAGATCATCGGCGTTTCGCCTTCGGCGGCGACATCGACCATGGCCAGCGAATTGGGCGTCGTGGTCGAGCCGATGATCATATCAACCTTGCTTTCGCTGATCAGCTTCTTGGTGTTTTTGACCGCTGTGGTGGTGTCGGAAGCATCATCAAGGACGATGTAATTGACTTTCTGTCCGGCGATGGTCTTCGGCAGCAGGTCGATGGTGTTCTTTTCCGGAATGCCGAGCGAGGCAGCCGGGCCGGTGGCGGAAAGCGTAACGCCAACATTGATGTCGGCAAGCGCGCCGATTGCGAGGGTGGAAAGCAGCGTGGCCAGCAATGTTTTCTTCAATTTTGTCTCCCTAGGGTGAATCGATTACGCAAAGAGTAAGACCCTATTATCAACAGGCGTTTCCTGCAAGCCACCGGGTCAACTACGCGTGATAAAGTTCCCGCTTTGACTTCATCGGATTCAGTCATGTTCTCTGGAATCATCGCGGCAGTCGGCCGTATCACGCACCTCACGCCACGCGAAGTGGGTTTCCGCCTGCATGTTGATGGCGGCGGCCTGGACCTGAGCAATGTCGCCCTTGGTGACTCGATTGCCCATAGCGGCGTCTGTCTGACGGTCGTCGGCACTGAAGGCAACAGCTTCATGGTCGACGTTTCGCCGGAAACCCTGTCGTGCACCGTGGGGCTGGATTCTCCCGGCCCGGTCAACCTGGAAAAGGCGCTGCGCATGGCCGATGTCATCGGTGGCCATCTGGTTTCAGGGCACGTTGACGGTGTTGGTGAAGTGTTGCGCTTCGACCCGGTCGGCGACAACCGCCTGCTGGAAATTCGTGCCCCGAAGGAAATCGCCAAGTTCATCGCGCGCAAGGGTTCGATCACCGTCGATGGCACCAGTCTGACCACCAACGAGGTCAACGGCACCGATTTCACCATCAACCTGATTCCGCACACGCTGGAAAACACCACGCTGTGTCACCTGAAAGCCGGCAGCCGGGTGAATCTGGAAATCGATCTGATCGCCCGTTATTGCGAGCGCTTGCTCAGCGCCGAACGGAATACCTGAAAAACCGTAGCGCACGAACCTTGTAAATCCACCACCTCGCCCCCATAATTCAAAGCATGGTTGTAATTCCGGCAATCTGGAGGCGTTCTGGACAGGGGTTCGATTCCCCTCACCTCCACCCAAGAGCATTCCGCTGAGTGTTTTTGGATGGGGGTGTACTGGTTTCGACAGGGCGGGCAAAGGTGCGCAGGCAACTCGTCAGGCGATCGACGTTAATGAAGCAAATCCTTAATTGCCAATGATGAGCAATTCGCTATTGCCGCCTAAAAACGGTTAGCCGGGGCCGCTGAAGCCTTGTTACTCAAGACAGCCGGCGGGGACTTCGGTCCCCGTCGTCAATTCTGTTTCAGCTCAACTATCCAGCCGAAAAACGATAGGCACGATGACCGAAGCTTCAATGGCTTCGTCGCCGCGCTTGGCCGGAACAAAGCGCCAGCGCGCCACGACTTGTCGTGCGGCTTCATCCAGACGCTCGAAATTACTGCTTTTTTCGAGGTCCACCGCAGCAGGGTTGCCATCTGGCATCACCCTCACCTTGAGTAGTACCCTGCCCTCTTCGCCGAGTCGACGCGAGGTTGGCGGGTAATTCGGGCGGGGATTGTGCAGGTAGGCAGCATCGAATCTGGCGGCGATGACGGTATTTGCGACGGCAGGAGCAGCATTTGCTATTGCCGTGCCGGCGGGCGCTGCGACCGTTGCCGGTACGGAAAACGTCGCTGGCGAACTGATCTGCTCTGGCGCCATGGTCAGCACCGGGTGCAGCGTTGGTGCCGGGCGTTGGCGGATCACGGTTGGCTTTGGCGGCGTCGGCTGGACTTGAACTGGCAGCGGGGCGAGCGGCAGCGCTGACACGGCTTCAACCAGACGAACCATCACCGCGCTTGGCGGCGGAATCTCGATCTGACTGATGCTGAACTGCATCGGATAGAAGAGCACGGCAGCGTGCAGCGCCAGCGCAATCAGCAAAAAGCGACCGCTGCGCCGCCATTCGGGCAGTTCTGGCTGAAGGAATAGTCGCTCGGAAGTCATCCCGTCATTTTACGAGCGACCATGGCGATCAGCCAGCGAGCGGTGCGAAGTCCACCGAGAAACTGCGCGTGGCGTGGACGCCTTCGATCTTCAGCGGCGCCAGCACATGGGCGCGCTCCAGGCTCTTGATGATGCGCGAGATGGTTTCAAAGCGCAGATTGGTGATGTCGGCAATGTCCTGTCGGGTGGGCAGCACGACCTTGCCGGCGCCGTCGGTGAGCAGGCGGATCAGGCCGATGACCCGATCAACGGCCTGGCCACCGCGCAACGCGACGACATCGGCGGCCCGTCGCTGAGCTATGGCCAGTGATTCGAGCAAGGATTCGCCGGCAGTGGCCGGCTCGCCTTCGGGCCAGGGGGCCAATTCACAATGGGTGAGTGCGGAAGCGGTGAAGGTATAGCAACCGAAAAGCATGGTTTCGCAACCGAGGATGTCGCCGGCAATGGCCAGGCTGGCGAAGGCCGTTTCACCTTTGGCCGTGGGCGTATCAAGCCGGACGACGCCGTGGCGAACGCGCCACGCCATGCCATCGCCACCCGCCTGGTAAATTGCCTGGCCGGCCTCAAGCGCCCGTGAGTGGCGCGCCTTGAGTACAGTGCTGCGGTCGACGGTCGAAAACAGGCGCATTTCAAACCTCCTCAGGTAAAACGGAAAAACCCCGACCTCTGGCCGGGGCAATGATTATCGATCTTTAGGCAGATGCTGAAGGTGTGACAAATTGTCGCGCGACAATTTGTCTGGTTCCGAAGTGTTAAGGCCTCGTCTGGATATTCGGCTTTTTCATCTGTCATGGCATTTCCAGGGAAACTTTCCCATGACGTTGATTTTTGCCCGTTTTCGGGCGTTGACCGCAGCAATCGGCTAAATCAGCTGTTCAGCTTTTCCAGCGCTTCGCGCAGCTTGCCGGGCTCTTCAAGGCGCAGCATGCGGCGGACGGTGGGGGCGAGTTCGCTGACATCGGCCTTCAATACGCGGTTTTTCACCTTGAGAATCTGCGACGGGTGCATCGAGAAGATGCGCAGCCCCATGCCGAGGAAGAGGCGGGTCAGCTTCGGGTCGCCGGCCATTTCACCGCAGACCGAAACCGGGATGCCGACCTTTTCGGCGCTGGCCATGGTGTGGGCCAGCAGCATCAGCACCGCCGGGTGCAGCGGGTCGTAAAGCGAGGAAACCTGCTCGTCGGAACGGTCGATGGCCAGCGTGTATTGAATCAGGTCGTTGGTGCCTATCGAGAGAAAATCAAGGCGGCGCAGGAAGAGGCCGATGGCCAGCGCCGCGGCCGGAATTTCGATCATGCCGCCAACCTGGATTTTTTCGTCGAAGGCAATTTTCTCGCCGCGCAGGCTGGATTTGGCCTGCTCCAGCGCCGCCAGCGTCTGGTCGATTTCGTGGGCGTGGGCCAGCATCGGAATCAGCAGCTTGATCGGGCCATGCTTCGAGGCGCGCAGGATGGCGCGAAGTTGCGTCTGGAACATCTGCGGCTCGGACAGCGACAGCCGGATGGCGCGCCGGCCAAGTGCCGGATTGGTTTTGACGCGATCGCCGAAACTCGCTTCGGGGCGCAGGTCCTTGTCGTTGCCAAGGTCGAAGGTGCGGATGGTGACCGGCCGACCGCCCATGCCCTTGACGACTTTTTTGTAAGCGTCGTACTGCTCCTGCTCGTCGGGCATGTCGCCACGATCGAGGAAGAGGAACTCGGTGCGGAAAAGGCCAACGCCTTCAGCCCCGCCTTCCAGTGCTTCCGGCACGTCACCGGGCAGTTCTATATTGGCGAACAGTTGCACCTGAACGCCGTCAATCGACTGTGATTTTGCCGTCTTCAGGCGCTTGAGCTTGCTCTCTTCGAGCTCGATCTGGTTCTTGCGAAGCTGGTATTCCTCCAGCACGCGCGGATCGGGGTTGATGATGACGACGCCGCGCTGGCCATCGACGATCAGCAGTTCACCGTCGCGAATCAGCGAGCGGGCGTTCTCCATGCCGACGACGGAGGGAATCGCCATGCTGCGGGCGAGAATCGCCGTGTGCGAGGTGGCGCCGCCAACATCGGTGATGAAGGAGGCGAAACGGTGTTCCTTGAAGGAAATGACATCGGCCGGCGAAAGATCATGGGCGACGACGACCAGGGTTTCTTCTTTGAGCCCCTTGCCGGCCTTCATGACGGCGCGGCTGGGGTGGCCGAGCAGTTCCTTGATGACGCGTTCGACAACCTGCACGACATCGAACTTGCGCTCGCGCAGGTAGAGATCGTCGAATTGCTCGAACTGATGGACCAGATGTTCCATCTGCTGGACCAGCGCCCACTCGGCATTGCAGCGCCGCTCGCGGATGATTTCGCGTGGCTTGTCGACCAGTTCCGGGTCTTCCAGGAACATCGTGTGGATGTCGATGAAGGCGGCGAGTTCGGCCGGCGCGTGCTCGGTCGTTTCCTTCATCGCCTCGAGTTCTTCCTTGACCAGTTTGACGGCCGCGTCAAAACGGGCAATCTCCTTGTCGACCATGCGCGGTGCGACTGTCAGGTGCGACACCTCGAGGGTCGCATGTGACATCAGCAAGGCCCGCCCGATGGCGATGCCGCCCGAAACGCCCAGGCCGTGCAGGGTAAAACTCATCGCTGCTTACTCCCCTTCGCCGAAGTAATCGGCAATCAGCGCGAGCAGTGCATCCATCGCCTCGACCTCATCGGCGCCGTTGGTTTCGATAGTGACTTTGGCGCCCTTGCCGGCGGCCAGCATCATCACGCCCATGATGCTCTTGGCGTTGATGCGGCGGGTGCCCTTCGACATCCAGACCTCACATTTGTATTTGCCGGCCATCTGGGTCAGCTTGGCCGAGGCGCGCGCATGCAGGCCCAGCTTGTTGATGATTTCGGTTTCTTTGGTCAGCATGTCAATGTTCCAGCATGTTGAATACGCCATCGCGGCCGCCGTCTCTGGCCCGCTGAAGGAGGATTTCCATGCCTTTTTCGCGATAAGTCAGGGCGCGCAGCAGCATGGGAAGATTAACGCCGGTCAGGCCTTCGATGCGACCGGGTTCGAGTAGTTTGGTGACGAGATTGGCTGGGCTGGCACCAAAAATGTCGGTCAGCACCAGCACGCCTTTGCCATTGTCCACGAGACCAAGCATCTGGCGGGCCAGCGGTATCAGGTCAAGCGGGTCATCCTGGGCGGCGACGCCGAGCTGGTTGAGTTGGACCGGGCGCTTGTTCAGCACATGGCAGGCGTTCTGCACAAGTGCCTCGCCATAGCTGCCGTGAGTGATAAGTAAAATTCCGATCATGCGCCGGATTCTACAGCCCTTTCAGCGTCGGCTGACGATCAGGATGCCGGCGACGACCAGTGCTGCGCCAGCCATCTGGGCCCAGGAAATATGTTCGTCGAGCAGCCACCAGCCAAAGCCGATGGTCAGCAACGGGCCGATCATCGTAAATAGCGAGGAACGTCCGGCACCAAGGCGCCGGATCGCGGCCGACTGGGCAAAGACCGGGATGACCGTGGAGAAAAGTGCCATGGCCAATCCCCAGCCATAGACCGGCAGCGGCTGGCTGAATGCGCTCAACGGGTGGGTGCCGATGAAGTGCAGCAATGTCACAGCCGAGGACATCAGGGAGGCGAGCGCGGCGAAGCGCATGGCACCCAGCCGGTTGATCATCGGCGCGCTGCCGGAAAGATAGATGGCGTAGGAAACGCTGGAGCCGAAGACCAGCGCACCGCCGATCCAGACGCTGCGTGCATCGTTCAGCCCGAGATCGTGCAGGAAGGCGAAGCCGATGCCGCAGTAGCAAAGCACCAAGGCCAGGCCTTCGCGTTTCGAGAAATTCTTGCCCTGAAAAACCACGCCGATCAGGATTGTCAGTGTCGGATAGGTGAACAGGATCAGCCGCTCCAGCCCCGCTGAAATGTATTGCAGGCCCCAGAAATCGAGAATGCTGGCCCCGTAATAGCCAAAGCATCCCAGCAGGAAGAGTCGCCCCCAGTCGCCACCCGAAAGGCGGGTGCCGGCCCGTTGCTGCGCCAAGCCGACCCAGAGGAAAATCGGCAACGAGAAACCCATGCGCAGCGCCAGCAAAGTGATCGCATCGACACCATACGGGTACGCGAGCTTGACGAAGATGGCTTTCAACGAGAAGCCAAGCGCCGCGATGAGCGCCAGACCTGCACCGTAAGCATTCGATTTTTCCAAAGCCATCCCCGGGTAAATATTTTCCAGATGCCATTAAATGCGCCATTGGCTGCTCGGGCAATTGGTATTATTCAAAGCAAGCATTCGTTATGGACGAAACCGTGCGCTATGATCTTCCCGACCTGCGGCTCGTCGCCGCCATCGCCGATTCCGGCAGCCTGACCCGTGCCGCCGAACAGGTGCATCTGGCGCCATCCTCGGCCAGCCATCGGTTGACGCAGCTCGAAGCCGCTCTCGGCGTACCGCTCTTTGCCCGCCATGCCCGCGGCCTGACGCCGACGGCGGCCGGCGAATCGCTGCTCCGCCACGCCCGCCAAGTCTTCGCCCAGCTCGAACAGATGCACGCCGATCTGGCGCCCTACGCCAGTGGCCTGAACAGCCAGGTCACGGTATTTGCCAACACCAATGCCATCAACTGCTTTTTGCCCGAAGACCTCGGCGATTTCCTGCGCGAACACCCGCGCGTGCGGGTCAGCCTCGAAGAGCAGCCAAGCCCGGCGATCATCCAGGCTGTGGCGGCCGGGCAGGTCGATATTGGTGTCGTCGCTTCGGAGGTTGGGCTGACCGGCCTCGAAACCCGGCCCTATCGGCAGGACCGGCTGGTCCTCATCGTCGCGCCCGGCCACCCACTGGCCGATAAAAGCGAACTGGCTTTCGCCGATGTGCTGGCCGAACCCTTCGTCTGCCTGCATGCCGGCAGCGCCATCCACACCTTCATGATGAACCATGCGGCCCGCCTCGGCAGCCGGCTCGACGTACGCATTCAGGTACGCAGTTTCAGCGCCGTCTGCCGCATGGTGGCGGCCGGGGTCGGCATCGGCATGGTGCCGCGCTCTGCTGCGGTGGACGGCATAAAAACGATAGAAATCACCGACTCGTGGGCGCCGCGTGATCTGCAGCTGTGCGTTCGTTCGCGGGCCGCTCTGAGCCCGGCGGCGGCCGCCCTTTTCGACCATCTGGCTGGCAAGGGCGGCGTTCAGGGTGAAGCTGCGCCGATGTCGGAGTGACGTTCAGGAGCAGCGCAATCTGCCGCCGTCTGGCCAGCTATCTTGCCCTGCGTTCTTTTTCGTAGTCTGAGTAACTCTGCCGGTTGATCCGTGCCAGGCAGTTTTCCACCTCGCCGGGTGGCAGTTTTCGGCACTGGTGTTCGGCGTTTTGCTGACCTGCCTCGTAGGCGGTCTGGCAGCCGCCGAGGGTGAGCAGGAAAAAAGCTAGGATTGCGGTTGAGCGCACGGCGTTGTTCCATCCGGGGCTGGTCGAGAATGCCATTGTGCTTGACTTGGGCCGGCTAATGGGTGTCAACGATTCTTCAGATTCTTCCTGCGGCCATTCCTCCTCGCCGTAGCGCAGCCCGATGTTGGCTTCGCCATTGAGCAACGGGCCGAGGCCGGTCGCCGTGCCAAGGCTGAATTCGAGGTTCGGGTGGGCGTCCTGATACTCGGCGACACGGCTGACCAGCCATTTGCTGCCGAGGGCAGGCGCCGCCGATATCCGCAGGCGTTCCCGCTGCGGCATGCGCAGCGCCGCACTGGCCTCGTCGAGACGCAGCAGCGCGTCGCGGACAACGGCCAGATGCGCCGCCCGGCCGCGGTCAGCACGATGGCCCGATGCCGCCGTTCGAACAGCACTTGCCCGAGATGCCCCCAAGTTGCCGAACGCGATGGCTGATCGCCGATGGCGTCAAATGCAACGCCTCGGCCGCGGCAAGGAAGCTGCCGAGGCGTGCTGCGGCCTCAAAGGCCGGGAGCGTGTGGAGCGGCGGAAGATCGTGCATGGAGGCTGTGGGGGCGGGAAGTTATGCACCGTATTCTGCCCGAACTTGACCACCCAATCTCATTGGCGCTGATCTGCCGAAATCATCCCGTAGTCTGGCGTTTGCCAAGCGGCTGGTGAGTGCCCAATGCCGTCAGTAGCGAAATATGGAAGCAGCCATTCGACGATTGATTGCAAATGTCAAAAGCTGCCTTTCGCTATCGGAAATCTGGCTTCTGGCTTGAACAGCTGCCACCAAGCAATTCTCTTGAAATTCTCAAAACTAATTTTTAAGAGTAAGGCGCATCCTTCCTTGATACCAGATTTTCGAATACATCATCGATTGAGGCTTAGGCGGTTTTTTCCTCACTCAGTCCAAGCTCCTCCGCAATCTTGCGACGCAGAATGAATTTCTGGATTTTTCCCGTCACCGTCATCGGCAAGGACTCCATAAACCGCACATAGCGAGGCACTTTATAATGGGCGATCTCGCCGCGGCAAAAGTCACGGATCTCATCTTCCGTCGCTGTCATGCCTGGGCGCAGAATGACACAGGCACAAAGCTCCTCACCGTATTTCGGATCGGGCACGCCGATACACTGGACATCCTGAATCTTCGGATGGCTGTAGAGGAATTCCTCGACCTCGCGGGGATAGATGTTCTCCCCTCCACGGATCACCATGTCCTTGGCACGCCCGACGATGTTGCAATAGCCCTCAGCGTCGATCACCCCGAGATCACCGGTATGCATCCAGCCTCCGGAATCGACGGCTTCTACTGTGCGCTCAGGATCGCCCCAATAGCCCTGCATCACCGAATAACCGCGGACCAGCAGTTCTCCTTTCTCACCCCGAGCAACGATGCTACCGCCGGCATCCACCACCTTGCATTCAACATGCGGCTGAATGCTGCCCACGGTCGATACCCGACGATCCACCGGATCGTCGCAGGAACTCTGGAAACTCACAGGTGATGTTTCGGTCATGCCATAGGCGATGGTCACCTGGGCCATGTGCATCTGCTCGATGACCCGCTTCATTACCTCGACCGGGCAAGGCGATCCGGCCATGATGCCGGTGCGCAACGAGCCCAGGTCAAATGCCGAAAACTGGGGGTGATCGAGAATGGCAATGAACATCGTGGGCACCCCGTGCAGGGCCGTACAACGTTCGGCCTGCACGGTTTCCAGCACACCAATGGCATCGAAGCCCTCGCCGGGGAAGACCATGGTTGCACCGTGCGTCAGGCATGCCAGGTTGCCCAGCACCATACCGAAACAGTGATAGAGCGGCACGGGAATACACAGGCGATCATGCTCGGTCAGGCGCATCGCCTCGCCGATGAAAAAGCCGTTGTTGAGAATGTTCCGATGGGTCAGGGTCGCCCCCTTGGGCGCGCCAGTCGTGCCCGAGGTGAACTGGATGTTGATTGGGTCATGCGCGGTAAGCGTCACGGCGACCCTGGCCAGTTCGGCAAGTGCGGCGGCCGAGGCCGGCCGAAGCAAGTCGGGGAAATTACCCATACTTGCCGATTTTTCCGTGCCAAGCCGGATCACCATTTTCAACTGTGGCAATCTGGCAGCGTTCAGCAACCCGGGCGCGCAGCTGTCCAGCTCCGGCGCCAGCGAGCTCAGGATCTCCAGGTAATCGCTACTCTTGAAGCAGGGCGCCAGAATCAGCGCCACGCAGCCAACCTTGTTGAGGACATATTCCAGTTCATGCCGGCGATAGGCCGGATTGATATTGACCAGCACCAGTCCGGCCTTGGCCGTAGCGAACTGGGTGAGGACCCACTCACTGCAGTTCTGTGACCAGATGCCGATCCGGTCGCCGGGCCGCAAGCCCGACTGCAGGAGGTTGGCCGCCAGAGCGTCAACGTTGGCCGCAAATTCACGGTAGCTCCAGCGCACGCCCTGATGGGGCACAACCAGCGCTTCACGTTCGGGCCAGCGGCTTGCCACCTGGTCAAAAAAACCGCCAATGGTGGATTCAATCAGCGGTACATCGGTCGCCCCGCGGACAATACTCTCTGCAGTTTCCATGGATACTCCCCGCTTCAGACGGCCATGAACACAGACTTCTGCTCAAGGTAGCCATCCAGCGCCGCCCGCCCCATTTCCTTGCCGAAACCGGACTGCTTGTAGCCGCCAAACGGCATGGCCGGATCTAGCAGGTTATGGCAATTGACCCAGACCGTTCCAGCCTTGATCTTGGGAATCAGGCGATGCACTGCAGATAGGTCGTTCGACCAGATGCTGGCGCCCAGGCCGTAAGGCGTGTCGTTGGCCCAGGCCGCGACCTGGTCGAGATTGTCGTAGGGCATGGCGACAACCACCGGCCCGAAAATTTCCTCTTGCACGACGCGCGACTTCTGGTCGACCCTAGTCATCACCGTCGGCTTGACAAAATAGCCGATGTCCGTGGCCCGGCCACCGCCAGCAACGACCTCGGCGCCCTGCTGGCGGCCGATGTCGATGTAGGAGCAGACGCGCTCCATTTGTTCCTGCGATACCAGCGGTCCCATCTGTGTCAGCGGATCAAGTCCGTGCCCGATCTTGAGGGCATTGGCCTGATCGGCCAGGTCGGCGACCACCCGGTCGAAATTCTTCTTGTGCACGTAGAGGCGGGAGCCGGCGCAGCAGACCTGCCCCTGATTGAAGTAGATGGCCTGGGCAGCGCCGGCGGCAGCGACAGCAGGATCGCAATCTTCAAGAACGATGACCGGCGACTTGCCGCCCAATTCGAGAGTGACGCGGGCCATGTTGTCCATCGCGGCTTTGCCGATCAGCTTGCCGACCTCGGTCGAGCCGGTGAAGGTGATCTTGTTCACGCCAGGGTGCTGCGTCAGCGGCGCGCCGGCCGCGATGCCATCTCCGGTCACGACATTGACCACCCCGTCGGGATAGCCGGCTTCCTGAATCAATTCACCAAGGAATAGCGCCGACAGCGGCGTCTGTTCCGCCGGCTTGAGCACCACCGTGCAACCGGTGGCCAGGGCCGGACCAAGCTTCCAGCAGGCGAGCAGCAGCGGGAAATTCCAGGCGACGATGGCGGCCACCACTCCGACCGGCTCACGCCGCGTGTAATTGACGAATTCGGCATTGGGCATGAAGGGTACCGAAACGTCCACCGTGCTGCCTTCGATCTTGGTTGCCCAGCCGGCCATATAGCGTATATAACTGATGCTCAGGCTGACATCGACGGCCTGGGCGATGGCGGCAGATTTGCCGTTGTCGAGGGATTCGATTTCGGCCAGGGTGCGGGCATTCTGCTCCATCAGGTCGGCCAGGCGGAGCAGCAGGCGTTCGCGCTCCGCCGGCTTCATGCGGCTCCACGGGCCGCTGTCGAAGGCCTTGCGGGCGGCAGCGACGGCGGCATCAACATCGCTCTGCTGGCCAGCCGCCACGGTAGCGATGACGGCTTCGCTGGCCGGGTTGATTACGGCCAGCGTCTGGCCGCCGGCCGCATCGACCCACTGGCCGCCAATCAGCATGCGGTGTTTGCCGCGGGCTAAGAAATCGTGGGTCTTGCTGCTTAACAGATCCTTGAGGTCATTGAGTTGCATGGTTTGTCTCCTGATTTTTTATGCAAGCGAAGGCCTGCTTGTGGATAAAGCATTCAACCGCGGAGAGTTCCCGCGGCATGTTCAAAACGGGGTAACTTAGTTGCCGGGCATTACGCCGAGCACTGAAAAAAGTACGTCTCCGGCCGGCCCGGCCGCAACGCTGGTCAGCCCGGCCCGATCAGAACGAACAGTGGCCTCGAACTTCTGGCCCTCGTCCTCGCTGCTGACCCAGACGGCAGCCTGACCGCTCGGCGAAGAAAAACGCGGTGGCATGCCCTTTTGGCCGCTACCACTGAGCGACACACCTCCGGCCCCGACGACATGAACACTGCCATCAGGATGCTGGATGATGCCGGTCAGCGACTGCTGGGTACCGCTGGGGATCTCCTTCCAGTTCAGGCCACGGTTCACGCTGCGATAGAGGTGACCGCGCAGGCCGGCCATCAGCAGGGAGCCGTCACGCAAGGCGAGGCCGGTCCAGAACGAGCCTTTGTTGTTGGTCTGGATTAGCCGCCAGGTCGCGCCATTGTCCTCGGAACGCAGGATGCCGCCGGCCTCACCGGCGACCAGCAACAAGCCGCCGCTGGCCGGGACAATCTGCAGAAGATGAATTTCGCCCACCTCTCCCTCAATCAGGCGACGTTCCTGCCAGGTCTTGCCACCATCGCGGGTTTCCAGGGCAAGGCCAAACTGGCCGACCGCCATGCCATGCATGGCATTCTCGAACCATACGGAGAGCAGGACACGTTCCTTGCCTCGTTCTTCGTGCAAGACTTGCCAGTGCTCGCCACCATCGCCGGTGCTCATGATGGTGCCGTCATGACCAGCCACCCAACCCAGCTTGTCGTCGAGGAAAAAAACACTGGTCAGTGGTGCCCTGGTCGGCACGACAGCAGCCTGACGGAAGGTCTTGCCGTCGTCAGAGAGGATGATGAAGCCATAGTCGCCAACGGCGACGATCCGCTTGCCAGCCATGGCCGAGGCGAAAATCGGTGCTTTCTCCGGGTGCGACAGCTTCGGCGCACTTCGCAGGCCGCTGGCGACAGCAGCTGGTTTGTCGGCTGCCGACGCGCCGGTGGTTCCGGCCAGGGAGAGGGCGACGATGGTCAGGCAAAGGGGAATGAATTGACGCTTCATGATGGTTTCCGGATCAGTGACCAATGGCCGGAGCCTTGACCGGCCCCTTGCGCGGGAAAAGGGAATCGAGCTTGACGGCGAAGGCCGGCAGCACGGTGATCGCCATGATCATGTTTACCATGAACATGAAGGTAAGCAGGATGCCCATGTCGGCCTGGAACTTGAGGTCCGAGAACGACCAGGTGGCGACACCGACCGACAGCGTGATGGCGGTGAAGATGGTGGCAATTCCGACCTCGCGCAGCGCACCTTCGAGTGCCTCTTTCATCGCTTCGCCGCGGGCAAGATGGATGAGCAGGCGGTTGTAGATGTAGAAGGCGTAATCGACGCCGATCCCGGTAGCCAGCACCATCACCGGCAAGGTGGCGACGGTGAGGCCGATATCCAGTGTCTTCATGAACCAGTAGCCGAGGAATGTGGCCAGGGTCAGCGGCACGCAGCAGGCGAGCATGGCCCGCCAGTCGCGATAGGCAACCAGCACCAGGATCATGATGGCGGCGTACACATAGAGCATCATCGGCAGCTCGCGCTCCTCGACTTCCTCGTTGGTGGCCGCCAGTACGCCGATATTTCCCGACGCCAGGCGGACCTTGATGCCCAGCGGTTCCGGATCAAATTCGCTGCGAAAATCCTTGACTGCCTGGATGGCAGGTTTGATCGTCGTTGCCTTGTGGTCTGCCAGATAGATGTTGGCCGCCATCATCGTGCATGAACGGTTGAACAGGCCGCCGGCTTCCGGCAAGTAACCCACCGCCACCTGCAGTGCCTTGCTGTCCCGAGGCAGGGCGGTCATCTTCGGATTGCCTTCGTTGAGACCGGCATTGGCGAACTTGGCCAGGGCCGACAACGAGGAAACCGACAGCACGCCCGGCACCTGGGACATGCGCTGAGTGAACTGGTCGATGTAATTCACCACTTCATAGTTGTTGCATGAGTCATTGGGGGTTTCGAAAACCACCGTCAGGGTATCCATGCCCAGATCGAAGCGTTTGACGATATTGGCGACGTCAGTGTTGTAGCGTGAATCTGCACGCAACTCCGGGGCACCGGGCTGCAGGGCGCCAATGTGACGACCATGGCTTTGCCAGACGGCGACACCGAAGAGCACGACAGCGACCGCCAGCACCAGACGGGCATGGTTGATGTCGGCAATGAAACCAAGCCGCTCGATGATCTTGCCCCGCTTGTTCTGCAAGGCTTCGAGACGCAGGGCGTAGTCGCGCGAAAAGCGGAAGTAGGAGGCGGTCACCGGCAGCATGATCAGATTGGTGATGATCTTGTAGCCGACGCCGATCGAAGCGGCGATGCCCAGTTCCCGGATCATCGGGATGGGAATGACGACTAGAGTAATGAAGCCGACAAAGGCCGTGACTAGCGCCAGCGTGCCAGGAATGAACAGGCCGGAGAAGCTTTCGCGCGCAGCCCCCATCGAGTCGGCGCCGTTGGCCACGGCCTTGGAGATGGCGTTGATCTGCTGTACACCATGCGAGACGCCGATGGCGAAGACGAGGAAGGGGACGAGAATGGCCAGCGGGTCGAGGCCGAAGCCGAGCAAAGTTAGTGTGCCGAACTGCCAGACCACGGAGACCGAGGAACAAACGATGGGCAGCATGGTGAGCAGGACCGAGCGGCAGTACCAATAGACGGCGAGCACCGTCAGTACCATGGCCAGGGCAAAGAAAATGGCAACGCCTTTGGCACCATCGGCAATATCACCGATCTGCTTGGCAAAGCCGACGATCTCGATCTCATGCTCCGGTGTTTCGAGCTTGCCGCGCACGTCCTTCTCGAGCTTGCTGGCGAGATCCAGGTAATCAAGCTTCTGATGGGTGCTTGGGTCTTCTTCTAGCAGGTCGGCAACGATCATCGCCGCCGTGCCGTCGTTGGCAACCAGGCTACCGATATAGCCACCGCGACCAACCCTGTCCTGAATGCGCGAGATCTTTTCGGCGTCCAGGGCATCGGGTGTCACGTTACCGCCGATCACGTCCTCGGCCTGAAAGCCCTCCTCGGTCAATTCATAGACCCGGGTATTCGGCGTCCACAGGGACTGCACCGAGCGACGGTCAATGCCCGGCAGGTAGAGCACTGCCTCGGTAACTTCATGCAGCTTTTTCAGCGATGCCGGTGTCCAGATGTCGCCTTTGGTGGCACGCACGACGACCATGATGCGGTTCGAGCCGAAGAGCTGGGTACGGTATTGGAAGAAGGTATCGGTATATTCATGGCCGACTGGCAGCTGTTTGTCGAAACCCGCCGACATGCGCAACTGCGAGGCCAGGAAGCCCATCAGTGCGGTAAAGATGACGAGCACCACCAGCGTCGGCAACCGGAAGCGGAAGAAAAAATTCTCCAGACGCTTTACGAAAACAACTATGCCAGCCATGAAAACTTACCTCGAGTCAGCTCCTGATAAATACAGGAGCCATGAATAGGGTTATGGGCGACCCGGCATCCGAAGATCGCCGGAGCCGCCCTGTCGTTGTGGATCAGAAGACGTAGGACATGGTGGCCGAAGCGATGTCGCGGTCGCGCATCAGGTTCAGGTTCCCACCACCGAAGAAGACGCTGTAGCCGACGCCAAACTTCCACTGGTTGTGATAATCGAAAGTCACACCCATGGCGACTGCCTTGCGGCCCTCGACGAAGGGAATGCTGTTCGGGCTGGTGCCCTTGACGTCATGGTAGAAGTCGACAATCGGCATTGCCGTCCATCCCGAGCCGAACACATTGGCATAGGTCAGGCTGACCTCGGCTACGTAGCCCCATGAGGTCTTGTCCGGCATCGAGTAGTCGTTGAGCAGATAGGGCACCTCGCCGTTCAGCTTCAATCCGGGATAATGGGTGACTGCGACCTCGGCCAGGAAAGCCCCGTCTGCAGCGCCGAGGGCCCGCGTCAGCGCCTGCGGCAGGAAGGTGAAGGCCGTTACATGCGACTGGAACTTCTTCTCGTTGGCGAAGCCATTGGCCATACCCTGTTGCGAGTAGTTATTGGTAATCGCTGCCAGGTTGTATTGCTGCTTGGATAGGGAGCCGACGACCGGGACGGTCGGGTCGATCGCCACGCTATCCCGCGGGCGGTACGACAATTCGGCACCAAAGGCCCAATCACCCAGCTTGGTATTCATCGAAGCGCCAAACAGATCCTTGTCTTCGCCATACTGCTCGACAGCAACAATACCGTTGAAGAGGTTGGAACCGTCAGCCCTTACCTTGAAGCCGACGAAGGGCAGCTTGTCATGGTAACGAATGTAGTAGGCGGCATATTCAGTGTCAGCGCCGGCCTGCTTGTAGCGCAGATTGACGCCGTATTGGCCGCCCGACTTCGCCTTTTGACGCTCGACAGGAATTACTCCACCGGCAGCATTCACAGCATCCATGTCGCGACCACGCGTTGGGTCATAATCGCCTATCCCGCCAAAGCTCGACGGAATGACTGCCCCGCGCCGTCCGCCCTTGCCCAGGAAATCAGCCGTAGACCAGTAACTGCCGGCCGGGTCGAGCTTGAAACTGTTCCAGGCGAACTGATAGTAGGCCTCGGTCGAAAAGCCGCCACCCAGGCTGGTGCTGATCGAGGCCATCGGCGCGGGGATCAGGATTTCCTTGACCTGGGTACCCGGAACGTGGGCCTTGCGTAGATCGAAGGCATGGATGGTGTTGATGCCACCAAAGATGAAAATATCCTCGCCCCAGTTGATCACCTGATTACCAAACTTGACCTTGGCCGAGTTATCGGCAATCTTGAAGTTCTTGGAGACCCACAGGTCGAGCAGGGTTGCGTCCATCCGCAAGGCCTGCTTGGCATCCGAATCGAGCGGCGTACGATCGGTATGGATGGCGGCAAAGTCCGACGACCAGGTGAAGCGGCCTAGCGCCGCCCAGTTGCCACGCTCGCTCAGGGAGAGTTCGTGGGTGCCCTTGAGCACCGCGGAAACGATATCGCCCTTCTTGTAGTTGAGATTGCCGTCGTCGACATTGGTGTAGTTGAAGTCCGGGTTGGCGGCGGCGCCTCCGCCCGGACCATTCACCCGTTCGCCGAGGGTGCCCGTCGTCGGCACATTGCCACCGTTGTCGTTGCCGATCATGCTCTTGCTGGGCGACTGCATGCGGCGCTGGACCCCAAATGAAAGGGTGGAGTCGAAGCTGCCGCTGATGCCGTTGTCCAGGTCGAACTTGAATGCATGTGCCGGGCTGGCGATGCCCATGCCGATGGCGGCGATGGCCACGGCCAGCCGGGTTCTGCGGATAATCACTGTCGTCTTCATTATTTTCCCCTCAATTCAATGGTTGAAGCGATCAGCGATCACCGGTCCGACGCAGCTCGTCGGACTCGAAACGCTTGACGTCGATGCGACCTTCGGAGCCAGCCAGCCAGTCGGTTGCCTTGGCTTCCTGGGTGGAGTTCTCGGCCATGTAGCGATTCACAGTCAGATCCCAGGACATGAATTCCTGACTGACGCAGGCACCGAGTTCAACCGCCGGATAGAGCGAGGCTTCCATGACGCGCCACAACTTGCCCTGCGCGTCGTATTGATCGGCAGCAAGGATCATCCAGGTGTCTTCGTCGATGTAGAAAGTGCGCTTGGCGAACATGTGACGCATGCCCTGCTTGACCGTGGCTTCAACCTTCCAGACGCGGTGCAGCTCATAACGCATCAGGTCGCGCTTGGGAAATAGCCCTTCATAAATTTCCTTGACCGGGCGTTTGGCGACGAACTTGAAACTGTTGTAGGGCACATACATTTCCTGCTTGCCCACCAGTTTCCAGTCGTAGCGGTCCAGGGCGCCGGCGAACATCGGATACTGGTCGGCCGTCTCGAGGTTTTCGTAGCCCGGGATCGGATTGTCGTACTCGAAGGCAGGCAGCCGGCGAACACGACGCTGACCGGGGAAATACATCCAGGCATCGTTGGACTTGCCGAGGAAATAGTGGGCCAGGATAATTTCGCCGGTACGTGAGGCCGGTGCCGTCGCCACGTTGAGCAACTTCAGCTGGACGCCGCCAACATCTTCTGGCGACTTGACCTTGGCCGAAGCAAAGGGTGTCGTCACCCATTGATCCTGGGCCAGGCCGTAGAAACTGCCATCCGGGTTGATGAAGTTGGTCTGGTAGAACTCGACACGGCCCTCGCCCTGCCAGCGCAGCCGGTGATTCCAGACCGCCTCGGCGCCATTCTTCGGAACGGCGAAGGGGAAGCCGCCACCGACCGCCTTTTCCAGGTTGTCCTTGCCATCGCCAGTCAGCTTGGCCAGCGTCGCGTTGATCTTGGTCTGCCCATAGACGGAATCCGGGTAGCCACAACTGCGGTGGGTCGGATAGACATCCATACGATAGCCCTTGCGGGTCTTGATCAGTTCGATCTGACCGGCAGAGAGCTTGTCCTTGTACTTGTCCACGTTGCTGGCATCGATCGCATACAGTGGCTTTTCGGCGGCAAAGGGATCAACTCGGGCATCGCCCAGCTTGAGCTTGCCCTTGGCAACGCCACCTTCCCATTTCGGGATGGTGCCATCCTTGTTGCCGGCCTTTTCTGCCCCAACCGGCGTCAGGTCCTTGCCCAGTTGGGCAGCTTCCTGATCACTGACAGCGGCAGCGGCAATCCCTGAAAACCCGACCAATCCCAGCACCAAGGCGCCGATTGGCAACGCTCTGTTAGTTTTAACCATTTTTATCCCCTTCTGACTGTATTTGCTTTTCAAACTGAAGATCACCAATCGACTAGTCGATGGCAATTCCTTGCTCTTTCAAACGCTGCACAATTTCACCGCGCCGGCCCGGCGCATCTGCGAGCGGATCATTCCTCAAGCGAGCGACTTCTTCCGTGCTGTAGGACGGAGTGTCCGCAGGAACCTCCAGCGGACTGAATGTCTTCAGAAGCCAGTTCGCCAATTCCGCCGTATCCCTATGGGAAAGGGACGACTGCGATGTACCAGGCACCTGGATCAGGAACTCCCGTCCGTCCTTCACCTTGAGAAAATGCCCCAAAGTGCCCCGCATGCTCGGCACCCCGGAACTCGGACTACCTGAACCATCCTGGCCATGACAGCCGGAACAATGCAGCATGTAGTTCATGCGCGGCGAACCGGCATCCGGGCCTGCCCAAGCCTGGCTTGCCATCAGCCCCAGCAGGGCGAGCGCCAAGATTCTTTGCATCGCGTTACCCTCCTGTCGCCACCGGCAGGCGGCCGCGTTGCTTGTGGGTTTCGTTCGGTGTGCCACCGCTTTGCCGCACGCCGGCAACAAAGTCCGGGGTCAGCCAGGAAAGGTCGGCAACACCATTGAAATCACGCAGCACATAGCCGACCACACTGGCGATATCGGCATCGGACAGCGCGGAGAACGACGGCATGTTGTTGCCGAGGTAGCGCACGCCATCAACGGTAATTGTGCCGACCATGCCGACCAACGGCACCCGGGCCAGGTAGTTGCGGCCTTCCGGGTTGCCGGCGTGCCGCCCGACATTGCCCGCCAGTGGCGGCGCCACGCCGGGCGCCCCCTGACCGTCAGGCTGATGACAGGCGACACAATGGGTGGCATAAATGCCCGCTCCCGGCTTGCCTTGGGCATCCTGGGCAAGCAGCATTCCGGCGTGGAGCGTCAGCAGGCAGGTGGCGAACAACTGGCGCATCGGTCTTACCCCCGCGGCTCGCCAACACCGACGATGGCCGCCACCGTACAGTTGTACGTGTTGCTGGTATTGGCCATGCACCAGTTGATGTCGTTGTGCACCCCGAGGCGGTAGCCCGGACGCTCCCGTTCGTTGCGGTTGCAGAAACAACGACCACATTGGGCAACACCACAACAATCGTTGTAACTGATCAGGTAATCCTTGCCATCATGGGGGTTTCGACAGGTACCGACCCAGGTCACCTTGGAGATCTCGGTACCCGGCGGACACGTCGTTACCGTGCCGCCGCAGCAACTGCAGAGGAAACCGTCAAGCGCACAGTGGCGCCAGTAATCGCAACTGGTTTCATCGTCAACATCCACCTTCTTTTTGCCTTCAGCCGCGTGGGCATTCGGGTTCATGCGGTCGAAGGGCAGCACCGGCAGGATGAAGGCGGTACCAATGAAGAGCTTGCCAACCTTGACCAGGGCGCTGCGGCGGGATGCCGACTGCGCTACCTGACGGGTCTTCTTCTCGAAGAAACTATCTAGCCATTTCACTTTTGAACTCCTTGCTGGTTATTCGGATCAGGCACGCTGATCGATGAATTCCTGAATCGAGGCGACGCCGGCTTCCTTCGCAGCAAACAGGCTTTCCAGCTGCTCACGGGAATTAACCAAGCCCTTGCCACGAATCCGGCCGTCTTCGCCGATCAGCACGGCATAGGGCAGCTTGGAAATCCGGTAGGTCATGCCGAGGTCGTGGGAGAGCGCGTACTGGAAGCCTTTAAGATCGGCTTTTCGATAGAACTCGGCGTGCTCGGGCAGATCACCGTCGCTGGCCAGCGCCACATCGAGCCAGGACTTTTCGACGCCCTGGATCGACTTGAGGATGGGCAGGAGCTTCTTGCAGACCGGGCAGGTTGGCGACAACCAGAACAGTAGCTGGCTGCGACCGGTATTGCCGCCGACCTGCATCTTGCCGCCACCGATAGAGTCGAGATTGAAGGTAGGCGCGACTTCACCCACTTTTGGCCCCTGGTCCATCATCAGCGCCCCCATCGGCGCGACGCGTTCGTAGAGGATGCCGATCTGGCGGGCGAGAGCGAGGACGACGACGACGAGGGCGAGCACGATGCCCCAGAGGAAGACGTTGGAAACGAGCAGAGCGTCATTCATGATTTTTCCTTTACTTGCGAACAGCCAGCGCCAGGGGAGCGTTGGTCATCAATTGATTGGCGGAGACATAGAGGCCGACCAGGGCGAGAACAGCGCCACCGACGGTGAAGTAATCAGCCCAGACCAGGGCACGACCGGCACTTTCCTGCACGGCGATGCCAACCAGCAGCATCAGCAGAACATTGCGGACGACCAGCGCCCATGACAGGGGCTGGCTGGAAAGACCGCCGCAGCCGCAGTCGATGCCGGCGTTGCCGCGCAGCAGGTTGATGGCAACGGCCGAGGTGACAACGACGAGCAGCAGCAGGGCCAGCCCCCCGCCGAGCAGGCAGGTCTCCGGGAAGAGCAGCAGCACGCCTGCCGCCAGCTCAAGCAAGGGCAAGCCACGGGCAGCCAGCGGCAGCAGGTAATCCGGCAGCAAGCGATAGTTTTCCACCGCGCCGGCAAAAACCACCGGGTCACGCAGCTTCTGCAAGGCCCCGAAAAGCAGGACGATGGAGAGCGTTGCCCCGATGGCTCGGGTCACGACCGGATCAAGGAAGAATGCGATGAGGATTTCCATCACTGCACTTCCATTTGGGTAGGTGTATCACCGAAGCCTTTTGCCCCGCCGACATTCTTCAATTTCCGGCCACCGTCGAAAGCTGCAATGCTGGCGCCCTCGGCGTTGAAGGCGAATACCCTCGGCGCGTCACCCTGGCTTACAGCAAGACCGATCGCATGCGGCGTCTTGACGCGGGCCACGCGAGCCTTGGCCTTCAGGTCGTACACCCAGATTTCGTGAGCCGGATTTTTGTGACTGCCCTCAACGGCCTTCGGATGAAGACCGACGTAGAGCGTGCCGCTATCCTTGTGCAAGGCAACCGGCTGAGAGCCGCCCGGCCGCCAGTTCTGCTTGGCCTCCGACGGCAGGGCGAGCGGCCAAGCCTTTTCGGGCACGGCGGTGTCACCGGCAACATTGATGCTTACCACGTTGCCCTTGTAGGTAACGAAGTGGTACGTGTCACCATCCTGGGCCGCCGGCGAGAACAAGGCATCCTCGTCCGGATCGAAGAACTTGGCGGTTTTTTTCTTGCCGACAGGATTGCCCTGATCGTCCAGGGAAACAGTCAACATGGTGCCATCGCCGCACAGGGTGGAAAAACGGTTGGTGGTCTGGGCGGGATAAACGATAAAGCAACCGGGTGTCTGAATTTCCGAAACCATCTTGCCGCTCTGCCGGTCGACAATACCCACTGAAGTGGCTGGCGTTGCGTTCTGGACAATGATGAAGCGACCATCACCGCTGGTGCGCAAGGTGCCGATATAGGGCAGAGCCTGGGCATGGCGTGCCGGATATGGCAACTCCGCCTTCAGGGCCAGCGTCTTGGCGTCATAGACGAGAATTTCCTCGCTGCGCACGCCACGGTTGAGCTTGGTGTAATAGGTGGTCATTACGTAGAGTTCGGAGCGATCCGGCGACAGCGTGGTCTGGGCGAAAGCGCCGGTCGATACCATGCCCTCAACCTTGAAGTTGCGCCCGTCGATTACCGTCAGCTTGCCGTCGGAAATATGAGGCAAGGCCACATCGGTGAAGTACAGGCGGTAGGGATGGGCAGCGGGCAGGCTGGACACCCCTATGGTGTCCACCGGCAATTCGGCAAACACCGGCAAGGCTGCTCCGGCGAGCCCGGCCAACATTGAAAACAGAACAACTTTCTTGAGTATCACCAGCGACCTCCCTTTTCTCGTGCCTGGATCAATACCGGGTATGAATGAGTCCCCCGGTGCATGGGACCCATTGTTGTCGGGGGAGGGAGAAACCCGTTATCCGAAATCGGAACCGAAAAGACCGGTTACGGGAGATCAATATCCGAAATCGGAAAAATCGATCACTTGACTAACAAAAAGTTGACCTTTCTCAATGCCTGCTCAGGAAACACAACCTCTGGGCACAACTTGTGCAGTGCACAACATTGTCTCGGGCGAGATTTCCGCCGCCGAGGCAAACGCGCCCTGCCGGCTTTTTCCGGGCAACTCGGCCAAGCCCATGATTTTCCAGAAAGAAGGACCGCCATGTACTCTTCTCTCCATTCCGGACAGCAGCCCTGTATCAGGCGAGAGCGAGCCCCGAAACCCAATTCATGCACCATCGACAAACGAGGCCCGCAGCAAGCGCACCCGGCTGGTGCAACAGCTGCCCCCTTCAGCTTCGAACACAAGAGCACCCGCGATTCGGACCAGCATGCCGAATCGCTGGCGCAGTGGGATCAGACCTACGACCAGTTGTCGCCCGGGCCGTTTGCTGGAGAGGTCGTCGAACTGTGGTTCAAGGGCATCCAGATCTTTCGCGAAACGACCAACCGCTCGGTCTTCCAGAATGGTGCCCCGTGGCAGAACTGTCACATCATTGGTATTCCGGTGGCGATGAGCGGCCCCGGACTGTTCTGCAGGCAGCAGGTCAATATGGACAGCGTGTTCACTTTCCAGAGCGAACAGGGATTCTCTCTGACCACACCGGAAGAGTTCGACGTTATCGGCATTGCTATTCCCGACACTACCCTGGCCGAGCTAGAGAGCGAGGGCTGCAACATCCGTCAGCTGATTCCCGACCGGCCATCCTTACTGGTGCCCAACAAGAATAAGCTCGACGAACTGCGAGCCTGCCTGACCTCGGTCCTCGACCCGCAGCACTTCCAGCAGGAACTACTGTGCTATCCGCAGGTGCAGCGCAGCATGCATTCCGCAATCATCGGCCACATTCTCGAAACCCTGGAACAAGCTCATCCGGCGCCAATGCCTGCCCTCTCCTTCAAGGCCCGCAGCCATCTGGTCAATGCAGCGATCGACTATGCTCAGTCCCGGCCCAGCGATCCGCCCACGGTCCAGGAACTGTGCAGCAAACTCAATATCAGCAGTCGGCTGCTCAACTATTACTTCCAGGAAATACTCGGCAGCAGTCCGCACCATTATCTGTGCAAGCTGCGCCTCAACGGCGTCCGTCGGGAACTGCGGGCCGCCGCCCCCCAGGCTGCAATCCGCGATATCGCGGCACAGTGGGGTTTCAGCCACCAGCCTCGCTTCGCGGCCGAATATCGCGCCCTGTTTGGCGAACTGCCATCGGCCACCGTGAAGCAGAGACAGGCACACTGATTGAGGGCTGGCAAGCAAGCCGACGATGTTACGAATAATGGAATTGATGCCGTTTAGTGAAATTTCGACTAGACTGTCAAGCTATCGTCAGCTTAGCGACGTAATCTTGATTGACCATCCTTTCCCAGAGATTCCTCATCTGACATGCCCCAGCTTCAGGCCGCCTCCAGCTACTCCTACCAACGTCACCGGACGTCGGATTCGGATCAACACGCCGAAGCCTTGGGTAAGTGGGATCAAGTTTACGATCAGCTATCTCCCGGTTCATTCGAGGGAAACGTTGTAGATATCTGGTTCGAGGGATTGCAGCTTTTCCGTGAAACAACCAACCGCTCGGTTTCACAGGCTGGCAACACATGGAAAGGCAGTTACGTTGTCGGCATTCCGGTCAACATGAAAGGCACCGGCCTGTTCGCGAAGCAGGTCCTGACGCGAGACTCGATCCTGACTTTCCACAGCGACAAGGATTTCACCTTGACGACACCGGAAAAATTCGATGTCGTCGCCCTCGCCATACCGGAAAAAACCCTGATTGAGGCAATGGGGCCACGTTCGAACGAAGAACTGGCCAAACTGTTTCCCGCCTCGCCATCCGTTATGGTGACGCCACCGGGGCAACTGGATGAGTTGAGAAACTGCCTGCTCTCCATTTTTGACCCCAGCAACTTCGAGCCCGGTTTGCTCGCTTATCCTCAGGTGCAAAAAGCCATGAGCTCGGCCATCATCGGACATCTGGCCGAAGTTCTCGGCACCGCCTCCGAAGCCCCGGTGCCGTCCCGCTCATTCAAGGGGCGTTACCAGATCGTTAAGGATGCCACGGATTTCGCCTTGGCCCACACCAACGAGCCGATTACTGTCAGCGACCTGTGCACCAGACTCAAGATCAGCCGGCGAATGCTCAACTACTGTTTCCTTGGGGTGCTTAACACCAACCCGGTGCAGTACCTCCGCACCCTTCGCCTGAACGGGGTGCGTCGTGAGTTGCGCGAAACCCCAGGCACCCCTCAGGCAATCCGCGACATTGCCTGCAAATGGGGCTTCTGGCACCTGTCGCGCTTTGCCGCCGAGTATCGCGCCCTGTTCGGTGAATTGCCTTCGGAAACGCAACGCAGCCCGCGGCGTTGAAGAGCCTTCGATGACAGACTGCGGCTTCGTTTTTCAAATTCGTCCCTCAATCAATCGGGATAACGATATCGGCTATTGGAGCCGTCACGCCATCGGGAATTCTTGGATTAGCATCTGTCACGTCTGAAGTACGACCACCCTGACTGCGCAGTCAGGCTTGAATCCCATCGCTCAAGGAATTCAGGCTCAATGACCGCTCCCAAGTTGAGTACGGTACGTACTGACCGCTATGAAAAGAAAAGCGCAGTGGCTACTCTTGGCCGAAGGACTAAACCGCTCGAGCGGTAGCAGGCTGCGCGAGCGGTTTAGTCCCCCGCTACATTGCCGCCGGTAAAGCAGAAGGTTTCGCCAACCCGGGGTCGATGACCGCTTCAGAGCAACGATCGAAATGAACGTCAGCTATGGAGCGACACATTCCACCGACCGGTCATGGCCGTTTGCCGTCCGATACCATGAGTTGATCAGCAAGACGGTTCTCGTTGGGCTGGCGCGATATTTCGCACAGCCCCTCAGCGTTCCTTTCAGTACGGGGCGCTGATCGGCAGCGCCGGGGATGGCCGGATTGCCTCGGCTACCCGAGCCGACTATGCCGCCGTCGCTCAGGGCGCGTTGTTCGATGACAGCCATCAATTGCGCCAACTGCTCGGCCGCCCGAACACGCCGATTGCGGTGCAGATCGAGCCGGTGCTTGACGCACTGCACAATATGCCGGCAAAATGAATCCATGAATTCTTCGATTTCCCTGTTCGCCCTGAAAACCCCGTGCCGCCGCATCCTGCGTGCGTGGCGCGTTGTCGTTTGTCCGGGGCCCGGGGTGAGATAGTCGAAGTTTTCTGACCCGATTTCAGCACAGGCCGCGGATTTGAAACCCGCGGCCTTTTTGTTTTCTCTTTGTTTTTCCCCTCACCGAAAGGAATTGCCATGACTCGTATTGCCGACTGGACCCTGCTGGCCAAAGTTTGTCCCAACGCCGAGCGCCTCGCCCATGCCGCCATGCATCCGCCCTCGCCCCAACCGCACTAAACCGGAGAAAGCTGTGCCCATACCGTTCGCCTATCTCGGCATCATCCTGATCTGGTCCACCACGCCACTGGCTATCCAGTGGAGCACCGAAGGCACCAGTTTTGCCCTTGCCGTCTTCGCTCGCATGTTGATCGGCGCCGTTGTCGCCGCTGCCCTCATCATTGTCTGGCGCATCCGTTTTCCGCTGCACGACCGGGCCCGTCGCGCCTATGTGGTCGGCGGCCTTGGCCTTTTTTTCGCCATGGCGCTCACCTACTGGGCGGCCCGCTACATTCATTCCGGCTTGATTTCGGTGCTCTTCGGCGTGTCGCCGCTGGCCGCCGGCATCCTCGCCGCGCTCTTTCTGGGTGAGCGCTCACTGACGCCCCTCAGGCTGATCGGCATGCTGCTCGGCGCATTGGGTCTGGCGACGATTTTCATCCACGGCGACACGCTCGGCCATGAAAATGCGCTGCTCGGTCTGGTCGCGTTGCTCGTCGCCGTCTTCATTTACTCCGGTTGCCTCGTCTGGCTCAAGCACATCGGCGACGACAGTCCGCCGCTGGCCACCACCGTCGGTACGCTGAGCGTCGCGCTGCCCTTCTTTGGCCTGGTCTGGTATCTGACCGACGGCCGCGTGCCCGACATGGTCCCGCTGCGCGCCGGGGCGGCCATCGTGTACCTCGGCGTCTTCGGCTCGGTGATCGGCTTCGCGCTCTATTACTACGTGATCAAACATCTCGAAACCTCCAAGGTCGCGCTCATAACGCTGATCACCCCGGTTATCGCGCTGCTGCTCGGCCACTGGCTCAACGGCGAGAGCATCGGCCTGCGCCTGTGGTTCGGCACCGGCCTGATCCTGCTCGGGCTCAGCGTGCATGAATGGACGATGTTGGCTGGCCTGCTGCGGCCGCGTGGGCGTCAGGCCGGCTGAGCACAATCCTGCGGTCAACCGGGAAAAATGGCCAAAAATGAAATCGCCTGGCGCGACGAAAATTGGCCGACTTATCGAAACTGCCGAAAAAAACCGGGCGACTCAGGCGAATCGTCCGGCAAAGGAGGCGGGAGAACGAATCTCCCGTACTTCAGGGGCTAGATGGCCGACAACGTCGGGCCGTATTTGCGATCCACGTTCGGGATGTGCTGTTTGAGCCAGTCACGCAGGAAGGTGGTGGTTTCCGTGGTGATTTCCGTGGTGCCGGCATGGAACTGCTGCTGCAGGTTGATGCAGGTTTTCACCAGCTTTTCATGCTCCATGAGATGCTGATCCAGAGCCGGATAGCTGGCTTTGCGCATATTCTTTTCCTCGGCCGAAAAATGCTCGGCGACAAAAGCGATCAAGCCATCCAGCGCACGGCCGATGGATCCCCGTTCGCCCGCAGCAACCGAGGCATGCAGCCCGTTGAGCAGACCGAACAGATGCTTGTGTTCGTCGTCATGCTGCGAGACACCGGTGCCGTATTCCTCTGAAGTCCATTTGATCAATGACATGGTTTTCATTCCTTCTGTTAAACGGGTTGACGAAAAAGCCCGTGCGGCGCGCTCCATGCGAATACCCGTGGAAGGGCAGAAGCAGCAGCGGCACGTCAGCCGGAGTGAAGCCTAATGAATTCCTTTTGCATAAGCAATAGCTTTATGGCATATGCTATTAGGAATATATAATTAAAATTTCCGTGTTTTTTCAGGTGCTTGAGTGACATCGGAAAGTAGCATTGTCGGGTGGTGGCGACAGGTTTTTTAACTCTGGGCGGGCGATTCCATGGTCAACCGGAAAAAAGGCCCGAAAATGAAAATGGCGCAGGGGGCTGCGCCATTGCATCGAGTTGATCAAAATTAAATCGAAGCCGCCGCTTCATCGCCCCACTCGCGGGTATCGTGCGTTCCGGTGTATTCAGCTCTGGCAAGTTCCCTGGCGGTGGAATCGAGCACCGAAATTGTGAATCTATAGGTGACCGAGGTGTTCCGGTAAGACTCGGCCCAAGGGTCGGGCTCGGCGCTTGGTCGGGCTGCCGGGCGGATGATTGCTGCGGTCGACCGGCCAAAACACAAGAAAATGGCGCAGAAAAATCTGCGCCATGAACGGGGAGTAGCCTCGCCCCGGTTTAGCGCCTACCGCCCAATATCGACCCCAGCATGCCGCGCAAAATCTGTTTGCCGACTTCACGACCGACTGTGCCGGCCATGCCGCGGGCGGCGCTTTTAGCGGCACTTTCCAGTACGCCTTCACGGCGTCCGCCGCGCGGGCCGGTGCTGCCACCGAACATTTCGCCAATGCTGTCGAGAATGCCGCCGCCGGATTCCTGGGGGGCGGGGGCGCTTTGACGGGGTTGCGGCGTCGGGCGCTGCTCTGCCTGCGGCTGGCTGGTGTGGTTGCCCCAGTCGTTGGCATCGATCCTGCCGCTGCCGGCTGGCGGCGCGGGGATGGCACCGGGGGCTGCTTGGGTCGTGGCGGGTTTGCCCCGGAGAATTTCGTAGGCCGATTCGCGGTCGATCGTTGTGCCGTAGGTGGCGAGCAGGGGCGAGGCCTGGATCATTGCCTTGCGCTCGTCGGCGGTCAGCGGGCCAAGCCGGGAGGCGGGCGGGAAGATCATGCTGCGCTCGACCATGGTCGGCCGGCCTTTTTCATCGAGGAAGGAAACCAGCGCCTCGCCGACGCCGAGTTCGGTGATCGCCGTTGCGGCGTCGAATTTCGGGTTGGCGCGCATGGTTTGCGCGGCTGACTGCACGGCTTTCTGGTCGCGTGGTGTGAAGGCGCGCAGGGCGTGCTGGACGCGGTTGCCGAGCTGGCCGAGGATTTTTTCCGGGACATCGAGCGGGTTTTGCGTGACGAAATAGACGCCGACACCCTTCGAGCGGATCAGGCGAACGACCTGCTCGACCTTGTCGGTCAGCGCCTGCGGCGCATCGGTGAATAGCAGGTGGGCTTCGTCGAAGAAGAAGACCAGTTTGGGCTTTTCGAGATCGCCGGCTTCCGGCAGTTGCTCGAAGAGTTCGGCCAGCAGCCAGAGCAGGAAGGTGGAGTACAGCGCCGGCGCCTGCACCAGCTTTTCGGCGGAAAGCACGTTGATGACGCCACGGCCGTTTTCGTCGAGCTTCATCAGGTCGTTGATGTCGAGCATCGGCTCGCCGAAGAACTGGTCGCCGCCCTGCTCGTCCAGCGTCAGCAAGCCGCGCTGGATGGCGCCGATCGAGGCTGACGAGACGTTACCGTATTCGGTGGTGAATTCCTTGGCGTTGTCGCCCACATACTGGATGCAAGCCCGCAGGTCTTTCAGATCGATCAGCAGCAGGCCCTTGTCATCGGCAATCTTGAAGACCAGTTGCAACACGCCGGTCTGGGTGTCGTTGAGGTTGAGCAGGCGGGCGAGCAGTAGCGGGCCCATGTCGGAAATGGTGGCGCGAACCGGGATGCCGCCCTGACCGAAAACGTCCCAGAAGGCGACCGGGTTGGCGTAGGGCGCGAAGCCTTCGAGGCCGAGATCTTTCAGCCGCGCTTCCAGCTTCGGCGTGACGACGCCGGCGGCGCCCATGCCGGAAAGGTCGCCCTTGACGTCGGCCATGAAGACCGGCACGCCAGCGTAGGACAGGCGTTCGGCGATCGATTGCAGCGTGACGGTCTTGCCGGTGCCGGTGGCGCCGGTGATCAGGCCGTGGCGGTTGGCCATCTGCGGCAACAGGGCCGGGTAGCCGTCTTCGGACTTGGCGAGGTAAAGGGGTTCGGACATGGCGGCGGATTCCTCTTGAAAGTATTCCGGCATTCTAGCAATGCTTGCGCGATGGATTGTGAAGGAGCGTAAACGGCAGGCAGCTTGCTGGCCTGACGAGATTGCCCGGCTGCGGGTAAAATGCCGCCTTCTTCGTTTATTGCAGTGAGAAAAGTATGGCTGGTCATTCCAAGTGGGCCAATATCCAGCACCGTAAAGGTCGCCAGGATGAGAAGCGCGGCGCTGCCTTCTCCAAGATTGCCAAGGAAATCACCGTGGCCGCCAAGATGGGCGGCGGCGACATCAACTTCAATCCGCGTCTGCGTGTCGCGGTGGACAAGGCCAAGGGCGTCAATATGCCCAAGGACAAGATCGACACCGCCATCAAGAAGGGCACCGGCGAGCTGGAAGGCGTCGATTACGTCGAGATCCGCTACGAAGGCTATGGCCTCGGCGGTGCGGCGATCATGGTCGACTGCCTGACCGACAACAAGGTGCGTACCGTGGCCGAAGTTCGCCACGCCTTCTCGAAATACGGCGGCAACATGGGTTCCGATGGTTGCGTGGCTTTCCAGTTCAAGCACTGCGGGCAGATGATCTTTGCACCGGGCACCGATGAAGCAGCGCTGATGGATGCCGCCATCGAAGCTGGCGCTGACGACGTGGCAAGCAATGACGACGGTTCGATCGAGGTTTTGACGCCGCCAAACGACTACATGGCCGTCAAGGACGCGCTCGAAGCCGCCGGATTCAAGCCGGAATTCGGTGAAGTGACGATGAAGCCGGAAGGCGAGAACGTCTTTGCCGGCGAGGACGGCGTGAAGATGCAAAAGCTGCTCGACGCGCTGGAAAACCTCGACGACGTCCAGGAGCTCTACACCACGGCAGTCATCGAAGACTGACGTGCCGCGAGACACCGGTTAGTTTGAACGGGGAATTCCCGCGAAAGCGGGAATCCAGAATATTTAGAAGACTGGATCCCCCGCTTTCCCGTTGCAGCCAAAGGACTTCCATGAATTTTCGTTCGCTTACCCTTGCCCTGTTCGCTGCCACGCTGAGTCTCTCGGCCTCTGCCGGCCAGCTGGCCTGTCCCGATCTGGCTGCCACCGTGCAGGTCAATGCCTGCCCGACCGAAGAAGAACTGAAATTCACCTACAACGGGTATTGCAGCGACAACGCTAAGGCCTACGCCAATCAGACCGATTCATGCGTTCGCTACGAGGACTACCGCCAGATGAAGAACACGGCGCGCTGGGAGTCGAAGGATGGCGAGTTCGACGGCTACGTCTCCTGCGATCTGCCGGCCGACAAGTTCAAGTCGCTCAAGGCGACCAGCATGAAGGTCGTGCCGCAGGGCAAGCTGACAAAATTGGTTTGCGCCTATCCGAACGGTATCAATTTCACCTACCGGACCAAAGGTGCCTGCAAACTGCTGGATGAAAAAGCCTGTGTCACGGATGCGGCTAACTGCAAGGCGGCTTGCGACTGAAACCAGACACGCCCGATGCGTCGGCGCCCTGATCGACTAACCGGACGTGCAACGCTTCTACCCTTTCCTCTTTGTCTTCCTGTGGAGCACCGGCTTCATCGGGGCGAAGTACGGCCTGCCTTACGCCGAGCCGCTGTCTTTCCTGCTGATTCGCTACGCCTTCGTCATTGCCCTGATGACTGCCATCGTGCTGGTGACTCGGGCGCCGTGGCCGAAGGAGCGGGTGCAATGGCTGCATATCGCAGTTTCCGGCGTGCTCGTTCATGCCGTCTATCTCGGCGGTGTCTTCGTCGCGATCAAGCATGGCCTGCCGGCCGGGGTAACGGCGCTGGTGGTCGGCATGCAGCCGCTGCTGACAGCTTTCGGCGCTGGCTGGCTGCTTGGTGAAAAAGTCAGCGGCCGGCAGTGGAGCGGGCTGGCGCTGGGCTTTGTCGGGGTCGGGCTGGTCGTTTCCGGCAAGTTCGGCGATGCAGCACTTGGGCCGATGCTGATTCCGGCGCTGGTGGCGTTGCTGGGCATTACGGCCGGCACGCTCTACCAGAAACGTTTCTGCGCCAGCTTCGATCTGCGTACCGGCTCGGTGATCCAGTTCGTGCCGACGGCCATCGTCACCATCATCGCCATCGCAATGTTCGAAGACTTTCATGTCGAATGGACGGGCGAGTTCGCCTTTGCGCTCGGCTGGCTGGTGCTGGTTCTGTCGCTCGGTGCGATCAGCCTGCTCAACCTGCTGATCCGCAGCGGCAGTGCGGTCAATGTCGCCAGCCTTTTCTATCTGACGCCACTGAGTACGGCGCTGATTGCCTGGTTGATTTTTGGCGAAAATTTGACGTTGACCGCAGCATTCGGCATGTTGCTGGCAGTGAGTGGCGTTTATCTGGTGGCGAGGTCGAAATGATTGTTCCACGGATTCTTGGCATCGACCCAGGCCTGCGGGTGACTGGCTTTGGCGTGATCGAGATTCACGGCAAGCAACTGGTCTATGTCGCCAGCGGCTGCATCAAGTCGAACGAAAAACAATCGTTGCCGGAACGGATCAAGACCCTGTTTGCCGGGATCAGCGAAGTGATTGCAACCTACGAACCGAATCAGTCAGCAGTGGAAAAAGTCTTTGTTAACGTCAATCCGCAATCGACGCTGCTGCTTGGTCAGGCCCGCGGCGCGGCGCTCAGTGCGCTGGTTCATGCCGATCTGTCGGTTGCGGAATACACGGCGTTGCAGATCAAGCAGGCCGTCGTCGGTCAGGGTAAGGCGGCCAAGGAGCAGGTGCAGCACATGGTGGTCAGGCTGCTCAACCTGCCTGGTGCGCCGACCGCTGATGCCGCTGACGCGCTGGCCTGCGCCATTTGCCACGCGCATGGCGGACAGGGGCTGGGGGCGTTTTCCACCACCGGTTTTCGCGTTCGCGGTGGGCGTCTGATAGGATAGAACCTGTGTGAAATTACAGTACCTTGCCCAGAAAGAAATCAAGCCGAGATGATAGGAAGACTGACCGGCGTTATCGCCGAAAAAAATCCCCCACAGATCGTGCTCGATGTGAACGGCATCGGCTACGAACTTGACGTGCCGATGAGCACTTTCTACAACCTGCCGGCGAGCGGCGAGAGAACTACCCTGCTCACCCACTTCGCGGTTCGGGAAGATGGTCACTACCTTTACGGTTTCCTGACTGAAGCCGAGCGTTTCGCCTTTCGGCAATTGCTCAAGGTTTCCGGCATCGGGGCGCGCACGGCGTTGTCGGTGCTCTCCGGCCTGTCGGTTGGCGATCTGGCTGCGGCGGTGGCGCAGCAGGAACTTGGCCGGCTGATCAAGATTCCCGGTATCGGCAAGAAGACTGCCGAGCGCCTGCTGCTCGAACTGAAGGGCAAACTGGCCGAAACCACCGGTGTTTCGCTGAGTGCTGCGGTCAACGATGAAAAACACGATATTTCCAACGCCCTGCTCGCCCTCGGCTACAACGAGAAAGAGGCGGCCTCCGCGATGAAAGCCTTGCCCGCCGACATCGGTACCTCGGATGGTATCCGGCAGGCCCTCAAACTGTTGTCCAAGGTCTGATGCTCTCCGAAGAAAATCCCCGCCGGCTAGCGCAGATTGCGCTGGTGGTGCTGCTGATCATCGGCTGCATCGCCGTGTTGCTGCCCTTCATCGGCGCCGTGCTGTTTGCCTTCGTGGTCTGGGCCTGCACCTGGCCGTTTTATTCGGAAAAGCTGCTGCCCCGCCTCGGCGGCCGCGACTCCCTCGGCGCAACGCTGATGACGCTGTTGCTGATACTGGTCATGCTGCTCCCGATGGTTTTCCTGGCTGGCTCGCTGGCCAGCGGTGCCGACAACATGATCGAGTTTGCCAAACCCTATGTCGAGCAAGGGCTACCGACCGATCCACCGGTCTGGGTGAGCGGCATGCCGTTTTTTGGCGCCGAAATCCAGAATTTCTGGCACCAGATTGCCAGCAATCGCACCGAACTGAATGCCCTGCTCAAGCAACTGATTGTTCCCGCCCGGCAACTGGCCATCGCGCTCGGTGCCATCGCCGGCAACGGCCTGCTGCAACTGGCGCTGGTCCTCTTCGTGATCTTTTTCCTCTATCGCGATGGGGCAAAGGTCAGCCATGCCCTTTATGTGGGTGCCCGCAAGCTGGGCGGTGATCTGGGCGAGGAAGTTCTCGACAAGACACGGGGCACGGTGGTTGGTGTCATGCTGGGCATCGTCGGTACGGCTGCGGCTCAGGGCGCCGTCGCCATGCTCGGCTTTCTGATTGCCGGTGTGCCGGGCTCGGTACTGCTCGGCTTTGCCACATTTTTCCTGTCGATGATCCCGGTTGGCCCGCCGCTGATCTGGGGCGGCGCGGCGGCCTGGCTGTATGCCCAGGACCAGACCGGCTGGGCGATTTTCATGGTGCTTTACGGGCTTTTCATCATCAGCAGCATCGACAACTTCGTCAAACCGGTCCTGATTGCCCGGGGCGCCGGCATTTCCATCCTGCTGATCGGCCTTGGCGTGCTCGGTGGCGTGCTGGTCTTTGGCTTCATCGGCATCTTTCTTGGTCCGGTATTGCTGGCGCTGGGCCACATGTTGCTCGGCCGCTGGACGCGTGAGGAAGAATCCGCATGATCGAAACTGACAAACTGGTTGCCGAGCGGATCATCGCGCCGCAGGCAAAATCGGTGCAGGAAGAGGCCCTCGAACGGGCGCTCCGCCCCAAGCGGCTGGCCGACTACACCGGTCAGGTGAAGATTCGCGAGCAGCTGGAAATCTTCATTCAGGCCGCCCGCAATCGCGGCGACTCGCTCGACCACGTGCTGCTTTTCGGCCCGCCCGGGCTGGGCAAGACAACATTAGCCCACATCGTCGCCTACGAAATGGGCGTCAATCTGCGGTCGACCTCCGGCCCTGTGCTTGAGCGGGCTGGCGACCTCGCAGCCATCCTGACCAATCTCGAACCGCACGACGTACTGTTCATCGATGAAATTCATCGTCTGAGCCCGGTGGTCGAAGAAATTCTCTACCCGGCACTGGAAGACTTCCAGATCGACATCATGATCGGCGAAGGCCCGGCTGCCCGTTCAGTCAAGCTCGACCTGCCGCCGTTCACGCTGGTCGGCGCCACCACTCGCGCCGGCATGCTGACCAACCCGCTGCGTGACCGCTTCGGCATCGTTGCCCGCCTTGAGTTCTACAACGCCGAGGAATTGCAAAGCATCGTCAGCCGGTCGGCGGCCTTGCTCAATGCGCCGCTTGATGCAGCAGGGGCTCTGGAAATCGCCAAGCGCTCGCGCGGTACGCCGCGTATCGCCAACCGGCTGCTGCGTCGGGTGCGTGACTACGCCGAGGTCAAGGCCGACGGCAAAATCACCAGCCCGGTCGCCGATGCCGCGCTCGCCATGCTCGACGTCGACCCGGCCGGGCTTGATGTCATGGACCGGAAGCTCCTTTTTGCCATCATCGACAAGTTCGGTGGTGGTCCGGTCGGCGTGGACAACATTGCGGCCGCCATCGGCGAAGCGCGTGACACCATCGAGGATGTGCTGGAGCCCTACCTGATCCAGCAAGGCTACCTGCAACGGACGTTGCGTGGCCGCATTGCGACTCCCGCCGTCTACCGCCACCTCGGTCTGGCCGAGCCGGCCAGTGCGGTCGTCCGCGACCTGCTGGCCGATAGCTGATCAGGCAGCGTTGTCGTTTCGGATGGAGTCCGCTCCAGCCAGACAGACGCGATTGCGCCCGGCAGCCTTGGCGGCATAGAGCGCCGCATCGGCCCGATTCACCGTCTGGTCAGTCGACTCGGTGCCGTCAAACTGGGCCACACCGACGCAAATCGAGACCCGAATCGATGGCGTGCTCGGGCAAGGCGTGCTTTCCGCCACTGCCAGCCGGAGTTTTTCGGCGATCTGGCGGCCCTCTTCGGCACTACACCCGGGCAGTACCATGAGAAATTCCTCGCCGCCCCAGCGCACGGCGAAATCGGCTGCCCGCAGCGTCGAGCGCAACCGGTGCGCGATGCTGGTCAGCACCTCGTCGCCAACGCGGTGGCCATAACGGTCGTTGATAGTCTTGAAGTGGTCGATGTCGGCGAGCAGGACAGTGATGGCTTGCGGGCTGCGCCGATAGTTGGCCATCAGTTTTTCGATCAGGATGCTGAAGGCATGCCGGTTGAGGAGGCCGGTCAGCTTGTCGGTCGACGCCATTTCCTCGATTTTCGACTGATAGCGGCCAAGGGCGAGGTAGGTCAGGAAAATGACGACCAAAGTGACGGCAAGGCTGATTGCCAGATTGATATATAGCGTCTGGCGAATGCCGGCCAGCGAAACATCCTCATTTTGCTCGACGAACAGATACCACTTGAGTTCGGAAACGTAATTGACGTTGAGAATGTGGTTGTCGCCGCCATCGACGAACTGATAGGAGCCGCTTCGTTCGGCCAGGATACGGTCAAGGATTGCGGCCATTCCCGGTCGGCTGCGCAGATCCGGCGCCAGACCTTTCTGTCCACCGTAGAGAACGATGCGACCGCTGGCGTCGGCAAAGTAAATGGTGCGCTGGAAGCGGGCCTGATACTGCTGGATCAGGTGGCGAACGGAATCGACGGTAAGGCCGATGCCGGTGGCACCGATATATTGCCCGGCAAAATCGGACACGCGGTAATTGATGAAAATGGTCAGCTTGTCGTTGTTGACGAGATCGGGATCGACGTTGATTTCGTAGTCGTCGCGCATATTGCGGACCCGGTAGTACCAGGCATCGCGCGGCTCGGATTCGGATACCCGCTTGAAAGTGCCTTCGCCGGTGTAGTAATTTCCGGTCTTGTCGGAGACGAAGAAACTGCTGAAGGCTTTATGGCGCAGTTTGACCTCGGCCAGGTAACGCGACAGTTCGCTGACATCCTTTTCGCCCTTGATTACCCACTCGCGCAAGAAAGTGTCGTGGGCCATGGTCGACGAAATGAGAACGGGCCGGACCAGATCCTTCTGGATTTCTGAATAGATGTTGCTCGAGGTCAGTGGCAGATCCTGGCCGATGATGGCGCTATGGATGGCGTCCTTGGAGACGAAATAGCCGAATAGCGTTGTGGCGAAAAAGCCGGCACTGAGAAGCAGGCTCAACAGCAGGATCAGGCTGCGCCGATCAGAAATTTGAAAAGGACGGGACATAAGCGCGATTATGTGGGACGGCAGCCCCGAATGCCAAGGATACTCAGCCTTTGTTTGATAAAGAATTGTTCTGGAAACAGATCGTTACAAAACAATGCTGCGACGCAATGTAAAATCGCAGGATGAAATACGAGCCCAAACCCAACGCCTTTTCGATCCCCGTTCGCGTCTATTATGAGGATACCGATGCCGGTGGGGTCGTTTATTACGCCAACTATCTGAAGTTCTTTGAGCGCTGCCGCACCGAGTGGATGCGTTTTGCCGGGCATGATCAGTCGGCACTGGCGGCTGAGGCCGGGATTGGCTTCGTTGCCCGCAAGGCAAGTTGCGAATACCTGAAGCCAGCCAGGCTTGATGACGAATTGATCGTTGGTCTCGAAGTTGAAAAGCTCACCCGCGTTCGCGTTGTCTTCCGCCAGCACGTGCGGCGCGGCGATGTCGAACTGGTCACCGGTACCGTCGAAATCGCCTGCGTCAATATGGCCACCATGACGCCTTCTGCCATCCCTGAATTCCTGCATAGCAAACTGGAAGCGCTGAAATGAACGTCACCCAGGATCTTTCCATCCTCCACTTGATTCTCCAGGCCAGCGCTGTCGTGCAGGTCGTCATGGCCCTGCTGGCCGGCATCTCGTTCATGTCCTGGTACTACATTTTCATGAAGTGGTTCTCGGTGCGTCAGGCGCGCAACAAGACCGAAACTTTCGAGCGCGATTTCTGGTCCGGTGGCGACCTGAACAACATGTACAACAGCGCGGTTAACGACCGCCACCATGCCGGTTCGATGGAGCGCATCTTTGAAGCCGGCTTCCGCGAATTCACCAAGCTCAAGGGCCAGAAGAACCTCGACCCGAAAGACATTGTTGATGGTTCCCGCCGCGCCATGCGCGCCACCTATCAGCGCGAAATGGATGCCTTGGAATCGCACCTTGCTTTCCTCGCTTCGGTCGGCTCGGTTTCTCCGTATATCGGCCTGTTCGGCACCGTCTGGGGCATCATGCATGCCTTCCGCGGGCTGTCGAACGTTGGCCAGGCGACGCTGGCTTCGGTCGCTCCCGGTATTGCCGAAGCGCTGGTCGCCACGGCGATCGGCCTGTTCGCGGCGATTCCGGCCGTGCTTGCCTACAACCGCTTCGCCCACGACATTGATCGCCTGGCGACGCGCTACGAGAGTTTCATGGAAGAATTCTCGAACATCCTCCAGCGGCAGATGCGTTAAGCCATGCGCCAGCGCCGCCTGAAAAACGAAATCAACGTCGTCCCCTACATCGACGTCATGCTGGTGCTGCTCGTCATCTTCATGGTGGCGACGCCGATGATGACGACGGGTTCGGTTGATTTGCCGACGACCGGGACGGCGCCGCAGAAGCCGCCAAAGTACATCAAGGTTGAGGTAGGCAGCGATGGCGCGCTGTCAGTTTTCGACGCCAACGGCAAGCCCAGAAAAATCCGGGGCATCAAGGATCTGAAGGGCGAACTCAATTCCCTGAAGTCAGGCGACGAGAAAATAGCTGTGCTGATCGCCGGCGACAAGGAAACCCAGTACAAGAACGTCATCGAGGTGCTCGATGAGGTCAAGCGCATGGGCTTCGAGAAGGTTGGCCTGGAAACCGCCAGCAAATAAGTGGACATGATCCTCGACAAGCCCGATGAGCCCGGCAAGAAATACGCACTGGCGTTCACTCTCCTGGTGCACGTCGGGCTGGTTGCCGCGCTCTTTCTGGGTGTGCAGTGGAAACGCAGCCAGCCGCAGGTGATGGAGGTCGAATTGTGGTCGGCCCAGCCAAGCCAGGCAACCTATGTTCCGCCGCCACCACCTCCTCCCGAGCCCGTCGTCCAGCCGGAACCGAAGCCGATTCCAAAAGTGGAGCCGAAGCCGGACCCGTTGCCGGCCCACAAGCCGGATATTGTGGTCAAGGAAGAAAAGAAAAAGCCAGAACCCAAAAAGCCCGAGCCGAAGCCCGAACCGAAAAAAGTCGAGCCGCCCAAGCCGGAGGTCAAGCCGCCACCGAAATTCGACTTCGACAAGGAACTGGCAAAGGAGACCAATCAGTTGAAGTCTTCGGCCAAGGCCACGGCATCGGCCCAGCATATGGCCAATGCCGCTGCGGCCGAGGCGGAGCAACGGGCTTCTTCAAACAAGCGTGGTCTGGCTGACTATGCCAGCAAGATTCGCGGCAAGGTGCGGGGCAATATTGTCTTGCCGCCCAGTCTTCAGGGCAATCCGGAGGCGATTTTCGCGGTCGATCAGCTACCCTCGGGCGAAGTACTTGACGTCAGACTTAAACGCTCCAGCGGAAACCCGGCGCTCGATAACGCCATCGAGCGTGCCATCCGAAAATCTTCGCCTTTGCCCAAACCAGATGATCCTGCGATGTTCAGGCGGGATCTGGAAATCAAATACAAGCCCTTTGAAGAGTAAAATCGCGCGAAACTTATTGAAAATGAACAACATGCATCGAATTTCCCGCCGCATTTTCCTGTCTTTGGCGCTGTTGACCGCAGCAGTCGCCCAGGCACAGCTTTCGATCGAAATTACCGGGGCTGGTGCCAACCGCATTCCGGTGGCGATTGCCGATTTTGTCGGTGATGGCAGCGCTTCGCGCATTGTCACCTCGACCGTGCGTTCCGATCTGGAACGCAGCGGCCTGTTCAAACTGGTGGATACGACCGGCGTGGCGCTGGATGAAAACTCCCCGGTCAATCATGCCGACTGGAAGAGCAAGGGTGCCGATGCGCTCGCTGCCGGCAGCCTGGCCCGCAGCCCTGACGGACGCATGGAGGCGCGTTTCCGCATTTACGATACGCAAAAAGGCGTGGCGCTCGGCGGTGCGGCCTATGTCACGAGTAATGATCAACTGCGTGCCGCCGGCCATCGTATCGCCGACTACATCTACGAAAAGCTGACCGGTGAAAAGGGTGTCTTCTCGACCCGCATCGCCTACGTCGTCAAGACCCGTGGCCAGTTCCTGTTGCAGATCGCCGATGCCGATGGTCAGGGTGCGGCTACCGCGCTGACGTCGACCGAGCCGATCATCTCGCCGGCCTGGTCGCCGGATGGCAGCAAACTGGCTTATGTCTCCTTCGAAAAGAAGAAGCCCATCGTTTATGTCCATTCGCTGGCCACCGGCCAACGTTACATCGTCGCCAACCTGAAGGGCTCGAACTCCGCGCCGGCTTGGGCGCCGGATGGCCGCAAGCTGGCTGTGGTGCTCTCCAAGGACGGCAATTCGCAGATCTACACGGTCAATGCCGATGGCAGCGGTGCGCCGCAACGGCTGACCAACTCGGCGGGCATCGACACCGAGCCGCGTTATTCGGCCGATGGCGGCACGATCTATTTCACCTCCGACCGGGGCGGCAGCCCGCAGATTTACCGGATGGGTGCCGGTGGTGGCGACGCCCAGCGCGTCAGCTTCGAAGGAAGCTACAACGTATCGCCGCGACCGTCGGTCGATGGCAAGAGCCTGGCCTTCATCTCCCGCCGCGAAGGTCGTTTCCAGCTCGCCGTGATGGATCTGGCGAGCCGTCAGGTGCAAGTGCTTACTGACTCGAATAAAGACGAATCTCCCAGTTTTGCCCCCAATAGCCGCATGATCCTGATCGCCACTGAAATCGGCGGGCGCGGCGTACTATCGGCTGTCTCCAGCGATGGCAGGATCAAACAACGCCTCTCGGTCGCCGCAGGTGATGTACGCGAACCGGCTTGGGGTCCATTCTTCAAATAATCTTCCATCGGAGAACCACATGAAAAAATTACTAATCCCCGCCCTGATTTCTGCCCTGATTCTGGGTTGCAGCTCGACCCCGATCCCTGACGATAACGGTGGCGCGCCGGTCGAATCCCGCAGCGGCTCAAGCACTGGCGTTACGCCGGTGACGGCTGGCGGCATGGATGCCAACGGCCTGCCGCGCGAGCTGACCGATCCAAAGAGCAAGCTGGCCCAGCGCAGCATCTACTTCGACCTCGACAAGTACGAAGTCAAGGACGAATACAAGGATCTGGTTGCTTCCCACGCCAAATATCTGGTCGCCAACAAAGGTTACAAGGTACTGCTGCAGGGCAATACCGACGAGCGCGGCAGCCGCGAATACAACCTGTCGCTTGGCCAGAAGCGGGCCGATGCCGTCAAGCGTTCGCTGACCCTGCTTGGCGCGCGTGAAGATCAGGTCGAATCAGTCAGCCTTGGCGAAGAAAAGCCGAAGAATGCCGGCCACGATGAAAGCGCCTGGTCCGAAAACCGTCGCGCCGATATCCTCTACAAGGCTGCTGACGGCCGCGGCGAGTTCTAAGCATGCGCCCGGCTCGAATCGCCCTTCTGATTGCCGTTCTGGGTGCCTCATCGGCCCAGGCCGGCATGTTTGACGACGAAGAAGCGCGTCGCCAGGTGACCGATCTCAGGATCAAGACCGAGGCGCGATTCGACCAGCAAGGCAAGGCCCAGCTGGATCTGTCAGGACAGATCCAGCGTCAGGCGGAAGAAATAGCCCGCCTGCGCGGCCAGATCGAAACGCTGAATTACGAGCTGGAAACCGCCAAAAAGCGCCAGCAGGATTTTTATATCGATCTTGATACCCGCTTGCGCAAGTTTGAAGGTCCGGCTACCGGCAGTGCTGCGGTGGACCCGGCTAGCGGGGAAAATCCAAAACCGGCCGGCGATCCGGCTCGTGAGGGGCAGGAATACGAGGCGGCGCTGAATCAGTTCAAGGCGGCCAAATACAAGGAAGCCGCTGCTGCCTTCGCTGCTTTCGTGCAGAAATACCCGGACAGTTCGCTGGCGCCCAACGCCCAGTACTGGCTGGGCAATGCCTGGTACGCCCAGCGCAACTGCAACAAGGCGATCGAGGCGCAAAGCGTTGTCACCACCAAGTACGCTGCCAGCGCCAAGGCGCCAGATGCCTGGCTGGCCATTGCGACCTGCCAGCAGGAACTGGGCAACCCGACCGGGGTCAAGCGTTCGCTGGAAACGGTGATTGCCAAATACCCCACCTCTCCGGCCGCCGATACCGCCCAGCAGCGCCTGAAGAAGAAGTAATTGGCTTTACGCATCACGGAAATTTTCTTTTCCCTGCAGGGAGAAGCCTCGCGCGCCGGCCTGCCGACGGTCTTTGTCCGGCTGGCCGGCTGCCCATTGCGCTGCGTCTGGTGTGACACGACGCACAGTTTTACCGGCGGCGAACCAGCGACCATAGCTTCGGTGCTGGCGGAAGTGGCCAAGTATCCGGCCCGTCAGGTTTGCGTTACCGGTGGCGAGCCGCTGTCGCAGAAGGAATGCCTACCCTTGCTAAGCGCCTTGTGTGACGCGGGTTACGACGTTTCGCTCGAAACCTCGGGGGCGCTGGACATTGCTGCGGTGGACCCGCGTGTTTCGCGAATAATGGATCTCAAGGCGCCGGATTCCGGCGAATCGGCAAAAAATCGCTGGGAAAACCTGCCAGCCCTGAATCGGCGTGATGAAATCAAGATCGTCATTGCATCGCGGCTGGACTACGAATGGGCGCGCGAAATGTTGCGCCAGCATCGGCTGGACGAATTGTGCCCGGTACTGTTTTCCCCGGCTCAGGGGTTGGTCGAACCGACCGCGCTGGCCGAGTGGATTCTCGAAGATGGCCTGAACGTGCGCTTTCAGATGCAGTTGCACAAACTGCTTTGGGGTAACATGATCGGAAAATAACGGAGAGACAACGATGACCAGCAATCGCCGCCAGTTTTCACGTATTTCATTTCAGACCCAGGCGCGCCTTTTCCTCCCGAATGGCGAGTTTGCTGTCGAGCTTGTCGATCTCTCACTCAAAGGTGCCCTGATTTGCCCGATTGGTGATCTGTTCGTCACCGTCGGCAGCAACTGCACCCTGAAGTTTCGCCTCAACGACAGCGAAACGAGCATCCGCATGGAATGCACCATCGTCCATCATCAGGGCAGTTACTTCGGACTGGCCTGTCGCGAGATCGATCTCGACAGCGTGACCCACCTGCGACGTCTGGTCGCCCTCAATCTCGGTGACGAAGCATTGCTTGAACGCGAACTCAGCCTTTTGACCGGGCCGTAAGCGCTTTGTAAGTGGGTTCTGTCACAATGTGACGAATAAGTCTGTGCTTCTTCATCTGGAAAGACTACCTTGGGAGGGGTATGTCTAATCATGATTTTCGTGGTCTCGAAGGCTTGCCGCGTCTTGAGCGAATTGCTCGGCGTGTCGCCCAAATATTGCCATGACCAAGGATAAACCTGCCGCCCCGGTGTGCTGTTCAAACCAAATAGTCGTTGGCTCGGATACCTCGTTGCCGGAGATTTGCCAGATCCAGCATGCAATTCTTGAAAATGCCGGTCATGCAATCATCGCTACCGACCGCGACGGCACCATTCTTTACTTCAATCGGGCGGCCCAGAGATTGCTCGGGTACAGCTGGCATGAAGTTGTTGGTCGAGCCAGTCCGGCGCTGTTCCATGCGCCGGAAGAAGTGATTGCTCGGGCGCGGGTGCTGTCAGCCGAACTGCATCGTGAAATCAAGCCAGGATTTGAAACCTTTGTTGCAAGGCTGGATAGCGAAGGTCTCGATGAAAATGACTGGACTTACGTTCGCAAGGACGGTTCCCGATTTCCCGTCAGGCTCGCCATTACCGCCGTGAACGATACTCAAGGAGAATTGCTGGGTTATCTCGGTATCGCCTCCGATATCAGCCTGCGTCGGCAAATGGAGCAGGAGTTGCGCATTACCGCAACGGCATTCGAGTCGCAGGCAGCCATCATGGTGACGGATGTCGAGCAGCGCATCCTGCGAGTCAATCCTGCCTTTACCAAGCTGACCGGTTACTCGGCGCAGGAAGCGGTTGGCCAGAAGCCCAGCCTGCTCAAGTCCGGCCGCCAGGATGCGACGTTTTACCGGCGCATGTGGGGGGCCTTGCAACGCTCCGGCCATTGGCAAGGCGAAATCTGGAATCGTCGCAAGAGTGGCGAGATTTACCCGGAATGGCTGACGATCAGCGCCATCCACGATGAGCAGGATAGATTGACCCACTACGTCAGCACCTTCTCCGACATCAGCAATCTGAAGGTGGCCGAATCGGAGATTCACAATCTGGCCTTCTACGATCCGCTGACCGCCCTGCCCAATCGTCGTCTTTTGCTCAATCGGCTCGACAAGGCAAGGCAGGCCGGAAAACGCAATGCCCAGTACGGCGCCTTGCTGATGATCGACCTGGACAATTTCAAGACCCTGAATGACACGCTAGGCCACGATATTGGTGACCACATGCTGGTCGAGGTGGCCAACCGGCTGCGGCGCTGTATGCGTGAAGGCGATACCGCAGCGCGCCAGGGCGGCGACGACTTTGTCGTGATGCTGGAGGAACTCGGCAACGAGGCAGCCGCGGCGGCGGTTCAGACTGAAACGATGGCCGAGAAGATTCGTCACGAACTAGCCCTGCCCTATCGGCTGAAGGGTGCCACCGAGCATTTTCGCTCGGCGAGCATCGGTATCAGCATCTTCTGCGGGCAGGACAAGACGACCGAAGAGTTGGTCAGGCAGGCTGATATCGCCTTGTACAAGGCCAAGGAAGCGGGACGAAACGCCATTCGCTTTTTTGACAACGAGATGCAGATCGCCCTGGATCGGCGTGCCACGCTGGAGGCCGGGCTGCGCAATGCGCTGTTGCGCAACGAGTTTCTGCTTTACGTGCAACCGCAGGTCGATTCGGCTTGTCGGCTGGTTGGTGCCGAAGCTCTGATTCGCTGGCAGCCCCCAAGGCAGGCCCTGGTGGCCCCCGACGCATTCATTCCGCTGGCCGAGGAGACTGGTTTGATCGTACCGATCGGCCTCTGGGTTCTCGATACGGCCTGTGCCCGGTTGCGGCACTGGGCCGACGATCCGCGAACCCGTGACCTCTACCTGTCGGTCAATGTCAGCGCCTGTCAGTTCCGCCAGGCCGATTTTGTCGAACAGGTAAGCGCTGCTCTCATCCGGCATGGTGTCGCGCAAGGGCGCCTGAAGATTGAACTGACCGAAAGCCTGCTGCTCGAAAACGTCGCCGATGTGGTCGCCAAGATGCAGGCATTGCGGACGCTGGGTGTTTGTTTTTCGCTTGACGATTTTGGTACGGGCTACGCCTCGCTGTCTTACCTGAAGCGCTTTCCCTTCGAACAACTGAAGGTCGATCGTTCTTTCATCCGCGACATCCTGACCGACGCTGATGATGCGGCCATCGTCAGCGCCATTGTCGCCATGGGCAATGCGCTACGCCTGAGTGTCGTGGCCGAAGGCGTCGAGGAAGAGGGGCAGCATGCTTTCCTGGTTGAGCATGGCTGCCAGCTTTTCCAGGGCTATCTGTTTGGCCGGCCAGTACCGTTCCCGGATTTTGAACAAAGCCTGGGTTAGCGGCGCAGCCGGCTTAAATGCCCAGATAGCGATGCCAGATGCCGTGATCGGCATCGAGTTCATGCGAAGAACCCTGCCAGACCACTTGGCCACGTTCGATGATGGTGTGGCGGTCGGCCAGACCGATCAGTTTTTCAACATATTTGTCGACCACCAGAATGCTCTGCCCGGCACTGCGCAGGCGGGCCAGACAAGCCCATATTTCTTCGCGGATCAGCGGGGCGAGGCCTTCAGTGGCTTCGTCAAGAATGAGCAGGCGCGGGTTGGTGACCAATGCCCGGCCAATCGCCAGCATCTGCTGTTCGCCGCCTGACAGCTGGTTGCCGAGATTTTTCGAACGTTCCAGCAGGCGCGGGAAAAGTTCGTAAACCCGGGATGGCGTCCATGGCTCGGCGAGGCCGCGCCGGTTGGCGAAAAAGGCCACCAGATGCTCGTCGACCGTAAGATTGGGAAAACATTGCCGCCCTTCCGGCACCAGTGCGATGCCGGCGCGGCCGATGCGGTCCGGCCGCCAGCCATCGATGCGTTCGCCGGCAAAGCGGATGCTGCCGCCCTTGATCGCCTGCAAACCGCAGATGGCGCGCAAGGTTGTCGTTTTGCCCATGCCATTCCGACCGAGTAGCGTCGCTGCTTCGCTTTCGTGCATCGCCAGGTCAAGGCCGAACAACACCTGACTCGGCCCATAGGCAACTTCGAGGCCGCTGACTTCAAGCAAGGCGCTCACAGGTGATCCCCCAGATAGGCGCGGCGCACTTCCGGGTCGGCTCGCACTTCGTCGGGTGTGCCGGTGCAGATCAGGCAGCCGTTGACCAGCACCGAGACGCGGTCGGCCAGCCGGAAGACGGCATTCATGTCGTGCTCGACCAGCAGAATGGTGACATGGCGAGCCAGATGCTCGATCAGTTCAACCATGCGTGCCGATTCTTCCGGGCCGGCGCCAGCCATTGGTTCGTCAAGGAGCAGCATTTTTGGCCGGGTCGCCAGTGCCATGGCCAGTTCCAGTGCCCGTTGTTCGCCATGAGCCAGGTTGCCGGCAAGGCTTTCGGCACGCCAGGCCAGTCCAACCTGATTGAGAAAATCATGCGCTTCATCGAATAGCCGTTGTTCGTTGCGGGCGGGTTTCCAGAAGCGAAAACTGCTGCCGGCATCCGCCCTGCCCTGCACCGCCAGCGCGACGTTATCGAGCGCCGAAAGGCCGAGGAAAACGTTGGTGATCTGATACGAGCGAGCCATACCGGCCGCAACGCGCTGGTGCATGGAGAGGGCCGTGACGTCAGCACCTGAGAAATGCACGCTGCCTGAATCCGGTTGCAGGGCGCCGGAAACATGGTGGATGAAGGTGGTCTTGCCTGCCCCGTTCGGGCCAATCAAAGCATGCACCTCGCCCGCCTCGACGCTGAAATTTACGCCCTGCAGGGCGTCCACCGCAGCAAAGCGCCGCGACAGGCTACGGACCTCCAAGAGTGCCTCAGCCATGCCGTTTTCCGAACAGCGCGGCGACACCCTTGGGTGCGAACAGTACGATACCGAGCAAGAGCAGGCCAAGGGCGATATGCCAGTGCAAGGTAAATCCGGCCAGCACTTCCTCCAGGCAGAGCAATACCAGCGCGCCGACCACGCCACCATACAAATAGCCGACGCCACCGATGATGACCATGACCAGCAGCGTGCCGGATTGCGTCCATTGCAGCAGGTTGGGGCTGGCCAGGCCAGTCAGGTTGGCCAGCAGGGCACCGGCCAGTCCGGCCAGTGCGCCGCCGAGGGCGAAGCAGATCAGGCGATAGCGAAAGACCGGATAGCCAAGTGCTTCCATCCGCGTCTCGTTTTCTCGAATGGCCTGAATGACCCGGCCGAAGCGGGCATCGGCCAGCCGGCCAAGGAAAACGATGCTCAGCGCCAGGCAAGCGAGGGCGACGAAATACAGCGCACTGTCGCTGCTCAGGCTGAACCCGCCCAACGTCATTCGGCTGGCGAGCGACAGACCATCGTCACCGCCCCAGACGCGGGCCGAAATGAACAGGTAGTAGGCCATCTGGGCAAAGGCCAGCGTGATCATGATGAAATAGACGCCACGCGTGCGCAGGCTGATCGCCCCGACAACCAGCGCGAACAGGCCGGCGGCGAGCATGGCCAAGGGAAAGGCGAGTAACGCATCGCCAATGCCGCTGTTCAGGCAGGTCGCTGCCGCATAGGCGCCGACGCCGAAAAAGGCAGCATGGCCGAGCGAGAACATGCCGCCGAAACCAAGTACCAGATTCAGGCTGGAGGCGGCCAGCGCAAAGATCAGCACGCGGGTGGCGAAGCCGATGTAGAACTCTTGGCCGAAGGCGGTCAGTACCGAGGGCAGGGCCAGCATGGCCAGCAGCACCGCGATGGCGACTGGTTTCTGATAGGGGGCGGGGCGGTAGAAAGCCATCAGGCGCGAGCCGGAAACAGGCCTTGCGGCTTGAAGAACAGAATGCCGGCCATCAGCAGGTAGATCAGGATCGAAGCCAGTGCCGGGCCGAGCGTGGAAGCAGCGTCGGCGGGGAGGAGGGCGCGCAGCAGCGTCGGCAAGAGTGCCCGGCCCAGCGTGTCGACCGAACCGACGATCAGGCTGCCGACCAGCGCGCCACGGATTGAGCCGATGCCGCCGATGATGATCACCACGAAAGCCAGGATCAGCACACTTTCACCCATGCCGACCTGAACCGCCAGCAGCGGCCCGAGCAGCCCGCCGGCCAGCGCACAAAGCGCCGTGCCGAAGACAAAAACGGCGGTGAACAAGGCCTGCACGTTGATGCCCAGCGCTTCGGTCATTTCGCGATTCGAGGCGCCGGCCCGAACCCACATGCCGACCCTGCTCTTGGCGACAAGCAGGTAGAGCAGCCCGGCGACAGCCAGGCCGAAACCGATGATGACCAGCCGGTAGGCCGGGTAGAAAAAATTGCCAATCTCGACCGGGCCGGAGAGCGCCTCCGGCGGATTGAGCATGACCGGCTGGGCGCCCCAGATAATCCGTACCGCCTCGTTGGCGATCAGTATCAGCGCAAAGGTGGCGAGCACTTGCGACAGGTGGTCACGTTTGTAGAGTTGGCGAAATAGTGACAACTCCAGCAGCAGGCCGAGCACGGCAGCACCCGCTACCCCGGCACCCAGCCCGATCCAGAACGAATCCGCCGCCTGCGCTGCCGCCGCGACCAGGTAAGCGCCCACCATATAGAGCGAACCATGGGCCAGATTGATGCAGTCCATGATGCCGAAGACGAGCGTCAGCCCGGCCGCGAGCAGAAAAAGCATCAGGCCGAACTGCAGGCCGTTAAGGGCTTGTTCGAGGAATAGCTGGGTCATTAGGTGGCCTCCGTCACTCCCGCGAAAGCGGGAGTCCAGGAAGTAAGACCTTGGTCTGGATTCCCGCTTCGCCCGCCACGAAGCGGAGTCCCGGGTGTGTCGAGGCCGCGGGAATGACCGAGAGGGGGAAATAGCATCAGCGTGAAATTTCCGGCCAAAGATCACGCCAGTCTGGATTCTGCTTCTCGATCAGTTCAATCTTCCAGGCTCTATTCCATTTTTTCATCTGTTTTTCGCGGCGGATGGCCTCGGCCATTTCTACATGTTGCTCAAAGTAAATCAGAATGTGGCACCGATATTGTTTGGTAAAGCCATCAGTCAGATCGCTCCGGTGTTCCCAGATGCGTTTCACCAGATTGCTGGTCACGCCAATGTATAGGGTGCCGTTGCGTTGGCTGGCAAGGATATAGACAGCTGGCTGCTTTTCCATGGAGATTCAGATCAGCGTCGCTCCCGCGAAAACGGGAGCCAAGAGATGCTACGCGCTGGATTCCCGCTTTCGCGGGAATGACAGATTCAAACTCACTTCATCTTGCACTGCGCCACGTAAGCGTCAGCATGGTTCGTGAAAATGGTGCCCATGGTCTTGTTGGTAATGCGGCCCTGGGCGTCCTTGCCAATGGCGCGCAGGTAGTAGTTCTGCACCGGGTAGTGGTTGGTGTTGAACTTGAAATCGCCACGTACCGACTTGAAGCGCTTGGCTTCCAGTGCCTTTTGCAGCGCCGCCTTGTCTTCGACCTTGCCCTTCACGTCGCGCACGGCACCGTCGATCATCAGGGCGGCATCATAGCCTTGCGAGGCGTAAAGCGAGGGCAGGCGGTTGTATTCCTTCTGGAAGTCGGCAACGAAACGCTTGTTCTCGGGGTTGTCCATGTCGTGTGCCCAATGAGACGAGTTGAACATGCCCATCATGGGCGCGCCGACTGCCTTGATCACGTCCTCGTCGGCCGAGAAGCCGGGGGCGAAGAGCTGGGTATCACGCGACAAGCCGGCCGATACGAACTGTTTGACGAAGTTGATGCCCATGCCGCCGGGCAGGAAGAAGAACAGCGCATCCGGCTTCAGATTGCGAATTTGCGCCAGTTCGGCGGCGTAGTCGAGCTGGCCGAGCTTGGTGTAGACCTCTTCGGCGACCTTGCCCTTGTAGTAGCGCTTGAAGCCGGAAACGGCATCCTTGCCGCCCGGGTAGTTCGGGGTGACGATCACGACGTTCTTGAATCCCTTGTCCTGAACGACCTTGCCGACGGCTTCGTGCAGGTTGTCGTTCTGCCAGGCGACGTTGAAGAAGAATGGGTTGCACTGTTCGCCGGCATATTGCGACGGGCCGGCGTTGGCCGAGATGTAGAAGGTCTTGTTCTCGAAAACGGTCGGGCCGACGGCGAGCATGATGTTGGAAAAGACGATGCCGGTCATGAAATCGACCTTGTCCTTCTTCAGGAACTTGTCGGCGGTCTGCTTGGCGATGTCCGGGCTTTGCTGGTCATCGGCGATCAGCACTTCGGCCGGTAGGCCACCGAGTTTGCCATTGAGTTGCTTCATCGCCAGGTTGAAACCATCGCGAATATCGACACCCAGACCGGCACCCGGGCCGGATAGCGTGGACACAAAGCCGACCTTGATCTGATCAGCGGCGTGAGCGGCGCCGGCAAGCATAAGTGCGGCGGCAAGGACAGTCAGGCGATGCGACATGGGAATCTCCGGTTGAGGGGCTCAAGGCGGCAAATTGTAGCGCAGGAACAAGCAGATACCCGCTGAAACCCGGTCAAATTTCAGGTATATTCGCGCCCCATGATGAAGCCAGCCGTCGTTCTCCTCTCCGGTGGACTCGATTCCGCCACCTGTCTCGCCATTGCCCGCAGCCAGGGCTTTGACTGCTATTGCCTGTCCTTCAATTACGGCCAGCGCCATTGTGCCGAGTTGCAGGCGGCCGAACGGGTGGTCCAGGCTCTCGGTGCCGTCGAGCATCGGGTGCTCAACCTTGCTCTGGCCCAGTTCGGCGGTTCGGCGTTGACCGATACCAATATCAATGTCCCGGTCGACGGCGTCCAGCCGGGCATTCCCGTCACATACGTGCCGGCGCGCAACACCATCATGCTGTCGCTGGCCCTCGCCTGGGCTGAGGTGCTGGGCAGCGACGACATTTTCGTCGGTATCAACGCGGTCGATTATTCAGGTTATCCGGATTGCCGCCCTGAGTACCTTGCCGCTTTTGAGAAGATGGCCAATCTGGCCACCAGGTCCGGTGTCGAAGGGCACAAGCTGAGCATTCACGCGCCGCTGATCGACCTTTCCAAGGCCGAAATCATTCGCACCGGCGCGGCGCTTGGCGTCGATTACGGATTGACCGTTTCCTGTTACCAGGCCGATGAACTTGGCCGGGCCTGCGGTGTCTGTGATTCATGCCGGCTGCGGGCCGAAGGCTTCGCTGCTGCCGGCCTGACCGATCCCACGTCTTACCGAGCCTGATCATGGAAATTGCCGCCCTGTCGAATACCGTTCTCTGGCTGGCCTTTGCCATTTCCTTCGTGTTTGGCGCCATCGGCCAGAAGACACATTTCTGCACCATGGGCGCCGTCTCCGACATCGTCAACATGGGCGACTGGAGCCGCATGCGCATGTGGCTGCTGGCCATCGGCGTTGCCATTCTCGGCTCGGCTACCCTGCACGCCGCCGGCTTGATCGATCTCGGCAAATCAATCTACCGGACGCCGAATTTCACCTGGCTTTCCTACATCGTCGGCGGCCTGACCTTCGGCATCGGCATGGTCTTCGCCTCCGGTTGCGGCTCGAAGACGCTGATTCGCATCGGCGCCGGCAACCTGAAATCGATTGTCGTTTTCCTGGTGCTTGGGGTGGTCGCCTACATGACCATGCGTGGCGTCTTCGGTGTCTTCCGCGTCAATGTCCTGGAAAAGGCGGCAATCACGTTACCGGGCGGGCAGGATATTCCCGCTTTGCTGACTGCGGCCGGCATGGACCCGAAGACCGCTTTTCTGCTGGCGGTTTTTGTCATTGGGGGCGGGTTGACCGCAGCATGCCTGCTCAAGCGCGATTTCTGGACCCTCGACAACCTGCTCGGCGGCCTCGGCACCGGTCTGGCCGTGGTAGCTGCCTGGTACGTCAGCGGTCACATCGGTTATCTGGCGGAAAACCCCGAAACCCTCGAAGAGGCCTTCCTAGCCACCAACAGCGGCCGCATGGAATCGCTGACTTTCGTTGCGCCGCAGGCCTATACGCTGGAACTGCTGATGCTGTGGTCCGATACCAGCCGCAAGCTGACTTTCGCCATTGCCAGTGTTCTCGGCGTGATTGCCGGCTCTGGTGCATGGGCTTTGCTAACCAGCAACTTCCGCTGGGAAGGTTTTGCCAGCGTTGAAGATACCGCCAGCCATCTGCTTGGCGCGGCGCTGATGGGCTTCGGCGGGGTGGTGGCGATGGGCTGTACCGTCGGCCAGGGGATTACCGGTTTCTCGACACTGGCGCTGGGTTCCATCGTCACCTTCCTGGCCATCGTCGCCGGCGCAGCGGCAACCCTCAAGTTTCAATACTGGCGGCTGATGCGGGAAGACTGAGCGGCAGTTCAGCGAGCCTCGATCTGCCCCGGCTTTTCATGCAGTTCCGCCACCCGAATCGGCTTGGCGACAAATTCGTCCATGCTGGCATCGCGTTGTTTATCTCTGCGAGTTTGCATCATTCCCCCTCGCTTTCCTTCAATTTCTCGATGACTAGTGGAAACGCGCCGGAGCCGATCAGGGCAATGGCGGAAACGATGAAGGCCAGACCGGCCATCGGGTCATCCAGCACCGGGTGCAGGCTTGCACCAAAACCGGCGAGGCTGATCGCGCCGGGAATGGCGCATAGAGCGCCGAGCGTGGTCAGGGCAATAAAGGAGAACGGGTAGCGTCGCATCCGCGAAGTTTAGCTGAGCGCGGCGCCGAGAACCATCTGCGTTTTTCGCGTTCTCACCTTCCAACAGTCCGGCGTGCCATTTGCTGGATGTCGCCGATGCCTGACTCTTTCGCCAGAAACCTGACAAATTTGCCGATGAACGCCCCTGACCCGCTGCCCCTCGAATTTCCCGACTTTGACAACAGCTTTGCCACGCTGCCTGAAGCCTTTTACACCCGCCTGAACCCGCAACCGCTGCCGGCACCCTATCCGGTCGGCGTCAGCGATGAGGTCGCCGCATTGATTGGCTTGTCGCCCGAGTTTTTGCAACGCCCCGAATTTGCCGAGATTTTCGCCGGCAACCGGCTCATGCCGGGGGCCGAACCGCTGGCCGCCGTCTATTCAGGGCATCAATTCGGCGTCTGGGCAGGCCAGTTGGGTGACGGGCGGGCGCATCTGCTTGGCGGCCTGCGCAATCCGCAGGGGCATTGGGAGATTCAGTTGAAGGGGGCTGGCCGCACGCCCTATTCGCGTGGCGCTGACGGCCGGGCCGTATTGCGCTCGTCAATCCGCGAGTTTCTTTGTTCCGAGGCAATGGCCGGTCTTGGCGTCCCGACCACGCGGGCGCTTTGCGTTATCGGTGCCGATCATCCGGTACGGCGTGAGGAAATCGAGACGGCCGCCGTCGTCACCCGCGTTGCCCCCGGCTTTGTCCGCTTTGGCTCCTTTGAACATTGGTCATCGCGCGATCGGCCACTGGAACTGCAGCAACTGGCTGATTACGTCATCGACACCTTCCGACCAGAATGCCGTGATGCGTTGAATCCCTACGATGCCTTGCTGCGCGACGTTTCGCGGCGTACCGGCGAGCTGATGGCGCACTGGATGGCCGTTGGCTTCATGCATGGCGTGATGAACACCGACAATATGTCCATCCTCGGCTTGACGCTGGACTACGGCCCGTTTGGTTTCATGGAGGCTTTCGATGCTGGTCATATTTGCAATCATTCTGACCATCAGGGGCGCTATACCTACCGCAACCAGCCGCATGTCGCGCAATGGAACCTCTATTGCCTTGCCGAAGCCTTCCTGCCGCTGATCAAACGCCCGAAGCAGGCACGCGAGGCCATTGATGAAACCTATGGTGATGCTTTTGAAGCTACCTTCGAGCGCCTGATGCGCGCCAAGCTCGGCTTGCGCGCCGGGCTCGACGACGATGAGGCCTTTGTTGGCGAAACCTTCGGTCTGCTGCAACAGCATCGGCCGGACTTCACACTGTTCTTCCGTGCCCTGTCCCGACTGCCTGCCGCGGTCGACCCCCAAAATTCGACCAAAACGGATGCCGCGCTGCGCGACCTGTTCGTCGATCGTTCAGCCTGCGATGCCTGGCTGTCCAACTGGCGGGCCCGTCAGGCCCAGACGCCATGGGACGATGCCGAACGCCAGACCGCCATGCTCGCCAGCAACCCGAAATACATCCTGCGCAACTGGCTGGCCGAAAAGGCCATCCGCCAGGCAAAAGATAAGGATTTTTCAGAAGTCCAGCGACTGCTCACCTGCCTGCGAAATCCCTGCGCCGAGCAACCGGAATTCGAGGATTACGCCGCCTTGCCGCCGGAATGGGCGAGCGGGCTGGAGGTCAGTTGTTCCAGCTGAGGTGAACGTGATCCAGCGAGCGAACAGCTAACCTCAGCCTGGTCGGTCAGCGCAGGCTGTTCGGCGGAATATGGACCTGCTGTTCTTTGCTTTCATCCTTGCGTGATCCCCAGTCCCCACCGCAATCACAGGGAGAACAACTGGTGGAATCGAAGTCGCATGGCAGGTCACATGATAGATCGCAGAAGCCGGCCTGATGGCGAAAGACGTTCTGTGGCCGGGAATAGCGGCGATGCGCCACGCCACACTTGCCAAGGCGTTGGCGTAGCACGCCGATGCCGCGCCAGAGACCAAGGCGGCGGATGGCCCGATAGCCGAGTGTCGAGCAACTGGCGTGGCCGGTATGGTGGCGATAGGCGCAGCAGAAACCCTTGTGGGGCGAGAGGTGCCGTTGATAGAGCCTGATGGCAGCGAGCGCGAGTTGTCTCATGAACTTCTCCGGTCGAAAATTGGGCGAAAAAAAGGCCGGTGGGATCACTCCCCCGGCCTTTGCTGGAACAGTGACCCGTCCTGAATGAAGTTGACACCTTTTCATGAAGAAAAGGGGAAGTCAGATGGAATCAGGGGTTAAGAGGACACAGCGAGACTACACGCTGGCTTTTAAGCTGGCAGTTGTCGCGCAGGTAGAAAAGGGCGAACTGAGCTACAAAGCGGCCCAGAGTCGCTATGGCATCCAGGGCAGATCGACCGTCCTGAAGTGGTTACGCAAGCACGGTCGCCAGAACTGGGGGGCAATGGCATTATCTGGTCGCATGACAGACCAAACCCACCCCTCTACGAGCGGCCAGTGCCTGACGCCGGAGCAACGGATCAGGGAACTGGAAGTCCAGCTCAAGGAAGCGCGGGAGAAATCCCAATTCTTCGAAGCGGTCATCGACGTTTTGAAGAAGGACTATGGAGTCCGCGTCGTAAAAAAGCCTGTGGGCAAGTCCTCGTGCAAAAGTCCGTCGAAGGACTGAGTGTGTCGAGGGCTTGCCGCTACATGGGGATTAGCCGCCAGGCGCATTACCAGTGGCAGTATCGCCGGACACAGGAAGTGGCAAAGTGCGAAAGGGTTCTGGAACTGGTGAAGGCCAAGCGCCTGCATCTGCCGCGGCTGGGCACGCGCAAGCTGCACCACCTGATTCGCCCGGCACTCGCTGCTCAAGACCTGAGCATGGGTCGGGACGCCTTGTTCTCGCTATTGCGCTGTAATCACCTGTTGGTGCTGCCCAAGCGGGCCTATCACAAGACGACCAACAGCCACCACCGTTTCCGGCGCCATCCCAACTTGCTCAAAGCCGGCCCCGAGCAGATTCACGCCGAGGCGAGCGAGCAGGTTTGGGTCGCCGATATCACCTATCTGCCCACTCGCGGGCGCTGTGCCTACTTGAGCCTGGTGACCGATGCCTATTCACGCAAGATCGCGGGTTACCACGTCCATGACAGCCTGCACACGGCGGAGGTGAGTCAGGCTTTGAAGATGGCGCTGAAGGGGCGGCAAGGGGATCGACCGCTGGTCCATCATTCGGACAGGGGAATTCAATACTGCTCGAATGAGTATCAGGCTATTCATCAGAAATACGGCCTGATCTGCTCGATGACGGATGGCTACGACTGCTATCAGAATGCCTTGGCAGAGCGGGTGAATGGTATTCTGAAGCATGAATTCCTGCAGCAGCAACCTGATGATTTACATCAAGCCCGACGCATGGTCAGTCAATCCATTGCTATCTACAATCAGGAAAGGCCACATTTCTCGCTACAATTGAAAACGCCCGACGAGGTTCATCGGGCGTCTTTGCAGGCCAGCAATTAAGCCGGCCAATCCGTCGCAATAGGTGTCAACCTATGTCAGGACGGGTCACAGCGTTGCTTACTGGACTTGCTGAATTCCGGCCAGTGTCCAGCCACGGCTACCGTCGGCCGGCTTGGTCATGTTCCAGATTTCGTCGAACGGCGCCGTTGCTGCATCCTTTTCCTCGCGGATCAGGCCGTGGAAGCGAACGCTGACGATGTAACGAGTCGCGTCCTCGGCAACGTCCAGGACTTCGGCATTGAGCTGGACGACATCGGTTTCCTGCTTGGCAGCACCGCGTTCGCCCATGCCCATCTTGATCTCGGCAAACATTTCCGGCGTCGTGAATTCGCGGATGTCGTCGAGATTGCCGGCATCGTTGGCGGCCTGCAGGCGAATGAAGTTGACCTTGGCATTGCGGGCGAAACCATCGACGTCGAAGTCAGCCGGGATTCTGTTGTTGCCTGAGGCCACCGGGGCGGCAAAGGAGCCGCCGCCAGCCGATGGGAATTCGGGCGCAGGCGGGGCGGCGCGCTCAAAACTGTTACCCGTGCCGGCGTACTGCATGCCTCCCGTTTGAGCAGCTGCGGCTTTCTTGCGCATGAAATAGCCGACCACCATAACCACGGCCAAAATCAGCAGACCGATCATCATCATGTTGGCGAGGCCTTCACCAAAACCGAAATGCGAAGCCAGTGCTGCCAGGCCAAGGCCGGCGGCCAGGCCAGCCAGCGGGCCCATCCAGGAACGTTTCGGTTGTGCGGCCGGCGCAGCAGCAGGTGCGGCAGTCGGAGCTTGTTTGGCGGCAGAGGGCGGGGCGCTGGGGGCGACCGACTGGCGTTGCATGCCGGTCGAGCCACCGCCACCCAGGCGTTTGGCTTCGGCATCACTGATGTTCAGCGTAAAGCCGAGCACCAGAGCGGCAGCCATCAAGGCGAAATTCTTCATCGTTGTCTCCGTATGGAAAAAGTTACGAAGCGTAGTTTAACCGTGTCTGGCGTGCCGGAAAAATGATATTAAATCGCAGTTACTCTTCGTAAAAGCCGAACTGCCTGATCAACTGAAAACTGCGGCAACGGCAACCGGGTTGGAGGGGAAGTAGAAATGGACGTAGGAAGCCGTCAGGCGCTGACGCCGATAGATGGCTTCACCTTCCCGGCCTTCGGCCGTTTGTGCCCGGGTGAGCGGGGCAAGCGAGGTTTCACTCTTTGAGTAGTGGAAGGTGTGGCCGGCGAGAAGACCTTCCGGCAATTCGACGAACTGGGTGCCAAGCGCTGCCAGGCGCTGCTGCATTACCGCACGGCCCGGCAACAGGCCGGCGAAGTGATGCTCCTGGCCGGCTTTGTCGATGACCTGTTCGAACAGGCTCATCATGCCGCCGCATTCGGCAAGAATCGGCTTGCCGGCGTCAGCATGGGTATGTAGTGCAGCCCATAGCGTGCGGTTTGCGGCCAGTGCTGTGGCGTGCAGTTCGGGGTAACCACCGGGCAGCCAGACGGCATCGCATTCGGGGAGTGAGTCGCCCGCCACCGGCGAGAAAAGGCGCAGTTCTGCCCCAAGTGTCACGAGTGTTTCGAGATTGGCCGGGTAGATGAAGCCATAGGCAGCATCGCGGGCGATGGCGATGCTGCGGCCGGCAAGCAGCGGCTTGATCGTGGGCGATGGAGCGTCTTCGAAAAACACCGGTTTTGGCAGGTCGACCGCGCCCCGAAGGAAGCACTCTTGGGGTGCAGCACTTGCCGCCAAAGCATCGGCCAGCTTGTCGAGACGGGCTTCAAGGTCTTCGATTTCAGTCGCTTGCAACAGGCCGAGGTGGCGTTCGGGCAGACTGTCGCTGCTTTTGGGCAGGGCGCCAAACCAGTCCATGCCCGCTGGCAGGCTGTCGCGCAGCATCTCGGTGTGGCGTTCGCTGCCGACCCGATTGGCCAGCACGCCGGCAAAGGGCAAACCGGCGCGATAGCTGGCGAGGCCGTGGGCGACCGCACCGAAAGTCTGGGCCATGGCGCCGGCATCGATCAGCGCCATGACGGGAATGCCGAAGCGCGTGGCGATGTCGGCGGCCGAAGGCTGGCCATCGAACAGGCCCATCACGCCTTCGACCAGGATCAGGTCGGAGTCTGCGGCGGCGCGAGCCAGTCGCCAGCGCGCATCTGCTTCGCCACACATGCCGAGATCGAGGTTCTGGCATGGTCGACCGCTGGCCATGGCATGAATCTGCGGATCAAGAAAATCCGGGCCGCATTTGAAAACGGTGACGCGCCTTCCTTGTCGGGCGTGCAGGCGAGCAAGTGCCGCAGTGACGGTGGTCTTGCCCTGACCTGAAGCCGGGGCAGCAATGAGTAGCGCCGGGCACGCAATCATCAGAATTCGAGGCCGGGCATGGCCTTGATGCCGGCTTGGAAGGCGTGCTTTTCCATGCCGATGTCGCTGACCGTATCGGCTGCATCACGCAGGGCTTGCGGCGCGGCACGGCCGGTGATGATGACATGCTGCATGCGGGGGCGGGACTGCAGCCGGGCAATGACGGCGTCGAGTTCAAGCCAGCGGTATTTGAAGGCGTAGGTCATTTCATCGAGGACGACGAGGCCGATCTCCGGATTGCACAAATGGGCACTGGCAATTTCCCAGGCGTGCTGGGCCGCCTTCGCATCGCGCTCCTTGTCCTGGGTTTCCCAGGTAAAGCCCTCGCCGCCAACATGCCAGGCGACGCCTGGCTGCTGGCGGAAGAAGGCTTCTTCGCCGGTATCAGAGCGCCCCTTGACGAACTGGACGACGCCAACCTTGAGTCCGTGGCCGAGAGCTCGGGCGACGACGCCAAAGGCCGCTGAGGACTTGCCCTTGCCATTGCCGGTGTTGACCACCAGAACGCCCCGTTCTTCGAGCGCTGCCGCAATCTTGTCGTCAACGACGGCCTTCTTCTTTTGCATGCGTTCTTCGTGAGTGACTGCCATTTTCCTATTCCGGGATGAAGCAGCGATGGTTGCCGTCTTCAAGCTGACGCAGGCCATAGCCGTAAAGTTCAGACAGCGTTTTTGCCGTCAAAATCGTGTCGACCGCACCAGTCTCGGTGCGGCCATCGCCATGTAGCAACAGAGCCCGGTCGCAGAAACGATGCGCCAGTGCCGGGTCGTGCAGCACCATGATGATGCCGGCGCCACAGTCACGCGCCGCCCCGGAAAACAGTTCAAGGACGGCCATCTGGTGATTGAGGTCAAGGTGCGACAGCGGCTCGTCAAGCAGGTAAAGCGGTGCGGCTTGAGTCAGCAGTGTGGCAATCGCCAGCCGTTGCCGCTCGCCACCGGAGAGGGTGAATATCTGCCGCGCCTCCATGCCCTGCAGACCGACTGACGCCAGCGCACTACGGGCCAGTTCAGCGTCACGGGTGGTTTCCCAGTCCCAGCGGCCAAGATGCGGGTGCCGCCCGGTCAGGGCAGTTTCCAGTACTGTAGAGCCAAATGGATCCGCCTGAAATTGCCCCAGCCAGGCGCGTCGCAGGGCAGCCTGGCGTGGCGGCATCAGGGCGGCATCCTCGCCGTCGAGCAATAAAGCACCGGCCGTTGGCTTGCGCAGGCCTGCCAGTGTCGATAGCAGCGTCGACTTTCCTGCGCCATTGCGCCCAAGAATCGCCAGGCTCTCACCCGGGCTGACCACCAGATCAAGCGAGTCGACCACGCAGCGACCACCGATTTCGACCACCAGTTGCCTGGATTCGATCAACGGGCTGCTCATTTCGGCTGCCTTGAGAGCAGGAACAGGAAAACCGGCACACCGATCAGCGCCGTCAGCACGCCAACCGGCAACTGTTGCGGTGCGATTACCGTGCGCGCCAGCGTGTCAGCCAGCACCAGCAAGGCACCGCCAGCCAGTACCGAGGCCGGCAGCAACAGGCGCTGGTCGTTGCCGGTCGCCAGTCTTACCAGATGCGGCACGACAAGTCCGACAAAGCCGATCGAGCCGGCAGTCGTCACCGACGCCGCCGTGGCCAATGAAGCCAGCAGGTAAATGGCGTAGCGCAGTCTGGTTACTGCAACGCCCAGTGCTTGTGCCTGCATCAGTCCGCGCGACAACAGGTTGAGTTCGCGGGCGAAAGGCATCGCCAGGCAAAGAGCAATCGCCAGCACGATGAGTGGTGGCCAGGAACTGCCCGCCTGCGACAGATCGCCCATCAACCAGAAGAGCATGCCGCGCAGTTTGGTGTCAGGGGCGAGTGCCAGCATCAGCGCAACCAGCGCACCGCAACCGGCAGCGACGATAACGCCGGTCAGCAGCAAACGTGTCTGGGTCCAGCTACCATCACCATGCGCCAGGCCGAAGACCAGGAACATGGCAGCGAGCGCGCCGGCGAAGGCGAGGCCATCAATGCCCAGTGTTGGCAACCCGACCAATATGGCGAACATGGCACCAACACCCGCTCCGCCGGAAATCCCCAGTACATAGGGATCGGCCAATGGGTTACGCAACAGTACCTGCATCAGTGCGCCGGCGAGTGCCAACAGTCCACCGCAGGCGAAGCCAGCCAGCGCCCTTGGTAGGCGCAGTTGCAGGACAACATCGCCTGCCCCGCCTTCCTGTCCGAGCAGGGCGGCCAGCACGTCAGGTGTCGAAACCTTGTAACTACCCACCGTCAGTGCCAGCCCGAAACTCGCCAGCACCAGAAGGCAAAGGCTGGCGAGTATCAGGAAAGCGCGGCGGCGAGTAGGCATTGAGACTTACTTTGGGTTGTAACGTATGCCGATGAAGGCGTTGGTGGCTGGTGTAGCGTAATCCGCCACGAGTTCATAATTGCGGTCGAAAACATTGTTGACCCGGGCAAAGACCGACCAGTTTCCAGCAAAGTTGTAGGCGCCGTAAAGATTGGTGATAGCGTAGCCGCTCATCTTGCGGGAGTTGGCGGCGTCGTCGAAGCGGCGATCGCTGGCATGCAGCTCGACGCGCCATTCCCAGGAACCGATCTGCTGCCCGACGCTGGCTGCCCCGTAATTGGTGGCGCGGCGGTTCAACTGGCGTCCGCTCTCGGCATCGCGTGGGTCGAGGTAGTTGTAATTGGCCTGCAGGTTGAAGTTGCCGACTTGGCCTTCGTAAGCCAAGGCCGCACCTTCCAGTCTTGCCTTGCCGACGTTGACCGGCGTGTAGATGAATGAGCCCGGCGCAACCGGGTTCCACGAAATGAGGTTGTTCACCTGGTTCAAGTACCAGGTCAGTGAGATGTGATGCAGGCCGGTTTCATAGTGCAGGGACGCCTCGCGGTTGCGCGAGGATTCTGGCAGCAGGTCCGGATTGCCGTAGCTACCACCGGGCTGGGTATAGTAGAGATCGTTGAAGCCGGGAGCCTTGAAGGCAGTGCCGTAGCTGACGTTGGCGCGCCAGTTCTGCGTGAACCGATAGCCGTAGGCGATTGATCCGGTCGTCTTGTCGCCGAACTGGGAGTTGTTGTCGTAGCGTAGGTTGGCCTGCAGGCGGTGCGACAGATAGCGACCGTTCCAGCCAGCGAGTACTGAATCAATGGTTCGCGAATCGACGGGATACTTGCTGGTGCCGCTGACCGACTGGTCGAGCCGTTCGACGCCGAGCAGGAAGTTGCCGATACCGGTCCTGATATCGTTCTGCCAGGAATACTGGTCCTGGTCGGTGCGGAACAGGCCGCTCTGGACATGGTTGGTAAGGTTTTTCGAATCGTCGATGCTGCGGCCGAGGCGCAAGGTACTCGTCCAGTTGCTGGTGAAAGCATTCTTCAGGTAGGTGCTGAAATTCGAGACTGCCAGCTGGTTGCGGTAGTCCTTGGCCTTTGGACTGCTGTCGTACTTGCTCTCGCCGTCGCTGTAGAAAATGCTGGCGCCAGCTTCATGGCCGGGTGCGAAGGCGTAGGCCAGTCCGCCAGTCAAGCTCTGGTTCTCGAAACCATCGCGGTCATTGTTGTAGGCGCTGCTTTTCGGATTCTTGATGCTGTTGAAGCCGCCGGTCCTGTAGGTATTGGCGTTCAGTGAATAGCGCCAGCCGTTCTGACTGCCGGAAAAACCGCCGGTGGCGCTAGACGTGTCATAGCTGCCGCCCGCGACTTCGGCATTCACCTTGAACGGTCCGTCGCCCTTGCGGGTGAAAATCTGGATCACGCCGCCGATGGCGTCACTGCCATACAGCGAGGAAGCCGGACCGCGCAGAATTTCGATGCGCTCAATCTGGGCTGCCGGAATGCGTGACCAGGAGGACATCTGGTTCAGCGTGGCGGAGCCGGCGCGAATGCCGTCAATCAGGACCAGCGTGTGACCGCTACTGGTGCCGCGCATGAACACGCTGCCGGTAGCACCATTGCTGCCTTGGGAATAAAACTCGATGCCGGGCTGGCGGGCGAGGATGTCGCCGAGGGTGGATTGGCCGGCCTGGGCAAGTTCTTCGCTTTCGACAACGGTTACGTCGGAGAGCAACTCCGAACTGCGCATGGCCTGACGTGTCGCGGTGACCATGATGGGGTCAAGGCGCGCCACCTGCAGTGTTTCGGCCTGTGCCTGAACGGTGAAAATGAGCGGCAGCAGCGCGGCCATCGGCTTCAAACGTGGATACATGTTTCTTCCTTTCCCGGCGGGCGTCCCCGCATGCCGGAATAGCATTGAAAAGGAAGCGCTGGGGAGGAAAGGCTGGTCGCAAGAACCGGCACCACAGCCCCGTGGCACTTCCGCATGTGTTCCAGGCCGGTATCCGGGCTCACAAGTTTTGACGCGTCGCCTTCCCAGGTTTTCACCCAGTGGCCTAATGACGCGCCCGCACTTGCTTACCGTTGCGGGGGCAGCAGCGGATTTGCCTCTTTCGAGACGCACCGCTTTCCCGTTTAACTGCGCTTGGAAGAACCTTGCACAGCACCTGACACGGGGCGAATTCTACATTGCTCCTTGTTGCGGCGCATCAGAAAAGACATATTCATATCCAATAAAGCACTTTGAGAATAATGGCTTAGTCCTTGACCATGCGGCGTTTTTCCCTCTATAGTGATCGCCATGAATACGGAACTCGAAGCGCTTGAAGCCAAGATTGAACAGGTCGTCGCCCTGGTTCACCAGTTGCGCGCCGAGAATGAAGTGCTGAAAAACCAGATGGTCGCGGCCGAATCCGAAAGGCTGCATCTGCGGCAGACAATGACCGCTGCGCGCGAGCGCCTGGAAGGCATGATGGACAAGCTGCCCGAGGATGCCTGAGATGAGCACCGAGCCGAATTTCCTCGACGTCAAGATCATGGGCCGCGAATATCGCGTTGCCTGCACGCCGGAAGAGCGTGATGCGCTGCTGCTGGCGGTTGATCTGGTCGACAACAAAATGCGCGAAATCGCTCAGCGCACCAAGAGTACAATCGCCGAGCGCGTGGCCGTGATGGCCGCGCTGAACATCGCTCACGAGCACCTTTCCGTTACGCCTGTTTCGCCCTTGGAAACAGTTGCAGATTCGGTTGATACTTCCGATGCAAAGCGTAGAATCAGTGGCATGGGAGCACGAATCGATACCGTGCTTGCGCCCCAGCAGAGGCTGGACCTGTAGTCATCCTCTGCTGATCCCGGCGCCGCCCGCCGAGCGTCCCCTGCGGTGTTTGTTAAGGCCATATATTCCTTGAACCAATGCTAATTGGCATCGGTTGCGGACCATCGAAACCGCTGTTGTGCGCACACTTCGTCGTGTGTGCCTGAAGCGGGAGGAACGTAGCCACTCTGGACCCAGGTTCAGGATGCCGGCCTGACGGCACTCGCGGGGGCCTTTTTTTGGCCGAGAAAATGAAAAAACTCGTTTCCATACTCTGTTTCACGCTGAGCCTGGCGGCCTGCTCCGCCACCTCTTCCGTTCCCGATGAGCCTTTGCAGGACCGCTACTGGCGGGCCGTTGAAATCGACGGTCAGGCTGTTCAGGTCACCAACAACCGGGCTGAGCCGCATGTGGTGCTGGCCAAGGATCAACGGGCGCATGGTTCGGATGGCTGCAATCGCTTCAATGGCGGCTATGACGCGACACAGGGGCTGCGTTTCAGCCGAATGGCATCGACCATGATGGCCTGCATACCCCCGGTCGACGTGATGGCAAGAGCGTTTTCGACGGCCTTGACCGAAACCGCAAACTATCGGATTCGTGGCAAGCAGATGGAGCTGCTCGACGCGGACGGCAAAGTCCGCATGCGCCTGGAAGCGACTTTCCTGAAGTGAAGCAGTTCTGGTTGATGAAGTCGGAGCCTGACGAGGTGTCGATTGACCACCTTGCGGCGCGACCAGGCCAGACCGTGCCCTGGTTCGGTGTCCGGAATTACCAGGCGCGAAATTTTCTGCGCGACAGCATGCAAATCGGTGACCAGGCATTCTTCTACCATTCCGGTTGCGCTGTGCCGGGCATTGCCGGCATTTGCGAGGTCTGTTCCGAACCGTATCCGGACGAAACGCAGTTTGCTGCGGTCAACCCTTATTTTGACCCGAAATCCACGCATGAAAAGCCGCGCTGGTGGCTACGCGATGTCCGTTTTGTCAGGAAGACTCGCTTTGTGCCGTTGGCCGAACTGCGAACTTATTCAGAACTTGCTAATATGCGCCTCCTCGCCCGCGGTAATCGACTGTCGGTAATGCCAATGACCGATGCTGAATGGGCTTTCGTTACCCAAGAATTGATGGGGCAGCAATGACAGTCTGGTGGCTGGCGTATATCGCTTTGGGGGCTTTTGCGGGATTTTTCGCCGGCTTGCTGGGCATCGGTGGTGGCTCGGTGATGGTGCCTGTATTGGTCATGCTCTTCGCTGCCCAGGGTTTTCCTTCCGGGGAGGTCATGCATCTGGCGCTTGGCACCTCGATGGCGGCCATATTTTTTACCTCGATGTCCAGTGTCCGCACGCATCACGCGCATGGCGCCGTGCTCTGGCCGATCGTGGCTCGCATAACACCGGGAATCGTGGTGGGCACTCTGATTGGCACGCACATCGCCACCCTGGTGCCGACCAAAGCGCTGGGCCTGATTTTCACCATTTTCATCTGCTATGTGTCGGTACAGATGATTCTCAACATCAAGCCACAACCGCACCGCGAAATGCCGGGCACGCTGGGAACTTCGTTGGTGGGTGCCTTTATCGGCGGGCTCTCCTGCCTGGTGGCAATCGGTGGCGGCGTGCTTTCGGTGCCATTCATGACCTGGTGCAACGTTCGCGTTCAGAATGCTATCGGCACATCGGCGGCAATCGGCTTCCCGATCGCGCTTGGCGGGGCTTTGGGTTACATCTTCAATGGCTGGTCGGTGACCGGACTGCCGGAAGGCAGTCTCGGTTTTGTCTATTTGCCGGCGGTCGCCGGCCTGGTTGTCGCCAGCGTGCTGACGGCGCCGATCGGTGCCCGGAAAACCCATGAACTGCCGGTCAAAACGCTGAAGCGGGTTTTTGCCGCCATCCTTCTCCTGCTGGCCAGCAAGATGCTCGGGGGTCTGCTCAGCGCGCCTTGAAAACTGGTTTGCGCTTTTCGAGGAAGGCAGCCAGACCTTCCTTGTAATCCTCGGTTTCGAGGAAGGCAAACGAGGCAGCTTTTTCATCGTCATTCAGCGGCCGACCGTTTTGCAGGCGGCGTATCCACTGCTTGTGCCAGCATGCGACTAGCGGTGCACCGGCGCAGATGCGGCGAGCGGTGGCGTAGGCTTCCTCTTCGGTCTGGGTGTCAGGTACGACACGGGTGACCAAGCCTTTTTCATAGGCTTCCGTAGCGGTAAGGATGCGGCCTTCGAGCAGGATTTCCTTCATCACCGCCGGTCCGACCAGTTTGAGCAGGCCTTCCATTTCGCCCGGATACATCGAAAAACCTAGCCGATTGATCGGGGCGCCGAAGCGGGCGCTCTCGGCGCTGATCCGCAGATCGCAGACGCCGGCGATTTCCAGTCCACCACCGATGCAGGCACCTTGAATCAGTGCCACGGTGGGATGCGAGCAGTCGGCAATGGCATTGAGGGCGGTGGCAACCTGGCTGTGGTAATGCATTGCCTGCTCAAGGGTGGCGCGGCCGGTGACGAACTCTTCCAGGTCTCCACCGGCGGCGAATGCTTCGATGCCGGCACCCCGGATGACGACGCACCGAATGCTGCGGTCGACAGTGATTTTTCCCATATTTTCGGCGAGTTGCTGCCACATGCCGAGGTCGATGGCATTGAGCTTTCCGGGATTGTCGAGAATGAGGGTGGCGACTTCGCCGTTGATCGTTGAGGTAACTGTGCCCATGGAATATTTCCTGATGAAGCCGGTATTATAAGTAGTGCTGTGAGTGATCCAGATCAAGCTTTGGCAGTCTTGCATAAGATAGAATGCCGTCCGCCTATCAAAGGTAATTATTAATTAGGGGGAATATGCCATGAGCAGCGCTATGTACGAGCGGATGCGGGCCAATCCGAAGTTTCAGGAACTCGTCACCCGTCGGGGACGATATGCCTGGACCTTGGCCTTTATTGTTTTATCCATGTTCTACGGTTTCGTGATGGTGGTGGCCTTCAATCCAGTCGCTCTCGGACAGCCCGTCAGCGAAGGTTCGATGTGGACCGTCGGTGTCGTGGTCGAACTTTTCATGTTCGTTTTCTTCTGGGTGCTGACTGCGCTTTATGTGCGTCGTGCCAACAGTGAATTCGATGCGCTGACCCAGGAAATCGTCAAAGAAGCCTGGAAGGAGAACAAATAATGCGTCGTCTGACTCAATTCAGTACTGCTCTTGGCCTTTTCGCCATCGCGGCGATGGCTTACGCCGGTCCGCCAGTCGAAGGCGCCATGGAAAAACAGGCGACCAACTGGCACGCCATCATCATGTTCTGCATCTTCGTCGCGCTGACGATGGGCATTACTTACTGGGCCTCCAGTCGTACCAAGTCCACCGCCGATTTCTATACGGCTGGCGGCGGTATTACCGGTTTCCAGAACGGCATGGCGATTGCCGGTGACTACATGTCTGCCGCCACGCTGCTTGGTCTGACCGCCATGGTTTATACCCAGGGCTACGACGGCTACATCTACATGCTGGCCTTCTTCGCCGGTTGGCCGATCATTCTTTTCTTGATGGCGGAGCGCCTGCGCAATCTGGGCCAATTCACCTTCTCCGACATTACTGCCTATCGTCTCGATCAGGGCAAGGTCCGCACCATGGCGGCGATTTCATCGCTGACCGTGGTCTGCTTCTACCTGATCGCCCAGATGGTTGGTGCCGGCCAGTTGATCAAGCTGCTCTTCGGCCTTGAATACAACGTCGCCATCTTCGCCGTCGGTATCCTGATGATGGTTTACGTCACCTTTGGCGGCATGGTCGCCACGACCTGGGTGCAGATCATCAAGGCAGGGATGCTGCTGTGCGGTGGTACGCTGGTCATGGTGCTCGCCTTCAGCCATTTCGGCTTCTCGTTCCAGACGCTGCTTGAACAGGCGACGGCTGTGCACAAGCTTGGTCCCAAGTTGATGTATCCGGGCAGCCTGCTGGCCGATCCGGTCACCGCGATTTCGCTGGGCCTTGGCCTGATGTTCGGTACGGCTGGTCTGCCGCACATCCTGATGCGCTTCTTCACGGTGACCGATGCCAAGGCGGCACGTAAATCCGTTCTGGTTGCCTCCGGCCTGGTCGCCTACTTCTTCAACGTGATCTTCATCATGGGCCTCTGCGGCATCATAATTGTTGGCCAGAACCCGGACTTCTTCGAAGCCGGCCAGGTTGGCGGCAAGCTGATCGGCGGCGGCAATATGGTCGCCATGCACCTGTCCAGCGCCGTCGGCGGCAACATGCTGCTCGGTTTCCTGGCTGCGGTTGCCTTCGCCACCATCCTGGCTGTGGTTTCCGGTCTGGCTCTGGCCGGTGCTTCGGCCATTTCCCATGACCTTTACGCCCGGGTGATCAAGAAGGGGCAAGCCACAGAAGCAGCAGAAATCCGCGTTTCCAGAATCGCCACCATCTGCCTCGGTTTTGTCGCGATCTTTCTCGGCATCCTGTTCGAAAAACAGAACATCGCCTTCATGGTCGGTCTGGCCTTCGGTGTCGCAGCTGCAGCTAACTTCCCGGTGCTTATCCTCTCCATGTACTGGAGGGGTTTGACTACGCGTGGTGCGCTGTTTGGCGGTTACGGCGGTCTGGTTTCCGCCGTGCTGTTCGTGCTGTTTTCGAAGTCGGTGTGGGTTGATGTGCTTGGCAACCCTGCCGCGCTCTTCCCCTACACCCAGCCGGCCCTGTTCGCGATGCCGATTGCTTTCCTGCTGGCTTACATCTTCTCGAAGACTGACACCAGTGTTCGCGCTGGCAAGGAAATCGAAGCATTCGAAGACCAGTATGTCCGGGCGCAAACTGGTTTCGGAGCTGCGGGCGCAAGCAAGCACTAAATTATTTCAATACCCGAATGCCCCGATGGCGAAAGCTGTCGGGGTATTTTTTCGCCTTGAATCACCGCGTAACTTACTGAGCGGTAATCTGAATTACAAAGAGGGGGTCAGGCAGCCTTGCCGGGTGTGCTGTCATGCATGCGAGCGAGCGCCTCGCGACCGGACAGCAGGTGGTCATGCATGGTTTTTTCGGCTTTTTCGGTATCGTTGGCTTCAATGGCCGCCATGATCGTGCGATGCTCGTCAAGTGACTGCTGCAGGCGCCCTTCCAAAGACAATGAATGGAGCCGTGAGAGTTTCAGAACCTTGCGCAAATCCTGGACTACCGAAAGCAGCCAGCGATTGTTGGCGAGTTCCTGAATGCGCCGGTGAAATTCCTGATTGGCCTCGAAAAAGGCATCAATGCGCCCGTCGCGAGCCGCTGCTTCGAGCTTTTCGTGGATCGCTTTCAGTTGGCGTATGTCTGCCGCCTTGGCGTGCCCAATGGCATCAACAATGCAGCGACCTTCCAGCAGGGCCATCAACGGGAAAATGTCGTCCAGATCCTGGCGGGAAATCTCGGTGACGTAGCAGCCGCGCCGCGGTTTAAGTTCAACCAAGCCTTCTGAAGCCAGCACCTTGAGCGCTTCGCGCAGTGGCGTGCGCGAAATGCCGTACTGTTCGGCCAGCTTCTGCTCGTCGATCCATGTGCCCGGAGTCAATTCGTGAGCGAAGATGCGCTGACGCAAACGTTCGGCCACTTCCTGATAAAGCGCGGTAGGTGCGATGCGGGTCATGATCGTGGTGTGGTGGATGTGGGCAATTCAGGACTTTGCTGACTTGCTTCCATAATTATGGATACAGTATTATGTAGGGCTAGGTATGTCAAGCTGGGCTGACGAGCGTAGAATTTTAACTCTGCATCATAAGCCTGAAAAATTGAATCGGCGAGGGGTATGTCATGTCTGAAAAGTTCTTTGATTCCAACAATATGGATGCCTGGGAAAAGGCCGCCGCAAAACACTCTCCGGGTGGCGACGTCAAGAATCTGAACTGGAATACGCCGGAAGGTCTGGCCGTCAAAGCGCTGTACACCAAGGCTGATATCGATGGGCTGGAGTTTGCCGATACCCTGCCCGGCTTCGCGCCTTATCTGCGCGGTCCGCAACCGACCATGTACGCCGTCAAGCCATGGACGATTCGTCAATACGCGGGTTTTTCAACCGCCGAAGCTTCGAACGCTTTCTACCGCAAGGCGCTGGCTGCCGGTGGTCAGGGCGTTTCCGTGGCTTTCGACCTAGCGACGCACCGCGGTTACGACTCTGACAATCCGCGCGTGACTGGTGATGTTGGCAAAGCTGGTGTGGCAATCGATTCCGTCGAGGACATGAAGATCCTGTTCGACAGCATCCCGCTCGACAAGGTCTCGGTCTCGATGACGATGAATGGTGCCGTTCTGCCGATTCTTGCCGGCTACATCGTCGCTGCGGAAGAGCAGGGGATTCCCCAGGATCAGCTTTCTGGCACCATCCAGAACGACATTCTCAAAGAATTCATGGTGCGGAATACCTATATTTATCCGCCCAAGCCGTCGATGAAGATCATTGCCGACATTTTTGGCTACACCGCGCAGCACATGCCGAAGTTCAACTCGATCTCGATTTCCGGTTATCACATTCAGGAAGCCGGCGCCAATCAGGCGATCGAGCTGGCCTTCACGCTGGCTGACGGCATGGAGTACGTGCGTACCGGTGTTGCGTCAGGCATGGATGTCGATACCTTTGCCGGCCGTCTGTCCTTCTTCTGGGCGGTGGGCATGAACTTCTACCTCGAAATCGCCAAGATGCGTGCCGGCCGCTTGTTGTGGCAGCGCATAATGACCAAGTTCAATGCCAAGAGCCCGAAGTCGATGATGCTGCGGACACACAGCCAGACTTCCGGCTGGTCGCTGACCGAGCAGGATCCGTACAACAACGTTGTGCGCACGACAATCGAAGCGATGGCTGCCGTCTTCGGCGGCACCCAGTCGCTGCACACCAACGCGCTCGACGAAGCGATCGCGCTGCCGACCGAGTTCTCTTCCCGCATCGCCCGCAACACGCAGCTGATCATTCAGGAAGAAACCCACATCACCAATGTTGTCGATCCGTGGGCTGGTTCCTACATGATGGAACGGCTGACTCAGGACATGGCCGACAAGGCGTGGGGCATCATCGAGGAAATCGAGGCGATGGGCGGCATGACCAAGGCGGTCGAATCCGGCTGGGCCAAGATGCAGATCGAAACCTGTGCTGCCGACAAACAGGCGCGCATCGACTCCGGCAAGGATGTCATCGTCGGGGTCAATAAATACAAGCTGGCCAAGCAGGACGCGATCGATATTCTTGATATCGACAACCACGCTGTGCGTGATTCGCAAATCACCCGTCTCAAGAGCATTCGCGCCAGCCGGGATTCGGCAGCGGTAAATGCTTCTCTGGCGGCGTTGACCGCAGCAGCCGAGTCCGGTCAGGGTAATTTGCTCGACCTGACCGTCAAGGCCATGCGTTTGCGCGCCACGGTGGGTGAGGTTTCTGATGCGCTGGAAAAGATCTTTGGTCGTTTCCGCGCCAACAACCAGACGATTTCAGGGGTGTATGGAGGCGTTGTGGAAGGTATGGAAAGCTGGGAGGCGATCAAGGCCGATATCGCCAAATTCGCCGAAGAAGAAGGCCGTCGTCCGCGCATCATGATCGCCAAACTTGGCCAGGACGGTCACGACCGTGGTGCAAAAGTGGTGGCTACTGCCTTTGCCGACCTTGGCTTCGACATCGACATGGGGCCGCTGTTCCAGACGCCGGAAGAAGCCGCGCGTCAGGCGATCGAAAACGACGTTCATGCGATTGGTGTGTCCTCTCTGGCGGCTGGCCACAAGACCCTGCTACCAGAACTGGTGAATTCCTTGAAGGCGCAGGGCGCTGACGACATCATCGTTTTCGCCGGCGGCGTCATTCCGGCCCAGGATTACGATTACCTTTACAACGCCGGTGCCAAGGCGATCTTCGGGCCCGGTACTCGGATCGAGGATTCTGCCCAGCGAGTGATGGAAGAAATCCGTAAGGTCTGTAGCAAATCTGCATGAATTTGAGCGAGGCTCCGGTGTCGGCACATACGCTTTCGCCTGCCGACCAGCTTCTGGTCGATGGCGTGCTGGCTGGTCAGCGGCGTTCGCTCGCCAAGGCGATCACGTTGATCGAGTCGACTCGCGCCGATCATCAGCAACGGGCGCAGCAGGTTCTGACAGCCTTGTTGCCAAAGACCGGGGCAGCAATTCGCGTTGGCATCTCGGGTGTGCCGGGGGCGGGGAAATCGACGTTCATCGAGGCGCTGGGCGTCTGGTTGATCGAACAAGGCAAGAAGCTGGCAGTGCTGGCGGTTGATCCTTCGTCTTCGGTTTCTGGTGGCTCGATCCTCGGTGACAAGACGCGCATGGAACAGCTTTGCCAGCTTGAGCAGGCCTTCATCCGGCCCAGCCCATCAGCGGGTTCGCTTGGCGGTGTTGCCGAGAAAACGCGCGAAGCCATGCTGCTCTGCGAAGCAGCCGGTTTCGACGTGATCATTGTTGAGACCGTTGGTGTCGGTCAGTCGGAAACGACCGTGGCCGGCATGGTCGATATTTTCTGCCTGCTGCAATTGCCGAACGCTGGCGACGATCTTCAGGCGATCAAGAAAGGCATCGTCGAGATTGCCGATCTGGTGGTCATCAACAAGGCTGACATTGACCCGCGTGCGACCGCCGTCGTGCGTGCTCAGTGGAAAAACGCACTGCACATGTTGCGCCCGGCTTCGCCCAACTGGTCGCCGCCCGTACTGACGGCCAGTGCGCTGCACAAGGAAGGCATTACCGACTTCTGGGCCACCATCGAGAACTACCGCCAGGCTTTGACCCCGACCGGTGAATTCGAGGCCAAGCGCAAGCATCAGTCACTGTCCTGGATGTGGCAGCTGATCGACTCCGGCCTGCGCCAGCATTTCCGTCACCACCCGCGCGTGCAGGAAAATCTGCCGGCGCTGACCAAATCTGTCGAAGCAGGTCATACGACGCCGGCTGCTGCCGCGTATGCCCTGCTTGGTTATCTGAAACACTGAAGTTCCGAATTACCTGATCCACTTAGGGAGTTTTCTATGCACGACATCATCCGCCAGCTGGAAAAAAAGCGCGAAATGGCCCGCCTCGGCGGTGGCCAGAAGCGTATCGACAGCCAGCATAAAAAGGGCAAGCTGAGCGCCCGTGAACGTATCGAGTTGCTACTCGACCCGGATACTTTCGAGGAATGGGACATGTTCAAGGAGCATCGCTGTACCGACTTCGGTATGGATCAGGCCGAGAAGATTCCCGGTGACGGTGTCGTGATTGGCTACGGCACGGTCAACGGCCGTTTGGTCTTCGTTTTCTCGCAGGATTTCACCGTATTCGGTGGTTCGCTGTCGGAAACCCATGCCGAGAAGATTTGCAAGGTGATGGATCAGGCGATGAAGGTTGGTGCGCCGGTGATCGGCCTCAACGATTCGGGCGGCGCCCGTATCCAGGAAGGCGTCGCTTCCCTCGGTGGTTATGCCGACGTATTCCAGCGCAACGTGATGGCCTCCGGCGTCGTGCCGCAAATCTCGATGATCATGGGTCCCTGCGCCGGTGGTGCGGTGTACTCGCCGTCGATGACCGATTTCATCTTCATGGTGAAAGACTCTTCATACATGTTCGTGACCGGTCCGGAAGTCGTCAAGACCGTGACCCACGAGGACGTGACTGCTGAAGAGTTGGGTGGTGCAGTGACCCACACCAGCAAATCCGGTGTGGCTGATCTGGCTTTCGAGAATGACGTCGAAGCCCTCTCCATGCTGCGTCGCTTCATGAATTTCCTGCCGGCCAACAACCGCGAAAAGCCGCCGGTCACGCCGACCAACGATCCGGTCGACCGCATGGACTACTCGCTCGACACGCTGGTGCCGGACAACGCCAACAAGGCGTACGACATGAAGGAACTGATCGTCAAAGTGGTCGACGACAATGATTTCTTCGAGCTGCAGGCTGATTACGCCAAGAACATCATCATCGGCTTTGGTCGCATGGATGGCCATCCGGTCGGTATCGTTGCCAACCAGCCGCTCGTGCTGGCCGGCTGTCTTGATATCAAGTCGTCGATCAAGGCGGCTCGCTTCGTGCGTTTCTGCGATGCCTTCAATATTCCGGTCGTTACCTTCGTCGATGTGCCGGGCTTCATGCCGGGCACGACGCAGGAATACGGCGGCATCATCAAGCACGGCGCCAAGCTGCTCTACGCCTACGCCGAATGTACTGTGCCGAAGGTTACCGTGATCACTCGCAAGGCCTACGGCGGCGCATACGACGTGATGTCGTCCAAGCACCTGCGCGGCGACGTCAATATCGCCTGGCCGTCGGCTGAAATCGCGGTCATGGGGCCGAAGGGCGCCGTGGAAATCATTTTCCGCGAGGAAAAGAACGATCCGGCCAAGCTGGCCGGGCGCGAAGCCGAGTACAAGGAAAAGTTCGCCAATCCGTTTGTCGCCGGTGCGCGTGGTTTTATCGACGATGTCATCATGCCGCACGCGACCCGCAAACGCATCGCTCGCTCGCTGGCTATGTTGCGTGACAAGAAACTCGAAAATCCGTGGCGCAAGCACGGCAACATTCCGCTGTAAGCGTCAGGGAGAAAAATACTATGTTCAAGAAAATTCTGATCGCAAACCGTGGCGAAATTGCCTGCCGCGTTATCAAAACCGCCCGCAAGATGGGCATTCTGACGGTTGCCGTCTATTCCGAAGCCGACAAGGATGCGCTGCACGTCGACCTCGCTGACGAAGCAGTCTGTATCGGCCCGGCTGCCTCCAAAGAATCTTATCTGGTGGCCGACAAGATCATCGCCGCCTGCCTGCAGACCGGGGCCGAAGCCGTGCACCCCGGCTATGGCTTCCTGTCGGAAAACTCCGAATTCTCCCGGCGTCTGGAAGAAGCCGGGGTCAAATTCATTGGCCCGAAGCACTATTCCAGCAGCAAGATGGGCGACAAGATCGAGTCCAAGAAACTGGCGCTCGAAGCCAAGGTCAATACCATTCCGGGCTACAACGCAGCGATTGCCGGCCCGGCAGAGGCTGTCGAAATCGCCAAGGGCATTGGTTATCCAGTGATGATCAAGGCCTCGGCTGGCGGTGGCGGCAAGGGTTTGCGGGTTGCTTTCAACGACCAGGAAGCCTTCGAAGGCTTCGCCTCCTGCGTCAATGAAGCCAAGAACGCTTTCGGCGACGACCGCGTCTTCATCGAAAAATACGTGCTGGAACCGCGCCACATTGAAATTCAGGTGCTCGGCGACTCCTTCGGCAACTATGTTTACCTGAACGAGCGTGATTGCTCGATTCAGCGTCGTCACCAGAAGGTCATCGAAGAGGCACCGTCGCCCTTCGTGGATCCGGCCATGCGTAAAGCGATGGGCGAGCAGGCTGTTGCCCTGGCCCGTGCCGTGAACTACGAATCAGCCGGTACGGTTGAGTTCGTTGTGGGTGCCGACAAGAGCTTCTACTTCCTGGAAATGAACACCCGTCTGCAGGTGGAGCATCCGGTCACCGAACTGATCACCGGCGTCGACCTGGTCGAGCTGATGATTCGTGTTGCCTACGGTGAGAAATTGCCGATCACGCAGGACGACGTTCAGCTCAACGGCTGGTCGATGGAGTGCCGGATCAATGCCGAAGACCCGTTCCGTGGCTTCCTGCCTTCCACTGGCCGTCTGGTGAAGTTCCAGCCGCCAAAGGAAACCACCGATGCCAACGGCACGACCCGCGTTGATACCGGTGTTTATGATGGTGGCGAAATCTCGATGTTCTACGACTCGATGATTGCCAAACTGATCGTTCATGCCAAGGATAGAGACAGCGCCATCGAGCGCATGCGTGATGCACTGAATGGCTTCGTGATTCGCGGCATTTCCTCGAACATTCCGTTCCAGGCCGCGCTGATGCAGCACAAGCGTTTCCAGTCCGGCAACTTCAACACCGGTTTCATCGCCGAGGAATACCCGAAGGGCTTCGATGCCTCGATGGTGCCGCACGATGATCCGGCACTGCTGGTTTCCGTCGCTGCCTACGTTTACCGTGCTTTCACCGACCGTTCCGCCTCGATCACCGGGCAGCTACAAGGTCACGAGCGTCTGGTCAGCGACAAATGGATGGTGGTTCGCCTGAATCCGGAAGGCAATCAGCATCACCCCGTGATGGCGTCGCTCGTCGCTGGCGGCTACGACATCGAATACATGGGTAAGCACTACGAGCTGCGTTCCACCTGGAAACTTGGTGAGTCGCTTTTCGTTGGCACCTGTAACGGTCAGGAGTTCACGCTGCAGGTCGAGCGTCACAAGACCCGCTATAGCCTTTACCATTGGGGCACCCGCGCCGACTTCATGGTGATGAGCGCCCGCGCTGCTGAACTACTGGCGTTGATGCCCGAGAAGCAGGCGCCTGACCTGTCCAAGTTCCTGATCTCGCCGATGCCTGGCCTGCTCCGCGAAGTGGCGGTCACGGTCGGTCAGGAAGTGAAGGCTGGCGAAAAGCTGGCAGTCATCGAAGCCATGAAGATGGAGAACATCCTCAAGGCCGACCAGGACTGCAAGGTGAAGAAGATTTCAGCAGCCGCTGGCGAAAGCCTGACGGTGGATCAGGTCATCATCGAATTCGAGTGATTTGATTTTTGGCCGTTTTTGACGGTCGACCGCAGGATTCAAGGCCCGTCTTCGCGACGGGCCTTTTTATTGATCAGGCGAAGCGGCAAGCGTAACGGACGTAGTCGACGCCGCGTTCAAGCACCTCGGTGGGAACCAGATGCTCGACCGAGGTTCCTTCCAGCGCCAGACCGATTTCGAGGCGGGTGCCGGCACTCGCCGGGAGAATCAGCGAAATCGAATCGTCATCGCGGAGCAGGAAAGCTGGGACCTTGGGGCCTTTCTGTTCATGGGGAGCGAGGCGCTTCAGCGAGCCGGCTTCCACCTTTTCTTCGTACCAGTGCAGTCCTGCGGTTAACGCATCATCAGCAGTCATTTGTAGTCCGAACAACACCCCAAGCCTGGGCTTCTCATGCGTGATGGAGGCGATCAGGCAGGGCGCCAGCCGGCGCACGCCCTGGGTTTCAGCTGGACGAACGGCCATGCCATCGACCATCGTCCAGATTTCCCCCGGGACATTCAATTTCTTGACGGCGGTAGGCATCTGGGAAACACGATCGAAGCCGAACATGGCCATCCGGTCGTGTGACAGCGTAGCGCTATTGGCCACCAGATCACCGACCGGATTAAGGAAGTCGCCCTTGAAAACGGCATAGGCATGTTCGCCGCCAAAGGCAATCTCGATCTCGCCGATTTCGGTCGACGCCTGTCGTTGCTGCATCCGCAGGCTGTCATCCAGTTCGTCGAGGAGGCGAATACAGGCCGAAGCCGAGAGTTCGCGGCCAAGCTTGAGCGACTCGGGTGTTTCTCCCGCCTTCAATGCCTGAATCCGCTGGCGAATCTTGCGCGAAATTGAACGCACGTCGAGCCAGCACGGAATGCCTGGCGGCAAGGCGCTGCCAAAGAGCGGTGTCAGGTCGACGTTGATGGCTTTCGGTTCGGTATCCGGTGCGACCAGAAAGGACGAGAGTTCGCGCCAGCGGCTCAGCGCCCGGTTGGCAACAATCAGTTGGGTTGCCGTCAGCCGGTAGGGGTCAATCAGGCGAAGCACAAATGCCCAGGCCAGATGGCCGGCGATATTGGCATCGCCCAAATGACGGAAGTCGGGATCAGGCAGAGATTGCCGCAGCAGGCCGCTGCTGCCAGCCTGGGCGAGAACGCCAAACAGCAGGTGATCAAGCTGCACAGGGCATTGATGGGCCGCCTGGAAGTGGCAGAACTGGGCCATCCGGAAGGCGCAGGCTGCGCGGTTCAGTGGCAGGCCTTTCTCGGCAGCGGGAAAGTGCGGGGCCAGTCGCAAGTAGGCTACACCGAGGCGGGTCCATAACTGCTGGGCGACTTCGAAGCTGCGTTGATCTTCTTCCTGCATCGGCAGAGCCTTGCGGAAGTAGCGTGGCTCGATATTTTCCTGCGCCGGAACCGCGGCCGTTCGTAACAAATTGAGCAGTTCAAGCGCCAAGGGCGGCGCCAAGCTGGCGCCGTCGATGGCTTCGATCTGCAGCCGCAGGGCGGCCAGGATCTGCAAGGGTTGAGCCTGTGGCTGATCGGCCAGCCATTTGCGCGCCGAGGAGACATCCTGAAACGCCAAGGTGATGTTCTTGCGCGGATCGGGCAGGGTTAGCCAGTGCATGGGCGCTCCTTCAACGGTATTTGGCGATGCTCAACCGTCGGCGTTGATGCGGGCGATCAGCGCCTGCAGCGTCGTTTCGGCTTGGTCATTAGCGAGCTGACAGGTGCCGGCTGCGTGATGCCCGCCACCCTCATATTGCAACATCAGTTCGCCGACATTGGTTTTGCTGCCGCGATCCAGAATCGACTTGCCGGTAGCAAAGACGGTGTTCTGCTTCTGCACGCCCCACAGCACATGAATGGAGATATTGGTTTGCGGGAACAGCGCATAAATCATGAAACGGTTGGTGGCCCAAATTGTTTCTTCGTTACGCAGATCGAGAATCACCAGATTCTTGTGCACCGTCGAGCAGCGCAGGATCTGGTCCTTGGCCTTCTCGGATTGCTCGAAATAGAGATCGACGCGTTCCTTGACGTCCGGCAGGGCAAGAATTTCATCGATGTTGTGATTGCGGCAGTACTTGATCAGATCCATCATCAGTGTGTAGTTGCTGATCCGGAATTCGCGGAAACGACCCAGCCCGGTACGGGCATCCATCAGATAGTTGAGCAGCACCCAGCCATTCGGGTTGAGGATTTCGTCGCGGCTGAACTGCGCCGAATCACTCTTGTCGACCGCATCCATCATGTCGACGGCGATGGTCGGAAAAGCCTTCTCGGCGCCGTAATAGTTGTACACGACGCGGGCCGCAGAGGGGGCGTCCGGCTCGATGATGTGGTTCTTGCGCTCGCCGGTATTGCGAATGGTTTCCGACAGGTGATGGTCGAAAGCGAGATGGGCGGCGGCCACGTAGGGCAGGTTGGTGGTGATGTCCTGGCCGGTAATCTCGACCTTGCCATCCTGCATATCCTTGGGATGGACGAACTTGATATCGTCGATCAGATTGAGTTCGTTGAGCAGGACGGCACAGACCAGGCCGTCAAAATCGCTGCGTGTGACGAGGCGGAATTTTTCTTGGGTCATCAAAAGTCTCCGGTAAGCGGGTAGCAAAGCAAATTAAAGCACAAGGCCGCTGCCATTGCAGCGAAAACCGAACTTAAAAGCCTTAACGGACGGTAATCGCCTGGGTGGGGCAGGGGGCGACACAGGCACCGCAGCCGGTACATTGTTCGGCGAGGATTTCTGGCAGCGGGCTGCCGCCCAGTCGCGGCAAAAAACGGATTGCGCGCACATCGCAGAATTCGCCACAGACGCGGCATTCAATGCCTCGCTGCGGCAAACAATCATCGCTGATCCCGGCCTTGATCTTCCAGGGAAGCACCTCCCCATCCCGACGCAACAAGGCGCGCGGCAGGCAGGCGACGACGCAGTCGCCACAAAAGGTGCATTCGCCCAAGCGAAAATCGACGGTCGGGTAGCCGCCATCACCGGCGACAAGGATTTTCTGCGGACAGGCTTTCAGGCAATCGTTACAGCGGCTGCAGCGATCAATGAATTCGCCTTCGGCCAGCGCCCAGGGCGGGCGGATCTGGGCTTGTGGACGAGGCCGGCCGCGCAAGAAACCCCGGCGGCTGGCATCGACCATTGCATCCGACCTATTTGGCCTGTTTCATCTTGTCGATGCCGTTACGCAGCATCTGTTCAATTTCCGAGCCCGGCTCGACCTGCGGCAGCAGCTTTTCCCAGTAGGCAATGCCCTTCTTGTTGTCGCCAGCTTCCATGGCAGCGGCACCGGCCAGGAAAAGGCTGTGGGCGTGATTGGGATCAATCTTCAGGGCTTTTTCAACCAGTTGCCGGGGTTTGCCGGTCAGCCCCTTGTCACCGGCCATGGCAATGGTTTCGGCGTAACTGGCGAGCAGGTCCGGAGTTTCGTTGACGACTTTTTCGGCCTTGGCGTAGGCTGCGACGGCTTCGTCGTAACGGCCAAGCGACTTGTAGGAGCGGGCCAGCATCAGCCAGCCTTGCATGTCGTCCGGGTTCGCCTGCATCTTTTCGGCGAGGCGGGCGACCATGCCGTTGATTTGCTCCGGCGTCATCTTTGGGGGAGCGCTTGTTTGTGCCGGGTCGATTGCTTTCAGATTACCCAGGATGCCGTAACCCACTAGGGCAAGAATTGGCAGCAACAGCAAAATGGCGATGGCCATCTTGCGGCTCGGGCCATGGCTGACCGGGTGCGTGGCCGCGTCAGTTTCCGGCTCGACTTCTTCCAGCAGGCGGCGCTGGAGCTCGCGTTTGGTTTGCTCGAAATCACTGTCGGCCAGCGTGCCTTCGCCTTTCTCGCGCTCAAGTTCGGCGAGCTGGTCACGGAAAATGGAAAGATTGATTTCCTTGCGGTTGGTCTGGGCCTTGGGGGCGCGCAGTCCAAGCCAGAGCGGCGGCAGAATGAAAGCTGAAACCACCAGTATCATCAGGGTGGCGAGGATGGCGAACTGGGTCATTTCTGGTTGGCTTCCTTGAGCAGCGCCTCGGCACGGCTGGCATCGTCAGCCGAAAGTGGCTGGTCTTCGGTGTTGATCCGGCTGGCGCGGCGGCGCAGGTAGCGTTGCAGTGCGAACATGCCCAGCAGCATCAACGCCACGGGCCCGCCCCAGAGCAGCAGTGTGATGCCCTTGACCGGTGGCCGGTAGAGGACGAAATCGCCGTAACGGACGACCATGAAATCAACGATTTCCTTGTCCGTCTTGCCATCCTTGATCATGGTGCGGACTTCGCGGCGCAGGTCCTGGGCCAGTTCGGCATTGGAGTCGGCAATGGTCTGGTTCTGACAGACCAGGCAGCGCAGTTCCTCGGAAAGCTTCTGCAGGCGCTTTTCGGCGACCGGGTCGGTGGTCAGGGCGGCTTCAGTCGTGGCGGAAGCGAGTGCTGCGGTGGACCCGAAAAAAGAGGCAAAAACCAGGGCCGTCATCAGGTGGCGAACACTCATTTGTTCAGCTCCGCCAGTAGCGGCATGATTTTCTTGTCCAGCACCTCGGGCGAGACCGGGCCGGTGTGCTTCATGCGGATGACGCCGGCCTTGTCGATGACATAGGTCTCCGGGACGCCATAGACGCCATAGTCGATGCCGACGCGGCCATCGAGGTCCATCACCGTCAGCGTGTACGGGTCGCCATGTTGGGAAAGCCATTGGTTGGCACGCTGGAAGGCGAGCTTTTTCTCTTCATCGGCGGGCATCTTGCCCATGTCGAAGGCGCCATCGCCACGCACTTCCTTGTAGTTGAGGCCGATCAGCGGCACCTTCACTTTTCGCGAGAACTCAACCAGCACTGGATGTTCCTGGCGGCAGGAGACGCACCACGAGGCCCATACATTGAGTAGCCAGACCTTGCCCTGCATGTCCTTGGGGCCTGTCGTCTTTTCCGGCGTCGCCAGCACATTCAGACTGAAGGCCGGGGCGGGCTTGCCGACCAGTGGCGAAGGCACATCACGCGGGTTCAAGCCGAGGCCGACGGCAAGCAACACGACAAGGGCGGCAAAGCCGCCAAGAATCCAGTAATAACGGTTCATGCTTTTTGAGTTCCAGCCGGGGTGGTGACAGTCGAAGTGGCGCGGGCTTTTATGCGGTAGCGCCGGTCGAGCATGGCGAGCAGGCCGCCCAGTGCCATCAGTATGCAGCCACCCCAGATCCAGTCCACGAAGGGTTTGTAATAGACGCGCACCGCCCATTCGCCTTCCGGCTTGCTACGGTCGATCGGCTCGCCGAGCGAAACATAAACATCGCGCAGGAAGCCGGTGTCGATCGCAGCTTCGGTCATCGGCATTTGCGATGAGTGGTAATTGCGCTTTTCCGGGTTCATCTTGCGCTGGAATTTGCCATTCACCGTCAGATCGAAGTCACCCTGTGCTGCGACGTAATTCGGGCCTTCGACTGACCTTACGCCATTGAAGGTAAAGTGGTAGCCGGCCACGTCAACGCTTTCGCCGGGGGCCAGCTTGATGTCCTTCTCGTCCTGGAAGCTGCTGACCATGGTGACGCCAACAACAAAGACAGCAATGCCGAAGTGCGCCACGTGCATGCCGAAGAAGCTCCGCGGCTGCTTCAGGGCGGCGGTCAGGAAAGACTGGCCGGCCCGGGTTTTCTGGACACGTTCGACGAAATTGATGATGCCGGAGAACACCACCCATGCAGCCAGCAACAAGCCGAGCGCGGTCAAGGCAGACCACGAGCCATAAAGCAGTGGTACGACAATGGCGACGACGACAGCGGCCGCGAAAGCCCAGCGCAAGGTGCGCAGGATTTCAGGAATCGAGGCATCCTTCCAGTGGGCAAAGGGACCGATGCCCATCAGGAACACCAGCGGAGCCATGACCGGCACGAAGACAGCGTTGAAATACGGTGGGCCGACTGAAATCTTGCCCAGGCCCAGCGCATCAATCAGCAGCGGGTAGAGCGTGCCGAGCAGCACCGTGGCACAAGCGACTGCGAGCAGCACGTTATTGGTCAGCAGCATCGATTCCCGCGAGATCAGCGCGAAGCGGCCACCCAGTCCAACCTTGGGGGCACGCCAGGCAAACAGCGCGAGTGAAGAACCGATGACGGCAACCAGGAAAATCAGGATGAAGATGCCGCGCCGTGGGTCAGTTGCGAAGGCATGTACCGACGTCAATACACCGGAACGAACCAGGAAGGTACCAAGTAGCGACAGCGAGAAAGCCGAAATCGCCAGCAGCACGGTCCAGTTCTTGAAGCTGCCGCGTTTTTCCGTGACTGCCAGCGAATGTACCAACGCCGTGCCGATCAGCCAGGGCATGAAGGAAGCGTTTTCGACCGGATCCCAGAACCACCAGCCGCCCCAGCCAAGTTCGTAATAGGCCCACCACGAGCCCATTGCGATGCCCAGGGTCAGGAAGCCCCAGGCGGCGGTTGTCCATGGCCGCGACCAGCGGGCCCAGGCGGCATCAAGCTGGCCGGAGAGCAAGGCGGCGATGGCGAAGGCAAAGGCGACCGAAAAACCCACATAGCCCATGTAAAGCAGCGGCGGATGGATAATCAGCCCGAAGTCCTGCAGCAGCGGGTTCAGGTCGCGGCCTTCAGCGGCGCCGGGCAAAAGGCGGTCGAAGGGGTTCGAGGTAATCAGGATGAAGAGCAGGAAGCCAAAAGCGACCAGGCCCAAGGTGCCAAGAACGCGCGCCACCATGGTTTCCGGCAGTTGGCGGGAAAGCATGCGAACAGCGAAGGCCCACCAGGTGAGCATCAACATCCACAGCAGCAGCGAGCCTTCATGTCCGCCCCAGACGGCAGCGACACGATACTGCAGCGGCAACAGCGAATTGGAGTGCTGGGCGACGTAGACCACCGAGAAATCGTTAATGACGAATGCGTGCATCAGGCAGGCGAAAGAGAAAGTGATCAGCAAGGCCAGGGCCGAGGTCGCCGGGCGGGCTACTGCCACCCAGGCCATGCGGTTCTGGTGGGCGCCGAGCAGCGGCAGGGTGCCGAGGACAAACGCCACCAGTGCGGCGAGGATCAGTGCGAAATTACCGAGTTCTGGAATCATGCTTAGTAGCTCGCTCCGGGTTTGGCCGGGGTGGCGGCCGATTCACCGGCCTTCTTTTCTGCGGCTCGGTTGCTCGCATCGTTCAACGCCTGGGCGGCCTCCGGCGGCATGTAGTTTTCGTCATGCTTGGCTAGCACTTCGTTGGCGCTGAAAGTGCCGTCGGCAGTCATCTTGCCCTGGGCGACGGCACCTTTACCTTCCTTGAAAAGGTCGGGCAGGATGCCTTTGTAGTTCACGGTGATGTCTTTTTCGGTATCGGTGATGATGAAGGCAATCGTCACGCCATCGGCCTGCCGCTTGATGCTGCCTTCCTTGACCAGGCCGCCGATGCGGAAGACCTTGCCCTGCGGCGCCTTGCCGGCAGCGACGTCAGTTGGCGAAATGTAGAGGGCAATATTGCTGTTCAGGGCGTTCAGAACCAGCGCGGCGATGATGCCGATGATGGCGAGGGCGCCGCCGATCAGGGCGAGTTTCTTGTGACGGGATTTCATTCAGCGGTGTTCCTGTTTTCAGCGCGCAGTTGGCGCTTGAGGCGAGCGATGGTGGTCTTTCGATTGCGTGCAACGGCAATCGGTTCAATAAGCATGATCAGGGCGGTGACGCCGAAGGAGCCCCAGACGTAAAAACCGTAGCCGCCCATGGCGAGAAATTCGCCGAAACTGTTCCAGTGGATCATTTTTCGTCTCCCGCCAGCAGCGTCTTGACCCACTCGGTGTTTCGCTCGCGCTCAAGCATGATGGTGCGGACTCGCATGAAGGCGACGGCAATCGAATACATCCAGAAACACATCGCCATCAGCAGCATCCCCCAGAGCATCGTGGTCGCCATCGAGGACTTGGACAGGTTGACGCTGGAGCCTTGATGCAGCGTGTTCCACCATTGCACCGAGAAGTAGATGATCGGGATATTGACGACACCGACCAGCAACAGCAAGGCGCCGGCCTTGTCAGCGCGACGGGCGTCGTCGATTGCTGCGGTCAACGCCATGTAGCCGATATAAAGGAAGAGCAGGATCAGTTCCGAGGTCAGGCGGGCATCCCAAACCCACCACGCGCCCCACATCGGCTTGCCCCAGAGGGCACCGGTCCATAGCGACAGGAAGGCCATCAGCGCGCCGGTCGGGGCCAGGGCCTGTGCCATCATGCCCGACAGCCGGGTGTTGAAAGCCAGCCCGATCGCCGCCCAGCCAGCCATGATCAGGTAGATGAACATCGACATCCAGGAAGCCGGGACGTGGATGAAGATGATCCGGTAGCCCTCGCCCTGCTGAAAGTCGGTTGGCGCGACCAGCATGCCGAGCCACAGGCCGGCCAGTCCGAAAACGGCTGCAACAGCGAAGAAGAAGGGGGTCAGCGCGCCAGCCAGCGGGTAAAACGTCGCCGGCGAAGCGAAGCGGTAGAGATTGAAACGATCTTTCATTCGAGGGCAATCTTCAAGGCAGCGGCCGTCGCCCAGGGGGCGAAGCCAAGTGAGGCAAAAGTAAGAGCGGCGAGCAGGGACAAATGACCTTCTCCCCCGAGTCCGGTCACCGTCGCATCCACTGCGCCAGCGCCGAATATTAGCACCGGGATGTAGAGCGGCAGAACAAGCAGCGAAAGCAGCACGCCACCGCCACGCAAACCGAGGGTCAGTGCGGCGCCGATGGCACCGATGCCGGACAGCGCCGGGGTGCCGATCAGGATGGCGAAAGTCAGCACGACGAGCGCGTCAGTGGATAGATCGAACTGGATGCCAAGCACGGGCGCGATCAACGCCAGCGGCAGGCCGGAAACCAGCCAGTGAGCAATCACTTTCCCTGTAACGACCAAACCTAGAGGGTGCGGGGCCAGTGCCAGTTGTTCGAGTGTGCCATCACGATGGTCGTCGGCGAACAGCCGTGGCAGCGAGAGCATGGTGGCGAGCAGGGCGGCAACCCACAGCACACCGGGGGCAAGCTTGCGCAGCAGGTCGGGTTCCGGCCCGACGCCGAGCGGGAACAGGCTGACGACGATAATGAAGAAAAACAGCGCCGAGACGATATCCGCCTGTCGCCGCATGGCCAGCTTGAGATCGCGGCTGATTACCGCCGAAATAATTTTGAACATCAGGAAAGCCGCAATTCGCGCACGGTACCTGCCGGAATTTCGACCAGCTGGTGCGTCGTCATCACGGCCAGGCCGCCGCGCTGCAGATGGCCGGAAATGATGCCGGCAAGCCAGTCCACCGCAGCAACGTCCAAAGCGACGAAAGGTTCGTCAAGAATCCACAACGGGCGTTTTTCCTTGACCAGCCGGGCCAGCGCCACACGTCGTTTCTGGCCTTGCGAGAGATATTTGCAGGCGAGGTCTTCGCGGCCGGCGAGGCCGACCTGCTCCAGCGCATCGAGGGCGTCGTCTTCGGAGAGTTTTTCATCGGCCATACGGGCGGCTGCGAGCAGGTTTTCGAGCGGTGTCAGCTCTTCCTTGATGGCATTCAGGTGGCCGAGGTAGCAGAGGTCGCCCCGAAATTCGTCGGACTTGATCGACTGGCCTTTCCAGCGAATTTCGCCGGTTTCCGGCGGCAGCAGGCCGATCAGCATGCGCAGCAGGCTGGTTTTTCCCGAGCCGTTCTTGCCCTGCAAATAAAGCAGTTCCCCGGCCTCCAGCCGAAAGCCGAGGCCCGCGAACAGGCGGCGCTCGCCACGCACGCATTCCAGATTGTCAGCTTCAAGCATTTGGGGAAAAACCGAAATAAATCAGCGGCAAATTATGAACGCGCAAGTTTAACGGCAGATTAACGTGAATCAAACAAACGCAGACAAGAAAAGCCAGTGTTGAAGCACCCGCTTCGCCTGACTTCGATGCGGCCCGATTCAGGCTTTGCCGGCCTGGCCTGATAGCAGTATTTCCGCCTGCATCTGGTGCAGGTTCTGGGTCAGCGTTGCGCTGGCATCTTCCAGATCCTGCTTCAATTGCCCGATGCGCGCCGCTTCCTGCCGAGCACCGGCGGCGATCAGTTCGTCACCGATCTGGTGGATGCGGGCGTGGATGCTTTCCAGCGCGACGAAGCTCTCGATGGCGGCATGGACCTGACTTTCCGGGCTGTAATACCAGTGGCCGAAGCGGCAGGTGTGATGGTTGCTGGCTGACATGGCGACGCCGGCCGGGTCATCAAGGTGGGCGTAAAGTTTCTTTTTCCAGCGGTTGTGGTCGACCTCGGCAATAATCATCGGCAAGTCGGCACGTGACCATTGGAAGGCGGTCGCCGAACTCCACAGGTTGTCCGGGCGGAACTGGTTGACCCAGTCGGCCAGCTTGTCGGCCGGCATCGGGCGGGCAATGCCGTAGCCCTGCGCAGCATCGCAGCCGAGCATCAGCAGGACGAGTCCGTGTTCGACGGTTTCGACGCCTTCGGCGATTACTTTGCGCCGGAAGGCCTGGGTCAGGCCGATGACGCCTTCGACAATCGCCAGATCGTCGGGGTCGTCGAGCATGTCGCGGACGAAGGATTGGTCGATCTTGAGGATGTCGGCGGGCAGCCGGCGGAAGTAGGTGAGCGACGAGTAGCCGGTGCCGAAGTCATCGAGGGCAAAGCTGACGCCGAGCTTTCGGCATTCAGCGAAGAGTTCGGCGGCCAGTGCGATGTCTTCGAGGGCTGCGGTTTCGAGAATTTCCAGTTCCAGTCGGCTCGGCAAAACACTCGGGCGGGTGAGCAACAAGTCGCCGAGGCGGCGGGCAAAGCCGGGACTCTGCAGATGGTTGCCGGCAATATTGATGCTGATGCCGATATTCAGGCCTTGGGCGCTCCAGGCCTCCATCTGGTGAAGCGCTTCGCGGATGACCCAGTCGCCCAGCTCGATGCTCAGTTCGCTGCCTTCGATCGCCGGCAGGAACTGGCCGGGAAGGAGCAGGCCGAGTTCGGGGTGGTGCCAGCGGATCAGTGCTTCGGCGCCGATCACCGTGCCTTCGCGCATATTGACCTTGGGCTGGTAGTAGAGGGCGAATTCGCCTTGGGCCAGTCCTTCACGAACACGGCTTATTTCGTCGCGGCGGGCTCTGGCGCGACGGTCGTTTTCCGGGTCGAACAGGTGGCAACGATTGCGCCCGGACTGCTTGGCGGCATACATCGCCTGGTCGGCATGGCGTAGCAGGGTGTCGGAGTCGGAGCCGTCGTTCGGGAACAGCGTGACGCCAATGCTGGCCGAAATTGAGATGGTTTCGCCGTTGATCAGGAAGGGCTGGGTCAGTGTTGAAATTACTCGGGCGATGGCGTGATCACATTCATTGACGTTGTCGAGGTCGGAGAAGAGCAGCACGAACTCGTCACCGCCCAGGCGCGATACCGTGTCGCCTGCCCGGACACAGGATTTGAGGCGCTGCGCGACTTCGATCAACAGGCGGTCGCCGGCGGCATGTCCGTAAAGGTCATTGACCGGCTTGAAGCCATCGAGGTCGAGATAGCCGACGGCCAGTATCTTGCCGCTGCGCTCGGTCTGGGCCATGGCAGTGTGCATGCGGTCGGCGAGCAGCATCCGGTTGGGCAACTGGGTCAGGGCATCGAAATGGGCCAGGTGCTCGAGTCGCTGCTGATGCTGCTTGATCAGCGTGATGTCGGAAAAGATGCCGACAAACTGGGATATTTCGCCGCTGTGATTGCGCACGGTCGAGATGGTCAGCAGTTCGGCGAACATTTCTCCTGATTTCTTGCGGTTCCAGACTTCGCCGCGCCAAAAACCGACTTCGCGGATTGTTTTCCACATTTCGGCGTAGAAGCTTGGGTCGTGATGGCCGGACCTGAGCAGGTCGGCGTTTTGGCCGACGGCTTCTTCCCGCGAGTAACCGGTCAATTCCGAGAACGTCGCGTTGACCTCAATGATGCGGCCCTGCGGGTCGGTAATCATGATGCCTTCGTGCGCGTTGTCGAAGACGCTGGCCGCCAGTTTCTGGCGCTCCTCGGCAATCAGTCGTTCGCTGATGTCCTGAGAGATGCAGAAGATGGCCGGCTGGCCATTCCAGTAACCCATCACGGCGCGGGTTTCGGCCATGACGACTTCGCCTTTGGCGTGCAGGATGGGCAGCGTGCAGGCCGGACGTTTGCCGAGCGGGGTGCCGGCAACAATCTGCTCAATGGTTTTCCGGCAATTTTTCGGGTGTACCGCAGCAATCGGCCGGCCGATCAGAGCCTGTGTGCCATAACCGAGTTCCAGCGCAACTGCGCGGTTGTGATGCACTATGTTCCCGGTCTGATCGATAATGAAAATGAAGCTTTCAAGCGCGTCGAACAGGCCGCTCAGATTTTTCTGCAGGCGTTGCCCTTCTTCGCGAGTCGCAAGACGACTCAGCGTCTGGCTGAAATCGCGGCTGAGGGCTTCCAGCGCCTGCATCGTTGTCCTGGAAATTTCGGTGGTCTGACGCCCGCCAAGGTTCAGGCAGGCCACCGTTTCGCCATCAATGACAATGGGCAGGATGGCGAGGCAGCTCAGACCTTCGCCTTGCAGCAGTCCGCTCTTGCTGAGCAGTGTCGGGCTGCATTGCCCGTTGGGGGAACTGCAGCTGCAGATCAGCTGGCCGGCCTGGGCCATCGTAGCCTGCCGGCTGGTTGCGTCAAAGGCACCGGATTTGGTCAGCAATTCAGGCGACAGCCCGACCTGGTCGACCAGTTGATAGCCCTTGTCGGGGCGTAGCGCGTAAATGGCACCGATGTCGAACTCGTGAAAGCGCAGTGCCGACCTGAGTACGGTGCCAAGAACCTCCTCGCGCGCCAGGCCGCTGGCGAGTGCCCGGGCCAGGTCATGTTCGATTTCCAGGCGAAGCGCAGCGTTCTTGCGCTCAGTGATGTCCAGAATGGAGGCAATGACGACTTTACGGTCGAAATAATTGCCAAGATGCAGTCGGACCTCGACCGGGAAGATGCGTCCGACGACGTTCTTGGTCCAGAATTCAAAAAGCTGCGGTTTCCCGGTAAATGCAGCGACAATATGCGCCTCAACCGTTGCCTGATCGTTCAGGCCGGGCGCGCCGAAATCAAGGTAGTTATGGCCGATCAATGCCTGGTGGGGGTAACCGGAGATATCAACGGCGCCCTTGTTGACGTCGAGAAAAGTGTGGTCCTCGCCCAGCACAATCAGCGCTTCGCTGACGCTGTCGAAGATGCCGCGGAAGGTATCCCTGCTTCTTTCCAGTTTCGCTGCACTGCGCTGGTGGGCGACGACCAGCCCGGACAACTGGCTGGCCTGGGTTAAGCGGGCAATGTCGGCGTCGCAGGGCTGGGTTGCCGCGTTGTGATAGACGGCGAAAACACCCAGCATTTCGCCTTCCGGGCCGGAGATCGGTTCGGCCCAACACGCGGCAAAACCGCATTGCCGGGCCAGGTCGCAGAAGGCGACCCAGTGCGGATGTTGAAACACGTCTTCGACGACGACGCGCTGGCGCAATGCGGCAGCCGTGCCGCAGGAGCCAACGCCTTCGGCAATATCAATGTTGCGGGTGGCCGCCAGATACGCTTCCGGCAGCCGTGGAGCTGCAGCGCAGCTCAGGTGCTTGCCGGCATCATCGGTGAGCAGGATGGCACAGCGCCAGTCCCGCATTTCAGCTTCAACCGAGAGGGCGATCAGTTCCAGTACGCCGACCAGCACTTCGCCGCGAATCAGTCCGGCCAGCGCTGCGTTGCGCAACAGCATGGCTTCCTCGGCGCGCTTCCTGGCGGAGATATCGTGGGCAAAGCCGACCGTGCCAAGCAGACTGCCGTCTTCGCTGATGACGGGCGCCTTGTAGGTTTCGTGCCAGAGAATCTGATCGCGAATGAGCATTTGCTCGGTGACGATTTTTTCCTGCTGGCGGACCATGACTTCGGCGTCGTCGGCCTGATAGTGCTCGGCCAGTGCCGGGGGCGAGAAGTCGAAATCGCTCTTGCCGATCAGATCGTCGGTCAAGCTTTGGCCCAGCGCCTCGGCAAGATTTCGATTGACTGCAAGAAAGCGCGATTCGGTGTCCTTGAGCCAGACCGGGAACGGGAAGTTGTCAAGCAAGGCACGCTGGTAGTGCTCGTTGCGCGCGGTGCGGAGCAGCGCCGCATCGCGGGACTGAGTCAAGGCCAGTCGTTCGGCCAGCACGTCGTCGACCAGATCAAGTTCGAGCGGGCGCATCAGCGTGTGTTCGGTGAGCAGGCCAACCGCGTGGCCATTGGCGTCGATTACGACGAGGTGGCGGATACCGCTTTCGCTCATTGTCTGGGCGGCTTCAGCCAGCGAGCTGCTTTCGATGATGGTGATGACCGGCTGGGTCATCACGGAGGACAGCGGCGGATTGTCAGCGGCTGACAGGAATAGCCGGACGACGTCACGCTCGGTCAGAATGCCAACCGGTTTCCGGCCTTCAAGAATGACAGCGCAGGTGGCGCGCGCGGACTCCATGGCGGTCAGTGCGGTGTCGAGTCCGGCATTCGGTGGCAGGCGCGGAAACAGCCGGTCCATCAGCGAATTGACGTCATTCAGGTGACGGAAGAAATCCGGGCCGAGGTGGTGGCGAAAATCCGATTCACTGGCGACGCCAATTGGCTGGCCGCTGTCGTCAGTGACGACGATGTGGCGAATGCCGAGGCGGGCGCCTTCGCGGTAAGCCTTGCGGAAATCGGTGGAGCCAGAGACGCTGTGTACCGGTGAGCTCATCACCGCACTGACCTTCAGGGCAACGGAGCGATGTTCCCGCATGGCGTGCAGGACATCGCCTTCGGTCAGGATGCCGACGGCGTGACCGTGATCGACAACGATCATCGAGGAAATCTTTCTTTCCAGCATCTGCGTCGCGGCCTCACCCAAGGTGCTTTCAGGGTGGACGTGGTCGCTATGGCGAGTGATCAGATCAATGATTTTGGGCGCAGTCATCCCTTGATTCTAGGCCCGCAAAGGGCCCGTGCGTTGATCGCCGTCAACATTGTCCATGACAGATTCGGAGGTGGTGTGGAAGCCTTGTTTCCAGTCTGTATCGCATCTAACCACCTTGTTCAGGGCGTGGGGGCTCTTGTGGGATCGGTCGGGAAGCGCAGAACAGATTGATTTGTATCAACAAAAAGTTAATTTTCGGTCAGTGGCACGCGCCTTGCGTTATGGCTTTGACGCAACAGGACACCACAACGGGGGATCGCACGTGACCGAGACATTCTATGAAGTGCTGCGCCGCCAGGGGATTACCCGGCGCAGCTTCCTGAAATTCTGCAGCCTGACAGCCACCTCACTCGGGCTGGGCAGCGCCGCAGTGCCGCGTATCGCGCATGCAATGGAAACCAAGCCACGGACGCCTGTGATCTGGCTGCACGGCCTGGAATGTACCTGTTGCACGGAATCCTTTATTCGTTCATCTCATCCGTTGACCAAGGATGTCGTTCTTTCCATGCTTTCGCTTGATTATCACGACACGCTGATGGCGGCTGCCGGACATCAGGCCGAGGCGATCATCGAAGAGGTCAAGAAAAAGTACAAGGGTAACTACATCGTTGCTGTCGAAGGCAATCCGCCGCTCAATGAAGATGGGATGTTCTGCATTCAGGGTGGCCGACCGTTCATCGAGAAGCTGAAGGAAACCTGCGCCGATGCGAAGGCTGTTATTTCCTGGGGGGCCTGCGCATCTTATGGATGCGTGCAGGCGGCTAAACCGAACCCGACGCGCGCCACGCCGGTACACAAGGTGATTACCGGCAAGCCGATCATCAATGTCCCGGGTTGCCCGCCGATTGCCGAGGTGATGACCGGCGTCGTCACCTACATGCTGACCTTCGACCGCATTCCCGAACTCGACCGTCAGGGCCGGCCGAAAATGTTTTACGGCCAGCGCATTCACGACAAATGCTATCGCCGCGGCCACTTCGATGCCGGCCAGTTTGCCGAAGCCTGGGACGACGAAGGTTCGCGCAAGGGTTACTGCCTTTACAAGATGGGCTGCAAGGGGCCGACCACCTACAACGCCTGTTCGTCGATGCGCTGGAACGGCGGCGTCAGCTGGCCGGTGCAGTCCGGCCACGGCTGTATCGGCTGTTCCGAAGAGGGCTTCTGGGACAAGGGCAGCTTCTACGACCGCGTCACCGACATCAAGGCTTTCGGCGTCGAAGCGAATGCCGACACCATCGGCCAGGCGGCCGCCGGCACGGTTGGCGCCGCAATTGCCGCGCACGCCGCCGTGACGGCACTGGCCCGCGCCCGCCAGAAGGCCGGCGAGACTGAAGAACAAAAGGGAGAAAAATAAGATGGCCGCTTACGAAACCCAGGGCTTCAAGGTCGATAACTCCGGCAAGCGCGTCGTCGTCGATCCGGTTTGTCGCATCGAAGGACATCTGCGCGTCGAGGTCAATCTTGACGACAAGAACGTCATCCGCAATGCCGTTTCCACCGGCACCATGTGGCGCGGCCTCGAAGTCATCCTCAAGGGCCGCGATCCGCGCGACGCCTGGGCCTTTACCGAGCGCATCTGCGGTGTCTGTACCGGCACCCACGCGCTGACTTCGGTGCGCGCCGTCGAGGACGCGCTGAAGATCCAGATCCCGGAAAACGCCAACACCATCCGCAACATCATGCAGCTGAACCTGTATGTGCATGATCATCTGGTGCATTTCTACCATCTGCATGCGCTGGATTGGGTTGATGTCGTTTCGTCGCTCAAGGCCGACCCCAAGGCAACATCAACACTGGCACAGAGCATTTCGTCGTGGCCGCTGTCGTCGCCGGGTTACTTCCGCGACATTCAGAATCGCCTCAAGAAATTTGTTGAATCAGGCCAGCTTGGTCCCTTCATGAACGGCTACTGGGGCAACCCGGCGTACAAGCTGCCGCCGGAAGCCAATTTGATGGCCGTGGCGCACTACCTCGAAGCGCTCGATTTCCAGAAGGAAATCGTCAAGGTACACACCATTTTCGGCGGCAAGAACCCGCACCCGAACTGGCTGGTTGGTGGCGTGCCCTGCGCGATCAACCTCGAAGGCGTCGGTGCGGTTGGTGCCATCAACATGGAACGTCTGAACCTGGTCAAGAGCATCATCGACCGCTGCACCGAGTTCGTCGAACAGGTTTACATCCCCGACCTGCTGGCCATCGGCAGTTTCTACAAGGGCTGGCTGTACGGCGGTGGCCTGTCGTCGAAGAATATGCTGTCCTACGGCGACATTCCGCAAAAGGCCAACGACTACACCTCGGGCAATCTGCTGTTGCCGCGCGGCGCCATCATCAACGGCAAACTCGATGAAATCCATCCGGTTGATCTCTATGATCCGGAGCAGGTGCAGGAATTCGTCGCCCACTCCTGGTACAAGTATCCGGACGAGTCCAAGGGCCTGCATCCGTTCGACGGCGTTACCGAACCCAGCTTCGTGCTCGGTCCGAACACCAAGGGCACCAAGACCAATATCAAGGAACTTGACGAAGGCGGCAAGTATTCCTGGATCAAGGCGCCGCGCTGGCGTGGCCACGCCATGGAAGTCGGCTGCTTGCCGCGCATGGTGCTCGGTTACCTGCAACCGAAGCAGTATCCGGAAATCCATGCGCTGGTCGAAGGCGCCCTGAAGAAGCTCGATGTGCCGGTCACTGCGCTGTTCTCGACCCTTGGCCGCACCGCGGCGCGCGGTCTGGAAACAGCGTACTGCGTCAAGCTGCAGAGTCAGCAGTTCGACAAGCTGATGGCCAATTTGAAAGCCGGCGACCTGAATACCGCGAATATCGAAAAATGGGATCCGAGTACCTGGCCGAAGGAAGCCAAGGGCGCCGGTTTCACCGAAGCCCCGCGCGGCGCGCTCGGTCACTGGATCCGCATCAAGGACACCAAGATCGACAACTACCAGTGCGTCGTGCCGACCACCTGGAATGGTGGGCCGCGTGACAACAAGGGCCAGATCGGAGCGTTCGAGGCGGCGCTGATGAACACGCCGGTCGCCAAGGCTGACGAACCGCTGGAAATCCTGCGCACGCTGCACTCTTTCGATCCCTGTCTGGCCTGCTCGACGCACGTGATGAGCCCGGATGGACAGGAAATGACGTCGGTCAAGGTCCGCTAAGCGGTCCGGAAAGGAGGCAAACATGCTCTCTCAACAGGACATGCTGGAGGCCGAACGACACGGCAAACAGGTCCGTTCGATCTATGTCTATGAAGCACCGGTACGGTTGTGGCACTGGATCAACGCCCTGGCCATGGTGGTGCTGGCAGTCACCGGGTATTTCATTGGCAAACCCTTGCCGACGATGCCGGGTGAAGCGTCGGACAACTTTCTGATGGGCTATATCCGTTTCGCCCATTTCGCTTCGGCTTACATTTTTGCCATCGGCCTGCTTGGTCGCATCTACTGGGCTTTCGTCGGCAATCACCACGCCAAGCAGATCTTCAAGCTCCCGATAACCAATCCGCAATGGTGGAGCGAAGTCTTCTTCGAGTTGCGCTGGTATCTGTTCCTCGAAAAGACGCCGAAGAAGTACGTTGGCCACAATCCGATGGCGCAGTTGATGATGTTCTTCTTCTTCACGGTGCTGGCCGTTGGCATGGTCTTTACCGGCTTCGCGCTGTACAGCGAAGGCACCGGGCTGGGGAGCTGGCAGGACAGCCTGTTCGGCTGGGTCATCCCGGCGCTCGGCGGTTCGATGCAGGTACATAATCTGCACCGGCTGGGTATGTGGATCATGATGACGTTCGCCATGGTGCATGTCTATGCGGCCATCCGCGAGGACATCATGAGCCGGCAGTCGCTGATCTCGACCATGATCTCCGGCTGGCGGATGTTCAAGGATTGATGGCCATGCTTACCGGGTCTGCGTTGTCCGCGCTTGCCGTGCCAGTTATGCACTGTCGGCGCGCGTCCGCCTTGGCACGGTGGCGCCTGGGCATCAATCGGGAATAGTCGTCTTACCTTGCGTTAGCCCCGGCGTGCATGAATGTGTGCCCGGGGCATTTTTTCAGGCGGTCACAATGAATTCAAAACGCATACTGGTGCTCGGTATCGGCAACATCCTCTGGGCTGATGAAGGTTTCGGCGTTCGCTGTGTCGAAGCGCTCAATGCCAGCTGGGAATTTCCGCCGGAGGTGACGGTCATGGATGGCGGCACGCAGGGTCTTTACCTTCTGCCCTACGTTCAGGAGGCGGATTGCCTGCTGGTTTTCGATGCGGTCGATTACGGCGATGAGCCGGGCAAGTTGCGTGTCGTGGTCGGTGATCAGGTACCGCGTTTCATGGGCGTCAAGAAAATGAGCCTGCACCAGACCGGCTTTCAGGAAGTGCTCATGGCGGCCGAGCTGACGCAAAAATTGCCGGCTGAACTCGTCCTCGTTGGTGTTCAGGCCGAACAACTCGAAGATTTCGGTGGCAGTCTGCGCGATGTCGTCAAGGCGCAGATGGTGCCGGCCCTCAACATCGCGCTCGACTGGCTGGAAAAATGGGGTGCGGCGGGCCGGGTGCGTAACGGGCAGAGTGAAAGCATCACCGACAGTGCGCTGGCTATGGATGTTTATGAATCCGAACGGCCGCCGGCGGATGTCGCTTATCGTCTCGGTGATGCCCGCTTCCTGAATATGGAAACCGTCTGAAATGTGTCTCGGCATCCCCGTCCAGGTTCTCGAATGCGGCGAGCATTTTGCCCGTTGCGCCGGGCGTAACGGCGAAGTACGCGTCGACCTCAGCCTGGTGGGCCAGCAAGCGGTTGGTACCTGGCTGCTGACTTTTCTCGACGCGGCCCGCGAGACGATTCCAGCCGAGCGTGCCGAGGTGATCAACGCTGCCCTCGCCGCACTTGAAGCGGCACATCACGGCGCCACCGATTTCTCGGCATTTTTCGCCGATCTTGACCGCGAACCCCAACTCCCCGAATTTTTGCGAATGGAAAAACAATGAGCCTGCAATTTGCCCCCGGACCGACTTCGCTCGAAAGGCTGGAAACGGCCATCGGCCGCATGCAGCAAAAACACGGTTTTTTGCGGGTTGACCGCAGCAATCAGGAATTTGCTGCTGGCCTGGTTGCCTTGCTGCTGACCGAAGACCCGCAGCGCAACCTTGAAGTGCTCGACGCCTGTGTAATTCTGCCCGAGGCGCTGAAGCCGCTGGGTGAGCAGGTCGTGCGCTGGGTGGCAGGAGCCGATTTCGCGCCTGAACTGATGCAGAAGTTTGGCGTGGCGCGGGCGCCGGCCGTCATTTTTCTGCGTGACGGGCAATATCTTGGCGGGCTGAATGGCATCCGCGACTGGCGTGAATATCAGGGCGAGGTGGCTCGCCTGCTCGATGGCCCGGCCCAGCCCAAGCCGATCGGCATCCCCGTTCGCGCTGCCGGCACCCAAGGAGTTTGCGCATGAACCCGTCTACGATGCGTCCCTTCCCGATCTCCGTGATTGCCATGGGCCCCGACTCGCAGGGCGACGATGCGCCCGAATACATGGCGATGCCCCGCATGGAAACCTTCTCGGCGCCGCGCCTGCCGGACGATGCCGTGCCCGAGAATATCGAGGCGGCGGTTGCGCTGCTCCACAAGTTTCTGACCGAGGCGGAAGCCGCCGGCTTTGCCACTGTCAGCCAGTTCGACCTGATCAATATCTTTCCGGCGGTCCGCGAAGTGATCAACCAGTCGATGGGTTTCGGCGAGGTCAGCGCGTTCACCACGGCCCCCGAGCACTGGCGCGTTCAGGAAAGCTCCTTTGCCGGTCTGTGGCGGGTGCTGGAAGTGGCAGATGACGGCCATATCGTGGTCGATCGCCTCGAAACAGGTGCCATTCCGATGGTTTTGACCGATGCGGCGCGGCGCACCTCTGGCCGTGAGTTGGCTGCCCCGTCCTATCCGGAAGGCTGCATGAATGCCCAGGCGCTGGTCGAGGAAATTCGCCTGCAGGCCGCTGCCTGGCAGCCCGGAGATGCCGCCCACGTCATCAACCTGACGCTGTTGCCGGTCAGCGATGCCGATCTCGATACGCTGTACGGCTGGCTGGGGCATCGTGAGGTTTCCATTCTGTCGCGGGGTTACGGCAATTGCCGGATCACCAGCACCCGTCTGCAGAACGTCTGGTGGGTGCAGTACTTCAACAGCATGGATACGCTGATCCTGAACTCCATCGAAGTCGTCGGCATGCCGGAAGTGGCGCTGGCTGCAGACGAGGATTTCGCCGATTCAGTCGAGCGCCTGCGTGAATATCTCGACATGATGGCCGAGCCTGTATAGTTAGGTGACCTGCTTCGCAATTGTCGCAACATGAAAGCTTGTCTTTGCACCTCTGGCGTTGTTGCGCATCCTCGCGATAGCATTGGCTATCGCTCCGGTTCGCGCCTAGCCAGACGCGCAAATCCGGCGCCTTCATTTTGTTCCGCCAATCACGAAGCAGGCCACTGATGCGTTTCGAAGGTTCCTTTCTCAACGTCAAACCCGAAGACAGGCTGGAGTGCGGCATCTGCTGGTGGGTGTACGACCCCGTCGAGGGTGACGACGTCCGTGCCATTCCGCCCGGTACGGCATTTGCCGATTTGCCGGAGGACTGGTGCTGCCCGGGTTGTGATGCGCCGAAACACAAGTTCATGGTGACCGAGTGAGGCTGTGGACGACAGACCCGTCGCCTGAGCTGGTGGCAGTGTTCGAGGAAATTGCCCGTACCCGGATGGCCGATGTGCCGATCTGCAATTCGGCTTTGCAGGTCGAGGCCGTCGGTTTTCGCCGTACGCCCGAAGGCCACTGGGCCGGCCTGATGATTACCCCCTGGGCGATCAATCTGCTCTGCCTGCCCGGTCAGGACGAAGGCTGGCCGGCGCTTGCGGCGTGCAGCAAGCATGACTGGCATTTTCCGTCCGGCGACTATGAATTCATCGTGGCGCAGGAGGATAGCCTGGGCACTTATCACCTTTGCTCATTGTTCTCGCCGGCACTGGAATTTGCAAAGCACGAGCTGGCGCGCTTGACGGCGCTGGAGACGGTACATGCGCTGTTCGCCGAACCGATGTCGCCGCCGGTCGCTGCGACCGCAACCAATCGACGGGCCTTTCTGGGATTGCGCGGATGACGTCGGCCGGTTTGTTGTCCGTCAGCGCCGGTCTGAACGATGGTCGGCTGGAAAATATTTCTGTCGATCTGCAACGTCCGTTGGTGACGCAGTTGTTTTTCGGCCAGATTCCCGACGCGGTGGTCAAGACCATTCCCTACCTCTACACCTTGTGCGCCCATGCCCAGCGTGCCGTGGCGCAGGCGGCGCTGGCCGCCGCCGCGGACGAGCTGCGGCGCCCGGTGGATGCCGGCGAGTTGTGGATCGAAATGTTGCACGAGAATTTCTGGCGCCTGTTGCTCGACTGGCCGACGGCGCTGGGTTTGCCGCAGGCGCGCGAGGCTTTCGTTGCCTGGCGTGGCGAGCGGCAGGGTGAGAACTGCCTGGCCGAAACGCAGAAGCTGCTGCTAGTTGTGCGTGAACTGGCTGAAAAATGCCTCGAAATCATGGTCGACCGCAGCACTCACGGTGAGCCCGAAGCGCCGAGCCTTGTCCCCGAGGCCTGGCTTGGTTATTGGCAGGGTAAGGTCGATCATCCGCCGGTCATGCTGCGGCCGGCTTCGGTGGCGGCCGCATATCGGGCGCGCCTGGCTGAAGTCGAACGGGCGGTGGTGGCGCTGGAAACGAGGACAGCCTATCCGATTGATGCAGCCGGTGAAGATGGCTGGGGCGTTGCCCAGACCCTGACCGCGCGAGGCGTGCTGACGCATGCGGTGCATGTGGTGAATGAAAAGGTACTGAATTACCGGGTGTGGGCGCCGACCGACGTGTTTTTCGCCGATGCCGGCGCCCTTGCCGGGCTGCTGGCAGGGTGCCGCTTTGCTTCGCGGGAGGAGGCCAGGCTGGCATTGGATCAGGCCATCCTCGCCCTCGACCCCTGTGTTCCCTACGAGGTGGAACTGCACCATGCATGAAATGTCTCTTGCCGAAGGGGTGTTGCAACTGGTCGAGGAAACGGCGCAGCGCGAAAAGGCGCAGCGGGTTAAGCTGGTCGTGCTGGAAATCGGGCGTTTGTCATCGGTCGAGCCGGAGGCCTTGAAGTTCTGCTTCGAGGCGGTGACCCACGGCAGCATTGCGCAGGGGGCGGCGCTGGAAATTGTCAGCGTGCCGGGCGCCGGCTGGTGCATGCCCTGCGGTGAAACAGTACCGATGACCGAGAGTTTCGGGGCGTGCCCGAAGTGCGGCAGCTATCAGGTCCAACCGACCAGCGGCACTGACATGCGGGTCAAGGAAATCGAAATCGAGTAGGTAATAAAGGAGACAGGACGATGTGTACAGTTTGTGGCTGCGGCGCGGGGGAAGTGAAAATCGAAGGTGGTGTGGCCGGGCAAGCCCACGAACACAGCCACGTTCATCCGGATGGCACGGTGCATAGTCATTCGCACGACCATGCCAACGAACACGCCCATGACCATGCCGCTTCACCGGTTGACGCGCATGCGCATCCGCACCACCACGCCGATGGCAGCGAGCATAGCCATCCGCATGTCCACAATGGCGAACATGTTCATGAACATGGCCACGGGCATGGCGATCATCAGCATCATCATGGCGTCGGTGGCGACCTCGACTACGGCACCGGCCCGGCCCGTGCCCATGTGCCGGGGATGAGCCAGTCGCGCATGGTGCAGATCGAGCAGGATATCCTCACCAAGAACAATACCTATGCCGTCGCCAACCGCCGCTGGTTCGACGAGCGCGGCATCTTCGCGCTTAACCTGGTTTCCAGCCCGGGTTCGGGCAAGACGACGCTGCTGGTCAAGACCATCGAGCGCCTGAAAGAGAAAATGGCGATCACCGTTGTCGAAGGTGATCAGCAGACTTCCAATGATGCCGAGCGCATCCGTGCCACTGGAGTCGCTGCCCTGCAGATCAACACCGGCAAGGGCTGCCACCTCGATGGCCACATGGTCGGCCACGCGCTGCAACGCCTGAAACCGGCCGACGAATCGCTGTTCCTGATCGAAAACGTCGGTAATCTGGTCTGCCCGGCGGCTTTCGACCTTGGCGAACACCACAAGGTGGCCATCCTGTCGGTCACCGAGGGCGAGGACAAGCCACTGAAATATCCGGACATGTTCCGCGCGGCCGACGTCATGCTGCTCAACAAGTGCGACCTGCTGCCCTACCTCGAATTCGACGCTGATCTGGCCGAGGCCAATGCCCGGCGAGTCAATCCGCACCTGACCATTTTCCGCGTTTCGGCAACCAGCGGCGACGGGCTCTCGGCTTGGCTGTCGTGGATCGAAGCCGGTCTGGAAGCACAGCGCGGTCAGCGTTCGGAAACGGTCGACGCCCTGAAGCAGCGCGTCGCTGAACTGGAGCGCCAGATGGAGCAGATGCAGGCAGCAAAATGACCGGTCGGAGCATCCGCGTTCGCGGTCTGGTCCAGGGCGTCGGCTTTCGTCCTTATGTCTGGCGGCTGGCCAATGAACTCGGTCTGAACGGCTGGGTACGCAACGACGGGGCTGGCGTCAGCATTGCGGTTGGCGGTAAAAAACTGGCTGAATTCCTTGAACGGTTGCCGAACGAGGCGCCTCGGCTGGCTCGCGTCGATGGCATCAAGGTGCTTGAGGCGGAAGTGAGCGAGTCAGGCTTCGCCATTCTGGAAAGTGTCGCCGGCGACATCTCGACCGCCATTGGCCCTGATGCGGCGATCTGCCCGGAATGTATTGCTGACATCTGCGACCCGAATAATCGCCGCTGGCGCTATGCCTTCACCACCTGCACACACTGTGGCCCGCGTTATACCGTCAGCCGGCGGATTCCCTATGATCGGGCGCAGACCAGTCTGGCGGCCTTTCCGTTATGCCCGCCATGCGGCGCTGAATACAGTGCTGCGGTGGACCGTCGTTTTCATGCAGAAACCACGTGTTGCCCGGATTGCGGGCCGCAATTAAGCCTGCTTGATGCCGCTGGTACTCAAATGCTCGGCGACCCTGTCGCCGAAACCTTGCGCCTGCTGCGCGATGGAAAGATCGTTGCGATCAAGGGTCTGGGCGGATTCCACCTTGCCTGCGATGCCCGCGATGCGGTGGCAATTGCCGAGTTGCGCGAACGCAAGCAACGCGAGGAAAAGCCGTTGGCGGTGATGGCGCTCAACGCCGCCTCGCTGCAGGACTACGCCCGCATCGGCCCGGTCGAACTGGTGCTGCTCAAGAGCGCCGCTGCGCCCATCGTGCTTTGCCCCAAGGCTGAAACCCAGTTGTCCGGCATTGCGCCCGGCCTGGCCTGGCTCGGCGTCATGCTGCCGGCGACGCCGCTGCATTTGTTGCTCTGGCATGAAGCTGCCGGCCAACCTGCCGGTACCGACTGGCTAGCTCAGCCCAATGATCTGCTGCTGGTAATGACCAGTGCCAATCCGCATGGCGAACCGTTGGTCATCGACAACGACGAAGCCGTCGAGCGCCTGACCGGGATCGCCGATGCCTTTTTGCTGCACGACCGCGAGATTGTTGTCCGTTGCGATGATTCCGTGGTTCGTGCCGGCCCGGCCTTTATCCGCCGCGCCCGTGGCTACGTGCCGCTACCGATCCCGCTGGCCAGCGGTGGCCCGAGCGTGCTGGCGCTGGGCGGCTTCCTGAAGAATACAGTTTGCGTCATGAAAGGCCGGGAAGCTTTCCTGTCGCAGCACATCGGCGGCCTCGACAATGCCGCGGCGATCGGCTTTCTCGAAGAAACAGTGGCACACCTGCTGGCAATTCTTGACGTCAAGCCTGACCTGATCGCCCACGACCTGCATCCTGATTTCGCCTCGACCCATCTGGCCCTGCGTCTGGCTGACGAGTGGGGCATTCCGGCGCTGGCCGTCGGGCATCACCATGCCCACATTGCAGCGATTTGCGCTGAACATGGCGTCAACGAGCCGGTTATTGGTCTGGCTATCGATGGCGTTGGTCTCGGCCCGGATGGCGGCTTGTGGGGGGGCGAATTGCTGCGGGTTGATGGCAATGATTGCCAACGCCTCGGCCACCTTAAAACGCTGGCCCTGCCCGGCGGCGACCGTGCTGCCCGCGAGCCCTGGCGGATGGCGGTATCGGCCCTGTACGGTGCCGGGATGGAGTACCGCATCGGCGGCTGGTTGAAACAGTATTACCCCAAGCGCGATGCCGCGCCGTTGCTGATCATGCTTTCCCGCAATCTGCGCTGCCCGCCGACGAGCAGTCTTGGTCGCTGGTTCGACGCTGCGGCCGGTTTGCTTGGGTTGCGCGATGAAGCTCAGTACGAAGGCCAGGCGGCGATGGAACTTGAAGGCCTGGCCGCCAGACACGGGCCGGTCGAGCCGGTGGTTGGCGGCTATCGCCTGAGTGATCAGCATGAACTCGATTTTTCGCCAATGTTGCTGGCGTTGCTGGCCTGCCCGGATGCAGCGCTCGGTGCCGCCCAATTTCACGCCACCGTCGCCGCGGGTTTGGCCGAATGGCTGATTGCTGCGGTCGACCGCGAAAAAGTGGCAAAAATCGTCGTTGGTGGTGGCTGCGCGATGAACGCGGTATTGATGTCGGCATTGAGCCGGCAACTCAAGGCCGCCGGGCTGACACAGTTCGAAGCGCAACAGGCGCCGCCGAATGATGGTGGACTGGCGCTTGGGCAAGCCTGGCTGGCGCGCCGTTCCTTCCGGAGCCAATAGCACATTGCTGCAAGCTGGCTTTGCACTTGCTGGAAAAAGTGGAAAGCGTTGTTGCAAAAAACCGGCCTGAATCTTGGCCCGTTTTTTCCTAAGTGTCTGGAAAAAAACAACTGTTGTTTCTGGCTCAGTAGTTGCTAATATAACAAAAAATGCCAGCTCCCCAATGGAGACACCTTGTCGGTCAAAAGCCGATACCAAAGGATAATAGGGAGGAGACATGGCCAAGCAACAACTGATCTCGCTGGAGAGCGATTCTCGCATCCTGGCGGCAGCGGAGCGTCTGATGATGACGCGCCGGGAATACCTGCAATTTTGTGCGGCGCTCGCAGCGACGCTGGGGCTGCCTCAAGGGGCCGACGCGGCGGTCGCCGAAGCGGTCGCGACGAAAAGACGCCCGAGCGTGATCTGGCTGCATTTTCAGGAGTGCACCGGCTGCACCGAGTCGATGCTGCGCTCCGAGCATCCGACGCTGGAAAAACTGATTCTTGACGTCATCTCGCTCGATTATCACGAGACCCTGTTCGCCGCCGCCGGCCATCAGGTCGAAGCGGCGCGCAAGACGGCGATGCAGGAAAACAAAGGCAAATACATTCTGGTCGTCGAGGGGTCGATTCCGACCAAGGATGGCGGCATCTATTGCAAGATCGGCGGCAAGACGGCGATCGAATTGCTCAAGGAGTGCGCTGCCGACGCGGCAGCGGTGATCGCCATCGGTTCCTGCGCTTCCTGGGGTGGCATGCCGTCGACCGGCCCGAATCCGACCGGCGCTTCCAGCGTTGCCGAGGTGCTGGGCAAGCCGGTGGTGACCATTCCGGGCTGCCCGCCCAATCCGTACAACTTCCTGTCGACGGTCGTGCATTTCCTGACCTTCGGCGCCTTGCCTGCGGTCGACCATCTCGGGCGGCCGAAATTCGCCTATTCGCGGCTGATCCACGAAAACTGCGAACGCCGCGCCCACTTCGATGCCGGCCGCTTTGCCATGGAGTTCGGTGACGAAGGCCATCGCAAGGGCCATTGCCTCTACAAGCTGGGCTGCAAGGGGCCGGAAACCTATGCCAATTGCTCGGTCATCATGTTCGGTGATGCCGGGGCCGGCACCTGGCCGGTGGCCTGCGGCCATCCCTGCATCGGCTGTACCGAGCAGGGCATTGGTTTCGCCAAGCCGATCCACGCCATGGCCAAGATGAAGAACATCGAACCCAGCGTATTCCTGCCGCGCATTGTCGAGGAAAAGGGTTTGGGCGCTTCGCTTGGCGCCGCTGCTGTTCTCGCCGCTGTGGCTGGTGCTGCGGCTGGGGCCGGGGTGATGGTGACAAAGAATCTCGGGCTGTCGCATCAGGCCGAGGAAATGGAAAAGGCCAAGAAGGAAGGCAGCAAAGCCACCGAATCCACGGAGGTTTGAGATGACCACTCGTCGAAATTTCCTCAGGGGTTGTCTGGCCGGAGGCGCGGCTGCTGCCGCGGCCGTCGTGCCGGAAACCGCCTGCGCCCGCGATACCCTGCAGCGCCCGCCGGAAGGCCTCGGCCTGCTTTATGACGCAACGCTCTGTGTCGGCTGCCAGGCCTGCGTTGCGGCCTGCAAGCAGGTCAATGAAAACCCGCCCGAGTTCACGGCCATGGAAAAGTTGTGGGACACACCGCTGGATACCTCGGGCCACACCTTCAACCTGATCAAGATGTACCGCAACGGCACGATGGAAACGAAGGATGCCGAGCAGAACGGGTTCTCCTTCATGAAAACCTCGTGCATGCACTGTGCCGATCCGTCCTGCGTCTCGGCCTGCCCGGTAACGGCGATGATCAAGGATCCGGTGACCGGTGTCGTCGCTTACGACGCAGATGCTTGCATCGGCTGCCGTTACTGCGTTGCCGCCTGTCCATTCGGCATTCCCAAGTATCAGTACGATTCGCCGACCGGCAAGATTGGCAAGTGCGAGTTGTGCCGGCATCGCCACGAGGATGGTTTCTACTCTGCCTGCGCAGAAGTCTGCCCGACCGGTGCGACGCTGTTCGGTCGCACCGAAGACCTGCTGGCCGAGGCCAAGCGTCGGCTGGCGCTGAAAGCAGGTGACTGGACGAACGTTCCCCGCGGTCGACTGCCCGCCAAGGGCGAAAAGCCCGAGGATGCCGCCAAGTGGAAAGGGCTACTCGATCAGAGCTACGAAGTCAGGGTCGGTAACTACCTGCAGCATGTCTATGGCGAAACCGAGTACGGCGGCACGCAGGTGTTGAAGCTGTCGGCGGTCAATTTCGAGAAGGTCGGCATGCCCAACCTGCCGCCGAAATCCTCGGCTGCAACCTCGGAAACCATCCAGCACACGCTCTACGGCGGCCTGATCATGCCGATTGCCGTGCTCGCCGGGCTGACTTTCGTCGCCAGACGCAATGTCGTTGCCGACGATGAAACGCCGAAAGGAGGGAAGTGACATGAGCAGCCATCAACATGCCGTGCCGGTTCCGGTAGGCGGCAAGCTGTTCAATGCAGCCACCTTCGTTTGTGGCGTGCTGGTCGCCATCATGATCGCCATCCTCATCACCCGGTTTCTCTTCGGGCTGGGGGCGGTGACCAACCTCAATGACGGTTATCCATGGGGCATCTGGGTTGTCTTCGATGTTGTCATCGGTTCCGCCTTTGCCTGCGGCGGATTTTCCGTGGCCATGCTGGTCTATATCTTCAACAAGGGGGAATACCACCCGCTGGTCAGGCCGGCGCTGCTGGCCAGCCTGATGGGCTATACGCTGGCCGGGGTCGGGGTGATTTTTGACCTCGGTCGCTACTGGAATTTCTGGCACATTCTGTGGCCGACCTACGCCAACCCGAACTCGGTGATGTTCGAGGTGGCGGTTTGCATCACCGCCTATGTGCTGGTGATGTGGATCGAGTTTTCGCCGGTGTTCCTGGAAAAATGGGGCATGAAGGACGCGAAGAAGAAGCTGAACAAGGTACTTTTCTTCTTCATCGCCCTCGGCACCCTGCTGCCGATGATGCACCAGTCGTCGCTCGGTACCATGCTGGTGGTGATGGGCAGCCAGATCAATCCGCTCTGGCAGACACCGGTCCTGCCCCTGCTCTATCTGCTGACGGCCATTGTCATTGGTTATGGTGTGGTGCTCTTCGAGTCCTGTGTCGCTTCGTCGGCTTACCGGCGGCAGATCGAAGTGCATCTGCTGCAACCGATGGCGAAGATCATGCTGGGTACGCTGGCGGTCTATCTGGTGGTCCGGATTGGCGATCTGGTGATGCGTGGCGCCCTGAGCCATGCCATGAGCCCGAGCCTGGAAGCACTGGTCTTCTGGGTCGAAATGATCCTCTTTATGGCGCCCTTCGCGCTGATCGGTTCCACCAACGCCCGGCGCAATCCCGCCCGGCTGTTCTTGGCGGGCGTTGCGATCATGCTTGGCGGCATCTTCCTGCGGGTCAATGGTTTCCTGATCGGCTACGACACCGGGCCGGGCTGGAACTACTTCCCGTCGATTGCCGAAATGCTGGTCACCATCGGCATGTTCGCCACCGAAGTGCTTGGCTACATCATCATTACCCGCCGTTTCCCGGTTTTGCCCCGGGAAGACGTGTCTGCGGCCCACTGAATCAAGGGATAGGAGAGAAAAATGTCTAAAAGAGTAACCATTGATCCGGTCACCCGCATTGAGGGCCACCTGCGCGTCGACGTCGAAGTGGATGGCGGCAGGGTCAAGAAGGCCTGGGCCTCCGGCCAGATGTGGCGGGGCGTTGAGAACATCCTGATCGGTCGCGATCCGCGCGACGCCTGGGCGATCACCCAGCGTATCTGCGGCGTCTGCACCACCGTGCATGCGATGGCGTCGGTGCGTGCCGTCGAGAACGCGCTGCAACTGGAAATCCCGGTCAACGCCCAGTACATCCGCAACATGATCATGCTGGCCCATGCCGTGCATGACCATATCGTGCATTTCTACCACCTCTCGGCGCTCGATTGGGTCGACGTCGTTTCAGCCCTGAAGGCCGATCCGGAGAAGACGGCTAGCCTGGCACAGAGCCTGTCCAACTGGAACGGCAACAGCAAGGCCGAATTCAAGAAGGTACAGGACCGGCTGACGGGCTTCGTCGGCACCGGCCAGCTCGGCATTTTCACCAACGGCTACTGGGGCCATCCGGCGATGAAGCTGACGCCGGAAGTGAACCTGCTGGCTGTCTCGCATTACCTGCAGGCATTGGAAGTGCAGCGTTACGCCAGCAAGATCGTCTCGGTGCTTGGTTCAAAATCGCCGCACATCCAGAACGTTGCGGTCGGTGGCGTTGCCAATGCGCTGTCGGTCGATTCGCAATCGGTGCTGACCATCGAACGCCTGCTGGCGGTCAAGGAATGGATGTTGAAGCTGGAAGATTTCGTCAAGAACGTCTATCTGATCGACGTTGGCGCCATCGGCGGTTTCTACGCCGACTGGACGAAGTACGGCCGGGGCATTACTGACTACCTGTGTGTGCCGGATATTCCGCTCGACGGCAAAGGGGAAACGTTCGCCTTGCCCGGCGGTTACATCGAAGGCGGCAAGCTGGAGAGTTACAAGGCGATCACCAATTTCAACGACAAGTACTTCATCGATGGTGTTTCCGAGGCGGTCAAGCATTCCTGGTACGACTACGCCGGCGGCAACGACAAGTCGCTGCACCCGTACAAGGGCGAGACCAAGCCGAATTACACCGACTTCCAGGATGACGGCAAATACAGCTGGCTGAAGTCGCCGACCTTCTACGGCAAGCCAATGCAGGTCGGGCCGCTGCCGCGCGTGCTCAACATGCTGGCGGCCGGCCACGAGCCAACCAAGAAATACGCCACCGCGGCGCTTGATCTGGTCTCCAGCATTGCCGGTACCAAGGTTGGTGTCGATGCCCTGCATTCGACCATCGGCCGGCATGCGGCACGGGCTGTTGGCTGCGCAGTTCAGGTTGACGAGTTGCTCAAGCAATGGGATCTGCTGCTCGCCAACATGGCCAAGGGCGACCTCAAGACCTTCAACAAGCCGACCTTCCCCAAGGGCGAACAGATGGGGGTTGGCTTCCACGAGGCACCGCGCGGTGTGCTGTCGCACTGGGTGGTGATCGAGGACGGCAAGATCAAGAATTACCAGTGCGTCGTGCCGACCACCTGGAATGCCGCGCCGCGGAACGAGAAGGATCAGCCGGGCGCTTACGAGGCCTGCCTGATCGATAATCCGGTGGCGGATCCTGAGAAGCCGCTGGAAGTGCTGCGCACGGTACACTCCTTCGACCCCTGCCTGGCCTGCGCCGTGCATGTGGTCGACAAGGAGAATAATCCGGTGGTTACGGTGACGGCAGTCTAGTAGGATCGGGCTGTCAGGATCGAAGATCGAGTAAAAGCCCGGGGCGCCTTGGCGCCCCGGTTTTGTTTTTAACGGGCGGCTAACTGTAACCATCAAATGACTAGAATCGTAGTTCTGGGTATTGGCAATATCCTTCTCACTGATGAAGGTGTGGGGGTGCGGGTGATTGAGGCGCTGGAGCAGGCTTACGAACTGCCGCCGGAAGTCGAGGTGATCGACGGTGGCACCTGCGGCATGGAAATGCTCGAACAGCTTGAGGATCTCGACGGCTTGGTCGTGGTCGATTGCGTGCGCTGCGGTCAACCGCCTGCAACGCCGGTTTTGCTCAAGGACGAAGATGTGCCGGTTTTTTTCAAGACCAAGCTATCGCCACATCAGGTCAGTCTGTCGGATGTTCTGGCCAGTCTCGAATTTACCGGTCGTGCCCCGAAATCCACGGCCATCATCGGCATGCAGCCAGTCAGCATGTCGCTCGGTATGGAGCTCTCGCCGGAGGTGGCGGCTCGCCTACCGGAGTTGCTTGAGATGACGCTGGCCGAGCTGCGCTTGCTGGGCATTGAAGCTAAGGCTCGTCACTGATGTGCCTGTCAATACCGAAACGCATTGTCGAATGGGAAGGTGCCGGAGAAAATGCCGGCGATTTCGCCTGGGTTGAACGTGACGGCGAGCGCGAACGGATCAACATGATGCTGATCGGCCCGCAAGCAGTGGGTACCTGGGTATTGACCTCGCTGGGCCTGGCCCGGGAGGTTGTCGAAGACGACCAGCTGGCGCTGATCGAGGATGCGCTTTCGGCGCTGGCCGCCTCGCTGGAGGGTGATTTCGACCCGAGCCGGCATTTTCAGGATTTGAATCACCCGCATGACTGAACGCATCCGCACCCCTGCCCTGGCGCCGCCGCCGGTCCGTCTTGCCGTAGCGCGTGATGAAGATCCGACAGCCTTTCTCGAGGCGCACTACCGCCATGTCTGGCAAACGCGCATGCACGACATGCCTTTTGTCAATGCCGCCCTGGCGGTCGAAGCCATCGGCTTTGCCCGTTTCGAGGGCGACTGGCTGGGCGTCGTCATTACGCCGTGGTTCCTGAACCTGCTGCTGATTTCCGGCGGCGGCCAGTTGTGGGGCGATATTCCGGCTGGCGAGCGACGCTATCTGAACCTGCCTTGCGGCACATTGCAGTTTCTGGCTGACGATGACCCTGATATTGGGCCCTACCAGTATTGCCCGCTGATTGCACCGGTCAGCAATCTTGCCGATATGGCGACGGCGCGCCAGGCGGCCACGGATGCGCTGGAGGCCGTGTTTGGCAAGCCGGCAGCACCGCCGCCGGATTCTGCATTGCCAGACGAGCCGGCTAAAGCCACCGTTTCCCGGCGTGCATTTTTTCAGCGATTGGCGGGCAAGCGGAATTGAATTCCGGCAGGTAGTATCTGTCCTAGAAAAAGCAAGTTGAGGAGTCACTCCGATGTGTCTGGCAATTCCCGCGCAAGTTGTCGAACTGCGCGACAACGACAATGCGCTGGTCGATCTGGCCGGGGTCAAGAAAGAAATTTCGCTGGCGCTGGTCGAAGGCGTGGTGGTGGGCGACTACGTGATCGTCCATGTTGGCTACGCGCTGAACCGACTCGATCCCGTAGAAGCCGAGAAAACCCTGAAACTGTTCGCCGAAATGGGTGAGCTGATGCAGGGTGACGACGACACTACGCTCCACTGATGAAGTACATCGACGAATTTCGCGACGGCGAGGTCGCCAAGGGCCTTGCCGAATCCATTCGCCGCGAGGCAAACCCCGAGCGCACTTACCATTTCATGGAGTTTTGCGGCGGCCACACGCACGCCATTTCGCGCTACGGCGTTTCCGACCTGCTGCCGGGCAATGTCAGGATGATTCACGGCCCGGGCTGCCCGGTGTGCGTGCTGCCGATTGGCCGCGTCGATCAGGCAATCCGGCTGGCGCTGGAACAAGGGGTGATGCTCTGCACCTACGGTGACTGCTTGCGCGTGCCGGCTTCCGATGGCCTGTCGCTGCTCAAGGCCAAGGCTAGGGGTGGCGACATCCGCATGGTTTATTCCAGTGCCGATGCCGTGACCTTGGCGCAAAAGAATCCGGACAAGCAGGTTGTCTTCTTCGCTATCGGTTTCGAAACGACAACGCCGCCAACGGCAGTGGCGATCAAGCAGGCTGCCGCCCTGGGGCTGAAGAATTTTTCTGTGCTCTGTTGCCACGTGCTCACTCCTTCGGCCATTTCGAGCATTCTCGAATCGCCGGAAGTGCGCCAGTGGGGCACCGTGCCGCTCGATGGTTTCATCGGCCCGGCACATGTGTCGACCATCATCGGTAGCCGGCCCTACGAGTTTTTCGCCGAGGAATACCGCAAGCCGGTGGTCATCGCCGGCTTCGAACCACTGGACGTGATGCAGGCGATCCGGATGCTGATCCGGCAGGTCAATGAAGGTCGCGCCGAGGTTGAAAATGAGTTCTCAAGGGCAGTCGACCGCGACGGTAACAAAAAGGCGCAGCAACTGGTCGCCGAGGTGTTCGAGATGAGGAAAAATTTCGAATGGCGCGGTTTGAACGTACTTCCGTACTCGGCGCTGCGCATTCGCAGCCAGTTCGCCGAATTTGACGCCGAAAAGCGCTTTCCGCTTGAGTATCAATCGGTTCCCGATCATAAGGCCTGCGAATGTGGCGCCATCCTGCGTGGCGTCAAGCGGCCGCAGGACTGCAAGATTTTCGGTACGGTCTGCACGCCGGAAAATCCGATTGGTTCCTGCATGGTCAGTTCCGAAGGCGCTTGCGCAGCTCACTACACCTACGGTCGCTACAAGGATGTCGCGTGAGCTTTGACGAGTCGCTCAGCGATGCCGGCTGGAAGCCGCTGCGGCCAGTGGCTGTCTATGCTGTTGGGGCAGCCAGCGCACTTCTGCTGGCCATCCATGCGGTGTCGGCCGAGGGTTGGATTCCTCTGGTCGATAGCGCCAATCTGGCTTTGCACGAAGCCGGGCACCCCATTATTGGCTTGTTCAGCAACCAACTGATGGTTTATGGCGGCACGATTTTCCAGCTGCTCTTTCCTGCGCTGGTCGTTGTGCATTTTGTCCGCGAACGGGATGCAGTCGGGGCGGCGACAGGCGGCGTCTGGCTGGGTGAAAACCTGCTCAACATTGCTCGTTACATGGCCGATGCGCGAGAGCAGGTTTTGCCACTGGTTGGTGGCGGCGAGCACGACTGGACGGAAATATTCTCGCGCTGGGGAGTCTTGAGTCGCGATGTCCGCATCGCCGGCTTCACGCTCTGGCTGGGCTATGCACTGATGCTTGGTGTGGTGGTCTGGCTTTGGCGGCGTTTCAAAGAACAGCAAACAATGGAGGCGATGTGAGCGAAGGCAAGGTACGCGCCGGTTATGTCCGGTCGCTCGATATCAAGCACGGCCAGGTTGATATGGCGCATGGCTCGGGTGGCCGAGCAATGGCGCAACTGATCGAGGAACTGTTCGCGAAGCACCTCGGCAACGAATATCTGGCGCAAGGCGATGATGGTGCGCTGTTGCCGGCGCAGGGCGCGGGCAAATTGGTGATGGCGACCGACTCGCATGTGGTGTCGCCGCTGTTTTTTCCTGGCGGCGATATTGGCTGCCTTTCGGTGCACGGCACGATCAACGACGTGGCGGTGATGGGGGCCAAACCCTTGTGGTTGTCGGCAGGCTTCATCCTGGAAGAGGGCTTTAAGCTCGCCGATCTGGCGCTTATCGTGCAGAGTATGGCGAATGCCGCCAAAGCAGCGGGCGTGCCGATTGTCACGGGCGATACCAAGGTGGTCGAGCGTGGCAAGGGCGATGGTGTCTTCATCACGACGACGGGGGTTGGTGTTGTGGCACCGGGCCGGGAACTCTCCGGGCGTTGCGCAAAGCCAGGCGATGCGATTCTGGTGTCTGGCACGTTGGGTGACCATGGTATGGCGATCATGGCCGTGCGTGAAAGCTTGGGCTTCGAGTCGCCGATTGTCTCGGATACGGCAGCACTACATGGACTGATTGCCACCATGCGCGACAGTGGCGCAGATATTCATGTGCTACGCGACCCGACCCGGGGCGGACTGGCGACCACGCTGAACGAGATCACCAGGCAATCAGGTGTCGGCATGATGCTGCAGGAAAAGGCCTTGCCGGTGAATCCGGCAGTCAATGCCGCCTGCGAATTTCTGGGATTGGACCCGCTTTATGTTGCCAACGAGGGCAAACTGGTGGCGATCTGCGCTGAACAGGATGCCGAGAAGCTCTTGGTGGCGATGCGCTCCCATCCGCTCGGGGCGGCTGCAGCGATCATCGGGCGCGTGCACGATGATCCCCACCATTTCGTTCAGATGACTACCGGCTTTGGCGGCAAACGCATCGTCGACTGGTTGTCCGGCGAACAGTTGCCCCGCATTTGCTGAGCCGGAATCAATGGCGCAGCGCGATTACCAGACTTTGCACGTCGCCCAGTTCGGAAAGAACCAGGGCGCGGGCGTCGGCCATGTTGTCGGCGTTGCGGACCCGGAAAATATCGCGCCGGCCATCAAGATAACGGACGGCGGCGGTGTAGTCCGGGCGCGCTGCCCGAACCGGAAGGTTTTTGTTGCGAACGGCCGGTTTACGTTGGCTCTGCATGCTGTTTCTCCTCGTTTTCGATTTTTGTTGCTGCGCATCGTAACCAAAGCCAAGCATCTGAAAAATATAGCGAAAGTCATAGTGCTATGCATTCTGAAGTGTAACCGTCCCCAAAGCCCTGTGTTTAGTAGGGTTATTCTTTTGGTATGAATTGTAAAAACCCGCCCCGCATGCGAATTCTTTTTATCACACACAGTTTTAATAGCCTGACGCAACGGCTTTACTCCGAATTGACCGAGCGCGGCCATCAGGTCAGCATCGAGTTCGATATTGCCGATTCAGTGGCCGAGGAGGCGGTTTCGCTATTCCGGCCCGATCTGATCGTCGCGCCCTTCCTCAAGCGAGCCATTCCCGAGTCGATCTGGTCACAGCACTGCTGCCTGGTCATTCATCCCGGCATCGTCGGGGATCGTGGCCCGTCGTCGCTAGACTGGGCAATCCATAACGGTCTACCGGAATGGGGTGTCACGGTCTTGCAGGCAGAGGCCGAGATGGATGCCGGTCCGGTCTGGGCGTCGGCCAAATTTCCGCTGCGGACAGCGAAAAAATCGTCGATCTATCGCAATGAAGTGACTGAAGCCTCTGTGCTGGCGGTACTTGCTGCGGTCGACCGCTTTGAAATGGCAAATTTCACGCCGGAACGTGTAGAGGGAACGGCATATCCGCTGATGCGGCAGACCAAGCGCAATATTGACTGGCAACAGGAAACCACCGCATCGGTGCTGACCAAGCTGAACGCCGCCGACGGCTTTCCCGGTGTGGCTGACGAACTGTTCGGCCAGGCCTGCCACCTGTTCGATGCGTGGCCGGAAGCGACGTTCAGGGGCAAACCGGGAAAGCTGCTAGGCCGGCGCGAAACAGCGATTTTGCGGGCGACCGCCGATGGGGCGGTATGGCTCGGTCACGTTCGTCGCGCCGGTGGTCTCAAACTGCCGGCAACGCTGGCGTTCTCAGAAGCACTCGAATTGCCCGAACTGCCATTGGCTGACTGCTGGAAATCGCCGACGCCAACCTGGCAGGACATCGCCTACGAAGAAGCCGGCGGTGTCGGCTTTCTCTCCTTCGAGTTCTACAACGGCGCGATGAGTACGGTGCAATGCCAGCGGCTGACCGAGGCGTTCCGCTGGGCGACAGCGCGGCCGACGCGGGTCATCGTGCTGCGCGGCGGCAGTGATTTCTGGTCGAACGGCATTCATCTGAACACCATCGAGGCTGCCGAGAGTCCGGCGGACGAGTCTTGGGCCAACATCAATGCCATCGACGATCTGGCCGAAGCCATTTTGTGCTGTGGAACGCAGTTGACCGTAGCAGCGGTGGGTGCCAATGCCGGGGCTGGCGGCTGTTTTCTCGCCCGCGCCGCGGATTTCGTCTGGGTGCGTGAAGGCGTGATGCTCAACCCGCATTACAAAAATATGGGCAACCTGTTCGGCTCGGAGTTCTGGACCTATCTGTTACCGCCGCGCGTCGGTCAGGATGGCGCGCAGGCCATCATGCGCCACCGCCTGCCGATGAGTGCACAGGAATCCGTCAGGCTCGGCTTCTACGATGCCTGCCTGCCGGGGCCGGGTTTTGCCGTGGATGCAGCGCGGCGTGCCGCTGAACTGGCTGCTGCGCCTGATGTCAGCGAGCGCCTTGCCGCCAAGCAGGCGAAACGCGCTGCTGACGAAGCGCTCAAGCCGCTCGCCAGCTATCGCGCCGAAGAACTCCGGGAAATGCGCCGTAACTTCTACGGATTCGATCCTTCTTACCACGTCGCGCGCTATCATTTCGTCGCGCGCACGCCGCATTCGTGGACGCCGCGCCACCTCGCCAAACATCGTGATCTCGACTGGGAAGTGCCCGAATGACCTCAGCCAGCCTGCGCCGTCTGCCTGCCCTGCTAGTCGTCGATGACGAGGTGCGCTCACAGGAAGCCTTGCGCCGTACGCTGGAGGAGGATTTCGAGGTCTTCTGCGCCTCCAGTGCGCTCGAAGGCATGGAAATCCTCGAAAAAGAGCAGTCCACCGCAGCGATTCGCATTGTGCTCTGCGACCAGCGCATGCCCGGCACCACCGGGGTCGAATTCCTGAAGGATGTCCGTCACCGCTGGCCCGATGTGGTGCGCATCATTCTCTCCGGCTATACCGACGCCGAAGACATCATCACCGGCGTCAACGAGGCGGGCATCTGGCAATACCTGTTGAAACCCTGGCAGCCGGAACAATTACTGCTGACCTTGCAGCGCGCCGCCGAAGTCTGGCGGCTGCAACAGGAAAACCAGCGCCTGTCGCTTGATTTGCGTACCGCCGAGCCGGTGCTCAAAAGGCGGGTCGAGACCAAGCAGGAAAAAGCCAAAACCAACTTCGGGCTGGCCGGCCTGATCCGCGCCCCGGGCAGCCCGCTCGATGCCGTCTGTGCCCTGGTTCGCCGTGTTGCCCCGTACGACCTGTCGGTGATGGTGACCGGCGAATCAGGCAGCGGCAAGGAAATGTTTGCCCGCGCCATCCACTACGAGAGTCGTCGCGCCGACAAGGCCTTCATCACCGAAAACTGCGGCGCCCTGCCCGACAGCCTGCTTGAATCCGAACTCTTCGGCTACAAACGCGGCGCCTTTACCGGTGCGGTCGAGGACCGGATCGGCCTCTTTCAACAGGCCGATGGCGGCACCCTGTTTCTCGACGAAATCGGCGAAACCAGCCCGGCCTTTCAGGTCAAGCTGCTGCGCGTTTTGCAGGAAGGCGAGTTTCGGCCGCTCGGCAGCAACCGGCCGGTCAATGTGGATGTCCGGGTGATTGCCGCGACCAATCGTGATCTTGAGGAAGATGTCCGAACCGGGCGCTTCCGTGAAGATCTGTTTTACCGCCTGGCGACCATTTCGCTGCATGTCGCGCCGCTGCGCGAACGTCCGATGGACTTGCCGCTGCTGGCCCGGCGTCTGCTCGAAACCAGTGCCCGTTCGCTCGACAAGGTGGTCGACGGCTTTAGCGAAAAGGCGCTGGCCGGGCTGGCCGCTTACCACTGGCCAGGCAATGTTCGCGAGTTGCAGAACGAGATTTTGCGCATGGTGGCGCTGGCCGATGCGCCAAAGCTGGGTGCTGACCTGCTGTCGCCGCGCATTCTTGGCGTCAGGGCCGAAGCCGTGCCGGCGGCACGGAAAGATGATGTCGACGGTTTGTCAGGTGGCTTGCGCGAGCGCATGGAGCGGCTTGAGCAGCAAGTGTTGCAGGAGTCCATGCAGCGTCACCGGGGTAACAAGTCGCGGGCGGCGCGGGAGCTCGGGCTGTCACGTGTTGGTCTGCGGGCCAAGCTGGTGCGTTACGGACTGGAGCCGGCCGAATGAAAGTCCTCTGGCTGCAAAGCGCTGGCTGTGGTGGTTGCACGCAATCCATGCTGTGTTCGGCGCCGCGCTCGCTGTTTGACGAGTTGTCCGATGCTGGCATTGAGTTTCTCTGGCACCCAGCCCTTTCGCTCGAGAGCGGCGAAGAAGCGCTGGCCGTCCTTGAAGGCTGCGCCGAGGGCCGGCTGGCTTTCGACGTGCTCTGCGTTGAAGGCGCCATGCTGCGCGGCCCGAACGGCAGTGGCAAGTTTCATCTGATGGCGGGCAACGGCCGGCCGCTGACTGAATGGGTAGAACGCCTTTCACGGCAAGCCAAATGGGTCTTTGCCATTGGCTCTTGCACGGCTTACGGTGGCCTCTCGGCGAGCACGCCGGGAAATCCGCTGGAAGCCTGCGGCCTGCAATACGATACCGATACCCCCGGCGGCCTGCTTGGCGCTGGTTTTAGATCCAGCGGCGGCCTGCCGGTGGTCAATATCGCCGGCTGCCCGACGCATCCGGGCTGGATCGTCGATACGCTGGAAAAACTGGCGCTGGAAGGCTTGAGTGCAGCCGATCTTGACGAAGTCGGCCGCCCGTTGCTCTACGCCGACCAACTGGTACACCACGGCTGCGCCCGCAACGAATATTACGAATTCAAGGCCAGCGCCGAAAAGCATTCTGACCTCGGTTGCCTGATGGAAAACCTCGGTTGCAAGGGCACGCAGGCCCACGCCGACTGTAATCTGCGGCCGTGGAACGGCAGCGGCTCCTGCCTGCGTGGCGGCTTTGCCTGCATCGCCTGCACAGAGCCGGGTTTCGAATCACCCGGCCACGCCTTTCAGCAAACACCCAAATTGGCCGGTATCCCGATCGGCCTGCCGACCGACATGCCCAAGGCCTGGTTCGTGGCGCTGGCTGCACTCTCCAAGTCGGCAACACCAAAGCGGGTGCGCGACAACGCAGTGGTCGATCACACGGTGATCCGTCCGGCCGTCAAAAAGGCGGGCAAATGAAGCGCATCCAGCTCGGGCCATTCAATCGCGTCGAGGGTGATCTTGAAGTCAGCCTTGATGTTGAGGCCGGACAAGTCGTTTCGGCCCAGGTCAATTCGCCACTCTTTCGCGGCTTCGAGCAAATCCTGATCGGTCGCGCCCCGGAAGATGCACTGGCCATCGTGCCGCGTATCTGTGGCATCTGCTCGGTCGCCCAGTCGGCGGCAGCCGCTGCCGCCTTGGCCGACATCGCCGGCGTGACGCCGCCACCCAACGGCCTCCTCGCCCAGAGGTTGATCCAGTCTACCGAAAATCTGGCTGATCACCTGACCCATTTCTACCTCTTTTTCATGCCGGATTTTGCCCGTTCGGCCTACGCCGGGCGTCACTGGCATGGCGACGTGGCGGCGCGTTTCATGGCCGTCAAGGGCAAGGCTGCGGAGCCGGTCCTGCAGGCACGGGCGCACTTCTTCAATCTGATCGGTGTTCTTGCCGGACGCTGGCCGCACACATTGGCGCTGCAGGCTGGCGGCACAACCAAGGCGATGACACCTGCCGAGCGCATCCGTGTTCTGGCGCTGCTCCGCGAGTTCCGCGCCTTTCTCGAGACAGTCCTGATTGGCGACACGCTGGAATCGTTCGCCTCGCTTAATACCGAACAGGCTTTGCTTGCCTGGGCGGAAGGACGCAACGCCGACTTCCCGATGTTCCTGCGCGCGGCGGGCGATCTGGCGCTGGAAAAAGCCGGCCGTGCCACTGACTGCTTCCTTTCCTATGGCGCCTACGGTTTGTTCGAAAGTGGCCTCTGGCAGCCGAATGCTGCGGTCGATACCCTGAAATCGGCAGAAATCACCGAGGATCCCCGCCATGCCTGGCTGGCCGAGAGTAGCCCGTTGCCGCCCGCCGTCGGAGAAACCATTCTCGACGCCGAAAAATCGGGAGCCTACACCTGGTGCAAGGCACCACGCTATGCCGGACAAGTCGTAGAAACCGGGGCGCTAGCCCGGCAGGTTGTGGCCGGTAACCATTTGCTCCGCGATCTGGTCGGTCGCCACGGTGGCAGCGTCACGGCTCGTGTGGTTGCGCGCATGATCGAACTCGCCAGCGTCTTGCCGGCCATGGAACAGTGGGTGCGCGACATCGTTCCCGGGGAAGCCTTCTGCTATCCGGCCACGTTGCCGGAATCGGGTGAAGGTGTCGGCCTGGTCGAAGCCGCCCGCGGCAGCCTTGGCCATTGGCTCAGCATCAAACGCGGCCGCATCGACCGCTACCAGATCATTGCCCCAACCACCTGGAACTTCTCGCCACGCGATCGTGAAGGTCAGCCCGGCCCCCTCGAACAAGCGCTGGTCGGCCTACCTGCAGGCGATGGCGCCTTGCCGATTGTCCAGCATGTAGTGCGCTCCTTCGACCCCTGCATGGTCTGTACGGTGCATTAGCCTTCGAAGGCGATTTTCCTACGACTGTGGAATAAATCACAGCCAATCAAGGTGGCCCGGAAGTAGCCTACAGACGTCTAAGGAGGGACTGTCATGGCGACCTGTGCAAGCGTAGCGTTTTTCAAAAATGAATTCATTGCTGTGTTGAGCGATGGCCGGCGTATCGAGCAGCCGGACTTGCGCGAAATGGCGGACATGCTGGCTCAGGCCGGGGTGAACTCGAGCGAGGTTCAGTTTGAGTGGCAGGCCGGGGGCCGGATGATTACCGCTGGTCAGCAGGTGGCCATGCGGGCAGAAATTCGCCGGTACAAACGGGAGCACGAATCGCTGGGCGTCGCCGCATAATTTCCCAGTCTGAAGCCAACTTGGTCAAGCCTGGCTTTTGCCAAGACTCACCCGCCATAGCGGGAACAGGCAGAACAGGCCGATAACTGGACCCGGCAGCAATAGCCAGGAGATTTGTTCGCCCCAGTCGCCAATCCAGCGCGTCCCCAGATGAATTGAGAGCATGGTGATGGCGAAGCCGATGGCGTTCTGGAAGGCCAGTGCGCTGCCGACGATTTCCGGTGGGCAGGCACGGGCCGAGAGTGCCGAAAAATGGGGTGAATCGGCAACGACGCTAGCACCCCACAGCAGAAACAGAACGATTTTTGCCCAGATTGGCCAGTCGACCGCAAGAGGGTAGAGGGCGCAGCATAAGGCAGACAGTCCAAGTGCCATCGCGGCGACCCGGGCGCTGCCGATGCGCTGGCTCCACCAGCCGCCCGCCAGGCAGCCGAGAGCGCCGATGCCGATGATGGTGAAGGCAAAACCAGACAAGGCCGAACTGCCCGGTGTCGCCAGACCGCTGAGAACGATCAGGGCCGGAGTCAGCGTCCAGAATGCATAAAGCTCCCATTGGTGGCCGAAATAACCAAAGGCGGAAGCACGAAATTCGCTGATTGAGAAACTATAGAAAACCCGGCCCAGTCGCAGTGGCGGCGCGTCATGCCGGCGCCGGAGGTGCGGACCGTCACCGAGGCGGAAGATCATGATGGCGGCGAGCAGTGCCAGGCCGGAAGATACCAGGATGGTTGTTTGCCATGACCAACCAGTCCCAGCCAGACGAATACCGTGCGGCAACGCGGTGCCCAGTGTCAGCATGCCGACCAGTTGGGCCAGAGCATGGCCGGCACGCTCCGGCACCCAGCTGACGACGAGTTTCATCCCCAGCGGGTAGACGCCGGCCAGACAAAGGCCGACCGCAAAGCGTAGCGGAACACCTGCTGCCATGTCGGTCGCGAACAGGGCGAAGATGGCGTTGGCGAGTGCGCCACCGACGGCACAAATGGCGAAGATGCGGCTGGCAGCGAAACGGTCAGCTAGGCCGCTGATGGCGAAGCTCAGGGTGCCGATGATGAAGCCGAGTTGTACCGCGTTGGTCAGGGTGCCAAGATCGGCTGGTGTAATGCCCCACTGACGAATCAGGTCGTCAGCCGCGCTATTGGCCGAGAACCAAAGCGAGGTGCCGAACAGCTGGGCAATGACGATGACGGGAACAGGACTTTTCATGGCGAAGAAAATGATCGTGGCCGCCAAGCATAACCTGCTGCTACCCGTCGTTGCCGCCTGGTATCCAAGTAGGCGGGGGGCCCTCAAGGCCCCCGGCCGTCTAGAAACCGATTTTCCGGCTTCGCCCCATGCGGGCTACTTCAAAGTCACGCGCTTCAAGGTGGTTCCTCCCTTCCATCTTGGCTGTTCCGAATGCTGCCATCAGACGTTTCTTCATGTCGCGTGGCGGTAGCGAACCAAGGCGTTCAAGCACCGCTTCGTCGGCTTCAGGCGGGAAGCCCCAGTCATGCTGGCCGACCATCTCGCGGTAGAGTGCCGCCGCAATGCTGATCGCGGCATCGTGATCCGGGCGCGGCACTTCGTAAACGTTCATCCGGTTCAGAATGGGCTCGGGAATGGAGCGTTCGTCGTTTGCCGTGGTCACCCACAGGATGTGCGAGGCATCGATGTCGATATCGATGAATTCATCCTTGAAGGCGCAAGCCGTGTCGCGCTCCAGCAGGCTGTAAAGCGAACCCATCGGGTCATAGCGGGAGTCGCCGCCAGCCTTGTCGACTTCGTCGAGCACCACGATGGGGTTGGCGTAGTCGCCATGCACCAAAGTGTGCGCGACCTTGCCGGGCTTGGCGTTGTTCCACTGCGACGAGGCGCCGGAGAGAACCCAGCCGGCGGTCAGCGAACTCATCGAGATGAATTCGTGGCCGGTGCCGAGCTTGCCAGCCAGTTCGCGGGCGAAGTGGGTCTTGCCGATGCCAGGTTCGCCGAGCAGAAGGATGGGCGTAAAGCTCATCGGTTCGTTGCCGGCCACTGACAGGGCAATGTACTTCCTCAGATCGTCAATGACTTCACCGAAGTTGGGGCAACTGTCGTAGAGGTCGTCGATCATGTCCGTGCCGTTCGGGCGGACCAGGAAGCGGCCGCCACCGCGCTGCTTCATCTTTTCGTAGTAGCTGGCCAGGGCTTCGTTGCGGTTGCCCGCCGCGTCCTCCATGGCTCGCTCAATGTCGGCCACGTGGTAGATGGTGCGCTCTTCAGCGACCGAGAGACGGATGTCGTTGCTTGCCATGATGACTTCCTCCTTGACCTGCATGAGTCCTTGACGGACAGCGAATGCGATAGTTTGGATGCCGAGCTACGACTGAAATAAAGCATATCCTGTTCCAGATTAAGGATGTCAGTGAGAGATAAGCGCCAATCAGGGCATCCAGAAGCTTGCCTTGTGCTCGACGCGCGTTGCCGGATTGTCAGTATCCGTGATCTCGAAGGTGATCGGGTGCGAGCCGCTGGCGGCGCTGCCGGGCTCAACCCTTACCGTCAGTGAAAGGTCCTGCATGCCGGCGCCGGGAACGCTGGCGGTGTCTTCGCCGTGAAGTTGTATGCCGGAGAGGCCCTGCACCTGGATGCGGAAGCTGCGAGTTTTTTCACTGGCATTGGTCAGATGCATTTGGAAGGTGTTTTCGATGGTGCCGTCATCGCTTTCACGGTAGAGCACGCTGCGGTCTTTTTGCACGCCGACCTTGAGCGGAACCTTGGTGGCCAGCGACCAGGCAGTCACGCCGCTGAGTGTCATTAAAGCGACAAGGTAGACCAGTGTGCGCATGCGGACGGCGCGGCGGATGATTTCTGGCCGGGTGTAGTGGTTTTCAACAGCGTTTTCGGTCGAGTAGCGGATCAGGCCGCGCGGGTAGTTCATCTTGTCCATGACCTGGTCGCAGGCATCGATACAGGCGGCGCAGCCGATGCATTCGAGTTGCAGGCCATCGCGGATATCGATCCCGGTCGGGCAAACCTGGACGCAGATGCCGCAATCGATGCAGTCGCCCAAATTTGCGGCGCGTGGATCAGCCTTTTTCGGGCGGCTGCCGCGTGGGTCACCGCGCTCGGCATCGTAGGCAATGATCAGCGTATCGCGGTCGAACATGACGAACTGGAACTGGGCGTAGGGACAGATGTACTTGCACATGTGCTCGCGCAGGAAGCCGGCCATGCAATAGGTTGCGAAGCCGTAGAACAGCACCCAGAAAACTTCCCAGGCGCCGATGGTACCCAGACCGATGCTGGCCAGCAGCTCGCGCATGGGCGTGAAGTAGCCGACGAAAGTCAGGCCGGTCCACAGCGAAATGAGCAGCCAGAGGGCGTGCTTCAGTGTCTTCTTGGCGATTTTGTGGCTTGAATTGGGGGCCGCATCGAGTTTGATGCGCTTTGGCCGATCACCCTCGATCCATTTTTCTATCCACAGGAAAATCTCTGTGTAGACGGTCTGCGGGCAGGCATAGCCGCACCATAGTCGGCCAGCGACAGCCGTGAACAGGAACAGCGCCAGCGCGGAAAGCAGCAGCAGAAGGGTCAGGTAGATGGCATCCTGAGGCCAGAGAACCAGCTCGAAGAAATAGACGCGGCGCTGTTCCAGATCGAATAGCACGGCTTGCCGGCCATTCCAGGGCAGCCAGCACAATCCGTAATAAACGATCTGGGTTAGCCAGACGAGAACGATCCGCCAGTTCTGGAAGACACCGCTGGTAGCGCGTGGATAGACTTTGGCGTTGGGGTCGATCACCGGCTTGATCTCGATGACCCGTCTGGGTGGGGATTGTTTTACCATGGCACTGGTAGGGCTTCTTTAACATGTATTATTTATGCAGCTTATAATAACAACTAACCGCTACGTGGAGCAATTCAGGGAAAACACCCGATGCGACTAAGCAGCTTTTCCGATTACAGCCTGCGTGTATTGATGTACCTCGGCCTTCACGTCGGGCGCCTGGCGACGATCAGTGAAATCGCTGGCGCCTACGGCATTTCCGACAATCACCTGACCAAGGTCGTGCATCAGCTCGGCCGCATGGGTTACGTCGAAACCGTGCGGGGCAAGGGCGGCGGCATCCGGCTGGGCAAAGCCCCGGAAGCAATCCGGCTTGGTGAAGTGATTCGCCAGACTGAGGTGGACTGGGCGCTGGTCGAGTGTTTCTCTACGGGTACAAGTTGCCAGATTCAAGCCGCCTGCCGCCTGCCGTCCATTCTCGATGAAGCGCTGGCTGCGATGTTTCTGGTTCTTGATGGCTATACCTTGGCCGATCTTCTGCAAAGTCCTGAGGGACTGGCGAAAAAAATCCCCTTGCCTGCGCTCGCTCAGCCAGCCTGAGCGACGCCGGTTGCACACCGGCACGAATGGCGGCATTGTTGCAAGCTCTTAGTACGGAGCCTGATTGATGGAACGCTTTACCATTTCACTGGACGAATCGCTGGCCAAGCAGTTTGACGAACTGATCGCGGCGCATGGCTACAGCAACCGTTCGGAAGCCGTGCGTGACCTGATTCGCGGCGCCATCGAGGGCGACCGCCAGCGCGATCCGCAAGCCGGGCATTGCGTCGCCAATCTTTCCTACGTCTATAACCACCACGAGCGCGAATTGGCCGAGCGGCTGACCGGCTTGCAGCACGACCACCATGATCTGACCGTGGCCGCCATGCATAGTCACCTTGATCACGACAATTGCCTGGAAACCGTGATTTTGAAGGGGGCTACCGCAGAAGTCAGGCAATTTGCCAATGAGTTGATGGCCGAGAGCGGCGTCCGGCACGGCAAGCTCAATGTGATCGCCCTCGAAGCCGAACGCCATCACGCCCACGACGAACACGGCGAAGCCCATGTCCACTACCGTCCAGCCCGTTAACAGTCCATTGGGGGCAGCGTCGGACGGCCTCGGCGAGCAGGCCTGGATCGAGGTCATCCAGAAAATGGACGAGGTCTACAACGACCTCCTCCAGTACGAAGTGGCGCTGGAAGAAAAAAACGCGGCGCTCGAGGATTCGCACCAGTTCATCGAGAGTGTGCTGGCCTCGATGTCGGACATCCTGATCGTCTGTGACCGCAACGGCAACATTGAAGAAGTGAATACCTCGCTCTGCCATTTTGCCGGTCAGGAGGCCGAAGCCCTCGAAAAAACGCCGGTATTCAACCTGTTTGCCGACGATATCGAGCGGGCCAAGGCGCGTGAGGTTTTCGCCCGCTTTGGACGCGAAGGCGTGCACGATTGTGAGTTCTTTTTACGGGCTGGCGACGGGTCTACCGTACCGGTCTCGATGAACTGCACGCCTCGTTTGTCGCAAACCGGCAAATTGATGGGCATGGTGGTGACCGGCCGTCCGGTCGGCGAACTGCGCCGGGCCTATCAGGCACTACGCCAGGCGCATGAAGATTTGAAGCGGACGCAAAGCCAGTTGCTGCATGCCGAAAAGATGGTTTCGCTCGGCCGCTTGGTGGCCGGCGTGGCGCACGAATTGAACAATCCGATCAGTTTTGTGCTGGGCAATGTGCTGTCGCTGAAACGTTACGCTCAACGCCTGGAAGGCTATCTCAATGCGGTGCATACCAGTGATGCAGCGGACGACGAGGCGCTCAAGGTTATGCGCCAGGAATTGCGCATCGACCGCATTGTCGCCGACATGCCACACCTGATTGACGGCATGATCGAGGGCGCCGAGCGGACACGCGATATCGTCGATGCCTTGAAGCGCTTTTCGGCCGTGGACAAGATGACGCCCGAGCAGGTCAGCCTGAACGAAGTGGTGGAACGCTCGGTGCGCTGGGTGGTGCAAAGCGCCGCGGCTCGATTTTCCGTCGATATCGATCTGCCTCCGGGATTGGTCTGTACCGGATCCTCCGGGCAGTTGCAGCAGGTAGTGATGAATCTTGTGCAGAATGCCTGCGACGCAACGACCAATCGCCCCGAAGCGGCGCTGAAAATCACCGGTAGCGTCGAGAACGGCATGGTTTGCCTGCGATTTGTCGATAGCGGACCGGGCATTTCGGCTGAACATCTTGATCGTCTGTTTGAGCCATTTTTTACCACCAAGCCGGTTGGTCAGGGTACCGGGCTGGGCTTGTCGATCAGCTATGGCATCGTTGAACGGCATGGCGGCAAGCTGGAGGCGGCCAATCTGCCGGGGGACGGAGCGGAATTCATTCTTTCACTGCCGGTGGAAAGTCACTGATCACTTTTGCGTGTTTTGCGCATGCCGCGATTTCAACAAGCTAATTCGAACAATGACTTATTGCGTTGGCACGCAACTTGTATGAAGATTGTAAAAACGTTCATACAGGCCTCCCATGGAAACCTTGCCTACTGACTGGTTGTCGCTGCTGATCCTGACTTTTGTGCTCGGCATGAAGCATGGTTTCGATGCCGACCATCTGGCGACCATTGATGGTTTGACCCGTTACAACGCCCGTACCCGGCCGGGTTTGGCGCGCTATTGCGGCACGCTTTTTTCCCTGGGACATGGCGCGGTAGTGATGGCGATTGCGCTCGGTGTTTCGGCCATTGCTGGTCACTGGGAGGTGCCCGAGTGGTTCGGTACGCTGGGCTCGGTGATTTCCATAGTTTTCCTTGTTGCGCTGGGCAGCCTGAATCTGGCCGCCGTGTTGCGTGCCGGGCCGGATGAGGTAGTGCAGCCGGTCGGCCTCAAGGGCAAGCTTCTTGGCAACCTGCGCCACGTCTCGCATCCGGCGCTGGTGGCGCTGGTTGGTGCGCTGTTTGCGCTCTCCTTCGATACCCTTTCCCAGGCCGCCTTCTTTGCGCTCACCGCCACCCAGTTTGGTGGCTGGGAGCATGCCTTGGTCCTCGCGCTGCTTTTCATGCTCGGCATGTTGTTGACCGATGGCATCAACGGGCTGTGGATTGCCCGGCTGATCGCCCGGGCTGATCAGGTGGCGCTGGTCGCGTCGCGGGTCATGGGGCTGGTTGTTTCCGGGATCAGTCTGCTGGTCGCGGCTTTCGGTGCTGCCAAGATGGTGTCGCCGGCCGTCGATGCCTGGAGCGAGGGCAAGGAACTGGTATTCGGTTTCACGCTGGTGGCGATCATCGCCCTCAGTTTTATTGCAGCGGTACGTCTTACTCGCCGGCCATTGTTGGCCTGATTCGTCTTTTCAGAGGAGGGGGGCCGGGTCGCCGGCTTTTTTAAAGCATGCAATTAAGACAAAAATTAATTAGTTCATACATACTGCTTGCCGTAAGCGCAGCAATGGCTCACGAATCCGTCGAACTGACTGCTGTCGAAGTCCGTGCCAGGGCGGAAAATCTCGAAGGCATTGCTGCGGCCGGTAGTGAAGGCGTGGTTTCCAGTCAGCGTCTGGCTGCCGTGCCTATCCTGCGTCCCGGCGAGGCACTCGAAATGGTGCCGGGCCTGATCGTCACGCAGCACGCTGGTGACGGCAAGGCCAATCAGTATTTCCTGCGCGGGTTCAATCTTGATCACGGCACTGATTTCGCAACCTACGTTGGTGGCGTGCCGGTCAATATGCCGACCCATGCTCATGGTCAGGGCTATACCGACCTCAATTTTCTGATTCCAGAACTGGTCGACCGCATCAGTTTCCGCAAGGGACCGTATTACGCCGAAGAAGGTGACTTTTCTTCGGCCGGGGCGGCGCATATCGACTATTTCCGCAAGATCGAAGGCACGCTGGCCGATGTAACACTGGGGCAGCGTGGTTATGCGCGAAGTTTGCTGGCTGGCTCCCCGGCGTTGGGTGGCGGCAATCTGCTTTATGGCCTGGAGGTGTTTCACAACGATGGGCCGTGGCAGGTGCATGAAAACTACCGCAAGCTGAATGGCATTCTGCGCTACAGCCAAGGCACGCGCCATGACGGCTGGTCGGTGACCGGGATGGCGTACCAGGGGCGTTGGACCTCAACCGACCAGATTGCCCGGCGGGCCATCGACAGCGGCGCGGTTGACCGCTTTGGCACGCTGGATTCGACCACTGGCGGACAAACCTTCCGACACAGCCTTTCTGGCGAATGGGCAAAACGTGGCGAGAACAGCCAGAGCAAGGCCAAGGCTTGGTGGCTGCGCTCCGGCCTCGATCTGTGGTCGAATTTCCAGTACTGCCAGAACGACTTTGCAGCCAACGGTAATTGCGCCATCGGTGACCAGTTCAAACAGGGCGAACGACGCCAGGCTGGCGGTTTTGCGTTGTCGCAAACCCTGTATGACCGCTGGGGCAGCTTCGATGTCCGGAATGCTTTCGGGCTGCAGGGGCGAATGGACCGCCTGAGGCCGGTAGGGCTCTACAACACCAGCCAGCGCAATACCTGGAATACGGTCCGCGAGGACAACGTCACCCAGCGCAGCCTGTCACTGTGGGCGCAAAACGAAATCCGCTGGACTTCATGGTTTCGTTCGATTCAAGGTTTGCGTGGCGATGCTTATGACTTCACGGTGGATTCCAGTCTGGCCGCCAATTCCGGCCAGGCCAGCGACCAGATGGTGACACCGAAGCTCTCCCTCGTTTTCGGACCTTGGCGGCGTACTGAGCTTTACCTCAACTATGGCCATGGTTTTCACTCCAATGATGCTCGCGGTACGACGATTTCTGTGGATCCCGCCGATGGCGTGACGCCGGTTACCAAGGTCAAACCGCTGGTCCGCACCAAGGGCTACGAAATTGGCTTGCGTTCGGAAATTGTGCCTGGATGGCAGTCCACCGTAGCACTCTGGCAACTTGAGGCCGCGTCGGAACTGCTCTTCGTTGGCGACGCTGGTACGACCGAACCTTCACGCCCGTCCCGTCGCCATGGCCTGGAGTGGACCAACTTTTATGCGGTGAATGACTGGCTGGCATTCGACGCCGATCTTGCCTGGTCGCATGCCCGCTTTCGTGATGCTGATCCCGCTGGCAACTACATTCCGGGTGCTGTCGCTAGCACTGCCAATCTTGGTGTCACCGTTGGCCAGTTTGGTCCCTGGTTCGGCGCTTTGCGCTTGCGCTACTTCGGCCCTCGCCCGCTGATCGAAGATAACTCGGTGCGCTCGCAGGCATCGGCGCTGACCAACCTGCGTGTCGGCTACCGCTTTTCCAGGCAGACGCAAGTCTTGTTGGACGTCTATAACCTGTTCGACCGAAAGGTGAATGACATCGAATACTGGTACGAATCACAGTTGGCCAACGAGACATCGCCGGTGTCCGATCGCCACGTTCACCCAACTGAACCACGCACTTTGCGTCTGAGTATTTCACATCGTTTCTAGGGTCTGGTAATTCATAATTACGCTTTGCCGTCAATAAACCTTTGGGGTAATCTTCGAGGTCTTTCCCAACACCAAAAACTCAGGAGAATCCGTGGAAAAGGATCTGCGCGAAGCCGCTCTCGAATACCATCGCTGGCCCACTCCGGGCAAGATTTCCGTACGCCCGACCAAGGGCCTGACCAATCAGCGCGATCTGGCGCTGGCCTACTCGCCGGGTGTCGCTGCTGCCTGTGACGCCATCGTTGAGGATCCGGCGACTGCCGCCTGGTATACCTCGCGCGCCAATCTGGTCGGTGTGATCACCAACGGCACGGCTGTGCTCGGCCTTGGCAACATCGGCCCGCTGGCCGCCAAGCCGGTGATGGAAGGCAAGGGCTGTCTGTTCAAGAAATTCGCTGGCATTGACGTTTTTGACATCGAACTGGCCGAGAACGATCCGGACAAACTGATCGACATGATCGCCGCCATGGAGCCGACGCTCGGTGGGGTGAATCTTGAAGACATCAAGGCGCCAGAATGCTTCTACATTGAAGAGAAGCTCAAGGAGCGGATGAATATCCCCGTCTTCCACGACGACCAGCACGGCACGGCAATCATTTCTGCGGCGGCCATGCTGAATGGCATGAAGGTGGTTGGCAAGCGAGCTGACGAGATCAAGGTGGTCTGTTCCGGTGCCGGCGCGGCTGCCATTTCCTGCCTGAACCTGTGGTGCGAGCTTGGCGTCAAGCGCGAGAACATTACCGTTTGCGATTCCAAGGGTGTCATCTATGTTGGTCGTGAAGCCAATATGGAAGCGACCAAGGCCCGCTACGCCCGTGAAACGACCAATCGTACGCTGGGCGACGCGATGGTCGGCGCCGACGTATTCCTCGGTTTGTCCGCTGCCGGCGTTCTCAAGCCGGAAATGGTCGCCACGATGGCGGAAAAGCCGATTGTTTTCGCACTGGCCAACCCGACGCCGGAAATCATGCCGGAACTGGCTAAAGCCGTGCGTCCGGACGTCATTATCGCGACGGGCCGTTCCGATTATGTGAATCAGGTCAACAACGTGCTGTGTTTTCCCTTCATCTTCCGTGGTGCACTTGATGTCGGCGCGACGCGGATTACCGAAGAGATGAAAATGGCCTCGGTGCGTGCCATTGCCGAATTGGCCGAAGCCGAGGTGACCGACGAAGTGGCCATGGCGTTCCCGGATCAGGTCATTACCTTTGGTCCGGAGTACCTGATTCCCAAACCGTTCGACCCGCGCCTGATCGTCAAGATTGCCCCGGCCGTTGCCCAGGCAGCCATGGACTCCGGTGTCGCGACGCGTCCGATCACCGATTGGGTCGCCTATCGGGCCAAGCTATCCGAGTTCGTTTATCACACCGGTGTCGGTATGCGCGCCATCTTCCAGGCTGCCCGTCGGGCCCAGGGCAAGCGCATCATCTTCGCTGAAGGTGAAGATGAGCGCGTGCTGCGTGCCGCTCAGGTGGTGATTGAAGAAAAATTTGCCCGCCCGATCCTGATTGGTCGCCCGGCGGTCATTGAACATCGTTTGGCCAAGACCAGCCTGCGCATCAAGCCGGGCGTCGATTTTGACATCGTCAATCCGGAATCCGACGAGCGTTATCGCGAATGCTGGACGGGCTACCACAAGCTGATGGTGCGTCGTGGCGTTACTCCGGCCATCGCCAAGGAAGCCCTGCGTCGCAAGCCGACGCTGATTGGCGCCATGCTGCTCAAACTCGGGTACGCCGATGGACTGATCTGCGGCATGACCGGCCAGTACAGTCATCATCTGGGAGTGGTGAAAGAGGTTATTGGCAAACGCCAGGGCATCAATACGTTGGCGGCAATGAATTACCTGATGTTGCCGGGTCGTTCGATCTTCATTTGTGATACCCATATCAATGAGACGCCGAGTGCCGAAGAGATTGCTGAAATGACGATTACAGCTGCCGAGCAGGTCAAGCGTTTCGGCATTCTTCCAAAGGTGGCATTGCTTTCCCATTCCAATTTTGGCTCCGGAAATTCGGAATCCTCCCGGAAAATGAGTCGCGCAGCAGCACTGGTAACTGCGATGACCAATGGAGAAATGGAAGTTGATGGCGAAATGCATGGTGATTCAGCACTTTCCGAAGAAGTTCGCTTCGGCGCACACCCGGAATCATCGCTGAAGGGCGAGGCAAATCTGTTGATCATGCCCAACATTGATGCCGCCAACATTGCCTACAACTTGCTGAAAATGACAGCCGGTGAAGGCGTGACGATCGGCCCCATCCTGCTCGGTGCGGCCCGCCCAGTACATGTGCTGACTTCGACGGCGACTGTTCGTCGCCTGGTCAACATGACGGCGCTTGCCGTCGTTGAGTCTACTGAACGCTGAAGCAGCTGGAGCAATCTTTAGAAATGGCTGCCTCGGTGTCCCGAGGCAGCCATTTTTGTTTCAGGAACGCTGAATGTTGCCGGGAGAGCTAATTCTGCAAAGCTGCCAGCAGTTTGCCGTGAATGCCGCCAAAACCACCGTTACTCATCACCAGGATATGATCGCCAGTTTGGGCGCTGGCAACGATCTTGGCGACAAGTTCGTCGAGCTTGTCTTCAACGATTGCCTTGGTGCCCATCGGAGCCAGTGCCTCCCGGGCATCCCATCCAAGGTTGGCGCCGTAGCAGAACGCCATATCGACTTTGCTCAGGCTGGCCGGTAACTGGCTCTTCATGGTGCCCAGCTTCATGGTGTTCGAGCGGGGTTCCAGTACTGCCAGAATGCGGGCCTTGCCAACTTTGCTGCGCAATCCGGCTACGGTCGTGGCAATCGCTGTCGGATGGTGGGCGAAATCGTCGTACACAGTGACGCCACGCACCTCACCCCGCAGTTCCATGCGGCGTTTGACGTTGACGAAGCGGGACAGGGCTTCGAGGCCCATATCAAGCGATACGCCGACGTGGCGGGCGGCCAGCAGTGCGGCGCAGGCATTGGCCCGATTGTGCTCGCCGGACAAGGCCCAGTGGGTACGGCTAATCTCACCCTGGGGCCCATGCTGGATCAGTTCGCCGCTGGCATCGTCACCGCTGACACGATAGCCATCGGGGCTGTTGAAGCGCTCGACGGGCGTCCAGCAACCACGCTGCAGCACGCGCTCCAGGCTGGTTTCGCTGGCGTTGGAAACGATCAGCCCGGAGGGCGGTAGTGTGCGCACGAGGTGATGAAATTGCGTTTCAATCGCTTCAAGATTGGCGAAGATGTCGGCATGATCGAATTCCAGATTGTTCAAGACGACCGTGCGGGGTCGGTAGTGAACAAATTTCGAGCGCTTGTCACAGAAGGCTGTGTCGTACTCGTCAGCCTCGATAACGAAGAAAGGCGTGCCCCCGAGGCGGGCGGAAACGCCAAAGTTCAGCGGTACGCCGCCGATCAGAAAACCTGGCTGCATGTTGGCGTCTTCCAGTATCCAGGCTAGCATTGAAGCGGTGGTTGTCTTGCCGTGCGTGCCAGCAACGCCGAGAACCCAGCGTCCCTGCAAAACATTTTCGGCCAGCCATTGCGGACCGGAAACATAGGGCAAGCCCTTGTCGAGCACGGCTTCCAGCAACGGATTGCCACGGGAGATAGCGTTGCCGACGACAAAAACATCGGGTTGCAGGGCCAGTTGGCTGATCTCGAAGCCCTCGATCAATTCCACACCGGCGGCGCGCAACTGATCGCTCATCGGTGGATAAACGTTGGCATCGCAGCCTGTGACCTTGTGGCCGGAGGCAACCGCCAGTTGCGCGAGGCCACCCATGAAGGTGCCGCAGATACCCAGAATATGAATGTGCATGTCACAGAAGCCCGTTAGAATGGCCTCGATTTTACCTTGATCGAGCCCCCATGCCCCGTCATGAACGGCCCCGTCCGAGCGCTACAGCCCGGACCAGCATCGCCAGTGCCGCTGCCCGCCTGATGGCGGAGGACGGCATTACCGACTATCACTTGGCCAAACGCAAAGCCGCCCGTCAGCTCGGCCTGAACGAGCACGCAGCACTTCCCGATAACGCCGAGGTCGAGGCCGAATTACGGGCTTACCGCCTTCTGTATCAAGGTGAAGACCACGAGGAAATACTCGCTGCAATGCGCCAGACGGCGCTGGAATTGCTGGAGTTGCTGGCCGATTTTCATCCCTATCTCACTGGCTCGGTGCTGGACGGCACGGCCGGTGAGCACTCAAATATCGACATTCTGCTTTTTGCCGATAGCGCCAAGGAGGTGGAAATATTTCTGCTCAATCGGGGAATTGATATCGAGCATGTCGAGCCACGCAACGAGCGCGTTGAGGCGGTGCTGGTCATGGAGACGGACACGGCCGACGCGAACCTTGTTATCATGCCACCTCATCTTGAGAGAGTTAGTCTGAAGCATCGCGACGGCAGGTCGCGCGAGCGGGTCCGGGCAGATGCCCTGCGTGCCTTACTTTTGGAATAGGCGTAGACAACGTGCTGCTATTTGCGGCAAACTTGCAGCTATGACGAAGCGAAAAACTGCTTCCAAGCCGGTTGAGAAGGCTCGCATCCTGGTGGTGCATGGGCCTAATCTGAACCTTCTTGGCACCCGAGAGCCAGAGCATTACGGGCAGCTGACCCTGTCCGATATCAACTTGGCGCTGGTCCGCATGGCTGAAAACGTCGGCGTTGATCTTGAGGCGTTCCAGAGCAACCATGAAGGTGCGCTGATCGAGCGCATTCATGCCGCTCGCGAGCAAGGAGTGCGCGCCATCATCATCAATCCTGCGGCCTATACGCACACCAGCGTGGCATTGCGTGATGCCTTGGCGGCAGTATCGATTCCGTTTGTCGAAGTACATCTTTCAAATGTGCATGCCCGCGAAGCTTTCCGGCATCACTCCTATTTCTCTGATCTGGCTGTCGGCGTCATTAGCGGGCTGGGTCACGAGGGCTACCTGCTGGCTCTCGAATATCTGCTTAACAAACTCAATATTGAATAGTCCGGTTTCGGCCGGCTTCTTGTGCCCTTGCGGTGCAAAACAGAAGGGAGTCATCCATGGATCTGCGTAAACTCAAGAAACTCATCGACCTAGTACAGGAATCCGGTATTTCGGAGCTGGAAGTGACCGAGGGCGAAGAAAGGGTCCGCATCGCCAAACATTACGGCGCTGTCGCCGCGCCGCAGCAATATTACGCCGCGCCACCAACCATGGCACCTGGGGCGCCTGTAGCGGCCGCCGTCAATCTTGATGATGAAGACGAATTGCCGGAAGGCCACGTCGTAAAATCGCCGATGGTGGGCACCTTCTACCGTTCGCCGTCGCCCGGAGCTGAATCTTTTGTGCAAGTCGGGCAAAGCGTCAAGCAGGGTGAAACGCTGTGCATCATTGAAGCCATGAAGTTGCTGAACGAGATTGAGGCCGATGCTTCGGGCGTGGTCAAGGCCATCCTGCTTGAGAACGGTGAGCCAGTCGAATTTGGCGAACCGCTTTTCGTGATTGGCTAACCTATGGCCATGTTTGAAAAAATTCTGATTGCCAATCGCGGGGAGATCGCGCTGCGGATTCAGCGCGCCTGCCGCGAACTCGGCATCAAGACGGTGGTGGTGCATTCCGAGGCTGATCGCGAGGCCAAATACGTCAAGCTGGCCGACGAGTCGGTCTGTATCGGCCCGGCCCCATCTTCCCTGAGCTACCTGAATGTTCCGGCCATCATTTCGGCCGCGGAAGTAACCGATGCCCAAGCGATCCACCCGGGCTACGGCTTTCTCTCCGAAAACGCTGACTTTGCCGAGCGGGTCGAAACTTCCGGTTTTGTCTTTATCGGTCCGCGCGCCGAAACCATCCGCCTGATGGGTGACAAGGTTTCCGCCAAGAATGCCATGAAGGCTGCGTTGGTGCCTTGTGTGCCGGGTTCGGAGGGCGAGTTGCCCGAGGATCCAAAGGAAATCGTCAAGATCGCACGTGCTGTTGGCTACCCGGTCATCATCAAGGCAGCGGGTGGTGGTGGCGGTCGTGGCATGCGTGTAGTCCATACCGAGGCAGCGCTGGTCAATGCCGTGGCACTGACCCGCCAGGAGGCTGGCAGTTTCTTTGGCAATCCTGCGGTGTACATGGAAAAATATCTGGAGAATCCACGCCACGTGGAAATCCAGGTAATGGCCGACGAATACAAGAACGCGATCTATTTGGGTGAGCGCGATTGCTCGATGCAGCGCCGCCACCAGAAGGTGATTGAAGAGGCACCGGCGCCGCTTATTCCAGCCCGTCTGATCAACCGTATCGGTGAGCGCTGTGCCGAGGCCTGTCGCAAGATTGGTTATCGCGGCGCGGGCACGTTCGAGTTCCTTTACGAGAACAACGAGTTTTATTTCATTGAAATGAATACCCGTGTTCAGGTCGAACATCCGGTGACTGAAATGATTACCGGCGTCGATATCGTGCAGGAGCAGATTCGCGTCGCGGCTGGTGAAAAACTTCGCTACAAGCAGAAAGACATCGTGTGCCGAGGGCATGCCATCGAATGTCGCATCAATGCTGAAGACCCTTTCACATTTGTGCCCTGTCCCGGCAAAATCGAGTTCTACCACCCGCCAGGTGGCCCCGGTATCCGGGTTGATTCGCATATCTATCAGGGCTACACCGTGCCGTCGCATTACGACTCCATGGTTGCCAAGGTGATTTCCTACGGCGATACCCGCGAGCAGGCTATTCGCCGCATGCGTATTGCGCTGTCCGAGATGAGCATTCAGGGCATCAAGACCAATATTCCGCTGCATCAGGAATTGATGCTGGATGCCCGTTTCATCGAAGGTGGGACCAGTATTCATTATCTCGAACAAAAGCTCGCCGACAAGGGCGAAGTCAAGAAGTAGGCGATGGGTTGGCAAAATGTCAGTTTTCTGACCGACGTATCGCACGCAGAGCCGCTGTGCGACGCCTTGCTGGACGCCGGTGCTCTATCGGCCTCAATTGAGGATGCAGACGCCGGTACGCCGGATGAGCAACCCCAGTTCGGCGAACCCGGTTCGGTGAATTCGCCGGGTTGGCGGCATTCGCGGGTCGTGGCACTGGTCGAGCCCGATGCCGATGTTGCGTTGCTGCTGGCGAATGCCTCCGCCGCAATTGGCTTGGCTGAGGTGCCCATTTTCTCGATCGAAGAACTCGCCGAGCAGAACTGGGTTGAATTGACCCAGTCCCAGTTCGATCCCATTCGCGTCTCCGAGCGCTTGTGGATCGTACCTTCCTGGCACGAGTCGCCGGACCCTGCTGCGGTGAACCTGATTCTAGACCCCGGAATGGCATTCGGTACCGGTTCGCATCCGACCACCCGCCTCTGTCTGGAATGGCTGGAGCGCAATGTCACCGCCGGTTGCACCATGCTCGACTACGGTTGTGGTTCGGGCATTCTGGCAATCGCCGCCGCGCGTCTGGGGGCTGGTCGGGTGGCCGGTGTTGATATCGACGCGCAGGCAGTCGAAGCGGCGCGGGCCAATGCCGAACGCAATGGCGTGACTGCGCTGTTCGCCGATTCGGCACAACCGGTGGCCGGTGAGTATGATCTGGTCGTGGCCAACATCCTCTCCAATCCGCTGCGCGTTCTCGCTCCCGCCATCTGCGCGCATGTGCGCCCAGGCGGGCGACTTGCGTTGTCCGGCATCCTGCGTGAGCAGGCTGAGGAAATTATCGGCATCTACGCCCAGTGGTTGCCCTTGCAGGTGGCCGATGGCCGCGAGGATTGGGTATGTCTCTCCGGGTACAAGCCCTGATGCGGACTCGTTGCCCGGAGTGTGGCACGATCTTTCGTGTCACTTCCGAGCAGTTGCGACTGAAGGCCGGCAAGGTTCGTTGCGGCCACTGCCAGCGCGTCTTCAATGCCTTTGACGAGTTTCTGGCGGATGGCGTGGTGCCTGCCGAGCACGAACCCGCCGGGATCGAACAAAAAACTGATGTAAGCCCGCAGCCTGCATTGCCGGAACCGGGTTTTGAAGAGCAGTCGGCCGAGGGCTCTTCACTTCCCGCAGAAACTGACAATACAGCCAGCGAAAGCCTTGAGGCTTTGCCTGAGAAAACTGCTGCAGAAGTGCTTCACGTTGAGACGGATGCAGAAGTCTTTCCCGAGCCAGAGGTTGAGCCGGCCAGTCTTCCGCCTTCAGAAGATGCAGCCGAGAAAACGCCGGAAACCACTGAGGAATCGACGCTGGCGGCACGGGAAGCGGGCTTGGTTGCTGCGCGCGAATTCAGTGACACGCCAGGCTACAACCGCTGGGCGGCCGGGACGCTGGCCAATAATGGCCTTGGCGGCTTTGGCAACGAACCGGTCCGGCATGCCGTCTGGCCCTTTGTGGTGGTTGCAGTCCTGCTCTTTCTGACGCTGTCCGTCCAGTTGCTCTACCACTTCCGTAGTGGAGTCGTGCAGCGTCTGCCGGATGCGGCCAAGCTCTATGAGCTTGCTGCGGTCGACATCCCCCTGCCGCAAAATGTCGATCTGGTTGCCATCGATGCCTCCGACCTGCAGTCCGACAATGCGCGCGGGCTTTTTGTCCTGCAGGCGACACTGCACAACCGGGCGAACTACGCCCAGGCTTGGCCGGCGCTGGAACTGACGCTGACCGACATCAGCGATACGGTAGTGTCCCGCCGGGTTATGATGGCTGCCGACTATTTGCCACCGGCCATCAGCCCCGAAGCTTTTCCTGCCAACGGCGAAGTTGCGGTGCGCCTCTGGATCGAGGCACGCGACATTGGCGCCGCCGGCTATCGACTTTACATTTTCTATCCCTGACCCAACATGACGACACTTATTTGCGGTTCGCTGGCTTTCGACAACATCATGGTCTTTCCCGACCGTTTCAAGAACCACATCCTGCCCGAGCAGATTCACATTCTGAATGTGGCGTTTCTGGTGCCTGAAATGCGCCGGGAATATGGCGGCTGTGCTGGCAACATTGCCTACAATCTGATGCTTCTTGGTGGTGAACCACTGATCATGGCAACAGTTGGTGACGATGCGGCCCCATATCTGGAGCGTCTGGACAAACTCGGCCTGCCGCGTACCCATGTTCGCCATGTGCCGGGCGGGTTCACTGCCCAGGCTTTCATTACCACCGATCTCGACGACAACCAGATCACGGCCTTCCATCCCGGTGCGATGAGCTTTTCGCATCTGAACAAGGTCGAGCATGCCAAGACGGCAAAGCTCGGTATCGTTGCCCCGGATGGTCGTGAAGGGATGATGCAGCACGCTCGCGATTTCGCTGCGGCCGGCGTACCTTTCATCTTCGATCCAGGTCAGGGCCTGCCGATGTTCAACGGTGACGAACTGCTCGATTTCATGCGGCTTGCCGACTACGCCTGCTTCAACGACTACGAAGCCAAGCTGCTGTGTGACCGCACCGGCCGTAGACTGGAAGATCTGGCTCAAGAGGTCAAGGCGCTGATCGTCACACGTGGTGGTGAAGGATCTGAAATTTACGCCAATGGCCAGCGTTTTGATATTCCCTGCGTTCAGGCCGATGACGTGCTTGACCCGACCGGTTGCGGCGATGCCTACCGTTCCGGCTTGCTCTACGGCATTGCCAATGGCCTCGACTGGCTCGCGACCGGGCGTCTGGCTGCCGTCATGGGGGCAATCAAGATCGCCCATCGCGGTGGACAGAATCATCAGCCGAGTCGCGAAGAGATCGCGGCCCGCTTTCAGCGTGCCTTTGGCGCCGCTCCCTGGTAACCGACGACCATGAAAATTCTTTCGTTGCTCCTTTTGTCGATGGCCCTGCTTGCCGGCTGTGCCAGCAGCAAGTCTGGTGAGGTTTATAGCCGTGACCAGGCGCGACGCGAACAGACCGTCCGTATGGGTATTGTCGAATCGGTGCGTGATGTGCAGATGGAGGGCACCAAGTCCTCCGTTGGCGTCGTGGCTGGCGCGGCGGTTGGTGGCATTGCCGGCAGCACGCTGGGTGGCGGCAGGGGCTCGGCGGTGGCGGCGGTGATTGGTGCGGTTGCCGGCGGCATTGCCGGTGCGGCCATTGAGGAAGGCGTGACCCGTCGGCAAGCCATGGAAATTACTATAAAGCTCGACAATGGCCAGTTTCTCGCCATTGTTCAGGAGGGTGACGCCAATGAGTTTCGCCCGGGCGATCGGGTGCGTCTTCTGTCGACTGGCGGTGAAACCCGCGTCACTCGCTGAAACATGCGGGTAAAAAGACTGCAATAGCGATGTAACGCGAAGCTTTCAGACTGTTCTCCACAACCAAAGTGGAGAACGGTATGGAAGAGGTTCTGGTCGGCGCCGAGAAACATCGCGCCAAACGGCCCAGCCGCCGATTCTGATGCCGGTGGCCAAGGTGTCAAGCCGTTACGCCAAACACTATCCGGGACAAACAGACTGAACGAAACCCATTTCCTGATTCGCGCCTTCCGGCTGTTTCGCGTGGCTTTGCTGGTCGCCAGTGCGATACCACTGGTGCTCGCCATCTTTCCCATATGCGGCGAGGCCGCGCGGCGACGGCTGAAATCCAGTTGGGCCATTGCCTTGCTCGATTCGTTGGGGGTAGAGGTTGAGGCCGATCTGACGCATGTCGTGCCGGGTGCATTGCTGGTTTCCAACCATATCTCCTGGATCGACATCTATGTCATCAACTCGGTGCTGCCTGCCGCCTTCGTCTCCAAGGAAGAAGTCCGTCACTGGCCCCTGATCGGCTGGCTGGCGGCCAGGAACGATACGATCTTTCTGCGCCGGGGCAGTCGTGGTCACGCCAAGATCATCAATCAGGAAATCGCCGGGATTCTCGGCCAAGGCAAGCATGTGGCGGTATTTCCCGAGGGAACGACGACCGATGGCACGCATTTGCTGCATTTCCATGCGGCGCTCCTTCAGCCCGCTCTGGCTGCCGGTCGTCCGGTGCTGCCGGTGGGGATTTCCTATTGGGAAATTGACGGTCAGCGCAGTCTGGCGCCGCGCTACGACGGGGATATTTCCATGGGCCAGTGCACGCGGGCGATTCTTGGGCGGAAGCGGCTGATTGCCCGATTGGTCACGACGCCACCGCGCGGCATGAATGGTGAGGATCGCCGTCAGGTTGCGGCAGAAGCGCGGGAGGCTATTTCTTTAGCGGCAGGGCTTCCCCCGCCGAGCAATCCACCTGAAAAATCCGCCGGTCTTCCAGTCGCAATGCGGTCAGGTGACCACCCCACAGGCAGCCTGAATCCAGTGCCAGCAGATTTGGCGTAATTTTCAGGCCGAGCGCCGACCAGTGGCCGGTGACCAGTACTGATTCGGCGCTCTGCCGATCCGGCAGATCAAACCACGGAAGGTGGCCGGCCGGTGCATTCGAGAGCTTGCCCTTGACCTTGAACTCCATGACGCCGTCTAGGGTACAGAAACGCATCCGGGTCATGGCATTGACGATAACGCGCAGACGCGGCCAGCCGGCCAGCTCATCCGACCAGCCCGCCGGCTCGCTGCCCCACAGATTGAGGATGAATTCGCGATAATCCGGGCCTTGCAATGCCGCTTCCACTTCGAGCGACAGCTGGCGAGCCTTGGCTGCCGTCCATTGAGGCAGCAGGCCGGCGTGTACCAGGCAGTATTCGCCCTCGGTAAAACACAGCGGCTGGCGGCGCAACCAGTCGAGCAGCTCGGCGCAATCGGGGGCGTCGAGGATCTCCTGCAGGGTGTCGTCCTTGCCGCGGAATTTGGCACCACCTTCGGCGACCATCAGCAGATACAGGTCGTGGTTGCCAAGTACCGTGACGGCGGCCGCTCCGAGCGATTTGATCAGGCGTAGCGTTTCCAGCGACTTTGGCCCGCGATTGACCAGATCACCGACCAACCATAGGCGGTCAGCAGTCGGATCAAAGTCGCAGAGGTCAAGCAAGCGGCACAGGGAGTCATAACAGCCCTGGATGTCGCCGATTGCGTAAGTGGCCATTATTCGACCGTGACTGACTTGGCGAGGTTGCGCGGCGTGTAGCTTCGGCCGGCCACTGGCGTGGCCTTAACTTGGCGCTGCCAAGTTAGCCTGCGCTGCAAACCGCGGGCCAATCTGTCGTTTGGCATCACTCGACAGTCACTGATTTCGCGAGGTTGCGCGGTTTGTCCACGTCCGTCCCCTTGACCAGGGCAGCGTGATACGACAACAACTGCAGCGGAATGACGTGCAGGATGGGTGACAGTTCGCCGTAGTGCTCAGGCAGGCGCAGGATGTGCACACCTTCCGACTCGGGAATTTCCGAATCGGCATCGGCGAAAACGTAAAGCTCGCCACCGCGTGCCTGGACTTCCTTGAGGTTGGATTTGAGCTTGTCCAGCAACTGGTCGTTCGGAGCGATGGAGATGACCGGCATGTCCTTGTCCACCAGTGCCAGCGGGCCGTGCTTCAACTCACCGGCCGGGTAGGCTTCGGCGTGGATGTAGGAGATTTCCTTGAGCTTCAGCGCGCCTTCGAGGGCGATCGGGTAATGCCGGCCGCGACCGAGGAAGAGTGCGTGGTGCTTGTCGGCAAAGCGCTGGGCCCAGACCTTGATTTCGTCTTCCAGCTCAAGCACCTTGTTCACCGCTACCGGCAGGTGACGAAGCTGTTCGAGATAGACGCTTTCCTGCGATGCCGTCAGGCGGTGCTTGATCTTGGCCATGACCAGCGTCAGCACGAAGAGTGCAGCCAGTTGGGTGGTGAATGCCTTGGTTGAGGCGACACCGATTTCGGGGCCGGCACGGGTAATGAAGCGCAGGGCGCATTCACGGACGATGGCTGATTCCGGAACGTTGCAAATGGCCAGTGTTTTGCCCTGACCGAGTGATTTGGCGTGACGCAGGGCCGCCAGCGTGTCAGCAGTTTCGCCGGACTGCGAGATGGCGACGATCAGTTGCCGGGCATTCGGCACCGAAGTGCGGTAGCGGTATTCGCTGGCGATTTCGACATTGCATGGCACGCCGGCAATGGCTTCGAGCCAGTAGCGGGCGGTGTAACCGGAGTGGCTGCTGGTGCCGCAGGCAAGAATCAGGATCGAGTCGATATCTTCCAGCAAATGGACGGCTTCGGCACCGAAAATGCCCGGCTGGATGCTCTTGCTGCCGCCAACGATTTCCAGCGTGTTGGCCAGCGCTTCCGGCTGCTCGAAGATTTCCTTCTGCATGTAGTGCTGGTAATTACCCAATTCAACCGCGGCAGCGGACAGCTGGGAGACGTGGACCGGTCGCTCGATCGGGGTGCCATCCAGGCGGGTGATCTTGACGGATGCTGCGGTCAACTCGGCAATATCGCCATTTTCCAGATAAACCATATTGCGGGTCACCTGGAGCAATGCAGAAGCGTCCGAGGCGGCGTAGTTTCCGGTTTCAGAAACTCCCAGCAGCAGCGGCGAACCTTCACGGGATACGACAACCTTGCCCGGCTGCTGGTAGTCGATGACGGCAATGGCGTAGGCGCCAACCAGTCGCTGACAAGCGATCTGCACGGCCTTGAAGAGATCGGGCTCGCTTTTCAGCGTTGCTTCGATCAGGTGGGCAATGCTTTCGGTATCGGTGTCGGAGGTGAAAACGTAACCCTGCGCAGTGAGCTCGGTGCGCAGGCTTTCGTAATTCTCGATGATGCCGTTATGGACGACAGCAATCGAGCCGGAAACGTGCGGATGGGCATTGCGCTCGCAAGGCACGCCATGGGTTGCCCAGCGGGTATGGGCAATGCCGGTGACGGCCGAGGTATTCGCCGAGGCAGTTTCCAGTTCGGCGACGCGCCCAACAGAGCGGACGCGTTCAATGCTGGCGCCGTTGATGACGGCCAGTCCGGCCGAGTCATAGCCCCGGTATTCGAGCTTCTTCAACCCTTCAACGAGAACGGGGACAATATTGATGCCGGCTGCTGCCGCGACGATGCCACACATAACTTTTCCTTAAACCTTGTAGTAATCGCGATACCAGGCGACGAAACGGCCGACGCCATCCTGGACGGAGGTGCCCGGGACGAAACCGACCCAGTCGTTGAGCAGATCGGTGTTGGCGTAGGTCGCCGGGACGTCGCCATCCTGCAGCGGCAACAGGCGTTTCTCTGCCTTCTGACCGAGCGCGTCCTCAATGGCACCGATGAAGTCAAGCAACTGTACCGGGTTATTGTTACCAATATTAAAGACGCGATACGGCGCATTGCTGGTCGCCGGATCAGCTTCATCCGATACGTAGGCGGGATTCGGCTCGGCGGTACGGTCGAGGACGCGGATGACGCCTTCGACGATGTCATCGACGTACGTGAAATCACGCTTCATGTTGCCAAAATTGAAGACGTCGATCGGCCGGCCTTCGAGGATGGCCTTGGTGAACAGGAAGAGCGCCATGTCCGGCCGGCCCCAGGGACCATAGACCGTGAAAAAGCGCAGGCCGGTGGTCGGCAGGTCGAAAAGATGGCTGTAGGTGTGCGCCATCAGTTCGTTGGCTTTCTTGGTCGCGGCGTACAGGCTGACCGGGTGATCAACGCTGTCGTGCTCCGAGAAGGGCATCTTGGTATTGCCACCATAGACGCTGGAACTGGAGGCATAAACCAGATGCGCCACCTTGTTGTGGCGGCAGCCTTCGAGAATGTTGGTGAAGCCGACCAGATTGCTGTCGATATAGGCGTGCGGGTTCTGGATCGAATAGCGGACTCCGGCCTGGGCGGCCAGATGGATGACCTTGTCGAATTTCTCGGCGGCGAAAAGCGCCTCCATGCCGGCACGATCACCGACATCCAGCTTCACGAAGCGAAAATTGGCGTGGCAGGTCAGACGGGCCAGCCGGCTTTCCTTGAGGCTGACTTCGTAATAGTCGTTCATGTTGTCGAGGCCGACAACTTCGTCACCTCTAGCCAGCAGGCGAAGCGAAGCGGTGGAGCCAATAAAGCCGGCAGCGCCGGTAACGAGAATTTTCATGGGTTCAGCCCTGGCACGAAAGATTTAATTTTACCGCAGTGCAGCATCTGAATTCTGCCGCTCCAGCATTTTGGAATATTTCATCATGCTGTTGAAACAGCCGATGGCAATGTGGATCAGGCCGGGCAGTCCATCGCGAAAGCCCTGGCGGATGAAATAAAACTTGATGAAGCGCACCAGCGGACTCAGAGCGATACGCCCGAAACTGGCCCTCTTTCCAGCGGCCAGCGCCATGTCGGCGGCCAGCGAGGTATAGCGGTTCTGCTTGGTCAGATAGCTGGCCAGCGATTCGGCCGAGTCATGCAGCAGGTCGGCTTTCAGTTCGCCGATGGCACAACTGGCCTCGACCTTTTCGTGGACAGCGTCATTCGACCAGTGAGCCTGCCGCCGGTCGAACAGGCGCAGGCTCCAGTCCGGGTAGCCTTCGCCATGTTTCAAATAGCGGCCAAGGAAGCGGTTGCAGCGCGGAAAGCGGAATGCTGCGGTGGACGGTGCCTGCAGGGCATTTTCGATAGCTGCCTGCAATGCTGGGGTAACCCTCTCGTCGGCATCGAGGCAGAGCACCCAGTCGTGCCGGGCGGCCTCGACGGCAAACTGCTTTTGCGGGCCGAAACCCAGCCAGTCCTGCTGGATGACCCGGGCGCCGTAACGTTCGGCAAGCGCCTGAGTGCCATCCGTACTGCCGGAGTCGACGACGACGATTTCGTCGGCAAAACGCACGCTCGCCAAGCAGGCCTCAAGTTGAGACGCCGCATTGAGCGTGATGATGGCAACAGAAAGCGGCTGGCGCGAGGCAGGCATCTATAATTGCGGCTTCGAAAAGCTGTCATTTTATCTGCCGATGCGCATCCTGATCGTGAAAACTTCCTCGCTCGGCGACGTTATCCACAACTTGCCGGTGGTGAACGATATCAAGCGGCATTTTCCGGATGCCATGATCGACTGGTGCGTCGAAGAAAGTTTTGCAGCGATTCCGCGTTTGCACCCCGGCGTGGGCGAAATTATTCCGGTAGCCATCAGGCGCTGGCGCAAGGCCTTGTTCAAGGCCGCAACATGGCGAGAAATCGGCATCTTTCGTCAGCGCTTGCAGGCGAATCTCTACGATGCGGTGATTGATACTCAGGGCTTGCTGAAAAGTGCCATGATCGCGCGCCGGGCACGAGGTCCGCTCTCTGGCTACGCCATCGACTCGGCGCGTGAGTCGATGGCAGCAGGGCTTTACGATCGACGTTTCAGCATTTCGACAGCCGGCCATGCTGTCGTCCGCAATCGTCAACTGGTCGCGGCAGCCCTTGGCTATGCCCTCGATGGCGAAGCTGATTACGGTATTGACGCTGTGCCGGCGGCTTTCGACTGGCTGCCAAAAAATCCCTATGTGGTTTTTCTCAGCGCAACCAGTCGCGACGACAAACTCTGGCCGGAAGACCATTGGCTGGCACTTGGCCGGCAACTGAATTCCCTTGGCTACAGCGCAGTTCTTCCCGGCGGCAGCGCTTTCGAACGCGAGCGCGCCGCTCGTCTGGCTGCATCAATACCTGATGCCGTCGCCGCGCCGCCGATGTACATCCCGCAACTGGCTGCTTTGCTGGCAGGGGGGCGGGCCGTGATTGGTGTCGATACCGGGCTGACGCATCTGGCGGTGGCTTTGAAAACACCGACCGTGGCGTTATACACCGCGACCGACCCCGGACTGACGGGCGTCCTCGGCGCTGGCTTCTTCCGCAACCTCGGCGGGAAAGCGCAGATTCCGCTGCCGGAAGCGGTACTGGCCGAGTTGCAATCGGCCCTTGTCTGATGGCTCGCCTGATCTATTCGCTGATTCTCTATCTTGCGACGCCGCTGATCTGGCTGCGCCTGCTCTGGCGCGCCCGCAAGCAGCCGGAATATCTGCAGCATCTGGCCGAACGCTATGGCTTCTATCGCCAGCCGGTGCCGGAAAAGCTGATCTGGGTACATGCTGTGTCGGTCGGTGAAACCCGGGCGGCGCAGCCCCTGATCGAGGGCTTGCAGGCTCGTTGGCCGGAACATCGCATCCTGCTCACCGGCATGACGCCGACTGGCCGGGCCGCCGGGCAGCAGGTGTACGGCGAGCGGGTTATTCAGGCTTACCTGCCCTACGATTACCCTGCTGCGGTCGACCGCTTTTTTGGCCATTTTTCACCGGCTTTTGGTGTCCTGATGGAAACGGAGATCTGGCCGAACCTGCTGGCTGCCGCACAGCGTAAAAAAGTGCCGGTGATGCTGGCCAATGCCCGCCTTTCCGTACGTTCGGCGCGTGGCTACGGCAAGCTCGACGCACTTGTCCGGCCAGCATTTGCGGCCTTGAGCGGGGTGCTCGCACAAACGGCCGGCGATGCTGAGCGAATTGCCGGGTTGGGGGCCGGCAGGGTCGAGGTTTGTGGCAACCTGAAATTTGATGTCACCCCGGCGGAGGAACAAATCGCCCTAGGCGTTCAGTGGCGAGCCGCCATCGGCCAGCGTCCCGTCTGCTTGGCCGCCAGCACCCGCGAAGGCGAAGAGCCATTAATTCTTGCGGCGTGGCGGGAAGTCGGCATCCCGAATGCCTTGCTCGTATTGGTGCCGCGCCACCCGCAGCGCTTCGACGTAGTGGCCGAATTGCTGAAGCAGCAGCATCAGAATTTCGTGCGACGTAGTGCGGGTCTGCCCGAGTCCGATACCCATATCTGGCTCGGTGACAGCATGGGCGAAATGGCCGCCTATTTCACGCTGGCTGATCTGGCTTTCATCGGTGGCAGCCTGTTGCCGCTGGGCGGGCAGAATTTGATCGAGGCGGCGGCCTGTGGCTGCCCGGTATTGGTCGGGCCACATACTTTCAATTTCTTGCAGGCCACCGAAGACGCCATTTCAGCTGGCGCCGCACGCCGGATAGAAAGCCCGGAGGAACTGGGCCTGACGGTAAATCGTTTATTGCAGGAGAAAAGTGAACTGGCTTCGATGCGCGAATCGGCTCACCACTTTGCCCGAGCTCATCAGGGTGCGACGCAGCGCACCCTGGCTTTTATCGAACAGTGGTCGGATCAAGCAGCGCGTTGATCTGGGCGACGTCATCCTCGCCCAGCGCGCCGACGGCAGCCTTCAGACGCAGTTGCGCCATCAGGGTATCCAGCGAGGCCTTGGCCAGGTCGCGGCGGGTTACATAAACCTGATTTTCGGCATTCAGAACATCAATGTTGATGCGAACACCGACCTCGTAACCGAGCTTGTTTGATTCGAGCGCCGATTGCGACGAAACCAGCGCTGCCTTTAGCGCCCGAACCTGGGCCAGACCGTTGGTCACCCCCAGATACGACTGCTTGCTCGATAGCGCGGCACCGCGGCGAGCCGCTTCCAGATTAGATTGGGCTGTATTCCGGTTGGCCGCTGCCTCGCGTTCGCGGGAGACAACTTGACCACCCTGGAAAAGCGGGATGTTGAGTTGAACGCCGACATTCTGATAATCAGTATCAAGCAGGCCGAGTACGGTTGAACCATACGCCTTTGAATGGCCATAGTTGGCGACCAGATCGACCGTCGGATAATGGCCAGCGCGCTGTTTGTCGACTTCGCGGGCGGCGATGTCGGCGATGGCCTGCTGAATCTGGACGGTGATGCTGTCTTTTTCAGCTGCGGCTACCCATTGGCTCATGTTGGCGGGTTGCGGCGTTTGCAGCTCTGCATTCTTGCGCAGGGTAGCCAGCGGGCCCGGCTCCTTGCCCAGAATGGACTGCAAGGTCTGCTGTTTGATCTCGTAATCGCTTTCGGCAGCGATTTCCTGCGCCATGGCGAGGTCGTAGCGAGCTTGGGCTTCATGCGAGTCGGTGATGGTTGCTGTGCCGACTTCGAAATTCTTTTTGGCCGATTCAAGCTGCTGGGCAATCGCCGCCTTGTTGGCACGAACTGCGGTCAGATTCTCGTTGGCATACAGGGTGTCGAAATAGGCTTGGGCAACACGCAGGATCAAATCCTGTTTGGCCAGGGCGAAATTGGCTTCAGCCTGCACGACCTGAATTTTTGACTGGTCATAGCTCACCCAGTTCTGCCAGCGGAATAGCGGCTGGGAGAGCGTCAACTGGTAGCCATTCGAATTGAAGTGGGGCTTGCCCAGAATTGTGCCATTGCGGAACGCAATTTCGTTCTCGTTCCAGACCGTATTGCCGGAAAGTGTCAGGCTGGGTAACAACCCCGCCCTGCCCTGCGGCATTTTTTCGCGTCCGGCATCGAGCGAGGAACGTGCGGCGGCATAGTTTGCATCGTTATCCTGTGCGTCGCGGTAAACCTGCATCAGGTCGGTAGCGTAGAGCGGGGTGGCAAGTAGCGGGTACGCCAATAGCCAGGCAAGCTTTTTCATGTCTTCCTCAATAACGGCGCATGGCAGGATCAACTTCCGTCGCCCAGGCTTCAACGCCGCCCATCAGATTGTGAATGGCAGCAAAACCACGATTCTCAAGGAACATTGCAACCTGAAAGCTGCGCGCTCCATGATGGCAGATGACGATAATTTCCTGATCCGGCTTTAACTCGCTGCAACGAACCGGTACCAGATGCATGGGCATATGCTGCGCCCCCTCCAGATGGCACAACTCGAATTCCCAAGGTTCGCGGACATCGAGCAGAATCGGGCTGGGCCGACTTTCGTCAGCCAGCCATTCAGCGAGTTGAGGTGCGCGAAGTTGTTGCATCAGAGAGAAAAAGAACTCCGGGCAGCAACGCAGTCGAGCGGCGGAATCACCGTTTCGAACAGGTTGACCGTGTTGTAGATGCCGTCAGCGGTGCAGGTGATCAATTGCGCTTCCATGACCGGTGCTTCGCCAACAACGGCAGCCAGGCGTCCGCCGACGCGCAATTGTTTGAGCAGGGCATCGGGCAGAACGGGAACCGAGCCGGAGACCACGATGGCATCGTAAGGGCCGCGCTGTGACCAGCCGTTGGCACCATCGCCCACTTCAACCGTAACGTTTGCCACGCCGGCGCGTGCCAGATTTTCCTTGGCAACAGCAGCCAGTTCCGGGCGCAACTCGATGGTTACGACATGCTCGGCACGAGCGGCCAGCAGAGCGGCCATGTAGCCGCTTCCGGTGCCGATTTCCAGAATCTTGTCAGTTTTCTTGATGCCGAGTTCCTGCAACATCTTGGCTTCAATTTTCGGGGCCAGCATGACCTGACCATTACCTAGCGGAATCTCCAGGTCGGCGAAGGCCAGATTGCGGTAGGCCGGCGGCGCAAAATCTTCGCGCTTGACGACGAAAAGCAGGTCGAGAACCTGCGGATCCAATACCTCCCAAGGCCGGATCTGCTGCTCAATCATGTTGAAACGTGCTTGCTCGATATTCATTTAGGTCTCCGCAGACTTAATATTAGCATAGGCTAATATATTGGTTCCGACAAAATAAAATTATACCTGACTCGCGCGCAAGCCTTGGCGCAGCAAATCCATGTGAATCTGCAGGTAAAGCTGCGAGTCGCCTTCATGATTTTGGCAGCAGGCCATTGAAAAACGCCAGATCAGCAGCATCAGGATGGGCGCGATGATGACGTCGATGGTGGTTGCTACATCCATCCGGCGGAATTCACCCGAGGCCATGCCGCGTTCAAGTGCTGAGCCGATCAGGGCATGCGCCCGACGAATCACGTTCTCATAATAAAACTGGGCAACCTCGGGAAAGTTGCGCGCTTCGGCGATCATCAACTTGGGGATACCGGCAAAATCGGTCTGGCCAATCTTTTGCCACCAGTTTTCGAGCAACTTCTCCAGCAGATCAAAGCTGCTACCGGAATGTCTGGCGGCGATAGCCTCGTTTTCCGCTATCACGGGTACGACGCCTTCCTGAATGACAGCCTTGAACAAGGCTTCCTTGCTGTCAAAGTAAAGGTAAAGGGTGCCTTTGGAGACGCCGGCGCGGGCCGCGATATCTTCCAGCCGGGTCGCCGCAAAACCTCTTTCGACGAAAAGGCCCAGCGCCGCCGCGGTCAGTTCAGACGGGCGGGCTTCCTTGCGACGTTTGCGCGGTTGCGAGACTGGTGACATGGGTAACTTAATGACTGGTTGGTCATTAAGTTACCACCCCGCTTCTGCTCCGGTCAACGACCTTCCTTGATCAGGCGCCCAGCGGTAGGCTGGATCGGTCGGGCATTGTTTTTGTAGAGGCGCGAGAAGATGTTGATCTGCTCCTGCGAAACCTGCACCGGCTGTTTCATGATCAGCCACAGCACACCTTCCGTACAGGGCGGAGTCGTCAACGAACCCATGTAAGTATAGTAATTGGGCGAAGCCGGTAGCAGTGTCATGAGGTCGATGATCGGTGTCGGTGGCGAAACCTCGAGATTCTTTTCGAGCGGCATGTTGTTCCAGAGCGTCTGGATCAAGGGATTTTCGTTGCCCCGTTCAAGCAGCACGGCAACCACGGCAAGCTGGCCATCATCCGATTTATGGGTGAGGTGAACGACCATCTCGAAGCGCTGCCCATTGACCTTCTCTTCGGACGGTCGGTGGAAATGGAACTCCACCAGTTCATAGTTTTTTCCGGTCAGGCTGATCGAGCTTTCTCCAATTGCAACCTGAACCGTTTTGCCAGTATCAACAATTCGGAAAGTCGAAGGCCGATAGTTGAACTTGATCGGTTCGACATCAACCTTGATGCCCTCTTTAATATCGATGGGTGACTGGCGTTGACCGATGGCGCAACTGGTGTTTTTCGGGTCGATTTTTGACCAGTTTTCCGGTCCACCGACACCTTCGTAATCCCAGTGAATACCGGCGTGTTGTTTGGCGGGGTCGGTGTGCGCCAGTTCCAGCATGTAGCCTTCAGACTTGGCGGTCTGCTTCGGCTTCGCTGCGGGCGTGCTGTGACGAACCACGACTGTCGCGCTCTTGGCTGGCGCCGCAACTTTTTGCGGTGGTGGAGCCGGTGGGGGTGGTGGCGGTGTTTTGGGGATTTCCAGAGCAGGCTTGATGTTGGGCCGGATTGAGGGAATGGCCGATTTTTCCTCTTCCTTGGCTGCGGCCGGGGTTGCACCATGGCCGGCATCGGCAGTTTTGACCGGGCCCGGCTTTTCCGCCTTGGCCATTTCTGCCTTGAGCAGCGCCTCGTTCGCCTGCTTCAACTGGCTGGCAGCCTCATTGGCCTTTTGCGCTATCTCGGCCTGACTCTCCTTGGGCGGGCGACAAACCTCGCGCAGCACCTTGTCGTCAAGCGTGCCACTACGCACCGGCAGTTCGCTACCCTTCAGGTCTTCTTCGCGGACAACTTCGGTTTCGTTCTTCTTGAAAATCCGTTTGATCGTATTGGCACTGCGCGAGCCGCAGTCATAACGAGTAATCGCCTCAATAACGCGATAGCCGCCACCGGAGCGGGTATCGATCAGCTCTTTTTCGAGGACGATGCGGCCTTGAGCCTGAACGGTGTTGCCATCACGTTTGATGCTGGTACGGTCAAGTTCGATCCGCTTGCCAGGCTCGGAAGAGATGGTTTGCCAGGTTGGCGCAGCGGCAGCCGCCAAGGGCAAGGTTGCCAGAAGGGCGGCAATGGTGAGCAGGCGCATTTCGTATCCCTTGATCTTTTTTCTTTAAATTCCGCAGCTTGGTAAGATTATTTCGACCGCTTTCGAGAAATCTTGAGAGTGGTTTGGCATTTCTTGCATTTTGCCTGTATTTCCAGTAACTTGCAGCCTCTCGTTAGGGGTGTCGGCGCTTGAAGCCGACTGAGAAAAACCCTTCGAACCTGACCGGGTCATGCCGTCGTAGGGAAACGAACTCTGTTGGAACCAGATCGCTCCCTGCCCGTCTTACCCGCTGCACCCATGCATGGAGCTTCAATGAACGCCACCGAACAATTCCTCGCCGCCAATGCCCACGTCGACGAGGCCGCAGTCCAGCCGCTGCCCAATTCCCGCAAGGTCTATATCGAAGGTTCGCGTCCGGACATTCTGGTGCCGATGCGTGAAATTTCCCAGGCTGATACCGATACCGCCTTTGGCGGTGAGCAAAACCCGCCGATTTTCGTCTATGACTGCTCCGGCCCCTATTCCGACCCGGCCGCTAAAATTGATATCCGCAACGGCCTGCCCGCCGTACGCGCCCAATGGATTGCCGAACGCGGCGATGTCGAGGAACTGCCCGGCCTGTCCTCCGAATTCGGCCGCAAGCGTGCTACCGACAAGTCCCTCGACGAACTTCGCTTCCCCGGCCTGCAGCGCAAGCCGCTGCGCGCCAAGGCTGGCAAGAACGTCAGCCAGATGCACTATGCCCGCCAAGGCATCATCACCCCCGAGATGGAATACGTCGCCATCCGCGAAAACAACAACCGCCGTGCCTATATTGAAAGCCTGAAAGCCACCGGCCCGATGGGTAACAAAATGGCTGCCCTGCTCTGTCGCCAGCACCCCGGTCAGAACTTCGGCGCCAGCATCCCCGAAGAAATCACCCCGGAATTCGTCCGCAGCGAAATTGCACGCGGCCGCGCCATTATCCCGAACAACATCAACCACCCGGAAAGCGAGCCGATGATCATCGGCCGCAACTTCCTTGTGAAGATCAACGCCAACATCGGCAACTCGGCTTTGGGTTCTTCCATTCAGGAAGAAGTCGAGAAGATGACCTGGTCGATCCGCTGGGGCGGCGACACGGTGATGGACCTGTCCACCGGCAAGAATATCCACGAAACCCGTGAATGGATTATCCGCAATAGCCCGGTCGCTATCGGCACCGTGCCGATCTATCAGGCGCTGGAAAAGGTCAACGGCAAGGCCGAAGACCTGACCTGGGAAATCTTCCGCGACACGCTGATCGAACAGGCCGAACAAGGCGTCGACTACTTCACCATCCACGCTGGCGTGCTGCTGCGTTACGTGCCGCTCACCGCCAACCGGATGACCGGCATCGTCTCCCGTGGCGGCTCGATCATGGCCAAGTGGTGTCTGGCCCACCACAAGGAAAGCTTCCTCTACACCCACTTCGAGGAAATCTGCGAAATCATGAAGGCCTACGACGTCGCCTTCTCGCTCGGCGACGGCCTGCGTCCCGGCTCGATCTACGACGCCAACGACGAAGCCCAGCTCGGCGAACTCAAGACCCTCGGCGAACTGACCCAGATCGCCTGGAAGCACGACGTGCAAGTCATGATCGAAGGCCCCGGCCATGTGCCCATGCACATGATCAAGGAGAACATGGACCTGCAACTCGACCAATGCAGCGAAGCCCCGTTCTACACCCTCGGCCCCCTGACCACCGACATCGCGCCGGGCTACGACCACATCACCAGCGGCATCGGCGCCGCGATGATCGGCTGGTACGGCACCGCCATGCTCTGCTACGTCACGCCCAAGGAACACCTCGGCCTGCCCGACAAGGACGACGTCAAGGTCGGCATCATCACCTACAAGCTCGCCGCCCATGCCGCCGACCTCGCCAAAGGCCACCCCGGCGCGCAGATCCGCGACAACGCGCTGTCCAAGGCCCGCTTCGAGTTCCGCTGGGACGACCAGTTCAACCTCGGCCTCGACCCCGACAAGGCGCGTGAATTCCACGACGAAACCTTGCCCAAGGAATCGGCCAAGGTCGCCCACTTCTGCTCGATGTGCGGCCCGCACTTCTGCTCGATGAAGATCACGCAGGAAGTTCGGGAGTTTGCCGCGCAGCAAGGGCTGGATGAAGTGGCGGCGCTGGAGAAGGGGATGGCGGTGAAGGCGGTGGAGTTCGTGAAGGCCGGGGCTGAGGTTTATAGCAAGGTCTGAGTCTTGCCGAACGGTTGGTAGCAAAGGAAAGGCGGCTGATTCAGCCGCTTTTTTGCTTTTTGGGGAATCCCACGGTCAACCTGGAAAAACGGCCAAATTAACGGTCCAGAACTTAATGCGGCTTGTAACGAGAATTTGGGATGCTCAACTACCGACTGCCGATTTGGTTTCCAAGATGAACTGACTAAGCGTTACTAGAGAAGAGCGGATTTTTTCAGGATATTTTTTTTGTAACGCGGTGGGTACAACAAGGGTTACCCCCGCATTTTCCATCTCACGGAACTGCTCGATAGAAACCCCTTCTTGAAGGGTAATCAGATGCTTCTTCGGGATTCTGTCAGCTTCGTTAAGTATCTGGCGCCATCTATCCTTGCAGGTTGTCTTGACACCCAGCATTCGCAAATTCTCTGGTTTCCATGAAAGATCGTGGTAGTGCGCAACCGATGGGAATAAAAAATCTGGCGATTTTTTGCCTTCGGTTCTTCCTCCACGAGTGTTGACTAGCAAGTCTTCAAGGAATATCTGTTCAAGATGGAGCTCAAATGATTTGCCTGACCTTGATTTTCTGCGGTTTGTTACAGAGTTCGCCATTTCAATAAACGCATCTACTGTTTCAAAACCTGCTTTTATTTGTGGAAGTACGTGAGCCTGTTCAATTGATAAAAAAAGTTCGTATTCACAACTCCGTCTCGTAAGCAAACGATGGTCTGCTGTATGGCTTGATCCTGCTAATAGCGAGTAAGTGAGACTTATAAGTTCCTTGCCATCGGGAAATTTGCTAAGCCAATTAACCGGAATTAGCTCAAGGAGTTGCGCGCAAGGCTTTGTCTTTTTTGTACCACTAAAAACAGAGGCTGAATGACCATCAAAGAGAAATGATCCTGGTTCAATTGGGCCCAGTCGTTCTTCAATCAAGTCCTCTTCATCTGGGTTGGTGCAGAACCAGACCCAAGCATAGGCTATCTCGCCTTGGTGAAGCTTGAACAAAATTACCGTTAACCCACCGGTCATTTCTTTCTGCAAGACGCTATCTTTGCGGCCGTCTTCAGCCCATCGTGTAATCCTGCACTCGTTTCTAGATCCTTGGTTGTACCAAGTTAGCTTGTTATTCCGTGTGACCTCATGAGACAAAACAGAGGACTCGAACTCCGAACATGGATTGCCTCCATCATTCTGCAATCGAGGGCATAGTGAAAAAGCTATGCCGTTAGGTAGGTAGGGGCCGGCTTGATGCGCTCCAGAGGCTCCTGTGTCATTTGCGCTGAGACGCTTGGCGAAGACGACCACATCTTCTGTGTCAAGGACGTCAAAAAATGGTTGAAGTTTTTCCTTCGTGTTCATCAAGCACAAACCTCATGTGATTTGAAGACTTAATCCAAATAGTTAACGGATGCAAAGTATCTTGAGGAGGCTGTTTGTTTCCTTTAATCGAGCATTCCCAGACAATCGCAACTCGCCACCCAGATTTAATTAAACACTCGATTGCACCTACATCGCGCTTGATGTTTCTTTGAATCTTGTCGATCCAGAATTCCGTGCGCGTGGCAGGTAATTTAAACAGCCTGCAGTTATGCCCGTGCCAGAAGCAGCCATGAACGAATACTACTGCACGGTATTTTGGGAAAACCAAGTCTGGATTTCCGGGAAGGTTTTTTTTATGAATACGAAATCTAAGTCCTTCCGCATGCATTGCTTTACGGACCAAAATCTCCGGGCCTGTATTTTTCCCTCGGATGCCTGACATCATCCGGCTCCGGGTTGCTTTATCTACTACATCTGCCATCAGGCATCCAGATATTGCCCAAATGCCTTCATTACTATCGGGTAAGCAGCTTCGTAGACCCCATCGCCGAGTGAGTTGAATAGTTCATTCATCACGAAACGAAGCTCTGAAACTTCCGTATCGGAAAACATTTTCCCCCAATTGCTGATGCGCACGATTTCAGCAGGGTCATCGTCTGGATGAAAGCTCAGTTCTCTCATTTGCATTTCAGAAAACCAGACAAGGGCACCGTCAAAGTTTGCAGCGTTAAGTTTCGGGATACGAGATTGAGTATTCATGTTGGGACCTCAAGCGGTAGCGTAGCGGAGTGGTAATTCAGGTTCCAGGATATCAGCATTCAATCCGGGTTGCATCAGCTTTGCGACGTGCCGGATAACGTCGACAACTACGGAGTTTCCAAACTGTTTGTAGGCTCGCGTATCCGAAACCGAAATCCTGAACGAATCCGGAAACCCCATCAGCCGCGCGCATTCCCGTGGCGTCAGTCGGCGTGGATTGATGCCCTCGCCCTGATGCACAAGGATTTCCGAGCCGTCCTTGTAATAACGAGCGGAGAGGGTGCGGGCGACGCTGTCAGGGTAAACCAGTCCGAAGCCGAATCCGTTGCCGGCGGCTTTGTGTTTGGCGGCGTAGCCTTGCAGGTAGGCCCAGAGCTTGTCGCTCAGGGTGTATTTGCTATCGACCTGCCCCTTGGCGTGGTTGAAGAAGCGGTCGCCATCCCAAGCTAGTTTGGCTTCGCTGCCATCTGTCCTGTGCAGGATTTCAGCCATGGTTCGCCGTCCTTTGGCCGGCAATGGCTGGGCGCTCCAGTCGAAGCTGATCTGGTCGGCCTTGCGAAAGCCGACGATCATGATGCGTTCGCGGTGCTGCGGTACGAAGTGGGCGCCGTCGATGATGCGGGTATGGATGTCGTAGCCGAGATCGTCGAGCGCCCGTTTGATGACGTCGAAGGTGCGGCCCTTGTCGTGCGACATCAGGTTTTTGACGTTTTCGAGCAGGAAGGCGCGTGGCTGCTTTTTCTCGATGATGCGGCAGACGTCGAAGAACAGCGTGCCTTGCGTTTCGTCGGCAAAGCCGTGGGCACGGCCGAGGGCGTTCTTTTTCGAGACGCCGGCTATCGAAAAGGGCTGGCAGGGAAAGCCGCCGAGCAGCACGTCGTGGTCGGGGATGTCGGCAGCGTCGATCTTGGTGATGTCGCCGTTGGGTGTGTGGCCGCTCGGGTAGTTCTCGACATAGGTCTTTTGCGCGTAGCTGTCCCACTCGCTGGTGAACACGCATTGGCCGCCGAGTTCTTCGAAGGCCATTCTTATGCCGCCGATGCCGGCGAACAGGTCGATGAAGGAAAAGGCCGCGTTGTCGGCCAGCGGTAGTTCGAGCGGCAGCAGGCGCTGCAGGCCGAAAATGTAGTGTTGTGGCACCTGCTGTTTGACCTCCCAGTGGCGCACGGCGCGGGCTGAGACGCCGAGGTGGGTGGCGATTTCGGCTTGCGTGTGCAGGCGTCGGGCGCTGGCCAGATAGCGGGTGGCGAGGTCTGCATCGGGTCCGGTGTGCAGTACGGTGGTCATGGCTTCCCCTTTTGTTGTTCTGGTATCGAAAGCGGAAATTACGCCGCTTTTTGTCCCAGCGCAAGTGTGAAGTTGCTGTTACCCGTTTTACTTTCATTTACAGCCCCGTAACCCACCTTAACAGGGGCTTGGGTGAGTATTCGTCCTGTCGCTTGGCCCGGTCGGGCTGGCTAAATTGAACAAGAGGATGAAGAGATGAAAACTACCCCCAACACCCATATCAAGCGTTTCCTGATTGCCGCCAGCGTGGCTTTGGCTATTCCGTTGTCGGCGGCTGCATTTGGTGGTCACCATGCTGGTCAAGGTGGCTGCGGCATGGAGGCGCATGGCGGCGCGGGTCATCACATGATGGGCGGCAACATGATGGTGCCGCATCTGCGCGGGCTGAATCTGACCGAGGCGCAGCAGGACAAGGTTTTCGAGATCATGCATGCGCAGGCGCCGGTAATGCGTGACAAGGCCAAGGCCTTGCGCAAGGCTGAGAGTGATCTGCGGGCACTGACTTCGGCGGCGGATTACAGTGAAGCCAAGGCGCGCGGTCTGGCTGACGAGGCGGCGAAGGCGATGTCGGAAATGACGTTGGCGCGGGCCAAGGCGGATCGTCAGGTGTTTGAGGTGCTGACGCCGGAGCAGCGCAAGCAAATGTCTGAAATGAAGCCGACCGAGCGCGGGCCGCGCGGCGCAGCTGCTGATGGTGTTAAGCCAGCGGGTCGTTAATCTGGATATTGGAAACTTTGGGGTTTGTTACCCAAACCCCTCCCCAGCCCTCCCCTGACAAGGGGGGAGTTTTATCCAGCGCGATTTGTGGGGTGCTCCTCCCCTGATAAGAGGAGGTCGGGATAAGCAGAGACTTGGCCGCCGTTCTTTGGCGGCTTGGTCGTTTGCCTGGTGGTTTCATCAGGGTTCTCGACGGATCGTGAACAGGCTACAAGTCCCCATTTCATTTTTGCCTGTTTTTTCCGGTTGACCGTAGCGGTCGCTCCGAGAGTGGAAAAGCATATCTGCGACAATGGGGCATGCCAGAAAACATGTTTTCCTCGCCGATGGATTGCCGTCCAAATTGCGGTGCCTGTTGTATTGCCCCGTCGATCAGTTCGTTGAACAAGCCGTCAGGCGTGCCTTGCCGGCATCTGGATGGCGATTTTCGTTGCCAGATTTTCGGGCGGCCGGAGCGGCCGGATTGCTGTGGTGGCCTGCAACCGTCGGCTGAAATGTGCGGCTTATCCCGCGAGCATGCGCTCAATTGGCTGGCTGAACTCGAAGTTTTGACACATCCGGGATAGTAGAATGCGCCCTCTCCAATTCGGCATAAACGCAGGCTGCACTACATGGACCCGATTCTTCTCCTCAAAGCCCTCATTCTCGGCATCGTCGAAGGGCTGACCGAATTTTTGCCGGTCTCGTCGACCGGTCATCTGATTATCGTCGGCAGCCTGCTCGGCTATACCGACGATCAGAGCAAGGTCTTCAAGATTGTCATCCAGCTTGGCGCCATTCTTGCCGTCTGCTGGGATTTCCGCGAACGTATCGGCAAGGTGCTGGGCGGGCTGGGCAGCGACCCGGTCCAGCAGCGCTTCGCCGGCCTGCTGATCGTCGGTTTCCTGCCGGCTGCGGTCCTCGGGCTGCTCTTCCACAGCACGATCAAGACCTACCTGTTCAATCCGCTGACTGTCGCCGGCGCGCTGATTGTCGGCGGCATGCTGATTCTGTACATCGAACGCAAGGTCTACCATCCCCGCGTCGATAACATTGACGCCATGCGCTGGCCGGATGCGCTCAAAGTCGGCTTCGCTCAGGCGATGGCGATGTTCCCCGGTGTCTCGCGCTCGGGTGCGACGATCATGGGCGGGCTGATCTTCGGTCTGTCGCGCAAGACGGCGACCGAGTTTTCCTTCTTCCTGGCCATTCCGACGATGTTCGCGGCGACCTTCTACGATGTCTATAAAAACTGGTCCCTGCTTCACGTCGCCGACCTGCCCGTGTTCGCTGTTGGCTTCGTCGCCTCCTTCGTGGCCGCGATGCTGACTGTCAAGGCGCTGCTGCGTTATGTGTCGAATCACGACTTCACCGTGTTCGCGTGGTATCGCATCGCCTTCGGCATCCTCGTGCTGGTGACTGCGCAGGCTGGCTGGGTTGAATGGGCGGCCTGATCCTTTACCTGCACGGCTTCTGCTCGTCGCCGGCTTCGTGGAAATCGCAGTTGCTGGCCGAAGAGATGGCGCGCCGCGGCATGGCTGCGCAATTCATTTGCCCGCAACTTTCGCCGGTGCCCGATGAAGCGGCAGCCAGTGTCAGTCGCCTGATCGAACAGGCCGGCGGGCCGGTCACCTTGATCGGTAGCTCGCTGGGTGGCCATTACGCCAACCATCTGGCGGAAAAGCACGGCATCAATGCCGTGCTGATTAACCCTGCTGCGGTGGACCGGCTGGATTTGGCAAAATTCGTCGGTGACCATGCCAACTTCCACAGCGGCGAACGTTTCACTTTCACTGAAGCGCATGCCGCCCAGTTGCGGGCGCAGGTATGCCGGCCGACACCGGAACGCTACTGGTTGCTGACCGAAACTGGTGATGAGGTTCTGGATTACCGGCAAGCCGTGGATTTCTATGCCGGCTGCCGGCAAACGGTGCTGCCGGGCGGTGATCACGGCTTCACGCAATTTCCCGGCTTCGTGCCGCAAATCATTGAATTCGCTGGGCTATAATCCGTCGATGAATGTATTGTTTGAAGAAGATGGCGGCTTTAAGGCCGGTAGCATCATGGCCGACAACGACAGTTCGTTGCAGGTCGAAATGCCCACCGGCAAGCGCAGCAAGATCAAGGCCGCAACGGTGTTGCTGCGTTTTGAAAAACCTTCGGCGGCGGCCTTGCTGGAACAAGCCGCGCCTCTGGCCGAAGAAATCGAACCGGATTTCCTGTGGGAGTGCGTGAACGATGGTGAATTTTCGTTTCTTGATTTTGCCCGTGATTACTACGGACACGAGCCCACGCCGACCGAAGCGACGGCGGTGCTGCTTGCCGTGCATGCCGCGCCCGTCTATTTTCACCGTAAAGGCAAGGGTCGCTTCCGCAAAGCGCCTCCCGACATTCTCGCAGCTGCTCTGGCCAGTCTTGAAAAAAAGCGTCAGCAAGCGCTCGCGATGGAAGGCTGGATTGGCGAGCTGAAGGAATTCCGCCTGCCGCCGGAAATCGGCGCGCTGACCGACGCCCTGCTCTACGCGCCGGATCGCAACAAATCCGAAACCAAAGCCTTTGAAACCGCCTGCGCCGAAACCGGCCTGACGGCGGCGCAACTGCTGTTCAAGTGCGGCGCCATCAAATCGGCTTACTTTCTGCACTACCGTCGTTTCCTGCACGAACAGTTCCCGAAAGGCACTGCCTTTCCGAATCTGGAAGCGCCCAAGCTGCCGCGCGACCTGCCGCGCGCCGACGTCCGTGCTTTCTCGATCGACGATGCCAATACTACCGAGATCGACGACGCGCTTTCGGTCGTCAAACTACCCGGCATCGGTTCGCGCATCGGCATCCACATTGCCGCGCCCGGCCTGGCCATCGAACATGGCTCGCCGCTCGACGGCATCGCCCGCGCCCGCTTGTCCACGGTCTACATGCCGGGCAACAAGATCACCATGCTGCCCGACTCCGTGGTCCAGAACTACACGCTGGCCGGCGGTGTCGATTGCCCGGCCGTCTCGCTCTACCTGACGGTCAATGACTCGCTGGAAATCCTCAGCCACGAATCGCGGCTGGAGATGGTGCACATCGCCGCCAACCTGCGCCATCATGAAATCGAGCCGTGGTTCAACGCCGAAACGATCAATGGCCCGCTGCCCGACCAGCCGTTCAAGGACGAGCTGGTCCACCTCTGGCACTTCGCCAACGCCTGCGAAGGCCGGCGCGGCAAGCCCTCGGCGATGCAGGGCATCAACGACTACAACTTCGAGATTGCCGGTGATCTGGCTGATCCTGATAGTTGCACCGTCGAAATCAGTGAACGCAAGCGCGGCAGCCCGCTCGACAAGCTGGTCGCCGAGTTGATGATCGTCGCCAATTCGACCTGGGGCGGCCTGCTCGCCGAAAAGAATATTGCCTGCCTGTACCGCGCCCAGACGCAGGGCAAGGTGCGCATGACGACCTCGCCGCTGCCGCACGAAGGCCTCGGCGTGCCGCAATACGCCTGGATTACCTCGCCGCTGCGCCGCTACTGCGACTTGGTCAATCAATGGCAACTGATTGCCTGCCTGAAGGGCGAAACGCCCGCTTTCGCGCAGAAATCGGCCGAACTGTTCGGCGCGATGCGCGATTTCGAGCTGACCTACGCCGGTTACGCAGATTTCCAGCGCTTGATGGAGCGTTACTGGTGCCTGCGCTGGCTGCAACAACACAACATTGTAGAAATCGACGCAACCGTGCGCCGCGAACAACTGGTCAAGCTCGACCATCTGCCGCTGCTGTTGCGTGTGCCATCGCTGCCGGGCGACTTGCCGCCGGCCCAACGCGTCCGTTTGACCATTGAAAGCATGGATTTGCTGGCGCCCGAAGTGACTTGCCGATTTCTCAGTCTGCTGGGCGAGAGCAACCCGGCGGAGGTCGTGGAGGACGAAGAGCAGTGAGTCGTGCGGCCCTGATCTGGCAACCGGTCTTGCCCGACAATCGGCGCTTGTGGATGGCGGTTGGCTTTTCGCTGCTGGTCCATGCCCTGCTGATGATGCTGCATTTTCAGTTTCCCGGGGCCGCCAACGCCATGCGCGAAAAGGCGCTGGACATCATTCTGGTCAATGCAAAATCGGCCCGCAAGCCGCACGATGCGCAGGCTCTGGCACAAGCCAACCTCGATGGCGGCGGCAATACCGATGAAAACCGTCGCGCCAAAACACCTTTGCCGGTCACTCATCAGCAAACCAGCGGTAATGATCTGCAGCAGATGCAGCGCCGGGTGCAGGAACTGGAGGCCGCCCAGCAGAAAATGCTGACTCAGGCCAAGAGCCTGCGCAGCGTCGCTTCCAGCCAGACGGCCAGCGAGCAGCCCTCGCCGGCGCCCAGCATTTCCGGGCTGGATCTGCTCGAGTCGGCGCGAGCCATGGCGAGGCTGGAAGGCGAGATCAGCAAAACCACCGACGAGTACAGTAAGCGGCCGCGCAAGAAGTTTATCGGGGCGCGTACCGAGGAATATCGTTTCGCCCAGTACATTGAAAACTGGCGCCAGAAAATCGAGCGGGTCGGCACGCTGAATTATCCGGAGGCGGCGCGTGGCAAGCTTTACGGCTCGCTGGTGCTGACCGTTTCGATCAACGCCGACGGCAGCGTGACACGCATAGACATCAATCGCTCGTCGGGTCACAAGGTGCTGGACGACTCGGCTCGCCGCATTGTCCAGATGGCTTCGCCCTACTCGCCTTTCCCGCCTGACATTCGACGTGACACGGATGTGATCGAAATCACCCGCACCTGGTTCTTCACGCAGGGCGACCAGCTTTCGGCCAAATGAGCGATCTCTATTGCGTCTTCGGCAACCCGATTGCCCATTCGAAGTCCCCGGCAATTCACGCTGCCTTTGCTGCGGCTACGGGTCAGGATGTGGTCTATGAAGCCCGACTTGCTGCGGTGGACGGCTTCAAACAGGCAATTTCCGATTTCGTTGCGGCCGGCGGCAAGGGAGCGAACGTTACCGTGCCCTTCAAGGAAGACGCTTTTCGCCTGAGTACGCAGTTGAGCGAGCGGGCGGCTCGGGCCGGTGCGGTCAATACGCTGACCTTCAAAGGTGGCGAAATCCTTGGCGACAATACCGATGGTGCCGGCTTGGTGAATGACATCATCTGCAACCTGAATTGTCCGCTGGCCGGGAAGCGTATTCTCTTGCTCGGGGCCGGCGGTGCTTCGCGTGGCGTGATTGCCCCGTTGCTGGCTGGCAAGCCGGCGTCGCTGTTCATCGCCAATCGTAGTGGGGAAAAGGCCGAGGCTCTGGCTGCCGCGTTTGCCGACATTGCCGCGGTCGACGCCGGGAATTTTGCCAAAACCACTGGCCGGAGCTTTGATCTGGTGATCAACGCCACCGCCGCCAGTCTGGCCGGCGAAGGCCTGCCACTCCCGACGTGCCTTTTTGCTTCCGGCGCGCTGGCTTACGACATGATGTATGGCAAGGGTGAAACACCGTTCATGACGCAGGCCCGTGAGCAAGGGGCTGCATTCTGTGCCGATGGTCTCGGCATGCTGGCCGAACAGGCGGCAGAAGCTTTCCTCGTCTGGCGCGGCGTTCGTCCCGAAACTGCCCAGGTGCTGGCCGATCTGCGGGCGAAACTCGGCGGATGAAAACCCTCGGCCGCTGGGTCAAATGGACCTTGCTCGGCCTGATCGGGCTGTTTCTGGTCTGGCAACTCTGGCTGCTCGGCTGGGTGCTGCTCTGGGGCTGGGTCAATCCCGGCACGACGCGGTTCATGGAAATTCGCCTGACTGAGTTGCGGGAAAAGAAACCTGATGCCCAGTTGAAAAAGGAATGGGTGCCCTACGAGCGCATTTCCATTCATCTGAAACGCGCCATCATCGCTTCCGAAGATGCCAAGTTCGTCGATCATGAAGGCTTTGACTGGGAAGGTATCCAGAAAGCCATGGAAAAAAATCAGAAGAAGGGGCGGCTGGCCGCCGGTGGTTCGACCATCAGCCAGCAACTGGCCAAGAACCTTTTCCTGACGCCGACCAAATCCTATTTTCGCAAGGCCGAAGAAGCGATCATCACGCTGATGCTGGAAAACCTGTGGAGCAAGCGACGGATTTTCGAGGTCTACCTGAATGTGATCGAATGGGGCAACGGTGTTTTCGGCGCCGAAGCGGCGGCCCGCCACTATTACAACACCGGCGCTGCACAACTCGGGCCGGAGCAGGCGGCGCGCCTGGCTGGCATGGTGCCCAATCCACGGTTTTATGACCGGAATCGCGGTGCCGCAGGGCTGGGCCGCAAGACAGCGATCATTCTCGGTCGCATGCCGGGGGCAGAGGTTCCTTGATCGGGATTTAGCGGCTTTTCAAGATGATTTTGTCAAAACCCTGAGATTCGCCCGGTGCTAAAATGGCCCACCTTTTGCGGCACTGCACAATGAGCGAAGAAGCCCAGCTAACCGATACCGAAGACTTGCAGGAGCGCCTCGCCGAGGTGCAGACCCTGCTTGCCCGGCACAAGCTGGTCGAAGATCTGGTGCATCGGCAGGAAGGGCCGCGCCACGATCTGGTTGAGGACATCGTTCACAAGCAGCATTTGAACGCACTGCAGCACAAGCTGGAGCCGATGCACCCGGCGGACATTGCCTTCATTCTCGAAGCCCTGCCGCTCGACGAGCGGTTGATCGCCTGGGATTTGGTCAAGACCGAGCGCGAGGGCGAGATTCTGCTGGAAGTCTCGGATGCTGTCCGGGAAACCCTGATCGACTCGATGGAGCGCACCGAACTGGTCGCTGCCGCCGAGACGCTTGACGCCGATGAACTCGCTGACCTTGCGCCCGACTTGCCGCAGGGCGTTATCGATGACGTTTTCCGCGGCTTGTCGGTTGAAGAGCGCGAGCAGTTACGTTCTGCCATGTCGTATCCCGAGGATTCCGTCGGTTCGATCATGGACTTCGACATGGTGACGGTGCGTGAGGACATTTCGCTCGAGGTCGTGCTGCGCTATCTGCGCCGTTTCGACGAACTTCCGGACCATACCGACCAACTTTTTGTCGTTGACCGCGACGAACGCCTCAAGGGCGTGCTGCCGCTGAATATCCTGCTGATCAACGAGGTCGAGGTTGAAGTCGCGGCCCTGATGCAGACCGACTTTGTCGAACTCGAACCGGATGACCTGGCCGATGAGGCCGCCAAGGCTTTCGAGCGCTACGACCTCGTTTCGGCGCCGGTGGTTGATCCCGAGGGCCGGCTGGTCGGGCGGGTGACAGTCAATGCCGTGGTGGACTTCATCCGCGAAGAAGCCGAGAGCGAGCAACTGGCGCAGGCCGGTCTGCGCGAGGAAGAAGATATTTTCGCCTCGGTCTGGGATTCGGTGAAGAACCGCTGGGCATGGCTGGCCGTCAATCTGGTAACCGCTTTCATGGCATCGCGGGTGATTGGTGCTTTTGAGGATTCCATCGAAAAACTGGTGGCGCTCGCGGCGCTGATGCCCATTGTGGCAGGCATCGGTGGCAACTCGGGCAATCAGACGATCACGATGATTGTTCGCGCCATTGCCATGGGCCAAGTCCAGCCCGATGCCATGCGCCGCCTGTTGCGCAAGGAACTCGGTGTGGCAACGATCAACGGCCTGATCTGGGGCACCTTGCTCGGGCTGGCCGCCTGGTGGCTCTACGGCAGCGTCAAGCTCGGGCTGGTGATGACGCTCGCGATGACCCTCAATTTGTTGCTCGCGGCGTCGGCCGGTGTCGGTATCCCGCTATTGCGCCAGAAGTTCGGCGCCGATCCGGCGGTCGGCGGTTCGGTGATGATCACTGCCCTGACCGACTCCGGCGGCTTCTTCATCTTCCTCGGTCTGGCGACGCTGCTGCTAATGTGAGTCGGGCGTTAGCAGTTTGAGGCCGACTATGCCGGCAACGATCAGCGCAATGCTGGCTAGCCGTGCTGCTTCCCGCGATTCGCCAAAGAGAAAAATCCCGAGTATCGCCGTGCCGACCGCACCAATGCCGGTCCAGACGGCGTAGGCCGTACCCAAAGGCAAGACCTTCAACGACCAGCCGAGCAGAACGACGCTGGCCACCATGGCGACTACCGTTGCAGCGGACGGCCCTAGGCGGCTGAAGCCCTCGGTGTATTTCAGCCCGACCGCCCAGCCGATCTCGCAGAGGCCGGCAAAAAACAGGACGAGCCAGGCGGTGCCGGGAGTCATTTCAGGGTCGCGAAGTAGGCGTCAGCAGCGGCGATGGTCGAGGCAATATCGGCATCGGAATGTGCGGCGGAGACGAATCCGGCTTCGAAGGCAGATGGTGCGAAATAATGGCCGGCATCCAGCATGGCGTGGAAGAAGCGGTTGAAGGCTTCCTTGTCGCAGGCCAGCACTTCATCGTAAGTGGTCGGACACTTTTCGGCGAAGTAGAGGCCGAACATGCCACCGACGTTCTGGGCGCTGAATGCAACGCCATTCTTTTTGGCGGAAGCGACAAGTCCGTCGCACAATGCCTTGGTCTTGGCGGTCAAGGCTTCGTAGAAGCCAGGTACCTGTACCAATTTGAGGGTGGCAAGCCCAGCGGCCACGGCGACAGGGTTGCCGGACAGCGTACCGGCCTGATATACCGGGCCGAGCGGCGCAATTTTTTCCATGATTTCGCGCTTGCCGCCAAAGGCACCCAGCGGCATGCCGCCACCGACGACCTTGCCGAAAGTGGAGAGGTCCGGTTTGATGCCGAACAGCCCTTGCGCACTTTTCAGGGCGACGCGGAAGCCGGTCATTACTTCGTCGAAAATCAATACGGCACCGTGCCTGGTGCACAGTTCGCGCATGGCCTTGAGGAATTCCGGGGTTGGGGCAATCAGGTTCATGTTGCCGACTACCGGCTCAACGATGACGGCGGCGATCTTGTCGCCATGCTGGGCGAAGGCTTCGGCCAGTTGTCGCGGATCGTTGTAGGCGAGCACCATGGTGTGCTTTGCCAGATCGGCCGGTACGCCGCCGGAGGACGGGTTGCCGAAAGTCAGTGCGCCCGAGCCAGCCTTGACTAGCAGGCTGTCAGAGTGGCCGTGGTAGCAGCCCTCAAACTTGATCAGGGTGTCGCGACCGGTGTAGCCGCGAGCCAGCCGGATGGCACTCATGGTGGCTTCGGTGCCGGAAGAGACCAGTCTAACCATCTCCATTGATGGCACTAGTTCGCAGAGCAGGTCGGCGATGTCGACTTCGCGCTCGGTCGGGGCGCCGAACGAGAGGCCATCAACGGCCGCAGCCTGTACCGCGGCGATCACGTCCGGATGGGCGTGGCCGAGAATCATCGGGCCCCAGGAGCCAACGTAGTCGACGTACCACTTGCCATCGGCGTCCTGCACCTTCGGGCCAACGCCCTTCTGGAAGAAGCAGGGGGTGCCGCCAACCGAGCGGAAAGCGCGGACGGGCGAATTGACGCCGCCGGGAATGTGGCGCTGGGCGCGTTCAAAGAGTTGCTGGTTGCGTGAGGTCATGCGTGGGCTTCCTCGAATAGTTGTTGATAGGCGGCGGCGCGGGCAGTGATGTCCGGCGCGTTGAACAAGTCGGTAATGACGGCGAGCAGGTCGGCGCCGGCTACAACCAGTGGCGGTGCATTGGCCAGCGTGATGCCGCCGATGGCGCAACTGGCGGCGGTCAACGTGGTTTTTGCCTGAATAAAGAGGTTGACCGCAGCAAGTGGGGCCTTGGGCTTGGTAGGTGATGGATAGACGGCACCAAAGGCAAGGTAATCGGCACCGGCAGCCTGGGCGGCCTGGGCGGCAGCAAAATCGGCGTAGCAGGAGGCGCCGAGTATTTTTCCCGGGCCGAGAATGGCGCGGGCCGACGCCAGATTGCCGTCGGACTGGCCAAGATGCACGCCGTCGGCGTCAATCAGGAAAGCCAGTGCCAGATCGTCATTGATCAGCAGCCGGGCAGCGAAGCGGCGGGTCAGTGTGCGCAGGGCGTGGGCGCGGGCGACGCGCTCCGGCATGCTGCTGTTTTTGTCGCGAAGCTGGACGATGCGGCAGCCGCCCGCCAAGGCCGCCTCGACATCGGCCAGCAGGCGGGCCCCATCGGTACATTCCGGGGTAATGGCGTAAAGGCCGCGCAATTTACTCGCCATCGGCCTTGCTCTCGTCGTTATCGGCATCTTCTTCATTGCCCCTGGCCCAGAAAAAACGGTCCGGGATGAACTGGCCCATGCCGCCTCGAAAGCCGTTCTTCAGGGTTTGCCAGGTGTAGTCCTGAGCGTCGCGCACGGCATCCTCAACGCTGGCACCGCCGGCGATGCAGCCGGCGATGGCTGAAGCCAGCGTACAACCGGAGCCATGATAGCTGCCGGGTAGCCGCTCCCAGCGGTCACGGCGGATGACGCCCTCGGCGCCATAAAGTGTGTTAACGACATCCGGCGTATTTTCGTGAGTGCCGGTGATTAATACATATTGCACGCCCATTTCGATCAGGCGCTGGGCGCAGACGTCGATTGATGGCTCGATTTCATCCTCGTCGCTCTCGGCGAGGCGGCGGGCCTCGGGAGCGTTGGGCGTGAGTAGTGTGGTTTGTGGCAGCAGCATTTCGCGGATGGCCGAAATGATTTCCTCGCCGGAAAGCTCGTCGCCCCGGCCGGAGGCGAGTACCGGATCGAAAATCAGCGGCGTTTCCGGATAGTCGGAAACGATCTCCGCCACGGCCAGTACATTTTCGATACTGCCCAGCACGCCGATCTTGAAGGCGACAACGGGCATGTCTTCGAGAATGGTGCGCGCCTGCTGTTCGAGCAGCTCTGCACTGACCGGATGAATGCTCTGCACGCCTACCGTGTCCTGCACGGTCAGGGCGGTCAGGGCGGTCAGCGGATGGCAGCCGAGACTGGCCAAAGTCAGGAGGTCGGCCTGAATCCCCGCGCCGGAGGATGGGTCGCTGGCGGCAAAGACCAGAACCTGCGGCGGGCTGGGTGTTGTAGTGGTGCTGGAATTCATTGGTATTCGCGCCCTTGGCGGATGCGAAGGGGATTGGGTAAGATGGCGAGGATTTTATCCGAATCCCGCGACGACCGACTCTGCAATGAGCAGTGAGTCATATAGTTCCGGTATTGTGTTGACTCAAGACTTCCGTAGTATGATGCGTCGATAGCTATAGTGCCTTCTAGGGCCGGGGGACAGGGAAATTGGCTGATTTAACCAGACTGCGTGGCGTCAGGGTAATGGTCATTGATGACAGCAATACGATACGGCGAAGTGCCGAGATTTTTCTCGTGCAGGCCGGATGTGAAGTCGTGCTTGCCGAAGATGGCTTCGACGCCCTTGCCAAGATTGCCGATCACCAGCCCAGTGTGATCTTCTGCGACATCATGATGCCGCGCCTTGACGGCTATCAAACCTGTTCGCTGATCAAGAAAAACGCGCGTTTCAAGTCCACCCCCGTGATCATGCTTTCCTCAAAGGATGGCTTGTTTGACCGGGCGCGCGGCCGGATGGTCGGTTCAGATCAATATCTGACCAAACCCTTTACCAAAGACAGTCTGCTGCAAACGGTCGCGACCTTTGCATTGCCGGCGGAAACAGAATCCAACCAGTAGTCCAGGGAGTAATAATGCCCGTCAAGAACATCCTTGTTGTCGACGATTCAGCCACCGAGCGTTTTTTTACGGTCGATGTACTGGTCAAGGCCGGCTATCAGGTAATCACTGCCGAAAGCGGTGAAGAGGGAATCGCCAAGGCCAAAGCCAACAAACCCGACCTTATCCTGATGGATGTCGTCATGCCCGGACTCAACGGTTACCAGGCAACGCGCACGCTGACCCGCGACGAAGAAACCAAGGGTATTCCGGTGATTGTCTGCACCTCGAAGGGGCAGGAAACCGACAAGATATGGGGACTGCGTCAGGGTGCGATTGACTATCTGGTCAAGCCGCTCAACCCGGAAGAGCTTCTCCAACGAGTCGCCGCGCTGCCCTGATCCATGGCCAGAAAAACCAGCCTTCGTGATTTTCAGGAATATCTGGCGGCCCGTCTGACCACAGCGGCGCAGGGGAAGGGGGCGTCCTCCTGGCTGGGCATTGAAGCTGGTGGCGAAGCCTGGCTGGTCGATCTCTCGGATAGTGGCGAGATTGTTCAGGCGCCGCGCTTGGCCCATGTTCCGCTGACCCGCCCATGGTTTGCCGGCATTGCCAATATTCGCGGCAACCTGCATGCGGTGACCGATTTTTCGGTTTTTCGCGGCGGCATGCCAACGCCGCAAAATGCCAATGCCCGCCTGTTGCTGATTGGCGCCAAGCATGGCGCCAACGCGGCGCTGATGGTTTCTCGCATGCTCGGGCTGAAAAATCCCGAAGACTTCACGCCGGAGTCGCCTGATGCATCCGCGCCCGTCTGGGGGGCGCAGCGCTACGCCGATACGCAGGGCAAAATCTGGCGCAAACTTTCGGTGCGCGATCTGCTCACCGATCACGATTTCATGAATATCGGGGTTTGACCGAGGGCATGTAGCCCTTGACCCCTAGCGGAGGAACTCCATGGCTTTCAGTTTCAAACTCCCGAAATTCGGTGCCGCCGGCAAAGGTGACTTGTCTGCTCCGTTGACTGTCTCGGCAGATCACCCAAGAGATATGGGGGCTGCCTCAGGAAAGTTGCCGGTACCCGGTTTCCTGGCCAAGCAACCGGTCATCCAGCAGATGAAGACACTGGGTGCGATTTTTGTCATGTTGCTCCTGCTGATTGCCAGCCTGGTCTTCCATGACAATCGGGAGTCGACGCACGGTACGGCTTACATTGCTGCCTCGGGTGAAATGCGCATGCTTTCGCAGCGTCTCGCCAAGGCGTCATTGCTCGCCCTGCAGGGCAATACGGTGGCGTTTACCCAGTTGAAAGAATCCCATGAAACCTTCGCGCAGCTGCTTGATCGCGTGACTTCCGGTGGCGATATCAGTGGTGTCAGTGTTCCTCCTTCTCCTGATGGTGTTCGCCCGCAACTTGAGGCGCTGACCCAGCTTTGGGTGGGGACCGCGAAGGATGCAATGACGGTGATCGGGCAGGAAAAGAATCTTGTCGAGCTTGGCAAGAGCGTCGCCCTGATCGACAACAAGAACTCCGAAATGCTTGAGCTGACCGAACAACTGGCGGCCATGAAGCTGCAGGCTGGCTCGGCGGCGCGGGATATCGCGGCAGCCAATCAACTGGTCATGCTGACTCAGCGTATTGCCAAGAATGCCTCGATTTTGCAGGTCGGTGACGAAATCAATCCTGAGGTTGCCTTCCTGCTGGGCAAGGACACCAATGGCTTCCGCGACCTGCTGCAAGGTCTGGGCAAGGGCAGTAATGATGCCGACAGCCGCGAAAAGCTGAATGCGCTCGACGTCGCGTTCAAGGGCTATCAGGATGCAGTTGGCAATATTCTTGGCAACATGCAGCCGCTGGTACTTTCCAAGCAGGCCGGTTCGCGAATCTTCCGCGAAAGCGAGGATCTGCTCAAGGCAACGGACCAGCTGGCCCTCGGCTATCAGGAGGGCTTGACCGAGCGCGGTCTCTACATTGTGTTGCTGATCGTGATGACCGTGGTGGCACTGGCGACGCTGGCCTTGCTGGCCAAGATCTATCTGGAAGATACCAGTCACCGGGCGCAAGCTGCCGAGCAGCAGCGCCATGCCTCAGAACAGGTCAACCGGGAAAATCAGGACGCTATTCTGCGACTGATGAACGAACTGGGCGACCTCGCCGATGGCGACCTGACCGTGACCGCAACAGTGAGCGAGAACATCACGGGCGCCATTGCCGACTCGATCAACTACACGATTGAAGAACTCCGCGTGCTGGTCGGTCGTATCAACGACGCGGCCAACCGGGTGACAGCGGCGACCGAAATTGCTCGTCAGACCTCGGCCGAACTGCTCGATGCTGCCGAGCGGCAGTCCAGCGAAATTCAGGAAGCCGGCCAGTCAGCGCTCGACATGGCGCGTTCGATGAGCGAAGTTTCCGGCGACGCGACGCAATCGGCGCAGGTGGCCCGGAAATCGCTGATGGCTGCCGAAAAAGGTACACAGGCGGTGCAGGATTCGATCAAGGGCATGAATGAAATTCGCAACCAGATTCAGGAAACCTCGAAGCGCATCAAGCGACTCGGCGAAAGCTCGCAGGAAATTGGTGAAATCGTTGAACTGATTTCCGACATTACCGAGCAGACCAACGTTCTGGCGCTGAACGCTGCCATTCAGGCGGCTTCGGCCGGTGATGCCGGTCGTGGCTTTACGGTGGTGGCGGAAGAAGTGCAGCGACTGGCTGAACGTTCTGCTGAAGCGACCAAGCAGATTGCGGCGATTGTGAAAACGATTCAGACCGATACGCAGGATGCCGTGTCTGCCATGGAACAATCGACTCAGGGTGTGGTTGAGGGTGCCAAGCTGTCCGATGCGGCCGGTCAGGCGCTGTCCGAGATTGGCGATGTGTCGCGCAACCTCGCCGACCTGATTCAGAGCATTTCCACCTCGACCCAGAATCAGGCCGATTCGGCAACCGATGTGGCGCGATTGATGCAGGACATTCTGCACGTTACTGAACAGACGACGGCGGGTACCCAGCGCACAGCACAGGCGGTGGACGAACTGACCGCCCTGGCTTCCGAACTGAAGGGTTCGGTCGCCGGCTTCAAGGTGGACTGACAGGCAAACGCGAGAGACTATGAACGCGGCAACTGAATTTGATTTGGGCCCACTCACTTGGGTCAAGAGTGAGATCGATCTGGCACTTCAGCGTGCCGACGAGGCGATTGGCAAGTATGAATCGAGCGCCGATGTCACTTCGCTGAAGTTCTGCCGCACCCATGTCCACCAGGTCTATGGCGCACTGTCGATTGTCGGTCTGGACGGCGTTACCCAGCTTGCCGAATCGATCGAAGCTCTATTGGCTTCGTTTGAAGAAGGTCGCCTGACGCCTGATGAATCCGGAATTGCTGTCCTGCGTCAGGCCCTGGCCGGTTTGCGCCAGTATCTCGATGACCTGATGGTTGGCGAGCCGAACCAGCCGCTGCGGCTGTTGCCGGTTTATCAGGCTTTGGCAAAGGCGCGCGGTCAGGTGGTCAGTCATGCCAGTGATCTGTTCTATCCCGATCTGTCGCAGCGTCCGCCACGCCGTGCCGCCCCGCAGGCTATCGCGCCGGAAGAGTTGATCAAGGCGCTGAAGACAGCGCGGATGGGTTATCAAAAGGGCTTGCTCCTGCTGTTGCGCAACCCCGCCGAGGCCGAACGTGGCCGGCAGATGATGCGGGATGCGCTGGCAGGTATCGAGGCGCACCAAGGCACTCCGGCCGCCCGGGCTTTCTGGTGGGTGGCTCTGGCCTTTCTGGAAACGCTGTCTGACCCTGTGCTGAACTCGGATTTGTCGGTCCGCTATCTATGCTCGCGGATTGATGCCCAGATTCGCCGTCTGCTCAACGGTTCAAGCAATGTTGCCGAACGGGTGATGCGCGAGGCACTTTATTACGTCGCTCAGGCCCCGGCTGATCTGACACCGCTGATTGCCGATGTCCAGTCGACTTTCGCCTTGCCCGATCTGGTTCCCCAGTCGGTGGCGCCGTCGGCATCGTTGCCGCAGGAAGCGGCGCTGCGCAAATTGCGTGAAACCCTGGCGGTGATAGAAGAGCTGTGGAACAAGTTCTGCACTGGTAATGCCGGCAGTCTGGCTGGATTTGCCGAGAATGCCCGCAACGGCGCACTGTTGACTGAAGAAATTGGTCAGACTGATCTCAAGCGGCTTGGTCAGGGGCTGGGGGCGGTTGCCAGCTGGTTGCTTGAGGACTCGAAGCGCTATAACGATACGGTGGCGATGGAAGTCGCCACCACGATTCTGTTGTTGCAGAATGCCCAGGAAGGCTTCAAGCGCCTCGGCACTGATTTTGCCCAGCAAGTTGACCTGATGGTTGCCCGCCTCTATGCCTGTATTGCCGGCAGACCTGCAGCGGCTGCCGACGAGGCTATTCCGCTGCTTGATGAGATGACCCGGCGGGCTCAGGAGAAGCTGCTGATTGGTCAGGTTGGTCGTGAAATCCAGAACAACCTGGCGCAGATCGAGCAGGCACTCGATGCCTTTTTCCGTGATCCTGCCAAAGCGCATGATCTTGCCCAGCTTGATGGTCCGCTCAAGCAGATCGGCGGCGCGCTGGCGATGCTTGGTCATTTTGGTGCGGTCAGCAATCTGAATGAATGCAGCGCCAGTATCCGGCGGTTTTCTCAACCTGATTACCAGCCTGCCAGTGCCGATTTCGAGGCAGTCGCCAACCAGCTCTCGCTGGTCGGATTCTTTGTCGACGCGTTGCAACATGGCGAAACCGATTTTGACGCCTTTGTCCGCCGCATGGAGGGCGAGGAGGCCGGTAGTCAAGAAAGTGACGATGAAGTCGAAGCCGCCTCTGCGCCAACGGTTGAGGACCAACTGGCCCAACAGACCCGCGAGACGCATGCTCTGGTTGAAGCACTGAAAGAGGCGCCGCAGGATCTTCGTCTGCAGGAAGAGATCAAGCAGAACCTGCAGTCCATCCAGAAAGATGCTGACCTCGTCGCCAATCACGAACTGGGCGAGACCGCCAAAGCTGCCCTCGAAGCCCTTGAGGCGGGTGTCGTGCCGGATGCAGCGGTCGATGCGGCGCTTTCCGGACTCAAGTCGCAAGTCGCCGATGCGCCGAAGCCATCGGCCCAGACCATGCAGCTGGCCGAATCCAGCCATGAAGAAATTGATGCCGAGCTGCTCGAAATCTTCCTTGAGGAAGCGGTCGAAGTACTCGCCAGCATCGGCGAGCAGCGGGATATCCTTCTGGCCGATCCGCACAATGTCGATGCACTGACCAACATCCGTCGTGCTACCCATACCCTGAAGGGCAGTGGCCGCATGGTTGGTCTTCTTGAGCTCGGTGAGACGGGCTGGGAACTGGAGCAGACCCTCAACCTGTGGCTGCGTCAGGATCAGTCGGTAACGCCAGAACTGATGGGCATGATCAGCGATGCACATGCGCTGTTCTCGGTCTGGATCGAGCACCTTGCAGCAGGCGATGGCCTGGTGCCGGATAGCACTGCCCTGATCGCCCTTGCCGGGCGCTTGCGTGGCGTCGAAACGCTGCCTGTCGTAACGCCGACGGTCGCCCCCCCGGTGATTGAGTCGGTCGAGGCGATCATCGAAATCCCCGAACCGGTGGCGCTGCTCGAACTACCGATAACCGAATCCCCGCCCGAAGCGTCGTTTATCGAGCTTGATTTACCCACGCTTGAAGAACCAGTCATTGAAGTGCCGGTGTCCGAGGCGTTCGAGCTCGAATTTCCGTTGCTTGAAGAGCCAGAGGAAGCTCTGCCCGAACTGCCTGAGCTTGTTGAGCTTGAACCGCTTGATGAGCAGGTGCAGTTGCAGGCTGCTACGGAGTCTCTGGAAGATATTCTGGCCAGCGATGAACTGGTGCCGCTCGCAGAAGAGGCAGCTTTCGAGATTGCCCAGCCGGAAGCAATGCTTTCCCCGGAGGAAGTGCTGCGGTCAACGCCTGAAAACGAGCAAATTCCAGCTTCCGTGACCGCTTCGCCAACGCTGTACGAGATATTTCGCGATGAAGCTCGTGGCTACCTGCAAACGCTAGTTGATTGCTACGCCGAGCTTGATGCCAACCCGCTGGCGCCAACGACCTTTGAAATGACCCGTGCGGCGCATACCCTGGGTGGGATTGCCGCGACGGTTGGCCTGATGCCGCTCAATCATCTGGCGAGTGCGCTTGAACATGCCTTGCTGCGGCGTGATGTTTCGGCGCACCCGGACAGTATCGAAGGGCTGGAAACGGTTCGTCAGGCAATCATCACGCTTGAAGGGATGTTTGCCGGATTGGCCGTGCAACAGGAGCCGCAAGAGCAGCTTCAGTTGGTGGCAGCGCTGGGCGACGTTTTCCAAGTGCTGGAGGTTGCTGAAAGTGTTCCGCTGGCAAGCGATGTAGAAGATATCTCCCTCCCTGATTTGCCGGAGGTCAGTGTCGAAGTCTCGGCAGAGCCCGTCCATGTGGTGCCGGTACAGCCCGTACCGCATCTGACTGACGAGCTTGATGAACAACTGCTTCCCATCTTCCTTGAAGAAGCGGCAGATCAGTTGCGTGAGCTGACCGTGCAGTTGCGCGCCTGGCGCGCCGACCCGGCAGGGGATGCGGCACCGCATGCCATCGCCCGCTTGTTGCATACCTTCAAGGGTAATTCCCGGATGGCCGGGGCGATGAATCTTGGTGAAGTCACTCACCAGCTTGAAACGCGCGTTGATGAGGCGATGCGTGGTGGGCGGGCCAGCTCGGCTTTCATCGACGAAATCGAAAATGGTTGTGACACCCTCGATCAGGCTGTCGAGCGCTTGCGTCAGGGGCCACAGGAAGAGCCGACAGCCGAAGAGGCCGGTGCGGCCGCTGAGCAGGCAAGCGTGGGCGCCACGCCACAACAGGTAGCGGCGCAGGATGCCGAGCATGAGGGCGAGGTTGGCGGGCAACGTGCCACCTTGCGTGTCCGTGCCGACCTGATCGACCGGCTGGTTAATGAGGCTGGCGAATTGTCCATCGCGCGGACCCGGATTGAAGGCGAAATGCGCAGTCTGAAGACTTCGCTGCTTGACCTGACCGAAAACGTCATTCGTCTGCGCCGCCAGTTGCGCGAAATCGAAATTCAGGCCGAAGGCCAGATTCAGGCGCGGGTCGCCCATTCACCGGAGGGCCAGGCCGAATTCGATCCGCTGGAGCTCGATCGCTTTACCCGCTTCCAGGAACTCACACGTTTCATGGCCGAATCGGTCAATGACGTGGCGACGGTGCAGCAAAACCTGCTGAAGAATCTTGATGATGCCAATGCCGCCATTCTTGCCCAGTCGCGACTGAATCGCGGCCTGCAGCAGGAGCTGATGGGCGTGCGGATGATTCCGTTTGCCAGCCAGGACGAGCGTTTGTACCGTATTGTTCGCCAGACGGCGAAGGATGTCGGCAAGCGAGCCAATCTTGATCTGCTCGGTGGTCAGGTTGAAATCGACCGTTCGGTGCTCGACAAGATGCTGGCGCCGATTGAACACATGCTGCGTAATGCCATCACACATGGCATTGAAACGCGCGAGCAACGTCTCGCTGCCGGCAAGCAGGAGGTCGGCGAAATTACCTTGGCGCTGACCCAGGAAGGCAACGAAATCATTCTTGCACTTTCCGATGACGGCAAGGGACTTGATATTGACCGCATCCGCGCCCGGGCCGAAGCCATGGAGCTGCTTCAGCCGGGGCAGGCTGCGGACGATGCGACCCTGCTTGATTTCATCTTCCAGCCAGGCTTCTCGACGGCTTCCGAATTGACCCAGGTTTCCGGGCGCGGTGTCGGCATGGACGTCGTCAAGACGGAAGTGACGGAACTCGGCGGTCGTGTCGAAATCTTCTCCCAGCCAGGCAAGGGAACGACCTTCCGGTTGTATTTGCCTCTGACGTTGGCCGTGACACAGACCTTGCTGGTCCGCGTCGGCACGCAACTGTATGCCGTACCTTCGACCATGATCGAACAGGTCATGGAGATGAAGGAAAAGCAACTGGCCGTGCTGCGCGAAAAGGGTGAGGCGGAGTGGCAGGGGCATCATTACCCGCTGCATTTCCTTTCACATTTGCTCGGCGATGCCAATGCGGTTCCGGAAGTGCGCCGCCGCTACTGGATTTTGCTGTTGCGCTCGGGAACACAACGCGTGGCTGTGCAGGTGGATGAGCTCCAAGGCAACCAGGAAGTCGTCGTCAAGAACATTGGTGCCCAGTTGGCCCGTGTCGTCGGCATTGCTGGGGCGACGGTGCTCGGTGATGGTCGGGTTGTCCTGATTCTGAATCCGGTAGCGCTGGTCAGCCGGACGCCGGTAATCAGCTTGCAGGGCACGGCGGCAGATGCTCCGGCCCCGGTTGCCATTGTCGAGAAGAGGATGCCGACCGTCATGGTGGTCGACGATTCGCTGACGGTACGCAAGATCACCAGTCGCCTGCTTGCTCGCGAAGGCTATGAAGTGATTCTGGCCAAGGATGGTGTCGACGGTCTGGAGCAACTGATCGACGTGACGCCCGATGTCATCCTGTCCGACATCGAAATGCCACGGATGGACGGCTTTGACTTCGTTCGTAACCTGCGCGCCGACGACAGGCTGAAGTCCTTGCCGGTGATCATGATCACCTCGCGAACCGCCGACAAGCATCGCAACTACGCCTTTGAAATCGGTGCCAATCATTACCTCGGCAAACCGTATGACGAAGAAGAGTTGCTTGGCCTGATCGCCGGCTACATCAAGGCGAAAGCTGGCGCTTAAACGGCTTTTTTGACCACTGCGTAACGGGCCAGGGTTTTTTCTCTGGCCCTTGCATGGTCAACGACCGGCCCGGGATAGTCGCGGCCGATCACCACACCCTGTGCTTCCTGTTCCAGCCGCCCCATCAGCCATGGGGCATGGATGTATTTGTCCGGCACCTTGGCGAGTTCCGGGATATAGCGTCGGATGAATTTACCCTCCGGATCGAACCGTTCCGACTGGGTAATCGGGTTGAAAATTCGGAAATAGGGTTGTGCGTCGCAACCGCTGGATGAAGCCCATTGCCAGCCGCCGTTATTCGCCGAGAGGTCAAAGTCGTTGAGCTGCTCGGCGAAGAATTTTTCGCCCAGTCGCCAGTCGATGCCGAGATCCTTGGTCAGGAAGGAGGCGACCACCATTCGCAGGCGGTTGTGCATCCAGCCGCTGAAATTCAACTGACGCATGGCGGCGTCGACCAGCGGGTAGCCCGTGCGCCCCTCGCACCATGCGGCAAAGCCTTCGGGCCAGTTCTCCCACTGAATCGCATCGTAGTCCGGCTTGAAGGCGTGACCGACGACGTGAGGGAAACGGTCAAGAATCATGAAATAGAAATCACGCCAGATCAGTTCGCTGAGCCAGGTGTCCGCCTCGTTCGCCAGCGCACTGCGAACCAGTTCGCGGATCGAAATGGTGCCAAAGCGCAGGTGCACCGACAGGTAGGAAACGCCTTTGATCGCAGGAAAATCTCGTAGTGCGCCGTAACGCTTGATACGACCAGCGGCGAATTCCGCGAATAACATTCGGGCGCCGGACATGCCGGGCTCAATGCCGAGTTCAGTCAGATCGGTATTTTCAAAGCCAATATCAGTCAGACTTGGCACCCCGGCCAGCTCGTTGCCGGCCAGACAGCCATCACCGGCGTAAGTGGCACAGTCTGCTGCGGTCAACCGCTTCAACCAGGCATTTTTGTAGGGCGTAAAAACGGAGAATGGCTTGCCGGCCTGGGTCAGCACTTCGTCGCCATCGAAAATGCTCTGGTCCTTGAGGCAGTGAAAGTCGATTCCGCTATCTGTCAGGCTGGCACTTGCCTCGGCATCCCGTTGCTTGGCGGCTGGCTCGTAATCACGGTTGGCGAAAACTGTTGAAACGCCCAACTCGTGAACCAGTTTCGGAATTTCTTCGCTAGCCAGACCATGGCGAACGATCAGTCCGCCACCTCGGGCCCGCAGTGCAGCGTCAAGCTCAAGCAGTGATTGGTGAATGAAATGGACGCGACGATCTCGTCGGGAGGGCAGGGCATCGAGGATTTCAGTATCGAAAACAAAGGTGCAATAGACCTGCTCCGCCTCGGTGAGTGCCGCGCTCAGGGCGGCGTGGTCGTGGTCGCGCAGGTCGCGGCGGAACCAGACGAGAGCCTTTTTATTTTTCATGGTTGGTTTGTACCCCGGGGGCGATTAAAATTCCAGTTATGGATAGCGTCAACCTCACCGATAACTTTCTCATCGCCATGCCGACGCTGGAGGATCCCTATTTTGCCAACGCCCTCGTTTATATCTGCGAACACAACGAAAATGGCGCGCTGGGGATTATCGTCAATCGGCCCATCGACATGAATCTGGCCGGGCTGTTCGAGAAAATCGACATCAAGCTGGATGCAGAAAGCTTGGCCAATCTGCCCGTCTATTTCGGCGGCCCGGTTCAGCTGGATCGTGGCTTTGTCCTGCATCGGCCGATTGGCAAATGGCAGTCAACGCTGGCCGTCAGTAGCGAGGTCGGTCTGACCAGTTCGCGTGACGTGTTGAGTTCGGTCGGTAGTGCCGGACTACCCGCCGAGATTCTCGTCACGCTGGGCTATTCCGGTTGGGATGCCGGTCAGCTCGAAGACGAGCTGAAACAAAATTCGTGGCTGACCGTGCCGGCCAAAGCCAGCATCCTGTTTGATCTGCCGCCGGAAGAGCGTTTGGCGGCGGCGATGCAGAAACTCGGTATCAGTTTCGCCCAGCTTTCCGACGTCGCCGGGCATGCCTGAAGGCACGATTCTGGCCTTTGATTTCGGCGAGAAACGCATCGGCGTAGCTACCGGTGAAACCTTGCTTTGCAGTGCCCACCCGCTGACCGTCATCCATGCCGAATCGAACGATGATCGCTTTGCCGCCATCGGCAAGCTGGTCGCCGAATGGCAACCTGTGCAACTAGTCGTCGGGCTACCATCCCATGCCGACGGCACGCCGCACGAGATGACCCGGCTGGCCACCAAGTTTGCCGAACGCCTCAAACGTCGCTACAACCTACCGGTGGGTTTCGCTGACGAACGCCTGACCTCCGTCGACGCCGAATCCCGTCTTCGCGAAACCGGCCGTAACAGCAAGTCTGCCAAGCCGCTGCTCGATGCGGTGGCGGCCCAACTTATCCTTCAAACCTGGTTCGAAAGCCCGCACCATGTCACCCCTGCCTAATCCTCTGCCTGACGCCGAGGCCCAATGTCGCCAACTGGCCGACCTGATTCGTCCCCACCTGCACCGCCAGCCGGCGCTGATCGGTATTTACAGTGGCGGCGCCTGGATCGCCGAACGCCTGAAGGAATTGCTCAGTCTGCCGGAAGGCATCGGCCTGATCGACGTCTCCTTTTATCGTGACGATTTTGCCGAGAAAGGCCTGCACCCGCAGGTCAAGCCGACGGTCATTCCCTTCGATGTCGAAGGGCGCCACCTGATCCTGGTCGATGACGTGCTCTACACCGGCCGTACCACGCGCGCCGCGCTCAATGAGCTGTTCGACTACGGCCGTCCGGCCTCGGTTGCGATGGCTGTGCTGGCCGACCGGGGCGGTCGCGAATTGCCGATTGGCGCGACGTATTGCGTCTGGGATGTGGCCTTGGGCGAAGGCGAGAATCTGGTGCTCGCCAAGCAGGGTGACGGCCAACTTGCCTGGAGGCTGGAACATGCATAACCCGCAGTTGAACAAGGATGGTGAGCTGACCCACCTGCTGACCATCGAGGGCTTGCCGCAACGCATCCTGACGCAGATTCTCGATACGGCAGCCTCCTTCATGGAAGTTTCGGCCCGCGAGGTCAAGAAGGTGCCGTTGCTGCGCGGCAAGAGCGTCTTCAACCTGTTCTTCGAGAATTCGACGCGCACCCGCACCACCTTCGAGATTGCCGCCAAGCGCCTATCGGCCGACGTCATTAACCTTGACATCAACAAGTCGTCGGCCAGCAAGGGCGAGACCCTGCTTGATACCATCGACAACCTGTGTGCCATGCACGCCAACCTGTTCGTCGTGCGTCACGCCTCGAGTGGCGCGCCTTACCTGATTGCCGAGCACCTGCATAACACCGGCCGCGATGACATCCACGTCGTCAATGCCGGCGATGGTCGTCATGCCCACCCGACGCAGGGCCTGCTCGACATGTATACGATTCGCCACTACAAGAAGGATTTCACGCAGCTGCGCGTCGCCATCGTCGGTGACATCCTGCATTCGCGGGTGGCGCGTTCCGATATTCATGCACTGACCACGCTGGGCGTCCCGGAAGTCCGCGCCATCGGGCCGGAAACGCTGCTGCCCAAGCATCTCGACAAGCTGGGCGTGCATGTCTTTCATGACATGAACGAAGGGCTCAAGGACGTCGACGTGATCATCATGCTGCGTTTGCAGAACGAGCGGATGACCGGCGCGCTGCTGCCTTCAGCTGGCGAATATTTCCGTCACTACGGTCTGACGCCGCAGAAGCTGGCATTGGCCAAGTCGGACGCCATCGTGATGCATCCGGGGCCGATGAACCGGGGTGTCGAAATCCACTCGGCGGTGGCCGATGGCTCGCAGGCCGTAATCCTGCCCCAGGTCACCTTCGGCATTGCCGTGCGCATGGCCGTCATGAGCATCGTTGCAGGGAATTAAGATGAATATTGAAATCCGAAACGGTCGTGTAATTGACCCGAAAAACGGGGTTGACCGCAGCACTACGCTTTTTGTCGCTGATGGCAAGGTTGCCGGGCTGAGTGACGCGCCGGCGGGCTTCGTGGCCGAACAGACCATCGATGCCACTGGTTGCGTTGTCTGCCCTGGCTTTATTGATCTCGGTGCCCGCCTCAACAGCATTGAGGCCGAGCTGGCCGCAGCCGTGGCTGGTGGCGTAACCTCGGTGGTTGTGCCGCCGGATGCCGATCCGCCGCTTGATGAGCCGGAACTGGCTGATCGCCTGGTGCACCGTGGCACCGAAATCGGCAAGGCCCGCGTGCTGCCGCTCGGCGCACTGACGCTGGGTCTCAACGGCGAGCGCCTGTCCGAACTTGCCGGCTTGAAGAAGGCCGGCTGCGTCGCCTTCTCGCAAGCCAATCGAACGGTAGTCGATACGGAAGCCCTGCTGCGTGCGATGGAGTATGCGACGACCTTCGGTTTTGCCATCTGGCTGCAGCCGCAGGATTACTGGTTGTCACGCAACGGCATTGCCCATGAAGGCGAAGTTTCCAGCCGTCTTGGCCTGGCCGGCATTCCGGTTGCCGCCGAAACCATCGCCGTTGGCACCATCATCCAGCTGGTGCGCGTTACCGGCTGTCGTGTGCATCTGACACGTATTTCATCGGCAGCAGGTATGGCGTTGGTCCACCGGGCGCAGCACGACCATCTGCCGATCACCTGTGACATTGGCGTGCATCACCTGCTGCTGACCGAAAACGATATCGGCTTCTTCAATCCGCACGCCCGTTTCAGCCCACCGTTACGGGGGCAAAATGACCGTCAGGCGCTGTCCACCGCAGCAGTCGCCGGATTGGCGGCGATTTGCTCCGATCACACTCCGGTCGGTGCAGACGACAAACTGCTACCCTTTGGCGAAGCCAAACCCGGTGCTACCGGGCTTGAGGTGCTGTTGCCGCTGACGCTCAAATGGGCTGAGGAGGCCGGCGTTTCACTGTCTGATGCCTTGGGCCGGATCACCTGGGCACCGGCGGAAATTCTTGGCCTGTCAAGCGGCCAACTGGCCAGCGGCGCTGTTGCGGACATCTGTATTTTTGATCCCGAAACCACTTGGCAACTGACTCCGGAAACCCTGAAGAGTCGCGGCAAGAATTCACCGTGGCTGGGTTACATGATGACTGGCAAAGTCAGCACAACCCTGGTCGGTGGACGCATCGTATATCAGGCTTGAAGCAGCACGCCAAAACGAAAAACGGCGGGTAGTTGCCCGCCGTTTTTCGTGGACGCATGGTTTGCTGCTTGTCGCTGGGCAGATATTGACGTCAGAGTGCTGCCCACACCCGCCACTCGGGAAAAATGGATGCCGCTATTTGACGATTGAAATGGGCGAGGGAAATCGGTCGTTCGACTTTCGCTTTCGCTATTTCACCTTGGGCGGTGGGCAGGTGATCAGAGACGGTCGCTGCAGAACTGCATTACGCCAGTAACGTGGTATCAAATTGTCGGCAACGTACAAATCGCTATTAGTGCGATAATTGATTTTAGATATATGTCAGGTAGCTTTTTATTCTGCGATCAAGATGCATCGACCACTAAAATATTTTCTGGTGTGGATTGCACTGGCTTGCCTCATACAGGTGGCATGGGCAGCTGATACGCATGTCCCGGAGCGCAGTGCGCCCTTGATGTTCGGGGTTTTGAATCAGCAAAGCCCGATTCAGACTGCTGAGCGCTGGAACCCGATTTTACGGTACCTGACCAAAAAAACGGGAATACCGCTGCATCTAAAAATAGGCGCTACGGTTAAACAGACGGATGCCATGATGGGACGGGAGGAGTTTGATTTGGCATTCACAAATCATAACTTCCAGTCTGAATTCGACGGCAAATACAAAGTCCTCGTCCGCTGGGCGGGAAACCCCATCCATGGAGCACTGGTTGTCCATGAGGACAGCAAAGCCAGATCGCTCAGCGACCTGCAGGGGAAGACTGTTGGATTTCCATCTGCCGAGGCGTTCGTTGCCTATGCTGTCCCAATGGTTGCGCTGAAAGATGCGAGGGTATCCGTGATGCAAAAATTTGCTGGCAGTCAGGACGGTGCTCTCGCCCAACTCAAGGCGAGGCAAGTGGAGGCGGCAGCGGTGAACACGAGATTTCTCGAGCAGTATGCCAAGCGGGAACATTTGCGTTACCGGATCATCTTCCAGTCCGAGCCATTTCATGAACTCCCCATCGTGGTTCATCCACGCGTTGCCGCTGAGAGAGTGGCGGCATTGAAGCAGGCATTGCTTGAGTTGGCCCAAGATCCATCAGCGGCAGACATCTGCGCAGAGCGATGTACCGGCTTTGAAATGACGGAAGAACACGAATATGACAATGTTCGTCGAGTGTATCGGATGATCGGAAAATGATTCGCGGTAGCCTTCAACGGCGATTGCTCTGGGTTGTCCTGATCGCAGCAATTCCCGCATTCGTTGCCCATATAGCGTTTCAGATCTATCTGGATCAAGACACAGCCAGCAACCATACGGCGACAGATACTCAGGATGTGGCCGCCGCTGCCATGCCTCTTCTCAAGAGCATGTTGATCATTGGCGACTTGGCTGCAGTGCAGGAGACGCTTGATGACATCATGGGCCATGGCCAGTTTCGAACGTTGCGCATTCTTGATCCCGATACACAAGATGTTCTGGCAGACGGAAGGCTGATGTCGCTCAGCAGGGCCGAGAAGTCACCAGCCTGGCTTGTCGAGTTGCTCGATATCCGCTTTCAGGAACAGCGCTTCACGATAGATGCAGGCGGCAGTACCTACGGCATTCTTGTTGCTGAGCCTTCCTCACTGTTCTTGATTGATGACCTTTGGGAAAGACTCTGGGCTGCAGTAGCCATCTGGCTGGTAACACTTATAGCCTTTTTTGCGCTACTCAGGGCCACGCTAAGGCGCAGTCTGAAGCCACTCGAAGAGTTGGCCGAGACCGCGCGTCGCCTCGGGGAGGGAGACCTGGATTGTCGAGCTCCGGTAAGTGAAATCCCTGAACTAGCGCAGACAGCTAAGGCCTTCAATCATATGGCAGACCAGTTGTCTGATGCACAGCATGTTTTGGAACAAAAGGTTCGGCAGGCGACAAACGAGTTGCAAAGCCTGATTGTTCGCATTCCGGTCGGCGTCTTCAAGCTTCGCAGGCACCCGGGCGGAAACCTGCGTTTTGATTACATCAGTCCGCGTTGTTGTGAGATTTTTGAACTCAGTGCTGAGGCAGTCTACTCGGACCCGATGAACGTCCTTGACTGCATCCATCCTGATGAACGGGAGGCTTTCAAGCGGATCAGTGAACAGGCCAATGATTCTCTGACCCGCTTTGAATGGGAAGGTCGGCTAGGTGAAGGTAAACGAATTCGCTGGCTGCACATTGAATCCGAGCCTACCCGACTGGAGAATGGCGACGTTCTTTGGGAGGGGATTCAGTACGACATTTCTGCAAACAAGGAGCGGGAGTTCGAACTTGACCGGATGGCGCATTTCGATGCGCTGACGGGGATTCCAAACCGGATACTGTTTGCTGATCGGATGCAGCAAGCGCTAGGCCTCGCAAAGCGTAGCGGGACATCGATTGCTGTTTGTTATCTCGATCTCGATGGCTTCAAACCTGTCAATGACCAACATGGCCATGAAGCGGGTGACACCTTGTTGATCGAGATAGCGCGACGGCTTCATGCTGCAGTCCGCTCGGTCGATACCGTGGCGCGTATTGGCGGCGACGAATTCGTGATGCTTCTGGTCGGCATCGCCAGTCAGGAAGAATGTGAAGTAACCCTTGGTCGGATTCTCTCATCGATTCAGGAACCAGTTTCTATCGGGCCGACCAATGTTTCGGTATCTGCCGGTATCGGTGTTGCTATTTACCCGCAAGATGCAGTCGAGTCCGACCTGCTGCTCCGCCTGGCTGATCAGGCAATGTACAGCGCCAAGCAACAAGGGCGAAGCAAGTGCCTCTTTTCGAGCAACGTAAAAGCCGGGGTTGGCTAATTCAGGAAATTCAGTCGGTCATCCGGCTGCGATCGGTTCGAAGCTGGCTCTGGAATTCTGGAGTCGATTTCTGCAATTTGTTAAAGAGACGCAAGGTCGGCAATAGAACTTACCTCTGCGCCAATAATTTCCAGCACCTTGCGCCGCGAAGTCTGGCCGCTTTTAAGGGTTACCGCAGATTTTGGCAAACTGAGAGCCTCGGCAACGAATTTGACCAGCGCTTCATTGGCTTTGCCATCGACTGGTGGTGCAGCCAGGCGGATTTTCAATGCATCCCCATGCAGCCCGGCAAATTCGGTTTTCTTGGCGCCGGGCTGAATGTGCAGGGTCAGCGTTATGTGACCGTCTGCAGCAACGCGAAGCCATTCGCTCACAGGACCATCAGGACCACTTGCAGCAGCAGGATGGCGATCAGCGGCGATAGGTCAATGCCGGAGATCAGCGGCACGAAGCGACGAATCGGGTCGAGAATGGGCCGGGTCAGCTGATGCGCCGGGGCTGACAAGGGCGAATAGGGGTTGACCCAGGAGAGTACGGCTTGCAGGATCAGTGCGCCGATCACGATGTAGACCGCCATGCGCAGCAGGCCACGGATGGCGAACCAGCCTATCATCAGGGCCAGCGATGCCGGATCGCTCTCGATCATCTGGCTGGAGACGCTGACGAGCAGCCCGGCCAGCACCAGTTGCAGGGCCAGCGCAGCAAACACGCTGGACCAGTCGAGTCCGCCAATGCCGGGAATGATCCGGCGCAGCGGTTTCACCGCCCAGTTGGTCAGTGCCACGACAAAATTGCCAAGCTGGCCGCCAAAGGAAACGCGCATTGCCTGCATCATGAAGCGCAACAGGAACAGGGCGCAGAAGAAACTGACGACGGCATCAAGCAGAAAAATGATGGCCTGCATGGTCAGGCAGCTCCGAGCAATTTGCCAAGTTCTTGGCCGCGTGCTTCAGCGGCTTTGACGCCAGCGATGATGCCAGCCTTGACGCCCATTTCGGCCATTTTGGTGAGGGCTGCCTCGGTGGTGCCGCCTTTGGAGGTGACACGTTCGCGCAGCACCGATGCCGGCTCGCTCGATTGGGCAGCGAGCGCGGCGGCTCCTTGCACGGTTTCGATGGCCAACTGGCGACCCTGTTCCTGGCTGAAACCGAGATCGGCCGCCGCTTGTTGCATGGCTTCGATAAACAGGAAGACATAGGCCGGGCCGCTGCCGGAAAGGGCGGTGACGCCGTCCATTTTTCCTTCGTCTTCGATCCAGACGGTACTGCCGACTGCGCTCAACACCCGGTCCGCGGCGGCGCGCTCGTCGGCGCTGACTTCCGGCAACGGGCAGAGGCCGGTAATGCCGGCACCGATCAGGGCCGGCGTGTTGGGCATGCAGCGGACAAGCTTGCGATGGCCGCCGAGAAAGCGGGAAAGGGTGGCGAGATCAAGGCCGGCGGCGATGCTGACAACGACTGCCTGGCCGAGTTTGCCGACCAGTGGTGCGACAGCTTCCTTCATTTGTTGCGGCTTGACCGCCAGGACCAGCAGCGCGCCAGCATCGGCGATCAATTCGGCCGATTCGACACAGTTGACCGCATAGATGTCGGCCAGCTTGCTGCGCGCCTCGGCGCCCGGGTCAATGACCGTGATGTCCGCAGCAACAAAGCCCTGTTTCAACATGCCGCCTATCAGTGCATTGGCCATGTTGCCGCCGCCCAGGAAGGTAATTTTCATGCGTAGTTTCTTTCACCAAAAATGGCCGTGCCGATGCGGACGATGGTCGCGCCCTCGGCGACGGCAGCTTCAAGATCGTGGGACATGCCCATGGACAGGGTATCGAGTGGCAATCCTGTCGCCCGTAGGTGTTTGTAGATTTCCCGCAACTGCCTGAACGGGGCGCACTGTGCCAGAAAATCGTCGCTTGGTTCGGGAATCGCCATCAAGCCGCGCAGTCGGAGGCCGGGTAACCTCGAAATGGCTTGGCAAAGCGCCAAGGCCTCCGCGGGGGCGCAACCGCTTTTGCTGGCTTCGCCGGAAACATTGACCTGGACGCAGACCTGCAGCGGTGGCAAATAGGCCGGGCGCTGGGCGGACAGGCGTTCGGCAATTTTCAGGCGCTCGATTGAATGCACCCAGTCAAAGCGTTCGGCAATCGGGCGGGTCTTGTTGCTTTGCAGCGGACCGATGAAATGCCAGTCCAGTTTTTGGTGGACGGCAGCAATCGCCTTGTCGGTTCCTTCCTGGACGTAATTCTCGCCAAAAGCGCGTTGCCCGGCCGTGACGGCTTCAAGTATGCAGCTCAGCGGCCAGGTTTTGCTGACGGCTAGGAGCTGAATACTATCGGGCGAACGCCCGGCGTCCTTCGCGGCCTTGGAAATCCGCGCCCGGACAGCTTGCAGGTTGCTGGCGATTGCGCTCATAATCCTCTAGGAATAACCGATAATCTCAGTATACACGCGCTCCGAGGACGATCCGTATGGACATCACCGAACTGCTGGCCTTCAGCGTCAAGAACAAGGCCTCCGACCTCCATCTTTCTGCCGGTCTGCCGCCGATGATCCGGGTGCATGGCGATGTCCGGCGCATAAATCTGCCGGCCATGGAGCACAAGGATGTGCACGGCATGGTGTATGACATCATGAATGATGGCCAGCGCAAGATTTATGAAGAAACGCTGGAATGCGACTTTTCCTTTGAAATTCCGAACCTGGCGCGTTTCCGGGTCAATGCCTTCAATCAGCAGCGTGGTGCCGGTGCCGTATTCCGGACCATTCCTTCCAAGGTGCTGACGCTGGAAGAGCTGAACTGCCCGAAAATATTCAAGGATATTTCCGAGTATCCACGCGGTATCGTGCTGTGTACCGGGCCGACCGGCTCCGGAAAATCGACGACGCTGGCGGCGATGGTCAACCATGTTAACGAAAACGATTACGGGCACATTCTGACCGTCGAAGACCCGATCGAGTTCGTGCATGAGGCAAAGAAATGCCTGATTAATCAACGCGAAGTCGGACCGCATACGCTGTCTTTCTCGAACGCCCTGCGTTCCGCATTGCGGGAGGATCCGGACGTTATTCTGGTCGGCGAAATGCGCGACCTTGAAACCATCCGTCTGGCCTTGACTGCGGCCGAAACAGGCCACCTGGTGTTTGGCACGCTGCATACATCTTCGGCCGCGAAGACCGTGGACCGTATCGTCGACGTTTTCCCGGCGGCAGAAAAGGAAATGGTCCGTTCGATGTTGTCGGAGTCGTTGCGGGCGGTCATCTCGCAGACGCTGCTGAAGACCAAGGATGGGCAAGGCCGCGTTGCGGCACATGAAATCATGATCGGCACGCCGGCCATCCGTAACCTGATCCGCGAAAACAAGGTGGCGCAGATGTATTCGGCGATCCAGACCGGGCAGAATTACGGCATGCAGACGCTGGATCAGAATCTGCTGGAAATGGTCCGGCGCAACGTGGTTTCCAGCGCCGAAGCGCGCAACAAGGCAGCCAACAAAGACGCCTTCCCGGGCTGATTCGCTGTCACATAACAAATTCAAGGGGCAGGTATGGAACGCGATCAAGCAATGAAATTCATGCACGATCTTTTGCGGCTGATGTCGCAAAAGAAAGGCTCGGACCTTTTCATTACCGCCGGCTTCCCGCCGGCTATCAAGATCGACGGCAAGATCACGCCGGTTTCAAATCAGGTGCTGACCGCCTCGCACACCGCGGAGCTTGCCCGCTCGATCATGAACGACCGCCAGGCAGCCGAGTTCGAATCGACCAAGGAATGCAACTTTGCCATTTCGCCGGCGGGTATCGGCCGTTTCCGGGTCAATGCACTGGTTCAGCAAGGCCGTGTCGGTGTCGTCTGCCGGACGATCAACATGAGCATTCCGACGCTGGATGAACTGCAGCTGCCGCCGGTCCTGAAGGATCTGGCGATGACCAAGCGCGGTCTGATCATCTTTGTCGGCGGCACGGGTACCGGCAAGACCACCTCGTTGGCGGCGCTGGTTGATTACCGCAACGAGAACACCTACGGTCACATCATCACGATCGAAGATCCGATTGAGTACGTGCACGAACACAAGAACTGCATCGTCACCCAGCGTGAAGTCGGGGTCGATACCGACGACTGGGGGCCGGCGCTGAAGAACACGCTGCGTCAGGCGCCTGACGTCATCCTGATGGGCGAAATTCGCGACCGCAATACGATGGACTACGCCATCGCCTTCGCTGAAACCGGTCACCTGGCACTCGCCACGCTGCATGCCAATAGTGCCAACCAGGCGATCGACCGGATCATCAACTTCTTCCCGGAAGAGCGGCGTCAGCAATTGCTGATGGACCTTTCGCTGAACCTGCGTGCCCTGGTTTCGCAACGCCTGATTCCCAAGAAGGATGGCAAGGGACGGATGGCGGCGATCGAGGTAATGCTTAACTCGCCGTTGATTTCCGACCTGATCTTCAAGGGCGATGTCCATGAGATCAAGGAAATCATGAAGAAGTCGCGCGAGTTGGGCATGCAGACTTTCGACCAGGCCCTGTTCGATCTCCACGAAGCAGGCAAGATCACCTACGAAGATGCATTGCGTAACGCCGACTCGCTGAACGATTTGCGCCTGCAGATCAAGTTGCATGGCAAGGAGTCGAAGGACCGCGACCTCAGTACCGGCATTGGCCACCTCGACATCGTTTAAGAAAGGCTACCCATGAAACAACTGCTCGCCCCCGTTTTTGCCCTTTTTCTGACGTTGACCGCAGCAGTTGCCCTGGCCGGGCCGCTTGATGCCATTTCCGCCGGCGATGCCAGCGCCGGCGTCAAGGAAGCGCTCGCCAAGGGTGCCGATTACGCCGTTGCGTCGCTCGGCAAGGATGGTGGCTTCCTCGGTAACAGCAAGGTAAAAATCCCGTTGCCGGGCTACCTGCAGAAGGCCGAAAGCGGTCTACGCATGTTCGGCATGGGCAAGCAGGCTGATCAACTGGTCGAGACCATGAACCACGCGGCCGAAAATGCCGTCGCCGAAGCCAAGCCCATCCTGACCGATTCAATCAAGAAGATGAGCGTTCAGGACGCCAAGGGCATTCTTACCGGCGGTGACGACAGCGTGACTCAGTACTTCAAGCGGACCTCGACCGAGCAGCTGACCACCAAATTCATGCCCATCGTTCAAGCATCGACCAAAAAGCTGCAACTGGCCGAGCAGTACAACAGCTTCGCCGGCAAGGCGGCCAGCGCAGGTTTGGTCGACAAGAAGGATGCCGACCTTGATGGCTATGTCACCCAGAAGGCCATGGACGGCCTGTTCCTGATGATTGCCGAGGAAGAAAAGAAGCTGCGCTCCAACCCGGTTGGCGCCGGCAGCGATTTGCTGAAGAAGGTTTTCGGCGCGCTGTGAGCTAAAGCTGGCGGTCCGGTTTGCCGTTGACGGGTTAAGGAGCCCGTCCAATGAAACTGAACCGCCTCGAATCGACTACCCAGCGCCACTCTCAGGATGCCGTTGAGCGGGCGCGTCAGGTTACCGGTGAGAGCGTACGTCGGGTTGAGGCGCTGGAAGGGGTCGAAGGCGACCGCCAGCGTTCCTTGCAGCAGGAACTGGCCGAATTCGATCCCCGGGCGATCGGGCCATTTGAAGGTGGTGAGCATGTCATGGAAGATGCCCGGCAGATCGCCGCCCGAATCACCCTGCTCGGCACCAATGCCTCCGGGTTGCTGAAACTGAAGGCGCTCAGCGTTCCCTGGTCGCGGATCGACGACAAGGTCTGATCCGGCCACTATCGGGTTAAAATCCGTGCCCCGTATCCCACGCCCCGTTCTGCCGGGGCGTCGTCATTGATGTCCGGCCTGAACGCCCCGCAACGCGAAGCAATCCACTACCTCGACGGCCCCTTGCTGGTGCTGGCAGGGGCAGGCTCGGGCAAGACGCGGGTGATCACGCAGAAAATTGCCTATCTCGTCCAGGATTGCGGGTTCCAGCCGCGCAACGTGGCGGCCATCACCTTTACCAACAAGGCGGCGAAGGAGATGCAGGAGCGGATCGGCAAGCTGCTGTCGAAGTCCGTTGCCGACGAACTGCAGATTTCCACCTTCCACTCGCTCGGTGTTCGCATCCTTCGCGAAGAAGCCAAAGCGCTCGGCTACAAGCCCCGATTCTCCATCTTCGATTCGGCCGATTGCGCCGGCATTATTGGTTATGTAGCGAAAACGGTGGATAAAGGCACATTGCGCCACCTGCAATCGATCATTTCCAACTGGAAGAATGCGCTGGTCACGCCGGAGGCCGCGCGCCATCTGGCGACCAACCAGCACGAGGCGCTGGCCGCCCAAGCCTTCCTTTCCTACGAGGCGACGCTAAAGGCCTATCAGGCCGTCGATTTCGATGATCTGATTGGTTTGCCGGTGGTTCTCTTCCAGAAGCACCCGGAGATTGCCGATAAATGGCAGAACCGTCTGCGCTACCTGCTGGTTGATGAGTATCAGGACACCAATGCCTGCCAGTACCAGCTCCTGAAACTGCTGACCGGTGTCCGTGCCCAGTTCACAGCGGTGGGCGACGACGATCAGGCGATCTACGGCTGGCGTGGCGCCGATATCGAGAACCTAAAAAAGCTGCCGACCGAATTTCCGTCTCTCAAGGTTATCAAGCTCGAACAGAACTACCGGTCGAGCGTGCGTATTCTCAAGGCCGCCAACAACGTCATCGGCCACAACGAGAAGCTGTTCGACAAGAAACTCTGGTCCGATCTCGGCCATGGCGAGCAGATCACCGTCAGCGCCTGCAAGGACAACGAAGTCGAGGCCGAAGCCGTGGTCATGAAATTGCTGGCGCATCGCTTCGAACATCGTGGCCAGTTCAAGGATTTCGCCATCCTCTATCGCTCGAACCACCAGGCGCGCGGCTTCGAACAGCATTTACGCAACCACAAGATTCCTTACCTGCTCTCCGGTGGCAAATCCTTCTTTGACAAGGCGGAGATCAAGGACATCACGTCCTACCTGCGCCTGCTGGCCAACGAGGACGATGATCCTGCCTTCATTCGCGCCGCCACCACGCCCAAGCGCGGCATCGGCGCGGCGACGCTGCAGGTTCTTGGCCAATACGCCGGTGAGCGGCATGTCTCATTGTTCCATGCGGCTTTTGAAGAAGGCTTTGCGCATCGCGTGCAGCCGCGTCAGATGGAACCCTTGCTGGAGTTCTGCAACTTCATCAATCGTATCCAGCATCGCGCCAGCCGCGAGCCGGCGCAGCAGGTGCTGCCCGATCTGCTCAAGGCCATCGACTACGAAACTTACCTCTACGACCAGGAAGAAGAGCGCACGGCCCAGACGCGCTGGGCCAATGTCTGCGAATTCACCAACTGGCTGAACAGCAAGGGCGAGGCCGACGGCAAGACCTTGATCGATCTGACCCAGAGCATTGCGCTGATCAACATGCTCGACAAGCAGAATTCCGAAGACGTCGATGCCGTCCAGCTCTCGACCCTGCATGCGGCCAAGGGGCTGGAATACAAGCATGTTTTTCTGGTCGGTATCGAGGAAGGCATCCTGCCCCACCGCGAATCGGTCGATCCAGCCAAGATCGAGGAAGAGCGGCGCCTGATGTATGTCGGCATCACGCGCGCGAAACATACGTTGCATATCTCCTGGTGCGAACGCCGCAAGCAGGCACGCGAGTTTGTGCCCAGCGAACCTTCCCGTTTCATTGCTGAAATGGGCAAGGAAGATATTCGCTTTACTGGTGGCAAGGACGCGGCCCCGCCCGACAAGGCCACGGGCAACGCCCGCCTTGATGTGATGAAAGCCTTGCTGGCCGGCAACAAGCGCTAACCGCTTGGTCACACCGCGTTACAACGGGTTACTTTTCCTATGACATCCGGGCTGTAACCGCCTGCGTTATTCGGCACAAGGCAGCGCGATTTCGCAAAGCCGGATGAAAAACCGAATAAACCACTCAAGGAGATTCAAAATGACCAAGCAACTTATCGCACTTGTTATCGCCGCCACTTTTGGTATCGCTCACGCTGCTGACGTCAAGCCGGCCGCAACTGATGTCAAGGCTGCCGCTGCGCCGGTTGCCGCGACCGCCAAGGTCGAAGCTACCAAGGCAGTTGAGGCACCGAAGGCCGAAGTAAAAGCGCCGGAAGCCAAGCCGGCTGCTGCGGCCCCCGCTGCCACCGAAGTGAAGAAAGATGCGGCCAAGCCGGTCGAGAAGAAGGCCGAGAAGACCCAAAAGGCTGCCAAGCCGGCTGAAACCAAGGCCGCACCGGAAGCCGTCAAGGTAGAAGCACCAAAGGCTGCTGAACCGGCCAAGAAGTGATCTTCCTGCAGGATGTCAGCATCGGCCCTCCAAAAGCCGAACTGACCCGGGCGCCCACGAGGCGCCTTTTTTACGTCAACAAAAAAGGGAGGCCTTAGCCTCCCTTTCGTTTGAGTTTGCTGTCTGCTTACTTGGCCTTGCTGATCATGTAATCGACGGCGCCCTTGATTTCAGCGTCGGAGAGTGAGGCTGCGCCGCCCTTGGCTGGCATGGCGTTCTTGCCGCCGATGGCGTTTTTGTACAGCGTGTCCTTGCCGGTCGCCAGGCGCGGTGCCCAGGCAGCCTTGTCGTCAAGCTTAGGTGCGCCAGCAGCGCCAGTGTTGTGGCAGGCGCCGCAAACACTGTTGTAGACGGTGATGCCATCTTTCGGGGCACCGTCCGCGGCCGGTGCGGCAGCCTTGGCCAGTTCAAATTTGGCCACCGGCTGAATGCGGATGTCAGCTGCATCATCGCCACTGGCGGCATCAGCTGCAGAGGTGGATTTCTTGACGGTCAGCGGGAAAATTGCTGCGATCAAAACGATTGCAACGATGATCGTTGCCCACATGATGCCCTTGGATGAGTGCTTGTCGGCCATGCTGAATTACCCCATTGCGCAAAAATAAAAGTCCACAATTATAACGGCCCGAGGCTGGACGACGGGCAAAAAAACCCCGCCAGCGGCGGGGTGGAAGTTCTCGAAAGGGGGATTTCGAGAGAGGGGTTCAATGCGCAACTGCAGTCTAGGCCTCCCCTGTCCATGCGTCTGTCGTTCTTTCGTAGCCTTATGTAACTGAATGTTGCATTGCGGCATGACATGGCGCCACCTTTACTACATCATGCAAAAACGTGCCTATTTACAAAACACGAACCCAGTATTTTGGCGACACCCAACAATTCATGGAGGAGACACCATGCAGAAGTCGCTTCACATCGATCCGGCCAAGTGCACCGGTTGCCTGCAGTGCGAAATGGCTTGCTCGTACGAGCATACGGGCGTGATCAACCCGTCAAAATCCCGTATCAAGGTGTTCAATTTCGAGCACGAGGGCCGCAAGGTACCCTATACCTGCACGCAATGCGCCGACGCCTGGTGCATGAATGCCTGTCCGGTCGAAGCCATAGTCATTGATGCTGCCACCGGGGCCAAAGTGGTCAAGGAAGCGATCTGCGTCGGTTGCAAGGTATGCACCATTGCCTGCCCGTTCGGCACGGTCAATTACATGGCTGATGTCGGCAAGGTCCAGAAATGTGACCTCTGCGCTGGCGATCCGAAGTGCGTTACGGCTTGCCCGACTGCTGCCATCACCTATGTCGATGCTGACTGGACCGGGCTGGACCGCATGCGTTCTTGGGCGGCCAAGGCCAACACTGCTGCCGTAGCGGCGTAAGGAGAGAGACATGGGATGGAACCGAAAAGTCCTGCGCGTGAATCTCACCGCTGGCACCTGCACACCTGAGCCGCTGAACATGGCCTGGGCCAACGATTACCTGGGCTCGCGCGGACTGGCTTCAAAATATCTGGTCGAGGAAATCGACCCCATGGTCGATCCGCTGTCGCCCGAGAACAAGATGATCATGTCGACCGGTCCGCTGACCGGGACCATGGCCTCAACCGGCGGCCGCTATACCGTGGTGACCAAGGGTGCGCTGACCAATGCCATTGCCTGCTCGAATTCCGGCGGCTATTTTGGCGCCGAGATGAAGTTTGCTGGTTGGGACATGATCATCTTCGAAGGCAAGTCACCGAAGCCGGTCTATCTCTATCTGGAGAACGACAAGCCTGAGTTGCGCGACGCCGCTCACCTGTGGGGCAAGACCTGCTGGCAAACCGAGGAAACGATCAAGGCCAGCCATCAGGACCCGCTGATCCGGGTTTCCTCGATTGGTGCGGCGGGCGAGAACGCCGTGCTCTTCGCCTGCATCGTCAATGACCTGCATCGTGCCGCCGGCCGTTCCGGCGTCGGTGCCGTGATGGGCTCGAAGAACCTCAAGGCGGTGGCAATTCGAGGCACCAAGGGCGTTTCCGGCATCAAGGATTTTCCGGCTTTCCTGGCGGCAGCCAATGCTGGCAAGAAAGTGCTGGCCGATAATGCGGTAACCGGCCAGGGTCTGCCCAAGTACGGTACGCAGGTGTTGATGAACGTGATCAACGAAATGGGTGCCCTGCCGACGCGCAACCACCGCGATGTGCAGTTCGAGGAGGCCGGCAAAATTTCGGCCGAAGCCATGCACGAAAGGCGGCCGACTGACGGCAGGACGCATCTGGTCACCAACAATGCCTGCTTTGGTTGCACGATTGCCTGTGGTCGCATTTCGCGGATCGACGAAACGCATTTCAGCGTCAAGAACAGTCCGAAATACTGGGGTGCTCACGGCGGTCTGGAATACGAGGCGGCCTGGGCGCTTGGTGCCGCTAACGGCGTTGGCGATCTGGAAGCACTGCAATACGCCAACCTGCTGTGCAACGAGCACGGCATGGACCCGATCTCCTTCGGGGCGACGGTCGGTGCGGCGATGGAGCTGTACGATCTTGGCATCCTGAGCAAGGAACAGATTGGGGTTGATGCCCAGTTCGGTTCGGCTGAAGCGCTGTGCAAGCTGGTCGAGATGACGGCGCACGGTGAGGGATTTGGTGTCGAACTCGGCCAGGGCAGTGCCCGGATGTGTGCCAAGTACGGCCGGCCCGATCTGTCGATGAGCGTCAAGAGCCAGGAATTCCCGGCTTACGACTCGCGCGGCATTCAGGGCATGGGTCTGACCTACGCGACCTCCAACCGCGGCGCCTGCCACCTCCGTTCGTACACCGTGGCCTCCGAAGTGCTCGGCATTCCAGTCAAGACCGATCCGCTGACCACTGACGGCAAACCGGAACTGGTCAAAGCCTTCCAGGATGCGACTTCCGTTTTCGACGCTGCCGGCATCTGTATCTTTACCAGCTTCGCCTGGACGCTGGCCGATGTGCAGCCGCAAATTCAGGCCGCCTGTGAAGGTGACTGGTCGATGGAAAAGCTGAACGAGGTCGGCGAGCGCATCTGGAACATGGAGCGCCAGTTCAATCTTGCTGCCGGCTTTACTGCCAGGGATGATGACCTGCCGCCACGCCTCAAGACCGAACCGGCCAAGACCGGCCCGGCCAAGGGGCTGGTCAATGGCATCGACAAGATGAAGCCGGAGTATTACAAGATCCGTGGCTGGAATACGGAAGGCGTGCCGGAGAAGGCGACGCTGGATCGTCTGGGGCTGTAAAGCTCTCTGGTCGAACAGAGCGGGGTCGTGCCAGTCGCTGCCCCGCTTTTCTTTCCCCCTTCGGAGAGGAAAATATGAAACACATTATTCTCGGCAATGGTCCGGCTGGTGTCGTTGCGGCTGAAACCCTGCGTCGGGCTGTACCGAGCGACGACATCCTGCTGGTCGGCAATGAAGCCGAACCACCCTATTCGCGGATGGCCATTCCCTATCTGCTGGAAGGCAATATCGACGAATCCGGCACTTATCTGCGCAAATCGGCTGATCACTTCGATCAGCTTTGCATTTGCCAGCGGCGGGGACGGGCGGTATCGGTCAATACTGAAAAGCAGACAGTTCTTTTTGACGATGGTCAGTTCGAAAGTTACGACCGCCTGCTGATCGCTACCGGCTCGCATCCGGTACGGCCGCCGATCGCTGGAATCGACCTGCCGGAAGTCCAGACTTGCTGGACCTTGGCCGATGCCCGCGCCATTGCCGAGCGGGCGAAGCCGGGGTCGCGCGTGCTGCAACTGGGCGCCGGCTTCATTGGTTGCATCATCATGCAGGCGCTGATCAAACGCGGCGTCAGCCTGACCGTGGTCGAAATGGGTGACCGCATGGTGCCTCGCATGATGACCCCCGAGGCCGGCAGCATGATCAAGCGCTGGGTTGAGAAACAGGGTGTGCGGGTGGTGACCAAAGCCGGTGTCGAGTTCATTGAAAAAGGCCAAAATTCACCGTTGACCGTAGCATTGTCGACCGGCGATCAAGTCGATTGCGATCTGCTGATCGTCGCCGCTGGTGTCGCGCCGAATGTGGCTTTTCTCGAAGGTACGCCGGTGCATGTCGCCAAGGGCGTGCTGGTCGATGACACGATGCAGACTTCGGTACCCGGCATTTATGCCGCCGGTGATGTCGCCGAAGCGCCGGATCTGTTCAGCGGCCGCCATCTGGTGGCTGCCATTCAGCCTAATGCTGCCGATCAGGCGCGTGTCGCGGCGCTCTGCATGGCCGGGCAACCGGCGCGGATGAAGGGCGTGCTGGCCATCAACGTGCTCGATTCAATGGGGATGATTTCCTCATCCTTCGGCGAGTGGCAGGGCGTGGCCGGTGGCGATGGGGTCGAGAAAGTCGACGAAGCCAATGGCCGCTACATTAGCCTGCAATTCCATGGCGAGGTGCTGGTCGGCGCAACTTCAATCGGTTTGACTGAACACGTTGGCGCACTGCGTGGCTTGATTCAGGCTAGGACAAAGCTCGGCGCCTGGAAGCAGCGGCTTCTGGAAACGCCAACGCGCTTTGCCGAGGCCTTCATCAGTTGCCAGCGGCCAAACAGCTGATTCCATGCGGGTTACCGTCAAGCTCTACGCCACGCTCTCCGACTATCTGCCGCCCGGCAGCAAGAACAACCGGGTGGAAGTGGAGGTCGTCGAGTGTGCTGCGGTGGACGCCGTTTTGAGGCCTTTTTCGTTACCGCCGAAATTGACCCACCTTGTGTTGGTCAATGGCGTCTTCATCCCGCCGGAAGAGCGTGCCAGCACCTGCCTGAACGATGGTGATGTCCTGGCCGTCTGGCCGCCGATTGCAGGTGGCTGACGGGCCTTTCCCCTGGAGCAATAGCCGTATCCGGCGAATGAGCAGCACGCCGGAAGAGTTTCGGCGCGCCCTCGTCCAGGCTTTCGGTAATGCCGTTAGCGACGACAAAGACGGGCTACTTTTGTCAAATGGGGGCGCACGTCTTCATTTCGCTTTATTCAGCGAAACGCCAAAACGTATTGGTGCACTGCAGCTTGCGAAGCTGCGCGTTGAAATCAGCGTTCTGGCAGGTGATGCAGCTTTGGCCAGCGAACTGCTGGCAAGGGTCGACCGGGCGACCCTGCGCGGTGGTGGTTAGTGCTCGATCCGGCCGATTTCGATGGAGCTGGCGGGAACCTGATAATCCACGGCGAGAAGGGCCTTGGCAATATCTTCGATGGCTTGGCCTTCAACGACGGGGAAATAGCGGGCGCCGCTGTAGTCTTGCGGCAAGCCAGCGCGATCCTGCGTGATGCGGTAGTGAATTTTGACGTTCATTTGCTGTTCTCGATTTATGGTATTTTTTGATCCTGCAACCTCAGTATAGACAACAAATGCTGCAGCGCAACATTTGTTTTCACTTCCTACCAATTCCGGCTGTTTTTCGACCGGCGAAATTCATTTAGCTGCGGGAAAAATCGCTGACATCGACTGCGTCGATCTGCTCCGGACGCATGAAGCGTTCGGCGTATTCGCGCCAGATACCGGCATGCAGGAAGAGGTCGAAGAGTTCCGGATCGATGTGCGCGTCGTTGCGCATCATCGCCATGATGCGCAAGGCTTCGGAGAGTGTTTTGCCCTTCTTGTAGGGTCGGTCGACGGCGGTCAGGGCTTCGAAAATGTCGGCAATCGCCATCATCCGGGCGACCGGGCCCATCTGCTCGCGGACCAGCCGGCGCGGATAGCCGGTGCCATCCATTTTCTCGTGGTGGCAGGCGGCGATTTCCGGCACTTCGCGCAGGTGTTTCGGGAAGGGCAGCTGGCTGAGCATAATCAGCGTCTGCACGATGTGCTCGTTGATCTTGTAGCGTTCTTCTTCTGCCAGCGTGCCGCGGGCGACCGCAAGGTTGTAGAGCTCGCCCTTGTTGTAAAGTAGCTCGGGCACGGGCATGCGGAAGCCCCATTTGTTATCGGGCGGCATACGGTCCTGGGCGCGGCGTTCGAAGATGTGTTCCGGCCGGTCGGCGAGCAGGGGTTCGGTGGCCGGCAGCGCTGAGGGCGGCGTCCGCGCCTTGCGTTCATTTTCCTCGTGCGAGATGCCGATCCGGTCGTCCAGCGTGCGTTGCCAGGTTCGGGCGGCGATGCTTGCCAGTCGTTCCAGCTTCTGAGGTGCCATGAATTCGCCGCCTTCATTGCAGCCGGCGATGAAGGCGAAGTCATCGTCGAGTTGCTGCAGTTCTGCGGCGAGCGTGGCCTGCGCCTCAGCTTCCGGCGTGCCGGCGGCGATGGCCTTCAGGCAGGCGATTTCGGCGTCGCGTTTGAGCACCTCGAAGCGCATGCGCACTTCGTGGATGCGGTCGTAGAGCGTTTCCAGCTTGGTCGCCTTGTCGACCACATATTCCGGCGTCGTCACCTTGCCGCAATCATGGAGCCAGGCCGCGACATGTACAGCTTCCCAGTCATCATCGGTCAGGTGGAAATTCGTGAAGGGTCCGTCGGTGCTGTCGCAGGCGGCACGGGCCAGCATCTTGGTCAGTTCGGGAACGCGGGCACAGTGGCCGCCGGTGTAGGGGCTCTTGGCGTCGATGGCGCCGGCGATCAATTGAATCATCGCTTCGAAGAGCATTTTCTGGGCGTGGATCAGCTCCTTGTTTTCGAGCGACACGGCGGCTGATCCGGAGAGTGCCTCGATGAAACTCAAATGGGCCGTATCCGATTCATTCTGTTTCAGCAGCAGCATGGCGCCGACCAGACTGTCCTGACGATTGAGCAGCGGCACGGCGATGGCGTGACTGGTGCCGCTCGCCTGCAGGGCTTCGCTCAGACCGAGGGCGGCGATATCGGCTGGCGTGAGCAGTCCGCTCAGTGCCTTGCCGGCAGCCAGCGCATTGCCGAGCAGTGGTCCGGCGTCGGCCAGCGCCAATGTTTGCGGATTGCCGGGCAAGGGGGCGCCGTCGGCAAACAGTTGTGCAACGGAAGTCAGGCCATCCTGGTCGGCGAGGTAGAGGATGCCGGCCTTTGCCCCGGCGGCAGAGAGCGTTTCGCTCAGCAGCTTGGGCAGCAGGTGGTCGAAATTGTTTTCGCCGGCAACGGCCTGGCTGATGTCGAGAAAGCGCCGGATCGTGCGTTTCATTTCGTCCATCGTCGTCGCCAGTTCGTTGATCTCGAGAACCAGCGATTTGACCGAGATCGGCTGCGAAAAATCGAAGTGACGGATGGTTTCCGCTTCGCCGGCCAGCTTGCGCATCGGCCCGGAGATAGCGCGGGCCAGCGCCCAGGTGATCGGAATGGCGAGCAGGATGACCAGGGCGATGGCGAGCAGCGAATGCCGCAGCAACTGGTTGGCCGCCACCATCAGTTCGCTGTCCGGAATTCCAATCACCAGATAGAGCGGGTTGGCGCCTTCCAGTTTTATCGGGTGGATTGAGGCATGCCAGGTTTCGCCCGCCGCGCTGATTTGCCGAATTGTCGCCGTCGAATTGTCGATAGTGGGGAGCAGCGGCGCTATTTCAGCGAAAACCGGCGAGAGTTCGGCGATCTCGACCTGAGTTGGCTTGCCGTCAGGCTCTTTAGGCAGGCGAATACCCTTGCTTGGATCCTGATAGGCGATGGTCCGCCCCTGCTGGTTGGTCAGCACAATTTGCGCGCTGGGCGATGGCCGTTGCCCGGCCAGCATCTGGTCCAGCGTTTCCAGCCGAATGTCGGCGCCAACGACAACGCTTTCGTCGCGGCTGGCGCGATTGGCGATGGTCGTGCCGACCTTGCGGCTGCTGTAAAAGAGGTATGGCGCTGTCTTGATCTGGCCACCGGCGGCCAGCGCGGCCTTGTACCAGTCGCGGGCCCGTGGGTCGTAGTTGTTCGGGTAGTTGGGATGTTCCTCTATCTTGAGCGTTTTCAGGGCAGTGTCGAGAAACAGGTAGCGGCCGCGCGCCTGGCCATCGGGGCGGTCGATACTCTGGATCAGCCAGCTGGTGTTGTCGGGGGCCTGGAAAAACTGGCGGTCGGCCTCGCCTTCTACACGGCGCAACAGGAAAAAATCACCATTGCCGTAGCCGACATACAGTCCGGTCAGTGCCTCCGAATCCTTCAGCGCTTCGCGCATCAGGGCCAGGCTGGCCAGCCGTTCGTCAAGCGAAGTGGCGACCGTGATGGCGCTGTGGCTGAGGATGCGGGTGGCCATTTCGGCTGGAGCGAGAAGCTGCTTGAAGGCGTTCTCGGTTTCCTTGCCGATGCGGGCATTCATCTCGCTGGTCGATGTCCTGAGGATATTGCTGGCGACTGAGTAACCGAGCCAGCCGATGAACCCGCCGATGAGCAGGATCAGCACAATGAACAGCGTCGAAATGTGGATGTGGAGCGGGAAACGGCGGGTCATGGCGGCCTCGGCGACGATTCGATTGCTGAATCTTAGCCGGATTGGCTGGCGGCGTCAGGCGTCCTTGCGGCCCATTTCGAAGCGCCCGAGTTCCTCACGGGTGTTGATGTTTTCGAAGGCCTCGGCCTCGTCGTCGAATGCGACTTCGACGAGCTTCAGCATGGCATGCCAGTCGCCCATCTTGCGCTTGCCGCTGGCCAGGTAGTCGGTCAGATGCGGTAGCAGATCGCGCCGGCACAGGCAGAAAACCGGGTGGGGCTGGTCGAAGGTTCGGGCGACAGCAAGATCGGCCTGTGCTGCGGTCAACGCCGAAAAAAGCCGAAAAACCAGATCAGCAGTAAGGAAGGGGGAGTCGCAGGGGGCGGTGGCCACCAGCGGGTGGGTCGCCGCCGACAGCGCAGCGTGCAGCCCGGCCAGCGGGCCGGCAAAGTCGGGAATCTGGTCCGGCACGACGCGGTAGCCGAAGTCGGCATAGCGTTCGCTGTTCTGATTGGCGTTGATCAGCAGTTCATCGACCTGCGGCGCCAGGCGTGCCGCGACATGGGCGACCATCGGCTGGCCGTTCAGCAATTGCAGGCCCTTGTCCACGCCGCCCATGCGCCGACCGAGGCCGCCGGCCAGGATGACGCCGGTAATGGCGGCGCGCGGCATCAGAAAACCAGTGTCCGCCACGCCGGGTCTAGCGTGCGGGCGACGAAGGCCGTCGCACCGGCGGCGCCGGCTTGCGGAATCAGGATTTCATCTTCAGCCACCCAGGCGGCACGGGCCATGCCGCAGGCCAGCAGGCGGACGTCTTCGGCGATGACTTCGCGGAGGAAATCACCGACTGACTTTTCCTGCGCACAGGTCGCGTAAAGGCCATCGGCAACACCGTCGACCAGCCAGCGCACCGCCGGGCCGGCGAAATGGATTTCGACCTCGGCATCAAGCGCTCGCGCCGCCAGTGCGTGAATCAGTGGGGTCACGACCAGCTCGGGCCGGTCCGGCGTTGCTGCCCAGATCAACAAGGCGAGCTTGTCAGCCAAAAGAGGCCTCCGGTTCGATTTTCAGGATGTGCTGGCGGTAGGTGTCGGCGTCGATCAGTGTCGGCTTTTCCTCGTCCCAGCGTGTTGCTTGGGCGCGCGCCATCCAGCCGGCGGCGTAGGGTTCGCTATTGACCAGTTTCGGTCGTTCTTCCGCGGCTTCGTTACCTTCGAGCAGCAGGAATGACACTGGCGCGTGCACGGCGAGTACTGTCTTGCGGCATTCCACCGTGCCCATGCCGCGGCCGAGTTCGACTTCAGCCCCCTTGGGCTTGGCCGTGAAGGCGATGATTTCACCCGCCAAAAAAATGCCGAAGCTGGTGGCGCCGATCAGCAACTCACCATTGGCTTGCTCCTGCACCCACATATCGTAGCGGGGGCAATAGAGGCGGTCGTCGGGGATGGGGCCGGAGAAGGGTTGATGGGCCATTTAGCTGAGAAAAAATGGCGGAAGAGAGCAGGAGTCGAACCTACCCAAACCTGTTTGACAGGTCCTGCCGGTTTTGAAGACCGGCCGTCCCACCGGGGAACGATCTCTTCCGTTGTTCATGATCCGAATTGCTCCGGCGAACCGCGCAGGATGTGCGTGTCGCGGACTCGGCGAGTGTAGCCGATGCGATCGAAGAATTCGAGGATGTGGATGGCCACCTTGCGGCCACCGCCGATCTGATCGCGCAGCGGCGCGGCGCGGGCGCAGCCATCGCTGATGTTGAGCGCAGCGATGCGATGGGCCAGGTCGGCGACTGCCCCAGCCGAGAAATAGTGGTCATGGGCGACCGGATAGGCTTCGCCGATCCGGGCTGCGCGTTTGAGCAGTGAGCGCACGCTCTCTTCGCCGATGCCGTTAGCCCGGGCAATGTCGCGGACGCGCGGCGGGTTGTACGGTTCATTTTCAAGCAGCGGTTTGATGCTGAGCCAGACGGCGCGGTCGGTCTCCGACATCTGGACGCGGTGTTCCGGCAGATGCAGCCAGGCGTGGGTCTGGGCGATGCGGCCATCCTGCAAGGGCGTGGCCAGCAAAGCGTCGAAGGCCGGTCGGGAGAGCGTCGGCAGGGTCAGGCGGCGCAGCCGGTCGCGTTCGGCGCCGGGCATGTCGGGGGCGCGTTCGTGTTCGGCGGCGAGCGCTGCCAGCAGCGTTGCTTCGAGGTCTTGCCAGCGTTCAGGCGCAAACGCGGTATGGCCGACGACTTTAAGCCCCAGCGTTTTGACGGTGGCTTGCAAGACGGCCGGGTCGAGATTGCGGTTCAGGGCGTAAGCGTCGAGATCGACGCCGGCAGATTCCTGCGTTGCTGCCAGCTGCAGCGCCGTGGCGGGGTTGTCGTCGGTCAGCGCGGCGAGCATGGCGAGGCGTTCCGGGCTGCGCTTCTTGCGGCTGGGAGGGAAGATGTCGAGCACAATGCCGCCGCCGATGGTGTGGCGGGCCGAGGCATCACGCAGGATGAAGCGGTCGCCGGCCAAGGTGCCGATCTCGCGGTCGACGGTGATTTGCGCCCAGTTTTCGGTACCGGGCGCGATTTCGTCGGCGCCGAGCAGCGCGATGCGGGCCGGCACGTCTTCGGCGCCGAGGTGCAGGTGCACCGGCGTCCAGTGCTTGAGGGCAGGCTGGCCGGAGAGGACGCGAATTTTGGTATCAAAACGACGGGCCGGGGCGTGCAAGCTTGGCGCGACGATCCACATGCCGCGTTCGACTTCGGATTTTTCGATGCCGGATAGCCCCAGCGCGATGCGCTGTCCGGCATGCCCGGATTCGGCCGGGGCGTCCTGAACGCGCAGGCTGCGGACGCGAACCGCTCGTTTCGGCGGGCTGAGCAGCAACTGGTCGCCGACTTTGACTTCGCCGGAGAAGGCAGTGCCGGTGACAACAGTGCCGATGCCGCCGAGGGTGAAGCAGCGGTCGATAGCGAGGCGGAAATTGCCGCCCGCTCCCACGCCAACGGGCGAGGCGAGGATGGATTGCTTTTCGAGATAGGCGCGCAATTCGGCAATGCCTTCGCCACTGACGGCGGCGACCGGGAAGACTGGCGCATCGGCCAGTGCGGTGCCGGCCAGAAGATCAGCGATTTCGGTTTTTGCCTGTTTTTGCCGGTCGACCGCAGCAGTGTCGATTTTGGTCAGCGCCACCGCCCCGCGCTTGATGCCAAGCAGTTCGATAATCTCCAGATGCTCGCGCGTCTGCGGCATCGGACCATCATCGGCGGCGATCACCAGTAGTGCGAAATCAATGCCGGTGGCGCCGGCCAGCATGTTGTGGATCAGCTTTTCATGGCCGGGAACGTCGATGAAACCGAGTTTTTCGGTGTAGGCATAGCCGAGGTCGACGGTGATGCCGCGGGCCTTCTCTTCCTTTAGGCGATCGCAGTCAACGCCGGTGAGGGCTTTGACCAGAGTGGTCTTGCCGTGGTCGATGTGGCCGGCGGTGCCGATGATCATGGGGTTGGGCTCCGGTCGCCATTCAATCCTTCGATACGGGCTTGCGCCCTACTCAGGACGAACGGAATACGTGGGTAAAGTGGATCACTACAACCGCCCATTCCGTTCGTGCTGAGTAGCGCCTCTGGCGCGTATCGAAGCATGATCGGCTTGACCAGTTTCATTCCCCGCCCTTCTTCACAAACGATTTCTTCGCCAACACCGAAATCCTTCCCCAATCCCCAACCATCAATGCTTCCTTCTTCGCCCGACTCCACCCCTTGATCTGCTGCTCCGCCGCCAGCGCTTCTTCCCTCGTCACAAACTCCTGCGACCAAACCAACGCCACCGGCAAGCGCGTCGCCGTGTAGCCGCCGCACTCGCCGGACTGGTGTTGCCCCAGCCGGCGAGTCAAATCGTCCGTATGGCCTGCATAGTACGAGACATCGGCGCAGCGGAGCAGGTAGGCGTTGAAGCTCAACCAAACATGTCCTCATACATCCGCCCGGCCCACTGGAAGTCTTCCGTGACCAGTTCGTCGCGGCGCAGATTGTCGTCGTCCTGATCCTGAATGATGATGCCCTTGTCGTTGACGTAGTACTTGAAACGCACGGCGATATCTTCGCGTGGCGCCGTATTCACCATCATGAAACACAGGTTGTCAGGCAGGGCGTATTTGGGTTCGCGCCCCTTGACGCGCTGGGCGATGTAGTTCGCGACAATCTTGGCGTGGGCGTTGGCGACATGCCCAGCCTTCGGGTAGAAACGGAACTGCGGCGAGACCATGCCGACCGAGTCGCCAATCACATACACGTCCGGGTCGTCCTTCATGTTGAGGAAGAAGGGATCGACACCGGCCCAGCCGGTGGGTTTGCCTTCTTCGTTCTTGCCGATGACGCCAGCCTTCCAGGCCATGTCGCCGGCTTGATGCGGCGCCATCAGGATGGAGTGGTCGAAGGTAAAGTCGCCTGCTGCCGTCTTGATCTTCTTGTTGAACGGATCGACTTCCTTGATTACGGCCTTGGGCACGTAGACGATCTGGTCCTTGTAGAGGTTCTCGAAGGCTTCCTGAAAGCCCCCGGTAATCGGTGCCGGGCTGGGTTTTGGATCGAGAATGATGACTTTGCCCTTGATCTTGCGTTCCTTGAACAGGCCGGCGATCAGGCAGGCGCGCTCGTAAGGCGACGGCGGGCAGCGATGTGGTGGCGGCGGCAGAGTCATCACCAGATCGCCACCCTTGAAATTCTGGATGCTCTGCTTGAGGCGGAAATGCTCGGCGTTCGGGATGTAGGCGGCCGGGAACATGGCCTTGGTGTAGTCGGCTGCCTTGCGGTCGTTGCCGAACCAGGATTCGTAGTTATAGCGGATGCCGGCACCGATGATCAGATAGTCGTAGTCCAGCCAGCCCTGGGCGGTGATGACGCGCTTCTTGTCGCGCTCGAAGGCAGTGACTTCTGTCTGGATAAACTTGTAGTCGTATTTCTGGGCGACTTCGAGGTAGCTGAAGGTCAGGAAGTTGGTGTCGACGACATCGACCAGCCACTTGTTGCTCATCGGGCACGAGAAAAAGACCGGGTTGCGCTCGAGGACGACGACTTCGAGGCTGGCGTCCAGCTTCTTCAGATGCTTGGCGGCACTGATGCCGCCCCAGCCGCCGCCACAGATGACAACGCGCTTGCCGGAGGCTTTCGGCAGCAGCGGGTCGGACTGCATGTTGATCAGGAAAGGCAGCGGGCTGGTCGGCTGGGCGATGGCGGCGGTAGCCCCCAGCGCAGTACCGGCCGCCAGGAATTGCCGGCGATTGATGGTCATGGTGATTTCTCCATTCAAATAACCATCCGGGCACGGAGATGCCCGGATTTACAGGTGCGCCATTTCGGACGCGGGTGAGAACGGCAGGCGGTACGCAGACCACCATGCGAGGCCGTTATCAAAACTTTAATTCTTGTAGTTGGGCGACGAAGCGGGCTTCGTCTTTTTCTTCCAGGCAACGCAGGTCGAGATGATACGCGTCGTCGCGGATATAGCCGATGACGGGCGTCGGCAACTGGCGGAAAGCAGCTTCCACGGTCAACAGCGCGTTTCCCGGCTTTTTCGCGGTCGGCCGGAAGACTAGCGCCGCCGAAGGCAGGCGTTCGACCGGCAAGGCGCCGCTGCCTATCTGGCTGCTGCAGGGTTCAACCGAAACCGTGGTTAGTGCGCCGAGCGCTGCTTGCGCGGCAGGCAGCACGCGTTCAGCCAAAGCGCTGATTTCGGCCACCGTCCGTGTCAGCAGGCGCAGCGTCGGCAGGCGTTCGCGCAAGCGATCCGGGTCGCGGTAAAGGCGCAGGGTTGCCTCCAGCGCGGCAAGTGTCGTCTTGCCGACACGCAGGGCGCGTTTCAATGGGTTCTTCTTGATCTTGGCAATCAAGTCCTTGCGGCCAACGATCAGCCCGGCCTGCGGGCCGCCGAGCAGCTTGTCGCCGGAGAAGGTAACGATGTCAGCACCCGCCGCCAGCGCCTGCTGCGGCGTCGGTTCGGCCGGCAAGCCGTGGGCGGCGAAATCGCACAGCGTGCCGCTGCCCAGATCAATGACGAACGGCAAATTCGCCGCGTGGGCGATTTCAGCGATGGCTTTCTCGTCGACCGCAGCGGTGAAACCCATGACGGCGTAATTGCTGGTGTGGATCTTCATCAGCAGCGCCGTTTTCGGGCCGATGGCTTCTTGGTAATCCTTTGCATGGGTGCGGTTGGTGGTCCCGATTTCGTGAAGCTTGACCTGCGCCCGGCGCATCACGTCGGGGATGCGGAAGGCGCCGCCAATCTCGACCAGTTCGCCGCGCGACACCACGGCCTCCTTGCCTTGGGCCAGGGCGTTGAGAGTCAATAGCACGGCGGCGGCGTTGTTGTTGACGATGGTCGCGGCAATATTTGGCGAGCCACCGGCGATCAGCTCGGAGAGCAGGCCGGACACCAGATCGTCGCGGTCGCCGCGGCCGCCGGAAGCCAGGTCGTACTCCAGCGCACAGGGTGAACGAGCAGCCTCGACCATGGCTGCAATGGCCTCCTCTGCCAATTGGGCGCGACCAAGATTTGTGTGCAATACCGTACCGGTCAGATTGAACACGGAGCGCAGATTGTTGCGCCCGGCGTCATTGGCGCGGCGACGAATGGCGGCGAGCAACGCCATCTCTTCCGGCAGCGGCAGGCCATGTTTCAGCCCTTCACGGACAGCAGCCAGCTCGGCGCGAACGCAGCCTGTAACCAGCTGGCGGCCATGCACTTCGATCAATTCGGGAATTTGCTGCAGGACGCGGTCGACCGCAGGAAGGTGTCTTTTTTCGTTCATGGCTTTCACCCGGACCGGGCAGAAAGGTTAATCAAATGGCCTTAGCCGCTATACGCGCCGATCAGCAACAGATTCGGGCCGCTTCGGGCATAGCCGGCTTCATCAACGAGCATGTCGAGCGCCAGCGTGGCGAGATCGTCAGCCACCGGATCAACGTGCGGGTCCTTTTCCTGATAAACGATCTTCAGGTAGCTCTTGCATGAGTCGCAAGTCTCGGCACGAACAGCACCGTTCGAACCTTCAACTTCATGCAGCGCAACGCCTTTTTCGCTATCGCAGGCGGTGCAGGTGGCGCGCGGCACGTTCCATTCGGTATTGCACAGGCTGCAATGCAGGTAGCGCAGGTTGTTGATGGCGGCGCCGAGGCGGACGACGCTGGCGACCGGCAGGCTGCCGCAGCAGGGGCAGACGCCATGGGCATCAAGTGCCTGCAACTGGCTGGCATCGAGCTGGCTGGCCAGCTTGGTGTAGGCGACTTGCAGTGCGGCGCCGACGAAGGGCAGTTGTGCTGCATTCGTTGCATCCGGCTCGCCGCTCAGTATCGTTTCGGCCAGCTTTTCAAGTTGCGCGTCGGAGGCGGCAAGCAGGCTGCCGAGTGCTTCCTGTGCGGCGGGCGGGGCGTCATTGCCCAGTGATGTGGCGATCAACCGCAGGGCATCGCGCCAGGCGGCCGGGCGGGTGTTGCTGTTGAGCGGCGGCATGCCATGGGTGCGCGACTGTTCCAATGCTGTGGCATCGGGTAGCGGGAGTTCGGGCAGTGCTTGCAGCGCTTCATGTTGGGCGCGGCTTAGCTGGCCAAGGAAGTTGAGCCAGTCGGCGAGGCTATGGCCGGCGGCAAGCGCGGCAAAGCGGTCGGCGCGGTCGGCAAACAGGCTGGTCGCAACCGGCAGCAGGTAGGGTGCAGCCTCTTCGGCCGGTGGATGGAAATCAATCGGTTGGGTCTGCATGTCAGCTCAAAAAAAGCGGGGGATGCGGAATGTTCTCCGCAGAGCCCCCTGAACGCAAGGTGAAACTAAAACTTACTTGCCAGTTACCTGGCGATACCAGCCACGGTGATGCTGCTTGGCCCAGGCCCGGGTGACCGTGCCGTACCACATGGCGCGGATGGTGCCCTTGACCCAGATGGCGGCATAGACGTGCACGAAGATCATGCCGATCATCACGGCGCCGGCAGCGGCGTGTACCACGGCGCCCATGCGGACGAGCGTGATGTCGAAGCCGAACCAGGCGCGCCAGATAAGCAGGCCGGAGACCGTCATTAGTAGCATGCAGATCGCCATCACCCAGAACATCGCCTTCTGACCGCCGTTGTACTTGCCCTGTTCCGGCATGTTGTGGTCGTTGCCGTCCACCATCTGCTTGGCCTTCGACAGCCATTCCTTGTCCGCCGGCGTCATCTTGTTCAGATGCTTGAAGCGGAAGAACATGGCCAGGAAGGACACCGCCATCAGCACCCCAAGATAGGGATGCAAAATGCGCGTCCAGGTCGGCCCGCCGAACAGCTGCGTCAGCGGGTAGAACGCCGGGTGGAAGAAGGCCAGTCCGGAGAGGGCGAGCAGGATGAAGCTGATGCCCACCACCCAGTGATTGGCCCGTTCCTTGGGCTCATAGCGCTTGAGGTCTTTCGGGTCGCGGATCATTTTGCATCCTCCTTCTCGATCTCGTCCTCGATCTCTTTCGAGACCTCGTTCGGACCCTTGGTCACGTAATGGAACAGGCTACCCAAAGCGACACCAGCCAGCGCGAGCGTGGCGAGCGGCTTGGCGAAGCCCTTCCACAGCGAGACCAGCGGGCTGATCGACGGATTGGCCGGCAGGCCGGCGTACAGGTTCGGCTTGTCGGCATGGTGCAGCACGTACATGACGTGCGTGCCGCCAACGCCTTGCGGATCGTACAGACCTGCCTGCTCGTAACCGCGCTCCTTCAAGTCGGTAACGCGCTTGGCCGCGTAGTCCTTCATGTCCTCCTTGCTGCCGAACTGGATCGCGCCAGTCGGGCAGGCTTTCACACAGGCTGGCGCCTGGTTGACCGCCACCCGGTCGGAACACAGCGAGCACTTGTAGGCCTTGTTGTCTTCCTTCGAGATGCGGGGGACGTCGAACGGACAGCCGGTGACGCAGTAGCCGCAGCCGATGCAGTTTTCCTGATGGAAATCCACAATGCCGTTGCTGTACTGGACGATTGCACCGGGTGCCGGGCAAGCCTTCAGACAACCTGGATCAGCACAGTGCATGCAGCCGTCCTTGCGGATCAGCCACTCCAGCTTGTTGTTTTGCTCAACCTCGGTGAACCGCATCACCGTCCACGATTTCGCGGTCAGATCCATCGGATTGTCGTAGACGCCGTGGCAGTTGCCTACTTCGTCGCGGATGTCATTCCACTCCGAGCAGGCCACCTGACACGCCTTGCAGCCAATACAGGCCGATACGTCGATAAGCTTGGCGATCTCGAGCGTTTCCCGCACATGCGTGGAGGGCGTCGTCGTCGCGGAGCGCTGTTTGATGTCTAGCGATTGCAGTGCCATATCAGCTCTCCCTTACGCTTTCTCGATGTTGACCAGGAACGCCTTGTACTCCGGCGTCTGCGTATTGGCGTCACCGACGAACGGGGTCAGGGTGTTGGTGATGAAGCCAGGCTTCGTCGCCCCCTTGAATCCGTAGTGGATCGGGATGCCGATGGTGTGCACCTTCTTGCCATCGACTTCGAGCGCCTTGATCCGCTTGGTCACCACCGCCACGGCCTTGATGAAGCCGCGGTTGGAACGGATCTTGACCTTGTCGCCGAGCGCGATGCCCTTTTCCTTGGCCAGTTCCTCGCCGATTTCCACGAACTGTTCCGGCTGCATGATCGCGTTGATCTTGGAGAACTTGGTCCAGTAGTGGAAGTGCTCGGTCAGGCGGTAGGTCGTCGCTACGTACGGGAAGTCCTTCGCCGTGCCGAACGCCTCCATGTCGCCCTTGTAAACCCGGGCGGCCGGATTCGACTTGGCCTTGGGGTTATTCGGGTGCATCGGATTGTTGTCGAGCGGACTTTCGAACGGCTCGTAGTGCTCGGGCATCGGGCCATCTGCCATCAGATCACGGCAGAACAGACGAGAGACACCTTCCGGATTCATGATGAAAGGCATCACGTTCTCTTCCGGCGCAGCATCCGGGCGCATGTCGGGAACGTCGTTGCCGCCCCATGCCTTGCCCGTCCACTTCAGCACCGTCCGCTTCGGATCCCAGGGCTTGCCGGAAACGTCGCAGGAGGCGCGGTTGTAGATGATGCGGCGATTGACCGGCCAGGCAAAGCCCCAGTTCAGGGTTTGACCCAGACCGGACGGATCGGCGTTGTCGCGACGGGCCGACAGATTGCCGGCTTGCGACCAGACACCGCAGTAGATCCAGTTGCCGCATGAGGTCGAGCCATCGTCGCGCAACTGGCCAAACGTACCCAGTTGCTCGCCCGCCTTGACCAGTACCTTGGTCGGATCTTTCGGATCGAGCACGTCGGCCAGCGCCTTGCCGTTGATTTCGCGGAGCAGTTCTTCCGGCGACGGCTTGGTCGGCTGGGCGTAGGCCCAGGTCAGCTTCATGATCGGGTCGGGGAAGGCTCCGCCGTCCTTGGCGTACATTTCCTTCAACTTCAGGAAGAGTGCTGCCAGGATTTCTGTGTCGTCCTTCGAATCGCCCGGACCATCCGCCGCCTTCCAGCGCCACTGAATGACGCGGCCGGAGTTGGTGAAGGTGCCAGCGGTTTCGGCGAACAACGTGGTCGGCAGACGGAAGACCTCCGTCGGGATCTTGGCCGGATCAACCTCGTTGAACTCGCCGTGCGGCTTCCAGTACTCGGAGGTATCGGTTGCCAGCGGGTCCATCACCACCATGTACTTCAGCTTGGACAGGCCATCGCTGACCTTCTTCTTGTTGGCCACGGAGGCCAGCGGGTTGAAGCCCTGACAGAAGAAACCGTTGATCTTGCCCTGATACATCTGGTCGAACATCTGCAGCACGTCCGACGCGCCACCCAGTTTCGGGAAGTAGTCGTAGGCGAAGTCGTTTTCCTTGGTCGCCGCGTCGCCCCACCAGGCTTTCGCCAGGCTGGTATGCCACTTCGGGAAGTTCTGGCCGAAGTTCATCTGGCCCGGACGCAGTGCCTTCGGCGTGCGCTTGGTCAGATAGGTCGTGCGATCAGGATCGGCATCGGTCGGTGCGCTGACGTAGCCCGGCAGGTTTTGCGCGTAGAGGGCAAAGTCGGTAATGCCCTGAACGTTGGCGTGACCGCGCAAGGCGTTGATGCCGCCACCGGCCATGCCCATGTTGCCGAGCAACTGCTGGATGATCGCCATGCAGCGAATGTTCTGGGAGCCGACAGAGTGCTCGGTCCAGCCCAGCGCATACAGGTTGGTCATCGTCTTGTTCGGCGCCGCGGTCTCGGCAATCATCTCGCAAACCTTAATGAATGCATCCTTCGGCGTGCCGCAGACCTTGCTCACCATTTCCGGCGTATAGCGGGAATAGTGCGCCTTCATCAGTTGCCAGACGCAGTTCGGGTCTTGCCAGGTTTCGTCGACCATGGCGAAGCCATCCTTGTCCATCTGGTATTTCCAGGTGTCCTTGGCGTAGCTGCGCTTCTCTTCGTTGTAGCCGGAGAAGATGCCGTCGTCGAACTTGAAGCCGGGATCGATCAGGAAAGCCGCATTGGTATAGGCCTTCACGTAATCGTGGTGAATCTTGTCGTTGGAAACGAGGTAATTGATGACGCCGCCGAGGAAGGCGATGTCAGTACCGGAGCGCAACGGGGTATAGAAATCGGCCACCGACGCCGTACGGTTGAAGCGCGGGTCGACCACGACCAGCTTCGCCTTGCGCGTTTTCTTGGCTTCGATCACCCACTTGAAGCCGCAGGGGTGCGCTTCGGCAGGGTTGCCGCCCATTACCAGAATCAAATCAGCGTTCTTGATGTCCACCCAGTGGTTGGTCATCGCACCACGCCCAAAACTCGGAGCCAGACTGGCCACCGTGGGAGCGTGTCAAATACGTGCCTGGGTATCGATCGAGGTCATGCCCATCGCGCGAATCGTCTTCACGGTCAGGTAGCCGGCCTCATTCGGTGCTGCTGATGATGCAAGGAATCCAGTGGTAGTCCAGCGATTGACGGTCACGCCGTCCTTGTTCTGCGCCATGAAGTTCGCGTCGCGGTCTGCCTTCATGTGCTTGGCAACTCGCTCGATGGCCTCGTTCCAGGAAATCCGCTTCCATTCGTTGGTGCCAGCTTCGCGCACTTCCGGCCACTTCAGGCGATTGGCGCTTTGCACCATGTCGCGCAGGCCAGCGCCCTTCGGGCACAGCGTGCCCCGGTTCACCGGGTTGTCCGGATCGCCTTCGATATGAATGATCTCCGCTTGCGAATTCTTTGACTTGTCGCCGGTGGAGTAGATGAGCACGCCGCAGGACACCGAGCAGTACGGACAGATGTTCCGTGTCTCAGTGGCGCGGGCGAGCTTGAAGGTCCGCACTTCGGCCAGGGCTGCAGTCGGTGAGAAACCCATCAACGCGATGGACGACCCCCCTAGCCCGGCAGAGCAGATCTTGAAGAACTGACGCCTTGTAACGTTCATTGTAATTACCCTCGCAGGATGCGACCGATCGTCGCTAATCCAGACTAGTGCAACGAACGTGCCATTTGAGGCAAGTCATTGAACATTAGGGAATCGCCGGGTTTTGGCTGGGGCAGAGAGTGAGACATCTTGTCCAAAAGCTGGATGGTCTGGACAAAATGTCTCAGCAAGAAGGCTAAAGCGCGATCACCTTGTCGGCGGCCAGCGTGGCTTCGGCCAACTCGACCAGCGTACCGATGGCCGCACCGGGAATCAGCGGCAGATCGACGAGGCCACGGGCCATTGCACAGGTTCGGCACAACCTGATTTCGACGCCCTGAGCGATCAGTTGTTCGACCATTCCCTGCAGGCCGTTGCCACTACCGTCGATCTGGTTGGGAAGGCCGAGTACGGTGGCGTCGGACATCAGGAAGACGCGTACCTTCGGTTTGGCGTCGTTACCGACCAGCGCCGTAGCCAGGCGCAGGGCGGAAAGACAGCGTTCGCTGCCATAGGGTGGGGCATGAATGATGATCAGGATGTTTTGCATGGGGACTCCGGGTAAGGGGGTAATGCTGACGCTTGGCACAAATGATCAGCAGGCAATAGTTTGAACCAAGGCCCGCGGCCTGTCTTCAATTACCCATCTTGCGATACAGCGTTTGCCGGCTGATTCCCAAGCGGCGCGCGGCTTCCGAAATGTTGCCGCGACAACTTTCCAGGGCCTGCTGGATGGCGACGCGCGAAAGGGTGTCCAGGTTTTGCGAGGACTGAGCAGGCGCAGGCTTACCGGGCGCTTTGCTCAGTTCGTCGGTGAGGTCATCCGGCAGGTGGCGCCAGTCGATTCGGGTTTCGTCGTCGTCGAGCATGGCCACAGCGGTGCGCAGTACGCTGGCCAGCTGGCGCAGGTTGCCGGGCCAGCGGTAGTTGCTCAGGCGGGTCAGCAGTTCTGGCGCCAGATGCAGGTTGCCTTCCGGGAAAAGGTCTTCGAGCAGCTTGCCGATCAGTTCGGCAAAATCGGTGCGCTCGCGCAGGGCCGGCAAGTTCAGGGTCAGGCCGTTGATCCGGTAGTAGAGGTCGCTGCGGAAGTGGCCGTCTTCGGCCGCTTGGCGCAGATTGGCGTGGGTGGCGCAGATCAGTGAGAAATTGACGTTTACTGGCTGGCCACCGCCAAGTGGCGTCACCTGGCGCTCCTGCAAGACCCGCAGCAAACGCGTCTGCATGGTGAGCGGCATATCGCCGATTTCGTCGAGAAACAGTGTGCCGGATTCGGCCTCACGCAGGCGGCCGAGGCTGCCTTCCTTGCGGGCGCCGGTGAAGGCGCCGGGGGCGTAGCCGAAGAGCTCGGCTTCGATCAGATTTTCGGGCAGGGCGGCGCAATTGATGGCGACGAACGGGCCGTTCTTCTGCGGCGATGTTTCATGGACAGCGCGGGCGAACAGCTCCTTGCCGACGCCGGATTCGCCATGCAGGAGCAGCGGAATCGGCTTGCCGGCAATGCGTCGCGCCTTGTCGGCAGCGGCGCGCCAGCGGACGTCGCCGGTGTCGAGCTTGGTCAGGGCGTCGCTGGCCGGTTTTTCTTTCGGTGTCTGGATCGAGACCGGCGCCTTGATGTCGGCGTAGAGCTGGCCATAGAGCGTCGTGCCGTCATGGCGGTGGAGCAGGACGGCTTGCTGCGGTCGACGCTGCGCTTGGGCCAGAATCTGTTCCAGCCGGGTATCAAGCACGCGGAAAAGCGGTGTCGCCCCGATATCGACCGCAGCCAGGCCGAGCAAGGCCAGACCTTGACGATTGGCGCCGACGATCCAGCCGTCATCGGAAAGGGCGACGATGCCTTCGGCGACGCTGCCGATGCCTTCCGGGTGGGTGTGCAGGTGCAGGCGCGTATGGCGCTGGCAGGCAGCGGAAACGAGGCGGTTTTCAATCATCCGGGCGGCCGTATTGACTAGCCCCAGCGTGTGCGGATGGCGGCTGCGTTGGTCGCCGGAGATGTCGAGAATGCCCATCAGCTGGCCGGTGGCGGAGATGATCGGGGCGGCGGCGCAGGTCAGGAAGCCGTTGCGTTCGAGATAGTGTTCGGAACCGTGGATTTCGACGCCGCTGGCTTCGGCCAGCGCCGTGCCGATGGCGTTGGTGCCGCGGTGCTGCTCATGCCAGCAGGCGCCCGACATCAGCGCAACGCGTTCGGCCTTGCCGAGAAAGTCGACGTCGCCCAGCGTGTGCATCAGCACGCCCCGGTTGTCGGCGAGGATGACCATGCTCTGGCTTTGCCGCACCTGCTCGAACAGGTATTCCATGACCGGGCGCGAGTGGCTGACCAGGTCATGATTGCGCGTCAGCGAGCGCTGCAGTTCGCTGCCGGAAAGGTTGTCTTCGTTCGAGAGGCGTTCGGTCGGCGAGAGGCCTGCAGCCAGACTGCGCCGCCACGAACGGGCCAGACGTTCGTCGATGTCTTCGGCCTGCAGGTCGCGGCCTTCAAGCAGATTGAGCCGTGCCTGGCGCAATGCCGGGGCTGGCGCGGGGGAATGGGTGCGCATTTGTCTCGTCTCCTCGCCGGGTCGGTGCCCGGTTTTTTGCCGAGTATAGGTGCTCAGCCACCGGGGGCAAGCGCATTCGGCCGGCAGCGTGTCCAAGTGTTCCAAATTGTGACAACTGTCCCGGAATGCAACGTCACAGCAATTGCTGCGGTGGACGGCCATTTTTGGCTAAAAACCAAATAATCAATCGTTTAGGTGGTTTGCTTCAGCCTGGCACGGGGCTTGATATGGGTACTTGCCCTTTAGGGAATTTATTTACCTATTCGTAACAAGACAGGAGACAAGATGATCTACGCTGCCCCCGGTGCCGCTGGTGCCAAGATTGCATACAAGACCCGCTACGACAATTTCATCGGTGGCAAATGCGTGCCGCCGGTCAACGGCCAGTATTTCGATGTGCTGACCCCGATTTCCGGCAAGGCCTACACCCAGGCTGCCCGTTCCACCGCCGAAGACATCGAGCTGGCCCTCGACGCAGCCCACGCCGCTTTCCCGAGCTGGGGCAAGACTTCCGCCGCTGACCGCGCCAACGTGCTGCTGAAGATTGCCGACCGCCTGGAAGCCAACCTCGAACTTCTGGCTTATGCCGAAACCGTTGATAACGGCAAGCCGATCCGCGAAACCCTGAACGCCGACATCCCGCTCGCCATTGATCATTTTCGCTACTTCGCCGGCTGCCTGCGCTCACAGGAAGGCGGCATTTCCGAGATCGACGAAAACACGATGGCTTACCACATCCATGAGCCACTCGGCGTCGTCGGCCAGATCATTCCCTGGAACTTCCCAATCCTGATGGCGGCCTGGAAACTGGCACCGGCCATCGGCGCGGGCAACTGCGTCGTGCTGAAGCCGGCCGAATCGACCCCGATTTCCATCCTGATCCTGGCTGAACTGATCGCCGACATCCTGCCGGCCGGTGTCCTCAATATTGTTAACGGCTATGGCCGCGAAGCCGGCATGCCGCTCGCCACCAGCAAGCGTATCGCCAAGATCGCCTTCACCGGCTCGACCACGACCGGCCGCGTCATCGCCCAGGCCGCTGCCAACAACCTGATTCCGGCAACGCTGGAACTGGGCGGCAAGTCGCCCAACGTTTTCTTTGCCGACATCATGGACAAGGATGACAGCTTTCTCGACAAGGCCATTGAAGGCATGGTGCTGTTCGCCTTCAACCAGGGCGAAGTGTGTACCTGCCCGAGCCGGGCGCTGATCCAGGAGTCGATCTACGACAAGTTCATGGAGCGCGTCCTGAAGCGCGTCGCTGCCATCAAACAAATCAGCCCGCTCGACACCGACTGCATGATGGGTGCCCAGGTTTCGAAGGAGCAGATGACCAAGATCATGTCCTACATGGACATCGGCAAACAGGAAGGCGCTGAATGCCTGATCGGTGGCGAGAGCGCTGTCCTCGAAGGCGAACTGGCCGGCGGTTACTACATCCAGCCGACCCTGTTCAAGGGGCACAACAAGATGCGCATCTTCCAGGAGGAAATCTTCGGGCCGGTGCTCGCCGTGACCACCTTCAAGGACGAAGCCGAAGCGCTGGCGATCGCCAATGACACCATCTACGGCCTCGGCGCCGGCGTCTGGAGCCGCAATGGCAACGTCGCCTACCGCATGGGTCGCGCCATCCAGGCCGGTCGCGTCTGGACCAACTGCTACCACGCCTACCCGGCGCACGCAGCCTTCGGCGGCTACAAGGAATCCGGTATCGGCCGCGAGACCCACAAGGTCATGCTCGACCACTACCAGCAGACCAAGAACCTGCTGGTCAGCTACAGCGAGAGCAAGCTGGGCTTCTTCTAGGCAACGCTTCTTCTCCACTTGCCCAATCGCGGGCAACTTTCAGGGGGCGGGCAACCGCCCCCGCTTTTTCAGGAGAAAACCATGGTCGACCGTGTCATCGCCACGCCCGCAGCGCTTGAACTGATCAAGAGCCTGCAGGGCAAGCATGGTGAATTGATGTTCCACCAGTCGGGTGGTTGCTGCGACAACAGCGCCGCCAATTGCTACCTGCCAACCGACCTGACCATTGGCCAGGGCGATGTGCATCTGGGCAACATCGGTGGTGTGCCGTTCTACATGAGCAAGTCGCAATTCGAAACCTGGAAACACACGCAGTTGATCATCGATGTCATCGACGGCCACGGCGGCACTTTTTCGCTGGAGGGGCCGGAAGGAAAGGCTTTCCATACCCGCTCGCGGGTGTTCAGCGAGAGCGAACTGGCTGAACTGGCCAAGGCGATATAAGGTCCGGCAGGCCGGTGGTATCCTGCTGGCCGCATGACCGACACGCTAAAAGACGCCTTTTTTCTGCTGGGAACGATGGATGGACGATTGCTCGAAATCGTCGGTCTCTCCCTGCGCGTCAGCCTGACTGCCCTGTTGATCGGTGCCCTGCTCGGCTTGCCGCTTGGCGCCTGGCTCGCCGTGGCAAAGTTTCCCGGTCGCGGTGCCATTATCGTTGCGCTCAATGCCCTGATGGGGCTGCCTTCGGTGGTGGTCGGCGTTCTTGTTTACCTTGCCCTGTCGCGCAGTGGGCCACTCGGTAGCTATGGCCTGCTCTTTTCGCCAACGGCGATGATCATTGCCCAGAGCATGCTCGTCGTGCCGCTGATCGCCGCCGTCAGCCGGCAGATCGTTGAAGATGCCTGGAAGGAGTATGCCCCCGAGTTTTCGGTGATTGGCATCGGTCGACCGCAGGCGGTGGTGCTGTTGCTGGCCGATTGCCGGTTTTCCCTGAGTGTGGCGACGCTGGCCGGCTTGGGCCGGGCGATGTCGGAAGTCGGCGCGGTGATGATCGTCGGCGGCAATATCGACGGCTACACGCGGGTGATGACCACGGCCATTGCGCTGGAAACCGCCAAGGGCGATCTGGCGCTGTCGATTGCGCTGGGCATCGTGCTGATGACGGTCATCCTGACGCTCAATGTCGCGGCCTACCATTTGCGCTGCTGGGCGGCGCGGAGGTATGGCTGATGTTTCCACTAAAACTCTCCGGACTGCGTTTTGTCCCCGATGGGCGGGCAGTGCTTGATGGTGTTGACCTTGAGCTCTCCGGTGAAGGCATCAGCGTCATTCTCGGTCCGAACGGTGCCGGCAAGACGCTGTTGCTGCGCTTGTTGGCAAGCCTGTTGCCGGCCGATGGCGGGACGATTATCTGGGGTGACTCAGCCCAGCCGAGCGGCCGGCTGGCCATGGTTTTCCAGCAGCCAATGCTGCTCCGCATGTCGGTGTTCACCAATGTCGAATTCGCGCTGCGGCCACAGGCGATGAGCGCCGCCGAGCGCCGGCTCCGAACGGCCGAGGTGCTGGAGCGGGTCGGTCTGGCACATCGGGCGAAGGATTGCGCCCGGCTGCTTTCCGGTGGCGAACGGCAGCGTCTGGCGCTGGCCCGGTCTTGGGCGATGCGGCCGCGCCTGTTGCTGCTCGACGAGCCGACCGCCAGCCTGGACCCCTCCGCCACCGAAGCAGTCGAGCGGATCATTCGCGAAATCCGTACCGAGGGCGCCAAGGTGTTGATGACGACGCACAATCTCGGGCAGGCGACGCGCTTGGCCGATGACATCATTTTCCTCGCCGATGGTCGCGTTCAGGAACACGTCCCGGCACAACGCTTTTTCGCCCATCCGCAATCGCCGGCTGCCCGTGCATTCCTGCAAGGGGAACTGCCGTGGCGAATTGCCTTCGAACGTTGAGTGCCGACTACTTCATGAGACCTTATCAACCATGACCGACCAGACCAACCGTTCCCTCTCCGCCGCCGAAGCTCGCGAGCGCATGCTGGCGGCCATCTCGCCTATTACCGGCCATGAATTCCTGCCAGTACGCAGTACGCTGGGTCGTATTCTGGCCGCCGACATCATTGCGCCGCACGATGTGCCGGCGCATGACAACTCGGCGATGGATGGCTACGCGGTGCGTTTCGACAGCCTCGCTGGCGAGGGCGAAACGCGGCTGACGGTGGTCGGCACCGCTTTCGCCGGCAATGCTTTCTCCGGGCTGGTCGGCAAGGGGCAGGCGCTGCGCATCATGACTGGCGCCGTGCTGCCGGCTGGCGCCGATACCGTGGTCGTGCAGGAAGTGACGCGGCTTGAAGATGGCGTCGTGATCGTTCCGGCCGGGCAGCGGCAAGGTCAGAACACGCGCCGGGCTGGCGAGGATCTGACCCGCGGCGCCGTCGCGCTGGCTGCCGGCAAACACATCGGGCCGGCTGAACTCGGGCTGATTGCCTCGCTCGGCGTCGTCGAGCTTGCCGTCAAACGCCGCCTGCGCGTGGCCTTCTTCTCGACCGGCGACGAACTTGCTTCGCTCGGTACGCCGCTGGCACCTGGCCAGATCTACGACAGCAACCGCTATACCCTGCATGGCCTGTTGGCAAAACTGGGGGCGGAAGTCATCGATATGGGTGTCGTTCCCGACCGGCCGGAGACGCTTGAGGCCACCTTGCTCGAAGCCTCACAGGTGGCCGATGCAATCATCACCACCGGCGGCGTTTCGGTCGGCGAGGCCGATTTCATCAAGGAAGTGCTGGCCAAGCTGGGCGAGGTCAAGTTCTGGAAACTCAACATCAAGCCGGGTCGGCCGATGGCTTTCGGCAAGGTCGGGAATGCCTGGCTGTTCGGACTGCCGGGCAACCCGGTAGCGGTGATGGTCAGCTACACGCAGTTCGCACTCGATGCGCTGCTGCGGCTTTCCGGGCTCGATCCGGTGCCGGTGCGGCCGTTGCTGACGGTAGCGTCGGCCAATGCCATCAAGAAGCAGCCGGGTCGGCGCGAATACCTGCGCGGGGCGATTGCTGCGGTGGACGGGCGTTTTCAGGTAAAAACCACGGGCAACCAGGGCTCCGGCGTGCTGCGCTCGATGTCGGAAGCCAACTGTTTTGTCGTGCTGCCGGAGGATTGCGCTGGCGTGGCGGCCGGTGACAGCGTGCAGGTGCAACTGTTTGACGGGCTGATCTGAGCGTGAGCGAAGCGGCCGTCACCTGCTCGACTTGCCGCGCCTGCTGTTGTCGGCTGGAAGTCATGCTGATGGGTGACGACGAACCGCCGCGCCAGATGACCCTGCGCGACCGCTGGGGCGGCTGGGTGATGCGGCGCCTCGAAGATGGCTGGTGCATCGCGCTGGATCGGCAGACCATGTTGTGCAGCATCTACGAACAGCGGCCTTTCGTTTGCCGCGAATATCAGGAAGGCGACTACGACTGTCTTGAGCAGCGCAAGCAACTGGTCGCCGTGAAACCGGAAAATCCATGACCACTGAACAACCGAAAAATCCCCTGCACGGCGTCACGCTGGAGAAAATCCTCAACGAGCTAGTGGCGCACTACGGCTGGGAAGGGCTGGGCCGGGAGATTGAGATTCGTTGCTTCACGCACGATCCGAGTGTTGCTTCCAGTCTGAAGTTTCTGCGTCGGACACCGTGGGCGCGCGAGCGGGTGGAATCGCTGTACGTTTATGTGCTGCGCCGACAGGCGAAGCCGGTCTGAATTCATCGGTCGGCGGTGCTTCGATACGGCGCGTTGCGCCTACTCAGCATGAACGGGCTCTATCTCATGGGGTGAAGCATCCGTTCGCCCCTTCGATAAGCTCAGGACACAGCCTGAGTAGCCCACGCAGTGGGCGTATCGAAGCCTGTCCTGAGCTTATCGAAGGGGGCTTGATCGTGAGGCCACCCCTCAGGATTTTTGCCGGTGGCGGGCATGCAGGAGGACGATGCCGACCAGTTCGTCAGGATCGATCGGCTTGGCGATATGCCCGACCATGCCGGCGGCGAGGCATTTTTCCCGCTCTTCACCAAAGGCGTGCGCCGTCTGGGCAACGATGGGTAAGTCCGGGGCCATTTCCAGAATGCGGCGGGTGGCTTCGTAGCCATCCATTTCCGGCATCTGCAGATCCATCAGCACGATGTCGTAGGCGTCACCGCCGTGGTGGAGGATGTGTTGTACCGCCTCGCGGCCGTTGCTGACCATCGTGACTTGCGCCCCGTCTTCGCTGAGGTTTTCTTCCAGCGCTGCTTGATTGATTGGTTCATCCTCGGCGGCGAGGATGGATAGTCCGGCCAGCGGTTTGTGGACGGCGCTCGGTGCGGATGCCGGCGCCGGCAGTGCAGCGGGTTTGGTCGGCTGGATATACGGGAGATGAAACTCGAAGACGCTGCCGATGCCCAGCTGACTTTCGACCAGAATGTCACCGCCCATCAGTTCGAGGATGCGCTTGCTGATTGCCAGGCCGAGACCGGTGCCGCCGAAGCGCCGCGTTGCCGATGCATCGGCCTGCTGGAAGGCATTGAAGAGTTCGCCGAGCTGCTTTTCGCTCATGCCGATGCCGGTATCGGTGATCTTGAAATGCAGCCGGTCGTTATCCAGTCTCACGGATAGCGTGATACTGCCGGCTTCGGTGAATTTGACGGCATTGGCCATGACGTTCAGCAACACCTGACCGATACGGAGTGGATCGCTGATGCAGGTTTTTGGCAGGTCGGGCGCCAGCTCGACCGTCAGTTCAAGCTTCTTGGCGTGGGCGCGATCAGCAACGATTTCCAGTGTTTGATTGATCAGCTCAGGCAGAAAGACTTCCGTCTGTTCGATGTTGAGTTTGCCGGCTTCGATTTTCGAGAAATCGAGAATGTCGTTGATGACGCCGAGCAGGCGCTTGCCCGAAGTGATTATCTTGCTGAAGGCATCGCGCGCCTTTTCGCTGTTCAGGTAATTGCGCTGGCCAATTTCGGCAAAGCCGAGCACGCCATTCAGCGGCGTGCGGATTTCGTGGCTCATGTTGGCGAGGAATTCACTGCGTACCCGGGCCAGGTTTTCGGCGGCAAGCAGCGCGTGTTCGCGGGCTTCGGCCGCCGCCCGCTGATCGCTGATATCGACCAGGCTGGTGACGGCACCGGTGATCCTGCCATTGGTTTCCATCGGGTGGGTGGCGTATATCACCGCGATGGCGTGACCATCGGCATGCCAGTAAATCTCGTTGTCCACACGCACCCGCTGGCCCAGGCGCAGCGTGCTGTAGCTTGGGCAGTCGGCCACCGGATACTCGCTGCCGTCAGCGTGATGGTGATGGAACAGGGTGTGCGCCGAGCGACCGATCACCTGCTCGGGCGTGTAGCCCAGCATGGCGCAGGCGGCCGGATTGATGAAGGTGATGGCGCCGTCCTGGTCGATCCCGTAAAGGCCGCCGGCGCTGGAATCAAGCAATGAACTCGCCCGGGCCTCGATTTCCATCAGGGCGTCGGTTCGCTCCTTGACCAGTGCTTCGAGATCCTTGCGATAGGCTTCAAGTTCGGCCTCGTTGCGTTTGCGCTCGGAAATGTCGCGGAAGACATTGACCGCGCCGGTGATCTGCCCATCCTGCTCCAGTGCGGCGACCGTGTGTTCAACCGCAAAAAAAGTGCCGTCCCGTCGCCAGTAACAGTCCTCATTGACCTGTCGCGTCTTGCCATCCTGGATGGTCATGAAGATCGGGCATTCGCTGACCGGAAAATCTCGCCCATCGGCATGGTGATGGTGGGCCAGCGCATGCAGGTTTGCCCCGATGCCCTCGTTTTCGTTCCAGCCGAACATCTGGCGGGCCGAGCGGTTGATGAAGGTGATCTTGCCCTGGGTATCAACGCCGCAGATCCCTTCCCCGGCCGAGTCCAGAATCAGCTCGCTCTGCTGGCGTGCAGCTTCGGCATCCTCCTTGCGGCGCAACAGCGTTTCATTCAGTGAGTTGAGTTCTGCCTGAGCCTGTTCGCGGCGTTGCCAGTTGAAATACGCCAGGCGCGCGAAAAACAGTGTAACGACCAGGAACAGCAGGACGAGGACTGCCGTGCGAAGCGAGTCGCGTTTCCAGTCGGCGAGATAATCCTCATCGGCCAGACCGACCAGAAGGAACAGATCATAAGGCTCGACCCGATTGAATCGATAGATACGTGAAATGCCATCAATGCCCGACGTCGCCTGATAGCTTGTTTCGACCAGATCGGAGTCAAGCAGGGCACGTAATTGCGGCGAAGGTGTCGAGGCGCCAGTCTTGGCGCCGGCAGGGTCAGCCTTGCTGTAGCGGGCAATCAGGTTGGTCTTTGTCCAGAATCCTGTATTCCCCTGCTGACCAAGATCAAGCCTGGAGAACTGGGTAATGAAGTAATCCACGGGTACGGCAACGTGCGCCGTGCCGGCAAATGTGCCGTCGGGATTGTTGAGCCGACGCGCGAAAATCACGACGGGTTTCAGGCTGGTACGGCCAGCCAATGGCGGTGAGATCAACAGACCGGCATTGGGCTCATCCCGCAGGTAGGTGTAATAGGGTCGATCAGCAATGCTGACCCTGGTTATCTGGACATTCGAGACCGCATGGATGATCAAGCCATCCGCATTGCCAATCCTGAGCCCGAGTGAATCGGGAATACGTGCATCCTGCCGCGCCAGGAAAGCCTCGAATTCCGGGGTCTTGATGCCGCCATGATTTCGCTGACGATCAATCTCATCGATCACGTTGAGCAGCGTGATGTCGATCTGCTTCACGAAGCCGGCGATGTTCTGTTTGAGAATCCGGGCGTAGTTCTCGGTCAGCAGGCGAGCTTCGCTCGATGCGGCTTTCCGGTTCTCCGAAACGACGATGCCGGCGATGCTGAAGATGATCAGATTGAGCAACAGGGTGCCCAGCCAGATCAGTTGCCCGAAGCTTGGGCCGGATCTTTTCATGGTGCTATCAACCGATGGACTTGCGGTCATTCGTTTCTGGTCGAGGGCGTTTATCAGATCGGTGAAAGGGCTGAAAACCGCAAGCATCTTGCGGCTGATAAGTGCACCGAAAAGTCTATCACCTTGGCGATATTTGCGGACGGGCGTTTCACCATAGGAATTTCAGCAAATTTCGCTCGTCGGGTGAGTAAATTGGTGCGCTGCACAACAGAACGTCTGCCACCTCGTCCGGATCGCCAAATATTCGTAGGAGCGGCGTCCCGGGCTGGCTATCATGCGGCTCCCCCTGAAAGATTTGCCATGATCATCCTCAAGAACGTCACCCTGCGCCGCAGCTCGAAAGTGCTGCTCGACAAGACCTCGGTCACCATCAACCCCGGTGAGAAGGTCGGCCTGGTTGGCCGCAACGGTGCCGGCAAATCGACGCTGTTCGCGCTGCTCAACGGCACGCTGCATGAGGATGGCGGTGATTACTCGATTCCCAAGCAATGGCAGATGGGCCAGGTCTCGCAGGACATGCCGGAAACCGAGCAATCGGCCACTGACTTCGTCATCGACGGAGACACCCGATTGCTTGCCGCCCGCAACGAGGTTCATGACGCCGAGGCAACCGACGACGGCATGCGCATGGCCGAAGCCTACATGGCGCTCAACGACGCCGGCGAGCACGACGCCGAAGCCCGCGCCCAGTCGCTGATCCTCGGCCTCGGCTTCAAGGTGGCGGAACTGTATAACCCGGTCAACAGCTTCTCCGGCGGCTGGCGCATGCGCCTGCAACTGGCCCGCGCCCTGATGTGCCCGTCCGACATCCTGCTGCTCGACGAACCGACCAACCACCTGGACCTCGACGCCCTCGTCTGGCTCGAAGCCTGGCTCAAGCGCTACCAGGGCACGCTGGTCATGATCACCCACGACCGCGAATTCCTCGACGCCATCACCGGTGTCACGCTGCATATCGACAACGCCAAGCTGGTTCGCTACGGCGGCAACTACAGCAAGTTCGAAGACATGCGCGCCGAGCAGATGCTGCTCCAGCAGGCGACGATGGCGAAACAGGCCGAGAAGATCGCCCACCTGCAATCCTTCATCGCCCGCTTCAAGGCCAAGGCCAGCAAGGCCAAACAGGCGCAGAGCCGGGTCAAGGCGCTCGACCGCATGGAAAAGATCGCGCCAGTACTGGCCGATGCCGAATTTACCTTCGAGTTCCAGGAGCCGCAGAACCTGCCCAACCCGATGCTGTCGATGATGGATGTCACCATCGGCTACCCGCCGGCCGAAGAAGCGCCGGCCGGCACGCCGCCGACCGTCATCGTGCGCGGCATCAACCGCTCGGTGATGGCTGGCCAGCGCATCGGCATCCTTGGCGCCAACGGCCAGGGCAAGTCCACGCTGGTCAAGACCATCGCCTGCGAACTGGCGGCGATCGGCGGCGACCTCACCGAAGGCAAGGGCCTCAACATCGGCTACTTCGCCCAGCAGGAACTCGACGTGCTGCGCCCGCAGGACACGCCGCTCGAACACATGGTGCGCCTGGCCAAGGAGGCCATTGCCAACGGCCGCAGCAATGTGCCGGGCCGCGAGCAGGAATTGCGCAACTTTCTCGGCACCTTCAACTTCGGTGGCGAGATGGTCAAACAGGCCGTCGGCACCATGAGCGGTGGCGAAAAGGCCCGGCTGGTGCTGTGCATGATCGTCTGGCAGCGCCCCAACCTGCTGCTGCTCGACGAGCCAACCAACCACCTCGACCTCAGCACCCGCGAAGCACTCGCCGTCGCGCTCAACGAGTTCGAAGGCACCGTCATGCTGGTCAGCCATGATCGCGCCCTGCTCCGTTCGGTCTGCGACGAGTTCTGGCTGGTTTCCAAGGGTGGCGTCGAGCCGTTCGACGGCGATCTGGAAGACTATCAGCGCTATCTGCTCGAAGAAGCCAAGCGGGTACGTGAGGAGGCTTCAGCGCAGCAAAAACTGGTGGCATGAGGGTTTGAATTGCCGCGTGTTGGCGCAACTGGCTTATGCCAAAAGTGCTAGAAAAGCGCATAATGGCTTGACGAAAGCAGGGTTAATTTCTCCGCGAATTACGTCACCATGCCAAGCCCCAGTAATGATTTGCTGCCCCCGTTACCTGCCCCTCTGAGTTGGGTGGCAGGCGTTCAGCGCTGGCTGATTGTCGGCGTCATCGTGATCAATGCCGTGGTCGCGGCCGTTGCCTTCCAGAGCCTGATGTACAGCCGCGAGCGAACGGTCGAACAAGTTCGGAGCACGACCTCGAACCTGGCCAAATTGCTCGAAGAAAACGTCGCGAACTCAGCTCGGAATATTGATCTGGCTTTGCTGAGCGTTGTCGACTCTCTTGAGCGCCAGGGAAGAGAAGGCCAACTGCAGGACGAAGTCATTGATCAGCGTTTGAAGGTACAGCAGGAGCGTCTTCCCGAAGTTGATGCCTTTCGGGTGACCAATGGGCGGGGCGAAGTGCTCTGGGGCAAAGGCGTTAACCGGGCGGCGCCGGCAAGCTATGCTGATCGCGATTTTTTTGCTGAGCATCAACGGAAACCGGGTGCTCAAATGATCATTTCCGAGCCAGTTCTCGGGCGCGTATCGGGGCTATGGGTTATTGTTTTTTCCCGCTCCTACCGCAACCCTGACGGCTCCTTCGCCGGCATTGTGGCAGCGGCCGTTCCGGTCAGCTACTTTACCGAGCTGATTTCAAAACTGGATTTGGGGCCGCACGGCTCGGCGGTTATTCGCCAATTGAATCACGGACTGGTAACCCGCTTCCCTGCCGTCGAAGGCAGTGGCGGACAGCTTGGCGACAAAAAGGTCTCTGCCGAGTTCAAGGCGTTGCTTGAGTCGGGCAAGGAAGTCGGGCATTTCTATGTCCTGGCGGTGGATGGCTATGAGCGGACCTATGCCTTCCATCGGGTTCGCAATATGCCCGTAATCCTGGCGGTGGGTCTGGCGCCAGTCGATTATCTCGATAACTGGCACGACGAAGTGCGCAAGACCGCACTGTTGTTCGCTGCCTTTTTCTTGCTGACGGTTGTTGCTGCCTGGCTTATCCGGCGCTTCTGGCGGCAGCGGCTGAGTGATTCGGCTTCGATGCTGGCCAGTGAATTGCGTTTCCGTGCCTATATAGAGGCTGCGCCCGAGGGGATCTTTGTCGCTGATCAGCAGGGGCGCTATCTAGATGTCAATCCTGCCGCCTGCCAGCTTGTCGGCTATACGCGGGAAGAGTTACTGGGCATGACGGTGGCCAATCTTTCACCACCGGACGTTGGGGCTGAATACGATCAGGTTTTTGCAACGGTCAAACGCGAGGGGTCGATCGATATTGAGTTCGATCTCTGGCACAAGGAAGGCAGAAGGATTCCGGTTGCTCTGAAATCGATCATCCTTTCCGACGACCGGGTGATGGGTTTCTGTTCCGACATCAGCGAGCGTCAGCGGGTCATGGCGACGCTGCTGGATAGCGAAGAGCGCTTGCGTCTCGCTCTCGGTGCGGCGAATCAGGGCTGGTTCGATGTCGATCTTCAGGATGGCAAGGTGACCGTCAGCCCGGAATATGTCCGGATGATTGGCTACGATCCGGAAAACTTTGAGTCTGATCTGGCCGACTGGATCAGTGGTATCCATCCGGATGATTGCGAGTCCGTGACAGCGTCCTTCCAGCAGTGTGCCAGTGATGGTGGCCCGCATACGATGGAGTACCGACGCCAGACCCGGTCCGGCGAGTGGATCTGGCTGAGCTCGGTCGGCAAAATCACGCAATGGGATGCCGATCACCGGGCTCTCAGAATGATCGGAATTCACACCGATGTCACTCCGCGCAAGCAGGCTGAGGCAGAGCTTGAACTGCACCGCCACCATCTCGAAAAACTGGTCGAGGAACGGACGGCGCAACTGGCCGAAGCGAAAGCCGCTGCCGAAACGGCCAATGTGGCGAAGAGTGCTTTTCTCGCCAACATGTCGCACGAGATCCGTACCCCGCTCAACGCGATTACCGGCATGGCATACCTGCTCAGGCGCTCGACGCTGACGCCGGAGCAGGACGAGCGGCTCGAGAAGATCGATTTGGCCGGCCAGCATTTGCTGGAAATCATCAACGCCGTGCTCGACCTCTCCAAGATCGAGGCCGGCAAGTTCATTCTTGAGGAAACCGGGGTCAACGTCGGGGCGATTGCCGCCAACGTCGCCTCCATGCTTTTCGACCGGGCGCAGGCCAAGCAAGTCAAGCTGCTCGTCGAGACGCAACCCTTGCCCCATTCCTTGCTGGGTGACCCGACCCGGTTGCAGCAGGCCTTGCTGAACTATGCGACGAATGCGATCAAGTTCACCGAAACCGGCAGCATCACGCTGCGGGTTTTACCCCTGGAAGACGCACCCGGCAGTGTACTGGTCCGATTCGAAGTGCAGGATACGGGGATCGGTATTCCGCCTGAAGCAGCAGCGCGGCTGTTTTCCACCTTCGAGCAGGCCGACAACACGACTACCCGCAAATATGGCGGCACCGGGCTTGGCCTGGCCATCACCAAAAAGCTTGCCCAATTGATGGGGGGCTCAGCCGGGGTGGAGAGCACGCCCGGGGTGGGTAGTACCTTCTGGTTTACGGTGCGGCTCAAGAAGGGTGGCGCTTTCATCCATGCAAATGCGGCCCCGACCGAGTCGGCCGAGAGTACGCTGATCCGCGACTACAGCAGCCGCCGGATATTGCTGGTTGAAGACGAGATCATCAACCGCGAAGTCACCCTCGACTTGCTCAAGGATATCGGGCAAAACATCGATGTCGCCGAAGATGGTGTCGAAGCGCTCGAACTCGTGACCAATAACCACTATGACGTGATCCTGATGGACATGCAGATGCCGCGGATGGATGGCCTGGAGGCGACGCGGCGAATTCGCCTGTTGCCCGGCGAAGCGCGGACGCCGATCATCGCCATGACGGCGAATGCCTTTGCCGAAGACAAGGTACGGTGTTTCGAGGCCGGGATGAGCGATTTTGTCGCCAAGCCGGTCGATCCGGACACCTTGTTCGAAACCTTGCTGCGCTGGCTGGCGCCGTCGAAGTAGGCTCAACCTAATCCGCATTTAGCGCCCGTTCATGGTTCGATACGCCCTGCTACGCATGGCTACTCACCACGAACGGGCTTTATTGTGAAGGGAGAAGCTTCCGTTCGCCCTGAGTGGCGCGCGCAGTGGGCGTATCGAAGGGTTTGGTTGGTCGTTAGGTTCAGTTTTCCTTGGCCAGCGACAGCCTGGCGGCCAGCGCCCGCTTCTCCGCCGGGCTCAATTTCTTGACCTGATACTCTGCCTGCGAAGCCGCCGAACGGTCGGCATGCGGCTCGCTGCCCAGTAGCCGCAGTGGCGGATGCGAGCGGGTGTAGCGGGCGCCCTTGCCATTGACGTGGGCGGCGTAGCGGGCTTCGACATCGACGGTGATACCGGTGTAGACGCTGCCGTCGGTGCACTCGATCAGGTAGAGAAACCAGGGCTTGGCGTTGGCCATCGGGGGGTTTGGTTTTTTACGTTTTTCGCGGGTCGACCGCAGCAATGCCCAACTCGGCTTTCTCGAACAAGGAACGGATGATCACCTTGCGAATCCCCGGATTGTCCGGGATGGCGTAGATCACATCGGTCATCATTTCCTCGAAAATGCCGCGCAGGCTGCGGGCACCGGCCTTGTATTCGATGGCCAGTTCGGCGATCTGGCGGAAGACTTCGGCTTCGATCTGCAACTCGACGCCATCGGCCGCCAGCATGGCAGCAAACTGTTTGTAGATGGCGTTGCGCGGCTCGGTCATGATGCGGATCAGCATGTCCTGCGAGAGGTCCAGCAGGCGCGTGACGACCGGCAGGCGGCCGGCGAATTCGGGGATCAGGCCGAATTCCAGCAGGTCGGTCGGCTTGACGCGGGCATTCAGGCGCTCGAGGATTTTCTGGTCGTCACCGGTCGAGGTCGAGATGAAGCCGAAGGTGTGCGTCTGGGTCAGGATGTGATCAAGGCCGACGAAGGCGCCGCCGCAGATGAACAGGATGTTGGTGGTATCGATATGCCGCCCGTCCTTGAGGCGAACGGGGGCGCCTTCCATGATCTTGAGCAAGGCGTGCTGGACGCTTTCGCCGGAGGTGCCGCGAGCCTGTCCGCCGGCGGCTTTCAGCTTGTCGACTTCATCGACGAAAACGATGCCACGCTGGGCGCGGGCCAGATCGCCATCGGCGCGGTCGAGCAGGCGGTGCAGGATGGCTTCGATTTCATCGCCGACAAATTGCGTCTGGGCCAGCGACGTGGCGTCGGCGGTGACGAAGGGTACGTCGAGAATGCGGGCCAGCGTTTCGCAGAGCAGTGTCTTGCCGGTGCCGGTCGGGCCGATCAGCAGGATGTTGCTTTTAGTCAATTCAACACTGTCCACCGCAGCATTCGCCGCCATGCGGCGAAAGTGGGCGTAAATGGCGACGGCCAGGGTGCGTTTGGCTGCTTCCTGGCCGATGACGTGCTCGGAGAGTCGGCGAACGATCTCGCTGGGTTTGAGGTGGGCGGGCATCAGTTTTTCCGGTAGGTTCCCAATGCCGCGATGCTATTCCCCTTTGCCTCCGGCGGCAAAGGCGGCGTGGATGCGCTGCTGGCGCTGGAGCGCTATGATGGTCGTTAACGGGGAAAAATCGGAGGTTGCGATGTCAATGAATATTCGATTTGCGCTGGCAGTATGTGCGCTGGTCGGGCAGATGGTGCTCGCCGGTTGCGCAACCGAGTCGGCAAAGTTGCCGCCGCCCAGGGAGCGAGTGGCTTATCTCGATACCAATGCTTTTGATCGTTCGCTGACCTCGTCGCTCTCGGCGAATCTGGATACGGTCGAGATTCCCGTCAATGACAAGATTTCGCCGATCGCCATTCCCGATCGCCTGAACAAATGGCTGGCTGCAGTCGATGCGAATGGCGGTGCGGTTGAGGTCAAGCAGGTGGATAACAGCCAGGGGAAGACCCGGAGCTTTCCGATTATCCTGATCGGTCTGGCAATTGAAGTGGTTCGGCTGCTTCGTGGCGATCCGCAGGAGAAGGTTTATCAGCCGGCCGCCGGCTACGATGCGGATATCTTTGTCCGTCAGGAGCCGGGCGGCGAGCGCATCATCGAACGCGTTGTGCTGCGCCGCAAAGACGTCAAATAGCAAAAACCGGAAGCGAGTGCTTCCGGTCTCTGGCGCTTACCAGTCAACCAGCGAGATGCCGGCACCGACCATCGTTTGCCGATGGTTGTAGTCGATCAGGCTTTCACCATAGCCGGAGAAGGCCGAAAGGTGACCTTTCAGGCGGCCGGCAATCGGTATGGCCCAGTCCAGTTTGATCGAGCCTCTTGATTGATCGCCACCACGCAGTGAATGACGGCCTTGCAATGAGACGATGTGTTCGCCCAGGCGCTGGGCCACGATGATCTCGCCCCGGCCGAGGTAGTTCTCGATGGCGGGATTGTTGTCGTTCTGGTCGCTTTCCGGAATCCGCCACCAGGGACGAACCTGAATGCTCAGATCGTCGTGTTCGATGCCAAACTGGGCGATCACCCGGTTCCAACTGCGGGAGAGCGGATTGGCCCGGCCATTCGACTGGTGATTGAGGCTGATGCCCGACATCCGCAGGTTCCAGCCGCCCAATGCCAGCGGTGTCCGGAAGACCAGCATGGCTTCGGGCTCGTAGTTGGTTTCGCGGAATGGCCGGGAAAGGTCACCATTGTAGATCTGCCAGCGGGAGCTCTGGGTGTAGCCCACCCACAGACTGCCGTTATTTCCGAAGATGTTGTTGAAGACCTTGGTCTTGAAACTGAGCTGGAATTGCGCTTCGGTCGCCTTCAGGTCCAGCGGGGCGCTGAGGCTGTTGGCGCTGTTGCCCGAAGTGGGCTGGCGGTTGCTACTGTCGGTGTAAGTGCCAAACAGCAGGTAGGTCGGTTTGTAGGTGCGCAGCTCGAACTGGGTGTGCGTCGTGTCCGGCGCCAGATCCCAGTCGTCGATCATTTTTGAGGTGGCATAGTTCGGCTGCGCTGCTTCGGCCTGACGCTTGTCATCGTTGGCCTTGAGCTCGGCTGGCGGCGTGGTCGCGCCGGTCAGATTGGCTGCACCAACAGCTGCTGCCGGTGTTGCCGGCTTGGGTTGGAAAGCCTTGTCGTAACAGGCGAGGCGCTGGCTGTTGTCGGCGATGCTGCCGCATTCGTTGGCCTGTACCGACAGCGATGCGCCGGCGAAGGCCACGGCGAGACAGGCCCGAAGGCGGGAGGTGGCTAGGCGCTGCGAACTCATTGAAATCTTTCTGTACTGGCATTGAAACTGAGTGCCGAGAGTATCACGTGCGAAATCCGCCGGCCTCCGGATATCCCTCATATGCCAAACGCCTTGCCATTCCCGGGTCAGGCCTTTTCGGGCAGGACGATATTGACTTCCAGCACCTCGTAATTACCCTGCTTTTCCAGCGACACGCGGATGTCTTCGGTGTTCACCTTGACGTATTTGGAAATCACGGCGATCAGCTCGCGTTGCAGGTCGGGCAGGAAGTTGGCGCTGCTGCCGCCGCCATCGCGTTCATGAGCGATGATCAGCTGCAGGCGCTCCTTGGCCAGGTGGGCGGTTTTCGGCTTGTTGCCGAAGATCAGGGAAAACAGCGACATCTCACTTGCCTCCGAACAGGCGCTTCAGCAGGCTGGGCTTGACGTAGTCGACGAAACGCAGCGGCTTGTCTTCACCGAGGAAGCGGCCGACGACGTCCTGATAGGCCAGCGAAACGTCGGATTCCTTCTGGTGAATGACCGGGGCGCCCTGGTTGGAGGCCTGCAGCACATCTTCCGATTCCGGAATGACACCGATGATGGGCACCCGCAGGATTTCCTGGATGTCCTTGTACGAGAGCATTTCGCCGGCTTCGACGCGGGTCGGGTTGTAGCGCGTGATGAGCAGGTGTTCCTTGACCGGATCGCGGCCTTCGATGGCACGACGCGACTTGGCCTGGAGGATGCCGAGAATGCGGTCGGAGTCGCGCACCGAGGAAACTTCCGGATTGGTGACGACGACGGCTTCGTCGGCGAAGGTCAGGGCCATGACGGCGCCGGACTCGATTCCAGCCGGAGAATCGCAAATGATGTAATCGAAGCCCTGGTGTTCCAGGTCTTTCAGCACCTTCTCGACGCCTTCTTCCGACAGCGCATCCTTGTCACGGGTCTGCGAGGCGGGGAGCACGTAGAGGTTGTCGCAGTGCTTGTCCTTGATCAGCGCCTGGGTCAGCGTTGCTTCGCCGTTGATGACGTTGATCAGGTCATACACGACGCGGCGCTCACAGCCCATGATCAGGTCAAGGTTGCGCAGGCCGACGTCGAAGTCGATAACGGCTGTCTTGAAGCCGCGCTGGGCGAGGCCGGTGGAAAAGCTGGCGCTGGTGGTGGTCTTGCCGACCCCGCCCTTGCCGGAGGTTACGACGATGATTCTGGTCACGTGTGTTCTCGCTGGGTAAGTGGTGAAAAAAGCTCGCGTCGAAACGCGCGATTAACGGAGGGCCAGGGCAGCAACGGTCAGGCGCAGTTCGCCGCCTTCTTCAATCAGGCTGACGGTGGCCGGCTGGCGGGCGAGTTCGGCGGGAACGCCGGCCTCGAAAGTGCGGTAGATGCCGGCGATGGAAACCAGTTCGGCCTCCAGGCTGGTCGTGAAGATGCGGGCGGCCTTGTCGCCGCTGGCGCCGGCCAGAGCGCGGCCACGCAAGGGCGCATAGACGTGGATGTTGCCGTCGGCGATAACTTCGGCACCGGCGCTGATCATCGCCATGACGATCAGATCGCTGCCTTTGGCGTAGAAACGCTGGCCGGAACGCAGTGGCTTGTCGAGAATGATGGTTCGTGGCGCGGGTTCGGGGCTGGGCGGTGGCGTAACTTCAACTGGCGCAACCGGCGCTGGCGCTTCCACGGCCTTGGTGCGCGGGGCGCGGCTCAGGGCATCGCTGGCGACGGTCGGCAGGCCGGCTGAGGCAGCGTCAGCGGCCAGTACATCCGGCAGGCCACGTGTGGCGACGGCGGTCAGGCCGGAATTGCCCAGCAGCTGGCGGATTTGCGCCCAGTCGGCGTTATCTGGGAGCTGATCGGCATTGCTGAAATCGAGGACCGCCAGTTCGTTTTCGAAGAAATCCGGGCTGTTGCCGGTCAATTCGGCCAGGGCGGCGTGCAGTGTGGCGGGGTCGGTGGTGCGGAGATGCGTCTGGATGATCTTGAGCGAAGTGCCCTTGAACTGAATCGGTGAGTCTTTGGCCATACCTGCTGCGGGTGTTTCAAAAGGGGCGCGATTATCACACAGGCGGGTTACAGGAAAATGAAAATGCTCATTTTTCGGCGTTGATCGCAGCACTGTCAAAATTCCGTAGTCGGGCTTTACTTAGCGATTCACCGAGGTGATAGTGCACCGGATGAAGCCATGCCGGAATTCGCATGAACAATAAATTTGCCTGGTTCTCCGCATCGCGCCCACTGCGCTGGCGTTTTGTTGCGGCGCTGGTGGTCGTCTTTGTACTGATCGGCAGCCTGACTGTGCTCTTCTTCGAGTATTCGACCGGTCGCATTGTCGACCGGCTGGGGCGCGGATTTGCCGAACGTCAGGCGCAATTCGACCGGGAGCGCATCCTCGGGCCGTTGCTGACCGAGATTGCCTTGTCGCACAAGCTGGCTGATTCGCCGCTGTTGAAGCGCTGGGCCGAGCATGAAGACGAGCCCGCCTTGAAGGCGGAGGCGCTCGGTGAGCTCGAAAGCTACCGCAGCCATTTTCGCGATGGCAGCTTTTTCTTCATCCCGGTGAAGTCCGGAAACTACTATTTCAATGACCGGGTCAACGCCTACCCTGGTGGCAAAATCACCCAGGTGATGCGGCAGGAGGCGCCCGAAGATTCCTGGTTTTATGCGGCGACACGCAGCGCCGATCAGGTGCAGTTGAATGTCGACCCGAATCTCGTGCTGGGCAAGACCAAGGTCTGGATCAACGTGCAGGTGCGGCAGGGGGATTCGGTCATTGCCATGGCAGGTTCCGGGATCGAGCTCGGAGAATTCACCCGCTCGGTGGTTGCCGCCGCGACCCCCGGCGTTTACGGCATTCTGGTCGATGCCAACGGGGCGATTCAGGTGCACCCCGATGCCGAGCTGATCGATTTCAACACGCGGGCCAAGCGGGTCGAAGACCGGCGCACCGTCTTCAGTCTGGTGCGGGACGCCGGCGAGCAGCAGCGCCTGCGTGACAGCCTGGCGCGGGTGGTCAGCGGTGCCAGCGCAGTCGAGGTGCAAAGAGTGACTTTATCGGGCCGCTCGGAACTGGTCGCCATGACCTATCTGAAGGAAATCGGCTGGGTCAATCTCGCCGTGGTCGATACGGCGCAACTGGTCAGTACCGCTGAATTCTCCAAGCTCGGATTGTTGATCGCCGGGGCGATGTTACTGACCATTCTGGTCGTGGTCAGCCTGCTGGAAAAAATGGTCATCCGGCCGCTGCGCCAGCTGGTTTCCGGGGCGCGGGCGATTGCCAGTGGCGAGTACGCTACCCGGGTAAATGCCAACGGTTCGGCTGAACTCAGTGAGCTCTCCCATACCTTCAACCAGATGGCCGAAACGGTCAGCGACTACACCGGGCATCTTGAGCAGCGCGTTGCCGAACGGACGCAGGAACTGGCGACGACCAATCTCGAGCTGACTCAGGCCCGTGATGTCGCCGAGTCGGCCAACCGGGCCAAGAGCGAGTTCCTGGCCAACATGAGCCACGAAATCAGAACGCCGATGAATGGCGTCATCGGCATGAGCGCCTTGCTGCTCGACACGCAGCTTGATGACGAGCAGCGGGAGTTCGCCAATATCATCGACAGCAGCGCCGGGTCATTGCTTGGCGTGATCAACGACATTCTCGATTTTTCCAAGATTGAGGCGGGCAAGCTGGATATTGAAGTCATCAACTTTGATCTGCGGACGATGGTTGATGATGTGATCTCGGTGGTTTCCTTCCGGGCGGCCGAGAAGGGCATCCAGCTCGCCGCACTGGTCGATGTCGATGTGCCCTCGCTGCTGCGCGGCGATCCCGGTCGATTGCGGCAGGTTTTGACCAATCTGGTGGGCAATGGGATCAAATTTACTGATCGTGGCGAGGTCAGCCTGCATATCTCCCAGCAAGGCATTCAGGAAAATCAGGTGGTGCTGCGCTGCGAAATTCGCGATACCGGCATCGGCATCTCGCCGGAACAGCAGAGCCTGCTGTTCAAACCCTTCAGCCAGGCCGATGCCTCGACGACCCGACGGTTTGGCGGTACCGGGCTGGGGCTGGTCATCTCGCAACGCCTGGTTGAACTGATGCAAGGCAAGATCGGCGTGACCAGCGAATCCGGGCAAGGCTCCGTCTTCTGGTTCGAACTGGCGCTCGAACGTCAGCCCCGAGGTGTCAGCAGCGACCCGCTGCCGGTCAGTGATCTGCTGGGGCGGCGTGTGCTGGTGGTCGATGACAATGCAACCAACCGGCGCGTTCTGCAATTGCAGCTCGACGATATTGGCTGCGAGGGGGTTTTTGCCGAAAGCAGCGTCGCCGGTCTGGCTGCCATGCGCGCCGCCCGGGCGGCCGGCGTGCCGTTCGACGTGGCGATCATTGACCTGCAGATGCCTGACATCGATGGTTTCTCGATGGCGCGCCATATTCGCGCTGACCCAACGCTCGCCGCCACGCCATTGATGATGCTGACTTCGCTGACCAGCCGCGGCGATGCGCGTGCCAGCCAGGAAGCGGGCTTCGACGCCTATCTGACCAAGCCGGTGAAAAAATCGCTGCTCGAAAACGGCCTGCGCACCCTGATCGGCCAGTCGGGCGAAGCCTCAACCGATGCCCTGCTGATTACCCGCCATACCCTGGCCGAATCGGCCCGACGCGGCCGTATCCTGCTGGCCGAAGACAATATGACCAACCAGCTTCTGGCGCTGAAATTGCTGGAGCGCATGGGCCACCATGTTGTCGTGGCGGCCAATGGCCAGGAAGCGCTGGACTTGCTGGCGCACGGCGCCTTTGATCTGGTGCTGATGGATTGCCAGATGCCGGTGATGGATGGTTTTCAGGCAGTGGCGGCGATCCGTGGCGGGCAGGTGGCCGGGATCGATCCCCATATTCCGGTGATCGCCATGACGGCCGGGGCGCTCGACAGCGATCGCGACCATGCCATCGCTGCCGGGATGGATGATTACCTGGCCAAGCCAATCGACCTGAAAAAATTTGAAGCCTGCCTGCAGCAATGGTTAACGCCCGCTTGAGCCCTGTCGATGCGCGGCCGTTCAAAGTAAAATGCCGGATTGATTAAATCCCGGCAGCAGGCCGCCGCCTGTGTTGTCGAAGCAAACCCGATTGTCTTTCCTTGACTGGAATACCTCATGCTAAAGAAGCTCTCCACTTTTGCCGGCGTTCAGGGCCCTGTTGTCATCATCGTGATGGACGGCTACGGCCTGCCCAAATCGGAGGCGGGTAGCGCCATCGCTGCTGCCAAGAAGCCAACGCTCGATCGTCTGTTTGCCAACTACCCGAATATTCGCCTGCGTGCCCACGGCACGGCGGTCGGCATGCCATCCGATGACGACATGGGCAATTCCGAGGTCGGCCATAACGCGATTGGCGCCGGGCAGGTTTATTCCCAGGGTGCATCGCTGGTCGCCAATGCCATCGCCGACGGTGCAATCTGGCAGGGCGAGGCCTGGCAGCAGATTGTTGCCGGGGCGAAAGCCGGCCGTGGGGTGATCCATTTCATGGGCCTGTTCTCCGATGGCAACGTGCATAGCCACATTGACCACCTGAAGGCGATGGTTGTCCAGGCCAAGGCCGAGGGCGTCAAGACCGTGCGTATCCACGCCCTGCTCGATGGCCGCGATGTGCCGGAAACCAGCGCGCTGGACTACGTCGTTCCTTTCGAGGCCTTCCTTGGCGAAGTCAGTGTTGACGGCTTTGATGCCCGCATTGCCTCGGGCGGTGGTCGTCAGAACATCACGATGGATCGCTACGATGCCAATTGGGCGATGGTCGAAAAAGGCTGGAAAACCCATGTGCTGGGCGAAGGCCAACAGTTCGCCAACGCGACTGCTGCGGTCAACGGCCTGCGCGAGCAAAATCCGGGCACCATCGATCAGGATCTGCCGCCGTTCGTCATCGGCGAAGCTGGCAAGCCGATCGGCACCATCGAGGATGGCGATTCGGTCGTTTTCTTCAACTTCCGTGGCGACCGCGCGATTGAAATCACCCGCGCCTTCGAGGAAGTCAGCTTCGACAAGTTTGATCGCGTCCGCAGCCCCCGGGTGACCTACGCCGGCATGCTGCAATACGACGGCGACCTGAAGCTGCCCAAGCGCTTTCTTGTCGCCCCGCCGGCGATCCGGAACACCACCGGCGAATGGTTTGCCAAAGCCGGCATTGCCCAGTTCGCCTGCTCGGAAACGCAGAAATTCGGCCACGTCACCTATTTCTGGAACGGCAACCGCTCCGGCAAGTTCGAGGGCGAAACCTGGCAGGAGGTGCCGAGCGACGTCGTGCCCTTCGAGCAGCGCCCGTGGATGAAGGCCGCCGAAATCACCGACGCGATGATCACCGCGCTGCAGACCGGCCAGTACAAGACGCTGCGCTGCAACTTCGCCAATGGCGACATGGTCGGCCATACCGGCAACTTCCGCGCTGCCACCATGGCGGTCGAGGCGGTCGATCTGCAACTGGCCCGCCTGCTGCCGGTGATCGATGCCATGGGTGGCGTCGCGCTGATCACCGCCGACCACGGCAATGCCGACGAAATGTACGAACTGGACAAGAAGACCAAGCAGCCGGCCCAGAACAAGGATGGCTCCTTCAAGGCGAAGACGGCGCACACGCTGAACCCGGTGCCGCTGATCCTTTACGATAACGCCAGCGGCGGCAGGCTGGGCCTGAAGCAGACCGAAACGGCCGGGCTGTCGAACATTGCGGCCACGGTGGCGAACCTGCTTGGCCTGGAAAAGCACCCGGACTGGGATGAAAGCGTGCTGGAAATCGGTTAGGGAGACTCTGATCAATTCGACGTTCCCGCGAAAGCGGGTCCCTGTCGCATGATTCTTCTGGATTCCCGCCTGCGCGGGAATGGCAAATCAAATCAGTCAGTGCCTTATTCGGCAAATTTGCGCCCTTTTTGATGCTCACTTCGACTTTTTCGAAGAGTCGATGATGCGTTGCGTGCTGGCCGGGAATTCTCCAGCCACATAGAATGTCGCCTTTCCCCGTTTGGTGGACCGATAGTCATGCTCGAATTACTGCTCTCTCCCGAAATCTGGATCGCTTTTTTCACGCTGACTGCGCTGGAACTGGTGCTGGGTATCGACAACATCATTTTTATCTCGATCCTGGTCGACAAGCTTCCTCCGGAAAAACGGGAGCTGGCGCGCCGCATCGGCCTCTTTCTCGCCATGTTCATGCGCATTGCGCTGCTGCTGGTCCTGTCCTGGATCGTCGGGCTGACCGAGCCGGTGGTGTCGCTCTTTAACTTTGATATTTCCGGGCGCGATCTGATCCTGATCGCCGGTGGCCTTTTCCTGATCTGGAAGAGCACCGGTGAAGTGCACCAGTTGCTTGAAGGCGAGGAGGGCGCCGAATCGCACAAGGTGGCCTCGAGTTTTGCCGGGATCATCGCGCAGATCATCGTGATCGACCTGGTCTTCTCGCTCGACTCGATCATTACTGCGGTCGGCATGGTCAGCCAGGTCGAAGTGATGATCGCCGCCGTGGTTGCCTCTGTGGGCCTGATGATGCTGTTTGCCCGCTCGATCGGCGAGTTCGTCTCGAATCACCCGACGATCAAGATGCTGGCCCTGTCTTTCCTGGTGGTCGTCGGTGTGGTGCTGATTGCCGATGGTTTTGGCCATCATGTGCCGAAGGGTTACATCTATTTCGCCATGGCCTTCTCGGTGGGTGTCGAGATGCTCAATATCTGGATGCGTAAAAAGAACGTTAAACCCGTTGATCTGCGCGAACCCTATGTCCGGGAGCAGGAAGGCGGCTGAGTGCTGCCAGCGGGGTCGTTCAGAGGACGAGCATGCAATTGACGCCAGCCGATGCCGTGCTGGCGTCCCATGCGTATCCACTTGAACGGTGCCAGCCAGCGAAAGAGAAAGGCCGGCAATAATGGACGTGCCATGTCGTCGCTGGCTGTTTGGGAAATTCCCTGACCACCAGCCAGATCGCTCGCTGCCCGACGCAGGGCACGAATCTGGGCGCGGGCTACAAGGCGTATGTTGGCCAGCGGCTGGCCGTGGATGATTTCGCCGGCGCCCATCGCCAGTCCGCCGGCCCAGACGAGCCCGCATTCATGTGAAAAGATGCGCAGAATGTTTACTGCGCTTCGATTGTGCGATGCTTCCGGAAAGCCGCAGTTGAGCAGGCCGACAACGCTACGTAGCGGATACTTTCCATCTCGGCATTTCTCGGCAAGCTGTTCAAGCCCCCGTGTCACCAATGCCGGCAACGCATCGACGTAGAGCGGGGTGGCGACGACCAGCAGTTCTCCGGCCAGGATCGTCGCCAGGGCCTTTTCAGCGAGTATTCCATCCTTGACGAAGCTGATGGCGTGCACCAGTGTGGTTCTGATACCGGCCTGTTCAAGTCCGGCGCTCAGTTCATTGGCCAGCGATTCCGAGGTGCTGCTGCCTTTCGGCCGGGCACTGCCGATCAGGATGGTTGCCGTGCGTGGTGCCGGCGATTCCGGCGCGAAAAAATCGGGGGTGCAGGCGCGGGCAAGCGCATCCTTTTCGGGCAGCGGCAATGCTTCGCCCGGTCCTCCGGTCAAACCATTGCGGACGGCTATTTCGATGCGCTGGTGCCAGTGATTGTCGCGTAGCGAAACCAGCAAGGCGCTGAACCACGGCGTCTGGAGATTGATCGCATTGCCACCGGCCAGCTCGGTGAATAGGCTTTGGGCTTCCTCGTCAGCCTGGTCAGTGAGGCCGATGAAAAGCATCGCCGGATAGCGTTCGTAGCGCCGCTGATGGCGAGTCATGCCGGCCTGTTCGTGGAAAAAGGCATCGGTCAGCGGAATAAGGCGATCGACAAGTTTTTTCAGTGCCGAGGCGTAGCCGCCGAAGACTACCGGTGTCAGAAAGGTCACCAGATCGGCATCGTGGATAGCCTGGGTGATTTTCTGCGCAGCATCGTGAGTCCGGCAGCGACCGGGTGTTTTTGTCCAGCATTCGAAATCACCGAGACAGGGTGCAATCTGGATTTCGCCCAGCGCAAAACGCGTGACGTCAGCACCGTGGGCAAGTCCGACCTGTTCCGTGTACTGGCCAACAGGCGAGTTGGCGATGGTGCCATCGAGAATGAGCAGCTTCATGGCGGGCGATTCTTGCTATTGGCGGGGTCTGGGCAATTTATAGAGAGGGGGCTGCCGGAGTATCGGCCACTCAATATTGGTCGGTCAATGACATTTTCATTACTGTTGCTGTACGTTGTGCCGTATTACGAAAGGCGTAAAATTATCCCGGCGTTTATTAAGGTCAATTGCTGCCAGTCGCTCAGGCAACTTATTGAAATCACCTCTAGAGACTCATCATGCATCATCGGCAGGTCAACCTTGCAAGCTTGCGCGAACGGGCGGAGAAAGTCATCGAGCGTGGCGCGGCGGATGCTCTTGCGGCCCCGGAAGGCACCGCGAAGAATGAGGCGCACTATCTGGTCGAGGAGTTACGTGTCTATCAGACCGAACTCGAGATACAGAACCAGGAATTGAGCAGTGCTCAGGGAGAGATTTCCCTGACGCTCGAGAAATATCGCAACCTGTTTGAACACCTGCCGCTTCCGGGGATTGTCATTGACGCCCAGGGTTTTGTCGTCGAGGCCAACCAGCTTGCCAGCGAGTGGCTCGGGATCAGGCGTAACGGGGTCACCCAGCAGCGTTCGGCCCTGCAGCTGTTCGATAGTGACAGCCGAAGCGCGATCTACAGCGTGCTGCGTGACCGGGAGAATTCGGCACCCCAGGTGATTGAGTTGCTCCGGCTGAAGGTCGGCAACGGGCAGAGCGTTCCCTGCGATGTGCACATCATCCATCTGCATGAAGAGTCCGAACACGCCGGACGAACCTTGCTGGTGCTGGTCGACCGGAGCGCTGAAGTGGCGCTGCATGAGAGCGAAGCGTTCAAGGAGTCAATTCTCGACTCGATGCCGGCACAAATCGCGGTACTGGATGGCGACGGCGTCATCGTTGCGGTGAACGAGGCCTGGCGGCGCTTTGCTGTCGAGAATGGTGCACCGGCAGACAGGGGACTCCACCTTGGGGTTCGTTACCTGAATGTCTGTCAGACCGGTTTTGGTGCGGCGCCTGATGAAGGTGCGCTGGAGGCAGCCAACGGGATCGGTCTGGTGCTCGATGGCCGATTGCCAAGCTTTCGTATTGATTACCCCTGCCACTCTCCAACCGAGGAGCGATGGTTTTCGATGTCTGCATCAAGGCTCGGCAACGGCGGCAGTGGCGTGGTTGTCACGCATACCAATATTACCGAGAGCAAGCGGGCCGAGATGGCGGTCCGGGAAAGCCATGAAACCCTGCGCGGGATCCTGAAGACGACGAAGGATGGCTTCTGGCAGATTGACGCCAGCGGCGAACTGCTCGATGTCAATTCGACCTACTGCCAGTTGTCAGGTTACACACGCGAAGAGTTGCTCGGGATGAATATTTCCCAGCTCGAAGCCGTGAAGGATCCGACCGAAATCATCAGGCAAATCCGGCGAGTAATGGCGGTAGGTAGTGACCAGTTCGAATCCCGGCATCGGCGCAAGGATGGATCGATCTGGAATGTCGAGATCAGTGTCACCGCTCGGGATGCTGCCGGGGGACAATTGCTGGTCTTCTCGCGAGACATCACCGAGCGGAAACAGGCTGAATCAGCGCTTAATGACGCCCTTGAGGCAGCCCGGCTGGCCGAGCAATCCAAGGATGCATTTTTTGCCAACGTTACGCACGAGTTGCGCACGCCACTCAGTGCGGTGATCGGTTTTTCTGGTTTGGCCCGCCCACTTTGCACGGACGATCGTCAGCGCGATTATCTGGACAAAATCAATAGTGCCGGCAAGACCCTGGCGGGCATCATTGATGATCTGCTCGACCTTTCGAAAATCGTTGCCGGAGGCCTGGAGTTTGAGACCGCGCCTTTCAGCCTGCGCTCCTTGGTCAAGCGCAGTCTTTCGCTGGTCAGTTACAAAGCGGAAGAGAAAGGACTGTCTCTCCTTGAGCTGATCGCTGAAGAGATTCCCGATGTGCTGGTCGGCGATGCGCTGCGGCTCGAGCAGATTTTGCTCAACCTGCTGAGCAATGCGGTCAAATTCACCGCAACCGGGCGGGTCGAGATTCGGCTTAATCAGGCTGTTCGTGAAGCGCAGCGGGTTTGTCTGGAGATTGCCGTTGAAGATACCGGAATTGGTCTGAGCGATGATGAGATCGGGCAGCTATTCAAGCCTTTCTCGCAAGCCGGTCCCTTGGTCACCCGCCAGTTTGGTGGAACCGGTCTCGGGCTGTCGATCTGCAAACAGCTGGTAGAGGCCATGGGTGGCGAAATTGGTGTCAGCAGTTGCAAGGGGAAGGGCAGTACTTTTCTGGCCAGGTTGTGGCTGGGAGTGGCTGCCGCCGATGAGTTGCCGCCTCAGGCCAATGAACCGGTGCAACTGGCCTATCAGGGAGCGCGCGTGCTGGTCGTCGATGACCAGTTGCTGAACCGCGAGGTGGTCGAAGGCTTGCTCGCCGCGGTCGGGGTAACGCCGATACTGGCCGGTAACGGGCAGGAGGCGATCGATATTCTTTGGACCGATGCGGAGGGCTTTGATCTGGTCCTGATGGATATCCAGATGCCGGTTATGGATGGCCTGACGGCAACCCGGAAGATTCGTCAGATTGAGCGTTTCGCAAACTTGCCGGTCATCGCCATGACGGCACACACGATGGCGCATGAACGAGACAAGACCGTAGCGGCCGGAATGAGCGGGCATATTGGCAAACCGTTTAATGAAGATGCTTTCTTTCGCACGTTGGCGAAATGGATTCCTGAGGCCAAGCAGCGTCGTCCGGTCTCGGCGATTAAAGTGCCGCCGGCCAATGAGTTTCCAGCTCTGGCGGGTATCGATACCGGTGCCGGGTTGGCTCTCCTGCTCGGTGACGAGATACGCTATCGTCACTGGCTGAGCGATTTTGTCAGCGAAGCGCCAGCGGCACTGGCTAAAATCCGGCAGGCGCTGTCGGAGGGTGATGCAAAGTCCGCGAGTCTGGCGGCGCACTCCCTGAAGGGGCGAATCGGCATGCTGGGCATGAAGGCCTTGCACGTCATCGCTGGTGATGTTGAAGAAGCGATCGAGGGCGCGGCGCCAACTGATGAACTGCTGCTCGGGCTGCAACAAGGCATAGCCGAGATCGGTGCCGAAATCCAGCGTGGGCTTGGCTTGTAGGTGTATTGGGTGGCGCCAACGACAAATTGTTTTCAAGAGAATTGATATGAATGAAGCATTCCGGGTATTTGTAGTCGACGATGATCCTTACGTTCTCATCATCATCCAGGGCATTCTTGAGCGCTATTGCCAGGTTGAAACCTTTCCCGATGTAGCGGCATGTCAGGCCAGGCTGGAAACGGTCAAGCCCGACATGTTCCTGCTCGATGTTCGGATGCCGGGGATCGATGGCCACGATTTTTGTCGTCTGATCAAGGATGATTTTGGCTTGCGGCATATTCCCGTAACCTTCGTGTCGAGCCAGGAGGGGCACGAAGCGCGCTTGAAGGGGTACGAGGCAGGGGCTGAGGACTTCATCGTCAAGCCCTTCCAGCCCGAGGAACTGTTGCGCAAGGTGCAGGCGGCCCAGCAGATTGCCAAAGATCGTCAGCAGTTGAAGCAGCAACTCGATGACACCGAAATGTTGTCGTCGCTGGTGATGGCCAACATGGACGAGTACGCGATACTCATCCGCTTCATCCGCGAACTGATCACTTATCAAACCAAGCAGGAAATCGCGACCGGGATGCTGGAAATGTTGCAGCGCTTCCGGCTGGCCGGTGTCGTGCAGACCCGGGTTTCTCAGCAAACGCTGACTATGAGTGCTGAGGGCACAAATCTGCCGCTGGAAACCTCGGTGGTGGCGCATGTTCGCACCTTGGGGCGCATCTTCGAATTTCGTAGCCGCAGCGTACACAATTTCGATTACCTGACCGTGGTCATCAACAATATGCCGGTCAGCGATCCGGAGTTCTGTGGCCGGTTGCGCGACCATATCTGCATTGCCGCGGAGTGTGCCGATTCGCGCCTGAAGGCGATTGAGGTCGAGGAAACCAATCGCCGCAACCAGGCCGGCATTCTCGATGCGATCGAGCGCGTCACCGCCTCGACCAGCAATGCCCGCTCCGCCTATCTGCGTGATCGGGCGGTTTGTGCCGAACTGCTGATGATGCTGGAGCAGGATCTTTCCCGGGTCATGACGCACGTCGAGTTGTCGAATGCCGATGAAAATGCACTGACCAACATGGTGACGACTTTCAGCGAGAATTTGCTGGAAGTTCTCGATGGCGGAGAAGAAGCCTGTCAGGCCATGGAGGATCTCGGGCAGCGTTTGGGTCAGCTGAATCGCGGCGGTTAAGGGCGCTTGGCTCCGGTTTTTGCACGTTTTTGCCGGTCTACCGCAGCATCATCCTTTCAGACCCCATTGCCGCCGGTAATGCACCGGCGCCATGCCTGTCCACTCCACGAAAGCCCGGTAGAAGGCCGAGGTGTCGGCGTAGCCGAGATCGGTGGCGACCTGGGCGATTGAGTCTTTCGTCTTGGTCAGCCGCGACAGCGCCATGTCGCGACGCAGCGCATCCTTGATGCCACGGTAGCTCGAGCCTTCTTCTTCGAGTCGGCGGTGGATGGTGCGTGGCGACAGGTGCAGGCGGTCGGCGATATCGTCGAGGCTGAGCGTCGTGGGGAGCGCAGTCCGCAGCAGGTCACGGACGCGGATGACCATTTCGCGGTCTCGCCGGTAAAGCGTGGTGAGTTTGCCGGGCGCGCCCTCAAGAAAGGCGATGAGGGCGGCTTCGTCGCGGCGGATGGGCAGCTCGAGCAGGTTGGCGTTGAAGCTGGCGACCAGCGTGCCGACGCCACCGGGCACGGTTGGCGCGAAGCGGGAATCTTCGGTGAATATCAACGGGTAATCGGCGGCGTGGGCCGGGCGGCGATAGGGAAAAATTACGCTATCCAGTGCCAGGCCGCGTCCGGCCAGCCAGCAGGCAAGGCCATGCAGCAGGCGGAGCAGCCATTCGAAGGCGAAGATGCGGCCGGGGTCGTCCGGGTTGTCGGCGAGGCGCCGGCTTTCGCTGATTACCAGTTCGGCCCGGCCCTGTGAGCGGCGGATGCTGACACTAAGGTCGGGTAGCACGATGTGCAGAAATCGGCTGGCTCGCTGCAGTGCTTCGGCCAGCGTTGGGGCGCTGAGGCAGCCGCGGCAGAGAAACTCGAAGCTGCCAATTCGCATCGGCTGGGCGAACAGGCCGAAACCTTCGTCGTCGAGTTCGCGGTTGATCCGGTTGTAGAGCGCGGCGTACTGATCAATCGGAATCCGGCTGGCGGTGTCTGCAAGATCAATGTCGGTGGCGGCCAGCAGCGGCTCAGGATTACGGCCGCGCCGGGCGAGGCCGGCGAGCATGCCGGTAACAAATCCCATGGCAACAGTAGCTTGCGTGCGTTGCGACGAATTCGGGATGGTGCGATGCAGCATTTTTGCCGTTTTAAGGTGGTCGACCGCAGCATCGTATCATCTTGGCGGAATTTGCACGATTGGCGTCATTCGCCACAATGGCGGCAAGGAGAAAGGGCCGTACCATGGGCGCCTTTCCGTCTTTCTGATGAGGCCGCTGTCATGACCGATCTTTCCGTTGCGAAGAAGCTCTCCCCGTACAAACCCAAGAACAAGGTGCGCTTCGTTACCGCAGCCTCGCTGTTTGATGGTCACGATGCCTCGATCAACATCATGCGCCGCATCCTGCAATCGACCGGCGCTGAAGTGATCCACCTCGGCCACAACCGCTCGGTCCAGGAAATTGTCAATGCGGCCTTGCAGGAAGACGCGCAGGGCATCTGCATCACTTCTTATCAGGGCGGCCACGTCGAGTTCTTCAAGTACATGATCGATTTGCTCAAGGCCAATGGCGGCGAGAACATCAAGGTCTTCGGCGGTGGCGGCGGCGTCATCGTGCCGTCCGAAATCAAGGAACTGCATGAGTATGGCGTCAGCCGTATCTACGCCCCGGAAGATGGCGTCCATATGGGCCTGCAGGGCATGATCAACGAGGTTGTGCAGAAATCCGACTTCGATGTCGCCGAGGAAGGCGTGCCGAGCACCGAGCAGGTATTGGCCGGCCTCAAGGCGGGCGACAAGCGCTTGCTGGCTCGCGTCATCACGCTGCTGGAAAACGGCGAAGCGCCGACTTTGAAGGAGCCACTGCTCAAGGCAGCGGCGCAGCTTTCCGTTCCCGTGCTCGGTATCACTGGCACCGGCGGCGCCGGCAAGTCCTCACTGACCGATGAACTGGTGCGCCGCTTCCGCCTCGACCAGGGCGATGCCGTCAAGATTGGTCTGGTTTCCATTGACCCGTCGCGCAAGCGTACCGGCGGTGCCCTGCTTGGCGACCGCATCCGGATGAACGCCATCGAGCATCCGAACATTTTCATGCGCTCGCTGGCCACCCGCGATACGGGGTCCGAAATTTCCGTCGCGCTGCCCGAAGTCATCGCCGCCTGCAAACTGGCCGGCTTTGATCTGGTGATTGTCGAAACCTCCGGCATCGGCCAGGGCAATGCCGCCATCGTGCCATTCGTCGATCTGTCGCTCTACGTGATGACCCCGGAGTTCGGCGCCGCTTCGCAGCTGGAAAAGATCGACATGCTCGACTTCGCCGATTTTGTGGCGATCAACAAGTTCGACCGCAAGGGCGCCGAAGATGCGCTGCGTGATGTGCGCAAGCAGTATCAGCGCAACCGTGAGGCATTCACCACGCCGACCGACGACATGCCGGTATTCGGTACCCAGGCCGCCCGTTTCAACGATGACGGTGTGACGGGACTTTATCAGGCGCTGGTTCCGGCCCTGACGGAAAAAGGACTGAAGCTGGCGCCGGGCAAGCTGCCACTGGTAAGCGTCAAGCAGTCCTCGGCCCAGCGCGCCATCGTGCCGGCACAGCGCGTCCGTTATCTGGCTGAAATCGCCGAAGCCGTTCGTGGCTACCATGCCCATACAGAAACACAGGTCAAGATTGCCCGCGAACGTCAATCGCTGCGTATTGCGGCCGGCGTTTTCAAGGGCTGCGACAAGTCCACCGCAGACTTCGACGAATTGATCGCCTGGAAAGATGGCGAGATCGACCCGAAGGCCAGGAAGTTGCTCGACATGTGGCCGGATACCGTCGCCGCCTACGCCGGTGACGAATACGTCGTGAAAATCCGCGACAAGGAAATCCGCACCAAGCTGGTTTCTGAATCTCTGTCCGGCACCAAGATCAAGAAAGTCATCCTGCCGAAGTTTGGCGATGACGGTGAAACCCTGCGTTTCCTGATGCGCGAGAACGTGCCCGGTTCCTTCCCTTACACCTCGGGCGTCTTCGCCTTCAAGCGCGAAGGTGAAGATCCGACCCGGATGTTTGCCGGTGAAGGCGATGCCTTCCGCACCAACCGCCGTTTCAAGCGCGTTTCCGAAGGCATGCCGGCGCATCGTCTTTCCACCGCTTTCGACTCGGTGACGCTGTACGGCTGCGACCCCGACGAGCGTCCGGACATCTACGGCAAGATCGGCAACTCCGGTGTTTCGATCGCGACGCTTGATGACCTGAAAGTGCTCTACGACGGTTTCGATCTTCTCTCGCCGACCACCTCGGTCTCGATGACCATCAACGGTCCGGCCCCGATCATTCTGGCCTGCTTCTTCAATACCGCCATCGATCAGCAGTACGTTAAATTCGAGAAGGACAATGGCCGTCAGCCGACCGAAGACGAAGCCGAGAAGATTCGCGAATGGGCGCTGTCGACCGTGCGTGGCACGGTGCAGGCCGACATCCTGAAAGAAGACCAGGGCCAGAACACCTGTATTTTCTCTACCGAATTCGCCTTGAAGATGATGGGCGACATTCAGGAATACTTCGTTCATAACCAGATCCAGAACTTCTACTCGGTATCGATTTCCGGCTATCACATCGCCGAAGCCGGCGCCAACCCGATCAGCCAGCTCGCCTTTACCCTGTCAAACGGTTTTACCTACGTCGAAAGTTATCTTGCACGCGGCATGCAGATCGACGATTTTGCCCCGAACCTGAGTTTCTTCTTCAGCAACGGCATGGACCCGGAATATTCGGTGATTGGCCGCGTCGCCCGCCGTATCTGGGCATTGGCGATGAAGAACAAGTACGGCGCCAACGAGCGCAGCCAGAAGCTGAAGTACCACATCCAGACCTCCGGTCGCTCGCTGCACGCCCAGGAAATGGACTTCAACGACATCCGCACCACGCTCCAAGCCTTGATCGCCATCTACGACAACTGCAACTCGCTGCACACCAATGCCTACGACGAAGCGATCACGACGCCGACCGAGGAATCCGTGCGCCGCGCCATGGCCATCCAGTTGGTGATCAACCGCGAATGGGGCGTTGCCAAGAACGAGAACCCGAATCAGGGCGCTTTCGTCATCGACGAACTGACCGATCTGGTCGAAGAAGCCGTGCTGAAAGAGTTCGAAGCCATCGCCTCGCGCGGCGGTGTGTTGGGTGCCATGGAAACCGGCTACCAGCGTGGCAAGATCCAGGAAGAGTCGATGCTCTATGAGCACAAGAAGCACGACGGCTCCTACCCGATCGTTGGCGTCAATACCTTCCTTAATCCGAAGGGTATGGCGCAACAGGAAATCGAACTGGCGCGTTCAACCGACGAAGAAAAGCAGGGCCAGATCAAGCGCCTGCGCGACTTCCAGGCACGAAATGCGGCGCAGGCGCCGGCCATGCTGGAAAAGCTGAAACAGACGGTGATTGAAGATGGCAACGTCTTTGCCGTGCTGGTCGATGCAGTGAAGTACTGCTCGCTCGGCCAGATCAGCACCGCGCTCTATGAAGTGGGCGGCCAGTACCGGCGCAGCATGTAAGGCAGCAAGACCCCGGAAGGGGAACAGCAACCCCGAACGTTCAGGGAGGGGAGACAAAACGACGGCGAGGCAAAGTACCTCGCCGTTTTTCATTGCGCCGGGTGTTACTACGCAGTTGACCCAAGATGCCTCGGATAAATCTCCGGGGCAATTTTAGGGATTGAGGTCGGGTTACAGGGGACAAACTTCAAGGATGACCACCTCATGCTGAAATGCTAAAATCAAGACAATCTTAAAATTGACCATTAGCCCCGAATGCCTCACCTGACCAACTGGGAAAACAACAGCTTTTACGCGAAATTCTGGGGTGAAGTGCCCGCGACGGAAATCGAGATGGTCAATACCAAATTTTTAGGGGATTTCCGCTTTGAAGAGGTTCGTTACTCATTTTGGGACATGTCACGCATCTCAAAATTGACCGCGGCTGAAAGTGATATTGAATATGCCGCAGCCATCGACAAAGGAGCCTCAACGATAAGACCACGGCTACGGGGTGCAATAGTCGTCCCAGAGACTGGTCAGGTTCGCGAGATGGTCGAGCAGTATTTGGCGATATCAGCTCAAGTCGACACTAGCTGGGACACCCGCCTATTTACTAACGCGGATGCCGCAAAAACGTGGCTAGCGAGTCGGTGAGCTTGGTCGCGAGTCAGCAGAGCTAAGCCCTAGCCCCTGCTCACGAATTAGCAGGCTGCCTGCCTGCGCTATATGCTTAATGCTTATTTCAAACTATTTTCTGCTGTCTGAACAATCAGCACCTAACCCATTGGTTTGAAGGGTAATGGGTCACGTGCGTAGTAAGTCCCTTGTGATCAGAATGGCATCGCAAACTTTACGCCAATCGCATTGGCAGAGCTTTGTTTCGAGAACTGACCGGTGTATTCGAGTCGCACGGTTGTACCGCTATTGCGCAGAATGTCGATGCCAACGGCAAGATCGGCATAGGTTTTTTCACTCTGGGTGGTGACCGTGAAAGCCGGTACCCCGCTTGGTGCCCCCTCCATGCTGGCCGTGAAATTTCGGTCATTGCTACCAAGGAAGCGGGTCATGCCAACTCGCACGAAGTGCCGTAGCAGGGTTCCTTCGTCGCCTATACCGTGTTCACCACCAAATTCGATTGCTGGATGGAGCGACACGAAGGTGTCGGTTTCCTTTTCGACCTGGAGATTGGCTCCGCCCGCCCCGGTTTCGCTGTAGGCCTTGCGCGAAACATACGAGGCACCCATGCCCAGCATTGGCCGGACATAAGCACTCTCGCTGGACATGATGTCGTGACTGATCCGGCCATGTAGAGACGTTGACCACAACTGCGGCTTGGCCTGAGCCTGCACGCCGGGGGTGGCGAAATCGACCAGGCGCTTGCTCTCATAGTGGCCATAGCCAGCACTGAACGACAGCGAGAGACGAGTTGCATCGATTCGACGTTTCAGGATCAACCCACCCTCGAAGCGTTCCCCCTTGATATCTGAAAAAATCGAATTGAGGGCCGAGTGCTGGTAGGAAACGCCAAAGCCCAGATGGACGTCGCGCGAAAATTCCTTCTGAATGCCCCCGGCCATCGTCACGACATCCTGCGTATAGCCCGGACTCTGATCGTTCCGCTCCTGATTGCGAATGCTTCCGCCCAGTCGCATCCAGCTGCATTCTCCTTCCCGGATAAATCGATAGTCGCCATCACGTTGGCGGCAACTGTGCATCGCATCGTTGAATTCGAGGCTGGAAGTCGTCGCTGCCGTCGTTATCGACCCCAGCGCGCCCGGCCCAAGTTTTTCGTAAGCCGTGTGGAGACTCGCATCATTCGGTTGCGCGAACAATGCCGCGATGTAGGGGGCGAGACTGGCCGAGCCACCTGCTTCCTGAATGGCGTTTAGGTGGGAGCCAATGCGCTGGGCATTAGGACTGAGCGAGCGGGGAGCAAAGTTGACGCTGCGGGTAACGCCTATCTCGTTGGCGCTCGGATAAATCAGCGCATAACTGGTCAGCAGGGAGTGTGGTGCGGCAAGCGTCAGGTTGGCAGCAGATACACCGTCGCCGGCGATCAGTACCACGCTGCGCAGAGTGCCGGGGCGGGCGAATCCGGTATCTAACGGACGCACGCTCAGCTTGCCGTCGACCTGGGCGGAACCGACGACACTGAGCAGGTCGCTGGCGCGTCCGGCCAGACTGAGGTCAACCGCCAATGAACCATTGCTGTCCTGCAGCAGATTGCCGGTCAGCGTGGTTGTCGCGACTGCCCCCGTACCGCCGGGTGCCAGCGTGCCACTGTTGGTCAGCTGCCTGCCTGCGCCAAGCTCGACGAGCGGCCCAGTATTGAACGTGCCGCCTGGTGCATTCGTGAAAACGTTGATTCCGGTGCCGAGTGCTACGGAGCCTGTCACCGTGCCGTGGTTGATTACCACGTCGTTGCCGGTGTCGCTGGCAATGGCGAGCCCGCTTACGCCCTCCACTGCGCCGATGAGCCCGGTATTCTCAATCAGGTTCTGGGCACCGCCGACGAGGTGTACGCCGGCAGCATCTACTCCCGTTCCACCCTTTACTGTTCCCTTGTCGAGAATCCTTACGGTGATGTTGCCGTTGCCTTCGTTACCTTCACTTTGTGCGTAGATTGCGTTCGACCTGGAACCGCTCGTGATTACGTCTCCCCTCACGGTGACGCTCACATCTTTCCCGAGATTCTGGTATCCCTGCAGCTTGTTCTGGGTCGGATTGCCGTTTTCGTCATAGACGACCACGTCAACGGCCTCGCCGCCAGCGCTCTGGGCATAGATGCCGTGAGCGGTATCGCCATCGGTCTGGATGCTGCCGTTCCAGTCAACCGTGACACGATCCCCGGAGCCATTACCGCCCGCACTTCCGGCAAAACCCCACCAGCTTTGATTCTGGTAGCCGGCTACCCCGCCGCCGCCGCCGACGCTCTGCGCGAAAATGCCTGTGGCGCCGAGGCCCCGGGTGTGGATAAGGCCCGTGCCGGATACGTTAACTTCACCCCCGTTGCCACCGTTTCCCGAGTTGCGAATGACGCCGACCCCAATCCCCACGTTCCAGCTGGTGGCGAGGCCCCGGTCGATATTGCCACCGACTCCGCCACCACCACCGATACTCTGGGCAAAAACGCCATAGCCGGCACCGCCGTATGTGTTGATGTCGCCCTCCACGGCCACGTCGACCTTGCCGCCATTCCCGGAAGCGCCACCTGAGCCACCGATGCCGACCGTGCCGGTAAAGCCTATGGCCCCAACACCGCCCGTGCCACCACCGCCACCGATACTTTGCGCGAAGATGCCATGCGATCCTTGCTCGTGAGCCGTGATACTGCCGTGCTGATTGACATTGACTGCGCCGCCACTACCCGCTGCGCCGCCACTCCCGCCCATGGAAACGGATACCTGCTGGTACATCGGCGTTTTGTCGAACATCAAGGCCGGAATTCCGAAGAATCCATGTGCCCCTTCTCCGCCGGTGCCCCCGCCGCCGCCCACACTTTGTGCGTAAACGCCGTGCGAGTCGGCGCCGTGGGTAATGATCGATTCCTGATTATCAATGCTGACCGTGTTGCCGTCGCTGCCCGAGCCACCTTTGCCTCCGAGGCTAAGGCTGAACGACGCATATTTGCCCAGAGTGCTGACCGGCATTATTGCCGCATTGATCGACATGGTGCGCGCGCTGCCGCCCTGTCCGCCACCGCCCCCGATGCTCTCGGCAAAAATGCCGTGAGAGGCAATGCCAAATGTTTCGATCGTTCCGCTGTTAGTGATATCGACCATGCCGCCTTTGTTGCCTGAGCCACCCTTGCCGCCGAAGGCGAAATCGATATTGACGTTATAGCCTTCCTGGCCAATATTCAGATTTCCGGCTCCGCTGAACGCGGCTCCCCCAACCCCGCCACCTCCGCCCAGGCTCTGTGCGAAGATGCCGAATGCAGCATTGCCGTGCGTCTTGATCGTGCCGGCGTTGCTCACGGTGACTGTGTCGCCGATGCTGCCTGTACCGCCAACGCCACCGGCGGAAACGCTGACGTTCGCGTTCTTGCCGCCAAGCCCAAGTGTTCCGGCAATTGCGATGCCCCCATCGCCGCCACCGCCCCCAATGCTCTGGGCGAACACGCCATGAGCATCCTTGCCCCAGGTTTCGATGCTGCCACCGCTGATGTCGACATCAACCGTGCTGCCCATACTCCCGGCGCCTCCCGAGCCGCCTACGGCGACGTCGAGCTTTAGTGAGCCAGAGCCACCGCCAATGCTTCCCGCAACTGCCAAGCCGCCGTCACCGCCACCGCCGCCGACGCTCTGCGCCTTGATGCCGTAGGCTTTTTCGCCCTGCGTGCTGATGCTGGCCGCGCTATTGACAACGACCGCCCCCCCGGCCCCCCCGGCACCACCCTCGCCACCGAGTGACAGGCCAAGGCTTCCGCTGCCGTTCGTGCCGGCCGAAATTGTGGCTGCTACCGCCAGGCCGCCATGTCCGCCACCACCGCCGACGCTTTGGGCAACGACACCATAGGCATTAGCACCGGTCGTGGTGACCGTTCCGGTGATAGGCGCATCCTTGCCGACCTCCACCTTTTTGCCGTCGCCGGCAGCGCCCCCGGCGCCCCCTACCGAGAAGGAAACCGCCACGCCTTGAACTGCAGCGCTGGCGGCTATGGTGAAGCCACCATTTCCGCCGCCGCCGCCGACGCTCTGGGCATAGATGCCGTATGCGTCCTGTTCGTGCGTCGTGATCGTGCTCTGGCTTTCGACCTGTACCTCGCCGCCATCTCCGCCGCCGCCACCGGTGCGCCCGATGGCAACAGAAAAGGAGATGCCTTTGCCGGCAGATGCAGCAGCAGCAAACCCGCCGTTGCCGCCGCGCCCGCCCAGGCTCTGGGCAAAGATGCCGTGGGACTGGACACCCCATGTTTCGATGCTTCCGCCCGTGTTTTTTGCCACGACTTCATCGCCGTCGCCACCATTGCCGCCGGCGCCGCCGATCGCGACCGATGCAAATGCCCCGACGGCGACGACATTGCCACCATTGCCGCCGCCGCCGCCGATGCTTTGCGCGAAGAGCGCCGCTGCATTGCGACCGGCGGTCGTCAGATCGCCACTATTGTTTACCGTGACCGTGCCGCCATCCCCTCCCCCACCACCGGATCCGCCGACGCCGAACCAGCCGCCGCTCGACCCGCCTGTGCCGCCGCCACCGCCGATGCTTTCGGCGAGGATGGCGTTGGAGGCCGAGGTAATCTTGCCTTCATTCCTGACGTTGACGGCACCACCATCGCTGGTAGTGGCGCCGTCACCACCGATGGCCACGAGTCCACCCGAGTCGCCGCCATGGCCTCCGCCACCGCCGATGCTTTGTGCAACGATGCCGCGTGCACCGATACCGATAGCGCTCAGTTCACCGTAGTTGTATACCGTGGACATCCCGCCATTGCCGCCGGCAGTGCCGTTGCCACCGAGCGCGACGAGCCCGCCTGCCCCGCCGGCGCTGCCACCCCCGCCGCCGATGCTCTGGCTCATCAGCGCGTTGGCGTTCCAGCCTCCGGTGCTCACCTTCCCGAGGTTCAAAATCGTTGCGATGCCGCCCGTCCCGGCATTGCCGCCGTCGCTGCCCAGTGCCACGATGCCGCTCGCACCCCCGCCCCCGCCGCCAAAGCCGCCAATGCTCTGGACCAGAATGCCGTGCGAATCGTTGCCTGAGGTCGTGATAGTGCCCGCGTTGCCGACGAGGACCAGATCGTTTGCTGTTCCTGCGCCCCCCGCACCGCCGCCCCCTCCCAGCCAGCCGCCGCCGCCGCCCTGACCCCCTTGGCCGCCGAGGGTCTGGGCCAGGATGCCAAAGGCGTTGGTCGACTCGGTGGTGATATTGCCGAAGTTGACAACACTGACCTCGCCACCCTTGGCGCCCGTGCCGCCCGCGCCGCCGTTACCGGCAAAACTGGCGCCGCCGCCGCGTCCACCGTTGCCGCCGGCGCTGGAGGCAACGATGCCGTGGGCGCCTTCGCCAAAGGTGTGGATGGTCGCCGCGTTGTTTATCGTGACGATGCCGCCCGGCGAGCCGGCATTGCCGGTGTCGCCACTAAAGACGCCACCTCCACCGGGTAGCCCTGTGCCGCCCTTGCTTTGGGCCAGGATGCCGTACGATGCCTGGCCGAACGAGACCTCATTCTTCGTCGTGATCGAGCCGCTGGTCGTTACGCTGACGTTGCCGCCGGCACCGCCGATGGCGGAGTCTTCCAGCAGTCGGGTCATGTAGCTGTCGAAGTTCGGTGCCAGCGAGATCTGTCCCGAGAAGGGCGTTGCACCTTCGACATAGGCAATGGCCTGCGTTGCCTCGTAGGCGCGCCCGTAGACGTCGAAATATGTTGCCGGCAAGACGCTCAGCGAACCATCATCCAAGCGTGTGACGCGAAGCGTGAGCACGGCGTTGGATGGGGCATAACCGATGACCGAGGTAACGGCATAGGACACCGAGGTGTCAATGTGCTGCCCTGGCGCCAGATTGGCGAGCGCCATGCTGCTGAGATTGTAGGTGTAGGTGGGGGCGAGTCCTATGACATTGTTTTTCAGAATAAATTCGCCACCATTGGAGCCGGTGACTGACTGGCCAATTTTGGTGCTGTCGCCCTGCACCGTGCTGATATGGAAGGTGACGCCCTGGTTGGTGCCGAGGAGTTGCTTGTAAGTGTTGACGACGGCATCGGAATAGCCGCCCGCCCGACTGCGTGCGCTGATGCCAGGGGCTTCGTCGCCATCGGTGATGATCTTCGCATGACTGCTGACCGTCACGTCGCCGCCCGTTCCGCCGGCTCCTGCCGGCAAAGGCAGGCCGAAGAAATTGATGGTCTGGGTCGGCGTTCCGAAACCGTTCACCGCGATACCGGCGGTGTTGTCGCCGCTTGCCGTGATGGAAATCGGCACCAACGAGGCACCGGCATTGATGGCTACAGCGTTGCCAGCTTCGTTGTGCAGGTAGATACCCGGCAATCCGCTGCCGGGGGCCACCGTAGCATTGAGCGAATTGACGTTGATCGTCGTGACCGGTGGCGATTGAAGGGTGCTACCGTCCGTCAGCAGCGTACGGCCTGTTGCGACGCCGCCGGACTGGTTGCCGCTACAGACGACGCTGCTTGACGTTTGCAGGCTGCAGGTGTCGGGGTCAGCGTAAACGTTCCCGCCCACGGGGAGGAAAAGCTGCGCAATGGCAAGGCTGATCAGGGTCCGCCGAATCAGGATTCGGACAGGGCTGCTGTCGCAAGGGATCACGGCCGAAGCGGCCGGGGCGCAAGCAAATGAAACCACTATTTCCCCAAGATTGTTCGGGGACGTTGGGCATGGGCACGCAGACATGATGATGACTCCCTGATCCGGCTATTATTTTTTATTCAGATATCCGCTTTCACTATAGGTTTGGGTTCTAAAATTGATAGGGAAAAATGTTCGTAAGGCATTGTTAAAAAACATAATTGAGCAATTCTTCATATCTGTATGCGAATGAAAAATATGTAAATTAAATTAGCTGTTATGGCTATTTTTATGTTTTTATCACTATATCGATGTGGGCGGGTTGGCGGCGCTGCTCGGCCAGATCAGCACCGCGCTCCATGAAGTGGGCGGCCAGTACCGGCGCAGCATGTAAGGCAGCAAGACTCCGGAAGGGGAACAGCAACCCCGAACGTTCAGGGAGGGGAGACAAAACGACGGCGAGGCAAAGTACCTCGCCGTTTTTATTTTGAATATCCTGGAAGGTGTGGCCATGGGATGCGGATGATGGTGGCCGGGTATTTTCGGTTTTGCCACTGTTTTCATTGGATTACGGGGCTAAAATGAGCTGAAAACATTGCCGCACTTAAGAGAGAAAGCCATTGCCGTGCGTCTGACTGCCAACGAAAAGACACTTCCCCGCATCCATCTGATTGGTACGCTGGCGGTTGTTCTCTTTCTGACTTTGGGGTTGGCGGCTTTTTTCTCCTGGCAGAACCTTAAAGAACAGCGTGCATCCATTGCTCGCATCGAGCAGGCCGGCAATGAGCTCATTGAGGTTCGCCTGCGGGCCGAGATGCAGAGCGCGATCGGTTTTATTGAATTCTCGCGTCAGCGTACCGAGACTGTCTTGCGCGCCAGCATCACCGAGCAGGTTGATGTCGCCATGCAGATGGTGCAGGCGATCTACGATCGCGAGTCACCGCGCCACCCGGTTGCCGAGGTCAAGCGGATGATCGTCGAGGCGCTGCGCCCGGCTCGCTTCTACGAGGGGCGTGGCTACTACTTCATCGACGACATGACCGGGCAGTTCATCCTGCTGCCGACGGCGCCGCAATTCGAAGGCAAGACGAACCTCGACAATCGCGACGATACCGGCCACTACATCATGCGTGGTCTGATCGAAGCGGCCGGCAAGCCGCGTGGCGAAGGCTTCTCGCGCTATCGCTGGTACCGGCCGGATGATTCGAAACAGATGGCCGACAAGCTGGCTTACGTTCGCCATTTCGAGCCCTATGACTGGTTGATCGGGACCGGCGACTACACTTATAAATGGGAGGCGGCGCAGCAGAAGGAAGTGGTGGCCCGCCTGCGCGTGCTTCGTTTTGGTCAGAGCGGCTATATCAGCATCATCGACCGCGACGGGCTAGGTGTGCTTTCACCGTCCAATCCTGCACTTGAAGGTTTACTGTTGAGTGCAATGCCCCCGGCCGAGCGCGAGGCGGCGGAGAAACTCTATCGCTTGGGAACGGAGAAAGGCACCTTCGTTCGTTATGAATGGCCGGATGCAAAATCCGGCAAGACTCTTTCAAAGACGGCACTGGTTCAGACCTTCGAGCCCTGGGGCTGGGTATTGATTGCCTCCATGGTTGACGACGAATTGCAGGCAGTGATTGCCAAGGAGCTTGCCGGGCACGCTACCGATAGCGCCCAGCTTTCCGGTGGCCTGTTGCTGGCGGCGTTCGGGGCGCTGCTTTTTGGGGTGCTCGCGTCATTTGCCTTCTCGCGCTGGTCGAACGGTCTTTTTGCCGCCTATTACGAGCAGAACCGTGCCCAGGAGGAAGTGTTGCAAGCGCAGGCGGATGAACTGCGAACCTTCTCGCGCGCCATTGAGCAAAGCCCGGCCTCCATCGTCATTACCGACATCGAGGGCAACATCCGCTACGTCAATCCGAGATTCGAGCAGGTGACTGGCTACTCGAGTGCCGAAGCGATGGGCAAGAATCCCAGCCTGCTCAGTTCTCACGAAAAATCAATTGAAGAATATGAGGCGCTGTGGAAGACCATCAAATCCGGCCAAACCTGGAGTGGCGAGTTCCACAACCGGCGCAAGGATGGCAGCCTTTACTGGGAGCATGCCTCGATTTCGCCGGTGGTCGATGAAGCGGGGCAGGTACGGCACTTCCTTGCCGTCAAGGAAGACATCACCGAACGCCGACAGGCTGAAGAGGCGTTGCGCAAGAGTGAGGAAAAGCTGTCGACCATCCTCGACAGCGTCGACGCCTTCGTCTACATCAAGGGGCCGGACTATCGCTATCGCTACGCCAATCGCCGGGTTTGCGAGCTGTTTGGTCGGCCGCTGGAAGAAATTGTCGGCCATGGCGACGCCGAGTTTTTTGATCAGGCAACTGCTGAAAACTTGCGCGTTAACGATAGTCGGGTGATCGCGCGCGGCGAGCGTGTGGTCGAAGAAGAAGTGAATACGACGGCCGATGGGCGTATCACCAGTGCTTTCCTCTCGATCAAGATTCCGCTGCGCGAAGGCGATGGTACGACCAATGCACTGTGCGGCATTTCGACGGACATCACCCAGCGCAAGGTGGCCGAAGCCGAACTTGAGCAGTACCGGCATCATCTCGAAGCGGTGGTCGCATCTCGCACCGCCGAACTAGCCGAGGCGAAGGATGCGGCCGAAATGGCCAATCGTGCGAAGAGCACCTTCCTGGCCAATATGAGTCACGAAATCCGGACGCCGATGAACGCCATCATTGGTCTGACCCATCTGCTGCAGAATGAAGTGAAGGAGCCGGGCGTTCTCGATCGCCTGAAGAAGATCGGCAGCTCAGCGCATCATCTGCTGCATGTCATCAATGACATCCTTGATCTTTCAAAGATCGAGGCTGGGCGCCTCGTTCTCGAGCAGACGAATTTTTCTCCACGCGACATGGTGGCTCAGGTCTTCACCATGCTGGATGATCAGGCAACAGCCAAGGGCCTGCAACTGATCAGCGAATTTTCGCCGACCGTTGCGCCGCTGTTGCGGGGCGACCAGTTACGCTTGCAACAGGCGCTGCTTAATTTCGTTGGCAACGCCGTCAAGTTTTCTGAACACGGCAAGATTCACGTTCGGTTGGACGCCGGAGAAATGCAAGGCGATTCCGTCTTGCTGCGCCTCGAAGTCGAGGATGAAGGCATCGGCATGACGCCCGAGCAGCAAGCAAGGCTGTTCAAGGCCTTTACCCAGGCCGACGATACGATGACCCGAAAGTATGGTGGCACCGGGCTCGGGCTGGCGATCAACGGGCATCTGGCGCATCTGATGGGCGGCGAGATTGGTGTCAGTAGCGAACCGGACAAGGGCAGCCTTTTCTGGATGACGGTTCAACTTGGCAGAGCCGATTCACCCGAGAAGACAGCCGCCGCCGGGCCGGTGATGGCGCCTGAAGATGTGATTGCCCAGCGTCATGCTGGCCGGCGCGTTTTGCTGGTCGAGGACGAGCCGATCAATCAGGAAGTAGCCGGCGAATTGCTGAGCATTGCCGGCTTGATTCCCGAGGTGGCGAACAACGGGGCGGAGGCAGTGGCGCTGGTGCAGGCCAACGACTATGCGCTGGTCCTGATGGACATGCAGATGCCGGTAATGAACGGCGTCGAGGCAACGCGAGCGATCCGTGCGCTGCCTGGCTGCCAGCATCTGCCCATTCTGGCGATGACGGCCAACGCCTTCGACGAAGATCGGCAGATATGTCTTGAAGCCGGCATGAACGATCATATCGGCAAGCCGGTCGATCCCGATGTGCTCTACAACACGTTGTTGCGCTGGCTGGATAAGCCAGGCTCTGCCTGAACGGTTTGGTTTTTGCCGTTTTGGGGCGTTGACCGCAGCAATCAGTCGCCGAAGCTTCGCAGCCCTTCAAGATCAAGTACATTGATGCCGCCGTATTCACTGCGGACCAGCCCGGCATCTTCCAGCACCCTCAGCGCCTGATTGGCGCGCTGGCGAGAGACGCCAGCCAGATAGCCGAGTTCTTCCTGCGAAATCTGCAGCAGGCGGTTGGTGCCGGGGTAAAGCACGGGATTGAACAGCGCGGCAAGACCGCGGGCGATGCGGGCGTCGGTGTCGAGCATGCGCTCGTTTTCGATCATGCCGATGAACTGGCCGAGACGCTCGTTGATCTGGGCGATCAGGTAGCGGTTGAACGGGATGCTGTGGTCCATCAGCCAGTAGAAGGTGCTGCGGTTCATGAACGCGACGCGGGTTTCGCGGATGGCCATGACGTCGTAGCGGCGTACTTCCTTCTTGAGCAGAGAGCCTTCGCCGAACCAGCCGCCGGAGCTGATGCCGGTCAGTGAGGTCGTCTTGCCAGTGGTCCAGTGGCTGGCCATCTTGCCCAGGCCATCGATGATGCCCATCCAGAAATCAACCGGTTCGCCCTTGGCGCAGATGAAGGCGCCTGCAGAAAAGGTGCGCTCGCAGGTGCCTGCCAGCGCCTTGAGCATTTCTTCTTCGGTCAGGGACTGACCCCAGAGGGAGGATCGCAGCAGTTCCTCAGCGTTTTTCAATTTATTTCCTGGATTGTCTGCCGGATGACAATTATAAGCCTGGTCAATGACTAAACTTTGCCGCAAGCTGTGTGATGGTCGTTGTTGTGCACTGCAAGGTTTACGCGGGCGGCACCAATGGCCACAATGCGTCAAACGAACGTTAGACCGCGCACCTCAAAGTGCGGCAAGAGGAGACAAAAAGAATGCCCGAACAGGCGAATTTCGCGTCGCTGGATGGTTTGCATACCTTTCCCCGGCTGCTGTTTCATCACGCCAAAATCCGCCCGGATGCGCCTGCCATGCGCGAGAAGTATCTCGGTATCTGGCAGACCTGGTCCTGGCTCGACGTTGCCGAACGCGTCCGCGCCCTGGCTTGCGGCCTGGCTTCGCTTGGTTTCAAGCGCGGCGACAATTTGGCGATCATTGGTGATAACCGGCCGCACCTCTACATGATGATGACGGCCGCCCAGTGCCTGGGTGGCGTGCCAGTGCCGCTCTATCAGGATGCGGTGGCCAACGAAATGCTCTTCGTGCTGCAGGATGCCGGCATCCGCTTTGTGGTGGTCGAGGATCAGGAGCAGGTCGACAAGATGCTGGAAATCCAGGATCAGGTGCCGACGCTCGAACAGATCATCTACGACGATCCGCGCGGCATGCGCCATTACACGCAGCCTTTCCTGCACGACATTCATGAACTGATGGAAATGGGGCGGATTCATGACCGCAACCATTCCGACTTTCTCAACATCGAAATCGAGCAGGGGCATTTCGATGATGTCTCGGTAATGCTCTATACCTCGGGCACGACCGGCAAGCCGAAGGGCGTCTGCCAGGCGCACTCGGCCTTCATTTCTGCGGCGCAGGGCGGCGTTCAGGTCGACAAGCTGGGGGCAGACGGCGACATTCTTTCCTACCTGCCGATGGCCTGGGTTGGCGACCACCTGTTCTCCTATGCTCAGGCGCTGGTAGCAGGGTTCACCATCAACTGCCCGGAATCTGGCGAGACGGTGATGACTGACCTGCGCGAAATCGGCCCGACCTGCTACTTCGCTCCACCGCGCGTTTTCGAGAGCCTGCTGACCTCGGTGATGATCCGCATGGAAGACGCCGGCAAGCTAAAGCAGAAGGTTTTCCACCACTTCATGGCAGTCGCCAAGCGTTGCGGTGCCGATATTCTCGACGGCAAGTCGGTTGGTTTTGCTGATCGCTTCGAATACTGGCTGGGCAATCTGCTGGTTTATGGCCCGTTGCGTAACGTGCTCGGCATGAGCCGGATCAAGGTGGCTTATACGGCCGGCGCGGCGATCGGGCCGGAGCTGTTTCGCTTCTACCGTTCAATGGGCATCAACCTGAAGCAGTTCTACGGTCAGACCGAAACCTGTGCCTACGTCTGCATGCAGCCTGATGGCCAGATCAAGTTCGACTCCGTCGGTCAACCGGCCCCGGGCGTCGAAATCAAGATTGCCGAGAACGGCGAAGTGCTGGTCAAGGGGCCGATGCTGCTCAAGGAATACTACAAGCGGCCGGATGCCACGGCCGAGTCGATCAACGCCGAGGGTTATTTCATGACCGGCGATGCCGGCTTTCTCGACGAAGACGGCCATCTGAAGATCATCGACCGCGCCAAGGACGTCGGCAAGCTATCGAACGGCGCGATGTTTGCCCCGAACTACATCGAGAACAAGCTGAAGTTCTTCCAGCACATCAAGGAAGTCGTCTGTTTCGGCCACGACCGCGACATGGTTTGTGCCTTCGTCAATATCGACGTGGGTGCAGTTGGCAACTGGGCCGAGCGCCGTGGCATTGCGTATTCCGGTTATGCCGATCTGGCTGGCCGGCCGGAAGTGCTGGAACTGATCCGCGAATGTGTCGAGCAGATCAATGCCGATCTGGTGCATGACACGATGGTGGCCGATTCACAGATTCACCGTTTTCTGGTGTTGCACAAGGAACTGGATCCGGATGATGACGAACTGACCCGGACCCGCAAGGTGCGTCGTAACTTCGTTGCCGAGAAATACAAGGTGCTGATCGATGCCTTGTACAGCGGCAAACCAAACCAGTTCATTGAAACCGAGGTGAAGTTCGAGGATGGTCGGCGCGGCAAGATTTCCGCAGACTTGAAGATTCTCGATGCGAAAACCTTTCCGATCGTGAAAAAGGCTGCCTGATATGTCCAAGAAAATAGGCGACGTCATTCTCGACCTGCAGAACATTTCCCTGCGCTTCGGCGGCGTCAAGGCGCTGACCGATATCTCTTTCGATGTCCGCGAGCATGAAATTCGCGCCATCATCGGCCCGAACGGTGCCGGCAAGAGCTCGATGCTCAACGTCATCAACGGCGTTTATCACCCGCAGGAAGGCAGGATCTTCTGGCATGGTCAGGAGCGCAAGAACATGGAGCCGCACATGGCGGCCCAGCAGAATATTGCCCGCACCTTCCAGAACATTGCGCTGTTCAAGGGTATGACCGTACTCGACAACATCATGACCGGGCGCATCACCAAGATGAAAGCCAACTTCATCGAGCATGCGCTGTGGTTTGGCCGGGCGAAGAAGGAAGAGCTGGAGCATCGCAAGAAGGTCGAGGAGGTGATCGACTTTCTGGAGATTCAGCATATTCGCAAGACTCCGGTCAATCGCCTGCCCTACGGCCTGCAGAAGCGCGTCGAACTGGGTCGGGCGCTGGCCGCCGAGCCGTCGATGCTGCTCCTTGACGAGCCGATGGCCGGCATGAACGTCGAGGAAAAGCAGGACATGTGTCGCTTCATCCTCGATGTGAATGATCAGTTCGGCACCACCATCGTGCTGATCGAGCACGACATGGGCGTCGTCATGGACATCTCCGACCGCGTCGTTGTACTCGACTATGGCAAGAAAATCGGCGATGGCGAACCGGACGAAGTCAAAAATAATGAAGACGTGATCAAAGCCTATCTCGGCGCTGGTCACTAAGGAGACGGGGCGATGAATTTTTTCCTGGAAGTTCTGATCGGCGGCCTGCTTTCCGGCGTGATGTACGCGCTGGTTGCTCTCGGTTTCGTCATGATCTACAAGGCCTCGGGCGTCTTCAACTTTGCCCAGGGCGCGATGGTTTATCTCGCCGCGCTGTCGGTCGTCGGCTGCATCGAGAAGGGCGCGCCGCTCTGGCTGGCGATCATTCTGGCGTTTGGCATCATGACCCTGTTCGGTATCGCGACCGAAAAGTTCGTGCTGCGCAAGCTGGTCAATCAACCGCCGATTGCATTGTTCATGGCGACCATCGGTCTGGCGTTCTTCATCGAAGGCGTGGCCCCGATGATCTTTGGCAGCGACCCGCGGGCGCTGGAGCTGGGTATTGTCGACGAGCCGATTCCCTGGGTTCTCGACAACTGGAACATGGTGATTTCCAAGTTCGATCTGGTCGCTGCCGGCGTCGCTGGCGTACTGGTCGCAACGCTTGCCCTGTTCTTCCAATACACCCGCGTTGGCCGTGCGTTGCGGGCGGTGGCCGATGACCATCAGGCAGCCTTGTCGATCGGCATTCCGCTGCAGCATATCTGGGCCATCGTCTGGGGCGTTGCCGGGTTTGTCGCACTCGTGGCCGGCATGATGTGGGGGGCGCGAAATGGCGTGCAGTTTGCGCTCACTTTCACGGCGCTCAAGGCGCTACCAGTGTTGATCCTCGGCGGCTTCACCTCGGTGCCAGGGGCGATTGTCGGTGGTCTGATCATTGGAGCTTCGGAAAAGCTGGCTGAAATCTACATTCCGCCGGTCATGCAGAATATGTTCGGCGGCAACTTTGGTGGCATCGAGGGCTGGTTCCCTTATGTGCTTGCTCTCCTGTTCTTGCTCGTCAGGCCCGAAGGCCTGTTTGGCGAAAAACATATTGACCGCGTGTAAGAGAGGATAGAACAAGATGCTTTACCGTGAAGCCGGTCAATTCAAGACGACCTACGCCGCCGACCAGCAAATCTTTCCGATCCGGCAGGACCGGATCGGGATCATTGCCCTGCTTGTCGTTGCATTCATCGGAGTGCCGCTCTTTGCCAGCGAATACTGGTTCTCGGCCATTCTGATCCCATTTCTGATTTTCGCTTTGGCTGCCATCGGCCTGAATGTATTGACCGGCTATGCCGGCCAGCTCTCGCTTGGTTCGGCCGCCTTCATGGCGGTTGGTGCCTATGCCGCCTATAACTTCCAGTTGCGGATCGAGGGTATTCCGATTCTGGTTTCCTTCGTTTTGGCGGGGTTGACCGCAGCAGGGGTAGGGATACTGTTCGGTTTGCCCTCCTTGCGCATCAAGGGCTTTTATCTGGCGGTGGCGACGCTGGCGGCGCAGTTTTTCATCGTCTGGTGCCTGACCAAGTTTCCCTGGCTGTCGAACAACTCGTCTTCCGGCGTGATTTCGACGCAGAAGCTGATCTTCTTCGGCCACGAATTGACGACGCCGGTCGAGAAATACCTTTTGGTGCTGTCCGTTGTCGTTGTCCTGGCGCTTGCCGCCAAGAATATGGTGCGCTCATCGACCGGCCGGGCCTGGATGGCGGTGCGCGATATGGACGTCGCCGCATCGGTCATCGGCATCAAGCTGATGCCGACCAAACTGCTCGCCTTTGCTGTCAGCTCCTTCTATTGCGGCGTCGCCGGGGCAATGTATGCGTTCTGCTACCTCGGTTCGGTCGAGCCGGATGGTTTCTCTCTGGAAATGTCGTTCAAGATCCTGTTCATGATCATCATCGGCGGTGTCGGGTCGATCATGGGCAGTTTCCTCGGCGCGGCCTTCATCCTGTTGCTGCCCATCTTTCTCGATGTGGCCTTGCCCTTTGTCGCCGATCTGTTCGGCTTGCCCTTTGCCAGCGCTACCGTGTCGCACATCCAGATTACGGTGTTCGGTGCGCTCATCATGTTCTTCCTGATCGTCGAACCACACGGGCTTGCCCGGCTGTGGCAGATCGCCAAGGAAAAACTGCGTCTGTGGCCGTTCCCTCACTAGGAATGGCTATTGCCCAAGCGGCGGCGGCCCCGTCGCTTTTCTGTAAATCTGGAGGAGACATTCAATGATTAAAAACTTCAAACCCGCCCTTGCCGCCGCTGCGGTTTCCCTGGCCATGCTGTCGCAAACAGCCATGGCTGCGGAAGAGCAGTTCTTCCCGCTGATCGACTACCGCGTCGGACCTTATGGCTCGAACGGTCAGGCTTTCTATGGTGGCTTCATCGACTATCTGAACTACGTCAACCTGAAGGAAAAAGGTGTCAATGGCGTTCAGCTGACCTACGAGGAATGCGAAACCGAATACAACAACGCCAAGGGCGTTGAGTGTTACGAGCGCCTCAAGGCCAAGGCCAAGGTTTCCTCCGGCCCGATCCACACGATGTCTACCGGCATTTCCTATGCCCTGATCGACAAGTCTGCCCAGGACAAGCTGCCGCTGGCCATGATGGGTTACGGCCGGACCGATGCAGTGGATGGTTCCGTTTTCCCCTACGCCTTCCCGCTGGTCACGACGTACCAGATGCAGGCCTCGGCCATCATCAAGTTCATCAAGGACAAGAACGCTGGCAACCTGGCTGGCAAGAAGATCGTCTATCTCTATCACGACTCCGCCTACGGCAAGGAAGCCATCATCGCGATGGAAGCCGAAGCTTCGCTGAACAAGTTCACGCTGGTGCAGGTTCCAGTGGCCCACCCGGGTAACGAACAGGGTGCCCAGTGGCTGAAGATTCGTCAGGAAAAGCCGGATTACGTCGTGTTCTGGGGCTGGGGCGTGATGAACCAGACCGCTTTGAAAGCTGCCCAGAAGGTCGGCTACCCGCGTGATCAGATGATTGGTTCGTGGTGGACCGGTTCCGAGGAAGACGTTGTGCCGGCCGGCGAAGCCGCCAAGGGTTACATGGCTGCAACCTGGAACGTCTCCGGCAAGCAGGTGCCAGTGATTGCCGACATCGAAAAGGTCGTCTACGGCGCCAACAAGGGCAACCTTCAGGACAAGGCCAAGATCGGTACTGTGCTTTATAACCGTGGCGTTTCGGCTGCCGTGCTGTCGATCGAGGCGATCCGCAAGGCGCAGGAAAAGTATGGCAAGGGCAAGGCAATGACTGGCGAGCAGGTCCGCTGGGCACTGGAAAACCTGAACATTACCGATGCTCGCCTGAAGACGCTGGGTGCAACCGATCTGCTGCCGGAAATCAAGACCTCCTGCGACAACCACGAAGGTTCGGGCAAGGTGAAGATTCAGCAGTGGGATGGTGCCAAGTGGGTTCCGATCTCGGGCTGGATCGAGGGTAACAAGGCGCTGATCCACCCGCTCTTCCAGGCCTCTGCCAAGCAGTACGCCAAGGAAAAGGGCATTACGCCGCGTGATTGCTCCAAGGAAAAATAAGGCGAGAGAGAAAGGAAGCGGGGATTTTCCCCGCTTCCTTCCGGCTTCCACGCTTCGGGAACAGCTATGAGTACACAAACTGCCGCTGCTGCGGCCGAACACTATCTGAGCATCAACAACATCGAGGTCATCTATGACCACGTGATTCTTGTGCTCAAGGGCGTATCGCTCCATGTGCCGAAAGGCAAGATCGTTGCCCTGCTTGGCGCCAATGGCGCCGGCAAGTCGACGACACTGAAAGCGATTTCAAACCTGTTGCGGGCTGAGCGGGGCGATGTCACCAAGGGCTCGGTCGAATATAAGGGTGATCGGATCGATCAGCTGACGCCGAACGAGTTGGTCAAGCGTGGCGTCATTCAGGTCATGGAAGGGCGCCACTGTTTTGGCCACCTGACCATCGAGGAAAACCTGCTGACCGGTGCCTACACGCGCTCGATTTCGCGCAGCGAACTGAAGGACAGCCTGGAAAAGGTTTATCACTACTTCCCGCGCCTGAAAACCCGGCGCACTTCGCAGGCCGGCTACACCTCCGGTGGCGAGCAACAAATGTGCGCCATCGGCCGGGCACTGATGGCCAAGCCGGAAATGATCCTGCTCGACGAACCGTCGATGGGTCTGGCGCCGCAGATCGTTGAAGAGATTTTCGAGATCGTCAAGGATCTGAATTCGCGTGAGAACGTCAGCTTCCTGCTGGCCGAGCAGAACACCATGGTGGCGCTGCGTTACGCCGACTTTGGCTACATTCTGGAAAACGGCCGGGTGGTGATGGAAGGTGATGCGGAAGATCTCAGGACGAATGAAGACGTCAAAGAGTTCTACCTGGGGCTCTCTTCCGCGGGACGCAAGTCCTTCAAAGACGTCAAACACTATCGCAGAAGAAAGCGCTGGCTTTCCTGAAGGTTGCAGTGCGCGTTCCATGGCGGCGTTGTCGGCCGGCTTGTTGGCAGAAGCCAACGGCGCTGGCCTCCGCCTTGCCCTGAAACGCTACTTTGCAACCGTCGTGCTGTGCTCCTCATGGGTGAGAAGCCATCAAAACCGAATGCCACGGTCAACCGGAAAAAACGGAGAAAACCAGAATGAGCTACTACGACCCGCTCGAAACGCGCGACCCACTGGAGCGTGAAGAGGACCTGATGGACAAGCTGGCTCGTCAGGTGGCGCATGCCAAGGAAACGACGCAATATTATTTTCATTCGCTGGCTGGTATCAACCCGTTCGAGTGCGTAACGCGCGAGGCGCTGGCCCGCTTGCCGCTGACTCGCAAGCGCGACCTGATCGAGTTGCAGCAGAAGACACCACCGTTCGGTGGTCTGAACTCCTTGCCCCGCCATAAAGCCATCCGTGTCTTCGCCTCGCCCGGGCCGATCTATGAATTGCAGGGCCGGGACATCGATCCCTGGCGCATGGCCCGCGTACTTTACGCCGCAGGTTTTCGCGATGGTGACCTGATTCACAACTGCTTCTCCTACCATTTCACCCCGGGCGCCTTCCTGATGGAGGGCGGGGCCCGCAAACTTGGTTGCGCCGTATTTCCCGGCGGCACCGGACAGACCGAACAGCAGGTCAGGGCGATTGCCGACCTCAAGCCGGAAGGCTATGTCGGCACCCCGTCTTTCCTCCGGATCATTGTCGAAAAGGCCGAGGAGATGGGCATCGACATCCGTTCGTTGCGCAAGGCCTGCGTCTCCGGCGAGGCATTGCCGGGCGTGACCCGTAGCTGGCTGGCCGAGCGCGGCATTACCGTCCGCCAGTGCTATGCCACGGCGGATATCGGCGCAATCGCCTATGAAACCGAAGCCGAGGAAGGGCTGGTGGTCGAAGAGGAGTTGCTGGTCGAGATCGTTCGCCCCGGTACCGGTGACCCGGTAGAGCCGGGCGAAGTTGGCGAGGTGGTGGTGACGACTTTCAACCACGACTACCCGCTGATCCGCTTCGCCACCGGTGACCTGTCGGCCATGATGCCCGGTCGTTCTCCCTGCGGGCGCAGCAATGTCCGGCTCAAGGGCTGGCTCGGGAGGGCTGACCAGACGACCAAGATCAAGGGCATGTTCGTGCATCCCGAGCAGGTGGCGGAGATCGCCCGGCGCCATCCGGAAGTGCACCGCATGCGCCTGGTCGTCGACAATCCGGGCGGGCAGGATCGTATGGTGTTGCACTGTGAAATCGAGGCCGGTGCCGAGGCGCTCGACAAGGCGGTGGTCGACAGCTTGCGCGAAATCACCAAGCTGCGCGGCGAAGTTGCTTTCTCTGCCCCGGGGGGCTTGCCCAATGATGGCAAGGTGATCGAAGATAGCCGGGTCTATTGATCCGGCTGTTTTCATGCAAAAAATCCTTGTTGTCCTGGCCTTGCTGGCGACGCCTGCGCTGGCTGTCGAGCCTGCGCTTCGCCCGTCGGCCCGGCTGCTCTTCAAGCACCCCGCGCTGCTGCAGGCCGGCAATTGTGTGGCCTATGAAGAAGGCGGTAGCGGTTGGGTGATGACTGATCCGGTCTACTACCTCAAAGGCAAAGTGGTTGCCGCCGAGGTGCGTACCCGGCATCTCGGCCAGTGCCCACTGGTACCGGGCAAGAACATGGAGCAATACAGCCGCGAGGAATTCAACCGCCAAGCGCTGGCGTATCCCTGCGTTGCAGAAGGCGTACCGGAAAGGGATGAGCAGATCGGCATGGTTCGTCTGAGCATCGATGCTTGGGAGACGCCGCATGCGGTCAGGGCGGCCAATGCCGGGCGCCTTTATCGCGGCATGTTCATTGAGCGCAAGCTCGAAAAAGGCATGGAAATCGAACTCGAAGCCGACCTGCTCGGCACTTGCAAGGAATGAGCTGTCCGCAGCCGCTGGCCGTTATCCGCTTCGTCGCCTGAACCGCCCGTAGCTCGGTCCGGCCTCCAGGGCATCCTGGCAGCCATGCTCGAAGCGCAGCGTACCGTACCTGACGGGGCGCTACGTCGATGTTGCACTGACCGACAGCGTGCTCGTACAACCATCCGCGTTCAAATGCCTTTCCCATATTGATTTAACTCAGAGCCATTTCCCGGCCGGCTGATAGCATCGGGCGATGCCTCTTTACCAGGATCTTGCCACCCGGACCGCGAAACTGATCGTCGATGGCGTCCTGCGCGCAGGTGATCGTCTGCCTTCAGTCCGCCAGGCCTGCCGGACGAACGAGGTTAGCCCCGTCACCATCACGCAGGCTTATTATCTGCTGGAGAGCCGGGGCTTGATCGAGGCCCGGCCAAAATCGGGCTATTTTGTCCGGGCACGGCTTGGTCAGGCGCTGGCCGAACCGGAAATGAGCCGTCCGCTTGGTCAGTCGACGCAGCTCCAGGTCAGCGATTTCATTTTCCAGATATTGGAAAGCGTCAAGGACCCGGCTGTCGTGCCGCTCGGCTCCAGCTTCCCTAGCCCCTATCTCTTCCCGCTCGACAAACTCGGTCGTTTTCTCGCCAGCGCCGCCCGTAAGCTCGACCCGCTATCGACCATCACCGACCTGCCACCGGGTAACGAAGAGTTGCGCCGGCAACTGGCCCTGCGTTATCTCGCCCATGGTGCCACCGTCGCGCCGCAGGAAATCATCATCACCTCGGGGGCCATGGAGGGGATCAATCTCTGTCTGCAGGCCGTGACCCGGCCGGGCGACCTGATCGCCATCGAGTCGCCGACCTTCTACGCCGGCCTGCAGGCAAGCGAACGGCTCGGCCTCAAGGTGATCGAGATTCCAACCCATCCGCGCGAAGGCGTGAGCCTGGCGGCGCTGGAAGATGCCCTGCGCCAGCATCCGGTCAAAGCCTGCCTGTTCATGCTGAATTTTGCCAACCCGATGGGCGGCCTGGTTCCCGATGAGCGCAAGAAAGCCCTGCTTGAGTTGCTGCACCGGCATGACGTGCCGCTGATCGAGGACGACGTTTATGCCGAGCTCTATTTCGGCCAGCAGGCGCCGCTGTGCAGCAAGACGGAAGATCGCGCCGGCCTGGTCATGCATGTCTCGTCCTTCTCAAAATGCCTGGCCCCCGGCTATCGCCTGGGCTGGGTGGCGGCGGGGCGCTATGCCCAGGCGATCCAGCGCCAGAAGTTGTCGACCAGCCTGGCAACCAATGTTCCGGTACAGATTGCCCTGGCCGACTATCTGAAACATGGTGGCTACGAAAATCATTTGCGCCATCTGCGCCGTACTCTGGCCAACCAGGAAGCGGCCCTGACCGCCGCCGTCGAGCAGCATTTTCCGGCCGGCACGCGGCTGGCCCGGCCGCAGGGTGGTTATTTCCTCTGGTTGGAACTGCCGCGCCGGGTTGATACCTTGTTGTTGCACCAGCAGGCGCTGGCGCAGGGGATCAGCATCGCGCCCGGCCCGATCTTTTCCGCCAAGCGCGAATTCGGCAACTGCCTGCGCCTCAATTTCGGCCATCCCGATTCGCCGCGACAGCAGGCTGCCATCGCCACGCTCGGCCAACTGGTCGCCGAACTGTTATAGCGTCGCCCAGCGCGCGAACTGGCTGCCGAAGAAGGCGGTCAGGACCAGCGCCACCGGCGTGAAGGCGATGAAGCCGGCGAGCACCCGGGCGATGAAGGGATGGGCGAACTGCGCCTCGATGAAGCCGCGGGCAACCACGGTCCCCTTGATCCAGACGATGGCGGCAACCAGCAGCGGTAGCCAGACGGCGCCATGAAACCACTGGCCGATGCCGAGACTGAGCAAGGTCAGCAGGACGAGGGCAAGCCAGGCATAGGTCAGCGGTCCGAGATTCGCATTCGTGGTCTTCATGATCAGTTGAGCACGTAGAAGAAGGGGAAAATGACCAGCCAGATGATGTCGGTGGCGTGCCAGTAGCTGGCCAGCGATTCGAGGCCGCTGTAGTCCTCGGTCGTGTAGCCGCCGGCCAGGTGCCGGGCCAGTACCCAGAGAATGCCGAGGATGCCCCAGACGGCATGGACCAGATGGTTGAAGGTCAGGTAGTAATAGACCGTGAAGAAAATGCCCGATTCGCCGTTGATACCGTGCGCCAGATTCCAGGTGATCTCCAGGTATTTGGCAATCGGGTAGCCAAGTGCCACGACCAGCCCCGCGACCAGCCACCAGATCGAGCGTTGGCGCTGGCCGGCCCGCATTGTGGCCACCGAACAGGCGATAAAGAAACTGCTGGTCACCATCAACAGCGTGATGACGGTCCCCGCGACACGGGAAAGCCGCTCGGCGCCCTCTTCGAACGATTCCGGAAAGTGCGCACGGGCGACGAAATAGGCGACGAAGAGCACCAAGAATTCGACAAACTCGCAGCAGATGCCGACCCAGATACCCTTGTTGCCCGGGATGCGGCTATTACCTGTCGGTGCCGGCGGCGGTTCCAGGGCGGGAAGTGCTGTTGTGGTCATGCCGGCTCCACTGTCGGTCGATGTCATGCTGCATTGTTTCAGACCGAGCACAAAAAAGGCAGATACAGGCGGCCCGGTTTTCGATATGCACAGCCCTTGTGCTTATCCGTATGACGCGTCCCAATCTGTTCTTATCGAAAACAATGATGTCTGAATCTGTTCCTGTTTCTGCTCCGGTGATTTACTCGCGCTCCAGAATGCACGGGAAATTGGTCTTCCCGGCAAAGTCATCTGGGGCAAAGGAAAATGCACAAGCCGGTCAGCAAGGTCCGTGAGGCAAAAATCGAGCTTTACCGCAAGAAAGGGAAAATCCATGCCAAGGCGACCAGCGGTCGCTTCACCACCTGGCGCTGGGCGATGGTCTGGTTAACGCAGATCATCTTTTACGGCGCCTGCTGGCTGAACTGGGAAAGTAACGGCTTGTCGCGGCAGGCGGTGCTCTTCGACATCGCCCACGAAAAGCTCTACCTTTTCGGCCTCGTCCTTTGGCCGCAGGATGCGCTGCTGCTCGCCATCGCGCTGATTCTTGCCGCCACCGGGCTGTTCTTCACGACGGCGGTGGCCGGCCGTCTGTTCTGCGGCTTTGCCTGCCCGCAGACTGTCTACACCGCGATCTTCACCTGGATCGAAGCGAAGATCGAAGGCGATCACATTGCCCGCCTCAAGCTTGACCAAAGCCCGATGACGGCCCGCAAGCTGCTGTTGCGGACGAGCAAGCACGGCATTTGGTTGCTGATCGCGGCATGGACGGCGATCACCTTCGTCGGTTACTTCACACCGATCCGCGAACTGCTGCCGTCGCTCGCCGGCTGGCAGGTCGGGCCGTGGGAAGGCTTCTGGCTGATCTTCTACACCGCCTTCACCTACATTCAGGCCGGCCTGGCCCGCGAGGCCGTTTGCCAGCACATGTGCCCATATTCGCGCTTTCAGGGTGTGATGTTCGACGATGCGATGCGCACCGTCAGCTACGATGCCGTTCGTGGCGAGCCGCGCAATCTCGGTCGCCAGTCAGGTGGCGCTGGCGACTGCATCGATTGCGGTATTTGTGTGCAGGTCTGCCCGACTGGCATCGACATTCGCGATGGTCTGCAGTACCAATGCATCAACTGTGGCCTGTGTGTCGACGCCTGCGATGAGGTGATGACCCGGACTGGCGCGCCGACCGGCCTGATCCGCTTTGCCTCCGAACGCGAACTGGCCGGACGGCCAGTGCCTAGCGGCATTGCCGGGCGACCCAGGGTAGCTGTCTACGGAGCGCTTCTAGTCGTTTTTGCCGGACTTGGCACCTGGACCCTGGGCGAGCGCTCCCTGCTGCTGGTCGATGTCATCCGTGACCGGGGGGCTTTGCTGCGTGAAGCTGCCGACGGCCGCATCGAAAACAGCTATACGCTGAAGCTGATAAATTTGGCCGAAGAGGCACGAGATTTCACGGTAGAGGTCGATGGCCTGCCGGGTATTGCGATCGTCGGTGCACGGGCGTTCTCTGCGCCATCCGGAAGTATCCAGCCGGTCACGCTGACCGTGGCGGTGCCAAGCGATACAGGGCGCACCGGCATTCAGCCCATTAGTTTCCGGATCAGTGCCAGGCAGGATATTGCCAGCAGTGTCATCGAAAAAAGCAGCTTCGTGCTGCCCTGATCGATTTTCGAAGGCGAGCACCGGATATCCTTCCAGCCAGATTCTGTCTTAACATTCTCGCCATTGAATTACGGCTACGAAAAATGAACCTGCACAATCCCCTGGATCCGGCTCTCCCCGTCTGGCAGGCGGTCGATGGCAGCCCGATCGGCTGCACCGAGAAGATCAAGGTGCTGAACGAGAACTTCCAGGAACTCCGCCAGCTTGCCCAGGATGCGCTGGAAGACGGTGTTCTTATGGGCTGTGCTGAAAATCTGCTGCGGGAAGCCATGCACGAACTGATCGACTCGCTGCAACTGGACTACAGCAACTAATCAGCCCTTCCGCCCGAAAAGCCCCTTCACTGCTTCCTGCAAGTCTGCCGGCAGGACGATCACCTTGGCGCTTTCCTTTTCGCCCATGCGTTCCAGCGCCGTGATGTACTTTTCGCCGAGGATGTAGGACATCGGACCGGTCTGATCGCCGATCGCTGCCGTGATGCGGCGAATTGCTTCGGCCGAGGCTTCGGCCAGCATGACCTGAGCGTTGGCGTCACGCTTGGCTGACTCGAGCCGGGCTTCCGCTTCGAGGATGGCCGCCTGCTTGGCGCCTTCAGCCCGGATGACCACAGCCTTGCGTTCGCGCTCGGCAGCTGCCTGCATTTCCATGGCTTTCTGCATCGACTGCGAGGGCTTGATGTCCTGTATTTCGACCGATTTGACCGTCAAACCCCAGTCGACCGCCTCGTCGGCAATGCTTTCGCGCAGCCGGGCCTTGATCTTGTCACGCGACGACAATGCCTCGTCGAGCTCCATTTCGCCGACGATGGAGCGCAGCGTCGTCATGATCAAGTTGCGGATCGCTTCGGAAAAATCAGTGATGCCATAGACCGCCTTGACCGGGTCGGTCACTTTGATGAAGGCGATGGCGTTGGTAAGGATCACCGCATTGTCGCGCGTGATGACCTCCTGCTCCTGAACATCGAGGATGATGTCCTTGGTGACCAGCTGGTAGGCCACCTTGTCGAGATAGGGAATGACGATGTTGAGACCCGGCTTGAGCGTGCCGTGATACTTGCCGAGCCGCTCGACGATCCACTCCTCGCCCTGCGGCACGATGCGCACGCCCTTGGCGATGGTGACGACGACAAAAACCAGAATGGCCAGGGTGACCATGAAACCCGCATTGATATCCATTTTTCGACCTCTTTAAGCCTTGCTGACTTTGAGAAAACTGCCTTCGATCGTAATCACCCGGACTCGCTCGCCGGCTGCGATCGCCACATCGGCATGACAGACCCACTCGTCGGCGCCGAGGATAGGGCGTTGAAAGCGAACCTTGCCCCGCTCGAAGGGGGCGACGGCGCTGACCAGCAGGCCGATTTCACCGATGACCTCGCCATCGGCACTGCCGGATCGGGTCTTGATGAAACTTTGCTTGAAGACGCGAAACCACAAGATGACCATGGCCACGGAAGCCAGCGTCCAGGTCGCCAGTTGCGCCGTCAGCGAGAGATCGAAGGCCAGCGCCAGCAAGCCGACCAGCAGCGCCCCCAAGCCAAACCAGACAATGAAAAAAGACGGAACAACCAGTTCGGTCAAGATCAGGACGATGCCGCCGACGATCCATATCCACCATTCGAAATTCATGAATTTCTCCTTGCTGCACCGAGTATTTCGGGTTTGCCGGGTGTGGTCAAGTCAGCTTGCGGTTTTCCACAGTTGGGGCGATGCCCGGCTGCCCCTAAAATGTACCGATGAACACTGCCCTGTTGCTCCTCCCCGATTTTGCGCTGATCCTGCTCGGCACCGCTATCCGGCGCTGGATGCATCTGGGCGACCATTTCTGGAACGGCGTCGAGAAGCTGGTGTATTTCATTCTTTTTCCGGCCTTGCTGATCAACGCCATCATCAAGACCCGCCTTGATCTGGCCGCAGCCCTGCCGCTGCTTGGTACGGCCTTCTCCGTGATGGCGGGCGGCATGCTGCTGGGCATTGTGCCTAAACTGTTCTCCCGCTTGCCGGCGCTGACTTACGCCTCGATGTTCCAGTGTGCCTACCGCTTCAATTCCTACATTGCGCTGGCGGTGGCCGGGATGTTGTTCGGTTCGCCTGGTATCGCGACGATGGGCTTGATCGTCGGTGTGGCGGTGCCTTTTGCCAATCTGGTATCGGTCTGGATGCTGGCCCGCCATGGCGAAGTTGGCTTGTGGCGAGAGGTGGCGCGCAATCCGTTGATCTGGGGAACGGCAGCGGGATTCCTCCTGAATCTGCTCGGTTTCATGCCGCCGGCGCCGCTCCAGGCTTTTCTTGGCCGCCTCGCTGATGCCTCGATTGCCTTGGGCCTGATTACGGTAGGCGCTGCGTTGCGGCTGGAAAGTACGCCAGGGGTGCGCGGCTTTTCGCTCTGGCTGGTTGGCGTCAAGCTGCTCGCTTTACCGTTGATCGCGATTGGCGTCGGGGCGCTCGTTGGTCTGAGCGGCCTCAATTATCAGGTGGTGGTGATGTTTGCTGCCTTGCCGACGGCTTCGTCGGCCTACATTCTCGCCATGCGCATGGGTGGCGATGGCCGCAGTGTGGCCTGGCTGATTTCGGCAACGACTCTGGGGTCGATGCTCACGCTGCCGCTGTGGGCAGCGTGGCTGGCTCGCTGATTATTTCTTGGTACGCCGGCCTGGCTTCTCGTCGGCAGCTGCTTCGGCTCCGGCTGCCTGAGCGGCGGCGTCGGCCGTTTGCTGCATTTGCTCGCGCATCTGCTGCATCATTTGCCAGGGCCACATGGCGGCTTCGGAAAATGCCGTTTTTTCCTGGTCTACCGCAGCAGCCTCTTTGGCGGCTTCAGGACTCATGGATTTGGCTGCATCGCTTGCCATCTTGCCCATGGCTTGCACGGTAGATACTGTCGTGCGCTGCATTTCCAGACCTTGAATGGTCATTTGCAGCATTGAAAGATTCATCCGCAACCAGCCTTCGACAGCCTTCATGTCCTTGATGCGCTTGTCGAGTTCATCGACATCGAAAGTCGGCGCGACCATGCCGGGGAGGGTAAAACCCATGTTGCCCCACATGTTGCGCATGAAATTTAGCGGGTCGTGCACTTGATCGTCAGCCATGTCTCTCTCCCTCTTGTCGGATGCAAACATCTTAAACCACTTTGTAATGCAAAATGCTAAATTAGCAGGTGGTTAAAAGGGGGATCCGAATGTTGCAGTTGCTGGTAGTAGAAGATCACGCGCTGGTGCGCGAAGGCTTGGTTCGCCTGCTTGGGCAAATAGAAGAAGGCGCCACTGTTTTTGAAAGTGCCGATTTCGAAGCGGCGTTAACCGTTCTCGATAACGAGGGCGAATTCGATCTGGTCCTGCTCGACCTGGCCTTGCCCGGGATCGATGGCTTTGCCGGCCTGGATATTCTGCGCCGGCGTTACCCGGCCATGCCGGTGGCGGTGGTTTCGGCGTTTGACGATACCCCGACCATCACGCGTGTAATGAATCTCGGGGCTTCCGGTTTCATTCCCAAGGCGTTTTCCGGCGAGGCGTTGCTGGCAGCGGTTCGCGAAATACTGGCCGGCAACATCTTTCGCCCGAGTAACCAGCAGGGGGCGCGGCTCGATGATGCGACGCCGGTGCCGCCATCGAAGATCAGTGTCAGACCCGAAGAGGTTGGACTGACCGACCGTCAGGCGCAGGTCTTGGCTTTGATGGTGCGTGGCCTGTCGAATCGCGACATCGCTGATCAGCTTGAGCTTTCCGAGGGTACCGTCAAGATTCATGCGACTGCAGTCTTCAAGGCGCTCGGCGTCAATAGCCGGACCCAGGCACTGGTCGCCGTTTCCCGTTACGGCATTAACTTCGCCGACGTTTTTTGAAGCTGGCTGAGTAGCGCCCGCAGTTTTGCCGGGCGAACCGGTGCCGGTAGTGCGTGGGCACCGGTTGGCACCGGCTGGTCGCTGTCATCCGTCAGGACGATCAACGGTGTGCCTTGATCGGGTTCGTTATTGCTTGCCGCAGCGCTGCCGGCATCGGCGATCAGGATGGTGTCAGCCGGTACGCTGGTCGGGGCGGTTCCATCGTCGGTGCTGACCGCGTAGTTCCAGCTTTCAACAAATTTCCGGCAAGCCAGCAGATGATTCGAGCTGCCGGAGAAATGCACCTTGCCTACCATTTTAGGAGCTTCTTCCTGTGGCCTGTAGTCGGCCGCGTGGCCGGCCGGAACAAGCAACGCGAAGGTCGTGCCGGCACCGAGTCGTGATTGCAGGCTGACCTTGATATCAAGCGCCCGCGCCAGCCGGTCGACGATGGAAAGCCCAAGCCCCAGGCCCTTGCTTTGCTCGCGGGCCGGGTTGTCCACCTGATAGAACTCGGCAAAGATGGCTGCCTGATGTTCCGGTGCAATGCCGACGCCGCTGTCGCGGACTTCGATCTTGACCATCTCGCCGCGCCGGCGGGCGGAAACCAGAATGCGTCCGCCGGGCGGGGTGTAGCGCAAGGCGTTGGAGACGAGGTTGGCGATCATCCGCTCGATCATCACCGGGTCGGTAAATAGCCAGCGGCCGGTGGGTTTGAAATGCAGGGTCAGATTGCGGTCCACCGCAGCACGCCGGAAAAAATCGTTCAGGCGATCGAACATTGGACTAAGCGGGAAGGTGCGAACGTCCGGCTTGATGCCTGCGACATCGAGGCGGGAAATGTCGAGCAGCGAATCCAGCAATTCACTGAGGACGCTGGTCGAGGTGGAGATTTGCTCGGACAGGCGGGGCAAATCCTGCGGCATGCCGGTGCGTACCTGACGCCGCAGGTCGGCGGAGAACAGTGACAAGGCATGCAGCGGCTGCCGCAAGTCATGGCTGGCAGCGGCAAGAAAGCGGCTTTTCGCCTTGTTGGCCCGCTCCGCGGCGTCTCTCTGCCCGGCCAGCTCCCTGGTTGCGATACGGATACGGTCTTCCAGATTGTCGTGGCTGGCAGCCAGTTCGTCGGTCATTGTCGACATCTCGCGCACCTGACGACGGACCAGTACGGCGCCGACCAGCAGGACGATGGTGACCAGCAGGCCGAGCGTGCCAAGCTCGATCAGGCGGCTGCGCCAAGCGGCAAGCAGCGTATTTTCGGGGATGGCAGCAAGGATGCGCAGGTCGGAAAAGCCGGGCACCGGCGAGACTGAAAAGATCAGCCCGTTGCCTTTGCCAAGGCCGGTTTGCGGCACCAACTCGCGCAGCTTGCCGGCAAACAGGACTTCTGTGGCCAGGGCGCCGATGACCGGAGACTGGCGGCTGAGGTCGGTCGGGCGGCAGGAGCCGATGATCTGGCCCTTGAGGTTGATCAGTACGGCCTCAAAATCATCGGACAGGCGGTTGGACCAGCAGAAATCCTGCAAATAGGCCGGCTCGATGGCACCGAAGGTGGCGCCGGCAAATTTTCCGTTGGTGTTCAGGATGCGGCGAGCCAGGGCATAGGTGTAGCGGCCGGAATTTCGGCCGATGTAGGGGCCAAAGGTGGCAGCTTCAGCGCCGTTTTCCAGCGCGACGAAGTAGGGGCGATCCTTGATGTTGATGCTCGGCGGCGGGAAATAAGTCGAAATGAAACGCTGATTGCCGTAACGATCAAAAACGATCAGGTCACGCAGTTGCGGCATGGCGCGCGAATGCCGCTGGGCAACGTACTCCCAGCCTTCGCTCGGCTCCCAGTTTTCCCAGTCGCTGCGGTTGCGCGAGAGGTCGGATGACATTTCGCGCAGGAGTACATCGATGGCTTCAAAGGTACGTGCCGTGTGCTCGGCCATCATGATGCCGAAGTGCTGCAGTCGCATTTCGCCGGCGTCAATGTCACGCTGGCGGGCGAGCAGCAGGTCGACAAGAAAGACCGTGAGAACCGTCAGCGTACTGATCAGGGCGACGAGCAGGGCGAGGGTTTCAGGCTTTTTCCGCAGCATCCGGTAGGGTCAGATCTGGTAGCAGTAGAGCGGCCGGGGTGGCGTGCAATCGACTTCGATGACTTGCGTCGGCACCTCGCCGGGCACGGGGAAACTGTTGCTGATGAAAAGGCTGCCGGGTTGCATTTCAGCCTTCACCTTCTCCCACAGCCGGGGCATCGGGACCGGGGAGAGAAAGGCGTAAACCACGTCGTAATCCGCCAGATTTGCCTGCCAGAGGTCATCCCAGTACCAGCGGATGTTGGGATGGCCGAGGCTGAACAGGCGACCGAGCAGCCAGGTCAGCGGCGCGTTTTCATAACCGGTGAAGTGGCTTTCCGGCAGCAACTCGGCCAGCGGCACCGTCGTGCTGCCCAGTCCGGCGCCGAGGTCGAGAAAACGCCCGGGAGGACGCTCGGCCAGCAGTTCGGCGAGTCGGGCGACCGTCTGTTTGTTGGAGAGGTAGAGTGGCACTTGCCCGGAGAGGGCGCCGCGGTAGACCAGCAGCAGCAGGAAAAACCCGAACAGAAACCAGCCGGGGTCGATGGCCAGCCGCTGGGTCAGCCAGATCAGCGGCATGAAGCCGGCGTGAATGACTCGCCACCACCAGGGCTGGCGGGAAAGCGTGGCAAACAGCAGGGCTACGCCGCCGATGGCGAGACTGGTTTCGCGCCAGGGCATGGCTTCCGCCGTCCAGCCGAAATAGGGCCAGGCAATGGAGAGGACGAGAATGACGGCCGCCCCTTGCAGGGCGAGTTGTCGGATCGGTGGCGTGGACATCCGGCAATTATGCCACCAGCGCTGCCCTCGCCGTTTCCCGCACTGGCCTTGCCTGGGCAGCTGCTGCGGCACGGACGGGACCGAAGCCGCGCACCTCGGCCGGCCAGCTGGCGAGTTTCAAGGCATTTTCCAGCGTGGCACTGCGGCTGACAATCAGATCAAGGTCGCTTTCGTAATCAACCAGCAGTTGCCGATCCAGCGTCTTGTCCTGGCCGAAGCGGAAGGGATCGAGCCAGCGGCCACGCACACCGCGAACTTTGGCCAGCACTTTCAGGGCGCCCAGCAGCCATGGGCCAAAGGTGATCTTGCGGGGGCGGCCGTCCGAGCCGGGGCGGGCGAGCAAGGGTGGGGCAAAATGAAAAGCCAGGCGGGGCGAACCGGCAAAGGACTCGTTCAGCCGTTGCAGGAAATCGCCTTCGGTATAGAGCCGCGCGACCTCGTATTCATCCTTGGGGGCGAGCAGGCGGGCGTACTGCGTGGCTACGCTTCGGCTCAGGGCCTCGTCGCCGAGGGCGCGGATACTAGCAATACGGCGTTGATAGCGTTCGGCCAGCGCCACATCCTGATAGGCGGTGAGGTGGGCGACGCGGTTGGCGATCAATTCGTCCAGCGTTGGCTCGACGAAAGGCTGACCGGCGAGCGGGCCGGTGGTTTTTGCCATTTTTTGCGGGTCTACCGCAGCACGTCGGCCCCAGAGGAATGCTTGGCGGTTGGCGTCGACGGCTGCGCCGTTCAACTCGATGGCCTTGTCCAGCGCCGCGGCTGAAACCGGGACCAGACCTTTTTGCCAGGCGTAGCCGAGGAGCAGCATATTGGCGTAGAGCGCGTCGCCCATCAGCCGCGTGGCCAGGTGCTGGCTGTCGATAAATTCGCTCTGGTCGCGGCCCAGCGTATCGATCAGCTGCTGCTGCATGCCAGCCAGCGGGAAATGCCAGTCGCGGTTGCGCGTGAAGTCGGCGGTTGGCGTTTCGGTACAACTGACCACGGCGCGGGTACGGCCTTCAAGCATTTTCGCCAGGGCTTCCTGGCTGGCGCTGACCACTAGATCACCACCGAGAACGGCATGTGCTTCGCCGGTGGCAATGCGGGCGGCGTGGATATCTTCAGGTCGGTCGGCGATGCGCAGATGCGAGAACACAGCACCATATTTTTGCGCCAGCCCGGCCATGTCGAGCGTCGAAATCCCCTTGCCGTCGAGGTGGGCCGCCATGCCGATCATCGCCCCGAGCGTGATGACACCCATGCCGCCAACGCCGGTGATCAGCAGGTTGTGGGGCTGGGCGGTGGAGGGTAGGGTCGGTTCGGGCAAATCCGGCCATTTGTCGCTGTTCACCGCGGCGCTGGCCTTTTTCGGCTTGCCGCCTTCGACCGTGACGAAACTGGGGCAGAAACCTTTGACGCAGGAGAAATCCTGATTGCACGAGGACTGGTCGATCTGTCGCTTGGTGCCGAAAGCGGTTTCAACCGGCACGATGGAGAGGCAGTTGGATTGCACTGAGCAATCGCCACAGCCTTCGCAGACGGCTTCGTTGATGAAGACGCGCTGGTTGATTGGCGGCAGCTTGCCGCGCTTGCGGCGTCGGCGTGCTTCGGTAGCGCAGACCTGGTCGTAGATCAGAATCGAAACGCCGGGTTCCTCGCGCAATTCACGCTGCACGGCGTCAAGATCGTCACGGTGGGCTACCGGGATTTTTACGTCATTCCCGGCTTGACCGGGAATCCATGGCCGGCAGTGGATTCCCGCGTTCGCGGGAATGACGGTTCCGGAGAGATATTTTTCCGGCTCGTTGGTGACGATGACCATTTTGCCGGCCCCTTCGGCCGCAAGTTGGCGGGTAATCTGCGCCACGCTCAGCATGCCGTCCACCGGCTGACCACCGGTCATCGCCACGGCATCGTTGTAGAGAATCTTGTAGGTGATCGCCACTTTGGCCGCGATCGATTGCCGGATGGCGAGCAGGCCGGAATGGAAGTAGGTGCCATCGCCAAGGTTGGCGAAGATGTGCTTTTCTTCGGTGAATGGCGCCTGGCCGACCCAGGGTACGCCCTCGCCGCCCATGTGGGTGAAGGTCGAGGTTTGCCGGTCCATCCAGGTCACCATGTAGTGACAACCAATGCCGGCGACGGCGCGCGACCCTTCGGGAACGCGCGTCGAACTGTTGTGCGGGCAGCCGGAACAGAAATGTGGTTTTCGTTCGGCCAGGATGATCGGGGTCAGCGCCGCCTTCTGTTTGCGGGCAATGACTTCAAGGCGGGCGGCAATCGCCGGCGAGGTGAAGAAACGACCAATCCGTTCGGCGATGACGCGGGCGATGGTTGCCACCGGCAGTTCGCTGGCAGCCGGCAGCAGCCAGTCCCCATGCGACCATTCGCCGAGTTCGTCGAACTTGCCGATGACGCGTGGGCGAACATCTTCGCGCCAGTTGTAGAGCTCTTCCTTGACCTGATATTCGAGCAGCTGGCGCTTTTCTTCGACGACCAGTATTTCTTCCAGCCCCTCGGCAAAGTGGCGGACGCCTTCCGGTTCCAGTGGCCAGACCATGCCGACCTTGTAGAGGCGGATGCCGATTTCGCCGGCCAGCGCGTCGTCAATGCCGAGTTCGTCCAGCGCCTGCCGGACATCGAGATAACTCTTGCCGGCGGTCAGGATGCCGAGCCGGGGATTGGGCGAATCGATGATGATGCGGTTGAGCTTGTTGGCCCGGGCATAGGCCAGGGCAGCGTAGAGCTTGTGGTTGAGCAAGCGGGCTTCCTGAACCAGTGGCGGGTCGGGCCAGCGGATGTTGAGGCTATCCGGCGGCAATTTGAAATCGGTCGGAAAAACGATGTCCACCGCAGCAAGGTCGACGCGGACCGAGGCTGAGGTTTCCACGGTGTCGGCCAGCGCCTTGAAGGCGACCCAGCAACCGGAATAGCGACTCATCGCCCAGCCATGCAGGCCGTAATCGAGGTATTCCTGCACATTGGCCGGGTAGAGCACCGGCATCAGCACGGCCTTGAAAATGTGCTCGGTCTGGTGCGGCAAGGTTGAGGATTTCGCTGCATGGTCGTCGCCGGCTATGACCAGCACACCACCATGCGGTGCGCTACCGGCGGCATTGGCATGCCGGAAGACGTCGCCGCAGCGATCCACACCCGGCCCCTTGCCGTACCACAGGCCGAAGACGCCCTGATATTTGGCACCGGGAAACAGCCCGACCTGCTGGCTGCCCCAGACGGCAGTGGCCGCGAGATCTTCGTTGATGCCGGGCTGGAAGGTGATGTGATGTTCGGCGAGGTGCTGTTTCGCTTTCCACAGGCCGAGGTCGAGGTTGCCGAGCGGGCTGCCGCGATAGCCGGAAATGAAACCGGCGGTGTTCAGGCCGGCCGCGAGGTCGCGCTCACGTTGCAGCATGGGCAGGCGGATCAGGGCCTGGGTGCCGGTCAGGAAGACGCGGCCGGTCGTACGGGTGTATTTGTCGTCCAGCGCTGCAGACGGATCGGCGAGTTGGGCCGCTTGAGCCAGATTGCTCATTCTTGTCTCCGGTTATGACGCCTTGTGGGCGCTGTGGAGCATCTCCCGGCCGGGGGTGGTGGCAAGGCATGCTTTGGAGTTTTGATTGTCGTGGCCGGTTAATGTTCCGGCTATGCGGGATTACCCGGGTAAGTCGAGCTGCAGGGTAAAGCGGAAGGTGCTGCCTTCCCCTTCCTTGCTTTCCACCAGAATCTTTCCGCCCATCAGTTCAACCAGCTGACTGGAAATGGTCAGGCCGAGGCCGGTGCCGCCGAAATGGCGGGTGGTCGAGCTATCGGCCTGGGCGAAGGCGTGAAAAATTGATTCCAGACGGTCGGGCGGGATGCCGATGCCGGTATCGGTGATGGCCACGGAAAGCGTGAGGCCGGTGGCGGTTTTTGCCTCAATTTGGACGTTGACCGCAACACTGCCTTGGCGGGTGAATTTGATTGCATTGCCGATCAGGTTCAACAAGACCTGACGGATGCGCAGTGGGTCGCCGATCAATAGTTCCGGCAATTCGGCAGGGAGCGAAAGCTGGCTGGTCAGGCCTTTTTCGTTGATCTGCGGTTCCATCAGCCGAAGCACGTCGCTCACCAGCGCAGCGAATTCGAAGGGCGTCTTTTCTATGTGCAGCTTGCCGGCCTCGATTTTCGAGACATCGAGAATGTCGTTGAGAATCGTCAGCAGACTTTCTGCGGATTTCTGCGCGATTTGCAGGAATTCCCGTGTTTCGTCATCGATCGGGTTCATTCGGGCCAGTTCGATCATGCCGATCACGCCATTCATCGGCGTCCGGATCTCGTGGCTCATGTTGGCGAGGAATTCGCTCTTGGCGCGGTTGGCCGCTTCGGCAGCTTCCTTCGCCTGTGCCAGGTTTTCCATGATGCGCGAACGCTGTTCCTCGCTGACGGCCAAGGCATGTTCGGCCGCGCTGCGGGCGGCGAGAAATTCGTTGAAGGCGGCGGCAACGGTTCGGATTTCGCTGCTACCAGCTTCAGCGACCGGTTGGTCGGCCTGTCGGGGCTGCATGGTTGCTGCCCGTTGCCGCATGGCGTTGGCGAGTTGCCCGAGCGGACGGGCCAGCCGATGCGAAAAAACCCAGAGCAGTGGAATGGCCAGCAGCATCAACAAGGCAGTGATCAAGGCCATGTTGCGCTGGATATTGGCAATCGGACGGAAGGCCTCTTCGCTGGGGATCACCGAAGCGATGATCCAGTCCGTTGCCTGCAACTGCTTGAAGGTGAACAGGCCTTCGAGTCCGCGGCTGTTGGTCCCTTCCAGGGTCCCTTCGAAGCCGGCAAAAGCCCTGTCCAGTGAGGGGTTGGCACCGACCTCGGCGACGAGTTTCATGATTCGGCTCTTGTCCGGATGCGCAATGACCAGCCGCTCTTTCGAGACGAGGTAGAGGTAACCGTTGTGGCCGATCTTGCGCGTGCCGAGGGCGCCGATCAGATTGGGCTTGTAGAGATTGAGGACGCCACCGAGGATGGCAACCAATTCACCTTCGGCATTCAGCACTGGTGCAGCCATGACGATGATCGGCTGTTGTGTCGCCTTGCCGAGAATGGGTTGGGAAATATATGGTTTGCGTGTTTCCCGAACCTGCTGGATGTAGTCGCGGCCACTCATGTCCAGCCCGCGGCGTCCGGCCTTGATCGGCCAATCGACCAGCAGCAAGCCTTTGGCGTCGAAGAGGTAGAGATCATCGAACAGCATCAGTAGCGTGGTTCGCTCGCGCAAGTGGCGTTCAAGCACGGCGAGATCAGGCTGTTGCGCTTGCGGTACGGTGCGGGTGGCGTTGGCCAGCGCATCCAGGCGTTCCTGCAGTTTGTCGTCGATGTTGCGGGCCAGCTCGGTGAGGAACTCGAACTGCTCCGCTTCGATGCGGGCGGTGAGGTCGGTGCGCAGAACCGAGAACTGACCGAAGAACTGGACAAGCAAAAGCACCAGCGCGGTGCCGATGGCACCAAGCGTGAGCTTGAGTTTGAGGCTGAGTGTCGGCATCAGAAGGGAAGTTCAGGATTTGATGGCATTGTAAATTGACATCCTGCGCCCTCCGCCTTGTTTATGGTGCTGGCGGGAGAACTTTTCCGGGATTCAGCAGATTTTTTGGGTCAAGCGCTGTTTTTATCGCCCGCATGATGTCTACCGCAACATCGCCATGTTCCAGCGGCAGATATTTGCGCTTGCCCAGACCGATGCCGTGCTCGCCGGTGCAGGTGCCTTCCATGGCGATGGCGCGTTCGACAACCTGCTGGCTGATCCAGGCAGCATCAGCCATTTCCTTTTCGTTGGCGGTATCGACCAGCACGACGAGATGGAAGTTGCCATCGCCGACATGGCCGAACAGCGCGATCGGGATGTTGATCTGGGCGATGTCTTCGTTGGTGGCGGCAATGCACTCGGCCAGCCGTGAAATCGGTACGCAGACATCGGTCGGGAAACAGCGGCAACCCGGTTTCAACTGCAGGCAAGCGAAATAGGCGTCGTGGCGAGCTTGCCAGAGGCGAGTACGGTCTTCCGGGCGGGTTGCCCATTCGAAGTTGGTGCCGCCGAGGTCGTCGGCGATCGCCTGAACGATTTCCGCTTGCTCGGCCACCGAGGCCGGGCTGCCGTGAAATTCGAAGAACAGGGTCGGGGCTTCGGCCAGCGTGGTCTTGCTGAACAGGTTGATGGCTTTCAGCGACAGGGCATCGAGTAGTTCGATGCGCGCCACCGGCACCCCGAGCTGGATGGTCTGGATCACCGTCTGCACGGCCGAATCGACATCCGGAAAAGTGCACACGGCGGCCGAGATGGCTTCGGGGATCGGGTAAAGCTTGACGGTTAGCTCGGTCATGACGCCCAGCGTGCCTTCCGAGCCGACGAGCAGCCGGGTCAGGTCGTAGCCAGCCGAGGACTTGCGGGCGCGGCCGCCGGTTTTCATCAGGCGGCCATCTGCCAGCACCGTTGATGTCGCCAGAACATTCTCACGCATCGTGCCGTAACGCACGGCATTGGTGCCCGAAGCGCGGGTCGCCGCCATGCCACCCAGCGTGGCATCGGCACCCGGGTCGATCGGGAAGAACAGGCCGGTGCCTTTCAGCGCGTCATTCAATTGTTTGCGGGTGACGCCGGCCTGAACCGTCGCGTCACCATCTTCAGCATGAATGGCCAGGATCTGGTTCATGCTCGAAAGGTCGAGTGAAATGCCGCCGCTCGGGGCCAGCACATGGCCTTCGACCGAGCTGCCAACGCCATAGGGAATGACCGGGACGCCGAATTCGGCACACAGTTTGACGACCAGCACAACGTCTTCCGTGCTTTCGGCGAGGACAACGCCATCCGGCAACTGGGGCTGATGCACCGATTCATCGCGACCATGCTGTAGTCGGGTCGATTCTCCTCGGGAAAAACGTTGCTGAAAGTGTTCGGTGAGTTTTTGGGTCAGTGCTTCGGGGAGACAGTTTTGGGTCATGCAAGAAACCGGGTAGCGTTATCGAGATCGGAGTGGGTATGGCCGGCATAGAGCGCCATGACGAATTTTCGCCAGACCAGATCGGGTTCGCCGATGCGGAAACCGCAGTAGTGCCGGTCTTCTCCGCCGGTTTCCTGGACGACTTGTACGGTGAGTCGCGAGACTTCCTTGGTGCCGAGCTGGATCACCGCCGTCAGCCAGAGATCGGCTGGTATCTGGCGGCCAATCCGGGCGCGGAAGCCGTAGCGCGAGACTTCGCTGACTTCAATCTGGATAGTTTTCTCTTCACCGCTCGGGCTGATCAGCCGGGCCGGACATTTGACCGAGAAACGCTGGTGTCGGCGAACCTTGGCTTCTCCCTGCGAGGCGGGAAGCGGCGGCAGGACTTTCTGGTATTCGGGCAGGTCGTAAATCAGGTGCAGCAGCGTTTTCTTGCGATCGCTCAACTCCTTGAAGACGTTGGTTCGCTGATTGAAGAAGTAGTCGATCAATTCAGGCGTCAACACCGGGTCGTTGGTGGTGAAGAATCGTCGGTGCGGAATCTGGATATTCGGCAGCGTCGTTTCCTTGAAATAACGATAGAGATTTCGTCGGGGCGGCTTGTTGGCGTAAGCCTTGCGCAGAATTTCCGGTGCGTGCTTGAGGTCGAGTGTGGCGCCGACCGCCGGGGCGCCATTGACGAAATCATAGTTTTCAACAACGGTGCTGGTCAGCCGGCGGAAAAAGAGCAAGGACTCGTACATCTCTATATGGCGCGGGTTGACCGCAATTACCAAGTGTCGGGTGTCGAAGAAGGTTGTGCAGTACTCGTACATGAACTTCATCAGCGGGAAGAGAATGGTCCCGCCGGTCCGACGAAAGCGCGGATGCACGGCCAGCGCCGAAACTTCAACGATATTGCCTTCCCGTTCGCGGACGCTGGTCAGGTCAAAGATGCGCTGCAGCGGGAAACCGATGGCGCTCTCGCGAATCAGCGACAGTGTGCCAACCACCTTGTCATCATATTTGGCACACAGCGTGGTCGTCGTCGGCAGGGCATGATAAATGGTGACCCGCATGCCGGACGGGTCCGGTGTCATGAAGCCGCTGCTGACGTAGGCGTCATGTAGCAACATGAAACATGCCTCAAGCTCTTCGCGCGTTTCAGCAATTTTCAGAACCAGGCGCTTGTTGGGGTCCGGGTCGCAGTCCACAAAAGAGCGATAGATGCCGTGCCGCTTTCCCGTCGGCAACAAGGCGAAAATTTTTCGCGCAACCTGATGTAGCTGGTTACGCAGGCGGGAGAAGAATGGGATCGCTGACATTTATATTTGTGGAGCCATAATTTTTATCATAGCACTTGTTATTGACATGTATTCCCGCGCTCCGCACAATCGACCGCTGTCGTTTAACCATCAGAGATCAGGAGAACCACCGATGCAAGCCAAGCTTTCCCTAGTTGCCCTCTCCGTAGTCGCCGCTTTTGCCCTGTCCGCTTGCGGCCAGAAGGAAGAACCGAAGCCTGTTGCCGCCCCGGTTGCTCCCGCTGCGCCGGCCCCCAAGCCGGAAATGGTGGTCAAACTGGGTCATGTAGCCCCGATGACCGGCCCGCAGGCTCACCTGGGCAAGGACAATGAGAATGGCGCCCGACTGGCCATTGAAGAGCTAAATGCTCAGGGTCTGGAAATCGGCGGTGCCAGGATCAAGTTCGAGCTGCTCGGCGAGGATGATCAGGCTGATCCGAAGCAAGGTTCCATCGTTGCTCAGAAGCTGGTCGATGCCAAGGTCAATGGCGTTATTGGCCACCTGAACTCCGGCACCACCATCCCGGCTTCCAAGCTTTATTCCGATGCCGGCATCCCGCAGATTTCCGGTTCGGCAACGAATCCCAAGTACACACAGCAGGGTTTTGCTACCGCCTTCCGCGTCATGGCCAACGATGTCCAGCAGGGCAAGGCGCTGGGCGAGTTCGCCGCCAAACAGGGCGTCAAGACGGTTGCCGTCGTCGATGACCGCACCGCTTATGGCCAGGGTCTGGCCGAGGAGTTCAAGAAGTCGGCACTGGCGGCTGGGTTGAAAGTTGTTGCTGACGAATTCACCAATGACAAGGCCACCGACTTCAAGGCCATCCTGACCAAGATCAAGTCCAAAAAGGCCGATCTGGTCTTCTTCGGCGGCATGGATGCTCAGGGCGGCCCGATGGCCAAGCAGATGAAGGAACTCGGCATCAAGGCCAAGTTCCTCGGTGGCGATGGCGTCTGTACGCCGGAATTCATGAAGCTGGGTGGCGAAGCAACCGAAGGCAATTTCTGCTCGCTGCCGGGCATGCCGCTTGAGAAACTGGCCAAGGGTCCGGAGTTCAAGGACAAGTTCACCAAGAAATTTGGTGCCGAAATCCAGCTCTATGCTCCGTATGTCTATGATGCGGTGATGGTGATGGCCGATTCCATGAAGCGTGCCAACTCCGTCGAGTCAGCCATGTTCCTGCCGGAAATCGGCAAGACCAAGTACGATGGCGTCACTTCAATGATCGAATTTGACCAGTTCGGCGACCTCAAGGGCGGTGCAATTTCCGTTTATCAGTACAAGGGCGGCAAGCTGGAATACGTCGAAACCCTCGGTGGCGGCACTGTTGCTGCCGCTGTGGCAGAAGTCAAGGAAGCTGTGGCCGAGGTCAAGGACGCTGCCAAGGCAGTAGCCGGTGCGGCAACGACGGCGGGTGCCGAGGCTGTCAAGGCCGGTGCTGAAGCAGTGAAGGGCGCGGCTGAAGCTACCAAGGCGGCAGTCGAGAAGAAGTAAAACGTTTCAACGTGAATGAAACGGCGCCGCAAGGCGCCGTTTCCACATATTGCGGTCGACTTACGCTTAATGGATATTTTTCTTCAGCAGATCATCAACGGTCTTGTGCAGGGCAGCATCTACGCCCTCGTCGCGCTTGGCTACACGATGGTGTACGGCATCATGGGGCTGATCAATTTCGCGCATGGCGAAGTGGTGATGATTGGCACGCTGGTCACCATTACCGTGGCCGGTACGATGATCAAGGCTGGCATGCCGGTGGTGCTGGCCGGCTTTGCCGGGATCAGCGTTGCGGTGCTGGTGTGCATCGCGCTGGGCTGGGGGCTGGAGCGCATCGCCTATCGTCCGCTGCGCAATGCGCCACGCCTGACGCCATTGATTACGGCAATCGGCATGTCGATCGTTTTGCAGAATATGGCAATGATCATCTGGGGGCGCAATTACATGACTTTCCCGCCCCTGTTCCCAAAGATTCAATATGAATTTGCCGGCGCCAACTTCACGGCAGTGCAGGTCATCATTGTGCTGGTCTCGGCACTGACGATGGGCGGCCTGCTGTTGCTGGTCTATCGCACCAAGCTCGGCATGGCCATGCGCGCCACGGCGCAGAACCCGGCGGTGGCCAGCCTGATGGGGGTCAATATCAATCGCGTCATCGCGGCTGCCTTTGTCATTGGTTCGGCACTGGGTGCGGTAGCCGGGGTGATGGTTGGTTCATATTACGAAATTGCCCATTACCAGATGGGCTTCATGCTCGGGCTGAAGGCGTTCACTGCGGCGGTGCTGGGTGGCATCGGCAACCTGGGCGGGGCGATGGCCGGCGGTATTTTGCTTGGCCTGATCGAGGCGCTGGGCGCTGGCTATATCGGCGATTTGACGGGCGGCTTTCTCGGCAGCCATTACCAGGACATCTTCGCTTTTATCGTGCTGATTGGCGTGCTGATGTTCAAGCCTTCGGGACTGTTCGGCGAAAAAACGGGGGACCGGGCATGAAGCAATGGCTCAATCCCCGCTCCACCCTGGGCATTACGCTGATCGTTGTGGCGCTGGTTGCCCTGCCTTTTGTGGCCGCGATGGGCGGCCAGGCTTGGGTGCGCATCCTGAATTTCGCCATTCTCTACGTCTTTCTGGCGCTTGGCCTGAACATCGTGGTCGGCTTTGCCGGCCTGCTTGACCTTGGCTATATCGCCTTCTATGCGGTTGGCGCCTACGTCTATGCGCTGCTGGCCAGCCCGCACTTTGGCCTGCATTGGCCGTTCTGGGTGATCCTGCCAATTGGCGCCATGGTTGCCTGTTTTTTCGGCGTGCTGCTGGGTTCGCCGACGCTGAAACTGCGTGGGGATTACCTGGCCATCGTGACGCTGGGTTTCGGCGAAATCATCCGCATCTTCCTGAACAACCTGAACGCACCGATCAACGTCACCAACGGTGCGCAAGGAATTACGATGATTGATCCGGTGGCGATTGGCGGATTAAAGTTTTCCGGAACGACGCAGATTTTTGGCTTTTCATTGAGTGGACCGCAGAAGTATTACTACCTGCTGGTTGCGTTGGCTATTTTGGTCATTATCATCAACCTGCGCCTGCAAAATTCGCGGATTGGCCGGGCCTGGCAGGCGATTCGTGAAGATGAAATCGCCGCCAAGGCAGTTGGTATCAACACCCGCAACATCAAGCTCTTGGCTTTCGCCATGGGTGCCAGTTTTGGCGGTATTGCCGGCGGCATTTTCTCGGCCATGCAGGGTTTCGTTTCGCCGGAAAGTTTTTCGCTGACCGAATCGATCATGATTCTAGCCATGGTGGTTCTCGGTGGCATGGGCCACATTCCCGGCGTCATTCTTGGTGCGGTCCTGCTCAGCATCCTGCCGGAAGCCTTGCGTTACGGCGTCGGGCCGATTCAGATGGCGCTGTTCGGCAAGATGCTGGTTGATCCGGAAAGCGTTCGCATGCTGATCTTCGGTTTGGCGCTGGTGCTGGTCATGCGGTTCAAGCCAGCCGGGCTGTGGCCGTCACCCGAGCGCAAGCGAGAATTGCAGGGAGATGCCTGATGGCCGATGCATTGCTTGAGGCCCGCGACGTCGCCAAGCACTTCGGTGGCGTCAAGGCATTGCGTGACGTCTCGCTGACTATTCGCCGAGGTGAAATCTACGGTTTGATCGGTCCGAACGGGGCTGGCAAGACGACTTTCTTCAACTGCATGACCGGGCTGTATGTGCCGGATGGCGGCGGATTCATTTTCGATGGTGCGCCGTTGCTGGCTGATGCGCCGCATCAGGCGGCGGAGCGTGGCATTGCCCGGACCTTCCAGAACATCCGTTTGTTCGCCAACATGACCGCTCTGGAAAATGTCATGGTCGGTCGCCATGTGCGGACCAAGGCGGGGGTGCTCGGGGCAATGCTGCAGAACACGGCGACGAAGGCCGAGGAAGCGGCGATCCAGCAGCGCGCCGTGGATTTGCTGCACTACGTTCGCATTGAAGACCGGGCCGACGATCTGGCCAAGAATCTTTCCTATGGCGACCAGCGCCGACTGGAAATTGCCCGGGCGCTGGCTACCGAACCCAAACTACTCTGTCTCGATGAACCTGCTGCCGGCATGAATGGCACGGAAACGGCCGAACTTCGCGAGCTGATCGATGGCATCCGGCGTGACGGGACGACCATCCTGCTCATCGAGCACGACGTCAAGCTGGTCATGGGTCTGTGCGACCGGGTGGCCGTGCTCGACTACGGCGCTCTGGTCATTGAGGATGTGCCGGCCGTGGTACAGAAAGATCAACGCGTCATTGAGGCTTACCTAGGTGCTTGAAGTTACGGGACTCCACGTTGCCTATGGCGGCATTCAGGCCGTGCGCAGCATTACCTTCCACGTCAATAAAGGCGAAATGGTCGCGCTGATCGGTGCCAACGGTGCCGGCAAGAGCAGCACGCTGAAAGCGATTTCGCGGGTAATCGATGCGGTCGGTGGTGATGTGCATTTTTGCGGCGAGAAAATCAGCCGGATAGCGCCGCACCATATCATCCGCAAGGGCATTGCCTTGGTGCCGGAGGGTCGCGGTGTTTTTCCGCGCCTCAGCGTCGCCGAGAACCTTGCGATGGGCGCTTTCATGCGTGATGACAAAGCCGGGATTGCGGTCGATCTTGAGAAGATCTATGGCTATTTCCCGCGACTGAAGGAGCGGGTGGCACAACTGGCCGGAACGCTTTCCGGCGGCGAACAGCAGATGCTGGCCATCGGCCGCGCCCTGATGAGCCGACCGAAAATGTTGCTGCTCGACGAACCATCGATGGGGTTGGCGCCAATCATGGTGCAGAAAATTTTCGAGGTCATCCGTATCGTCGCTGCCGAAGGAATGACCACGTTGCTGATCGAGCAGAACGCCAAGCTGGCGCTCGAAAGCAGTCAGCGCGGCTATGTCATGGAAAGTGGCGAGATTACGCTGACCGGCGAGTCGGCCAGTCTGCTCAACGACCCCAAGGTGCGCGCCGCCTATCTCGGCGAGTAGTTGGCGGAATTTTCGGCTGGATCAAACGTTTCGCTGGGCGGGCGGGGCAGAATCGGACTTTCAGTCCTGATTGAAGAGTGCCGCGCCATGAAGATTTGCCATTTCTTTCCCGTCCTTGCCGTTGCCTTGCTCGCTACGGGACTAAAGGCGGAAGAGCTCAAGCCTGCCGACAGCAAACCGAAATTCGCCTATGGTCTGCTGTTGCAGCATGGCGACAAGATTGTTTTTTCTCCCTGCCGGGATAGCAGCTACATGCTGGTCGAAGATGTTTCGCCGGATCGGGTGGTCACGCAAGCGCTCAACAGTATCGGGATGGCTGCTGGCAAAAGGCTTTATGTCGAATTGATGGCCGTGGTCGAAGCTGGTGTCTTGAAGGCCTCGGCTTTCAATATGGCGCAGACTGAGGGGCGTTGCCAGTTGCCAGGAACGGCTGACGAGGCCTGGCGGGCCTCCGGCAACGAGCCGGGCTGGGTACTCGCCGCCGGTGGCGAGAGGGTCGTCCTCAAACGACATGGCAAGCCCGATCTGGCAGCTCCCTATGTCGCACCCCAGGCGGACGGAAAGTACACCGTCTTTGCCTCGGAAAAATTGTCGTTCAGGCTGGAGAACAGCTTTTGCCGCGACAGCATGGCTGACGCCGTATTTGGCTGGAAGGCAACGGTTACATTCGACGGTCAGACGCTGCAGGGCTGCGCCTGGCAGCGCTGATCAACTCGCCGAAAACGTAAAGGCGTCGGCGAAAAACTCCTCTTCCGGCAGTTTGCAGGTATTGATGAAATCGCGTCTGGCGACATCGATCATGACCGGGGAGCCGCAGGCATAGACCTGATAGTCGGCCAAGTCAGGGAAGTCGGACATTACGGCTTGATGAACGAAGCCGGTGCGGCCAGCCCAATGGTCATCGGCAGCCGGTTCCGATAGCACGGGTATGTACTTGATGTTGGCGTGGTCGGTCGCCCATTTTTCCGGCAGGGCGTTCTGATATAGATCGACCCGGGCCTTGGCGCCCCAGTAGATAAAAATCGGGCGCTCACATTTCTCGGCCATGGCGTGCTCGACGATGGCCTTGATCGGCGCGAAACCAGTACCGCCGGCGACCAGGATCATCGGTTTCGTCGAGTCTTCTCGCAAGTAGAAAGTGCCGTGCGGCCCATTGAAACGCAGGATGTCGCGGACTTTCATGGTCGAAAACACCTGTTCGGTGAACAGGCCGCCCGGTACGTGACGGATGTGCAACTGCAGCACGGCATCGTCGTGCGGGGCGTTGGCCAGCGAGAAACTGCGCTTCTTGCCATCCTTGAGCAGGATATCAATGTACTGCCCGGCCCAGAACTGCAGGCGCTCATTGGCCGGCAGGCGAAGGTGCATCTCGATGACGTCCGGGGCGAGTCGATCCAGGATTTCTATGCGTGACGGCAATGTCTTGACGGGGATGTCGCTGACCGAGCCTAGCTGCTTGCATTCGATAACCAGATCGGATTTTGCACTGGCGCAGCAGTAAAGGGTCAGGCCTGCCGCTTTTTCGTCTTCTTTCAACGCATGCGGCTGTGATTTGCCGTGGTCGACGCTGCCAGAAAGTACTTTTCCCTTGCAGGCCCCGCAGGCACCATCCTTGCAGCCGTAAGGCAGGGTCATGCCCTGACGCAGCGCAGCGTCGAGCAAGGTTTCATTGGCCTCCGCCGCAAATTGGCGGCCGCTAGGCTGGACAGTGATTTGATAGCTCATGTAATCCCCTGGGCCCGTCGGCTACAATGCCGGCGTGCAAAAAATCCTGATTGTCGGCAGCGGGGACGTTGCCCGCCGCATTCTCTCCCGTCTTGCCCACCGCTACCGCGTCTACGCTTTGTTGCGTGATCCGGGTCGCACCATCGAGTGGCGCGTTGCCGGCGCAACACCGGTGCTCGCCGATCTTGATGATCGCGCCAGTCTCCAGCGTCTGAGCGGTCTGGCCGATCTCGTGCTGCATCTGGCGCCGCCGCCCAACGCGGGGCGGAACGATACGCGCACCCGCAACCTGCTGGCAGCTTTGGGCAAGGGCAAAAGTCTACCACGGCGACTGGTTTACGTAAGCACGACAGGGGTTTACGGGGATTGTGGTGGGGCACAAATCGATGAGACACGTTACCTCAATCCGGAAAGTGCCCGGGCGGCTCGCCGGGTCAATGCCGAACACGGCTTGCGGCAATGGGGAACACGGACCGGGGTGCAGGTTTCCATCCTGCGGGCGCCGGGTATTTATGCCTCCGACAGGCTGCCGATAGAACGCCTGACCAAGGGCATGCCGGCACTGAGAGAGGCCGATGATGTTTTCACCAACCACATCCATGCCGATGATCTGGCTGCTGCCTGCGTTGCCGCGCTTCGTTTGGCTGGCGCCAATCGCGCCTACAATGTCGTCGATGATTCCGATCTGCGCATGGCCGACTATTTCGACCGTGTCGCCGACGCCTTTGTCTTGCCGCGACCACCGCGCATCCCGCGCAGCGAGGCTGAAAAATCGTTGTCACCATTGCAGATGTCCTTCATGCGCGAATCGCGCCGGATCGGCAACGCTCGCATCAAGAAAGAACTCAAATTACGTCTCGCATACCCGACAGTCGACGTCGGGATAGCAGAGGCCTTACGCTCTAGGAGAAACGCATGCTCGTTTTGAAAGCCTTGCATATCTGGATGGTCATATCCTGGTTTGCCGGCCTGTTCTATCTGCCCCGCATTTTTGTCAATCTGGCCATGGTGCCGGCCGATAGTCTGGCTGAACGTGACCGCCTGTTGCTGATGGCGAACAAACTTTATAGATTCATGACGCCGCTTGGTGTCCTGGCAGTGGTCAGCGGTATCTGGCTATGGCTCGGCTACGGCTTCAGTGGTGGCTGGCTGCACACCAAGACCACGCTGGTGGCTGGGCTGGCGGTTTATCACTGGCATTGCGGCCGCGTTCTCAAGGCTTTTTTGAGTGGTAGCAATGCCAAGTCGCACGTCTGGTTCCGCTTCTACAACGAACTGCCCGTCATCGTTTTGCTGATCATACTTTTCCTGGTTGTCCTGAAGCCTTTCTGACATGAACAAATATTTCGCAATTTGCCCGCGCGGGCTGGAAGAACTGCTCCTTGAGGAACTGCGAGCCGTCGGTGCCGAAGAGCTGCGGTCAACCCATGGTGGGGTGTTTTTCTCGGGTGAATGGAGTGTCTGCTACCGCGCCAACCTCGAATCCCGGCTGGCGACCCGCATTCTCTGGCACATCGTCAAGGGTCCCTACGCCAAGGAAGAAGATATTTACCGACTGGCTGTTCGCCAGTTGTGGCCGAATCATTTTGCCGTCAGCCGGACCATGCGCGTTGTGACAACGGCGATCAAGTGCCCGCTCAAGTCGCTGGATTTCGTCACGCTGCGCGTCAAGGATGCCGTCTGCGACCGCTTCCGCGAAGATCGCGGGGAACGGCCGAATATCGAGACGCGCAATCCGGATGTCAGCGTCCATGTTTTTCTCAGCGAAAACGAATGCACGCTGTATCTCGATACCTCCGGTCAGCCGCTGTGGCAGCGCGGCTTCCGCAAGGCCAGCGTCGAGGCGCCGCTGAAGGAAAATCTGGCGGCCGGCATCCTGAAACTGACCGGCTGGCAGCCCGGCATGTCTTTGGTCGATCCGATGTGCGGCAGCGGCACTTTCCTGCTCGAAGCCGTGCAAATGGCGCTGGACCGTGCTCCGGGTCTGGACCGTGGCTTTGCCTTTGAAAGGCTGGGCAATTTCGATGCGCTGAGCTGGGCCAGCATTCGTCAGGCTGCCGAGGCGCGTGTCAAGCCAGCGGAGCCGCTGGCCATTCGTGGCTACGATATCGACGACAAAGCCGTCCGGGCAACGCGACGCAATTTGCAGGAAGCCGGCTTTGGCGGCATCGTTACCGTCGATCTCGCCGATATTCTTGAGGTCGAGCCGCTGACCGATCAGGGAGTCATGGTCGCCAATCCACCTTACGGCGAACGTATTGGCGAGCAGGATGAACTGGCTGAGCTTTACCCGCAACTTGGTTCGGCGTTGAAGAAGCATTGGGCTGGCTGGAACTGCTTCTTCTTCACAGCGGACCTGCGCCTGCCCAAACTGGTCGGCCTCAGGCCCAGCCGCAAGACACCGCTGTTCAATGGTCCGCTGGAGTGCCGGCTATTTGAAATCCGCATGGTGGCAGGCAGCAATCGCAAGCTGTGATTGCTGCGATGCAATATGAATTCTCATTTGATCTTGGTCAGCCTTTGGGTCTGACCAATATGCGAACATTTATCTTTTAACAAAAAGCTCGGGAGATCGCTGCAATGTCCGTTCAGTCTCTGTATCAGCAAAAACGCATGTCCGCCGCCGATGCCATTCGCGTCGTGAAAAATGGTGACACCATCGTTGTGCCAACCGCTGTCGGCGAACCGCCTGCTTTGTTGACTGCACTTTCCGAGGCGCGTCGCGATTTTCGTGGTGTTCAGGTCGTGCAGATTCTGCCCTTGCGGAAATATGCTTACTTCGATCCCGAAACCGTTGAAAACGTCCGCCATTCGGCCTACTTCTTCGGTGGCGTTTCCCGGCCCGGTGGGCAGGATGGGTGGATCGATTTCATTCCCGCCTATTTCTCCGAGTTGCCACAGTTAATCAATCGCGATCTGACGCCGGCCAATGTCGTTTTCTCGATGGCTTCGCCGATGGACGAACATGGTTATTTTTCGCTGTCGCTGGGCACCGACTACACCATGGCCGCCATTGCCAAGGCCCATTCCGTGGTGCTTGAGGTCAATCCGAACGTACCGTTTGCCAATGGCAATTGCCACATCCATATTTCTCAGGTCGCCGCACTGACTGAAAGTGAAGATCCCATCCTCGAAGTCGGTCTGCCCAAGATTGGCCCGGTTCAGGAAGCCATCGGCAAGTATGTGGCGGACATGATTCCGAACGGTGCGACGCTGCAGATCGGTTACGGTGGTATTCCCGACGCCGTGGTCATGCAGCTGACCGACAAGCACGATCTTGGCATCCACACTGAAATGGTCGGCGACGGCATTATGTCGCTGGTTGAAGCTGGCGTGGTCACCAATCGCAAGAAGAATTTCCATCCCGGCAAAATGCTGGCTACCTTCGCGCTGGGTTCGAAGAAGCTTTATCAATTCATGCATCGCAATCCATCGCTGGAAATGCACCCGGTTGATTTCACCAACGACCCGTATCGTGCCGGCAAGAACGACAACCTGCACGCCATCAATGCCACGATGCAGATCGACTTTCTCGGGCAGTGCGGTTCCGAAAGTCTCGGCTCCAAGCCCTATTCGGGTACCGGTGGGCAGTCCGACTTCGTCCGCGCCGCGAATCGCTCGAACGGTGGCAAGGCCTTCATCGTGCTGCCGTCGACCGCCAAGGACGACACCATCTCGCGCATCGTGCCGACTTTGTCGGCTGGTACGCATGTGTCGACCAGCAAGAACGATATCAACTATGTGGTGACTGAGTTCGGTGTCGCCCAGTTGCGTGGCAAGACCGCGAAGCAACGCTGTGAGGCGCTGATCGGTATTGCGCATCCGAATTTCCGTGGTGAACTTCGGGAAGCGGCGAAGAAGATCAAGTTGCTTTGAGACAGTCTTGATGCTGCAAAAGCGGTTTTCGGATAAGCAACTCGAAAAAATCATCGAGGAGGCGACCATCTATATGTGCGCCTGTCCGGCTCAGGTGGCGGTACAACTTCGTGCGCTGCGCAAGTTGTACCGTTATCAGACCGCTTGCGAAGTGAACCCGGAAAACGATTCGCTCGTCCATCAAGCCATTGCGGCGGCCACCGTGAGTTCGCATGTCGTGATGGAGGAGTGCATGGATCAGGTGCTGACGCTTGAAGGTTGGGACCGGGCAACGCTGAAAATGCCTGAAGGTCTGCGCCGCAAACAGATTGAGTCGCTGGATCGGGACGATTGAGGTCGTCCGTGACGCTTACAAACTGTCGCAATTTAGTTCGCCCGATCCGCCGATAATTCGCTATCTTGTAAGCGAGTAACTGGAAGATCGGGTGTGGCAATGAAAGCGCAAAAAATCCTGTTGGCGCTGCTGGTTCTGATATTGGTCGGGACAGGTAGTGCCTTGGCGCATGGTGTTCGTGGCCGTGTCGGCGTTTATTTTGGTCCGGCCTGGAGCCCGTGGTTCTATCCGCCTCCCTATTATTACCAGCCGCAGGTGATTGTGGTCCCGCAGGCACCCCCACCCGTATATATCGAGCAGAACCAGATGGCCCCTGAGCCAGCGACAGCGCAGCAATACTGGTACTACTGCAACAGCGCCAAGGGCTACTACCCGTACGTCAAGGAATGTTCCGATGGCTGGCAGAAGGTTTTGCCTGAACCGGCGAGGTGATTGCCATGAATGACAAAGTAACTTATTGCCTTCGGGCCTCTGGTGTTGCCGGGGCTCTGCTGCTTGGCGCCTGTACTGTAATGCCAACTGGACCAAGCGTCATGGTTCTACCGGGAACCGGCCAGACCATCGAGCGTTTCCGCGACGACGAAAATCTTTGTCGGCAATATGCCTATTATCAGACCGGAGGCAAAAGCGCGGATCAGGCAAGCAGGGAGTCGGCGGTCACCAGCGCGGTGGTCGGAACAGCCATTGGTGCTGCGGCCGGTGCCGCGATTGGCGGGCGGGAAGGTGCGGCGGTCGGCGCCGGTGCGGGCTTGCTGGTTGGCAGTACAACGGGGGCAGGCGCAGCGCGAAGTTCAGGTGTTGGCACTCAGCGCCAGTACGACAATGCCTTCATCCAGTGCATGTACAGCAAGGGACATCGCGTTCCCGTGCCTGGGAATATGGCCTATCCGAAGCCGGTGCGGGCGGTTGATGCCGGAATTCCGCCGCCGCCGCCGGGAATGCCGCCCCCCCCTCCGCCAAACGCGAACTAGATTTTTTATCTGTAGAGGAATTGATCCAAGGTGTCGGAAATTTTTACATAGACATCTGATGGTAGTGTTTTGTGCAAAAAAATCTACACATAATCAACGTGTTGTGATTTTGGCCTGAGTTTTGCTTAATTTCTTTAGCGTCAGGTTTCATCCCTATTTCACTCATCTGGATTTTTGTAGGAGATTGTCATGCGTTTAAGTCTAATTTCTGTCGCTGTTGTCACAGCTTTCGCTGCCTCTGCAGCCAATGCCACGATTGCAACGGTTTTTAATAGTATTCCCGCAGGTATTACCAGCTTCAACAACACGGTTACGGGTGCTGGTGGCACGGTAATAGCTGATAATTGGAGTGGTCTCCCGGATGGTGTGGCTAGTATCGCTCGCACTGGTTATACGATTTCCAAGAATGATGGTTCGCTTCTTCAAAACCAAGGTGTTTATTATGGCGGTACCAGTACCGGTGAATCGTTTAATATCAATCCGGCTGGCACTGGGCCGGGGTTGGGCGCAATCGGCAGCGGTATTACCTTCCAGTTTGCTACCGGTGTAAATTCGTTCGGTTTTGAGGTGGGTGATTGGGGTACATGTTGCCAGCCTTCGGCGCTTTATATCTCCTTTGACAATGGTGCGCCGATCAAGGTTGGACAGTCCAACGTCTATGGCGACGTTTCCTTTGGTAATACTTTCGAGGTTTTCGTTGCTGCGTTTGATGACTCTGGTACTTTCAGCAAGGTTCAATTCTGGGGTGACGGTTTCGGCGAGTATTTGGTCGCTGGTGGGACAATTCGCTATGCCACAATCGGGAAGGGAACCTTGCCGGTTTCTGAACCTGCTTCCTTGGCTTTGCTGGGTCTTGGTTTGGCTGGTTTGGCCGCTTCACGCCGCCGTAAGGTCGTTTCGAACTAAAGGTAACGGTTATTCCAAAAGGCCCCGCACTGTGCGGGGCCTTTTTGTTTCAGGCGACGCCAGCGCTATGTGCCTGCTGGTCAGCCCAGTAAGATGATCTGACCATAGGTGCGCATGCTGCACCCGTAAACCCCATTTTTTTCGCCTCTTCCTCATACATCTTGAAAATGTCGGGATGGACGTAGCGGCTAACTGGTAGGTGGTGGCCGGTGGGGGCGAGGTATTGGCCGATGGTCAGCATTTCGACACCGTGGGCGCGCAGGTCGCGCATCACTTCCAGAATTTCCTCGTCGGTTTCGCCAAGGCCGACCATCAGGCCGGATTTGGTGGAAACGTTCGGGTAGCGGGCCTTGAATTGCTTGAGGAATTCCAATGAGTGCTTGTAGTCGGCACCCGGGCGGGCCTGTTTGTAGAGGCGGGGAATGGTTTCCATATTGTGGTTCAGTACATCGGGCAGGGCGCCACCGAGGACGTCGAGTGCTACTTCCATTCGCCCTCGGAAATCGGGAACCAGCGTTTCGATGGTGGTGGTCGGCGACAGTTTGCGGGTGTGGCGAATGACGTCGACAAAGTGCTGGGCGCCGCCGTCGCGCAGGTCGTCGCGGTCGACGCTGGTAATCACGACATATTTAAGTTTTAGCGCGGCGACCGACTCGGCCAGTTCGCGAGGCTCTTCGGGGTTGGGCGGTAACGGCTGGCCGTGGCCGACGTCGCAGAACGGGCAGCGGCGGGTGCAGATGTCGCCAAGGATCATGAAGGTTGCCGTGCCGCGGCCGAAGCATTCGCCAATGTTGGGGCAGGTGGCTTCTTCGCAGACGGTGTGCAGCTTGCGTTCGCGCAACATGGATTTGATTTCGCCGAAGCGCCCGGCGCTGTTGCCGGCCTTGACGCGTATCCAGTCGGGCTTTTTCAAAGGCGTGTCGACGGGCACGATCTTGATGGGAATGCGCGCGGTTTTCAATTCGCCTTTTTGCTTGACGCCTTTTTGCTTCGCGCTTCCTACATTGTCAGTCATGTTGTTTGTCCAGTTGAAGCCGCAGGTGTTGGGAGAGTTGCTCGCCGGCCTCGTGGGCGGTAAGCGGGATGTTGAGGTCTTTGGTCTGAATGACTTTCAGGCCAGCATAGCCGCAGGGGTTGATTGCGGCAAATGGGGAAAGATCCATATCGACATTGAGCGAAACACCATGGTAAGAGCAACCATTGCGGATGCGCAGGCCCAGCGCTGCCACCTTGGCGTCGCCGACATAGACGCCGGGGGCGCCATCGCGCCGATCGGCCGTGACGCCGTATTCGGCCAGTAAATTGATCACGGCCTGCTCAATGGCGGTGACCAGTTCGCGGACCTTGATTTTCAGGCGCGAGAGGTCAAGCAGAAGGTAGATTACGACCTGACCGGGGCCGTGGTAAGTAACCTGGCCGCCCCGGTCGATCTTGACGATGGGGATGCCGATATCTTCGAGGATATGTTCAGGCTTGCCGGCTTGGCCGAGGGTGTAGACCGGTGGATGTTCGACAATCCATATTTCGTCAGGCGTTTCAGCGGTACGGCTGGCCGTGAAGTCCTGCATGGCCTTGAAGGTCGGCTCGTAGTCGACCCGCCCCAGCCTTTTGACTACAAGGCTCACAGCACCACTTTGATCAGGGGGTGCCCGCTCAGGTCGGTATATAGCGCATCAAGTTGCGGTTTTGATCGGGCGACAACGGTGCACGTCAGACTGACGTAGTTGCCACCTGAGCTGGAGCGCATTTCCATTGTTGCACCATCGAAATCCGGTGCGTGCAGGGTAACGATTTCAAGGACGACCTGGGCGAGCGTTTCCTCCGCTTTGCCCATGATCTTCAGGGGAAAGTCGCAGGGGAATTCGAGCAGGGTGTCCTTGTACGAAGCCATCTCAGCCTTTACGCATGATCGTGTTTTTGAAATCCTGATAGCGTTGCCACATCTGCTCGCCGATTGGGCCGGGCTTTCCGGTGCCGACCGGGGCGCCGTCAAGGGTCGTGATGGCCAGGATTTCTTTGGTTGATGAGGTCATCCAGACCTCGTCGGCGGAGCGAAGTTCATTTTCGTGGATTTCGCGGATTTCAAGCGGTTGACCGCAGGACTCGGCCAGCTCCAGCACGATGTCGTAGGTAATGCCGGGCAGCATCAGGTGTGTCTTGGGCGGGGCGAGCAGGATGCCATCCTTGACGACAAAAATGTTCGAGGCAGCGCCTTCCTTCAAATAGCCATCGCGAACCAGCAGCGCTTCGGCACAGCCTTCCTCGACGGCTTGCTGGCGGGCCAGTATGTTGGCGAGCAGCGAAATCACCTTGAGGTCGCAACGAGCCCAGCGCTGGTCTGCTACGGTGATGGCGGCGACGCCTTTGGCGCGGACTTCGGCGGGGGTAACGACCAGCGGCGAAGCAAAGGCGAAAGCGGTCGGCGCGACTGTGGCCGGCGGAAAAGCATGGTCACGCTTGTTATCGGCGCCGCGAGTGACTTGCAGATAGATCGACTGGTCTTCCCAATGGGCGGTGGCGATCAGCTTTTCGACCACCGCTTTCCACTCGGCTGGCGCCAGCGGGTTGGCCAGCTTGATGCCAGCCAACGTTGCCTGCAGGCGTTTCAGGTGTTCGTCGAGACGAAAGGCCCGGCGGGAATAGACCGGAATCAGTTCATAAACCCCATCGCCGTAGAGAAAGCCACGGTCGAGCGGCGAAATGCCGGCTTCGGCGAGTGGCAGGAACTGGCCGTTGAGATAAACGGGATCGGCGACGAATGGGGTCATGGGCCTCAGTTGAACCAGAGTTTTACGCTATCGACAGTACGACCGAAGATGCCGGCGATTGCGATATTTTCAAGGGCGGCGACCGGATATTCGCCATAAACCTTGCCGTCGACCGTAACTTTCAGCGTGCCGAGTTTCTGGCCGGCCTGGATTGGGGCAATCAGGCGCGGTTCGGCGATGAAATCAGCCTTGACCTTGTCGGCGTAGCCCTTCGGAACGGCGATGGTCAGGTCGTTGGCGAAGCCGGCCTTGACCTGGCCTTGCGTGCCCTTCCAGACGCGCAACGTGGATACCGCCTGATCCTTGGTGTAGAGCGGAACGGCGTCGTAAGCAATGAAGCCCCAATTGAGCAGTTTCAGGGATTCGCTGGCGCGAGCAGAGTCGGAGGTGGCGCCGAGCACAACCGATAGCAGGCGGCGCTTGTCGCGCAGTGCCGAGGAAATCAGGCAATAACCGGCCGCATCGGTATGGCCGGTCTTGACGCCATCAACCGTCGGGTCGATGTAGAGCAGGCGATTGCGGTTGGGCTGGGTGATGTTGTTGTAGCGGAATTCCTTGATCGAGTAGTACTTCTTGTAGTCCTCGGGGAAGTCACGGATCAGGGCGGCGGTCAGCAAAGATAGATCGCGTGCCGTGGTGTAGTGCTGCGGGTCGGGCAGACCGGTCGAATTGCGGAAGCTGGAGCCCTTCATGCCCAGGCGCTGGGCTTCGCGGTTCATCATCTGCGCGAAATTTTCCTCGCTGCCGGCGATGCCTTCGGCCAGCGTGACACAGGCGTCGTTGCCGGACTGGACGATCATGCCCTTGATCAGGTCTTCGACCGAAACCTGTGTGTCGACGCGGATGAACATCTTGGAGCCGCCGGTTTTCCAGGCTTTCTGCGAGACTGGCAGCGCTTGGTTGATGGCGATGGTCTTCTGGCGGATGGCCGAAAACGTCAGGTAGGCAGTCATCAACTTGGTCAGTGAGGCTGGTTCAAGGCGTTCGTCCGGCTTTTCTGCGGTCAACACCTGGCCGGAGGTGATTTCCATCAACAGCCAGGATTTTGCGGCAACCGTCGGTGGTACGGGCAATTGCTGGGCGAGTGCCTGAGCAGAAAATAAGAGACTCAGGGCGAAAAGGAAAAATTGGCGAAACAGCGACATGGATTTTTGCTTTGGATGACGTTAGGGGGGAAGGATTATACCCCCGGCTCGATGGCGCCCTGAGCCTTGCCCGCGCAGAGGACTTCGATTGCCGGGTGGCGGATGCGACGCTCATTTGAAATGGCGTAGATTTGTTCGCTAACGCCGGCCATGGCACCGAGTCTCTGGGCGTTGAGCTGGCTTTCGATATCGGCAGCCAGCACCAGTGGTGCCGGAAAGATGCCCAGGCCGCCCCGGCCGAAGGTGTTAAGCAGGGCGCTGTCTTCAAACTCGCCAACGATCTTCGGATGAACGCCGGTGCTTTCCAGCCAGCGATCAATGCGGTTGCGTAAGGCGTTGTGACGGGTGGGCAACAACATCGGGGCGCCATCCAGACTCAGTGGGAAGCCTGCACGGTAGCGCTCAATCAGTTTCGGGGCGCCAAACAGGCCGGTCGCGAAGTCGCCCAGTCGTATGCTGAAAACCTTCAGGTTGGCGCCAACCGGCGCGGCGCGGTCCGTCAATACGACATCAAGGCGGTGCAGCGCGAGGTCGGCGAGCAGAGTTTCGAATTCGCCTTCATCACAAATCAGCCTGACGTCGGCTGGCATGTCAGTGACTTTCGAGAGCAACCGATAGGCCAGCAACTTGGGAATGCCATCAGATATGCCGGCGCGCAGTCGCAGCGTCGATTCGCTGTCGCTGCTCTGGACGGCATCAACCAGCGCGTCACCCAGCTGGAAGATCTGGTCGGCGAAACCAAGTGCCACTCGCCCGGCCTCGCTCAGGACCAGGCCGCGTCCCTGACTATTGAACAGGGCCTTGCCGAGTTGTCGCTCAAGGATGGATAACTGGCCACTGATGGTCTGGACAGCCACGCCAAGGCGATCAGCGGCTCGCGTAATGCTGCCTTCCTGGGCGACGACCCAAAAGTAGTGAAGGTGCTTATAATTGAGAGGCGTCATGAGTTCAGCAGAAAAAATCGAACAGTTAATCAACTTTACTACGGTTTTTAAGGTTTGTGCATTGCAATAGAATTCTCCCGTTTTCTCATCCAAACGGAGTTCGCCATGAAACGCGTCCTGCTCTTTCTCGCTACCAACCTCGCTGTCATGCTGGTTCTCAGTCTGGTCGCCAGCCTGCTCGGCGTCAATAAATTCCTGACAGCCAACGGCCTGAATCTTGGCATGCTGCTCGCCTTCTCGGCACTCATTGGTTTTGGTGGTTCTTTCATTTCGCTGCTGATGTCGAAGACCATGGCCAAGTGGAGTACCGGGGCCCGGGTGATTGAGTCACCGAGCAGTTCGACTGAAGTCTGGCTGATCGATACGGTGGCCCGTCTGGCCGAACGTGCCGGCCTGCCGATGCCGGAAGTCGCAATCTATGACGGTGAGCCGAACGCCTTCGCCACCGGTGCCAGCAAGAATAGTTCACTGGTTGCCGTGTCGACCGGCCTGCTCCAGGGCATGACCCGCGAAGAGGCTGAGGCTGTGCTGGCCCACGAGGTTGCCCACATTGCCAATGGCGACATGGTGACGTTGACACTGATTCAGGGTGTGGTCAATACCTTCGTGATCTTCCTGTCGCGCGTCGTCGGTTATCTGGTTGATTCCTTTTTGCGCCGCAACAGCGAAGAAAACAGCGGTCCGGGCATCGGTTACATGGTGACCAGTTTCATTTGCGAAATTGTCTTTGGTGTGCTGGCCAGTATCATCGTCGCCTGGTTCTCCCGCAAGCGCGAATTCCGGGCTGATGCCGGCGCCGCCCAACTGATGCGCTCGCCGCTACCGATGCAGAATGCGCTGCGTCGCCTGGGCAGTCTGCATACCGAACCTTTGCCGCAAAGCATGGCTGCTTCCGGTATCGCTGGTGGCCAGGGCTGGATGGCATTGTTCTCGACGCATCCGCCCTTGGAAGAGCGCATCGCCGCGCTCGATAAAGCCTGAGTATGGACTGTCTGCTGGCACAGCGTTTGCTAAACGATTGCTTACGATGAATTGCATAAAACTACTTCCTTTTCTTTTTGCCTTGGGTTCGTCACTGGCTTGTGCGCAAACGCCTTACGACCTGCCCCGGCTGGAATCGCTGACTATGGAGTCCAGCCGGGCATTGGCGGCAGCGCGCGATCAGGTAACGGCAGCGCGCTTTGCGGTCGATAGCGCTGGTGCCTTCCCGAATCCGGAGCTTGAGTACCTGAGCGGGACGGCGCGAGCCCGCAGCCCGGGCGGCAATCTGGGGGATGCACGCAGTCTGATGCTGACCCAGCCGCTGGATATGCCGTGGCGCCGCTCGGCCCGGATTGGTGCGGCCGAAGCCGGGCTGGAGGTGGCTACGTCGGCTGGCCGGGCCTTTGAGGCTGATGTGCTGGCACGCCTGCGAGCCCGTTACTTTGAGGTTTTGCGCCGCGAGGCCGAGCTGAAGAATGCTCGGGAGGATGCGGCCTCGATGGAGAGTGTGCGTTCACGCATCGCCTTGCGTGTCGAGGTTGGCGAAGCGCCACGTTTTGAACTGATCAAGGCCGATGCCGAAATGCTCAATGCGCAAAAGACGGCGCAGGCGGCAGGCTTTCGCGTTGAGCAGGCGCGCTCAATGTTGCGCCAGACTGTCGGTGGTGGTTTGCCGGCGGACTTCGTGCTGAGTGGCCAATTGAGGGATGTGCCTGCGCTTCCGGCGCTGGATGGATTGCGTCAGCAATTGAGCGGTAGCAGCCCTGATCTGGCGCGCGCCCGCGCCGAAATGGTGCGGGCCGAGCGTCTGCTGGATCTGGAACGCGGTCAGCGCTGGCCAACGGTGGCACTGAAAGCGAGCGTCGATGAAGAGCCTGATGTCCGTGCCTCGAAGCTCGGCGTAGTCCTCTCGATTCCGCTCTGGGACCGGCGGCGTGGCCCGGTTGGCGAGGCTGGCGCGCAACTGGCGCGGGCGCGCAATGAACTGGAAGCGCAGGAGTTTTCGCTGGCCCAGACATTGGAAATTCTTGTTCAGCAGTATGAAATCGCCCAGACCCAGGTTACGGCGCTTGAATCGGGCATTGTCCGGCAGGCCGAGTCGGCGCTGAGGGTGGCAGAAGCCGCCTATCGCTTTGGTGAGCGCGGTTTTCTCGAAGTGCTTGACGCTCAGCGCGTCTTTCGCGCTGCCCGCTCCGAATTGATTGCGGCGCGCTATGAACTGGCCGCTGCATGGGTGGACATTGAACGGCTACGGGCTACTCCCCGAGGAAGAACAGAATGAAAAAAGCCTTTTTTCTGGTGTTGACCGCAGCATTGCTGCTTGGCTGCAACAAGGAGGACCAAAAGGCAGCGGTGCACGATAAGGCCGATCCGACGCTGGTCACCGCGGCCCCGGAACTGCTGGCCCAACTCAAATTGGCGGATGTTAGCCGCCAACCGGTGGCCGAGACGTTGCGGGTGGCTGGCCGGATTGATTTCGACGAGCAGCGTCTGGCACGTATTGGTGCGACCGTGACGGGACGTGTGACGCATATTGATGCGCTGCTCGGGCAGGATGTCCGGAAAGGCGAGGTGCTGGCGCGGCTGAATAGCAGCGAACTGTCCAGCCAGCAACTGAATTTCCTGAAGGCACGGGCCCAGCTCGAACTCAACCGGCGCAATGCCGAGCGCGCCAAGGCCTTGTATGAGGCCGACGTGATCGGGGCAGCAGAATTGCAGCGCCGGGAGAGTGAATACCAGATTTCGCTGGCAGAAACCCGTGCTGCTTCGGATCAGTTGCAATTGCTTGGCGTTAGCCCGGCAGCGATTGATCGCCTCGGCAAGCAAGGTGCCGTCGATTCAGTGACGCCGGTTACCGCCACAATCGGGGGCGTGGTGGTCGAGCGCAAGCTGGCTCAAGGCCAGGTTGTCCAGCCGGCCGATACCTTGTTCGTGGTGGCGGATCTATCCCGCCTGTGGGCGGTGGCGCAGGTGCCGGAACAACAGGTCAGCCAGGTCAGGACCGGTCAGTCGGTCAGTATCGAAGTGCCGGCGCTGGGCAACGAAAAACTGGTTGGCAAGCTGATTTATGTTGGTCAGACGATCAACCCGGAAACCCGGACGGTGCTGGTGCGCACCGAGCTCGACAATAGCGACGGCCGTCTGAAGCCTGCCATGCTCGCCTCGATGCTGATCGAAGCAAAATCTATCGAGCGACTGGTTGTGTTGGCCAGTGCCGTGGTTCGTGAAAACGATGAGGATCACGTTTTTGTTGCCGAAGGTGAAGGCGTTTTTCGTCTGCTAAAAGTAAAGCTGGGTCCGGAGCAGGGCGGTCAGAGAGTGGTGCTTTCAGGTCTCAAGGGCGAAGAGAAAGTGGTTGTTGATGGCGCTTTTCATCTGAACAACGAACGTAACCGCAAGGAAATGGAGGGCTCGTGATTGAATCCCTGGTTCGTGGCGCGCTTGCCCAGCGCCTTATTGTCGCGGTAGTCGCCGCCATACTGTTTTTCTTTGGCCTGGATGCGGCACGTAAACTGTCGGTCGATGCCTTCCCGGATGTGACCAATATTCAGGTCCAGATCGCCACCGAAGCACCGGGGCGTTCCCCCGAGGAGGTCGAGCGTTTTGCCACCGTGCCACTCGAAGTGGCGATGACCGGTTTGCCTGGCCTGGAAGAGATGCGTTCGCTGAACAAGCCGGGCTTGTCGCTGATCACGCTGGTCTTCAATGACAAGACAGATCTCTATTTTGCCCGCCAACTGGTCATGGAGCGTTTGCTGGAAGTCGGTACGCGTCTGCCGGCGGGAATCTCGCCGGTGCTTGGGCCGGTGTCAACCGGCTTGGGCGAGGTCTATCAATACACGCTGGAGCATCCTGATGATGGTGATCGGGCGCTCACCGAAACGGAGCTGATGCAGCGTCGCACTGCCCAGGACTGGGTGGTACGCCCATTGCTGCGCTCGATTCCCGGTGTTGCTGAAATTAATTCCCAAGGTGGCTTTGCCAAGCAGTATCAGGTGCTGGTGAACCCGGATCGCTTACGCCATTTCGGGTTGAGCATCGCCGATGTCTTCCTGGCGGTCGGGCGCAACAACGCCAATGCCGGCGGCGGTGTGCTGCCGCAGTTCGCCGAGCAGTATTTGATTCGCGGCGTCGGTCTGGTCAAGGATCTGGAAGATCTGCGCGTCATCGTGCTCAAGGAAAAGGATGGTGTACCGGTTTATGTACGTGATGTTGCCGAGGTAAAGATCGGCTACGAAGTCCGTCAGGGGGCGCTGATCAAAAATGGCACGACCGAGGCGGTGGGCGGCGTTGTGATGATGCTCTCCGGCGGTAACGCCAAGGCTGTTGTCAGCAAGATCAAGGCGCGGGTCGATGAGATCAACGCCAAGGGTATGTTGCCGGACGGCCTGAAAATTGTTGCCTATTACGATCGTTCAGAATTGGTCGATGCGGCGCTGTGGACCGTAACCAAGGTGCTGCTGGAAGGCGTGTTGCTGGTTGTTGTCGTGCTTTTCCTCTTTCTCGGCGACGTTCGTTCCTCGCTGATTGTGGTCGCGACACTGGTACTGACGCCGTTGCTGACCTTCATGGCGATGAACAAGCTGGGCATTTCAGCCAACCTGATGTCGCTCGGCGGCCTGGCTATTGCTATTGGCCTGATGGTCGACGGTTCCGTAGTCGTCGTTGAAAACGCCTTCCTGCAACTTGGCCGCAAGGCGAAGTCCGGTGAGAGTCAGTTGCGGATCATCCTGCACGCCGTGGTTGAGGTGGCGACGCCGGTCATCTTCGGCGTTGGCATCATCATTCTGGTGTTCCTGCCGCTGATGACTCTGCAAGGCATGGAGGGCAAGATGTTCGCGCCGCTCGCCTACACCATTGCCATTGCCTTGGCCATTTCGCTGGTTTTGTCGCTGACGCTGACACCGGTGATGTCGACCTACCTGTTGAAGCCGCCAGCGCATGACGGTGACCATGACACGCGTCTGATCGCGGCGATGAAGCGGCACTATCTGAAGATGCTGCACTGGACGATGGGCAACGAGAAAAAAACGGTGATTGCGGCAGTCGGGGCTTTTGTCCTGACGGTGGGTACGCTGCCTTTTCTGGGCACGGCCTTCATTCCTGAAATGAAGGAAGGCTCAGTGGTGCCCGGCATTAACCGCGTACCGAATATCTCGCTGGAAGAGTCGATCAAGATGGAAATGGAGGCGATGCGTCTGGTCATGCAGGTACCGGGTGTCAAATCGGCGGTTTCCGGTGTTGGTCGTGGCGAGTCACCAGCTGATCCTCAGGGGCCGAACGAGTCGACGCCCATCGTCAGCCTGAAACCTCGCAGCGAATGGCCATCCGGCTGGACGCAGGAGGACATTCAGGACGCCATGCGCGAAAAATTGAAGGCGCTGCCGGGTGTGCAGATCGTCATGGCGCAGCCGATTTCCGACCGCGTCGATGAAATGGTCACCGGGGTGCGCTCCGACATTGCCGTCAAAGTCTTTGGCGACGATATCGATCAACTGAGGAAACTGGCCGGTCAGATCGGCAAGGTTGCCCAGAACTTGCAGGGCGCGCAGGATTTGCGGATCGAGAAGGTTAGTGGTCAGCAGTATTTAACGATCGAAATTGACCGGCAGGCGATCGCCCGGCTTGGTTTGAATGTTTCCGATGTGAATGATGTGCTGGAAACCGCTATCGGTGGCAAGGTGTTCACGGAAGTTTTTGAGGGTGAGCGGCGTTTCCCGGGCGTGGTTCGTTTGCCGGAGCGTTTCCGCAATAACGTCGAGGCGATTTCCAATGTGCTGATCACGTCGCCAAATGGTGCGCAGGTGCGTTTGACCGATGTGGCAAAAATCCGCGTGCAGGATGGCCCGGCGCAGATTTCACGCGAATTGGGTAAGCGGCGCATCGTGATTGGCGTCAACGTCAAGGATCGAGACCTCGGCGGTTTTGTGGCCGAGTTGCAGCAGAAGGTTGGCGAGCAGATCAAGTTGCCGGAGGGCTATTACCTCGAGTGGGGTGGCCAGTTCCAGAATATGGAACGGGCGCTCGGTCACCTGACGGTGATTATCCCGATCACCATTGCAGCGATTTTCTTCCTGCTTTTTATCCTGTTCAACTCGCTGCGTTTTGCAACATTGATCATTACCGTGCTGCCGTTCGCGTCGATCGGCGGCATCATTGGACTCTTCGTTTCGGGGGAGTATCTGTCGGTGCCGGCCTCGGTAGGGTTTATCGCGCTGTGGGGTATCGCTGTGCTCAACGGGGTGGTCTTGGTGTCCTATATACGTGGCTTGCGCCAGGACGGCAGGACGGTGCAGCAAGCGGTAATTGAAGGTGCAACGCTGCGTTTTCGGCCGGTCATGATGACGGCGACGGTAGCCATGCTCGGCCTGATTCCCTTCCTGTTTTCGAGCGGGCCGGGTTCGGAAGTGCAACGCCCGCTGGCGATCGTTGTGATCGGCGGTCTGATTACCTGCACCCTGCTGACCCTGCTGGTTTTGCCGACCATTTACCGCTGGTTCGATGAGGAGAAAGTCGAAGCATGAAAGAGATCAAGGCGATTATTCGCCCCAATAAGCTGCCTGCTCTTCGCGATGCCCTGATCGCGCTTCCCGGATTTCCCGGCATGACGGTAAGCAAGGTCGAGGGCTGCAGTGCGCCGTCGCGTCATGTGGTGCGGCAGAAAATAAGGGATGAGTTGACCGATTATTCCCCCAAGGTTCGTATCGAAATCGTCGCGCCCGACGAGGCAGCCGAGGCGATTTTTCAGCGGATTACCGAGGTGGCACAGACCGGCCACTATGGTGACGGCCTGGTCTGGATCACCGAGATCGAGAAGGCGGCGTTCATCTTCAAAAGCATGCCGGGGCCAACCTGATTTCCTGTTTTATTTGCCTATTACTTTAGTTATGTGTGGAGGAATTCACGGGTAAATATTGTTGTTTTTCATAGAATCGATAATTGTTAATTGGCCCTTTTTGGGTCGGATCCTATCGAGTCTTCATGGAAAACATAATGAATCCGGGTGCGACGCTTACGCTGATGTCGCCGGTCGAGTTGCAGGAAGGGGTTGCCAGCCTCTCCAAAGGCGCCTATTTCAAGGAAGCCTCGCTCGACATGACCCTGAGCATCCTGACCGAGTCGGCGGCGCAGATGTCAGGTGTCGAACGGGTTGGCATATGGGCCCTGACCGATGGTCGTCAGGAATTGCGCTGCCTGGATATGTACGCGCTGTCCTTGCGCAAACACAGTCGCGGTGAGTGCTTTCGGGCTAGCCAGTATCCGAACTACTTCCGCGCATTGACCAACGAGGGTTCGATAGCTGCGGACGATGCCTATTTTCATCCTTCCACCGCTGAGTTTGCGGTCGATTACCTGCCCAAAAATAAAATCACTGCCATGCTCGATACGCCGATACATATTCGAGGCGAGTTGCAAGGGGTGCTTTGTCTTGAGCAGGTCGGTTCGCGCCAGCCATGGACGACCTCGCATCGCCTCTTTGCCAATGCGGTTGCCAATCTGGTGACTTTGGCACTGGTTGAGTACGAAGCTGGAGAGGCGCGCAAAGAGGCATTGGCTGCCAACGAGCGATTGCAGGCTGTCTTTGAAGCTTCACGTGATGCCCTGTTATTGGCCGATGGCGAGAGCGGCTTGATTCTTGATGCCAATCGTCAAGCCGAAAGGCTTTTTGGCTGCACCCGACGAGATCTGGTCGGCAAGCATCAGTGGCAATTGCATCCAAAAGCCGTGGAAGGTTCTGTCTCCAAAGAGTTTCGCCAAATGATTTCCGGGCAACTGCAGACTGCCGTGGTGACCGAAATTCAGCGTTGCGATGGCAGCGTTCGATCCGTGGAAATCACTTCCGAAGTGGCCGATCTCAGCGATGGGCGACGCTTGGCGCTGGGCGTTTTTCGCCCGATCTAGGCGTTGACCGCAGCAAGTGCCTCGACGATCTGTTGCAGGAATTCCTCTATCTGATTTCGGGCGAAAGCGCTGTCAAGATCAGTTGTGGCATTGATATTTGCAGCCAGTTGGCGCGCCAGATGCATTATTCCGAATAGCTCGAGCAATTCTGCCTGCTCCGCGATGTGGGCCGCTTCAGTCTTGAGGGCGTAGGCGTCGGGAGGCAGCACGGCGAGTGCGTCGTGCATCAGTTCGATACGCTCCCGGGTATCTTCGACAAAGATGTGATCAAGCACCGGCGAGCGCTCTCCGGCACTGGCGCACGATGTGATCGTCGTTTCCAGTCGCCGGGCAAAATGCTGGGCGCGTTCGATAAAGACTTCGTGCTCCAGACCATCCGGCTCGTTCAGGCACTCAATGGCCGCTGTCAGGGCGGCAATCAGACGCGGTGGCGGTGCCTCCTCTTCCAGCAGGTCGCTCGCGCTGGCTAGCGCCTCGCCAAGATGCAGGCAGTCAGCATCGGCGGTTTCCAGCGCGACGCCGTAAAGCGAAAAGATGGCGGGACGGATATCGTCGATGCCAATCCCGTGTCGATCCGACCACGCGACACCAAGCCGCTGCGTCGCTGCAATCCAGCGCTGGTTCAATTCAGGATCGAAACGGGCAGGTCGTGGCTTGGTCAGCCAAGGCAGAATGGCGGCAGTTGCTTCCAGCGTTGGGGCAAGTGCCGCACGGGTTTCCTCGAGTTCTGCCTCGGAGATGTCGGGCATTTCAGGGTTTATTGTGCAGCCAGCCTGGCGAAGGCAGAAACGACTTCGGGCGGAGCCTGGACCAGTTCGATCAATACGCCTTCGCCGCCAATCGGAAATTCCTCATTGCCCTTGGGGTGCAGGAAAGTGATGTCGAAACCAGCGGCACCTTTGCGGATACCCCCCGGTGCAAAGCGCACGCCATTGGCCGAAAGCCATTCAACGGCCTTGGGCAAATCATCGATCCACAGGCCGACGTGGTTGAGCGGTGTGGTGTGCACTGCTGGCTTCTTTTCCGGGTCGAGCGGTTGCATCAGGTCGACTTCGACCTTGAACGGGCCGCTACCCATGGCGCAGATGTCTTCGTCGACATTCTCGCGTTCGGAAACGAAAGTGCTGGTTATTTCCAAGCCGAATTTCTCAACCCAAAGCGTGCGCAGCTTTTCTTTCGAAGGACCACCAATGGCGATTTGCTGAATGCCGAGAACCTTGAATGGACGTGTCATGAGTAGTTTCCTGTCGTTGAGTGATGGGCGTAACTCATAATTATAGAGATTTCTTGCGCCAGACAGGGATCAGCAATCCGCGTCGGATCAGGCGTGTTTCTTTAAAGGTTTCCGCGAGATTTTGCAGTTCGATACTCATCCAGTATCAAGGCCAGGTCTTCGTGGGAAAGCCTCAGGATGTCGAGGCAGGCTTCTCCCATTTTCCCCCACTCTCTGCCCGTGTTCTGCCCAGTCTCATCCTGAGTCAGATATTCGGCAACTTGTGCGATGGCAATCAACTGCCGAGCCGTGTCTGGTATGAGTTCTGTGTTCTTGCCGGAAAGCGCATCGGCATCATGATGATGCCGAATGCCAACGCAAATATCACTGGGTAGCAGCCAGCTTGAGGCCAACTCTCCGCCAACGAGGGCGTGGTTGATCGACAGCATGCGATCTTCTATGGCCGTGAAACTCAGAATCTCTTCGTTATTGGCTTGCTGCAATACCGCCGAATATTCGGGGAACGGAATCAGCAACACCGGAATACCGCAGTCCCGGAAAAGGGCAAAAGTATAGGCGTCGCTCGGCCTGACGACGCACTTGCCTTTCAAACCCAGGGCGAGCCAGCCTGACGCATCGGCGGTAGTGGCCGACGCATCCCAAAACCGCTCAAGGCTTGGCACGTAAGGGAAAATATTCTGCAGCGCCAATCCTGCAATGGTGCGGATAACAACTTTAAGTCCAAGCACCAGCATCGCTTCGTGAACAGTTCGAACTTTTTTGCTGAACCCGAAAAATGGGGAATTGGTGGTCTTGATCAACCCCGCGGCGAGTGCGACATCGGAGCCTATGAGTTTGGCCAAGACCCCGAAGTCAGGATCCTCCTTGGCCATTTCACGATCGATCTCGGCAAGGATTGCCGGTCGGGGTGGAATGCCGATATCCCGTATTTCAATTCGCATACGGAAATCAATATCACGTTGCTCTGCAACAACGTCTTCGGTGATTGTGGGCTTTTGATCCATTGAACGCCATTTCACGTGGCTATATCAGGCGTTGCCGATGTGGCTTCCTGATTGAAAGTAGACTCAAAAGTATCACAGGTTGTCAATTTCAGACGAATTCATGGGCGCCATGCTGGGCTGCAACAAGCTTGAGCAGGCGCTGTCATTTCTCTGTCATCAGCGTTTAACCGGCGGTCGCTAACGTGTTGCCTGGACTCCGAACATGCGAACCAAACGCCGTTATGGACGTCAAAAACTTATAAGCCAGTAACGGCGGAGACAAGATGGAAAACGCTTCATTCGGACGGCGGCAACAACAACGTCAACAAACGCAACAACAGCCCCAACAAAATATGTTTTGCTGGCCAGAAAGCCCGGTATTGGGCTCGTCCGAAAAGCAGGGTTCGCTACGAAAGGCTTGGCAAGACAGGTCAATCGCCCAAGCCCGAAAGCAGATGGGCGACCTCTGAGGCGGCCGGCGCGCCGCCTTTCAGGCGTAAAACTGCTCCTTGGTCAGGTATTCGGTTGCGATCAAATATTGTTGTCGCCTGATCGTGAAGGTTGTCATGTCAGCATCGGGGATTTCAACATCTGCTGAATGGTGTTCTTCGTGACCACGCCGGTCGTCAAATCCTCTGGGCGGGCCAGCATCAAACCGTCGCCTATCTACACGTACTCTGCGTTCATTCATGATCAGCTCCTGAATGTGTGAGGGCAATCTTGTAGCGTAGATGGTGCTTCCGGAAGTTTCAATCTTGCCGTAAGGAAAGTTCGGGTAATAGCAAACCAATAGCGGTACAGACTGTTGCAATCCGTTACTTGAGTATCCTGGGGTGGGCGCTTATCTTGGCCCCATGTGCTGACCAGACATCAGCCTGACGGCTCGGTCCCCCTCCCTGACAAAAGTCGTCTGAAAGCCTCGCGCTCCCCTGGTGCGGGGCTTTCGCTTTTGTGGCGCTTCGCCAGGCATGTTGAGCGCGAGTGCCACAGGAAACAAGTTGCAATGTTTAAAAATTGGCCAATCACTATTCCACATTTTTGTGAAAATTAATATAATCAACAGACGATAGGAGGTCTGCCATGAACATCAATCTTGAGCAATTCGCTGCAGCCAACAGGGCTACCGTTGATTCGCTGTTGGCTGTTGCCAACACTGCGTTGGCTTCTGCCGAACGAATTGCTGAATTGAATCTGAGTACCGCTCGTTCCGCCGTTGAAGACTCAGCTGCCAGTGCCAAAGCAGTGATTGGCGCCAGGGACGCTCAGGAAGCCATGGCTATCCAGATCCAATTGGCCCAGCCTGCCATTGAGAGGGCTGTTGCCTATTCCCGGTCTGTCTATGAAATTACCGCGCAGACCCAGGCTGAATTGAGCCAGCTGCTTCAAGAGCAGTTCAGCGATTTTCAGAATTCAACGAGCCGATTACTTGAGCAAGCGATCAAGACGGCACCGGTTGGGTCCGAAGATGCATTTATGAGCATCCAGAAGGCTTTCGCTTCGGCCTATACGGCATTCGGCAACATGAATGCTGCTACCAGGAAGACGAAGTAGGCAGTTCTCAGCCGGACGGGGCACCTGTCAATGCCCACCTTGCGTGGGAGTTTGGGCTTTGTTCCGGTAGGCGGTCAGCAGCAAGCCAAGGCCGATCAGGATCATTGGCAGCGACAGCCATTGCCCCATGCTGATAGCGTAGGACTGCCCGAATATGCCAGCATCAGGCTCGCGGAAGAATTCGGTGATGAACCGGAAAGCGCCGTAGCCGGTCAGGAAAACGCCGGATACTGCACCGCGTGGTCGCGCCTTGCTGCTATAGAACCAGAGGATTGCGAAGAGAACGATGCCTTCCAGTCCAATGTGATAGAGCTGCGAAGGGTGACGCGGCTGCATGTCGCCAGCTTGCGGAAAGATCATTGCCCATGGCAGTCTGGCATCAGCAACGCGGCCCCATAACTCGCCGTTGATGAAGTTGCCGAATCGCCCGGCGGCCAGGCCAAGCGGCACCAGCGGCGCGATAAAATCCATGATGTCGAGCCAGGCAAAACGGTGCTTCCGTGTCCAGAGCAACATGGCCGTCAGGACGCCGATAAAGCCACCATGAAAGCTCATGCCTCCTTTCCAGACGGCAACGATTTCCAGTGGGTGCGCAAGAAAATAGGCGGGTTCATAGAACAGCACTTGCCCCAGGCGGCCACCGATAATGACACCCAGCATTCCGTAAAACAGCAGGTCATCAAGTTGCTCTACCGTCAGCAATCCCGGCCGCGTCTTGATCCGGTAGCGGCCCAGCAAAATAAACTGAACGAAGGCGACGAGGTACATCAAACCATACCAGCGCACAGACAACGGGCCGAGCGAGAAGGCGACGGGATCGAACTGAGGGTGGAGAAGCATTGGGCGCAAAGAGTGGGCTAGAATTCGCCGATTATAGTTCGCGCCTCTCGCTACAAGATTTCGGCGCAAGTTTTCGATGGAGATACTGATGCCCCACTACCGTTCCCGCACTTCCACCCACGGTCGCAACATGGCTGGTGCCCGCTCGCTGTGGCGCGCCACCGGCATGAAGGATGGTGACTTCGGCAAGCCGATCATTGCCGTGGTCAACAGCTTTACCCAGTTCGTGCCGGGCCATGTGCACCTCAAGGACATGGGCCAGCTGGTAGCGCGCGAGATCGAGGCGGCCGGCGGTGTCGCCAAGGAATTCAACACCATCGCCATCGACGACGGCATCGCCATGGGGCATAGCGGGATGTTGTATTCGCTACCCAGTCGCGACCTCATCGCCGACTCGGTCGAATACATGGTCAACGCCCACTGCGCCGACGCCATGGTCTGCATCTCCAACTGCGACAAGATCACCCCGGGCATGCTGATGGCCGCCATGCGCCTCAATATCCCGGTCATCTTCGTCTCCGGCGGCCCGATGGAAGCCGGCAAGGTCAAGATTCAGGGACAGGTCGTCCATCTTGATCTCGTCGATGCCATGGTCAAGGCCGCGGACCACACGGTTTCCCAGTCCGACCTTGACGAAATCGAGCGCTCGGCCTGCCCGACCTGCGGCTCCTGCTCCGGCATGTTTACCGCCAACTCGATGAACTGCCTGACCGAAGCCTTCGGTCTCAGCCTGCCCGGTAACGGCACCGTCGTCGCCACGCACGCCGACCGCAAGCAGCTTTTCCTGCGTGCCGGTCGCTTGATCGTCGATCTGTGCAAGCGCTATTACGAGCAGGACGACGCCTCGGTGCTGCCGCGTTCCATCGCCACCAAGGCCGCCTTCGAAAACGCCATGACCCTCGACGTTGCCATGGGCGGCTCGACCAATACGGTCCTCCATATCCTGGCGACCGCACAGGAAGCCGGCGTCGACTTCACGATGGCCGACATCGACCGTATTTCCCGTTCGGTGCCCTGCTTGTGCAAGGTGGCGCCGATGACTGACAAATATCACATCGAAGACGTCCATCGGGCCGGCGGCATCATGTCCATCCTGGGCGAACTTGATCGTGCCGGTCTGATTCATCGGAATGTTCCGACCGTTCATGTCAAGAATATCGGCGAAGCTATCGACCGTTGGGACGTTGTTCGCGAGCACGACGTCAAGGTACATGAGTTCTTCAAGGCCGCTCCGGGCGGCGTGCCAACGCAGGTCGCCTTTTCACAGGATCGTCGCTTCAACGAACTTGATCTTGATCGCACCCACGGCTGTATCCGCAACAAGGCCAATGCCTTTTCGCAGGAAGGCGGCCTGGCCGTGCTTTACGGCAACATCGCGGTCGACGGCTGTATTGTCAAGACAGCTGGCGTCGATGAGTCGATCTGGAAGTTCAAGGGTCGGGCGCGCGTCTTCGAAAGTCAGGATGCTGCGGTGGACGCCATTCTGGAAGGAAATATCGTCGCCGGCGACGTTGTTGTCATTCGCTATGAAGGCCCCAAAGGCGGCCCCGGCATGCAGGAAATGCTCTACCCGACCTCGTATCTGAAGTCGATGGGCCTTGGCAAAGAATGCGCCTTGCTTACCGACGGCCGTTTCTCTGGTGGAACTTCTGGTTTGTCGATTGGACACGCCTCGCCTGAGGCGGCTGATGGTGGCGCCATCGGCCTGGTCGGAGAAGGTGACAGCATTGAGATCGATATTCCGAACCGGCGTATTCACCTTGCGGTTGCGGACGAAGAACTGGCACGCCGTCGGGCTGCCATGGATGCCAAGGGCGATGCCGCCTGGCAGCCGCTCGGCCGCGAACGTGTGGTCTCGGCAGCATTGCAGGCTTACGCGCTGATGGCGACCTCGGCTGACAAAGGTGCCGTGCGCGACGTAACGCAGATCCAGCGGCGTAAATGACGCTGACGGTCTGGCTCGGGTTCCTGCTGGCGGCGATAGTTATCGCCGTCACGCCCGGGCCGGGGGCCGTGATCAGCATGAGTACCGGCATGCGTCACGGCTATCGGGCTGCCTTGGTGGCTATTCTGGGTTTGCAGGCAGCGATCCTGGCGCATTTGGCCGTCGTTGCAATCGGTTTCGGTGCTTTGCTGGCGACCTCAGAGGCGGCATTTGTGGCGGCAAAGTTTGTCGGCGCCGGCTATCTGGTCTGGCTTGGCGTCCAGAAATGGCGTGCTTTGCCACTGCCCTTAGATGAGAGCGCCGTTCCAACTCTCCGTCGAAGCCTCTTTTTGCAGGGGCTTCTGGTCAATCTGACCAATCCCAAGGCCATTATTTTCATCGGCGCGCTAGTGCCTCAGTTCGTTGATCCAGCCATGCCCTTGGTTCCGCAATATCTCGTTATCTCGGGCACGCTCTGTCTGACTGACATCGTCGTCATGTCGATTTATGCCCTGACCGCAGTGAGGTTAGGGCAATGGCTCCATGATCCCAAGTTATTGCGGCTGCAAAACCGTGTTTTTGGGGCGGTGTTTGTCACCGCAGGAGCACTTCTCGCTGCTTCGTCCAGGACTTCATGAGCGTTTGATGTCAACGCCCTTTCTGGTCTTGCGTTAATCACTTGCGGGTGTAAATTGCCGATTTGTTGCCTCCCTTGGTCTTCTGTTGTCGGAAGCGGTTTGCAAGGGACTGAAAAGGGTTTTATCATCCGAAGCTGAACTACCCCCTAACCGACAAACGGAGCGAGAGAATGAAATCTGTTTATGTTGCCGTGATGGCTGCTGCTGGTATCGTGATGGCCGGCCAGGCCCAAGCTGACGAAGCGTTGGCCAAAGCGAAGAACTGTATGGCTTGCCATGCATTGGACAAAAAGCTGGTTGGTCCGGCTTACAAGGATGTTGCTGCCAAGTACAAGGGCGACGCCAAGGCTCCGGCCATGCTGGCTACCAAGGTCAAGGCCGGTGGCAAGGGCGCTTGGGGCGAGATCCCGATGCCCCCTAACAACGTTACCGATGACGAAGCCAAGAAGCTGGTTGCCTGGGTTATGGCCCAGAAGTAATCCTTGTTTTGCGTTGATAAGCCGGCCGCTGGCCGGCTTTTTGTTTTTTTAAGTGTTGACAGTTTTTTGATTGGTCCGGATAATCCTGCGTTCTCTGGAGGGGTACCCAAGCGGTCAACGGGAACAGACTGTAAATCTGTCGGCTCTGCCTTCGAAGGTTCGAATCCTTCCCCCTCCACCAGATTAAATGCTGTAGCGGCTGTTGCTGCGGGCGAAGAGTAAGCGGGTGTAGCTCAATGGTAGAGCTGAAGCCTTCCAAGCTTAAGACGAGGGTTCGATTCCCTTCACCCGCTCCAAGCACGGTACGGCTGGAGTTTTAAGGTAGGCCCATGTAGCTCAGTGGTAGAGCACTCCCTTGGTAAGGGAGAGGTCGGAAGTTCGATTCTTCTCATGGGCACCACCGATTAGCTTTGATTCTGGATTGTTTGATTACTTGTTTATTGGGGAACTGGAATGGCTAAGGAAAAATTCAACCGTACGAAGCCGCACGTAAACGTCGGCACGATTGGTCACGTTGACCATGGCAAGACCACGCTGACGGCGGCGATCACGACCGTGCTGGCTGCGAAGTTCGGCGGCTCTGCCAAGGCGTATGACCAAATTGAC
>JAUYSK010000021.1 GCA_030696345.1 Azonexus sp.
ATGTTTTATCGGACGCGGGGTGGAGCAGTTGGCAGCTCGTCGGGCTCATAACCCGAAGGTCGCAGGTTCAAGTCCTGCCCCCGCAACCACCAATTCAAGCTGAAGCCCATTCCCCGGAGTGGGCTTTTTGCTTTCTGGGATCATGACAAGTTCGATTCTTCTCATGGGCACCAGATAGGCAGATGACAAGCAACGAGATGAGTATTGGCCCATTGCTCGTGACTGTGCTGCCGGCTTTGTACTCGGGTATGTGGGCGAAAGATCGGTTGAAGTTCGGTGGGACTACTGACTTCAAGCGGGCCAGATATTTGGCAAACCGGTCAGAATCACTTTCAGGGTCAGTACAAATGTTTAGCTTAGCGAAAGCAAACTCGTCATCGCACCTTTAGGGCAGTACGCGCCTTTACTGAATTGCTGTGAGCCCTCATTTTCGCTTTTATTTGTTCGGCAGCATGATTAGGGACTTTTTGTGGGGGGCGCAATCTGCCTAATCGTTGGCAACGGCGGCTCATGGCCAAGTTCATAGCGGCTGATCCGTGCCTTGGCGCTTGACTCATTAATCCCAATCGCAACACCCAGCTTCTCCTGAGACCAGCCCAACTCCTCACGTAACGCACGAATCGTGCGTCCTGTGATGTTGGCGGGTTGAGGCTGCTTGCTGCGAGACATGTTGCGAGTCTCGTGACAAAGCCCACAATCACCCGATGTTTCGCAACACTACGGGATAAGTCGACGAAATGGGTGTAATCGGGTGTGAGAATGGTTTTCTTCTTTATTGGGTGTAAATGGGTGTAAATGGGTGTATTCTTGGTTCGTGCTGAAAACCGACTCCATTCAGATAACCCCGGAGATCTTGAGCCTCATTGCCAAGACCGACGAGTTCAAAGGCGCTTGGCGCGCCTTGGGTACGCTCGCACCCGACCGCCTATCGGCCCTGCGCCGCGTGGCTACCATCGAGAGCATCGGCTCCTCCACCCGTATCGAGGGCAGCAAGCTGTCCGATCGGGAGGTGGAACAGCTACTGTCGAACCTGGAGATCAAATTTTTCGCCACTCGCGACGAGCAGGAAGTGGCTGGCTATGCCGAGTTGATGGACTTGGTGTTCTCGTCGTGGCAGGACATCCCGTTCACCGAGAACCACATCAAACAGCTGCATCAGATCCTGCTGCACCATAGTGAGAAGGACACCTGGCATCGCGGCAACTACAAAACCAACTCGAATAGCGTTGCCGCTTTCGACGAAACCGGCGCGCAGATCGGTATCGTGTTCCAGACCGCGTCACCCTTCGATACGCCTCGCCTGATGACTGAGTTGGTGGCCTGGGTTAACCAGGAGCGGGAGACTGCCCGACTGCATCCACTGCTGATCATTGCCCTGTGCGTTGTCGTTTTCTTGGAGATACATCCCTTCCAGGACGGCAACGGGCGGCTCTCTCGGGTGCTGACCACGCTCATGCTGCTGCAGGCCGGGTACGCCTATGTGCCGTACAGTTCGTTGGAAAGCGTGATCGAGCACAGCAAGGAAGCCTACTACCTGGCGTTGCGTCAGACGCAAGGCACGATCCGCACGGAGTCACCGAACTGGCAGCCGTGGCTGGTGTTCTTTCTGCGTTCCTTGGCCGAGCAGATGCGTCGTCTGGAGAAGAAGGTCGAGCGCGAGAAGATCGTGCTGGCGGCCATGCCTGAGCTGCAACTACAGATCGTCGAGTTCGCCCGCGAGCATGGTCGCGTGACTATTGGCGATGCCATCAAGCTGACCGGCGCTAGCCGGAATACGCTCAAGCAGCATTTTCGTACCCTGGTCGAACGCGGCACGCTGAACCAGCATGGCAGTGGCCGAGGGGTTTGGTACGACCTGCACTAATTCAGGACTGCATCCGGTCCAAGTGTATTGGTGGTGATTGCAGATTCGAGCTATTAGAAACTCGGACATGGATTCGCATTGAACGGCAGTTCTATTTTCTCGGACCGGAGTTTTTCCGGTCTTGAGGCAGGAAAGCGTGCCCGAAAATCGGCAAAACCGCAGGCCTCACCAAAATAGTTGCTTTTCAATATCTGTTGTCTCTGAACGCTAGGTTGTTTTTGGGAAGCCCGCTATTGTTAACTGATCGCCTGTTCCTGAATTGAAAATCCGCGTGTCCGTGGTTCGATTCCGCGATTGGACACCACCGAATTCAAGCTCAAGGCCTCGGCCTAGTGCCGGGGTTTTTGCTTTTTGGGTCTCTGTTTCAATACGGAGGCCACGTTGGGCAAAAGGATGTTTTATCGGACGCGGGATGGAGCAGTTGGCAGCTCGTCGGGCTCATAACCCGAAGTCCTGCCCGCAACCAGAAATTCAAGCATTAGCCCAACTTTCAAGTTTGGGCTTTTTGCTTTCTGCTCTCATGACAAGTCGTTACACTGGTCCGGCTTGCCATCGATTCAGGCAGTAACCCCCAGATGAGCCCGGAGAACCCATGTCAGAACAGGAAGGCGCTCGTACTCAAACTGCTTCGGCCAATGCGTTGCCGGTCAGATTGGAGCGTTACGCCTGGCTGTCCATTGCGGCGGCTATTTCCACCATCCTGTTGAAAGGCACGGCGTGGTGGATGACGGGTTCGGTCGGCTTGCTTTCGGACGCGATCGAGTCCTTCGTCAATCTGGCTGGCGCTTTGATGGCGCTCTGGATGCTGATCCTGGCGGCGACGCCCGCTGACGACAAGCATGCTTTCGGGCACAGCAAGGCCGAATATTTTTCCAGCGCGTTTGAAGGCTTTCTGATTCTGCTGGCAGCGGTCAGCATTGCCTATACCGCGATCAGCCGCTTTGCCAGCCCGCAGCCACTTGAGGCGGTGGGCGTCGGCTTGCTGGTTTCGGTGGCTGCTTCGGTGATCAATTTCTTCACGGCCCGTGTCCTGATGGGCGCCGGGAGTCGGCACAATTCAATCACTCTTGAAGCAGATGCACATCACCTGATGACCGATGTCTGGACTTCGGTCGGCGTCATTGTCGGGGTCGGGCTGGTCTGGTTAACTGGCTGGCTCTGGCTTGATCCGGCGATTGCGCTGCTGGTGGCGGCAAATATCATCTGGACCGGTTGGCAGTTGATGAGTCGGTCGGCTTCAGGCTTGATGGATGCGGCCTTGCCGGTCGAAAGTGTCGAAAAAATCGAAGCCGTGCTGGCCGAGTATCGGGCGCAAGGACTGGGTTTTCATGCTTTGCGGACGCGGCAGGCGGGGAGCCGGACTTTTATCACCCTGCACATTCTGGTGCCGGGCCAGTGGAGCGTGCAGGTCGGGCATGACTGGTCGGAGCAGGTTGAGGCGAGGATACGCAGCGCCATGCCGGGGGCGCATGTGACGACCCATCTTGAGCCTCTGGAAGATCCTGTCTCGATGCACGACCAGGGGCTGGATCGCGCATCGATACTCTGATTGGCGACGGGCCACGTCAGCCCTTCAGGTGTTGCCGGCCTCGTAGGCGGCCAGCGTCACGCCGGCATGGGCCAGTAACTCGCGAATCGACTTGATGTCGGTCTTGCTGCAGGTGCTGCTGTTGTGCGGGTGGTGCAGGAAGGCCTCGACCTTGTTCAGCTTGATCTTGAAGCGGGCGCCGTGTGAGGGCTCGATCTCGGCGCCGAGATGGTTGAGCAGGGATTCGATTTCCCGCCAGTGAATGTTGGCCGATGGCGGGTCCTGGTAGATGCTGCGCATCAGGTGGGCATGCTTGTGGCTCATGATGAAGCTCCCGGCAAATTTGGCCCCACTATTTTATGCCTGTGGCGAATTGCCGTCAGGCTAAAACAAACCTCAACAAGGCCAGTGAGAGCAGGGTGTAGCCGGCGGCAACAAGGTCGTCGGCCATGACACCGAAGCCGTTCTTGACGTGCTGGTCGAAATAGCGGGCCGGCTGCGGCTTGGTGATGTCGAAATAGCGAAAAAGTGCGAAGGCGCTGAGCTGCCACAAGAAGGTGTCCGGCGTCAGCAGCAGGACCAGCCAGAAGGGCACGATTTCGTCCCAGACGATGCTGCCATGGTCCGGATCGCCGATTGCCCTGCCGGTGATTTCGATGATCCAGATGCCGAGCAGGTATGCTGCGGTCAACGCCGCCAGGAGGCCAAAATCAGAGAACCAGGGGCGGATGTAGAGGAAGGTGGCCCACGCGAACAGCGTGCCGACGGTGCCCGGCGCCCATTGCGACAAGCCGCTGCCACAGCCCAGTGCGAGAAAATGCGCCGGGTGGGCGAAGAGGAATTTAAGGCTGGGTGGCTTGGCCAAAGTGGTCGTAGCCCTTGTGCTCGAATTCGACCGGCTTGCCATCCGGGTCAAGAACGGTGACCAGGCCGGCGTTGCCAGCAACGATGTCGCCGATGCACCAGAGCGGCAATTCTAGTGCGGCGGCAATTCGGCTGATGGCGAGGTGTTGCTCGAACGGTGCGGTGAAACAGAGTTCGTAATCGTCGCCGCCGGCCAGCTGGCATTCAAGGGCGAGACGCCGGAGGTCGGCGTCGTAGGTCGGGCCCTTGGGCAGATGGGGCAGCTGGACAAGTTTGACCTCGGCGGCGCAGCCGGAACGTTCGGCGATGTGGCCGAGGTCAGCCAGCAGGCCGTCGGAAACGTCGATGGCAGCGCTGGCCACACCGATCAGGGCCAGGCCGAGGGCAACCCTGGGGCGGGGTTTTTCAAGGGCGGCGATGCACAGGCGCGGCCAGGGTTCCGGCAGTTCGATCCGGCCCTGCAGTTGCGCCAGGCCGAGGCTGGCCAGTCCGGGGCGGCCGGAAACCCAGATCTGGTCGCCGAGGCTGGCGCCGTCGCGACGCAGGGCGCGACCGGGTTCGACTTCGCCGATGGCGGTGATGCAGAGATTGAGCGGCCCTTTGGTCGTGTCGCCACCGATGACATCAACACCGTATTCAGCGGCGCAGGCGAAGAACCCGTCGGCGAATTTTTCTATCCACAGCTCGTCCACCGCAGGCATTGCCCCGGCCAGCGTTACCCAGCGCGGCTGGGCGCCCATCGCGGCGAGATCGGAGAGATTGACGGCTAGCGCCTTCCAGCCAAGGTTCCGGGGATCGGTATCGGGAAGGAAGTGGGTGCCCGCGACCAGCATGTCGGTGGTCACGGCGAGTTGCCTGCCGGGTGTCGGCTGGATCAGGGCGCAATCATCGCCCGGGCCGAGCACGGCGGAGGGGGTCGGCCGGGCGAAGTATTTGTCGATCAGTGCAAACTCGCCGGCCATTGTTTCAGCGGGCCTTCTTCTTCGCGGCAACTTCATCCGGCCGGATGACGGCAGCGACTTTGTCGAGCACGCCATTGACGTACTTGTGGCCGTCGGTGCCACCGAAGGATTTGGTCAGTTCGATGGCTTCATTGATGATCACCCGGTAAGGGGTTTCCGGATGGTTGAGCATCTCGAAACTGCCCAGCATCATGACGCAGGCTTCGATCGGCGAGAGTTCACGGAAGGGGCGGTCGATGTGGGCCGAGATATGCTCGATCAGTTTTTCGCTTTGGCCGATAACGCCGCGCAGCGTGCCGACGAAAAATTCACGGTCAGCCTTGGCGAAACCTTCCATTTCCGGGGCAAAGGCTTCAATCGAAGCTTCATCGGCGCCGCCAACGCGCCATTGATACAGACCCTGCACGACGAATTCACGCGCCCGGCGGCGAGCCGATTTTGGCGGGGCCTTGGGTTCGTCCGGATGTTCGGTATCGCTGAGGAAGGTGGTCATTGGGTCAGTGCTTTCTGAAGGTTGGCCATCTCGACCGCCGCCTGGGCACAGTCGCTGCCCTTGGGTTGCATGCGGACTTCGGCCTGCTCGTCGTTTTCGCAGGTCAGGACGCCATTGGCGATGGGGATGCCGGTGTCGAGCTGAACTTCCATGATGGCGCGGCAAGCGTCGTTGGAGACAACTTCAAAGTGGTAAGTGTCGCCGCGAATGACGGCGCCGAGGGCGACCAGGGCATCGAAGCTGCCGCTCTGCGCCATGGTTTGCAGCACCAGCGGAATTTCCAGGGCGCCGGGGACATTGGCGATGGTCATGTCGGCATCGGCGACGCCGAGGCGTTTCAATTCGTTGACGCAGGCGGAAAGCAGGCCCTCGCAAACCGGCAGGTTGAAACGGCTCATTACGATGCCGACCCTGAGGCCAGCGCCGTCGAGGCTGTTGTCGAATTCGAAAATGTTTTCAAAGCGGGACATGATTCAGAGCTCCGCAGGAGAGGTGACGAAACCGGTGACTTCGAGGCCGAAGCCAGTCATGGAGGGCATTTTGCGCGGGCTGGAGAGCAGGCGCATCTTGGAAACGCCAAGATCACGCAGAATTTGCGCGCCGATGCCGTAAGTGCGCGGGTCCCACTTGGTCTGGGTGCGCGGGGCGCTGCCGGTCAGCCGGGTGAGCAGGGCTTCGCCATCTTCCGGGCGATGCATCAGGACGATGACGCCGTGCCCATTCTGGGCCAGTGCGGCTTGCGCTTCATCGATCGAGAAAGATTGCGGCTTGCTGGCCGGGTCGAGGAAGTCAAGCACCGACAGCGGTTCATGGACACGAACCAGCGTTTCCTCGCCGGCCGGGATGCTGCCCTTGACCAGCGCCAGGTGGGTGGCGCCGCTTGCCTGATCGACATAGGCGTGCATGGCGAAATCGCCGTGGGCGGTCGCGATTGTCTTGCTGGTAACGCGCTTGACCAGCGTTTCGGAGGCAGCACGGTAGTGGATCAGGTCGGCGATGGTGCCGATCTTCAGGCCGTGTTCCCGGGCGAATTCGATCAGTTCCGGCAGGCGGGCCATCGTGCCGTCGTCATTCATGATTTCGCAGATGACCGAGGACGGTTCCAGGCCGGCCATGCCGGCGAGGTCGCAACCGGCTTCGGTATGGCCGGCGCGGACCAGCACGCCGCCTTCACGGGCAGTGATCGGGAAAACGTGGCCGGGCTGCACGATGTCGTCGATGGTCGTGTTCTTGGCGACGGCAACCGCAATGGTGCGGGCGCGGTCGGCAGCGGAGATGCCGGTGGTGACACCTTCGGCGGCTTCGATCGAGACGGTGAAGGCGGTGCCGTACTGGGTCTTGTTGTTCTTGGCCATCTGGACCAGGCCGAGCTTTCTGCAGCGGGCTTCGGTCAGGGTCAGGCAGATCAGGCCACGGCCATGCTTGGCCATGAAATTGATCGCTTCCGGCGTGATGTGTTCGGCGGCCATGACGAGGTCGCCTTCGTTTTCGCGGTCTTCTTCATCGACCAGGATGACCATGCGGCCAGCCTTGAGCTCGGCAACGATTTCGGCGGTATTGGCAATGGCGGGATGGGGGGGCATGGGGTTCCAGAAACAGCAAAAATGGGGGTGCTATTTTCGCAGAAACCGCCGATTGGCGCGCGGCTTTAGTGCGGGGGTGCGATCAGGGCAAATAGGCTTCGACCTGAATACGCAGCCGGACCTCGTCGCCGATAAACGGCAGGCCGTTGCTCAGGCCGAATTCGGAGCGGCGCAGCATACCGATAGCGTCGGCACCGCAGCCGCGCTTGCGGCTGGCCAGGTTTAGGCCGCACTTGAAACGGATGATATCCAGGCGCATCGGCTTGATTTCGCCGAGCATGACCAGCGTGCCTTCAACGGCAATCGGGCGATCCTGTTCGAAAATGAAGCGTTGACCACGAAACAGGATGTCAGGAAAGCTTTGTACGTTGAACCAGGTCTCGCCGCGCAGCACTTCGTCGCGCAGCTCGAAGCCGGTGTCGAGCGACGCGGCATCAATGCGGATGTCGATGTTGCCGCTGCGTGCTTCGGCATCGAACTGGACGCTGCCCGAACTGCGGTTGAACTGGCCGCGCTGGGTGGAAAAGCCCAGATGATCGATCTCGAAGCTGGCGTAGGTGTGGGCGGGGTCGATCGCGTAGTCGAGCGCCGTCGCTGGCAGGGCGAGGCTGGCGATGAAGGCAAGGAGAATGGCTTTGAATGGCACGGTCAACGCTCAAAAAAGGCAAAAATGGCTGGGCAGGCTTCAATTCTGACCGTACCGGATGTCGGGCGTTCCCGAATGCAGGCAAAATGTCGGCCATTCCGTTTCAGGTTAGCATCGGCCCATGCGCCACGCCCTCCTTTTTTCCGTTTTCGTCATCGCCTCCTGCGGGCTGGCCTACGAACTGATCGCCGGCGCCCTGGCGTCCTACCTGCTCGGCGATTCGGTGACGCAGTTCTCGACGGTGATCGGCACCTACCTGTTCGCCATGGGCGCCGGTTCATGGTTGTCGAAATACATCACACGCGACCTGATCGGGCGCTTCATCCAGATTGAACTGATGGTCGGCCTGCTCGGCGGCTTTTCGGCGATTGGGCTGTTTCTGGTTTTCACCTGGCTGCCCGGACCGTTCCAGCTGGTGCTCTATCTTGTGGTGTTTGGGGTCGGTGTTCTGGTCGGCCTCGAAATCCCGCTGGTGATGCGGATATTGAAGCGCGAACTGGCCTTCAAGGATCTGGTGTCGCAAGTGCTCACTTTCGATTATCTTGGCGCGCTGGCAGTATCCATCCTTTTTCCGCTAGTGCTGGCGCCGCAGATCGGCATGGTTCGCACCGGCTTGCTTTTTGGCCTGCTCAACGTCGGCGTGGCCTTGTGGGCGCTGCATCTTTTTCGCGACCAGTTACCGGCTCCGCGCTGGCTGGCAACGCAGTCATGGACGGTGTTCGGTCTGCTGCTCGCCGGGTTTGCCGGGGCCGGGCAACTGACTACGCTGGCTGAATCCCATCTTTACTCAGACGAGATTGTCTATGCCGAAACGACGCCGTATCAGCGCATTGTCGTCACCCGCTGGCGCGATGACCTGCGGCTCTTCCTGAACAACAACCTGCAATTCTCGTCGCACGATGAATACCGTTACCACGAGGCGCTGGTGCATCCGGGCCTGGCCAGTCTGCCCGGCGCCAAGCGCGTGTTGGTGCTGGGCGGCGGCGATGGCCTGGCCGTGCGCGAAGTCTTGAAGTACCCGAGTGTCGAGGCGGTAACGGTGGTTGATCTTGATCCGGCGATGACCGAGCTCTTCTCGGCCGCACCGCCGCTGGTTGCCCTGAATGCAGCTTCCCTGAAGTCGGAGCGGGTCAAAGTGGTCAATGCCGACGCCCTGCAATGGCTGGAGGAAAGCCGGGAGTATTTTGATTTCATCGTCATCGACTTCCCCGATCCCGCCAACTTCGCGCTGGGCAAGCTCTATACCTCGGCCTTCTACCGCTTGCTGGAAAAACGACTCTCGGCGCGCGGCCTGGTTGTCGTCCAGTCGACCTCGCCGCTCTACGCCCGCCAATCCTTCTGGTGCGTGGTCACGACACTGGAGTCGATCGGCTTCAAGACGGCGCCTTATCACGCGCTGGTGCCTTCGTTCGGCGAATGGGGCTTCATCATCGCTGGTCGGCAGGAATTCTCGATTGCTGCGGTCGACCCCGAAAAAACACGTTTTTTGACGCCGGAAACCGTGCCTGGTCTATTTGCTTTTCCGGCCGACATGGCGAGATTGCCCGCCGAGGTAAATCAGCTGAACAATCAGGTGCTGGTCCGCTACTTTGAAGCTGAATGGCGCAAGGTGATTCGCTAGGCAGCCATTTTCAATGGCAGTTGATTTTCGGCTTCAGGAACAATAAAGTTGTTATTGGGTCAATGATTTAACGTGGTACCCGGAGAATATCCTTTATATTCCTCTGATCATGCTTACGCCCAATCAACACCGCTGGGGGATCGACCAATGGGTCGCCTACCTCAAAGACAAGGAGATCCCGATCTTCCCGGGGACGCGCGAGCGTCTGGCGGCGCTGCGTGAAGAGCAGCAGGAACTTCTCGCACCGATCGATCTTGCCGCCGTGGTGCTCGGCGATCCTTTTCTGGCGCTCAAACTTTTGCGACGGGTCGAAGGTCGGCGTGCCTCTTCACTCGGACATGAAACCACCACGGCGCTGGGGGCTGTGCTGCAAGCCGGGGTTGATGAACTGGTGCGGACGGTCAATAGCAGTCCGCTGGCGAATCACTCGCTGACGCACATGGCCGATTGCGCCAGACATACTATTGTCGCTGCTGATATTGCCCGTGCCTGGGCGTCGCTACGGGCCGATGTTTCAGCGGAAGAAGTGGCACTCGCTACGCTATTGGCCGAGTCCGGCGAATTGCTGATGTGGCATTTCGCGCCGGAGTTGCCCGAAAAGGCACTCGACGAACTTCATTCCGGTCGGGCGTTGCGAACGCTGCAGGCGCAGCAGCAGGCCAACGGCTTCAGCTTCAAGCAGATGACCATGGCTTTGGTCGAGGCGTGGGCTTTGCCGCCCCTGATTGCGCAACTGATGCGCGGGTCCGACACGCCGCGAGCCAATATCGCCCGGCTGGCCGGCGATACCGCCCGGCATATCGTGACTGATCCGGAGAATCCGGCAGTCCCGGCCGATCTGGTCAATATCCACGACGTCATTCCAGGCGCCAGTTTCGAAACGCTGATTGCTCCTTTGCCGATCTCAGATGAATACAAGGCGCTAGTCTTGTCAGCGGTGGCTCACGACAGCTACACCAAGGACGCCTAGTGAACCGGTTTGAGTTGCGAGCAGATGGTGTCCTGGCTTTGATCGGGGCGCTGAGTTAACGCCCGGTCACTGGGTAAAAGCCTGCGAAAGACAGATTAGACGTTAAAAAGGAAATTAAGTACGTCGCCGTCCTTGACGACGTATTCCTTTCCTTCCGCCCGCATCTTGCCGGCTTCCTTGGCGCCGGCTTCACCCTTGTAGGTGATGAAGTCGTCGAAGGCGATGGTCTGGGCGCGGATGAAGCCGCGTTCGAAGTCGGTGTGGATGACGCCGGCCGCCTGCGGTGCGGTGTCGCCCTGATGGATGGTCCAGGCGCGGACTTCCTTGACGCCGGCAGTGAAGTAGGTGGCCAGGCCGAGCAGCTTGTAACCGGCATGGATCAGGCGATCGAGGCCGGGTTCTTCGAGGCCGAGGTCGGCCAGGAACATCTGCTTTTCTTCATCGTCAAGATCGGCGATTTCAGACTCGATGGCGGCACAGACCGAAACGACCTCGGCCTTCTCGGTCGCCGCGTGGGCGCGTACGGTATCAAGCAGCGGGTTGTTCTCGAAACCACTTTCTGCGACGTTGGCAACGTAAAGTACCGGCTTGCCGGTGATCAGGCAGAACGGCTTGATCAGGGCCAGTTCTTCTTTCGAGAGATCAAGGCCACGCACCGCCTTGGCCTGGTCAAGCTGGGCAAAGCACTTTTCAAGGACGGCGACCAGCGCCTTGGCTTCCTTGTCGCCGGAGCTGGCCGGACGACGGTAACGGTTGAGCGCCTTTTCAACGGAGGCCATGTCGGCCAGTGCCAGTTCGGTATCAATGATTTCGATGTCGCGCAGCGGATCGACACCGCCGGAAACGTGAATCACGTTGTCGTCGGCAAAGCAGCGCACGACATGGACGATGGCGTCGGTTTCGCGGATATTGGCGAGGAACTGGTTGCCCAGACCTTCCCCTTTGGAGGCGCCGGCGACCAGACCGGCGATGTCGACAAATTCGACAATGGCCGGCTGCATCTTTTGCGGTTTGACGATGGCGGCCAGTTGCGCCATGCGCTTGTCCGGTACTTCAACGATGCCGACATTTGGCTCGATGGTACAGAAGGGGTAGTTTTCCGCCGCGATGCCCGACTTGGTCAGGGCGTTGAAGAGGGTGGATTTGCCGACGTTGGGCAGGCCGACGATGCCGCATTTCAAAGACATGGGTTTTCCTTAGACGGCTTTGCCGTGCAACTGTTGTTGGGCGCCGGCAAAGTCTCCGGCAGCAAGTTTGGGCCAGGCCAGCAGGCAGCGGGCGAGGGCGTGTTCGATATCAGGCAGCTCTTCCTTGCGCGGCTGGTGCAGTACGAAGTCGACCACTTCCTGTGCCAGATTCAGGGTGCGTGGATGACCGATGCCGAGGCGCAGGCGCCAGAAATCCGGCGTGCCGAGCCTCGCCTGAATGTCTTTCAGGCCGTTGTGGCCACCGTTGCCGCCACCCTGCTTGAGGCGGATGCCACCGGGTGGCAGGTCGAGTTCATCGTGGATGACGAGTATTTCTTCCGGCGGAATCTTGTAGAAATTGGCCAGTGCCGCCACCGCTTGCCCGGAACGGTTCATGAAGGTGGTCGGCTCAAGCAACCAGGTTTCGCCGCTGCGTGCTGCCTTGCCATAGAACTTGGCCTGCGGGGCGAGCGCGATCTTCAGCTTGTCGGCCAGATGGTCGACAAACCAGAAGCCGACATTGTGTCGGGTCGCTTCGTACTCGGGTCCGGGGTTACCGAGACCGACGATCAGGCGGGGAGGGTTCATGGCAGGCTAAATGAAAAAGCCGCCGGCGGCAGATTGCCAGCGGCGGCTGTTAAAGCTTGGTGCCGGAAATTACTCGGCAGCAGCTTCGCCTTCAGCGGCTTCGGTAGAACCACCCTTGCCAACGATGCCGACAACGACGGAGTCATCAGCCGTGTGGTGAACCAGCTTGACGCCCTTCGGCAGCTTGAGCTGGGACAAGTGAATGCTGTCACCAATCTTCAGGGCGCTCAGGTCGACTTCGATGAAACCGGGCAGGTCAGCAGCCAGACACTGAACATCAACTTCGGTCATGACGTGGTTGACCAGGCCGCCGTTGAGCTTGACGCCCGGAGCGATTTCTTCGTTAACGAAGTGCAGGGGAACCTTGACGTGCAGTGCGTGGGTGGCGTCGACACGCTGGAAGTCAACGTGCAGAACGAGCGGCTTGTAGGCGTGCACTTGTGTGTCGCGCAGCAGAACCTGTTCCGCTTTGCCATCAAGTACCAGACTGATGATGGTGGTGTGGAAGGCTTCCTTCTTCAGCTTCAGCAGCAGATCGTTGTGTTCGACTTCGATGGACTGCGGGGCGGTATTGCCACCGTAGACAATGCCCGGCACTTTGGACGTACGACGCAGGCGGCGGCTCGCACTCGTTCCCTGCAGCGTGCGCGATTGCGCGATTAGTTCGAATTGCATGGTGTTACTCCAGAGTTTTTCCCGCTCCGCGACCAGAGCAGGAAGTTAAAAAAACTTAATCGATGAACAGCGACGAAACAGAGTCGTCGTTGCTGATCCGGCGTATGGTTTCTGCCATCAGTTCGGCCACGGAAAGCTGACGGATGCGTGTTGATATAGCAGCCTCGTCACGCAGGGGAATGGTATCGGTGACGACCAGCGCATCAAGATCGGAGGAATTGACGCGCTCAACGGCAGGACCGGAGAGTACCGGGTGGGTACAGTAAGCGACAACCTTCTTCGCGCCATTGGCCTTCAGCGCGGTGGCGGCCTTGCACAGCGTACCGGCGGTGTCGACCATGTCGTCCATGATGATGCAGGTGCGGCCATCGACTTCACCGATGATGTTCATCACTTCGGAAACATTGGCTTTCGGGCGACGCTTGTCGATGATCGCCAGATCACATTCGAGGCGCTTGGCCAGCGAACGGGCGCGGACGACGCCGCCATGGTCGGGAGAAACGACCATCGGGTTTTCGTAATGCTGCTTGAGAATGTCTTCAAGCAGGATCGGCAGGGAGTAGATGTTGTCGACCGGGATGTCGAAAAAGCCCTGGATCTGCTCGGCATGGAGGTCCATGGTCAGGACACGATCGACGCCGGAGGCAACCAGCATGTTGGCGACCAGCTTGGCGGCGATGGGTACGCGGGAAGAACGCGAGCGGCGATCCTGGCGGGCGTAGCCGAAGTAGGGGATGGTGGCGGTGATCCGGCCGGCCGAGGCGCGCTTCAGCGAATCAACGATGACCAGCAGTTCCATCAGGTTGTCGTTGCAGGGCGCGCAGGTGGATTGCAGCACGAAAATATCGCGGCCACGGACGTGTTCCTGCAATTCGACGCTGACTTCGCCGTCGGAAAAGCGGCCGACGTTGGCGCGACCAAGGTCAACATTGAGTTGGGATGCAACGTCTACCGCCAGTTTGGGGTTGGCGTTACCGGTGAAGACCATCAAGCTGTTGTAGGCCATTTCCGCAGTCCTCCGGGCGATTATGCTGAATGCGCATTAGCCCGACACAATGAAAATCGGGCAGGCTTGTGACCTGCCCGAAGGAAACTTGGCTGGGGAAGAAGGATTCGAACCTTCGAATGCCGGAATCAAAATCCGGTGCCTTGACCAACTTGGCGACTCCCCAGCGGGTACGTCTGCACGGGTTCGCGTGCGAACGAGGCGCGGATATTACACAAACCCTGCCTTGGCGTCCAGCCCTTTGTTAAAAATGGGCCAGCGGGTGCGCGTCCAAGCCGTCGGCAATCCAGCCGTTCATGCCGGCAGGAAGTTGGGCCAGAACCAGCGCTGCCTGAGCGTGGTTGGCGAAGCCCGCAAAGACGCAGGCGCCGGAACCAGTCATCATCGCCTGCGGGGCATGTTGCTTTAGCCAGATCAGGTGTTCGGCAACAAGTGGAAAGCGTTCGCAGGCAACAGCTTCGAGGTCGTTATGACCCATGCCGGGTTGCCAGCTCGACGGGGTGATGGGCGGCGTGTCGCGCTTGAGTTCTGCCGCCCCGAAAATTGCCGCTGTAGGCACGTTGACCGCAGGATGCAGGATCAGATAAGTCTCGGCAGGCAATTCGACATCGGTGAAGGCTTCGCCGACACCTTCGGCAAAGGTGTTGCGACCATGGATGAACACCGGGACATCGGCGCCGAGGCTGAGGCCGAGCTTTTCCAGGGCTGGCCGGCTCAGGCCGGTTTGCCATAGATGATTGAGGGCCAGCAGGACCGTGGCGGCATCGGAGCTGCCACCGCCCAGGCCGCCGCCCATGGGCAACTGCTTGTCGAGGTGGATGGTCGCGCCTTGCCTGCAACCGGTGGCTTGTTGCAGCAGGCGGGCAGCGCGAACGGTGAGGTCGGTCTCCGCTGGCACGCCGGGAATTGGCTTGGACAGCACGATTTCGCCATCGTTGCGCGAGGCGAACTGAAGCTGGTCGGCCCGGTCGATAAAACGGAAGACGGTCTGCAATAAATGATAGCCATCGGCCCGGCGGCCGACGACGTGAAGAAAAAGGTTCAGTTTAGCCGGGGCCGGCCAGGTGCTATCCCAGTTCCATGAACTCACGGGTTGTCTTTCCATTCCTCGATACGCAACCGCAATTCGATTTCGCCGTCGCGGCTCAGCGTGACGCGGGCCGGCAATGCCGCCGCCGTTTCATCTTCGTAGGCGTAATCGACTCGCCAGCCGGCTTCGCGCAGCAGGAGCGGGCGCTTTTGGTCGTCGATGTCGATCTGCGCCGCGCCGCCCGAGCGGCCGAGTAGCCAAGCTGGCAGGCGGGTGACGGGCAGCCGGCGGCCGGTGACTTCTTCCATCAGGGCGTCGGGGTCGGTGGATTCACGCGTCTGGCCATCGGCCGTGCGCAGCCGGGAGAGGGTCGGGGTGGTCTCGATTTCAGCCAGGCCGTAGCCGAGCGGACTAGAGACTAGGATGCGGTCGTTACCGTTTTTATGCGTCCAGGTGAGTCGTCCGCCAGAACTTTGTGGCGGCTGCTCGGGCAGCGTGACGCGTAGCGCAAAACGGGCTTCCAGCGCAAAGTTGCGGATCTGGTCGCGGGCTGGCAAAGGGGTGGGCGGCAGGCTGGAGCAGCCGGCAAGCAGACAGCCGGCAAGCACGGCGGCGAAACGCAAGCTCAAGGCAACAGTTTCTTGATGGCAGCGGCGAGCACTTCATTTTCCGGATTCTGCTTTGCCGCATCTTTCATCAGGCGTCCGGCCTCGTCCTTGCGACCCATGGTCCACATGACTTCGCCGAGGTGGGCAGCGATTTCCGGGTCGGCCCTGGTTTTGTAGGCTTTTTCCAGCGTTTTCAACGCTGCGTCCAGTTTGCCCTGGCGGAAGAAGACCCAGCCGAGGCTGTCGGTAATGAAAGGATCGTCCGGCATCAGCGCCAGCGCCTTGTTGATCATTTCTTCTGCTTCGGCGAGGCGAATATTGCGGTCGGCCCAGGAGTAGCCGAGCGCATTCAATGCATGGGCGTGATCCGGCTTCAGTTTCAGCAGGTGCTTGAGATGGGCTTCCAGAATTTCAGGCTTGCCGATGCGTTCGGCAGTCAGCGCGGCTTCATAGAGCAATTCCGGATTATCCGGCTCGCTGGTGAGGGCCGCGTCGAGCACGATATAGGCATCGTTCTGGCGTCCTGCCTCGCGCAACAACTGGGCTTCGGCCATGGTCAACTGGGTGCGTTCAGCGGCGGTGCTGCCGCGCGTGCTTCGCAACAGGTCGCGGGCTTCGTCCGGCTTGCCCTGCTGGAGCAGAATTTGTGCGGCGCGGGAGCGGGCGGGAACAAATTGTTCGCCGGAAGTAACCTGACGATACTGTTCGAGGGCCGCTTCCGGTTTCTTTTGTTCCTGATCGAGCTGGCCGAGGAAGAAGTGCACCATGCTCTTGTCCGGGAAGTTGCTCTGCAATAGCTTTTCCAGCTGATTGCGGCCCGTTGTGGTGTCTCCCTGCTGCAGGGCCAGCATGGCCACCGGGTAGATTACGTCCGGGTTATCGGGGTTGTCCTTGATCAGGCGGTCGAAATGCTGCCGCGATTCGTCGTACTGTTTTGCGCTGATTTGCAGGCGGGCCAGCGTCAGTCGGGCATCGCGGGCGGTCGGGTTGCGATTGACGAAATCGTTCAGGCTGTCGATGGCGGTCAAGGGCGACTGCTTGGCCTGAAGCTGGGCCCGGGCGAGCGCCGCAACTTCCCAGTCCGGACGTAATTGCAGGGCCTTTTCGGTTTCGGAAAGGGCGCGCATATTGTCATCGGCACTCGCTGCCGCCTGGGCCATCGCGAAGTGGGCTTCGGCCAGTCCGGCGTAAGGGGTGGCGACGCGGTCTACCAGCTTCTGTACTGCCTTCTTGTCAACATGCCGGGTCAGTACGCGGTTGAGTTGCATCAAGTTGTTGCCGAGGTTGGGCTTGTCTTTTTCGAGCAGGGCGGTCAGCTGCGGCGCCAGGTCGTCGAGGCGGTTGGACATGACCAGCAATGAAGATTGCGCCTGCCTGGCCTGGTTCGAGTCCGGTTCGACTTCAAGCCAGAGCCGGGAGAGTTCGAGCGCTCGGTCATACTGGCGGGCAAAGCCGGCAACTTCGGTGGCTCGGGCAATCGCCTTGGGGTCACGGGTGCGCTGGGCAAGATCGGTCCAGGCATCGACGCCGAGGTTGATGTCCCCGCGTTGCAGCGCCAGTTCGCCAAGCAAGGTCTGAAAAACCGTCCGGGCCAGAATGTTCTCGGACGAAGACTGCGTCGTCTGCCGCTTGTTCGCCGGCTTGATGGGTGGTTCGCCGGCGGCCAGGCTGGGTCCGGCCAGGGTCAGACCCAGGGCTAGGGAGAGGGCGGCGGCGATGAACTTCGGTTGCATGGTCGGCTTTCAGATATGGATGCGCATTTGAACGCATAGAATCGCATAAGTTTGTGATGTTATTTGGGATTGGGTGGAGGAACAAGCAATGCCGGAATTGCCGGAAGTAGAAGTTTGTCGGCGCGGCCTGGTGCCGGAGCTTGAAGGTGCCTTGATCAAGGGGGTGGTGATCCGGTCGCCGAAGCTGCGTCAGGTTATTCCTCCGGAACTGCTTAGCCTTTTGCCGGGCTGCCGCGTCATGGCGATTCGCCGGCGCGGCAAGTACCTGCTGTTCGATTGCCGGAAGCCGGGTGTCGAAGGCTGCCTGATCATTCATCTCGGCATGTCGGGCAACCTGCGCTTTGTGCCGCATGATCTGCCGCCAGGCAAGCACGACCATTTTGAACTGGTTCTGGCTGATCAGATCCTGCGCTTCGCCGACCCGCGCCGATTTGGTGTTGTGCTTTGGCAACCGGGGCCGCCCGAGGTGGCTGAACAACATCCGTTGCTGGCAAATCAGGGTCTTGAACCCTTGTCTGATGGCTTTACGGACGACTGGTTGCATGACGCTTGCGCCAAACGCAGTGGCCCGATCAAGCCGGTGCTGATGGACAGCCATATGGTGGTCGGCATCGGCAATATCTATGCCTCGGAGAGTCTCTTCCGGGCCGGTATTTCTCCTGTGCGGGCAGCCAACCGGATCAGCCGGGCGCGTTATGCGCTGCTCGTGCCGGCGATCCGCGAAACATTGTCGGACGCGATTGCAGCGGGGGGTAGCAGCATTCGCGATTACGTCCATAGCGATGGTGGCGCTGGCTGCTTCCAGATTCAGGCCGGCGTTTATGACCGCGCCGGCCAGCCTTGCCTGCGCTGTGGTGGGGTGATTCGGCAAATTCGTCAGGCAGGCCGAAGCAGCTACTATTGCCCCCGGTGCCAACATTAAATAGGGAGTGCAAGCCCCTGTTTTTATGCTAAATTGAAGTTTCGTACGCATCCATGGTGCATGATTATGTCCCTTGCCAATCAATTTGCCGCCTACACCGCCTGGCGTTCCCGCCTCTATTCCCATATCGGTGAGTTTCAGGACTGGCTGTCCCAGAACGAATTGTCGGACGCCCAGACCGACCTGCGCCTGACTCAGCTGCTTGAGCGCCTGCACGAAGACCGCCTTAACGTGGCCTTCGTTGCCGAGTTCTCGCGCGGCAAGTCGGAGCTGATCAATGCCATCTTTTTCGCCGAATATGGCAACCGGATGCTGCCTTCATCGGCTGGCCGGACGACGATGTGCCCGACCGAGTTGCTGTTCGACGGCAACAAGCTGCCCTGCATTGAACTGCTGCCGATTCAGACGCGGGCTTCCAATTCCAGCGTCACGGAATACAAGCGGTTTCCCGATGAATGGAGTGTCGTAAAGCTTGATATTGACTCACCGGAAACCATGCAGGAAGCCCTGCGCCATGTTAGCGAGACGACGCGCGTAACGCCGGAAGAGGCGGCACGTCTCGGTTTCGAGGTTGGCCAGGGAGCGATCGATTTCTACAAGGTAGGCGACGATGGCATGGTGGAAGTGCCGCAATGGCGCCACGCCATCATCAATTTCCCGCACCCGCTGCTGAAGCAAGGTTTGATTATTCTCGATACGCCGGGTTTGAACGCAATTGGCGCCGAACCGGAATTGACGCTTTCCTTGCTGCCCAACGCACATGCCGTGCTGTTCATTCTCGGCGCGGATACCGGTGTGACGCAGTCCGACATGGCGATCTGGAAAGAGCACATCTGTGGTGGCGGAACCGCCAAGCGCGGTCGGATGGTTGTGCTGAACAAAATCGACGGTCAGTGGGATGAACTCAAGACGCTCGAGGAAATCGACGCCGAGATTCAGAAGCAGGTTGATTCCAGCGCCGAGATTCTTGATCTGCCCTCGAATCAGGTTTTCCCGGTTTCCGCCCAAAAGGGCCTGGTTGCCAAGATCAATGGCGACAGCGCCCTGCTTGAGCGAAGCCGCCTGCCATTGCTCGAATCGGCGCTTTCCGAAGAGCTGATTCCGGCCAAGCGCGAAATCGTTTGCGCCAACACCGATACTGAATTTGGTGCCGTTAGTTTGCAGGTGCGGGGTTTGCTCGAGTCACGCCTCGCCGGCCTGCGTGAGCAATTGACCGAACTGACCGAACTGCGCGGCAAGAACAAGGGCGTCGTCGAATACATGATGGGCAAGGTCCGGGCCGAGAAGGATGAGTTCGAGGCCGGTCTGCAACGCTACTACGCCGTGCGCAGCGTCTTTTCGCGCTTGACCAACAAACTGTTCGGCCATCTTGGCCTCGATTCGCTGCGTCAGCTGACCCATGAAACCCGCGAGGCGATGCTTGAAGCCGCTTTCTCAAAGACGCTATCAGAAGCGATGGGCAAGTTCTTCGGGCGTTCGCGCGAATCGTTGTCCTTGTCGACCGGCGAGATCAATGAAATCCTGGCGATGATGGATGCAGTCTACAAGCGCTTTGCCGTCGAGCATGGCTTGAAACTCGGCTCGCCCACCACCTTCTCGCTGCTCCGTTATGAAAAGGAGCTCGATCGCCTGCAGGCCTGGTGTGATTCGCATCTGAACACCATGGTCAGCCTGCTGACGCACGACAAGCGGAACATTACGCAGAAATTCTTCGAGGAAGTGGCGGTACAGGTGCGTCGCGCCTTCGAGCATGCCAACAAGGATGCCGAAGTCTGGTTGCGGGCCATCATGGCACCGATGGAAACCCAGGTTCGCGAACACCAGATTCAGCTCAAGCGTCGTCTGGAAAGCATCAAGCGTATCCACCAGGCGACCGATACGCTGGAAGATCGTATTGCCGAGCTGGAAAACGTCGAGAAAAACCTGCTGCAGCAGATCCAGGCGCTGGAAGGTGTTACCGGCCGGGTCCGGGAGATGTTGTTGCCGCTGGACGACGAGCAGTTGCAGGCGGCCTGAACTTCGCTACCAGCCAGCAAAAAGCCCGCGAATTTCGCGGGCTTTTTGCTGGGGCATGAAACTCTCAGGGGCGCTTGTTGCCGGTGAGCTTCTCGTACTTGACCCACAGCATGTCTTCGTTCTCGACATGAGCCGCATCCTTGGGGATGCAATCGACCGGGCAGACCTGCACGCATTGCGGTTCGTCGTAGTGGCCGACGCACTCGGTGCATTTGTTGGGGTCGATCACATAGATCTCTTCCCCCTGGGAGATCGCCTCGTTCGGGCACTCCGGTTCGCACACGTCACAGTTGATGCATTCGTCGGTAATTATCAGGGACATAGTAGTTCCTCTCTCGGTTAAGCGGTGGTTGTCGCCCGCAGGCGCTTTTGGACACAAGGTTGCACAAATTTGCTGACATCACCGCCCAGGCGCGCTATTTCACGCACCATGGTAGCGGAGATGAACATGTACTGTTCGCCCGGCGTCAGAAACACGGTTTCGACCTCGGGATAGACGCTCCGGTTCATTCCGGCCATCTGGAATTCGTATTCAAAGTCGGAGACGGCGCGCAGGCCACGGACGACGACTTTGGCGCCCTGTTCATGAACGAAGTTCATCAGCAGGGTATTGAAACCGACAATCTCGACATTCTTGACGTCGCCGAGGATTTCCTGCGCCATTTCGACGCGGTCGGCCAGCGGGAAGCGTGGCTGCTTTGACGGGCTTTCGGCGATGGCCAGGATCAGCTTGTCGAACAGGCTGGCGGCCCGGCGCACGAGGTCTTCGTGGCCTCGGGTGATCGGGTCGAAAGTGCCCGGATAGATCGCCACGCGATGATTGAGTTTGTTCAAGCTGATTGACGCCGTAACAAGTGAAAGTGGACTTCCCCCGCTTTGCCATGACGCTCCGTGCGCCAATCGCCAAGCGATTCGATTTGGTGTTCTGCCTCGACGTAAATCGCTGCATCTTCATTCAGAACACCGGGAAGGAGTGGCTCCAGGCGGGGAATCCAGCCTTTTTTGTAGGGTGGATCGAGGAAGATCAGGTCAAATTTTGTGCTCGACGAGGCCAAATATTGTATCGCATCCGCGCGAATGATCTCTACTTCGCGTGGATTTTGCAGCATTTCGGCGTTTGCAAACAGCGCTGCCAGCACGTGCGACGATTGTTCGATCATCACGACCCGGGCCGCGCCCCGGGAAGCCGCCTCGAAACCGAGCGCGCCGCTGCCGGCGAAAAGATCAAGGCATTTCCAGCCATCCAGATCTTGGCCCAGCCAGTTGAAGAGCGTCTCGCGGACGCGGTCCGGCGTCGGGCGCAGGCCTTCGCTCTCGGGAAACTTCAGGACGCGGCGCCGATACTGGCCGCCGATGATGCGAACCGAGTTCAATCAGCGGCGACCGTCACGGTAATCAGGTCAGCCATGCGGACACGGCGGGAAAATGCCTGTTTTATGTCGTCCACCGTAACTGCCTGAACTTTCGCCTGATACTGGTCGAGATAGTCGAGCGGCAGGCCATAGAAGCCGATCACTGCGGCGTTGTCGAGCAGCTTCTTGTTGCTGTCGAGGCGTAGCGGGAAACTGCCGGTCAGGTTGGCTTTGGCGGCGGCAAGCTCTTCTTCGCTCGGGCCATCTTTCAGGAAGCCTTCAAGCACGTCGCGCGATACCTTGATTGCGTCCTTGGCCTGAGAGCGCTTGGTCTGCAGGCCGATTTGGAATGGGCCAGTCTGCTTCAGCGGCGCGAAATAGCTATAGACGCTGTAAGCGTAGCCGCGTTTGTCGCGCACTTCCTTCATCAGCCGCGAAACGAAACCGCCACCGCCCAGCGTGTAGTTGCCGACGAGTAGCGGGAAATAGTCCGGATTGCCGCGTTCAATGGCCGGCAAACCAATGTAAACGTGAGCCTGGCTAGCCGGGTGGGCGAGGCTGGTGACGCTGCCTTTGGGCGCGACGGGAGCGGCCGGCACGGTGGCGACTTCGCCCTTGGGCAGGCCGGCTGCGATGGCTTCGGCGATTTTCTCGGCGTCGGCCCGCGAAATATCACCGACCAGCGTAATGCTGGCGTTGGCAGCGTTGTAGTAGCGGCTATGGAAAGCGGCAAGATCGTCGCGATGCAGGGCGGTGACGCTCTCCGGGCTGGCCTGCTGGCCGTAGGGATGGTTCGGATACATGGCGGCCCAGAAAGCCTTGCCGGCGATGCTGCCGGGCTGGGTCATCGCTTCCTTGAGGCTGGCGATGGTACGGGCCTTTTCCCGCTCGAAAATGGCGGCATCGAACAGCGGTTTGTGCAGGACACTGCGCAGAATGTCGAGCGCCGGGTCGCGCTTGTCCTTCGCCGAAAGCGTGCGAAGGGAAACGCTGGCGCGGTCGGTGTCGGCGCTACCGCCGAGATTGGCGCCGATATCGGCGAGTTGCTCGGCGATGGCGGTTTCGTCACGGCTGCCGGCACCAAGGTCGAGGGCGGCACGGGTCAGCGCGGCGAGGCCGGATTTGCCGGCCGGGTCGAACATCGAGCCGGCGGCGAAATCGACCTGAACGTCGAGCATCGGCAGGACGCGGCTTTCGACAAAATAGACGCGGGCGCCAGCGGGCGAGACCCAGTGTTCGATCTTGACGCCGGCCAGTGCGGCTTGCGTGATCAACAGGGCGGTTACTGCGGTCAACAGCTTTTTCATGGCATTTTTCATTAGTGGCGGGTGGCGACGGCGCTGCGGCGGGGTTTGCCGTCGAGCGGTTGCGGATCGAGGACGCCGATGGTCAGGGTGTCGTCGTTGAAATATTTCTTCGCCACGGCTTGAGCTTCCGCTGCCGTAACCTTCTGCAGCTTTTCCAGCATGCGGTTGATCTTCTGGTAGGGCAGGCCGGCAGATTCGGTCTGGCCGATTTCCATCGCCTGGCCGAACATCGAATCCAGCTTGTAGACCTGGCTGGCCAGCAACTGGGCCTTGGCGCGCTTGAGTTCGGTTTCGCTGATGCCATCCTTCTGGACGCGGGCAATCTCGGCACGCAAAGCCGCTTCCAGATCGGCCACCGACCGCCCTTCGGACGGGCTGCCATGCAGGTAGATCATGCCTGGGCCACGGGCGGTGCCGTCGTAATCGAAGCCGACCGACAGCGCGACCTTGTCTTCGCGCACCAGTTTCTTGTTGAAGCGGGCCGCATCATGGCCATCGAGAATGGCGCCGAGCATTTCGAGGGCATAGGGCTCGCTGTCGGTTTCGATATTGCGCAGGATGGGCGCCTTGTAGCCCATGATCAGCACCGGCAATTCGGCCGGCGCCTTGACGCTGACGCGACGGCTACCTTCCTGTGCAGGTTCGATCTGCGGCTTGCGCAGCGGCAGGGCACGGCCTTCGAGCGGCCCGTAGTATTTCTCGGCCAGTGCGAAGACGGCCTTGTGGTCCACGTCGCCGGTGATGACCACGTAGGCGTTGTTGGGTACGTACCAGGTGTCGTACCAGGCCTTGGCGTCGGCCGCGGTCATCGTTTCCAGATCGTTCATCCAGCCGATGATTGGCCGGCGATAGGGGTGCGACTGGAAGGCGACGGCGTTCATTTGCTCGAAGAGCTTGGATTGCGGATTGTCATCGGTGCGCATGCGGCGCTCTTCCATGACGACCTTGATCTCCTGCTCGAATTCCTTGGCCTCGACGTTCAGATGGCGCATGCGGTCGGCTTCGAGCTGCATCATCTCGTCGAGCTTTTCCTTCGGCACTTGCTGGAAGTAGGCGGTGTAGTCGCGGCTGGTGAAGGCGTTGTCGCGGCCACCGGCGGCGGCGACCCGCTTGTTGAATTCGCCGGGGCCGACGCTTGGTGTGCCCTTGAACATCATGTGTTCAAGCACGTGGGCGACGCCGGAAGCGCCATCAACCTCATCCATGCTGCCGATGCGGTACCAGACCATCTGGACGGCAGTCGGGGCGCGTCGGTCTTCCTTGACGATGATGCGCAGACCGTTCTTGAGCGTGGTTTCGTAAGGGTTGGCGAGGGCTGCGGTCAACAGCCATGGGGCGAGCAAAACGGGAAGGAGATGTCTGATACGCATGGGGAAACGGGTCTTTCTGCTAGAATTCGAGCCTGATTTTGCTTCAATCCGAACGGCATCTTAACGGCTTGCCGCTTAACTGTCAGCTTGGCTTGAGACCACTTTTCCCATGTTCAGTTTCCTGAAAAAATCCGCACCCGAAACAAAGGTGGATACGCCTGCCGCGCCTTCCTGGCGCGAACGCCTGTTCAAGGGGCTGGCGAAGACCCGTGCGCAATGGGGCGGCAAGCTCAAAGGCATCTTTTCGCGCGGCAAGGTTGATGACGAACTGCTCGAAGAGCTGGAAGAGTTGCTGCTGACCAGCGATTGCGGCATTGAGGCGACGACCCACCTGCTCGACGAACTGAAAAAGGCCGCCAAGCGCGACAAGCTGGATACGCCGGAGGCCATTCAGAAGGCACTCGCCGACGCCCTGCTCGAAACCCTGCAACCGCTCGAACAGCCGCTTGATGTCAGCGGCCACAAGCCTTACGTGATCATGATTGCCGGCGTCAATGGGGCCGGCAAGACGACTTCCATTGGCAAGCTGTGCAAGTATTTTCAGGATCAGGGCAAGAGCGTGCTGCTCGCCGCCGGCGACACCTTCCGCGCTGCCGCCCGCGAACAGCTCGAAACCTGGGGCGAGCGCAACAACGTCACGGTCATTGCTCAGGATAATGGCGATCCGGCCGCCGTCATTTTCGACGCGATTTCTGCTGCCAAGGCGCGCGGCATCGATATCGTGCTGGCCGACACGGCCGGTCGTCTGCCGACCCAGCTGCACCTGATGGAAGAAATCGCCAAGGTCCGTCGTGTCATCCAGAAGATTGATCCGACCGGTCCGCATGAAACCCTGCTCGTGCTCGACGCCAATATTGGTCAGAACGCGCTGCAGCAGGTCAAGGCCTTCGACAAGGCGATCCATGTCACCGGCTTGGTCCTGACCAAGCTCGATGGCACGGCCAAGGGCGGGGTGGTGACGGCGATTGCCCGGCAGTGCCCGAAGCCGATCCGCTTCATCGGCGTCGGCGAGCAGATTGACGATCTGCGCCCCTTCTCCGCCAAAGATTTCGTCGACGCCCTGTTCGAATGATTGTCGCCAGCAACCTGACCAAGCGCTACCCGGGCGGCTACGAAGCCGTCAAGGAAGCCAGCTTCGAGATTTCGGCCGGACAGATGGTGTTCATCACCGGCCATTCCGGGGCGGGCAAGACGACGTTGGTCAAACTGCTGGCCACCATTGAACGGCCAACTTCGGGCAGCCTCGTGGTCAATGGCCAGAATCTGGCGGCGCTGCGGCGCAGCGCCATTCCCTACGTTCGGCGCAATTTCGGACTGGTTTTTCAGGACCAGAAACTGTTGTTTGATCGCAGTGCGCTCGACAACGTGCTGCTGCCCTTGCAGATCGCCGGCCTGCCCCGGCGCAATGCGATTCGCCGGGCTCAGGCGGCGCTCGACAAGGTCGGCTTGCTGGCCCGTGAAAAGGCCCGGCCGATTGCGCTGTCCGGCGGCGAACAACAGCGATTGGCGATTGCCCGTGCCGTGGTCAATCGGCCGACCATCTTGCTGGCTGATGAGCCGACGGGAAATCTCGACAGCGAATCAGCCACGGAAATCCTGGAAATCTTCGCTGATTTCCATCGGGTCGGCGTGACGGTCGTGGTTGCCACGCACGACCAGAACTTCATTGAGCGCTACCGCCCGACGGTGCTCCGTCTGGATCACGGGAGGCTGCTATGAACGCCTGGCTGGCGCAACACGGCGCCGCAATGGCCTCGGCTTTCCGGCGCTTGTGGTCTACGCCGCTCAATTCCTTGCTCTCGTTGCTGGTCATCGGTATCGCCCTGACCCTGCCGGGCTTTGGTTACGTCCTGCTCGACAACCTGCGCGATCTTGGCCGCAATGCCTCCGGCGTGCAGCAGATCAGCCTGTTCATGAATCTCGATGCCAGCAAGAAGGACGTCGGTGATATCGAAGGCAAGCTGCGTGCAACTGCCACCGGCAAGTGGCGTTTTGTGCCGAAGGAAGAGGCGCTGAAGCGGATGCAGAAAAGCGAAGGCATGGCCGAAATAGTCGCCAGCCTGCCGCGCAATCCGCTGCCCGACGCCTTCGTTATCGAGCCGAGCAACACCGAACCGGAATCGCTGGAAATTCTCCGCAAGGAAATATCCGGCTGGCCCAAGGTCGCGCATGTTCAGCTTGATTCGGCCTGGGTCAAGCGCTTCGATGCCTTCCTCAAGCTCGGCAAGCTGGCCTTGTGGATGCTTGCCGGCATCTTCGCCGCCGGCCTGGTCGCGGTCACCTTCAACACCATCCGCCTGCAGGTCATGGCGCAAGCCGCCGAAATTGAAGTGGCGCGGATGATCGGTGCGACCGATTCCTTCATCCGCCGCCCCTTCTATTATTTCGGGGCGCTACAAGGCGCGCTGGGCGGACTGCTGGCTGCCGGGCTGGTGCTCGGTGCCCTGCGTCTGCTGGCCGGGCCGGTTGGCGATCTGGCGTCGCTCTACGGTGGCAGCTTCAGTCTGCATGCGCCGGGTCCACTCGAGATCGCTGCGTTGGCCAGTGCCGGTGCCGTACTCGGCTGGCTGGGGGCGCAGCTTTCGGTCAGCCTGTCGCTCCGGAAGTTTGACTAGCCGACGCGATTTTCTCTGTAGCGTGGGGGCGGCTGCCCTCGCTGGTTGTGCGCCCTCCGGAAAACCGGCCTTGCCGCCCGGCGAACTGCTCGGCATGTCGCAAGCGCTGGGCCATCGCTTGCGCGACGGCGGTTTTCCCGCCCCTTCCGAAGTCCGAAAAGTCGGCGTACTGATTGTTGGTGGCGGCATTTCCGGCTTGTCGGCAGCCTGGCGGCTGGCCAAGTCGGGTGTCGACGATTTTCTGGTTCTGGAAATGGAAAGCGAAGCCGGCGGTAATTCGCGCGCCGGGCAAAGTCCGTTGGTGGCCTATCCGTGGGGCGCCCACTATCTGCCTTTGCCGACCCGCGAGGCGACGGCGGTGCGCGAGCTGCTGGCTGAGCTGGGCGTGCTGCAGGGCAACCCGGCTGCCGAAAAGCCGATTTACGACGAACGTTTTCTTTGTGCGACGCCACAGGAACGGGTCTATCGCAATGGTTTGTGGGACGAAGGATTGTTGCCGCATCGCGGCATTGACGCCGGCGAACGTCAGCAGCAGGAGCTTTTCCACAGCCGCATGGAAGAATTGAAGCAGGCCAGGGGGCGCGATGGCCGGCGGGCTTTTGCCATGCCGATGGCACTGTCCAGCAGCGATCCGGTCTGGCGTGACCTTGACCGCATTCCGTTCAGTCAGTGGCTGAACGACAACGGTTTCATGGCGCCGACCTTGCACTGGCTGGCCAACTACGCCTGTCGCGACGATTACGGCACGGCCTACGAGCAAACCTCTGCCTGGGCTGGCCTGCATTATTTTGCCTGCCGCAATGGCGAGGCCGCCAATGCCGCGAGCGACGCCGTGCTGACAGCGCCCGAGGGCAACGCCTGGCTGGCGCGTGGTCTGGCACAAAAGGCGAGTGGGCGCATCCTGACGGATGCGCTGGTCTGGCGCATCGAGGAAGGAAAATCGGGTGCTGCGGTAGACGTGCTTTTTGGAGCAAAAACCGTACGCTTCGAAGCCCGGCAGGTGATCTGGGCCGCCCCGGCTTTTGTTCTGCCGCGCGTCTGGCCGGCCATGCCGGGCGACTTGAAAGCTGCTGCGCTGGCCGGCGACTATTCGCCCTGGCTGACGGCCAACCTGCATTTGTCCGATTTCCCCGAAGAGCGCCTGGGCGCACCCCCAGCCTGGGACAGCGTTTTCTATAACAGCGTCGGCCTCGGCTATGTCGTGGCGACGCACCAGTTGATCCGGCGCCGCCTGAGCGGGACAGTCTTCACCTACTACCGCGCCCTGCATGATGTGTCACCGGCCGAGGGCCGGCGACTGTTGCTTGAAACGCCGCGCGAAGCCTGGGCCGAAGGCATCCTGGCCGAACTTGAAGGGGCGCATCCCGACATCCGGCGATTGACGACCCGGCTCGATGTCTTCCGCAACGGCCATGCCATGCGCCGGCCGGTGCCAGGCAGCCTGTGGGGCGGTCAGCGCCAGTTGCTGGCAGATTTCCGCAGCCCGCGCCTGACGCTGGCGCACGCTGATCTGTCAGGGTTCTCGTTGTTCGAGGAGGCGCAGTATCGCGGCGTGCTTGCTGCCGAACGGGTGATGAAACGCAGTAGTTGAGCACGGCCTCGCATAGGTTGAATTTATGTCGCTCAGGGTGGAGAATTGTTTTCCAATTGACTGGCATAATTTCCGGCTGAAGTGGTAAAAGGGCTTGCATGCGACCGATTGCGTTGACTCGCTATTTTTCTGTCTTCTCCCTGATTCTGGTGATCTTCACCGGCGTCGTGCTGGGCTTGTTGCTGCGCCAGCATGAAATTACCCAAATGGAGGGGTTTGCAGAAGATCGTAATGCAGACTTGACCATGATTTTCAGCAAGCTGCTGGTGAGTGATATCGCGGCCCTGACCGGGGGGCATCCAGACGTTGATACTTCAGCGTTGAACCAGAAGGTCGTGGCGCTGATGCGCGGCTCCGCAGTGGTCAAACTCAAACTGTACGACCTGAAAGGCATCACGGTTTTTTCCACGGAAGTGGCGCAGATTGGTCAGGACAAAAGCGACAACCCCGGGTTTGTCGCAGCGCGAAATGGCCGGGTCAGCAGCGAATTGACGCATCGTGCTCAGTTCAGTGCCTCCGAGGGCGAAATCTCTGATGTTGATTTGCTCTCCAGCTACGTTCCTGTTCTGGAAAATGGGCGGGTGACCGCCGTATTCGAGCTGTATCAGGATGTCACCTCCTTGGTTCGGAGTATCGACCGGTCGCTTTGGCAGATCTGGCTAATCATGGCGGCGGTTCTCGGGGGGCTTTATCTGTTGCTCTTGCTGATTGTGCGCAAGGCTCAGCTTGTCTTGTCCGAACAGCAGGCCATCCTGGAGTCTTCGAACAGCGAGCTTGATCAACGGGTGGCAACCAGAACCCGTGAGTTGCAGCGTGGCGAAGTACGCTTGCGGGCCATCATGGATTCCGCGCGTGATGCGATTGTCACGGTCAATCGCGCCGGGCAGGTCATTGGCTGGAATCCTGCAGCAGAAAGGATGTTCGGGTATTCGCCCGGCGAAATCATGGGTCAGTCAGTCGCACTGATCGTTCCAGAGCGTTATCGCCAGGGGGCGCTGACCAGCCTGATCGTCATGATGGCTGGCGGGATGGGCAAAGACGGTGGGGCGGTCAAAGAGTTGCTCGGGTTGCGCAAGGATGGCAGTGAATTCAGTTTCGAGCGCTCCGTGGCGCTATGGGAAACCTCGGAAGGGCAGTTCTTTACGGCCATTGTGCGCGATGTGACAGAACGTCGTACGCAGGAGGCGCAGATTCGCCAGCTGTTGAAGGAGCAGGAGCTGATTTTCGAGAATGCGCACGTCGGCATCCTGCTGCTTCAGAACCGGAAAATTCTCAAGGGTAATCGGCATATTGCACGGATGTTCGGTTTTTCCAGTTCGAGTGACTACGAAGGCCAGACAACAGAGCTGTTTTACTCCTCCCATGAGCAATATTTGGAAGTTGGCAGAATGGGATATGCGCAGCTGAAAGAGAAGGGCTACGCTGATTTTGAAGTCGAAATGTGTCGTCAGGACGGGCGACATATCTGGGTGATCCAGAGCGGTCGACCGCTGATCCCGGAGGATGTTTTAGCGGGGCCTTCGATCTGGGTATACACCGATATTTCTGAACGCAAGCAGGCAGAATCCGAGTTGAGTATTGCTGCGGCGGCCTTTGAGTCGCAGGAGGGGATGGTGGTGACTGATGTCGCCGGCGTGATCCTGCGCGTCAACAAGGCCTTCATCGAGACGACCGGCTATTCCGCCGAAGAGGCAATCGGCAAGACACCAAGAATTCTCCGCTCGGACCGTCACGATGCCGCATTTTTTGAAGCGATGTGGGCGAGCATCAATCGCTTTGGTTTCTGGCAGGGCGAAGTATGGGACAAGCGCAAGGATGGCCAGGTTTATCCGACCTGGCTGGCTATCTCGGCGGTAACCGGCAAGGATGGCCAGGTGACCCACTATGTCGGCACCCATACCGACATCACCGACCGGAAAAAAGATGAAGCCAAAATCAATCAACTGGCTTTCTTTGATCAATTGACCGGTTTGCCGAATCGGACGCTATTGCTGGATCGCCTGCGCCAGGCAATGCTCGCCAGTGAGCGCAGCAAAGTTTATGGCGCGGTCCTCTTCCTCGATCTGGATCATTTCAAGGCGCTGAACGATACGCTTGGGCATGATCAAGGCGACATGCTGCTCAAATTGGTGGCAGAAATTCTCAGTGCGAACTTGCGCCAGGGCGATACGGTGGCTCGCCTCGGGGGCGACGAATTCGTGATCGTGCTGGCTAGCTTGAAGGAATCCCAGCTCGAGGCGGCCACCGATGTCGAGGTGATCTGCCGGAAGCTGGTCGCAGCATTGAAGCAGGATTACCTGCTGACTGAGGCTCAATTCCATGCCAGCGCGAGTATTGGTGCGACCTTGTTCCTGGGGCAGGAGTCAACGCTGGATGATCTGCTCAAACAGGCTGACCTGGCAATGTACAAGTCGAAGGAGGCCGGGCGAAACACCTATACGTTCTTCGACCAGGCCATGGCGGTTTCGGTGATGGAGCGCGCCCGGATCGAGGCCGATTTGCGCCGGGGTCTTCTGGAGAATCAGTTCCTGCTGCACTATCAGCCGCAGGTCGAAGGCGATAGCGAACGGGTTGTCGGTGCTGAAGTGCTGTTGCGCTGGAACCACCCCAGTCGTGGCATGGTGCCGCCCGGCGATTTCATTCCGGTTGCTGAAGAGACAGGTCTGATCCTGCCCCTGGGTCACTGGGTGCTGGAGACTGCTTGCCGTCAACTGGCAATCTGGGATGGCCAAGCCTGGATGAGTGAGCTGACGATTGCTGTCAATGTCAGTGCACATCAGTTCCGGCAGGTCGATTTCGTGGCAAGTGTGCTCAAGGTCCTTGAAACGACCGGAGCCAATCCGCATCGACTGAAACTGGAACTGACCGAGAGCCTGTTTGTGGACAACGTGGAAGATATCATCGCCAAGATGATGGCGCTGAAAGCACGGGGCGTTGGTTTCTCGCTGGATGATTTCGGTACCGGCTATTCGTCGCTGGCCTACTTGAGTCGGCTTCCGCTTGACCAGTTGAAGATTGATCGCTCCTTTGTTATCGATATCGAAACGAGCGAAAACAATGTCGCGATCTGTGCCGCAACGATTAGCCTGGCCCATAGCCTGAATCTCAAGGTGGTCGCGGAAGGCGTTGAGCACGAAGTTCAGCGGTATTTCCTGACTTCGGCCCATCAGTGTGATCTATTGCAGGGCTACCTGATCAGCCGGCCCTTGCCGTTGGCAGATTTTGAGGCATTTGTGCGGAACGCATAGAACGTCGTCTTTTATGCATACAACAAGAATGGCGCCCGCGCTTCGATCCAGGATGACTCGTCGGCGCCAGTGATCGCATCAAGCTGTTCCGGTGTCGTCGCAGGGTTGTCCACCCATTCGCGCAGCAGTGGTGAGCCGTTGATCAGATCAATCGCCAGCCGCTCGTGTTCGTATTCGTAGGCGAAGTCGCGCCACAGCGGGTAATCCGGATAGAGGCGGCGAATGGCCTTGAAGGCGAGGGCCTGCAGGCGCCAGGGGCGGAAGGCGGCGTGATCGTAGCGGCTGTCTTCAACGTGAATTTGCAGGCCGTTGCACAGCTTGCCGGCGTGTTTGTGAAAAGTCGGTTCAAACCAGCATTCGCGCAGCTGGCAACCAGCCAGCCAGTGCGGGGCGAAAGCCCTCATGTCGGCGAGCACGGCGCTGGCGTCGATGTCCGGGGCGCCGAACAATTCAAGCGGGCGGGTCGTGCCGCGGCCTTCGCTCAGGCTGGTGCCCTCTAGCATGACCGTGCCGGCGTAGGCGCGGGCCATCCACAGGTTGGGGGCGTTCGGGCTGGGGTTGATCCAGGTCCGTTCACCGAGCGGCCAGCCGTAACCGGGTGCGGCTTCCGGTTGCCAGCCTTGCATGGTGATGACCTGGCAATCGACTTCAAGCTTCAAGGTGGCGATGAACCAGCGGGCCAGTTCGCCCATGGTCAGGCCGTGGCGCATCGGCATCGGCCCGGCACCGACGAAGCTTTCCCAGCTTGGGCGCAGGGTCAGGCCCTCAACCGGCCGGCCGGCCGGGTTGGGGCGATCGAGTACCCAGACTGATTTGCCGTGTTGGGCCGCGGCTTCCAGCACGTAGCGCAGTGTCGTGATGAAGGTATAGATGCGGCAGCCGAGATCCTGCAGGTCGACCAGCAGGACGTCGAAAGTGTCCATCATCGCCGCGGTCGGCCGGCGTACTTCGCCGTACAGGCTGAAAATCGGAATGCCGAGTTGTGGGTCGAGGAAGTCTGGCGACTCCACCATATTGTCCTGTTTGTCGCCGCGCAGGCCGTGTTGCGGGCCGAAAGCGGCAGTCAGTTTGAGGTCTGGCAGGGCGGCAAGGGCGTCAAGCGTATGGGTGAGGTCGGCAGTGACTGACGCCGGGTGGGCGAGCAGCGCGATGCGCCGGCCTGCCAGCGGGCGGCGCAGGGCTGGCTCGGCAATGAGGCGGTCGATACCGAATTGAAGGCTGGTTGTCATGGCTTGTCGAGGGATAACGTGAAGCTTTGGCGGAGGTGGAAATCGGGCATCTGAGCGCAGTGGGTCAATGCCCAGTAACTCCTGGCACCCTTTGTGGTTTCGATCACGGCGGTCAGGCCGATGCGTAGATTGGGCGAATCTGGCAGTAATTCGGGGGGGAGTCTGGCCTCGAGCTGGAAGCCTTCCGACAGAAACTGACAGGTGATCACGGGGGGCATTGGTATCTGAAAAGATTCGTCGCGGGCGCGGTAGTTGCCAAACCGATAGGCCGCCCACTGGCTGGACGGCGAAAAGTTGAATTCCCGGTATTCCGTGGTGTTGGTTGCGGAAATGAAGGCTTCGCAACAGGTGTTTTGCCAAAGGCCATCGATCGGTGTGGAGGGCTGGATGGATGGAATCTTTATTTGGCGCAGGTCGCCGATCAGGCGATAACACAGGGCCAGCTCACCGTTCGCGGCGAAGCTTGCGGCCACTTCGATGCTCCCGATAGCTGGGCACGGCTGGGCGGGGTGGCAGTGCAGGGACAGGGTATGGGCAGGCAAGGCGGCTAGGGTGACGACAAATGGCGCAGAGCGTACTTTACCTTCTGGGGAGCTGAATGCTGCGGTGGACCGTGCAAAAACGGGGAAAATGGCTGCGACGGCCTTGGTTCGCTGTGTTTTTTGGGTTAACTTACCGCCTTTGAAAAAAGCTTCAGGGAGATAAAAATATGACACCGCTACGGATCAACCTCGAACAAGAAGAAATTCCGACCCATTGGTATAACGTTGTCGCCGATATGCCCATTCCGCCAGCCCCGCCGCTTGGGCCGGATGGTCAGCCGGTGCCGCCGGAGGCGATGGGGGCGATCTTCCCCGGGCCGATTCTCGAGCAGGAAATGTCGGCCGAGCGCTGGATCGCCATTCCCGAAGAAATCCGCCAGATTTATGCGCTGTGGCGTCCGGCGCCGCTTTGTCGCGCGCTGCGGCTGGAGCAGGCACTGGGTACGCCAGCCAGGATTTTCTACAAATACGAAGGTGTTTCGCCGGCCGGTTCGCACAAGCCGAACTCCGCTGTGCCGCAGGCGTATTACAACAAGCTGGCCGGCACCAAGCGGCTGACGACCGAAACCGGCGCCGGGCAGTGGGGTTCGTCGATCGCCTTCGCCGGGCAGATGTTTGGCTTGCCGGTGCGCGTTTTCATGGTCAAGGTCAGCTACGAGCAGAAGCCATTCCGCCGCTCGATGATGCAGACCTGGGGCGCGGATGTTTTTTCCAGCCCGACCAATTTGACAAATGCCGGTCGTGCCGCGCTGGCGGCTGATCCGGATAATCAGGGCTCGCTCGGTCTGGCTATTTCTGAAGCCGTCGAAGAGGCTGCCTCGCAACCCGGCACCTGCTACACGCTGGGTTCCGTCCTCAATCACGTGCTGCTGCACCAGACTGTGATCGGCCTCGAAGCCAAGAAGCAGTTCGACAAGATCGGTCTCTATCCCGATGTGATCTTCGGGCCTTGCGGTGGCGGTTCCAGCTTCGGCGGCATCGCCTTCCCGTTCCTGGCCGACAAGGCGGCTGGCGACAAGCGCGCCACCAACCTGCGCTGCGTTGCCGTCGAGCCGACCTCCTGCCCGACACTGACCAAGGGACATTACGCCTACGACTACGGCGATGTTTCCGGCTACACGCCGATCATGAAAATGTATACGCTCGGCCACGACTTCATGCCGCCCGGTATCCACGCTGGCGGCCTGCGCTACCACGGTGATTCGCCGCTGGTGTCGCAACTGCTGCATGAGGGCCGGATCGAGGCGATGGCCGTGCCGCAGGTGGCAACTTTCGATGCCGGCGTGCAGTTTGCCCGGGCCGAAGGCATCATCCCGGCGCCGGAATCCTGCCACGCCATTCGTGCCGCCATCGACGAAGCGCTCAAGTGCAAGGTGACCGGCGAGCCGAAGGTCATTCTGTTCAGCCTGACCGGCCATGGTCACTTCGACATGGCATCCTACGACAGGTATTTCTCCGGGAAGCTGGAAGATTATGACTATCCGGCCGAGGCAATTGCCGAGTCGTTGAAGCACCTGCCCAAGGTCGGCTGAGCCCGTGAAACCCCTCGTTTTTCTGCTCGTTCTCGCCAACCTGTTGCTTTATGCCTTCACCGAAGGCTATTTTGGCCGGCCGGACAGTCCGGATGCCATGCGTGTCGAGAAGCAGGTTTTGCCCGAGCGCATGCGCATCGTTTCGCGCGGCGAGGCACCGTCCGGCAAGGGTACGGTACCGGAGCCGGTCAAGGTACCGGAATCAGTCAAACCGCCGGAGCCGGTGAAGCCCGAAGTCGTGGCTGAGCCGCCCAAGGTCGAGCCAGTCAGCAAGGTCGTGGAGGCGTCACCCGTTTGTCTGGCCTGGGAGCATCTGGTCGCTGCCGATGCCGACCGGATCAACACGTTGTTCAACGAGAAATTCGCCGAATTCAAGGTGAGTCGGCGCGTCGTGGCGAGTGAAGGCAACGGCTGGGGCGTCTATATTCCACCGCAACCGAGCAAGGCCGAGGCCGAGAAAAAGGCAGGTGAGTTGCGGCAACTGGGCGTTACCGACTATTTCATCATTCATGAAGGCCCGAACCGTTTCGCCATTTCTCTGGGCGTTTTTTCCAGCGAAAAAGGTGGCCAGGAAAGACTGGCCGAGCTGAAAGAGAAAGGCGTTCGCTCGGCGCGTTCGATGCCGCGTCCTGGCAAGGACAGCACGGTTAATCTGCAGGCGACCGGTCCGGCATCAGCTCGCGAGTCGGTGCTGGCTGCAGTTGCCAAGACCATGCCGAAAGCTGAAGTTCAGGGCTGCAAGTGAGCCGTTTCATCGTTGGCCTGACCGGTGGCATCGGCAGCGGTAAAAGCAGCGTCGCCGACCGCTTTGTTGAAAAGGGTGCGACGCTGGTCGATACCGATGCCATCGCGCATGAGTTGACCGGGCCGGGCGGGGCGGCGATGCCGGCCCTGATTGCTGAATTCGGTGCGTCAATAGCCAATGCTGCCGGCGCGCTGGATCGTGTTGCGATGCGCCAGCGGGTCTTTGCCGATCCATCCGTCAAGGCAAGGCTGGAAGCAATTCTGCATCCGCTGATTCGCCAGCTCTCGGACGAGCGCTGTCGGGCGGCGGAGTCGCCCTATGTGGTTCTGGCGGTTCCATTGCTGGTCGAGTCCGGCAGCTATCGTGAGCGTTGCGACCGGATCGTTGTGGTCGATTGTCCCGAACGCCTGCAGGTTGAGCGGGTTATGGCCCGCAACGGCATGTCGGCAGCCGAGGTGCGGGCGATCATGGCGACCCAGGCGACACGCCCGCAAAGACTGGCTGTGGCGGACGATGTGGTGGTCAATGATGCCGATTTGCCCAGTCTTTTCCCGCAAGTGGATGCCTTGCATTTAAAGTATCTACGCCTTTTAGATGAAATACCTAAAGCAAGCTGTTGAGATTTGCACGTAAATAGCTCAAAATCCACACAATTTTCCGTTTCTTCGGACACAAGCCGCGTGATTACTTACGAATACCCGTTCAACGAACGCATCCGCACGCTGCTGCGTCTTGAGGATTTGTTCGAAAAAACGGCGTATTTCGCTCAGGCTGAAGGCCAGCTGGAGCATCACACCTCGCTGGTGACGCTGTTCGAAATACTTGAAGTGGCCGGCCGTGCCGACCTGAAGATGGATCTGATTCAGGAACTTGAGCGCCAGCGCCAGACTCTGCTGGCCTACCGCAATAATCCGGATATTTCTGAAGAAGCGCTCTCCGGCGCACTTTACGAAATCGAGCAGTCTTCAGCCGCCTTGCTAGGCATGACCGGCAAGATTGGCCAATACCTGCGCGACAATGACTGGCTGATGGGCATCAAGAGCCGGGCGGCGATTCCCGGTGGCGTCTGCGAGTTCGATCTGCCCTCCTATCACTGGTGGCTGCACCGTGACGCTGAAACCCGGCGTGAGGCACTGGCAGGCTGGACCAAGCCGATGACGCCGTTGCGCGATGCCGCTGCAATTGTTCTGCGTCTGCTGCGTTCCAGCGGACGGCCGAAAAACCACACCGCACCCAACGGCCAGTTCCAGCTCAACTTGGGCGGAACGGCAGCCCAGATGGTCCGCGTTTTGATCGCGGCCGATGAGCCGGCGATTCCCGAGGTCAGTGCCAACAAGTACTTCCTCAACATCCGCTTTACCAAGCCGCCATCAAGCGAACTCAAGGCCCGCGGCTGCGAGCGCGATGTCGCTTTTGACCTGACCTTCTGTAATCTCTGATGACTGAAGGCAAGGTTCGCAAGGTCCGCTGCCCGCAGTGTGGCAACGAATCCATCTGGTCACCGGAAAACCCGTGGCGTCCTTTCTGTTCCGAGCGCTGCAAGCAGATTGACCTCGGTTGCTGGGCCAGCGATTCCTACCGGATTCCGGTTCAACCCCAGCCGGGCGAACTGGACGGCGAGCTGCCCGACTCGCCCGAAGCCTGACTTACCAGCCGCGCATTAGTGCGATGCCGTGGGCGCCATTGTTCTGGGCCTCGGCCAACATCCCGTTTTTCATGCCACCCAAAGCCAGTACGGGCAGGGTGTTGCCCTGCATTTGTCGCGCGAACTCGGGCCACCCCAGGCCACTTGCTTCCGGGTGGGTGAGCGTAGGCAATACGGGGCCGAACAGGGCGTAATCCAGGCCTAGCTCACCAGCACGGGCGATTTCTTCGGCGTTGTGACAAGAGGCGCCGACCCAGGTGAAATCCGGGCGAGTCATGCAGCTTGCCAGTCGGGTCGCCGGCAGATGCAGGCCATCGGCGCCAACTTGGCGGGCGATCTCCTCGTCGTCGTTGATGACAACCAGGGCGCCATGCTTGTGGGCCAGCCGGGTGACTTCTGCGGCAAAGCTCTGGCGCTGCACCTGCGGCAGGTTTTTGTCGCGGACCTGAATCAGACGCAGGCCGTCCTGCAGGGCTGTCTCCAGTCGTTCAAGCTGGCGTTCCGTGCCTTCGCTTTCGGCCATCGTGATGGCCATCGCGGTCGGTAGTGACAAGGCCTTCAGGATCGGATCGTTGGCCGGCAGTATTGGCGCGACGCTGGCGGTTTTTCCTGTTTTTTGCCAGTCCACCGCAGCATGCTCCAGCGGTGCCGTAATGCCGATTTCGCCATCCCACGCTGTGACCTTCCAGAAATTCAGGCGAACCCTGGCGTGCGGGTAAGTGAATTGCCGGGTCAGCCAGGGCGAACATTCGGTCACCGTGATGCCAAGTTCTTCCTGAAGTTCGCGGATCAGCGCGGCGCGGACGGTTTCGCCCGGTTCAACCTTGCCGCCAGGGAATTCCCAATAGCCAGCGTAAACTTTGCCTTCCGGGCGCTGGGCGAGCAGAAATTCCCGGCCGTCGGCGCGCAGCATGACGGCGGCGGCGACTTCGACGATCTGGCTCATTTGGTGGTCTTGCGAGACGATTTTTGCTGCCCGGCCAGGTCGCGGGCGAATTGCCAGGCGACGCGACCGGAACGCGAGCCGCGACTGAGCGCCCAGTTCAGAGCATCGCGCTCGCACTCGGCAATCACCTTGGCGCTGACGCCCAGATGCTGCAGCCAGTGATTGACGATGTTCAGGTAGTCGTCCTGGCTGAACGGATAAAAGGAAATCCACAGGCCGAAGCGTTCGGATAGCGAAATCTTTTCCTCGATCGCTTCGCCGGGGTGAATTTCGTCATCGACCCGATGGGTGTCGAGGTTTTCGGAGAAATATTCCGGCATCAGATGCCGGCGGTTCGAGGTGGCGTAGATCAGCAAATTCTCGGGTGGCGCGGCTATCGAGCCGTCGAGTACCGATTTCAGTGCCTTGTAGGCCGATTCGCCGGCCTCGAAGGAAAGGTCGTCGCAGAAGATGATGAAGCGCTCCGGGCGGCCTTCGATCAGGTCGACGATATCGGCCAGATCGATCAGGTCTTCCTTGTCGACTTCGATCAGGCGCAGGCCCTGGTCAGCGAATTCATTAAGCACAGCCTTGACCAGCGATGATTTGCCGGAGCCGCGCGTGCCGGTCAGCAAGACGTTGTTGGCCGTCTTGCCAGCGACAAACTGGCGCGTGTTGGCGGCGATGCGATCCTTCTGGTCGTCGATGTTGTTGAGATCGGCGAGGCGGATCGGGTGGGGGTGACGTACCGCCTGCAACCAGCCGCGGTGCTGGTTCTTGCGCCAGCGGAAGGCGATGGCAGCCTTCCAGTCGGGCAGGGGCGGCGCCGGCGGCATGGTGGCTTCAAAGCGACCGAGGACGGACTCGGCGCGGGCGATCAGGCGTTCTAGCTGAAGGGAATCGGGCATCGGGGCGGGTATACTTTGGGCGAAGCCCCGAACTCTATAGAAACCCATGCGAAAAATCCAAGTTGCTCTTTCCCTTGTTGCCACTTTGCTGGCCGGTTGCTCCCTGCTGCAGCCGACCGAAAAGCTTGCCAGCTGTGCTCCATGTGCGGTTTGCCCGACTTGCCCGCCGGTCTCGCCGCCAACCACGCCAGTAACGCCAGCCGCCTTTTCGCGTTCCCTGCAGTTGGCAAGCTGGGCGGAATTGCCGGGTTGGGCTGAGGATGATCCCGCTGCCGCCTGGCCAGCCTTCCTGCTTTCCTGTCGCGGCATGGCCAGCAAGCCGCACGGGCCGGCCTGGAAACGGGTTTGCGATCTGGCCAGGGCGGAGGATGGCAAACCTGGCCATGATGCCCGGCGCTTTTTCGAACAATATTTGAAGCCTTATGCCGTGGTGGCCGCTGATGCTACGGTCAACGGCATGATTACCGGCTATTACGAACCGCTGCTGCGCGGTAGCCGCACTCGTGCCAAGGGCTACGAGCAGCCGGTGCGCGGCGTACCCGACGACCTGCTGACAATTGATCTGTCGGCGGTCTTTCCCGAACTGAAAGACAAACGGGTGCGTGGTCGCCTTGAAGGCAACAAGGTCCTTCCTTATTGGTCGCGGGCCGAAATCAGCGCACGTGGTGACAAGGTGCCGGGCAAGACGTTGCTCTACGTCGATGATGCGGTCGAATTGTTTTTCCTGCAGGTGCAGGGGTCGGGCCGGGTCAAACTGGCCGATGGCAGCATGGCGCGTCTCAACTACGCTGATCAGAACGGCCATTCCTATCAATCCATCGGCCGTGTGCTCGTGGAACGGGGCGAACTCAAGCTGGAAGAGGCCTCAATGCAGGGCATCCAGGCCTGGGCGCGGGCCAACCCGGCACGGCTGGATGAGTTGCTCAATGCCAACCCGAGCTATGTCTTCTTTCGCGAAGTTGCCAACAGTGCTGATGGCCCGATAGGTGCGCTCGGCATGCCGCTGACGGCGGAGCGCAGCATTGCGATTGATCCGCGTTCGGTGCCACTGGGCTCGCCGGTTTTCCTGGCGACCACACGGCCCAATTCAACACAGGCGATGAACCGGCTGGTCATGGCCCAGGATACCGGTGGTGCAATCAAGGGGGCGGTACGAGCCGACTTTTTCTGGGGCTTCGGCAAGGCCGCTGGCGAACAGGCCGGCCGCATGAAGCAGAGTGGCCGGTTGTGGGTTCTGCTGCCACCTGAAGCTGCTCCGAAATAAGGCTAGCTCGCACCGGCAAGGAGCGTTACTAAAAATTACGCACCAGTGTGGTGCTTGTTTATGAATTGTTCCTTTTGCAACGCACTGATTTGAAACGTCTTTGGCGCACTGGAATGGTGCTTGCTTTCTTCCCCCGAATCTTTGTTCGGGGGTTTCATGGAAACATATCAATCCAGCAGCAATGTGCTCTTCATTCTGCTTGGCGCCATCATGGTGCTCGCCATGCATGCGGGTTTTGCCTTCCTTGAGGTTGGCACCGTCCGCAAGAAAAATCAGGTTAATGCACTGGTCAAGATCCTGACCGATTTCGGTGTATCGACCATTGCTTATTTCTTCGTCGGCTACAGCCTCGCCTATGGGGTCAATTTCTTCACGGGCGTCGAGACACTGATGGAGAAAAACGGTTACGAGCTGACCAAATTCTTCTTTCTGCTGACCTTCGCTGCTGCCATCCCCGCCATCATTTCGGGCGGCATTGCCGAGCGGGCCAAGTTTTATCCGCAACTGATCGCCACCTTTCTGCTCGTCGGATTTGTCTATCCCTTCTTCGAAAGCATCGCCTGGAATCAGGCCTTCGGTATTCAAGCCTGGCTGAAAGCGAGCTTCGGCGAAGAGTTTCACGACTTCGCCGGCTCCGTTGTGGTGCATGCGATGGGCGGCTGGATCGCGCTACCAGCCGTCTTGCTGCTTGGTGCCCGTTATGGCCGCTACACCAAGGACGGTCGTGTCTCGGCCCATCCGCCATCATCCATTCCGTTTCTTGCCCTCGGGGCGTGGATACTGACCGTCGGCTGGTTCGGCTTTAACGTGATGAGCGCCCAGACGCTCGACAAAATCTCCGGTCTGGTTGCCCTCAACTCCTTGATGGCGATGGTCGGGGGTACCCTGGTGGCCTTGATTTTTGGCAAGAACGACCCTGGCTTCGTCCATAACGGCCCGCTGGCTGGTCTTGTTGCCGTCTGTGCTGGCTCCGATCTGATGCACCCGATTGGGGCATTGGTCGTGGGTGGCGTTGCTGGTGGCCTGTTTGTCGTGATGTTTACGCTGACCCAGAACCGCTGGAAGATCGACGACGTCCTCGGCGTCTGGCCGCTCCATGGTCTGTGCGGTGCCTGGGGCGGTATTGCGGCGGGAATTTTCGGCAGCAAGGCACTGGGGGGCGCTGGCGGCGTTGCCTTCATGCCGCAACTGATCATGACCGTCCTGGCCATTGTCGTTGCGTTGGTCGGTAGCCTGATGGTTTACGGCAGCCTGAAGGCGACCATGGGGCTACGGCTGGATCAGGAAGAGGAATATCAAGGGGCTGACTTGAGTGTTCATAAAATAACCTCGACGCCCGAAAGAGAGCCGAACTGGTAATTTTGGAGTTGTCGGGCAGAGAATTAAGTCTGCCGGACAGTTGATGTAAGAGAGGCCCGGCGATTGCCGGGCCTCTCTTTTTTGAACTTCAGATGTTCGGCCACTGCCGTCGTTCAGTAGTTGGTCCGTGGCAGTCAGCAATAAGCCGGTTCCCTGCCGGGCAGGGCACGGATCGCCGTGGCGGCTTCGACGCCGTTGATGTGCGGCATCTGCATGTCCATCAGGATCAGGGCGTAGGTGTTTTGTTTGGCCAGTTGAAGCGCCTGTAGGCTGTCCTCGGCCAGATCCACCACCAGTCCGACATCCTCCAGCAAGCCGCACGGGACGATCTGCGTGATTGTCTCGTCTTCCGCGAGCAGGAGGCGCGTGCCTGCGTAGTCGGTTTACAGGTGCTGTTCGGCGGTGAGGGCCGAGAAACTCGGCGCTGGCGGGACGGCATCGGGTTCCCGTCGTTTCAGCGGAACGACAAACCAGAAGGTGCTGCCGTCTCCCGGCGTGCTCTCGACGCCGATTTCGCCGCCCATCAGTTGTACCAGTCGCTTGCTGATGGCCAGCCCGAGACCGGTGCCGCCGTACTTGCGGGTCGTGCTGTTGTCGGCTTGCTCGAAGGACTGGAATAGCCGTGCCTTCGCCTCCGGCTCAATGCCGACGCCGGTGTCGCTGACCTCGAAACGCACGTGCAGGGCTGCGTGGGTTTCGCCGACCACGCGGGCACGCAGGGTGACTGCGCCCTGTCCGGTGAACTTGATGGCATTGCCGATGAGGTTGAAGAGGATTTGACCCAGCCGCAGTGGATCGCCCTCGAGGGGTTGGCGCAGGAGATCGGCAGGCAGATCGGTTACCAGCTGCAGGCCTTTCTCAGTGGCTTTGTGGCCGAGGGTGCTGGTGAGATTCTCGATAACAATGGAGATCTGCAAGGGGATGCTCTCAAAAACCATGCGCTCGGCTTCGATCTTGGAAATATCGAGGATGTCGTTGAGTACGCCGAGCAAACGGTTAGCAGAGAGCTTCGCCATGTCGAGTTGATCACTCCCTTTGGTGTCGGCCATGCGTCGCTTGGCTAAGTCGATCATGCCCAATACGCCATTCAGCGGCGTACGCAGTTCGTGGCTCATGTTGGCGAGGAAGGCGCTCTTGGCACGGCTGGCGGCTTCGGCAGCGACTTTGGCGTCGGTGAGTGCCGCCGTCCGTTCCATGACGATCTCTTCGAGATGATGGCGGTGACTTTCGAGTTCTACTTCAGTGCGTTTGCGCTCGGTGATGTCCAGAAAAGTCACCAGGGAACCGATCTGGTGCTCGCCATCTTTCAATGGCACAACCATCATCTCGACCGGGAATGTCTCACCGTTTTTGCGCCAGAACCACTCTTCGCAGTGCCGCTCCTGACCATCAGCATTGGTCTGTAAGATCGGGCACTCGGCAGGCGGATAGAGGCGGCCGTCGGGATAGGCATAATGGAAAAACTGGTGTTGATCCTGCCCCAGCACTTCGCTTTCCTGAAGACCTAGCCAGTGCAGGGCTACGGCATTGATGAAGGTGCAGCGGCCAGACAGGTCCACTCCGTAGACGCCCTCTGCCAGGCTGGACAACAGTTTCAGCCGGAAGGCTTGCTGGCGTGCCGCACGTCGGCGGGTAATCGTCAGCACAACGCCGATTGCCAGGAGAAAGGCGAGGCTGGCCAGCAGCAGGGTCAATTGCCATTGCCAGCGCTGCCAGGCGTCCTGCAGGGTGAACGCCGGCGCCTGATCGAAGGGCGGCAGGCGCAACTCGCGCAAAAGTTGCTCCACGGACTGATAGTCGGCAGGAATGGTGAAGCCATGAATGTCCATGGCACGGGCAATCTCGCCGCCGTGAGGCAAAGCAAAAATTGCCGCAGCGACCTGCAGCGCCACCGTTTCGTCGGTTTTTGACAAGGCAAAGAAAGGCCATTCAGGAGACAGGGGGGTGGATAGGGCTTGCGGAAAATTGGGCTGCGGCATGGGGTTGAGAACCCGAACCGCCTCCGCCTGTAACTTGCCACTGCGAATCATCGCTTCCATCACGCCGCTACGCACCAGGGCGGCATCTGCTTCGCCGCGCAACATCGCGAGGACGGCGGCATCGTGCGGCATGCCGGTCACCCGCAGATTGGTGTCTTCCTCGACCTTGATGCCGTGGCGGCGCAGTTCGTAGGCTTGCATCTGGTAACCACCCAGAGAACCGGTGTCGACAGCGGCGATGGTTTTGCCGCGCAGATCCTGCGCTTGTCGCAGGTCCTGCCGCTCCGCCGGAACCAGAATCACGCCGCCAAAACCGCGGACCGGTTTTCCGTCGATCAAGGTTATCAGGGTGGCTAGGGGTGAAGAAAAGTGTTCACGCTGACCCAGCAGAACAAAATGTCCCGGATTGGTGAGCACAAAGTGTATTTCGCCCGCCGCAATGGCCGCCTCAAGATCCGGGTAACTCAGCACTCGCAGTTTCAGGTCAAGGCCATCCACTTTTGAATTCAGGTAGTCCACCAGAGGCTGCCAGCGTGCCTCCATGACCGGAATGGGGCGAAAAGCCAGCACGCCCAAAATGTGGGTTTGCGCCCATGCGCTTGCATGCAACAACAATAGGCAAGTCAGCAGGAGTAGTTTGTATTTCGTCCGCATCAGGCCAGCTGTTTCCTTATTCGCCCAAGTGTGAATTATATTCAAGTTTCACGGTTGTGATTGACTGGACAGCGAGTGACAATGCCGTTCCCCCAGACGCTGCCCAGCAGGAGTGGCCATCCTGTCGCTTTCGGTCACAACCCGCCGGTCGGGGTTGCGTTTTAATTTTTGCAGATTGGGGCCCGGTGATCGAACTGAGTGACAGCTTGACTTGTTCAAAATGAGGGTATTGAAGCCGGAGCAGGATCATCACGATGGAAGATGGAGGCCCCTTGTTGGAGAGCACCTCCCAAGTCCCTTTGGCGATCAGGGCGCTTTCTTCCGCGCGAGTTCATTGAAGAAAGCTGCATTCCTCAGGTGAGCTGAATCTGATGATCCCGCATGCGCTTGGCTCACGACCCCTTGGGCGCCGCCGGCGCGCCTTCACGACTAGCCAGGATAAAGCTTCTCAGCAAGTCCTCTGCCAATTCTTCCGGCTGCTGATTGGCCAGTTGTCGGCTGGCGCCCCCCGTTGCTGTCGAAACGACAAGGATCATTCCGGCGATCCAGTAGTTTCCGGTGAAGATATCGCCATCAATTTCGCAACTAACGGGGTGCCGTTCATGGCGTTGGTACATTGAGCCAATCATGTTGCAGTTCATGCGGCAATCATGTCTTGATGCGACTCAGGCTGATTTGCATGAGGAGCGCGTATAGCTCGTCCTTGATGGCCAGCTTTTTCTTTTTCAGCACCTCGATCTCGTCGGGCGTTCCCGGCTCCAGTCGGGATTCCATGTTCTTGACCCTCTGATCGAGCACGTTGTGCTTTTCGAAAAGGTTCTGGAAGTACTTGTCCGTTGTCTTCAGTTCGGAAATCAGGTCGCGATATTCAGGAAACATGGTGCCCTCCTTCACAAGTGGACGGTTTAAATAACGCCCTGCGCGAGCATGGCATCGGCAACCTTGACGAACCCCGCAATGTTGGCGCCATTGACATAGCTCACCTTCCCGTCCTCACCTCGACCATAGTTCAGGCAGGCTTCATGGATGTTGCACATGATTTCGTGCAGACGGGAATCGACTTCCTCGCGCTGCCACGAGAGGCGCATGGCGTTCTGGCTCATTTCCAGGCCCGAGGTGGCCACCCCGCCAGCATTGCTGGCCTTGCCCGGGGCGTAGAGGACGCCATTGCTTTCGAAGACCTTCACGGCACCGGCCGTCGATGGCATGTTGGCCCCCTCGGCGACGCAGATCACGCCATTCTTCACCAGCATCCTGGCATCTTCGCCGTCCAACTCGTTCTGCGTCGCGCACGGCAGGGCGACATCAACCGGGACATGCCACGGGCGCAACCCCGGATGGAAGGCAGCGCCGACCCGCTTGGCGTAATCGCTGACACGTCCGTAAAGATGGTTTTTTACCTCCATCAGTTCGGCCAGTTTTTCCGGCGTGAAGCCGCTTTCGTCGACGACCGTGCCGCTCGAGTCCGACACCGTGATGACCCTGGCGCCGAGGGCCATGGCTTTCTCGACTGAGTACTGAGCGACATTGCCGGCGCCGGAAACGCTGACCCGCAAGCCTTCGAAATTGCGCCCCTGCTGCTTGAGCATCTGCTCGGCGAAATAGACCGTACCGTAGCCGGTTGCTTCCGGGCGGATCAGCGAGCCGCCGAAACTCAGACCCTTGCCGGTGAACACGCAGTCAGCGCGATTCGACAGTTTTTTCATCATGCCGGCCATGAAGCCAACTTCACGTCCGCCGACCCCAATATCGCCAGCCGGCACGTCGGTATCGGAACCGATATGGCGGAAAAGCTCGCTGACAAAAGCCTGGCAGAAACGCATCACTTCCCCCGGGCTACGGCCCTTCGGGTCGAAGTCAGAGCCGCCCTTGCCACCACCCATCGGCAACGTGGTCAACGCATTCTTGAAGGTCTGCTCGAAGGCCAGGAACTTGAGGATGGACAGATTGACCGATGGGTGAAAGCGGATGCCGCCCTTGTAGGGGCCAATGGCGGAGGAGTGCTGAATACGGTAACCGCGGTTGACCTGCACCTCGCCTTGGTCGTCGACCCACGCGACGCGGAACATGATGACCCGCTCCGGTTCGACCAAACGGTCGAGCAGGCCGTGCTCTGCATATTTCGGGTGTTGCGCGATGTATGGCCACAGGCTTTCAATAACTTCGGTGACGGCCTGAAGAAATTCCGGTTGCCCCGGATTACGGGCAGCTACTTGCTGAATGAAATCCTCAAAACTCTGGTAACGCATCATCTCTCCCTGGCTCGTTGTATGTGGTGAATTATTCAAATCGTGTGGAATCTGCTGCGGCGAACCAGGACAATGGCCGCTTTAATTGATAGTAAAAAGGCGACAATAGGCGCCCCGACTTGGTGCAAGAAATCTGATTGGCGTGAGGGGGGACGCGGAAGAGTCTGCCAACGGCCATGGCGGATGAGTTAATCTTGGACATTCTCAGTGATTTTCTGGCGTTTTATTGAGAAGGCAACTCGGCCGCTTTTGGAGGCTTCGATATTAGAGTCGGAGCCCGAGATTGATAAGCCACCGAATTTGAACAAAACTGTTTCCATTTTGATAACAGTCGGAGAACCTGGTGCACGACATCAATGACATGCTGCTCTTCGCTCACGTGGTCAAAGTCCGCAGTTTTTCCGAGGCGGCACGCCGGCTCGATATCTCCAAGTCGCGGGTGAGCAAGGCCGTCGCCCGCCTGGAAAGCGGGCTAGGCGTCCGCCTGCTGCACCGAAGTACCCGCAGCCTGAGCCTGACTGATGTCGGCGAGGCCTATTTCGAGCATTGCGACCGGATACTGGAAGAATTGGGCCTCGCCGAGACAACGATTTCCCGCCTGCATCAGGAACCTCGCGGCAAGCTGAAGATCAGCGCCCCGGTTGCTTTCAGTACGATGCATGTGGCCTCTGCCTTGCCTGATTTCATGGCTCTCTATCCCGACCTGACCGTCGACCTGACGATCAGCGACCGCTTGGTCGATCTGGCCGACGAAGGCTACGACATTGCCCTGCGCATCACCCGCGAACCGGGCCAGAACCTCGTTGCCCGCCAACTGGCGCCGATCCGCCGCAAGATCTGCGCGAGCCCCTCCTACCTCGCCCGGCGCGGCATTCCGCTGGCCCCCGAAGATCTGGTCCTGCACAACTGCCTGGACTACACATTCATGAACACCCAAGGGGTCTGGCATCTCAATGGCTATAACGTTGATGTCTCGATCCCGGTGTCCGGCACCCTGCGCATCAATGACGACGAGGCGCTGTCGCAGGCAGTTCTGGGCGGGCTCGGACTGGCCGTACTGCCGACATTCATCGTTGGCAAGGATTTGCAGGAGGGTCGTCTGGTCGAGGTTTTGCCAGGCTACGTGCCAACTGAACGCTTCATCTATGCCGTTCATCTTCCGAATCGGCATTTGCCGCTGAAAGTCCGTGCCTTTATTGAATTTCTTCTAGAACGTTTTGGACCAACACCATATTGGGATCTTTAACAGGGAAGTGGCTACTTGGCGGCTGCAAAAGGCAACTCTGAGACTCGGTCGCCAGCGGCGGCTTTCGCAGTACGTTAATTTGCAGAATCGGCTTTGACTGATGGCACGGAATGGGTCGAGCGTGTGAATTCACCAGACAGAAAAGCTCTTGTTCAGGGTGGCTGACCAGTGTGAAGGGCAGCTTACCGACATATTCTGTTGAAAAACTCAAAATCAGGTTTTTCCAAGGCATGACGAAATACTCCCAAGGGCGAGATCGTCGAGTACAGGTAAATTCCTGTCCGCGCTCAAGCCGAAGACGAGTCACGGCTCGCTGAGAGCCAGACCAATAAAGTCTCGAACAGCCTTTCCGGATCGACCGGTTTGCCGATATGGTCGTTCATGCCGGCCTCGAGGCAGATTTTGCGGTCTTCATTGAAAGCATTTGCCGTCATGGCCAGGATCGGCGTTCCGGCGTAGCACGGAAGTGCGCGAATCGCGCGGGTCGCCTCGAGGCCATTCAATTTGGGCATCTGCATGTCCATCAGGATCAGGTCATATTGGGTTTGTTGCGCCATTATCAGGGCTTCAAAGCCATTTTCGGCCAGGTCAACTGCGAGGCCGACGTTTTCCAGCAAGCCACAGGAGACTTCCTGGCTGATTGGATCATCTTCAGCCAGCAAAATGCGGGCACCGGCGAATTGGGTTTTCAGTCGAGTTTCTGCTGAGTCAGCGGCCGAAACCGGTGTTTGCAGTACGATATCAGTCGCCTTTTCAAGGGGGACGGTGAACCAGAAGGTGCTACCGACGCCGGGCTGGCTTTGGACGCCAATGTCACCACCCATGAGTTTGGCCAGACGTTTGCTGATGGCCAGCCCCAGGCCTGTCCCGCCATATTTTCGGGTCATCGAGTTGTCGGCTTGTTCAAAGGCCGCGAATAGCTTGGGAATGACTGACGGAGCAATCCCGATCCCGCTATCGGTGACCTCGAAGCGCAGCAGGACGTTGCTTTCTGTGACTTCAAGTGGCTGAGCGCGTACCTGAATGCTGCCGCGTTCAGTAAATTTGATGGCGTTGCCGATGAGGTTGAGGAGGATCTGGCCGAGGCGCAGAGGGTCGCCCCTGAACGTCTGGGTTAGCAGGCTGGGAACAAGATCGAACAGAAGTTCGAGTTCCTTTTCACTCGCCTTGTGCTCCATTAGGTTACTGAGACTCTCGATAACCGTGCCAAGCAGAAAGTCGGTGCTTTCCAGGGTCAGGCGCTCAGCCTCGATTTTGGATATGTCGAGAATGTCGTTGATGACCATCAGCAGGTGCTGTGAGGCTTGTTCAACCTTGGCAAGCTGGTCACGCTGCTTGGGATCTTCGGCCCGGCGCAGCGCCATTGCCGTCATGCCCATGATGGCGTTCATCGGTGTGCGCAGTTCATGGCTCATGTTGGCGAGGAAGGTACTCTTCGCCCGGTTGGCAGCTTCTGCGGCTTCTTTGGCGATTGACAGGGCGGCCGTGCGTTCCTCGACCAGTGATTCGAGATGGTGCTGATGCTGCTCAAGTTCCGCTTCGACTCGCTTGCGCTCCGAAATGTCTATCCGGTTGCCGACGATAAAGCCGCTGGGGGTGCGATGTTCGATGATCATCAGCCAACGGCCGTCGTCGAGCAGTTGTTCGAGCAGGGTGCCATCGGCTGCCTGATGCTGGCTTACCCGTTCTCGCACCCATTCATCGATGCGCCCGATCGCTGCAGCGTATTGACCACGCTCTGCGCCTTTGCGCACGATCTCCTCAAAGGTCGTACCCGGAACGATCAGATCCCGGCTGGTGCTGTAGAAATTGAGATAGGCCTCGTTGCAAGCAACCAAGCGGTCCTGTTCGTCGTAAATCGTGAAGCCGATTGCAACATTGCTCACCGCTTCCTGAAGCAGCGCATGTGCTTTCTTCGCTGCCAGCTCGGCCCGCTTGCGTTCGCTAATGTCGCGTGAAGCGTTGAACAGCAGCGGTTGGCCATTGATTTGCAAGGGGTAGCCGCTGATTTCGGCTTCGAATACGCTGCCATCCTTGCGACGATGCAGTCTCTCGAACTGTGAGCGAGTCGGATGATCGAACAGCTTCTGCAAATGCTGAGTCAGCTCGGCGTCGTCGTGGTCATGGTCATGATCCCAACTGCGGACATTCATGCCGATCATTTCTTCGCGGCTGTAACCCAGCATGGCGCAAAAGCTGTCGCTGGCTTCGACAAGATCTCCGTCACGGTTGAGGATATGAATGCCGTCGCTGGCGCAACGCAAAAAGGCGTGATTGGTATCACTCTCGTTTTTGAGGGCAATTTCATCCAGCCGATGCTCGGCCAGTTCCCGCATCAGGCGCAAGGTATTGGTCGACAGCGTCGAGTAGATCGACAGGATGATATCGATCAGGGCGCGTGTGGCGCCACCCATCAGCTCCTTGGCCCGCACCTTGGCCGCGTCACGGGGCAGGCCTTCCTGCAATGCCTGAACGGCATAAGCCATGTAACGGTCAGTTTCGAGAATATGCGAGGCCAGCCAGCGCGCGAGGAAACCCAGTGCCTCTTCGGCTAATTGGTGCCGTGCGGTTGAGCCAAGGGCAGCCTTGAAACGTACGACTTCATTGACGAAAGAGATGTGGGTGGCGCGATGCGAGGACTCAGCCGGATCGCCGGCGAGAAACTGATGCCAGATACCTTCTTCGGTCTCGAAGTGATAGACCGTATAGTTGGCCAGTTCATCGAACAACAGGTCCAGTTCGGGAATGTCGGAGTGAAAAGCGACATGGCTCGCCAGAGTATTCAGCAGTTGCACCAGCTTCCGGTGCTGTTCATCTACCGTGGCTAACCCCGTGTTGAAATTGTCATCCCAGGGGAAGATGTCGATGGAGTTCATGGCAGGGGCGATCGCCATTTCTTTGCTGTCAAACTGCTGCAGTCTGGAAGAACTTTTTTCATTCTAGGCGCGTCCTTGGCTGCGTTCAGACCTTCGATATCGATGGGGCAATCGAAAGTCCGGTACTCCTTCAAATAGGCTCAAACCACTGACCACTCGGCATCTTCCTTTGAGGGCGCATGCAGTTCCGCTCTGGGCATGGGCTTTCTTTCCCCCATGGATTTGGCCTTCGTGCTTGATGCAATTGCAATAGTGGCATTTCCAAGCTTGAAGGCAGAAACCTGACGTTGAAGTTGTTGTGACTGCTCTTCCAGCGACTCGGCTGCGGCCGCCGCCTCTTCAACCAATGCCGCATTTTGCTGGGTCACTTCGTCCATCTGGGCGACCGCTCTATTGACTTGCTCGATGCCGATGGTTTGTTCCATTGAGGCTGAGCTGATACTCGCCACGATGGCGGAGAGGTTAGAGATGGCTCCCATGATTTCATTCATGCTCTGGCCGGCCCTTTCCGCCTGAGTTGTTCCATGTTCAACCTTGCTGGCCGATTCACGAATCAGCGCTGAAATTTCCTTTGCCGCCTGAGCGGTACGCAGGGCCAAGGCTCTGACTTCGGTTGCTACGACAGCAAAACCCTTGCCCTGATCGCCGGCACGCGCCGCCTCGACTGCTGCATTGAGGGCAAGAATATTGGTCTGAAAGGCAATGCCTTCGATCACGCTGATGATGTCGCTGATTTTTCTCGAACTATCCTGAATTTCGAGCATCGTTGCGGCCGAAGCCTTGACAATCTCGCCGCCACGCAGGGCGATTGCCGATGCCGATTGCCCAAGATGGTTGGCCTGTTTGGCGCTTTCGGTATTTTGCTGCGCCGTCGCGGTAAATTGCTCAATGCTCGCTGCTGTCTGCTCAAGGCTGGATGCCTGCTCTTCGGTTCGCGACGACAGCTCACTATTGCCAGCGGATATTTCTCTGGCTGCAGTCGATATCGCATCAACGGCACTCACAACATTGCCGATGAGTACTTGCAGGTTGACTACGGTTGTATTGATGCCATCCGCCGTTTCGCCAAAGAGTCCAGGGTAAACCTTTTCGATTTTGTGCGTCAGGTCGCCCTCGGCCAGCGATTGCGATACCGATGAAATGTCTGAAAGTGCCTGTTCAGCCGTCGTGCTGAGGCTATTGAGCAGGTCTATCAAGGTCTTGGGGTATCCCTGTTTGCGACCGGTATCAATTTGATGACCAAAATCCCCTCGGGCAGCTGCATCGACAATGGAGCGAACCTCATCAACGACCTGAACCAGAGCACTTACCGTTGCATTGACCGCGCCGGCTGTCTGCCCGAAAGCGCCGGGGTACACCGCATCAACTTTTTGCGAAAGATCACCCGCTGCCAGCGCGGAGGCAACTCGCGATACATCCTGCAGGCTGGTATCGGTGACTACCATCAACTGATTGAGTGCAACAGCGATCTCTTTGCCGAACCCCTGTTTGCCGTCAAGGCCGATTCGCTTGCCGAGATCCCCTTTCTCTGCCGCCAGGACCATTTGCCGAATGTCATCAACCAGGCTACTCAAGCTGTCCTGCATCAATTTCATGGCGGCCAGCATGCTTGACGAATCACCCTGCCCAACAACGACGGTACCGCTCAAATCACCACGAGCTATCCTGTTGGCGACCCCGACGGCATCAGCAGGTTCACCGCCTATTCGTCGATTGAGAGATGCTGCCAGGGACTTCATCCCGAAAAGTACCAGTGCGCAGCCCAGAATGATCGCAATGGTCATGACGATGCTGTTGGTTCGACTGCTTTCCATCAGTTGCTTCAACGACGACTCGGCAAACTGGTTGGCAACGCTGACCGTATCTTCAACACCTGTCCGGTGGGCTTCGTAGTACTGACGCATCTGCTTGAGCGAGGCCTCCAACGCAGACTGCTCCCGTGCGGCAACGGCCGGCAGGAAGTTTTTATCAAGTTCTGCCCAGAACAGGTCGGCCTGGCGCCTTTGCTCACCGAGCAACTTCAGCTTTACCGCTGAGTCGAGATCAGCATCTTGCCAAAACTGGTTGCGATCATCGTAATCCTTCTTTAGCTGACGGATTTTTTCGATCAGTTTCGGGTGCTGATCATTGCCGGCACTGGCGATGTCGTATGCAAGCAACTGAGCTTCAATCACATACAAGGGTGGCGGAAGAATATCGGCGACGACATCCTTGCCCTGTCCCATTAACGACGCAGCTGACGAGACTCTTTGCAGAGAGGCGATGCCCACCCCTCCCACAATCAGCAATACCAGAAACACCATCACTGATATGACGCGCAGGAACTTGCCCAGCGACAGATTTTCAAGGGAGGACATGCTGGTTCAGCCTGTGGTTAAGTGGTAGGAGAATAGTCAGGCAAATCGCGATCCTATGGCAATCTCGAGCTCAAAATAAATTGTATTTTTATCAGTTGCCTTACGAATAGGGACTGTGGCCGGGGAAAAATCCGGCGTACCCATAACGCTTGTGCTTCTCAGGTCTCAAGTGAGGCATCAAGCAGTCGTTCGCACTCCTCCATCAGGGAGCGGGCGATCTCGGAATGGTAGTTTGGGTCCAGAGACTCCATCATTTCGTGAGCGGTGTAGAGACCGGCTTCCCGCGAGAGGGTTTCGGCAATCTGGCGGGCGAGTTGGTCGCTTAATGCCGAGAGTTGTCGCCGCTGGTCAAGTTGCAGGCTGCGTTTCGATCGGCCAAGCCAGTCGGCGGCGAGGGTGGCCCCTTGTGCTTCGGTCAGCCATTGGCCGTGTTCGAAAAAAACTGAGAGTCTTTCCGCGGCCAGGGCGAAGATCAGCGCGATCCGTGTGCCGCGATCGGTGGTCGTGGTCTGTGAGACTTTCTCCCGGATCATGATTTTTCAATTCGTGTGGTGGTGTTGCCAACCATACCACCTCCCATTTGATGCCCTGTTTTTCCAGGCTGAAACCGGCTTGCCTGGTGACTGTTATTTCGTTGTTTGAGTCCGGCTGTGAGGTATTTCACTGCCCGATTTTCTGCTTCCCCGTACATTGGTTTCAACGCTGGAACGAAAGATTCCTGATTGAGATGGTGGTGTTTGGTGGCGAGGTGTGCGATGCGCAGAATGAATGAAAAACGCTCTAGTCTAGACCGGCGTACCCAGGAAATCGGGCCGCCGGATGGCTGGCGCGAACGGCGCAAGACGGTGGAGCGCCGGCGTCTGGAGGTCAATGAAATTGCCTTTTCAGAATGGCTTTCTTATCTTCGTGGCCGGCTCGCCAAGGAAATGCATCAGGCTTGAGTAGCACTGCTTGTTCTGCAGAATGTAAAAGGCCTCGCCAAAATGCGAGGCCTTTTCGCAATTCAGAGCGCGAGCGCCTAGTTTTCTTTTTCGTAAACCACGTCGGCGCGGCGATTCTCGGCCCAGGATTCTTCATCGTGTCCTTTGAGCTTCGGTTGGGTTTCGCCAAGGGTCTTGATATTGACCTGCTTCTCCGGCGCGCCATGGCTGATGATGGTGGCGCGAACTGTTTCAGCCCGCTTCAAACCCAGGCGGCGGTTGAATTCGGCGCTGCCTCGTTCGTCGGCATTACCTTCGATGCGGACGCGGGCCTTCGGATTTTCGGCCAAGTAGCGGGCATGAGCGCGCAGGGCCGGGTCATAGTCCGCCTTGAGGTCGGCGCTGTTGTAGTCGAAATAGACGCTGCGCTGGGTGCGCAGGCCATTCTGATCCATCTGGATGGCGTTATCGGTTCGGCCGGGGGCGCTGCCCTGAGTCGGGGCGGCTGCGGCGAGGCGGGGTTCTGTCTGCAACTCCGCGGGCACTGGTTGTCCGAGGAGGCCGGGATGCACCTTGAGCAGGCCGCTTTGCGAAATATGCTTGCTCGGTGGGATATCGCCCTTGGTGGAGCAGGCGGCGAGCACGGCGGAAAGCAGGAGGGTGGCTGGCAGGGAGGCGCGCATCTTGGATTTCGGCTGCGTGAAGAATGTTGAATGATAGCCGCTCGGGGCGCGCCCGAACAGGCCTGAATGTTTGCCTGGGTGTCGGGGAGAGGCTTTGTTTATCACGATTGGAGATAAACAAATTCTAATGCCGTCTTTGTGGTTATAAACGATTCCGGTAAATTGCACCCGTTATCTGACGAGGTGTGCCATGTTCCAATTACGTAAATCAATCTCTGCCCTGATGCTGGCGATGGTTGCCAGCGCCGCGCTGGCTGATGTCACGCTGCTCAATTCTTCCTACGATGTCGCCCGTGATGTATACAAGGATTACAACCCGATGTTCCAGAAATACTGGAAAGCCAAGTCGGGTGAGAGTATTGAGCTGAAACAGTCGCATGGCGGCTCAAGCAAGCAGGTGCGGGCGGTCGCAGATGGTCTGGAAGCGGATGTGGTGACGATGAATCAGGCAAATGACATCGAGTTTCTGGCCGAGAAGGGCCTGGTCGCCAAGGACTGGACGAAAAAATTCCCGAACAGTGCCTCGCCATACACCTCAGCGATGGTTTTCATCGTTCGCAAGGGCAATCCGAAGGGCATCAAGGACTGGAACGATCTGGCGGCAACTGGCACCCAGATCATCATTCCGCACCCGAAAAATACCGGCAATGGCCGCAACACATATCTCTCGGCCTGGGCCTGGGCGCTCAAGCAGCCGGGTGGCAACGACAAGACGGCGCAGGAATTCCTCGGCAAACTGCTGAAGAATGCGCCGCTGTTCGCCGCCGGTGGCCGTGATGCGACGACAACTTTCATGCAGCGCAAGATGGGTGATGCGCTGATTACCTTCGAATCCGAGGCTGAAATGATCGCCAAGGAGTTCGGCAAGGGCGACTTCGAAGTGGTGTACCCCAGCCTGACTATGCAGACGGAGTTCCCGGTGGCGCTGGTCGAGAAGGTGGTCGACAAGAAGGGGACGCGCAAGCAGGCACAGGCGTATCTGGAATATCTGTGGTCGAAGGAAGGGCAGGAGAATGCTGCCCAGAACTACCTGCGGCCACGTGATGCAGAAATACTGAAGAAGTACGCCTCTTTCTTCCCGCCGTTGAAGACCTTTACTGTTGATGAAGTGTTTGGTGGTGCCAACAAGGCCTTCGCCATCCACTTCAAGGATGGTGGCTCCTTCGACCAGATTTACGTTCAGAAGTAAATGGCGGCAAAAACCCACCGCGTGTTGCCCGGCTTTGGCCTGGCTCTGGGCTACACGCTGGTTTATCTCTCGTTGCTGATTCTGCTGCCGCTCGGTGGCCTGATCCTGAAGGCGTCCGAACTCGGCTTCGGGCAGATCATGGATATCGCGTTGGGTGAGCGTTCGCTGGCGGCGTTTCGCGTCACTTTTGGCGCCTCGTTTCTGGCTGCTGCGGTCAACGCCTTTTTTGGCCTGATTGTGGCCTGGATACTGGTGCGCTACCCGTTTCCCGGCAAGCGTTTCGTCGATGCGCTGGTCGATCTGCCCTTCGCGCTGCCGACGGCCGTTGCCGGCATTACGCTGGCCACACTCTATGCGGGCAATGGCTGGCTTGGCCAGTTCATCGAACCGCTCGGCTTCAAGGTGGCCTACACGCCTTGGGGTATCGTCGTGGCGCTGACCTTCATCACGCTGCCTTTTGTCGTGCGCACCTTGCAGCCGGTGATAGAAGATATTGAAACCGAGGTTGAGGAAGCTGCTGCTTCACTCGGTGCCTCGCGCTGGCAAACCTTCGTCAAAGTTATTTTCCCGGCCATTTTCCCGGCGCTGCTGACCGGCTTCGCGCTGGCCTTTGCCCGTGCCGTCGGCGAGTACGGCTCGGTAATTTTCATCGCCGGCAACCTGCCGCTGATTTCCGAAATCACGCCGCTGCTGATCATTTCCAAGCTGGAGCAATATGACGTGCTGGGGGCGACGGCGCTGGCAGTGGTCATGCTGGGGCTGTCCTTTTTGCTGCTGCTGAGCGTCAACCTGCTGCAATGGTGGACGGCCAACCGGCACAAAAATAGTGAACCGCTGGAAGTCGCTGCGGCCAAGGCAAGCGGGGGGGCGCAATGAAATCGACACGCGCTACACAGGAACCGGTCTGGGTTCGTTACACGCTCCTGACCATAGGCCTGAGCTTCCTGTTCTTTTTCCTTGGTCTGCCGTTATTGGCCGTGTTTGTCGAAGCACTGGCCCAGGGCGTGCCGGTCTACATTGAAGCGTTGAAGGAGCCGGAAACTGCCTCGGCTATCTGGTTGACCGTAGGCATTGCGCTGGCCGTACTGCCGTTCAACATCGTCTTTGGGGTGGCGGCCGCCTGGGCCATTGCCAAGTTCGAGTTCAAGGGAAAGAGCCTGCTGATCACGCTGATCGACCTGCCGTTTGCGGTCAGCCCGGTGGTTGCCGGCCTGATCTTCATTCTGCTCTTCGGTTCGCAGGGTACTTTCGGTGAGTGGCTCTCCGAGCACGACATCAAGATTATCTTTGCCGTGCCGGGGATGATCCTCGCCACCTTGTTCATCACCTTCCCCTTCATCGCCCGCGAGCTGATTCCGCTGATGCAGGCGCAAGGCAAGGACGAGGAAGAGGCGGCAGTGTCGCTCGGTGCTTCGGGCTGGCAGATGTTCATTCGGGTGACTTTGCCCAACATCAAGTGGGGCCTGCTCTATGGCGTGATTTTGTCGAACGCCCGGGCGATGGGCGAGTTTGGTGCGGTGTCGGTGGTTTCCGGCCACATCCGCGGCGAGACTAATACGCTGCCGCTGCACGTCGAAATTCTCTACAACGAATACAACGCCATCGGCGCCTTCGCCGCCGCTTCCATCCTTGCCTTGCTGGCGCTGGTCACGCTGGTCGCCAAAACCATCGTCGAGTGGCGGATGAAAAAAGAAACCGAAATGCTGAACACGGTGCTGGCACCGGAGAAAACCTGATGAGTATCGAAATCCGCAACATCTCCAAGCGCTTCGGCAATTTCGTCGCGCTCGACAATATCAATCTCGACATCCCGACCGGCGAGCTGGTCGCCCTGCTCGGCCCCTCCGGCTGCGGCAAGACGACGCTGCTACGGATCATCGCCGGCATGGAAAGCGCCGACGGTGGCGAAGTGCTGTTTTCCGGCGAAGACGCCACCCACCTGCATGCCCGGGAGCGCGAAGTTGGTTTTGTCTTCCAGCATTACGCGCTGTTCCGCCACATGACAGTGTTCGAGAATGTCGCCTTCGGCCTGCGCGTCAAACCGCGCAAGGAGCGCCCTTCAGATGCCGAGATCAAGCGCCGCGTCATGGAGTTGCTCAGCCTTGTCCAGCTCGACTGGCTGGCTGATCGCTACCCGTCGCAACTTTCCGGCGGACAACGCCAGCGGATTGCGCTGGCCCGGGCGCTGGCCGTTGAACCCAAGGTGTTGCTGCTCGACGAACCGTTCGGTGCCCTCGATACCAAGGTCCGCAAGGAGCTTCGCCGCTGGTTGCGTCGCCTGCACGACGACATGCACATCTCCAGTGTTTTCGTCACACACGATCAGGAAGAAGCGCTGGAAGTGGCCGATCGTGTGGTGGTCATGAACCACGGCAGGATCGAGCAGATCGGCTCGCCTGACGAGGTGTATTCCAGCCCGGCCTCGCCCTTCGTTTATCAGTTCCTCGGCAACGTGAACGTCTTTCACAGCCGGCAGCAGGGCGCCTATGCCGAGGTCGAGCGTGGCGAGGTGGCCGAGAAGGCAACCGCTTTTGTCCGGCCCCACGATATCGATATCACCCACCAACCGAGCGAAGACGGCTTGCAGGCGAAGGTGCAGCACGTGCATCCGATCGGGCCGGTGGTCCGCATCGAGCTGCTGCACGGTAGCGAGATCATCGAAGTCGAGCTTTCGCGCGAGCGGCACGAGTTGCTGCAATTGACCGTCGGCCAGGCGGTCTGGTTCCGGCCGCGTCAGATGAGGGTTTTTGGAACCGACACATCGCTGCGGTCGACCCCGGAAAAACAGGCATTTCTGTTCTGATTTCGGGCAAGGAAGGCACTCGGGAGCGGGTGTTATAATCGGCCCCCATTTCGTGCGCCCCAGCCCAAACCGGTGATCTTTACCCTCGGCATCAACCATCATTCCGCACCGCTCGCCATTCGCGAGCGGGTGGCGTTTAATGCCGAAAAACTGCATCAGGCGCTGGCTGACCTGACGCACAACCACCCGGTCAAGGAAGTGGCGATCCTCTCGACCTGCAACCGCACTGAAATTTACTGCGCGGCCGAGACACCTGATGTGGTGATCGACTGGCTGGCTCAATACCACCAGGTCGAACGCAGCGAGATTCTGCCTTACCTCTACACCCACGATCAGACGGCCGCAATTCGCCATGCTTTCCGCGTCGCCAGCGGCCTCGATTCGATGGTTATCGGTGAGCCGCAGATTCTTGGTCAGATGAAAGACGCGGTGCGCGTTGCTGAAGAGAGCGGCACGCTCGGCACGCAGTTGCACAAGCTGTTTCAGCGCTCATTCTCGGTGGCCAAGGAAGTGCGCAGCACGACGGCGATCGGTGCCAACATCGTCTCAATGGCGGCGGCAGGGGTGCATCTGGCCGAGCGGATTTTCGAGTCGATCGACACCCAGCGCATCCTGTTCATCGGTGCCGGCGAAATGATCGAACTCTGTGCCGCTCACTTCTGCGCCCGGCAGCCGAAACAGGTCACTATTGCCAACCGCACGATTGAACGTGGTCGGGCGCTGGCGGAGCGCTTCAACGGAACGGCCATCCGCCTCGATGAACTGGGCGAGCATCTTGCCCAGCACGACATTGTCGTCTCGTGTACGGCCAGCCCGCTGCCCATCATTGGCCTCGGCATGGTCGAGCGGGCGGTCAAGGTGCGTCGTCACCGGCCAATGTTCATGGTCGACCTTGCTGTGCCGCGCGATATCGAAGAAGAAGTTGGCGAGCTGGATGATGTCTTTCTTTACACGGTCGATGATCTGGCGCAGGTTGTCGAGAACGGCATGGAATCCCGGCAGGCTGCCGTCCTCGATGCTGAAAACATTATCGCCTGCCGCGTTCAGGACTTTATTGTCTGGCTGCAGGGACGCGATACCGTGCCGGTTATCCGTTCACTGCGCGACTCTGCCGAGCGCATGCGGCGTCACGAACTTGAGCATGCCATCAAATTGCTGGCCAAGGGCGAATCGCCGGAGAAGGTGCTCGACCATCTGTCGCATCGGCTGACCAACAAGTTGTTGCATGCGCCGACCCAGTCGCTAAACCTGGCCGAAGGCCAGGAGAGGGCCGAACTACAGTCGGCTGCCAGCCGGCTTTTTCACCTGCATTCGAACGACTGAGCCCTGGCTCGGCGTTGGCGCGATCAGCAACTGGTTGCGGCCATTGCGCTTGGCCTCCAACAAGGCAGCATCGGCCGCTTCGATCAGGGTCGAGGTGGTCAGGTAATCGGGCAGGCTGGCGACGCCACAACTGAAGGTGACGCGCACCGAGCCTTGGGCGTGGGCATGTGGCAGCGAGGAAAAGTCCTGACGTATCTGGTTGAGCAGGGCCGTCGCTTGATCGAGATCGGTGTCGGGCAGGGCGATCAGAAACTCTTCGCCACCATAACGTCCGATCAGGTCGGAATTGCGTAGCCGGCCGCGCAGCAACCAGGCCAGGCTGCGAATGACCTGATCGCCAACCGGGTGGCCGTAGTTGTCATTGATCGATTTGAACTTGTCGATATCGATCATCGCCACGACCAGACGGCCATCGTTCGTGGCGGCATGCAGCATGCGTTCGAGATGGCCCTTGGCGGTCGAGTGGTTGAGCAGCCCGGTCAGGCTGTCGTGGTGACCGGAATAGAGCATTTCGCGATAGCGCTCGATCTTGGTCTTGACGACGGAGGCCAGAAGAACCGGATTGATCGGCTTGGTCAAAAACTGATCGCCGCCCAGACGCAAGGCTTCGACCTGCTGAACGATGTCGGTTTCGCTCGACAGGTAGATCACTGGCAGCGAGTGGAATTCCGGAATCTGCCGCAGGGCGCTGGTGACTTCGACGCCGGTGCAGAAGGGCATGTACATGTCCATCAGGATGGCGTCGGGGCGGTATTCGGTCGCGAATTCAAGTAGCAGGCGTGGGTCGTTGATAGCCCGGCTTTCGATGCCATGTTGGGTGAGCGAGCGCCGGATGTGGGCGACAGCCGTTGCCGAGTCTTCGACGACAAGGACGCGATGCGGTTCGTGTGCGTGGGTCTGAACCAAGTCGAGGATGCGCGATAGCACATCGCTGACTTTCTTGCCCGCCGGGACGCAGGCATCAGCACCCGCTCGCTGGAGCAGTACGATGCTTTGCAGATTGGCGGGCACCGACAGGCAGTAGAAAAAACTGGTCGGGAAGTTGGTGCGCAGCGCCATGATCCCCGCCACTTCATCCGGCGAGTAGGCAGAGCCTTCCTTGTCGGGGATGAAAATGATCGCTAGTGGCGGTTCTTCGGTGGTGGGCTGTTTGTTCCAGCGTGCTTCTTCAGGCTTGAAACCGAAAAAGTTGAGCTGCTCGAACAAGGCTGCGGTCCACGGGTGTTGCGGCCGAGAAATGACCAGTACCGTGCGCTGGTGATGGCATGAGGTTTCATCGTCGGCCGGGGTGTCCGAAACCCGGCGTGGCTTGATGGCCGGCGTTTCGTAGCGGCGCAATTCGCTCAGGATAATGCTCAGCTGACGGTCGATGGCATTGGCCTGATCGATCGGGATCGGGTGCATCGAGCTGTCACCGTAGAGCGCCAGCGCGGTGTTTTCAAGTTCCTGGCAGGCGCGCACAAGGCCGGGCAAATGCCGGCGATTGAACTGCTCGGTCAGCCCGTTTAGCGACAGCGTGAATTCGACAAAAAACTCGACCTCACCGTTGTCGCGGTAGGTCTTCCAGCGATGTTCCAAGGTCTCCGCCAGTGCGATGACGGAGTGGGGGATATGAGGCATTGGCTGAGGGCGTCCTGAATCGCATGATTATCCACTTTGAATTGGCGAATGGCAATTGCCGTTCGTCGCCGACGAGATGTGTTCTCGGGTAACATGACGCCCCCTTGAACCATTTAGCTGGCTAGCCTTCCGACATGAAATCGAGCATCCGCCAAAAACTTGTATTGCTGGTCGATCGTCTCGATGAAATTGATCGCATGCTGTCGGCGCCGGGTACGGCCAACGACATGGATCAGTTCCGCCGACTCTCCCGCGAGCGGGCGGAACTTGACCCGGTGATCGTCCAGTTCAACGCTTTTCGTCAGGCCGAAAATGATCTGGCCGAGGCCGAGGCGATGCGCGACGATCCGGAAATGCGCGACTTCGCCGAGGAAGAAATTGCCTCAGGAAAATCGCGCCTGCCGGGACTTGAAATTGAATTGCAGAAGTTGTTGTTGCCGAAAGACCCGAACGACGAGCGCAGCGTTCTTCTCGAAATCCGCGCCGGTACCGGCGGCGATGAGTCAGCCCTGTTTGCCGGCGATCTTTTTCGCATGTACTCGCGCTTCGCCGAGCGTCAGCGCTGGCAGGTCGAAGTCATGTCGGCCAGTGAGTCGGAACTGGGCGGCTATCGCGAAATAATTTGCAGGATCGGTGGCAGCGGCGCCTATTCGCGGCTGAAATTCGAGTCCGGCGGCCATCGTGTCCAGCGTGTGCCGGAAACCGAAACCCAGGGCCGCATCCACACTTCGGCCTGTACCGTGGCGATCATGCCGGAAGTCGATGAGGTTGAAGACGTCAACCTCAACCCGGCCGATCTGCGCATCGACACCTTCCGCGCTTCCGGGGCTGGCGGTCAGCACATCAACAAGACCGACTCGGCCGTGCGCATCACCCATTTGCCGACCGGCATTGTCGCCGAGTGTCAGGATGGTCGTTCGCAGCACGCCAACAAGGCGTCGGCCATGAAGGTGCTGGCGGCCCGCATCAAGGATGTTCAGGTGCGCGCCCAGCAGGCGCATATTTCCAGCACGCGCAAAAGCCTGATCGGTTCCGGCGACCGCTCCGAACGCATCCGTACCTACAACTTTCCGCAGGGCCGCATCACCGATCACCGCATCAACCTGACGCTGTACAAGATTGCGGCGATTCTCGATGGGGATATGGATGAGCTGCTCGGCGCGCTGGCAGCCGAACATCAGGCCGATCTGCTGGCCGAACTGGCGGAACAGAACTGAGCCCGGAGGTTACAGGCGGGACGAAAGTCTGCTTTCATCCGTGCAAGGATCCATCATTACGCCAATGGGAATGCTGCGGTCAACCGCTAAAAAAGGCCAAAATCGGGAGTGCTGACGTATCGCTCGGATCCGCATATTCACCCCGTGGTTGATGGCTCGCCTCCCCTCTCTTTTTTGTCCCTTTGCTGACCTCCTCCGCGGGTGGTTTATACACATTTACAAGCCTTCTTGGGGAGTGTGCAACGCCCATTCAAGTCATTGCTGCATAAGGGTTTATTGATTTACACGCGACGATATGCCGCAGTCTGCAAGTGTCCGCTTCGGATAAGCTTTGGGTAGATTACACACAAGTAATCCGTCCAAATGAAGTTTCCCCGAAAGGATGAATATGAAGAAAAGTACGCTGAATACTGCATTGTTTCTCGCTGGCCTGATTTCCCTCCCGGCCATGGCCCATGTCAGTTATACCAATCGCGATCTGGGAACGTTTTCCGGCCTGAGCGCCGCATCGAACAGCATCACGAACCAGACCACTTACAATTTTGGCTGGGCCGATGCCGCCGACACTGACTGGGGTGATTCCCACAAGGGTAAATGGTACAAGTTCACGCTGGGAAATGCTGCCGATGTGACGCTTACCGCGTCGGCCAATGCGACAGCAACCCCCGCCTCGATTGGCGGCCTGCTTCCGGCCTTCTCGCTCTATCAGGGGCTGGCTCCGTCTGCCGCTTACGACACCTCAGCCGTTTCTTTGACTTACCGTGCCTCACTGGGCTTTCCGACCGAGGGTTCACTCAATGCCCTCGGTAGTTTCAAGATCGGCAACGATGCTGGGACCATCAGCCAGCTGACTTTCGTCGGTTATGCCGCCGATGAGGGCGTCGCCGATGGCCTGGTCAGCAAGACCTTTGCGCTCGGTGCCGGTAGCTACTCGCTGTGGATAGGCGGCGCCAACTATGCTGGACAGTTCAGTCCCCTGCCGTTGAATACATACGGCGTAACAGCCAGCATTGGTATTGCGCCGGTTCCCGAGCCTGAAACCTACGCCATGTTGCTCGCCGGCCTTGGTTTGATTGGTGCCATCGCACGTCGCCGGACACCCAAAGCTGCATAAGTTGTGTTGAAGTTCCAATGCCCGGTTGGCCTCGTTTCGCCAACCGGGTACCTGAACTTCAGAACTTCAGGTTCAGAGCGACATTGAACGAACGTCCCTTGCCTGGAACCGACATTCCCCACGGAATGCCGTTGGAAGTCATCGAGTTACCCTGTCCCAGATAGGCGCCACCCAGAGGCTGCAAATAGAATTTGTTGAGGGCGTTTTCGAGGCCGACATCAATCCGGGCGTATTTCCATTCGTAGCTGCTGCGCAGGTTGAGTAAGGAGTAGGCTGTGGTCTGCATCTCGTTTCTGACCTGCGATACCAAATTCTTGTCGTCGACCCACTGGAATTCGGCAGTCGATGTCCAGCCCCACAGCCGGTTCACCAGAGCCAGTTTCAAGTTGAGCGGCATCATGTGATAGAGGTTGTCGCCGGTCGTCCGGTTTTTGCCCCTGACGTAACTCAGCGCACCGGTTACCGTGAAACTGCCGAAATCCTCGGTTCGCCCAAGAAGGCCATGCCCGGATAAATCGAAGCCGTACAGTTGGGCCGATTGGTTGACATACTGTAGTGAGACATAGGCATCGGTCTTCGTCAGGTTTGTAGCCCCCCCGCAACCAGTGAGATTGCAGCGTTTTGCGTCAATAAAATCGTCAACATAGGTCAGGTAGCCTGTCGCCTTGAGTCCCCATGTTGCCTTGTCGGCAGCGTGCCAGTCGGCAGTGCCGCTGAACGTGTGAGCCACTTCCGGCTTCAGGTCGAGATTGCCGATATAGGCATTGCCATCGCCGACGAAGTTGTTCATCAAGGCAGCCATGGTGAATGTCGACCAGGGATAGCGCTCGTAGAGATTTGGCGAACGGGTTTTTCGAGCGAAGCCGGCTTCGTAGGTTTGTGTCGCATCTGCTGTGTAGCGAGACAGCAGCGTCCAATCAAGGTTGTGATCCTGACGCTGGTGATCGCGCGCATTGAATCTTGCTGCGTTGGCCGCATAGCTCCCGGCAGAATAGCCTTGTACCGGTCCGGCATCGGCGGTGACGGTATCGCTGCGAATGCCCGCCAGCGTCAGCCACTGGGGGTTCCATTGCGCTTCCCATTCGGCGAAGAATCCGAGGCGGTCCCGCTTGCCATCCCTGATGTTCCAGAAATTGTTGCAGCACATCGATCCAGGTGCGCTGCCGACAGGCGGCCACCAGTCGTCCAGGCGGTAGTTCTGAAAGTCGGTTCCCACTCGCAGCGTATCCGTCGCAGAAAGCTCAATGCTGCCCTTGAGCAGTCCGCCCAGCGTCGTCGCTTCTGTGTCCATTGGCATCAGCATGCCGTAGAACCTGTCCTGGATCATATCCATGTGGTGTTTGAGATCCTGCCGGAAAATCCGGGCTTCCAACTGCCCCCATTGGTATTGGCCGGTGTAGCCCAGGTTGACCAGCTTGTTCACATTGGAAGGCTTGTTCTTGTCAACGATGTAATTTCCCGGATGGGCAGGGTCGGGCGCGCTGGCTATCATGTCCATACGCTGATTGGGGAAGCCTTCAAAATTGATCCGTTGCTCGCTCAGGGTCAGTTCGAGCAAATGATCCGCGAGGCCCAGTGCAAATCCGAGGCGCCGATTCCGTGAGCCCCCGAATTCGCTCGAACCAACTTCATTGTCGGCCAAGCGGCGCTCGCCCATGGTTTGCCAAGCGCCGGGTTTTTTGAAGTTCCCTGCCGCCCAGTAATTGTCGGATTCGGAATTCGACTCGGTGTAGGAAGCATTGAGATGCTGGCTTGCCAGCGTAACCCCGAGGTTGTTGCCACGGGCATTGCCATTGCCGCGGTAGAAGAATCCAAGCTGCCCTTCGACGACGAAATCCTGATCGACTTTGGCGAATTTCGGCGGTGCCGATTTAACCTGGATCGTGCCACCGATGCTGTCACCGCCGAGGCTGACAGGCGTGATGCCGGCAAATACCTCGATGCTGGCAACGCTCGTCGGATCGATGAAGGAAAGCGCCGAATTCATGTGGTTCGGGCAGGCCGTCATCAGGTCCATGCCATCGACCTGCGTGCGCAGGCGGTCATCCGCCAAGCCGCGAATCACAGGCAGGCTCGAGATGCCACCCGCGCCGTAAAGACTGACGCCGGGGATATCCTGCAAGAGACGCGCTGTGTCACTGGTCGCCGCCCGATGCGGAGCGATATCCTGCTCACCACGGCGGGAAGCACTCTGCGACGAATCGCCAGTCCGGTCTGCCGTGACAACGATTTCGGGCAAGGTCGGCGTTACGGCGCCCGTTGCATCTGGATGTGGTGCCGCTTGGTTTGCGAGTGATGGCGGAAAAACTGCCGTCTGAGCGGGGGGCGTGACTTGTGCCGCGGCCCGAAGCGAGGCTGTGGCAAGCAGCGCAAGGAGGAAATTGGCGAACAGTTTCCTAGCGGTTGCGTTAGGGGGGAATGGGGTCAAAATTTCCTGACATTGTTGATTTGTTTGACATTGGTCTGCGCGCCAGGGCGGCGCGCAGACTGACAACGTTAGCCTTCGTTCCTGCGTCTGCGGGCAATGAAGCCCATCAAGCCCAAACCGGCCATCAGCATGGCGTAGGTTTCGGGTTCCGGAACCGGAGCGAGGGTGATCACCTGTGATACCGGATAGCCACTCATCGAGCCGATAGTGCCATAACCCTTTATTGTCGTTCCGGTCATGCAGGTCGTCCCCATCATGCCGCCTGGCGCGCAGTCAGCATAGGCCAGCTTGTCGATCTGGGCTTGCGACAATGGAGTCAAGGGATTCGTGGTGTTGACAAAGATCATGGCGTAGGCGTTGCCCGCATTGGCGAACGGAAACCCGGAATAGAGAGCCATGCCTGTACCTGGCGCCCAACCGTTGCCGCCAAACATCGTGGTGAATGTATTGGTGTTGTTGTTCAGGAAGGTGGTGACCAGCAGACCACCCAGCGTCGCGTCGTAAACTGATGACAGCTGATAATTCAGCGACAGCCAGGTCATGTTGTCGTTCGGGTAGGCGATCGGGTCGCCGGTCATCGACTCGCTGAGAATGCCTTTGAGATTCGAGACTGTCTTAGTCACGTCATCGAAGTTGAATGATCCGATAAAAATGGTATCCCGTGGCTGGGTGTCAGGTTCCAAGAACGTCTCTTTGACGTTGTAGGTGTGAACCGCCGCCTCGGCAACCTGGATGGAACCGAGAATTGCCAGTGCGCTGCTGATCAAAATCATTTTCTTCATGGGTATTCCTTTCGTGCGGTTATCGGGTCAAAGACCACCTGCGTTTGACACCGACAGCCGGCAAGCCTTTCAGACTGCCGGCCGCCGATATCAGGTCGTTTTGCGCCGACGGGCGATAAAACCAATCAGCCCCAGACCGGCCATGAACATGGCGTAGGTTTCGGGTTCCGGCACCGGCGTAACGGCAGGTGCCTGCCATTTCCAGGTTTCCAGCGTACTGGCACCGGAGGCGGCAGCCAGCTCATTGCCTGTGCTGTCGCCGATGTAGACCTTGTAGTTGGCGGAATACAGCTGATTCGGGCTGAGGTATGCCAGCGGAACGGCGTAGGTGTTGTGATCCATTTTGTAGTCCCACTGCCATTTCGTGGAGCTGCCGGCTGTGCCGAAGATGCCTGAATAGCCGCCGGCCAAAGGATCTACAGTTGTCGTGTTGTTCGCATTGACACCATACGTGCCTACAGCGAGGTAGGTCTCCAGGCCAGCCGACTGCGAAACTGATTCGATCCAGATGCTGGCGCCGGTGCCGTAGGCGTTTTCGATGTTGTTCTGGAGCGTTACATTGGCTGTGCCGGCGCCGGCCCACCAGCCTAGTTGCCGACTGAACGCAGAGTTCTGCAGCACCGACCAGGGTTGCGTTGGGTCATAGTTGGCGAAGGTTGTGGCAGATAGGTTTGGCTTGCCCATTGAGTCCGTGTTAATGCCAAGTTTGACTGGGTTCGAGGTATAAATGCCACCAGGGCCTTTGTTCCCTTGGGTGCTTTGATCTGCAACGTCAAGTTTCTGGCTGGCGGTGTCGAACGAGACGACGAGCATGGTCATCGGCATCCACGACGGTGCAACGGCATAGCTTTCGGCAACTGCCGAGGCGTGGCCGATGGATGCGGCCGCAAGCGCGCCAAATGTCAGCGCATTCCGGATTTTTTTATCAAACATTATTACTCCCCTTGTTGTTGAAAATTGGTGATGCCAGTCCGAAAGCAGGTCGCAATCAGCCCGAGGGGATCATGCGAACGAATTTCTAGGCGGCCAGTCTAGGGGGCTTGATGCAATCAATGAATGTGACATATCGTCGCACCCCTGCTCCTTGGGGGTTGGTTGACCAGGCCAAAACTTTCAAAGGAGCGCGCTGACGGCTCTCCTCATTTATTCCGAATGACTTGTCGTCCAGTCAGTGGTTGAAAGCTGGAGCAGAAGGCAGGAATTGCTCGCCGATGCCGGTGTTGAGTCAGCGCGCCAGGATTCCCGGTTGCTGCTCGAATACGTCGCCAATTGCCATTGACGTATTTCCAGGTGGGGAATATGTGACGGGAAAATCTTAAATCAGCAATGCCAATCTAGCGGAATGGGCGGACGCGGAACTGCAGTTGCCGGTAAGGGCTGGCCAGCGGTTCGCCGATGAACAGGCCTTGCCCGGGCCAGGCGACGCTCTTCCAGTAGGCTTCGATCAGCGTTTCGCCTGCCAGATAGTGCTGTAGCAGTGGCCCCGGGTTGGGAAACTTCTGCCAGTGGTTACAGGGTTCCGAGACGCTGCCGTAACTGCCGGTGGCCCCGGCCTCAAGCCAGCGCAGGCTGCTCATTTGCGGTCCTCCATGCAATTCGCCACCGGAAGAGGTGAGGTGGTCGGCGATGGCGCCGGGCAGGAAGGTCAGGGTGTCGAGGCCTGAAATATGGATGCCGCCGGTGAAATAGAACATGACATCCTGTTTGTCTTCGAGCACCTCGGCTTGCATGGTGGTGATGCTGAGCGGTGGCGACAGCAGTTGGCCGGAGTGCGGGAAGAATGCTGCGCGACTGTTTCTGTGCGCATCGCTGGTGACGAGAAAGTAGGCGCTGCCTTTTGGCCAACTCAGGTCGGAAGCGACGCCCCGATCGATGAGTTGCTTCGCCAGGGCAGGGTTATCGGCCGGCAGGAGCATCGACAGGCGGATGCCGAAGTCGGTGTAAGGCTTGGCTGAGCTTGAGTTGAAATAGGGATTAGGCTTGCTGGGGCTGCAGGTGTTGCTGCACAACGCCGCCTGATAGCCGAGGCTGTAGGCGCCGGTCAACGAGTTGCAGCCGACGGACCAGGGCGTTGTCCAGACGAAGACGACAGCCTGGATGCTTGCGTCAAGTTGGCGGTCGATCTCGTGCTTGAGCAGGGCAAAGGCTTCCGGGGTCAATGTTCGCGGATTGCCGGGAATTCTGACCTTGATCAGGTTCTGGCCGGGGATGTCGCGCGCCTTGAGGTAATAGTCGCCAATTTCAATGCTTGCCGGAGAGTCCAGATTGGTCACGACAGCAATCTGGGCCGGCTTCAGGGCATCGCTGGCAGCCTGGCTGCTTGCCAGACAGAGGAGGATGGGCAGCGCCCAGGAGCGGAGCATCTGAATCGCTCGGCGCAAGGTGATCAAGATATTTTCAGTCTGTTGAGGTGTCGGATGGTGCGTCATTTTGCCGCGCTTTCCTAGGTGCCCTATCCGCTATTATCGGCATCCCGGAAATTATGCCGATACCACTTTGAGTGGCAATGTTCTTCAGGCGCATAGAGGACTTTGGAGTCGAGCAGCGGATTGTAATTGAATGATCAATTGGACCAACCAGGTTGTCGGAAATGATCCTGTCTACTCCGCCCCAAACAAATCCTCACTTAGCATTCGGAAAATGACGAGCACCATCAGCGAACTGTCATCCGGCAAGCGTCTTCGACGGGGCGCCCAACTTGTTATTGGGCGGGAAAATCTGCTCAACCTGGCAGAGGCCTTGCTGGAACCCGTTGTGTTGACGGTTGCAACGATGCTGGTGGCTTACTATTTCGAGTACGAGTTCTCTCCCCCTTACCTGTTGCTGGGCATCATTCTTTTTTCCTTGAGTTTCCCCGGCCCGGCTCGCCTGCATTTGCCGCTTTGGCATGGCTTGGCGAGCATGCTTTCTTCATGGTCTGTCATTGCAGCGCTGGCTCTGGCTTTTGGTTACGCCACCCATTGGCTCGGCGCGTTCAGGGTCGAAGCGATTTACGCCTGGCTGTGGTTTTCGCCTGTGTTACTGGTCATCGCCCAGATTGTCTTCCGCTGGTCGGCGCCAATTGTCTTGAACATGCAAGGCGTTCCACGCACCTTTGTGGTTGTGGGTATGAACGAGCAGGGGGTGTCGTTCGCCCGACAGGTGATTGCCAGTCCTTATTCGGCTGACCGTATTCTGGGGTTTTTCGATGATCGTTCCGAAAACCGCCTGACTGGGCTGAAGGATTTTTCTTTGCTCGGGCGGCTTGATGCGCTGGGTGAGTTTGTCAGGGCTAATCAGGTTCACGCCATCTATCTTTCCCTGCCGATGGCTACCCAGCCCCGCATTCTCAAATTGCTGGATGACCTGCGCGATACGACCAGTTCGATTTACTTCATTCCTGACATGTTCGTTTCCGACCTGATTCAGAGCCGGGTTGTGTCGAACGGGGGACAGCCGGTAATCGCAGTTTGCGAGACGCCGTTCACCGGCACCAATGGTCTGGTCAAGCGTCTGAGCGACATTGCCATAGCCTTTGTGCTGCTTGTTCTGCTCGCGCCGCTGATGGTGTTGATTGCGCTGGCGGTAAAAATCACGTCGCCCGGTCCGATTGTTTTCAAACAGCGTCGCTATGGACTCGATGGTGCAGAAATTTCTGTCTACAAATTCCGCTCGATGCGCGTTTGCGAGGATGGTGCAGCCATCACGCAGGCGCAGAAGAACGACCCACGGATTACGCCTTTGGGGGCCTTCTTGCGACGCAGTTCGCTGGATGAATTGCCGCAGTTCATCAATGTCCTGCAGGGGCGGATGAGCCTGGTTGGCCCGCGTCCGCATGCAGTGGCACACAACGAGCTTTACCGGAAGTTGATCAAGGGCTACATGATCCGGCACAAGGTCAAGCCCGGCATTACCGGCTGGGCGCAGATCAACGGATGCCGCGGCGAAACTGATTCACTTGACAAGATGCAGGCCCGAATTGATCTTGATCTGGAATACCTGCGCAACTGGTCTTTGGGTCTGGATGTTCAAATCATTCTGCGGACGGCAGGTGTGGTTGTTCGGGGCAACAATGCCTATTGAATTTATTTTCCCGATGGACGCGCCGTGCTTTCGCTGGAGGTCAGTGTCACGATATTGCCGTCCGGGTCGAAGATCTTGAGTGTCATCAGGCCGTCCGGGTTCTCTTCAATTGCGCCTTTTCGAGCAATGTTCAGACATTGCAGGCGCTGGTACTCAAAAAAGAAATCATCTACTGAAATCTCGATGCCGGTATCTCTCAGGCCGAGTGGGAGTGTTCGTGATGTCTTCAATACCACCCGCTTTCCCCTTAGGGAGTAGCGTGCTGTTCCCCAGAGGATATCGCTCTGCTCGGGATGGCATTGAAAAATGCCGTTGTAAAAGCGCTTGGCTCGCACAAAGCTTGAGACTTCAATCACCAGTTCGCGCTGGGTGCCGAGGGGGATGGATATCATGGGTTTTCCAATTGAATCCTGATTCTATGGTCATCGCCATGAACTCCGCGAAGTGCAAAGATTTTATGGGGAGTCCTTGTGGATTTGGAATGTGACAAATTGTCCCGCGGCAATATGTCACATTCCCGTACCTACCAAAGCTTGCGAAAATATGCTAACGGTCAAACTGGCAGCGGGCTGTTGAATCGGGCTTCTTTGCGGGCCATAGAACATGGGCTGATCGTTTTTTAAATAGAGGTTTGAGATGGGGCTGTTCTCGGTTGCCGAGCGTGATACACGGTTAAGCCCACGTCGGCGTTCTGCCTATGGCGCTGGCGAAAGAATCTATCATGCGGGAAGTGATGGGCTGGCCTGGCGCTTGCATTGCGGGGTTGTTCGTCTTGATACGGCAGAGCCTGCGGGGAGTGCACGTTTTGCCAGCCTGGCAATTGCCGGTGATATTCTCGGCTGCGAGACGATGCTGTTCGGAAACTATGCCTTCACTGCAACGGCGCTGACCAATTGTGATCTGCGGCCGTGGCCCGAGGGCGAGGGGGTTTCCGTTGGTGATAGCTTGCTGTCGTCGTTGGCGAAAGCGCAGAATCGTGCGGCCGATATCGTTGCGCTGCGTGGTGGCCAGGCAGCTGACCGGGTGCTTGGTCTCATCAAACTTTTGACGGATGGTGCGGACCGGGTTGTGTTGCCTACCCGTCAGGACATCGCCGACATTACCGATTTGCGCTTCGAAACCATTTCGCGAATCATAAAAAGCTTGGAACGTACCCGTGCTCTTCTTCCGATCAAGATTGAAGGGGTCCATGCAACACGGAGCTACGCGGTCAATTTTGCTGCCCTTTAGATCGGATGCAATAGGCGAATCTTGACACGGCTTTGCCTGCCGGGCCCGTGGCGCTTTCTACCTAACTTTCGGTCGCCTGCTCTGAGCGTTTGGCGCCAACCTATCCCTCACAATCACGCCGTCTCGGCGAAACCGGGGTGGCTATTCTTCGTCTCGAGCTCAAGGACACAGGTCGTGTCGATTCGGCCACGGTGAAGGCTTCAAGCAGCCATTCGCGCCTGGACGAAGCTGCGCTGTGACCGGTGAGCCAGACTGAGCGAGCGGCGGACGATGCCGGTTTGTTCGCCAACCGAAACCAGCGACTCTGCTCCGTCGGTATAATGAGGAAAGCTGCATTGGCAGTTCTTTTTGATTTCGAAAGATTCTTCGTGCAGTCACTTGGTGAAAACTGGCGCAGCGGGCAGAAACTGCTCGCCGATGCAGGTGTTGAGTCAGCACGCCTGGATTCCCGGTTGCTGCTCGAATACGTCGCTGGCTGCCGTCATGCCGACCTGTTGATGTCGCCGGAAAAAATCATGGAGCACTCGGCGCAACAGCTATTTGAAGCCTTTCTGGCGCGTCGGGCGAGCGGTGAGCCCTTGGCCTACCTGACTGGCGAAACCGAATTCCGCGGCCGGGTGTTTCAGGTGTCGCCAGCCGTTTTGATTCCCCGCCCGGAAACTGAAGTCCTGATTGAACTGGCGCTCGAAAGGCTGCTCCGGCTTGAGGCGCCGAAAGTGCTCGATCTCGGCACCGGTTCTGGCATCGTGGCGATTTCGCTGGCGCTCGAATGCCCGGCGGCGATGGTTGCTGCGGTGGACCTGTCAAAAGAGGCAATTTCCGTGGCACGTAATAATACCGGTCGTCTGGGGGCGAAAATCAATTTTCGCCAAAGCGACTGGTATGGGAACCTGGGCGGTGAGCGCTACGACCTGATCGTATCCAATCCGCCCTATGTCGCCGCCGGCGACCCGCATCTGGCCCTCAACGGCCTGCCCTTCGAGCCGCAAATGGCGCTGACCGACGGGGCAGATGGCCTTGAATGCATTCGCCGCATTGTGGCCGGCGCGGCGGCGCATCTGAATCCCGGTGGCTGGCTGTTATTTGAGCATGGTTACGATCAGGCGGTGGCCAGCCGGAACTTATTGACCGAAGCCGCGTTCAAAGACGCATTCACTCATCCCGACCTGGCCGGTATTGACCGTGTCAGCGGTGCTTATCTTTAATCTGGAGCCAATATGTCTGATGTTCAGCAACGCATTCACCAAACCGTGACCACCAACCCGGTTGTTCTTTACATGAAGGGTGATGCCCGTTTTCCGCAGTGTGGCTTCTCCGCCACGGCGATCCAGATTCTGAAGGTCTGCGGCATCAATGATCCGGTCACGGTCAACGTGCTGGCCGATGAGGAAATCCGCAATGGCGTCAAGGAATACGCCAACTGGCCGACCATTCCCCAACTCTACATCAAGGGCGAATTCGTCGGCGGTTGCGACATCATGAAAGAGATGTATCAGGCTGGTGAGTTGCAGAAGATGCTGGAAGGCATTGCCCAGGCCTGATTGGTTCCGCACCCAAGCAAAAGCCCGCCAGTTTCGGCGGGCTTTTGCTTTTTGAGGTAACCGGAATTACTTGGGCGCCGTGAATTCGTCGTAGGCCCGAACGGCTTCGGCCGCGTACATCAGGGTCGGGCCGCCGCCCATGTAGATGCAGACGCCCAGCGTTTCCATCAGTTGTTCGCGGCTGACACCGAGGCGGATCAGGGCCTTGACGTGGAAGCCGATGCAACCATCACAGCGGCTGGAAACGCCGATGGCCAGGGCGAGCAGTTCCTTGTCCAGTTCACTCAGGACGCCGGCTTTCATGGCGCCGTTGTGCATGGCGCTGAAGCCGTGCATGGTGTCCGGGATCTCCTTGCGGAGCGTGCCCATGGCCTTGGTGAGATCGGCTGTGATGGTGACGAATGATTTACTGCCCATGCTGTGCTCCCGTTATTTGTATAAGTAAGTGCTTATTTTAGGGGGGCGTGATGCGCTTGGCAAATGCAAATCAGATCGTCGTCAGACGCTGGTTGGCTAGCGACAAACGGTCGGCAAGGACTTCGAGGAAACCTTGATAGAAGTGCATGCGGCAGCCTTCCGAGGCATCCTGCAAGGCTTCGCCACGGACCGTGATGATGTCGGCTTCAGTCAGCGCTTCGACGTCGGCGCCACGGACCTGTGCCAGCCGACCGATCACGGCCATTTCGCCGAAGCAGTCGCCTTTGCCCAGTTCGTTCAGGACTCTGCCGCCCTTGCGCACCCTGACCTGACCTTCGGCCAGGAAACAGAAGAAATCGCCCGGCTCGCCATCGCGCATGATCATGGTGCCTGGCGCAGCGCGCTGCCAGTGCGAGAAACGCAGGACTTCCCAGAGTTCGACGTCGGAGAAATCCGTGAAGAAGGGCAGGGCGCGCAGGGTGTTGAATTTTTCGGTGTCGACGAAATTGTCGTGCGTTTTTTCCAGCTGCTGGTCGCGTGCCAGCAGCGACAAGTCTTGGGCGAAAGCTTCCCAGGTCTGGTAGCGGAGTTCCCGGTCCTTGGCCATGGCCTTGCCAACGATCTCGTCAATCGCCGGCGGCAGTTCCGGGCGCAGGCTGGAAGCCGTCGGCGCCGCATTGTGGATGATCTGATAGACCATGTTGAACTGGTTGCTGGCTTCGAAGGGCAGGCGGCCGGTCAGTAGCTGGAACATCACGACGCCCAGCGAGTAGATGTCGGTCCGGTGGTCTAGCGTCAGTTCCAGTACTTGTTCCGGTGACATATAAGCCGGTGAGCCGATACCCGAAACCTGCGTACGTTCGTTGTGGCCATTGGTGATCGATGCGCCGAAATCGGAAATCTTGATGTCCGCATCGCCACTAAGCAGGATGTTGGCCGGCTTGATGTCGCGGTGCGTAATACCCAGCCGGTGGGCAAAATCGAGCGCCCGTGTGCATTTGAAAATCAGTTCGACGACATGCGCCACCGGGAACAGGTGGCCGGGACGGGCATGTTCTTCCAGCGTGCCGCCTGCGACGTATTCCATGACAATGTAGCAGAGTTTTTCGGCAACCACCGCGTCGTAGATCTGCACGATGTGCGGGTGCCGGAGCTTGCCGATCAGCGATGCTTCGTTCAGGAAAAGATGGGTGTAGAGCTTGCTCTTCTTGGTGTCGCTGAGGATTTCCGGCGCCGCGACCTTGATTGCCACGTCGCGCATGGCGAAAGGGTCGCGGCCGAGATAGACCGTGCTGCTTGCCCCTTCCCCGAGCTTCCTGAAAAGCTCGTATTTGCCGAGCTTCTTGATCATCGCTTACAGGCGGTTGCGGGCGCGAATGATGGCGGCGCGCACTTGCTCAGGGGCGGTGCCGCCGATGTGGTTGCGCGACGCCAGCGAGCCTTCTACGGTCAACACCGCAAAAACGTCATTTTCCACTTGCGGGCAGAAGGCCTTGAGTTCGTCCAGCGTCAGTTGCGGCAGATCGACCCCCTTGGCTTCGGCGGCCTTGACGGCGTGGCCAACGGCTTCGTGGGCGTCGCGGAAGGGCAGACCTTTCTTGACGAGGTAATCGGCGAGGTCGGTGGCGGTGGCGAAACCCTGGGTCAGCGCGGCCTTCATGTTCTCAGCGCGGACGGTGATGCCACCGGCCATGTCGGCGAAAATGCGCAGCGTGTCGGTGACCGTGTCGACAGCGTCGAACAGTGGTTCTTTATCTTCCTGGTTGTCCTTGTTGTAGGCCAGCGGTTGCGACTTCATCAGGGTGAGCAGGCTCATCAGCTGGCCGTACACGCGGCCGGTCTTGCCGCGCGCCAGTTCCGGCACGTCCGGGTTCTTCTTCTGCGGCATGATTGAGCTACCGGTGCAGAAGCGGTCGGCGATCTGGATGAAGCCGATGCGCGGGCTCATCCACATCACCAGTTCTTCCGAGAGGCGGCTGATATGCATCATCAGCACCGAGCACGCAGCGGTGAATTCGATGGCGAAGTCGCGGTCGGAAACGGCATCGAGCGAGTTTTCGCAAACGCCTTCGAAGCCGAGTTGTTCGGCAACGAATTCACGGTCAATCGGGTAGGTCGTGCCAGCCAGCGCGGCGGCGCCGAGTGGCAGGCGGTTGGTGCGCTTGCGGCAATCGACGAAGCGCTCGGCATCACGGCCGAACATTTCGAAGTAGGCCAATACGTGATGGCCGAAGGTTACCGGCTGGGCGACCTGCATGTGCGTGAAACCGGGCATCGGCGTCGCTGCTTCCTTTTCGGCCAGATCAACCAGAGCAGAACGGAAAGCCTTGATCAGCGCCAGAATGTCGTCGATCGAATCGCGCAGGTAGAGGCGGATGTCGGTAGCGACCTGATCGTTGCGCGAGCGGCCGGTGTGCAGGCGTTTACCGGCATCGCCCACCAATGCGGTGAGGCGCTTTTCAATATTGAGGTGTACGTCTTCGAGGTCGAGAGACCACGAGAACTGGCCGGTTTCTATCTCGCGCTGGACGATTTCCATGCCGCGTTCGATGTCGGAAAAATCCTTGGCGCTGATGATGCCCTGTTTGGCCAGCATCCTGGCGTGGGCCAGCGAGCCGCGGATGTCCTGACGCCACATGCGCTGGTCGAAATCGACCGAAGCGGTGTAGCGTTTGACGAGATCGGAAACCGGCTCGGAGAAACGGCCGGCCCAAGTGTATTGCGTGGCGTTGGAAGTCATGACTATGGTCTAGAATGGGGCTATCAGGCGACGAATTAAGCGAAAACTCGCACAAGGAATGACAAGTATACGGCACTTTCCCGCGACTCACCCCCTGCCCGACTGGCGCAATTTCGGGGTGATGCTGCGCGTTCTGCTCGGCGTCAATGGCTTGGCCTTGATCGCGGCGCTCGTCCAGTCGTCTGATCTGGCCAGCTGGCTGGGTCGCTACGTCGAGCTGGCGGCCGTCGTTGAGCCGTGGCTGCTGATCTGCCTCGGGTTGCTTTCCCTGCTGCGTGATGCCTTGTGGCGCCTACCACTGCGCCTGGGGCAAGGGCTGGTGCTGCTGCTTGCCGGCGGGCTGGCCTTTGGTCTTTACGCCTATTGGCAATCGCTGGTACCCGGCGATGCCGGCAGCCCCTGGCGGGCCGCTTTGCTGGCGACGGCAGCGGCCGCTATTTTGCTGGGCTATTTCGAATTGCGCGCTGGGGCATTTTCGCCGGCGCAGGCCGAGGCCCGACTGGCGGCGTTGAACGCCCGCATCCGGCCGCATTTTCTGTTCAATTCGCTGAATGCCGTGTTGTCGCTGATTCGGGCCCGTCCGCAGCAGGCCGAAGAGGCGCTGGAATCGCTCTCCGACCTCTTTCGCGCCGCGATGCGCGACCCGGGCGAACTGGTCAGCCTGGCCGATGAAATCGCCCTCGGCATGCAGTATCTGGAACTGGAAAAGCTGCGTTTGGGCGAGCGTCTTGCGGTGGACTGGCAAATTGGCGATGTTTCCATGGCCTTGCCGATCCCGCCGCTGATGCTGCAGCCGTTGCTGGAGAACGCTGTTTATCACGGCATCGAGCCAGCGCCGGAGGGCGGCACGGTACGCATTGCGCTGACCCAGCGCGGTGAAGAATTGAGGATTTCGATTACCAACCCGACCGCTGGTCAGGCCCATCGTGCCGCCGGGAACCAGATTGCGGTGGCCAACCTGCGCGAGCGGCTTGCGCTGTATTACGATCTTGAGGCCCGGCTGGAAATCGATGCCGGGGAAAATATCTACGAGGTACGCATTTCATTGCCATGCAAAAAGACAGCCCGCTGAAAATTCTGCTGGTCGACGACGAGCCGCTTGCCCGGGACCGGCTGCGCACGCTGCTGGACGATATCGCCATCCAGTTGTCCACCGAGGTCGTTGGCGAAGCCGGCAACGGTTTGCAGGCGCTGGCTTTCCTGCGCGAGCAGGCGGTTGATGTCGTGCTCGCCGATATTCGTATGCCGGGGATGGATGGCATCGAACTGGCGGGGCACCTCGGTGCTTTCGAAAAGCCGCCGGCCGTCATCTTCACCACGGCCTACGACAACTACGCGGTGCAGGCCTTCGATCTCAATGCGCTGGATTATCTGCTGAAGCCGGTACGCACCCAGCGCCTGTTGACGGCGCTGCAGAAAGCCCGGGCTGCCTTGCCGCCGGATGCCGGGTTGCTCGCCGGGATTGGCCGCGAGGTACGCGGTAGCGGGCGAACGCACCTTTCGTGTCATGAGCGTGGACGGCTGTTGCTGGTGCCGGTGGCCGAGGTGCTTTATTTCAAAGCGGATCTCAAATACGTCACCGCTCGCACGGTCGAGCGCGAATTCCTGCTGGACGAGGCGCTGACTCATCTTGAGGTTGAATTCGCCGAACGTTTTATCCGCTTGCACCGGGCTGTGCTGGTGGCCAAATCTGCCCTCGCCGGCTTCGAGAAGGCGGCCGGTGAAGATGCCGATGCCTACGGCTGGGCTTTGCTGCGTGGCGTATCGGAGAAACTGCCGGTCAGTCGCCGGCAATGGGCGCCGGCCAAGGCGCTGGTCAATCATTAACAAAATTCTTGTCCGAAAGCGAGATAGCTTGTGAGCCAGATTTGTCCGCACTGCAACCATGCCCGGAAAGCCAGTGACAACGCGCCTGATTGGCAATGTCCAGCCTGTGAGAAAGCTTATGGCAAGGCGGGTGGATCGTTGCCACCTGAAGGCTTTCGCCAGTACAGCGCGGCAGCTGCACCAGCATCAAGTGGTGGTATCGGCAAGTGGCTGGTTTTGCTGCTGGTGCTGGGCGCCGCCTTCTGGCTGGCCCGGCCTTACTGGCAGCAACGCAATGTGGCTGCGGAGATGGCGCTGTCGGCGAACCAGCCGGAAATTCAGCTTTACGCGACCGAGTGGTGCGGCTACTGCAAGGCCAGTCGTGATTTTTTCCAGGCGAACGGCATCCGCTACACCGAGCACGACATCGAGAAAAGTTCGGTAGCACTCAGCGAGCACAAGAAACTTGGCGGCAATGGCGTGCCGCTGATCGTCGTGGGCGACGAGGTGATTCGTGGCTGGAACGAGGGCCGTCTGCGGGAACTGCTCAAACCCTGGCTTCGAGGCTGATCGTTCAGCCCCGGAGGGATTGATATCTCAGGCGCCAGCGGGCGCCGGAATGGCTTGTTCTGGAAGGCGCGGCGTGGCGCGGTGGGGGACGAGATTCTCATCGAGCAGGCGCTCGATCCGGAAAAATACTTCATGGCGTGAGAAGGGCTTTTTCATGAAGTCATCGGCGCCGATCCGGGTGCCAAAGAACTGTTCCATCGCCTGCTCGTTGCCGCTCATCATGATCACCGGAATGTCGCGTGTTACCGGGTCGCGGCGAATGGCGCGCAGCGCGGCGAAGCCGTTCATGCCGGGCAGCATGATGTCGAGAAAAATCAGTTCCGGCGGTTTCGGATGCAACTGCGCCAGACCACTTTCGGCATCGAGGGCTTCGAGCGTTTCATAACCGGCCGAGCGCAGGAACTTCTTGAGCACGGTAACGACGGTCTTCGAGTCATCAATGATAAGTACCCGCGTACCTTCGCGGGCATTGATCCGCTCCTTGGCGCGGCGTTCTGCGCCAACGGGTTCCGGCGTAGCGAGGGGTTGAGCAACGGGTGGTGCTTCGCGCCTGAATAGTGACCTGAATGTTTCGAGTATTCCCACGACAGCCCCTTGAATGATCAATGTGAAGCGACTGCCGGGTGTCGTTTGCGAGCATTCTGGATGCCTGCAAGCCCCGGCTAATTGGTTTGCCCGATATTCTAGAATGCTCGAGGCATTTGATCCCGGTTAATTGGCTGGTCCGGAGAAATATTTTTTCATGATGCCTGGTTTGCGCCCAGCACTCTCGAGATCACCTCGAACACATCGCCGGACAATCCGGTTGTGTCACGGATGCTTTCCAGCGCCTGGCGGGCCAGTGCCTGACGGCCGGTGTCGAACTTCTTCCAGCGGTCGAAGCAGCGTGCCAGGCGCGAGGCGACCTGCGGGTTCAGCGGGTCGAGCTCGATGATTCTTTCAGCCAGGAAGGCGTAACCGCTGCCATCAGCCGCATTGAAGCGCACCAGATTGGCGCCGAAATTGCGGAGCAGCGAATAGACCTTGTTCGGATTGGTGATGTCGAACGCCGGATGCGCCGTGAGGCTTTTTACCGTGGCCAACGTGTTTGGCAGACGACTGCCGGATTGGGCGACCAGCCATTTGTCGACGACCAGTGCCTCGTGCTGCCAGCGCTGGTAAAAATCGGCCAGTGCCAGTTCGCGTTCCGGGCAATCGGTCTGGGCCAGCGCGGCGAGGGCGGCGAACTGGTCGGACATGTTGTCGGCGCTGCGGAACTGCTGCATGGCCAATTGCCGGGTACTTTCGCTGTTCAGTTCCAGCAAATAGCTCAGGCAGACGTTGCGCAAGGCGCGGCGGCCGGCTTCTTCGGCACTTGGCTGGTAGGCGGTGCTGGGTGTCAGTGCGGCATAGACGCCGGCCAGTTCGCCTTCCAGTTGCTCGGCCAGATGCAGGCGCAGGCCGTTGCGGGCAGCGTGCAGGGCGTCCGGATCGATCTCGGCCATGGCTTCGGCCAGCGTCGATTCGCCGGGAAGGGTCAAGGCTTCGGCGACAAAGGCGGCGCCCCGTTGCGGGTAGGTCTGCAGCAGGCGACGTGCGGCAGCGATGAAGCTCTCAGGCCAGACCGGCGGCTTGCCGGCAGCGATCGCGGCTGTGGCGTTAAGGATCAGGCTGCAAGCCAGACGCTGGCCTGCTTCCCAGGCGTTGAACGGGTCACTTTCGTGGGCTAATAGAAGGCTGAGTTGCGTCGGCGTGTAGGCAAAGTCGAGCACGACCGGTGCCGAGAAGTCGCGCAGCAGTGACGGGATGGGTTCGGCGTTGATCCCGTCGAAATGGAACTGCTGGGTGTTTTCCGTGAGCAGCAAGGTCTGCTCGGTGCCGGACAGAATCTGGCCGGCGGCATCGAACAGGCCTATGCGGATCGGAATCAGGTAAGGATTCGTGTCGCTGGCGCGCGGGTTGGACTGCCTGAAATTCAGCGTATAGCGGCCAGTTTTTGCCTCAAAAGCACCGTCCACCGCAAGCTGCGGGGTGCCGGGCTGGCTGTACCAGCGCATGAACTGGGTGAAGTCGAAACCGGAGGCGGCGGCCATGGCAGCGACGAAATCTTCGCAGGTGACGGCCTGGCCGTCATGGCGGCGGAAATATTCGTCCATGCCCAGCCGGAAGCCATCGCGGCCGATCAGGGTCTGGATCATGCGAACGACTTCGGCGCCTTTTTCATAGACGGTGGCGGTGTAGAAATTGTTGATCTCGACAAACGAGGCCGGGCGTACCGGGTGCGCCATCGGGCCGGAATCTTCCGGGAACTGCCCGGCGCGCAGGCCACGGACTTCGCGGATGCGGGCGGTGGAACGATCATGCAGGTCGGCACCGAATTCCTGGTCACGGAAGACGGTCAGGCCTTCCTTCAGCGAGAGCTGGAACCAGTCGCGGCAGGTGACGCGGTTGCCGGTCCAGTTGTGAAAATATTCGTGGGCGACGACGCGGTCGATGTTCTCGAAATCCACATCGGTCGCCACGTCGCTGCGAGCGAGCACATACTTCGTGTTGAAGATGTTGAGGCCCTTGTTCTCCATGGCGCCCATGTTGAAATCGCCAACGGCGACGATCATGTAATGGTCGAGGTCGCATTCGAGGCCGAAGCGTTCCTCATCCCATTGCATGGATTTTTGCAGTGCGGCCATGGCGTGCGGGCACTGGTCGAGCTTGCCCGGTTCAACGTAGATCGCGAGTTGCACTGTGCGGCCAGAGGCGGTCTTGAACGTGTCGAACAGCCCGTCGAGCTTGCCAGCGACGACAGCGAACAGGTAAGCCGGCTTCTTGAATGGGTCGGCCCATTTCGCCCAATGGCGGCCATTTGGCTCGTCGCCCGAGGCGATTGGGTTGCCATTCGAGAGCAGGATGGGCAGCGCCGCTTTGTCGGCGTGCAGTGTCACGGTGTAAATCGACATCACATCCGGGCGGTCGAGAAACCAGGTGATGCGGCGGAAACCCTGCGCCTCGCATTGGGTGAAATAGCCGTCCCGGGAACGGTACAGGCCGGAGAGGCGGGTGTTTTTGTCCGGGTTGATGCGAACGACGGTCTGCAGCGTGAATTGCTCGGGCAGGTCTTCCAGGGTCAAGGTGCTTTCGCTGACCAAAAAAGGCACATTTTTGCCGTTGACCGCAGCACTCAAGGTTTCCAGTTCTTCGCCATCAAGCACCAGCGATTGGCGCGGGTTGGCCGGATTGCGCCGCATGGCGAGGGTGGCGGTGACCGTGGTGCGCTCGGCTTCGATGTTGAAATCGAGGTCGACGGTGTCGATCAGAAAAGCCGGCGGGGTGTAATCCTTGAGGTAAACGGTCGGGGGGGTATCGGTTTTCATTGTTTGACGCTGCGGGTGACGAGAGCATCCGATGATACGTCAAGCCGCCGGCTCCTGCCCCGGCGGAAACCAATGCAAAGCGCCCCGGCCGGTGGGGCGGGGCGCTTGTTCAGGAGAGGACGGCAGGGGTTCAGTCGTGACCGCGGCCGTGACCACGATCGCCACCGCCGCGGCGGTGGTCTCGGTGATCGTCACGTCGGTCATTGCGGAAATCACGACGATCGTGACGGCGATCTTCCCGGTAATCGCGTCGGTCGTCGTGTCGCACCTCGCGGAAGTTGGGGCGGCCGTGGCCGTGCTGTTCGCGGTAGCGCGGCGCATATTCATGGCTGTACCAGTCGTCGCGCACGAAATAGACGCGCTCGCCGCAGGCGCGGTAGCGACCGCAGTGTCTGCCCCAGTTATTGGAATGGCCGGGCGGAACGCGCAGGTAAAGCGGCGGACGCCCCACCGGCACATGCTGGATCATCATGGGCTGCGAGAAGAGCAGGGTCGGCTCGGGGATGCCGCCAACATTGATCCGGCCGTAGAAGCCGGGCTGGCCAATGCTGACCGAGACCTGGGCGGAGGCTGGGGCGCTGAAGAGGGTGGCGCCGAGGACGAGGGCCAGAAGCAGACGGTTCATTTTTGGTTTCCTGATGGGGGCGTACCCGATTAACGCAGCAGGTCGGCGAGTTGCCGACAACGGGTTTGCAACAGTTTGTAAGGGAGCGAGGCAGAGTTTCGCCGCACTGTCGTCGGGCGGGCGGCGGCGGGTGTTCGCGATCTCGAACTGAGTTCAGGCGCCTGCGTTCTCGCACTTCGTGGGAAAGGCACCTATCAACTGAAACTCTTTTGCTTCAGCGGCGCCGCCAGACCTGCCAGCGTTCCCGGCCGGAAAACACCGGAATCGAGTCGTTGACCGCAGCATCCTCAATTTGCTCGAAGTTGGCGGTGAGCAGTTCATCCAGTTGTTCCGGCAGGATGCCGAAGGGCGGACCCTTGGCCTGGTCGCAAAGAAAGAAGTAACCGGCCAGCAGTGTGCCCGGCGCCAGCAGTTCGGCAACGCGCTTGCCCCAGTTGGCCCAAAGTTTTCGCGGCAGGGCGCAGAGAAAGGCGCGTTCGTAGATCAGGGCGTAGGGAGCGGTCGGCGTAAAGGTGAAAAAGTCGGCGCAGACGAGGTCGACCGCGGCGTTGCCCAAAATTTCGTGGGCGGTGGCCACGGCGGCCGGTGAGAAATCGAGGGCCGTGACAGGCCAGCCAGCCTCGGCCAGATGGGCGGCTTCCCAGGCACTGCCGCAACCGGGAATCAAGGTGTTGAGTGGCGCGGGCTGGGCGGCGATAAACGCGGCAAAGGCATCCGGCACCCGGCCGGCATCCCATGGCGTCGTGCCGTCGCCAAAGCGCTTGCACCAGAAATCCGGATGCTCGGGGCGCTGCTCCGCGGGCTTGATCTGGGTCGAAGAGGGCGTCTGGTCGCTCATGCTAAGATTGCCTCCCTCGAAAACTCTGTTGCTTGCCGCCTCATGACCGCTCCTTCCAAGATCGTCATCGCCTCTCGCGAATCCCGCCTTGCCATGTGGCAGGCTGTGCATGTTCAAGGCCGACTGGCGAGTCTAAATCCGGACTCGGAAGTTGTCATTCTCGGCATGACGACCAAGGGTGACCAGATTCTTGACCGCCCGCTCGCCGAAATCGGCGGCAAGGGCCTGTTCATCAAGGAACTGGAAGTGGCGATGGAAGAAGGGCGCGCCCACCTTGCCGTGCATTCGATGAAGGATGTGCCGATGGTGATGCCGGAAGGCTTCGTGTTGGCCGCCATCTCGGCTCGCGAAAATCCTTGCGATGCCTTTGTCTCGAACAAATTTGCCGGGCTTGACGACCTGCCTTCCGGCGCCGTGGTCGGTACTTCCAGCCTGCGCCGCGAATCGATTCTGCGCGCCAGATACCCGCAGCTGGTGATCAAGAGCCTGCGCGGGAATCTTGATACGCGCCTGAAGAAGCTGGATGCCGGCGAATACGATGCAATCATTCTCGCCGCTGCGGGCCTGATTCGCCTCGGTCTGGAAAATCGCATCAAATCGGTGTTGACCGCAGAACAGTCGCTGCCGGCGCCCGGTCAAGGTGCGCTGGGCATTGAATTGATTGATGGTGCTGGTGTGATGGCCGATGTCGTCGCGCCGCTGAACGATCCGGAAACCGCTCATTGCGTCAAGGCCGAACGCGCCTTCTCGCGGGCGCTGGGTGGAAGTTGCCAGGTGCCGCTCGGCGGCTACGCGATCATCGACAATGGCCAATTGTGGTTGCGCGGTTTTGTCGCCACGGCTGACGGCAAGGAAATGGTCAGCGCCGAATTGCGTGGTAATCCGTCTGACGACGAGGCGCTCGGCCTGCAACTGGCGGCGACCCTGCGCGCCAAGGGCGCCGACGCCATCCTGGAAAAGCTTGCCCACTGCAAATGAGTCAGACCGGCCCGCTTGCCGGCCGCAGCATCGTCGTCACCCGGCCACTGGCGCAAGCCCGGCCGCTGGCCGACGCCATTCTGGCCGCGGGCGGTACGCCGTTGATTTTCCCCCTGCTCGAAATATTTCCAGCGACTGACCCGCAGCCCTTGCTTGCCGCCGTGGCGGAACTAAGCGATTACGCCCTGGCTGTATTTATCAGCCCGAACGCCGTCGATTACGCCCTGCCAAACATATTGGCAGCTGGCGCATGGCCGAAGGATCTGCTGCCGGCAGCGGTCGGGCAGGGCACGGTGAGGGCGTTGGCGGCGCATGGTGTTTCCGGCTGCATCGCACCGACCGAGCGTTTCGATTCCGAAACCCTGCTCGCCTTGCCCGAACTGGCCGCAGAGAGGGTGAGCGGCAAACGCATTGCCATTTTTCGTGGTGATGGCGGTCGCGAACTGCTGGCCGATACCTTGCGTGAGCGGGGTGCGGTGGTGGATTGCATTACCTGCTATCGCCGCTCGGCGCCTTCGGGTGGCGCCGATCAGCTACTGAATGCCTGGCGCGCCGAACATCTGGATGCATTGACCGTATCCAGTAGCGAGGGTTTGCGCTATCTGCTTGATCTGCTCGACGCCGAGGGCCGCACTTTTCTGCAAAAGACGCCGGTTTTTGTCCCACATGTCCGTATCGCGGAAAACGCCCGTGCCTTGGGCTTGAGCAACATTATCCTGAGCGATGCCGCTGACGCCGGCATCATGGCTGCCTTACTTGCTTATAATTGGTCCGCATGACGCCCGAAAACGCTAATACTCCCCTTTCGACCGTGACCCCAGCGCCGGCAAAAGCCAGGACCGCCTGGCAGAATCCGTGGTTTTTCATTGTTCTGGCTGCCCTGCTGCTGGCTGCATGGCAATGGTTTGAAACCCGTCAGCAACTGAGTGCCGTCCAGGAGTCGCTCAGCCTGCGTCTGGCCGAAGCCAGTGCCGGTGACCAGGAATCACGTGGTGCCCAGAAACAGTTACTGGAGCAAGTTGAGGCGCTGCAAGCCAAGCTGGGCGCGGTCGAGGGCAAGTTGACCGAGTTCCAGGGGCGTAGCGACACGTTGCAAACGCTCTATCAGGACATCACCCGCAGCCGCGAAGAAGCGACGCTGCTTGAAGTCGAGCAGGCGATCACGCTGGCCGGACAACAACTGCAACTGACCGGGAATGTGCCGATCGCGTTGCTGGCGCTGCAAACCGCCGATGCCCGTCTGGCAAGGCTGGATCGTCCGCAATACCTGCCGTTGCGCAAGGCGCTGGCCAAGGATCTGGCAAGCCTGAATGCGCTGCCGTTCGTCGACGTGCCCGGCATCAGCCTGCGTCTGGAACAACTTGTGATCGGGATCGACAAGCTGCCGCTGGCCGCCTACGGTCGTCCGGTAGAAAAGGCCGAAAGCCGGAAATTCGTCGAGACGCTGCCCTGGTGGCAACGGACTGGCAGCGAAATCTGGCAGGAAGTAAAAGGTCTGGTGCGCATCCAGCGCTTCGATAGCGAGGAGCCGGTTTTACTGGCGCCCGGTCAGGGCTTTTTCCTCCGCGAGAATATCAAGTTGCGCCTGCTCAACGCCCGTCTGGCGCTGCTGTCGCGTGATCAGTCGACTTTCCGCAGCGAACTGAAAGTCTCTCAGGAGTGGCTGGCTCGACATTTTGTTGCTGACGACAAGGCTGTGCAGGCAGCACAGGCAAGCTTGCGCCAGATAGTGGCCAGCGAGATCAATCTCGATCTGCCCAGTTTGAACGACAGCCAGTCCGCGTTGCGCACCCTGCGTAACGGCAAGGAAAAGCGGTGAAAGGCCTGTTCTGGGTCTTGGCGCTGTTCGCGCTGGCCGTTGCTGTCGCGCTCGGGGCGCGCTTGAACGATGGTTACGTCCTGCTGGTTTTTCCGCCCTGGCGGGCCGAGATTACGCTGAACCTGTTCATTCTGGCGCTGGTAGCCCTGTTTCTGGTGCTTTACGGCCTGCTGCGTTCGCTGACATTGACTTTTGGTTTGCCGCGTCGGGTTCGCCAGTATCGTGCCAGCCGGCAGCGTGATCGGGCCGGGTTGGTCTTTCAGGATGCTGTCCGCCTGCTCTTCGAGGGGCGTTTTGGTCAGGCGTTGAAGAAGGCTACCGAGGCGCATGCCGCCGGAACGGCGCCGGGGCTTTCTGCCTTGATTGCCGCCCGCGCCGCGCAGCGCATGCGCGAATCGGAAAAGCAGCAGGGCTGGATGGACCGCGCCAAGATCGACGACCCGCGTACCGAAGCGGCCACCCTGATGCTGGAAGCTGAATTGATGAACGAGGCGCGCCGCTTCGAAGAGGCGCTGGGCGCACTGGAAAAACTGCAAGCCAAACAGGGTCGCCACATCGCGGCGCTGCGACTGGAATTGCGGGCTAGGCAGGGACTCGGAGACTGGGATGGTGTGCTCAAACTGGCGAGGCAGCTGGTCAAGCGCGATGCGCTGCCTGTCGAGGTGGTGCGCGAAATCAGGACACAGGCGCATCTCGGCAACATTGCCAAACGCTCAGTCGATCAGGGCAAACTGTCCGCCTACCTGCGAGCCTTGCCGGAGGAGGAGCGTGGCCGCCGCGTCGTGCTGGCCGCTGCTCGGGCCTTGGTCGCGCAAGGTGCCGAGGTCGAGGCGCAGAAGCTGATCGAGGCGGTGCTCGATGCCGCAGAGAACGACGATTGGCAGCCTGAGCTGGTCGCCATCTATGGTCGTTTGACCGGCAGCGAACAGACGGCAAGGATCGCCAAATGCGAAGCCTGGCTACGCCGGCATCCGGATGATGCCCGGCTGCTCAAGGCCTTGGGCCGGATGTGTCTGCGGCAAAGATTATGGGGCAAGGCCCAGAGTTATCTGGAAGCCTCGCTGGCCGTCGAGCCATCACAGCAGTGCCACCTTGAACTGGCGCGTCTTTTTGATCAGCTTGAGCGCGTCGAAGAAGCCAACAAACACTATCGGGCCAGCGCGCTGCTCGACGCGCGTTAAACCCAGTCCTGTGCCTTGAGGAAAACTTCGTAGAGTTCGGCTTCCGGCGTGCCGGCTTCCGGCTGCCAGTCGTAGCGCCATTTGACGATAGGCGGCAGCGACATCAGGATGGATTCTGTGCGTCCGCCTGATTGCAGGCCGAACAGCGTGCCGCGGTCCCATACCAGGTTGAATTCAACGTAACGGCCCCGGCGGTAAGCCTGGAAATCGCGTTCGCGTTCGCCGTAGGGCATCTCGCGGCGTTTGGCTAATACCGGCAAATAGGCCTTGGTGAAGGCGTTGCCAACGGCCTGGGTCAGGTCGAAGCAGCGTTCGAAGCTGCCTTCGTTCAGGTCATCGAAAAACACGCCACCGACGCCACGCGGCTCGTTGCGGTGCTTCAGGAAGAAATACTCGTCGCACCACTTCTTGTATTTCGGGAATACCTCTTCGCCGAACGGCGCCAGCGCGTTCTTGCAGGTCTGGTGAAAATGGACCACATCTTCCGTTTGGCCGTAGTAGGGCGTCAGGTCCATGCCACCACCGAACCACCAGACATCCTCATCGCTTTCCTTGCTGGCGACGAAACAGCGCACGTTCATGTGTGCCGTCGGGCAGTACGGGTTACGCGGATGCAGGACGAGCGAAACGCCCATCGCTTCCCAGGCGCGCCCGGCGAGTTGCGGGCGGACGGCAGTGGCCGAGGCCGGGAGCGACTTGCCGGTAACGTGCGAGAAATTGACGCCGCCACGCTCGAAGAAACCGCCTTCCTCGATCAGCCGAGAAATGCCGCCGCCACCTTCCGGGCGAACCCAGCTATCGGTGCGGAAGGGCTGGCCATCGAAGGTTTCCAGTTCGGCGACCATGCGGCTTTGCAGGCCGGTGAAGAAATCCTTGAGGCGGGTGGTGTCCATTAAATCTCCGGGGTAAAAAATGGGCGGCTCATTTTGACCAATGAGCCGCCCATCGTTATTGAGTGTTGAGTGCTATCAGCGGCCGATCGCGCGGTGTCCAATGTCCTTACGGAACTGCATGCCGTCGAAGCTGATCTGGACAGCGGATTCGTAAGCAAGTTTCTGAGCCAGCTTGACGTTTTCGCCGAGTGCCGTGACGCAGAGTACGCGGCCACCGTTGGTGACGACCTTGCTGTCCTCGTTGGCCGTGCCGGCGTGGAAAACGTGGGCGTCTTCGCTGAAGCTGTTGGCAGCGGGCAGGCCGTGGATGACATCACCCTTCTTCGGGGTGTCCGGGTAGTTGGCGGTGGCGAGTACGACGCCCAGAGCAATGCGGCGATCCCATTCGGCTTCGACCTGATCCAGTGTGCCGTCGATGCCGTGTTCGAGCAGATCGACGAAATCCGATTTCAGCCGCATCAGGATCGGCTGGGTTTCCGGGTCGCCCATTCGGCAGTTGAATTCCAGCGTCTTGACCGAACCGTCCTTGTTGATCATCAGGCCGGCGTAGAGGAAGCCGGTGAAGGGAATGCCATCGGCCGCCATGCCACGCACGGTCGGCAGGATGATTTCTCGCATCGCCTTGGCGTGCACTTCCGGGGTGACGCAGGGAGCCGGTGAATAAGCGCCCATGCCGCCGGTGTTCGGGCCGGTATCGCCGTCGCCGATGCGCTTGTGATCCTGGCTGGAGGCCAGTGCCAATACATTCTTGCCGTCGACCATGACGATGAAACTGGCTTCCTCGCCGTCGAGGAATTCTTCGATGACCACGCGGGCACCGGCATCGCCGAGCTTGTTGCCGGACAACATGTCGTCAATGGCGGTATGGGCTTCCGCCAGATCCATCGCGACGACAACACCTTTGCCGGCAGCCAGGCCATCGGCCTTGATGACGATGGGCGCGCCCATTTTGTCGATGTAGGCATGTGCTGCGGTGGACTCGGAAAAAGTCGCAAAACCGGCCGTCGGAATATTGTGGCGGGCCATGAAGCGCTTGGCGAAATCCTTGGAGGATTCAAGCTGCGCAGCTTCCTTGGTCGGGCCAAATATCTTCAGGCCACGGGCCCGGAAAATATTGACCACGCCAGCTGCCAGCGGCGCTTCCGGGCCGACGATGGTGAGATGCACCTTGTTTTGCTCGGCGAAATCAGCCAGGGCTTCCGGGTCGGTGATGTTGACGTTTTCCAGCTCATGCTCGCGCGCCGTGCCGGCATTGCCGGGGGCGACGTAAACCTTCTGCATGCCTTGTGTCTGGGCCAGACGCCAGGCCATGGCGTGCTCGCGGCCGCCGGAACCGATTACCAGTAGTTTCATGCTTGATTTTCCTTTGTTCTTCGAGACCCGGAAGGCATTTCGTTTACGGGGCGGCCGTGACGCGAAGACGAGCCGCAGACAGTGCGATTAGCACGGCAAGGTGAAGTCGACAAAGTCACGGTTGCGCCGTAAACGAAATTAGTGGCGGAAGTGGCGGGCGCCGGTGAAGACCATGGCCAGGCCATGCTCGTCAGCCGCGGCGATAACTTCCTCGTCACGCATCGAACCACCCGGCTGGATGACGGCCTTGGCGCCGGCTGCAGCCAGCACATCGACGCCGTCGCGGAACGGGAAGAAGGCATCCGAGGCGACGACCGAGCCATTGAGGTCGAGGCCGGCGTGCTGGGCCTTGATACTGGCGATCTTGGTCGAATCGACGCGGCTCATCTGGCCAGCGCCAACACCGAGCGTCATGCCGTTGCCGCAGAAAACGATGGCGTTGGACTTGACGAACTTGGCGACGCGTTCGGCGAAGAGCAGGTCTTCGATCTGCTGGGCTGTCGGTTGGACCTTGGTGACGATCTTCAGGCCGGAGGCTTGTGCGGTGAAATCGTCTGGAGTCTGGACCAGCAGGCCGCCACCGACGCGCTTGAATTCGAGCGTGTTGAGGACACGGGAAAGTGGCACGACGAGGACGCGAAGATTGGCCTTGGAAACCAGTGCAGCCTTGGCTTCGGCGGTGAAGGACGGGGCAATCAGAACTTCGACGAAGTGCTTGCGCTCGTTCATGGCATTGACGACGTCGATGCCGACTTCGCCGTTGAAGGCGATGATGCCGCCGAAGGCCGAGGTGGAGTCAGTCTTGAACGACTTTTCATAAGCGCCGAGCAGCGTGCCATCGATGGCAACGCCGCACGGGTTGGCGTGCTTGACGATGACGCAGGCCGGCGCGTCGAAGGACTTGACGCATTCCCAGGCGGCGTCGGAGTCGGCGATGTTGTTGTAGGACAGTTCCTTGCCCTGAAGCTGGGTGTAGGCGGCGATGCTGCCGGCGACCGGGTTGGTCTCACGGTAAAAAGCGGCGCTCTGGTGCGAATTTTCACCGTAGCGCAGGATTTCGGTGCGGTCGAAGGCCAGTTGCAGCTTGGCCGGGAAGATGGCCGGGATCGGCGCGGCTTCGGCTGGCTTGGCTTCGGCACCTTCATCAAGGCCGGTCAGCCAATTGGCGATCATGCTGTCGTAGCGGGCGGTGTGCGTGAAGGCTTTCTTGGCCAGACCGAAACGCGTCGCCAGTTGCAGGGCGCCGGCGTTGGCTTTCATTTCGGCGAGCAGCGGGGCGTAGTCTTCCGGATCGGTGACGATGGCGACGCCGGCGTAGTTCTTGGCCGAGGAGCGGACCATGGCCGGACCGCCGATGTCGATGTTCTCGATGGCATCTTCGAGCGTCACGCCGGCCTTGGCGATGGTCGCGGCGAACGGATAGAGGTTCACGCAAACCAGGTCGATGGTCGGGATGCCATGGGCTTCGATGGTCGCCAGATGTTCCGGCAGGTCGCGCCGAGCCAGGATGCCGCCATGCACCTTCGGATGCAGGGTCTTGACGCGGCCATCAAGCATTTCCGGAAAGCCGGTGTAGTCGCCGATTTCGGTGACGGCGAGGCCGGCGTCGCGCAGCATTTTGGCGGTGCCGCCGGTGGACAGCAGCTTGACGCCCTGGGCGGCGAGGCCCTGGGCAAATTCAAGAACGCCGGTTTTGTCGGAAACGGAAATCAGTGCTTGCTTGATGGTCATGGCGGTTACAGTAGTTGGTGTTCGGTGAGTTTCTTGCGCAGCGTATTGCGGTTGATGCCGAGCATCTCCGCTGCCAGCGTCTGGTTGGTGCCGGCCTTGGCGAGCACCACTTCGAGCATCGGCTTTTCAACGCTTTTTAAAACCATGTCATAGATCGCGCCCGGTTTTTCCCCGTCCAGATCGCGGAAGTACTGCTCCAGTGCATTCATGACGCACTGCCCCAAATCATGTTGGCTCATGCTGCCAACGCCTCCTCTTTATCATATTTTAAGATGTCGTTTTCTTCCGCTTGGCGGATGAAAAACTCGTTCACTGCCTGCATCTGTTGTTCGATGCTGGGCAGGACGTTCATTTCCTTACGGAAGGCCGCCGACCCGACCAACCCCTTGGTATACCAGGAGATGTGCTTGCGGGCGACCTTGAACCCCGTTTCCGGGCCGTAGAAAGCGTAAAGGTCTTCGAGATGCGCCAGCAGGATGCTGTGAATCTCGGTGACCCTGGCCGGCGGCAGATGCTCGCCGGTTTTCAGAAAGTGTTCGATCTCGCGGAACAGCCAGGGACGGCCCTGAGCGGCGCGACCGATCATGATGCCGTCGGCGCCGGTGACGTCGAGAACGTGTTTGGCCTTTTCCGGCGTCGTGATGTCGCCGTTGGCGATGACCGGGATGCGGATCAGTGTCTTGACCAGCGCGATGGTGTCGTATTCGGCCTCGCCGGTGTATTGCTGGCAGCGCGTCCGGCCGTGGATGGCGACGGCACGGATGCCGGCCGATTCGGCGATGCGGGCGATGGTCGGCGCATTCTTGTTGGCGATGTTCCAGCCGGTGCGGAATTTGAGGGTGACCGGGGTATTCGGGACGGCGGCAATAACAGCGTCAAGAATTCGGCCGACTTGTTCCTCGTTCTGCATCAGTGCCGAGCCGGCCATCACGTTACAGATTTTCTTGGCTGGGCAACCCATGTTGATGTCGATGATCTGGGCGCCGTTATCGACGTTGTGCTTGGCCGCTTCGGCCATCATTTTCGGATCTGCACCGGCGATCTGCACCGAAATCGGCGCAACTTCACCTTCGTGATTGGCCCGGCGTAAAGTCTTGGCGCTGCCGTAAAGCAGCGAGTTCGAGGTGACCATTTCAGATACCGCCAAGCCGGCGCCCATTTTCTTGCACAACTGGCGGAACGGGCGATCGGTAACCCCGGCCATCGGCGCGACGAACAGATTGTTGCGGAGCTGAAAACCGGCAAATTCCATGGGCGTGGGCGGGGTCTGAACGGATCTGGGGAGCCGCGCATTTTACCCGAGTCGGCGCCTAAAAAATAGTCAAATTGTAAAGCTGAGTATTAACAGAAGCGCGTAGATGAGTTGCAGCCCGGCGGTTGCGGCGAGGATGTTGTTGAAGGCCGGGCCAGGGGCTTCGCGATGGAAGCGCTGGATCAGTTTGAGCGCCAGCGGCAGCGAAAGAACGGGCAACGCTATTCGCCAGCCAAGGCTGCTGGCGAATAGCGGCAGCAGCAGGTAAGGCGCCAATATTTCGGCGGCGTAGATGTGCCGCGTGGCGCCTCGGCCAAATTTGACGGCCAGGGTATTTTTTCCGCTACGGGCATCGCCGTCGAGGTCGCGATAGTTGTTGACGGTGATGACCGCGGCTGCGTGCAGGCCGATCAGTCCGGCGGCAATCAGGGCGGTTGGGGAGAGACTCAGCGTTTGCAGGTAGTAGCTGCCACCGACGGCGACCAGACCGAAGAAAATCCAGACGAAAAGTTCGCCGAGCGGTCGGTAGGCAATCGGTGCCGGACCGCTGGTGTATGCCCAACCGGCGGCGAGCGATGCCAGGCCGATGATGACAATCGGCCAGCCGCCATGCCAGACGAGGTAGGTGCCGCACAGGAAGGCGAGGCCGAAGGCCAGCCAGGCCCCGCTCAGGACCCGGCCGGCGCTGAGCCAGCCTTCGGCGGTGGCACGTTTGGGGCCGAGGCGCTCCGGCGTGTCGGTGCCGCGCAGATAGTCGCCGACATCATTGAACAGGTTGGTGCCAATCTGGATCAGCCCGGCCCCGAGCGCAGCGAAAAGGAGCGGTAACCAGAGGATGTGAGCGGTGTCATGCCAGGCAACAGCGGTACCGACGAGGACTGGTGAGAGCGAGACGGAGAGTGTTTTCGGGCGGCAGGCGAGGAACCAGGCGGTGCTTGTTTTCATGCGGCGGTGGACGGATGGGCGGAGCGGCACTGTAACCGATGCCCGGGGCTGCTGCCTTTAGGCTGGATCAAGGCCAGGCCCTGGCCCCCCAGATCATGCGTTTGGCGACAAAGTGGCGGGCCGGCGGGCAGATGTCCAGCGCTAGCAGGCCGAGGCCGCGAGCCAGTTTGAGCGGGGCGAAATCGTTGGAGAAGGTGCGGACGATCTGGTCGGTGAAAAAAGCGCTGCCGCGTCGGTCGAGGCGCCGGCTGGCGGCGTATTTTTCGAGATTGCTACGGTCAACCGGATTTTTGAGCAAAATTTCAGAAAGTTGCCAAGCGTCGCGGATGCCGAGATTGAAGCCCTGGCCGGAGACTGGGTGCAGGGTTTGCGCGGTGTTGCCGATCCACACTTCGTTACCCTTGACCAGCGTGTCGCGCAGGCGAAGAAATAGCGGGAAACGGCTGCGCTTGCCCGGTTTGGCGAAAGTCATGCGCTGGCCGAACTGTTGTTGCAGGGCAGCGGTGAAGGCGTCGTCGTCCATGGCCATGACGGCATCGGCCTTGGCCGGTGGCAGCGTGAAGACGATGGAGTATTCGTCGCCGAGCGGGAGCAGGGCGAGCGGGCCGTCGGGGGTGAAGCGTTCCCAGGCGCGCTTGCTGTGGCCGGGTGTTGGGGTGACTTCGCAGATGACTGCGTGCTGTTCGTAGTCGCTGACCTTGACGGCCGAGTCGTCGCTTGGCGTGCCTTCGGCGTGGACGAGCAATCGGGTCTGGATGGTGTGCAACTCACCGGCGTGGCGCAGGGTGACGGTGACGTGCTCATCGCCCGGCGTGATGTCGAGGATGTCGGCTTCTGACAGCACGGCGTTTTCGGCGATATTGGCGGCCAGCGCGCCAGCCAGGTCGCGGTAGCGAACGACATAGCCAAGCGCGGGCAGCTCGTATTCCTTGTGGTCGATCAGCGTCCGGCCGAAACCCTCTTTTTGCGAGATGTGGATGGTTTCAATGGGTGTCGCGGCGCGCGTTGGCCAACTGTTGATCTGTTCGAGCAGTTGGCGGGCGCCATGTGACAGGGCGAGGGCGCGCGGGTCGCCTTGCTGGGCCTGCGGCGGTCGACGGTCCAGAAGCAGTGATTTCTGGCCACCGGCGGCGAGCGCCAGATGCAGCGTCATGCCGACCGGGCCGGCGCCGACGATCAGGATGTCGATAGGTTCAACAACCGGTTCAGTCATGGCGCATTACCTCCTCAATTTCAGCGACGGTCTTGGGGGCCGTGGTGAAAACGTGGCAACCCTCTTTTGTAACGCGCACATCGTCCTCGATGCGGATGCCGATGCCGGCCAGGGCTGGCGGAATGTCGGCGCCGGGGCGGATGTAGAGGCCGGGTTCGACGGTCAGTGTCATTCCGGGCACAAGCCGGGTCCACTCATCGCCGACCTTGTATTCGCCGGCGTCGTGCACATCGAGGCCGAGCCAGTGGCCGGTGCGGTGCATGTAGAAGCGCTTGTAATCGCCTTTTTCGATGAGGTTGTCGAGGTCGCCGGTCAGCAGCTTGAGGTCGATCATGCCTTGCGTCAGGACTCGCACAGCGGCGTCGTGGCCTTCCATGAAATGGCGGCCGGGGGCGGTGGCGGCAATGGCTGCGGCCTGGGCGGTGAGGACGATTTCGTAAACGTCTTTCTGCGCCGCGTTGAAGCGGCCATTGACCGGGAAACTGCGGGTGATGTCGGCGGCGTAGCCTTCGACCTCGCAGCCGGCGTCGATGAGGACCAGCGTGTTGTTGTTGAGGATCTTATCGTTGGAGACGTAGTGCAGCACGCAGGCGTTGGCGCCGCCGGCGACGATGGGCGTGTAGGCGTGAGCGTCAGCGCCGCGCTTGCGGAATTCGTAAGTCAGCTCGGCTTCGAGTTCATATTCGGCCATGCCGGGGCGGCAGGCGTGCATGGCGCGGGCGTGGCCGGAAGAGGCAATGTCGGCCGAGCGTTGCTGGATGCTGGCTTCGGCCGCGTCCTTGACCAGACGCATGTTGTCGAGTTCGGCGCGCAGGTCGTGGATGGCGCGCGGCGCGCGTTTGCCGGCCCGGGTCTGGGCGCGGACTTCGTTGAGCGCCTTGGCAATCCGGGCATCCCACTCGGCGTCGTGGCCGATGGCGTGCCACAGCGTGTCGCGGTCGACGAGGAATTCGGCCAATTTTTTATCGAGCTGCTCAATCGGGTAGGCGGCATCGAAGCCGAAAGCGACCTTGGCCGCTTTCGGGCCATAGCG
>JAUYSK010000023.1 GCA_030696345.1 Azonexus sp.
GGACCAAAAACAGGACCAAAAACAGGACCAAAAACAGGACCAAAAACAGGACCAAAAACAGGACCAAAAACAGGACCAAAAACAGGACCAAAAACAGGACCAAAAACAGGACCAAAAACAGGACCAAAAACAGGACCAAAAACAGGGGACGGACCACGGTTTTACGGGATCAGAAATTGCCCATAAACCATGGTCTGCCCCTTGTCTTTTACAGATACGCGTAGCGCCTAGACTTTCAGGTCGCCGTTTTTGTTTTCGCGTTTCCTTGAGACGGGAAGATTGATCTGGTCAAACCAAAACCTTAAGGCGATCCATCAGCTGCGTTTCCAGACGGATGCGGCTGGCGCTCTCACGCAGGTCGCCGCCGCTGATCAGGAAGACGTCTTCGGCACGCTCGCCGAGCGTGGTGATTTTGGCGGTGTGCAAGTTGGCGCCATGATCGGCCAGCGTGTTGGCGACGGTGTAGAGCAGGCCGGGTCGGTCGGCAGCAACCAGCGAGAGGATGAAATGGGCACCTTTTTCGTCGCCGAGGATGCTGGCTTCGGGCTTGATCGGGAAGTGCTTGACCTGACGCGATAGCCGGCCAGCCGAAGGGGCTTCGGGCGGCAGTTGCTGGATCAGGCGCTGCTCCAGTTCGTGCTCGATGTAGGGCACCATTTCGCGGTTGTTGTCGCGATTCATGATGTCGAGGACGACGAAGCTGTCCAGCGCGTAACCGTGGGCAGTGGTGTGGATCTTGGCGTCTACAATGCTGTAGCCGGCACGAGCGAAAAAGCCGACGATGCGGGCGAAAAGGTCGGGCTGGTCCTGCGTGTAGACCATGACCTGCAAGCCTTCGCCATCCTGATAGAGGCGGGCGCGCACGACCGGCTGGTTGTTGAAGATCCGGTAGTGAAGCGAGCGGGTGTGCCAGGCGATTTCTTCGGCCGAATGGCGGAGGAAATAGACGGTATCGAGCTGCTTCCACAGGCGCTCATGGACGGTGTCGGAGAGCGCAAAGAAGCGCAGCAGACGCATCGCTTCGGCTTGCCGGTCGGCGATGATGCCATGTGGCGTTGGCGCTTCACCCTGATTCAGGTGATGCAACGTCTGGTAGTAAAGATCAGCCAGCAGCTTGCCTTTCCACTGGTTCCAGACTTTCGGGCTAGTGCCGCGAATGTCGGCGTGGGTGAGCAGGTAAAGGGCAGCCAGGTGACGGGCATCGCCGACCAGACGACTGAAGTTGTTGATGACATCGGCGTCAGTCAGGTCTTCCTTCTGGGCAACCTGCGACATGACCAGATGGTTGCGTACCAGCCAGACGATCAGTTCGGTGTCTTCGGCGTTCATGCCGTGCTGCTCGCAAAACTCCTGCGCGTCGGCAGTGCCGAGCTGCGAGTGGTCGCCACCACGGCCCTTGGCGATGTCGTGGAAGAGGGCGGCAACGTAAAGTAGCCACGGGCGGTCCAGTTCGGCGATGATGCGTGAGCAGAGCGGGTATTCGTGGGCGAATTCGCTCATCGTGAAGCGGCGAAGATTGCGCAGAACCTGCAGGATGTGCTGGTCGACCGTGTAGACGTGGAAGAGGTCGTGCTGCATCTGGCCGACGATGCGGCCAAAATTGGGCAGGTAGGCGCCGAGGATGTCGAGCTGGTTCATCCGTCGGAATTCATGGACAACGCCTCGCGGGCTCTGGAACAACTGAAGAAAGGCAGCGCGCTGGGCCGGGTTGCTGCGGAACTCCGGTGTGATCAGGTCGCGGGATCGCCACAGGGCGCGCAGCGTGCGCGCGGTCATGCCGTGCAGTTCATGGCTTTCCTGCATGACCAGGAAGCTGTCCAGAATGGCGTCAGGATTGCGTTCGAACAGGTTTTCGTCGCGGATGTCGAGCAGGTTGCCGACCGACTGGAAATTTTCGTCCAGCGCCTGGGGGGTCTTTTCGTTCTCCGGTGATAGTGCCGCGCCCATGTTTTGCAGCAGGATGGTGTTTGCCAGCGTGATCGCCTTGGCGTTGCGGTAATAGCCCTGCATCAACTGTTCCGACGCGCGCTTCGCCGGCGTCGACTCAAAGCCCATCTGGATGGCCAGCGTATTCTGGTAGTCGAAAAGCAGCCGATCTTCGCGGCGGGAGGCGGTGTAGTGCAGGCGGATGCGCAGGTGGCGCAGGTATTCCTCACAGCGCTCGGCGTGCTCCATTTCCTCGTGGGTGAGGAAGCCGTTTTTCTCAAGATCGGCCCAGCTTGAGCCGTAGCCGGCAGCCTGGGCAATCCAGAAAATGACCTGAAGGTCGCGCAATCCGCCCGGGGAATCCTTGCAGTTTGGTTCCAGGCTGTAAGGCGTTTCATTGAAGCGCAGGTAACGCTCCTGCTGCTCCAGTCGTTTGGCTTCGAAAAAAACCAGTGGGTCGAGATTGCCGCGCAGGCGTTTCTCAAAGGTGACGAACAGTTTTTTGTTGCCGGTCAGCAGGCGCGCTTCGAGCAGCGCGGTCTGCACGGTGATGTCCTTGGCCGCTTCGTTCAGGCATTCCTGAACGGTGCGGACACTGTGGCCGATTTCCACCCCGATGTCCCAGAAATGGCCGACCAGCCTTTCCAGCTTTTCCTTAACGGCCGGGCTGGCTTCCTGCGGCAGCAGAATCAGCAGGTCGATATCCGATGCCGGGTAGAGTTCCCCCCGGCCGTAGCCGCCTACTGCGGCAAGGGCCAGCGAAGCCGGAAAGTTGAGCGAATCCCAGAGCTTTTCCAGAATGCCATCGACCAGTTCGCTGCGTTGCCGAAGCAGGCTTTTGGCATCGCCGGTTTGTTCGTATTGTTGCTGGAGCTGAGTCTGGCTGGCTTTGACTTCTGCCCGCAGGGTGGCGACGTCGTTCGGCATTACTTGATCCAGTCTGGTTTGGGGCGGCAGCCGGTGGAAAGGGTCATGATTTCGTAACCGGTTTCGGTGACCAGCAGGGTGTGTTCCCATTGTGCCGAGAGGCTGCGGTCCTTGGTAACGATGGTCCAGCCGTCGGCCATTTCCCGGATCGCTGCCTTGCCGGCATTGATCATCGGTTCGATGGTGAACATCATGCCGGGTTCCAGTCGTGGGCCGGTGCCGGCCTTGCCGTAGTGCACGACCTGCGGATCTTCGTGGAATTTTTTGCCAATGCCGTGGCCACAGAATTCGCGAACGACCGAATAGCCGTTTTTCTCGGCATATTTCTGAATTACGGCACCAATGTCGCCAAGATAACCGCCGGGGCGAACCACCGAAATTCCCAGCCACAAGCACTCGAAGGTGATTTCGCACAGGCGTTTGGCCTGAATGGAACCCTCGCCGACGATGAACATTCGGCTGGTATCGCCGTGGTAGCCGTCCTTGATGGTGGTGATATCGAGATTGACGATATCCCCATTTTTCAGCACGCGGTCGCTGGGGACGCCATGACAGACCTGCTGGTTGATTGAGGTACAGATCGATTTCGGGTAAGGATCGTAGCCGGAAGGCGCGTAGTTGAGCGGGGCGGGAATGCAGCCCTGAACGTTGACCATCAGGTCGTGGCAGAGGCGGTCGAGTTCTTCGGTGGTAACGCCAACTTTGACGAAAGGTTCGATGTAGTCGAGAACTTCGGAGGCCAGTCGCCCGGCGACGCGCATTTTTTCGATTTCTTCAGGCGTCTTGATGGTGATGCTCATGGCTGTTCTATGGGGCGTTTGGAGACGGGCAAGGATAAATGATGGGGGCTGTTTCTCAAAGCAGCAGCCTCGCTAAATGGCATACTTGGCAACTTTCCGACTCGCGGTTTGATCGATGACTATTCTTCTGCTGGGTAAGGATGGCCAGGTTGGCTGGCAATTGCAGCGCTCACTGGCGCCGCATGGCCAGGTCGTTGCCTGTGGCCGCAATGAGTGTGATTTGTCCGATCTGGACCAGGTTCGTTCCCTGGTGCGGGAAACAAAGCCTTCGGTGATCGTCAATGCAACGGCCTACACGGCGGTGGACAAGGCTGAGTCGGAGGCGGAACTGGCCCATCGGATCAATGCCGAGGCGCCAAGTGTTCTGGCCGAAGAGGCAGCGGCGCTTGGTGCCTTGCTGGTGCATTACTCAACGGACTATGTCTATGACGGCACCAAGGCGACGCCCTATGTCGAAACCGATCCGACCAACCCGCAGAGCGTCTATGGCCTTAGCAAACTGGCTGGTGAAGAGGCTATTCGGGCGGTTGCCGGAAAGTCGCTGATCTTTCGCACCAGTTGGGTGTTTGGCGCGCGGGGCAGCAATTTTGTGAAAACCATTTTGCGTCTGGCGCGTGAGAAGGAGAGCCTCAATGTGGTCGCCGATCAATTTGGCTCACCAACTCCGGCAGCGTTGATTGCGACAGTGACTGGGGTGGTGCTGGCGATGCTGCGCTGCGGTCAACGCCTCGAAAAGGGCGAAAACCGTCTTTATCACCTGGCGGCGGCGCATCCGGTAAGTTGGTGCGAATTCGCTCGAACCATCGTTGGCCTGGCCGGGGCGATGCCGGGCTTCGATTTGCGCCTCAAGCCGGAAGAAGTCCGGGCGATCGCGACGGCGGAATATCGGACCCCGGCTCGGCGTCCGGCAAATTCCCGCCTCGACTGTAGTCGCCTCGAAGCTGATTTCGGGCTGCAGATGCCTGACTGGCAACCTTACCTCGAGCGCATGCTGCAACTGCTGGCGCTGAAGCAGAACGGTTATTGAGCTTTTAGAGCGGCTATTCTGCTGCTATAATCTGCGGGTTTTTCTCGGCCATCATGGCTGAAAAGAACGGTTGTGCACGTGGTGTGTGCAACCAAAATCCACACATTCGCCGATTAAGGGTGCGCGCCAGAACATAATAATGGCGGGCGTTTCCGGCGGGTGGAGGTTCAACCCTTAAGGAGTTTTACTATGTCCGTAACCATGCGCGAAATGCTGGAGGCTGGTGTTCACTTCGGCCACCAAACCCGTTTCTGGTCCCCCAAGATGGCCCCGTACATCTTCGGTGCCCGCAACAAGATTCACATCGTCAACCTCGAAAAGACCCTGGCCAAGTACAACGAAGCCATCGCTTTCGTGAAGAAGCTCTCTTCCAATCGCGGAAATGTCCTGTTCGTCGGCACCAAGCGTCAGGCCCGCGAAATCATCGGCCAGGAAGCGCTTCGCGCCAACTCGCCGTTTGTTGACCAGCGCTGGCTGGGCGGCATGCTGACCAACTTCAAGACGGTCAAGACCTCGATCAAGCGTCTGAAGGACATGGAAATCGCCGTCGAAGCCGGTGAACTGGAAAAGATGCCGAAGAAGGAAGCGCTGACCTTCCGTCGTGAACTGGAAAAGCTGCAGAAATCCATTGGTGGTATCAAGGATATGGCCGGCCTGCCGGATGCCATCTTCGTCATTGACGTCGGCTATCACAAGATCGCCATTACCGAAGCCGAAAAGCTTGGTATCCCGGTCATCGGCGTGGTCGATACCAACCACTCTCCGGACGGCGTTGCTTACGTCATTCCGGGTAACGATGACTCTTCGCGCGCTATCCAGCTCTACGCTCGTGGCATGGCTGATGCCATCCTCGAAGGCCGTAGCCAGGTCCTGCAGGAAATCGTTGCCGCCGGTGGCGATGACGAGTTCGTCGAAGTTCAGGAAGAAGCAGCGCAATAAGGTTGTAACGGCGGAGCTATAGGCTCCGCCTGTTTTATAAGCTCAGGAGAAAAATATGGCGGCAATTACCGCAGGCATGGTGGCAGAACTGCGCGGCAAGACCGACGCACCCATGATGGAATGCAAGAAGGCGTTAACCGAAGCCGATGGCGACATGGTCAAGGCTGAGGAAATCCTCCGCGTCAAGCTCGGCAACAAGGCGACCAAGGCCGCTACCCGCATCGCAGCGGAAGGCGTGGTTGGTCTGCACATTGCCGCTGACGGCAAGCTCGGTGCCATGGTTGAAGTCAATAGCGAAACCGACTTCGTGGCCAAGAACGACGAATTCATTGCTCTTTCCAAGGGTTGTGCCGAGCTGGTGGCAACGAAGAACCCGGCCGACGTCGCTGCGCTGTCGGCGCTGCCGATGGGCGAGGGTACCGTTGAATCGACCCGCTCCGCGCTGGTTGGCAAGATCGGTGAAAACATGTCGTTGCGTCGTTTCGTCCGTTTCGAAGCGAAGGGCAAGCTTGTTTCCTATATCCATGGTGGCTCCAAGGTTGGTGTAATGGTCGACCTCGTTGGCGGCGATGAGCAACTCGGCAAAGATCTCGCGATGCACATCGCAGCCTCCAAGCCGAAGTCGCTCGATGTTTCGGGGGTGCCTGCCGAGTTGATTGAAATGGAGCGCGCAGTTGCAGCTGGTAAGGCTGCCGAAGACGCGAAAAAGGCTCAAGAAGAAGGCAAGAAGCCGCAGTCTGAAGAGATTGTGGCGAAGCGCATTGAAGGTTCGGTCCAGAAATTCCTCAAGGAAGTCACCTTGCTGAGCCAGCCCTTCGTCAAGGATGACAAGCAAACTATCGAGCAATTGCTGAAGGGCAAGGGTGCCTCGGTGGCTGGCTTCAGTTTGTTCGTGGTCGGTGAAGGCATCGAGAAGAAGGTGGACGATTTTGCTGCTGAAGTCGCTGCCCAGGCCGCTGCTGCTGCCGCCAAGAAGTAATTAGCAAGGAACGCCAATGACCGCGCCCAAGTACAAGCGAATTCTCCTGAAACTCTCCGGCGAGGCCCTGATGGGCAATGACGCCTACGGCATCAATCCGCAGACCATCGCGGGCATTTGCGGAGAGATCAAGGCGGTCGCCGATCTGGGTGTGGAAATTGGTGTCGTGATCGGCGGTGGCAACATCTTCCGCGGCATGGCCGGTACGGCCACCGGGATGGATAGGGCTACCGCGGATTACATGGGCATGCTGGCCACGGTAATGAATGCCATGGCGCTGTCCGATGCGATGCGTCAATGTGGCCTGAATGCCCGTGTGCAGTCCGCCCTGAATATCGAGCAGGTTATCGAGCCGTATATTCGTGGCAAGGCGATTCGCTACCTGGAAGAAGGCAAGATCGTGATTTTCGGTGCGGGTACCGGCAATCCCTTCTTTACGACTGATACTGCTGCTGCCCTGCGTGGTTCTGAAATCGGTGCGGAAATCGTCCTAAAGGCTACCAAGGTTGACGGTATCTACACGGCTGATCCGAAGAAAGATCCGGCTGCCACGCGTTACGACAAGATCAGCTTCAATGAAGCGATCGCCCAGAATCTGGCAGTGATGGATGCGACTGCCTTCGCGCTTTGCCGCGATCAAAAATTGCCGATCAACGTCTTCTCCATTTTCAAGTCCGGTGCGCTGAAGCGCGTGGTCTGTGGCGAAAATGAAGGTACGCTGGTCTATTGCTGAGGAAAAAGAGATGATTCCAGAACTCAAGAAAACCGCCGAAAGCAAGATGCAAAAAACGCTGGAGGCCCTGAAGAACGACCTCCAGAAAATCCGTACCGGCCGGGCTCATATCGGCCTGCTCGATCATGTTCAGGTCGATTATTACGGTTCGATGGTGGCGGTGAATCAGGTGGCTAATGTCACGCTGATTGATGCCCGTACCATTGGTGTGCAGCCTTGGGAAAAGCCCATGATGCAAAAGATCGAGAAAGCGATTCGTGATTGCGACCTTGGCCTGAACCCCGCTTCTCAGGGCGATCAGATTCGTGTGCCGATGCCGGCATTGACCGAAGAGCGGCGCAAGGAAATGATCAAGATCGTCAAGACCGAAGGCGAAGGTGCCAAGGTGGCCATTCGCAATCTACGTCGTGATGCCATCGCTCATCTGAAGGATGCGCTGAAGAAGGGCGAGATTCCGGAAGACAACGAGCGCAAAGCGCAGGATGACGTTCAGAAATTGACCGACAAGTTTATTATTGATGTCGACAAAATGCTCGCCGCCAAAGAGGCCGAGCTGATGCAGGTTTGATCGCCTTCAAGCTGATTTCCGGCTGAATGGCACTATTTTCCAGTTCAACGCGCCAGCTCCCCGAAACGGTAGCCGTGCCCAACCACGTCGCCGTCATCATGGATGGCAACGGGCGCTGGGCCAAGAAGCGCTTCCTGCCACGGGTCGCCGGGCACGTCAAAGGTGTTGAGCTGGTCCGAGAAATGGTTCGCGCCTGTCTTGAGCATGGCATTCAGTATCTGACCCTGTTCGCATTTTCGTCTGAAAACTGGCGTCGACCGCGGGACGAGGTTTCGTTACTGATGCAGTTGTTCGTCAAGGCGCTTGAGCAAGAGGTCGAGAAACTTGATCGCAACGGGGTCCGGTTGCGAGTTATCGGCGATCTCTCGGCGTTCGAGCCGCGTCTGCAGGAATTGATTCGACAGGCCGAAGCGAATACCGCCGGCAATACGCGTCTTGATCTGACCATTGCCGCCAACTACGGTGGGCGCTGGGACATCATGCAGGCGACGAACCGGATGCTGTCTGCCCAGCCAGACAAGCGTGAGAACTGGAGCGAGTCTGATCTCGAGCCGCATCTGGCGATGAATTTTGCGCCCGAGCCTGATCTCTTTATCCGGACCGGTGGTGAAGAGCGGATCAGCAACTTTCTGCTTTGGCAGCTCGCTTATACCGAACTCTTTTTTACGCCGACGCTCTGGCCGGATTTCGATACGGCTGAGTTTGACAAGGCAATAACGTCGTTCCAGCAGCGCGAGCGTCGTTTTGGACGGACCAGCGAGCAGCTTACGGAAAAGCCGAATGCTTAAGACGCGCGTCATCACGGCGCTGGTCTTGCTGGCCCTGCTTTTGCCGGCCTTGTTCTATTTGCCGCAAGGTGGCTGGGCCTTGCTGGTGGCCGCTTTCATCGGTATCGGTGCCTGGGAGTGGGGCGCTTTGCTGGGTTGGCGCAGTGCGTCACGTCTTGTTCTGGGTGGTGTCACAGCCCTGATTTGCGCCGGTGTCTCGCTGCTTGACCCGGTTGCAATCGGCGCTGAAGTGATCTACACACCAGCCAAAGACTGGGTTTTGCTGGTTTATGGCATTGCTGGCGTTTTCTGGTGCCTGGTCATGCCTTTATGGCTGCAGAAAAAATGGGCCTTGTCGGGAATCGGCGGTTTGCTGGTCGGGGCGGTCGTATTGTTTCCGACTTGGCTAGCCATGGTCCAATTGCGCACCCTCGGTCCTGGCGTTCTGCTCGGTATCTTTGCCGTTGTCTGGATGGCTGATATCGCGGCTTATTTTTCTGGCAAAGCTTTCGGCAAACACAAGTTGGCGCCATCCATTAGCCCGGGCAAGACCTGGGAAGGTGCAATTGGTGCCGGTGTCGGTGTCGTGATCTATGGATTGGTGGTTCGGCAGGTTTTCGGGCTGGAGCTACTGACGCTTCCGTTGTGGATTCTGGCACTAATCGCCCTGACCGCCATCAGCATCATTGGCGATCTTTATGAATCCCTGCTCAAGCGCAAGGCTGGAATCAAGGACAGCAGCAACATTCTGCCCGGGCATGGCGGGGTGCTCGACAGGATCGACAGCCTGACCTCGACACTGCCAGTCGTTGCCTTGTTCTGGCTACTCGTGGTTCATACCGCCAAATGAGCATTCAGAACATTACCGTTCTGGGTTCTACCGGTTCGATCGGCGTCAGCACGCTGGACATCATTCGGCGTCATCCCGAGCGCTATCGGGCGTTCGCACTGTGTGCCCACAGCCAGATCGACAAGCTGTTTGAACAATGCCAGGAATTCCGTCCGCGCTTTGCTGTGTTGCGTGACGCGCAACTGGCCGGCGAACTGGCCGAACGTTGTCGCTTGGCCGGGCTGGATATTGAAATCAGGCATGGTTTGGAAGCCTTGATCGAGATGTCCTCACTGCCTGAGGTGGATTCGGTAATGGCGGCAATTGTCGGTGCGGCCGGTCTTGAGCCGACGCTGGCTGCGGCCAAATCCGGCAAAAAGGTGATGCTGGCCAACAAGGAAGTACTGGTCATGGCCGGCGAGCTTTTCATGCAGGCAGTGCGCGAGCATGGCGCGACGCTGCTACCGGTTGATAGCGAACACAATGCGATTTTTCAGTCGCTGCCCGCCGATTTTGGACGTGGCCTTGACGCCTGCGGTGTGCGCAAGATTTTGCTGACGGCTTCTGGCGGGCCCTTCCGCGACACACCGCTTGCCGCGCTCTCCGATGTGACGCCGGAAGCGGCTTGCGCTCACCCCAACTGGGTGATGGGGCGGAAAATTTCCGTCGATTCCGCAACCATGATGAACAAGGGCCTGGAAGTGATTGAGGCCCACTGGTTATTCGCTGCTCCGCCAGAATTGATTCAGGTAGTGGTGCATCCGCAAAGTGTCATTCACTCGGCAGTGCAATACGCCGATGGCTCGGTGCTGGCGCAACTGGGTAACCCGGATATGCGGACGCCGATTGCTTATGCGATGGCCTATCCCGAACGTATTGATGCCGGCGTCGAGTCACTTGACCTGTTCAAAATGGCCCGGCTCGATTTTTTCGAACCTGACTTCGAGCGTTTTCGTTGCCTGCAACTTGCTTATGACGCATTGCACGTAGGTGGCACGGCGTCAGCCATCCTTAACGCCGCGAACGAAACGGCAGTGGCAGCATTTCTTGATCGGCAATTGTCCTTCCTCGGCATCGCAAGGCTGAACGAGGCCGTTTTGGCGGCCTTTCCGGCCGGGCCCGAGGGTAGTCTTTCGGATGTTTTGGCAGCAGATGCCGAGGCGCGTCATCTGGCGGGTCAGATGATTCGGGAAAACCGTTTCGCGTGAGCGACCTGCCGTTCTACCTCGGCGCGTTTTTGCTGGTGCTCGGCGTGCTGATTTTCGTCCATGAATATGGTCACTATGCGGCCGCGCGATTTTGCAATGTCAAAGTACTGCGTTTTTCCGTTGGTTTCGGTCGTGTTCTCTGGCAGAAGCGTCTGGGGCCTGATCAAACAGAGTGGGCGGTCAGCGTTTTCCCGCTTGGTGGCTACGTCAAGATGCTGGATGAGCGTGAAGGCGATGTTCCGCCTGAAGAGGCGCATCGCAGCTTCAATCGGCAATCGGTCGGCAAACGTAGCCTGATCGTCGCGGCAGGGCCGCTGGCAAATTTTGTGTTGGCAATTCTGCTCTATTGGGCAGTCTTCATGCTCGGCAGTGATGAGTTACGGCCCATTCTCGGGACGCCGGCGACAGGAACGCCAGCGGCGATGGCCGCGATCAAAAACGGCGAACAAGTTCGGGCGATCGACGGCCAGCCGGTGACTACCTGGAATGACTTCCGCTGGCTGCTGTTGCAGAAGGCTGTTGATCAGGAAAGTACTGAACTTGAAGTTATCAACGAGCAGAACGAAATTTCCGTGCGTCGTCTCTATCTTGCAGCAGCGGGTGAGCAGGGCTGGGAGGGCGATGCACTGGATCGCCTTGGCGTTAATTTTTATCGTCCTGATATTCCGGCTGTCATTGGTAAATTGGTGGCAGGGGGGGCCGCTGAGCAGGCGGGCCTCCAGGCCGGCGACCGCGTAACAGCGATTGATGGTCAGGCAATCCTCGCATGGTATGAACTGGTGATGCGTATTCGTGATTCGGCCGAACGCTCCGTTCATATTGAGTTTGAACGCCAGGGAGTGATTGCTGCGGTCAACCTCATTCCTGAGGCGATTTCCGAGCGCGGTCGCACCGTCGGCAAGATCGGGGTGGCGGTGGCCGACGATGGGAAGGCGCGCCGTGATGTGCGGACTTTTGTCCGCTATGGATTTTTCGAAGCGGGCGGCAAGGCGCTGGTTGAAACCTGGGACAAATCGGTGTTCAGTCTGGTCATGATGGGCAAGATGCTCACTGGCGAAGTATCGTGGAAAAACCTCTCCGGGCCGGTGACGATTGCCGACTATGCAGGGCAATCAGCAAAGCTTGGATTCGATTACTACATCAAGTTCATGGCACTTGTCAGTATCAGCCTGGGCGTGTTGAATCTGCTGCCCATCCCGGTGCTGGACGGGGGGCATTTGATGTATCATATGATAGAAGTCGTCAGGCGACGGCCGCTTTCGGAGCGGGCCATGGGAATTGCGCAGCAGGTCGGCGTATCCATATTATTTGTCCTGATGGCTTTCGCCTTTTTTAACGACTTGAACCGCCTGTTCTTCGGCTGAATAATGAATAAATCCCTGTTGTCTGTCCTGATAGCCAGTTTTTTTGCCGCACCTGCGCTGGCCTTCGAGCCATTTGCGGTCAAGGATATACGGGTTGAGGGAATCCAGCGGACCGAAGCCGGGACGGTGTTCAGTTATCTGCCGCTCAAGGTTGGCGATATGCTGACCGACGAAAAAGCGGCGCAATCGATCAAGTCACTTTTTGCGACGGGCTTCTTCAAGGATGTCCGAATCGAGATCGACAAGGATGTAATGGTCGTCGTGGTGCAAGAGCGCCCGGCCATCGCCAAGCTTGATTTCGTGGGTATGAAGGAATTCGAGAAGGATGTCATTCTCAAGGCTTTAAAGGAAACGGGTATTGCCGAAGGCCGGATCTTCGACCGCTCCCAGCTCGAAAAGGCTGAGCAGGAACTGAAGCGCCAATATCTGACTCGCGGAAAATATGGCGTCAATATTACGACCACGGTAACGCCACTGGAGCGCAACCGGGTTGGCATAAATTTCAATGTTGAAGAAGGTGTGGCGGCCAAAATCAAGCAGATCAACCTTGTTGGCGCCAAATCCTTCAAGGAAAAAGACCTGCTTGCTCAGTTCGAGTTGACGACCCCCGGCTGGCTGACCTGGTACACCAAAAATGACCAGTATTCCCGGCAGAAGCTTTCCGCCGATCTGGAGAAGTTGAAGTCGTTCTACATGAATCAGGGATATCTTGAGTTCAATGTGGAGTCAACGCAGGTTTCCATTTCGCCTGACAAGCAGGATGTTTACATCACGGTCAACGTAACTGAAGGCGAGAGATATCAGGTTACCTCGGTAAAGCTGGCTGGTGATTTCGCAATTTCTGAAGATGAACTCAAGAAATTGATGCAGGTGAAACCAGGTGATGTTTTTTCACGTGCTCGCCTGAATGACTCTACCAAGGCAATCAGCGAACGTTTGGGCAAGGAAGGCTATGCCTTCGCCAATGTCAATGCAGCTCCGGAGATTGACAAGGAAAAGCGCAAGGTGGCTTTCACTATTTTTGTCGATCCAGGCAAGCGGGTGTATGTCCGCCGTATCAACCTTACTGGCAATACCAAGACACGGGATGAAGTGATTCGTCGCGAAATTCGCCAGATGGAAGGCGGCTGGTATGACGCCGACCGTGTTGCTACCTCGAAACAGCGTCTCGACAAGCTTGGTTATTTCTCAGATGTCAGTATCGAAACACCGGCTGTTCAGGGAACGGCTGACCAGTTGGATGTAAACATGAAGGTCACCGAAAAGCCGACTGGCAACCTGATGTTGGGTTTGGGTACCTCAAGCACGGATAAAGTCATCTTGTCGGGATCTATTGCCCAGAATAATTTCCTGGGTAGTGGAAATAACGTCGCTATCCAGGTTAATTCGGCCAAGTCCTACCGTACCTACGTTTTCTCCTATACCAATCCTTATTTCACCCCGGACGGGGTTAGTCAGGGTTTTGACGTTTATCACCGCACGGTGAATACCCGCTCGACCCAGATCGCGAGTTACAGTTCGGCCTCTACGGGTGGTGGTATCCGCTTCGGCTTCCCGATTGGCGAAAAAGAATCTCTTGGGGTTGGTCTGGGCATTGATACAACCACGATCACGACCTATGACAATAGTCCGCAGTACTACAAGGACTTCGTCAGGAATTTCGGTGACACCAATCTGGCGATACCGTTGACCTTGAGTTGGGCTAGTGATGGCAAGGACAGCTTCTTCTTCCCGACCAAGGGAACGTTCCAGAAGGCTGCTATCGAATTGGCAGTTCCGGGTGGTGATCTCACCTATTATCGTGCCAGCTATCAACTTCAGAAATTTTTCCCCTTGAATTCCAAGATTACCCTGATGCTGAATGGTGAAGTTGGTTATGCCGATGGCTACGGTAGCAGTGGCTTGCCTTTCTATAAAAACTATTACGCGGGTGGTGTTACCTCGGTACGTGGCTACAAGGCTTCCAGCCTAGGTACTCCCGGAACGGTTTCCATTGAAAACGGGGGAACCTACCGTATGGGTGGCAATCGTCGTGTGGTGGGCAACGCAGAGTTGCTATGGGCGGTACCCGGTATGGAAAAGAATCTGCGTATGGGCTGGTTCTTCGACGCGGGGCAGGTCTATGCCAAGGGTGATAATCTCTCTCTGGGTGAGTTACGCTATTCAACAGGTGTTTCAGCCGCATGGATTTCACCAATTGGCCCGCTAAAATTCAGTTTTGGTTTGCCGCTCAACAAACAGGATGCCGACAAGACGGAATCCTTCCAGTTTCAGTTGGGTACTACTTTTTGATTCAGGAGTGTCATCTTGAAAGTTAAGTCTCTAGTTCTCGCCTCGTTGATGTCTGCCTTGTTTATCACGGGGGCAAGTGCGGCGGAATTGAAGGTCGGGTATGTCAATACCCAGCGTATTTTCCGCGATGCGCCGGCGGCCCAAAAGGCTGCCAAAAAACTCGAAGGCGAGTTTGCCAAGCGTGATCAGGAATTGCAGCGTATGGCCAAGCAACTGCAAGGCCTGCAGGAAAACCTTGAAAAAAATGCTGTGACGATGGCAGAAAGCGATCGTCGGGCCAAGGAAAAGGAATTCGGCGAACTTTCTCGTGAGTTTCAGCGCAAACAGCGTGAATTCCGTGAAGACCTGAACCTGCGTCAGAATGAAGAAAATGCCGCCGTGATCGAGAAGGCCAACAAGGCCATCAAGCAGATCGCCGAAACGGAAAAATATGATCTCGTTCTGCAGGATGTGGTCTGGGTCAGCCCGAAGCTGGATATCACCGACCGTGTGATCAAGGCGCTCGCCGAAGCCAAGTAATGCCTGGTGCAGCGGGTGTTTCCCTCTCGCTTGCCGAAATCGCCGCCCACTTGGGCGGCGATGTGCTTGGCGACGCGCAAACGCTGATCCGGCAGGTGGCGACGCTGGCTTCCGCCGGAGAGGGCGAAATTGGTTTTCTCGCCAATCTGAAATACAAGGGCCAGTTGCAGACAACTCAGGCCTCCGCGGTTATTGTGTCGCCGGATTTTGCCGATGCGGTCAGTTTGCCGCGTATCGTCGTTAAGAATCCTTATGCGTATTACGCGCGTCTGGCGACTTTGCTCAATCCGCGTGCTGTTATTGAGGCCGGTGTTCATCCATCAGCGCAATGCACGTCAGAGGTGCCGGCCAGTGTTAGTGTCGGGGCGAACGCCTGCATCGGCTCTGATGTTGTGTTGGGTGAGGGTGTGGTCATTCATGCCGGTTGTGTGCTGGGCGATGGTGTTGGCGTTGGTGATGGAAGTGTTTTATTTCCGAATGTCAGCATCTACGCCGGCTGCAAGATTGGTCGAAATGCCATCATTCATTCCGGTGTGGTCATCGGCGCCGACGGTTTTGGTTTCGCGCCGGATCAAGGCCAATGGGTCAAGATTCCGCAAATCGGCCGAGTGGTGATTGGCGATGATGTCGAGATCGGTGCCAGTACCACGGTCGACCGTGGTGCACTTGATGACACGGTGATTGGCGACGGCTGCAAGCTCGACAACCAGATTCAGATCGGTCACAACTGTGTGATCGGCAAACATTGCGTGATTGCTGCATGCGCCGCGGTAGCCGGTAGCGTGATGCTGCAGGATAATGTGACCATCGGCGGGGCGGCGATGATTGCCGGGCATGTGACGATTGCCTCGGGGGCTGTGATTTCCGGTGGTTCGCTGGTCATGAAAAATATTACGAAGCCTGGGCAATACACCAGCGTCTTCCCGCTGGAAGAGCATAGTCACTGGCTACATAATGCGGCACAAATCCGGCACCTGGCCAGGTTGGCCGAACGCGTTTCCGAACTTGAGAAACGACTTAAGAATACTGATGAAGAGGGTTGATTTAATGGACATTCATGAAATTCTTGAGCACTTGCCGCACCGCTATCCCTTCCTGCTTGTTGATCGCGTGCTTGAAGTGACACCCGGCAAGTCGATCCATGCCTACAAGAACATCACGATGAACGAGCCTTATTTCGTCGGCCATTTTCCGCATCATCCGGTGATGCCGGGTGTGTTGATCATGGAGGCGCTGGCCCAGGCAGCGGGCATCCTGTCGTTCAAGACCATGGAGTCCAAGCCTGATCCGAACTCAGTGTTCTACTTTGTCGGTATTGATGACTGCCGCTTCAAGAAGCCGGTGATGCCGGGCGACCAACTGCACTTGCATGTTGAAATTGTTCGGCACATGCGCGGTATCTGGAAGTACAAGGCGGAAGCGCGGGTTGATGGTCTTGTGGTGGCTGAAGCCAATTTGATGTGTGCCAAGCGGGATGTCTGAGATGATTCATCCGACTGCCATTGTCGATCCGGGTGCAAAAATTGGCGCCAATGTCGAGATCGGCCCCTATTCGATTATCGGTCCGAACGTCGAGATTGGTGACAACACCGTTATTAGTCCGCATGTCGTGATCAAGGGCCATACCCGCATCGGTCGCGAAAATCGCATATTCCAGTTTTGTTCCCTCGGTGAAGTGCCGCAGGACAAGAAGTACGCCGGCGAGCCGACGCGGCTGGAAATTGGCGACCGCAACACGATTCGCGAATTCTGTACCTTCAATCTGGGTACCGTTCAGGACGCAGGTGTTACACGGATTGGCGACGACAACTGGATCATGGCCTACGTGCATATCGCGCACGACTGCCAGGTCGGCAACAAGACGACTTTTGCCAACAATGCCCAGCTGGCCGGTCACGTTGTGGTTGAGGACTGGGCCATTCTTGGCGGCTATACGGGCGTGCATCAGTTCTGCCGCGTCGGTGCGCACGTCATGACAGCCGTTGGCACCGTGGTTTTGCAGGATGTGCCGCCTTATTTGATGGCGGCCGGTAATACCGCCACGCCCTACGGCATCAATGTCGAAGGTCTCAAGCGCCGTGGTTTCACTGCCGAGTCGCTTTCTGCCTTGAAGCGGGCATATCGCACGCTTTACAAGTCCGGACTGCTGCTTGAAGAAGCCAAGATCAAGCTGGCCGAGGAGGCCAAGACGCAGCCAGATGTGCAGCGCTTTGTCGATTTCCTGGCAGTTTCCAAGCGGGGCATTATCCGCTGATGGGAAGTCCGGTCCGGATTGCCATGGTGGCAGGAGAGGCCTCCGGGGATCTTCTGGCCAGCCATTTGATCGCTGCCCTGAAGGCCAAATTGCCCGATGCCGTGTTCTACGGCATTGGCGGCCCGCGCATGGAGGCGCAGGGCTTTGACGCCTGGTGGCCGCTGGAAAAGCTGGCCGTCATGGGTTATGTTGAAGCCTTGAAGAACTACCGTGAAATTTCCGGTATTCGTCGGCAGTTGAAAAAGCGGCTTCTGGACATGCGGCCCGATATTTTCATCGGTGTCGATGCACCGGATTTCAACCTCGGTCTTGAGACTGATCTCAAAGCCGCGGGCATCAAGACCATCCATTACGTCAGCCCGTCGATCTGGGCGTGGCGTGGTGGGCGGATCAAGAAAATCGCCAAGGCGGTTAACCGCGTGCTGGCGCTTTTCCCGATGGAACCACCGCTCTATGAAAAAGAGCATATTCCGGTGACTTACGTCGGGCACCCGCTGGCTGACATCATTCCGCTGGAAACCAATAAGCAGGCGGTTCGCGAGAAGTTATCGATGCCGCGAAATGTGCCGGTTTTTGCCATGCTGCCGGGAAGTCGTCAGGGCGAACTGGCGATGATGGCCGATACCTTTGTCCAGACGGCCAAGATCATCCGCGAACGCTTGTTGCCCAATGCCTTGTTTGTGGTGCCACTAACCACGCGCGAGACACGCTTGCAGTTCGAGATGGCGATCTACAAGCAGGAGGCGGGTGACGTGCCATTCCGCCTGTTGTTCGGCCATGCCCAGGATGCGCTCGGCGCCGCTGATGTCTCGCTGGTGGCGAGTGGCACGGCGACGCTGGAAGCTGCGCTGATCAAGCGGCCCATGGTCATCACCTACAAGATTGCCAAGGCGTCGTACTGGATCATGAAGCGCATGGCCTACCAACCGTTTGTCGGACTGCCCAATATCCTGGCGGGTCGCGAAGTGGTGCCGGAAATCCTGCAGGATCAGGCAACGCCGGAGAATCTGGCGGAGGCGCTGGTCAAACTGTACGAAGACAAGGAAAACGCCATCGCCGTGGCCGAAGCCTTCACCGATATTCACCTGCAGCTGCGGCAGAATACTGCCGAGAAGGCTGCCAACGCAGTCATCGAGTGCCTGAACTGATTGTTCCGATTGGCCTCGTCTGCGGTATTGACGAGGCCGGGCGTGGTCCGCTGGCCGGGCCAGTGGTGGCGGCCGCAGTCATTCTTGATCCGGAACGTCCCATCCCCGGCCTGAACGATTCCAAGAAACTTTCCGAGAAAAAACGCGATGCGCTCGCCGTCCTGATCCGCGAGCGGGCAGTGGCCTGGGCAGTGGCCGAGGCCAGTGTCGAGGAAATCGACCGGCTGAACATCCTCCACGCCACCATGCTCGCCATGCAGCGGGCAGTGGCGGGCCTGAAGGTGCGGCCGACCAGCGCCATGGTTGATGGCAATCGCTGCCCGAAACTGGATATTCCGTCAGAAGCCGTGATCAAGGGTGACGGCAAGATCGCCTCGATTGCCGCTGCCTCCATTCTCGCCAAGACGGTGCGTGATGCCGGTATGCTTGCCTTGCACTCGCAATATCCGATGTATGGCTTCGACCGCCACATGGGCTACCCGACGGCCGCGCATTTTCAAGCACTGGAAGCACATGGCGCCTCGCCGGTGCATCGGCGTAGTTTCGGGCCGGTGGCCAAACAGCTTTCGCTCCTATGAAACTGATTCAGTCGCGCGACAACCTGTTTTTCAAGTCGCTGAAGCGACTGGCCGAATCCGGGCGCGAGCGCCGCAAGACCGGGCAAACGCTACTGGATGGCGTGCATCTGGTCGAAGCCTATGAGGCGGCATTCGGGCCGGTTGAAACGCTAGTCGTTGCGGAGTCGGTGCTGAGCGGAGGTGAAATTTTCACCTATGTTGAAGGCCGGGAAACGGTTGTTTTGGCCGATAGCCTGATGCGCGATCTGGGCCTGGTCGACACCCCAAGCGGCCTGCTGGGCGTTGCCGCAATGCCGACGCAGACTGCTGCGGTCGACCTCGAAAAAGAGGCAATTTTGCTTGACGGCGTGCAAGATCCCGGTAACGTTGGTACGTTGTTGCGTACCGCAGCGGCGGCAGGTATCAAGCAAGCCTTGCTTTCGCCTGGTTGTGCCTCAGCTTGGTCACCCAAGGTGCTGAGAGCCGGGCAGGGCGCCCACTTTGCCTTGGCGATTCACGAAGAGGCTGATCTGGAGAGCTTCGTGGCCGACTTTCAAGGAACAACGGCCGTGACCTGCCTGGATGGTTCGACCTCGCTCTACGAAGCCCGCTGGGATAGCCCGCTGGCCTGGATTTTCGGGGCCGAAGGGCAGGGGGTTCGAGAGTCCTTGATTGCCGCGGCCGGCCTCAGGATCCGCATCCCGATGCCGGGTGCGGTGGAGTCGCTGAATGTCTCTGCTGCTGCGGCTATCTGCCTTTTTGAAGCCCTGAGACGCCGATTGGCTTGAGGGCGATCAGCTTGCGCCGAAAGGCAGCAGATATTTTGAGCGGGTTCCCGCTTACCAAATCCAGAGTCAGTCCATAAGTCTGCTTGCCAGCCTTTTTGTGCATGGTCTTCGGCATATTCACAAAACGAAGGCAAAAATTTCTTTCAACAATAACATTCTGAAAGAAAAGCGGAAGTGGCAAATTGCCGCACCGCGGCATGCGTCAATTTGTCACATTCCCCTGCTTGTTACAAACCGTGACAATGCGCCGCGCACCAATTTGGCGTGCATTTTGGCCAGATCACTCCAAACAGAAAATCAGTTCGGTGCGCTGACCTGCATATTTTCGGATTCGCCGGGAATGGGGGAAGTTGGGTGTCTTTTTTTTTTCCGCGTGGGTATGACCAATCAGGGCGTCTAGCAGGTCGGGCGCATGGTGTTGTCTCAGCGCTCCTGGTACATGGTCTTGTTGTAGGTGCTGCGCTACTTGGTTTGGGACAGGTAGAAAAAATCACTGAAATTGCCCGCCCGATTGCCGTTCGAATGGTTGAGGCTGTCCGTCCGGAAACAAAGCCGCTGGTGCCGACACCACCAAAGCCGGTGCCGCGAAGTCAGCCAAGGATTCATCAACCCCAGATACTTGTCAGTCATACGCCAGCCGCAAGCAGTACTTTCACCGTGGCGGAACAGCCGATCGCCCCACAACCTGTGGTGGAGCCGGCACCTGTGGTTGAAACCGTTACTCATCCACGTTTCGACGCTGATTACCTCACGAACCCCAAGCCTACCTATCCGCCTGCGTCGCGCAAGCTTCGTGAAGAGGGAACCGTATATCTGCGGGTACACGTGGATACCGATGGTCGCGCGATCGAGGTTGAACTTAAAAAGAGCAGTGGCATTTCACGGCTAGATCAATCGGCGCTGGATACGGTTTCCAAGTGGCGTTTTGTACCAGCGCGCCGGGGAAATATCCAGGTTGCGTCTTGGGTGGTTGTTCCCATCGTCTTTTCACTTACCTAATTCAGGAGTAGTTCTCGTTATGGGAATCATGCAGTTCTGGAGCCAAAGCGATTGGGTTATACATTCAGTCGCCATTCTATTGGGTGCCATGTCCTTGTTGAGTTGGGCAATTATCGGTAGTCGTTTTTTCAGCCAGCTCAAAATCAACCGGAGTATTGAAGCGGCATTCGATGCATTCTGGGGGGCACCGAATCTGGAGCGCGGGCTGCAATCGATCAGGGAAAAAGACGCGAGCGGTATTTTTTCAGGCATGGCGGAAACCGCCGTCCATGTTGCCAAAATGCATGCTCAACAGAAGGAAAAAACCATTGGTGGAGTTATTTCTTCCAGCGAAGTCCTGACCCGCAGCCTGCGGAATTACATGCTCCATGCTCAGGCCCGCAATGAATCTGGTCTGACGCTCTTGGCCTCAGTTGGCTCCACCTCACCATTTATCGGCTTGTTCGGGACGGTCTGGGGGATCTATCACGCCCTCGTCGGTCTGGCTGGCGCCACCCAGGTTGTTCTTGACAAGGTCGCCGGCCCGGTCGGCGAAGCCTTGATCATGACAGCCGCTGGCTTGTTCGTTGCGATACCTGCCGTACTCGCCTACAACGCCCTCAATCGGGCCAATCGGCTGATGGGCACTTACCTCGACGGGTTTGCCTACGATCTGCATTCCTTTCTGACCACCGGCTCGCGCTATGCGCTGGCTAAAGCTGCCTGAGGAAATTCCATGTCCTTTGGTTCTTTCGGAGAAAGCCAGAACGCACCGATGGTAGATATCAACACGACGCCATTGGTGGACGTCATGCTGGTTCTGCTGGTCATCTTCATCATCACCGCACCGCTGTTTCATCAGGCGATCCCGATTGATCTGCCGAAGGTCAGTTCAACCAAGCTTGAGGACAAGCCGGAAATAATCCAGTTGGCCATCGACGCACAGGGCTTGGTATTTTGGAATGGTGAGCCGGTTCATCGTTCTGCCCTTGATGCACGTTTTGCTGCGTCGAGTTCCCGCGAACCGGAGCTTCATTTGCGTGCCGACCGTGATGTCCGCTACGAGCGCGTAGCCGATGTGATGGCTGCCGCGCACCGCAACGGGTTGGTCAAGATCGCCTTTGTTACCGATCCAGGCAGGTAAATGAATACCCCCCGGTCATATACGGCGTTCCCCACTTAGATGTTTTTCAATACAGCAGAGCTTCCAAGGAAGAAATCAGTGAAAAAATACAGCAAGCGGATAAAAGGGCTTATTGCTGCTACGTTGATCACAAGCTTGTTTATAGGGCCTGTCTATTCTCAAGAACACCGTGAGCATGGCTCAGTTTCTGGCGTGGCGTCCCAACCTCCCAGACAGGGTCAGGTTGATGTCGTCGGCTGGACCAAGTTTCCGGCAATTATTCCTGCAGGTCGAGGCGAGCGCGGTACTGCAGTCCTGACTTCTATTAATAGCAAATCGCCTGAGCTGTCAGCAATCAGTCCTGATACCACCAAGTCTGCCGCCACCTTTCTTAAAGTAGGAGGTAAATGGACAATCAAGCAGCCGGATGCAGAAGTAGGTGGGTATCACCTGTTGCTGGCGAAAGAAGAGTCTGCGACTGAAATACGCACTGCGAGCACATTGTGGATGTTCCAGTCTAAACCACAGTCGCCCGAAAAAATGCTTGCGAGTGGCCGTCCCGGTTTGGAGATTCAGCCACTAAAACTGCCTCAGTTTGGTGGGTTTCGAGAGGGACAAACCGGTGAATTCGTGATCCTGTTTAACGGGATTCCAGTGCCAGATTCCAATCTGACAATCGATACCGAGAACGGTACCCACGAAACAGTACTCGCAAACAAAAATGGGGTTGCCCGCGTTCTGTTTCCCCGAGACTTCGATCCGGAAATTATTGAAAAAGAAGGTGGTGCTGCCCGAACGAGGCGCTCATTCGTTCTAGGTGTCGAGTTGAAACGAAATGGCATACAGCACACGACGGGGCTAAGTCTTCCCTACCTCCCAGATCTGATGCGAGAACGAAACCTGATGGCAGGAGCTGGCCTGTTTGCCTTCGGGATGTTGTTGGCGACACCAATGCTTCGTCGCAAGAAGGAGAGCTCCAATGTTTAAGTCAGTCAAATCGTTGGTTCCAACATTAACCAGATTTCGCGTGCTGATCCAGATCGTCACGCTATTTCTAACGGTATGGGGCAGTGTCGTTCTTGGTCACTATATGGCGAACAAGATATCGACGGCACTTCCAGCTCTGTCATGTGCGTATGACAAGCAGAACGGGGGCTTCTGCATTCTTGTTCCCTTGCAACATCAAATGCATCACCGCATTGGCGAGAGTGTTGTCAAAGCCCAAAAAATCGCATTCGAAGTCCTTCTGCCAACCCTGATTTCCATGGGTACTTTCCTCGCCTTCTTTTTTGTTTTGGGCAAGGCGTTTTGTGGCTGGGTTTGCCCGCTCGGTACGGTACAAGAATGGATCAATAAAATCGGACGACGGCTAGGGCGTCCACAACATCAGTTGGAAGATAAAAACGCTCGGCGTACCCGTCCTATTAAATGGCTGTTGTTACTAGGACTGGTGTTTTTGATCCCGATACTGGCCGGAGGCGGTGTAGCGCCTCATTCACTCGGAAATCCTTACTGCGACATCTGCCCTTCGCGCATCGTAACCACACTCCTGACCGCAGATACCGAGGAGCTGGCCCTAAAAACCCAGAACGGTTTCAGTATGGCCTTGAGCGGTTTTGCCGACATCTTGACCGGCTTTGTACTCGTTGCCGCGCTTGCCATGCGTCAGCCGTTCTGTCGCATTTGTCCAATGCTGGCCATGAACGCTGTGTTTCGCCATGCCTCGCTAACCCGATTGGTCAAAGTCAGGAGCGAAAAGTGCGAGAAGTGCGGTATCTGCACCAAAGCATGCCCGATGGATATCCCGGAAATTCATCATGAAAGTGGCCGCAAGGCGTTCAACGAAGATTGCACGTTGTGTGGGCGCTGTGCGGAGTTTTGTCCTGACGATGGTGTCATCAGTATCAAATTCGGACCCTGGGCAGTTTTTTCTTCAAGCCGCGAGTACTACAAAAAACGCCTGAAAATGGAAACCCCAGAGGGAAATCCAAAGCCAATTAAATTCGTGCGCAAAAACGAGGTGGCAGGGAATGTTTCCTGAAGCTGAGGTTTCAGCTTTTTCTGTATTCCTGCTAGGTCTCTCGCTTGGCCTTACCGCGTGCGCTGTGACTTGCATGCCATTCATTGGTACGTGGGTCTTAGGGCGAGGGGAATCCTTGGGTGGGGCGTTTCGCGATACAGCCAGTTTCCTTGGCGGTCGGCTCGTCGCCTATGCTTTTCTGGGTGGCATTGCCGGCGCAATGGGTGAATGGTTCGTCAAGGAACTCGCAAGCGGAACGGGAAATGCCGCAATTGGACTAGTTGCCATCTTTTCCGCTGGCTGGCTGGCTTGGCCGGCCCCAACATCAAGGGCTTGTGGCCTCAAGAGCAAGTTAAGCGGCCTCTCTCCCTTTCTGCTCGGCGTTGCGCTGACCTTGATTCCCTGTGCTCCTTTGGCCACCTTGCTGGCAACTTCTGCAGCTGGTGGCAGCGTGGAGCGGGGCGCGCTTCTAGGGCTGGTATTTGGTCTTGGTGCACTGATGACACCGATGTTGGTGCTGATTCCAATGCTGGCCAATTTTGGGCGTCACCTGCGGCAAGGGCGGGGATGGATTGTTCCGTGGGTGCGTGGAGCCGCTGCTGTGACGCTATTAATTCTGGGAAAAAGCCGGCTTGATTCGCTTGACGACGGAATTTTTCCTGCATTGCTTGGTTTGTTTGTGCTGGTCGTGTTTTGGGCGTACTACCGGCATTCAAAAATCAAATCAACCTTCCCAATCGTAACAATATCAATAGAAAAACTGGCTTCGAATTCTCAATAAAACTGTAACAGGGGTAATGATTCAATGAGATCAAAAGGAAAAACTACGGGGTGCTGTTTTTTTGGGTTCCTGGCTGCTGTGGCAGGCCAATCTGTTGGCGCAGCGGATGATGCAACCCAGTTGCCAGAGGTGAAGGTGAGTGCGTCGGCCTTGGAGGATACACAAGGGTATTCGGCAAAACGTGCCACCAGCGCAACCAAAACTGATACGCCGCTGATGGAAACACCGATTGCCGTTCAGGTGGTGCCACGGGAAGTGATAGACGATAGAAAGCCAACCTCAATACTTGAAGCCGTCAAGAACGTCAGCGGCATTCAGGCTCCACCCGGTGGCTACTACGATAATTTCTACATTCGGGGCTTTGCGACCGGCACCGACACCTACCGGAACGGACTCAAGCTGAATTCGATGCGCGGCGTTCCCGACATGGCTTTTGTGGATCATATCGAGGTGGCGAAAGGGCCAAGCTCGATGCTTTATGGTCGCGTTCAACCAGGGGGGCTTGTCAATACCGTTACAAAGCGGCCACAGGCAGAAGCCGCTTATAGCCTGCAACAGCAGTTTGGCAGTTGGAATACTTTCAGAACTGTCCTTGATGCAACGGGTGCTATCAACTCAGACAACACGCTGATGTACCGTGTCATGGGGGTTTATGACAAGGGTGATTCGTGGGTTGATTTTCAACATCATGAAAACAAGGCGGGTGCTGCTTATCTCACCTGGATACCATCGTCGCGCTTCGAATTGAACGTGCAGTTGGAAGCCTACGATAAAAAGCAGGCCAACGTCGCCTATACGGCACAGCAGATACCGGTCATTGGAAATCGGCCGGCGAATCTGCCAAGAAACTGGACCCAGAATGATCCGGTGATGTGGTCAAACTACCCGGCCACCGAGAAATCGACGCTATTCAGTTATGACTGGACGTTTGCCTTCAACGACAATTGGAAACTGACCAACCGTCTAGGCTATGCGGATATTGATGACGTTCAGTCCATGATGACGCCCCTGGCGTTCAATGCGGCTACCGGAATGATGACCCGGCGTATCAACTACAACACGGTTCAACGCAAAGTACTGACGACCAATCTTGATCTGGTTGGCGAATTCGAAACGTGGGGGGTGAAACACAAATTACTGACGGGCTTCGATTACGTTCATCACCGCACGACTTACAAAGGATATCGCCAGTCGGGTGCCGCTGCGACGCCTGGCGTACCGGCAATCAATATATATAACCCGACCTATGGCAATGTGAATGTTGCGGCTACTGACGGGGCGATCAACCCATCGTTGTCGAACATTCTTTACTACCAAAACATGGATGATCGGGGCATCTACGCTCAAGATCAGATCTCGCTCGGCGATCATTTGGAAGTGCTGCTTGGCGTTCGACGTGACCGGACTTTTGATCCGGTGACGGTGGCCAACAAAGTTGGGACCACCGGCGCCGCGTGCTACCCGAACTGCGATGGAACACTCGATCCAAATACCCCCACGGAATACGCAACATCACCACGGGCTGGACTGTTGTACAAAATTTCTGATCAATTCTCCCTCTATGGAAGTTACTCAAAATCCTTCGGGAGTTCCAATTCTTCGGCACGAACCTTTGATGGCTCACGTCCGCCGCCCCAAATCGGAATTCAATACGAATTGGGTGCAAAGGCAAGCTTGATGGATAACAAGGTCACTACATCCGTAACTTTGTTTGATCTTTACCAGCGCAATCGCATGACTGCTGATCTGGCGCATGTAGGGTATTCACTTCCCGTTGGCGAAGTGCGCAGCAAAGGTCTTGAGTTTGATGTTGCCGGACAAGTCACCAAGCATATTAGTGTGATTGGCAGCTATACCTACAATGAAGCGGAGATTACCAAGGACAACACAACGGGAGCCAATTCAATTCGTGGAAAGGCTTGGTATGGGGTTCCGAAGAACTCGGCATCAATTTGGGCCAAATATGACACTGCGCCCGGTTCTGCTGAAGGTTGGGCGATTGGGGCTGGCGCTTACATGAATGGAGAACGCCAAGGAAACAATACAAATACCTTCCAGCTCTCCGGGTATGCCCGTGTAGATGCCATGGTGTCTTACCGTACCAAGGCCGGTGGTCATCCGATTCGCGCCCAGTTGAATGTTCAGAACTTGTTTGACAAGTGGTACTTTGAAGCGACCGATGGCGCCACGAATGCTTATTATGGCTCACCGAGAGCATTTACGGGATCTGTCTCTTTGGGGTTCTAAACTACCGTTCTACGGGGAATACTCAGGTTGAGTGTTCCCCATTTCCTACTAAGCAGGCTGGCTTCCAGATGTGAATTTCAGCCATATCTGGAAGCCAACTATTAGCGTAGCTTCAATTCCTGCAAAATCGTCGTCGAGATCTCTTCAATCGATTTGGTCGAGGAGTCCAACCAGCGGATGCCTTCGCGGCGCATCATTTTTTCGGCTTCGGCAATTTCGTAGCGGCAGTTGACCAGCGAGGCATATTTGCTGCCTGACATGCGTTCTTCGCGAATCTGGTGCAGGCGGTCGGGCTGGATGGTCAGGCCGAAGAGCTTGCTGCGGTGTTTTTCGAGGGTGCCGGGCAGGCGGCCTCGGTCAAAGTCTTCCGGGATCAGCGGGAAATTGGCGGCTTTCAGGCCGAACTGCATGGCCAGATAGAGCGAAGTCGGCGTCTTGCCGCAGCGCGAGACGGCAACGAGGATAACATCGGCCTCGGCCAGGTCGCGGTCGGTGATGCCGTCATCGTGGGCCAGCGTGTAATTGATCGACTCGATGCGTTTCTTGTAATCGGAACTGTCAGCGGTGCCATGCGAGCGGCCGACCGTGTGGCTGGACTTGATGCCCAGTTCGGCTTCGAGCGGGGCGAGGAAGGTTTCGAAGTAGGACAGGCAGAAGGCATCGGCCTGATGCACGATGTTCGCCAGTTCCTGATTGACCAGTGTCGTGAAAACGATCGAGCGCATGCCGTCGATTTCACCTTGGGCGTTGATGCGGGAAACTGCTTCCTGAGCCTTGGCGATGCTGTCGAGGAAGGGAATGCGGATCTGCTTGAATTCCACATCCTCGAACTGGGTCAACAGGCTGTGCCCGAGGGCTTCGGCGGTCAGGCCGGTGCCGTCGGAGACGAAAAATATGGAGCGTTTGATGATGGTAGGCATGGCGTAATTTTACCCGCTGTTACGTAGTCCTGAAGCGATGCCGTTGATCGCCAGATGGATGCCACGGGCCACCCGTTCGTCGGTTTCGCCGGCGCGGTGGCGCTTGAGCAGTTCGACTTGCAGGTGATTGAGTGGGTCCATGTAAGGCGAGCGTAGTTGCAATGAACGCTTGAGCAGGGGGTTTTCGGCCAGGAAGTCATCCTGCTCGAGGATGGCCAGAAGATGCTGGCGGGTCAGCGCCCATTCACCTTTGATGCGGCTGAAAATGCTGTCGCGCAGGGCCGGGTCGGTGACCAGTTCAGCATAGCGCGAGGCAATGGCGAGATCGGTCTTGGCCAGCACCATGTCCATGTTCGACAGCAGGCTCTGAAAGAATGGCCAGGATTTGACCATTCGACGCAAGGTAACGAGGCCGTCCGGATTTGCCGCCAGATAGCCGTCCACCGCAGCACCGAAGCCGTACCAGCCCGGCAGCATCAGGCGGCATTGCGCCCAGCTGAAAACCCAGGGAATGGCCCGGAGGTCTTCGATGCGCTCGGAAGCCTTGCGTGAAGCCGGGCGGCTGCCGATATTTAGCGAGGCAATTTCGGACACGACCGTTGATTGGCGGAAATAGGTGGTAAACCCCGGGGTTTCATAAATCAGGTCGCGATAGGCGTTGAAGGCGCGGGCAGAGAGTTCGTCCATCACGGCGTGGAATTGTTCGGCCGGCTCGACGCGGTTTTCGTGGTCGGTCAGGCTGGCTTCCAGCGTGGCGGCGAGCAGCACTTCGAGATTGCGGCGACCGGTATCGGGGTTGCCATACTTGGTCGAGATGACTTCACCCTGTTCGGTCAGGCGAATCTGGCCGGAAACGGCGCCGGCTGGCTGGGCGAGGATGGCGTGGTAGCTCGGGCCACCACCCCGGCCGACCGAGCCGCCGCGGCCGTGGAACAGGCGCAGGCGCACCTTGTGTTCGCCGAAGACGCGGGCGAGTTCGATCTCGGCCTTGTACAGTTCCCAGCCGGAAGTCAGGAAACCGCCATCCTTGTTACTGTCGGAATAGCCGAGCATGACTTCCTGTTCGTCACCTCGGCCGGTGATCAGTTCGCGATAGACCGGCAGCTTGAATACGCCTGCCATCGTTGCGGCGCTCTTCTGCAAGTCTTCGATGGTTTCGAACAGCGGGATGATGTTAACGTCGAGACGCGGTTTGGCACCCGGCAGTAGCAGGCCCGATTCCTTGAGCAGCAGCGCGAGTTCTAGCAGGTCGGAAACGCCATCGGTCTTAGAGATGATGCAGTTGGGCAGCGCGGCGGCACCGTAGCGCTGGCGCAGTTCGCGGGCGGCGAAGAAGATGGCCAGTTCGCCTTGCGTTTCTTCGCTGTAGCTCAGGTATGGCGAGTAGAGCGGGCGGGGTGTGGCGATTTCGCTGATCAGCAGCTTGATGCGCTCGGCTTCGGGCAAGGCTTCGTAATCCGGGCAGCGGCCAGCGCCGGCGAGCAATTCAGCGACGCTGCGGGCGTGCACTTCGGAGTTTTGCCGCAGGTCGATTGGTGCCAGATGGAAACCGAAGATCTGAATGGCCCGCAGCAAGCGACGCAGGCGGCCGCCGGCCAGATTGGCGCTGCCGTTCAGCTTCAGCGAATTGGCCAGCGTTTTCAGGTCGACGCGTAGGGCATCCGGGCTGTCATAGGGCACGGCATTGCCGATTTCGTGGCGAACCGGCTCAAAGTGGTCGAGGGCGCGGGCAGTGGCGGCAAGGCGGGCGTAGATGCCGGAGAGCGCCCGACGATAGGGTTCGTCGGCACGCTGTGGTGAGTGATCGGTCGAGTTCTGGGCCAGGGCTTGCAGTTCGGGCGTGACCTTGACCAGCAGGTCGGAGAGCGGCAATTCACCGCCCAGTTCGTGAACTTCTTCCAGGTAATGATTGAGCGCCGCAGCAGATTGCAGACGCATGGCTTCGCGCAGAATTTCGGCGGTGACGAAGGGGTTGCCGTCACGGTCGCCGCCGATCCAGCTACCAACACGGAAAAATGGCGGCAGCGTCCAGATGGTTTGCGGGTAACGCTTCTGCAACTGCTGGGCAACCTGAATGTAGAGGCGCGGCAATTCGGTGAAGAAGGTTTCCTTGAAATAGGTGATGCCGTTCTTGACCTCGTCGAGCACCTTGAGGCGCACCGGGCGCAGCATGCGCGACTGCCACAGGGTCAGGATGGCATTGGCCAGACCGAGGTCGTTCTCGGCCTCTTCTTCCGGCGTCATCTGCAGACGTTCGCGCTGGTCGAGCAGGTGGGCGAGATCGCGGTGATTGCGGATCAGGCTCTGGCGCTGGACTTCAGTCGGGTGAGCGGTGAGCACCGGGGCAACCAGGGCATGGGCGAAGAAGTCGGCAACGGTTTCCGGGGTGACTGCTGCGGTGGACAGGGTATCCAGGGCAAAAACCAGGCTGCCTTCGCGTGGCGGCGAGCCGGCCAGATCGTGGGCGCGACGGCGGCGGATGTGATGTTCATCCTCGGCAATGTTGGCCAGTTGCAAAAAATAGCTGAAGGCGCGGACGACGGCCTGCGTTGTGTCGCGGGAAAGCGGATCAAGCAGGGCGGCGAGCTCGGCGCGGGCGGCCGGATCACCGTTGCGGGCGAAGCTGACCGCCGTCTGGCGGACGCGCTCGACCAGTTCAAAAACCGAATCGCCTTCCTGCTCGCGAACCGTGTCGCCGAGAACGCGGCCGAGCAGGCGGATATCGTTGCGAAGAGGTTCGTCCTTGTTGCTGTTGTACGCGCTTTCAGACATTCGGAATCCCATCATGAATGATCCCCGACCAAGCGGGGATCCATTAATTCTTGAAACTAGTGTTGGCCGCCGAAGTTGGCGGCGTGGCGCACTACAACCTTAGTGCTTGCGGACCAGCAGCACTGAAGCTTCAGCAATTCTAGCCAATTGTTCGGCAACCGAGCCAAGAATCAGCGTAGCCAGACCACGCCTGCCGTGACGGCCGATGATGATCAGGTCAACCCCCAGCTCCTTGGCCTTTTCGGCAATGGTTTCCGAGATGCGACGGCTGCGGGCTTCCAGCATCAGCGGCTCGGCATCGATGCCGGTAGCCGCTTCCATTGCCGTATCAAGCAGCTTCTGGCCGGCCTGGGTCAGATTGGCGACGGCGTTGTCGAGGTTGATGACGCTCGACAAGGCATGGCCATGGATGTTGAGCATGGTTTCGTCGGCGACGTGGGTGATGTAGATCTTGGCCTTGCTGGTGCGGGCAATGTGCAGGGCCTCGGCCAGTGCGCTGCGGGAAGTTTCGCTATCGTCGATGGCGACGAGGATTTTCTTGTACATGGGTGTTCTCCTGGAAATTTGTTGGATGGGGCGAACCTTAGCAATTAGCTTGGGTTTCGGCAGTTAGGGAAATCCTCAACATGTTTGTATTGGACGACTGCACTTTTCGAGCAAATAGGCGATCGACTGGTAGTTCAGCCCGGTTTCGGCGGTCAGGCCGATTTCACAGGTACGGTTGGTCGACACGCCGCAGGCGCAGTTGTTCGGCAGTTCGTCATGAATTTTGCGCAGTGCATGCTGATTCAGTTCCGGCACGGCAAAGCCGCGATCCCCGGCAAAGCCGCAGCAGGTGACGCCGGCTGGTTCGATGATTTCTTCGACGCAGGCGGCGAGCAGCTTCTTCAGCTTGGCGTCCGAGCCGTTCTTCTTCACGCTGCAATTGACGTGCAGGGCGATCGGGCCGGTCTCTTTGGTAATCATCAGGCGCGGCAGCAGGGCGTCGTGGGCGAATTCGTGGAAGTCGTAGAGCTCGATGCGTCCGGCCAGATGCTTCTGCATGCGGATCGAGCAGGTACTGGCGTCCATGATTACCGGGTAGCGGCCGTTCTCTGAAGCCTTCATCAGGGCGGCTTCCAGTGTCCGCGACATGCCGTCCGCCTCTTCAGCCATGCCCTTGCTGGCCAGCATCTGGCCGCAGCACAGCTTGTCGAAACCTTCCGGCAGAATCGGGGCATAGCCGGCGCGGATCAGCAGTTCAATGATCACGTCAGCCTGTTGTGCGTCGCCCGAATTCGACGGCCCAAAGATACGGCCGCCGCAGGTCGGGAAGAAGACAACCGGGTCACCCTGAGTGGTACGTGGTGTTGCTGCCTTGCCGGCGTGCGGCATGTTCTTCTTCCAGGCCCCACCGGAGATGCGGCCGAGGAAGTTGTCGCCCAATACACCGGAAACCGCGTGGCCGACCTTCAAGCCAAGGCGCGAGGCGTTGGCCAGGGTGCCGAAATGTTCGCCGGTCCAAGCGTTGATGGCGCGGGAGGTGTCGCTTATCTGGCGGCCACGCAGGCGACGGGTCAGGTCACCGGTATCGATGCCGACCGGGCAGGCCGTCGAGCACAGGCCGCAGCCAGCACAGGTATCGAGGCCCATGTAGGCGTAGTCCTCGCCGACGCGTCCGGCTGGTTCGCCAGCAGCGGCACGGCGTGCCAGTTCGCGGACGCTGACGATGCGCTGGCGGGGCGAGAGGGTCAGTCGGTGCGACGGGCAGAGCGGTTCGCAGAAACCGCATTCGATGCAGCGATCGACGATGTCCTCGGCTGCCGGCATCGGCTTCAGATTTTCGAGGTGGGCATGCGGGTTGTCGTTGAGGATGACGCCGGGGTTGAGCAGGTTCTCCGGGTCGAACAGGCGCTTGATCTTGCGCATCAGGTCGGCGGCGTCCTTGCCCCATTCCAGCTCGACGAACGGGGCCATGTTGCGGCCGGTACCGTGTTCGGCCTTGAGCGAGCCGTCGTATTTGTCGACGACCATATGGCAGAGGTCGTCCATGAAGCGGGCGTAGCGGTCGACCTCGCTCTGGTCGCCGAAATCCTGGGTGATGACGAAGTGCAGGTTGCCTTCCAGTGCGTGGCCGAAAATGATCGCCTCGTGGTAGCCGTGATGGCGGAGCAGGGCCTGCAGGTCGAGTGTGGCATCGGCCAGGTTTTCGATGTGAAAGGCAACGTCTTCGATCAGCACCGTGGTGCCCGTGCGGCGCATGGCGCCCACGGCCGGGAAAGTGCCCTTGCGGACTTTCCAGTACATTTCGCAGGTCGCCGGGTCGGTCGAAAAGACCATCGGTTCGACCGTGGCGATGCCATCCATCGCAGCGTGAACAGCGGCGATCTTTTCGTTGATGCCGTCAACCGAGGAAGAGCGGACTTCGATCAGCAGCGCGGCGGCTTCCTCGCAAAGTTCGCGCATGATGGCCGGCAGGCCGGGCTTGTTCTCGACGGAATGCAGGGCTGGGCGGTCAAGCAACTCGACGGCCGATACCGGCTGTGGTTTGAGGCGAATAACCGCTTCGCAGGCGGTACGGATGTCCGGGAAGAAGACTAGGGCGCTGGCCTTGAACGGGTCTTCGACGACGGTCTGGTAGGTGATCCGCGAAATGAAGCCAAGCGTTCCTTCCGAGCCGATCATCAGGTGGCTCAGGATGTCGATCGGGTCTTCGTAATCAATCAGCGCATTCAAACTATAGCCAGTGGTGTTCTTGATCTTGAACTTGTGGCGAATGCGTTCGGCCAGTTTGGGATTGGCGCGCGTGTCGCGGCCCAGGCGCTCGAGTTCACCGAGCAGTACGGCATGGCTTTTCGAGAAGGCATCGACGCTGAGGTGGTCTTCGGTGTCGAGCAAAGTGCCGTCAGCCAGCATGACGCGCAGCCCGGCCAGTGTCCGGTAGCTGTTCTGCGCCGTGCCACAGCACATGCCGGAAGCGTTGTTGGCCGCGATGCCACCGATCTTGGCGGCGCCAATGGAGGCGGGATCGGGGCCGATTTTCTTGCCGAATGGGGCAAGGCGACGATTGACCTCGCCGCCGACAATGCCTGGGCCGACCTTGACCTTGCTGGCATCGGCATTCAATTCGTAGGTGGCGAAACCTTCGCCAATCAGGGCGAGCACGCCATCCGTGATCGCCTGGCCGGAGAGGCTGGTGCCGGCAGCGCGGAAGGTGACGGGGGTTTTGTTTGCCTTTGCTGCGGTCAACACCGTTTTCAGGTCATTTTCCGTTTCGACGATGGCGATGACTTGCGGGATCAGGCGGTAGAAGCTGGCGTCGGTGCCATAGGCGAGGAGGCGTAGTTCATCGGTGATGACTTGGGTTTCTGGGAGTTTCTGGCGGAGTTGCTGGATCAACTGGGTCATGTTTTGTCTCTGATTATTATTTGGTGTTGATTAATTGGCATGGGGTTCCGCCCTTGCGGGGCGTCTCACTTTCTTTTGCTTCGCCAAAAGAAAGTAAGCAAAGAAAAGGCGACCCTGGGTCGGTGTCCCCTGCGGGGATTCCCTGCGCTACTCGAAACGCCGGGCGGCTGGCTAAACTCGCCTGCGGCTCAGACAACGCCAGCCAAAGGCTCCCGGCGTTTCTGCGTTGCTCGGCACCTCGCAAGGGGCCCGGAAAGGCGTCCGTGGTTGAATAGGGGATTTCGGTTTTTGGCTTTTTTTCTGGTTGACCGCAGCATTCAATTCTTGGGTCGGTGCGTTGTTCCGCGACGCTTCTAGGGCCCCTTGTGAAGCGCTGAGCAACGGAGAAATCGGCGGATAAAGGGCGAGGACTGTTTGAGGGCGTAGCCCGAGTTCCGCAGCGCCCTGAACGATGCGCAGCATCGCGAGGAAGTACTCTTGGGGTGCCCCCGCCGGTTTCGAGTAGCGCAGGGAAGTTGGCGTAGCCAACCGCGTAACCCGGGGTCGCCTTTTCTTTGGCTACTTTCTTTTGGCGAAGCAAAAGAAAGTACGCCCGCCCGCAAGGCGGAACCCCTAGCCAATCAACACGGGAATTCATCAGCCCCGTTCCCGCAACATATCCCGCAACCGCTTAGGCGCCGGCTTCAACGGCACCCGAACCGAAGTCCATGGCCCTTGCCTGGAAGGCATCAACCACCCAAACCGACTCCCCAACCAAGTCACCACACCATAAAGCGAAGGTGACCGATAAACCGCAGCCCATCCCTGCCAAACGGCAGTCATTAACCGGCTATACCCCGCCCCTTGCCCACGCATCGAAGGATTCTCATGCGGCGCCGAGAACGATTCTTCCCGCAAGCGCATCAACAAATCCGGAATTGGAATCTTCACCGGGCAAACTTCCCCGCATGCCCCGCACAAGGTCGAAGCCGTCGCCATCGTTGCGGTCGCCTCCAGCCCCAGCATATGCGGCGAAATGATCTTGCCGATTGGGCCTGGATAAGTCGTGCCGTAAGCGTGGCCGCCGATGCGCGTATAAACCGGGCAATGGTTCATGCAGGCACCGCAGCGGATACATTGCAGGGTCTTGCGCAGTTGTTCGTCGGCGTAGGCCTGGGTTCGGCCATTGTCGAGCAGCACCAGATGGACTTCGGTCGGACCATCCTTCTCGCCGGCCTTGCGTGGCCCGGAGATCATGTTGAAGTAGGTCGAGATGTTCTGTCCGGTGGCCGAGCGGGTCAGCAGCGAGAGCAGCGGTGGCACGTGATCGAGCTTTTCGACGATCTTTTCGATGCCGGTGATGGCAATATGCACCGGTGGCGCCGTGGTGCTCAGGCGGCCATTGCCTTCGTTTTCGACCAGGCACAGCGTGCCGGTTTCGGCAACCGCGAAGTTGACGCCGGAGAGGCCGATGTCAGCGACGAGAAATTTCTCGCGCAGGACATTGCGGCCGATCTGGATCAGCGCATCGACGTTGTCGGTGTAATCGACGCCCGGCACCTTTTCGTGGAAGAGGGTGGCGATTTCCTCCTTGGTCTTGTGGATGGCCGGCATGATGATGTGCGACGGCTTTTCACCGGCCAACTGGACGATGTACTCGCCCATGTCCGACTCCATCGCCTCAATGCCGGCCGCCTCACAGGCGTGGTTCAGCTCGATTTCCTCGCTGACCATCGACTTGCCCTTGACCATCAGCTTGGCCGAATGTGCCTGGCAGATGCCGAGGATGATGGCGTTGGCCTCATCCGGCGTTTCCGCCCAATGCACCTGGATGCCGTTGCGGCTCAGGTTCTCTTCCAGCTGCACCAGAAGTGCCGGCAGCTTGCCGAGGTTGTACTGGCGGATCTGCTCGCCCAGCGTGCGCAGGGTTTCCAACTCTTCCGGGTTGGGAAACTGGCCGGCGCGCTTGCCGATCAGGAAATCCATCGCGCCGCGGAAACTCTGGCGCAGGAAGGGGTTTTCGACGACGTCCTTGGCCCGTGCCCGGAAGCCCTCGGACGGCATGAAATTCAGTGCGTGTTCGCTCATGCTTCTTCTCCGATCAGCAGGACGACCAGTTCTTTCGGACCATGGGCGCCGTAGGCCAGCGTCACCTGAATGTCGGCGGTCTTCGATGGGCCGGAAATCAGCAGGGCGTTGGTCGGCAAGCCATCCTTCCACTTTTCCGCCGTCATGGCCTCGTAAAAAGTGTTGTGGATCGTTGCGGCATCGAGCAGCACGATGTGCACCGGCGGCACCAATGACATCAGGCGCGGTTCATCGGCATCGGGCCAGAGCACCAGTGTTCCGGTTTCGGCAATGGCACAGCGGGAGGCGGTCAGGCTGGCAGGGATGTCGTGGAACATCTCGGCTTTCCAGTCCTCGATCGGGCTGTCATAGCCCGGGCATTCGATGCCGCTTTGCGAAAGCTCCGTGATGGCGCGTTGACCGTGAGCGGTGCCTGGCGCTACGAGCAGTTTGCCGATTTCCTTGGCGGACAGTACTTCCCATAGCTTCTGCAGCCAGCTGGCGTGAGTGACTTCATAGACCTCGGCATGAGCGAACTCGATGCAGGTACGGAAGCGGGCGACTTTTTCGGCGGTGGTTTCGCTACTGCGATGGGTGGCATACCAACTGGCGATGTCCGGCGCGGCTTTCGGCAGGACAGGCGCGGCGTTCAGTTTTGCCAGGATGCGGTCACGGGCACTCATTTGGCTGTCCTCCGCAGCAGGAAGCTGGCGATGTGTTCGCCGGGCAGGCTTGGATTCTTGAGGCCTGCCTGCTTATCTTTCCAGGCGGCGTGGCCGAGGATGTTCATCAGGCAGCCGCAGTCGGCGCTGACGACGCGTTCGGCGCCGGTAGCCTTGAGCGACTTGACCTTGTCTTCAACCATCGCCCCGGAAATTTCGGGCTGCTTGATCGAGAACGTGCCGCCGAAACCGCAGCATTCGGATTCGTGATCCTGTTGCGCTACCTTCACCTTTGCCAAATCGCCGAGCAGTTTGCGGCCAGTCAGATGCACGCCCATTTCGCGGCGGGCCGAGCAGGAGGTGTGCAGGACGACGGTGCATTCAGCACCTTTATCTTCGGGCTGGTAATTCAGGACATTGACCAGAAAATCGGTCAGTTCGTAGATGCGTACAGAAAGGGCCTCAGCCTGCGCCTTGCGTACCGGGTCGGCAGCGAAAAGCGTCGGGTAGTGATGCTTCATCATCCCGGCGCAGGAACCAGAAGGCACAACCACCGGCCAGTTTTCCGGGAAAAGCGTCAATTGGTGCGCCGCCACCTTGCGCGCCTCGTCGGGAAAACCGCTGGTATAGGCCGGTTGACCGCAGCAAGTCTGCTCTTCGGGGAAATGGACGCGAATGCCCTGGCGTTCAAGCAGCGTTATGGCATCCATTCCAGCACCCGGAAAAAACTGGTCGACGACGCAAGTGGCGAAGAAATAGACATCGCTTGGGCGTGGCGGCGGGGTTTGCGCTTGAGTCATCTTGTCTCCGGTGTGAATTATTACTGGATCAATGGTAAGACCAGTATTTCGTTAAGGTGAAAATTTACGTTAATACCGATACTTAGTCAATATCCCTAGGGAAATCCCCATGCTTGCGCTTTGTCGATTCGCTGTTTAAAATGTGTTGGTCTTACCAATCAATGTGGTCACACCAATGCCAAACAAGGTTCAGGTTCCGCGTATTTCAGATGCTGTCGCTTCCACGCTGGAGCGCCGCATCCTTGAGGGCTCTTTGAAGCCCGGCGACCGGCTGTCGCCCGAGCGCGAGCTGGCTACGGAATTCGGTGTTTCCCGGCCAAGTCTGCGCGAGGCGATCCAGAAGCTGGCTTCAAAAGGTCTGGTGCAGAGCCGGCAGGGCGGTGGAACCTATGTGACTGCGGCGCTGGAGTCGAGTTTCTTCGACCCGTGGCAGCAGATGATGGGCAGCTACCCGAACCTGCGCGAGGACATGCTCGAATTTCGCCGCATGATCGAAGGGCAGGCCGCTGAGTGGGCTGCCGAGCGCGCGACCGACGCCGACCTGCAACGCCTTGAGCAGACTTTCCTGGCACTGCAGACCACCTTTCAGAATGACGACACCGAAAAGCGTTCCGACGCCGACATCGCCTTCCATCAAGCCATTGGTGATGCGGCCCACAATGTGCTGATCGGCCATCTCTCCGCCGCCTTGCTGCGCCTGATGCACGACAACATCCGCCTCAATCTCGGCGAGCTGAAAACGGTGCCAGCCGCCAGTGCCCTGCTGATGCGCCAGCACGCTTCCATTCATGACGCCATTCGCGAGCGCAAGCCTCAGGCAGCGCGCAACGCGGCGGAAACGCACATCGATTTTGTCCGCGAAACGCTGGCCCAGTCGCTGCGTTCCGCTGCCCGCCGCGAAACTGCCGAGCGCCGCCTGCACACCGATTTCTCTACATCCTGATTTTTAATTCGACCCTGAAAGGACTCCAAATGGAAGCTCTTGTCATCCCCTTTGAAAAGCTGCGCATGACCGACGTTGAACAAGTCGGTGGCAAAAACTCGTCGCTCGGCGAAATGATCAGCCAGCTGGCTGATTCCGGCGTTCGCGTCCCGGGTGGCTTCGCCACCACGGCGCAGGCTTACCGTGATTTCCTGGCCCAGAGCGGCCTTGATAACAAGATCAACGCTGCCCTCGATGCGCTCGATGTCGAAGACGTCAATGCACTGGCTGTCTGTGGTGCCGAAATCCGTCAATGGATCATGGAAACGCCCTTCCCGATGGACCTGACGGTCGCCATCACCGAGCAGTATCAGCGTCTGGTGGCCGATTCCACTGCCGATATGTCCTTCGCCGTGCGTTCTTCTGCCACCGCTGAAGACTTGCCGGATGCCTCCTTCGCTGGCCAGCAGGAAACCTTCCTGAACATCGTCGGCCTGGAAAATATCCTGCACGCCATCAAGGAAGTGTTTGCCTCGCTGTACAACGACCGCGCCATTTCCTACCGCGTACACAAGAATTTCGTGCATGCCGATGTCGCACTGTCCGCTGGTATTCAGCGCATGGTTCGCTCCGACAAAGGCGCCGCTGGGGTGTTGTTCACGCTCGATACCGAATCCGGTTTCCGCGATGCGGTGTTTGTCACATCTTCCTACGGTCTCGGTGAAACCGTCGTTCAGGGCGCGGTCAATCCTGACGAGTTCTATGTGCACAAGCCCATGCTGGCCGCCGGCAAGAAGGCTGTCGTGCGTCGCAACATTGGCTCCAAGATGATCAAGATGACCTTCTCGGCCGAGAAGGCTGCCGGCAAGTCGGTGATCACCGAGGATGTCGAGGAATCTTTGCGTCACCAGTTCTCGATCAACGACGAAGAAGTCATGGAACTGGCCCGCTACGCGATGATCATCGAAAAGCACTACGGTCGTCCGATGGACATCGAATGGGGCAAGGATGGCATCGACGGCAAGCTCTATATTTTGCAGGCCCGCCCGGAAACTGTGCAGTCGCAGGCGCATGCCGGCAAGGTCGAGAAATTCAAGCTCAAGCAGTTCTCCAAGGTGCTGGCTTCCGGTCGCGCCATCGGCCAGAAGATCGGTGTCGGCCCGGTCCGCATCGTCAAGGATCCGAAGGAAATGGACCAGGTCAAGCCGGGTGACGTGCTCGTCGCCGACATGACCGACCCGAACTGGGAGCCGGTGATGAAGCGCGCTTCCGCCATTGTCACCAACCGTGGCGGCCGTACCTGCCACGCCGCCATCATCGCCCGCGAACTGGGTATTCCGGCCATCGTTGGCTGCGGTGACGCGACCGAAACGCTGACCGAAGGTGAAATCGTGACGGCTAGCTGTACGGAAGGCGATACCGGCCACGTTTACCGCGGCAGGCTCGACTATGAAATTACCTCGCGAGACATCACCGCCATGCCGGACGTTCCGGTCAAGGTCATGATGAACGTCGGCAATCCGGAACTGGCCTTCGATTTCGCCCAACTGCCGAATGCTGGTGTCGGACTGGCTCGTGTCGAGTTCATCATCAACAACGTCATCGGCATCCACCCGAAGGCAATTCTTGATGTTGATCGCCTACCGTCTTCCAAGCGCGAAGAAATCAAGCGTCGCGCTCGCGGTTACGCCTCGCCGAAGGAATTCTTCGTCGAGAAGCTGGTTGAAGGTGTCTCCACCATCGCCGCTGCCTTCTGGCCAAACCCGGTGATCGTCCGCCTCTCCGACTTCAAGTCCAACGAGTACCGCAAGCTGCTCGGCGGCGAGTTGTACGAGCCGGAAGAAGAAAATCCGATGCTTGGTTTCCGTGGTGCTTCACGTTACGTCGCCCAAAGCTTCCGCGACTGTTTCGAGATGGAATGCCGTGCCATGAAGAAGGTCCGCGAAGAAATGGGCCTGACCAACGTGCAGTTGATGGTGCCGTTCGTTCGTACCGTTGGCGAAGGCAAGGCTGTTGTCGATCTGCTGGCCGAACATGGCCTGAAGCGTGGCGAAAACGACCTGAAACTGATCATGATGTGTGAAATCCCGTCCAATGCCTTGTTGGCCGAGCAGTTCCTTGAGCACTTTGATGGTTTCTCGATCGGCTCCAACGACCTGACCCAGCTTACGCTCGGTCTTGATCGTGACTCCGGCCTGGTCGCCAACCTCTTCGACGAACGCGATCCGGCCGTCAAGATGCTGCTGGCGATGGCCATTGCCGCTGCCAACAAGATGGGCAAATACATCGGCATCTGCGGCCAGGGCCCGTCCGATCACCCTGACCTGGCCGAATGGCTGATGGATCAGGGTATCAGCAGCATCTCGCTGAACCCGGATACGGTGGTTGATACCTGGACGCGATTGGGTAGCCACAAAAAGGTCTGATTTTTCGGGTTGACCGTGCTTGCTACGGTCAACCGGGAAAAACAGCCAAAAATGAAAAGGCCGGGGAAACCCGGCTTTTTTCATATTTCACTGGAGGTCAAGTGGCCTTTGTTTTGATTGGTCTGAAATCCTGCCCACAACCGTTCAACTAGCTCCCGAAATCCTTGGTCTTCAGGAAAAAGTGAACGTCGTTCGAAGGGGGCAAGAATTCAATCTTGTAGCGTAGATGTTATGCGAAAGGATTGTATTTTCGCTATCCGGTTCGCGTTATAACGACCGCAATTTTTCCGCCAGATTTGCGGTAATCCGCAACAGGTCGTTCAGCAACTGTTCGTCGATGTCGAGAGCGCCCTCATATTCGGCCAGGTTACGGCGGTCGTGGCAGAGGGCGAGAACGCGCCATTCGGCGGCGGGGAGTTCAATCGTGTGGGCGAGACTCTGGAATACTAGGTAGCGATTTTCCGAGCGAAATCCGTTGAGTCGCAATGCAGCCAGCGCCAGCGCATGAGACGCGTTGTAGGCGAGATCAAAGCGGCTTTCAAGGGAAAGTTCCGGGCGCTGCGCATCCTTCAATCTGACAAGGCCGGAACGAACGAGACCTTCAAACTCCTTGCGGTCGGGCGGCTCGGCTTTCAAGCTGCCGGTTTTAACCAGGTTGAGCAGGTTCTGGTAGGTCACTTTCGTTTCCTAAAATAAAAATCTTGGGCTGCGCCAGTAGGCGACTGACGAAAGCGTTGCCTTCGTCGCGCTTTCTTTGGATTTCGCCGGGTTTGTAGAGAGTTGGGTTGATTTTCCGTAGAAGCTGCTTTTCAGCTTCGCCGAGCGCCGGAAATATATCGGGGTAGGTCAGCGTATCGCTGACGACGAGCAAGTCGATATCGCTGTTTGAGTTTTCCTCGCCGCGAGCAACAGAGCCATAAATAAACGATAGTTCGATCTCTTTGGCAAATGGGCGTAATGCGTCGCGCAGTATGCCGGATATGCCAAACGTCTTGCGAACAATGCCAAGCAATTCCGAAAAAATGGGGCACGCCGGATTGGCTTGAAAGTGGCGCTGGTTTCCGATGCTGTTTTCGGTCAATACACCGACTTGAGTCAGTGTTTTTAATTCCCTGTGGATGGCGCCTGCGCCACCACCCGTCTGGCGAATGATTTCGTTGGCAAAAAAACTGCGTTCGGGGTGCCCAAACAACAAGCTCAAAACCCGTTGCTGTCCTTTTGTGAAAAGGGTGTCTGCCAGCGCGTGATAATTTGATTCCATATTTGGGAATGATAATTCCCTATTTGGGATTGTCAAGCTCGGTGACTTTGATGGAAATGGGCCAAACTTGTTTAACAAGCCTGCTCGTTCTTCCGAATACGGCCGACAGCGCGTGTCTGGACCCGAGCGAAATCGAAGCGGCCGACTGGTTTTCGCCTGATGCACTGCCGATCTTGCCGGACCGGTCAGTATCTCGCGCCGATTGATCGAAGCCGCCCTGAAATAACCGCGAATAGGGGCTGCGCTAAGTCGTGCGGCGCAAGGCCGAGGGCGGCATGCCCCTGAGTCGGAGGAAGGCGCGCTCGATATCGCGTTGTACAAACATTGTGGCGCTGATGCGCCAGTGGCCGGAGAAGTGCTCTGGCAGGAACCGTTGGTCTGGATGGCCGGCGACTCTTATCGGGACAGTTCGGCGGCCCTGACCGGTGGTGCGCTGCCACTGGCCCTGTTTGGTGAGAACTGCGTCTTACGCCTGGCGGTTATGGCGGCACTGGCCCGGGCGGGCATGCCATGGTCGTTGCAGTATTCCGGTAGCAGCACGACCGGCCTGTGCCATGCCGTGCGCTGTGGTCTGGGCTTGACCGCGTTGCCGCGCAGCTTGCTGGCACCCGGCATAGCCGAGATTTCAGCGGTAGACGGGCAAATGCTGCCCGCCTTGCCAGACGTCCGATTGCTGGCGGAACACGCGCCGGGGGCGGTGACGACGGCAGCACAGCGCTTCGTTCTGCTGATGGGGGCGGCGATGGCCGTGCGTCGGGCGAATTGATAGCTCGGCAGGTGGTGCGTATTCCGCTGAGGACAGCCGGCAATTCCAATTTCAGCCCTGTCATCTATTCGAACTTAACACTGGTCAATTTATCGACAGTCGCAGGGGCCAGGCACCGTCGGTAGTTGTTCCCCTGAGCAGACGTTTGAATGGCCGCTGTGCTTAAAAACCTGTCGAACGGGCTACGCGAACAACTCGGCCTTTGCGGTCATTGGGAATGGTGAGCGCTATGGAAGCAAGCTGGCACATTGCCGACGCTTGGTAGTACCGAGTAACTGGCATAATGTCGAACTTTTCCGCATAGACTTAACTGATTTGCCTCCATCGCGGGGCTTTTCGTATGGAACTTACACGCCTGCCTAACATGATACTTTTTGAGGAATACGTCCATGAGCTTGAGTCGTATGCCACAGCTGCGTTAGCTGGGAATAACCAGGCCCTTGAAGGCATCGATTTCACCAAACTCCTAAACGGAGGAGTTGGTCTAGAGTTAAGGCGCCGAGTAGCGTTAGAGCATAGGCAACAGATTGGTGCTTTCTTCACTGGTGAAGCGCTTCGCCTGAGTGCTTTTGGCCCTATCAACTCTGTTGTAGAAGGACCTGTGTGGGACCCAGCATGCGGGGCTGGCGACCTTCTCCTTAGCTATGCCGAGAAGCTCCCAATATTGCCTGACATAGGAGATACGATAACTAACTGGGGGAACAAGTTATACGGGAATGACATCCAGGATGTCTTTCTTCGTGCGGCAAAAGCTCGTTTAGTACTCGCAGCCTTCGCTAGAGGCGCGCGGAATCTGGACGAAAGAAACCTAAGTCTGCAAGGCGTATTTCCCAATCTCTTACAGCAAGACTCACTTCATACTCCACGCGACGAGTGTCCTGCAGACGTAGTACTCAACCCACCTTTTATCTCTCTAATTGCAAGCCGCGATTGTGAGTGGGGTAGCGGAAGCATATCTGCGGCGGCCGTGTTCGTGGATATGTGCCTTAAGGTGGCATCTCCTGGGACGCGGATCATCGCGATACTGCCGGACGTTCTACGAACCGGCACACGGTATGAGCGCTGGCGGAAAATGGTCGCCGAACATGCTGAGGTGAAGAGAGTTGATATTTACGGCCCGTTTGACCCGCAGGCAGACGTAGATGTGTTCATCCTCGAGTTGCAAGTTAGGCACTCTCGCATGCTTCAACTTGGGCAAGAGGGCCCTTGGGGGCTGCTGAACAACTCGCTACAGGAAAAAATTAGCAGCTATTTTTCCGTATCTGTTGGACCTGTAGTGCCGCATCGGCACCGGGAAGAAGGTCCCGAACTAGCATTCCTGCATTCAAGGGACGCCACTCCATGGGGAACGCTGGATCAGCTTGCGCCCCGACGCCGCTTTACCGGGACGACCCACTACCCGCCATTCGTCGTAATACGACGTACATCAAGTCCCAGCGATAGAAATCGAGCCATTGGCACGATCATCAACTGCACAGAGCCCGTTGCCGTCGAGAACCATCTAGTAGTATGTAAGCCCAATGACGGTAGAATTGAATCTTGTCAAAGTCTTCTCGATATCCTGAAGTCCAGCTCTACAAATGATTGGCTTAACAATCGTATTCGCTGCCGCCACTTGACCGTCGGAGCAGTAAAAGAGATTCCATTTCCCTACCCGCCATCTCCTTCTGAGTAACCACCGGCGAGACCACCAACGTAGTGACACTGTCGGTTGAGACAAGAACAACTATTGAAAGGCAACTCTCATGGCACGTAACATTGCCCCGCAGGATATCAGCTGGTTCCTAGACTTATATAAACGCGGACTAATTGACCTGACGCCTCCCTATCAAAGGCATAGTGTCTGGACGCCGAAGGAACGAAGGTATTTTCTAGATACCATCTTCAATGGGTACCCCTGCCCCCCGCTATTCTTATATAAAACGTTATCCGACGAAGGTGTATCAACTTATCATGTAGTTGATGGAAAGCAGCGCCTAGAAACGATTATTAACTTTACGTTGAACAAAATATCACTGTCCGCCGAAATGGCAGACGAAGGCCTAGCCGGAAAAAAGTGGAAGGCTATCGATATCGACCAGCGACGGAAATTCTGGAACTACCAGCTAGCAGTAGAAATGCTGGATTCTGTTGATAACGCGTTCGTAAAGGAAATTTTCGATCGCTACAATAGAACGTCGAAAAACCTGGAACGCCAGGAGCTTCGTCACGCGAAGTACGATGGGTGGTTTGTCACGACTGCAGAAGAAGAATCTAGGAAGACCGAGTGGAAAAACCTGGGTATCGTAACTACGGCAAATGCCCGCCGCATGAAGGATGTCCAGTTTATTTCTGAGCTGATGCTTGCCATGTTGAAGCACGAGATATCTGGCTTCAACCAAGAAGAGCTTGATGAGTATTACGCAAACTATGACTCTCCAAATGAAGCAGACCCAAACTTTGTAGAAGAAGAGTTTATCGATACGTTTGAAAGCACTAAAGCTTGGGTCCTTGCGGTGGAAGCGCATAACCAAGTCGTTAGTAGCCTTGCGAAAACTTCGACCAATTTCTACTCGCTGTGGTGTTTCGCATTTTCAGTTGAAAACTTGCCAGAACCGGCTGATTTTGCCCCTCGCTACAAGAGCTTCATGGAAACTGTTGCCGCAATTCTAACGGCAGAGGATCCTGAGCAGTTTCTGGCTGGCCAGGACCCTCTGCTCTACCGGAATCAATTTAATTACGCTCAAAACGCACGAGGTGCGAACACTGAACGCCCCCAGAGAATTGCAAGACACAAAGCCCTTGTTTCCTTTATCACTGGGGTAGATGTGCCCGATGAAGATCAACAGTAGTATTCGCGCCATCTATAAAGAGCTTCACGAATTACACAAACTTCTAGAAGCCCGAGTCAAGGAAGCTTTTGAAGGCAGTAAGCGCAAACAGTGGTTCTTTCTTTGCCGTATTAAAGAAGAGGAAAGCTTCGCCCTAAAACTCGAGACAGGAAGGGTCGCCGATCCAACGGCGATGGAAGATTTCTTCGCCTGCACTCTTGTTGTCGAGAACAGAAGCTCTATTTCAGAGGCACTAAAGGTCGTCGAAGAGATCTGCGACACAGTGAGCCGCCGCCCTCCTGAGGAGGGGAAAACTCACAAGTCTCCAGACGAGTTTTGTTTTGACGATCTGCGCTTATACGTAAAACTCAAAGCAAGCGATCAGTTACCTCCAACTCCCCTTGACGACATAATTTTCGAGATTCAGATCAAAACATTTCTGCAGCATGCGTGGAGTATTGCTACGCATGATCTTGTTTACAAAGGTCAAAATGTAGACTGGGGTCGTGCTCGAGTGGCATACCAGATAAAAGCGATGCTGGAGCACGCCGAAATCTCTGTTGAGCGCGTGGATGCGATGGCGGAATCTTCTTTGTTGGCGGTTACTGATGAGAAGATTAGGACGCTAAAGGCTGTAATAGATTGGCTTAGAAACACTTGGGAAGGCGAGTGGCTCCCCAAAGACATGGTAAGACTAGCCGATAATATTCTCGCGATGTGTCAGGCAATCAACGTGGAACTGGATGACATTATCGAATGTGTTCGCTTAGACACCGAGGCCGGACAAGGTGCTGCACTCCATGATTTAACTCCGTTTGCCGTGGTTCTTCGTAGCCTTTATGGACATCATCGGGATAAACTTGAGAAGTACCTACGTGCGGAGAGGGGACGATTCCGTATTTTCTTTGCCGACGATCCCGAACTGAGTCAGAAAATTACGTCGTTGCCTGGTGCGCGTCCTGAAAAATTTGTCTTTATCAAACAGCCATAGAGAAATATCTAACAAGCAAGTGCTGCGTTCCCAGCAATTGCGAAAATAGCTTTAATGTATTACTACTTCTTTAGTCGCCCCGAATTTAATAGGGCGACTGAAAAGACCGAGCAGCAATCGGTCGACAAGTCATCCGAACGGCTACACCAAACTAAAACTTGCCGTTGGAATTCAGGAATATCGAAGCTCCGGATTGATTTGGGTGCCGTCCCTCACCGATGGCAAAAGCAGACGTTGATCATCAGCAACTGCCGGGCAGCAGCTAACTGGCACATTGCCGCCAGATCCTGACTAGAGGCCTAAGGTCCGCTTAGGCCGAACTGCTGACCCTGAGCAGTCACGTTGGGCGACTGCTTCACTCAGATCTGCCGTTGATCTCTGGAAGTAACGAATGACCGTAACGGCATTGAGTGACTAGTTTCAATGGGAGACCGTGGCTGGGTTTGCGTCAGGGTAGAGGCTACTTTGGGGAAGATGCAGGCGGCGCTTCGGATTTGAAGCGCTTTTGCAGGGCAGCCTGGTATGACCAGCCCTAATCCTTGAGCGCCTGCGCGTGGTGGCGCAGGTGGTCGTCGATGAAGCTGGCGATGAAGTAGTAGCTGTGGTCATAGCCGGCTTGCATGCGTAGCGTCAGCGGGTAGCCGGTTAAGTGCAGCACTTCCGGCTTGAGCTGGGTGGACAGGAACGGGTCGCGGTCGCCCTGGTCGATCAGGGTGGGTAGCAACTCCCTGGCGCTGGCGAGCAGGTGGCTGGCGTCCCATTCCCGCCATTGTGAGCGGTCTTCGCCGAGGTAGCGCGAGAAAGCCTTTTCGCCCCAGGGCACAGTCATCGGGTTGCAGATCGGCGCAAAGGCGGAAAGCGACTGGTAGCGACCGGGATTGCGCAGGGCGCAGACCAGCGCCCCGTGGCCGCCCATCGAATGGCCGCTGATGCCGCGCTTGTCCGAAACCGGGAAGCTGGCTTCAATCAGCGCCGGCAGCTCGTGCACAACGTAGTCGTGCATCCGGTAATGCTGCGCCCACGGCGCTTGCGTCGCATTGAGGTAGAAACCGGCGCCGTGGCCGAAATCCCAGCCACCGTCCGGGTCTCCCGGCACGTCGTCGCCGCGCGGGCTGGTGTCGGGGGCGACGATGACCATGCCCAGTTCGGCGGCGATCCGCTGGGCGCCGGCTTTCTGCATGAAGTTTTCATCGGTGCAGCTCAGGCCGGACAGCCAGTAGAGCACCGGCAGCTTCTCGCCGCTTTCGATCTGCGGCGGCAGAAAAACCGAGAACACCATGTCGCAGCCGAGTGTGGCCGCGCGGTGCCGGTAGCGCTTATACCAGCCGCCGGCGCTTTTCTGGCAGGAGAGGTTTTCGAGGGTCATGGCCGGTGCCTTAGAAATGAATGACCGTGCGGATGCTCTTGCCTTCGTGCATCAGGTCGAAGGCCGTGTTGATCTCTTCGAGCGGCATGGTGTGGGTGATGAAGGTATCGAGCGGGATTTCTCCGGTGCGCGCTTTTTCGACGTAGCCCGGCAGTTCCGTGCGGCCCTTGACGCCGCCGAAGGCCGAACCACGCCAGACCCGGCCGGTGACGAGTTGGAAGGGACGGGTCGAGATTTCCTGGCCGGCGCCGGCAACGCCGATGATGGTCGATTCGCCCCAGCCCTTGTGGCAGCACTCGAGCGCGGCGCGCATGAGGTTCACGTTGCCGACGCATTCGAAGGAGTAATCAACGCCGCCGTCGGTCATGTCGACGATGACTTCCTGAATCGGCTTGGCGCAATCCTTGGGATTGACGCAGTCGGTGGCGCCGAGTTGGCGGGCGATCTCGAACTTGGCCGGGTTGATGTCGATGGCGATGATGCGCGAAGCCTTGGCCATTTTGGCGCCGATGATCGCCGCCAACCCGATGCCGCCCAGCCCGAAGACGGCGACGGTGGCGCCTTCTTCAACCTTGGCGGTATTGAGCACGGCGCCAATGCCGGTGGTGACGCCGCAGCCGAGCAGGCAGACCTTTTCCAGCGGCGCATCCTTCGGGATCCTGGCCAGCGAGATTTCCGGCAGCACGGTGTATTCGGAGAAGGTCGAGCAGCCCATGTAGTGATAGATCGGCTGGCCCTTGTAGGAGAAACGCGTCGTGCCGTCCGGCATCAGGCCCTTGCCCTGCGTGGCGCGCACGGCCTGGCAGAGATTGGTCTTGCCCGACAGGCAGAATTTGCACTTGCCGCATTCGGCGGTGTACAGCGGGATGACGTGGTCGCCGACGGCGAGCGAGGTGACGCCTTCGCCGATGGCTTCGACGACGCCGCCGCCTTCATGGCCGAGGATGGACGGGAAGATGCCTTCCGGATCGTCGCCGGACAGCGTGAAAGCGTCGGTATGGCAGACCCCGGAAGCGATGATGCGAACCAGGACTTCGCCGGCCTTGGGCGCTTCGACATCGACTTCGACGATTTGCAGGGGCTGGCCGGCAGCAAAGGCAACGGCGGCGCGGGACTTGATCGACATGGCGGAACTCTCGAAATGGTGACAATGGTGCTGAGTATAATTAGCGCTTGATTGCGGATAAATTGCCATTCAAGGAATGATTGTTGCTAAACAGGGATAATGGCTTGCGCCGGGGAGGGCGCCGAAAATGAGTCGCTGGGAAGGTCTGGATGAATTCGTCGCCGTCGCCGAGTGCGGCAACTTCTCGCGCGCCGCCGAGCGCCTGCGCCTCTCGTCGTCGCATGTCAGCCGGCAGGTGGCCTTGCTCGAAGAACGCCTGCAGGCCCGATTGCTCTACCGGACAACACGCCGCGTCTCGCTGACCGAAGCCGGCCAGACTTTCCTCGCCCGCTGCCAGCGCCTGATCGAAGAACGCGACGAAGCCTTCCTGACCATCAGCGACCTGCACAGCGCGCCGACCGGCCTGCTGCGCATGACGGCCGCCGTCGCTTACGGCGAGCGTTTCATCGTGCCGCTGGTCAATGAATTCATGGCCGGCTACCCGGCGCTCAAGGTCGAAATCGAACTGACCAACCGCACCCTCGACATGGTCCATGAAGGTTTCGACCTGGCCATCCGCCTCGGCCGGCTAAGCGAATCGAGCCTGGTCGCCACCCGGCTCGCACCGCGCGCCATGTATCTGTGCGCCGCGCCGGCCTACCTCGAAAAATACGGTCGACCGCACACCTTGTCGGAATTGGCGCAACACAACTGCCTGATCGGCACCGGCGATACCTGGCTATTCCAGCAGGACGGCAAGGAATACCCGTTCCGGCCAAGCGGCAACTGGCGCTGCAACAGCGGTCAAGCGGTGCTCGATGCCGCATTGCGCGGTTTCGGCCTGTGCCAGTTGCCAGATTATTACGTCCTTGAGCCCTTGCGCCGGGGTGAGCTGGTTTCGCTGCTTGATGCCAATCAGCCGCCTGATGCGGCGGTCTGGGCGGTGTATCCGCAACGGCGTTACTCGCTGCCAAAAGTTCGTCTGCTCGTTGAAGCCTTGAAGCTTGGACTGGCGCAGTGCCCGGAGTATCGCTGTGATTGAAGCCAGCCACACCCTGCGCAACGAGCCGCGCGATTTCGTGGAATGGCATCGGGGCCGCAGGCCCTATGTCTTCTGGGGGCTTGATGTTGATATGCCGGCCGTTGTTGAACGGGTGGCTGCGGCCCGCCAGCATCTGCATGGCCTGCTGCTGGATGGTTACAACCGCCAGCCCCACATCACAATTGAGCTGTGCGGCTTTGCCGGCGAAGTGCCACTGGCGGGCGATGAGTTTGATTCGGCGTCGCTGTCGGCGCAAGTTGCGGCCTTGCGTCAGGCGGCACCTGCCCCCTTTGAAATCGAAATCGGCGGCCTCGCCAGCTTTACCTCCGCTCCGTATCTACAGGTAGTTGATGCTAGCCACAGCGTTGCTGCGGTAAGGAATTGTCTGGCCGTAGACGGCGCCGTCCGGTTGCTCGGAGACTACATGCCGCATGTCACGGTTGGTCTCTACGGTGATGCCTGGCCTGCCGATAACGTGCGTTCGCGGCTGAGCGAGTTTGCCACAGGTGAGCCGCTGCCCTGCCGGATCGAGCGGATCAGTCTGATGGCTTATGAGCCGTCGCAAATTGGCGGCCCGTTGCGGCGGCTGGGCGATTTCCATCTCGCCGGGCGTGAAATGGAATTTACTGAACTTCCCTGACGCGAAACCAGCCGGCGATGCTGCGGCGTGTGCTGTGAGCCATCATCACTTCGTGCGGAAACGACTCGCTGAGGAAGATGATCATTGTGCCGAACATCGGATTTACGGTTGCGATGATCGTCTCGCCAGTGGGTTCAAACAGCAGCAGCTCGCCACCATCGCTGGCCTGCCAGTCTTCATTCAGGTAGAAAACGGTGGAAAGGATGCGGTTCTTTTTGCCGTTCAACACATCCGAGTGCTTGGCGTAGCCGGCGCCGGCGCCATAGATGGCATAGTGGCATTCAAAATCGAACAGGCCGAGGAACAGCGTGGCATTCAGCCCGAGGCGCAGTTCTTCCATCCAGGCGAGATAGGCGTGGTCGGTGCTGTTGGCGTCGTCCAGCCAACTGATGACGTCACCGCGAACTGATCCGATTTGTCGCGTCGCCTGGCCCCGGCCTATTTTTGCTGCGTGAAACCGGTCGTGGTCATCGTCCTGACAGCGGCCCAGCAGCAATCCGGATAGTTTTGTCAGCAACGGGGCAGGCAAAATGATGTATCCGACGCGCGCCAGTTGCCCGGCGATTTCTTCCATGTTCATTGTCGAGTTCGATTCAGTGCTGAAGGTCAGCATTGGTGAGTGAATCTGGAGACTCGATGGAAGCAGTCTAGGCGTTGTCGGAAGCGCTAGGCGAAGCCGATGCAAGGCATCTTACGCTGTCGATGGCCATCGGCGCCGATTACCTGTCGATTGGCTTTCCTGAAACGAAAAAGGCCAGCATCAGCTGGCCTTCGATTTGCCGAATCGCAAGGATCAAACCCGCAGCAGCGCCTTGGCCAGGCGTTCCGAAAGTTGTTCTTCGGTGAATTGCGGCTCGTTAGGCGGGTAAAGCGAGTCTTCCTCAATGGTGAAGCCGTGTTCCAAGGCGAGGGCGCGCAGTTCCTTGATCTTCTGGCAGGCCTTGAGCGAATCTTTCAGTGCTGCATCGGCTTTGGCTTTTTCGGCGAAACCCTTGATGGGAACGATAGACATGTTTTCTCCTGAAGACAGTTGTTAAGGCAAAAATTGAAAGCGAAGGCAAGTGTCAGGAATGCGTGATTGCAGACAAGGCTCCACCGCCAAGGAGTTTCTCGTGGCAGGAAATTGTCGTACTTGATACAAAAATGCGGGAATTCCAGACATCTTTACCCTGCTAGCAATATGAGGGCCAGATTATTGGAGGGGGTTTGTGTCGCGATCTGATTGAATAAAATTCAATCAGATCGCGACTGGTCATCGTTGGTGAGCGGGCTGCTGAACCCTTAATTCACTCAAAGCCGATCACGGCCATCTTGCGGCGCAGGTAGGCAATTTGGGTCTGCAATGGCAATTGCTTGGGGCAGACGTCGTGGCAGCCGAGCAGCGACATGCAGCCAAAAACGCCTTCGTCGTCGCCGATCAGCTCATAAAAGTCATCGTCGCTGCGGTTGTCGCGCGGGTCGAGGCGGAAACGGGCGATCTTGTTGAGGCCGACGGCCCCGACGAATTTTTCCCGCATCTGCGCCGTGCCGCAACCGGCGATGCAGCAGCCGCACTCGATGCAGCGGTCGAGTTCGTAGATGGCCTCGGCCAGTTCCGGTTCCATGCGCTCTTCCAGCGTATTGAGGCTGATCGGGGTCTGGTTGTGGATCCAGGTTTGCAGGCGTTCGCTGGTGCCGCGCATCCACTTGCCAGTATTGACCGAAAGATCGCCGATCAACTCGAAGAATGGGAGCGGGGCGAGGGTGATGCTCTTGCCCAGATCACGGGTCAGCGTGCGGCAGGCGAGGCTGGGGCGACCGTCGATCAGCATGGCGCAGCTGCCGCAAATACCGGCGCGGCAAACGAAGTCGAATTGCAGCGAGGGGTCTTGCGTGGCGCGGATTTCGTTGAGGGCGATGAACAGCGTCATGCCCTCGGCTTCCTCGATTTCGTAGGCTTGTAGTTGCGGCACGCTGGCCGGGTCGGCCGGGTTGTGGCGCAGGATGTTCAGGGTCAGGCGGCGGGGTGACTGATCGGCCGGTTTGCGGCGAAGGATGTTGATCATGCGTGGTCTTCCAGGCGGGCATTGAGGCCGCGCAGGTGGGTCGGCAGCAGGTGGCGGAAGGGCATCAGCGATTGCTGGATCAGCTGGCGCTCGGCGTCACCGAGGCGGCTGCGGATTTGCTCGACTTCGTTCTCGCGGCGTTCGGTATCGGGATGCGGGACAGCATCGCGCGCGCCGTAACCGCGCCAGCCGGGTGGTAGTTCCATGTGCCGGACATCGAGGGTTTCGTATTCCAGCGTCGGGACGCGCTGATCAGGATCGCGCCAGTAGGCCAGCGTGCGCTTGAGCCACTGGGCGTCATCGCGGCGCGGGAAGTCGTCGCGGAAATGGGCGCCCCGGCTTTCGGTTCGTTGCAGGGCGCCGTAGGTGACGCAAAGCGCCAGCTTGAGCATTTTCTGGACGCGCCAGGCGGCGGTCAGTTCGGGGTTGGCACCGGGGGCAGAACTGCGCAGGCCGATGTCACGGCTGCGCAAAAGTAGTGTTTTCAGCTCGTCCACCGCAGCAGTCAAGGCTTCACCGTTGCGAACGATGCCGACCTTCTCGCTCATGATCGCCTGCATGCGTTGCAGCAGCGCACTGGCGCTTTCCGTGCCACGGCTGGCGGCGAGGGCGCTGAAACGGGCGCTTTCCTGTTCCCAGCAATCGCGGACCAGCGCCGTCGACACGTGCATGTCGCCGGCCGGTGTCTTGCAGAAATCGGCTATGGCCTCGCCGACGATCATGCCGGCCACGACGGTTTCGGCGACCGAATTGCCTCCCAGGCGGTTGAAACCGTGCAGATCCCAGCAGGCCGCCTCGCCGCAGGCGAAGAGGCCGGTCAAGCCACGCGCGGCACCGTGGGCATCGGTGCGGACGCCGCCCATCGAATAATGCTGGGCCGGGCGCACGGGAATCCATTGTTTTGTCGGATCAATGCCCAGGAAGTTCTGGCAGATTTCCTTCACTTCGCGCAGCTTGCCGTTGATGTGCGCCTCGCCGAGCTGCGTGATGTCGAGCCAGAGATGTTCGCCGAAACGGTTACTGGCGCCTTTGCCGCTGCGGATATGGGCTTCCATGCGGCGGGCGACGACATCCCGCGAAGCGAGTTCCTTCTTTTCCGGCTCGTAATCCGGCATGAAACGGTGGCCGTCGACATCGCGCAACAGACCGCCGTCACCGCGACAGCCTTCGGTCACCAGAATGCCGGCGGGGAAGATGGCGGTCGGATGAAATTGCACTGCTTCCATGTTGCCGAGCGGCACGACACCGGTTTCCAGCGCGATGGCGGCGCCGATGCCTTCGTTGATCACGGCATTGGTCGTCGATTGGTAGATGCGGCCGAAACCGCCAGTGGCGATGCAGGTGGCACGGGCGACGTAGGCCAGCAGCTTGCCGGTGATCAGGTTGCGGACGATGGCGCCGTAGCAGCGCTGGCCGTCATGGATCAGCGAAACCGCTTCCATGCGTTCATGGACCGGAATGCCCTCGGCAATGGTCCGGTCGCTGACGGCGTAGAGCATGGCGTGGCCGGTGCCATCGGAAACGTAACAGGTGCGCCATTTCTTGGTGCCGCCGAAATCGCGGGCGGTGATCAGGCCATGGGCAGCCTCGGCTTCGGTCAGCGTGACTTTCTGGTTGTCGATGATGACATCGCGTGGCCCGGCCTGAACGCGGTTCCAGGGGACGCCCCAGCCCGCCAGTTCACGTACCGCTTTGGGCGCGGTATGGACAAACATCCGGGCGACTTCCTGGTCGTTGCCCCAGTCGCTGCCGCGCACGGTGTCTTCGAAATGGATGTCTTCGTTGTCGCCGGCACCCTTGGCGGTATTGCCCAGACTGGCCTGCATGCCGCCCTGAGCGGCCGCCGAGTGTGAGCGCTTGGGCGGTACCAGGCTGAGGATGATGACCTTGCTGCCGCGCTTTTTGGCACCCAAGGCGGCACGCAAGCCGGCCAGTCCGCCCCCGATGACGAGGACGTCAGTGTGAATCACGTCCATCTCAGTGCTTTCCGGCGGCTAGCGGGGCGCTCAGGTGCGTCGGTACATAGCGCTCACCGGCGCGATCGGCATGGCTGCGCCCGAGATCAACGTAGGCGGCCAGCGAAACCAGACCGAGGGTGATGAAAAAGGCGCTGATCGAATGCTTGGCCCAAAGCAGGCGGCGACGGCTGATGTTTGGTTTGCTGGCAGCGAACCAGCCCCACTTGATGGCCAGCCGGTAAAGGCCGACGCTGGCGTGCAGTTCGGCGGCGAACAGCAGCATCAGGTAGAGCGGCCACATGTTGCCGGTCCATACCCGGTCAGCTGACTCGAAGGGGCCGATCAAGGACGGCTGGGTCAGCATGTCGTAGAGGTGGATGCTGGCCATGAAGAACAGCGCGAAACCGGTCCAGATCTGCAGCCACCACAGCGAGGTGTCACCGTGGCGCAGGCCGTTCTTGTGGGTGATGAAGGCGCGGTACTGGCGATAGCCGGCCGGGAACTTGCGCATGGCCAGCCAGGCATGAACGATGAAGATGACGAGAATAACCGTAACGACGCCGGACACCAGAATCGGGTAAGGCTTGCCGAGAAAGTAGGCGCCCTCGAAAAAGCGGGCGACGGTGTAGAAGGCATCGCGGCTGATCAGAATGGACGAGACGAAAAACATGTGCGCCATCAGGAACAGTGCCAGGAACAGGCCGGAGGCACTTTGCAGGATGTCCAGGCGGGCCGGCCAGCGGCTTTTGCGGCGGGGGCGGCTATCTGCAACGGGAACGGTGATGGGCGATGGCAGGACCAGTTGCCCTGAGGCATCTGCGGTCATCAGTTCTTGACTGCGACCTTGTTCAATCAGACTAGCCATGATGTTGCTTCCTTGACAGCATGCCATCTGCTAACAGAAGGCGGGTGCCGGAAGCGAGACAAACGATGCATCGGTGGTGACCGGGCTCGAACGCAAGCGTCCAGCGTGTTTGTCATCCCCACCTTTTTTATTATGGGCAGACTTTAGCATGAAGACCTTACCCAACCGAGGGCATTATGTTGCGTAGCAGCACGTCGAAGCTATTTCTTGGCTTCAAAGCAACAGTTCGCACCGTTTTGGCAGGCTTTCTGGCGTTTTTGTGGCTGTTCATGCACTGCCGCAAAGTCGTTAAAAGGTGGTGCATCTGCTAAGATTCGGCCCTGATTTTTCAGGCTTTAATCCTTGTCCTCCCTCCCCGAAATATTCTCTCCTGACGGCCCGCTGGCCAAGGCCATCAGCGGCTACCGCGTGCGCGGTCAGCAGGTTGACATGGCTGAGCGCATTGCCGCCGCCATCAAGGGCTGTTCGGTCTTCATTGCCGAAGCCGGCACCGGCACGGGGAAAACGTTTGCCTACCTCGTTCCGGCGCTGAAGTCGGGCGGCAAGGTGATCGTCTCGACCGGCACCAAAACCTTGCAGGACCAGTTGTTCAACAAGGATCTGCCGATGGTGCGCGATGCGCTGAAGGCGCCGGTCAAGATCGCCTTGCTCAAGGGCAGGGCCAACTATGTTTGTCCGTATCACCTTGAACGCTCGCTGGCCGACGGCCGCTTCCTGACCCGCGAGGACGCCGCCGATGCCCGGCGCATCTCGATCTTCGCCAAGGTCACGCACTCCGGCGACAAGGCGGAGTGTCTGGAAGTCTCGGAAAACTCGCCGGTCTGGAGCCAGGTCACCTCGACCCGCGAAAACTGCCTGGGCCAGGAGTGCCCGGACTACAAGGACTGTTTTGTCATGCTGGCCCGGCGCGAGGCGATGGCGGCCGATCTGGTGGTGGTCAATCATCACCTGTTCTTCGCCGACGTCATGTTGCGCGACGAGGGCATGGCCGAACTGCTACCGGCCTGCAACACGGTGATTTTCGACGAAGCCCACCAGTTGCCGGAAGTGGCGACGCTGTTCTTCGGCGACAGCATTTCGACGGCGCAGGTGCTTGATCTGGCGCGCGATGCCCGCTCGGAAGGCATGACGAATGCCCGTGACTGTCTCGATCTGCAGTCCGGCGCCCGCGACCTGGAAAAAATCGCCAAGGATCTGCGTCTGGCCGTTGGCCTCGATGGCGGCCGATTTTCCTACGGTCAACTGCTGGAAAAGCCGGAATTCGCTCCCGCCCTGAAGGTGCTGGAAGACGAGGTGGCCAAATTCGCGGCCATTCTCGAAACCCAGGCCGAACGGGCCGAAGGGCTGGAAAAGTGCTGGCAGCGGGCAGGTGAACTGGTGCAGCGACTTTCCCAGTGGCAAAAGGTCACCGATGACGGTTACGTGCGCTGGGCTGAAGCCTTCACTCATTCGCTGCAACTGAACTCGACGCCGCTCGATGTCGCGGAAATTTTCAAAAAACAGATGGGTGGTCACCCACGCGCCTGGATTTTCACGTCGGCGACGCTGGCCGTGCAGGGCAAGTTCAACCATTACTGCGCCGAACTCGGCCTCGGCGAGCCTGAGTCGGCCTGCTGGGAAAGTCCTTTCGAGTACGACAAGCAGGCCATGCTCTACGCGCCGCTTGGCATGCCGGAGCCGAATTCCTACGGCTATACCGATGCCGTGGTCGATGCCGCTTTTCCCGCCGTGATTGCAGCCGGCGGCGGTGCCTTCTTTCTGTGCACCAGCCTGCGCGCCATGCGCCGGACGCATGAGTTGCTCAAGGCACGGCTCGAAGACGAAGGCCATGAGATGCCGCTGCTGATGCAGGGCGAGGGCAGCAAGAATGACCTGCTGCAACGTTTTCGCCATCTTGGTAACGCCATCCTGGTCGGCAGCCAGAGCTTCTGGGAAGGCGTCGATGTGCGTGGCGAGGCGCTGTCGCTGGTCGTCATCGACAAGATTCCTTTTGCCCCGCCCGATGACCCGGTGCTCTCGGCGCGCATCGAACAGATGAAGAAGCAGGGCCGCAACGCCTTCATGGAATACCAGTTGCCGCGTGCCGTGATCAACGTCAAGCAGGGCGCTGGCCGGCTGATTCGCGACGAAACCGATACCGGCGTGCTGATGATTTGCGATCCACGACTTCTGTCAAAGCCTTACGGCCGCCGGGTATGGCAAAGTCTGCCTCCGATGAAACGGACCAAGGAGCTTTCCGAAGTGATCAATTTTTTCGCCAACAGGAACGACAATGTTTGACCGGCAGGCCCTGAACGCGGCGCTGGCGGCTGGTGGCCAACTGGATCTGGCGGCGCTGTCCATCTCGCACCCCTCACTGTTTTCGCAAACCGAGTTGCGCGTTGCGCCGGCGACTTTGCAAGCAACCGCCGAATTGATCGCCGCCATTGAATCGGTGGTGGCGATGCCGACTTACCAGCAACGCGTTCTGGCCTGGGCGCCGGCTGGTGCAGACAAGCCGGTCGCGGCGCGTGGCGTCTTTTTCGGCTATGACTTCCATCTGGCCGAGTCCGGCCCGAAGCTGATCGAGATCAACACCAATGCCGGTGGCGCCCTGCTCAATACCCGGCTGCTCGTGGCGCATGGCGAATCGGTAGCGGCTCAGGCGATCGAGCTGGCTTTTGTCGAGATGTTCCGCGAGGAATGGCGACTGATGCGTGGTGATGCCCCGCTACAACGCATCGCCATCGTCGATGAAAACCCGGCCGGGCAATATCTCGCACCCGAATTCGAACTGTTCCGTCGCTTGTTCGAAGCCCACGGTATTGCCGCCGTTGTCGCTGATCCGGGCGAATTCACTCGCGATGGCAAGCGCCTGCTGCATCGTGGTGAGGTGGTTGACCTGATTTACAACCGGCTGACCGATTTTTCGCTGAGTGCTGCGGTCAACGCCGATTTGAAGGCAATTTCCGAAGCCGGTGGCGTCGTCGTCACGCCGCATCCCCGGGCTCATGCGCTCTATGCCGACAAACGCAATCTGATGGTGCTTTCCGACGAGGCGGCGCTGATTGAACTGGGCGTCCCGGAAGCGACCCGGCAAATCCTGCTCGCCGGCATTCCGCGCACTGTTGCCGTTCAGGCGGAGGAGGGTGAGCGTTTCTGGGCCGAGCGCAAGCGCTGGTTCTTCAAGCCGGCGGCGGGCTTTGGCAGTCGCGCCACCTATCGCGGCGACAAGCTGACCAAGCGCGTCTTCGAGGAAATCCTCCAAGGCGGCTACATCGCCCAGGAAATCGTCCCGCCATCCGAGCATTCGGTGCTGGTTGAGGGCGAATTGCAGACCCTGAAGGCCGATATCCGCGCCTACGTCTATCAGGCTCAGGTGCAATTGTTCGCGGCCCGCCTCTACCAGGGCCAGACGACCAATTTCCGGACGCCGGGCGGCGGTTTCGCGCCGGTCTTCCCGGCTTGAAAGGGTAAAATCCGGCCATGAAAGTATTTGGTATTGCCGGCTATTCCGGCTCGGGCAAGACGACCCTGCTGGAAAAGCTGATTCCCCAATTTACCGAGCGCGGACTCACCGTTTCGGTGATCAAGCATGCCCATCACGGCTTCGATATTGACCGACCGGGCAAGGATTCCTACCGCCACCGCGAAGCCGGTGCGAGCGAAGTGCTGCTCTCCTGCAACGACCGCTGGGCCTTGATGCGCGAGCGGCGTGAAGCCGGCGACGTGACGCTGAGCGAATTGCTCTGCCGCTTGGCGCCGTGCGATCTGGTGCTGATCGAAGGCTTCAAGCAGGAACCCGTGCCCAAGCTGGAAGTCTACCGCCCGGAAAACGGCAAACCGCCACTCTTCCCGGAACGCAACGACATCGTGGCGGTAGCGACCGACGCTGACATCGCCACAACCCTGCCCAAGCTGCCGCTCAACGACGTGGCGGCGATTGCTTCTTTCATTATCGCGTCCCTTCAATTGCCGGAACGATCATGCTGAGTTTTGAACAAGCCCTGGAAAAACTGCTCGCCGCTGCCCAGCCGGTCGAGGAAATCCGCCCGATGCCGCTGACTGCCGCCGCCGGCCGCGTTTTGGCCGCCCCGCAGCAGTCGACCGTAGCAGCGCCGCCGCTCGATAACTCGGCGATGGATGGCTACGCCGTGCGTCTCGCTGACGTCACCAAGGCCGGCGTCTGCCTGCCGATCAGCCAGCGGATTCCCGCCGGCACCGTTGGCACGACGCTGCAACCGGGCACTGCCGCCCGCATCTTCACCGGCGCCCCGGTCCCAGCTGGCGCCGACGCCGTAATCATGCAGGAGCTTTGCGAGCATGGTGAAGGCGGCGTCGTCATCAACTACGTGCCGCGACTCGGCGAGAGCATTCGCCGGGCCGGTGAGGACATCGCTATCGGTGATGAAATCCTCAAACCCGGCATCAAATTGCGGCCGCAGGACATCGCGCTTGCCGCCACGGCGGGTTTGCCGGAACTGCCGGTGTATCGCCGCGTCCGTGTTGGTGTGTTCTTTACCGGCGACGAACTGGTCCAGCCGGGCGAACCGCTGCCGCCCGGTGGTATCTACAACTCGAATCGCTATGCGTTGCGGGCGTTGCTTGAAGGCATGGGCTGCGAAGTGCGTGACCTCGGCACGGTGCCGGACAATCTCGATTCGACCCGCGAAGCCCTGCGCCGGGCGGCGGCCGATAACGACCTGATCATCACCAGCGGCGGTGTTTCGGTCGGCGAGGAAGACCACGTCAAGCCGGCGGTTGAGGCCGAAGGGCAGCTCGACATGTGGAAGATCGCGATCAAGCCGGGCAAGCCGCTGGCTTTCGGCGAAGTCCGCCGCGAGGAAGGCAAGGCATGGTTCATCGGTCTGCCGGGTAACCCGGTGTCGGCCATCGTCACCTTCCTGATCATGGTGCGCCCCTTCGTGCTGCGACTGCAGGGTGTGGCTGACGTCACGCCACGTGGCTACGCGCTGCGGGCCGATTTCGACTGGCTGCGCCCGGATGTCCGCGCCGAATTCCTGCGTGCCCGGATGAACGACAACGGCGGCGTTGAGCTTTACCCGAATCAGGGGGCTGGCGTCGTCACCTCGCTGTGCTGGGGCGACGGGCTGGTCATGAACAAGCCGGGGCTGGCGATCAACAAGGGCGACAGCGTGCGCTTCGTGCCGTATTCGGAGTTGTTGTCGTGAGCGTCAAGGTTCTCTACTTCGCCAGCCTCAAGGAAGGCCTCGGCATGGCCGGGGAATCCGTCGAGTTGCCGACTAACGTGGCGACGGTTGGCCAACTGCGCGACTGGCTGGTCGCCCAAGGCCGCGAAAAACTGGCCAGCGCCAAAAATCTGCGCTGCGCCGTCAATCAGGAATTGGCCGCGCTTGATGCGCCGGTCAGGGAGGGCGACGAAATCGCCTTCTTCCCGCCGGTTACCGGCGGTTAATTAGGAAACACAATGTCTATTCAATGGTTCCCGGGGCACATGACCCAGGCCCGCAAGAAGGCCGGCGAGACGCTGGCCATGGCCGATGTCGTGGTCGAGGTGCTCGACGCCCGCCTGCCGCAGGCGAGCAGCAACCCGATGATTCACGAGCTGCGCGCCTTCCGCCAGCGGCCCTGTCTCAAGCTGCTGAACAAGGCCGACATGGCCGACCCGGAAGTGACCAAGCTCTGGCTGGAATATTTCGACAAGCAACCGGGCGTCAAGGCAGTGGCGATCTCCTGCAAGAAGGCCAGCGACGTGGCGCGGATTCCCGGCCTGGCCCAGAAGCTGGCACCGCACCGTAACGATGCCGTCAAGCCGCTGCGCCTGATGATCATGGGTGTTCCCAACGTCGGTAAATCGACGCTGATGAACGCCATGGTCAAGAAAAAAGTGGCAGCGGTCGGCGATCAGCCGGCGGTGACCAAGAGCCAGCAGCGTATCGACATCAGCTCGCGGCTGACGCTTTACGATACCCCCGGCATGCTCTGGCCAAAAATTGAACATCCGATCGACGGCCTGATGCTGGCAGCCAGCCACTCCATCGGCGTCAATGCCTATATCGATGAAGAAGTGGCCACCTTCCTCGCCAGCTTCCTGCTCGAAAGCTATCCGGCCCTGCTGACGGCGCGCTACGGCTTCGCCACCGAAGGTATCGATGGCGTGATGGTCATCGAAGCCGTCGCCAAGAAGCGCGGTTGCCTGCTCAAGGGCAAAGGCAAGGGCGGCGAGCTTGATCTGGAAAAGGCAGCCTGCATTCTGCTGACCGATTACCGCTCCGGGGCGCTCGGGCGGATCAGCCTGGAAACGCCAACCCTGCGTGAAGCACGGGCCATCCTGTTGAAGCAGGCTGCTGCGGTCAACGTCGAAAAAGACTAAAAACCGCGCGGCAGGCATCGGCTGAATCGGAATTGTCAGCCCCGTACTGGCGGGAATCCGAATTTGTCCGTTCCATGGCCAAGGTTTTGGCTATGCGTTGTGCAATGCAAAATTGATAGATCATGAAATATAGAGCGATGAAATAGGTCCGAGTCCGGCCATGAGCGGTCCGTCAACTGCTCGGGATGATCGACCGGAATCTAGGTTGAAATGAGGTTGTTAGCTCAGATAAAAAGAGTGAAGTAAGTCGTATAACGTGTCGATTTTCTTTACAACGCATCTTTCCCCATCCCCTCGTCTGTTGATTAAGCAATTGAAGGTATTAGATACGTTACGAATGGCGCAGTTTGTGCTTAAGCTCTAAAGCACAAATAACTAGAAGGGGAAACTGATATGAAGATCAAGATGATTGTTTTGGCCGTGTTTGCGTTTGCATCAATTTCTTTAGCTCATGCAGGCTGGACTATCGCTCAATCCTGTGCGGGCTGTGGGCCTGCAACGACGGCCGAATTTTTCATTGTTGGAGATACTGGTGCCGGACCATTTGATAGTATTGGCATTTTTGGGCTCGATGCAGGGTGGTCTGCTACGGTTGTCAATCCAAATTATGTTGTAGCAACTGGACCGACCTCTAATATGGGGTCATGGGTTGAACAGTATTTTGGCAATATTGCGGATTCCGTGGAAATCAATTTGTTCTTTTGGAATGGTGCCCCCCTGTCTTCGCTGACTTTTTCGGCAGATTACACAAGGTCTGGCGATGGCTCCCTCAGTTTGGTGTGCCAGCAATTTGGTGGTGGTTGTGCAAATTTGAGCGACCCGACCGGCGTCAACTACAACAGGTCACCAACAAATGTTCCCGAACCAGGATCACTTGCCTTAATTGCTCTCGGTTTGGTTGGTCTTGTAGCTGGACGCCGCAGCAAAGCAGCTTAACCGTGTTTTAGCATTACCGCGGCACCTTTTGGTGCCGTTTTTTTTGCTTGTCAGAATGCGAGAATGGCTTTGGTTTGATTGCGGAAATTAAGGCTTCCTGAGCTTTTATAGAAAATTCCCTTAATGAGCACGTTCCCGCCGCTTTGCTACTTATATTGAATGTCCGTTGCCAGCCTGAAGTACTGGTGGAGACTAATTGTTGACCGACCGAAAAGGGCACCCAGTTGCCTAAATGGTCTTGAATTTCCAAGCTGGAATTGACGGTATATTTTTGCGGCGCACAATAAAATTGCCGTCATGGCTGTGCAATTCAATGCGCTCTGATCAAACCAATCCGTTCATCGGCTAGTCCGGATACCCGAAAATAAAGGCACTGGATCCCCGCCTGCGCAGGGATGATGGTTTTCTCGGCCTTTCCCTAGACCCGCAGCAGGGCGATCTTCAACGGCGGTTGTCCGTCGTGGCTGGGGAAATCCTCTTCCGGCGTAATCCATTCCAGCTCGCGTATCGTTCGCCCGGCCTTTTTGGCGCAGCGTTCGAGTTGATCTGCCCAAGTTTCACGCGATACCTGCGCCGCATTGTTGCAGCAGATCAGCGTGCCGCCTTCCAGTGTGCAGAGCAACGCAAGCTTCATCAGCGCGGCATAGTCGTTGACGATGTCGACGACGCCGAAGGCGCTCTTGGCGTAGCGCGGCGGGTCGAGAAAGACCAGGTCGAATGCGCGTGGTTCCAGTTTGGGGAAGCTCGGCATCTTCTTGCCGCGCACCATGGCTGGCTGAACAATGCCGGCCAGTTGGCGCATGGCGGCAAAGGCGTCGCTCTGGACGAAACGCAGGCGGATAGGCAGGTCGTTCAGGCGGGCGTTGTCCTTGCCGACCTTGAGGCTGGATTCGGAAAAATCGACGTTGACCACATGTGCTGCACCGGCCTGGGCGGCCGCAACCCCGACCCCACAGGTGTAGGCAAACAGGTTAAGCACGGATTTTCCGGCGGCTTCCTGCATCACCCGGCGCCGTCCAGCACGCATGTCGAGGAACAGCCACGGGTCCTGGCCACTATGGCGGCCCTGTACCAAGTAGCGAATGCCCATTTCATGGAAATCCCGCGGCTTCATGGCTTCGGCCAGCACATCGGCCGGCAGCGGGTTGCAGATCCGCGAATTGGCGCGGCTACGGTCGTTATAGACGGCGATCAGGCCGGGCAGGGCAGTGGCGTAATAATTTTCGATTTCGGCGCGGTCATGGCCATCCAGCGCTTCGTGGAAGGTCTGGATCAGCAGCAGGTCGCCATAACGGTCGACGGTGAGGCCGGGGTGGCCTTCGGTGCTGCCGTTGAACAGCCGGTAGGCGTTGGTGTCTTCGGTCTGGAGGCGTTCGAGGAGAGGCTGGCGGGCCGTGAAGGCGGCCTGCAATAGCGGGGTCAGTGTGGTTTCGGGCATGGTGGTTTCCGGTGGGGTTGTAGCCATCGGTGCAGAGGGAGCCGCCGGAAAGCCGAGAAGCTGCGCATTCTACCGGAGGATATCGGCCGGGTCCGGTTTGACCAGGTCAGGCCATATCCGCCAGTGGCCGCAGGCGGAGCGGGCGCGGCGTTCGGAAGCATCCCAGCCGCCGCCAATGCAAAGCCCGCTGACCATCTCTGTTTGAACTGCAACCGTGCCCGGAGTTTCGCCGGGCCGGCGTTCGCCACGCCAGCATTCACAACTGGCGCAACGCTTGCGGTCGACTGCCTGAATCAGCAAGTTTTCGCGGTACGGCAGGCGGCAATGCTCTGGGTTGCCGGGACCACCGGGCCACCGGTGCCGATCCAGCCCTTGATGCCTTGTTTTACGTTATAGACCTTGGCGTAGCCGGCCTGTTGCGACAGGAACTGGCTGACCGCCTTGGTCCGGTTGCCGGTGCGGCAGATGACGATGACCGGTTCGTTCGGCTTGGCAAACGGCTTGACCTTTTCCAGCCAGCCCGGGGCATCAGCCCGGCCACGTTCGTCAAAGAAGGTGAGCAATTTGCTGCCGCTGACGATACCGGTTTCTTCCCACTCGGATTGCAGGCGGATATCAACCACCGGCACGCCGCTCTTCATCAGCTTGTCGAGTTCGGCGTTGTCGATGTCGATGACTTCGGCGTGGGCAAACAGCGCCGTCAGGGCGAGGCAGCAGGTCAGGATCAATTGGCGCATGGGTTTCTCGAAGATTAGAAAACGCTAATTATACGGCCCTGACTATTTGCCTTGCTGCTGGCGCTTCATCATCTCGCGCACCTGCGGGTCTTTCATCATTTCCTGCATGTTTATCGCCGGCATGCCCTGCATCATCACATCGCCCGGTTTCTGCCCCGGTTTGCAGGGGCCAAGCCAGCGTGCTTCCTGGACCATCTTCATTTCCTTCATGCCCTGCTGCGGCGGGTCGTAGCGGATCACCATGTCGCTGCGATAGCTGTTTTCGAAATCACCGGTAATCACTGCATCACTGGTTGTCGTTATGCCTTCGTGCTTGCAGACGGCGTGGATGGTGACCTTGCCGACGCCGCGATTGACATCCATCACCGGGCAATTGGATTTTTCCTTTGAGCGTTCCTGCATCATGTTGTCGCTGGCTTGATCGACGCACATCTGCATCGGGCCTTGCGATGGGATACCAGCCATCTGCGTCTTCATTTCCCAAAGGCCGGATTTGCGCTTGGGCGCATCGGCGGCGTTGGCCTGGGCAGCGAGCAGGCCGGCAAGAAGGGCAAGGCTGATTTGACTGAGGCGCATGACGGTTTCTCCTTTGTGGTGAATGCTTTGAATCCTAGCCTGCTTTGGGCGAATCGTCATGGGATAATCCGCCCTTTTTCAGGGGCGGGCATGGCACTCAAATCCACCATTTTCAAGGCCGAACTGCAGCTTGCCGATCTCGATCGCGGACATTTTGGCGATTACACCCTGACCATTGCCCGTCACCCGTCGGAAACCGATGAGCGCATGATGGTTCGCCTGCTGGCTTTTGCGCTGAATGCCTCGGAAACACTGACCTTCGGGCGCGGCCTGTCGGCGACCGAGGATGAGGCAGATTTGCAGGATCTGGATGCGACCGGGAGCGTCGAGCGCTGGATCGACGTTGGCCTGCCTGATGAAAAGCTCATTCGCCGGGCCTGTAACCGGGCGCGGCACGTCATGGTGCTCAGCTATGGCGGGCGGACGGCTGAAATATGGTGGCAACAGACGCAGGGGAAGGTGTCGGGGCAGAAGAATCTGCGCGTGCTGTCCTTGAGCGTGGAGGAGGGCAAGGCGCTGGCGTCGCTGGCGGCACGCGGCATGCGCCTGCAATGCACGATTCAGGATGGGGTAATCTGGTTGGGCGGCGATAGTTCTCAGGTGGAACTGGCCCCGAAGGTCTTGTTTCCGAGCGAGATGGCGTAGAACCAGCAGGGTTTTGCGGGTTCCGGGATTCAACGCTTGATCAGGTTCCAGACGAATTCAGCGCCGGCTGAAAGCAGGTCGATCGCGTCGATAATTCCGGCGTTTTCAGGTTCCGGTTTCGTGCGTTTGAAACGCGATTTTTCCCGTTCGCGCATCACGATGGCGTCGCCGAGCAGCTCGACATCGCGCGTTGTGCGGCGCACCTCCGCATGCTGGTAGCGGGTTAACGCCTGTTCGACGGCGGACGGGTCGAGGATGGTGATCGGCGCCCGGCAGTGGCCGCAGGCGTGGTCCTTGCGGATATCGACCGGGGCCCCGCAGCCCATGCAGCTGATGATGCCGACTTTGGCCGACAGTTCGTTGATTTCGGCCGGATTGAGCTGCCGGACGAAGCCCTTTTCGATCATGAATTGGGCGAAGGTGGTGAAACGGCCGTGTTTTTGCAGGCAGCGGTGGTAGTTGAACTGGCCGCCGTGTTTGGCCACGTCGAGGCCGTGTAGCAGTTTTTCTTCACAGCGCGGGCAGCGCAAGGGAGCGCTGAGCGGGAGGCGCTGGTCGTCGTGGTGTTCGTGCAGCAGTTTGAACAATTCGACGATGCCGCCCGGCGTGATCTGGACGCTTTCGAACTCGTCAAACCAGATTGCCTGGCAGCTGAAACACATGTCGAGAATGACTTCGCCGTGATGTAGCCGCTCGAAGCGGTGCTTGGTCATGGTTTGACGGCAGGACGGGCAGGGAGTGGGTTTCATGGTGAGTGGGTACGGTGCGACAGGCGTGACTATAGCGCCACTTTTCCATCATGGCGCGCGCCGCTGCATCAGCATCCGCTAAAATTCGGGTTCACCCCTTGTTTCCGGATGTGCCATGAAGATCGCTGATCCCACACAGACCACGCTGTGCAACGAAATCAAGCTGTTGCTCGAAGAACTGCCGTTCGATGGCGCCTGTGTCCTCGAACTCGGCTGCGGCAGGGCTGAAAAGACCCGTATTCTGGCCGAAACCGGGCGGCCGCGGGAAATCATCGCCCTCGAAGTCGACACCATCCAGCATGCGCGCAATCTGGAAATTGCCGATCTGCCGACGGTGCGCTTCAGCCATGGCGGCGCCGAGGCGATTCCGGTCGATGACGCCAGCGTCGATATCGTGCTCATGTTCAAGTCGCTGCACCATGTACCGGTGGCCGACATGGACCGCGCCCTGTCCGAGATTGCCCGCGTGCTCAAGCTGGGCGGCCTGGCGTGGATTTCCGAACCGGTCTTTGCTGGTGATCTGAACGAGGTTTTTCGTATCTTCCACAACGAGCAACTGGTCCGCGAGGCGGCGTTTGCCGCGATCTGCAAGGCGGTGGATTCAGGCAGCCTGCAGCTCGAAAAGCAGATGTTCTTCAACACCCGCAGCTATTTCGAGAGTTTTGCCCAGTTTGATACCCGGATGATCCAGGTTACGCACACCGATCACCGGCTGGCCCCGGAACTCTACCGGCAGGTGCAGGAAAAGTTCGAGTCCTTCATGGGGCCGGACGGCGCCACCTTCCTCAATCCGCAGCGCGTCGATCTGCTTCGCAAGCCGGCCTGAGGAGAGCTCAGGCGGCGGGGCGGATGGTGCCGAGGTTGAGCATGACGCCCTTCTTCATCTTGCCGACGACGTGCATTTCGCAGGCTTTGCAGTCGAATTTGAGGATCAGTTTTTCGTTGCCGTTGATCAGCGTCATCGGGTCTGGCTTGAGGTGCTTCACTTCCTTCGGGCACAGGTTGAAGCTGTAGCGCAGGCAGTGGCGGGTGATCATGAGCGAGACCATGCCCTTTTCGTTGCCGGCCTCGTAGGCTTCCTCGATCAGCTTGACACCGTGTTTCTCGTAGAACTGACGAGCCTTGGCGTTGAAGACGTTGCCGAGGTAGGTCAGCTCTTCCTGCGGGTAGGGCACTGGGTTGGCGGCTGGTGTGGCGCGTGGCGGGCGCGGGTGGCTGGCAATACGGGCGGCTTCGAGCTGTTCGGCGGCCTCGCGGCGCAGGGCGTTGATGGCGCTGACGGGCAGGAACCAGGGCTGGCTGAGCTTGATCTCAACCGGCTCGGCGACGAACATCGTGTTGCCGAATTTGCCGAGGTTTTCCTTGAGCTTGGCCATCGCCGGCTCGGGATTCTGGGCCAGTTGCCATTCTGATTTTGGCCCGTTTTTCCGGTTGACCGTAGCAATCACGCCATCTTCGTCAGTTAGCGTCAGCGCGAAGCCGTCTTCGGTTTCGACCAGCACCGGCTTGACCGAAATGCGGCGGTCGGCCGATTCCTTTTCCAAAGAACGCTCAAACTCCTGGTCGCGATTGCGGAATAGGGTGGCGCCGGCGGACAGTTCTTCCGGCATTTCGGCCGGGAAGAGGGTTTTGCCATCGGCGCGGTTGATACGCATGCCAACGACTTCGCCGTGGGCGTCGTAGAAACAGACGCCGTCGCCGTTGTTGAAGGGCTTTTCGGCATTGACGGTGAAACAGCCGTCGCCGATTTCGACCACTTCGCCGATCAGTTCGCCGACGAAACTCGGCGAATCGAAGGCGCCGATGTCGTCCTGGCGGCCGTTGGCGAAATAATCGGTGTAGCCGCGGTTGAACGTCTTGTCCGGCTGCGGCGTGAAGGTATAGGTGCTGTGGCCGCTGGAGGCGCGGGTGAATTCGGGGTTGTTGGCGATGATCTCGTCGAGCAGGCCGCGGTAGTGCGCCGTGATGTTCTTGACGTAGCTGAGATCCTTGAGCCTGCCCTCGATCTTGAAGGAGCAGACGCCGGCCTGTGCCAGCGCCAGAATGTTTTCGCTCTGGTTGTTGTCCTTCATCGAAAGCAGATGCTGGTTCTCGGTGATGGTTTTGCCCTTGTCGTCGATCAGCGTGTAGGGCAGTCGGCAGGCTTGCGAACACTCGCCGCGATTGGCGCTGCGCCCGGTATGGGCCTGGCTGATGAAACATTGGCCGCTGTATGCAACACAGAGTGCGCCGTGCACAAAATATTCCAACGAAACATTGGTTTGCGACGATATGTTAATAATTTCATTTAAGCTTAATTCACGGGCCAGAACCACCTGCGAGAAGCCAACGTCTTGCAAAAACTTCACCTTGTCCGCATTTCGATTGTCGGTTTGCGTACTGGCGTGCAACTGGATGGGTGGCAGATCCATTTCCAGCAGGCCCATGTCCTGAATGATCAGGGCATCTGCGCCGGCTTCGTAAATCTGCCAGGCAAGCTGACAGGCTTCTTCCAGTTCATCGTTACGCAGGATGGTGTTGAGGGCGACGAAAACCTTGGCGTGGTAGCGGTGGGCGAAATCACACAGGCGCTTGATGTCGGCGGTGGTGTTGCCGGCGCCATAGCGGGCACCAAAGGCCGGGCCGCCGATGTAGACGGCATCGGCGCCGTGTTTGATGGCTTCGATGCCGAAATCGGCGTTCTTAGCCGGCGCCAGGAGTTCGAGAGGGTGTTGAATTCGAGTCATGGAGCCTTAGTACGTGAAACGCGGGGCAAGTTCTTCGAGATTGAACTCCCGTAGGATGGCTTCGGCCCGTTCGCGGGCATTTTTGCGGGGATTGCCGCGCTTGTTGGCGATGATCAGCTCGTTTTTCATCGAATGTTCCCAGCCGACCAGTTCAGTCACTGTCACGTCGTAGCCGTGCGATTCGAGCAGCAGGCAGCGCAGGACGTTGGTCAGGTGGCTGCCAAGTTCGCGGGTATGAATAGGGTGGCGCCAGAGTTCCGAAAGCGGTGTCTTGCTCAGTGATTCGTTCTTGCGGGCGCGCATGCAGGCAGCGACTTCGGCCTGGCAACAGGGCACGAGCACGATGTGCTTCGCCTGCTTGGCGAGTGCGAAACGAATGGCGTCATCGGTTGCGGTATTGCAGGCGTGCAGCGCGGTGACGACATCGATTTGATCGGGCAGGGTGCTGGCGCGCGTGGATTCTTCGACCGTGACGTCAAGAAAACTCATCCGGTCAAAGCCCAGCCTTGCCGCCAGATCACGCGATTTTTCAACCAGTTCCTTGCGGCTTTCGATGCCGTAGATATGGCCGGTTTCCTGCTGCTTGAAGAACAGGTCATAAAGGATGAAGCCGAGGTAGGACTTGCCGGCGCCATGGTCGGCCAGACTTTGGGCATCGGCCAGGAGCGGTTCGATGAACTGGTAGAGGTGATAAACCTGTTTCAGCTTGCGCCGGGTGTCCTGATTCAGTTTGCCGTCCCGCGTCAGGATATGCAGTTCCTTGAGCAGTTCGATGGACTGCGCGGGACGGATTTCAGCAATTTCGGCGGGGACGTTTTGTTTTTTCATAAGTTTTGGATTATCGCATTTATGAAAGAAATCAAGCTTCAAAAGTCCTCTTCAAAGAATCTCTCAATTTCTATTATTTTTGTGTCAACCGAATATCCGGAGGGGCGTTATTTGGCTCATGGTGACCTAACACCGAACTTATAACGGAGAGACAAATGGGTAGTTTGAGCACAGAATCCTTCGAGCAATTTCTGGATTCCCTGAAAAACGCCGGCATCACGATTTCCAACGAAACCGAACTGCGCGAGCGCCTGGCTGAAGCTCAACGCTGGCGTTTCGCTTTCCAGACACTGGCCGCCAATGGCAAGATCATTGGTATCAGTTTTGAAGATCATTCCGAAGGCCGCAACGAAGCCGAAATTTGCCGCACCTTCAACGACTTTCATTTTTCCGAAAAGTCCAAGGCGGTTTTTTCTGCTAATCTGAAGCACTGATATTTCAAGTTTCAGCCTTCCGCGTTGGCGGGGGGCAGAAAAAAGAACGGGCGCCATGCGGCGCCCGTTTTGCGTTATTTTTGGTGGTCCACCGCAGCAGTCCCGGATTTCGGCGAGTCTGCTGCGGACTGGATTCCCGCTGGCGCGGGAATGACCATTGATCAGCGGGTAATCGGTTTGTAGCGAATCCGTTTCGGCTTGGCACCTTCTTCACCCAGACGCTTGCGCTTGTCTTCCTCGTATTCCTGATAGTTGCCTTCGAAGAAGTTCCACTGCGAATCGCCCTCGGCCGCCAGGATATGCGTACAAATCCGGTCGAGAAACCAGCGATCGTGCGAGATGACCATGGCGCAGCCCGGGAATTCGAGCAGAGCGTCTTCCAGCGCCCGCAGCGTTTCGACGTCGAGGTCGTTCGACGGTTCGTCGAGCAGCAGGACGTTGCCGCCGGTCATCAGCGTCTTGGCCAGATGCAGACGGCCGCGTTCGCCGCCGGACAAATTGCCGACCTGCTTGCCCTGATCGCCACCCTTGAAGTTGAAGCGGCCAATGTAGGCGCGACTCGGCATTTCAAATTTGCCGATTTGCAGGATGTCACTGCCCTGAGCCAGCTCTTCAAATACCGTCTTCGTGCCATCCAGGCAGTCGCGTGACTGGTCGACGTAGGCCATCTTGACTGTCGGCCCGATGTCGACCGTGCCGGAATCCGGCTGCTGTTGTCCGGTGATCATCTTGAACAAGGTCGATTTGCCGGCACCGTTCGGGCCGATGATGCCGACAATGGCGCCGGCCGGGATGGTGAAGCTGACGTTGTCCATGAGTAGCTTGTCGCCGAACGACTTGCTGACGCCGCTGAACTCGATGACCTTGCCGCCCAGGCGGTCGCCGACCGGGATGAAGATTTCCTGGGTCTCGTTGCGCTTCTGGTATTCCTGGCTGGACAGTTCTTCGAAGCGGGCGATTCGGGACTTGGACTTGGCCTGACGCGCCTTTGGATTGCTGCGCACCCATTCCAGTTCCTGCTTCATCGCCTTCATGTGGGCGTCGATCTGCTTGTTTTCGGTCTCCAGGCGGGCTTCCTTCTGCTCCAGCCAGCTGGAGTAGTTGCCTTTGTACGGAATGCCGTGGCCACGGTCGAGTTCGAGAATCCACTCGGCGGCGTTGTCGAGGAAGTAGCGGTCGTGGGTGACGGCGACGACGGTGCCCGGGAAGCGCACCAGGAACTGTTCCAGCCATTCGACCGATTCGGCGTCGAGGTGGTTGGTCGGTTCGTCGAGCAGCAGCATGTCAGGCTTGGCCAGCAGCAGCTTGCACAGCGCGACGCGGCGCTTTTCACCGCCGGACAGGTTGCCGATGACGGCATCCCAGGGCGGCAGGCGCAGGGCGTCGGCGGCCAGTTCCATCTGAGCTTCGGTATCCGAGCCGGCGGTGGCGATAATCGCTTCGAGGCGGGCCTGTTCCTCGGACAGTTTGTCGAAATCGGCTTCCGGGTCGGCGTAGGCGGCATAGACCTCGTCGAGCTTGGCCTGCGCCTGCATGACTTCGCCGAGGGCGGATTCAACTTCTTCGCGCACGGTCTTGGCCGCGTCAAGTTGCGGTTCCTGTGGCAGGTAGCCGATGGAAACGCCGGCCAGATGCTGGACTTCGCCGTCGAATTCTTTATCGACACCGGCCATGATGCGCAGCACGGTCGATTTGCCTGAGCCGTTCAGGCCGAGCAGGCCAATCTTGGCGCCGGGGAAGAAAGAAAGGGAAATATCCTTGATGATCTGCCGCTTGGGCGGCACGATTTTGCTGACGCGCAGCATCGACATTACGTATTGGGCCATGGGTCCGTCTTGGGGCGTTGAAAGTTGGACAGTTTACCCAAGAAGCTGCCGGCCGAAAATTATTCTGAAAAAAGCTGGCAAATGCCTCAGGAAACCTTTACGGACTGCAAATGCTGTGGGCGCCGATTCTGTAGCAACTTCGGGAAGGGGTGAAGCAAGTTACGATGCAGAAGGATGGCCGGGGCATTTACTCGCGGGCAAACGCGCAAGGGCCCCAATCGGGTGAAACCCAGTTCGCGTTCATAGTAGCGGCAATGTCTCGGATTGATTTCAACGAGGGCATCGCTGGCATGGAAATGACTGCGGGCGAAGTTATAGGCGGTTCGAAAAAAGGCGTCCATCAGTGCCGGGGAACTGAAATCCGGATCGATGGCCAGCCGTGAGTATTCGCAGACTTTCAGATTCCTGGCACGAAGGTTCGCAATTTCGTCTGGGTAAAGTGCCTCGCAGAGCAGCCCGTTGCCGCTATCGTGTGACAGGGTCAGGGTTGCGGCTAGCACATTGTCTTGCCATGCGACCAGCGTCACCCTTCCGGAATCTGGCTGGGGTGTGGTGTGAGGGTTGGCGCGATAGCCGCGCCAAGCATACATGCGGCGAACCAACAGATCCGAGGCAAGGCGTTCATGGAAGTCGCCAAGCCGACGAATGACCAAATCTCCCGAACGAAAAAGTTCCGCCGGCGAAATACTGGAACCGCCGGAAACTGGTCTAATTGAGGAGAAATGGGAGGTGGCACTAAGCATGGTTGCGGATTCTATGTTGAGTGACAAAAGCTATCAATTAGAAATAGCACTCAAGGTCGGAACAAAGTCGTTGGCCGGGCGAGATGATGTTCGATGCTCGGCAGAAATGGCGTTAATGTCCCCGCACAACTCGCCACCTTCGTCGATGACCAGCTTGCCGTAACGAATCTTGCCGCTGACCCGACCGGTGGCGTGAATGATCAGTTGTGAGCGGGCGGTCAGTTCGCCTTCGAAGGTGCCATGAATTTCGGCAATGTCGATACTGACCTTGCCGGCAAAAGAGCCTTGATCAGCGATTCTGATGACACGGCTATCCATGGTCGCCTCGACACGACCTTCGACGACCAGTGTGTCGCAATCGAGAATTTCCGCCCCCTTGAGTTTGACATCCGGGCCAACGATCAGGCGGGCACCCATGACGTTTTCCGGGCTTCCGGATGGTTCGGTTTGCGAGGGTAGAGCGGCTGCAGGGGGTAATTCGGTATTGGCGGCAAGGGCTCCTTTGGTCGTCAAATCCGCAACTGTTGGTGCAGTGCCGTTGCCGAGAACCGGTCGGACGTCTTTGCGGGTAACGAGGTCGTTACGATGGGTAAGGCTTGGTTTGCTGAACATGGGGAGTCCTTCTCAGTAATGGTTGGGCGCTGATTTCCATGTAGTCATTGCGATAACCGTGCCAGAAATATATTAATCAACAAAAACATATAGATAATATATTTACTTGAATTAAGTTCTGAATTAAAACGATAACCATGTCGTTAATTGGCGACAAGTATTTTGGCTTTTGCTGGATACTCGGTGTGGTGCTGGTTTGCCTTTGTCTGATTTTGGCGACAAAATTCCCAGGTAACTGATTTATATATATTTATGGCTTGGTAAAGTTGTGTTGATTGCCCAGAGTTATCGTCTTGATGCACCTCTTGGAAATATCGTTACGGTCTACACTTCAATTTTCACGAAAACGACGTAGATGATTCGAGTTTCCTTTCGCCAGGGCATGTTGCTCGGCTTTGCTGTGATCGTTCTGCTTCTGGGTGGAGTGGCTTTGCAGAGCTGGCTGGTGGTCGAACGTCTGGTTGATGAGAGTCGGCGCAACAGCGAACAGGCGATCCATCTGACGGCAGCTATTCAGGAGCTTGCCGAACGTACGGTCGATATCGAGCGCAGTGCCCGGCAATACCTGGTCCTTGACGACCCGCTTTTTCACCAGCGTTTCGACGAGCACTTGGCCCAGTCATTGGCCCTGGTCGATCGTCTCGATGCCATGGTGGCCGAGCCCATGACCCCATTGCTTGGGGGTTGGCGAATGGTGGCTGAAGCGCTGCGCAGCGGGCTGGAAAAGAAAGTCGGCAAGGCTGAACTGACCCCCTTCCTGGCGCGCCTGGTCGAGTTGAACGGATTGTTGAAGCAAGCTGGTCAGCGCTGGATCGAAGCGCAGAACAGTCGCCTACTCATCGAGCTCGAAGCGAATCGATTGCATCTCGGTGGGCAGATCGTGCTTGCCCTGGCTGGCGCCTTGCTCGTCGCGCTGGCGATGGGTTGGTGGCTGGTGCGTCCCGTGCGACAACTGGAGCAGGCAATCAGCAGGCTCGGGGCCAATCGCTTTGAGGAAGCGGTAAAGGTTGGCGGGCCGGCCGACCTCCGGCAGCTTGGTCGGCGCCTTGATTGGCTCCGGCAGCGCCTGGCTGAGCTGGAGGCGGATCGTGAACGAACGCTGCGGCATGTCTCGCATGAACTGAAAACGCCGCTTACCGCGCTGAAGGAGGGCGTCGCTTTGCTCAAGGAGGAGGTTCCCGGGCCGCTGGGTGAGAACCAGCGTGAGGTGGTCGATATCCTTCAGCACAATGTGGCCGGCTTGCAGCTCCAGATCGAGAGCCTGCTAAGCCTCAACGGTGCCGCTTTCGAGGCGCGTCGCCTCAAGCTGGAGTCGGTGGAGTTGCAGAAATTCATGGCCGGTGTCGTGCAGCGTCGGGAATTTCATGCCCAATCCAGACAACTCAAGGTTTTGGTCGAAACGCCGGATCGCGCTAACGCGATTCTAGACATCGATAAAATGGGTGTCGTGCTGGATAACCTGCTCTCCAATGCCATTGATTTCAGCCCCGAAGGTGCCTCTGTCCGGCTCGTCGTTACCCGGCACGACGACTGCCTTTCCTTCGAGTGTATCGATCAGGGGCCCGGTGTCGCTCCGGAAGATCGCCAGCGCATCTTTGATCCCTTTGTCCAGGGCCAACGGGAAGCGCCGGCTCAGCGCCAGGGTAGCGGAGTGGGGTTGTCCATCGTGCGCGAACTGGTTCGCGCCATGGGTGGCACTGTCTCATTGCTGGCTACCGAAACCGGGGCTCATTTTTGTGTGGAACTGCCTGATGAAAAATAATCGCCGGGATGGCTGCTTTGGCATGGATCGTTCGCCGAATGCTTTGCTCTTTTCCTTTTGCCTTATCCTGGCCGGCTGTGCCGTCAATCCGTTCGGGCCACGCAAGCCGACCTACGATGAACCCGGGCCGCTACCGCCGCTGGCCTACTATCAAATGCTGTCCCGCCTGACGCCGAGCGAACTCAGCCGTGAGCGCATGGTGCTGGCTGCCTTGCCGGCGAATCCGAATACCCAGCTGAGGACAGCCATGCTGCTTGGCGCACCACGCGCCCCGCAGGATCTTGGCAGGGCGCTTGGGTTGCTCGACCACGTCCTCAAATCCAGCGACCCGGCTGCGCTCAGTTTGCAACCCCTGGCGCGCCTGCTGGCCGACAACTACGCCGAGCGGCAAAGGCTGGACGGACAACTTGATCGACAGGGGCAACAATTGAAGGATAGTCAGCGCAAAGCTGTCGAATTGCAGGAGAAAATCGACGGCCTGGCCGACATTGAACTTACCTTGCCGGCCCGCCCGCGTTCGCAAAGGCCTGCAAGCCAGAGGAGTGCGCCATGAGCAAGATTTCCGCGATGGCCGGAGCCCATATTCTGGTGGTCGATGACGACGAAGATATCCTGCGCTTGCTGGCCATGCGCCTGCGGGCCAGAGGGTTTCGCGTTTCGGCCGTAGGATCGGCCGAAGAGGCATTGGCCAGAATCGCGGTTGATCCGCCGCGCGTCGTGGTCAGCGATGTTCGCCTGCCGGCGCGCGATGGACTGGCACTGTTCGAGGAAATCCGCGCTACCCGGCCAAGTTTGCCGGTGATCCTGCTGACCGCCCACGGCACCATTCCCGATGCGGTGGACGCCACTTCCCGAGGGGTTTTCGGTTATCTGACCAAGCCCTTTGACAGCCAGATATTGCTTGGCAAGATTGACCAGGCGTTGCAGCTTTCGGCGCCAATGCTGCCGACAGATCCATCGGCGCCGCCGACACTGGGTGGCGGAACGGATGAATGGCAGGATGGCATCGTCTTTCGCAGTAGTCAGATGGCCGAGTTGATGGCCGAAGCGCGCATGGTGGCTGCCTCTGACGCCAGCGTTCTGATTCGTGGCGAGAGCGGTACTGGCAAGGAGGTGCTGGCCCGGGCCATCCATCGCGCCAGCCCGCGGGCCAAGGGGCCGTTTATTGCCATCAACTGCGGGGCAATTCCAGAGCCGCTGCTGGAGTCGGAACTCTTCGGGCACATCAAGGGAGCATTCACCGGTGCCGGCAATAGCCGCGTCGGACTTGTCCAGGCTGCCAATGGAGGAACGCTTTTTCTCGATGAAATCGGCGACATGCCGCTTTCCCTGCAGGTCAAATTGCTGCGCGTGCTGCAGGAGCGGATGGTCAGGCCGGTCGGCGCAACCCGTGCCGAGCCCGTTGATGTTCGTCTGCTCTCCGCAACGCACCGCGACCTCGATGCCGCGATGGCACAGGGTCAATTCCGCGAAGACCTCTATTACCGGCTTGATGTCGTTTCGCTGACACTGCCGCGGCTTGAGGACAGACGTGAGGATATTCCGCTGCTGGCCGCCTACTTCGTTCAGCAGATCGCTACCAAATATGGCAAGTCGATCACCGGCTTTGCCCCGGATGCGCTGGAAGCATTGGCAACCGCCGCCTGGCCGGGAAATGTGCGGCAACTCTATAACGTCGTTGAACAAAGCTGCGCCCTGACCTCGACACCGCTTATTCCGCTTTCGCTGGCCCAACGCGCGCTACGTGTTCCGGCCATGGAAGCGCTGAGTTATGTCGATGCCAAGCAACGTTTTGAGCGCAACTATCTGGTCCAGTTGCTCAAGCTGACCGATGGCAACGTGGCCGATGCTGCCCGAATCGCTGATCGCAATCGGACGGAGTTTTATCGGCTGTTGCAGAAGCATGACCTGACGCCTTCAATGTTTCGTAGTGATGGCGACATCGTCGCCGAGCGCTGAAGACGATTGATGTCGCTTGCGGGCGACTAAAACAAGGGTTTTTGCCGCGCGATACTTTGTTAAGTAATTGAATTGTAATAAATAATTAGTTCTGGCACCAAGCTTGCATTATGTCCTTCACGTTAAATCCCTGAAGGAGCAATCGATGATAAATCGCAATCTGGCCATAACAGGCATCGTGCTAGCAACGATGTTGGGCAGTCTCGGGCTGAGCGCTTTTGCCACCGACAATCCTCAAACGATTGCGGCCCTTGGGGCAACGGTCGAGGCGCCCGATGGAGTCCTGCACGACAAAGTGGAAACCCTCTTGCGCACGGATGTCGGACTGGTTGGGTCCCAGTTTCGTGTGCTATCCAAAAGCGGTGTAATTACTCTGGGCGGAACCGTTCCAGACGAACATTCGCTGCGCCGTGCGCTCGATCTGGCCAGTAGTGTGCGAGGGGTCAGGGAGGTGCGCAATGCGATGGAGATCGACTCCCCAAAGTAATGCGAGGGGGCGCCGCAACAGCGTTCTGGACGGCAGTGCTCAGGCTGATTCCAGCGTTACCAGCAGCGCTCCCGCATTCACTGTATCGCCCTCTATGACATGGATTTCCACAACCCGGCCGGCGTAGGGGCTGGGAATATCGAGAGATATCTTGCCCGTTTCGAGCGTCAGAATATTGTCGTCGCGTTCAATCATGTCACCCGGCTTGACCAGAAGTTCGAGGATGAAGACATTTCCGCTGGCGCACGAACCGCAACTTTCCCAGCACTCGGGGTATTTGGGCATGTGGATGGAGAGGGTACTCATTCAAGTTTTTCCGGTGAGACCCTTGCATTCTACGCCCGCGCCCGTATAATGCGCCGCTCTAAGAGTGCGCCCGTAGCTCAGCTGGATAGAGTACTTGGCTACGAACCAAGGGGTCGGGCGTTCGAATCGCTCCGGGCGCACCACTAGAACCAAGCAACAAGACCAACGCAAATTTGATCTTGTTGTGCATTGGTAGCGCGCCCGTAGCTCAGCTGGATAGAGTACTTGGCTACGAACCAAGGGGTCGGGCGTTCGAATCGCTCCGGGCGCACCAAGCAAGCATGAAACTGGGCACTTCTTCTGAAGTGCCTTTTTTCATTTTGGCGACAGCATTTCCAAGTTTGGCGTAACTGCCCTTCCTCGTTGCTGTGTCACCATCCACTACGATCTCATCGACCAGCACTTGCAAGTAACGCTTGGCGAAGGCCCTGTCCTTCAGTTTGGCGCGAATGGCCTTGCTGAAGGCTCCGAAATTGCTGGGAAGGATGTACGCTCGCGCCTTGCGCGCGATACGCGCAGCCCTCTGTCAGAGCGGTTTTGCTTGAGTGGAATATTCGAAACGGCTATTCTGAGAGACTATTTAGCAACGGCGCCAAATAAGAATGACGCTGATTTGGAGGGTATGTGCGCTGGTTTTTGCTGTTTATATTAATAGCCGTTGTTCTGTTTTTCATACTCAAACGTCGTAATTCACCATCGCCAGAAGGTAGTGACAGTTACCCTTATGTTCTTGGCGCTGGGTTGTTTTCTCCAGCTGAACGCTCCTTCCTTGGCGTTCTCGACCAAGCCGTCGGTGGAGATTTCAGGATTTTCGGGAAGGTTCGAGTTGCCGATGTTGTGAATGTCGCTACTGGTACGCCGAAGTCACTGTGGCAGCGAGCATTCAATCGAATCAGCGCAAAACACTTCGACTATGTGTTGTGTAGCCCCGATAGTCTCAAGCCGGTGTGCGTCATTGAGCTGAATGACCAATCGCACGCAAAGGATTCTCGTAAAGGTCGTGATGAATTCTTGGAAAAGGTGTGCGAGGCAGCTGGAATGCCACTAGTTTTCTTTCCTGCAAAGCATGGCTACACGCTGTCTGAAGTTTGCGAACGGATCGCTAAAGTGATGGGTAGCAAAAATGCTGTAGTTGAACTGGTTAAATCTTAGTTTGACCCTTGTTTCAAGATGATCAGAAGGACACTCTAGGTTCCTATTGCATCAAGAACTGAAGAGCGTCACATTTTTTCCATGTATCCATAGCCCCCCGTGTTACTTGGACGGGGGGAATAATTAGGAGTATTTATGTCCATTCCTTTAATCAAAGAAGATTTCTTGCATAGAAATAATATTGATCAAGATACTTGGAATAAGGCGGAAATTGAATGGAATATTCTTGAAGAAATTGCAAATGACCATGAGCAACAATTGGTTCAATTGGAGGAGTCTGCCACTCTATTTGCAAGGTTGATTCAGAAATACAAGCACGTTCACTCAGTAAGGTGGCGGGTAAAAAATTCGGAGCACCTTGTTGAGAAAATTATTCGAAAGCGTGCAGAGAGTAACGAAAAATATACAGATATTTCTGCTGAAAATTATTTTGAGATTGTGACGGACTTGGTCGGTATTCGTGTTCTTCATTTGTTTAAAGAAGATTGTTTTTCAATTCACTTAGACCTTACTTCACAATGGGATCCTATTGAAACGCCTGTGTCATATATTCGTACTGGTGACCGCGATGAACTAATTTCTCAGTTTAATGAATCTGGTTTTGAAATTAAAGAGCATCCAGCAGGTTATAGGTCGGTTCATTACGTTTTTTCCAGCCAGCCTATGAAACGGAAAGTTGTAACTGAAGTTCAAGTCAGAACAATTTTTGAGGAAGGCTGGAGCGAGATTGACCACACTGTTCGATATCCCAATTTTTCTGATAATGAGTTAGTTGAGTATTTTCTAACAATTTTTAACAGACTGGCGGGAAGTGCGGATGAGATGGGGGGTTTTGTTCGACGCCTTGCGGGAAATTTAACCCACATGGAGTCTCAAATTTCTGCTGCAAAAGATGACAATGCTTCAATACTGCGGGATATGGAGCTAACGCTTGGAGAGTTGGAAAAAACAAAAGCTCAGGGGAGAGGCTACGAAGAGCACATTGGAAAATTGAAGAGCGAATTGGAAAAGTTAAAGGTTGCTGAGAAGACTTCATTCGCCGCTTCTCGAGGCTTAGACATTGAATCGCCGGCGTATATACGAAGAGGTGCCCTAGGGTTAGTTGGTGAAGATTTGGCAAGGAAGAATACTAAGCGCCCAGGTTTGGCAACAATCTACGAGGAATTAGCGAAGCACAAGAATGGGGGAGAATCAACGGCGCAACTTGATGCACTTGCCGCAGCAGCTAAAGGACTCGACTTGTCCAGGTTTTCGAAGAAATATTCTTCCGTCGGGTTAGACGTTTCTCCAGAAGATTTGAAAGTTATTCATAGATTAATTAACTCAAAAAATATTAATAATACGTTAAGAAAAGATATTGTAAATGGTGTGAAATCCGATAAGGATAAAAAAGACCAGTAATTATATTTAGGTGGGAATTTGTTTGGGTGGTTTTTTCTGATTGGGTGGACATAGAATGTGTCCGGGTAAATTTATTGGTTGGCTCGTATAACCCAATGGGAATATTAACGACAGATGATGGATTTATATTATCTCGTCGCGCAATAAGAAAATCCACGATGTTTGGTGGATTTATTTATTATATTTTCGCAAACGCTTTTAGGAAATTTGTTGGGTGTTTGTGAAAACGAATGTGTCCTGGCGAATTTAATAGCCTGCTTGGTTCATGAAATGCTGGGGTTATATAACCCCATTCACCTTGAACGGAAAAATATACAACATAGTCTATTTTTGCCCCTTGCCATTTGTTTTCAACAGTAATAGATTCATTTGTGCTTTGAATACTTTTTACTTGAATTCGGTAGTACAGGTTGTCATCTGCGACAACCAAATCAGTTTTTTTTCCATGATCGATAGCTGGAATTAATACCTCCCAGCCATCACTTAGTAGCCAAGCAGCTAATAGGTTCTCAAAGGACAGTTGCTTATGGGCGGCGAGGGTTGTTTCTTTAATTGCTACGTTTCGTACAGGCATGGCATTCCCATTTCTGGATATGCCGTATGACAGCCTAAGGTGGCTTCCTGTAAACGGACCGAGGCAGTTTCGCGCTTACCTCCCGATTTAACACCCTCTCTCGATGATCATCGGAGACGAGTAGTCAAGGCTGCCAACCTAACCTCTTCGAGATTGCCTCGGTTTGGTATGAAGACTACTCACTAACTGTTCCAGCTTAGGTGTATGCGTGTGCTAAAGAATAGTTTCTCTCTGTGCGAGATGTCAACCTTGTTCAACTGCCACTCTTACGATGTCAATTGTTAGCAACCAGTGCCCGGATTCGTCATCTCGGGCGCACCAAATACAACGATCAAGCCACCTTCGGGTGGCTTTTTTGTTGCGTGAGGATTATAAAGTCTGGCTTCTGACCTTGATGTCATAACCAGTACCCACGGCCATTTCTCAGTGACTAATTTTTCTCCATCAATTGAAGCAGCGCTGGATGCTGTTGCTGGCCATCTGAGCCAGGCACGCCGTGCCTTGTTCATTACCGGGGCTGGGATTTCGGCCGACTCGGGTTTGCCGACCTACCGGGGGGTAGGGGGCTTGTACAACAGCGAGGCAACGGATGAGGGCCTGCACATCGAAGAGGCACTGTCCGGGGATGTTTTCGCTGTCAGGCCGGACATTACCTGGAAGTACCTGATCCAGATCGAGGAGAACTGTCGTGGCGCGAAGCCGAATGCGGCGCACCGGGCGATTGCCTGTCTTGATCAGCACCTTGATCGGGTGATGGTTTTTACGCAAAATGTTGACGGCTTGCACCGGGCGGCGGGCAGTTGCGAAATTATCGAGATTCACGGCAATTTGCAGGAACTGATGTGCACCTCCTGTACGCATGAAGAGGCTGCGGTAGACTTTCGTGGGCGCGAAATTCCGCCGTTGTGCCCGGTCTGCGGTGCCGTGTTGCGACCCAAGGTAGTTCTTTTTGGTGAATCTCTGCCCGAGGATGAGCTTGATCGCTTTATTGAGGCCCTGCAGGAAGGCTTCGATATTGTTTTCAGCATCGGGACTTCCAATGTCTTCCCCTATATCACCCAGCCAGTAGTATTTGCTGCAGGCAGCGGCATTCCGACGGTTGAGATCAACCCCGCCCGAACCCAGCTCAGCGAGGTGGTTGACTACTACCTGCCGCTCGGTGCCGCCGAGGCCATGACGGCGATTCTTGATCGTCTCGGGATCGAAATCGATCCTGTCTAGTTGGAAGAAGATGCCGAATTTCCTTGTTTGGCAAGGCATTTTGGTTGAATTGGTGCACTGCACAAAAAGTTGTTGACAATAGGTCTTCCATGGCTAAAATAGAGTCATGTTGCAGTGCAGCAAAATAATGCCTGCGAAGACTACCCCAACCCTCAGGAGAACTTACCATGATGACCAAACCCGAAGATTTCGCCAAGACCGGCTTCAACTTTGCCCTGTTCTTTGCCAACACCGCTTTTGATGGCATCGAGCGTCTGGCCCTGTTGAACCTGGCTGCTGCCCGTTCGATTTTCGAAGCTTCCATCGGCAACATCTCGACGCTGCTTGGCGCCAAGGATGTTCAGTCCTTCGTCAGTCTGCAGAAGTCGATTTCGGCCCCGTCCCTCGAAAAAGGCATGGAATACTCACGTAACGTGATCGCCATCGCCTCGGAAACCAAGGACAAGATCGCCAAGGAAGTTGAAGTCCACGTTGCTGATACCAATGCCAAGGTTTCCGGCATGGTTGAAAAGGCTCTGGCTTCCGCTCCGGCTGGTTCTGAAGTTGCCGTTGCTGCTGTCAAGACCGCGATCAAGACCGCCAACGAAGCCTACGAAGGCCTGAACAAGGCTGCCAAGCAGGCTGCTGAAGTTGCTGAAGCCAGCGTTTCCGCTGCAACCCAGGCAACCCTGAAGGCCGCCAACGTTGTTGCTGCTCCGAAGGCTGTTGCTCCGAAGGCTGTCGCCAAGAAAGCTGCCTAAGCTTCTTTTGCAGACGCGCAGTAAAAACCGGAGCCTGGCTCCGGTTGTATGAAAAAGCCCTTGAATCCAAGGGCTTTTTCTTTATCTGGTAGCGATTTTTTGGCGTTGCTTAGGCCATAGTCGACAGCGCATCACGAAGAGCGTCATTGTCGTTTTCTTCAGCGATACTTCCGTGCGAGCCTTCAACCTCGGCGACGTAACCCAGATCACGCAGTATATCGGCCCAATCGGCGGCATCACCCCGGGAGGTATGCCAGGGGCCGTGCTCGACTATCCAGCGATTTCGATGGTCGCGATGCTTGGTTACTACTCGATACACAATCGCAACCTGCTTTCTGAAACAGCTGCATTCTAAGGCATTACGCTTACTCGCCCGAGCCAAATGATCGACGATGGCCTGCTACAATCGCCGCAGTCAATTTCCGGATTATTCCCATGAGTTGGTTTGAACGCGGCCGTGAACCGACCTCCTTCAGTCATCGGATGGTGCAGACCGACCTGTTCAGCACGCTCAGCGAGCGCGAACTGGGCATTGTTGAAGGCTTTGTGCACAACCGGCAGTATCTTGCCGGCGAAGTGGTTTTTGATGCCGGTGAGGAAGGTCAGGCGCTTTACGTGATTGTCAGCGGCAAGGTGGCGATTTGCCTGCCGGGTCAGCATGACACGCCGCTCGCTGAATTGCAGACCAATGATTTTTTTGGCGAACTTGGCCTGCTTGACGATTGGCCACGCTCCGCCCAGGCGAGGGCGGCTTCTGCAACTGAACTGGCTGTGCTCTTTCGCGGCGACTTCGAGCGCCTGATGGAGTCGCATGCCCGCATCGCCGCCAAGATCACCATGCGGCTGGCCCACCATCTTGGCCAGCGTTTGCGCCAGATGCTGACGCAGAGTTCGGCTCAGGGCACGTTGCAATGATGGATGCCGCTGGCCAATATCGTGCCGGGCCGGTAGTGTGGGCTGCGAATATTGCTGGAACCTGCCTGATTCTTTTCCTGTTCCAGAAAATCCTGTGGCTGGTCGTGCCATTTGTGCTCGCCATGGTGATTTACTTTGGCCTGCTGCCGCTCAAACTGCGACTCGTCCTCAATGGCGTTTCGCACGATGCAGCGGCAGCCTGGGTCAGTGCTGGTGCTTTTTTCATCCTGCTGCTGATCGGTATCCTCGTCTTCCCGTGGCTGCTTGCCGAGGCGGTCAGTTGGCAGGATTCGGCAACGAACTATCTGAATGGCGGTATTCAGATGTTGAGTACGGTGATTTCCCAACTGGAAGGGCGTATTGGCATGCTGGCCCAAGCGCGAGCCAGTGAGGCGTTCGCCGCCCAGGTGGCAGATTTCTCGGCGCATTTTGCCGAAAAGTATCTGCCGGCCATCACCATGAGTATTGCCGTGTGGTCGCCATCCTTGCTGCTGGCACCATTTCTCGCGTTTTTCATGCTGCGTGATGGCTGGCGTTTTCGCAAATTCCTGATTCGCGCCGTGCCCAATGCCTATTTCGAGCGCTGCCTCTACCTGATGGAGCAAGTCGATCAGACGGCTCGCCTCTATTTTGTCGGACTGATCAAGCTGACGCTGCTTGATACTCTCTGCCTGGCCAGCGGACTGTGGATCATTGGCGTTTCCGGGCCGCTGATGTTGGGTCTGCTGGCGGCTGTGCTGGCCTGGATTCCGTTTGTTGGCTCCATCCTCGGCTGCATCATTGTCGTGTTGGTGGCGGCTACCGATTTCCCCGGCAATCCGGGGATGGCCTATGCGGCGGTCGGCCTGTTCGTGTTCGTCCGGCTGCTTGATGATTTTGTCTTCATGCCAATGACCATCGGCAAGAGCCTCAATATGCATCCGCTTTTAACCGTGCTGATGATTTTTGTTGGCGGTGCAGTGGCTGGTGTGCCGGGTCTGATGATGGTTCTGCCAGTTTTGGGGGTCGTTATGGTTTTCGGTGAAACCATCGGCATGCTGGTCAATGACCCACGTTTACGCGCGCGCCATGCGCATGAACGGGCGTTGCGTCAGCAACTGGTGACGCGTGATTTGACCCTGCCATAAAAACGGGGCATTTTTTGCCAATACGGGGTGACCACAGAATTAGGAAATTATCGTACGCTAAACCAATGTCATTTTACGCGACGGTCTCTTGTGTGCCCACTGCAGCCTGATGAAGCTTTCATAGGCAATGGCTGCTTATTCATGACAAAGCTGCCTTCTATCACTACGAAGGACTCTGCTAGGGTTCGTCCGATGTCTTAATCAGCAATATGCTGTGACCAATTCAATTAAGTTATCCGATTCGCGCCCAAGTACAGTGCATGTTCCCGAAGTAATGCCTATTTTTCTATAGCCGCAAGATCAGGCCACATACAACGAAGACTGTCAGCTGAATTCGCGCAATTAGGCCGCCGGATTCTCGGGGCCAGCCACGGGCAACCAAACCTTGAAACTAGTACCTTGACCGGGCTGGCTGCTCACGTCAATGCGGCCACCGTGTTTTTTCACAATATCGTAAGCCAGAGAAAGCCCTAGGCCGGTACCCTTGCCCACTGGCTTGGTGGTGAAAAACGGCTCGAAGATGCGTTTCATCACTTCCGGTGTCATGCCTTTGCCGGTGTCTTCGACGCTCACCCACGCCCAGGGGCCCTCCGCGCCGCTACTCAATGTGATCTTGCCCCGATCCTCGAACGCTTGCACCGCATTCGCCAGCAGGTTCATGAATACCTGATTGACCTGCCCCAGATGGCAACGCACCGGTGGTAGTTCACCGTAACTCTTGACTACTTCGGCCTTGTGCTTAAGTTCGTTCCAGACCACGTTGAGGGTACTCTCCAGACCGGCATTCAGATCCGCCTCCTGCCAATCCGGGCTGTCGATGCGGGAGAAATCACGCAGATCCTGGACGATCTTCCGCACCCGTTCCAGACCGTCACGCGACTCGGCCAGCAGCGCCACCACGTCATCGCGCAGAAAACCAATATCCGCCTTTTCACGCGCGGCCTGCAGTGCCGGGTCGGTCGCTGTGCCATTCGCGTCGGCGCAGCGTTCATAAACATCGATCAGGAAAAGGAGTTCCTCAACGTGGCTCTTTAGGGTGCCCAGGTTGGAATTGACGTAACCGATCGGATTGTTGATTTCATGGGCGACCCCCGCCGCCAGCTGACCGACCGCGGCCATTTTTTCCGATTGCAGCAGTTGGACTTGGGATTGCTCCAGCTTGGTGTTGAGCAGCTTCAGATCGGCGTTCTTGAGCGTCAGTTCGCGCGTGAGGTTGTTCTGTTCGTGGTTGAGTGCCAGCACCTCGCGGGCCAGGCGCGCCTGTTCCACCGCGTTGACCTCGCCGAACAGCAGATAATCCGCGCCGTTCGTCTCGACCTTGACTTCGAGCGTCTGCGGCAGCCCGGCGGCGGTGCGCACATTCAGCAGCCGAGGTTGCGCCGTATCGGCGAGCCAGTCAGCCAGTGCAAGCTTGCCGCCGAAATTCAGCAGCATGGTGTGCCACGGCTGCCCCTCCAGCGGGACGCCAATGAGCGTCGTGGCGTGCCCGTTGGCGGCGAGAATCATGCCTGCAGGACTCACCCGCACCACCAACACGCTGCTACTTTCCCGGAGGAAGCTCCAGCCTAAGCCTGCGGGGAGTGACGGAAACTCATTGCTCATAGGCCACCATGCGCTGCTCCAACTCGTCGATCGATGCCATGTAAGACGCGTTGGGATAGGGTTGCAAGGCAGCCTCCGCGCCCCAGCGGAATGCTTGCCCGCCGACCAGGATGGGCAGTTCGGGATAGTTGAAGGTGACCGCATCGAGGGCCTTGATCAACGCCGGTAGGTTGAAATAGACGCTCAGCGACAGGCCAAGCAAATCGGGGCGGCGTTCTTCGATCAGGTGCAGCAAATCCGGCAAAGGCGTATTGGCGCCGAGGAAATAGCCGCGCCATCCGCGCAGTTCGCAGAAATCGGCAATCATCCTGCCGCCGAGTTGATGATATTCGTCAGCTACGCAGGCAATGATGATGGTCCGGTCAATCGCCGGCCGGCTGAACGCCTGTGCCTGCACAAGGGTCAGCATGTGCTGGGTGATGGCGGTGGACAAATGTTCGACCGCGACTGAAATGCGCTGTTGCTCCCACAGTTCGCCGACCTGATACTGGGCGCGCTGGAACAAGTCCGTGTACAACTCCTTCAGCCCCGTGCCAGCGGACACGAGTTCCTGCACGATCCGCGCACACTCGGTGCGGTTGCCGGAGAGCAAGGCCGCGAGGTAAGACGCATAGGTAGCTTCGTCGATGGTATGGGTCATGGTCGGGCCTCCTGGCGCGCCCGCGTCAGGGTGGCTTCCACCACTACAATCCAATCAGCCGGAAAACGCTCGGTGTCGGTCATCCAAGAGTGCAGGCTCTTGACCGCGTTCGTATTCCCCTCCAACTCGTCGGCAACAGCGGCACAGAGCAAGGCTCCGGTGTTGGGAAGCCGCGTGCTCCACTCCGGCCCCACCGCACTGTCGAAGTCGCCAGCCACTGCCTCAATTTGTTCATCGGTCAGATGTTTGCACCGCGCTGCGTGCAGTTCGGCGGCGGCGGGCAACAGCTTTTCGTAATCGGATTTTTTGCAGGGAGTGGCGGCGACAAGTTCCGCCACCAGGATTTCCAACTGAATCTGCAATAAAAGGGTGGGCATGCCACGGCCGGCCAGGACACGCCCTAGCCATTGCACCTGTTGGAGAATCTGGGTTGCTGGGTATTGATAGAGTGTGGCCTGCCAGGCGGCATCGCTACGTGCAAAGCGACGGCCCCGCTCGCCATAGCGCTGCTCAAAATAAGGAAATCTCTGCCAGCAAACATCGCCTGCCTTTACGGCTGCTTGCACTTCGCTGGCATCGGCCGGCACGGGATGGCGTCCTGCCTCAGGATTGACTGAAGTGACGAGATAGGTTTTTGACTCGGGTTGGAATGGATACAACGCCCGGAATATCGTTTCGAGTTTGGCAAACAATTGGCACGCCGCCTGAGCAACTTGACCGCGCTCTTCTGGACTCAATCGCAGTGCGTTCATCCGTTGTTTATAGTCTGCCCACCGATCGTGAATCGCGGATCCGTAACTGTGTAGATAGGCCAATCCATCCTCGCCCGCGAGCAGGAGCGCACGAGCAACCATTGGTCGAACTACCACTGCGCCGAGCGTGGATCCTTCCAAAACATAGACCCAACCCAACAGCGAAATTGGCGCCTCGAGAGACACGAGGCGAAGCCCATCCGCCGTGTTCAGCGCCGCTTCCACCGCCTCCTTGAGGTCAGCCACGGTGCGCGGCTCGAAATAGCGCAGATCCTGCTGCAACAAGGGAAGCTTGATCATGCCGTTATTCCATACGGAGGCGATCCGTTCGTCGATGCAGTTTGCAAGGGCCTGCTCGATCACTCCGTGAATGGCCGACAAGGCGCGGAGTTGTCCGATATAGGATTCGAGTGGTAACTGACAGGTAGCCAGAGCTTCAAAGAAAGGTGCGGTTTGCAGACGGGTATGGGCCGAAAAGGTCGCTGCCTTGAGTTCTTCCATCAAGCTCAATTGCTGCCCGAAGAGTCCTGTTTTCATGGGCGACCCTGTTATGTAATTGGAACGGTGCAAATTCAAAACTCAAGTGTAGTATGAACCGTTCGCAACGATTCCCCCTGATTGTCGCCAGGATCAAGTCAAACGCGTTAGGTGGCCCCCTGATACCAGTCGCTCAAGTATTATGCGGATGCGATCACCAATGACCAGAATCGCTGAGGACCCGCTCTAAATCGGCACTGATTTGAGTGTCTCTTCCGTGCTGGGTTAAGCTACTGGCGAACGGCGGCAATAGTGATGACAAGACCAGCCGTTGATAAAGGCTCGGCTTTCGGACGCCGGGTGCCCCCTCACTAGCCGGGTTTCGGCAGTGAGGTCGTCGATTTGCTCGCCGTATACCGGCCATTCAACTCGACCAGCGGGCACACAACCAGCACAAATTGAAACGTAACCCTGACCGGCAGGTTGTGGCCGATTCCTGGCACCGAGCATGCTTGCTTATAGCAGCCTGTGCAATGCAATCCGCAATCCGCAAGATCAGCTACCGATTTTCGCGCGTGTGCCAGATTCGCAATATGTAGATGTTGATTTCCTGAAGTTCATAGCGCATCTCGTATTGGTCCACCAATAGGCGACGAACTTCCCGAGGCTCGAACTCGTCGAGTCTTTCGCCAATGCGTGGGTTGTCCAACAAATTGGTCGGGGTTGCCGTCAGTGATTGAACGGTACGTGCCGCTGCGGAGTGATTTACCGGCACCAGACAGTCGCGCCAAGTCAGTCAGCGCTTTACTCGTCCACTTCAACTGCATCAGCGAGGAACCGGCAGCGGCGACTCAGTACCAAGGCAATTGGCCCATGCCTGCACTGCTTGGTGGTCGATGACGCTACCCCCATCCACATCAGCCAAGGCTTCACGGGTAAGGCGGCTACGTTCTTCTTCCTGATCCAGCCAAGCCGAGAGTGCTTGTTTCATAATCCAGCCTCGCGAGCGTTCAAGACGCGCCGCCATCTGGTCTATCTTCTCGGCAAGCGGCAACGGTACGTGCGCGGTGAGAACTTTGGTCGCGGTGTGTGCCATGTTGTAACTCCTTACGATTTCGTCAATTCGAATCGTGGTGATTAATAGTGATTTAGGCAACCTGGGGAAGCACTGATTAAATCAAGACCGTTCGGGCTGAGCCTGTCGAAGCCCTTGAATTCACGGGGATTGCCCTTCGACAAGCTCTGGGTGAACGGAATAAATCAGCGCCTCCTTAGCGTACAATTTTTTCCGAATTCTGCGGCGCTCTCAAGCGGGAACCCTGTAAATGCGTGCACCCTGGATTCCCGCTTTTGCGGGATTGACGCTTAACTGGACGGCATTGGGGCATTTTTTGCCCCGTTTCCGGCGTTGACCGCAGCCATTTGACCTGATTACTTGCGCGGTGCCTTTATCGGTTTACCTTTACCGCCACGATTGCCACGGCAGATTTCCAGACGCTCGCCCTTGAGCTTGCCGGCAATCCCATCGACGACCGGAATGATGGCTTCCAGCGCTGTCTTGCCGGGGGCCGCATCAATCAGCTTCAGGCCACGACCCTTGCCCAGCAGGCGGATTTCATCGATGTTGAAGACCAGTGCCCGGCCATCCTTGGTCACACAGGCAATTTCGCCTTCGGGTGCCAGACCGAAAATGACCGGTGTTTCACCGTCGGGCAGGGTCATAAAGGCTTTGCCGGCCTTGCCGCGTGACAGGAGATCGGCTCCCTGGCAGCGGAAGCCGTAGCCGCCGCTGGCAGCGACCAGATAGAGCGCATCGTTCTTGATCGCCACGGCCAGGCAGGGTTTGCCGCCGTCCTGGAAATCAGCCAGCGAGGTGGCCGGGAGGCCATCGCCCTTACCGCCGGGGATGTCCGAAGCGGGAATCGAGTAGGCGCGGCCCTTGGTGTCGAGCAGAATCAGGTTATCGACCGTGCGGCAGGGCAAGCAGGCCAGCAGTTCGTCACCGGAGCGGAAGCTCAGTTGTGTCGGGTCGATGTTGTGGCCTTGGCGCGAGCGCAGCCAGCCGTGTTTCGAAACGATCAGCGTGGTTGGTTCATCGACGATGGAAACCGTCTTGGCGTCCGACATGGTGACCTTGTCGGCGGCTTCGATGAAGGTGCGGCGGTCGTCGCCATATTTTTTCGCATCGGCTTCGATTTCAGCGGCGACGCAGGTGCGCATTTCGGTTTCGGAATCGAGCAGCTTGTTGAAACCGGCAGCTTCTTCACGCAGCTTGGCCAGCTCTTCGCCGATCTTGATGCCTTCCAGCCTTGCCAACTGGCGCAGGCGGATTTCGAGGATGTCTTCGGCCTGAATCTCGGACAGCTTGAAGTGCGCCATCAGATCGACCTTGGGGTCGTCCGATTCGCGGATGACCTTGATCACCTTGTCGATATCGAGGAGCACCGCCAAACGGCCTTCCAGGATGTGGATGCGTTTTTCGGCGGCGGTCAGGCGATGGCGCGTGCGCCGTTCGACGGTGGCCAGCCGGTAGCGGCACCATTCGGCGATCATGCTGTACAGCGAAGCCTGGCGCGGTGTGCCATTGACGCCGAGGACGGTCAAGTTGATCGATGCATTGGTTTCCAGGCTGGTGTGGGCGAGCAGCATGCGCACCAGATCGTCCTGGCCCTGGCGCGACGAGGCTGGCTCGATGACCAGACGAACAGCGTGTTCCTTGCCCGACTCATCGCGCACGCCGCTTTCCGAAATCGACGACAGGAAGGCGGCTTTCAGGTTGAGCTGTTCGGGCGTGAAGACCTTCTTGCCGGCCTTTTCCTTGGCGACCGGGTTGGAGCAGGCTTCGATTTCCGAGAGCACCGTGGCGGTCGAAACGCCCGGCGGCAGTTCGGTGATGACCAGCTTCCATTGGCCACGGGCGAGGTTTTCGATTTTCCACTTGGCGCGCACGCGCAGGCTGCCGCGGCCGCTGCGGTAGGTGGCAGCGATTTCCTCGGGCGTCGAAATGATTTGCGCACCGCCCGGGTAGTCCGGGCCGGGGATCAGGGTCAGCACCTGATCTTCGGTGAAATTCGGGTCTTTTATCAGGTTGACCGCAGCATTCGCCACTTCGCGTAGGTTGTGGGCTGGGATTTCGGTGGCCATGCCGACGGCGATGCCGGACGCGCCGTTGAGCAGGCAAAACGGCAGGCGGGCCGGGAGCAGGGCCGGTTCGTCGTTGGCGCCGTCGTAGTTGGGCTTCCAGTCGACCGTGCCTTCATCGAGTTCGGCCAGCAAGAGCTCGGCAATCGGCGTCAGGCGGGCTGCGGGGTAGCGCATGGCGGCGGCGTTGTCGCCGTCGCGCGAGCCGAAATTGCCCTGACCATCGACGATTGGGTAACGCAGGCTCCAGTCCTGGGCCATACGGACCATCGCGTCATAGACCGACGAGTCGCCGTGCGGGTGATATTTACCGATCACGTCACCGACGACGCGTGCCGATTTGACGTGGCGCGGGCTCTTGTAGAGGCCCATGCGGTGCATGGCGTAGAGAATGCGGCGCTGCACCGGCTTCTGGCCGTCGGCGGCCGAGGGGAGGGCGCGGCCGGTGACGACGCTCATCGCGTATTCGAGATAGCGGCGGGCGGCGTAGTCGGCGGGTGACGGAATGTCGCTGGCCGGGCCGCTGGCGGCTGGCGGCAGGTCCGGCGGTGTTCCGGATTGCTCTGCCGTTTGTTCTAGTTCCGGCTCAACTAGTGATTCAGGAGCCGGTGAGTCGGGAAGCTGCGGCGCAGCTTCGTCGCCAGTGGCGAGCGGGGCGTTCGGGTCGAAGAGGTTCAATTGGTCGGTCATGCTTTTCGGCGTAGGGAGTTCGTTCCGTGAGCGCGCGATCTTACTCGAAGTTGCCGGCAGCTGCCTTGCCAGCCGGGTCAGTCGGACGAATGGCGGGCGATCATTTCTTTGAGTTGGGCACTGTGGATGGGCTTGGCGAGGTAATCGTCCATGCCGGCTTCGAGGCAGGCCTGACGGTCGGCTTCGGTGGCATTGGCGGTCATCGCGATGATCGGCGTGTGGCGATTGCCCGATTCCATCTCGCGAATCCGCCTACTTGCCTCCAGGCCGCCCATCACCGGCATCTGCATGTCCATCAGAATCAGGTCGAATTTCCGATCTTGCAGAATGTCCAGAGCCTCCTGACCATCGCAGGCCAGGCTGATTCGATGCGACCAGTTATGAAGCATCTTGGCCGCCACCTTCTGATTGATCAGGTTGTCCTCGACAAGCAGGATGTCGAGGCTGTGCTGCTCTTCAGCGGGCGCGGCCGGTAGCGCTGTCTCGCTGGCCGGCATTTCCTTGGCAATCGGCAGCTTGATCGAAATGAAGAAGGTGCTGCCCTGGCCGGGCGTGCTCTCGACGCGGATCTTGCCCTGCATCAAGTCAAGCAGACGGTTGCAGATCGAGAGCCCGAGCCCGGTGCCGCCATAGCGCCGGGTCGTTGAGGTGTCGGCCTGGGTGAAGGCTTCAAAAACGTCGTCGAGCTTGTCGGCAGCAATGCCGATGCCTGAATCCTCGACGGCAATTTGCAGTTGGCAATGGCCTGCATCGGCGCCGGGCAGGACTTCGGCGCGCAGCGAGATACGCCCGGCATCGGTGAATTTGATCGCATTGCCGACGAGGTTGAGCAGTATCTGGCGCAATCGAGCCGGATCGCCAACAAGATGCTGTGGCACCCCGGGGGCAATCACGGAGACAAGCTCAAGCTGCTTCTCGCGGGCGCGGGCCGAGACAGTCTGCAGGCATTCCCGAAAGACGTCGGCGATGGCAAAAGGAATGGCCTCAAGTTCTACCTTGCCGGATTCGATCTTGGAGAAATCAAGAATATCGTTGATGACATCCAGCAAATGCTCGGCCGAGATCCTGATGATGCCGAGTTGCTCACGCTGTTCAGCATCCAGCGGGGTATCGAGCAGGAGATCGGTCATGCCGATCACACCGTTCATCGGGGTCCGGATTTCGTGGCTCATGTTGGCCAGAAATTGGGATTTGGCAATGCTGGCGTCTTCGGCCACTTCCTTAGCCATTTTCAATTGCTGCTGCGTGGCATGAATCAGTCGCAGGAAACGCCATGACAGCCCGGTAACGCCCAGGATAACCAGCCCGATCAGGATGAACTGCAGGCGCCGCATTTTGCTCTGCTGGCTGGCGTGGCGCTCTTCCAGCTGGAGCAGGCCGTTATGGCCGGCAAAGAACAGCCGGTTGGCATTTTCGTTGAGCCGGAAGAAGAACGAGGGAATGGTCTTGTATTGCAGCTGGATCGACGCATTGGCTGCTGCAAGGCACGCCGGTTTGTTCAGGGCGCAGTCGTCGCGCTGTTCAAGTGCGGCGATCAAGGCGTTGGCGCGCTGATGGATCTGCTCGACATAGGGCGCGATTTCAATCACTTCCAGTACCGCGGCCGAACCTTTTTCCTCTGGCATATAACGATATTCGCGGACCATTTCGTCCTGGCCTTCGATATTCAGGGCCAGACGTTTTTTGACCACGCCACCACTGCGCAGGACTTCAATGGCGCCAGCCAGTTCCTGTGAGTCGCGGTCGATCTGCAGCAGCAGACGCTTGCGCGCGGCGAGGTTGGTCGTCGCCAGCTGAAAGAAGACGCTTTCGATATTGCGCACGGCATTGACGATGTGTTCGCCGATCGAGAGGCGGGCCCGTTCGTTACTGCTGCGCCGCTCAAGATCCGAAATCAGGTTGGTGGTGATTTCACTGATCGCGACCACGGCCATCAGGCCGAAGCACAGCAGCGCGATCAGCCAAAGCGTTGCGCGCTTGCTGGAAAAAGACGTCAGGCGGTCGGCGGAATCCGTCATCAACAAAGTTTAACGGGTGCGATTGTCGAGAAATCCGTATTTGCGAAAGACGGCCTGAGCTTCCGGCGACGCCGCGAAGTCGATGAACTTCTGGGCAAGTACCGGAGACTTGGAAAAAGTTAATTGAATCAGAAGCAAAGCCTGTGGTTCGGCAAGCTTGGTATCAAGGTCGACCACATCAAGATGCGGTGCGTTGTCCGGGAAAAAGGCTGTCGCCCGCCAGTTCAGCGCAATATCGCCTTCGCCACGGCGCAGGCTCAGGTTGATCGCCCGCGAATCCGGCATCATCAACGCCGCCTTGGCGACGGCCTTCGGATACATTTTGGCGCCATCAAGCACACGCTTGCTTTCCTGGCCGATGCTGCCGCTTTCGACATTGCCGAGAATCAGCACAAGATCCTTGCGCAATAATTCCTTCAGGTCGGCCTTGACCTGTTTCGGGTTGCCCTTGGGCACGACGATGGATACCTGGTTGTAGCCGACCAGCTTGTGATAACCCAGCAGGCCCTCGGCCTGATGGCGCGCCCGGTAGGATGGTTCACCTGGGAAATAAATGTCGCCAAGCTGGCTACGCTTGGCACTCTGGTAAAGGTCTTCCGAGCCACCCTGGGAAATGGTGACGCGCACTTTTTCTGTCTGCTCGAATTGCCGCGCCAGTTCTGTAATCGGCCTCACCATCGTGATGCCGCAATAAATCAGCAGCTCCTTTTCCTGCGCCTGAACGGGCGACAGCGAAAAAAGCAGCGCGATGAACAGGCAACGGCCAAACAGTTTTTTGAAGCTCATGGTTTCCCCCGATAACAGCTTTCCATTGTACGACTGGCATTGGGTCAGAGCCACCTCTGGCCGGAGATTCCGGGTCGAGCCCGGTTTCGTTCGCGATGTTTCTCTACGCCTTGCTTTTTGCGCTATTGATGGCCGGCGCCGTTGAGTCGCCTGCATTTTTGCCCAAAAAAGGCCGTCCACCGCAGCACTTGCCTTATTTTCACTCCGCCCGACCGGGGCGGGTCATTCGAGCGGCCAACCCGGTTACAGCAAGGGAAAAACCGATCAAGCCAAGCGTGACCGGCAATTCGTTGAGGCGCTCCGGGGCAACGAGAAGGCACAGGCCGAGGCCGAACATCATGGTGCCGGAAAGCAGCTTGAGCAGTCGACCTTCGCGCTCGCTCAACTTCCGCGCCCCCATGCTCCGGACGAAAGCCAGCACGATGGCAAACAAGGGCAGCACATAGATCAGGTTATAGAAGGCCAGATACGCATAGCGCTCGGCGGGGTTGGTAACGTGTAGCGTGAGCAGCCGGGTATAAACCATCGGGAAACCGGCCGTGCAGATCAGCTCGTAAAGATTGGCAGCGACCGCCAGAAAGACCGTGGCAGCTAGCATTGCGGGCAGGCTACCGGCTTTCAGGATGGCGCGGGAACGCTCGAAAATTCCGGCCCGCCCGGTGTCGGAGATAGAGAGCGAGACCCCCTTCTTGAAAGCGATGAAATCCTTGACGTTGATTGCCCCGATCAACAGCGCAACCAGACCGGCGCCACCGGTCACCCAGGGCAGGCTGCCAACCACCAGGAAGAGGCCAAGCCAGGCAGCCATGAAAGCGAAATACATCAGGCCGGAGATACCGACGAAAACCAGCCCGATCAATGCCATGCGCCGCCGATTCTGCTGATGGACGAGCAACGACAGCAGAAACAGCAGTACAAAGAAAGCGCAGGGGTTGAAGGCGTCGAGGCCGGCGATCAACACCGTAAGCACCGGCAAGGAAAAACGGGCCGGGTCAATCTCGCCCAGTACCGGCAGGCGCAACGGCGCTGCCATGCGAGTGGCTGGCGCCGCTTCCTGATCACGGCAAGCAGTCAGTTCCTGCAACAGCCTTTCGCCCTGGTCATCCTCCCAGCCGGTTTCCATCCGGCCACAGTAGAACAGCGCCGGCACGTAACGCGCTTCCTCGCCCAGTTCCCCGGCCATCGCCGCATAGCGTTCGAGATGCGCCGGGTTCTCGCTGATTTCCTGATCATGCAACGCGATCCACGCTTGGCTGGCGGCCAGCGCCTGAATTTGCGGCCGGGCTTCCAGGCAGTGCGGGCAACTTAGCGACCAGAACAGGTAAAGCTGTACTTGTGGCTGGCCATCGGCTCCCGGCGCGGTCCATGCGATCTCGGCCCGGCTGGGCAGGGCGAAGAGAAAGAGGAGCAGGAAGAGCAGTCGGCGGGCCTGGCGCACGGGAAGTCTCCTTTTACGGTGCGGCTTGGGCGATAGAGCTCACCGTTTCAGCGAGCGCGTCGAGCGCTAGACTTCTACGGGAAGTCTTGCATTTGTGAGCAACCGGGGAAGCATTCTCTCCATGTATTTCCGAAATCCGGCGAAGGAAATGCCTTCGGATATTTCGCACGTTGAAAAATGACAAAAATTTTTTGTGTCTCGTCTGGAATTTAGAGAATTGTAAAAAACTTTTCATATAAATTCACTAGGCCTGTCTTTGAATGTGGCTACTATCGAATGAAGACTCAGGACTTCTTTTGGGTTTTTGTCGTTTTTTCAGGTCTTGCTTAAGGAGATAAAAATGGGAATTTTCAGCAGCATCATGGCCAAACTTGGCTTTGGCGATGACAAGAAGGAAGAAGTTGCAGCAACCGCCCCCGTTGCCGTTGAAGCGGCCGTAGCGGCTTCTCCGGTGGCGATCAGCGCGGTGGATGTCGTTGCCAAAATGGAAGCATTGGCGAGCGCCCATGGCGAAAAGCTCAACTGGAAGGTGTCGATCGTCGATCTGTTGAAACTGCTCGGCCTGGACAGCAGCCTAGCTGTGCGCAAAGAACTGGCGGCCGAACTCGGTTGCCCGGCCGAGAAGATGGGTGATTCAGCGCAGATGAACATGTGGCTGCACAAGACGGTACTGCAGAAGCTGGCGGAAAACGGCGGTAATATCCCGGCAAGCCTGCTGTAAATGTGTTGCGTGGCACTAACTCGAAGGCCCGCGGTGCGGGCCTTTCTATCGAGCGCTCAATGCCTTCGCAATAAAATGTCGGCCGACTCTCGGTTTTGGTACACGCTCGTTGAACCAGGCGCGCACATCCTCATCCAGCCCGATGCCGTGCATGAAGTTGTAGAGCGCCTTGTTCAGGGCAACACCCAAGGTGCTGTGGTCAACGCCGGTTGGGTCGATGAATTCGACGTCGTTGGTGGCGAAGCTGATTGGTGGCAGCGGTTTCAACTTGATGCCGTAATCGGTCGGGTTGAGGCCGACCGGCGAGTGCACGGTGCAGGCGAAGCGGTGGAAGAAGCCGGACTGGATGCAGCCTTCGGCGAATAGCTGGCGGACGTATTCCAGTGCATCGACGGTATCCTGAACGGTTTGCGTCGGGAACCCGTACATCAGGTAGGCATGGACGAGAATGCCGGCTTCGCTGAAGGCCTTGGTGACACGGGCGACTTGATCAACAGATACGCCTTTTTGCATCAGCTTGAGCAGACGGTCAGAAGCTACCTCAAGCCCGCCGGAGACGGCGATGCAGCCGCTATCGGCCAGCTGGTTGCAGAGCTCTGGTGTGAAGGATTTTTCGAAGCGGATATTGCCCCACCAGGAAATCGCCCGGTTGCGCTTTTGCAATTCCTCGGCCAAGGCTTTCAGTGCCTTGGGCGGGGCGGCTTCGTCGACGAAATGGAAGCCGGTCTGGCCGGTTTCAGTAATGATGGTTTCGATGCGGTCGACCAGCAATTCGGCTGGGGCGCCGTCATAGCGGCCGATGTAGTCGAGGCTGACGTCGCAGAAGCTGCATTTCTTCCAGTAGCAGCCGTGGGCAACGGTCAGCTTGTTCCAGCGCCCGTCGGACCACAGGCGATGCATGGGGTTGAGCATGTCGAGCAGCGACAGGTAGCGATCGAGCGGCAGGCCATCCCAGGTAGGTGTGCCGACTTCGGCGAAAGCGATGTCCGGTTCGCTGGCATTGAAGTAGCGCACCTTGCCATCGACCCGGGTATAAGTGCGAACGAGATTGAGGCGAGGCCTTTTCCCATCTAGATGCTCGAGCAATGCCAGGAGCGGGCGTTCGCCATCGTCCAGGGTGATGAAGTCGAAATAATCGAAGACGCATGGCTCTTTCAGTTCGCGTAACTCAGTATTGACCCAGCCGCCGCCGAGGACGGTGACGATGGCCGGGTTGTGTGCCTTGATCGTCTGCGCCATGCGGAAGGCGGCATAGACCGAGCCGGGGAAGGGCACGGAAATCAGCACCAGATTTGGATTGCTGCGGTCAACAGCCTGCAGGGTCAATTTTTGCAGCGTGCTATCGACCAGGGTTGGCGGCGCTACAAGGGCGTGAGCCAGCGGTTCGAAAGTCGGCTGGCTGCGGGCCAGCGATTCGGCGTAACGGACGAATTCGAAACGCTCATCGACCGCCTCGCGCAACACGTCGGCCAGGTCGTCGAGAAACAGGGTTGCCAGGTGGCGTGCCCGGTCCTGCACGCCGAGCGAGCCGAAAGCCCAGGCAAGTGGGTCGCCACCTTCGTCGTCGATATAGGCATCAAGCGGTGCAAAGCGTGGCCCCTCGGGCAGAAAATTGCGGCCGGCGATGCGAAAACCGATCGACGGGTCGCGCCCCTGAAGAAAGGCGATTGCCGGGGTGACTGCAGCCAGATAGCGGTCGAAATTTTCGTCAAAACAGCGCAGCGTCGGTGTGCGCTTTTTCGCCGGCATCGGCTTGACCCGCTCGTGCATGGCGCGCAAGCCTTCGGGCGAGAAAAGTTCCAGCACCAGTTGTAGTGCGATGTCTTCCTGCGTTGCCGCGAAGCCCCGCGAACGGAGGAAGCCAGTCAGATACGCCGTCGATGGGTAAGGGGTGTTGAGCTGAGTCATCGGCGGAATCAGCGAAAGAATGCGGCACGGGCTATTTGCCACCCTGTTTCCTTGCTTCAAGTTTCTGCCGGATTGCGGGGAGTGCCGCCTGAGTCGCCCGCTCGCCTTCCAGGATGGCATCGTGGCGGGCGGTGAAGTCCCACGATTTGACGTAGGGCAGGTTGGGGCGGATGACGATGTCGGCATCACGCAATTCAGTCTTGCCGATCAGGCCGCCCATGATGGTGGTGGTCTGCCAGAGAACGCTGGTCAGGCTATCTACCGGTTGCCCATCGGGAACGGCTGAGATATCGACGGCAATGACGAAATCAGCGCCCATTTCGCGGGCGGCACGGACCGGAATAGGGCTGGTCAGTCCGCCATCGACATAAGTCTTGCCGCGAAACTGGGTCGGCTGAAAAACGCCGGGAACCGCTGCCGAGGCGCGAACCGCCAGGCCGGTGTCGCCGGTGCGGAAAACCACGCGTTCGCCGGATTTCAGGTCAGTGGCGACGGCGGCAAACGGCTTGTTCAATTTTTCCAGCGGGCGGTTTTGCACATGCTGGTTGATGAATTCCTGCAGCGCTTCGCCCTTCAGAAACCCACGGCCTCCCAGTGTCCAATCGGCGAAAATCTTTTCGTCGAGTTGCTGGGCGATTTTTTGCATGGCATAGGCGTCGTAGCCGCTGGCATAGAGCGCGCCGACGACTGCGCCGGCACTGGTGCCGACCACGTAATCGGCAAATATTCCCTGCGATTCGAGCATCTTGATGACGCCGATATGGGCAAAGCCGCGTGCCGCGCCGCCACCCAGTGCCAGTGCGATTTTGGGTTTGGCGGGTGCAACGGTTGGTGGTGGGGTTGTCTTGCCGGGTGACAAGGAGGTGCAAGCTGTCATCAGCACGAGACTGACTGCCAGCAGGCAGTGGCGAAGAAAGTCAGGGAGTTTGTTTAAGCGTTCAGGCATGGTGTTTTTCAGAAATGGCCGGGAGCTTGCTGCTTACTGGCACATGCGGCGGATTTCATCTTCCTTGATGGCCATTTCGACCTGCAGCAGTACGGCTTCGACATCGGCCAGATGTTCGTCGAGCACCACCTGTCCGGTCAGCACCTGATCGGGGCGCAGCAGGCCGCTTTCGTAAAGCCCCCAGATTTCCTTGCCGTACTGGGTGTCCTTCAGGGCTGGCGCAAAGGCGCTGAAGTAGGTGCGCAGGTTGATGACGTCGCGCTCAAGCATTTCGGCGGCGGTGCTGTTCGCTGCGGCATCGATGGCCTGCGGCAGGTCAATGATTACCGGACCGTGCTCGCCCACCAGAATGTTGTATTCGGAAAGGTCGCCGTGAATGATGCCGGCGCAGAGCATGCGCACCACCTGATTGACCAGCGTGGCATGAAATTCCAGAGCCGTTTCTTCACTGAGTGCGACGTCGTTCAGGCGCGGCGCCGGATGGCCTTCGGCATCGACCACCAGATCCATCAGCAATACACCTTCGTAGCAGATGTAAGGTTGCGGCACCGTTACGCCAGCGGCGGCCAGACGGTAAAGGGCGTCGACCTCGGAATTCTGCCAGGCTTCTTCCTGCATCTGGCGGCCGTAACGGCTGCCTTTTTCCATGGCGCGTGCCTGCCGGCTGTTCTTGACCTTGCGGCCTTCCTGGTAGGAGGAAGCTTTACGGAAGCTGCGCTGGTTGGCATCTTTGTAAACTTTGGCGCAACGAATGTGCTCGCCACAGCGCACGATATAAACCGTGGCTTCCTTGCCGCTCATCAGTTGCCCGATCACCTCGTCAACCAGGCCTTCTTCAACGAGTGCGGTGAGTCTTTTCGGGGTTTTCATGGGCCTATCGTGTTCTCGCTGATTCGAGTTGCATGGGGATGAAGTGATTCAAGTCGGAATAAAACCATGGTTCCAAGACGGCTACCAGCCATCCGGCGGTCTAAACGGTTTGCACCAGTTCGGAATAGGCTGCCAGTTGGCTGTCGCCGGTAAGCAGGCGCATCGGCTCGGCGATTGCCTGCGCCACGATCATTCGGTCAAACGGGTCGCGGTGATGTAACGGAAGGGTGGCCAGGGTTTCGGTGTGCTCGCCCAGTACCGGAAGTTCAAGGAATCCGCTGGCCGCGATGGCGGCTCTGATTTCGGCAACATCAGCCGTGAGTTTTCCGATGCTGGCTTTGGTGGCAATTTCCCACAGCGAAACCGTGCTGACGAAAACTGTCGTTTCCGGGGCAAGAATCAATTGGCTGATCGGCTTTATTCGTGAGTGCCCAGTCAGCGTCCATAGCAGGACGTTGGTGTCGAGCAATAACCTCATGCCGCATCGCCTTCGAAGGATTTCAGCAATTCCTCGGGCAATGGCGCATCGAAATCGTCCGGAATGGTCAGTTTGCCGGCAAGTAGGCCAATATATTTTTGCGGAACATCCGACGACGTCGCCGGTACCAGTTTGGCTTCAACCTTGCCGTAAGCGCCAAGCAGGATGGTTTCGCCGGTTGCAGCCCGTTTGACCAGTTGCGACAATGTGCTTTTGGCTTGGTGCATCGATACAACTTGCATGACACGGCTCCAGGGTTGGGTTCAACGCCAGAGTAGTTTAGCTAAACGTTAGCTAACCTGCAAGCCGGAATGCAAACTCGTCTTGCCGATCAGACATCCGCCTCGACCAGCCCGCCATCCCGCTCCATCCAGGCTCGGCGGCCGGCGGCTTCGCCTTTGCCCATCAGTAACGTAAAGGTGGCAGTCATTTCCTTGATGGTTTCGCGGCTGGCCTGGAAGGGCACGAGTCGGCGGGTGTCCGGGCAAAGTGTGGTTTCCCAGAGCTGGTCCGGGTTCATTTCGCCGAGGCCTTTGAAGCGGGAGACGGTGATCTTGTTCTCGTTGACGCCTTCGTCGCGCAGCTTGGTCAGCGTCTGTTCCTTTTCGGCTTCATCGAGGCAATAGACTTTACGCGTGTGGCCACGGGCTTCAACATCGACGCGGAACAGCGGTGGCTGGGCGACGTGGATGTGGCCGCGCTCGACCAGCGCCGGGAAGTGTTTCAGGAACAGCGTGAATAGCAGGACCTGAATGTGCGAGCCATCGACGTCGGCGTCGGACATGACGATGATGCGGCCGTAGCGCAGGCCGGTCACATCGACCGTGTCGATTTGCTCGATGCCGTGCGGGTCGACGCCAACGGCCACGGAAATGTCGTGCACTTCGTTGTTCTTGAACAACTGGTCGCGATCGACTTCCCAGGTGTTCAGGACCTTGCCGCGCAAGGGCAGCACGGCCTGGGTTTCCTTGTCGCGGCCCTGTTTGGCCGAGCCGCCGGCGGAATCCCCCTCGACGAGAAAGACTTCATTGCGGCTGAGGTCTTCCGATTCGCAATCGGTCAACTTGCCGGGCAGGGTGGCGATGCCGGAGGATTTTTTCTTCTCGACCTTCTGGGTCGATTTCATGCGGTTCTGCGCCGCCTTGACGGCCAGTTCGGCAATCTTCTTGCCGAAATCGGCATGGCTGTTCAGCCACAGCTCGAAGGGGTCGCGCACCATCTGCGAGACCAGCTTGTAGGCGTCGCGGCTGGTCAGCTTTTCCTTGGTCTGGCCCTGGAACTGCGGGTCGAGCACCTTGGCGGAGAGCAGGTAGGTCATGCGGCCGCAGACGTCTTCTTGCGCCAGCTTCACTTTTGCCGGCAGGATGGCATGGTGTTCGGCGAAGGTCTTGATCGCTTCGAATACCCCCGCCTTCAGCCCGGCTTCGTGGGTGCCGCCGTCGAGTGTCGGGATCAGGTTGACGTAGCTTTCCGGCTTGCCGCCGCCTTCTTCAAACCAGGCCAGCGCCCAGGTGGCGCCTTCGCCAACGGAAAAGCCGTTGGCGGTATCAACGTATTTCTCGCTGACGAAAATCGGCGCCACCGGCGTACCGACCATCATTTCGTTGAGGTAATCCGCCATGCCGTTCTGGTAGCACCAGACCTTCTTTTCCTGGCCTTCAATGTCCAGTTCGACTGTGACATTCGGCATCAGCACGGCCTTCGAGCGCAGCAGGTGCTCCAGTTGGGCCAGGTTGATCTTCGGCGAGTCGAAATATTTTGGGTCGGGCTGGATGCGCACCGTGGTGCCGGTGTTGCGTTGGCCGCAGTCGCCGATGCGCGAAAGCGGCTCGGTAACAAAGCCGGCGCCGAAAGCGATGTGATGAATACCGCCGCCGCGCTTGATCTCGACTTCGAGCCGGATCGACAGCGCATTGGTTACAGAAACGCCAACGCCGTGCAGGCCGCCCGAGAAGCGGTAGGCGTTGCCGGCATCCTTTTTGTTGAACTTGCCGCCGGCGTGAAGCTTGCAGAAGACCAGTTCGACCGCCGGTCGGCCTTCTTCCGGATGAATCTCGACCGGAATGCCACGGCCGTTGTCGAAAACCTCAATAACGCCATCGGCCCGCACCAGCACGCCGATTTTCTTGGCGTAACCAGCCAGCGCCTCGTCGGCCGAGTTGTCGATGACTTCCTGAATGATGTGGGTCGGGCATGTTGTCCGGGTGTACATGCCCGGGCGTTCCTTGACCGGTTCAAGATCCTTCAGGACACGGATGGAAGAGGCGGAGTATTCAGTCATTCGCTTTTGAAAAATGGGCAAAAAAGGCAGTCGACCGCAGCAGTCGGCGCGGGCCGAATTCTACCGGTTTCCAGGCTCGCCCGCCTGCAAACCCCTGTGGCATAATCTCCATCCGGCTTATAAATCAGAGAGGTGGGGCCATGACCCAAAACGGATCGCAGGAAGGTTCAGGGCAGGCGAAGAATCGCTCGCGGCGCGACGATCGCCGTTGCAGAAGCCGGGTTTCCCCGCCGCCTTATCCCACGAGTGAAGGTGAAGTTCAGACTGACCGGCGCTCATATCTTGATCGTCGTTCGACCTGGATCAGGGATTTTTTCATCGAGCACGGTGAGCCCGATAAGCACTGAAGGTTCGGCCGGGGTTTGTTCGATAGAATCAGGGCCCTTCAAATACATGGAAATTTGAGATGGCCGGAGCCAGCCTGCTTGCCCTGATCGACGATATTGCGTCGGTTCTTGACGACGTGGCCTTGATGACCAAGGTTGCCGCCAAGAAAACTGCCGGTGTGCTGGGTGACGATCTCGCGCTGAATGCCGAACAGGTTTCCGGCGTCCGGGCCGAACGGGAACTGCCGGTGGTCTGGGCCGTGGCGGTCGGTTCGCTGAAAAACAAGCTGATTTTGGTGCCCGCTGCGCTGGCAATCAGCGCCTTCATTCCTTGGGCGGTGACGCCGCTGCTGATGATTGGCGGTTTCTACCTTTGCCTCGAAGGCGTCGAAAAGCTGGCCCACAAGTGGCTGCACAGCCCCGCGGAAGACGCCGCCAACCATGCTGCCGTGGTTGCCGCGCTGGACGATATCAATGTCGATCTGGCGATGTTCGAGGCCGACAAGATCAAGGGGGCCATCCGGACTGATTTCGTGCTCTCGGCTGAAATAATCGTGATCGCGCTCGGTACTGTCGCCGAGCAGCCATTCACTTCACAGGTGGCCGTGCTTGCCAGTATCGGGCTGATCATGACGGTCGGCGTGTACGGAATTGTCGCTGGCATCGTCAAGATGGATGATCTCGGCTTCTACCTGCTTAAAAAGGGCAGCGCACTGGCGCGAACCATCGGCAAGGGCCTCGTGCTGGCCGCGCCGAAACTGATGAAGGCGCTGACGGTGATCGGCACCGCCGCCATGTTCATGGTCGGTGGCGGCATCCTCGCCCACGGCTTGCCGCCGGTGCATCACGCCATTGTGAATATTGGCGAAAGCCTTGGGATGCTGGGTGGCGTGGTTTCGCTGGCGCTTGATGTGGCCGTCGGCCTGGTCGGCGGCACACTGGCGCTGCTGGTGGTCAAGGGCTTTGCCAAAGTGGCGGGTAGATTCAAGGGAGAAAAGGCATGAGTAAGGCACTGCGTCTTTCCGAAAAATGGTTCCGTTTTGGCCTGTGGATTGTGGCTTTCGTGTTTGCCAGCTTCCTGATTGGGCTGGGCGGGACGGTCGTTCAGAATTTACCCAAGGTCGAGCAGCGCTACACGCAGGATGATTTCATCGACAAGCCAGCTGCCGCCAAGCTGCGCGCCGAGCTCAGGGCGATGCAGGAAAAACGTCAGGTCGCGCAGGACGCCCACGATCAGGCCCAGCTCAAGCACAACGGCGCCCGCGCCAATTCCGCGGCGGCGCGCGACACTCACAACAGTTGGCTGGCGACCCGCCACGCGACCCAGCGCTCAGATCAGGATAGGGAACTGATCGAACGCACGCAGGCGCTCGATGAGCTGAAAATTCTCGAACGCAAGGCGCTTTCCGACGTCGAGCGCCAGCAGCAACATCTGCTCGACGCCCGCCAGGCCGAGGCCAAGGCGCAACGCGAACTGCGCGAGCTGGAAGGTGAGGCCTCCAGCAAGCTCAGCGTTGAACTGCGCCATCAGGAATTGCGCGTCTTCGGCTATCGCCTGCTGCTGACCCTGCCGCTGCTCGGCATCGCCGGCTGGCTGTTTGCCAAAAAGCGTCAAAGCACCTATTGGCCTTTTGTCTGGGGCTTTATCTACTTTGCGCTGTTCGCTTTCTTTGTCGAGCTGGTGCCTTACCTTCCGAGTTACGGCGGCTATGTCCGCTACGTGGTTGGCATCCTGATTACTGTACTGGTTGGCCGCTACGCGATCATTGCGCTGAACCGCTATCTGGAAAAACAGAAACTTGCCGAGGCGATGCCGGATGTCGAACGGCGCAAGGAACTCAGCTACGACACGGCGCTCGCCCGGCTGGCCAAGAAGGTCTGCCCCGGCTGCGAACGGCAGGTGGATTTGACCAATACCGCCATCGACTTCTGCCCGCATTGCGGCATCTGCCTCTTCGACCATTGTGGTCAGTGCAAGGAGCGCAAGAGCGCCTTTGCCCGCTTCTGTCACGCCTGTGGCGCAGCGGCGCGGAGCTGAGTTGATTCGCCTGGCGCCGATGCTGAGCGGCCTGATGGTGATGCTGGCGGTTGTTGTATCGCCAGTTCATGCCCAGAGCGAGGCGCCAGCCAGCGCAAATTCAGAGGCTATCTTTAGCGTGGCACGCGATGGATATTCGATGGCCGGTCTGCTCAGCCATCGTCGTGACGTGAAGAAATTCCGTTACGGCATTGCACTCTTTGCCGGGCATCCGGGGATTCTTCGCCTTCGGGAAGAGGCGGGGCAAATGGCGTTCGACCTGCGTGGCAATTTTCTGGTTCGCTCGCGGCGCCACTGGCTGGATGATGAAACCTTGGTCATCGTCGTCGATGCACCCTCGGATCAATGGTCTGGCTTTTCACAGCACTTTCGCGAGACGACGCGTTATGGCGAGGATGTAGCCGCGTTGTTGCGGGCTGCAGGAGAGCAGTTTGGCATCAAGGAGTGGATCGCCGTGGGCACCAGCGAGGGTTCGGTCAGCGCATTTCACGCAGCACGGATGAATCCAAAACTGATCAATCGGCTGATTCTGAGTGCTTCGGTTTTCCTGCCCTCTCGCAATGGGCCCGGGTTATCCTGGGTCGCCTGGGACGATCTGAAGGTGCCACTGCTCTGGGTGCATCATGTCGATGATCCCTGCAAATTCACGCCCTATCGTTCAGCCGAGGATTATGCCGCGAAGACCAAAGCGCCATTGATTACCGTGCGTGGTACCGAGGGCTGGCGCGGCAACGCCTGTGAGGCTTACACCGGCCATGGCTTCGTCGGGGTCGAGGTCGAAACCGTTCAGGCGATGCGTGCCTGGGTGAAGACTGGGGTGGCAGTGAAAGAGGTTGGCCACTGAAGTTCCCGAAAGAGCGGCTGATGACGCTGGCTGCAATGGGCAGCCGATGCGCTCCTCATCATCGATGTAACGCAGGTTGGGGCTGCAGTATTTCGTCAGCCGCGTATCGTACTTTGCTGTTTTGCGTATTGTTCGACAGCACGTTGGGCGCCGTATGAAATAGCTTCTTCGACTGAGCTGAACTGCTTTTTCTCCGGACGGCTGCTCGCTGCGAGCTCATTTTTAGTGTTTACCGAGTCCGTCTCGCCGGCGTTGCCGGTTGTTTTGAACTGCCGGGAACTCGCCTGTTCTGCCGATCGGCTTGCACCGTATGCCAGTGCTTCATCAACCGACTTGAACTGACGTTTTTCCGCCCGCGAGGTTGATGTAGCAGAGTTGGGTGGCGTTGCGCCCTCAGCCTGTGATTTTGCAGTACCTTCAGCGCTCAAACTGACTTTGGTTGATGAACTGTCCTGACCCCGATTGCCGGAAACAGCCTGTATCGCATTCTGGATACCCGTCGTGTCAAACCCCATAGCCTTTGCCATTTTCTCGGTGGCTTTCAGGCTGGTGGTCGCGCTGGTGTTTTGTGCCCGGTAGACTTCCAGATTGGAACTACTTGAATTGACGGGGGCAGGCATTTTGCTAACTCCGGTAAATGTATTTAATGATTTTGATATTTATAAAGAATTATGATTAATCCTAGCTCAACCCTGGTTGATATGCAATGGGAAAAAGGGGGCTCCAGCTACTGATAATCGGGGTGGTATCAGGGTGCGCTCGGAAACAATCATTCGCTTTTTTACGCCTGCACCAATCCTTCGTTCGACTTCCCACATGGCCAAGCCTTTAACCACAGCCACTTGCTCGTTAGCGGTTACGACATCACCCAATTTCGTGCACAAATACTCGGCACCGCGTTCAATTGAAGACTTCACTTTCATCAGGGCAGATCTCCATTGTGGTCGTTTCATGAATGCTGCTGCCTATCTGTCGAGACCTTGGCACTCAGTCATCGGATGAAAAGCCCAGCAAGTGCAGCAAGGACAGAAACAGGTTCAAAACATTCAGGTACATACTGACGGCCGCCATCACGTAGTTATCCTCTTCACCGCGAACCAGGCGACTGGTGTCGTACAGGATGAAGCCAGAGAACAGCAAGGCGGCAACCGCTGATACACCGGCCTGCATGGCCGGAATGAAGATGGCAGCGATGCTGGCGAGGATGACGACGATCAGACCAGCGAACAGGAAACCGCCCATGCGGGAAAAGTCCTTGCCCGTCTTATGAACGTATGCCGTCAGCGCCAGGGTTACCGCCGTCGTGAGAACCGCAGCGGTCAGAACCGTACTGCTACCACCGGGCATGTTGATGTAATGAGCCAATGTGGGACCCAGCCCCAGGCCGCTCAAACCGGTAAACGTCAGCATGGCCGGCACGGCGGCGGCAGTGTTCCGTTTCTTGTACAGATAGATCAAGGGTACCAGGCCAAGCAGAGTGAATACGATACCGGCCAAAGGACCAAAGCCTGCCAGCATGCTGATGCCAGCGCCGACGCCTGCAACGCCGGTGGAAAGGGCGAGCAATTGGTAGGTATTGCGAATGACACGGTTGGTGTCCGGTGCAGTGTAGGTGCCCTGTTCGGTTTTGCTCAGGTCAATAACGCGAGTTTGAGTTTGCATGGTGATACAGATCCTCCATCAGGAATGTATTGTCACTGTAAATGAGGACGGGTCCGGAAAGAAACAAGTCATGGCGGATTGATGTTTCGTAAAATCCGAAGGGTAGTTGTTCTTTATGTCAATAATTCGGGAGCCAGTTGCTCCAATGGCTTGCAGGGCAACGATTGCGTTGGGCGGCGATAGCCTCGGAGGCGTCATTTCGATACCCTGCGGTTGAACCGATTTCAGTTTCAATCAGACAGGGAACTTGTTCACATGAATCGCCGCGATTTCGTTCTGATGACCATTGCACTTGCTTCGCTATCTGGCTGTAGCAAGAAGGCAAAACAAAGCGCACTTTCCCCTGGCAGCAAGATATTGGCCTTTGGTGACAGCGTGACGTTTGGCACCGGAGCAGGACCGGGAGAAGATTGGCCAAGCTTGCTGGCTGCTCTTTCCGGGTGGCAGATTATCAATGCGGGAGTGCCTGGAGATACCGCGGAAGCTGGCAAGGCCAGAATTCAGGCGCTACTCAACGAGCATCAGCCGGCATTGGTCATCATCGAGACCGGTGGCAATGACTTTCTACGTCGTCGGCCCGTGAATGCTGTCAAGGAAGATGTGCGCCAGTTGATCCGGCACTGTGTTGCCGCCGGAGCCAAGGTGGTGCTGATTGGCGTGCCGGAATTGTCAGTTCTGGCTGTTATCGCTGGAAAGCCTAGTGATTCCCCGCTCTATGCACAGCTCGCCAATGAAGAGTCGGTTCCGGTTATCTCAGACGTTTTCTCGAATGTGCTCGCCCAACCCGAGCTTTGTTCCGACAAGATACATCCGAATGCTCAAGGCTATCGGCAGATGGCGAACAGCATTTTCGCGGGGCTACGGGAAATTGGTCTGGCTCGCTGATCTGCCTTCTTGATAGCGCTTGGCGTTAAAACTCAAACGGCCTTTCGGGCAAATGTTTGGGCCAGCCAAGCATGCCCGCTGACCAAAACGACACCTGCGAGCACCAGGATCGAGCCAACGACAAAACTGGGCTCGAGTGGTTCGTCGAGTAGCCAGACCCCAAAAAGGACGCCAAACAATGGGGTCAGAAAAGAAAAGACCCCTAACCGGGAGGCCAGATATTTTTTCAGCAACCAGAACCACGCCAGGTAACTCGCGAAGGACACGATCACGGAGTGAAAAATCATGCTGCCAATTGCTAGAGCCGAGAATTTTATCGAGGTCTGCCCCAGAAGATCGGCAGCTACCATGAGGCCGATGAACCCTCCAAGCAACTGGTAAAGCAGCGTTTGTGTCGCCGGTGCATTCGCCAGGCTTGTAATTCTGACGGCGACAGTGGTTGCTCCCCAAGCGGCTCCGGCCAGTAAAGCCAGAAGGTCGCCAAACAACATATTCGAGCCGCCATTTTGCTGCTCACGGAGCAGGAAGGTAATGGCTATTCCAGCAAAGGCCATGACGATTCCAAGCCATTGCAGCACGTTCATTCGCTCAGCCGGAAACTTCCAGTGCAAACCTAAAGCTACGAATATCGGCGCGGTGTAGAGCAAAACAACCATGTGCGAAGCGGATGTGAAACGGAGTCCCTCGCCAATCAGAAAGAACTCAATGGCGAACAAGGCGCCGACGAGTAATCCGGGCCGAAGATTTTCCCCAAGCAAATCAAGAGGCTCTTTCCGAATCAGCATCAGGATCCAGACCAATGCGGCAGAAAATCCTGAACGGAGGGCAATCTGCATGAGTGGTGTGATATCTGGTGCCGCGACTTTCAACACTATTTGCTGCAGCCCCCAAATCAGGCACAGCACAGTCATGATTGAAGTGGCCTGGAGGTCCAGGGGCTGGCGTTCGGTCACTGCGTTTGGAGTTGATTCAAGGTCATTGACGTGCAATCGCGTTTGGTGGTCAAAGTTTCATCCGTGTTGCAGCAATAGTTTTCCACTGAATCGGATAGTAAGCGACCTTTGTCAAACAGGCGCTCCAACCAAGAGTTCCCCCATTTGCTTTGCCGGGCTGCTTGGGCATCAACATGACAAACCAATGGCCAGCTAAAACCCTGACTTTGCAATCAGCCCATCAGCGTTACAACCACCTCCCGCCGATGGCCATGCGTGCGGTGTTCAAAGAGGTAGATGCCTTGCCAGGTGCCAAGCAGCAACTGGCCGCCGCCAAACGGGATGCTCAGCGAAGTGCCGGTGAGCAGCGACCGCCCGTGGGCTGCCATGTCGTCGTTGCCTTCCATGTCATGCCGGTAGGCCGGGTCGCCATCGGGGGCCCAGCGCTGGAGCAGGGTTTCCAGATCGTCGCGGACCGAGGTGTCGGCATTTTCGGTAATCGCCAGGCCGCAACTGGTGTGGCGAATGAAAATATGGGCAATTCCGGTGTCCACCGCAGCATTCTGTACCAGCGCGGCAATGTCGGCAGTGATCTCGACCGAGCCGCGGCCGTGGGTGTTGAAAGTCAGGTGGAATTGCGAAGTCATCACTTTTTGTCCTTGATCAGGCCCTGCAATGCCGCAAACGGGTTATGCGTGGCGCCACCGCCACGTTCCGAACGGATATCGCTGTAACCACGGTCGGCTTCAATCTGTTTCTGGTGCTCGTTGTCGTGGCAGTAGATGCAGAGCAGTTCCCAGTTGCTGCCATCCGACGGGTTGTTGTCGTGATTGTGGTCGCGGTGGTGCACCGTCAGTTCGCGCAGGTTGGTCGTGGTGAATTCGCGGGTGCAGCGGCCGCAGACCCATGGGTAAATTTTCAGGGCGCGTTCGCGATAGCCTTCGGCGCGGGTGTCGGCGGCCTTGCGGGCATCGAGGACGAGTTTGTCGAGTTTACCGTGGTCGATGGATTTCATCGCTTTGCCTCCGCCTGGCGGGTGGTTTTGAGCTGACTGAGATCGTAACCCTGAGCGCTGGCCGCTTGCATCGCCCGCTCAAGTTCGGCCGGCGGCAGTTGTGGCGTGCGAGAGAGTATCCATAGATATTTTCGATTCGGATTACCAACCACGGCCCAGCGGTACTCCTGATCCAGCCCGATCACCCAGTAATCGGAGCGGAAGGGCCAGAAGAAGGAAACTTTCAGTTTTGAATTGACCGCTGCAGCAGCCACCCAGGCTTTGCCAATGGCCTGGTCGAAACCGCTTTCGGTACGGCAGCGGTTATCGACCTTGACTTCACCATCCGGCTGCAGCGAATACTCGGCGGTCGTGTCGCCAAGGCAGTTGCGCTGGAAGAACATCGGGAAGGAGGCGATCTCGTACCATTTGCCGGTATAGCGCACCAAGTCGATCTGGCCAACGCTTTGCACCAGCGGCGCTTCAGCCTGGGCGACCGGGCAGAGCAGGGTGAGCGATAGCAGGCTGGTCAGGGCAGTTCGTTGCGTCAGGTTCATGGTGGGCCTCATCTGGGTTTTAAGGATTTTACTCCGGCAGGCCCGAGTGATCAGGCTGGTGGCGCACACAGGGAGCACTTAAAATCGCGTTCTACTCTTTTCCGGTATTTTCCATGCCCCGCATCAAGATCGAACTGCCCGACCATTTCATTTTCTCGACCGAAATCCCCATCTACATCAGCTACATCAATTACGGCCATCATCTCGACAATGCTGCCCTGATTTCGATGGTCTCGGAGGCCCGGGTGCGATTTTTCCAGTCGCTCGGCTACAAGGAACTGGATGTTGAAGGTGTTGGTATCGTGGTGGCCGATGTTGCGGCGCAGTACCGCTCCGAGGCTTTCCACGGCGAGACGATGGTGGTCGAGATGGGCGCCAATGACTTCAACAAGTTCGGTTGCGATCTCGTCTGGCGGCTGTCCGACAAAGCCACCGGGCGCGAAGTGGCGCGCGGCAAGCACGGTATCGTTTTCTTCGACTACACCGCCCGCAAACCGACTTCGGCGCCGGCAGCATTTGTTGCCAAGGTGAGTGGCTAGGCGATGATCCCGATTCGCTACGTCGAGCCGGTTTTTCGCCCACCCAGCGAGGCGGAGTCGCTGATTCTGCCGGTAACGGATGGCTGCTCGTGGAATGAATGCACATTCTGCGAAATGTATACGGCGCCGCAAAAGAAATTCAGGGTACGGGAGGAGGACGAGATATTGGAAAGCATCCGCCTGACCGGTCAGCGCTATGGCGATCAGGTGCGCCGCGTTTTCCTGGCCGATGGCGATGCCCTGGTGCTGCCGACACGCCGCTTGCTAAATATCCTTGAGGCGATTCGCCAATACATGCCGACGGTGAGGCGTATTTCGTCGTATTGCCTGCCGCGAAACCTGAAGAAAAAGAGCCAGGCGGAAATCAACGAACTCGCGGCGGCAGGTTTGAAAATGGTCTACGTTGGTGCCGAATCTGGCGACGATCAAGTATTGGCCTCGGTCAGGAAGTGCGAAACCTTTGAAAGCACCTGTGATGCGCTGGAAAAACTCGGCACCGCTGGCATTACCCGTTCTGTGATGATCCTCAACGGGCTTGGGGGAAAGATCTACACCCGGCAGCATGCCGAACAGTCAGCAAAATTAGCCAATTTGACGCAGCCGGAATACCTGGCAACGCTGGTCGTCAGCTTTCCCAAGGGCGAGCAGCGCTTTCGCGCCGATTTTCCCGAGTGGGAGCCGTTGGGTCAGCATGAACTGTTCGTTGAAATGGAGCAGTTTCTATCGGCGCTCGAACTCAAGCGGACAGTTTTCCGCAGTGATCACGCCTCCAACTGGCTGATCCTCAAAGGCACGCTGGGTGCCGAGAAGGAGCGCCTGCTGGATCAGGTTCGGCAGGCCATCGCTGCCCCGGATCAGGCCCATTTGCGTCCGGGCTGGGCCCGCGGTCTGTAGGCTTTCCTGCCGGTGTTCAGGATTCGTCCGGCTGCAGTTTGAGCGAGGCCGAATTGATGCAGTAGCGCAAGCCGGTCGGCGCCGGGCCATCCGGGAAAACGTGGCCGAGATGGGCGCCGCAGTCGTGGCAGGTGACTTCGGTGCGGCTCATGCCAAAGCTGCGGTCGACGTGCTCATCGACCAGTTTTTCATCGTTGGGCGTGTGAAAACTCGGCCAGCCACAACCGGAATCGAATTTGGTTTCTGAGCGAAAAAGCGGTGCGCCGCAGCAGATGCATTGATAAGTGCCATTCTCGTGGCTATCCCAGTAGCGGCCGGTGAAAGCGCGCTCGGTGCCTTTCTCGCGGGTGACACGAAATTCCTCAGGGCTCAGTTCGGTACGCCATTCGGCGTCGGATTTTTCAATTTTTGGCATGGGATTGATACGCTACGGGTTGGCGACGGCAAGTCGGACACCTATACTCGCCGATGATTCACTCTGGCCAACAGGATAAACCGATATGAACCCCGCCCCACTCAACGATAGCGAACTCGATCATCTGGAAGAGTTGCTCGAATCCGAAGTTTTCGCCGGCGAAGCCATGCGCCTCGACGAAATCCAGGCCATGATCTGCGCCATCGTCAGCGGTCCGCAGCCGGTTGCCCCCAGTATCTGGCTACCGGAAGTTCTCGGCAAAGGCCTGGAAGACGCGGCGAATCCCATCGTCGGCGAAACGCTGGAACTGCTGATGCGCCTGAACAACGATATCGCGGCCTCGCTGATGGCCGAAGACACCATAGCACCGGTACTTTATCCGGAAGATGAAAGCTGCAAGACCTACGATTACGCTGCTTGGGCGGATTCCTATGTCTTTGGTGCCGGCTTGGCTGGTGACTGGTACGAACTCGCCGGAAAGCATGCCGACGACCTCTCCGAATTGCTCGAACCGTTGTTCCTGCTCAACGGCATGCTCAAGGAAGATATCGAGAAAAGCGGCGAGCGCTGGTTTGCCCCGGCTGAAGAGGCCCGGCTGGTCAGCGACATTCAGGAAAACCTGCCGGTCGTCGTGCAGTCGCTTTACAACTTCTGGCGCAACAAGCGCCTGGGTGGCACCGTCAGGCACGAAGAAGCAAAATCCGGCCGCAACGACCCGTGCCCCTGCGGCAGCGGCCGCAAATACAAGCAATGCTGCGGTCGACCGGATAAATTGAACTGATATCGTCGGCTAGATGAAACTCTACCTGGCCGGGCCTGATGTCTTCCGTCAGGATGCCCTGGCTTGGGCAGAAGAGGCGCGTCAGCTTTGCCGTGCCGCCGGCCACACCGCGCTGATCCCGCTCGACGGTGTCGAAACCACGGCGCCGGGCATCTTCCACGCCAACATCGACCTGATCCGCTTGGCCGATGCGGTCCTCGCCAATCTCAATCCCTTCCGTGGCTGCGAGCCGGATTCCGGCACCTGTGTCGAAGTTGGCTTTGCGCTGGCGCTGGGCAAGCCGGTGATCGCTTACCTGAGCATTGATGAAACGACCACGGCGCGGGTGGCGAGGGTCTCGGGGACTGATCTTGAAATTCGCAATGGCCGACCGGTAGATCAGGATGGCCTGTACGTCGAGGATTTCGGCCTGCTGCTCAACCTGATGCTGGCGGTGCCAACGAAAATTGTCGTTGGCGGGTTGAGCGAGGCTTTGCGGGCTTTGTCAGGGGTAAAACTTCCAACCTAGGCGCTAACCGCCTACTTGGTAATCGCCGCGTTTCTTCCGGAAAACTGGTCGCTCAGTCGCAAGGCTGCCTCATCGAAGCCGCTTTGCGGGTGATCGGTGCAATAGCGGTTTATCCACTGCTCGATCGTGCCGCTGGAAATGGTGGAAACCTGCTGGCTCGGGCGGGCGTAATTGTGGCCGGTGAGCAGGCCGCGTATCCACGCGATGTAAGGGCCGCGTTGATCGGCATCACCTTTTGACTGTTTCCAGGCCTGACAGCTCATGTCGTCAAAGCCGAGTGTTTTCAGCGGTTCAGCCTGCGCGTAGGGCAGGCTCAATGTAGCCAGCAGAATGACGAGAAATTTAAGTTGTTTCTTGTGAATCATGCCAAAACTCCAATAGGCGAACTGCCACTATACGCGACATGTCGCGGCGCTCAAGCGCCACTCACAGCGGCGATTGCCGGAACCCTTCCCACTGCGCCTGCGTCGTCCTGGTCATTGCCACGGCGATATCCAGAAGTTCGGACATCCAGCTTTCGCCCTGGGCAAACTCGACCAGCTCGTCAGCGCTGGCGGCGCCGCTGCGACCGGTGGCACGTAGCTGATCCCAGGCCAGCACATTGCCCATGGTGCAGACGACCTCCCGCAGCCGTTCGAGCTTCTTGCCCCAGTCACCGATTGCTACCCGATCTTCCGAAGGCTGGAGATCTCTGAGTACGCTTGATTGCCCGTCGAACTCCACCGGATAGAGAAAAGCATGATCGACGGCCTGCAGACGTTTTTGCACGGTGACGATCCGGCTGGCTTCGTCGGGCCAGTCCGGCTGGCTGATATCGAGCTGGTGAAGGCGAGGCAGCAGGGCAGAGGGCTGCGTGGCCTTGAGGTCGAGCAGGTAGTTTTCATCCGGAGAGCCTTTGCCCTCGACCAGAATGACGTAGCGGCTGACACCGAGACTGCCGGTGCCGGCGATTCGGCGAGCGACGTCGAGCACCTTGAAAAAATCGGGTTTGGGCTGGGTCGAGGCAAACCGGGCCATGAAGGCCATGACCTTTTGCCGCTCGGCATCGCTGACGGCAAGAGCTTTGATGCCGTCGACCTTGATTTGTCGCTGTCCATCCTTGAGGCTGGTCCGGCGGTTGAGGAAGTCCGGACGCTTGCGCTCGGCCAGTGTCACGAACAGGTCGTGAATCAGGCCCGTTGAAGTTTCGGCTTCCACCCACAGTGGCTTGCCGCGCATCAGGGCGGTGCGATAGCTTTTCAGGCAATCGCCGGCGACGGCCATTGCTTCGGCCTCGGTCGCCCGCAGGGATTCAGCGCCGCTAAGAATGCTGGTCAGCAGTCGGACGATGTCCCAGGTGCAGGGGGCCAGAGCGCTTTCGTCAAAGTCATTGATGTCGAAATAGACAAGGCGATTGTCGGCCTTGTAGCTGCCGAAATTCTCAAAATGCAGGTCGCCGCAACACCAGGCCAACGGTGCCTTGTCGAGCACTGAAGCTGCCGGCAGCGCGTCGTAGAAGAGGTGACAGGCGCCGCGCAGGAAGATGAAGGGGCTTTCCCGCATCTTGGCGTAGCGCATGGCAAGCCGTTCCCGGTCCCGTCCGGCATCGCGGGTCCGGATGGCGTCGACAATGTTTGTCGGAGATGGCTGCTTGCTCATGCTGACTACTTTCCGCCCCAAGGCTGGATCGGCACCGTCGAAATGGCATTGGCCGGTGCCCCTTCGATGATCTTGCGGCTAATGGCGAGGTAGATCAGGACGTTACGTTTCTGGTCCAGTGAGCGATGGATGGAGGTTTCCTTGAAGAGCAGCGAGGTGTTTTCGCTGAAGGCGATTTCATTCTCTGCCAACTTGGTTGGCAGCGTGATCGGGCCGATCTGACGGCAAGCCAGTGAGAACTGCGACGGGTCTTCGGCCAGCCCGAAGCTGCCTTTGACGCCACCGGTCTTGGCCTGGCTGACATGACAGGTGACACCGGGAATTTTGGGGTCATCGAAAGCGTAAACGCAAACGCGGTGGTTGGCGCCAATCAGTTTCCATGCCGTCGTAACGCACCCAACTTCCTCTGCTTTTACCGGCAAAGAAAATAACAAAATCAGAAAAACGCTATAAAAAAACTGCATCATTGGCCCTTGCTGTGGTGATGTCATGGATGATGAATATACATGCCCTTCGTGAATTACTTGATTCAAGAAGGGCTGAGTCCATGGCGTAGGCAATGCCGACTTGGTCTGACTTGACTCGAACCAGACTGCCCACGAGCTTTTCAGGCAAGTTTGGCGTTGACGCCGCAGTCCTGAAGGGCATGCATAGTCTTGGGGGCATAACCACGCCTACTGCTATACTCATCGGCCTATTTACACCGAAACCGCACGCACGATGACTGCGTAGGGCGGTTTCAACCATGGATATATTACTTTTAGTCTTTCTAATCCTTATCAATGGCGTTTTCGCCATGTCTGAAATAGCAGTCGTCTCCTCGCGCAAGGCGAGACTCCAGAACCTGGCAGACGACGGTAGCCTGGGTGCAGAAGCGGCGCTCTCGCTGCATCAGGAACCCTCTAGTTTCTTATCCACGATTCAGGTTGGCATTACATCGGTTGGCATCATGAGTGGTGCCATCGGAGAAGCCGCGCTTGCTGACCCGTTAGCCGCCTGGATGGCTGGGTTTCCCTTGGTTGAACCGTATGCCAAGACAGTAGCTCTCACTATCACTGTGGTGGCGCTGACCTATTTCTCAGTAGTGGTCGGTGAGTTGGTGCCCAAACGCTTGGCCATGCTGGCACCTGAGGGTATTGCATCGTTGATTGCCCGGCCTATGATGCTGCTGGCAAAAGTGACACACCCAGTGGTAGTCATCCTTTCTGGAACTTCAACGGCCATCCTGAGTATGCTTGGTGCTCGCCGCAAGGAAGAACCTCCAGTCACCAACGACGAAATCAAAGTGCTGATGGAACAAGGTTCCGAGGCCGGCGTCTTCCATGAAAGCGAACAGGAGCTCGTTTCCAACGTCCTGCGCCTGGATGAGCAAAAGATTGCGGCCATTATGACGCCACGCCGTGAGATGTTCGTTATCGACCTTGACGAAGGCGATGAGGTTGTTCGCCAGCGAATCATTGAAACCGAGTTTTCGCGGGTCGTGGTTTGCCGGGATGGGATGGAGCATGTCCTCGGCATCTTGCAGACTGGGGACCTACTGAAGAAAGCACTGCCCGGTGGCCATTGTATTACGGTGGCGGACATTGAGTCAGTCCTGCATCCGCCGCTGTATGTGCCAGAAACAGTCACCACAACTCAGTTGCTGGAAAGCTTCCGCCGGGCCCGCGTGCAATTTGCGCTGATTGTCGACGAATACGGTGATGTTCAGGGTGTAGTCACGTTGACTGACGTCATGTCAGCTATCGTTGGAGAGCTCTCCGAGCCGGAAAAGCCTGAAGAACGCGACATGATTCAGCGAGAAGATGGCTCCTGGCTGGTCGATGGCGACGTGGGTGTTGAACGTATGAAGTATGTCCTCGATATTGAGGATGACCTACCCGGAGAAGAAGACAAGGGCTTCCATACGCTGGGCGGATTCATTATGCATGCACTCGGACGAATTCCTGCTCCGACGGACCATTTTGATGCAGCTGGTTGGCGGTTCGAGGTCATGGACATGGACAGGAACCGGGTGGACAAGGTGCTTATCTCAACAATAGTCGTTGCCGACAATACGTTTGCAATACAAAACCCTAATCAGAAATGAAGGCTTTGTTGCCAAGGTGCAATTGAGTATCTGGCAATTCCGGGGCTGCCATGGCGTTGTAATCCACCCAACTTCTTCTGCTTTTGCTGGCAAAGAAAGTACCAAACGCCATATAGATCCTGGCTTGATCCGGCATCAATATCCGTTGCCTCTTTTACATCTGCCAAGCCCTTCATTCAGCAATTCATCAAGGAAAGCCTGGGCCGGTAGCGAGAGGATCTTGCTACTCAGGTGTACCACGTTCCACGCCTGTTTAAGCGGGAATCCGTCGACACTTAGAATGGCAAGGCCATCCTGCTCAGGGGCGTTGCCCAAGGCGTGGCGAGAGAGTACGGACAAACCCATGCCGCTGGCGACCAGATCACGAATTGCTTCGTTGCTGGCCAGCGCCAGGCGAACTTTCAACTGGGTTTTGCAATCGCGCATGTGCTCTTCAATTACATGACGTGATCCGGAGCCCTGTTCACGCAGAAGGAATGGCTCCTTGGCCAGTTCCTGGATGGAAACCTGCTTGCCAACGGCCCAATGCGCGGTCGGTGCTATAACAACATACTCATTGTCGAGAAAAGGCAGCCTGACAATATCCAGATCGTTTGGTGGATATGACATCACATAGAGATCGTCCTGATTGTTGCGCAGGCGCTCGACGATTTTTTCGCGGTTGGCGATCTCCAGTTCGATGTCAATCTCAGGGTAGCGCTTGCAGAAGGCACCCAGCATCCGTGGAAGAAAATACTTGGCCGTGGTGACCAGGGCGACCCGCAATTTGCCGCGCTTCAGGCCTTTCAGTTCATCAATGGCCGACTCGAATCGATTCCAAACGTCATCCAGGCTGCGCACCGTTTTAAGCAATTCATCTCCAGCAGGTGTCAGTGCGATATCGCGCCCGGTCTGCTCAAAGAGTGGCAAGCCAATAGTTTCCGAAATTTGCCGCACCTGTATTGAGACAGCAGGTTGAGTCAGATGCAGGGCGTCCGCAGCTTTCGTAAAGCTGTTTAGCCTTGAAACAGCAGCAAATGTTTCAAGTTGGCGAAAGGTGATGCGGCGGCGTGGCATGTATAAGCTCCAACAAATCCAATTTGATAAATTGTTTAATTGGATTTTATGTATTTTAACAGCGATAGTGAAGTCGTACTTTAAAGAGGTACGAATCCCTCGTTCCATCTCAGTTCAGGAGAAATTACGTGCGCAAGTATTCAAATGACAGTCCCGAAGCAGCCGCCCGTATTGTGGCCCTTGCACTTATGGCCGATGGCAAAGTGGATCGCAGTGAAACTCAATTGCTTGAGCGCCAAGGGACTATTCGCCGCCTCGGCTTGGACCACGAGCAATTTGACAAGGTTTTTTATGAGTTTTGCGAAGACATGCTGACCAGCGCCTATCGACTTGCTTCTGGTCAGTTTGAACTGGACGCACAAAATGTGAATAAGTTGCTGGACGAGATTCGGGATCCTGCACTACAGAAAAACACCTTGCGCCTCATGCTCGACATCGTTAATGCCGATCGCCGCCTTACTGCCGGTGAAGCATCGCTGATCGCGCAAGCGCTCAGGAGCTGGGATATCGACCTGCATGAGGTTTCTGACTCCTCCGTCCCCCGCCATCGCTCGCCGCCCAGCACGCAGTTCAATACGCTGTTTTCCTGACAAGTCGATCTACCGAGCGCGCTATCGTGCAGATCCAGGACAGACAGATCCAAAACTTGACGCTGAGCCCGTTGCGCAATGCTGTGCTTCGAGAGTTTGTCATGCCTCAGGACCGCCTGCCTCGTGATCAGCGGTTCGATCTGCCGGAGATACAGGAGTCGTTCCGTGTCAATTTCAGCGACGCCGCGTTGGCGGCTTCTGCAGAAGGCGCACGAACAGTTTTGCAAAAATCCCGGCCAACCGATGAAAAGGGCGCGACAGAACTTCAGCTACGGGCCTATCTGGCAATTGCAGCACTATGAAATGCGTCGAACAATACATAAGCCAAAGCAAATGCGAAGGCGCATATTGTTTAATTTGATTAAATAGCCAGACGCAAGCATATTGGCTTCGTCCCCGCAGCAAAGGGATGAAACAGAAACACCAACCCGACTTTCAAGGAGATTAAAGATGCGTCACTACCCTTCCGACAGCCCTGAAGCCATGGGCCGACTTGTTGCTCTGACCCTGATGGCTGACGGCGCCATCGACGCGAGCGAATTGAAACAGCTGGATCACAAGGACACCGTTCGCCGCCTGGGCTTGAACGAAGCGAGTTTCGACAAACTGATCCATGAGCTGTGCGATGACATGCTGAGCAGTGCCCATCGAACCCCGGCCGGACACCTGGAACTTGATGTGAAAAGCATTGACCTTCTGCTCGCCGAAGTTCAGCACCCCTTGCTGCAAAAACAGGTGCTGCGCATGATGCTGGACATCGTCAATGCCGACAGCGAACTTTCCGGTGGTGAGGCCGTCCTGGTTGCCGAGGCCATGAAGTTCTGGGAAATCGACCTGCATGAAGTTGCAGACAGCTCGATTCCGTCTCTGCACCGGCGGAATCAGGGTCGATATGAGCTTGCTCATGCCTGATTGTTGATCAACTCCGGATCTTTGTAGTCCGGAGCAAGTACAAGGGGGAGTAGCTCTCCGCCGCGGCGTCGTCAGCACGGAATGTTAGACTTGTTCCCGGCGTCACGGGTGGTTCTGGCAACAGGGCCGCGAGCAAGACCTTTGCAGCACCTTAAGTGATTTCTCAGAAAGGAGCACTTGCCAGGCGCTGACTGAAGGTTTTTCTGACAGGGAGAGAATTCTCATGGAAACAATCGGCACCTGGTGGATGTGGTCCGGTTTTTTTGTCATCGTCCTCATTATGCTGGCCATCGACCTCTTCGTCGTCGGCGGCAGCAAGCAACATCGCGTCACCCTCAAGGAAGCGGCCACCTGGTCTGGTATCTGGGTCAGCGTCTCGTTTCTCTTCGCCGGCGCCCTGTGGTGGTACCTCGACGGCACGGCCGGACGAGAACTGGCTAATCAAAAAACGCTGGAATACATCACCGGCTACCTCATCGAAAAATCGCTGGCCATCGACAACGTCTTCGTCTGGCTCATGCTGTTCAGCTTCTTCGCCATACCGCTTGAACTCCAGAAACGCGTGCTCATCCTCGGCGTGCTCGGCGCCATCGTCATGCGCACGGTGATGATCTTCGCCGGCGTCTGGCTCATCGCCCAATTCCACTGGCTGCTCTATGTATTCGGCGCTTTCCTGCTGATCACCGGTATCAAGATGTGGTGGTTCGCCGACGAAACCCCGGACCTCGCCAAAAATCCTGCCATCAAATGGATACGCCGGCACATGAAGGTGACCGACGAACTGCATGGCGACCGCTTTTTCATCATGAAGGAGGATGCCGGCAAGCTGGTGCGCTACGCCACGCCGCTGTTCCTCGTTTTGGTCCTCGTCGAGATCACCGACCTGATCTTCGCGGTCGACTCGATTCCGGCCATCTTCGCGATCACCACCGATCCGTTCATCGTGCTGACCTCGAACATCTTTGCCATCCTCGGCCTGCGCGCCATGTACTTCCTGCTTGCTGACATGGCCGACCGCTTCTCCCTGCTCAAGTACGGTCTGGCCATGGTGCTCATGTTCATTGGCGTCAAGATGCTGGTCATCGACCTCTTCAAAATTCCGGTGGCCGTCTCGCTCGGCGTGGTCGCCGCGATCATCGCCACCTCGATCATCCTCTCCCTGAAAAAGGATGCCCGCGAGCGGGTCAGGGAGGGCTCAATCGACGAGAGGAAGGTGCAATGACCGCCGTTGATGCTTGCCTTGAGAGCGCAGGCTGGCGGCATCGCCTGGCCGCCTTGCTCGAATTGCCGAAGTTCCAGCATGCGCTGATCGGGCTGATCCTGATTAACGCCGTCATCCTCGGCATGGAGACCAGTTCGGCCCTGATGGCCGACTGGGGGGTATGGCTGAATATCGCTGACAAGGCCATCCTCGCCATATTCGTCGTTGAAATCGCGCTACGCCTGATTGCTCACCGTTTGAGCTACTTCCGCGATCCGTGGAACGTATTCGATTTTACCGTGGTGGCCATCGCGCTATGGCCGGCATCGGGGCCGCTGGCGGTGCTGCGCGCACTGCGTGTACTTCGGGTGCTACGCCTGGTCACGCTGGTGCCAAGCTTGAAGCGTGTCGTTGGCGGCTTGCTTTCGGCGTTGCCCGGCCTCGGTTCGGTCGCGGCGATCATCGGCCTGATTTTCTATGTCTCGGCCGTTATCGCCACCAAGTTGTTCGGCGCAGCTTTCCCTCAGTGGTTCGGCACGCTGGGTGACAGCGCCTTCACCCTGTTTCAGGTCATGACTCTCGAAAGCTGGGCAATGGGTATCGTTCGTCCGGTCATGGAAGTCTTCCCTCACGCTTGGGCCTTTTTCCTGATCTTCATCCTTGCCTCCACCTTCACCTTGCTCAATCTCTTCATCGCAGTCATCGTCAATGCCATTCAGCAGGAACACCAGGGCGATGGGCGTCCATCAATTGAAAGCGAATTGACGCGACTGCATGACGAAATCAGTCGCCTGCGCGAGGATCTTGCGCGCCATGGCGGCCGCCTGCCGGAGACCGGGAAACATTGATGGTCCGACGGATAGCTGTCCCTGTGGCCTGGTTAACCGGCTCGGCAGGCATCCTGATCATTGGTGCCAACCTACTCTGCGCGGGTGGCCAATGCCGTGTTCCATGGTTCGATGCCGCAGTACTTGGCTTGCTGAGTGATTGGAAGTCGAACGAACTCGACACATTCTTTGCTGCCATCACGTGGTTGGGGTCGTTGTGGGTGGTGGTGCCTATCGCTGTTTTGATGGCCTGGAAAGAATACTGGCGCTCAAGTTTGGGAGCCTGTCTTTTTGTGCCGTTGAGCCTGTTCCTGGCAAGCAGCCTTGCCCACATCACCAAGATCATGGTCGAGCGCCCACGTCCCGAGCTTTACCCCGCAAGTATTCCACTTCCCGTGGATTGGAGTTTTCCCAGTGCCCACGCGATGCAGGTCACAGCATGCCTTCTGGCCATGGTCCTTCTGCACAAAACTGGACACCTTTTCGCCAAAGCTCTTGGCGCGGTAGTAATCGTTCTGCTTGTCGTGGCCTCTCGTGCCTACTTGCAGGTGCATTTCCCGACGGATGTGATTTTCGGCATCGTCGCGGCCATCGGTTGCGTCCTCGCAGCACAAAAACTGACTTTTGAACAAAGGAAGGTTTCATGAGGCACAAGTTTCTCGGCATCGGCGAACCGGGCTATCACCCGCTGCGCAAGCTGCGCACTGTTTTTTCAGGTCTGCGCTACGCCGTCATCTATGACTGGTCGGTGACCTACAAGCTTGTCGTATCGGCCATCATATTGCTCGCCGCCTTTTCGCTACGTGCCTGGGTCGATTTTCTGGTCATCCTCCTTGCCACCGCCTTCGTCGTCTTTGCAGAAATCATCAATAGCGCGATCGAAGCACTGTGCGATTTCGTCGAGGATCGCCATAACGAAAAGATCAAGGTCATCAAGGACATGGCTGCTGCTGCCGTCGGCATTGCCATGTTCGCGTGGCTGGTGGTCATTTTTGTCGAAGCGGGGCAACTGCTTCAACGTTGAAAGCATGGTAATGAATTGCACCGGCTTCGATAAACATTCCCGGCTTGAACGAAGCAAACTTCGACAAACTGCTCCACAAGCTGACCGCTGCCTATCGAACCCGGGCCGGACAGCTGGTGCTTGATGTGGAGAGCACAGGAAATCAGCTCCTGCTAAACCAGTGACTACTTCAAACCTTTGAGGAAAGCCAGACCCTCGCGGCGGCCTTCGGTGAGCAGGGATTCGATGAAACTCGGACGGCGGTCGAGTTTTGACGGGTAGTCGAGTTCGAGTCTGAGCGGAATGTGGCGCACTTCGACATGTTTGAAATGCTCGGCATTCAGCCAGCCTTTGGCGATCCACTGGTTGGTCTGGTCGACGAAAAACAGTTCCTGCTTGAGCGAAAGGTTGCCGGCCAGCTCATTTCGGCGATCGGTGATGTCGCTGTTCAGTGTCGGTTCAGTCGTGCGTTGGTCAGGGTTGATCTGGATAACCCAGATTTCATCCGGCTTGGCATCTTTGCCTTGGCTGCCAGCGAGAAAACTGCGGACCGGCGGATTTTCGGAAAACAGGCCATCCCAATAAATGCCCTTGCCGATCGGTACGGCACGGAACAGTTCGGGAATCGCTGCCGAAGCGAGCAGGGCTTCGGGTGTGATGCGCTTTTCCAGTTCGCGGTGGTGTGAATTGAATACCGTGAATTTCCCGGAAAGCACTTCGACTGCGCCAACCAGCAGGCGTGGCGAGGTGGCGGTGATCAGGTGCGGCAGGCGGGCAAAGCCAATGTGGCGTTTGAGGATGCTGGCGAGGTAATCCTGGCCGGTATTCGGTAAATGGTAGGGGCTGACTTCCGGCAACGCCAGGTAAGCCGAACCGCGTTGGAGCCAGACCAGAAAGTGATTGGAGATCGCGTCGGGTAGTTCCCGTGACGACATTTCCTGCCAGAAGGATTCGAGCATTTCCGCCCCGTGTTCCGGCTTGCCCTGAAGCAGGCCATACCAGGCGATGGCGGCGCACAGCGCGCCACCGGAGGTGCCGGAGAGACCCTGAATGCGATAGCGCGCCGGGTCGAGATTGCGCAGGATGGCTTGCAGCACGCCAGCGCTGAAAGCGGTGTGGCTGCCGCCGCCCTGGCAGGCGATGGCAATGGTCTTGACCGATGGTTTGCGGGTGGTTTTGGCGTTCATTTTCGGGCTCATGCAAAGGACGTTCCGCCAGTTTGCCACGTTTCGCCGGCAAGCAATGACGCCGTCACGGAAGCCGGAGCGGGGTCATCCGGCTGACGAACTTGGCAAGTATCTTGTAGGTGTCGCGGTCGAATGGCGGTCGAACGTTATCGAGCAGGGCGTGCAACTCGTCTTCACGCTTCGCCGTGCCAAGATAACGCCAGCCATCAACCAGATGTACTTCGTCGCCTTCACGGATGAAAGCCGGGCCATTCACTGGCCAGGTGGCCAGTTTGAGCCGGGTCAGGGCGCCAACCAGCCGCATCGTATGTTTGGCATAGGGCTCGTTGCCGACGCAGGCACCCTTGCAACGCTTGATCTGGTGGGCGAAGCAGGGCTTGCCGGGCGCAGTTTTTTCGAGGCCAAGCAGGGCGTCGCACAGATTGTGTTCGGTCGCCAGTGAGCGCAGGACATCGGTGGCTTCCTTGCTGCTCTTGAACAGTCCGTAGCAGGAGCTGCGGATGCTGAAATCGAAATCGCGTGGCGAGGTCAGTTCCGGTCGCAGCCAGCCTTCGCCTTCATCGATCAAAGTCCAGGTACAGACATCGTCGTTCTTGCGGAGCTGCCGGTTTTGGCTGGGGAGCATTTCCTTGACCAGGGCTGCTTCTTTCAACAGGGCGCCGATTTCGCCGGCAGTTTCAATCCAGTCGATGCGTTTGACCTGCTGCGACAGGGCCATTTCCTTGGCTGATTTGTGGTCGGCGGCAAAGTGCGACAGCACCCGCTGGCGGATGTCCTTGGCCTTGCCGATGTAGAGCGGCAGGTTGTTGTTGCCGTAAAACAGATAAACGCCGGGGGTGTCCGGCAGTTCGTCGACGATGCCGGCATCGAGATGCGGTGGCAGGCTGGGGCGGGCGTTTTGCGCTTGCAGTGCGGCATCAATATCGGCAGTGCTGCGGTCAACGTGTATTTTTTGCCAAAATTGATGAATCAATTGGGCGTCGGCCAGCGCCCGGTGGCGGGCTTCGGCAGCCAGGCCATGGCGTTCGATCAGCGAATCGAGATTGTGCCGTTTATGTTCCGGGAAGAGCGTGCGCGACAGCTTGACGGTACATAGCACCGGCGCCCGAAAAGTGATGTCGAGGCGCTTGAATTCGTTTTTCAGGAAACCGTAGTCGAAACGGGCATTGTGGGCGATGAACAACCGGCCTTGCAGTCGTTGCAGGACATCGGCAGCCACCGCCTCGAACGGCGGCGCATCGGCGACCATGGCGTTGCTGATGCCGGTCAGCTGTTCAATGAAGGGCGGAATACGGGTGCCGGGATTGACCAGTTGCTGCCATTCGCGCACGGTGCCGTCGGTATCGACTTCAACGATGCCGATTTCGGTGATGCGATCTATGGTGGCGGTGGCACCGGTGGTTTCAAGGTCGACGAAGGCTAGGGGGCGCATGGGCGGAATTTTCTCATGACTGGTGGCAACATCCGCTGTAAGGATTTCGGCTGGTTAACGACTAATGGATAACACCGAACCAAAAACGGTGTGAACTTGTCTGAACAGCAACCCGTCGAAAGGTACCGAGATGTTCTCCCGTCAAGCAATACAAGGATTCATTATGGCCATCAGCACCAGCCTTCTGCTCAGCGCCTGCGCTGACAGCAATTCCGCCACCAAAGCCAGCAAAGAGGTTGCCAAAGCCGGCAATGCCGAATCCATCGTGCTGGGCATGGGCTGCTTCTGGGGCGCGGAAAAACGCATGTCTGCCATCCTGGGCGTGCTCGATGTCGAAAGCGGCTACGCCAATGGCGATATCGCCGGCACCTACGAAGCCGTTCTCGCCCATGAGAAGACCGTGCGGGCCGGAAAAACCACACAGCGCAACCACGCCGAAGTGGTCAAGGTAAGCTTCGATCCAGCCAGGGTGAATCTGGAAACCGTGCTGATCCAGTTCTGGGAAAGCCATAACCCGACGCAGGGCGACCGCCAGGGCAACGATATTGGCACCAATTACCGTAGCGCTGTCTATACCAACAGCGATGCCCAGTTATCTGTCGCCCTGCAGACCAGGGCAGCCTATCAGGGGGCTCTGACCGCCCAGAAATTTGGCCAGATCACTACGGACATCGCGCCGCTGAAGACCTATTTTTCGGCCGAGGAATACCATCAGGATTACCTCGTGAAAAACCCGAACGGCTATTGCGGCCTGGGGGGCACCGGCGTCAAGTATCCGAATGGCAAAACAGGTGCATCGAACCCGCCGGTTGCGGTAAAAGCCCCACGGCTGGATGGCAAGGCCTTGAGTTTTGAGCGGCAACTGGTGATTTTTGAAGCCGAAGACTGTGCCTACTGCCGCAAATTCAAGGCAGATGTGCTGGATCACTGGAAATCGCCGGTGGCCGTTACCCGTACATTGAATCCTGAAGTGCCGACCGGTTGGTCACTGGAAAAAGCGCTGTTTGCTACGCCGACCATCGTGCTCTTCGAAAAGGGCAAGGAGGTTTCCCGTTACACAGGCTACAACGGTGAGACGGCGCGCTTCTGGCAATGGCTGGGTTATCAGTTGCTGACGCCGGCGCAGCAGAAAATTGCCTTTGAGCAGGGGACGGAACGCCCCTTTACGGGCTCCAATCTGGATGAAAAGCGCCCCGGTACGTTTGTCGATCCCATTACCGGCGTCGCGCTGTTCCGTAGCGATACCAAGTATGAAAGCGGCACTGGCTGGCCGAGTTTTTTCAACCCCTTGCCCGGCGCCATTTCGCTGCACGAAGACGTCAGCATGGGCATGAAGCGGGTCGAGGTGCGCAGCGCCAGCTCCGGCATTCACCTTGGTCACGTTTTCGATGATGGCCCGGCGCCGACCTACAAGCGCTATTGCATCAACGGTAACGTTCTGAAATTTGTGCCGGACGCGGGCAAATAGCTCCAGCTTTAACGTCCAGAGGGAGGCCTGCCATGTGCTTGGGCCTCCCTTTTGCTTTGTCAGGCTATCGCCCGCCTCGGGATGAGGAGAAATTCGGGCGAAACTTCGACTACGGACGCTGAAAAATTCATGATCAATCGACATTCCGGCTGCCCGCTCTGTGGCGGCAAACTCTCTGCAACGGACCTGCTCAATGCCTGTGATGGCGTTGCCGATGCAACCCTCGGCGTGCTCTCGGCACGCTGCCCCTTTTGTCAGGGGCATCTGGAAATCCGCCCTGCTGCGGGCCGCATCGACATCGGTTACGCCGTTGGCACGACCAGCCGCCGCTTCGATGTGGCGACCAGCCTGGTCTGCGATGGTCTGGAGATCGTCGCGACCAATGAGCCCGGTTGTCTGCACCTGAAGTCACCAGAACGGATCTGGGAATTTCACGAAGCGTAGCCGTTGGCTGAGCGACGCGTTGTCGCTCGCAGCTGTCGCAAAGATGACAAACCTCGTTGATCGAAGTATTGCGTCTAAACTCGCTGCCTGCTGCTGCTACCTACGCTCAATCCCATGACCATCGAAATCTCTCCCGACGCCAGCAAGGCGGCCATCGTCTCAATCCAGCGCTACTTCTCCGAAAACATGGAGGAGGAAATTGGCAACCTCGCGGCCGGTGCCCTGCTTGGCTTTTTTCTGAAGGAAATTGGCCCGGTCGTTTACAACAAAGCCGTAGCTGACGCCCAGGCGAGGCTGCAAGCGCAGGTCATGGAACTCGATGTCGAGGTTTACGAGGATGAATTTCAGTATTGGCTGAAGCCTGGCCGGCCGGGTAAACGCCGTGGATGAACTGAGCACGCTATCCAGCCTCGGCTTCTCGTTGCCAACCCCGGCCTACATCATCGGCGCCATTCTCTTTGGCCTGATCGGCTACGCCGCCTATCGGTACGGCAAGCAGAAAGCGCTCAACAAGGTCAAATGGATAGGTGTGGCACTGATGATCTATCCCTACGCATTTCCGGGACGGAAATGCTGTATGTCGTTGGCGCTGCGTTGTGTCTTGAGTTGTATGTCTGGCGGCAATAGGCGTTGAAGATGTAGTGGAGGGGTGTCGGTCGACTGAAAGCTGTTTTTGCGGCTCAGTCGAAGCTTTTTCAACTCAAGGCGATGCCGGGGCTCTCCATCGCCTCGGGTATAATTTCGCCCTCTTCGCCTAACCTGAAATCACTCTCCAATGGCCGACATTCTTTGCCTCAAGGGCGACGCCGCCTTTTCCGCCTTCCGTCTGCAACGCTTGACCAACCGCTTGACGGCAGCCGTCGCTGATATCGAATCGGTGGTGGCCGATTACTGGCATGTCGTGGCGCAAAAGCGCGCCCTGAATGCCGACGAGCGCGTCAAGCTGGCGACGCTGCTGGAAGAGAAGGCGGCTGGCGCCGAAGCTGGCGAATTGTTTCTGGTGGCGCCGCGCATCGGTACCATTTCGCCGTGGTCTTCGAAGGCGACTGATATCGCCTGGAACTGCGACCTCGACGCCATCGAGCGCATCGAGCGCGTCATCGCCTTCCATGTGGTTTTGAAGCAAAATCGCGCGTTGACCGCAGCAGAGAAGAAGACCGTCGCCGGCCTTTTGCATGACCGCATGACCGATTCCGTATTGCCCGGTTTCGATGCTGCCAGCGAACTATTCCGCCATTTCGCGCCGAAGCCACTTGCTACGGTGGACGTGCAAATTGGGGGCAAAACTGCGTTGGTCGAGGCCAACGGTTCGCTTGGCTTGGCGCTGTCCGACGACGAAATCGATTACCTGCTCGACATCTTCACCACCGCTGGCCGCAATCCGACTGACGTCGAACTGATGATGTTCGCCCAAGCCAATTCCGAGCATTGCCGCCACAAGATTTTCAACGCTTCCTGGGTGATCGACGGCGAAGCCAAGGACAAAACCTTGTTCGGCATGATCCGCGAAACCCACGCTGCCCACCCGCAGGGTACGGTGATGGCCTATGCCGACAATTCATCGATCATCGAAGGCGCTACGATCCAGCGTTTTTACCCGGATGCTGACCGTGGCTACAGCTACAAGGAAGAGCTGACCCACATCCTGACCAAGGTCGAGACGCACAACCACCCGACCGCGATTTCCCCGTTCCCCGGTGCTTCCACCGGCTCCGGCGGCGAAATCCGCGACGAAGGCGCGACCGGCAAGGGCTCCAAGCCGAAGGCCGGCCTCTGTGGTTTCTCGGTCTCCAACCTCAATCTGCCGGATGCGCCGCAACCGTGGGAACATGCCTACGGCCGCCCATCGCGCATCGCTTCCGCCCTCGACATCATGCTCGAAGGCCCGATTGGCGCGGCAGCATTTAACAACGAATTCGGCCGTCCGAACCTGACCGGCTATTTCCGTACCTACGAACAGGACGTCGCCGGCACGGTGCGCGGTTACCACAAGCCGATCATGATCGCCGGCGGTCTGGGCAGCATCCAGGCCGAGCAGTCGTTCAAGGACGAAACCTTCCCGGTCGGCACCCAGTTCGTGCAACTCGGCGGCCCCGGCATGCTGATCGGCCTGGGCGGCGGTGCCGCTTCGTCGATGACGGCCGGTGCCAATGCCGAAGACCTCGATTTTGCCTCGGTTCAGCGCGGCAACCCGGAAATCCAGCGCCGTGCGCAGGAAGTCATCGACCGCTGCTGGCAGATGGGCAAGAACAATCCGATCCTGTCGGTGCATGACGTCGGTGCCGGTGGCGTCTCCAACGCCCTGCCGGAACTGGCGCACTCGGGCGGCGTTGGCGCCATTTTCGATCTGCGCAAGGTGCCGACCGAAGAACCGGGCATGTCGCCGGCCGAAATCTGGTCCAACGAATCGCAGGAACGCTACGTGCTGGCCATTCCGCCGAATCGTATCGCCGAATTCCAGGCTATGTGCGAGCGCGAGCGCTGCCCGTTCGCTGTCGTTGGCGAAGCGACCGGCGATGGCCATTTGACGGTGACCGACGCCCACTTCGGCGTCAATCCGGTCGACATGGAAATGGAAGCGCTGCTCGGCAAGCCGCCGCGCATGACCCGCGACGTCAAGCATGAGCCGGAAACCTTCGTTTCTTTCGACGCCACAGCCATCGAACTCAAGGATGCCGCCTATCGCCTGATGCGGCTGCCGACCATCGCCGACAAGACCTTCCTGATCTCCATCGGCGATCGCTCCGTCGGCGGCATGACCGCCCGCGACCAGATGGTCGGTCCGTGGCAGGTGCCGGTGGCCGACGTCGCGGTGACGACGATGGGTTATCAAGGCTATCTCGGCGAAGCCTTCGCCATGGGCGAGCGCACGCCGCTCGCCGTGTTCGACGCCCCGGCTTCCGGCCGCATGGCGATCGGCGAAGCGCTGACCAATCTGGCCGCCGCTGATGTCGGCGCACTCGGCAAGGTCAAGCTGTCGGCCAACTGGATGGCGCCGTGCGGCGTCGCCGGTGAAGATGCCCGCCTGTTCGACACCGTTGAAGCTGTTTCAGATCTGTGCAAGGCTATTGGCGTGTCGATTCCGGTCGGCAAGGATTCGCTGTCGATGCGCACCGCCTGGGAAGATCAGGGCGTCAAGAAGCAGGTCGTGTCGCCGCTCTCCTTGGTTGTGACCTCGTTTGCTGCGGTCGACGACGTGCGCAAGACCAAAACGCCGCAACTGGCTGTCGATCAGGGCGAAACTGAACTGCTGCTGCTTGATCTCGGCAAGAACCGCCTCGGCGGCTCTTGTCTGGCTCAGGTGTACAACGCCACGGGCAGCGATGCTCCGGATGTTGATGAGCCAGCCAAGCTCAAGGGCCTGTTCGACGCCGTGCAGAAACTCAACCGCGACGGCCTGCTGCTCGCCTACCACGACCGGTCCGACGGCGGCCTGTTCGTGGCGGCCTGCGAAATGGCCTTCGCCACGCGCCGCGGCGTTTCGCTCGATCTCGACGGCATCTGCTACGACGCCGGTGCCGGCGATGTCGATGGCTCCGAGAAGCTGACCAACCTGCTGGCTGGCCGCGATTTCGAGAACATCGTCCGCGCCCTGTTCAACGAAGAACTCGGTGCCCTGATCCAGATTCGCCGCGCCGACCGCGAAAAGGTCACGCCGATCCTGCGCGCCCTGCGCGTGCCCTACCATTTTGTCGGCACGATGAACGAGTGGGACGAAATCCGCGTCACCCGCAACGCCAAGCGCGTGCTGCGCGAAAAGCGCGTCGACCTGCAGCGGGCCTGGTCCGAGACCAGCTACCAGATGCAGGCCATGCGCGACAACCCGAGTTGCGCCCAGCAGGAATTCGACCGCATCCTCGACCTCGCCGATCCCGGCCTGACGCCGAAGCTGACTTTCGATCCGCAGGACGATTTCACCAAGGTGTATACGCAAGTCAGCGGCCGTCCGCGCGTTGCCATCCTGCGCGAGCAAGGCGTCAACAGCCATTACGAAATGGCCGCCGCCTTCGACAAGGCTGGTTTCGCTTCGGTCGACGTCCATATGAGCGACATCCTGGCCGGCCGCGTCAGCCTCAAGGATTTCAAGGGCCTGGTCGCTTGTGGCGGCTTCTCCTACGGTGACGTGCTCGGCGCCGGCCTCGGCTGGGCGCGGACCATCCTGATGCACGATGGCTGCCGCGACGAATTCGCCGCTTTCTTCCAGCGTAAAGATACCTTCGCACTGGGCGTCTGCAACGGTTGCCAGATGATGAGCGCGCTCAAGTCCATCATTCCGGGCGCTGAAAACTGGCCGGCTTTCCGTCGCAACAAGGTCGAGCAGTTCGAAGCCCGTTTCGTGATGGCTGAAGTGCTGGAGTCGCCGTCGATCTTCTTCGCCGGCATGGAGGGCTCGCAAGTGCCGATCGTTGTCTCACATGGCGAGGGCAGGGCAGTGTTCGACAACGCCGACGACAAGACCAAGGTGCTGTCCGCCGTGCGCTACGTCGACAACAAGGGCGAACCGACCGAAGTCTATCCGTACAACCCGAACGGTTCGCCGAACGGTCTGACGGCAGTGACCACGGCCGACGGTCGCTTCACGATCATGATGCCGCATCCGGAGCGTGTTTTCCGTACCGTGCAGATGTCCTGGCATCCGGAAAACTGGGGTGAGGACAGCCCGTGGATGCGGATGTTCCGCAACGCCCGGCGCTGGGTTGGCTGAGTATTGCCGGAGTGAATTGGAAAGGCGGCTCCGGCCGCCTTTTTTATCGCAGATAAAGAAGTAAATTACGATATACGCAAATGCTTATATAAGGTAAATTCTCGCTACGGTTGCATTCCAAAAATCTTGAGGGGGGTTTGATTATGAGGAGAATTCTTGCTGCATTGGTTATTTCCACGCTGGCGCTGGCGGCTTCGGCTCAGGAAAAAGAATTGTTGCGCATTATTGGTACTGACACCAAGTTTGTGGTGCAGACCAAAAATGGTCCGTTCGAAATTACCCGTACGATGACGCCCTGCGCCAAGAACAAGGGCTGGCTGCAACCCCTGATTCCGGTTCCAGGCGTGCATCCGGTCACCGAACTGGAATTGCTGCCTGCCATGAACGACAAGGATTCACTGATTCTCGACATGCGTGAACCCGAGGATCGCATGCGCGGCACGATTCCGAATTCGTACCATATTCCCTATACCGAAGTGTCTGCCCGCATGGACGAGCTTGGCTGTTCCAAGGCCGCCGGCAAGTGGGATTGCAGCAAGGCCAAGAAGATTTATGCCTTCTGTAATGGTCCGGTCTGCCCGCAAAGCCCGAGCGCCATCAACGCCATGGTGCGCGATGGCTTCCCGGTCGACAAGATTTACTATTACCGTGGCGGCATGCTGGATTGGGATGCGCTGGGCTTCCCCATCGTCAAGGGCGATTTCTGATCGTTCAAGCCTGTTTCAGGAAAGCCGGCCCTGCGAGGCCGGTTTTTTTATGCAGCATGAAAAAGTCCTTCGCCTGCTTCCAATGGCTGAAAAACGACGCTGGCTTCTTCAGTCGGATGCGTCCGTCACCAATACTCTCGATGATCGCCAGGCCATTGCTGCGCAGTTCGTGCGCCTGATCCGCTTCGAGAAAGGTATCTCCAGCCTCGCCGGTGACGGTGATCCAGATCGTGCCCGCCGTACAGATAACGCGCATGCCACGGGCCTGACGCAGGCAGATCGGGTTGTTGTTGCTCAGGCAGACCTCGCCAGATTTCAGGTCGATTCTCATGGCTCTCTCCAGAACTCGTTATGGGAGAAAGTTTAGGTCGTGGGCGGTGCATGATACAGTGGCAATCGAGTTAAATTGTAACCAGCACAGATTGTGAAATTTACAACTGTGCTTGCAGTCGATGCCACAAACTGTACTGGTGATTCCCATGACTGAATTGTTGCGCTACGAAAAGCTGGCCTCCGAACTGGAAGGCATGATTGCCGACGGTGCCTTAAGGCACGGCGATCGCCTGCCGTCGGTGCGGCGACTTTCGCAGGAGCGGCGGCTCTCGGTGTCGACCGTGCTCCAGGCCTTGCGCCAGATGGAAAGCCGTGGGCTGGTCGAGGCCCGGCCGCAATCCGGCTATTTCGTTCGCCGGGCGATGGCGAGTCATGCCGAACCTTCCGTGCGCTCGACGCCGGATGAGCCGGTGCCGGTCGATGTTTCGCAACGTTTGGTGCGGGTATTGAAGGCTGGTATGCGATCAGGCGTTGCGCCACTGGCGGCTGCTTTGCCAGCACCGCAATTGCTGCCGCTGGCGGCGTTGCATCGACTTTATGCCGGGGTGGCCCGACGTCATCCGAAGCTTCTCGAAGGCGGCAGCCACATCAACATGGATGAGCCGGCGCTGGTCCGCCAACTGGTGCGTCGCTCGCTGGCCTGGGGTGGGCCGCTGGCCGGTGACGAAATCGTCATCACCAATTCCTGCACCGAGGCGCTCAGCCTTTGCCTGCGGGCTGTGACCAAGCCTGGCGATACGGTAGCCGTGGAATCGCCGGCCTATTATCTGATGCTGCAACTGCTTGAAACGCTGGGCCTGAAAGCGCTGGAAATTCCGACTGATCCGCGCCTTGGCATGTCGGTCGAGGCACTCGATCTGGCGACACGTGATGGGAAAATTGCTGCCTGCCTGCTGGTGCCGAATGCCAGCAATCCGCTGGGTAGCGTGATGCCGGACGATAAAAAACGCCTGCTGGCGGCGTTGACCGCAGCAAGAGGCGTCGCGGTGATCGAAGACGATATTTATGGCGATCTGCATTTCGGGCAGCAGCGCCCCTGGCCGCTCAAAGCTTTCGATACGACCGGCAACGTCATGCTGTGCTCCTCGTTTTCGAAAATCCTGACGCCGGCAATGCGCATCGGCTTTGTCGCCGCCGGGCGTTACCGCGCTGCCATCGCCTTGCAGAAAACCATCACCAGCGGCGGGACCAATCCGATTACCCAGCACGTGCTGGCCGAGTATCTCGACTCCAGCGCATATGAGCGACATCTGCGCCAGCTGCGCCGTAGCTATGAAGGGCAGGTCGACAGCATGCGGGCAGCAGTCAGCCGTTATTTCCCGGCGGCGACCCGGATTGCGCAACCACAGGGCGGCTTTGTGCTGTGGGTGGAATTGCCTGAAGATCTAGATGCCACAATGATCTACGAGCGTGCCATTGCCGAGAACCTAGCCTATGTACCGGGCGAGCTTTTCTCGGCCAGTGGCATGTATCGCAACTGCCTGCGCCTCAACTGCGGTAATCCGCACACGCCGGAAATCGAGGATGCTGTGCGTCGTCTCGGTGCCGTTATCTCCCGACCCTGATTGCATCAAATTGGGGCGGCACAAACTACGGTATCATTCACCCTTTTTGGGCAAGCCGCGCCTTGCCTTTTTGAACGACTTTGAAGGATTTTTCTCCTCATGTTCGACGCAGTCCGCAACAACAAACGAATCGTCCAGGTTTTTCTCGTGCTGATCACTTTGCCCTTCGCCTTTTTTGGCGTCGACTCCTACGTTCGCAGCGTCGGTACGGGCGACGATGTGGCCAAGATTGGCGACATCACGATCACCCAGCAACAGTTTCAGCAAGCCACGCGCGATCAGCAGGATCGTCTGCGTACGCAGCTGGGCGCGCAATTTGATCCGAAGCTGCTGGATAACGCCGAGGCCCGTAATGCGATCCTCGACGATCTGGTCAACCAGCGTCTGCTGATGCTCGAAGCCAACAAGAAAGGCATGTTCGTTGGTGACGATGCGATTCGCCGGACAATCGGCGCGATTGATGCCTTCAAGGTTGATGGCAAATTTTCTGCCGAGCGCTACGAAGCTGCATTGCGCGGCCAGGGCATGACCCCGGCCGGTTTCGAAGCGCAATTGCGCCAGGATCTGACACTGCAGCAACTGGCTGGTGCGATTGGCCAATCCAGCCTGATGGCACGTACCGTCAGCGACCGGGTTCTGGCACTGCAGGCTGAAAAGCGTGAAGTGATGGAATATCGCCTTGCTCTGGACAGCTATCTGGACAAGGTAAAGCTGGCTGATGGTGCCGCGAAGAAGTTCTACGACGACAACAGCAAGCAGTTCGAGCTGCCGGAGCAGGCCAAAGCCGAGTATGTCGTGCTGTCGATGGAAACCATTGGTGCCCAGCTGGCGGTGACCGAGGCTGAAGTCAAGGCCTGGTACGACGGCCACAAGGACAAGTTCCTGCAGCCGGAAGAGCGTCGCGCCAGCCACATCCTGATTGCCTCGGAAAAGCTGGGCAAAGACAAGGCGAAAGCCAAGGCCGAGGGACTGCTCAAGGAAATCCAGAAGAATCCGGGCAGTTTTGCCGATCTGGCCAAGAAGAATTCCGATGACCCGGGTTCTGCCTCCAAGGGCGGAGATCTGGGCTTCTTCGGTCGCGGCATGATGGTCAAGGCCTTTGAGGATACGACCTTCAAGCAGAAGGAAGGCGAGATTTCCGGTGTGGTCGAGTCCGATTTCGGCTTCCACATCATCAAGCTGACCGGTGTTCATGCCGCCAAGGAAAAGCCCTTTGCCGAAGTGAAGGGCGAGATCGAGGCTGAGTTGAAGAAGGCCGCTGCCTCGCGCAAATTCGCCGAAGCTGCCGAAGGGTTCAGCAATACGGTTTACGAGCAGGCCGACAGCCTCAAGCCGGTGGCCGAGAAGTTCAAGCTGATGATCAAGCAGTCCGACTGGCTGGGTCGTCAGGCCAACCCGGCGGCGGGGCCGCTGGCTAATCCGAAGCTGGTTGCTGCACTGTTCACCGAAGACTCGATCAAGAACAAGCGCAACACCGAAGCGGTTGAAATCGCCACCAACACGCTGGTCGCTGCCCGCATCGTTGACTACAAGCCGGCTTCGTTGCAGCCCTTCGATGGGGTCAAGGCCAACATCGAAGCCTTGCTCAAGCGCCAGGAAGCACAGGCGCAGGTCAAAAAAGATGGCGAGGCCCGCCTTGAAGCCTTGAAGAAGGGCGAAGACAAACTTGCCTGGGGCGCTGCCAAGAGCGTTTCGCGGATGGATGCCCGCCTGGTCCCGCCCGCTGCCGCGCCTGCCGTGTTCAAGATGGATACGAGCAAGCTGCCTTCCTACACCGGCGTCGAATTGCCGGGTACCGGCTATGCGCTGTTCAAGTTGAACAAGGTGAGTGCAGGCGAGAGCCTGGATGATGCCCGCAAGCAAGCCCTGCTGGGTCAGCTTGGTAACCTGAGCGCACAGGAAGAGGTGCGGCTTTATCTGTCAGCCCTGCGTGGCCGCTACAAGGTTGAAATCAACCAGAGCGCACTGGAAAACAAGGACAAGTAATCAAGGAGGCGGGTTGGCAACGGCCCGCTTCGCTGGCAAGACCAGACAAGAAAAACGCCGACGGGATTTAATCCGGTCGGCGTTTTTTGCTTTTTAGCGGGTTGACCGCAGCAAGCAGTACTTTAGGCGGGTAGTGGGTCGGCGTTGCCCAGCGCGGTGGTGTTCATGCCGCCATCAACGTACATGATTTCACCGGTGATGCCGCTGGCCAGGTCGGAGAGCAGGAATGCCGCAGCATTGCCGACTTCGTCGATGGTCACGTTGCGACGCAACGGTGCATGGTGCGAGTTGTAGGACAGCAGCTTGCCGAAGTTGCCGATGCCGGAAGCGGCCAGCGTTTTGATCGGGCCAGCCGAAATGGCGTTGGCACGGATGCCTTCAGGGCCGAGGCAGAAGGCGAGGTAGCGGGTAGCCGCTTCCAGGCTGGCCTTGGCCAGACCCATGGTGTTGTAGTTCGGCATGGTGCGCTCGGCGCCGAGATAGGAGAGGGCGAGGGCAGCGCTCTTGCGGCCCTGCATCATCGGGCGAGCAGCCTTGACCAGTGCCGGGTAGCTGTAGGATGAAATCTCGTGGGCAATGCGGAAGGATTCACGCGACATACCTTCGAGGAAATCGCCTTCGATCGATTCGGTCGGGGCGAAGGCGATGGAATGCACCAGGCCATCCAGGCCATCCCAGCTTTTGGCGAGTTCAGTGAAGAGATTGGAGATCTGCTCGTCGCTACCGACATCCAGCGGGAAAACCAGTTTGCTGTCGAATTCGGCGGAAAACTTGTTGATGCGGTCGATGAAGCGTTCGTTCTGGTACGAAAAGGCGAGTTGAGCGCCTTCGCGATGGCAGGCCTTGGCGATGCCATAGGCAATGGAATGCTTGGACAGCAGACCGGTGATCAGAATTTTCTTGTCGGCGAGAAAGCCCATGTGTTGTTCTCCCTAAGGGGTTTAGCCGGCGAATTATAAACCGAGAAGCCGCTTTGAACTCACCCGATGCGGCGTTTGGGCAGTTGGCTGCAGCTTCCGGGCTGAACCTTACATGTTCGGGTAGGTCGGGCCTTCACCACCTTGCGGCACGACCCAATTGATGTTCTGGGTCGGATCCTTGATATCGCAGGTTTTGCAATGCACGCAGTTCTGGGCATTGATCTGCAAACGGGGATTATTGCCGCTCTCGTCACGCAAAATTTCATAGACGCCAGCCGGGCAGAAGCGCTGTTCAGGCGCATCGTAGGTCGCCAGATTGACGCTGATCGGTATGCTGGCATCCTTCAGTTGCAGATGGCAGGGCTGATCTTCCTCGTGGTTGGTACTGGAGAGGAAAACCGATGACAGGCGGTCAAATGTGATGACACCATCCGGCTTCGGGTAGGCAATCGGTTCGCATTCACTGGCCGGCAACAGCTTGGCATGGTCCGGCTTGGTGTTGTGCAGGGTCCACGGTGCCTTGCCACGGAAAACGATCTGGTCAATACCGAACATCATCGAACCATACTTCAGGCCCTTGTTGATCCACGGCTTGAAGTTGCGTGCCTGATGCAGTTCGTTGTGCAGCCAGCTTTGCTTGAAGGCTTCCGGATAGGCGACTAATTCGTCGCGTTGGCGCTCGCCGGAGAGGGCGTCAAAGCAGGCTTCGGCGGCCAGCGAGCCGGATTTGATGGCGCAATGCGACCCTTTGATCCGTGCGGCATTTAGGAAGCCGGCATCATCACCGACCAGCACGCCACCCGGGAAGGTCAGCTTGGGCAGCGACTGCAGGCCACCGGCGCTGAGGGCGCGGGCGCCGTAGGCAATGCGCTTGCCGCCTTCGAGGAAGGGGCGAATGTTCGGGTGTGTCTTGAAGCGCTGGAACTCTTCGAAGGGCGACAGGTGCGGATTCTTGTAACCGAGGCCGACAACAAAACCGACGGCAATCTGATTGTTTTCCAGATGGTAAAGGAAGCCGCCACCGTAGGTATCCGGCTGCATCGGCCAGCCACCGCTATGGATGACGAGGCCGGACTGATATTGCTCCGGCTTGATTTCCCAGAGTTCCTTGAGACCGATGCCATAGGTTTGCGGATCGGCGCCATCACGCAGATTGAATTTGACTTCGAGTTGTTTGCCGAGGTGACCGCGGCAGCCTTCGGCAAAGAAGGTGTATTTGCCGTGAAGTTCCATGCCGATCTGGAAGTTCGGGCCTTCGGAGCCATCATGCAGGCGGCCCATGTCACCGGTGGCGACTCCCATGACCGCGCCATTCTCGTCGAACAGCACTTCGGAGCCGGCAAAGCCTGGGTAGATTTCAACGCCGAGCGCTTCGGCCTGTTCACCCAGCCAGCGGCAGAGATTGCCCAGCGAAATGGCGTAGTTGCCTTCGTTATGGAAACAATTGGGGAGCAGGCTGTTCGGCACCTTGGTGCCACCGGTTTCCGTAAGAATGAAGAAGCGGTCTTCGGAGACCGGGGCATTGAGTGGCGCGCCGTCTTCCTTCCAGTTGGGCAGCAATTCGTTCAGCGCGCGTGGGTCCATGATCGCGCCGGAGAGAATGTGAGCGCCGATTTCGGCGCCTTTCTCGATCAGGCAGACACCGATCTCGGTGCCTTTTTCTGCTGCCAGTTGTTTCAGCCGGATGGCTGAAGCCAGGCCGGCCGGACCGCCGCCAACGATGACGACGTCGAACTCCATAGCTTCGCGCTGCATGATGTCTCCTTCTAAATTTTATTGTGACCTTATTTTCAATACGGTACAGTATGGAAACGTATTGATCAACCCCTCTGAGACTTGAATGACATGGAACATAAAAAGAAACTTATCCACGTAACCAGAATGCCCATTCGCTGGGGCGATATGGATGCTTATGGCCATGTGAACAATACCGTTTATTTCCGCTATATGGAGCAGGCCAGAGTCGAATGGATCGAGGATATGGGCGTTCAGGTTCGCCCGGGCGGTACCGGGCCGGTGATCATCAACGCCAGTTGCACTTTCAAGAAGCCGATGAATTACCCGGGCACCGTCGAGGTTCGCACCTTTGTTGGTCATCCCGGGCGTTCCAGCGTGCAGACTCACGTCGAAATGCTGATTGATGGCGAGCTTTATGCCGATGGTGCGGCCAAGGTTGTCTGGATGGATACCCAGACCGGGAAATCGGTGGAAATTCCGGATCAGGTTCGGGCTGTGCTCGAAGCGGAGTAAAGCTCGGGTAAACTCGCGGCCATGAGCCAACGAAAAATCTGGGAAAAACTGCTTTCGGCCGATCGTCCGGGGGCAGGCAAGGCGCCGGGTACGCCGGAGCGAACTGCCTTTCAGCAGGATTACGACCGCATTGTCTTTACCTCGGCTTTTCGCCGACTGAAGGACAAGACGCAGGTCTTCCCGCTATCAAAAAGCGATTACGTCCGTACCCGGCTGACCCACAGCCTGGAGGCCAGTTGCGTCGGCCGCTCGCTTGGTGCGGTGGTCGGTCGCGAGATCATTGCCCGGCACGGCTTGAAGCATGTCGAGTCGGGCGATTTCGGGGCGATTGTCGCGGCGGCCTGCCTGGCCCACGATATCGGTAATCCGCCATTTGGTCATGCCGGCGAGGACGCGATCCGCGAGTGGTTCCGCACTTCCGGCCTGCTTGAGCGTCACCCATTCACGCCGGCTCAGCGCGCTGACTTCGAACGTTATGAAGGCAACGCTCAGGGTTTCCGTATCGTCACCCGGCTGCAAAGCCCGGCTAACCCCGGTTTGCAGCTGACCAGCGCCGTGCTGGCGACGTTCACCAAATATCCGCGTCCCTCGCATATCGAGGCGGAACTGGAAGGCAAGAGCGGCAAGAAATTCGGCTTCTTCCAGCAGGACGCCGAGGCTTTTGCGGCAGTGGCACGGTCGACCGGCCTGGTTGAGCGAATTCCCGGCACCGCCTGGCGCCGCCACCCGCTGGCATTTCTGGTCGAAGTGGCGGATGACACTTGTTACCTGATCGTCGATCTTGAAGATGCCGCCAAGCTCGGTTTCGTGCCGTATCGCGATGCGGAATGCCTGCTCGCCGATCTGGCCGGCAATACGATCAATGGCGGGCGCATGGAGCGCTTGCATGATCCGAAGGAGCGGCTGGAATACCTGCGTGCCAAGGCGATCGGCCGATTGCTGGAAAGTGCGGCGGGCGTTTTTCTGGAAAATGAGGATGCCATCCTCAAGGGCGAATTCGATGACGAGCTGCTCACCCAGTCGCCGGTTGGCATTCCGTTGCAGGCGGTGCTGAAACTGGCCAAGGAAACGATCTACACGGCGCGCCCGGCGCTGGAAATCGAAACCGCCGGCTTCGAGGTGCTTGGCGCCTTGCTCGAACTGTTCACCAATGCAGTGGAAGCGAAGGCCGGGCATGCCAGCTTCACCACCCGCGAGCGCATGCTGCTCAAACTGCTGCCGGTCCAGTTCCTCGGCCATGGTGGCGAGCCGGATGCCGACCCGTACATCCGTTTGCTGCAAGTCGCCGATTTCGTTGCCGGGATGACGGATTCCTACGCGGTGGATATGTTCCGCAAGCTGAAGGGCTTCGATCTGCCGACCTGATCTGGTGGGTTGATATTTGTCGAAATTGCCCCAACGAGGCATTCGAAGAGGAAGACTATGTACGACTGCGGTGGTTGCACGGCTTGTTGCAAGATCATGAAAGTACACGAGCTGGAGAAGCAGGCAAACGTCTGGTGTCAGCATTGCAAAATTGGCGTTGGCTGCACGAGCTACGAAAGCCGGCCAGATTCGTGCAGGGTCTATGAGTGTGTCTGGCTACAGTCTCAGCGCGAACCCAGGCCGTTGCCGCTTGCACTGCGCCCCGACAAATCGCGCGTCGTTATCGGCACGACCAATCATGGTGAGGATGTTGTTCTGTACGTTAGTCAGGATCGGCCTGATGCCTGGAGGCGTGACAATGTTGCCAGTTTTGTTGCCGAGTTGCAGGCCAGGGGTATTGTTGTCCTGCTTAGTCGTGGAGACATCTTGCAAAAGTTATAAGTGCATAGTTTGTCCAGCATGCATGGATTTACCGCTTGCCAAAAATAAAATACTGTACAAAAATACAGCCATAGGTTTTTAGCGGAGCAAACCATGAAACTCACGCCACGTCAGCAGGAAATTCTCGATTTCATCCGGAGCACGCTTGAGGTGCTTGGTGCGCCGCCGACGCGCATGGAAATTTCCCACGCCTTCGGTTTTGCTTCGCCCAATGCGGCTGAAGATCACTTGCGGGCGCTCGCCAAAAAAGGCGCCATCGTGCTTGAGCCCGGTTCGGCACGGGGCATCCGGCTGGTTGAACAGCTTGGCCTGCCTCTGATCGGCATGGTCGCTGCCGGCTCGCCGATCCTTGCCGTCGAAAACGTTCAGGGCCGCTACGCGCTGGATGCCCAACTCTTCAGCCCGAAGGCCGATTACCTGCTCAAGGTGCGTGGCCTGTCGATGATCAATGCCGGTATCTGCGACGGCGACCTGCTGGCGGTGCACAAGACCACTCAGGCCCGCGATGGCCAGATTGTCGTTGCCCGACTCGACGAAGAAGTGACGGTCAAGCGCCTGCAGCGCCGTGATGGCTTTGTCGAACTGATCGCCGAGAATCCGGATTTCGAGCCGATTATCGTCAATCCGGCCGAAGTCGATTTCGCCATCGAGGGGATTGCCGTTGGCCTGATTCGCGGGGCGATCAGCACATTGTCATGAGTGCCATGCCGTTGCCGGCCGCACTGGCAGATGTGCTGGCCAGAGGCGATGTCTGGCGCGGCGACACCCTGGCCAGCCTGCCGGAAAGCGCCATCCCCAGTGGTTATGCCGAACTCGATGCCGAGTTGCCGGGTGGTGGTTGGCCACGGGGAAATCTGATCGAAATCATGGTCGACCGCAGCGGTCTTGGCGAAATGAGCTTGTTGCTGCCATCTTTGGCCCGGCTCTCCGCTGAGGGTGGCTGGCTGGCCCTGGTGGCGCCACCCTGGCTGCCACATGCGCCGGCCTGGGCCGCGGCGGGGCTGGTTCTGGAAAGACTGGTCGTGGTTCGGGCGGGCAAGCAGGCAGCCTGGTGCTGCGAACAGCTGGTTGCCAGCGGTGGTTTTGCCGGCGTGCTGGCTTGGCCGGACGCCGGAATCGACGCCAGGGCGCTGCGTCGCTTGCAGGTGGCGGCCGAGGGCAGGCCGACCTTGACCTGCCTGTGGCGCCCGGTTTCACTAGCCTCGACGCCTTCGCCGGCTCCCTTGCGCGTTGCCTTGGCGGCGGATGATCGAGGTTTGCTGGTCCGTATTCTCAAGCGGCGTGGCCGACCGGCGGCGCCACCGCTCAGTCTGTCCCTGCACCGTCCCGGGAGAACGAACCGTGCTCTGGCTGTCCCTGCACTTTCCCTTGCTGCCGCTCGAGGCGCTACCGCTACGGCAGTCGCCTAGCGCGGTCGTCAGCCGCGGGCGAGTGCTGGCCTGCGATCGGCAGGCAGAGGAAGCAGGTGTGAGGGTTGGACAGAAGCTGTCGACCGCGCTGGGTTTGCAGCCCGGACTGGCCGTTTTCGAGCGCGAAACAACGCGGGAAAACGCAGCGCTGGAGAGCCTGGCCTGCTGGGCCGGGCGTTTTTCGCCGACGGTGAGCCTGGCGTCACCGGCCGGCTTGCTGCTTGAAATTGGCGGCTGCCTGCGTCTTTTTGGTGGCGTTGAGGCGATTGTCGATGCGGTACTGGCCGGTTGCGCCGAGCAGAGTTATTCAACCCGCTGGTCCGTCGCACCCAGCCCGCTTGGCGCGCGCTGGCTGGCGCAGGCCGGGGCTAGCCAAACTCACCAGGAAGTAGTGACCATGCAGGCTGCTCTGGCCGCCTTGCCCTGTGCCGTGCCTGCCTGGCCGGCCGAGGTGGAAAATCGGCTGGCGTCCTTCGGTCTGAAGCACCTGGGCGATCTGCTGGCCTTGCCAAGTGCGAGCATGCGGCAGCGTATCGGCAACGGGCCACTTGATGATCTGCTGCGAGCCTGGGGCGAGCTGCCCGACCTGCAACTGCCTTTCATCTTTCCGGAAAAGTTTTCCATTGAAATTGAACTGCCAGCCCGCGTCGAGCACGCCGAGGCGCTGGCTTTCGCCGGGCAGCGACTGTTCGCGGCGCTGGCCGGCTGGCTGCATGGCCGGCAGTTGCTGGTGCGGGCCTGCACCCTGCAACTGAAACATGATGACGGCTCGCTCAGCCCGCTGGTTTTGCGTTTTGCCGAGCCGGCGGCCGACGAAGGACGTTTTCTCCGCTTGTTGCGCGAACATCTTTCCCGCCTGCAATTGACCGCGCCCGTCGAGGCCTTGCGGCTGCAGGCCGATGAGGTCGTGAACAAACCCGGGGTGAGCGAGCATTTGTTTGATCAGGCACCTGCCGGCGAGGGTGTTCTGGCTTGTCTGGAGCGCCTGCGGGCCAGGCTGGGCGAGGTGGCGGTGCAGGTGCTCGGCCAGAAAGCCGATTATCGGCCGGAGTGCGCCACACTGGGTCTCGATGCAAGCCTTGATTTTTCGCTGCCAGGGCCGTCCACCGCAGCATTGAGCAAACCTGGTGATCAGGAGGCCTGCAAGGCCAGTCGCCCACTCTGGCTGCTGCCCGAACCGCAGGCGTTGTCTGAACGTGTCGGCAATCCGCAGTGGCACGGCCCGCTGAAGCTGCTGTCGCGCGCCGAGCGGCTGGAAAGCGGCTGGTGGGATGAGGGCGAGCGGGCGAGTGCCGGTGATGTCCGGCGTGACTATTTCGTTGCCCGCAACCCGCTGGGCCAGTGGGCCTGGGTGTTCCGCGACGCTGAAGGCTGGTATCTGCATGGCTTGTTTGGCTGAACGACTGCCTGATTACGCCGAGCTGCATTGCCTCTCCAACTTCACTTTTCTGCGCGGCGCCTCGCGCCCGGAGGAGTTGGTGGCACAGGCGGCAGCGCAGGGTTACGCAGCCTTGGCGCTGACGGACGAGTGTTCGCTGGCGGGTGTCGTGCGGGCGCATCTGGCGGCCAAGGCAGCCGGGCTGAAATTCATTGTCGGCAGCGAGATGGTCACGGTCGATGGCCTGAAACTGATCTTTCTCGCCTGCAATCGCCATGGCTACGGCAATCTCTCGGCGCTGATCACGCTGGCCAGGCGACGGGCGGAGAAGGGGTCTTACACCTTTCAGCGCCACGACCTCGAAGCCATTTCGCCAAGCGGCGCGCTGCCTGATTGCCTGGTGCTCTGGGTGCCGGGGGCTGCGCCAGCCGTCGATGACGGGCGCTGGCTGGCCGAGCGCTTTCCCGGTCGGGCCTGGATTGCCGTCGAACTCCACGCCGGTCCGGACGATACCGCCCGGCTGGATACCTTGCAGAGCCTGGCCGAGGCGAGTGATCTGCCGATGGTCGCCACGGGTGACGTGCATATGCACCTGCGCTCCCGCCGGCCGTTGCAGGATGTCCTGACTGCCTTGCGTCTGAAAACGACGGTCTTCGAGGCGGGTTATGCCTTGTTCCCGAACGGTGAACGGCATCTGCGTTCGCGCCTGCGTTTATCGCGCCTTTACACGTCTGACTTACTGGCTGAAACGCTGAAGATCGCTGAGCTGTGCAAGTTTTCGCTCGATGAACTGCGTTACGAGTACCCGGAAGAGATCATTCCGGCTGGCGAAACGGCGGCTTCCTGGCTGCGGGCTGAAACCCAGCGTGGTCTGTTGCGGCGTTACCCGGGTGGTGTGCCGGCCAGCGTTAGCGAGCGGGTCGAACACGAACTGCTGCTGATTGCCGAGATGGCCTACGAGGCTTACTTTTTGACGGTCTACGACATCGTCTGTTTTGCCCGTAGTCGCGACATTCTTTGCCAGGGGCGGGGTTCGGCGGCCAATTCTGCGGTGTGCTACGCGCTGGGCGTAACCGAGGTTGATCCGGCCCGCTCGGCGCTGCTCTTCGAGCGTTTCATCTCGAAGGAGCGGGGCGAGCCGCCGGATATCGACGTCGATTTCGAACACGACCGGCGCGAAGAGGTGATTCAGTACATCTACACGAAATACGGGCGCGAACGAGCTGCGCTGGCGGCGGCGGTGATTACCTACCGGACCCGAGGCGCCTTGCGCGACGCCGGGCGGGCGTTGGGTTTCGGCATAGCCCAGATCAATGCGTTGACCGCTTCGCTGGCCTGGTGGGACAAGCGCGAGCAATTGCCGGAACGCTTCGCCGAACTTGGCCTTGACCCCAAAGCGCCACGCGTCGAGAAATGGCTGGCCATCGCCGAGGCCCTGCGCGGCTTTCCCCGACATCTGACGCAACACGTTGGAGGTTTCGTCATCTCGCGCGGACCCTTGTCACGGCTGGTGCCGGTCGAGAATGCGGCGATGCATGAGCGCAGCGTCATTCAGTGGGACAAGGATGACCTCGATGCGATGGGGTTGATGAAAGTCGATATTCTGGCGCTCGGCATGCTCTCGGCGATTCGCCGCATGCTGGAGATGGTGAGCCAATCCTGCGGTCGACCGTTCAAAATGCACGAAATCCCGCCGGAAGATCCGGCAACCTACGAAATGCTTTGCCACGCCGACAGCATGGGCGTTTTTCAGGTCGAGTCGCGGGCGCAGATGGCCATGCTGCCGCGTCTGCGACCGCGCAAATTCTACGATCTGGTGGTCGAGGTGGCGCTGGTCAGGCCGGGGCCGATCCAGGGCGACATGGTGCATCCCTACCTGAAGCGGCGGCAGGGCAAGGAACCAATCGATAAGATTTCCCCCGAGGTCGATGCCGTGCTGGCGCGCACCTTTGGCGTGCCGATTTTTCAGGAGCAGGTCATGCAACTGGCCGTGGTCGCCGCCAATTTCACGCCCGGCGAAGCTGACCAGTTACGCCGCGCCATGGCTGCCTGGAAGCGCAAGGGCGGGCTGGAGCCGTTCGAGCAGAAGTTGCTCGCCGGCATGGCGGACAACGGGCTGCCGGAAAGCTTCGCCCGGCGCATCATCGCGCAGATTCAGGGCTTCGGCGAATACGGCTTTCCCGAGTCGCACGCCGCCAGTTTTGCACTGCTGGTCTATGCCTCGGCCTGGCTGAAACGCCATTACCCGGCAGCGTTTTTATGCGGTCTGCTGAACAGCCAGCCGATGGGCTTCTATTCGCCGTCGATGCTGATTCAGGACGCCAAGCGGCATCGGGTCAGCGTTCTGCCGCCGGATGTCACGGCCAGCGACTGGGATAGCCAGATTGACGAAACCGGCGCTGTCCGACTCGGCCTGCGCGAGATCAGCGGCTTTGCAAAAGTTGTGGCTGAGCGCATTGCTGCGGTCGACCGGCAAAAACAGCCATTTTCCAGCGTTGCCGATCTGGCGGCACGGGCCGGCCTGCAACGGCGCGATCTCGATCTGCTGGCTGCGGCCGATGCCTTGCAAAGCCTGGCCGGCCACCGTCGGCAGGCGGCCTGGGCAGCCACCATCGCGGTAGTGCAGGGGGATCTGTTTGATGGTTTGACGCCGCGCGAAGTGGCGTCTGATCTGCCGGCGCCGAACGAAGGTGAAAACCTGGTTGCCGATTACCGCAGCCTCGGGCTCACCTTGCGCAGCCATCCCCTAAGCCTGCTGCGCGCGCATCTGGCCGAGCGTCGCTTCGTCACCGCCGCCTATACGCGTGCCGCCGGTCATCACGCCGCGATCCGTGTCGCCGGCATTGTCGTCGGGCGGCAGCGGCCGGGCACGGCAACGGGGATTGTTTTCGTGACGCTGGAGGATGAAACGGGGCTGACCAATGTTGTTGTCCATCCGCAATTGGTCGAGAAGCAGCGGCGCGAACTGCTGGGCGCCACACTGCTTGGGGTTTACGGCCAGCTACAGAAGGAGGGCGAGGTGGTGCATCTGGTCGCCAAGCGGCTGGTCGATCTTTCCGCCTGGCTGGGTCGGCTAGAGACGGTCAGCCGCGACTTTCACTGATCAGCGCCGCCAGCGTAGCCACCGAGCGCAGGTGTTCACGGCTTTTCTCGTCGTTCGCCTCAAGCACGATGCCGTACTTTTTCTTCAGTGCCAGCACCAGTTCGAGCGCGTCGATCGAATCCAGTCCCAGGCCATCCTCGGCAAAAAGCACCGCGTCATTGTCGATATCGGCCGCCGTAAGGTCTTCCAGATTCATCGCTTCAATGATGAACAGCTTGAGTTCGTGGTGAAGTGTTTCCATGTTTCAGTTCAGTTTCTTGCGCAGCTGGTAACCGGAAAAGCCCAGCCGTTCTTCATTGTTTTCGTAAATCAGGCGCAGGGTGTCGCCACGGCCGCTACCCAGACCGGCGGTCACAGCCTCGTGATCGGAAACCGGCTGAAAGCCGATGCGCAACAGCAATTCAGGTTTTTCCGGGAAGCGCACTTCGCCGACGAGCATGCCGCCGTCTTCCTTGAGCTGAATATGATCGGGCGCCGGACCATCGATCTTGCCGATGATTTCGTACTTGCCGATGTGTTTCAGGAAACTCTCCGGGATCACCGTCGGCGTCAGTTTTTCACCGAACATCAACGATTCACCGCCGAGTCGGCCGACGATGATCTGCCGCCCATCCACCTTGACGATAGAGAGGCGAATGTCCTCGAATGCGCCGACATTGACCGGCACCATGCCGAAAATCTTGTATTTCAGGGTGAACAACCCATCTTCGTGCGGTACCAGCTGGAAATGATGGCCGACCGCATCGGCATCAATCTTGCCGGATGCAGTGGAAACCTTGGCCAAGCCGACCAAAGTATCGAAATGGCCATTGAACAGGCGCAACTCCTCGGCGTTCGGCGCGCGCTCGGGCGAACGCACCACCTGGGCCGCTTCCTGACGAATGCCGGTCTTGGCTTCCAGCATCAGGCGCAGGGCTTCGGAGGCGATTTTTGAAACGGCAACTGCCGAGCTGGCCGAGTTGGAAAGAACGACCACGCCCAGCTTATGCTCCGGCAGGATCGCCATCATGCTGTGGGAATCAGGCAGCGAGCCGCCATGACTGGCAACCGGGCCACCGCCGGGAACTTCGATGCCACTCATCATCCAGCCGAGGCCGACGTATTGCTGGAAGGTCAGCGGGAATCCCTTGTTCTGGATGCGCACCATTTCACGGGCCGAGGCTGCCGAAAGAATCTGCTTGTCGCCGAATGTTCCATCGGCAAACTGCATTTTTACGAACTGGCTGAGATCAATCACGTTGCTCAACAGGTTGGCAGCCGGCATGTCGCGCAGCGAAAAAACCTCGATTTCCTTGTTGTTGTCGTAAGCCTTGGCCACGGCCTTGGCAGCAAAGCTGCTCTGGGTCATGCCGAGCGGCTTAAAGAAATGTTGATCCATGTAACTGGCGAACGGCTCGCCACTGATCTTCTGCACGGTTGCCCCGATCAGCGCCATGCCGACATTGGAGTAGGAAAAGACGTAGTTCGGCGGGAAGGTCAGGTGCTCATCCTTCAGGCCTTCGATGGCATTTTCAAAACGACCCGGATCGCGCACGAACATGCCGCGCAGGAAGTTTGAGGGCAGGCCGGAGTGGTGCATCATCACGTTGCGCGGCGTTACCGGGCCGGCATTCGGGAAGCGGGTCTTGATCGAAAACTCGGGCAGCGCAGCCACCAGCGGCTGATCGATATTGAGCTTGCCCTGTTCGGCCAGTTGCATGGCGGCGGCGGCGGTGAATACCTTGGCAATCGAGCCGGCGCGATAGACCGTCTCCGGTGTCGCGGCGATATTGTTCTCAAGATCGGCGTGGCCGAAGCCTTTTTGCCAGATTACCTTCTGGTCATCGACCAGCGCGATGCTGATGCCGGTAATGTCGTTGGCCGACATCTCGCGTTCGACCAGCCAGGCAAGATAGTTTTGCGTGTATCGGTAATCGCCGCGGACATTGCCTTCGGCAACGGGGGCCGGTGTGGCGCAGGCGCCAAGCAACAGAAGGGCGCTGGCAACAAGCAGAAGAAGGCGGCTGGACATGGGAAAGGACTTTCTGAGTGGATACGCAAAACAGCGCGGGATTATAAATCAGATGCCTACGCACCCTCCGGGGAAAATAGCTGACAATTTCAGTCGAGTATTTTAAAATTCGCCCTCGTTAAAAGAAGGGATTTAGCTTCATGTTTCGGTATCTGCGTGAGGATATCCGTGCGGTTTTCGACCGCGATCCGGCGGCACGTTCGTTCTGGGAGGTGCTGACCTGCTACCCGGGCATTCATGCCCTGATCCTGCACCGTCTGGCGCACTGGCTCTGGGGGCATCGCCTGCGCTGGCTGGCTCGTTTCACGGCGCACATTTCCCGTTTTCTGACCGGTATCGAAATTCATCCGGGCGCCAGCATTGGTCGCCGCTTCTTCATCGACCATGGCATGGGCGTGGTGATTGGTGAAACCGCCGAGATTCAGGACGACGTCACGCTCTACCACGGCGTTACGCTGGGCGGAACTTCGTGGAACAAGGGCAAACGCCATCCGACGTTGGAAAATGGTGTAGTGATTGGTGCTGGTGCCAAGGTGCTCGGGCCGATCACGATTTCAGCCGGCGCCAAAGTCGGCTCCAATGCCGTGGTGACCAAGCCGATACCGGCCGGGATGACCGCCGTCGGCAATCCGGCGCGGATTCTCGACAATTCAGAGCAAACTCGGCAACGCGAGGAGCAGGCCGAAAAAATGGGCTTCTCAGCCTATGCCGTCGGGCGTGATCAGGATGATCCGCTGGCCAAAGCCATTCACGGTCTGCTCGATCACGCGGCAGAAACCGACCGTCGCCTGACCTCCCTGCTGAAAGAGCTGGAAGCGCAGGGCGTCAAGTGTGACAGTGAAGTGCTGGCCGCCGACCGCTTCGATCCCAAATACCTGAGCAAAATAGTTGACTGATTTAGTCTGACTTAGATATAGTTGACCACAACACTAGGTTATTAGCGGGAGAGTCGTAATGCGTTTGACCACCAAAGGACGTTTTGCTGTCACGGCCATGATGGACCTTGCCCTGCGGGGCGATGACGGGCCTGTGGCACTGGCCAGCGTCAGTGATCGGCAGAAAATATCGCTGTCTTATCTCGAACAGCTGTTCGGCAAACTGCGCCGTTACAAGCTGGTCGATAGCGTGCGTGGCCCTGGCGGTGGCTACTGCATCGCCCGGCCGCTCGATCAACTGACCGTGGCCGATATCATCCGTGCCGTCGATGAACAGCTCGATGCGACGCAATGCGGCGGCCGCGAAAATTGTCATGACGAACATCGATGCATGACACATGACCTCTGGTCTACGCTGAATTCCAGGATGTACGACTACCTGGCTTCGGTCACGCTGGCTGAACTGGTTGATCGCCAGAAGGCAAAGCTGGCCGGCAAGGCGTCGGTGGTCGAAGACAAGCGCCGCCTGGGGCCGCAGCCACGCATCAAGGCCAGCCGCGAAAAATCTGTTGCGGTGATCTGAACCATCCATGTTTCGGCCTGCCTACCTCGACCATAACGCCACGACACCGCTCGATCCTGCGGTGTTGGCGGCTATATTGCCGTGGCTGGAAAGCCAGTACGGCAATGCGTCGAGCCGGCATGAATTCGGCCGGGCAGCGCGGCGGGCGGTCGATACAGCGCGCCAACAGGTAGCGGCAGCGGTCAATGCACATCCGACTGAGGTGGTTTTCACCAGCGGCGGCAGCGAGGCCAATAATCTGTTCCTGAAAGGGGCTGCCGCTTCAATGAAGCCGGGGCTGCTGGCCGTCAGCGCCATCGAGCACCCCTGTATTCTGAAGCCGGCGGCGCAACTGGTTCGCCAGGGCTGGGCGCTGCAGCAGCTTGCGGTGGACGGCTCAGGAAGCCTGAATTTGTCCGATTATGCGGAAACCCTTCTGGCCAAGCCGAAGCTTATTTCCGTGATGACAGCCAATAACGAAACCGGTGTCGTGCAGGATATTGCGGCGCTGGCAAACGCCGCCAAGGCAGGCGGTGGCTGGTTCCACACCGATGCCGTGCAGGCGTTGGGCAAGCTGGCAATTGATTTCCGCAGTCTCAATGCGGCCGGGGTGCATGCCATGACGCTGTCGGCGCACAAGGCCAATGGGCCTAAAGGTGCAGCGGCGCTGATCCTCGACAAGCGAGTCGAGTTGCAGCCGCTGATCGCTGGTGGTGGTCATGAACGCGGCCTGCGTTCCGGCACTGAAAATGTGCCGGCTATCGTCGGATTTGGTCTTGCTGCGGAACTTGCGGCGCAAGGTGTTGCCGAACTATCGGCTCGCTTGCGGGCTATGCAGGCGAAGCTGGAGGCCGGGCTGGTTGGACTGGGCGCCCGGATTTTTGCAACGGAAGCGGTACGGTTGCCAAATACCAGCTATTTCGCCTTCCCGGATATCGATGGCGAAACGCTGGTCGGCAAGCTGGACCGCGCTGGATTTGCCGTGGCCAGCGGGGCGGCATGCTCCAGCGCCAACCCGGAGCCATCGCATGTTTTGCGGGCAATGGGTGTGGCACCGGAGATCGCCCGTGGCGCAATACGAGTCAGTCTCGGAGCAAGCAACACCGAGGCCGAAATTGAACAATTCATCAACGCCTTGCAGGCTACAGTCGGACGCCTGCAGGGACTGACAGCCGTAGCTGCACACTGAGCTGCCTGAACAACCCGACTTAGCGAGAATGACGATGAAACTCCCCATATACCTGGATTACTCGGCAACCACCCCGGTCGACCCCCGTGTCGCCGAAAAAATGATTCCTTATCTGTGCGAGCACTTCGGCAATCCGGCTTCGCGTTCGCACAGCTTCGGCTGGGTGGCCGATGCGGCCGTCGAAGAGGCCCGTGAGCAGGTTGCGGCGCTGGTCGGGGCCGATCCCAAGGAAATCGTCTGGACCTCCGGTGCCACCGAATCGAACAATCTCGCCATCAAGGGTGCTGCCAACTTTTACGCCGGCACCAAGGGCAAGCACATCATCACCGTGAAGACCGAGCACAAGGCTGTGCTCGATACCGTCCGCGAGATGGAGCGCCAGGGTTTTGAAGCCACCTATCTCGACGTCAAGGAAGATGGTCTGCTTGATCTGGAAGTCTTCAAGGCAGCCATCCGCCCGGATACGGTGCTGGCCTCGGTGATGTTCGTCAATAACGAAGTCGGCGTCATTCAGCCGATTGCCGAACTGGGCGAAATCTGCCGCGAGAAAGGCATCATTTTTCACGTCGATGCAGCGCAAGCCACAGGCAAGGTTGATATCGACCTGAGCAAGCTCAAGGTCGACCTGATGAGTTTCTGTGCTCACAAGACCTATGGCCCGAAAGGCATCGGCGCTTTGTATGTTCGCCGCAAGCCGCGTATTCGCCTTGAGGCCCAGATGCACGGTGGCGGTCACGAGCGCGGTTTCCGCTCCGGCACCTTGCCGACGCACCAGATTGTCGGCATGGGTGAATGCTTCCGCTTGGCCAAAGATGAAATGGCCGAAGAAAACAAGCACATTGCCGCCTTGCGCGACAAACTGCTGAAGGGCCTGCAGGATATCGAAGCGACTTTCGTCAATGGTGATCTGACGCAGCGCGTTGCACACAACCTGAACATCAGCTTCGCCTACGTTGAAGGCGAGTCGATGATCATGGCGATCAAGGATCTGGCAGTCTCATCCGGCTCGGCTTGTACCTCGGCCAGCCTGGAACCTTCCTACGTGCTGCGCGCCTTGGGGCGTGACGACGAACTGGCTCACAGCTCCATCCGCTTCAGCATCGGCCGCTTCACGACGGAAGATGAAATAGACTATGCAATCAAATTATTGCATACGAAAGTTGGCAAACTACGTGAGCTTTCACCGCTGTGGGATATGTATAAGGAAGGCATTGATCTCAGTACCGTCCAGTGGGCCGCACACTAAAGAAATTCAAGGAGAAACAGCATGAGCTATAGCGTAAAAGTCATTGATCACTATGAAAATCCACGTAACGTCGGCACCTTTGCCAAGGACGATGATGGCGTTGGTACCGGCATGGTTGGTGCCCCGGCCTGCGGCGACGTGATGAAGTTGCAGATCAAGGTCAACAAGGCCGGTGTCATTGAAGATGCCAAGTTCAAGACCTACGGTTGCGGTTCGGCGATAGCTTCATCTTCGCTAGTGACCGAATGGGTCAAGGGCAAGACGGTTGATCAGGCTCTGGCCATCAAAAACACCGAGATTGCCGAAGAATTGGCCCTGCCGCCGGTTAAAATTCACTGTTCGATTCTGGCTGAGGATGCCATCAAGGCAGCCGTGGCCGATTACAAGAAAAAGCACGGAGAATAAGCATGGGCGTGACCTTGAGCGACAAGGCAGCGAAACACGTTGCCAATTACCTGACCAAGCGCGGCAAGGGTGTTGGCCTGCGCCTCGGCGTGCGGACCAGTGGCTGTTCCGGCATGGCTTACAAGCTGGAATTTGTCGACGAGGTTGATCCCGAGGATATGGTTTTTGAAAGCAATGGTGTCAAGGTGTTCATCGACGCCAAGAGCATGCCTTATCTGGAAGGGATGGAGCTTGATTTCACCCGCGAGGGCCTGAACGAAGGTTTCAAGTTCAATAACCCGAACGTGAAAGACCAGTGCGGTTGCGGCGAATCCTTTAACGTCTGATGGATCTTCGCGCCGACCACTTCGCCTTGTTCGGATTGAACCGTGGCTTTCGGCTCGATCTGTCGGACCTTGATTCCCGTTTCCGCGACATTCAGGCGCAGGTGCATCCGGACCGCTTTGCCAATGCCGGCGATGCCGAGCGCCGAATCTCGATGCAGTGGGCAACGCATGCCAACGAGGCTTACCAGACGCTGAAAAAGCCGCTGGAACGGGCCAAGTATCTGTTGCATCTGATTGGCCATGACATTCAGGCGGAAAACAACACCGCGATGCCGGCGGAGTTCCTGATGGAACAGATGGAATGGCGCGAAGCGGTGATGGACGCCCGGAATGGTCGCGATCACCACGAACTTGAGCATCTGCATAATCGGCTGCGCGGTGACATCAACGGTCGCTATCAGGAACTGGGTGAATTGCTCGATGGCAGCGGCGATTTTGTGCTGGCTACCGATCGTGTTCGCCGCCTGATGTTCCTGGAAAAACTTTTGCACGAAATCGACGACGCACTGGCGTCGCTGGAAGACTAAAAATGGCCCTGTTTCAAATTGCCGAGCCCGGTGAGTCGGCTGCCCCGCACGAGCACAAACTCGCCGTTGGTATCGACCTCGGTACCACCAACTCGCTGGTTGCTACTGTACGCAGCGGCATGGCCGTCTGCCTGAACGACGAGCAGGGGCGGCCCTTGCTGCCTTCTGTCGTGCGTTACCACGCCGACAACAGCACCGAAGTTGGTTATGACGCCCAGACCAAACAGGCGGTCGACCCGCGCAACACCATTGTTTCGGTCAAGCGTTTCATGGGCCGTGGGCTGAAGGATATTTCGCATGTCGAATCGATGCCCTACGACTTCATCGAAGCGCCGGGTATGGTCAAGGTCAAGACGATTGCCGGCATCAAGAGTCCGGTCGAAGTCTCGGCTGAAGTGCTGAAAAGTCTGAAAGAGCGTGCCGAGACGGCGCTGGGCGGCGATCTGGTGGGCGCCGTGATCACCGTGCCGGCCTATTTCGACGATGCGCAGCGCCAGGCCACCAAGGATGCGGCGCGTCTGGCTGGCCTCAATGTGCTGCGCCTGCTCAACGAACCTACCGCTGCCGCTATCGCCTACGGACTCGATAACGCAGCGGAAGGCGTTTATGCCGTTTTCGACCTGGGTGGCGGAACTTTCGACATCTCCATTTTGAAGCTGACGAAGGGTGTGTTCGAAGTGATGTCCACCGGCGGCGATTCCGCGCTCGGTGGCGATGATTTTGATCACCGCATATTCTGCTGGGTCATCGAACAGGCCAAACTGCAGCCGCTGTCGCCGGAAGATGGTCGCTTGCTGATGATGCGTTGCCGCGAAGCCAAGGAGTACCTGACCAACAACCCGGAAGCGCAGATCACGGTGCGCCTGACCAGCGGTGAAATGGTCGATATCAAGTTCGATGTCGCGACCTTTGCCGCTATCGCCCAGACGCTCATCTCGAAGACCTTGCAGCCGGTCAAGAAAGCCTTGCGCGATGCTGGTTTACGGGTTGAAGACATCAAGGGTGTCGTCATGGTTGGTGGTTCGACGCGGATGCCGCAGGTGCAGAAGGCTGTCGGCGATTTTTTCCGACAGGATCCGCTGACCAATCTCGATCCGGACAAGGTTGTCGCCCTGGGCGCTGCGACCCAGGCCAATCTGCTGGTCGGCAACAAGACTGGCAAGGATGACTGGTTGTTGCTCGATGTCATTCCGCTATCGCTTGGCCTGGAAACGATGGGCGGCCTGACTGAAAAGGTCATTCCACGAAATTCGACCATTCCAACCGCCCGCGCCCAGGAATTCACCACTTTCAAGGATGGCCAGACGGCAATGGCGATCCACGTTGTCCAGGGTGAGCGCGAACTGGTCAGCGACTGTCGTTCGCTCGCCCGCTTTGAGCTGCGTGGCATTCCGCCGATGGTGGCCGGCGCGGCGCGGATTCGCGTCACCTTCCAGGTTGATGCCGATGGTCTGCTTTCGGTCGCGGCACGCGAACAGACGACCGGTATTGAAGCTAGCGTGGCCGTCAAGCCGTCTTACGGCCTGTCCGATGATGAAATCGCCGGCATGCTCAAGGATTCCATGGAGCACGCCAAGGACGATGCGGTGAATCGGGCGCTGAAGGAAGCGCAGGTTGAAGCGCAGCGCATGATCGAAGCGACCGAAGCGGCGCTCAAGGAAGACCCGCATCTGCTGAGCGCGGCGGAAACGACCAAAATTGTCGCAACCATCGCCAAGCTGCGTGAGACGATGGCTGGCGAAAACCGCCGCCAGATCAACATCGCGATGGATGATCTCGGTTTCGAAACTCAGGAATTTGCCCACCGCCGCATGGATCAAAGCATCAAGAAAGTGTTGTCCGGCCGCAATGTAGCGGACATCAAGGTTGGCGAAGAAGGAGAAAAGGCATGACGCAAATCATCGTGTTGCCACACGTAGAAAACTGTCCGGATGGCGCCGTCATCGAGGCGGAAGAGGGCGCGTCAATTTGCGAAACCCTGCTGGCCAACGGCATTGAGCTTGATCACGCCTGCGAAATGTCCTGCGCCTGCACGACCTGCCACGTCATCGTGCGCGAAGGCTTCAATTCGCTGACGCCGGCGGAAGAGGAAGAGGAAGACCTGCTCGACAAAGCCTGGGGCCTGGAACCCAATTCCCGCCTCGGCTGTCAGGCGTTGGTGCGGTCGACCCCCCTGGTGGTCGAAATTCCAAAATACAGTATCAATATGGCGAAGGAGGGACACCGCAAATGAAATGGACCGACATTAACGATATCGCCATCGAACTGAGCGATGCATATCCGGAACAAGACCCGCTGAAGATCAATTTTGTCGATCTGCGTAATTGGGTAATGGCGCTGCCTGAGTTCAACGACGATCCGAAGCATTGCGGCGAAAAGATTCTTGAGGCTATCCAGCAGGCGTGGATCGACGAAATCGCGTGAAAACCCGCGACTTTCCCGGTAGCGGCAGCCAGTTAAACGTGCTCGGCGGGCCATTGCTGACCTGTTCCGATCGGCCGATTACCGGATTTTTCCGTGACGGCTGCTGCAATACCTCCGATGAGGATCGCGGTAGTCACACGATTTGTGTGGTGCTGACGGCTGAGTTTCTTGAATTTTCGAAAGCCCGTGGCAACGATCTTTCGACGCCGCGACCGGAATTCGATTTCCCCGGCCTGCAGGCGGGCCAACGCTGGTGCCTGTGTGCCGCCCGCTGGCTGGAGGCCTACAAGGCCGACAAGGCGCCGCATGTCTCGCTGAATTCGACCAATCAGGTTGCTTTGGAGATTGTGCCGCTGGAAGCGCTAAAGCAGCACGCAGTCGACCTGCACTGAGAGTCACATGCGTTCGACTCGTGCAACGGCGGCAGTAGCCCGCCTGAATCAACGCTCAGAAGGGCATCTCTATCTGATGGTCCTGACTGGCAGCGGCCAGTTCATGCTGCGCGAGCGGATTGACGGTGTCGACAAGGTGCTTTCGGAAGCGCTATCGCTGGACGATTTTGTGCGGTTTGTCGATGCAACAGGACCGCAGAAAGTCCATCGCATAACAAAAAATGACGCTGCCTTCGCCAAGCAATTGGTCAGGAAATCCTGAATCGGTAGCGTTAAGTCGAAAGCTCGCTGCCAGTCAGTTTTGTACTGGCTGCATGGGTGGCTTCGTAAAGCGATCCAGATAGAGATAGACCACTGGCGTCAGGTACAAAGTCAGCAGTTGTGACAGGATCAGACCACCCACCACAGCAAGACCCAAAGGCTGGCGCACCTCGGCACCGGCGCCGAGCGCCAGCGCAATCGGTAAGGTACCGACCAGTGCCGCCATCGTGGTCATCATGATCGGCCGGAAACGGATGATGCAGGCCTGATAGATCGCTTCGGCCGGCGGCAAGCCATCCTTGCGCTGCCGTTCGAGAGCGAAGTCGATCATCATGATGGCGTTTTTCTTGACGATACCGATCAGCATGATGATGCCGACAAAAGCGTAAAGGCTGAGATCGACCCGGAAGATCAGCAGGGTCAGCAAGGCACCCAGACCGGCTGAAGGCAGCCCGGACAGAATGGTCAGCGGGTGGATGAAGCTCTCATAGAGGATGCCGAGTACCAGATAGACGACCAAAACCGCAACCAGTAGCAGAACACCGAGCCCTTGCAATGAGGACTGGAAAGCCTGCGCCGTGCCTTGCAGACTGGTAGCCAGCGACACAGGAATGCGGATTTCCTGTTCCAGCGCCTTGATCCGATCCACTGCTTCGCCCAGCGAAACACCCGGCTGCAGGTTGAACGAGATGGTGACCGACGGTAGCTGCCCCTGGTGATTGACGGTCAGCGCCTGCGTCTTGCGGCTGAAACGGGCGATGGTATCAAGCGGAATCAGCTTGCCACCACCGCGTACATAAAGGCGGGAGAGGGCATCCGGATCCGCCTGGAACTGCGGGGCGACTTCAAGGATGACCTGATACTGCGCCGTGGCCCCGTAGATCGTCGACACCTGACGGGCACTGAAGGCACTTTGCAGGGCATCTTCGACCTGTCCATAGCTCAGGCCGAGCGATGCCAATTTGTCGCGGTCAATATCCAGTGCGACCACCGGGCTGAGGTTGTTCAGGTTGTTGGTGACATCGACAAAACCCGGGAACTGGCGGATTTTCTGTGTCAGCGTTGCCGTCCACTGATAGAGTTCCTCAAGATCAGTGTCCTGCAAGGTGTATTGATATTGGGCTGCAGTAATCTGGCCGCCGATCCGGATCACCGGCGGGTTCTGCATATACACCTTGATGCCAGGTACCGCAGCCAGCTTGGGGCGCAGGCGCTGGATGATCTCATCAGGCGTCGATTTGCGTTCATCGTGCGGCTTCAACACCATGAAAACCGTACCGGTATTGGCTGTCGGCCGGATGCCGCCAGCGCCTACCGCTGACATGAAGGAACGGATGTCCGGGTCTTGCGCAACGATTTCGGCAACAGCCCGCTGATGCTGGACCATCGAGGCGAAAGAGACGTCCTGCGCTCCTTCGGTAAACGCAATGATTTGCCCCGAGTCGCCGCTGGGCAGGAAGTCCTTGGGCACCAGGGTGAACAGGTAAACGGTGAGCAGCAGGGTGGCGAAGAAGCTGCCGAGGATGATTTTCGGGTGCGCCATCGCCATTTTGAGCGTCTTCTCGTAGGCACCCAGCAAACCTTCGAAAAAGCGCTCGAACATCATGAATACCCGGCCATGTGTCTCGTTGCCGTGATGCTTGATATAACGGCTGCACAGCATCGGGGTCAGCGTCAGCGAGACGAAGCCGGAGACCAGAATGGCAGCACAGATTGTCACGGCGAATTCGTGCAGCAGGCGGCCGACTATGCCCTGCATGAACAGCACCGGGATGAATACGGCGATCAGCGAAACGGTCATCGAAATAATCGTGAACCCGATCTCGCGGGCACCGGTAATTGCCGCCTGGAAGGGTGGCTCGCCCGCCTCGACATGGCGCATGATGTTTTCGAGCATGACGATCGCGTCATCGACGACAAAGCCGACCGAAAGCGTCAGGGCGAGCAGGGAAAGATTGTCCAGGCTGTAACCGAGTAGCGACATCACGGCAAAAGTGCCGACCACCGAGATCGGCAAGGCCAGACTGGGAATGATGGTTGCCGATAGATTGCGCAGGAATAGCAGGATGACCAGAATGACCAGGAAGCCAGCCAGGATCAGCGTGAATTGCACATCGTTGATGGCTTCGCGGATCGACAGACTGCGATCGAACAGCACCTTCATCTCGACCGCAGCCGGCAACTTGGCCTGGAAGGAGGGGATGACGCGCTTGATTGAATCCACCGTCTCGATCGTGTTGGCACCCGGCTGACGCTGGATGGCCAATACGATGGCGCGCTTGTCCACGTTCCAGCTGGCAATCCGGGTGTTTTCGACGCTATCGATCGGCGAAGCCACTTCCTCCAGGCGCACTGGTGCGCCATTGCGCCAGGTCACGATCAAGGGGCGATAGGCGGCGGCATTGGCTAGTTGTCCGTTGTCCTTGATGGCAAAGGTTTGGCGGCTGCCATCCAGTTGCCCCACCGGTTGATTGACATTGTTCTGGGTCAGCGCCTGCTGCAATTCGTCGATGCCAATGCCTCGGGCGGCCAGCTGGTCAGGGTTGGCCTGGATGCGAACGGCGAATTTCTGCGAACCGTAAATCTGCACCTGAGCGACGCCGGGAATGGTCGACAAGCGTTGTGCCAGCTGGGTTTCGGCATATTCATTGACCAGCGACAATGGCAGGGTTGGCGAGGAGAGGGCGATGTAGAAAATCGGTGAATCGGCCGGATTGACCTTGCGGAAAGAAGGCGGCGTTGGCATGTTGGGCGGCAACTTGCGCAAGGCCGTGGCGATGGCCGATTGCACGTCCTGAGCGGCGGCATCGATATTCCGGTTGAGCGCGAACTGCAGCGTGATGTTGGTCGAGCCCTGAGCACTGGTCGAGGTCATCGAGTCCAGGCCGGCAATCGTCGAAAACTGCCCTTCCAGCGGTGTCGCAACCGCTGCCGCCATGGTTTCCGGCGAGGCTCCGGGCAGGTTGGCGGTCACCGAAATGGTCGGGAAATCAACCGCCGGCAATTCGGATACCGGCAGCGCACGATAACCAATGATGCCAAAAATGACGATGGCCGCCATCATCAGCGTAGTCATCACCGGACGGCGAATGCAGAGTTCAGGCAGATTCATGCGCTGGCTCTCAGCGGGCAGCAGGTGCGGCGGGTGTTGTTGCTGCCGCGGGCGTTGCACCGGTCGACTCGGTCTTGATCTTGACGGTGGCGCCAGGGCTCAGGCGAAGCTGCCCATCAGTGACGACCGTTTCATCGGCGGCAACACCTTTGCCGATCGCAGCCATTCCTCGATAACTTGCCTGAACCTCGATTTTTCTCGGTTCGACCGTATTGTCCTGTTTGACGACGTAGAGGAAATTACCTTCCGCGCCTTGTTGAACTGCTTCGTTTGGTACCAGCACGACATCGGTCAGTTTGTGCAGCGTCATGCTGACATTGAGAAACTGCCCGGCAGTCAGCTTCTCGTCGGCATTCTCCAGCACTGCCTTCATCAAAATGGTTCCGGTTGTGGCGTCCACCGCGTTATCGATGAACCTGGCGACGCCTTCAAAGGGCTGGTCCTTGCTCCCCGGTAGTTTGACTTGCACTTTCATCGGGCCAGCATTCATCGCAACTCGCAGCCGCTGGATGTGCCTTTCAGGCACCGAGAAGGTGACGTACAAGGGCTTGATACGATTGACTACCGCCAGCGCCGTGTCATTGATTTTTACTGCAGATCCGGGAAATACCAGACGGGCGCCGACTATGCCGGCGAATGGCGCGCGGACAGTCGTATAGGAAAGCTGTAATCTGGCCAGTTCCAGGCTCGCCCGATCCGCCTTGACGGTTGCGGCAGCGGCAGCTTCAGCGGTGCGTAATTCATTCACTTTCTCTTCGGAAACAAAACCTCGTGCCTTGAGTGCGACATAGCGCTCGACATCTGCATGAGTTTTTGCAAGCAGCGCCTCACCTTTGGCCAGATTGGCCTCGGCCTGCAGCGCCCGGGCGTTATGGTCGCCCGGGTCGAGCTGGAGCAGGAGATCGCCCTTCTTGACATGCTGGCCTTCGATATAGGCCACCGAAGCTACCTGGCCATCGACCCGCGATTTCAGGGTGACGCTTTCGTAGGCTTCAGCGCGCCCGACAACATCAAGCAAAACAGGTACTTCGCCGATATTGGCCTTGGCTACCATGACTGGTGCCGGACCTCCTGCCTTGGCGGCATTACCGGGTGTCGATTTGGGTGACGCTGTGAACCAGTACCCCGCACTTGCCACCACGAAGGTTGCTGCAGCCACGATAAGCTTTGTGCGTTTATTCATATTTTTTCGCCAAAATGGTCAGAGGTTGGCGCTTTGCGCCCGATACCAGCCTGCCATTCTATTCGCACGGACCGGTTTGGCCGACGTACACTGATATTCGTTTAATCAAACAGATTCAACAGTGCATCCAGCCCGCCAAAATTGATGGTGACATCCGCCCTGGCGCGGGTTGCCGGCTTGGCGTGATAGGCCACGGAAAGCCCGGATTCAGCCATCATCAACAAGTCGTTGGCGCCATCGCCGACGGTGATGATCTGCTCCCGAGTCAATCCGAGTTCGTCACGCAATCGGCAGAGGTAATGCGCCTTGGCGGCGGCATCGACAATGTCGCCGGCCACGTGGCCGGTGAGTTTGCCGCCGGAAATCTCCAGTTCGTTGGAGGTGGCGAAATCGAAGCCGAGTTCAATGCGCAGACGCTCGGTGAAATAGGTGAAGCCCCCCGAGAGAATGGCGGTCCGCAGGCCGGCATTCTGGGCGGCTTCGAGAAGGTTGCGCGCGCCCGGCGAGAGGCTCAGGCGTTCGCTGAACACCCTTGCCAGGACACGTGCATCCAGCCCGGCCAGCAAGGTCAGGCGACGACGCAGACTTTCGCGGTAATCAATCTCGCCGCGCATGGCGGCTTCGGTAACTGATGAAACCTCTTCCTTCTTGCCGGCGAAATCGGCCAGTTCGTCGATGCATTCGATGGTGATCAACGTCGAATCCATGTCGAAGGCGATCAGGCCGAAGTCGGAAAGCTTTCGCTCGGGCGGAAAGAAGGCCCAGTCAAGGCGCTCGGCCTCGATCAGCGGAATCAGTGCATCAAATTCCGGGGTGCGTTGTGCCTCGCGCAAGCGAACTACCTGAGGTGGGCGCGGCTCGACGCGGGTAGCGCCAGTGGCCTTCAACAGGTGCTCAAGCAGAAAAGTCGGCAGGCTGCCGCCGTGGATGATCAGGTCCATTAGGCGATGATGTGTGAAACCAGGCCATCAGCCAGCTTCGGCTCGAACCAGGTGGATTTTGGGGGCATGACCTGGCCGGAATCTGCTACCGCCATCAGATCGCTCATTTGCGTGGCGTGCATGGCGAAGGCGACGGCCATTTCGCCACTATCGACACGGCGCTCCAGTTCGGCCAGACCACGGATGCCGCCGACGAAATCGATGCGCTTGTCGCGCCGCAGATCGGCAATGCCGAGGATCGGTGCCAGCAATTGCTCGGAAAGAAGGCTGACATCCAGCCGACGTACCGGATCGGTGCTTGGAACAAGGCTGGGATTGATTTCCAGCCGATACCATTGCCCGGCGAGATACATGCCGACAACGCCTGGTTTTTCCGGTTTTACGCGGTCCACCGCAGCACTCACTGAAAAATTCTCGCTGACGCGGGCGAGGTAGGTTTCAGGGGGCAATCCATTCAGATCGCGCACCAGCCGGTTGTAATCCATGATGCGCATCTGGTGCGCCGGGAAGATTACCGACAGAAAATAGCCTGCACCAGCACAGCCGGGGCGGGCGGCGGCAACACGGGAAGCGGCGGCCGAGCGGTGGTGGCCGTCGGCAATGTAGAGATTGGGCATGACATCAAATGCCGCGCTCAGGCCGGCGATGGTCGCGGCATCGTCGATCAGCCAGACCGTGTGGCGGACACCGTCGAAGCAGGCATCGGCGACAGGGTCTTTTCCGGTCGCACTGGCGATCAGTTGATCGGCCCGAAGCGAATCCGGGTAGGCCAGCAGTACCGGCCCGGTCTGGGCAGAGAGCGCCTCGATCTGGCGGACACGGTCGTCTTCCTTGTCGGGGCGCGTAAATTCATGCTTGCGGATGCGGTTGCTGTCGTAATCAGTGACCGAAGCAGCGGCGACGATGCCGGTCTGCACGTGTTCGTCCATGCACAGCCGGTAAGCGTAGTAGCACGGCGCTGCATCGCGAATCAGCACGCCATCGGCAATCAGTCGGGAAAAATTCTCGGCGGACTTGGCATAGACCGCTGGCGAATAGGGATCGGTGTCAGCCGGCAAGTCGATCTCGGCCTTGGAAATGTGCAGGAAGCTTGAAGGCTTGCCAGCCGCACGTTCGCGGGCTTCGGGGCTGGACAGCACATCGTAGGGCGGCGACGCGACATCAGCCGCACGCCCGGCCGCCGGACGAAGACCGCAGAATGGCTGGATCAGGGGCATGGCAGAAATTCTCCGGTAGTGATTACGGTTGGCTTCGGCGAAATCACGGCGAATAAACCGTTTTCTTGGCTCGCTTCTACTCGCTGCCCGGTGTTGAGCTGTTTTCCTGAGCAACGCTCTTCGGCGGAAAAAGCGTATGGCGCAGATTGAACAGGTAAAACCCGGTGCCGATCAGGCCGGCAACGATCCCGAGTATGACTTTCAGCCCGAACTCCATCATCGAGTCAGGTGCAAAGAGGATCCACCAGGCGCTGACCAGCAAGCCTATCATCAGACCCCTTAGGTAAATCCAGCGGCGGACGGAGGCGGGTAAGGTGGCAGGTTTTTGAGGGGTTGGATTCATACGAAAAGGCAGGGTTAGAGAAATTTTGTTTCCGGGGCAGCGTCTTGATGCTGCGATTACATCCGTTCGGGCAGTACATCCCGAAGCAGTACTGCAGCATCGCGAATCATTTTTTCCGTGGTCGCCCAATCAACGCAACCATCGGTTACCGAACAGCCATACTTGAGCTGGCTGAGGTCGGCCGGAATCGACTGGTTGCCGGCTTCAATATTGGATTCGATCATCACGCCGAGCAGCGATTTGTTGCCGAGGCGGATCTGGTTGACGATGTCGGCCATGACCAGTGGTTGCAGTTCAGGTTTCTTGAAGCTGTTGGCGTGTGAGCAATCGACGACGATGTTGTTGGCCAGCTTGGCTTTGGCCAGTGCCTGTTCAACCATGGAAACCGAAACCGTGTCGTAGTTCGGGCGGCCATCGCCGCCACGCAGCACGATGTGGCCGTGCGGGTTGCCCTTGGTGCGGACGACGGCAACGCGGCCCTGGCTGTTGATGCCGAGGAAGGAGTGCGCGTTGGAGGCGGAAAGGATGGCATTGACGGCCACGCCGAGGTCACCGCTGGTGCCGTTCTTGAAGCCAACCGGCGTTGATAATCCGGAAGACATTTCGCGGTGGGTCTGCGATTCGGTGGTGCGGGCGCCGATGGCGGTCCAGGTGATCAGGTCGCCATAGTATTGCGGCGAAATCGGGTCGAGTGCCTCGGTGCCGGTGGGCAAGCCGAGTTCGGCAATGTCGAGCAGAAATTTACGTGCCTTTTCCATGCCGATATCGACGCGAAAACTATCGTCCATGAAGGGGTCGTTGATGTAGCCCTTCCAGCCGACCGTGGTGCGCGGCTTTTCGAAATAGACACGCATGATGATCTGCAGCGTGTCGCCGACTTCATCAGAGAGAGTCTTCAGGCGGCGGGCGTAGTCGAGGCCGGCAACTGGATCATGGATGGAGCAGGGGCCAACCACGACGAACAGGCGAGGGTCCTTGCGCTCGAGAATTTTGCGCAGCAGTTCGCGGCCATGGGTAATCGTCTTCGTTGCCTTTTCGGAAATCGGCAGGCGGGCGTGGATTTCCTCCGGCGTCGGCATGGCGTCGAAGGCAGTTACGTTCAGGTTTTCAGTATTATGGGTCGTCATAATCAGTGGGTTAGCTGGCGAATCATGTCTTTCACTGCAGTTACCTTGTCGGTCAGGGTTGGGCAGTGGCGTAAAAGGGAAAGTTTATCCTGTCCGGCCAGCTTATAGCTGCGGTTTTTCTGAATCAAATTGATTATCTTGATCGGCTCGATCGGCGGATTCTTGCTGAATTCCGGGCTGAACTGGATGGTGATCTGGTCGTTGGTGGCATCAAGCTTCTGAATCAGTAGCGGTTTGACCAGCAAACGCAGGCGATGTGTGGCGAGCAGGGATTGTCCCTGGATTGGCAGTTCACCGAAGCGGTCGATCAGTTCTTCCTGCAGGGCGTCAATGTCTTCGGCGGTTTCGCAGTTGGCCAGGCGCTTGTACAGCGTCAGGCGTTCATGAACATCCGGGCAGTAGCCGTCGGGGAGCAGAGCCGGCGTGCGCAGGTTGATTTCGGTGCCGATACCGAGCGGCTGGGTCAGGTCGGTGGCGGCCAGGTGCTTGCCCTGCTTCAGCGCGGCGACGGCACGGTTGAGCATGTCGGCATACATGTTGAAGCCGACTTCCTGCATTTCGCCGGACTGGTTGTCGCCGAGCACTTCGCCAGCGCCGCGGATTTCGAGGTCGTGCATGGCGAGGAAGAAGCCGGAGCCGAGTTCTTCCATGGCCTGGATCGCTTCGAGCCGCATCCGGGCCTGCTTGGTCAGCGCCTTGTCGTCCTGGACCAGCAGGTAGGCATAGGCCTGGTGGTGCGAACGGCCGACCCGGCCGCGCAACTGGTGCAACTGGGCGAGGCCGAATTTCTCGGCGCGGTTGATCAGGATGGTGTTGGCGTGCGGATTGTCGATGCCGGTTTCGATGATGGTCGTGCACAGCAGGACGTTGGCACGCTGGCCGGTGAAATCGCGCATGACGCGCTCCAGTTCGCGCTCGTTCATCTGGCCGTGGCCGATGACGATGCGTGCTTCGGGCACCAGCTTGGCCAGTTTTTCCTGCATGTTGGCGATGGTATCGACCTCGTTGTGCAGGAAGTACACTTGGCCGCCACGCTTCAATTCGCGCAAAACCGCTTCGCGGATGATGCCGTCGGAGAAGGTGCTGACGAAGGTCTTGATGGCCAGCCGCTTTTGCGGCGCGGTGGCGATCACCGAGAAGTCGCGCAGGCCTTCCATCGACATCGCCAGCGTGCGAGGGATGGGCGTTGCGGTCAGGGTCAGCACATCGACCTCGGCGCGCATGGCTTTCAAGGTTTCTTTCTGCCGCACGCCGAAACGGTGCTCTTCGTCGATGACGACGAGGCCGAGGCGGTTGAACTTGACGTCCTTGCCGATCAGCTTGTGCGTGCCGATGATGATGTCGATCTTGCCTTCGGTCAGTTCCTGCAAGGCCTGCGTTGATTCCTTGGCGGTCTTGAAGCGGGAGATTTCAGCGATCTTGATCGGCCAGTCGGCAAAGCGGTCGGTAAAGGTCTGGTAATGCTGCTCGCAGAGCAGGGTGGTCGGGCAGAGCACGGCGACCTGCTTGCCGCCGGCGACAGCGCAGAAGGCGGCACGCAGGGCAACTTCAGTCTTGCCGAAGCCGACATCGCCGCAGACCAGACGATCCATCGGCTTGCCGGAACGCATATCGTTGATGACGGCGACGATGGCATCCGCCTGATCGCTGGTTTCCTCGAAGCCGAAGCCATCGGCGAAGGCTTCGTAGTCGCTTTCCTTGAAGGCGAAGGCATGACCTTCGCGAGCGGCGCGGGCGGCGTAGAGGGCGAGCAGTTCAGCGGCGGTGTCGTGCGCCTGTTCGGCCGCCTTGCGCTTGGCTTTTTCCCATTGACCGGAGCCGAGTGTGTGCAGTGGTGCACTTTCCGGATCAGCGCCGGAATAGCGGGAAATGACGTGTAGCTGGGCGACCGGTACGAAGAGCTTGGCCTCGTTGGCGTAATGCAGTTCGAGGAATTCCTGCTCGCCGAGGCCGAGATCCATCCGGACCAGACCCTGATAGCGGGCGATGCCGTGGCTTTCGTGCACCACCGGGTCGCCGACCTTGAGCTCGGTGAGATCCTTCAGCCAGTTGTCGAAACTGGCCTTGCGCTGGGATTCACGCCGGGTGCGGCGCGGCGTGCCGGCGAATAGTTCGGTTTCGGTAATGAAGGCGAGTGTGTCGAGCGTGAAACCGGTGTGCAAGGGACCGATGCCAAGGGACAACGGGGCATCGCTGGCCAAGAAACCTGCCAGATCGGCACTGATCGAGGGCTTCAGGCCGTGTTCGGCGAACATTGCAACCAGCGTTTCGCGCCGGCCAGCAGTTTCAGCGACGAGCAGGATGCGGCCCTTGTAACCGGCCAGATGGCTTTTTAGCGCACCAAGCGGATCGTCACTCCTGCGGTCAACCGCCACATTGGGCAGTTTTCCGGCTGCCTCGGCATTTTTTAAAACCGGTAAAACCGGGGACAGACCACGATTTTGTGAATCTAAAAATTGTGGTCTGTCCCCGGTTTTATGCAGGGCCAGTCGACCGTAGGATTTGGCCGCGATGAAGAAGGCTTCATCGGTCAGGAAGAGTTCATCCGGTGCCAGTAGCGGGCGCGATTTGTCGCCCTGCAGCAGGTTGTAGCGCGAGCGGGTGTCAGCCCAGAAGGCAGCGATGGCGGCAGGTGCATCGCCGTGAGTGACGAAGACGGCATCCTTCGGCAGGTAATCGAAAATGCTCGCCGTTTCGTCGAAGAACAGCGGCAGGTAGTACTCGATACCGGCACTGGCGATGCCGGTCGAAATATCCTTGTAGATACCCGATTTGGCCGGGTCGCCTTCGAAGCGGTCGCGGAAACTCTGGCGGAAATGCGTGCGCCCCTTGTCATCCATCGGGAACTCGCGGGCCGGCAGCAGGCGGACTTCGGTTACGGGGTAAACCGTGCGCTGGGTATCGACGTCGAAGGTCTTGATGCTCTCGATTTCGTCATCGAACAAATCGAGCCGATAGGGCAGCTGTGAGCCCATCGGAAAGAGGTCGATCAGGCCGCCACGAATCGAATACTCGCCGGGCGACACCACCTGCGTGACGTGGGCGTAACCGGCCAGCGTCACCTGGCTGCGGAATTTATCGGCGTCGAGCTTCTGGCCCTTCTTGAATTCGAAGGTATAGGCAGCCATGAACTCCGGTGGCGCCAGCCGATTGACTGCGGTCGACGCCGGCACCAGCAGGATTTCCACATCGCCCTGCAAAGCCGCCCACAGCGTGGCGAGGCGCTCGGAAACCAGATCCTGATGCGGCGAAAAATGGTCGTAGGGCAGCGTTTCCCAGTCCGGCAGCAAACGCACTTTGACGCCTGGGGAAAACCATGGGATTTCATCGAGCAAGCGCTGCGCATCAGCCGCGCTGGCGGTAACCACGGCCAGCAATCGTCCCTTGCTCTGGGCCGCCAGTTCGGCGAGCGCCAGCGCATCGGCAGAACCGGCAAGCAGCGGCACATCAATGCGAGCGCCGGGTTTGGGCAGGGCGGGGAGAGAAAGCAGCGGTTTGGGAGCGGACACTAGGGCGCGGAGGGCAGCGTTACGGGGCAAGAATTATAGCCGCTTAGCGCTGGCGGGATTTTGGGCCGAGGCGATTGTTTATTTGGCCACTGCCTGCATCAAGCCGATTTCCCGGGCGGTTTCCGGGCCAATCAGGGTGTCGGCCAGGCTGGCGGGGATTTCAGCAGTTTGCGCATCAATCGGTGTGCGCCCGCCCATGATTTCGGCCATCGCTTGCGGCAGGCGAGGATTGCGTTCCGGCTCGGCGTAGCCCTGTGGGTAGATCGGCTGCCGGGTGGCGAGATCGTATTTGTCTGTGGCGCCGAAGGTGTGCAGCATTTCGTGGGCGATGACCACGGCGTTCTGATGGCGTTGCTGGCGACTGGCAAAGGCATGGATGACGCCGACCTGCCCCTTGCTCAGGCCGGTCGAATGCGGCAGGGCGCCGTTGTGTTCAGGGTCGTGGAAAAGCACAAAGAGCCGGACATGCGGTTTCGGGCCGTTGATCTGGTCATGTTGCGACGCCCACCAGCGCAGTTTCAGGCTCCACAGAATGGTATCGATTGCACTTGGCGGCATGGGCGGCTGTGGTGGCTTTTCATTGACCGGCGGGGCAACCCGAACAGCGACTGGCTGCAGCACCGAGCGGCCGTATTTGTCGCTTTGTTGCTGCAGCCATTGCCCGATGTCCTCAAAATTTTCGTTGCTCAGTTCGCTGATATAACGGGCAGTGGCCGGGGAGTTGTCAGCAGCAATCGGGTAGATGGCGACATGGATCGTGTGTTCCCACGCGGTAAGCCGGGTGTTGGACCGCCAGGCACCGAGGCCGACAGTGGCGAGGACGAGCAAGAGGATCAGGATGCGGAATTTTTTGAACATGTGGCTTGCTACAGAAACAGAGTGCTGCGGTCAACGCCCAAAATGCATTGAAAACCAGGCGGCGACACGGATTACCGGGTCTTCGCCGATATCGAGAACGTGCATTTCGTGGATGTCGCGCAAATGGCCGGCGGCGCGCTGGTAGGCAACTTTACCGAGGGTGTCGTCGAGATCGAAAAGCGACATCATCGGCGCCTCCAGCAGTTTTAGCGCCTGCAGGCCGGCGCGGTCGATCATGCCGCCGTGGCAGGCCAGTGCCTTGACCTGGGTGTCGCGCAGGGCGGCAGCGCGGATGGCGGCCGGCGAAGCGTCACCGGTGGCAAAGATGGCAAGCGGCAGATCCTGCATGTCGCCGTCGTGGCGGATCAGGTCGAAGATATCGAGCAGGCGCTGGGTAAGGCGCGGTACGTTCTGGGTGGCGTCGGCAAAGTGCGCTTCCTGGCTGGAAAGCAGTTCCATGCCGAGAATGGCATAGCCGCGCGCAGCCAGGTTGGCGGCGATGACGACATCAATCGGCGCATGGTGGGCGCGAGCCAGCAGGATCAGGCCATGCGGATGATCGGGAATTTCAAGATGGCCATGCAGTGGGCCATTGGGGGTATGGATGCTGAGGGTGCGATTCATGTAGTGAGGCGGACAGGGATGCGGCGGGGGCCGAAAGCGTTACCGTTACGGCCGAGCACTGGGCCAAAATGGCCGGCAATGGCGGTCTGGCAGTGCGGGCAACAGCCTTCGGGACTGAGTTCGTAACGCCGGATATCGTACCAGTCGCGGACGATCAGTGCGGCATGGCAATTCGGGCAGAAGGTGGTGCCGCCTTCGCTGTCATGGACGTTGCCGGTAAAAACGTAGTGCAGGCCAGCGTCAAGCGCAATGCGGCGGGCCAGACTGAGGGTGGCGGGTGGTGTCGCCGGAATGTCGGCCATCTTCCAGTCAGGGTGGAATGCGGAAAAGTGCAGCGGGACGTCCGGACCGAGTTCGCGGGCGATCCAGCTGGCGAGCTCCTTGAGTTCGGCCGGGCTGTCGTTGTGGCCGGGAATCAGCAAGGTGGTGATCTCAAGCCAGCAGTCCGTTTCGTGATGGATGCAGGCCAGGATATCGAGCACGGGCTGCAGATGGGCGACGCAGAGCTTGTGGTAGAAATGGTCGGAGAAAGCCTTGAGATCGACATTGGCGGCATCCATCACGGCAAAGAATTCGCGCGCCGGTTCGCGGTGGATATAGCCGGCGGTGACGGCGACATTGCGGATACCCTGTTCGCGGCAGGCCAGCGCGGTATCGATGGCGTATTCTGCAAAGATCACCGGATCGTTGTAGGTGTAGGCGACGGCATCGGCGCCGTAGCGTTTGGCCGCACTGGCGATGGCTTGCGGGCTGGCGCTGTCCATCAGACTGTCCATGTCTTTCGACTTGGAAATATCCCAGTTCTGGCAGAACTTGCAGCTGAGATTGCAGCCGGCGGTGCCGAAGGAAAGGATGCTGCTACCCGGGTAGAAGTGGTTGAGCGGTTTTTTCTCGATCGGGTCGATGCAGAAGCCGGAGGAACGGCCATAGGTCGTGAGTTGCATCGCGCCATCAACCATCTGGCGAACAAAGCAGGCGCCGCGCTGGCCTTCGTGGAGTTGGCAGTCGCGTGGGCAGAGGTCGCACTGGATGCGGCCATCGGACAGGGTATGCCACCAGCGGCCGGGATGCCGGGCTTCCGGCTGGCTCACGATAGCGGCTCCTTCCATTTTTTGACGGAATAGCGCTCAAGCTGAACGTTCTGGCCCCAGTAGTCGGCCGACAAGCCCGCCTTCTGCTTGAGGTGAGCCATGAATTCGGCTGGATCAGGTAATTGTTCCCAGACTTGCGGCAGGAAGGTCGAACGGTGGCCGCCGGCAGTAAAGATCACACCATCGATGTTCGGGCGGAGTTGGGCGAGGGCATCGGCCTCGTCGCGCCATTTCAGCAGTTCGGCTGGCGTCAGCAGCGAAACTTCAACACGGGTTCGGGGCAACTCAGCCTCGCTCAGGGGCGAAAAGCGCGGATCGCGGAAGGCGGCGGCGCAGGCATTTTCCTGAACGTCGGTGAGCAAGGGGCGCCAGGCTTCGAGACTGCCAATGCAGCCGCGCAAATCACCCTGCTTAGTGAGTGTGACGAAGGTGGCGCCGGGCTGATGCAGTTCCGGCAAGTCGGCGCTGGCCGGCATGGCTTGGCCAAAACGATGGGCAATCGCGGCGCGGGCCAACTGGAGAAGGGTGAGGCCGAGTTCAGGCATGGGGTTCGTGAAAGGCAAAAGAGGCATAGCCGACCACTCGCTGCTTGTCGCCAGCGGTGTCGCCGGAATTGCAGCGATGGATCAGTTGCGGGATCAGGCCGCGCTGCTGCGCTGCCAGCAGCAGACCATTCACCGGATAGGCGCCACAGGCCTGCTCAGGTTCGATATGGGTATCGAGTTGAAGAATGTGCTGGCAGGTATCGTGGTCGACCCGGTTAGCAACGTCGTAGGTGAGGAAATGTGACAGGTCGGAACTGATGACGATCAGTGTTTCCGCTCCGCCCCAGAGCAGCTTGAGCACTTCGGCGATAGCTTGCGGCGTGGCGTGGCCGACGGCGATGGGAACCAGCGTGAAGTCGTCGATCACGCGCTGCAGGAACGGCAAATGCACTTCCAGCGAATGTTCCTGGGCATGCACGTGGTCGCTGAAAACGAGGCCGGGCACTTCGGCGAGTTGGGCGATGGCCTCGGCGTCAATCCGGATATTGTCCAGCGGCGTGGCGAAGACATCGCTTTTTGGCAAGGCAAAGCCGTCCACCGCAACCCGATGTGTCGGACCGAGCAGGATGACGCGGCGGATCGTCGAATGCCACGGTGCCAGTGCGGCATAAGCCATGGCCGCCGTCGAGCCCGAGTAGATGTAACCGGCGTGCGGCACGATCAGCGCCTTGGGCTGGGTCATGGCGCTGGCTGGCGCATCGGCCAGCAATTGATCGACCGTGGCAGCCAGCGTCGCCGGATTACCCGGGTAGAACATGCCCGCAACGGCGGGTGGGCGAGTGAGTGTCACGGTAGACCTCTCAAACCAGCAATAAACCAAGCGCCATGCCGCCGCCGATGGCGAACAGGCCGGGGAGCGCATGGCGAGCCAGCTTGCCGCCGCCGATGCTGATGACCAGCCCGATCTTGAACACCAGATTGGCCAGCAAGGCCAAGGTGACGGCGATGACGGCTTCGCCGCTGCTGATCTTTTCCAGATTGAACATGCGTAACGTCGAAAGTACGCTGGCATCGGCATCGGTCAGGCCGGAGGCGATGGCGACAATGTACAGGCCCTTGTTGCCGGCAATATCCTGTAACCAGGCCGAGGCGAGCAGCACGAGGGCGTAAAGCAGGCCGAAGGAAATGGCAGTTTTCAGTTCGGTCGGGTTCTTGACTTCCGGCAAGGGCAGTTCGCCGGCGGCGTTGAGAATCTTCCAGCCATACAACGACATCACCACACCCGGCACGATGCCGCAGGCAAAGACGATGGAAATCTGGGTAATCAGCGCCGGCGCCACGACGCTGGAAACAATGCCGAGCCGGATCATCACCATGACGTTGGCGATCAGGATGACGATCGCCGCCATGCGAACCAGATGCCCCAGTTCGCGGGCGTGTCGGGAAAACATCATGGTCGTTGCGGTGCTGGACGCCAGACCACCGAAGATGCCGAGTAGCGCCGCCCCATGACGGGCGCCGACGATGCGCAGCGCGAGGTAACCGGAAAGCGCAAGACCGGAGATCAGCACCACCATCCACCAGATTTGCCGCGGATTCAGCGCGTTGTACGGGCCGAAATCCTGATTTGGCAGAATGGGCAGGATGACCAGCGACAGCACGGCAAACTGCAGGATGGAGTTGATGTCCTTGGGCGTTGTCCGTTCGCTGACCTGTTTCAGTTCCGCCTTGAAATAAAGCAGTACGGTAGTGGTGATCGCCAGCATGACGGCCAGCGTCGCGTAGCCAAACCAGACAGCAGCTCCCAGGCCATAGGTGACGATGATGGCGGCCTCGGAGGTAAAGCCGCGATATTGCTCCTCCTGCTGGGCTGAAAAATTGGAGGCAACCATCGCCGCCGAGACCACCAGCAGGCCGACTGCGAGTATCCATGGACCGCCGGTTTTTTCGCCGAGCAGCGCAAACAGACAGCCGAGCATCGAGACCAGCGCGAAGGTACGCAGGCCGGCGGCTGAGTCGGGGCGCCGTTCGCGCTCCATGCCGACGAGCAGCCCGATGCCCAGTGCCGTGCCAAATGCCTCCAGTGGCGCGGCCAATTCAGGAACGATGAAGCTCATGCGTTTCCTCTTTTCTGATCGTTATTCAGTAAAATTAAGCCATGCCACGATATTTCGCAATTGTTCCCGCTGCCGGTAGCGGTTCCCGCTTCGGCGCCGAGAAGCCCAAACAGTACCTTGACCTGCTCGGGCGGCCACTGATTTATCACGCGCTGGCTGCATTGACGGCCTGTCCGGAGATCGACCGGGTCTGGGTGGTGCTCTCGCCGGATGATCCTTTCTGGCCAAAATATGATTGGTCTGATCTCGGTGCCAAACTGGAAACCGTGCGCTGCGGCGGCGCGACTCGAGCCGAAAGTGTCACCAATGGCCTGCGGGCGGCGGCGATGGTCGCGGCCGATGATGACTGGGTGTTGGTCCATGATGCGGCCCGGCCATGCCTGAGCGCCGCCATGCTGGCAGCGCTCTTCGATGATCTGGCGAACGATGCGGTTGGTGGCCTTCTCGCCGTACCGGTCGCTGATACGCTGAAGCGGGCCGATGCCGAGCAACGCGTGGCCGCCACCGAACCCCGCGATGGTCTGTGGCAGGCACAGACGCCGCAGATGTTTCGCTACGGTCGACTGTCCGAGGCGCTGGAAAAGTGCCGCGCGGTTACTGACGAAGCCAGTGCTATCGAAGCGCTGGGTCTGAAACCGAAACTGGTTGCCAGCGACACGACCAATCTGAAGGTGACCTATCCGGCCGATCTGGCCCTGGCAGCAATGATCTTGCGGGGAAGAAAATGAATTTTCGGGTTGGTCAGGGCTACGACGTCCACAAACTGGTCGAAGGTCGCAAGCTGATACTCGGCGGCGTCGAGATTCCGCACGCTACCGGCCTGCTCGGCCACTCCGATGCTGATGCGCTGCTGCATGCCATCACCGACGCACTGCTTGGCGCCGTGGCGCTGGGTGATATCGGGCGCCATTTTCCCGATACTGATAAGCGCTATAAAGGTGCCGACAGCCGCGTGCTGCTTCGTGCCGCCGTTGCCTTGCTGACCGAAAAGGGCTGGCGGCCGGTCAATGTGGACGCGACGCTTATCGCGCAACAGCCCAAGCTGGCGCCACACGCTGCGGCGATGGTGGCAAACGTTGCGGTGGACCTCGGTATTTCACCCGATTCCGTCAATATCAAGGGCAAGACCAACGAGCGGCTGGGCTATCTTGGTCGTGAAGAGGCCATCGAGGCTCAGGCCATCGTGCTGGTCGAACGTGTCGCCTGACGGGCGCAGCGAAAACCCGGACAAGCCGGCAACGGCCAGAGTTTTTTTCGGCCTTTGGCCGACGCCGGAGCAGGCAGCTCTATTGGCCAACATAGGCAACGAAGCAGCGCTGCGGTTTGGCGGCAAACCGACCCGGCTGGAAACGGTTCACCTGACATTGGCTTTCCTCGGCGATGTTCCCGTGACACGATTGCCTGAATTGTGCGACGTCGCTGCCAGCCTTCAGTTCCAGCCATTTGAACTGAGTATCGATCAACTTGGCTGCTGGGCGCACAAGCACTTGCTGTGGGCCGGTTGCAGAAACGCTCCCCCGGGATTGCTCGCGCTGGTTATCAATTTGCGCGAAGCTCTCGCAGCGGCTGGGTTTTCCGTCGCAGGCCGAGGGCATGGTTTCACACCGCATGTCACTTTGGTACGAAAACTTCCGCTGGTTGTTTTTTCAGACAGTTTTCAAAAATTGCCGTGCGTCGCTCCTTTGCGCTGGCAATGTGCATCGTTTGACCTGATTGGATCGAAGTTATCCTCCGACGGATCAGCGTATCGGGTTATTGCCAGTTTTCCGTAAACTCGCTGATTCTGCTTTTGCTGCAACGTCTCATCTGCCAGAATAGGTGCGGAATCAAGCTGTTTTTTCCGATCAAAACACCAACAGTTTTGCAGAAAGTTGCCGTTATCAAACTGATAACAGATTTTGAAGCGATCCAGGGGGAGGTTGTTTGGAAGATCTTGGCCGGCCAGAAAACACGGCAATTCTGCGCGTACTGCTGATCGAAGGCAGTGCCCGCGATGCGCAGCGCCTGCTTGACGCCTTGAGTGGCGGCGGTCGTGTCGTCTACTCGCGCCAATTGACCCTGCGCGTAGAGGTCGAGTCGGCCCTGCGGGACGAGGATTGGGATGTCGTTCTGCTCAGTTGTGCCTTGCCGGATCTGCCACCCACCGAGGCAGTCGATCTGCTGCAGGAACTGGCGCCGACGGTTCCGGTCGTTCTGACCATCGAGCGGGGCAGCAAGGAATTCCCGATTGATCTGCTCGAAAACGGTGTCAGTGACTTTGTATTCAAGAGTAATCCAACTCGCCTGCACGCTGTGGTCGAGCGCGAATGCGCCCGGGTTTTTGCTCGGCGTGACGAAAATGTTGCGTTTGATTCGCCGGAACTGCTTCGTTCCATTGACGATGGCGAGGCCCGGTTTTTCCAGCTGGCGAGCAATATCCCCGAATGTTACTGGCTGGTCGATGCAGAAACCCAACGGGTAACTTACGTCAGTAGCGGCTACGAACAGATCTGGGGCCGCTACGTCGAAGCTCTGTATGCTGACAACAACGACTGGCTGAAATACGTTCATCCCGACGATCAGCCACGTCTGCAGGAAGCCATGCACCAGCATCGACTGGGCGGCGCGGATATCAGGTTTCGCGTGCTGCGGCCCGGTGACAGCCTGCGCTGGCTACATGCCCGCAATTTCCCGGTGCGCAATGAAGAAGGCGCTATCGTCAGCATCGGCGGCGTCGCCAGCGACATCACCAGTCTGTTGAGCGACCAGCGCAGGCATCCGTATTTTGCCCATTTTGATGCGTTGACCGCGCTGCCCAATCAGTTGATGTTCTACGATCAGGTGCGGCGGATGATTTCGCTGGCCAAGCGCAGTGATTTGCCGCTGGGTCTGATGGTGATCGACATTGACCGCTTCCGCGAAGTGAATCAGACCCTCGGTCACATTTCCGGCGATGAATTGCTGCGTCAGGTGGCCGGACGCCTTTCCGGGTCGCTTCGTGAATCGGATGCACTGGGGCGGCTTGGTGGCGATGTCTTTGCCGCCTTGCTGCCGGATGTTGCCGATGCCCAGCAGGCCGGGATTGTCGCCCGGCGGATCATCGATACGCTGATCCTGCCGATCCGGGTCGATGGACAGGATGTCTTTACGACGGCCAGCATCGGCATGGTTTTCTTCCCGACGGATGGCCACGACGCACATGAACTGGTTTCCAATGCCGAAATTGCAGTACGCCACGCCAAAAGCCACGGGCGCAACAACTATCAGTTCTACTCATCCGGGATGCACGATGGCATTCGTGATCGACTTTTCCTTGAGACCGATTTGCGCAACGCCACGCTGCGCAACGAATTTGTCCTGCACTATCAAGCCAAGGTCAGTTGTGCCAATGGGCGTATCACCGGCGCCGAAGCGCTGATCCGCTGGCAACATCCGCGGCGTGGTCTGGTGCCGCCGGATCAGTTCATTCCCTTGCTTGAAGAAACCGGCTTGATCGTTCCGGTTGGCCGCTGGGTGATGGAAGCCGCCTGTCGTCAATTGGTCGAATGGCAGCAGGCAGGACTTGATATCCCGAGTATTTCGGTCAACCTGTCGGCCCGCCAGTTGCAGTCAGACATCCTGATCGATGATGTAACGAGTACTTTGGTCAAAACCGGCCTTAAGCCGGCTTGTCTCGACCTGGAAATCACTGAAAGCATGCTGATGCAGAACGCTGAAGCGGCGATCCATATCCTGACCGCGCTGAAGGCAACCGGCGTCACCATCTCGCTCGATGATTTCGGCACCGGCTACTCCAGCCTGGCTTACCTGAAGCGCTTCCCGCTTGATGCCGTCAAGGTGGATCGTTCCTTCGTCAAGGATATCGCCGCCGATTCCGACGATGCCTCGATCACCCGCGCCGTGATCACCATGGCACACCATCTCAAGCTGAAAGTGGTGGCCGAAGGGGTTGAAACTGCGGAGCAACTGGCACTGCTGATTTCCAACCAGTGCGACATCATTCAGGGCTATTTTTTCTCGCGACCGCTTGCGGCCGAGGCGATGTCCGAAATGCTGGTGGCTGACAAACGCCTGCCGGCCAATCTGCTGCGTTCGGGAACGCGCAAGCCGATGGCGCTGTTTGTTGCGGTGGACGGCTATGACGAGGCTATTTCCATGCTGGTCAACGATGGCCATCGGGTCTGTATTGCCGCAGACGTGGAAGCCGCAATGCAATGGTTCTCGGGCAATCTCGTCGACGTGCTGGTCTGCGGCTCGCCACGCAAGGATTTCGACGCGGTCAGTTTCATTCACAGTGCAGCCCACACCCAGCCGCAGTGCGAGCGCATCCTACTGGCCGACAGCCGGCAATGGAACAAAAAACAGGTGGCGGAACTGAGTAGCTCGGCCATCCTGCATCGGGTCATTCATTTACCGGTCGACGCTGTCACCTTGCGCCAGACGGTCGAGGAAGCGATGAATCGTCGGCATATTTCCGATGAGTACAGTCGCCTGACCCGCGAAGTCGAAGTCGCCGAGCGGGAGTTGGTGCGCGTCGAAGGGGAGCGCCGTCGCCTGGCTGAAGAGAACACGGCACTGCAGGCTCAGGAAGGGCAGGGTTACGCGATCCTCCAGGAGGTTGTCAGTGAATTGCCCTGGGCGGTACTGGGGAGCGACGACGAGGGCATGCTGGCGCTGATCAACGAAGCGGCCGTGCAGTGTTTCGCCGATCCCCGGCTGGTTCCCGGCGTCCAGTTGGCCGACGTTCTCCCGGCGATGGCAGCCTTGGCTGACAACGAAGCGGTTGAAATCAATGGCCGAAACTATATTGCTCATCGGCGCGACATCAGGCTGGGCCGGTCGATCTACGGCCATCTGCTGATGCTTGAGGAAAAATTGGGATGAAAGTACTAGCGACAATCGCGATTGGTGATGCACAACCCGGCATGCGCGTCGCCGATGCCATCGTGGACGACAACGGCAGGGTGCTGGTGCCAGCTGGCTGTGATCTGACCGACAGCATCCTGCACGGTCTGGCGCGTCGGGAAATTGCAGAGTTTAAGATCGAGCGTGACGTCGAGGAAGATCCGGTGGATCGCGAGGCGCGTCTGCTCAGGAGCACAGGTCAGCTTGACGAACTATTTCGCAAGGCGGGCGAGGGTTCGGAAACCCGGCAGTTGTACCAGGCCATCCTCGGTTTTCGGCTGGAGCAATCGTCATGAACGTGCTTGATCACGATCGCGTTCTTGCCCGCCTGAAACAGTTGCCCTCACTACCCACGGCCATTACCGAATTGCTCGCGTCGTTTGGCGACGAGGATGTCGATATTGGCCGGATTGGCCGCCTGATTGCTCGCGATCAGGGCTTGACTGCACGCGTCCTGCGGGTGGCGAACTCATCTTTCTATGGTCTGCAGCACAAGGTCGGCACGATCAACGAGGCAGTTGTCGTGCTTGGCTTTCGGGCGGTTCGCAGTATGGTGCTGGCGGTTGGGGTGAATGGTGTATTCCGGGTCGATCAATGCAAAGGCTTTGATGCCCTGGGTTACCTTCGGCACTGCGTTGCGGTCGGCGTCGCTGCCCGGGAACTGGCGCCATTGACGGGACACAATCCGGAGCTTGCCTTCACCGGCGGTATCCTGCACGACGTCGGTGAACTGGTGCTGGCAGCCAATTTTCCTGAAGAATATGCCGAAGCACTGAGTTATCGCAAGAAGCATGATTGCTTCCTGGTGGTCGCAGAGCGCGACATTCTCGGCATGGACCATTGTCAGGTCGGCGCGCTACTGGCTGATACCTGGCGTTTTCCGCCAGCCTTGCGTGAGGCGCTGGCCGAACACCACGCGCCAGCGGCAGCGATGGCCGGCTCGCTGGCCGAACTGGTGCATGTCGCCGATGCCATCGCGCACGGGCTGGGGTTGGGTCATACCCATGCCGAGATGGTGATGCCTGTCGAACGTACTGCCTGGCAGCGACTCGGGCTGGATGTCGAAAAAATCGGGCGCATCCTGCCGCAAGTGGTTGCCGGGATGGAAGAAGCGGCGCAGGCGCTCAGCGCCTGATCGGCAGGACCAGGCGGGCAAGCAGCCCGCCGCCCGGATTCTGCAGCAGATCGAGGCGGCCGTTGTGCAGCCTGGCGACACGCTCGACAATTGCCAATCCAAGCCCGGTACCACTGGCGTTGGTCCGGGCCGTCTCCAGCCGGGTAAATGGGCGCTTCAGCCGGTCAACTTCGTCTAGCGGAATGCCCGGTCCCTGATCATTGATTTCTACCCAAATTTCGCCGTCCACCGCAGCAACCTTCAGGGCAATCGCGCCACCGCCATATTTCCAGGCATTGTCGATCAGGTTGGTGATGGCGCGGGTGAGAGCCTTCGGACGCAATAGCGTTTCCGGCAAGTTGCCGATCTCGATGGACAGCGGCCGCCCGACACAGCTTTGGCGGTCGGCGATAGTGGCCAGCAGGGCTGCCAGATCCGTCTTCTCGACGGCCTCACCGGATTCAGCGCGGGCGTAATCCATGAATTGGGAAATCACCGCTTCCATCTGCTCGATGTCAGCCACCACAGCCAGACGGGCGCTTTCGTCGGCAACGCTCATCTCGGCTTCGAGGCGCAAACGCGTCAGCGGCGTGCGCAGGTCGTGCGAAATACCGGCCAGAACTTCGGAGCGATCTTTTTCGTGGCGTTCGAGATCATTGGCCATGGCATTGAAGGCGCTGGACAACTGGCTGAGTTCTTCGGACCCGTCCTCCGGCAATGGCGCTGGTATCTGCCCACGTCCCACCATTTCGGCAGACTTGGCCATCGCCTTCAACGGCCGGCTGATGCGCGAGGCAATCAGCCAGGCGACCGCCAGCGCCAGGATGATGGCCAGCAAACCCCAGCTCAGCCAATGGCTGGCAAAGCTGCGGGCAGCCCGTTCCCGTGGCAGGACCAGCCAGTACTCCTCGTCATCGTGTTCATCAAGGCGGAAGCTGACCCAGAAGCCGGACATGCCATCGACGCTGGCGGCGATCCGCGTATGTTCGCCGAGGCGAGCCGTCAAGTCGCGCTGCACCAGCCGATGGAAGCGGGTTTCCGGCATGGCTTCGATCTGGTCTTCGGGTTCGGCCGGGAGCAGCCGGATGCCTTCGCGGGTCGAAAATTCGTTAAGCAGGTTCAGGCGTTTTTCCGGAGCGGCTGCGAACAGCGATGCGCGAATCAGATTGACCGCCGAGGCTGCGAGTTGGGCCGTTTCGCGGGCGCGTGGCTCGGCATCAATATAGCGGAACAGACTTAGCCAGGCCGCAGTGGTCACCAGAACGAGCAATGCCAGCAGCAGGAAAGTGCGTGCCAGCAGGGTGCGCGGCATCATTCGCGGTTAGTACCGTCCGGCACGAAAACGTAGCCGAACCCCCAGACGGTCTGCAGGTAGCGTGGCTGGGTCGGGTCGTTTTCGATCAGTTTGCGCAGGCGGGAAACTTGAACGTCAATGGCGCGATCAAATGGCCCTTGTTCACGGCCCCGAGCCAGGGTCATCAATTTGTCGCGCGACAGCGGTTGGCGCGGGTGTTGCAGCAGCACCTTGAGTACGGCAAATTCGCCAGTGGTCAGCGGCAGCAGTTCTTCGCCACGGCGCAGTGTGCGGGCAGCGAGATCAACCTCGATATTGTTGAAGCGCACGGTCTCCATTTCATCTTCCGGCGCACCGGGCGGTCGATTGCCCTGGCGGCGCAGCACGGCATGGATGCGGGCGAGCAGTTCGCGCGGGTTGAACGGTTTGGGCAGGTAATCATCGGCACCCATTTCGAGGCCGACGATGCGATCCACGTCATCACCCTTGGCGGTCAGCATGATGATCGGCGTCAGATCTCCGGTGCCACGCAGGCGGCGGCAGATGCTCAGGCCATCTTCGCCGGGCATCATCAGATCAAGCACGATCAGGTGGAAATGCTCGCGGCTGCGCAGCTTGTCCATTTGCTTGCCATCGCCAACGGCTTTGACCTCGAATCCCTGCTCTCCCAGATAGCGGGTCAGCAGGTCTCGGAGGCGGGCATCATCATCGACGACAAGAAGGTGGGCGTTTTGTTCGTTCATGTGGGCAAGGATAATTGCGGTCGGTGAATGAATCGTGGGAAATGGTAACAAGTAATTGCCAACGTACTGCAGGAAACATTTTTTTACATCTCGATCAGCCGCCTCAGGCAGGCGGGATGGACAATGGCTGCAGAACAACTATCGGCAAACAGCAATCAACATGAAACGCCTCCTTCTCCTTTCCATGCTTCTGTTGAGCCTGCTTGGCTCGACGGGGGCAGGCTGGGCGCAAGGTACCTGGCGTGACCTGCCGCCGGAGGAGCGCCGGCAAATGCGACAGCAGATGCGCGAACAGTGGCATCAGGATCGTGATGTTCGGCGCGAAGATCATGGTCGGCGCTGGCAGGAGGTGCCGCCTGACGAACGGCGGCGGATGCGTGAGGAAATGCGCGAGCAGCGGGGTTGGCAGGAGTATCGCGACGGACGGAGTGGGCGCGGCGGTCGGCGCGATTGAAGCACCGGGCAGGGCATGCCTCCGGTAAAATGGCTCCCCATGCTGATTCTTGCCCTCGAAACCTCCACTGAACTTGGTTCCTGCGCCCTCTGGCGTGATGGCGACGTTGTCGAGCGCTTCTGCCCGACGGGTCGTTCCCATTCTGAAACGCTATTGCCGCTGGTTCGGGAACTACTCGTTGAGACCGAATCAAAGGTCGGGCAACTCGATGCTATTGCCTTTGGGGTCGGACCAGGCGCTTTTACCGGCCTGCGCATCGCTTGTGGCGCGGCTCAAGGCCTGGCGGTGGCTGCCAATATTCCGTTAATCCCGATCACCAGCCTCGAAGCCATGGCTGCTGCAACCGGTGCCGAACGTGTGTTATCGCTGCTCGATGCCCGGATGGGCGAGGTCTATGCCGCGCGTTATCTCCGTTCGCCGGACGGCTATGCCTTGCAGGGTGAGATTCGTGTCTCGTCACCGGCTGATGTGCTGTTGCCGGACGCTACCGGCTGGCTGGCCTGCGGCAATGCACCGGTGGCTTATCCTGTGCTGCAGGAACGTTTGGCGGTGGCCGGGATCGCAGTGCAGAGCGGCATTCTGCCGACGGCGTCGATGCTGGCCCGGTTGGCTGCGCCAATCGCCGGGCGCGGTGAAGGCATGGATGCCGCTCAGGCCGTTCCGCTCTATATCCGCGACAAGGTGGCGAAAACAGTTGCCGAGCGCCTCAGCGAAGGCGGTCGGGCGTGAGTGCCATGGCTGGCATCAGGCTGGCAGCGGAGTTTTTTCCGATGAATGAGCGCGACCTCGACGGCGTGACCGCGCTCGAGGCATCGCTGCAGGCATTTCCCTGGACGTACGGCAATTTTGCCGATTCGCTGACCGCCGGCCATAGCGTCTGGGTGTTGCGCCTGGGGGGTGATCTGATTGGTTTTTCGGTGCTGATGTCGGTGATTGATGAGGCGCATCTGCTCAACATTGGCGTCTGCCAGCGTTACCAGGGGCAGGGCTTCGGGGCGCGCTTGCTGCGACATGCCATGGAATGCGCGCGGTTAGGTGGTGCGACCAAACTGTTTCTCGAAGTCCGGCCCTCGAACGACAAGGCGGTCGAGTTGTATCGGCATTTCGGCTTTCGCCAGATCGGTGTGCGCAAGGCTTACTACCCTGCAATTGCCGGGCGCGAGGATGGATTAGTTTTTGACAAGGAATTGGCATGAGCCTGAGCCGCGAGCAAATGCTGGTCGAGATGGGGATTTCACCGATCTGGATTTTGCGGGATGGGGAGCAGTCGATTGCCGAGCCCGTTGCTACAGCCCCAGCACATGTTGCCGAGGTGATACCGGAAGCCGCACCCATACCGGCCATCCAGCCAGTGAGCCCGGTTATAGCAACCCCAATTGCTGTACCCCAAGGGCACTTCTTGCAGGGCGCGGTCGACGCCCTGGATTGGCCAAAACTGGCCCAGGCCGTCTCTGCCTGTCGAGCGTGTCCTCTTTGCCAGCAACGCAAGCAGGCCGTGCTCGGCGTTGGCGACCTCAATCCTGATTGGCTGTTCATTGGCGAAGGGCCAGGGGCTGACGAGGATGCGCAAGGCGAACCTTTTGTCGGCCAGGCCGGCAAGTTGCTCGACAACATGCTGGCGGCGCTCGATATCTCCCGCGGCAACAAGGTCTACATTGGCAACGCCGTGAAATGCCGGCCGCCCGGCAACCGAACACCGGAAGCGATGGAACTGACCACTTGCCGGCCCTATCTGGAACGGCAGATTGCGCTACTCAAACCGAAGATCATCGTTCTGCTTGGCAAGGTTGCCGTACATAGCCTGCTGCTTGATGACAAATCGCTCGCCTCGTTACGTGGCAAGCGTTTTGAATATGGCGGGATTCCTGTGGTGGTGACCTACCACCCGGCCTACCTGCTACGCAATTTGCCGGATAAGGCCAAGGCTTGGGAAGACCTGCTGTTTGCCCGTCGCGTGCTGAACGAAGTTGTCGCACCAGAACTACCGTTCTGATGCCGCTTTAGTGATGGGCTGAGTCGTCCAGGTGCTGGACGTCGTCATTCTCTTGCTGGTTGGCCAGATGGCGCTGGCGGATCATGTACATCAGGCCGCTGACAAACAGCCCGAACATTGTGACTACCCAGTAAATCGATACATCCATCCGGATCATCAGGTAATAAAGCCCGGTCATGATCAGGATCGACAGGTTTTCGTTGAAATTCTGAACGGCTATCGAATGCCCAGCCCCCATCAGGATGTGGCCGCGATGTTGCAACAGCGCATTCATTGGCACCACGAAGAACCCGGACAGGGCACCAATCAGTATGAGCAGCGGTATCGCCATCCAGGTGGTGGTGACGAAATTCATCACCAGAACGATCAGGCCCATGGCGATGCCGAGCGGGATCACCCTTACCGATTTTCGCAGGGTAATGAACTTTGCCGCAAAAATGGCGCCGATAGCGACACCGACGGCAACGACCCCTTGTAACAGTGACGCTTTGGAAAGTCCGAGACCAAGCGCCGTATCGGCCCACTTGATGACGATGAATTGCAGCGTCGCACCCGCCCCCCAGAACAATGTGGTTACGGCCAGCGATATTTGCCCGAGTTTGTCGCGCCAGAGCAGGGCCAGGCAATGATTGAATTCGTGGATCAGGAAGAACGGATTTTTCTTCAGTTGCTTGTGGTCGACACCGGTATCCGGGACGTAAAGATTGAATAGCGCAGCCAATATATAAAGCACAGCGACGATCGACAGCGCCATTTCACCGACGGTATCGACGCCAGTATCAATCAGTGGGAAGTCGAACGCGAGCAGGCTCTGGGCGACTTCCGGGCGAATCAGGGTGCCACCGATTACGACGCCAAGAATGATCGCGCCAACCGTCAGCCCCTCGATCCAGCCATTGGCGACGACGAGCAGGCGGTGCGGCAGGTATTCGGTCAGGATGCCATACTTGGCAGGGGAGTAGGCGGCGGCACCCAGCCCGACAACGGCGTAAGCCAGTAGCGGGTGAGCTCCAAAGTACATCATGCCGCAACCGCCAATCTTGATCAGGTTGCTGATGAACATGACTCGCCATTTCGGCATCGAGTCGGCAAAGGCGCCGACAAATGCGGCAAGCACGACATAGGAAACCGTGAAGAAAGTCTTCAGCAACGGCTCATACTCAGATGGTGCGTTCATCTCGCGCAAGGCGGCGATAGCAGCAATCAGCAGGGCATTGTCGGCCAGCGCGGAAAAAAACTGCGCTGCCATGATGATGTAGAAGCCGAATGGCACGTGGGCTTATGTCTCGTTATTACTTTGGTCGAGGTTTATACCATGCTTTGGAAGCGGTGCAAGGCTTGCGGATCGCTTCGAGTTGTGCATTGGTCAGGGTAGGCTGCCCAGATGTGAAGGAAATGTCAAAAACTACAGGGCTAACATTTCTCGGCGATTACAGCACCAAAATGCTGCGGTCGACCTTGAATTTTGAGCAAAATGCAGGTCGTTTGGTGGAAGCGCCCTGGAATGTGATTGAATATTGCTCGCACACTCAAGGAGAATCACCATGGCTGACCGGCGCCTGCAGGTCTTTCATGCCGTAGCCAAAAATCTGAGCTTTACCCGGGCGGCCGACGCCTTGTTCATGTCGCAGCCAGCAGTGACTTTCCAGATCAAACAACTGGAGGAGCAATACGCGACGCGATTGTTCGAGCGCCGGCACGGCAGCATTTCGCTGACGCCGGCTGGCGAACTGGTGCTCTCCTTCGCCGAAAAAATCCTGGCACTCTCTGACGAAATGGAAACCCGCCTCGGCGAGATGACTGGCGAGATGCGTGGCCCGTTGCTGGTCGGGGCGAGCACGACCATCGCCGAGTTCATGCTGCCGCGCGTACTGGGCGAGTTCAATGCGCTGTATCCGCAGGTTCGGGCCCGGCTGATCGTCGCCAATTCCGAGAGCATTGAAGGTCGTGTTGCCGAACATACCCTTGATGTCGGGCTGATCGAAGCCCCCGCCAAAATTGCGGGGCTGAGCAGTCAGATTTGCTGCGAGGATGAATTGCTGGTGATCTGTGCGCCGGATTACCCGCTGGCCGGCATGAAATCCGTGACGCCGAAAGTGGTTGCCGAGTACGAATTCATCTCCCGCGAGCCGGGCTCCGGCACCCGCGAGATTACCGACGGCTATTTTCGCGCCCACAAAATCACTCCGGAAACGCTCAAGACGCAGATGGAACTGGGCAGCCCGGAAGCCCTGAAAGGTGTGGTTTCGACCGGACTTGGTTTCGCAATTGTTTCCCGCGCGGTTGTCGACAAGGAAATCCAGTTAGGCATACTGGTTGCCATTCCGCTGAATCCACCATTACAACGCAGTCTCTATCTGGTTCATCCGCAAGACCGTTTCCAGTCAAGACTGACCACGACCTTTACAAATTTCGCCAAGAGCAAGCTGAAGGAACTGGCTTCATGAAGACTTCACGCCCCATTCGGGCTTTAATTTCCCCGGCTGCCATGTTGCACAACTATCGTCTGGCCAAACGTCATGCGCCCAATGCCAGGGCCTGGGCGGTGATCAAGGCCAATGCCTATGGTCATGGCCAATGGCGGGCGGTTGAAGCATTGCGAGGAGAGGCAGACGGATTCGCTGTGCTCGAATGTGAAAATGCCGTCGCCTTACGTGAAGCCGGCGTAACACAGCCAATTTTGCTGCTTGAAGGCATATTCAGTGCGCGAGATGTGCGCGCCGTTGTCGAGTACCGCCTGACGACGGTGATTCATTGCCTGGAACAGCTTGAATTGCTGGTTCGGGGCGGGCGTTTCGATGCCCCGGTCGCGGTATGCCTGAAGCTGAATACCGGCATGAACCGCCTGGGCTTTACGGCGCTGACGCTGCCCAAGGCCTGGGAAACCTTGCGCCAGATCCCGCAGGTTGACGTCACGCTGATGACACATTTTGCCGAGGCTGATGGCGAACGCGGCATCGATGGTCAGCTTGAACGTTTCCAGACGATGGCCGGAGACTGGAACGGCTCGGTCAGCCTGGCCAATTCGGCTGCCATCCTGCGCCACCCGCAAGCCCATGGCGACTGGGTGCGGCCGGGCATCATGCTCTACGGCTCCAGCCCCTTCGCCGAACAGAGTGCGGCCGAACTCGGCCTGCAACCAGCGATGACGCTGGAAAGCCGCATCATCGGCGTCCAGGAACTGGTTACTGGTGATCGGGTCGGCTATGGCGGTACATTTAGCGCCGAGCGACCGATGCGCATCGGTGTGGTTGCCTGTGGTTATGCCGATGGCTATCCAAGACATGCACCAAGCGGGACGCCGATTGCCGTCATGGGCCAGCGGACGCGCACCGTCGGGCGGGTGTCGATGGACATGCTGGCCTGCGACCTCAGTGCCATCCCGGAGGCCGGGATCGGTTCCCCGGTGACGCTGTGGGGCAGGGGGATCGCCGGCGAGGTGCCGGCAGATGAAGTGGCGGCAGCGGCCGGCACCATTGCCTACGAACTGTTCTGCGCGCTGGCTCCCCGGGTGCCGGTGGAAATCGGGGAAATTTGAGTGGCCAAGGCGAAGTCGATCTACAACTGCAGCGAATGTGGGGCAAGCAGCCCGAAATGGCAGGGGCAGTGCCCGGGTTGCGGTGAGTGGAATACGCTGGTCGAAAGTGTTGCCGAAAAGAGCACTGGCCATCGTTTCGAGTCGCTGGCTCCAACGGCAAAGTTGCAGACCCTGTCACAAATCGAGGCGCGCGAAGTTGATCGGGTCACCACCGGCATCGGAGAGTTCGACCGGGCGCTAGGCGGAGGCCTGGTGGCGGGTGGCGTCGTCCTGATTGGTGGCGATCCCGGCATAGGCAAGAGCACCTTGTTGTTGCAGGCGCTCTCGCATCTCTCGGCACATCACAAGGTGCTTTACGTCAGCGGTGAGGAATCAGGTGAACAGGTGGCCTTGCGGGCCCGCCGCCTCAGTCTGGAGACCCGCGGTCTGCAACTGATGGCCGAGATCAATCTGGAGCGCATTTTGGCCACCTTGCAGGCTGAAAGGCCGCAGGTTGCAGTCATCGATTCGATTCAGACGCTCTGGTCGGACCAGCTTTCCAGCGCGCCGGGTTCCGTCGCTCAAGTCCGTGAATGCGCAGCCCAATTGACACGGCTGGCCAAGCAGTCGGGCATCACCGTGCTACTGGTCGGCCACGTAACCAAGGATGGGGCGCTGGCCGGACCACGCGTTCTGGAGCACATTGTCGACACTGTGCTTTATTTTGAAGGCGACACCCATTCCAGCTTCCGTCTGGTGCGGGCGATCAAGAACCGCTTTGGTGCGGTCAACGAGATTGGTGTTTTCGCCATGACCGAAACCGGTTTGAAGGGCGTCAGCAATCCATCAGCCCTGTTTCTGTCGCAGCATGGACAGGATGTTGCTGGTTCCTGTGTGATGGTGACGCAGGAAGGGACGCGGCCATTGCTGGTTGAGGTGCAAGCGCTGGTTGATAGCGCCCATGGCAATCCGCGGCGTCTGACGGTTGGCTTGGATGCGCAACGTCTGGCCATGCTGCTGGCGGTGCTGCATCGACATGCCGGTATTGTCTGTTTCGACCAGGATGTTTTCGTCAACGCCGTCGGTGGTGTCAAGATTTCCGAGCCAGCGGCTGATCTTGCGGTACTTCTTTCAATAACATCCTCGTTAAAGAACAAGCCATTGCCATCGAAACTTATAGTGTTTGGTGAGGTTGGGTTGGCCGGTGAAATACGCCCGGCACCACGTGGACAGGAGCGTTTGAAGGAGGCTGCCAAGCTCGGCTTCACCCGGGCTTTGATCCCTGAGGCCAACAAGCCAAAGCAGCCGATTGCCGGCATGGAGGTGATCGCGGTCAGGCGGGTCGAGGAAGCGGTAGCGCGGATACGTGAGTTGGAATAAGCTCTTGGGATATTGATAACCGCCACCATGTTCAACCTTTCCCGCTACTTCTCGACGGTCAGCTTCATCCTCATCGTGCTCGCGGCCGGCGTTCTCGGCCCGTTCTATCGGCAGCTGTCGGTACAGCAGATCACCGAACTGGCGGAGAGCCGCAACGTTGCCATGGCACAGGTGTTTGAGAATTCTCTGCGCAGTCCCCTGGACAACCTGATGACGGCCTCGGTCGGGCGCGATGCCGACTTTCTCAGGCAATCTGGCGAAGCAGTTCAACTCAAGGAAAACGTGGTTGCGTTGATGCGCAATACAGCGGTGATTCGGGTCAAAATCTATAACCGCCTCGGCATTACCGTGTTTTCTTCGGATCCATCACAGATTGGCGAAAGCAAACTCGATAACGCCGGCTTCCGTTCGGCCATGAATGGCGCTGTCGCCAGTGACCTGACGCACCGTAACAGTATCGATACATTCGAGGGAATTCGTGCCGACGTTGACGTGTTGGCCAGCTACATTCCCGTCATGGCCAAGGACCGTTCGATTGAAGGCGTCTTTGAGCTTTATCAGGATGTGACGCCGTTCATGGTCCAACTGCAGCGCAGCCTTTGGTGGGTGACAGCGGGCGTTTTCATCGTGTTTGCCTTGCTCTATCTGATGCAGTACGTGGTTGTCCGGCGCGCCCAGCGCATCCTCGAAGACCAGGAAGGTCGCATTGTGGCGGCCCGCGACACGCTGGAGATTCAGGTCGAGGCCCGCACCGAGGAACTCAAGCGAACCAATACCCATCTTCAGGGCGAAATTGCCGAACGACGCCAAGCCGAGAGCAAACTCAACTATCTAGCCTACCACGATCCGCTGACCGGGCTGGCCAACCGGCGCTGTTTCATTGAACGGCTTGAAAGCAGCCTGCAGGAAGCCGGACAGCATGACCAGAGGCTGGCGGTATTGTTCATCGACCTGGATCAGTTCAAGCAGGTCAATGATTCGCTGGGCCATGGCGTTGGCGATGAATTGCTGATTTCGGTCGGCGCCCGTCTTTCCGAACATGTACGGCTGATCGACATGCTGTCCCGGCTGGGCGGTGATGAGTTTATCTGCCTGATGGAAGCCGTGCGTACCGAAGAAGAAGTGGCGATCCTGGCCCGCGAAATCTTGGGGGCTTTCGATACGCCTTTCCTTCTCGGAGAGCATGAACTGTTTCTCTCGGCGTCAATCGGCATCAGCCTGTTTCCTAGCGATGGTTCAAGCGTTCTCGATCTGATGCGAAATGCCGACACGGCGATGTATCGCGCCAAGGATGTGGGTCGCGGGCAGTTCCATTTCTACACGCCGGAAATGACCCGCGATGCCAAAGATCGCATCCGTATGGAAAACCTGCTGCGGCGTGCGCTCGACAATGGCGAGTTCTCGGTGCACTTGCAGCCTCAAGTCGATACGCAGAATGAAAAGCTGGTTGGCGCCGAAGCGCTGGTCCGCTGGAACAGCCCGGAACTTGGGCTGGTGATGCCATCCCGTTTCATACCGCTGGCCGAGGATTCGGGAATCATCATTCCGCTGGGCAACTGGGTGCTATGGGAAACCTGCCGACAGGTCATGCAATGGCGGCAGAGTGGTTTCGACTTGCCGCAGGTTTCGGTCAATCTTTCGGTCAAGCAATTGGAGCGCCCCGAGTTTTTCGATGCCTTGAGTGGAATACTCGAGGAAACCGGCATGGATGCGGCCAGCCTCAAGCTCGAATTGACCGAGTCGGTGGTGATGGGGGTTGGCGATGCCTGTACGGTGTTGCAACGACTGCGTGGGCTTGGCATCAGCCTGGCGCTGGACGATTTCGGCACCGGCTATTCGTCGTTGAGTTACCTGAAAATGCTGCCCGTGCAGCAATTGAAGATTGACCGCTCCTTCGTCATGGGAATCGGCACCAACTCGGGTGACGAAGCAATTATCCGTACGGTGATGGAGCTTGCCAAAAGCCTCAATTTCGAAGTCGTTGCCGAAGGCGTTGAAACCGCCGAGCAGGCAGCCTTTCTGGCACAGCTCGGATGTCAGCAGTTGCAGGGCTTCCTGCATGGACGGGCGGTTGCGCCGGCCGAATTTCGCGCCCGCTGGTCAGCGCTTCCGTGATCATTTTGGCTTGGCGGTTGCTTGGCCGGGAGCTACGCTCCGGCGAGTTGCGCCTGCTTTTCCTGGCACTTGCCATAGCGGTTGCAGCGGTCACCGCTGTTGGCTTTTTCGCCGACCGGGTGCGCCTGGCACTTGAACGCGAAGCGCAGCAATTGATGGGCGGTGATCTTGTCCTGATTGCCGATCATCCACTTCCCGAAAACTATGCCGTAGAAGCCCGTCAACGCAGATTGGAGATCGCTGAAACGCTGGTTTTTCCAAGCATGGTGATGGGCAGCAATCAGGCGCAACTGGCTGACATCAAGGCAGTCAGCACGGCTTACCCGTTACGCGGCCGATTATCGACCGCGACACAACTCGGCGTCGCCGGCAGTCCGGTGACCGGAGGCCCGAAGCCCGGCTCGGTCTGGCTTGATGAACGACTGGCAACGGCCTTGCAGGCCCGCCCAGGCGAGATGGTCACGGTTGGCCAGCTACGCCTGCAGGTTTCGGCAATTCTCACGCTGGAGCCGGATCGTGGCATCAATTTTTTCAGCCTGGCACCACGACTGATGCTGCATCTTGACGATGTTCCGGCAACCGGGCTGGTCCAGTTTGGTTCGCGACTGCGCTACCGCCTGCTGCTGGCGGGTGAAGAAAAGGCGGTCGGTGGATTCAAGAACTGGCTAGAAGCGCGTCTGGCGCGCGGCGAGCGGCTGGAAGACAACCAGAATGCCCGTCCAGAAATCCGCAATGCACTGGATAGGGCGCAGCGCTTTTTAGGCCTTGCAACGTTGTTGACCATAGTACTGTCGGCCGTTTCGGTCGCACTGGCGGCGCGTCGGTACATGCAACGGCATCTCGACGCCTGCGCCGTCATGCGTTGTCTGGGCCTGACCCAGGGCCGGCTGATCACACTGCACGGCATGCTCTTTTTCTGGCTCGCCTTGCTGTCGGCAGTCATCGGCTGCCTGGTTGGCTTTGCCGCTCATTTCGTCCTGATCGGCTGGCTGACTGAACTGCTCGCCATCAGCTTGCCGTTGCCGGGCTGGCTCCCACTCTGGCAAGGCGCCGCCGTGGCCGCTGTGCTTCTGTTCGGTTATGCTTTGCCACCGCTGCTGCAACTGGCGAAAGTGCCGACCCTGCGTGTTCTCCGGCGCGAACTGGGGCCACCACAGCCTTTCCTGCTGGGTGGATATCTGCTGGGCTTTTGCCTGCTGGCCGGACTGATTCTGATCGTCGCCGGCGATGCCAAGCTCGGCGGACTGGCGATTACCGGCTTCACCATCGCTCTCGGTGGATTCTGGTTGATTGCCCGGCTGGCCGTAAATGGTGTGGCACGATTACGTGGTACGTCCAGCTTCGGCTGGCGGCAGGGACTGGCCAATCTGGGGCGGCATGCTTCATCGGCTGCGCTACAGATCGTCGCCCTGGCCATTGGCCTGATGGCCATGCTGCTGCTGACTGTCACCCGCGGCGAATTGCTGGAGGCCTGGCAGAAGGGAATGCCAATTGATGCCCCGAATCGTTTCATCATCAATATTCAGCCGGAGCAGCGTTTGGCGGTTTCAGAAATGCTTTCTGCTGTGGGCGTTGAGGCTGAACTGGCACCGATGGTTCGGGCGCGATTGCTGCGTATTGGCGAAAAGACGCTGGGTGCCAGCAGTTTTCCCGATGATGAGCGAGCCCAGCGCCTGATTGATCGGGAATTCAATCTTTCATGGCGAAGTGCGCTGCCGGCCGGCAATAGGGTAACGGTCGGACGCTGGTTTGCGCCGGATGAAACCGGGCAGGGGCTGGCTTCAGTCGAGGAAGGGCTGGCCAAAACACTGGGCATCAAGATCGGCGACGAACTGCTCTTTTCGATTGCCGGCATCGAAAAGCCGGTTCGGGTCAGCAGCCTGCGCAAGCTGGAATGGGATTCGATGCGGGTCAATTTCTTCGTGATGACGCCGCCTGGCGTCATCGAAGATGTGCCTGCCAGCTACATCACCAGCTTTTATCTGCCAGAACAGAATGCGCCACTTGGCACACAACTGGTGGCGCGCTTTCCCAACCTGACGGTGATCGATATCGCCGCCGTGATCGAACAGTTTCGCGGTGTCATGGCGCAGGTCAGTAGCGCCGTCCAGTTCATCTTCGTATTCACCTTGCTGGCGGGTAGCGTCGTGCTTTATTCGGCCTTGCTGACAGCTTTTGACGAGCGTTGTTACGAAATGGCGGTGATGCGTGCCTTGGGTGCCCAGCGGGCGCAATTGCGCCAGGCCATGCTGGTCGAACTGGCAGTAGTGGGCGGCATTGCCGGGCTGATTGCCGCCATCGGGGCCATGCTGCTTGGTCATCTTGTTGCCTTGCAGGTATTTCAGTTGGAAATGGCGATGAACCTTTGGCTGCCGCTGCTGGCGGCGCTCAGCGGAGCAGCGATGACGGTTAGCATCGGCTGGTGGGCCATGCACCGCTTGCTGGCGACTCCCCCATTGCTGGCTTTACGCGCTGCAGCTTAAAGCTCGATTTCGGTGATGTTCTGCTGGCCCAGCCGCTGATAGCGGATGGCTTTGCTCAAACCGTGGATCAGACCGACCCCGAGACCGCCCAGGCATTCGCTCGTCGCAGTTTGTCGGGTAGCTTGCGTCAGGTCGAACGGTGGCGCGCTGTCGATGACGCGCAAGGTGAGAATCCCGTTCTCGAGATTGATGCCAAGTTGCACATGGTTTTCTTCATCGCCTTGGTAACCGTGAGCAAGCGTGTTGATGAAGATTTCCTCGACAATCAACTGCAGGCGTTGAATGACCTCTTTGGAAACCCCGAGCGCTTCTGCCTGACGTCCGATTTCGAACATCAGCCGAGGCAACTCCTGGTCACGTGCAAGGACTGAAATTTCCGTAAAATGCATGGTTACTATTTTTGAGATTCCAGCATGATTAAAACACATCATCTTGCCGCTTGCGCGCTGCTTGCCTCGCTGCTGAGCTTTCCCGTGCTGGCTGACGAGTCGGCTGGCATGATCAAGAACAGCAAGGGGCAGGTCAGCATCGAGCGGGATGGCAAAAAAATGGTCGGCGTCGTTGGTACGCCGGTGCTGGTTGCCGACCGGATTCGCACCGGCAGCGATAGCGCGGTGGGGGTCACCTTGCGTGACAACACACTGCTTTCTACCGGACCGAACTCATTGATCGTCATCGAAAAATTCGTTTTCGACAGCAGCACCCAGGATGGAAAAATGTCGATTGGCATCCGCAAGGGAACCCTTTCGGTGGCTACCGGCAAAATCGCCAAACGCACCCCGGAGTCGGTTGATTTCCATACGCCGACGTCGGTTCTTGGCGTGCGTGGCACTGAGTTTGTCATTGAGGTCGGAGCGGGCAACGATGAATAACCGGAACTACGCACTGGGTCTGGGCGCCATGCTTCTGCTCGCTGGCTGCGCCAGCGAACGAGTGGTACTCCTGCCTTCGGCAGACGGTTATCGCAGCGCCGTCGTGGTGCGCGATGCCACCGGTGAATTGCTCCTGGACAAGCCTTACGCCGCTGCCAGCCGACGTGTTGGCAGCAACAGCGCCTACCAGGCGACGCCGGAGGAGGTCCAGCAGCGTTTTGGCGCTGCCCTGGCCGCCCAGCCGATGCGACCCAATAGTTACATTCTTTATTTTGAGCCGGGCGGTAATGTGCTGACCCCGGAGTCACAGGCGGTTTTGGCCAGGATGCAGCAGGAAATTGTTGAACGGGCCGCCGCTGAAGTGATGGTGATAGGCCATACCGACCGCGTCGGCAGTGAGCAGGGAAATGATGCCTTGTCAAAGAAGCGGGCCGAGGCGGTTCGTAATTTGTTGATTGACGCCGGCGTGGCGGCTGAAAAGCTGGAGGCCGTCGGGCGTGGCGAACGTGACCCGCTGGTTGCAACCGAGGATGAAGTCGACGAGCCGAAAAATCGGCGGGTTGAAATTAACCTGCGTTAGCCGGTCCACCGCAGCAGTAACAAAGTCAGGTCATCCGATGGCGGGTGGCCGGCCTCAAAATGCCGTACGCTGTCGCGCAACCGGTTCACGGCGACTTGCAAGTCGCCGGTTTTTGCTTGCAGGATGGCGTTCTCCAGGTTCTTTGAGCCATACATCGCTTCGCCATTGTCGGCTTCGGTCACCCCGTCAGTGAACAGACAAAGCAGGTCGTTTGGCTGCAACTGGACGCGGTCGGCAATGAACGGATAGTCGCCGATGGCGCAAAGCGGTGGGCCACCGTGGGCCGCCGTGTCGATGCGGGAAACTTCTCCCTGGCGCAGCAGTATCGGTGCGTCATGCCCGGCACAGACGTATTCCATTTCTCCGGACTCGACGTCGATGACCGCAATGAACGCGGTCACAAAGAGAAATTCCGGGTTCTCCCGGCTCAATTCCTCTTCTATATTGCGGACCGCCTGACCAAGATCGGGTTGCCGCCGGGTCAGGACGCTGGTCAGCGTTTTTGAAATAGCCATGAACAGGCTGGCCGGAACGCCTTTGCCGGAAACATCACCAATCGCCAGACAGAGGCGCCGCGGATCAAGCATCAGGCAATCGAAATAATCGCCACCAACGGCACGCGCCGGTTCAAGCAGGGCGGCAATGGCGAAGCGGGATTCGTCGGCAAGCAGTCTTGCCGGATCGGGCAACAGGCCCATCTGGATGCGCCGCGCTGCATCCAGTTCACCGTTGACGCGCGCCGCTTCCTCGCGGCTGGCCAATAGATGTTTCTCGGCTTCCCGGCGCTGGCTGTCGGCGGCGATCAGGTTGTTGGCCAGCAGGGAAATGAAGATCGGGCTGAGCAGGAGCGCCTGCGAGGCAATGTCGAACAGCCATTTTCCGAGATGGAAGGCAAGATAGCCACCACCGCAGATGATTACGAGCAGCGCGACAAAACTGACTACGGCATAGCGGGGTTGCAGAATCGGCATCGTGGAAATCAGCAGCAGGCCGCCGAACAGCAGGGCGGCGAGTTCCAGTTGCGCCATCCAGACAGGCCGTTTCAGGGCGGCACCGGTCAGCAGGCTTTCGATAACCTGGGCGTGGATGTCGATACCGGGCAGGCTTTCGCCGAGCGGGGTAATCACGCGGTCCTGCAGCCCCGTACTGTTAAAGCCGATGATCACGAAACGCGAACTGAACATCTCGGGTGGATGGATTCCGGCCAGTACATCGGCCGCGGATAGATAGTAGTTCGAACTGGCGCGTCCGAAATGCAAGAGTAATTCACCGTTGGCTTGCGTCGGGAAGCGGTAATCGCCGATCTGCAGCGCTTCCATGCCATGTCGCCCAAGCACCGGGGTGACGGTGCCACCTTCTCGGAGCGCCAGACGGAACATTTCGAGCGGTAAGGAAAGAAAGGGCTGATGCTCGATCAGGCCTATGGTTGGAACGCGGCGCAGGATGCCGCCGTCGGTATTCGAGCGCAACGTGTCGGTGCTGGCATTGACCAGACCTTCTCCGGCTGCGGCGTCTTCCAGCATGGACAGGCTGGCCAAGGCACCAACAAAATTGGGCAGTACCTGATCAAGCGCCGGCTGCTGGGTAAAAACCGGTAGGGGCCGGGAGGGCTGTTTTGAGCCGGGCAGCGGGTTGCTCAAACCGACGATGGCAAGTGCGGTCGGGCCGCCGCCAAGCGACCTGGCAAGAATCCGGTCAGGGTCCGGCAAGGCAGCGAGTGCCGACCGGGACAAGGAGGGCAGCTTGGCCGCCAGTACTTCGGGGCTGTGGCGATCCTGTTCAGCGAAGACGATGTCGATACCCAGCGCCAGTGGCTTTCCCGCTTGGATATGGTCAACCAGTCTGGCGATCAGGTCACGTGACCAGGGCCATTGTCCATGCTGGGCCAGGCTCTGGCTGTCGATGCCGACGACGATGACCGGTTCGTCCTCCCGTACCCGTGGCATCTGGCGCTGGTAGCGGTCGAACTGGGCGTCACGCAGACTGGCCAGCGGTGTTGAATCAATGTTGTGCAACGCTAGGATGGCCAACGCCAAAAGAAGGAGCGGCAACGCCCTGCCGCGTCCGGCGCGCAACAGGGCAAAGGCCTGTGCTTTCACAATTCGATGGTCAGACCATCGTAGGCCGAGATGACTTCCAGCGGCGCATTCTCACCCCGGGTGATTAATTCAAGGCGCCGGCTTTCGGCAAGCAGCCGGCTGAGTTGCTTGTCGTCATGGACCGGCTCGTGGTGGAAGAGGGCCAGGCGCCGCGCTTGTGCCAACTGGCAGAGTTCGACGCCAACGACGTTGCTCGAATGACCCCAGTCAGCCTTGACCGAGACGGCTTCGGCCAGCGAATACATGGCATCGAAAATAACCAGATCAGCCTTGGCGAAAAAATTGACGAATGCCTTTTGACTTTCCAAATCCTCCAGGCGATGTTCGGAATCGGTTGAATAGACCACCGTGCGGTCGATGCTTTCAAAACGGTAGCCATACGAGTCACCGACGTGCAGCTGGAGTTTGGGCGTGACATTGACCCCCGAGATGAAATGCGCCTTGCCTGGCGTCATCAGGTCAAATTCGATACGGGCACCGGCCTGGGAGTAGTCGACCGGGAAATTGGGGCTGCGCATCTGCATGCGCACTGCTTCTTCAAGTTGTTGATGGCAACCGTGAATGATGATCCGGTTGCCCGGAATGTACATCGGGGCAAAGTACGGAAAGCCCATCAGGTGATCCCAGTGCAGATGGGAGATGAAGAGATGGTAGGTCTGCGGATTTGGCACGCCGTAACGCGCGATCTTGGCCTGGCCCAGCGGGCGGGCGCCACTGCCCATGTCGCAGATGAAATGATCCGGCGCATCGCGAACGATTTCGACGCATGACGAATTGCCGCCAAAGGTCCCGGTTACGGCAAAGGGCAGGGTGTCGACAAACGCATCAAGGGTACCCTGTGTCTTGAACGACTTGCCATTGGCGGCACTCAGGGCTGCAGTGATTTTTTCGCGAATGTCGCGACTGGTCAGGGCAACAGGCAAGGAACCGCGCGTTCCCCAGAAGACAACCCGTTTCATGAACCCAGTACCTTGCAGGCAGCGTCAATGCTGACGTAGCAGGGCATGATCAGGTTGAAGCGGCTGATGGCGAATACTTCCTGAACCAGCGGCTGCAGCGAGGCGATTGCAAAAACGCCTTTTTCAGCCTTGGCGCGGCGTGAAGCCATCATCAGGACGCGCAGGCCGGCACTGCTGATGTACTCGACGGCCGAAAAATCCAGGAGTACTGGCCGGTTGCCGTTCTTGCACTGCTGAAGGATCGGTTCGATCGCCTGAGTGAACTCTTCGCTCGCCAGATGGTCTATTCGGCCACTGACGGAAACGATCAAGACACCGGATTGTTCGCGCGTGGGGAGATTCATCATCGCCTGCAATTGCGTTCATTAAAAATTCAAGTATGCCATGCCCTTTTAAGCGCTAATGTAAAATATTCTATGGACTCAAATAACCCGATAACCCGTCCGCTGTTCGGTCACCGCAAGTTCTGGGCGCATCGTTTTGGCCCGGCGCCCTTCCTCCCGATGTCACGTGCCGAAATGGAATCGCTGGGTTGGGATTCCTGCGACATCGTTCTAATCACCGGCGACGCCTATATCGATCATCCCAGCTTCGGCATGGCGCTGATTGGTCGTCTGCTCGAAGCGCAGGGTTTTCGCGTCGGCATCATCTGTCAGCCCGACTGGAACTCGGCGGTCGATTTCAGGCGTCTCGGCAAGCCCAATCTGTTTTTTGGCGTCACGGCCGGCAACATGGATTCGATGGTCAATCGCTACACCTCTGACCGCAAAACCCGTTCCGATGATGCCTACACGCCCAACGCCGAACCCAACAAGCGGCCCGACCGGGCGGTAACGGTTTATGCCCAGCGCTGCCGTGAGGCTTTTCCCGGCGTCAACGTGATTATTGGTTCGATCGAAGCCAGCCTGCGGCGGATTGCCCATTACGATTACTGGTCGGACAAGGTGCGCCGTTCCGTGCTGCCCGACTCGAAAGCCGACCTGTTGATCTTTGGTAACGCCGAGCGGGCACTGGTCGAAGTTGCCCACCGACTGGCCAAGGGCGAAAATCTCAACGAAATTCGCGATCTGCGCGGTACGGCCTTCATGGTGCCGAGCGGCTGGCAACCTTCCGAAGAATGGGAAGTCATCGATTCGACCGAGGTCGACACCCCGGGCGCGCTGGTTCAGCATGCCGATCCCTACGCCATGGAAATGCCCTCCCAGGCAGCGTCCACCGCAGCAGTCGCCGGCGAACACCCGGTTCGCATCGTTTCCCGGGCCGAACGGCTCAATGCCCGCCGTGAGCGCCGGGCGCACACTGCGGTTCGTTTGCCATCCTACGACCAAGTCAAGGACGATCCGGTGCTTTACGCGCACGCCTCGCGCACCTTCCATCTCGAATCGAATCCGGGCAATGCCCGGGCATTGATTCAGGCGCATGGCGAACGCGATGTCTGGCTGAATCCGCCGCCGATCCCGCTGACGACCGAAGAACTTGATCAGGTTTACGAACTGCCTTATGCCCGCCGACCGCATCCGGCTTATGGCGAGGCCAAGATTCCCGCCTGGGAAATGATCCGTTTCTCGGTAAATATCATGCGCGGCTGCTTCGGTGGCTGCACCTTCTGCTCGATTACCGAGCATGAAGGCCGCATCATCCAGAGCCGCTCTGAAGATTCCGTGCTTCGCGAAATCGAGGAAATGCGCGACAAGACGCCGGGCTTCACTGGCATTGTCTCCGACCTTGGCGGCCCAACCGCCAACATGTATCACCTGAAGTGCAAGGACGAAAAGATCGAGTCAGCCTGTCGCCGCCTCTCCTGCGTTTATCCCGATATCTGCGAGAATCTTGGCACCGACCATGCGCCGCTGATTTCGCTCTATCGCAAGGCGCGGACGCTGAAGGGCGTCAAGAAAGTGCTGATCGGCTCCGGCCTGCGCTATGACCTGGCGGTGCGTTCGCCCGAATACATCAAGGAACTGGTGACGCATCACGTCGGCGGTTACCTGAAGATCGCACCCGAGCACACCGAGGAAGGCCCACTTTCCAAGATGATGAAGCCGGGCATGGGGGCCTACGACCGCTTCAAGCAGCTCTTTGACCGTTTCTCCCGCGAGGCCGGCAAGGAGCAGTACCTGATTCCTTACTTCATCGCCGCCCATCCGGGCACGCAGGATGAAGACATGCTCCATCTGGCACTCTGGCTGAAGAAAAACAATTTCCGTCTCGATCAGGTGCAAACCTTCCTGCCAACGCCGATGGCGATGGCGACGACGATGTATCACAGCGAACGCAATCCGCTGAAGAAGGTAACGCGTAGCAGCGAACAGGTCAGCACCGTGCGAAACGGCCGTCAGCGCAAGCTGCAGAAAGCTTTCCTGCGCTATCACGACCCGGCCAACTGGCCATTGTTACGCGAAGCGCTGAAGGAAATGGGCCGGGCCGATCTGATCGGTAATGGCAAGAAGCAATTGATCCCCGCCTGGCAGCCGGCAGGCGTTCCGGGCAACCCCTGCGGTCAACCGGTAAAAACAGGCAAAAACCAGAGCAGTGAAGGGCCGAAGGCAGGGTTTCCGCGTCGCAACGAAGCGCTGCGCCCGGGTAGCCGGCCGAGTCTCGCGGCCGCACCCAAACGCAGCCCGGCCCCGCGCAAGCCACGCTAAAAAATAATTTCAGGGAGAAGTAGCCAGCATGGAAAACACCACCACGACCTACGAAAAAATCGGCGGCGACACCACTGTCGCCAAGCTGTGTGCCCGTTTTTATGAACTGATGGACACGGTGACGCATTTCAAGGAATTGCGCGCCATGCATCCGGAAAGTCTGGAAGGATCGCGCGAGAAGCTCTATATGTTCCTGTCAGGTTGGCTGGGTGGGCCTGACCTGTTCGTCGAAAAATTCGGTCACCCGCGCCTGCGCAGCCGCCACACGCCCTTCGCCATCGGTACGATGGAGCGCGACCAATGGGTCGCCTGCATGGTTCTGGCGATGGAAGATGTCGGCATAGACGCGGACATTCGCAAGGTATTGCTCAATAATTTCTTCAATACAGCGGACTTCATGCGAAATAAAGAGGGCTAAAAGGATGCTGCGGCGCAGCATGGGGTGGTAGAATCACGCCTTTGATTTTTCAGGCTATTCCCCATCCCATGTCTGCTCGCCCGATCCGCAATATCGCCATCATCGCCCACGTTGACCACGGTAAAACCACGCTGGTTGACCAACTGCTCCGCCAGTCCGGCACTTTTGCCGCTCACCAGCAACTGGTCGAGTGCGTCATGGACTCCAATGATCTGGAAAAAGAGCGTGGTATCACGATTCTTTCCAAGAACACCTCGGTCGAGTACAACGGCATCCACATCAACATCGTCGATACGCCGGGACACGCCGACTTCGGCGGAGAAGTTGAGCGCGTGCTGGGCATGGTCGATGGTGTAGTTCTGCTGGTCGATGCCGTTGAAGGCCCGATGCCGCAAACCCGCTTCGTTACCAAGAAGGCGTTGGCCCTGGGCCTGCGTCCGATCGTGCTGGTGAACAAGGTTGACCGTGATGGTGCCGATCCTGATCAGGCCGTCAATCTGACTTTCGATCTGTTCGACAAGCTGGGTGCCACCGACGAGCAACTCGATTTCCCCATCGTTTACGCTTCCGGCCTCAATGGCTGGGCGGCCATGGAACTGGATCAGCCGCGCGAAAACATGAAGCCGCTGTTCGACACCGTGCTCAAGCATGTGCCGGCACCGGACACCGATATTGAAGCACCACTGCAGCTGCAGATTACCGCGCTTGATTACTCTTCCTACGTCGGTCGTATCGGCGTTGGCAAGATCAATCGTGGCAAGGTCAAGACCGGCCAGAACGTGCTTGTCATGTTCGGTACCGAAGAAGAGGCTGCAGAGCACGAGCGCACCCCGATCAAGGCCAAGATTGGTCAGGTTTTCGGCTATCAGGGCCTGAACAAGATTGAGCTGGACGAAGGTTACGCCGGTGATATCGTGCAGATCACCGGTATTGAAGACCTGGTCCTCGGTTGTACGGTGACTGATCCGGATCAGCCGGAAACCCTGCCGCTGTTGAAAATTGACGAGCCGACGCTGTCCATGCAGTTTATGGTCAATACCAGCCCGTTGGCCGGTACGGAAGGCAAGTTCGTCACCAGTCGCCAGATCCGAGATCGTCTGCACAAAGAATTGCTGACCAATATGGCCCTGCGCGTCCATGACACCGGTAACGGTGATGTGTTTGACGTGGCCGGTCGTGGCGAACTGCACCTTGGCATCCTGCTGGAAAACATGCGGCGTGAAGGTTTCGAACTGGCTGTTGGCCGTCCGCGTGTGGTTAACAAGACGATCAACGGCGTCGTCTGTGAGCCGTACGAAATGCTGACGGTCGACGTCGAAGAAGATACCCAGGGCGGCGTCATGGAAAGCCTTGGCCAACGTAAAGGAGACCTGCAGGACATGGTGCCGGACGGTCGCGGTCGCGTCCGTATCGAATACCGTATTCCGGCGCGTGGCCTGATCGGCTTCCAGGGCGAATTCATGAACTTGACGCGTGGTAACGGCCTGATGAGCCACGTTTTCGACGAATACGCGCCGTGTCGTGATGGCGGAGTCGGCGAGCGTCGCAATGGCGTGCTGATCTCCCAGGACAACGGCGAAGCTGTCGCTTATGCCTTGTGGAAGCTGCAGGATCGCGGCCGCATGTTCGTCGTGCCGGGCGACAAGCTGTACGAAGGCATGATCATCGGTATTCACAGCCGTGAGAACGATCTTGTGGTCAACCCGATCAAGGGTAAGCAATTGACCAACGTGCGTTCTTCCGGCACCGACGAAGCCGTTCGCCTGATCCCGTCTATTCAGCTCAGCCTGGAATCAGCCGTGGAGTTCATTGCCGAGGACGAACTGGTCGAACTGACGCCAAAGTCAATTCGTCTGCGTAAGCGCTTCCTGACGGAAATTGAGCGCAAGCGTTCGGTTCGCAGCGTGTAAGAGCCAAAGTATGGATTTCTGCCAACCCTGTCGTGACTGGGTGAAGCAGCACAGGAAAGCGACCCGATGGGTCGCTTTTTTGCTATTCATGGCGCTGTTCTTTACGGGGCTGGGTTTGGTCTCGGATCCGGTGAACATACCCGGCCTGTGCAGGGTTTATCCCTGACTGCTGCGGTCGACCAGGAATTTGGCGGCAAATTCTGCGGCTGGCAGGGGACGGCTGATAAGGTAGCCTTGGATGACATCGCAGTTGAGCCTGCGCAGGCAATCCAGTTGCTCAGCGGTTTCGACACCTTCGGCAATGACCGTCAGCGAGAGATTGTGCGCCATCGCAATGATGGCGCGAACCAGCGCCTGGCTGCGTTCACTTTCCTCAGGTGAAGTCAGGTCGATGATGAAGGAACGGTCGATCTTCAGAATACTGATCGGTAATCGGCGCAGGTAAGAGAGCGACGAATAACCCGTTCCAAAGTCGTCGAGCGCGATCCGCACGCCCGAGTCACGAAAACTCTGCAATTCCTCAAGGCTGCCTGCTTCGGCGTGAAGCAGCACCGATTCGGTAACTTCCACCTCAAGCGCACTTGGCGGTAGCCCGGCCGCCCGAAGCTTGTCGAGCACCAGCCGCGACAGGGCGGGGCGCCAGAATTGACGCGGCGACAGGTTGATCGCAATGGGCGGCGTTTCGCCATAGAGGTGTCGCCATTCGACAATGTGGGCAATGGCGCGGTCAATGACCCAATCTCCGATGGAAATAATCAGACCGGTATCCTCCGCCACCGGAATGAACTGGTCAGGCGGTATGTTCTGGCCATCGTGACACCATCGAAGCAATGCTTCAGCCCCGGTCAGACGACCGCTCAGCGCATCGACCTGAGGCTGAAAATGCAATTCCATTTCGTTCTGCTGCAAGGCTGTTCTGAGCAGGGTTTCCAGCTTGACTCTGGCCAGCAGGCGTTGATTCATCAACGCGGTGTGGGCGCGGATGGAGTTTCCACCGGCGGCTTTGGCTTCGTACATGGCCGCATCAGCATTTTTCAGCAGGGTTTCGCCATCTGCGGCGTCGTCCGGAAAGAGACTGATGCCGATGCTGGCGCTGGTGAAGAAATCCGCGCTCAGGCCGGAGAATGGCGAGGTAATCAACTCGCGCAGTTGTCCTCCAGCGGTCAGTGCGACGGATAAATCAGCGACTGAAGTCATCAGAACAATGAATTCGTCTCCCCCTTGGCGAAAGAGATGGCAGCCGGCCGGCAGATTGGCACCAAGGCGCTGGGCAATGCCCTGCAGGAGCTGATCTCCGGCGCGGTGACCCAGTGTGTCGTTGATGTTCTTAAAGCGATCAAGATCGATGAATAGCACCGCGAGACGCTCGCCATTCAACTGCGCCAAGGTGATTGCCTCGGCGAGCTTTTCAGCCAGCAGCAGGCGATTTGGCAGGCCGGTCAGATCATCGTGCTTGGCCAGGAATTCCAGGGTTTCCTGATGGCTGCGCTGGTCTGTAATGTCGATAACCGAACCGACCATCTGATAGGCACGTCCGCGGCGATCACGGACGGCAATGCCGCGTGAGGCTACCCAGCGATAAACGCCATTGCTGGCCCGTACCCGGTATTCGCAATAGAAATAATTGCTCTTGCCCTTCAGATGCTCGGTTACCGCCGCGTTGTAGAGGGCTACATCATCCGGATGAACCAGCTTTAACCAGGCATGGGTGTCGGGAAGAAAATCTTCTTCATAACCGAGAATTTCAAGCAGGCGGCTGCCAGTATGCAATTCCTTGGTGATCGGGTTCCATTCCCAGAAACCGTCATGCGCAGCAAGCATCGCCATGTCGTAAGCTTGACGCACACGCCGCAGTTTGCGCCATTCGATCCAGAGCAGAAGCCCGACACCACTGAGGCAGAAGGCAAGCAGCGTATTGGCCAGCCAGTCTGCGCCGACATGCAGACGCCAGGCACTGACAGCGAGAAGTGCCAGAAGGCCGACTGTCAGCCAATAGCGCTGCCAACCGGATTGTCGATGCTGCGGGGCAAGATGGCCGGATGGAGGGAACATCGGGCGGACAGTTTCTCTAGCCGCCAGTCATCGACATGAAACGAACAACCTGTGGGGCGTCCATCTGCTGTGTGAAATCGTGACCGAAGGGCTTGATGCCCATGCTGTCGACGATGGCCTGGCGCAGCGATTCTTCGCTGCTGTCGGCGCGCAGAACCTGCAACAGGTTGATCGCATCGTTCTGACCCAGGCAGGGATAAAGTTCGCCCTTGGCGGTGATTCGCACACGATTGCAGGTATCGCAGAAATTGTGGCTGTGCGGCGAGATGAAGCCAATGCGTGATTCAGAACCCGGTATCCGCCAATAACGGGCCGGCCCGCCCGAGTTTTCGGTCGAAGGGATCAGTTCAAAACGCTGAGCCAGCCTATCCCGCGTTTCCTCAGACGAAATGTAAGTGGTGTTCCGGCCGTGAATCTCACCGAGGGGCATTTCTTCGATGAAGGAAAGATCCAGTGCGTTATCCAGCGCAAACTGAACGAGATCGGCAAATTCATCATCATTGGTACCGCGCATCATGACGGTGTTGAGTTTGGTGCGGGTAAAACCAGCTGCCCTGGCCGCGTCGATGCCGCGCAACACCTTTTTTAACTCGCCGATTCGCGTGATTTTTTTGAACCGATCGGCTTTAAGGGTATCCAGGCTGATATTGAGGCGTTTGACGCCCGCCTCACGGAGTGGCTGGGCGAATCGGTCAAGCTGTGAACCATTGCTGGTCATTACCAGGTTGTCCAGGCCGGGCAGGGCGCCCAGGCGTTCGATCAACCACATGGCATTCTTGCGGACCAGCGGTTCGCCACCGGTGATTCTCAGCTTGCTGACGCCGAGTCCGACAAATACCGTGGCGACCTGCAAGCATTCCTCAAGGCTCATCACCTCACTGTGTGGCACGAAGTTCATTTCCTCGGCCATGCAATAAGTGCAACGAAAATCGCAGCGATCGGTAATCGATAGTCGAACGTAGGTGATGCGACGCCCATACTTGTCAACCAGCGTGCCTTCAGGGTGACTTTGGGCGCTTGGGTCAATCACCGGCCTGAACTCGGCAAGGCCGGCGGGTGTCGTTTCTGGCCTCAGGGTTTCGTTCTGCATGGCTGGCGTTTTTCTTGTCTGCCTGAAATGGCGTTTTAGGTTGTCTCGCTAGCGATTATCAGTATCGCAGCGCCTCCAGACAAGTAGAGAGATCAAAAACATGAAAGTTCCTGCAGCGAGTATCCAACTGGAATCGATTTTCAAGAGATGATCGATTCGGGATGGAATTACATCTTGGGTGTGATGAAATCGATACCCGAATGGGCTGAGATTCGCTATTCTGCGGTCTATTGAAATTCGGAGGCGCTATGTTTGGTCTGGTCGCAGCAGCATTTGTGTCTGAAAATGGCGGATTGCTCGCCATTTTCCGCATTTTTTGCAGACCACAAAAAGCAAAAAGCCAACCTCGAAAGATTGGCTTTTTACTTGAAACTTTTGGCTCCCCGACCTGGGCTCGAACCAGGGACCTACGGATTAACAGTCCGGCGCTCTACCAACTGAGCTATCGAGGAACAGAGGAGCGCATTATAGGGACTGAACGCCCTTCAGTCAAGCATCTTGTGGCTTTTTAGAAGAAAAATATTGAGGTATGGACCCTAAGCTCGTTTATGCAACAACCCCGACCGGCGATGAAGCGGTACGGCAAAGTTCGCGCGTTGTGCAGCGCAATCTCCGCATGGTTCTCGTGCAGATTGATGGCAATCTGACGGTAGAAGAGCTGGCCGCAAAAATCGGCAATTTGCGCTTGGTCGAGAATGCCTTGCGGGAGTTGGAAGAGGGTGGCTTTGTCGCACCAACCTTGAAGGCGGCTTCGATTTGGGAAGATAGCAAGCTGCAAACGAAGCGGGAGCAGCTTTCCGCACTTTCCCAGTTTTCAACCTTCGGACCGAAATCGGTCTTGCCTCCCAGTGCAGAAGTACAGAATCAGGGTGGAAATAATTTCTCCACATTCGGCAAGCCTGTTCTGCCGACATCCCGAAAATCTGCTTCTGCGTCGACGCCGGTCATACCTGAACAATCGCCTGAATCTGCGCACGATGGCGGGGAAGGAAGGGGGGCTGCGCTGAAATGGGTGCTGGGTGGACTGGCGTCTGTTTCTGTTCTTCTCATTGGTGCCGTTCTGTTTTACCCCTATAACAACCTCAAACCTGCAATTGAAGGTGCAACGGGCCGCTTGTTCCAGGCACCGGTAAAGATTGGTCAGATTAGCCTGGTATTTACGCCGCTGCCGCAACTGAAGCTGGAAGACATCCGGATTGGTGAGGCCGACGATTCACGCATCGAATCAGTCCGTATAGCTTCGCCGCAATCTCTGCTGGGCAGTGGACCGCATCTGATTGCCAGCGCCGACGTTGTCGGTGCTACTTTGAGCGCCAACCGCGTTGTAGCATTTCTTGGCTTACCTTCCGCGTCAGCAGCAAGTGGTCCGATATTTCGGCGCATTCGTATTGAACAGAGTCAGGTAACGGTTCGTGACCTGGCGCTGCGCGACGTCTTTGGTGAAATTCTCTTCAAAGCCGATGGCGCTGTAGAAAAAGCCTCATTTCAGGCTGTTGACCGCAGCATTCGGCTGGAGGCCGTGCCAACTCCTCAAGGTATCGTCCTCAATATCGAGGGGCTGGGCTGGAAACCGGGAGGAATCCCCGTTTCCTTTGACTCATTGCAGGCCAAGGGATTGTTGCAAAAAGACAAGTTGCTGATCCAGAATCTGGATACCACCTTTCTGGGCGGCATTCTCAAAGGTAACTGGTTGCTCGATTGGAGTACTGGTCTGGTGATGGCCGGGGATGCGACATTGGCGCGTCTCGATTGCCGCAAGGTCAGTGCGGCTTTTGTTCCGACACTGAAACTGGAGGGTGACCTTGGTGGCACGCTTCGGCTGCGGGCGGGCGGGAATAATTGGGAAGGCATGTGGAATAGTGCCGAGGCGATGCTTGATGCCGATATCACACGCGGCATACTGCATGGCGTGGATCTGGGGGAATCGGCTCGGCGTGGAGTCGGTTCCATCGTTCGCTCCGGGGCAACCAAATTCGATCGTCTGCATGCCGCAATCTCGATTAATCAGGGTCAGATCAAAGGGCAGGATGTCCGCATGGATGCCGGGATGATGACAGCAACCGGCCAGTTCGCCGCCAACAGTGAGCGTCTGGTCGAGGCCAATCTGACGGTGGGGATACAGACTTCCGTCTCCAGCCTGCGAGTGCCGGTACGAGTTTCTGGCGTGCTGCCGGAATTGACTGCGTACGGCAGCAAATAAAAAGGGCGAGACCGAAGTCTCGCCCATACTCATTTGGCTGCGAAAGTGATCAGACCTTGATCACAGTGGCAATGGCCTTGGCCACGTAATCCACATTTTTGGTGTTCAATGCTGCCAGGCAGATGCGGCCGGTAGAGACGGCATAGATGCCAAACTCGTCCTTCATCCGCTCAACTTGCGGAGCGGTCAGGCCAGTGTAGGAGAACATGCCACGCTGCTGGACGACGAAAGAGAAATCCTGAGCGACGCCCTGAGCCTTGATGGCATCAACCAGACCGATGCGCATGGCGCGAATGCGGTCACGCATGCCGGACAGCTCGGTTTCCCACATCTGACGCAGTTCCGGTGAGGAAAGTACGCCTGCAACCAAAGCACCACCATGAATCGGCGGATTGGAATAGTTGGTGCGGATGACGCGCTTCAACTGCGACAGGACGCGGCCAGATTCTTCCTTGCTGGCGGTAATGATGGACAGCGCACCGACGCGTTCGCCGTAGAGCGAGAAACTCTTGGAGAATGAGCTCGAAACAAAAAACTGCAGGCCGGAGGCCGAGAAGGCACGAACGGCAACGGCGTCCGCTTCGATGCCGTCAGCAAAGCCTTGGTAGGCCATGTCGAGGAATGGAACCAGACCCTTGGCACGGCAGGCATCGACGACTTCGCCCCACTGAGAATCCGAGAGGTCGGCACCAGTCGGGTTGTGGCAGCAGGCATGGAGAATGATGATGGAGCCTGCGTCCAGGCTGTTCAGGCAGGCCTTCATGCCGGCGAAGTTGACGCCGCGAGTGGCAACATCGTAGTAGGGGTAGTTCTCAACCGTAAAACCTGCGGACTCGAACAGCGCCCGATGGTTTTCCCAGGATGGGTCGCTGATGTAAACCTTGGCGTTCGGCGAGAGGCGCTTCAGATAATCGGCACCAATCTTGAGGGCACCTGTGCCGCCCAGTGCCTGGGCGGTGATAACCTGGCCATTGGCGATCAGCGCGGAGTCCTTGCCCAACAGCAGGTTCTGCACTGCCTGGTTGTAGGCCGGAGCACCTTCGATAGGCTGGTAGCCACGGGGCAGGGCAGCCTTGACACGGGACTCTTCGGCGACCTTGACCGCAGCAAGCAACGGAATTTTGCCGTTATCGTCAAAATAAACGCCGACGCCAAGATTAACCTTGGTGGTACGAGCATCGGCGTTGAATGCTTCGTTCAAACCGAGAATGGGGTCGCGCGGGGCCATTTCTACCGCAGCGAAGATCGAAGAGGACATAAAGACTCCGTGGAATAATACAAACAAAGCGTGCCGCAAGCCTGCTGCACGTAGGAAACCCGAGAATTTTAGCATGAGCGAAACGAACATCAGCATCCCGGTTGTCTGCTTTGAAGGTAGCCCGTATCGTCTGCATCAACCATTTCTCCCTGCCGGCGACCAGCCGGAGGCCATTCGCCTGCTGGTTGAGGGCCTTGAGGACGGCCTGTCTTATCAGACACTGCTCGGCGTCACCGGCTCCGGCAAAACCTACACGATGGCCAACGTGATTGCCAGGACTGGCCGTCCAGCGCTGGTACTGGCTCCGAACAAGACGCTGGCAGCCCAACTCTATTCCGAATTCAGGGAATTTTTTCCGGAAAACGCCGTCGAGTATTTTGTTTCCTACTACGACTATTACCAGCCCGAAGCCTATGTACCTTCGCGTGATCTTTTCATCGAAAAGGACAGCTCAATCAATGATCATATCGAGCAGATGCGACTTTCAGCGACTAAAAGCCTGATCGAACGCCGCGATGTCGTGATCGTGGCCACCGTTTCCTGCATCTACGGTCTCGGTGATCGCGACGAATACCACAACATGATCCTGACCATGCGTGTCGGCGATCGTCTTGATCAGCGTGCCATCGTCAAACGCCTGACCGATATGCAATATGAACGCAACGACATGGATTTTCATCGTGGCATCTTCCGCGTGCGCGGCGACACTATCGATATTTTTCCTGCCGAACATGCCGAGCACGCCATCCGAGTTTCGCTGTTCGACGACGAAATTGAAGGCTTGCAGTTCTTTGACCCGCTGACCGGCCATTTGCTGCACAAGGCGCTGCGCTTTACGGTTTTCCCGGCTTCGCACTACGTCACTCCCCGCGCAACCGTATTGCGTGCCATCGAGGCAATCAAGGACGAGCTGCGCGAGCGCATTGATTTCTTTATAAAGAACAACAAGCTGGTCGAAGCCCAGCGTATCGAGCAGCGGACGAAGTTCGATCTTGAATTGCTCGACCAGATCGGCTTCTGCAAGGGCATCGAAAACTATTCACGACATTTATCCGGACGCAAGCCAGGCGAATCACCACCGACCCTGATCGACTACCTGCCATCAGATGCGCTGATGTTCATCGATGAGTCGCATGTCAGCATCGGCCAGGTTGGCGGCATGTATAAAGGCGACCGTTCGCGCAAGGAAAACCTCGTCGATTACGGCTTTCGTTTGCCTTCTGCGCTCGACAATCGTCCGTTGAAATTCAATGAGTTCGAGGCGCATCACCGGCAAACCATTTTCGTTTCGGCGACACCAGCTGACTATGAAACCCAGCACGCTGGCCAGGTAGTCGAGCAGGTGGCTAGGCCGACGGGGCTGATTGACCCGGAAGTGATCGTCCGGCCAGCTTCGACGCAGGTCGATGATCTGCTGGTTGAAGCCAAAAAGCGGATTGCGATTGGTGAGCGGGTGCTGGTTACCACCCTGACCAAGCGCATGGCCGAGGATCTGACGGATTTCCTTGCCGATAACGGTATCAAGGTGCGCTACCTGCACTCGGATATCGACACCGTTGAACGTGTGGAAATCATCCGCGACCTGCGTCTGGGCGAGTTTGACGTGCTGGTCGGCATCAATCTGCTGCGGGAAGGCCTGGATATTCCTGAGGTATCGCTAGTCACTATCCTTGATGCCGACAAGGAAGGATTTCTGCGTTCCGAACGCTCACTTATTCAGACAATTGGCCGCGCCGCGCGCCACATCCATGGCACAGCGATCCTATATGCTGATACGATTACAAAATCAATGCGTTACGCCATCGCCGAAACCGAGCGGCGGCGAGAGAAACAGATTGGCTTCAATGCGGAGCACGGCATTACGCCACGCGGGGTGTCCAAGAGGATCAAGGACATCATCGATGGTGTTTATAATGCGGAATCCGCCCACACCGAATTGAAAGCAGCCCAGCAGCAGGCTGCTTATGAGGCGATGGATGAAAGGACGGTTGCCAGGGAGATCAAGCGTCTCGAGAAATTGATGCTCGAATGTGCGAGAAACCTGGAATTCGAAAAAGCGGCGGCAGCCCGCGACGATCTCTTCCGACTCAGGGAAAGGGTATTCGGCGTGGCGCAGCACGACCCCGACGGAGATGAGAAAAAATGAGCTTTCGTGTGCTGCTCGTCTGCATGGGCAATATCTGCCGCTCCCCAACGGCGGAAGTTGTTTTGCGAACTATTATAAAAAACAATAATTTGGGTAGTAAAGTTGAAGTTGATTCTGCGGGAACGCACGGTTATCACGTCGGCGAAGCGCCAGATTCACGCACTCAACGGGCTGCTGCTGCGCGTGGTTACAACCTGACGCAGTTGCGGGCTCGCAAAGTCGCAAGGCAGGATCTGGATTATTTTGACCTGATCCTTGCCATGGACAAAAGCAATCTCGACAACCTGTGGCGCATGGCAACACCTGAACAGAAAGAACGAATCAAACTGTTCATGGACTATTCAAAAAACTTTGACGATGACGAAGTTCCGGACCCTTACTATGGTTTGGGTCATGGTTTCGATCTGGTACTGGATATGGTTGAAGATGCCGCTCAAGGTCTGGTTGACGAGATAAAGCTCAAGCTCGATAAAACCTGAGCTATTGCTCTTCAAACATCACAAACAATCAGGGGCACCCGCGGGTGCCCCTGATTTATTCAGCAACGAGTAAATTATTTGCCGGTTTCCACCATCACCAGTGGTGCTTCTTCCGTCTGTTCGGCAACTGCCTTTTGCTTGCGCGGCCGGCCCAGTTTGATGGGTGCTACCGGTTGGGCAATGCCTGCTGTTGCTGAAGTCTGGACCAGAACCAGACCACTGTCGGCCAGCGTCTTTTCCAGATCAACGGCTTCGACAACCGCCACGGGTGCTGGCTCGATAGCCGGTGAAACTGAGGTTTCGATGCTTTCCACGATGTTGACCGCAGCACTCTCGACCGGAGCGGCTTCAACGACCACCGGGGCTAGCTCGACAATTGCCGGTGCCGTTTCAATGGTATTGACAACTTCCACGACCGGCGCCACGACTTCAACTGGCAAAACCGGTTCGATTGCCGGGATGATGACTACAACAGGTTCCTGGCTGACCAAAGGCGCAGCAACTGCAATGGCAAGTGGTTGAGCATCCGGGATCAACGCTTCTGTCGAAGTATTTTCCGGTTCGTTGCGACGCTCACCCCGACCACGGCCACCGCGACGACCGCGGCGCCGAGCGCCTTGGTCCTCGCCATTAGCAGCTTCATCGGTCGAGCTTTGCGGTGCATTGATTGACGCAACATCCGCTGCTGCAACTTCCGGCGTCAGCTTGTTCTCGACAACCTCGGGTTGCTGGCGCTCGCCACGTTCCTTGCGCTCGCCGCGAGGACGACGTTCCTTGCGCTCACCACTGGCTGCTGCGGTCGACTCTTCACGAGGCGCTTTTTCGCTATTGCGCTCGTTGCGATTGCCGCGTTCCGGTCGTTCGCCACGTTCGCTGTTGCGTTCTTCATTGGTGCGATTACTGTTACGACCACCGCGGCGACCATCAGAACGCTCGCGGCGACCTTCATTGCGGCCTTCACGGGGCTTCTTGGCTGGTTCAGGAGCCGGAGCCGGCTCAACCGGTGCCGGGGCACTACGGAACCACGAAGCGATCATTGAGAGGAGCCCACCTTCGGATTTGGCCGGGGCTTGAACGGCTACCTCAACGGTTTTCTCGGCGAAGTGCGGTGCCGGTTGTTCCGGTGAAATACTCTTGACCATCGCTTCCTGGCGCGGCTTGGCGGCTTCCTGCTGGGTTGCCTGCTTGATCGCTTCCTCGGTAGGCATATCGACCATCTTGTAGGAAGGTTCGCGGACCTCCTCGCTATTCAGGTCATCATGACGCAGACGGGTAATGGTATGCGCCGGCGTTTCGAGATGAATGTTCGGAACCAGCAAAATGGTGACCTTGTGGCGCAATTCGATGGCCTGGATATCCGGGCGCTTCTCGTTGAGCAGGAAGGTAGCGACATCAACCGGAACCTGAACATGCACGGCGCCGGTGTTTTCCTTCATCGCTTCCTCTTCCAGGATGCGCAGGATGTGAAGCGCAGCGGATTCGGTAGAGCGGATATGGCCGGTGCCGGTACAGCGCGGGCAGGAGATATAGCTGGTTTCGGCCAGGGCAGGGCGCAGGCGTTGGCGTGACAGTTCCATCAGACCAAAGCGGCTGATTTTGCCCATCTGAACACGAGCACGATCGAAACGCAGCGCATCGCGCAAACGATTCTCGACCTCGCGCTGGTTCTTCTGGTTTTCCATATCGATGAAGTCGATCACAATCAGGCCGCCGAGGTCGCGCAGGCGAAGCTGGCGAGCCAGTTCTTCAGCCGCTTCCAGATTGGTCTTGAATGCTGTTTCTTCGATATCGGCGCCTTTGGTGGCGCGCCCGGAGTTGACGTCGACCGCAACCAGTGCTTCGGTATGGTCGATGACGATGGCGCCCCCGGAAGGCAAATTGACCTGGCGGACAAACGCCGTTTCAATCTGGTGCTCAATCTGAAAACGCGAGAACAAAGGCACATCGTCGCGATAACGTTTGACGCGGCTGATGTTGGCCGGCATTACCGTGCCCATGAAGGCGCGGGCCTGCTCGTAAACTTCATCGGTATCGATGAGAATTTCACCGATTTCCGCATGGAAGTAGTCACGAATGGCGCGAATAACCAGGCTGCCTTCCAGATAAATCAGGAAAGCACCATTCTGTTGCTGGGCAGCGCCTTCAATGGCGGTCCACAATTGCAACAGGTAGTTCAAGTCCCACTGCAGTTCTTCAGCCTGACGGCCAATGGCTGCGGTGCGGGCGATCAGGCTCATGCCATTCGGCACTTCAAGCTGATCCATGGTGTCGCGCAGTTCAGCGCGCTCGTCACCGTCAACCCGCCGGGAAACACCGCCACCACGAGGATTGTTCGGCATCAAAACCAGATAGCGGCCCGCCAGGGAGACGTAGGTCGTGAGGGCGGCGCCCTTGTTGCCACGCTCGTCCTTGTCGACCTGGACGATCAGTTCCTGACCTTCTTTCAGTGCTTCCTGAATCTTGGCGCGGGAAACTTCTACTCCCGGCTGAAAATAGGCGCGGGAAATTTCCTTGAAAGGCAAGAAGCCATGGCGATCGGCGCCGTAATCTACGAAGCAGGCTTCAAGACTGGGTTCGATCCGGGTAATGACACCCTTATAAATGTTGCTCTTGCGTTGCTCTTTTGCGGCGGACTCAATGTCGAGATCAATCAGTTTCTGACCATCGACAATGGCGACACGGAGTTCTTCCGCCTGTGTCGCATTGAATAACATGCGTTTCATTGTTTTGGGGCTCCAGCGCACCAGGGCACGCTGCAACGGAACACCCGTACAGGGCAGCGACAGTTTCAGTTATCGGGTTGCGTCATAGGTAAATGGCGATGGCGACGATGAAAGTGCTGATCAAAAACGGCTGCGTGTTTTTTCTTGAAATGCGCAACCTGAAAATTCCTGCAACGGGCAATCCGTGCGTGCTTACGGCGGGCTAATCCATTAACATCACTACTTTTGGTGAGTGAACTTAACCAGTCGTTTTACGTTGATCTGGCTTGTGCAAGTCGCGCAAGTGAGATTTCAGAGCCTGCCGCATGGCGGTCGCGCTTTCAGTGCGAGGCAAACGGTCTGATGGTTCGAAATCTCTTGCAAATCGAGACGTAAAACGTGGGCAGTATATTAGAAAATGATTAGCGCTGGTAACAATTCGGTCACCCATCTGGTGATCGACGAAGAAGAGCAGGGCCAGCGTCTCGACAACTTCCTGATTCGAGTCTGCAAGGGAGTTCCGAAGAGTCACCTCTATCGAATTCTGCGCAGCGGGGAAGTCCGGGTGAATAGTGGGCGGGTCGATGCGACTTATCGCCTCTGCACCGGTGACAAGCTGCGTATTCCGCCGATCCGTATTGCTGAACGGCCGCAAAACGAGGTCGATGAAGCGGCTAAGCAGCGCGTCGATTTGCCGATTATTTTCGAAGACGACGCACTGCTCGTGATCGACAAGCCGGAAGGTATTGCCGTCCATGGGGGCAGTGGTGTCAGCTTCGGTGTCATCGAGGCCTTGCGCCGGCAGCGGCCGCAGGCCAAGTTTCTGGAACTGGCGCATCGCCTGGATCGCGAAACCTCGGGCATTCTTCTCGTCGGCAAAAAACGTTTGGCGCTCACGACCTTGCACGACATGTTTCGCGAGCATGGCGCCGGGGCCGACAAACGTTATCTGGTTTTGGTCAAGGGGCGCTGGATGAATACTACCCAGCACGTCAAATTGCCCCTGTTCAAATATCTCACCGATAGCGGCGAACGACGGGTTTCGGTCAATCCCGAAGGTAAAGCATCGCATACTGTTTTTCGACTGCTTGCACGCTGGCCGGAAATGAGCCTGCTTGAAGCGCAATTGAAAACAGGACGCACTCACCAGATTCGCGTTCACCTTTCGCATCTCGGCTTTCCGATTCTCGGTGACGAGAAATACGGCGACTTTGCGTTAAATAGGAACCTGAAGCGCGACGGTTTGAAACGTATGGCGCTGCATGCCTGGCAGATGGCTTTCAGGCATCCGATGACGGCGGCGCCCATGGAATGTGTCGCAGCGCTTCCTGATGGGATAAAAACCTACATTGCTGCGGTAGACCAGCAAAAAACACGGGAATTCAGCGCCGAGAATTTCGGCGATATCTATACCAAAGGCAGCTCAGGCAAATGAAATACGAACTCGTTGTTTTCGATTGGGATGGCACCTTGCTTGACTCGGCCGGGGCAATTGTTCAGGCCATCCAGGCGTCTTGCCGGGACTTGGGATTACCGATTCCCGCCGATGCACAGGCCCGCCATGTAATCGGCCTCGGTCTGGCTGATGCCATGCGCCACGCCGTACCCGACCTGTCGCCTGAAAGCTATCAGCCGATGATTGAGCGCTATCGCTTTCACTATCTCTCCGGCGATCATGAGCTGACCCTTTTTCCGGGCGTTCCCGAAATGCTGGCTGACTTGCAGTCAGCAGGACATATTTTGACGGTGGCCACCGGCAAGAGCCGCCTTGGCCTGGAGCGTGCGTTTGATCATTCAGGCCTGCGTTCGCTGTTTCAGTCTTCACGCTGCGCCGACGAATGTCACTCCAAGCCGCATCCGCAAATGCTGGAGGAACTGATGGCGGAGTTCGGCATCGGCCCGCATTCGACCGTGATGATCGGTGATACCTCGCATGATCTTTTGATGGCCAACAACGCCGGCGTTGATAGTCTCGCAGTTACCTACGGCGCACACCCGCACGATCATCTGCTGGAATTCAAGCCACAGGCCTGTTTGCATAGCGTTCAGGAACTCGATCAATGGCTGAAGAACTTCGCCTGATCTGTGCCAGCCATGAGGTTGTTGAAGCGGGAAGAGGCTTTCGTTTCACGATCAGGCGTTATGAAAGAGATGCGCCCGCCTTCGTAATTCGCTTCAATGGTCGTGTCTATGGTTATTTGAACGAATGTGGGCACGTTCCGGCCGAGCTTGACTGGATGCCTGGCGAGTTCTTCGATCATTCCAAGCTATACTTGATCTGCTCGATTCATGGCGCACTTTATGCTCCCGAATCGGGCAAATGTCTCGGCGGACGTTGCCAGGGGAAAGGTTTGAAACCTCTCAAGGTTAGCGAGATCGAAGGCAACATATTTCTGGAACTTTAAAATAATCATGGACAGTCCCCAACCCCCGAATAACGCGCCCAATTGGGAACGTCAAACGCTTGAAAAACTCGCCTTCGCTGCGCTTGATGAGCAGCGGGCACGACGGCGCTGGGGAATATTTTTCAAATTCCTGGGTTTTGCTTACCTGATCGTTATCCTGTTTGCGCTCGTTGATTGGGGCACTGACGCGGAGCATATGGAGAGCCATACGGCTCTGGTGAATCTCAATGGGGTGATCCAGTCCAAAGGAGAAGCTAATGGGGAAAATCTTATTGCCGCCCTTAACAGTGCCTTTGAGGCCAAGAATTCAGTAGGCGTTGTGCTGCGCATTAACAGCCCGGGAGGCAGCCCCGTTCAAGCCGGTATCATTTTTGACGAGATTCGTCGCCTGCGCGGCAAATATCCGGACAAGATGCTGTATGCCGTGGTCGAAGACATGTGCGCCTCCGGGGGATACTTTGTGGCAGCCGCAGCGGACAAGATTTACGTCAATAAAGCCAGTATCGTTGGCTCAATTGGCGTGTTGATGGACGGTTTTGGCTTTACCGGAACGATGGACAAGCTGGGGGTTGAGCGCCGTCTGCTCACTGCCGGCGACAACAAGGGCTTTCTTGATCCTTTCTCACCTCAAGCGCCGCAGCACAAGGAGCACGCTCAGGTATTACTCAACGACATCCACAAGCAATTCATCGATGTTGTGAAAACGGGACGTGGCAACCGACTGAAAGAAACGCCAGAGATGTTCTCCGGCCTGATGTGGACGGGGGTGCAAAGCGTCGAGCTTGGACTGGCAGATGATTTCGGCAGTGTCGACTCAGTGGCGCGGGATGTCATCAAGGCAGAAAAAGTGCTCGACTACTCGGTCAAGGACAATATTGCCGAACGTTTCGCCAAGCGCCTTGGTGCAAATACCTTCGCAGGCTTCTGGAGTGGTTTTTCCGAACGCGCACCGGGCGTTCTTCTTCAGTAAAACTCAGGCGAGCAGTAGAAAAACAGTTGGACGCCGCTCGATTTCGGGCGGCGTTTGTTTTTTCCATTGCATAATTGTCCGCGTAATTACCGATTCGTTAGGCATCGTGAGGTCGGTAGCAACCGTCAGTCGCGTTCCTGGCTGGCAAGACAGAAGAATGCTGTCGAACATCTGCCGGTTGCGATAAGGTGTTTCGATAAAAATCTGGGTTTGCTGCCGTTTCCTGGATTCACTTTCCAAATCGCGCAGGGTCTTGGCCCGGTCGATTTCCTTGGTGGGCAGATATCCCTGAAAAGCAAAACGCTGACCGTTCAGACCGGAAGCCATCAACGCCAGCAACAACGATGATGGACCAATCAGCGGCACGACGCGGATATTTTCCTGCTGCGCCAAAGCTACCAGGTTGGCGCCGGGGTCGGCGACCGCCGGGCAGCCTGCTTCGGAGAGCAGGCCAACATCGTGGCCCTCGCGCAGGGGCGCAAGCAGGCGATCGAGTGCTTCAGGCTTGGTGTGTTCATTCAGTTCATCCATCTGCAGTTCCTGCAAAGGCATGTCTGTGCCTGCCGCTTTCAGGAAGGCCCGCGCAGTCTTGGCCTGCTCGACGACAAAATGGGTGAGCGGTCTGACAACTGCCAACACATTAGCCGGCAAGGAATCCTGCGGTGGTGTCGGGCCGAGAGGAACTGGAATCAGGTAAAGGGTACCGGCCATTAAAGTACGGCTACGCCTTGTCGGCGCAGCATGTCGCAAAGCGCGATCAGTGGCAATCCAACCAACGCATTCGGGTCTTCACCCTTCATGCTTTGCAGCAAGGCGATGCCCAAGCCTTCCGATTTGGCTGAGCCGGCGCAGTTGTAGGCGGGTTCGCGGCGCAGGTAGTTTTCTATTTCCGAATCATTCAGTTCGCGGAACGTCACCAAGGTGGGAACACCCCTGAGGTCGGCAATGCCCGTACGTGCGTTTAATAGGCAGAGCCCGGTGAAGAAATTGACGGTTTTTCCGGAGAGGGCGCGCAACTGCGTCACGGCACGTTCATGCGTACCGGGTTTTCCGAAAATTTGGCCGTCCACCGTAGCAACCTGATCGCTGCCGATAATCAGTGCGTCCGGATAGGTTTCGGCAACAGCCCTGGCTTTTGCTTCAGAGAGGCGCAGGGCAAGTGTTTCCGGCGTTTCGCCAGGTAGTTCGCTTTCGTCTGTTTGTGGGTTCGCAACCTCAAAAGGCAGGCACAGACGGCCCAGCAACTCCCGTCGATAAGGGGAGGTGGAGGCGAGAATTAATTTTTGTGACATGAAAGACTCGTTACAACAAGGTGTTGCACATACCTCTTAAAGCAGCACTTTGTTTTGACTTGGAAAGCCAAAAATAATATCATCTCGCGTTTAAGTCGCAACAGTTCAATATTGAAAAGAATTTCTGACGCTTTCGTATTTGCCCGGGAAGGCCGTGTTCTGGAAGGGACATTGGCAGTTTCCACACTTGAACGCCTGCATGATTTGCTTGCAGAGGTGGCTGGAGAGGTGGCTGGAGAGGTAACTTTCCGCCTGGAAGGGTTCAAGGGTGAAGGCGGAGAACTCATGCTGCATCTGGAGGTTTCGGGCGTTATCCCGTTGGCCTGCCAACGCTGCCTGGAGTCAGTTTCTTTTGATATTGAAGTAGACAACTTGCTGCAACTCGTCCCCGAAGGTGCCGAGTTATCGCAAGATGAGCTGGAAGACGACACCCGGGATTTCCTGCCGGTGGCTCGCGAACTGAATGTGGTCGATTTGGTGGAGGATGAAATCCTCCTGACCCTGCCAGTCGCGCCGCGGCACGAAAAATGTGGTTTGCCTGGTGCAGCCGACGCTGGCGAACGGATCAATCCGTTTGCGACGCTGGCTGGGCTAAAAGGCAAGCCGAACTGATTTTTTTGGAGTATCAACATGGCCGTTCAACAGAATAAAAAATCCCCTTCCAAGCGTGGCATGCACCGCGCTCACGACTTCCTGGTTGCCCCCCCGCTGGCCGTCGAATCGACCACGGGCGAGACGCATCTGCGTCATCACATTTCTCCCAACGGTTTTTACCGTGGCAAGAAAGTTCTGAAGGCAAAAGGCGAGTAATCATTCATTGAAGGGCAGGCGGTTCGTTTCGAGCCGCCTGCCTTTTCTTTTGCTATGACTACCCGTATCGCCATTGATTGCATGGGGGGTGACCACGGTCCGTCAGTGACGGTGCCGGCGGCAATCCAGTTTCTTGCGGAGCATGCGGCTGCACATGTCATCCTGGTAGGTCGGGATGAGGCATTGCGCCCCTTGCTCGGAAGCCATGTCGAGAACCCACGTCTGCGTATCCAGCACGCCTCTGAAGTAGTGGCTATGGACGAGTCGCCGGCGCTCGCCCTGCGCAATAAGAAAGATTCATCCATGCGCGTTGCTGTCAATCTGGTCAAGGCCGGGGAGGCAGATGTCTGTGTTTCGGCGGGGAATACCGGCGCATTGATGGCGATTTCGCGCTTCGTTCTCAAAATGTTGCCAGGTATTGATCGGCCGGCTATCTGCGCGCCGCTACCCACCGTCAATGGCCATACCCACATGCTTGATCTGGGGGCCAATGTTGATTGCGGTCCAGAGCATCTGCTGCAGTTCGGCATCATGGGTGCCATGCTGGTCTCTGCCATGGAACACAAGGAGCGACCGACGGTAGGCATCCTCAATATTGGTGAAGAGGAAATCAAGGGTAACGAAGTCGTCAAGGCGGCGGCAGAGTTGCTCCGTGCCTCCGATCTCAACTTCATTGGCAACGTCGAAGGCGATGGCATTTACAAGGGCGACGCAGACGTTATCGTCTGCGATGGGTTTGTCGGCAACGTTGCCTTGAAGACCTCGGAAGGCCTGGCTCAGATGCTGGCGTCTTCCTTGCGTAGCGAGTTCAAGCGCAACTGGCTGACCAAGATTGCCGCATTGATCGCCATTTCGGTACTCAACAACTTCAAGCGGCGTTTTGACCACCGCCGTTACAATGGCGCCATTCTGCTCGGCCTCAAGGGAATTTCCGTCAAGAGCCATGGCTCGGCAGATGTCCTGGCATTCGGTAACGCCCTTTCGCGTGCTTACGATGCCGTGGAAAATCAGGTTCTGGAACGCATAACCGGGCGCATTGCCCAAATGGCATCGGCTCCCGTTGCTGCAGTGGAGAAGGTCTGAATGTATGCACGTTTGATCGGTACTGGCAGTTGCCTTCCCGGCAACCCTGTGAGCAACAACGATCTGGCCGCACGCGGTATTGAAACCAACGACGAGTGGATCGTGACGCGTACCGGCATTCGTAGTCGCTATCTGGCTGAACCAGGTACAACATCAAGTGAACTAGGCTTGGTCGCGGCTCAGCGAGCGCTCGAAATGGCCGGTATCGAAGCAAGCGAGCTAGATCTGATCATCGTTGCCACATCGACGCCTGACTTCATTTTTCCGAGTACAGCCTGCCTGATACAGGGCAAGCTGGGCAACAAAGGCGCCACTGCTTTCGATGTTCAGGCTGTTTGCGCTGGATTTACTTATGCACTCGGAATTGCAGAAAAGTTTATTAGCTCCGGCAGTCACAAAAAAGCACTGGTCATTGGCGCCGAAATCTTTTCGCGCATTCTTGACTGGAATGATCGTGGTACCTGTGTTCTGTTCGGTGATGGCGCCGGCGCAGTTGTTCTCGAAGCTTCGGATAAGCCGGGAATTCTCGCTACCGCCATGCACGCCGATGGAAGCCAGAACGGCATTCTGAATGTGCCCGGCCAAATTTGCGGTGGGCAGGTTACCGGTGACCCGTTCCTGCGCATGGACGGTCAGGCTGTTTTCAAGTTCGCCGTGCGCGTATTGGCGGATGTGGCCGAAGAAGTCTGTCAGTCTGCCGGCATCCAGACCAGTGATGTCGATTGGCTGATCCCGCATCAGGCGAACATCCGCATCATTGACGCCACTGGTAAAAAATTGGGCATCGACCGTGACAAGGTGATCGTCACCGTTGATCGCCATGGCAACACTTCAGCCGCATCGGTGCCGCTGGCCCTCGACGAAGCGGTCCGTGACGGACGTATCCAGAAGGGCCAGAAGGTCCTGCTGGAGGGCGTCGGTGGCGGCTTTACCTGGGCTGCGGCCCTGCTCGAATTCTGAACCAGGAGACTTAGAGAATGTCTTTTGCCTTCGTATTTCCCGGCCAAGGCTCACAGAGCGTTGGCATGATGGCCGCCTACGGTGATGCTGCCGTGGTGCGTGCAACTTTTGATGAGGCCTCAGCCGCTTTGGGTGACGACCTGTGGGCCATGGTTGCCGAAGGTCCGGCTGAAATTCTGACCCAGACCGTAAATACCCAGCCGGTGATGTTGACCGCAGGCATTGCTACCTGGCGCCTCTGGCTGCAAAAGGGCGGCCGCAAGCCGACAGTCCTTGCGGGCCATAGCCTGGGTGAATATTCGGCGCTGGTCGCCGCTGGCGTCATCGAACTCAAGGATGCCGTACCACTCGTTCGCCTGCGGGCCGCTGCCATGCAGCAAGCGGTGCCGGTTGGTACCGGGGCCATGGCTGCCGTGCTTGGCCTGGACAACGCGGGTATCACTGCTGCCTGTGCCGAAGCGGCGCAAGGTGAGGTGGTAGAGCCAGTCAATTTCAATGCCAATGGACAAACCGTAATCGCTGGCCACAAGGCAGCTGTCGAGCGAGCCATGGAAGCCTGCAAGGCACGTGGCGCAAAGATGACCAAGGCGCTGCCGGTTTCGGCACCGTTTCATTCATCACTGATTCGTCCGGCCGCCGACAAACTGGCTGCTCGCCTCGCCGAATTGTCCCTGAACGCACCGCAGATTCCGGTTATCAATAACGTCGATGTCACCATTGAGAACGATCCTGCCTGTATCAAGGATGCGCTGATTCGGCAGGCTTACAATCCGGTCCGTTGGGTTGAAACCATCCAGTCGATGGCGGCAATGGGTGTTACAACCGTGGCCGAATGTGGCCCGGGCAAGGTACTGGCCGGTCTGACCAAGCGTTGCGCCGATGGCATTGTTGGTGTCGCACTGGCCGACGCAGCCTCCATCGAAGCCAACCTCGGTCTGGAGTAATTGATGCTGAACGATAAAATTGCTCTCGTTACCGGCGCAACTCGCGGCATTGGCCGCGCCATTTCACTTGAACTTGGCAAGCAGGGCGCAACCGTCATCGGTACGGCGACCAACGAAGAGGGCGCCGGTAAAATCTCTGCATTCCTCGCCGAAGCAGGGTTCAAGGGCAAAGGTATCGCCCTGAACGTCTGCGACGTAGCCCAGACCGATGTGGTTCTTGCGGAGCTGGCCAAGGAGTTTGGCGCCATTGCCATTTTGGTCAATAACGCCGGCATCACACGCGACAACCTGACCATGCGCATGGGCGATGATGAATGGGATGCGGTAATTGACACCAACCTGAAGGCAGTCTTCCGACTTTCACGTGGCGTCATGCGCGGCATGATGAAGGCCCGTTTTGGCCGCATCGTCAATATCACTTCGGTGGTCGGGTACTCCGGTAATGCCGGCCAAGCCAACTATTGCGCCGCCAAGGCTGGCGTGGCGGGCATGACTCGCTCACTGGCTCGCGAACTGGGCAGTCGTAACATCACCGTCAATTGCGTTGCGCCGGGCTTTATTGCCACTGACATGACGCATGCTTTGACCGAAGAACAAAAGCAGGCCATGCTGGCGTCGATTCCGCTTGGTCGTGCCGGCGTACCGGAGGATATTGCCGGTACTGTCGGTTTTCTCGTATCCCCGGCTGGCGCCTATATCACAGGTACAACAGTGCATGTGAATGGCGGCATGTTCATGGATTGATTTCCTGAAGCCTCGGCTTTTGGTAAACTTATCGTGTTTTTTTATTTCGCACCCCTGAGGGGAAGGAGTTTTTCTAATGGATAACATCGTAGAGCGCGTCAAGAAGATCGTCGCCGAGCAACTGGGCGTGAACGAAGCGGACATCAAGAATGAGTCCTCCTTTGTAGACGATCTGGGCGCGGATTCCCTGGACACCGTTGAGCTGGTCATGGCACTTGAAGAAGAGTTCGAGTGCGAAATCCCTGACGACCAGGCTGAGAAGATCACCACGGTCCAGCAGGCAGTCGATTTCATCCTCGCCAACAAGAAGTAATTCATTTCTTGCTGACTCAGGCAAGGCCGGCCCCCATGGCCGGCCTTGCTACTTTTGCTTTCGGAGTGAACCTTGGCACGTCGCAGAGTCGTAATTACCGGTCTGGGTATTGTTAGCCCGGTCGGAAACACCGTCGAAGAGGCATGGCAGAATATTCTGGCCGGTCGCTCTGGCATCGCCCATGTCACCAAGTTTGATGCATCCACCTTCCCGGCACAGATTGCCGGTGAGGTCAAAAACTTTGACATAACCGATTATATTTCAGCTAAAGATGCCCGTCGCATGGATACGTTTATCCATTTCGGCATGGCAGCTGGCATTCAGGCCGTGCGGGATGCCGGACTGGATAAGGAAAATGCTGTCGATCCGGAACGGATCGGAGTCGCCATCGGCTCCGGCATCGGTGGTCTGCCGCTGATCGAAGAAACCAAGGCAGAGTTTATTGCCTCCGGCATTCGCAAGGTTTCGCCGTTTTTCGTACCGGGCTCAATCATCAACATGATCTCGGGCAACCTGTCGATCATGTTCAATTTCAAGGGCCCGAACATCGCCCACGTTTCAGCCTGTACGACCGGCACCCACTCCATTGGTGAGGCGTCACGCATCATCGAATACGGCGATGCCGATGTGATGGTTGCTGGTGGTGCGGAATCCACGGTTTCGCCGCTGGGCATGGGGGGCTTCTGTGCCGCCCGTGCGTTGTCGACCCGCAACGATGACCCAACAACCGCTAGTCGGCCGTGGGACAAGGATAGAGACGGTTTCGTACTAGGCGAGGGCGCCGGTGTCATGGTGCTTGAAGAGTATGAGCACGCCAAAGCCCGTGGCGCCAAGATTTATGCCGAACTGGTCGGTTACGGCATGAGTGCTGATGCCCATCACATTACTGCCCCGAATTCGGATGGTCCTCGGCGCAGCATGTTGAACGCGCTGAAAAATGCAGGCATTAGTCCATCTGATGTTCAGTACGTCAATGCCCATGGAACGTCGACACCCCTCGGTGACAAGAACGAAACCGAGGCGATCAAGTTGGCTTTTGGTGATGCCGCCTACAAGATTGTGGTGAATTCGACCAAGTCGATGACGGGTCATCTGTTAGGTGGCGCGGGAGGTATTGAGTCACTCTTTACTGTGCTCGCCGTTCATAACCAAATTTCTCCACCGACCACCAATATTTTCAACCAGGATCCGGAGTGTGATCTTGATTACTGTGCCAATCAGGCTCGGGAAATGAAAATTGAGTTCGCACTGAAGAACAACTTCGGCTTTGGTGGAACGAACGGTTCGCTGGTTTTCAAGCGCATCTGATTCGGTTTTTGAGATAGAACGGTGCAGTTTCCGATCACCATCGGACTGCGCCGTTCGCGCTTTCTCGACGGCTTTGTTTTTTTAAGTGCGCTGTTGGCTAGTGGAGCAACAGCATTCTTAAATCAGTCCCCAACTGTGCAGATGGCCTTCCTGCTGGCCATCTGGCTTTGCGGTTCGCTGGCCTGGCACCGATTGTCCCCACGATTCTCAGCCATGCGTCTTGAGCGAAATGGCCAGATTTCAGTTGTTTGCGTCGGGATGGATGAGTTTTCTGCCGCTGAACTATTGCCGCAGGCAACCGTTCATCCCTGGCTGACAGTTTTTCGCCTGAAAACCGAAGGCGGTCGGAGTCAGACACTGGTTGCTGCGGTGGACAGCCTGAAAACAGAGGATTTCCGCCGCCTGCGTATGTTCCTGCGCTGGCGGGGAGATTTCAGCGACCCAAAGGACGACGCTTAAGTACGGTGTTTTTTGCTTTTTTCAACATCTCAGGATAGTCGCGCGAAAAATGCAGGCCACGGCTTTCCTTGCGTTGCATGGCACAACGAACGATCAAGTCAGCAGTCACCACCAGATTACGCAATTCAATCAGATCGTGGTTGACCCGGAAATTGGCGTAGAACTCGTCAATTTCCCGCATCAGCAGCGCAATTCGATGGCTAGCCCGCTTCAGACGCTTGGTAGTCCGAACAATCCCGACATAGTCCCACATGAAGCGGCGCAGTTCGTCCCAGTTATGTGAGATGACGACATCCTCGTCGGCGTCGGTAACCCGACTTTCATCCCAGCCGGGCAGGTCAGGCAGCATTTTGGTTTTACCGTCCAGAATGTCGTTGACCGCAGCTTCCGAAAAAACGAGGCATTCAAGCAGTGAGTTTGAGGCCAGACGGTTAGCCCCGTGCAACCCCGTGCAGGACGCCTCACCGGCGACATAGAGACCTGCCACATCAGTTCGCCCCTTGAGGTCACTGACAATACCACCGCAGGTGTAATGCGCTGCCGGTACCACAGGTATTGGTTCGGAAGTGATGTCAATGCCGAGTTCAAGGCAGCGAGCATGAATGTTCGGAAAATGTTCTCTAATGAACGACTCACCTTTATGCGAAATATCGAGATAAACGCAATCCAGGCCACGCTTCTTCATCTCGAAGTCGATGGCACGGGCGACGATGTCGCGTGGAGCCAGTTCGGCTCGTTCATCATGTTCAGGCATGAAGCGGGTGCCATCAGGGAGTCTGAGCAGACCACCTTCACCACGCACTGCTTCGGAAATCAGGAATGACTTGGCTTGCGGATGGTAAAGGCAGGTCGGGTGAAACTGGATGAATTCCATGTTCGACACCCGGCAACCCGCACGGTAGGCCATGGCGATGCCATCACCCGTCGAGGTATCCGGATTGGTTGTGTAGAGATATACCTTGCCGGCCCCGCCGGTGGCGATCAGAGTATTCGGTGCACCGATGGTTATCACCTCACCGCTGCGGCTGTTCAGCACATAAGCACCAAAACAACGGTTGTCGCCGGTGCCGAGCTTCTCTCCGGTAATGAGATCAATGGCAATATGGCTTTCCAGCACCATGATATTGGGATTGGCACGGACTTTTTTGGTCAGTGTGTCCTGCACCGACTGGCCGGTGGCATCGGCAACATGGATGACGCGGCGGGCACTATGGCCGCCCTCGCGAGTCAGGTGATATCCCGCTTCATCCTTGGTGAATGGCACCCCTTGTTCGATCAGCCAATCAATGGCTTGGCGGCCGTTTTCAACCACGAAGCGGGTAGCGGCATCATCATTGAGCCAAGCACCAGCAATATGCGTGTCCTGAATGTGCGCCTCAATAGAATCCTTGCTATCCAGGACGGCGGCGATGCCTCCCTGAGCCCAGCCGGACGCGGAATCTTCCAGGCTACGCTTACTGATAAGCACGACTCGGCAATGCCTGGCTAGCCTTAAGGCGGCCGATTGCCCGGCAAGACCACTGCCAATGATAAGCACATCAAATTTTTGCACGGCTGTTCTCTATTGGGATTATTTTGCGAGAAATATAGCACGTGAGAAAGCCTTGTTCCCGTTACAGAGTGTCACAATTAAGGATAATTACCTATCCACAGGACAAAAGTTGCTGCGCTATACTGCGTTTCATAAACATACCAATGATTACCCCCAGGGAACAATTTAGCCATGAGTGAGCGCGAAATCGATCAGATACTGGTCGAACGGGCGCAAGGCGGAGATAAACGCGCCTTCGACCAGTTGGTGAGCAAATATCAGCGCAAGCTGGGACGTTTGCTTTCGCGCTTCATTCGCGACCAGGCCGAAGTCGAGGATGTTTCCCAAGAGGCCTTTATCAAAGCCTATCGTGCCTTGCCGTCATTTCGCGGTGATAGCGCTTTCTATACCTGGCTTTACCGCATTGGCATTAATACCGCCAAAAATTATCTGGTTTCGCAAGGCCGGCGCGCCCCGACGAGTACTGAATACGATGCTGAAGAGGCTGAAGGCTTCGAAGATGCCAGCCAGTTGCGCGACATCAACACACCGGAAAGCCTGTTGCTGTCAAAACAGATTGGTCAGACCGTCAACGCTGCTATGGAAGCTTTGCCGGATGAATTGCGCACGGCTATCGTGCTCCGCGAAATTGATGGCATGTCATACGAGGAAATTGCCGGCATCATGGATTGTCCGATCGGTACCGTGCGTTCCCGTATCTTCAGGGCTCGCGAGGCCGTATCAGCCAAGCTTCGCCCATTACTCGATACGGCCCCGGATCGGCGCTGGTAAAAATCATGCCTGAAGGAACGAGCACTATCCGCGCCATTGTTCGGGCGCTGGAAGGCGAAGATGCCCTGGTTGAGGTTGAACAGGGTGGTTGCGGCCGTTGCCATGAAGAAGGCGGATGTGGCGGCCAACATTTGACCCAGATGTTCTGTAGCGGGCCAAAAACTTATCGGGTCATCAACCACGTTGGCGCAGGCATTGGCGATCGCGTCACCATTGCTGTCGCGGCCGGAAGCGTTCGCCGAACTGCCAATTTGGCCTATGGAGTGCCGTTGACCGCAACCATTATCGGCGCAGCCCTTGGTACATCGCTTAACGGCGACCTCGGGGCGATTCTGGGAGCCACTCTCGCACTTGGACTTGCCGTCTTCTATGTTCGTTTTCGTTCGCAGGACCGCTCTGGAAATTTCGCCGAGCGCCCTTATATCGTTTCTCGTTCCTAGCTGAACCAGGAGGTGCGCTGCTCATGAAACGCCTTATTGCCATTTTTTCCCTTGTTTTTCTCAGTTCGTTGGCGAATGCGCAGATGCGCGGCTTGCCTGATTTCACTGAGCTGGCTGAAAAACAGGGGCCTGCTGTCGTCAATATCAGTACCACCCAGATGGCCCGTGGTCAAAGTCAGGCGATGCCCTTTCCGTTTGACGAAAACGACCCCGCCTTCGAGTTTTTCAAACGCTTCATTCCACGCCCACCCGGCGGCGCGGCTCCGCGCGAATTCGAGAACAAATCACTGGGTTCCGGCTTCATCATCAGTAGCGACGGATACATCCTGACCAATGCGCACGTCGTTGATGGCGCCGACGAAGTCACTGTCCGCCTGACGGACAAGCGCGAATTCAAGGCCAAAACCATCGGTGCCGACAAGCGAACCGATGTCGCACTTATAAAAATCGAAGCTAGCGGCCTGCCTGCAGTAAAGCTGGCTGACACCTCACAATTGAAAGTGGGGGAGTGGGTTGTCGCTATCGGCTCACCTTTCGGCTTCGACAACTCGGTAACAGCCGGTATCGTTTCTGCCAAGGGGCGCTCGCTGCCGCAGGAAAATTATGTCCCGTTCATCCAGACTGATGTCGCGATAAATCCGGGCAACTCCGGTGGGCCACTTTTCAACATGAGAGGCGAAGTGGTTGGTATAAATTCGCAAATTTACAGCCGTAGCGGTGGTTACATGGGGGTTTCATTTGCCATTCCCATTGATGTCGCTATGGAAGTGCAAAACCAGTTACGCACCTCAGGCAAGGTTAGTCGTGGCCGGTTGGGCGTTGTCATTCAGGAAGTCAGCAAGGAACTGGCTGATTCGCTGGGCTTGAGCAAACCGCAGGGAGCAGTAGTTAACGCCGTCGAAAAAGGTGGTCCAGCTGAAAAGGCAGGGCTGGAGGCCGGCGACGTGATCCTCAAGTTCGATGGAAAGACCATCAACAACTCGGCAGACTTGCCACGCATGGTCGGTGCAACCCGGCCCGGAACCCGCTCAGTAGTTCAGGTCTGGCGCAAGGGCACAACGCGCGATATCGCCATCACCGTCGGCGAAATGCTCGAAGACAAGCAGGCAAGTGCACGCCCGTCCAAGGGAAGCAAGCCACCGGAACAGGCGGCCAATCGCCTGGGCCTGGTCGTTAGCGAGCTCAACGCCGAACAAAAGCGCGAACTAAAAATGAACTCCGGATTGCTTATCGAGGATGTGCGAAGTACCGGGGTACGCGCCGATCTTCGTCCAGGTGACATCGTCATTGCAGTCATCAGCAAAGGTGCGACCACTGAAATAAAAACCGTCGACCAGTTCAACAAGCTACTGGCCCAATTTGAAAAAGGCAGCAATGTCACGCTACTGATCCGGCGTGGCGACATGCAGACCTTTGTCACAATCAAGGGTTTGAATGGGAATTGAGCTGACTTTGTTGAGCCGTAGCTATTGTCACCTTTGTCATGACATGGAGGTAGCTCTGGCGCCATTGGCTGATGAGTTCGGGGCGATTGTAAAGGTGTTGGATGTCGATGCCGACCCCGTTCTCGAAGCAAAATACGACGAACTGGTCCCGGTATTGCTGCATGAAGAAACCGAGCTTTGCCATTACTTCCTTGACGAGACCAAAATCCGTGAATATTTGGTCAAAATCCGCTAAAATTCAGGGTCTTCTGAACAGGGAAGGGCGCCGTGAAAGCGCCCTTTTTTACTAGCATCAATGGATCACATACGTAATTTTTCGATTATCGCCCACATCGACCATGGCAAATCAACGCTGGCCGATCGCATCATCCACCTCTGTGGCGGTCTTTCTGACCGTGAAATGGAAGCGCAGGTGCTCGACTCGATGGATATCGAGCGCGAGCGCGGCATTACCATCAAGGCGCAGACAGCTTCCCTGCAGTACAAGGGGCGCGATGGCAATATCTACAACCTGAACCTGATTGACACGCCGGGACACGTAGACTTTTCTTACGAAGTATCCCGTTCGCTGTCGGCTTGTGAAGGCGCATTGCTGGTGGTTGATGCCTCGCAAGGTGTTGAAGCGCAGACGGTGGCCAACTGTTATACGGCGATCGAGTTGAATGTCGAAGTGGTGCCGGTGTTGAACAAGATCGACTTGCCGTCGGCCGATCCGGACAACGCCCGGCAGGAAATCGAGGATGTAATCGGTATCGATGCTACTGAGGCTGTGCTGTGCTCGGCCAAGACGGGGTTCGGTGTTGAAGATGTTCTCGAAGCGGTGATCGCACGCGTACCAGCGCCCAAGGGTGATCCGGATGCGCCACTGAAAGCCTTGATCATCGACTCCTGGTTCGACAACTATGTCGGCGTTGTCATGCTGGTGCGGGTCATTGATGGCGTGTTGCGGCCGAAGGACAAATTGTTGTTCATGGCAACCGGCGCACTTCAGTTGTGCGAACAAGTCGGAGTCTTTTCGCCAAAGTCAGTACCGCGAGATGCGCTGCGGGCTGGAGAAGTCGGCTTTGTCATTTCCGGCATCAAGGAACTCAAAGCGGCGAAGGTCGGCGATACCATTACTACGGTAGACCGCAAAGCCACTGCCGCTTTGCCCGGCTTCAAGGAAATCAAGCCGCAGGTGTTCGCCGGACTTTATCCTATCGAGTCCAATCAGTACGACTCGCTGCGTGAATCACTGGAAAAGCTCAAGCTCAATGATGCATCGTTGCAATACGAACCGGAAGTCTCGCAGGCTCTGGGTTTCGGCTTCCGTTGCGGGTTCCTTGGCTTGTTGCACATGGAAATCGTGCAGGAACGTCTGGAACGTGAATTTGATCAGGATCTGATTACAACAGCACCGACTGTCGTCTATGAAGTTGTGATGCGTGACGGTTCGCTGATCCAGATTGAAAATCCCGCCAAACTGCCGGAACTCAGCAAGGTTGAGGAAATTCGCGAGCCGATCATTACCGCGACGATTTTCGTGCCCCAGGATTTCCTCGGGAATGTCATCACGCTTTGTAACCAGAAACGGGGCAATCAGGTCGATATGCATTACCACGGCCGCCAGGTAAAACTGGTCTATGAAATGCCGATGGCCGAAGTCGTGATGGACTTTTTTGACAAGCTCAAGTCTTGCTCCAAGGGCTATGCCTCGCTTGACTATGATTTCAAGGAGTACCGTCCAGCCGATGTGGTCAAGCTGGATGTCCTGATAAACAGTGAGAAGGTCGATGCCTTGTCGTTGATCGTGCATCGGGCAAACTCCGCATATCGTGGCCGTGAATTGGCCTCCAAGATGCGCGAACTGATCCCCCGTCAGATGTACGACGTCGCGATTCAGGCCGCTATCGGTTCGCACATCATCGCCCGTGAAAACGTCAAGGCCATGCGCAAGGACGTGCTGGCCAAGTGCTACGGTGGTGACATTTCCCGCAAGAAGAAACTGCTGGAAAAGCAGAAGGCCGGCAAGAAGCGGATGAAGCAGGTGGGCAGTGTTGAAATCCCGCAAGAAGCTTTCTTGGCCGTTCTGCGCGTCGATAACTGAGAGTAGCGATGAACTTTGCTTTAATCCTTTTTGTTCTGTTGGTGGTGACAGGCGCTCTTTACGCGGTCGACATCCTGAAATTCCGGAAATTGCGTGCCAAGAATGGTCCGGAACCACTCTGGGTGGAATGGGGCGCCAGCTTTTTCCCGGTTATCCTGATTGTGTTTGTGCTGCGTTCATTCCTGTTCGAACCGTTCAAAATCCCCTCTGGTTCAATGATTCCGACGCTACTGGTCGGTGACTTCATCTTGGTGAATAAATTCACCTATGGCATTCGTCTGCCGGTCATCAACAAGAAGATCATCAGCCTCAATGATCCGCAGCGCGGTGATGTCATGGTTTTTCGTTACCCGGAAGACCCGTCTCTCGACTACATCAAACGCGTTGTCGGCATTCCAGGCGATACGGTGGCCTATCAGAACAAGCGGCTAACGATCAACGGTCAGGACGTTGAAATGACCAAGACCGCCGATTTTCTGCATCCCGAGCGGCTCTATTACTCCGAGCAATACCAGGCCAAGATGGGAAATGTTGAACATCGACTGCTCAACGATACCGATGCGCCTGCCTTTGTGCCCGATGCAGGGCGCTTTCCACATCGCGAAAATTGCATTTACAATGCCGCTGGCGTCACCTGCAAGGTGCCGGCCGGCCATTATTTCATGATGGGCGACAACCGTGACAACAGCCGGGACAGTCGGGCCTGGGGCTTCGTGCCGGAAGCGAATATTGTCGGCAAGGCTTTCTTCATCTGGCTGAATTTTAGTGATCTCGGCCGGATTGGCTCGTTCAAGTAAGGGGGAAACGATGAAATATCAACGCGGCGTAGCACTCTCTGGTTTGATCTTCTGGGGCGTTGTCTTCATTCTTGTCGCTGTACTTGGCATGAAGGTGACACCGAGTGCCATTGAATATTCCAAAATCCTGAAAGACATCAAGGCAACGGCGGCCAAAATGGGCCCCGAATCAACGGTCGCTGATGTGCGCAATACTTTCGACAGATTCGCAGAAATTGATTATCTGGAGTTTTCTTCAAAAGAACTGGATATCTCCAAGGATAACGGCAAGATCGTCATTTCCTTTGCCTATGAGAAGCGTATTCCCCTGTTCTGGAATGTCAGCCTGCTAATTGACTACAGCGGGACTACCGCTGGGCAATAAGGCATGACTGCACAGGCGGTTGCCAAGCAACTCGGCCATTGTTTTTCTGATCAGAATCTACTCCGGACGGCGCTGACGCATCGGAGTTTTGGTACGCCCAATAATGAGCGCCTTGAATTCCTTGGCGATGGCGTACTTGACTGTGTTATCGCCGCGGTATTGTTTGATCGTTTTCCGGAATTACCCGAGGGTGATCTTTCCCGTCTGCGCGCCAATCTGGTTCGTCAAGACACCTTGCACAGCCTTGCTCTTGGTCTGAACATCGGTGAATGCCTGAGCCTGGGTGAGGGCGAATTGAAGAGTGGCGGTGCACAACGCCCCTCCATATTGGCGGATGCCCTTGAGGCCCTGTTTGGTGCGATCTATCTGGATGGCGGTTTTGAAGCTGCGCATATCGTCTTAGTCAATCTGTACATGCCGCTGCTTGACAAGCTCAAACCCGGTCAAGTACAGAAAGATCCAAAAACCAGCTTGCAGGAATGGCTACAGGGGCGGAAAAAACCACTCCCGCGCTACCTGCTGCTTGAAGCTACGGGTGCCGCTCATGAGCAGCGCTTTGAGGTGGCCTGCGAAATTGAAAACCCACCCCTGCGTACAATTGGCCAAGGTTCAAGCCGCCGAATTGCTGAACAGGTTGCTGCTGATAAGGCATTGAAAGAATTGAAGGCATGAAAAAAATACGCTCTGGTTACATTGCAATCGTCGGGCGCCCGAATGTCGGGAAGTCGACCCTGCTGAACCGACTGGTCGGGGAAAAAATCAGCATCGTCTCGCGCAAGGCGCAAACGACCCGGCACCGGATCACCGGTATTGTCACTACCGATGAATCTCAATTCGTCTTCGTCGATACACCTGGTTTTCAGACCAAGCATGCGAATGCCCTTAACCGGGCGATGAATCGTGGTGTTACGCAAACACTGAGTGATGTTGATCTGGTTCTGTTTGTGATTGAAGCCGGACGCTACGATGCCAAGGATCAGGCCGTCGTCAGACTGTTGCCGAAGGATCGCCCGGTCATTCTGGTGGTGAACAAGACCGATCAGTTCAAGGACCGAAATGCCCTGTTGCCTTTCCTGGCTCAAGTCGCTGGGGACCATGATTACACGGCCGTTGTCCCGATCAGCGCGTCCAAGGGACGGCAGACCGCTGATCTACTTTCCGAAGCTCGCAAGCATCTGCCCAACGAGGGCTTGATGTTCCCGGAAGATGACCTGACGGACAAAAGCGAGCGTTTTCTGGCTGCAGAATATATTCGGGAAAAGGTATTCCGCTTGCTTGGGGATGAATTGCCCTATGCCACGACAGTTGAAATCGAAAAATTCGAGGTCGAAGGGAATCTGCGTCGGATTTTCGCCGCCATCGTCGTTGATCGTGAGGGACATAAAGCCATCGTCATCGGAAAAGGTGGCGAGTTGCTCAAGCGTATCGCCAGCGAGGCGCGTCAGGACATGGAGCGGCTGTTCGACGGCAAGGTCTATCTCGAAGTCTGGGTCAAGGTCAAATCCGGCTGGAATGATGACGAACGTTTGCTGAAGAGCCTCGGCTACGAATGAATCTGCGTAGTAAAGTCGATGGCCAGCCGGCCTACGTCTTGCACACCTACCCGTTCAGGGAAACCAGTCTTATTGTTGAAGTTTTTTCCCGTGATTTCGGGCGAATGGCACTGTTGGCCCGCGGTGCGCGTCGCCCGCGTTCAGCGATTCGTGGCTTGTTGATGGCCTTTCAGCCGCTGGAACTGGGCTGGGCAGGCAAAGGTGAAGTGCTGACATTGATGAAGGCCGAATGGCTCGGTGGACAGCCCTTGCTGGCAGGTGAAGCCCTGTTCTGTGGCTACTACCTGAATGAACTCCTGATGCATCTGCTACCGCGCGAAGACGCCCATGAGAAGCTTTTCGCTCGCTACGCCGAGATGTTGGTGAGCCTGGCATCAGCTCCAGGCGGCAAGGTCCGGGAGGCTGACCTGCGCAGCTTTGAGAAGTCCATGTTGCAAGAACTTGGATATGGTTTGACGCTGAACCACGACAGTGAAGGCGCCCACATCCTTCCGGAAGCCCATTACACCTATCGCATGGAGCAGGGCCCAGTTCGACTGGCACATGCCGAAGGTGCATCCCAGGTCGTCGCAGGCCAGACCTTGATCGACCTTGAGGCAGAAGACTTTTCCGACCCGCGTTCGCGCATGGAGTCGAAACAACTGATGCGGACTTTGATGGCTTATTATTTGGCCGGCAAGGAATTGGAAACACGCAAGATATTCAAGGAGTTGCAAGACCTATGATCGAACTTGGCGTCAACATTGACCATATCGCCACGCTCCGGCAGGCACGTCGCACTTACGAACCGGATCCAGTCTGGGGTGCAGTCGAAGCCCACCTCGGTGGCGCCGATGGCATCACCGTCCACCTGCGCGAAGATCGTCGGCACATTCAGGATGCCGATGTACGCCGTTTGCGCGACCTCACGCAGGTCAAGCTCAATCTGGAAATGGCAGCAACTGATGAAATGGTCCAGATCGCCTGTAATTTGAAGCCGGAAATGGCCATGCTGGTGCCTGAAGGCAGGCATGAGGTGACCACCGAAGGCGGCCTCGATGTCCTTGCTCAGGAGGCCAGATTGAAGACGGTAATTTCCCGTCTGGCTGACGCTGGCATCGTAACTAGCGTCTTTATCGATGCCGAACTGCCACAAATCGAAGCCGCCGCACGCATCGGTGCCAGTGTCTGCGAAATCCATACTGGTCCTTATGCCCATGCTTTTCACGCGCGTGGCCGGGACGCCGAAGCGCCAGCGGTGATCGCTGAGCTGGATAATATTCGTCAAGCTGGCCAGCTCGTTCGAAAATTGGGGATGCGCTTCAATGCCGGTCATGCGCTCAATTATTACAACGTTCAGCCGGTTGCCCGGCTGGCTTGCGTGCGTGAACTGCATATTGGTCACGCCATCATCAGCCGTTCGATATTTGTCGGCCTGCGTGAGGCGGTCCGCGAAATGAAACAATTGATGCGCGAAGCCGCCGAGCGGGGCGAATGATTTACGGTATCGGCACTGACATTGTTGCCGTAAAGCGCCTGCAGGGGATGTGGGAGCGCCATGGCGACAGGGTGCTGGAGAAAATTCTGGCCCCCCAGGAAATTACCGAATTCGCCCGTGCCACCGACAAAGGGCGCTTTCTAGCCAAGCGCTTTGCGGCCAAGGAAGCCTTCAGCAAGGCGCTGGGTACCGGTGTTCGGCCACCAGCCGTCTTGCCGGCCATAGCCGTCAGCCATGACGAGTTGGGCAAGCCAGTATTTGACTTCTGCGGTGGACTGGCCGAAATGATCGAAAACCAGGGCCTCAAGGCTCATCTTTCCCTGAGCGATGAAACCGACTACGCCATCGCCTACGTCATTCTGGAGCGCGCATGAAGCAACTTGCCCTTGGCCCGCTGATGATCGACATCGCGGGCACTCAGCTTACCGATCTCGACAGGGAGCGCCTTTGTCATCCACTGGTCGGTGGCATTATTCTCTTCAGCCGAAACTACTTCAATCCGGAGCAACTTGAAACCCTGACCAGTGAAATTCACAGTTTGCGCTCGCCGACTTTGTTGATTGCCGTCGATCATGAAGGGGGCAGGGTGCAGCGCTTCCGCGATGGATTCACCCGGCTGCCGCCGATGGCTGCGCTCGGCCGCTTATGGGATGCAAGCCCGGAAGCCGGCCTGGCTGCAGCGCGTGACGTCGGTTTTGTTCTTGCCGCCGAACTACGGGCTCGTGGCGTCGATTATTCCTTTACGCCAGTCCTTGACCTCGACTACGGTCCGTCACGAGTAATTGGCGACCGTGCCTTCCACCGTCAGCCTGAAGCCGTAATTGCCCTGGCTAATGCCTTGGCTGAAGGATTGCTTCAAGGCGGCATGGGATCCTGCGGTAAACACTTCCCAGGCCACGGCTATGTCATCCCCGACTCGCATGTCGAATTACCGGTCGATAATCGTAGCCTTGAGGCGATGCAGGAAGACCTCTTGCCCTATCGTCGTCTTGGCCTTGATGCGGTCATGGCTGCCCATGTCATTTACGACTGCATGGATTGCAATACAGCCGTATTTTCAAATAAATGGATATATTACTTAAGAAATAACATTAAGTTTAACGGCGTGGTTTTTACCGACGATTTATCCATGGAAGGGGCGGGGGTCGTTGGCGGCATGCTGAATCGCGTTGATACCGCCTACCGTGCCGGCTGCGACATGTTGCTGGTGTGCAATTCGCCAGAGGCAGTAGGAGAGGTGCTCGATAGCTGGAAACCGGAGATTGACTCCGAACGCGGCAAGCGGGTCGAAGCTTTACTCCCCAAACATTCGGTGAAAAACTGGACATCGCTGCAGGCAGAGCCGCGTTATCAGGTGGCGCAGAAAAGCATTGCGCAATTGATGGCCTGAAATGAGTTCGGGCAGCCGAAGCTGCCCGAATTGCCCGACAAAAAGATCGCGAATTACTTGGCGCGGCTCTTGTATTCGTCGGTGCGGGTGTCGATTTCGATCTTGTCGCCAATGCTGACGAACGCCGGAACCGGTAGTTCAAAACCGGTAGCCAGGCGAGCCGGCTTCAAGACCTTGCCGGAAGTGTCACCCTTGACAGCCGGTTCGGTGTAAATCACTTCACGAACGACGCTGTTCGGCAGTTCAACCGAAATTGCCTTGCCGTCGTAGAAAACAACTTCGCAAACCAGGCCATCTTCCAGATACTTGAGCGCGTCGACCATGTTTTCGGATTCAACTTCAAACTGGTTGTAGTCGGCATCCATGAAAACGTACATCGGATCGGCGAAGTAGGAATAGGTCACTTCCTTCTTGTCGAGCTGCACCACTTCAAACTTGTCGTCGGCCTTGTAAACCGCTTCGGAAGCGGCGCCGGACAGCAGGTTCTTGAGCTTCATCTTGACCACAGCGACGTTACGGCCAGACTTGTTATATTCGCTCTTCTGGACGACGAGCGGGTCGGCACCAACCATAATGACGTTGCCGGAGCGGAGTTCCATTGCGGTCTTCATTCGGATTCCCAAAAAAGCTGAAAAATTAAAGCCGCGGATTATACCTTGGTGACACAGAACTTGACGAGAGATTCGGCAAGATTCCGGTTTTCAGCCAGCCGACTCGCCCAAAGTTGGTTGTAGGTCGCGATTTCTGGTCTGGCAGCAAGGAAATCGCCCCAGGCTTGACGCAAATCACCTTCTGAATTCCATGCCCTGGCAAGGTTGACCGCAGCATTCGCTGCTGGCGTGTTCCTTCCACCACTGTAGCGTGCCAGAAACGCTTCGAGCTTGACCAGATGCGCAGCTTCCTCCTGCGGGTAGATCTGCCAGACAAAAGGTTTTCCTGCCCATTGGGCGCGAACGAAGGAATCTTCTCCACGAACAAAATTGATATCACAGCGCCAGAGCAGCCGGTCGTAATCGTCCTGGGGCAGAAAATCAAACGGGAGCACGCTCAATTTACCGCGCTGCCATTGCACGCCAGGGCCAAGATGTGTTGTAACAGCCGCCAGCGGCTTGCCGGGCGCAACATGAAGACGGATTTCGCTGGAGGATTCGGCAAGCAAATCCAGCAGATTCCCCACCGGGGCGGTGTCGTAACAAAAAAGGCTAATGTCCAGCCCATTATGCAGGTCGGGCAGCACTACTTCTTCGGCCAACCGGGCCAACCAATACTTTTCTCGCAACAAGCCGCCGGTGGCCGCCGAAAACCCGGGGAAGAAGAAATATTTGACTAGAGGCAGGGAAGGGTGGGGCGACGCCAGGCCATGGCAGCCTTCAGCCCATGACTCGGCAGTGAGGTACTCAAGATTGATCCAGCACGGCCGGGGGGCTGTCTGCGTCATGGCGGCGAGATAGGGCGCAGGAAGCTCGCAGGCAAAAGCCTCAATAATGACCTCGCCAACCCGGTCTATCGCAGCAGTCTCGGTCCAATGAAGGATTTCAACGCCAAGGCAGGCCTGTCGAGCCAGCGAGACATCAATGGCAGGGCAAAGTGGCTGCAGGCTGTTCAGGTCATCAACCCACAAACGCACCCGTTTGCCATGCTCGGCCGCCAGTTGCCGGGCGAGTCGCCAGCAGACGCCAACGTCACCATAGTTATCGACGACCCGGCAAAAGATGTCCCAATGGAGCTGCATGGCCACCATGCTAACATCCGCGCCATGCCTTTATTCCACGACCCACAAGACTGCACGGCCTGCCCGCGCCTGGCTGAGCACCTCGCAAGCATCCGCCGGCGCGACCCGGACTGGCATGCGCTCCCGGTTCCCGCCTTTGGCTCGCTGGATGCCGAACTGCTTGTGGTTGGTCTGGGCCCGGGTGAAAGAGGGGCAAATCGCACGGGGCGGCCCTTCACTGGCGACGTGGCCGGCGAGTTGCTCTATCCGGCATTGCACCGATTTGGCTTTTCCAGTGCCGCCGAACCACTAGGCTCGGACAATTGGGCCAATCCTGCCATGCAGCTGAACAATTGCCGCATCACCAATGCCGTGCGCTGCCTGCCACCGGCCAACAAACCGACCACCGCCGAAATTCGCCAGTGCAATGGCCACCTGAAGGCAGAACTGGCTGCAATGCCGCGTTTGAAAGTCATCATCGCGCTGGGCGCCATCGCCCACCAGGCATTGCTCTGGAGCTACGGACTAAAGCTCAAGGAATTCGTTTTTGGCCACAACGTCAATCATGCCTTGCCGGATGGTCGCCTGCTTGTCGACAGCTACCATTGCAGCGGCTACAACTGGCGAACCGGACGGTTGTCGCGCGAAAGCTTCGAGGCAGTCTTTGCCGGCGTCAAAGCGCGGCTCGGATAATCTCTCGCGACCATGAGTTTTGATGCCAAGGCATTTCTTGCCTCGCTGACCGAACTGCCGGGGGTTTACCGGATGCTCAATGACGTTGGCGCTGTGTTATACGTCGGCAAGGCCAAGAACCTGAAGAAACGGGTCGCCTCGTATTTTCGCGAAAACCTCTCCAGCCCTCGTATTGCGCACATGGTCAGCCAGATCGGTGCCATCGAAACCACCTCGACACGAACCGAGGCCGAGGCGCTGTTGCTGGAAAACAACCTGATCAAGTCGCTCTCGCCGCGTTACAACATCCTCTTTCGCGACGACAAATCCTACCCCTACATTGTCGTTACCAAAGGCAAATTCCCCAGGCTAGGCTTCTATCGCGGCAATCCGGACCGCAAGGCTGATTATTTCGGCCCCTATCCTTCATCCTGGGCAGTGCGTGACAGCATTCACCTGCTGCAAAAGATGTTTCGGCTTCGTACCTGTGAAGATACGGTTTTTGCCAATCGTTCGCGCCCCTGTCTGCTCTATCAGATCAAGCGCTGCAGTGGCTCGTGCGTTGGCCACATCTCAGCCGAAGATTACGCGATCGATGTGCAACTGGCCTCGATGTTCCTGCTCGGCAAGCAGCAGGAAGTTACCAAGCGGCTGAGCGATGCCATGGAGCAGGCATCAAGTCGCCTGGCCTTCGAACTGGCGGCAATCTATCGCGATCAGATACAGTCGTTACGGCAAATTCAGGAAAAGCAATACGTGTCCAGCAGCAAGGGCGAAGACGTCGATATTATCGTTGCGCTCAAGGAGGCAGGGCAGTTGTGCGTCAATCTCGCCATGGTTCGTGGCGGCAGGCATCTCGGCGACCGTCCGCTTTTTCCAGTCAATGCCGGGGAGTCATCGACGGCGGATGCCGTCGCTGCCTTCATCCGCCAGCACTATGCTGCCCATCCTTCACCCGCCCGGCTACTTGCCTTGCCGCTACCAAATCCGGAAGAGATGGCGGAAACCGAATCAACCCTGGCAGAACTGGCTGGCCGCCCAGTGCCGATACAGGAAGCACGCTCAGTCCTGCACAAGGCCTGGATCGATATGGCGCAGCAGAACGGACGCCTTGCCATTCTCGCCCGCAATCAGGCCACCGCCCAGCAAGAGCAACGCCTGGCAGCCCTGCAGGAAGCCTTGCGACATCCGGAGCCAATTGCCCGAATCGATTGCTTCGATATCAGTCACACGATGGGCGAGGCTGCCGTGGCTTCCTGCGTGGTCTACCACGGCAATGGCATGAAAAAATCCGATTACCGTCGCTTCAACATCAAGGATATTCAGCCCGGCGACGATTACGCGGCCATGCGACAGGCCGTAACTCGCCGCTACGACAGCATTGCGGGCGGCGAGGGGATAGCGCCGGATCTGATCCTGATCGACGGAGGCAAAGGGCAGGTTAGTTCAGCTTATAACGCCTTGGCTGATCTTGGTCTGGCGCATTTGCTCATGTTTGGCGTGGCAAAAGGCGAAGGTCGCAAGCCCGGACTTGAAACGCTTATTTTTCCGAACGGTCGGGAGCCGCTACAATTGCCGCCAGAACATCCGGCGCTGCATCTGATTCAGGAAATTCGCGACGAAGCCCACCGTTTTGCCATCACTGGACACCGCGCCCAGCGCGGCAAAGCGAGAAAGACTTCGAAACTCGAAAGCCTCCCCGGGATCGGCCCAGCCCGCCGGAAAGCACTGGTTTCAAGGTTTGGCGGACTGGCTGGCGTACTCACAGCCAGCGCCGAACAACTGACTGAAGTCCCCGGTATTAGCCGGGAAATGGCCGACAAAATATATTCCGCATTACACTGACACATGCCCCTAAATATACCCATTCTTCTGACCTGGCTCAGGATCTTAGCGATACCGCTACTGATCACGGTTTATTTCATGCCGGCAGGGTGGGCAACGCCAGAAGAACGGGATGTTGCGGCAACACTTATTTTTGTCGCTGCCGCGATTACTGACTGGGCAGACGGCTACCTCGCCAGAATGCTCGACCAGACATCAGCCTTTGGTGCCTTTCTCGATCCGGTTGCCGACAAACTGATGGTGGCGGCTGCATTGATCGTTCTTGTTCAGCTTGGCCGAGCTGACGCCATTGTCGCTACCATCATCATCGGCCGGGAAATCACCATTTCCGCATTGCGAGAGTGGATGGCCAAAATTGGTGCCGCCAAGAGTGTCGCCGTCTCGCTCCTCGGCAAGATCAAGACTGCTGCCCAGATGGCTGCCATCCCTTTACTCCTGTATCACGTGCCGCTGTTCGGCATTGATGTTCGTTTGCTGGGGAACTGGTTGATCTGGATCGCTGCCTTGTTGACACTGTGGTCCATGGGGTACTACCTGCGTATGGCCTGGCCGGAAATTGCCAAACGCAGCGCTGAAAAACATTAGCGGATGTTGACAAGTCCCTTGGTGCGTCTATAATGCGCGCTCTGTTTGACGCGGCAGTAGCTCAGTTGGTAGAGCGCAACCTTGCCAAGGTTGAGGTCGAGAGTTCGAGACTCTTCTGCCGCTCCAGTTTTGCTGAAAGAAACATAGTGTTCTTTCTTGTTGTATCGCATAATTTGTAGGCACGGCGCGATAGCAAAGCGGTTATGCACCGGATTGCAAATCCGTGTAGGTCGGTTCGACTCCGGCTCGCGCCTCCAAGAATTACGCGGCAGTAGCTCAGTTGGTAGAGCGCAACCTTGCCAAGGTTGAGGTCGAGAGTTCGAGACTCTTCTGCCGCTCCAAAATACGAAGGGAAAGCGCTTGGCGCTTTCCCTTTTTCGTATCGGGACACCACCGATATAATCAACAGTCCGCCCGGGTGGTGAAATCGGTAGACACAAGAGACTTAAAATCTCTCGCCTTTCAGGTGTACGGGTTCAAGTCCCGTCCCGGGCACCAGGACAAATTGATGATTATTTATGACCTTTGTTGTGACAACGGCCACCGGTTTGAAGGGTGGTTTCAGAGTGCTACTGATTTCGAGGCGCAACAAGAGCGTCATTTAATCTGCTGTCCGCAGTGCGATACTCATGCTGTAAAGCGCGTTCCTTCTGCAGTATCCATCGGCTCACATCGGACTGATGAGAGCAGGCATGAATCGTCCAGCAACGCAACGAGCGGGGCCAGCACTGCGATGATGCCTGCTGGCACACAGGCGATGGCCATGTATCGGCAATTGGTACAGGCGATGGTTAGCAACTGCGAAGACGTCGGTCACTCGTTCGTCGAGGAAGCACGCAAAATCCATTACAACGAAGCGCCAGAACGGCCTATCCGCGGCAATGCTACGGAAGAGGAATGTGAGGCCTTAAGTGAAGAGGGAATAGCGATCCTGCGTTTGCATAACATCAAGGAAGAAGATCTGAACTGACCTTCTTTTTAATGTTCATTTATAAGTTTACATAATACAAATTATGCGAACTTGCGTAGCCAGGCTTTCCACTCCAAAATTGATGCCTGTGTCAGGCCAACCAAATTTCAGTAACTCACTTCATATTTTGCTATCCATGCTTTTGGCAACCAGACAATGTAATAAACCCGAGACTTCATGAAAGAATGATCCAACCCGATGTCTGGGTCAGGTTTTCCAAAAACAATTGATGCGATGCCAAGCAAGGTGTGAGTGTGGATAAAGCTATTCTCGGGTTGCGGTCCACGTGTATGCCGCTGCTCCATTGGCAAAGCAATGACCGCTATGCCCTTCAAACTGGCCGGCTCATTGTGAATGAGGCCAGATCGCCGGGCGTTCCCAGCATCACCAAGCATGCAATGCCGGTGTGCGCTTGAAGTCCATTGAATCCGACTCAGCCCCGAAACTGCCAACCGATCCGTTGCCGGTGTCTGCGATGGATGCTTCTGCCTTAGTCCTGCAGCACGTTCGTCGCACAAGCCCCCAGCGCGGAAAACTCTTTCTTCCACTTCTCCTGTCTTTGCTGGCCCATGCGCTGATATTGAGTCTGACTTTCGGCGGTCAGGAATTTGGGCTTCCCGGTTTTGCCTTCCCTTGGCAGGAACGGCGGATTGAGGCGCCTGATCTGCGTATCCTGCTCGCTCCGATGCAGAGCACAGAAGCAAAGCCAGCAATGGTGCCGCCTCCCCTGCCCTTGCCACCGGAATTGATCGAGCCAACTGTTGTCGCTGGTCCGGTACTCGTGACGTTCAAGTCTCCTGAGCAGCCGCCGAATCGGCCAGCCCCGAAGATCGTCTTCCCGAGTGTGCCGATGGTGAAAGACAGACCTAGGCCAAAAGCGGCAATCATTCCAACTCCCACAAACGCGCTTCCTGATGTGCTTGTTGATGCGCCGCGTCCGCCAAAAGCCTTTCCCGCAGTGATCGCTCTGGATAAATCCAAGGAGGCTGACTTCTTCGTGCCTCCCGCGCCATTGGAGTCATCGGATGTCATCTCAGTAGAGCCAGGAGATTCTGGCGGGGCAGCGCAGGCACGAGTCGACCAACGGGCTAGGGAGCAAATCGCCGAGGAAGCGGCTCGGGCAGAGTCTGAACGACGGGAAGCTGAACGTCAGGAGAACGCACGGCAGGCTGCAACTCGCGAAGAGTCGGCGAAGAAAGAGGCAGCCCGCCAGGAAGCGGCTCGGGCAGAATCTGAACGACGGGAAGCCGAACGTCAGGAGAGCGCACGACAGGCTGCAACTCGCGAAGAGTCGGCGAAGAAGGAAGCAGCCCGCCAGGAAGCGGCTCGGGCTGAGTCTGAACGACGGGAAGCCGAACATCAGGAGAACGCACGACAGGCAGCGACTCGCGAGGAGTTGGCGAAGAAGGAAGCCGCTCGCCAGGAAGCGAGCCGCGCAGAGTCTGAACGTCAGGAAAACGCACGGCAAGCCACTGCCCGACAGGAGGCAGCGCGAAAGGAGGATGATGCCAGACGGGACGCTGCGCGGCGGGCAATGGGAAAACAACTGGATGAGGAAGCCGCCCGCCGTGAAGCAGTTCAGGCGGCAAGAGATCGCTCACCATCGTCGAGTGGCCTGCGCCGAGTGCGGCTATTCGGGCGTTCCGACCCAAACGCGGAAGTCATTCTGTACGCGGAAGCTTGGAGCCGGAAGATCTACTTCAGTATGGCGTTCGACATTGTGCGCGAACCAGCGAAGCAGCCTCACACCGACCCTACTGTGACGGTGGCCATTCGGAGCGACGGCTCAGTCGAATCCGTGACATTTGTTCGCTCCAGCGGCGTGGCCGCCATTGATGACGCCATACGACGCATCATACAAAACCAGACCCCTTATCTGCCGTTCCAACCGGGACTGGCCCGCGACTTTGATGTGATCGAGATCCGCCGGACCTGGCACTTCGACACAGCCATTCGGCTGTACTGACGGCTAATCTGCAGAAATGCTGTTAGCGGCTGCTTCCCTTCCAGGTCGCCACGCAATTTTTCCTGAAATACTTTAAGGCCCGATCCATGTAGACATCCGGCATTTGCGGATCGTTGTCCGCCAAGTGAATTTCGGCATCCGGTCTTAAGTCTTGCGACCACATCGCCTTGAGGTCTTCTCTCTGTTCGAACGGCGCGTGTTCGTCAATAAATGACATTACAGCGTTTGAATCGAATCCAGTCTTGCGGAAGGATTCGATCATGCTCTTGGCTTCCTTGAGCAAGGCTGATGCTTTCGGAGGGTGACCGGTGGCTATATTCAGGAAAATTGTCGCCAGAACTGCCGGATCATCCGCCTCTCCTTTGGTTATTCGTACCCATTCCCGAGCGACGAGTTTGTCGTAAGCGACCACATCATCTTCCGGCATCTCACGTATGAAGAAAGCCCCCTGCATTTCCGCGTTCAGGAGTTCATCGGCTGATTTTTCCGCCAACAACAGTCGCGGCAGCGAATCATCAATAAACTTCTGCATTGACTGGCGAGTCAGCACCTTGAACAGATCAGGCGCGTCCCGAAGGAAGGCCTCGACTGCAACTTGTTTAGGTTTGAAGGATTTTTTGCGCAAACTTTCCACCAGCTTGATGAACTGGGTCTTTGAGGGCATTTCCAGCAACTTGGCGTTAGCAAACAGAACGAGCATGGCGGAGCGAATAAGCTCTTCAGCACTAAAATTCTCGTACTCTTCCTGCTTTGTGTTCATTTGTCGTGCCAACCAGTGGGCGAAATCAATCCGCATCTGGTTTTCCTGGCATTGCCTGACGCGTTCGCGATAGTTTGCAACGGACATTGGAAAGGCAAAGGATCGCTCGTTGACGAAAAACTTTTGCTCCAGCGGATCTACCTTCCTTGGATGCAAACTGGTTTCGCTTGGCATCGCATGCAGGCGTTTCAGCATTTCGGAGCCGCCACGGGAATGTGAAAGCAGCGTGTTATCGCGCAGGGAGCATGCAGCGGCCTGCAAGTCTCCGTTTGAGCAGTCTTCCAGATAGAGGCTGATCAAATTCGCCATCCGGACCGCTGCTGTTTCCAAATCCGTACGCAGGTAAGCAGTCCCAAAATGATCTGCGATCTGGACGATCCCCTTGGGTGCGTCTGCTTCTATTTTGTTGATCTGCTCCCGCCCGAGAACGCCGTGTTCAAGTCCGTAGCGGATAGCTTTCTCAAAGAATGGGCGGTCATCAACGATTGCGACTGAATGTTTCACTAAATTGCTCCGTTACAGCGCTGATTCCTCTTCTTCCGAAGAAGAGGCTTGCTTTGGCCGGCTCTCGATCGCTGCAGTTTCCTCAAGATCCTCGACTCGATTTGCCAAGCGGTCGCGCAAGGTGATCACGATCTGTTCAAAAATATCAGGAAGGTCATAGCGAAGTACCCAGGCCGTTTCCATCCAGTCACGGTCAGAGACATCGCCTCGGGTAATTTTTGGTCGGGAACCGGTGATTGAATTGCCCTCATGGAGCGCTTCATCTATCTCGTGAATTTTCTCGTTGAGCCAGGATATCGACCGCGATTCAAAGTTTCCTTCAGCCTCATAGTCTTCGGAGAAGTCGCCTGAAATCGCGAAAGCCAGTATTTCGTCGTCTCGTTCCCCGAAATAGTCGGCGAGCACCTGATAGCCGCCCTCGAGCTCACCGATTGTTTCAAGGTATTCGGCGGTCAGATCGTCGTCCCGATAGAGAACGGCATTCATCATGCCGTGCAGGGCAGCATGGGTCTGGTCGCGGTAGCGATACTCAAGTACGACAGCACGTGCGAATTGTTCCGGCGTGACGACCAGATTTACGACAGACTGCCTGGAGCCATCGAACCCACGCATGATCGCCAGTAAATCCTTCGGGGATACATCGTTCAGGACAGTCACCAAGGCATCGTCACCTTCGGTGTCTGCGATGTTGGCCAAGGCCATTTCTGCACCCTTCAAATCACCCGCCAGGATGAGTTGGGATGTCTTGATTACAACCGGATGTGTCATGTCATGCCTTATTAAATAGCTCGAATTCTTCAAGACCTGGAGGAGTCGAAACCCTGATCTGCCAGCCAGTCATCGCCTGCCTCGGCAAGGTCCCTGCCATCGTCGTCGCGGCCATCGTCATCATCTCCTTTGGACTCGGACTCGTGATCATCTTCCGCTTCGGTTTCAGCTTCAGGCGCGGGTTTCGCTGTATCGAATTTGCGAAGGAACTCCAGGCATGCAACCGTCACCATAAATTCCTCGCCGGTTCTTTCTGCCAGCACAGCATCCAGTAAGGGTTTGGCCCAACTTTCAAGTGTGACGATCGATGACAAGGCATCCCAGGTCGGGAAATCGTCATCATCCGGTTCGCACATCACCGCAGCAGCCATTGCTTTGGGGTTGGAAAAGGACATGCTGTCGTAGAAAACGGGGATCACCATTTCCGGGCTGAATTCAATCATCGGCAAAATCGATTTGAATTCCTGACGCTTTTCCTTGAGCCTGGTTTTAAGCGCCGATTTTCCTTCCGAGTCCGTCAGAAGATCATTGATCTCGGCATCGTATGACGCGGACAGATCAGAAAAGTAGTATGACTGTTTCACTTTTGAATATTCCCCAAGTAGTTTGACCAGATTTCCCGCGCAACGATGATCGGGTCATCAATCAGACTGGTCCGGCGTGTCTCGTCATAGGCCTTGCGGCGATCGACGTCTGTCAGCGTTTCGTAGGCCTCCTGCACAGCCCTGAACTTGGCCGCCGCATCGGGCTCCGGATTGCGGTCAGGGTGGAACTGGGCTGCCTTTTTCCGATAGGCCGATTTGATAATTTCTGCTGTCGCATCTGCCGATACGCCAAGCAATCCGTAAAAGTCTTTCATAGGGTCTTTTTCAGTAATCACATACGGTGCACTTCAGCACTTAACTGGAGGCGAGATTTCGCTGGTGGGCTTTCATGCAGCCATCAATCAAGGCCAATTCCCGTAAATTCTTCCTGGCGATTAGTTCGGATCGGGTCAAGGCGCAATTTTACGATAGCCTGCAAAATCGGACCCTATGGAATTGAGCATCAACTGATTGCCTGATGTTGCTCCTGTCGCCGGGCAAGCTGTCGTCGAGGTCGAATTTTCGGGTCACGTTTAGGCAACACCCCGCGCAAGGCCTGCGGACTGCCACGAGCGCCACTGGCTAGATAGTCGCTCAACAAAACCAGCTGAACTTTCTCCACCGACATGCCGCGAAGCTTGCAAAGGTAATCGAACAGAGCATCTACCAGCGCTTCAGGAGTTAGCGCATTAGTTTTTGCGGTACTTTGCCAAAGCCAGTCAGAAAACCCGAGAAATGCATGAAATGGCGAGCTTGACGCCCTCCCCTCAATACTTGCTGCGGTCAACTCATCCAGGGGATGATTTTCATCCAGGAGTAACGGCAAGGTCTGCTTGAACCGTCCCGAGTTGAAAAACATGTCCCAGTAGCGGGCAAAACGAGAGAAGCGTTGCATGCCTGCCGCGTCAACCGCGCTGGTTTCCCTTACCGAATAAGGCGGATTTTCGTCGTAGACCATGCCGTATTCGCCTGTGTGGCGGATGATCGGCGTGCCACGCAAGCGTTTGAGGATGCCGAGTTGAATCTCGTGCGGCCTCAGTCCATAAAGGCTGTCAAATCCGAGGCCAAAACTTTCCAGTGTTTCGCCGGGAAGTCCAAAGATCAAATCCGTGTGCAAATGGGCATTCGACTGCTCAAGCAGCCAGGCCAGATTGGCCTCGGCCTTGGCGTTGTCCTGCCGACGCGAGATGCGCTGCTGCACTTCGACATTAAAGCTCTGAATACCCACCTCAAACTGAAGTACGCCCGGTGGAAATTGCGCAATCATCGCTTTGAGTTGAGCCGGCAGATGGTCCGGAACGACTTCAAAATGGAGAAACAGATTTTCGCCGGGCTCTGTTGCACCTGACTCGGCCAAGCGATCCAGAAAGAACTGCAAAATGCGAACTGAGGCATCAATTTTCAGGTTAAAAGTCCGGTCCACAAACTTGAAATTGCGCGCCCCTCGCTGGTATAGCTGCGCCATCGCCGCAAGGAAAGCCTCCGGATCGAATGCCCACGCGGTCTTGTCCAGAGCGCTTAAGCAAAACTCACACTTGAACGGACAGCCCCGGGAGGCTTCGACATACAGCAAGCGATGCGCCAGATCAGCGTCAGAATATTCGGCATAGGGCAAGGCAATCTGATCAAGCGCCGGCTGCTCGCCAATGATCACCTTGGTCAGCGGTCTGGGGCCGTGCAACAAGGCTTGGCAGAGGCGGGCGAAGCTGACATCTCCCCAGCCGGTAATGACATGATCGGCCAGCCGGGTGATTTCTTGCTCATTGACCTCGTGGCTGACCTCAGGGCCGCCCAAAACAATCTTGATTTCAGGCCGCGTCGCTTTGAGCAGGCGGACGACCTCAGTGGTTTGAACCACATTCCAGATGTAGACCCCGAAACCGATGATCCTGGTGCCTGAATGCTTTGGCGCCGGACCATCGAGGGCAAGCAGCAGTTCTTCGACCACATATTGAGCCTCGCGGGCAATGGTGAACTCCCGTAGTGCCGTCTGCTGCCTGAGATTCCCCATGTTCGCCAAAAGATAGCGCAGCCCTAGCGATGCGTGAATGTACTTGGCGTTGAGCGTCGTCAGGACGATGCTTGGTGGCTTGATCACGGGATGAAATGATTTCTGAAGGGCCGTGCAGTGTAACGGCAAAAAGAGGGCCAGGATTTTCTGCAATTCCAGCGACACAGACACATCATTTTGATCAGTTAAATCATCAGAAACTTGTCTTCCTAGAACTGAAACTCAGCCTGTCCGTCTGACGCTTCAGGATTGGCTTCTTTCAAAGAAATCAGGCCCCCCGCCCGAACACCGAGCAAGCGTATTCGCTGGGTCAGTGGAACTCGTTTAAGACATTCTCCCGCCGCCTTGCGAATCTCGGTTCCCTCGCTCACGCCTATCGGCAAGGTGACATCCCGCGTCACCGCATGAAAATCAGAATATCGCAGCTTGATGCCTATCGTCCGACTGGCATATCCCTTCCGTTTAAGATCATCAGCAACGCGCATGCACAATGACGTGAAGACTTCAGAAAGCTCTGCCCTGTCCTGACTGGCATGTAAATCACGCTCAAAGGTGCTTTCCCGGCTAATGGACTTGGGTTCGGACCCGACAACCAACTGCCGCTCATCAATGCCATGGGCGACACGGTGCAACCAGGCTCCCGTGGTTTTCCCGAACTTTCTGACAAGGAACTCAACCGGTGTTGCAGCCAATTCCCCAATGGTATGGATACCCAACCCGGTCAGTCGCTCGGTGGCCTTCGGACCGATGCCGTTGATCTTTTTGGCGGGCAGTGGCCAGATCCGGGTCGCCAGTTCTTCCATGGCAAGGCATGTGATTCCATTCGGCTTGTCGAGGTCTGAGCAGATTTTCGACAGCAATTTGTTGGGCGTAATGCCAATGGAACATGTCAGGCCAGTGGCATCGAATACGGCCTGCTTGATACGACGGGCCAAAGAGGTGGTTTCCTCCGGTATGTCGCTGAGGTCGATATAGATCTCATCGATGCCTCGATCTTCAATTTTCGGCGCAATGCTGGCCACTGCCGCTTTGAATCGACGTGAACAATCACGGTAGGCGTCGAAATTTGCTGGCAGGAGGATGGCGTCCGGCGCAAGTTGGGCCGATTTCATCAGGCCCATTCCGGAAAAAACGCCGAGCGCCCGTGCTTCGTAGGTTGAGGTCGTAATCACACCTCGGCCAACATAGTCGCCCAGCCGGGCAAAGCATTTGCTGCCATCGCTTTGCGCTACCGGTTGATGAACGTTTCGCCCACCAACCACTACCGGCTTCCCACGTAGTTCCGGATAGCGAATCAATTCTACGGAAGCAAAAAAGGCATCCATATCGAGGTGGGCGATTCGTCTATAACTGTTCATTCGTACAGTGTAATTGAATTCGCCAACAATTCAATGCGAAACTATGTCAGCAGGGCAGCCCGGAAGCATTTGCTGCGGTCAACGGGTCCCCTGAAAGGAAAACCGGTGCTTTTTGCAGATTTCTGCCCAGGTCTTTGTCTTCTTCGATGATGTGACGCTCAAACCAGTATTCGATGTATCTGATCAGACTGAAAATATCCGTTTTTTCATTGCGCACATCGTGCAAGGTTTTTTCTATGCCTTTCAGCATCTGCTGATGTTTTTTGGCATGAGTCGTGAAGCTCACACCGGCCTGATTGGCCAGCCGTTCCTCGGTTGCACAATGAATGCGCAAGGACTCCAGTAAGGTCGTTGCGTCGTCATCAGGAAGACAATTTGTTTCGATGCAACGGTGTTTCAAACGAGCGAGGCGGGCAAACAGCGCCGCATGCTGTTCATCAACTTCCGGAACGTTGATCATCAGTGCATCGGGCAAAAAGACGGCGGTATCTGCATTCATTGGAATCCACCTCTCACAGGACGGTCTGGCGCTGATGCTTTGAAAGCGAAGAAACAGCCTCCACTATAGCTGTTCTGATTGGATATGCCAGCCTTCAGGTTGCCCCGACAGGGCTGCTTGCCTTATCGGACTTCGATACTGACAGTTCGCCCCGACTTTCCGCCAGCCTTGACCAGCAGATCGCCAATATCAGTGTTTTTGTTTTTGAGCGCGATATCAAGGGCTGTTTCACCCGATTCCAGCGACCTGTTCAGATCTGCCTTGTTGGCCAACAGCAGCTTGACGACCTCAAGATGCCCGCCACGGCAGGCTGCGATCAGAGGCGTGGTGCCGTTTTCGCTCGCTGAATTGATGTCTGCACCGGATTTCACCAGTAGCCTTGCGATTTCAAGATGTCCATTGAACGCCGCATAAGCCAACGGTGACCAGCCCGGCGCATTGAGCGTCGCACCGCCCGCTACCAGCAACTCGACAACTTTGAGGTGACCACGGAAAGCGGCCAGACGAAGCGCCGTGTCGCCAACGGTATTTCTGGCATTCAATTTGGCCCGCTGCTTGATCAGGAAATCGACCAGTTCCGCGTGTCCGTCTCGGGCTGCCAGCATCAGCAGCGTATTGCCGTCGATGTCCGTCGTATCGATTGAAGCGCCCTTTTTGACGATCTCGGCAACATCACGCGTATCACCCATTTTGGCCGAGTTGATCAGGTCATCATAGGTGGCCGCAAAGACGAAAAGCGGAAAGGCGAAGGTGATTGCTACGGTCAACAGTCGTTTTTTCATGTTTTTCAGGGCAGTCTGGCGTGTTTGAACAGGGAAAAGAAGTTTTGGGTCGTGGCTTCGACGACAGCTTCATACGGAACGGAACGCAATCGGGCAATTTCTTCGGCAACGTGACGAACATAGGCCGGTTGGTTTGGCTTGCCACGATAAGGCATGGGCGCCAGATAGGGTGAATCGGTTTCAACCAGAATCCGGTCCAGCGGGCATTTCTGGGCAACTTCCTTGACGATGGTCGCATTCTTGAAGGTGACGATGCCGGAAAACGAGAGATGGAAGCCGAGATCCAGCGCCTCTCGGGCGATCTCCCAGTTCTCGGTAAAACAGTGCATGACGCCACCTACGGCACCTGCGCCCTCTTCCCTCAACAAACGCAAGGTATCGGCGGCCGAATCACGGGTATGCACGACGAGCGGCTTGCCGCAGCGCTTTGCGGCACCGATATGGGTACGGAAACGCTGGCGCTGCCACTCTGGCTTGTCTTTCTGCCAGTAGTAATCAAGGCCCGTTTCACCAATGGCGATCACCTTGGGATGTGCCGCCAGATTTACGAGCTGATCTTCAGTCGGTTCTTCGACGTCGGTGTATTCAGGATGGACGCCAACCGTGGCATAGAGGCGGCTCTCGCCTTCGGCCAAAGCCAGAACCTTGGGAAAATCTTCCAGATTGACCCCAATACAGACGGCAGCGCCGACACCATTGTCCTGCATGCGTTGGAGCACGTCCGGCAAACGATTGGCGAGGTCAGGAAAATCCAGATGACAATGCGAGTCGACCAGCATGGTGGTCGGTTAAAGCGTGTGCGTGGGCCGCGACGACTGCATGACTCCGCCCAGCAGGCCTTCAATCTTGCGGCGTGCTTCCTGGCCGCTTTCGTCATTATTGAAATGCACACCAATGCCCTGCGCGCGGCCATTCTGCGCGCCGGCCGGGGTAATCCAGACGACAGCACCGGCAATCGGCAATTTGGCAGGATCATCCATCAGCGAAAGAAGCATGAAAACTTCATCACCAATGTTGTAGCTGCGCGTCGTCGGAATAAAGATGCCGCCAGCCCGCAGATGCGGCATGAACGCTGCGTATAACGCAGATTTCGAATTGATGTTCAGCGACAGAACGCTAGGACGCTGGGGAGCGGGTTTGACTTCACTCATTGGTTATCAATTGGCAAACAATGCTCGGTAGTCCAGAAAAACCCCTTCGAGAAAAAGGCGCGCATTCAGTGGTTGCTCGGCTTCCTGGCGGCGTGAAATCAGGTCGCGATAGGAATGAATCAAGCGTGCAGCCGGAATGATATCAGCCAGACCTGAAATTGCGGCCGCCTGAGGCAGAAAATATCGGACAGGCAGGCCATTCTTGGCCAGTGTCAGATCGACCAGCCATTTTTGCAGGGCATCGACGACGGTTTTCAGCAGGAGCTTTCCCTTGCTTTCCTTGACGGCCTTTTCCAGTTCGCCGGCCATTCCCAAAGGATCAACCGATTTTCCAGCCGACAAACGCTTGATCAGCGTTTCCATCCAGGCGAGTTGTCCGGAAGCAGCAAGTTCCAGCGCCAGCCCCGGCGAACCACCCGCCAACGCCAGCCAGCGGCGTGGGTCGGCAACGCCAGCATCAGCCAAAACCTTTTCTGCCTGTTTTGTACTCGGAAGCGGCACAGGCATCACCTGGCAGCGGCTACGAATGGTTGGTAGCAAACGCATAGGCTCACTTGAAACCATTAAAAACAATGTACTTGGCGCAGGTTCTTCAAGTGTTTTAAGAAGTGCATTTGCGGTATTCCGGTTCATTGCTTCCGTCGGATTGACCACGACAATCCGCAAGCCACCGCGATGGGTGCCGACATTCAGAAACTCATCCAGCCCCCGGACCTGATCGATGGTGATCTGTTGGCTAGGCTTTTTCTTGCCCTCTTCGACCTCGGACTCTTCACCCAACGCGTCCGGTTGCAATAGCCGAAAGTCCGGGTGATTTCCTTGTGCATACCAATTGCAGGCCAGGCACTTGCCACAGGCCAGCCCCGACGCCTGAGGCTGTTCGCACAGCAGGCTGGCAGCGAATTGTCTGGCCAGTTCGAATTTCCCCAGGCCTTTTTGTCCAATCAGCATGAGCGAATGCGGTAGTTGCTGCCGCCTTGCCAGAAGGCTTGCCCAAACCTTGTTGTGAAGTTCAATTACATTCATAAACAAGTCGTTTTAACGATTTGTTCAAGTTGTTTGCGAATATTTTCCAGGCTATGAATGGCATCAATTATCTGAATGCGCGATGGATGGGTATGCGCCCTCTCAAGGTAGGCCTGCCGCACCCGCTCATGAAAATCAGCCCGCTCCTGCTCGAAGCGGTCCAGTACGCGACTGGCCAACGCTATGCGTTCCCGCGCCACATCCAGCGGCAGATCGAACAGCAGCGTCAGATTCGGCTGCACCTGCTCATGTACCCAATGTTCAAGGATTTGAAGCTTGGCACGATCCAGACCGCGCCCGCCCCCCTGATAGGCATAGGTGGCGTCGCTGAAACGGTCGCAGACCACCCATTCGCCACGAGCCAATGCTGGCTCGATAACCTGGGCCAGATGTTCGCGACGAGCGGCAAACATCAACAAGGTCTCAGTTTCGAGGTGCATGGTGTCGTTCAGCAGCATTTCCCGCAGCTTTTCACCTAGTGGCGTACCGCCCGGCTCCCGGGTGACCAGAACCACCAGACCTCGCGCCCGTAGCCATTCGGCCAGCCATTCGACATGACTGCTCTTGCCGGCACCATCGATGCCTTCGAAAGTGATGAATTTGCCTTTCACTTTCCTCTCCTCTGATATTTATTGACTGCCCGATTGTGCTCGTCGAGCGAGCGCGAAAATTCGCTGCTACCGTCACCCCGGGCGACGAAATAAAGTGCATCGGATGCCGCCGGATGCATGGCAGCCCGCAGCGAAGCCAGCCCCGGCATGGCGATTGGCGTCGGCGGCATTCCGGCACGCGTGTAGGTATTGTACGGGGTGTCAGCCTGCAGGTCGCGCTTTCTCAGGTTGCCGTCAAAGGACTCACCCAGGCCATAAATAACCGTCGGATCGGTTTGCAACAACATGCCCTTGCGCAGTCGATTGACGAAGACGGCAGCGACATGGGTGCGATCGGCCTCGCGGCCGGTTTCCTTTTCAACGATGGAGGCCATGATCAGTGCTTCATGCGGTGTTTTATACGGCAGTCCTTCGGCCCGTCCGGCCCATTCGGTGTCCAGACGACGTTGCATGGCGCGCACCGCTCGGGCTATTAGCTCAAGATCGCTGGATTGTTTGTCAAAGAGATAGGTATCGGGAAAAAGCCAGCCATCAAGGCTCGCAATATTCAAATCCAGCCGCCCGACAATTTGCGCTTCGCTCAGGCCGCGCGTCTCGTGAGAAAGTTCCGGATGCGCATCGAGCCGCGCACGCCATTGCCGGAAGGTCCAGCCCTCAACCAGCGTGATATCGCCTTGGGAAACTTTTCCCTGAGTCAGCTTTTCCAGCAATTGCAATGGCGTAACGCCCTGATGGACGGCATAGCTGCCCGCCTTGATACCGGTTTCCGCCTTAGTGATCCGTGCCAGTACGGCAAGTAATGAAGGCTGCAGATCAATCCCGGCCTCCTGCATTTGCCCGATGGCAGAGCGCAAGCTGCTGCCGGCAACAATACGAAAATCAAGAGGCGAGCTACGCAGGCTCAATGTCTGGTTAGCCCACCACCAGACACCACCCGCAGCGGCGCCCGCCAGAAGCGAAAACAGTAAAAACAGTTTGAGAAGGAGGCGCACGGGAACTCGCTGGATACAAGCAGGTCTTGCCCGTGTGGAACGAGCACGTTATAACGGGCGATATAATATCCCAAACCCTAACAGGAGCCCCCATGAACCCCAACTGGCGCAGCTTTCTGGAGTCTGCCGAAGGCGTCTTCGACGGCGAGACTTCAGAACTTATCAACTTTGGCGATGCCACGGCCGAACTGCTTGCGGCGAGCAAGCAAACCGTTCTGGTCCCGCTCACCCACCTCGGCCTGATTGAGGCCAATGACGAGGAAGCTAAACCCTTCCTGCACAGCCAGTTCACCAGCGATATCAACCACCTGACAGAGGGTCAGGCCCAGCATGCTGGCTGGTGCAGTGCCAAAGGCCGGATGCAGGCCAGTTTCCTCACTTGGCGGAGCGGTGACAGTTATCTGCTGGCCCTTGCCGCCGATCTTCAGGAGGCAACGCAAAAACGCCTGCAAATGTTCGTGTTGCGTTCCAAGGTCAAATTGGCCGCGCAAACTGACAACACCATTTTGCTGGGCCTTTCCGGCCCGCAAGCTGAAGAGGCTCTGACTGGTGCCGGATTGCCCTGCCCGGCTACGCCGATGACCACTGTTTCTGCCGATGGCACTACCGTCGTCCGGCTTGATGCCAGCCGTTTCGTTATTGCCGCACCCGAGGCTGCAAAGGCAGCACTGTGGCAAAAACTGACCATCAAGGCAAAGCCGGCGGGCGTTCCGGCATGGCGCTGGCTTGATATTCAGGCAGCCTATCCGCTGGTTACATTGGCAACCAAGGAAGAGTTCGTGCCGCAGATGGCCGACTTTGAAAAGATCGGGGGCGTCAGCTTCCACAAGGGCTGCTATCCGGGTCAGGAAATCGTTGCCCGGACGCAATATCTCGGCAAAGTGAAACGTCACCTTTATCGCCTGACCAGCCAGCAACCCCTCAAGGCGGGTGACGTACTGCATTCACCGGACAATCCGGATCAAGCCTGCGGCATGGTGATGTCGGCCGCGCCCTCGCCACTGGGTGGCTACGAGGCACTGGCCGTTGTCCAGTCGAATTTCTCGACCAACGTCCATCTCGACTCCCGCGAAGGTCCGCAAGTGCAGGCTGCTGCGGTCAACCCGCTCTAGCAGGCAAAATGTGCCTGATCGTCGTCGGTTGGCGCGCCCACCCGGACTACCCATTGGTGGTCGCAGCCAATCGCGACGAGTTTTACGCCCGACCGACAGCTGATGCTACCCGTTGGGCAGATGACCCTCAAGTCATCGGCGGTATCGATCTGGAAGCCGGTGGTACCTGGCTGGGCGTCAGCGAAACTGGCCGCTTTGCGGCAGTAACCAATGTTCGAGAACCGGGCATGGTGCCGGGCGTGCGCTCCAGAGGTGCGCTGACCCGCGATTTTCTGCTGTCCTCCGGATCTGCCGGCGATTACGTGAAGCGCATTGATGGCGGCCAATTCTCGGGCTTCAACCTGCTGCTCTGCGATGGACTATCCTTGTTCTATTGCTCCAACCGCGATGGCGAACCTCGAGCATTGGCGCCTGGCATTTACGGCCTGTCGAACCATCTGCTCGACAGCCCCTGGCCAAAATTGCTGCAGGCTCGGCAAAGTTTCGGCAAAGCCATTCAACATTTACCGGCCGAACAAGCCATTTTTGATCTGTTGGCCGATCAGGCCATCGTTGCTGACGAAAACCTGCCGAAAACCGGCGTGCCAATCGAGTGGGAGCGCCTGTTGTCAGCCGTCTTCGTTAAATCGGAAAGCTACGGCACGCGTGCCTCGACATTGGTTTGGCAGCGTTCGGATGGCATGGTCAAGCTGCATGAGCAGACTTTCGGCGCAAATGGCCAGCCGCTTCAGTCTTCGGTGATTTCCACTTCGGTAAAACACGGCACCTGATCGAATAACTCGATGATGTCCGCATTGCGCATGCGGATGCAACCGTGGGAACCGGGTATGCCCATTTCTGCACAATCCGGGCTTCCGTGGATATAGACGTAGCGGCGCATGGTATCGACGCAAGCCAGCCGATTACGACCCGGCTCGCAACCGGATAACCACAGGATGCGGGTGAGAATCCAGTCACGACCCGGAAACTGCTCGGCCAGCGCTGGCGTCCAGATTTCCCCGGTTGGGCGACGGCGAACAAAAACGGTGTTCTCTGGTTGATAAGCGCCAATTTTGGCTCGAATCAGGTGTTGCCCGCGCGGTGTCTGAAAACTACCGGAAACCTCGCCAACGCCAGCCTTGCCGGTGGAAACCGGATACTCGCAGAGAACAACGCCATGATCGTCAAAGACGGTCATTTGCTGTCGAGCCACCGAAACCAGCAGTTTCATTGGACCTTCTTGCGACGATCGGCGAAAAACTGCGACAGCAACGTGCTGCATTCATCCGCCAGCACGCCGCCATTCACCGTGGCATGGTGATTGAGTCGTTCAACACCGAACAGATCAACGACGCTGCCATGCACCCCGGTTTTCGGGTCGCGGGCACCATAAATTACCCGGCTGATCCGGGCATGCATGATGGCACCAGCACACATGGCACAAGGTTCGAGCGTAACAAACAGCTCGCAGCCGGGCAGTCGGTAATTGCCCAGCGACCTGGCTGCATCGCGCAATGCAGCGATTTCGGCATGCGCCGTCGGGTCGCTCTCGCCTATCGGCGAATTGAAGCCACGCCCGACGATCACACCGTTCTGTACGACAACAGCACCAACCGGCACTTCACCGAGGCATTCGGCTGCCCGGGCCAGCGAAATGGCCTCGCGCATGAAAAATTCGTCGCCAAGAATGGCGACTGTTTCCTCGCTTATTCCCACTCGATCGTTGCCGGCGGCTTGCCGGAGATGTCGTAAACGACCCGGTTCAGGCCGCGGACTTCGTTAATGATTCGATTGGAAACACGACCGAGCAGTTCGTACGGCAGGTGCGCCCAGTGCGCGGTCATGAAATCGCTGGTGACGACGGCACGCAGCGCGACAACGTTTTCATAGGTGCGGCCATCGCCCATCACGCCCACGCTCTTGACCGGCAGGAAGACGGCAAAGGCCTGGCTGGTCAGGTCGTACCAGCTCTTGCCGACATCAGCTTCGGTACATAAGCCGGCAACAGCATTGGCGGGCGTTGCTGCGGTCAACCGCAATTCATCGATAAAAATGGCGTCTGCCCGTTGCAGCAGGCTGGCCGATTCGCGCTTGACCTCGCCGAGGATGCGCACGCCCAGACCGGGACCGGGGAACGGGTGGCGATAGACCATCTCGCGCGGCAGTCCCAACTCGACGCCCAGTTCGCGGACTTCGTCCTTGAAGAGTTCGCGCAGCGGTTCGAGCAGCTTGAGGTGCATGTCTTCCGGCAGACCACCAACGTTGTGGTGGCTCTTGATGGTGTGGGCGCCCTTCTTGCCCTTGCCGGCTGATTCGATCACATCCGGGTAGATCGTGCCCTGGGCCAGCCACTTGGCAGAAGTGAGCTTTTTCGATTCAGCCTGGAAGACTTCGACGAATTCCTTGCCGATGATTTTGCGCTTCTGTTCCGGATCGGAAACACCGGAAAGTTCGCCCATGAAGGCGTCAACTGCATCAACGCGGATCACCTTGACACCAAGGTTACGCGCAAACATCTCCATCACCATGTCGCCTTCATTCAGGCGCAGCAAGCCATGATCGACGAATACGCAGGTCAGCTGATCGCCAATGGCGCGGTGAATCAGCGCCGCCGCCACGCTCGAGTCGACGCCACCGGAGAGGCCGAGAATCACGTCGTCACTACCCACCTGGGCACGAATCGAGGCGACAGCTTCGCTGATGTAATCGCCCATCACCCAATCCGTTCCGCAGCCGCAGATGCCATGCACGAAACGCTCAAGAATGGCGCGCCCCTGCAGCGTATGCGTAACTTCCGGGTGGAACTGGACGGCGTAAAACTTGCGTTCCTCGTCGGCCATCCCGGCAATCGGGCAGGACGGCGTCGAGGCCATGATCTTGAAACCGGCCGGCAACTCCATCACCGAGTCGCCATGACTCATCCAGACCTTGAACATGCCGTGGCTTTCGGCCGTCGTGAAGTCGGCCAGCCCCTTGAGCAACGCCGTATGGCCATGGGCGCGAACTTCGGAATAACCAAATTCGCGGGCCTTGCCAGCCGCCTCGGCCGTCATTACCTTGCCACCCAGTTGCTGCGCCATGGTCTGCATGCCGTAACAGATGCCAAGCACCGGAATGCCCAGCTCGAACACCACCGCTGGCGCCCGCGGCGTATCGCCATCGGTTACCGAGCTTGGGCCGCCCGAAAGGATGATGCCCTTGGCGCCGTAGTTACGGATGAACTCTTCGGAAACATCGTACGGGTGGATTTCACAGAAAACCTTGGCTTCGCGCACGCGACGGGCAATCAGCTGGGTAACCTGGGAACCGAAATCGAGGATGAGGATTTTCTGGTGAGCCATTTCAAAACCTTGAAATAACAAGGGCGGCTACCGGAGCCGCCCTAAGTAACAAAGGAACGATCAGTCGAGGTGGTAGTTCGGGGCTTCCTTGGTGATCTGCACGTCGTGCACGTGAGATTCGCGGATACCGGCCGAGGTTATTTCGACAAAACAGGCGTTGTCGTGCATGTGATTAATCGTCGGACTGCCGAGATAGCCCATCGACGAACGCAAACCACCCATCAACTGGTGAATCACGGCAAGCACGGAACCCTTGTAGGGCACCCGGCCTTCGATGCCTTCCGGCACGAACTTGTCGACGTTATTGGTGTTTTCCTGGAAGTAGCGGTCAGATGAACCGGCCTGCATCGCACCCAGCGAGCCCATGCCGCGGTAGGACTTGTAGGAACGGCCCTGGAACAGTTCGACCTCGCCCGGCGCCTCTTCGGTACCGGCAAACAGGCCACCGAGCATCACCGTATCGGCACCGGCAGCAATCGCCTTGGCGATGTCACCGGAGTAGCGGATACCGCCGTCGGCGATCATCGGCACACCGGAACCCTTGAGGGCATCGGAAACATTTTGGATTGCGGTGATCTGCGGCACACCAACACCAGCCACGATCCGCGTCGTGCAAATGGAACCGGGACCGATACCAACCTTGACACCATCGGCGCCCGCATCAACCAGCGCCCGCGCAGCGTCAGCCGTAGCGATGTTGCCGCCGATGACTTCGATCTGCGGGAAGTTCTTCTTGACCCAATTGACGCGGTCAAGCACGCCTTGCGAATGCCCGTGAGCGGTATCGACAACGATCACGTCAATGCCGGCTTCGGCCAGCAGTTCGACCCGTTCTTCGGTGCCGGCGCCAACGCCGACAGCCGCACCGGCACGCAGACGCCCGGAGGAATCCTTGTTGGCCAGCGGATGTTCGGTGGATTTCAGAATGTCCTTGACCGTGATCAGGCCACGCATGTGCCAATCATCATCGATCACCAGCACGCGCTCAAGGCGATGCTTGCGGATCAGTTCCTTGGCATCCTCGACACTGGCACCTTCCCTGACCGTCACCAGACGCTTGCGCGGGGTCATGATGGCCTTGACCGGCTGATCGAGATTGGTTTCGAAGCGCAGGTCGCGGTTGGTGACGATGCCGACCACCTTGCCGGCCCGGTCGATTACCGGCAGGCCGGAAATCTTGTACTGACGAGTAATCTCGATCACATCGCGAACCGTCATGGTTGGCGAAACAGTGATCGGATCCTTCAGGATGCCGGATTCAAATCGCTTGACCTTGGCTACTTCGGCGGCCTGCGACTTGGCAGAGAGGTTTTTGTGGATGATGCCGATGCCGCCTTCCTGCGCCAAAGCAATGGCGAGGCGACCTTCCGTCACGGTATCCATGGCGGCGGAAAGCAAGGGCAGGTTCAGGGAAATGTTGCGGCTCAGCCGGGTTGAAAGGCTGACATCGCGGGGCAAAATCTGGGAGTGTGCGGGGACGAGCAGGACGTCGTCAAACGTTAGGGCTTTTTGCAAAAGTCGCATGGCCTTTGTTCCAAGGTCACAAAATCGTATTATACAGAAAACCTACGGAAACCCGGATACGACCATGAAACCCACGCTCATTTTTGCCCTTGGAATCACGTTGACCGCAGCATTCGTCTCGGCACACGCTCAAACCTACCAATGGAAAGACAGCAATGGCCGTACTGTCATTTCCGATACGCCACAAGCGGGTGCCGGCAAACCCACTCGCGTCATCGGCGGTCCGCCGCCAGCGACTGATGCGGCCGAGAAACCTGCCGCCGAGAAGCCAACCGAAAAAGCGGCCGAAGGGCCGAAGACAACTGCTGAAAAAGATCTGGATTTCAAGAAACGGCAGCAGGAAGCCAGGGAAAAATCAGAGAAAGATGCCAAGGAGCAGAAGGATGCCGCCGACAAGCGGGAGAATTGTGAGCGCTCCCGGCGCAATCTCGCCGCACTGGAGTCCAAGCAACCAATGGCGACACTGAACGAAAAAGGTGAGCGCCAGGTGATGGATGACAGCCAGCGTCAGCAGGAAATGGAACGCTCCCGCCAGGTCATGGCGGAATCCTGCAAGTAAGCTGAAAGCCGCGAATCAGCCTTCTGCGGCGTCGGTATCCCCGGCGCCTTTTTTCATGACCTTGCCTTCGGCGGCGCGCTGTTTGCGAACCTCTTTCGGGTCAGCGATCAGCGGCCGGTAGATTTCGACACGATCACGGTCACGCAAGACAGCGTCCGGCTTCGACAACTTGGCGAAAATACCGAACTTGTTCTTCTTCAGGTCGATATCAGGATATTTCTGCAGCAAACCTGAGCTTTCAAGCGCCTGAACCAACGTAGCCCCGGTTGGCAGCTTGACGCTGACCAATTCCTGCTTGACTGGCAAGGCATAGCAAACTTCGACATTGATCATTTCAGCCATGGCTGGCTCCATAGACTTGCTCTGCGCGGCGTACGAAGGCATCGACAAAGGTATTCGCGATATGGCTGAACACCGGGCCAATGACCTTTTCGAATAGTTTGCTGGAAAACTCGTAGTGCAGCTGAAACTCGATCTTGCAGGCATTTTCGGCCAGAGCCCTGAAATGCCATGAACCTTCCAGGCGACGGAACGGGCCATCGACCAGACGGATCTTCATCAGCGTCGGATGTTCCTTGTCGTTTTCCGTGGTGAAACAGGATTTGACCGAGTGGTAATTGATGTGCAGCGTCGCCACGGTTTTCTGCAGGTCGCGGAATTTGACTTCGGCGTGACTGCACCAGGGCAGAAAAGCCGGGTAATCCTCGCAAAGATCCACCAGATCGAACATGCGTTCGGCGGATTGCTCGATCAGTACTGTTTTTTCAACCTGGGCCATGCGTCGGCAACGTTCCGGTATCCTGTAAAATGGCAATTTTAATGGATCAGTCGCGGCATGAGCATCACGGTCAACAAAAAAGCCTTTCACGACTACTTCGTCGAAGAGAAGTTCGAGGCCGGTATCGCCCTTGAAGGCTGGGAAGTCAAGGCCATTCGCGCCGGCCGGATGAACATCAAGGAATCCTACGTCATCATCAAAAGTGGCGAGATCTACTTGATCGGGATGCACATTTCCCCACTGCCGATGGCTTCCACGCATAATTCCCACGATCCGATCCGTACCCGCAAGCTGCTGCTGCACGGCAAGGAAATCATGAAGCTGATCGGCAAGGTCGAACGAGCCGGTTACACATTGGTGCCGATCGACCTGCATTTCGTGCGCGGCCGGATCAAGCTCGAAATCGGCCTGGCCAAGGGCAAGAAGCAGCACGACAAACGTGGCGACGAGCAGGAAAAAGACTCCAAACGTGAAGCACAGCGCGCCATGAAGGAGCGTCAGCGCTAAGGTGAGCATGGACGCCCTGCTCTACTGGGTCGGCATGGCGGCCGTCGCGGTCAGCGCCCTGACCGGCGTACTCGATTCCAGCCGCAAGCAGATGGACCTGATTGGCGCCTTGCTGGTTGGCACAGCCACCGCACTTGGCGGCGGCACCATCCGCGACTTGCTGCTTGATCGCAATGTTTTCTGGGTAGTCGATCAGGCCTATTTGATGGCGGCGCTCGGCACCGGTTTGCTGACTTTCTTTATTGCCCGCGCCCTGCCCCTGCCACCGCGCCTGTTTCTTATTCCTGACGCCATCGGCCTGGCGTTATTTACCATCGTCGGCACCCAGGTTTCGCTGCAATGGCATGCCCCGTGGCTGGTTGCCAGCCTGATGGGTGTCATTACCGGCATCGTCGGTGGCGTCCTGCGGGATATTCTGTGCAACGACGTGCCGCTGGTTTTTCTCAAGGGCGAACTTTACGCCACGGCTGCCTGGATCGGTGCGCTGGCCATGATCGCCATGGAAGCGATCGGACTTTCCTCGGTGCTGGCGAGCTGGCTGGCGATGGCGATCGTGCTCGGGCTCCGTCTGCTAGCCATGCGCTACCACATCACCTTGCCGGCCTTCGGGCAACAACGCGCCCCTTGAGATTGCCGGAACCATTGGCTCTGGGAATCGGTCTGCCCTGCGTCACTCACGTTTTGTACTGAACCCATGCTAAAAATCGACATCGTTGCCGACATCGTCTGCCCCTGGTGCTTCATCGGCAAACGCCGCCTTGAAACGGCCATCGCCATGGTTCGCCAGGCACATCCGGATTTCTGCTACGAAACGCGCTGGCGGCCCTTTTTCCTCAATCCCGACACGCCGCCCGAGGGCGAGCCCTACCTGCCGTTTCTGGAACAGAAGTTTGGTGGCCGGGCGCCGGTTGAGGCACTTTTCGAGCGGGTCCGTGAAGCTGGCCGGGCCTATGGCATAGCCTTTGAATTTGAAAAGATCCGTCTGCGGGCGAATACCTTGCAAGCTCACCGGCTGATCTATTGGGCGCAAATGCAAGGCAATGCCGATGCCCTGCTCGAACGTCTTTTCGTTGCCCAGTTTCAACGTGGCGAAGCCGTCGGTGACCTGACGTCATTGGCCAAAATTGCTGCTGAATGCGGTTATGCCGCAGAGGATGTAGCAGCTTATCTCAGCGCCATCGAAGACACCGACGAAGTTCTTGAGGACGAACGCCGTATTCGCGCCATGGGTATCCGCATGGTGCCGACCTTCATTCTGGAAGGTGATCAGATCATTGTCGGCGCCGAAGATCCGGGCGTTCTGGCCGCTGCGATCCGGCAAAGACTTGCTGCCCAAGAATGAACAGGGCGATCAATTTCATTTTTGTGCTGACGGCGCTAGTCATCAGCGGCTGTGCAATGGTCAATCCAGCCTATGACGCAAGCCGGGCGCACCATCGGCCGGACGGTTTCGTCAATAGCAATACCGCCTTTCAGATCGGTACATTTCCCTGGTACGAAATCATGCTGATGCGCCTGCGTGGGGATTTTCGGCCAGCCGGACCACCCGATGGCGGTTACGAAAAGTTCATTGCTGACTGGACGGTGCCGGTCGATCAGCCTCTTCTCGCAACACCTGCCGAACAGCCCAGAATCACCTGGCTCGGGCACGCTTCGTTACTCCTGCAGGTCGGTGGACAAAATATCCTGATCGATCCGCAACTCTCCGATTTCGCCGGACCGCATTCGCTGCTCTCGGCCAAACGCCTTGTGCCCGCACCAATCCACCCCGAGCAATTGCCACGCATCGACCTCGTGCTGATTTCACACAACCACTATGACCATCTGGACAAGAACACCATCGAAGCGCTAATGGCGGCCGGCCAGAAGCCACGTTTTCTCGTTCCGCTGGGTGTAAAAGAATGGTTTGACGACCAGGGTATTGCCAATGTGATTGAAATGGACTGGTGGGATAGCCGCATGGAGGGCAAGCTGAAAATTCACTTCACGCCAGCCCAGCACTGGAGCAAACGCACCCCCTTCGACACCAATGCAACGCTCTGGGGCGGCTTTGCCATCGAGACTTCGGCCGGCAAGCCATGGCGCTTCCTTTACACCGGCGATACCGGTTATTCCAACGACTTCAAGGAAATCCGGCGCCGATTGGGTGCAGTCGACTTTCTCGCCATTCCAGTCGGTGCCTACCTGCCGCGCGATTTCATGGCTCCCCAGCATATCAACCCGGATGACGCCGTCAGGATCATGCTCGACCTCGATGCCAAACAGGCCCTTGGCGTGCACTGGGGAACCTTTGAACTGACTCAGGAAACCTTCGATCAGCCACCCCGTGATCTCGCCATTGCCTTGGCCAACCGTCGCATGGGGGAAGATCGTGTCTGGATGTTCAAGCACGGCGAAACACGCCAACTGCCGCCGGAATGAAAACAGCCTTTTTTCAGGCGTCGACCGCAGCATTCAGAAAGAGTCCGGGAAAAATGGCTGCTTTTCACTTTCCGCTACTCACCCGTGCCCAATACTGGCGGCTGGTCAAAGACAAGTCGTCGACAACTACTGCCGTCACTTCGAGGCGGATCAAGACCGATATAAACCAGCCATCGTTAATTCTTTTGCATAATCGGTGGGCGCAACTTCTACTCGACATTACCTGACTGGAGGTTCAGCCGAACCAAATCAGCAACATTTCTGATGCCAAGCTTGTCCATGACGCGTGCCTTGTGAACTTCAACGGTGCGTGGACTGATTCCCAGTTCCGCGGCTATTTCCCGATTATGCCTGCCAGCCACCACAAGATTCATCACCTCAAGTTCTCTGGGCGTAAGCTTGGATACCAAGCGCTCGACCTGATCTTGGCTCAGCGTAATAGCAATTTTGGCCTGTTGCCTGGAAAAAGCATCTGCAATGCCGGCCATTAGCTTCTTGTGGTCAATCGGCTTTTCCAGGAAATCGACTGCAAGCGCCCGAAACGCTTCCCGGGCCGATGCTACATCACCGTGCCCTGTCATGATGATGACCGGCAACTCGCTTCCTAGGCCAAGCAAATGTTTCTGCAGTGCCAGACCGTCCATGCCTGGCATCCGGATATCGAGTAATACGCACCCTCGCCATTCCTTCTTAAATGCCTTCAGGAAACTCTCGGCGTCGCCAAAGATGCCCACTCGATAGTCATGAACGCCTAATAGCAAACTCAGGGCATCACGCACGGAAGAATCGTCATCTACGATAAAGACAGTCAGGTTTTCAGACATGTTTTGAAGACTCGTGAATGGGCAGAACCAGCTTAAAAATACCGTGATTCGCAACTTCCCCCCAGAGCTTCCCACCATGGGTGTCGACAATTGCACGGCTGATCACCAGCCCCAGCCCAAGACCGCTGGATTTCGACGACAGAAAAGGCTCGAAGAGCGAAGCAGCCATCTTGTCAGAGAGACCAGTCCCGGAGTCTTCGATCACGATAGAGACGCGAGCTCCTGGCAAAATCTCACTATTGAGACTGACAGTGCGCTGCACGCAGTCGGCTTGGCCCACGGCATCAAAGGCATTGGCCAGCAAGTTGCGCAATACGACTTCGAGTTGCAGGCGATCTGCCAGCAGTGTTACTTCGGCAACATTCCCAACGTTAAAAGCTATACGTTGCGCGGTCGCTTTCTCCCTGTAGTTGCGGATGGCCTGATCGATAATCTCGGGCAGGCGGACTGGTTCCAGCTTGGTCGCTCCGGTCCGAAAAAAATCCCGCAGGCGCCGGACCACTTCCCCGGCCCGTCCAGACTCCAGCAACATGCCACGAATCGCTGCATTGAGTCGCTCCCCCTGCTCACCCCGTTCGAGCAGCGTTTCACAGGCGGAGGCATAAGCGGCCAATGCTGTCAGTGGCTGATTGAGTTCATGTGCCAGGGCGCCAGCCATTTCACCCGCCGCCGCCAGACGGAGCGTCTGCTTAAGCTCGTCACTGGTACGACGTTGTTCGTCGACCACACTGCCAATGAAAAAACCGATCAGAGCCATGGCCAGCGACAGTATTTGCAATTCGGCCAAGGTCACAGCGCTGTGGCTGAGAATTTGTACAGCTGCGATAACCTCAATCTGCAACAAGAAGGCCGAGATAATCGCGCCGGCCATCCCCTGGCGAGCCGAAGCCCAGACGATGGGCAGGAAGAGCAGATAAAACAGCTTGAAGCCATTGCCATCACCAAAGTCAAATGCAATCCACAGGGCGAACAGGCTGAGGCTCGCGTAGCCCAATGTTTCCCACCGCAGGATAGACGATTTGAGCAGGATGCGTCCCCGCTCGCTGCTCAGCCACCAAAAAAGTGGCATCGCTACCGTGATACCAACACCATCGCCAACCCAAAATTGCAGCACTCCGGCTTGCCAACCATTGGCTGGCAACACGCCTAAGATGTCCAAGGTAGTTAGATAAAGCAGACTGATCAGCAGCGTTCCCCCGGCAATCGGCAGGATCCAGGTCAGGAGTGAGGTCCGGTCATTCAACAGGTTGGAGGGTTCCAGGCGGCGACGGAGGAATTCCCCCAAAGCAATGTAACCACCAGAGAGAATCAAGGCGGAAACAAGGCTGCTCCACCATGACTGGGGAATGCCACGTACTACCCATTCACTCAGTACGACAGTGCCGATCAGCGACAACCATCCAGCAGAGCCTTGGCGCAGCAGGAAAACCAGCCCGAGTGCTGGGGCCGGATTCCACGGCGTGATGTTCAGGTCGTGCAAGGGATGGATGAAACTCGCCGCATCAAGCGCGATGTAAAGCAAGGCAAAACCCAGGTGCAGAAATAGCGTGTTCACTATTTTTCTATCAATTTGAGGGGTAGTGACCAGTCATCGGATTGGCCCGGATGAAGTTGCCGTAGATGCCAAACAATAGCAGGCAACGCCGTCGACGAATGACACTGCCACAACTAGGGGAAGGCACAGCGGCGCGACCATTCCACAAACCAGAGTCACAGCTTCTCCATGGGGACCGGAAGGGGAAATTTAACCGAGACATCGCAACAGTGTAACAAGTCAAACACGTAGGTGATTCACGTACGAGCCCCCCGAATTATCTTGAGTGGTGCGGATGGATATAGTCAGCAAAGTCAATTTTAATCAGAAATTATGCCTATCGCCGCTGTATCAACTCCGGAAATCATTGCTGCCGTACTTTTTGCTATCGCAGTTCTGCATACCTTCTCGACCAAATTTTTTGCCCACTTGGCCCATGTGCAGCCCCGCCATGCCGGCCTCTGGCATTTGTTGGCCGAGGTTGAGGTGGTCTTCGGATTCTGGGCCTTTATCCTTATCGCATCGCTTTTCTGGCTCTCAGGTAAGGATGCTGCGGTTACTTATCTGGAGGCACGAAATTTCACGGAGCCGATGTTTGTTTTCGTGATCATGGTAATCGCAGCCAGCCGTCCGATCCTCAATACAGTCATGGCGGTTGTGCGTTTGATTGCCTCAATGATTCCGATCCAGCGGTCAGTGGCGGTCTATTTCCTCTGCCTATCCTTTATCCCGCTACTAGGATCGTTCATTACCGAACCAGCCGCGATGACCTTGGCGGCATTGATGTTGCGCGATAGCTATTTTCGGCAGCACCTTTCGAATCGACTCAAGTACGCCACGATTGGTCTGTTATTCGTCAATATTTCCATCGGTGGCACCATGACCAATTTTGCGGCACCGCCGGTACTGATGGTGGCAAGCAAGTGGCAATGGGATAGTTTGTTCATGCTTTCCCATTTCGGCTGGAAGGCTGCGTTCGCTGTGTTTGTGAATGCTACGGTACTGACCTGGTTTTTCCGACATGAGCTTGCTTCAAAAGGCAAGGCTGATGGGGCTGGCGATCAGCCGACTGTTCCAAAAACCGTAGCAGCCATCCATCTTGTCTTTCTGGTGGGCGTCGTTTTATTTGCTCACCATGCGGTCGTATTCATGGGGTTGTTTCTTTTTTTCCTGGGATATACCGAGGCTTACAAGCAATATCAGGACCGCCTGATTCTTCGCGAAGGCTTGTTGGTCGCTTTCTTCCTGGCCGGACTGGTTGTGCTCGGCGGGCTACAGCAATGGTGGTTACAGAACGCACTTACCGGCGTCGAACCGACAGTTCTGTATTTCCTGGCTACAGCCCTGACAGCCGTTACTGATAACGCTGCATTGACTTATCTGGCATCTCTGGTTGAGGGCGTCTCGGACGAATTCAAATACGCGATCGTCGCCGGCGCAGTCACTGGTGGCGGCCTGACCATCATTGCCAATGCCCCGAACCCGGCTGGCGTAGCGATCCTGAAGTCAAGCTTCGACGATGAATCGGTCAGCCCGTTGGGCCTTTTCCTTGCGGCCTTGCCACCCACCTTCGTCGCGATTTTCGCATTCCTGGTGCTGTAATGGCCGATAAGAGCCTGATCCTTCGTTCTCTTTACCTGCAATGGTTACTCGTCCAACTCTTTCCGCGCCTGCGCGAATGGCCGGTAGAAGAGTGGCCAAGCGTCCTGGGCAAGGTTCAGAAAGCTGACTTTGATCAATTCGAGCGTATAGGCATCATCGCAGCCGTGGTGATTTCGGCCTGGTTTCTCCGGCCGGCAGCGATTGCGGAAACCTCTTTGCCCTTTGTCTTCCTGTCGCAACAACTGCTGGCGCTTCCCCTTCTCCTGATACTTGCCGGTCCCTTCTTCTTGCGTCGGATTCGGCGATGCCTGGATGCCGAGGCCAAGGAGTTGCACAACGTAAAAGCAACTACATCTCAGGAAATGAGCTGACATGGGAAATCTTGCCATCATGAAACATCTCAAACCTGATTCCCCGGCCAACACCTTCGTCCGATTGCTGATTCCGATCGATGCCAGCGACGAGTCTCGCGGGGGCATCCTGTACGCCTCGCACCTCGCTAGAGCTGGTATCCAGGTGGAGGCCTGCGTGCTGTTCATCGCCGAACCGGTGCGAAGCTGGGAAGTCTTGCGCTTCTACACTGAAAGCGAGGTGCGCAAGCATTTTCAGGAGCGCTCGGCGTTATTCCTGAAAGATGCCGCCAAGTCACTTTCCGAAGCTGGAATCAATTGCAGAACCTATTTTCGGGAGGCCGAGGCCGTGAGCGCGGTGATCGATCTGGCCGAAGAATTGGGTTGCTCGGAAATTGTCGTCCCAAGGATTCACCGGCTGGGACTTTTTCCTTCAGGGCTGGGCCCCAAGTTAATTAATCGACATTGCACTACTCCCGTCACGCTCATCAACGCGGATGGATCTACAGAGGTCTGACCGACCACGCACACCTCGTGGAGGAGACTTAAGAGGCGGGTAACCGCCTCATTTTTTATGAACCAAAGTATTTCAAGCATTCTCCGAGTGCATTGGCGACGCCTGCTCGCGCCACTTGATCCGACCCTGTTTGCACTTACGATTGTGCTGCTCGCCTACGCCTCAATCATCCTCATCAGCGCCTCGCCACAGCGCCTCCAGGCTCATGTATTTAACCTTAGTGTGGCCATCACCTGCTTGCTGATCACCGCACATACACCACCCCAACGCTTGAGAAGTACTGCGCTTTGGCTCTATCTCATCGGGATCATGTTGTTGATTGCGGTTGCGTTGTTCGGCGATGTATCGAAAGGTGCACGCCGCTGGCTCAATCTTGGTTTTACACGGGTACAGCCTTCGGAGATATTAAAGATCGCCATGCCACTCATGCTGGCCTGGTTCTATCACCAGCGCGATGGATTTGCGACGAATCGCGACCATGCCTTGGCTCTGGCATTGCTTTTGGTGCCGGTGCTACTCATTGCTCGCCAACCAGATCTTGGGACAGCAATATTGGTTTTTCTGTCGGGGTTTTTCGTAATGTTCTTTGCCGGAATTCCTTGGAAATGGATCGCTCCATTGGTGCTGGCGGGTGTAGCGCTAATCCTGACGCTCCTAATCTTTGGAGATACGCTTTGCCAAAAGGACTATGCCTGGCCATTGCTAAAGGAATACCAGAAGAACCGGGTTTGCACGATGTTGAATCCCACCTCTGATCCGCTGGGAAAAGGATTCCACATCATCCAGTCGATTATCGCCGTTGGCTCAGGTGGCCTCTGGGGCAAAGGTTGGGGCATGGGTACTCAGGCACAACTGGATTTCCTTCCTGAACGGCATACAGATTTTATTTTTGCCGTGCTCGCCGAGGAATTCGGATTGGCCGGGGTCTTTTCACTTCTGGTGCTGTATCTGCTGATAATTGTCCGTAGCCTGAATATTTCGATGGGGGCCAGGGACCAGTTTGGTCGTTACCTGGCGGGAAGCCTAGCCTTGGGAATTTTTTCCTATGCCTTTGTCAACATGGGGATGGTGACAGGCCTGCTTCCTGTCGTTGGTGTGCCATTGCCCTTCGTGAGCTACGGAGGCACCGCACTTGTGATTTTGAGCATCTCACTTGGCATGCTGATGTCAGTTGCCAACGAGCGAATGGCTGCCAAAAGGGCAATTTATGAACGGAATTCCCCTTTTGGCGTCGAAAGAGGTAGGACGAGCCAGAAATCAACTTGGTCGCGATGATCGACGGGATGCTTGTTCTAACCATTTTTCCGACGCTCACGACAACTTATACTAAGTTCTCAGGAGCGAAACATGCAGCTCAATCAGATGGATTAGCGCATATTTCATTTTCGACATCGACACAACGTGAAGTCAGATAGACGACACAAAATCTGCTCAGCGTATCGGTTTTCGTTTTGGAAAGTCAGCATTTCACTGGATCAAAGAAAAACCCGCCGAAGCGGGTTAAAAATGGTCCTTTGACAGACCGCGCAGCAATCTCATTGGGAGTCACATCCCGTTCGAGAAGCAGAGTCAGATTAACACTGCACCAATTAACGATATGTCACCGGCAGATCAAGGAAAGGTAAACCATCGAGAAATTTTTTAATAAGGCCGCATCCAGATTTCGGCGCTTTGATTACGTCGAAAATCGGCCAAGGTTTCTATGCCCGACTCTTCAGCATAAGCCAGCAGAGCCTGTAACAACTGGGCCATTGCAAAGACATCGTAGACCGCATCATGCTCATGGCTTCCACAAGTTTTCATTTTCACTTGCCAAGAGCGCAATGAGGTTGCGGCAAGGCTGTCATCACCAATGACCCCGGCAATCTCCGACAAATCCAGCCAGGTTCCGACAGGCTGCGGCAATCTGAACCTGGCAGCTGCAAGCCCGAGCATGTGCTTGATAAAATTTGGATTGATGGTCACCACGACATTGTTTTCCATCAGATCCATACAGTTGCGATAACCGTTGAAAATTTCGGGCTGTTGGTCAATATCTGACGATATGTTTTCAGCGAAGCTCACGTAACGTAAATCGACGGGTCGAAAAGTGCCTTCAAGCAAAGGAAGAGAGGCCAGGCCGGTCACAAAATCCTGCGTGGCATCGGTGCCAGTCAGATCGAGATCCAGCAATACGAACCCCAGTTCATCCAACGACGAGCCTTCGAGAGACTCATCGGGTGGCCTTCGTCCAAACTTTTGCCGCAACCAGGAAGCGGCACTCATCGTTTATAGTCCAGCTTGAGTCGATCCTGCAATGAGCTTGCCTGACGGAAGGATTCGCGGAGGATGCGCTGTTGCAATTCATCAAGAGCATATGGATCAAGACTGTTCGCCTCCTTGCCATCCCCAAGCGAAGCGAGCTGGCGCTGCAGACGCAAGGTCTGGACATGGCGAAAAGCGGCAATGTCCCCTTGAATGGCGCTCACCGAACGCTTGATGCGCTGACCAACAAGGGCTAGCCTTTGCTCGGTATTCACTGCCTTGACACCGCTATGTAGTGCATAAATCCGGGCAATATCGACAAACAGGCGAGTTCCCCTGGTTTTTACGTCGATTTTCCCGTTGTCAGTGACAAAGCGACTCAGGCGGCCAAGCGGCGGACTAACCTGTAGCGCGTTGATCGCCAGCAAATGTAGAAAAATTGAATTGCCTTTGACCTCAGCCATAAGATGGTCACGCATTTCCTCGGCAAACTGAACTTCACCAAAGACCGGCCTGAAGTCGAAAAAAATGGTCGAATTAAGTATCGCCGTCGGGGTTGTTGCCCGTATCCATGACGAGAAACGGGCTTTCCATTCAGCCAGCGTCAAACACAATTCGGGGTTGCTCGCCATGATGTTGCCTTTGCAGAGCTCAAACCCGCAGCGGTGAAGCGCGTCGTTCACTTCCGTTGCCAGTTGAATGAAGCGCTCCCGCAAGACCGCTACATCAGCGCCATCCGCGGGCAAGAAAACCAGCCCGTTATCCTGATCAGTGACAAAACCTTGCTCCTCGCGCCCTTCCGAACCGAAGGCCAGCCAACAGAACGGGGCCAGTGGTGCATGTCGTGATGCCAGCAGTTCAAGCAGTCGCTTGGCGATGCGATCATTGATTGAGGATGTCAGGCGCAGAAACTGGCTGACATCCATCCCCTGGCTGAACACACGGACGCCAAATTCTCGTGCAGCGCTGGCCAGTTCGACCAACTCATCAACACTGCCTGCCTCGTCGATCGGTTTGAAGACATGCGCGATACCCTGTTGTTGAGCACGAAACAGATCACGCTCGGAGACGATGCCGACTATCAAGCCCTCCGAATTTTTAAGCAGCAAATGACGATATTTGTTCTGAGCCATCTCGAGCGCAGCACCAAAGACCGAGATGGTGTCGTCCACATCGCGCGGATTACTCGTCATGATTTCGGATATTGCTGCCGTGTCGGGAATACGCCGGGCAATCCCGCGCCGAACCAGATCACTGGCAGTCACGATCCCCTCGACTGCCTTCTGCGTGCCAACCAGAACCGATCCCACTCCTTTTGAGCCCATCAAGGCTGCGACTTCATGAATGGATTCGCTGGCCGGCACGCAGATGACATGCTTCGCTCCAATCGAATGTGCTGGCAGCGCCAGCGCCTGGTCCGCCAGGTGACGACTTTGCGCCAACTCGATCATCGAACGCTGCATTGTCTGTTGTTGGGCCAGCAATGCCTCTGCCAACCAACGAATAAATGGCGGCTCATCCAGCCAGCCATCAATTGCCAGTCCCTCTATCCGCCACAGATAGCAATCCTCTTCGGCGATATAGGTGGATCCACTATCGCTACCGTCGAGGATCGATTCGACCGGGAAGATGCTACCCGGAGTCAGCATGGTTTGGCCGATGGATCCACTGCTTTGGGTAACGCAGCCTTGCCGAACTATCCAGAAGGAACGTTCACGCAAAGCAATTCCCGGAGCAAAAATGCGCTTGCCCTGACGTTCAAAAACGATAGCGCTATTGGCCAACAGTGCGGCAAGACGAGTTCGCTCCATTCGACAGAATGGCGCGGCAGATACCAGCGTATCGAGTTCGCTTGCCAGAATGGGATCAATGTTTGAATTCAAGATTCACCTGCGCAAAATTTGCTCGACCGGAGCGAGCCTAAATATTGATTCAGCGGAAATTGCTGAGTATTTCGACCACCAACTCAAGGCTAATTACCCCTCTCATACTACCCAAAAATACTATTAATGATCAAACAGCGGGATCAACAAGATCATTCCAGACTATATCAATTTTTGATTAACAAAACTGGCTTGAATACCTTTGTCATTGCCGATTTTACATTCAATTATTTCTAAAAATCTTACTTAAAACCAATGGCTTGTATATTTTAGGTAAACGCAAGATCAACAAATGATCAATTCTCAAAAAAGGTGGCGTTTTCCAGAAACTTTGTCAGCAAACTGTAAGTTTTGCCGTCAAAGCTACCATCGTGGCTCATATATGTACTTAAACGGGCCAACACAAAATTCTTAGGAGGAGTTAATTATGGATGACGTCAGTAAAGGTTACTGGTCGGCCACACTCGGATTGCTAGGGAAGATCCTGGCCGTCTGGTTTGTGGTCTCGTTCGGTGCTGGCATTCTTTTCGTCGATGTGCTGAACAATATCAAACTGGGTGGCTATCCCCTGGGCTTCTGGTTCGCCCATCAAGGTTCTATCTATATCTTCATTGCCCTGATCTTTTACTACGCCAAGGCAATGGGCGACATTGACCGTCGCTTCGACGTTCACGAAGACTAAGGGGCGACCACATGGATCTGCAAACAACGATTTACCTGTTTGTCGGTGCGAGCTTCGCGCTCTACATCGGCATTGCCATCTGGGCGCGCGCCGGTAGCACCAGCGAGTTTTACGCCGCAGGTGGTTCCGTCCCGCCGGTAATGAACGGTATGGCTACCGCTGCTGACTGGATGTCGGCGGCTTCCTTCATCTCCATGGCCGGCCTGATCGCCAACATGGGTTATGGCGGCGGCTTGTTCCTGATGGGCTGGACCGGTGGTTACGTTCTGCTGGCGATGCTGCTGGCGCCGTACCTGCGCAAGTTCGGCAAATTCACCGTGCCGCAGTTCATCGGCGACCGCTTCTACTCGAAGTCGGCCTCGACGATTGCGGTGGTCTGCCTGCTGACCGCATCACTGACCTACATCATCGGTCAGATGACCGGTGTTGGCGTCGCCTTCTCCCGCTTCCTGGGCGTTTCCAGCGACACCGGCATCTACATCGGCATGGCGATCGTTTTCGCCTATGCCGTGTTCGGTGGCATGAAGGGCATCACCTACACGCAGGTTGCTCAATACATCGTATTGATCTTTGCCTACATCATTCCGGCCATCTTCATCTCCCTGACCCTGACTGGCAACCCGATCCCGCAACTGGGTCTGGGTTCGACGATGTCCGGTTCGGACATTTCCTTGCTGAGCAAACTGGATCAGGTAGTGGTTGATCTTGGCTTCGGACAATATACAACGACGACAGCCGGCAGTACGCTGAACATGTTTGTGTATACCCTGTCGCTGATGATCGGTACTGCCGGTCTGCCGCACGTCATCATGCGCTTCTTCACGGTGCCGACGGTTGCCGCTGCGCGTAGTTCGGCTGGTTGGGCACTGGTCTTTATCGCTCTGCTGTACACCACCGCTCCGGCTGTTGCTGCGATGGCCAAGCTGAACCTGCATGCCACGGTGAACTCCGCCGTCATGAAGGGGGGCGATCTGTACGCGGCAGACTCCAGCATCAAGGCTGACGAGCGTCCGGACTGGATGAAGCGCTGGGAAAAGACCGGCCTGCTGAAGTTCGAAGACAAGAATGGCGACGGTCGTATCCAGTATTACAACGACAAGACCAAGAATGCCGACGCCAAGGCCAAGGCCGAAGCGGCTGGCTGGAAGGGCAACGAACTGACGGTTAACGCCGACATCATCGTGCTGGCCAATCCGGAAATCGCCCTGCTGCCGAACTGGGTTATCGCCCTGGTCGCCGCCGGTGGTCTGGCTGCTGCGCTGTCAACCGCTGCCGGTCTGCTGATGGCCATCTCTGCAGCCGTGTCACATGACCTGGTCAAGGGTGTTTTCAACCCGAACATCAGCGAAAAGAACGAACTGCTGGCTGGCAAGATCTCGATGGCCGTGGCCGTCATTGTCGCCGGCTGGCTTGGCTTGAACCCGCCGGGCTTCGCCGCTGGAACGGTGGCGCTGGCCTTCGGTATTGCCGCTTCATCGCTGTTCCCGGCGATCATGATGGGTATCTTCTCGAAGAAAATGAACAAGGAAGGCGCCATGGCCGGCATGCTGGCTGGTCTGGCTGTGACCCTGTTCTACGTGTTCGCTCACAAGGGCATCTTCTTCATCAAGGGTACTGACTTCCTGCCGATGATCGGTGGCGCCAACAGCTTCTTCGGCATCACTCCGGAAGCCTTTGGTGCGATCGGCGCTGCGGTCAACTTCATCGTTGCCTTTACGGTCGATAAGTTCACGAAGGAACCACCTGAGCATATCCAGGCCATGGTTGAAGCTGTCCGTATCCCGCGCGGCTCCAAGCTGGTGGATGGTGCTCACTAAGCGTTCTCTGTACTATTACTGTTGCTGACCGGTCACCGGTCACGGTAGTCTGCAAAACCCCGCCGGCTGCGCTGGTGGGGTTTTTATTTGTCGATTCGTTTTTCCTGCCTTGCACAAGGCAGCAGGAGTAGTTGATGGTATTTGATGTCAGCGTTGCACTGACCTGGATTCTCTTCCTGGCCTTGTTTCCCATTGCCTTTTTTTGGTTTCGCCGAGTCTGGCGTATTGTCATGAATCGCGACTTCTCGGAAGTCGGGCTCAAGCGCGGCGAGCCGCCGGCCAACCCGGCGAAATTTGCGCCCTACGCCGCAGCAATAAATTTTATTGCCGGCATCATTATCGTTTTTGTGATCATCGGCGTTGTGAGTGGCAGCCTAGCCTACGAGACATGGAGCGCGATCGCCGGTTCAACACTGTGGATGAAATTCATCTTTGACTTCATTCTCAGCCGGCAGGCGCATCCGATTGTTATCGGACCTAAAAAGGGCGATTCGGTTGCCGGGAAGTAAACTCCCGAAATCGCCAGGAAATTCAGATCAGGAGCACAGAGATAGATGCCAAGCCGCCTGTTGATTGTTGAAGACGACCGGGATCTCGCACGGAATCTGATCGACTTTCTCGAAATTCAAGGCTATGTCACCGACTACGCAGCCGATGGCCATGGCGCCCTTGGCCTGCTCGCCGGCAACGAATATGACCTCGTGGTGCTCGACATGATGCTGCCCGGCGTTGACGGCCTGACCATCTGCAGTCGGATTCGTCAGCAAATGCGCAGCAAGGTACCGGTCGTCATGTTGACCGCCAAGGATGAGGTTGATACCAAGGTTGCCGCCTTCGATATCGGAGCCGATGATTACGTGGTCAAGCCCGCCTCGCTACGCGAAATCGAGGCGCGCATACGTGCCCTGATCCGTCGTGCAGGTAGCAAGAGTGACAGTGACCTGCTCGTTATCGGTGACCTGCGCATGGATGTCGGCACGATGAAAATCGAGCGTGCCGGCCAACTCATCATTCTCCCGCCGGTACCGACCCGAATACTGATGCTGTTAATGCGGCGCTCGCCAAATGTGGTTCACCGTCTGGCCATCCATCGTGAAATTTGGGGCGAGGAACCCGGGGATAATCATGCGCTGATTGTCCATATGCATACCTTGCGCAATGCAGTCGACAAGCCCTTCGGGCAGCAAATAATTCATACCGTCCGGGGTTTCGGCTATCGTATCGCATATGATCAATCAGCCCTATGACAGCCTGCGCCGCAAGCTTGTCCTTCCCTTTGTACTACTAGGCTTCTCGGTCAGCGCGTTACTTAGTCTGGTCACTTTTAGCCTGGTTGCCGAACTTGAAGAAGATGCCATTGATCGCATTCTGCATGTCGAGATGGAGAGTTTTCGCGCTCGCATAGCTCATACCCCACTCACCTTGCCGCCGCTCACGTCAGTTCTCAGCGGACATTTTTTGCCGTACGACGAATTTCCGTTGGTGACGCCGGTTCCGCCAGGGAGAGACGTAATTGACCGCTTCATGAAGGGTGATAAGGAATATTCAGTCCTGATCACCTATATAAATGAAAAACCGTACGCGCTATTTTTTGACCGGAGCTATGTATCTACTAATTTGTGGCGCCTTGCCTTGTTTTTGCTGATCGGCACCAGCTTGATGAGCCTGTTCTCCCTTTGGGTTGGCAATTACCTGGCCGGCAATGTCGTGCGCCCAATCGGTAAGTTACTTGGCGAAATTTCCGAAAAGACAGCCAATGCCCAACCTATTGGCCGCAAGCCGCTAAGTTTTGCGGTGGCAGATTATCCATCTGACGAGATTGGCAGGCTGGTTCAGGCGCTGGACGGTTTTGCCCTACGTCTGCATGGCTTTTTTGAGCGTGAAAGCTGTTTTGCCAGTGATGTCAGCCACGAGCTACGCACCCCGGTTGCCGTTATCCGTGGCGCGGCAGAAGTGCTGGTCGCGCATCCTGAGCTTCCTGCGAAACTCAGAGAGCGTCTGCAGACTATCCATAGGCAGTCTGTGCGCATGGGGCAAATGCTTGAAGCGATGTTGTTGTTGGCAAGGGAAGATCGGGATTCCGGCGACCCGGCCTGCGCCATGGCTGAAGTTGTCGAAGAGGTTGTCTCCGATGCCAGCCCGGCCCTATCAGGCCGCCCGATCAAGATCATCGTCGAGGCCGCCGAGCGCCCGATCCTGCCCGTCGAGCGCTCCCTTGCCTATGTGCTCGTCAGCAACCTGGTGCGCAATGCCTGCTCCTACACTCGCGAAGGTACGATCACGGCCTATCTTGATGCACGTCGCCTGATTATCAAGGATAGCGGGATTGGCATTGCCGAGGAGCGCTTTCCATCGCTATTCCTGCGCCATGCCAAAGGCGAGGAGAGTTCAGGACACGGTCTCGGACTGTCAATAGTTGCCCGCATTGCTCAGCAACTGAATTGGAAAATAGACATCCAGAGCCAAAGCGGCGCAGGCACCAAGGTGACGATTAGTTTTCCCGATGCTTGCTTGGGCAGCTCAAGGACACCACCGGCAGTACATTCAAAACCGAAGGGGCTTGAATAATCGAAGAATAGGAATACTTCCTAATCGACGGCAATCCGCGTGTGGTAAAACAAAAAAGCCTGTTTTCATAACCGATTGATTCGATTTTGAAAACAGGCATCTTGAATGGTTGGCGGAGTGGACGGGACTCGAACCCGCGACCCCCGGCGTGACAGGCCGGTATTCTAACCAACTGAACTACCACTCCGC
>JAUYSK010000028.1 GCA_030696345.1 Azonexus sp.
GAAGTCACTAGCATCAAGGCACCCACACCTATCGGTTGTTCAAATTTTTAAAGATCAAGCCGCGCCGTCCAAAAACGTCTGCAGCAGAGAAGAAAGATTATGAACTACTTCCATCACCCCGTCAAGCTCTTCAGCCTAACTTCTTCTCTTTACTTCCCTCTCCCAACCCGCCGGAAATCCCCGTCAGCCCAGAAGAGCTGCGCATTATATACAGACTTTTTGAGAGGTCAAGGCTTCCGGCCCAATTAATTGGATTCACCAACAGAAGAGCGAACCAAATCCAGCCGGGGCATTAAAAATGGCGGCCTCAGCCGCCTTGGTCGCTGAGCTATATGCTCAAGCGGAGAATGATGAACCGCAGCCGCAAGTAGATGTTGCATTCGGATTACGAATAACAAACTGCGAGCCCTCGAGCCCTTCGGAATAATCGATCTCGGCGCCAACCAAATACTGGTAACTCATCGGATCAATCAGGAGGGTTACCCCGTTCTTCTCAAGCGTCGTGTCATCTTCATTGACTTCCTCATCAAAGGTGAAGCCATACTGGAAACCGGAACAACCGCCACCTGTAACAAAAACGCGCAATTTCAATCCAGGATTACCTTCTTCCTCTATCAACTCTTTGACCTTGCTAGCTGCACTATCGGTAAAAAGAAGAGGGGAAGTCATTTCAGTTACTGCGTTCATGAGAGAGCTCCTGACAAAATTCGTGCGAGATTATGCGAGTCCAAGCGATCGCGGTCAATTGTATTAGTTGGAGGCAGCAAGTTTTAGTTCCACTGATTTTGTTCCGCGATGCACCAATCGCCCCTCGATGACCGCCCCTTGATGCATCTCGATCATGGCGTAGTCTACGTCGCCAACAATACGCGCTTTCGACTGCATCTCCAGCGACTCGCTGACACTGACGGAGCCCACAACGGTACCGTTACTAACCAAGTGCGCGACACTCACCCCACCCTCAACGCGCGCGTGTTCACTTAGAACCAGCGTCGAAGAGGATGCGCCTTCAGTTGCCTCTACACTCCCTACTACTTCACCATCAATCCGCAAACCGCCTGTGAACCGGATACTACCTTCAACACGAGTTCCGGCGCCAATCAAGCTATCTATTCGCCCCTGCGGTTTGTTTTCGCTTTTTTTACCGAACATACTGACTCCTAGAGTTGTGCCAAGCGTTTCGACTTGAGTGTATCACCCTGCAGAACCCGCGCCTCAACCCCCTTGAGCACAGCTCCCGGGGGTAACTCAAAAACACCTTCGCGACGCAGGAAATGCTTCATTTCAAGTTGATACTCACCCATCGCCTCTTTTTTATCAGGCAATAGCAGTTGCTGCTCCTTGGCCGCGAGCAAAAAACTCACCGCCAACTGCAACCGGCCACGAAACTCGGGATTTTGCCTTCCTGGCTGAAAAGCCAGCAAAATTCGATATCTGTGACGCGCCCCGCTCTCGTGGATAACCCGAAAGTTCTCAATTCGCACCACGGCCTCTTCGCCGACAACTGGAATCAAACGTTCAAATAACAGGATATCTTCTTTAAGCACCCTGTTTTCCCGCTCAAGCCCCTGGATTCGGACAAGCAATTGCTGCTGGGTGGCGCGCTCGATACTCATTGCGTTTTGCCCCGTTCCAGCCGTTGACCGCAGCAGACTCAACTCCTCCCGCTCCTCCAGAATTTGCTGACGAAGCGCTTTCACCTCACGACCAATCTCTCCTGCCTCGTTGCGCTGCAGAACCAGCCAGATAACGGAGCTACACAAAAGAAGCAGCAAAAACGCCGGCAGAGCGAGCCAAGCCCAAGGCAAATGGCTGCGCACCACCATGCGAGGCGCCGTAATACCAAAACGGCGCCGAAATTTTCTGAGCTTCAGGGCAACAGCGGGAGTTGGCATAGACCCGTTGTTTCCTCCAAGCCAAACATCAGGTTCATATTCTGCACCGCTTGACCTGCTGCCCCTTTGACCAGATTATCGATGACAGACAACACAACCAGGGTATCCCCGCCCTGCGGGCGATGAACTGCAATTCGGCAAGTATTTGACGAACGGACAGACCTGGTTTCGGGGTGCGACTTGGGGGGCAACACGTCAACAAAATACTCTCCAGCATAAGCTTGCTCGAACAACATCTGGAAATCTGCTTCCGAGCGGATTTTTGCATACAGGGTCGCGTGAATACCGCGGATCATCGGCGTCAGGTGGGGAACAAATGTTAGCCCAACGGCCGCACCCGCCATACCAGCGAGTCCTTGGCGAACTTCTGGCAAGTGTCGATGGCCGGCCACGCCATAGGCCTTGAAGTTGTCAGAAGCCTCGGAGAATAGAATGTGTGTTTCGGCCTTGCGCCCAGCCCCCGACACACCCGACTTGACGTCAGCAATCAGTGAGTTGATATCAACCAATCCTGCCTTTATCAGCGGCATGAAACCAAGTTGTACCGCCGTCGGATAGCAACCGGGATTTGCGATCAACCGTGCCGAGCGAATTTGCTCACGATTTATTTCCGGTAAGCCATAGACAGCCCTCTCAACCCAGGCCGGACAGGCGTGAGTCATCCCATACCACTTTTCCCATTCAGCAATGTCTTTGATCCTGAAATCCGCAGCCAGGTCAATTACCCGGACTCCCGCATCAAGCAAGGCAGGTGCTTGCTGCATGGCAATTCCGTTTGGCGTGGCAAAGAAAACCACGTCGCACCCAGCCAAGTTGGCCTTCGCTGGATCTTCAAACCTGAGACCAACCCGGCCACGCAGGCTCGGATACATATCAGCCACCATCGTGCCAGCGTCGCCCCGCGAGGTGATTGCGACAATTTCGGCCTGCGGGTGCTGCGCCAGCAAGCGCAACAACTCAACGCCGGTATATCCGGTACCACCAACAATACCAATCTTGATCATGACATCTCTCCCGAACGAGGCCGCATGATACCGCGCAGCCATAAAACAAAAAAGCCGCCAAACGGCGGCTTTTTCTGCAGTTGAAGCGACTTAACGCTTGGAGAACTGCTTGCGACGACGCGCCTTGTGAAAGCCGACTTTCTTACGTTCGACTTCACGAGCATCGCGGGTCACAAAACCGGCCTTGGACAACGCAGGCTTCAGAGCAGCGTCGTACTCAATCAGGGCACGGGTGATACCGTGACGAACCGCACCAGCCTGGCCAGACTCGCCGCCACCGATAACGTTCACTTTAATATCGAAGCCACTGAGTTGTTCAACCAGCTCAAGCGGCTGACGAACAATCATGCGACCGGTTTCACGTGAAAAGAACTGGTCAACCGGCTTGCCGTTAACAACGATCACGCCAGAACCACGCTTCATGAAAACACGGGCAACGGCGCTCTTGCGACGACCAGTACCGTAGAAATAACTTTCAGCCATGATGATCCCTTAAATTTCCAGAGCCTTGGGCTGCTGGGCAGTGTGAGGATGCTGTTCGCCAGCGTAGCACTTGAGCTTCTTGAGCATCGCGTAGCCTAGCGGCCCCTTCGGCAACATGCCCTTGACGGCGGTTTCCAGGGCACGACCCGGGAAACGCTGCTGCATCTTCTTGAAGTTGGTTTCGTAAATACCGCCCGGGTAGCCGGAGTGACGGTAGTACTTCTTGTCTTCGGCTTTATTACCGGTAACGGTGATCTTTTCGACATTGGTAACAACGATAAAGTCGCCGGTATCAACGTGCGGAGTATAGATAGCCTTGTGCTTGCCGCGAAGGCGACGAGCGATTTCGGTAGCGAGGCGGCCGAGCACCTTGTCTGTGGCGTCTACCACAAACCACTCGCGCTTCACCTCATGTGGCTTGGCAGAAAACGTTTTCATGTGTGTGCCGTCCTGAAAAATTTGGGCGCAGATTGGAGAAAGGCGCGGATTCTAGTTGAACCTCTCTGCAATTGTCAATGGCTTTTAGCTGTTTGACCGTGCAACCAGGCAAAAAAAACGCGGCTCGCTGAGCCGCGTTAAATCCACACCAAAGGAGGAGGGTGGAGGAGACAAATCTGAACTGAAGAACCCATCGCTGACAAGTCACTACAGTTCGTACGCTTTGCATTCTGCACCAACAAAAGGACTCAGGCAAGACAAATTTGTGCGACGCACAACGTTATAATCTATCAATGCATAAACAAACATAATGAATTTTAGTAAACTGTTTATATTGCATTACTTAAACAGCTGGTTCAGATATACCGGTATGTTTAATCCTTGGCAACGGGAAAAGCAACCAATAAAAAACGACAATTATGCCGCACTGCAACATTTTCATATGGAGCAGCCACATGAATTGATATCCGCTAGAATCTTTGCTCGCTCAAGGAGGCAGGCATGGAATGCACGGTTAGATGGATGGGAAGTGACGCCGGAATGTCATTTGTTGCGGAAACGGGTAGCGGCCATTCGGTCGTGATGGACGGCGCCCCTGAGTCCGGAGGACGCAATCTTGGAATACGCCCGATGGAAATGGTGCTTGCAGGAACGGGGGGCTGCACCGCCTTTGATGTCGTTCTGATCCTCAAAAAGGGCAGGCACGCGGTAAGTGGTTGTGATGTCAGCCTCAAGGCCGAACGCGCCGAGACCGATCCGAAAATCTTCACCCACATTCACTTCCATTACCGAGTGAGGGGCAAACAACTCAAATCCGAGGCAGTGGCGCGCGCGATCGAACTATCGAAGGACAAATACTGCTCCGCCTCAATCATGATTGGCAAAACAGCGGAAATTACTTACGATTTCGAGATCATTGAAGAGGCTTAGGCTTCTCGACACCTACAGGAGATAGGTTGTCCGGGTCATGACATTGGCGGCCAGTTTCATGGCAGTCTTGACCAACAAGGGTAGTTCGGCCGCGCCATAATGAACCGCCATTTCGGCATGCTTGATCTCATCAAGGCGCATCTGATCGACAATCGCCAGCGAACGTACATCTTCGACAGGCAAGCTCAGCAGATGGCTATCAAGGTGCGCTTCAACCTGACGCTCGGTTTCCGCGAGAAATCCCAAGTTCCACTTTTCGCCGAGCACGCCTGCAAGCAAACCCAAGCTCAAAGAGCCTGCGTACAGAAGTGGATTCAACAGACTTTTGTGCCCCCCCAACTCGGAAATGCGCTGTTCAGTCCAGGCAAGATGCTCGGTCTCTTCATCGGCAGCACCACGAAGCGCCTCCTTGATGGCAGGATCGCGGGAAGTGAGCGACTGGCCCTGATAAAGCGCCTGAGCACAAATCTCGCCGCAATGATTCACCCGCATCAAACCAATAACGTGGTGTCTCTGTCCAGCATCCAGCTCAATTTGCGGTAGCTCAGCTCCAGGCGAAGGCCGAATGCTGCGAGCTTGGGAAAATATGGTTCGCAAAGCATGGTCGAATTCAATAATCGCCTGATCAATAGCCATAAAACGCTTTAGTGTTTGTTGTCAGGATGACCGCCACGCTTCAAAGCATCCTTGGCTTCAGCCACATCACGGACAATGACTCCATTAGGACAAAAATACTCGAGAAACAAGGCCGCATGGTGTCGGTTGGCGTACACATCCTGAATACGTGACCACTCGTTAATTCGTGACTTTGACCAAGTCCCATCTCGCCGACCCGACGCATAAATACGCCTTTCGCGGCTCTCGCAACGCATCCCTTCGAAAGTAACATTACGCCCGCCACCAGGCGTCAGGACGAGAAGCACGTAACGAATCACGCCATCCTCACCAACCGTCAGCGTTGCCATGTCAATCAGAAATTGATTATCGGTCGCGGCGCTAACATAAAACGGCTGCAGCGTTTCCTGACGTGGCGCAGCTGGCAGTTGAACTTCCAACTCCTGCCACTGCTTCTTTTCGTAATCTTCTTCGAAATCGGCGAACGCTCCACCGCAGAGCGTGAACGCTCCGAGCAGCACAGCAAATTGGCGTAACAAGCGCATCCGATCATTCCTCATCAGGCAGGGATGTATTTTCTGGCGAAGGCAGCACCTCGGTTCGCCGATTTTTCCCTCGCCGATCCAGGTCGAGAAAACGAACCAGTTCGTTCAAAGCCTGCTCGTAGACGCCACGCTTGAATTCAATCACGGCGTCAAAGGGGACCCAGTAATCATTCCAGCGCCAGGCATCAAATTCAGGTTTATTGGTCGCCCGTAGACTGACGTCGCTATCACGCCCCACCAGGCGCAACAGGAACCAGATCTGTTTCTGACCCTTGTAGGAACCGCGCCATTCGCGCTTGATCCAGTGTGTCGGCACTTCATAACGCAACCAGCCCTTGGTTCGCCCGAGAATACGCACATGCTCGGGCAGGAGCCCGACCTCTTCGTGCAGCTCACGAAACATGGCGTCTTCGGGCGATTCGCCGCGCTTGATGCCACCTTGTGGAAACTGCCAGGAATGCTCCCGTATGCGCTTACCCCAGAAAACCTCGTTCTTGGCGTTACAAAGAATAATGCCGACGTTCGGGCGGTAGCCTTCACGGTCGAGCATAAAAATCCTGCAAAATTAAAAGTTACCCGATTCTTTCACAAAGCCCGTCTGGGTGCAAAGCACAGCCTGCGTGTAAAATGCCCTTTTTGCAACGAATTCAAGAGCATCCCATGCGCACTTCGCAGTTCTTTTTCACCACTCTCAAGGAAGCCCCATCAGACGCCGAAGTCATCAGCCAGAAAATGATGCTGCGCGCTGGCTACATCAAGCGAGCCGCCTCCGGCATCTACACATGGATGCCGCTTGGCCTGCGAGTCTTGCGCAAAGTTGAACACATCGTCCGCGAAGAGATGAACAATGCCGGCGCACTTGAACTGCTGATGCCGGCAGTGCAACCAGCTGAACTATGGCAGGAGTCAGGCCGTTGGGAGCAATACGGCCCCGAACTGCTCCGCTTCAAGGATCGCCACCAGCGCGAATTCGTCATTGGGCCGACGCACGAGGAAGTCATCACCGACGTGGTGCGTCGTGACGTCAAGAGCTATCGCCAGTTGCCAATACATCTTTACCAGATTCAAACCAAATTCCGCGACGAAATCCGCCCCCGCTTTGGCGTGATGCGCGGGCGTGAGTTCCTGATGAAGGACGGCTACTCATTCCATACCTCGTTCGCTGACCTTCAACGCGAATACCAGAACATGTACGACACCTATGGCCGAATATTCACTCGCCTGGGACTGCGGTTCCGCGCCGTCGCGGCGGACACCGGATCAATTGGCGGCACCGGTTCGCATGAATTTCACGTTCTGGCCGACTCCGGCGAGGACGACATTGCCTATTGCCCGGACTCGGATTACGCCGCAAACATCGAGTTGGCCGAGGCCGTCGCCCCCAGTGCACCTCGTGCAGCAGCAGCCAAAGAAATGGAAAAAATAGCCACTCCTGGCAAAATGGCCTGTGTCGACGTCGCCGAATTCCTCGGCATTGGCCTTGACCGGATCGTCAAGTCGATCGCGGTAGTCAGCGAAAAAGAGGATGGCCGGACGACTTTCGCCCTGCTCTTGCTGCGCGGCGATCACGAATTGAATGAAATCAAGGCAAGCAAGATTGCCGCACTCCAGCCCTTCCGTTTCGCCACTGAAGCCGAAGTCGAAGAGAACCTGGGTTGCAAACCGGGTTACATCGGGCCTGCTGCGGTGGACTGCCAAAAGATGGCAATTTTCGCGGACCGCTCAGTGCTCGCCATGAGTGATTTCGTCTGCGGGGCCAATGAGGCTGGATTCCATCTGACCGGCGTCAATTTCGGCCGTGATCTGCCTGAGCCGGAAGTGGCGGACCTCCGCAACGTGCTTGCTGGCGACCTATCACCGGACGGCAAAGGCAAACTGGACATTCTCCGCGGCATCGAAGTTGGCCATATTTTCCAGTTGCGCCAGAAATACGCGGCTGCCCTGAATTGTGCCTACCTGGATGAAAACGGCAAAAGTCAGATCATGGAAATGGGGTGCTACGGCATCGGAGTCTCACGGATCGTTGGCGCGGCTATCGAGCAGGGAAATGACGAGAGGGGCATCGTGCTGCCAGCATCAATTGCGCCCTTTGCCGTCTGTATCGTCCCCATGGGCTACCAAAAGAGCGACGCCGTCAAAACGGCTGCCGACCAGCTCTATGCTGAACTGAAGGCCACGGGTATCGACGTCATCCTGGATGACCGAAACGAACGGCCGGGCGTGATGTTCGCCGACATGGAGTTGATCGGCATCCCGCATCGCATCGTGATTGGCGAGCGCGGCCTGAAGGAAGGTCAACTAGAGTACAAGGGTCGCCAAGATGCAGAGGCCACCATGATCGCCCAGTCGGACATCGTCAGCACCATCAAAGGAAAGCTGTGCGCCGCCTGATTGCGGCTTTGCTGCTGTGCGGGACGTCGGCAGCATTTGCCGGCGCCCAGATTTACCAGCCCCTGTCGGCCAGCGTCCAGGCCGCCTTGCACAAGGCCGTTTCTGACGCTCGACCCTCGGTGAGTTCCTTCAAGACCCCATTGGAGGCGGCAGACTGGCTGGGAGAGATGTCGCGCCGGCTGGAAAAACGCATTCCCAATCGGGAATATCGCATCGACCTGTTGCGTAGCGTCCATTACGAGGCGACGCGGGCCGGGCTTGATCCGCAATTGGTGCTCGGCCTGATGCAGGTTGAATCCGGCTTTCGCAAATACGCCGTTTCCTCGGCGGGCGCCCGCGGCTACATGCAGGTCATGCCATTTTGGGTCAAATTGATTGGTCGACCGGAGGATTCACTGTTCGACTTGCGCACCAGCCTGCGCTATGGCTGCACCATCCTGCGCCACTACCTGGATATCGAAAAGGGCGACCTGTTCCGTGCCCTCGGCCGCTACAACGGCAGCCTGGGCAAACCCGAATATCCGAACATGGTGCGCGCCGCCTGGCAAAACCAGTGGGGATACGAAAAGCCGGCCAACCTGGCGCAGCTTCGCTGATCAGCGGCCCATACCGGGCATCATGCCCTTCATGCCACGCATCAGCTTGCCGATGCCGCCCTTGGAAAACTGCTTCATCATCTTCTGCATCTGCTCGAACTGGTTGAGCAGGCGATTGACCTCCTGCACCTGAACACCCGCGCCCATGGCAATGCGGCGCTTGCGGCTGGCCTTGATCAGTTCCGGCTTGGTACGCTCAGCCGGCGTCATTGAGTTGATGATGCCCTCAAGGCGACCAACCATTTTTTTCTCTGCACCGGCCGGCAACTGCCCGGCAACCTGAGCGATCTGGGACGGCATCTTGTCCATCAGCGCCGACAAGCCACCCATATTGCGCATCTGGGCCATCTGCTCCTTGAAGTCGTTGAGGTCGAAACCCTTGCCAGACTTCAGCTTCTTGGCGAAGGCAACGGCCTTTTCCTCATCCAGCCCCTTGCGCGCATCCTCAATCAAGGAGAGCACATCGCCCATACCGAGAATACGTGACGCCATCCGCTCGGGATGGAATGCCTCCAGACCGGTCAGTTTCTCGCCGACACCAGCGAACTTGATCGGCTTGCCGGTAACGTGGCGAACGGAAAGTGCCGCGCCGCCGCGCGAATCGCCATCCAGCTTGGTCAAGACAACACCGGTCAGCGGTAGCGCCTCATTGAAAGCCTTGGCGGTATTGACCGCATCCTGACCCAACATGGCATCGACAACAAACAGGGTTTCAATCGGATCAATGGCTGCATGCAGCCGCTTGATCTCGGCCATCATTTCTTCGTCAATGGCCAGACGTCCGGCAGTATCGACCAGCAAAACATCGTGATAATGCCGTTTAGCCCAGTCCACCGCAGCAAGGGCAATCGCTTCCGGCTTTTCACCGATAGTCGACGGGAAGAAATCAATGCCAGCCTGACCGGCCACCGACTTCAACTGTTCGATAGCCGCCGGTCGATAAACGTCGCAGGAGACGACCAATACCTTCTTCTTGAAATTTTCCTTGAGGAATTTACCCAGCTTGCCGACAGTCGTCGTCTTGCCCGCCCCCTGCAAACCCGCCATCAGGATGATGGCGGGCGGCTGGGTGTTGAAACTGATGCCTTCATGAGCGTCACCCATGATTTTGGTCAGCTCTGCATGGACTACCCCGATCAAGGCTTGCCCCGGACTCAACGAGCCGATCACCGCCTCACCAACGGCTTTTTCCTTGACCGCTGCGATGAACTCCTTGACCACCGGCAGTGCGACGTCCGCCTCAAGCAATGCCATGCGGACCTCGCGCAGAGCTTCGGCAATGTTGGATTCAGTCAGGCGAGCTTCGCCCTTCAGCGTCTTCATGACGCGGGCAAGGCGCGTGGTCAGGTTATCGAGCATGTCAGATGGGCTTCTAGTAGAATTCAGGGATGTCCGACATTGTAATTCAGCTTCTGCCCCACATTCTCGCCGCACTGATTTATGGCGTTCTGGGATTCCATTTTTGGAATACCCGCTGGCGCGAGCACGAAAATCAGTGTGTCGCGTGTCCGATGCAAACTTGGGAGCGGGCTGTCATCGCTCTGGCACTCCTCGTTCATGCCTTTGGACTGTACAGCGCACTGTTTGCTGAAGCGGGCATGCGTTTCTCGTTCAGTTTTGCGCTTTCATTGATGATGTGGCTCGCCGTGCTGATCTACTGGCTGGAAAGTTTCATGGCGCGCATGGAGGGCATGCAGCCCTTGGTTCTGCCCTTGGCTACTGCCTGTACCGCGCTGCCCGTTTTCTTCCCGCACGTCCATCTGGTTGCCAATGCCAGCGCCACCGGTTTCAAACTGCATTTTCTGGCCGCCATGCTGGCTTACAGCCTGATCACGCTTTCTGCCCTGCATGCAATTTTCATGGGATTTACGGAAAGTGCATTGCACAAACGCTCGTTAAACCGCAGCTTGTCCAGCCTGCCACCGCTGCTGACCATGGAATCGCTGCTTTTCAAAATGCTGCTGCTCGGCTTTATCCTGCTGACACTAACTGTCGGCAGCGGCTTACTGTTCTCCGAAGCACTCTTCGGCAGGCCGCTCTCCTTGGACCACAAAACACTTTTTGCCTTCGCCTCCTGGGGCATCTTTGCGACGCTGCTGATTGGCCGCCACGCCTGGGGCTGGCGTGGCAAGCGTGCGCTGCGCTGGACTCTGGCCGGCTTTGCGCTATTGATACTGGCTTACGTCGGCAGCCGCTTCGTCGCCGAAGTCATACTAGGGCGCCTGTAATTCGTGGATGAAATTCCTCTATCGGCGATGCTGATAGCGCTGGTGGTGTTGCTCGCACTATCAGCCTTTTTCTCCCTCAGCGAAACGGCCATGATGGCCTCCAACCGGTTTCGCTTGCGACACCTTGCCCAATCAGGCCACCACGGCGCGGAGAAGGCTCTGAGCCTGCTCAACCGAACGGACAAGATGCTCGGCGTAATTCTGCTTGGCAACAATCTGGTCAATTCAGCAGCCGCGACGCTGGTCAGTGTGATCGCCATTGAAATGTTCGGCGAGGAAAAATGGGCACTGGGCGTCGGCACCCTCGTCGTAACTTTTGCCATTCTGGTCTTCTCGGAGATCACACCGAAGATTATCGGCGCCACCCACGCAGACCGCCTGTCCCTGTTCCTGGGGTTTCTTCTGACGCCGCTACTGCGTCTTTTTTACCCGGTTGTGTGGTTCATCAACCTGTTCGCGAGCGGACTGCTCTGGCTCCTGCGTCTGAGCCCGAAAAACACCAATGAAACACCCCGTCTTTCCCAGGAGGAATTGCGAAGCCTGGTGCTTGAGTCCGCTCATCTGATGCCGCAAAAGCACCACGCAATTCTTTCCAGCCTCTTCGAACTGAACAGCATTACCGTTGAAGATGTAATGACGGCGCGCCGCAATATCGAGATTCTTGACCTTGACCTCCCCTGGGAAGAGGTGCGCGCCCAACTCGCCACCAGCCACCACAGCCGTCTGCCGGTCTGCCGCGAGTCACTTGATCAACTAGTCGGCATACTTCCCGTTCGACGCCTGCTAGCCAGCATCGGCGATTCAGAATTTGACGAGGCTGCACTCCTGTCCCAACTTCAAGCCCCCTACTACATTCCAGCAGGCACAGCAGTTTTCTCGCAACTCGCCTTTTTCCAGGAAAATCGGCAACGGATTGGCTTCGTCGTCGACGAGTATGGCGAGATTCTCGGCTTACTCACGCTTGAAGACATCATTGAAGAGTTCGTCGGCGATTTCACCACGACCTTGCCCGGCCTTGGACATACCCTCAAATGGTCGCCGACAGGCGAAGCCATTGTTGAAGGCTCTCGCTCCTTGCGCGAGATCAATCGCATGCTCGATCTTGACTTCCCGCTCGATGGCCCGAAAACACTGAACGGTCTGATCCTCGAGCATTTTCAGGACATTCCGGAATCAGGCCTGAGCATCAAGATGAATGGTATTGCCGTCGAGGTTCTGCAGACACAGAACCGTAGCGTGATTACCGTTCGTATTTACCGCCCCGAACCGGACTAGGCAACCAGCCAGCCTTTACAAACCTTCGCCTGCGTAGCATCATCGGGCGATCTAAACGGCATTCGACAATATTTGATGGCAGCGACTCCTCAAAACCCTCCACTCAGCGGCTTGGCGCGTGCCCTTGTTCAAGCTGGGCAGCTCAAGGAGGCCGAGGCGGAACAGCTCCTGACCCAAGCCGGCAGCGCTAAAATCTCGCTGATTGAGCAGATTATTGTCAGCAAGAAAGCATCAGCTATCGATATAGCGCGTTTTGTCTCCGATACTTTCGGCTACCCGCTGCTTGACCTTGCTGCTTTCGATGAGTCACACATTCTCGAAAATGCGATTGATCGCAAACTAATCTCCACGCACAAGGTCATTCCGCTCAACAAACGGGGCAACCGCCTCTCAGTAGCGATTGCAGATCCAACCAACCTGCGAGCTCTTGACGAAATTCGCTTTCAGACAGGCCTGGCGGTAGACCCGATCGTCGTTGAACAGCCCAAACTAGCCCCGCTCGTCGCCAAATATTCCGAATCAGCCGTCGAAACGCTGAAAAATCTGTCCGGCGACGACATCAATCTCGACTTTCTTGATGAAGAGGCTGCCAGCAAGGCCGATGAGGCTACCGGTCAGGACATTGACGACGCCCCTGTCGTCAAATTTATCCAGAAAATGCTGCTGGATGCCATTAACGATGGGGCGTCAGACATCCACTTCGAGCCCTATGAGAAGTTCTACCGCATTCGCTTCCGCGTTGACGGCATCTTGCGTGAAGTTGCGACACCTCCGATTGCCATCAAGGAAAAAGTCGCCTCGCGAATCAAGGTCATCTCCCGCCTGAATATCGCGGAGAAACGGGTGCCACAGGATGGCCGAATGAGGCTGGTTCTCTCGAAGAATCGTGCCATCGATTTTCGCGTCAGCACCTTGCCCACCCTGCAGGGTGAAAAGATTGTGCTGCGTATTCTTGACCCCACGTCAGCAACACTCGGCATTGAAGCTCTGGGCTACGAGCCAGAGCAAAAGGCTGCGCTTCTCGATGCGGTGAACCGCCCTTATGGCATGGTTCTGGTGACGGGCCCAACAGGTTCCGGCAAAACAGTGTCGCTCTACACCTGCCTGAATATCCTTAACAAGGATGGCGTCAATATATCCACTGCCGAAGACCCGGCTGAAATCAACTTGCCGGGAGTCAATCAGGTAAACATTGACGACCGCGCCGGCCTGACCTTTCCGGTAGCCCTGAAAGCCTTCTTGCGCCAGGATCCGGACATCATCATGGTCGGTGAAATCCGCGACCTGGAGACAGCCGAGATCTCCATCAAGGCAGCCCAGACGGGCCACATGGTTCTCTCAACCCTGCATACCAACGACGCCCCTCAAACTCTCACCCGTTTGATGAACATGGGCGTACCCACATTCAACATAGCGTCAAGCATTCAGCTGATCACAGCGCAGCGACTGGCCCGGCGCTTGTGCAATTGCAAGAAACCAATGACGGTTCCGACTCAGGCGCTAATTGACGCGGGCTACCAGGAAGTGGACCTCGACGGCTCATGGACACTCTACGGCCCAGGCGGTTGTGATCGCTGCAAGGGAAGCGGCTTCAAGGGGCGAGTCGGCATCTATCAGGTCATGCCAATTTCTGAAACCATGCAGCGTCTGATCATGAGTGGCGCCAATTCGCTCGACCTCGCGCGCCAAGCCAAGGTTGAAGGCGTGAAGGACTTGCGTGAATCAGGATTGCTCAAAGTAAAACAGGGCGTGACCTCGCTTGACGAAGTTTTGAGCACGACCAACATTTAAGGGGAAGGAATACATATGGCTACCGCAGCGAAATCGAGAGCCTCGGCTGTCAAGGAAAGTTCTTTCCTGTGGGAAGGCAGGAACAAGGACGGCAAAACCGTTCGCGGCGAACTCCGCGCCGCCAGCGAATCTGTAGTCCAGACCACCTTGCGCCGCCAAGGCATTACGAATACGAAGGTAAAGAAGGTTCGCTTCAAGAGTGGTGGAAAAGTAACCGAAAAAGACATTTCACTTTTCACTCGCCAATTGGCAACCATGATGAAATCGGGCGTTCCTCTCCTGCAGGCGTTCGATATTGTCGGCCGAGGGCATTCCAACCCATCCGTCGGAAAACTCTTGCTTGACATCAAGGCGGATGTCGAAACAGGTAGCTCGCTGTCACAGGCATTCCGAAAGTTTCCGCTACAATTCGACGCACTGTATTGCAACCTGGTCGCTGCTGGCGAACAGGCTGGTATTCTCGACACACTGCTTGATCGCCTCGCCACCTACAAAGAAAAGATCATTGCTATCAAAAGCAAGATCAAGGCAGCTTTGTTTTACCCCATTGCCATCATTGTCGTTGCTTTCGTTATCACTGCTGTGATCATGATTTTCGTGATTCCAGCCTTCAAGGAAGTGTTCAAAAGCTTCGGGGCCGATCTGCCAGCACCAACGCTCATAGTGATGGCTATTTCCGACTTTTTTGTGTCCTATTGGTGGGCCATTTTCGGTATCATTTTCGGCGGACTCTATGCCTTCTTTGAAAGCTGGAAACGTTCAGAAAAGGTTCAGATGGCCATGGACCGCTTCCTCCTTCGCGTCCCGATCTTTGGTGACATCATCCGCAAGTCGGTGATTGCTCGCTGGACACGAACACTGGCAACAATGTTTGCTGCAGGCGTCCCTCTGGTTGAGTCACTCGACTCCGTCGGAGGCGCGGCTGGCAACCACGTTTACAAGGTAGCCACGAAGCAGATCCAAAGCGAAGTATCGACTGGCACCAGCCTGACCATATCAATGCAGAACGTCAATCTCTTCCCCAACATGGTGACCCAGATGGTCGCCATCGGTGAGGAATCTGGCGCTCTGGACTCCATGCTTTCGAAAGTGGCAGATTTTTTCGAGGCCGAAGTCGATGATGCAGTGGACGCAATGTCGAGTCTGATGGAACCCATCATCATGGTTGTTCTAGGAACCTTGATCGGCGGTATGGTAGTCGCGATGTACCTACCAATTTTCAAGCTGGGCGCCGTCGTCTGATGCTTCCCGAATCCCTGGGCGGCCTGGCTGCCATGGCCGGGCTGCTCGGGTTGTGTGTTGGCAGCTTCTTGAACGTGGTGATTCACCGCCTGCCGAAAATGATGGAGCAGGAGTGGCACGCTCAGTGTGCCGATTTGCGTGGCGAGGAACCACCGACAGAACCGTCACTGTCCTTGGCAAAGCCTCGCTCCCGCTGCCCCGCCTGTGGGCACGGGATTACTGCGCTGGAGAACATTCCGGTACTAAGTTTTTTGCTGTTGAAAGGCAAATGTTCGGGCTGCGGTATTGCGATTTCTCCACGTTACCCGATAATTGAAATTTTCACTGGGCTGATCTCTGCCTACACCGCTTGGCATTTTGGGCCGACCATCCAGACTGCCGGGGCATTGCTTCTCGTCTGGTCACTGATCGCGCTCTCAGCGATTGATCTCGACACGCAATTGTTGCCGGACGCCATAACACTACCGATACTCTGGCTAGGTCTGGCATTCAATCTCGCCAATGTCTATAGCGATCTTTCTTCTGCCGTTTTAGGTGCGATGGCGGGCTACCTTGCTCTTTGGACAGTATTCTGGCTTTTCAAGCTGGTCACCGGCAAGGAAGGCATGGGCTATGGTGATTTCAAGTTGCTGGCGGCACTTGGTGCCTGGCTTGGCTGGCAGATGTTACCGGCCATCATTCTGCTCTCATCGGTTGTCGGGGCCGTGGTTGGCATCACGCTGATCGTCGTGGCCCGTCATGGCCGCAATGTACCCATTCCCTTTGGCCCCTATCTGGCTGCCGCCGGTACAATTGCCCTGTTCTGGGGGCCACAAATGACCCGGAATTATCTTGGCCTGATTGCTTGAAACAACGCCTTCTACCCTGATATGGGCAATCCTGACTCTCGGTTATAATTCAAGGTTTTGAAGGACTCTCATGCCGATCTACGAATATCGCTGCGACTCCTGCGGCTCCCAGAAAGAGCATCTGCAAAAGATGAGCGATCCGCAGCTCACCACTTGTCCCGAATGCGGCCAGAACAGCTATACCAAGCTGCTCTCTGCCGCAGGTTTCCAGCTCAAGGGTAACGGCTGGTATGCCACCGACTTCAAAGGCGGCATCAAATCTGCACCAAAAGCTGACAGTACGCCACCCTGCCAAGGCGGCTCGGGAGCATGTACTCCGTGCGTGGCCAACTGATCAAACGCTATTTCATCACGGGCCTGCTGATCTGGGTCCCGCTGGTCATCACAGGCTGGGTGCTATCGATGATCATCAGCACGCTCGATCAGTCCTTGCGCCTGCTGCCAGAGGGCATGCATCCGCAAAGTCTGGTCGGATTTGCCATCCCTGGCGCCGGGGCGGTCCTGACGCTGGCGATGATTCTGTTCACCGGCCTGCTTGCCACCAATTTCATTGGCCAGAAACTGGTTGTCTGGTCCGAAAAGGTCCTGGCTCGCATTCCGGTCGTCAACTCGGTTTACCACAGCGTCAAGCAGGTTTCCGACACGCTTTTTTCGCCGAATGGAAATGCCTTTCGCAAGGCACTGCTCATCCGCTACCCCCACCAGGGGAGTTGGACCATCGCCTTCCAGACCGGCTCTCCCGGTGGCGATATTGTCAATCACCTCGATGGTGAGCATGTCAGCGTTTATGTACCGACTACGCCCAACCCGACATCTGGCTTTTTCCTGATGCTCCCGGCCAAAGATGTCATCGAGCTTGAGATGACCGTCGACGAAGCGCTCAAATACATCATATCAATGGGCGTCGTGGCTCCCCAGCCGCACCCCCGCGTCATCACCAAAACCTGAATCAATCGGAAAGTTTCATGCGTACCCATTATTGCGGTCAACTCAATGCCGCCCTAGACGGGCAAATCGTCACCCTGTGCGGCTGGGCCCATCGTCGGCGCGACCACGGTGGCGTTATCTTTATCGACCTTCGCGACCGCGAAGGCCTGGCTCAGGTCGTTTGCGACCCTGATCGTGCCGCTACTTTTGCTATTGCCGAATCGGTCCGCAACGAGTTTTGCCTGAAGATCACTGGCAAGGTGCGTCCGCGCCCGGCCGGCACGACCAATACCAACCTGGCTTCCGGCGAGATCGAAATCCTCTGTCACGAAATCGAGGTGTTGAACCCATCGGTCACACCACCGTTCCAGCTCGATGAGGACAACCTCTCCGAGAATGTTCGCCTGCTGCATCGCGTCATCGACCTGCGTCGTCCGCAGATGCAGAACAACCTGATGCTGCGCTACAAGACCTCCCGCGCTTTCCGCCGCTTCCTCGACGACAACGGCTTCATCGATATTGAAACGCCGATGCTGACCAAATCGACCCCGGAAGGCGCCCGCGATTATCTGGTACCGTCGCGAGTCCATCCGGGTCAGTTCTTCGCCCTGCCGCAGTCGCCGCAACTCTTCAAGCAGTTGCTGATGGTCGCCGGCTACGACCGTTACTACCAGATCGTCAAATGCTTCCGCGACGAAGACCTGCGCGCTGACCGCCAGCCGGAGTTCACCCAGGTCGATATCGAGACCTCGTTCATGAGCGAGGCTGAGATCATGGCTTTGACGGAAAAGCTGATCCGCACCGTCTTCAAGGAAGCCATAAACGTCGATCTGCCGGACTTCCCGCGCATGACCTACGCCGAAGCCATGCACCGCTTCGGCTCGGACAAGCCGGACCTGCGCGTCACGCTTGAACTGACCGAAGTCACCGACACCTTCAAGGACGTCGCCTTCAAGGTCTTCTCCGGCGTAGCCAACAGCGAAGGCGGCCGCATTGCCGCCATGCGCATTCCTGGCGGCGCTACGCTGACCCGTGGCGAAATCGATGCCTACACCCAGTTCGTCGGCATCTACGGTGCCCGCGGTTTGGCTTACATCAAGGTCAATGACGTCACCCAGATCAACGAAACCGGTCTCCAGTCGCCGATTGTCAAAAATCTGTCGGAAGCTTCGCTGAAGGCCGTCATCGAGCGCACCGGCGCGCAGTCCGGCGACCTGATCTTCTTCGGGGCCGACAAGGCCAAGATCGTCAATGACGCCCTCGGCGCGCTGCGTATCAAGATCGGCCACGAAAAAGGCTTCGTCACCGGCGCCAAGTGGGCGCCGCTGTGGGTTATCGACTTCCCGATGTTCGAGTACGACGACGAAAACAAGCGTTGGTCAGCCTGCCACCACCCGTTCACCAGCCCGAAGGACGAGCACCTCGACCTGCTGGCGACCGATCCGGGCAAGTGCCTGGCCAAGGCCTACGACCTGGCCTTGAACGGCTGGGAACTGGGCGGCGGTTCGGTCCGTATTCACCGCTCCGACGTGCAGGAAAAGGTTTTCTCGGCCCTCAACATCGGCCCGGAAGAACAGCAGGCCAAGTTCGGCTTCCTGCTCGACGCGCTCAAGTACGGCGCGCCGCCGCACGGTGGCCTGGCCTTCGGTCTCGACCGCATCGTCACCATGATGACCGGCGCCGAATCGATCCGTGACGTGATCGCCTTCCCGAAGACCCAGCGCGCCCAGTGTTTGCTCACCGATGCGCCGTCCGGTGTCGACGAAAAGCAGCTGCGCGAACTGCACATCCGTTTGCGCCAGAAGGTCGAAACACAGATCGAAGTCGGGCAAGCCTAAACCGCCATGAAAGTCTCGCTGCGCCTCCTGATTGTCCTTTGGCTGGCAATCGGAAGCGCTTTCGGGTTTTCCGGTAACGATGCTGCGGTCGACTGGGTTTTAGCGGCAGATTTGCCCCGCGAAGCGCGCCAGACGCTTGCGCTAATCAAGGATGGCGGCCCGTTCCCGTACGACCGGGACGGCATTGTTTTCGGCAATTACGAAAAGCGCCTGCCGCTCCGCTCACGAGGTTATTACCGCGAATATACGGTAAAGAGCCCATGGCGCCGTGATCGCGGGCCACGCCGCATCGTCACCGGTCGCGAAGATGAGTTCTACTACACTGACGACCATTACCGATCGTTCCGACGCATTCGGCAATAGGAGCTTCGGGCATGAACGACAAACTCCTCAAAGACGCCGACAAATCCGGCATCTATCATCTGCCACCCGCCCGGCGCAGCTCGGTCGTCAAGGCGGCCAGCAAACTAAAGCTGACTGTACTGGTGGCCGACATTACCACCTGTAAAACAGCTACCGACGCTTTTCAGGAACTCGGCAATGCCCTGCATTTTCCGATCTGGTTTGGCGCCAATTTTGATGCCCTCTACGATTGCCTGACCGACCCTGACTGGCAACCGGGCAAAGGCCATGTCGTTCTGATCGACGGCATTGAACACCTTAGGCAAGCCGAACCAGAGGATTTCGCAACACTGATTGAGGTTTTCCAGGCAGCCTCGGAAGCTCGCCGCGCGACCGGCAGCCCATTCTGGATACTGCTTGACACACCGGCTCGGGGAGTCGCCGCCCTGCCCGAGGCATGAGCAGCTACAAACAACCTGTTTCGGTACTTGTTATCATCTACACCCCGGCGCTCGACATACTGCTGCTTGAGCGTGCCGCTCATCCCGGTTTCTGGCAATCCGTCACCGGCAGCCGCGAAGGCAATGAGCAATTAGTCGACACCGCGCGACGTGAGGTCGGAGAGGAAACCGGCATCGACACCAATCTTTACCAGCTAGACGACTGGCAGATCACCAATACCTTTGAAATCTTCGCCGAATGGCGGCACCGTTATGCGCCTAGCGTCACGCATAACGACGAGCACGTTTTTGGCCTGCAAGTGCCGTATCGCCTCGACATCACACCCGCCCCCGGCGAACATCGCGACTGGACCTGGATGCCTTGGCAAACCGCAGCAGAGCGCTGCTTTTCGTGGAGCAACCGCGACGCCATCCTGATGCTGCCCGCCCGCATCAGCACCTGAACGTCAAATAGTCCATCCAAGTCCGGACCCCGTTCCGGCCTTTTTCTTTGTACAATCCGCCGCGATTCCACTTGGAGCCCGCCATGAGCATCGAAGACCTATCCCCCGGCATCAAGGCCGCAGTTCTGGCCGAAGCCCTGCCCTATATCAAGCGTTTCCACGGCAAGACCATCGTCGTCAAATACGGCGGCAACGCGATGACCGACGAGCACCTGAAAAGCTGCTTCGCACGCGATGTCGTGCTGCTCGAACTGGTCGGCTTCAACATCGTTGTCGTGCATGGCGGCGGCCCTCAGATCGAAAGCCTGCTGGCGCGCGTCGGCAAGAAGGGCGAGTTCATCCAGGGCATGCGCGTCACCGATGCCGAAACGATGGAAGTCGTCGAAATGGTGCTCGGTGGCCAGGTCAACAAGGACATCGTCAACCTGATCAACCAGCATGGCGGCAAGGCGGTCGGCCTGACCGGCAAGGATGGCAATTTCATCCGCGCCAAGAAGCTGATGCTGGAAAACAAGGACAACCCGGGGGACCTGATCGACGTTGGACAAGTGGGCGAAATCACCTCGATCGACCCGACGCTGATCGACCACCTCGACAAGGGTTCCTTCATCCCCGTCATCGCACCGATCGGTGTCGGCAAGAATGGTGAGACCTACAACATCAACGCCGACGTCGTCGCCGGCAAGATCGCCGAAGTCCTCAAGGCCGAGAAACTGGTACTGCTGACCAATACCCCCGGCGTACTCGACAAGGATGGCAAGCTGATCACCGGCATCACGCCCAAGCAGATCGACGAAATGGTCGATGACGGCACGCTGTCCGGCGGCATGTTGCCGAAGATCGGCTCCGCCCTCGATGCCGCTCGCAACGGGGTCAAGGGTGTGCACATCATCGACGGGCGTGTCGAACACGCGCTTTTGCTGGAAATCCTGACCGACCATGGCGTCGGCACGATGATCAAGTCTCACTGATGACTTCCCGGAGTCGCGTTTGGTTGTTCGATCTCGACAACACCCTCCACAACGCGACTCCTCACATCTTTCCCCACATCAACCTCTCGATGCGCCAATACATCGAGCGCCATCTGGGGCTCGATGAACCTGATGCCACCCAGCTTCGACAGGACTACTGGATACGCTACGGGGCAACGCTGCTGGGCCTGATGCGCCATCATGACATCGACCCCAATCACTTCCTTCGTGAGACCCACCAGTTCCCTGAGCTCAAGCACATGGTGGTCTTCAAGAAGGCAACGCTGCATGCCCTGCGCCGCCTGCCCGGCAGGAAAATCATCTTCTCGAATGCGCCGCGTCACTACACCGAAGCGATTCTTGAACTAACCGGACTCGGCAGCTGCTTTTCGGCTGTCTATTCAGTTGAAAACGTTCGCTTTCAACCCAAGCCGATGTTAGCCGGCTTCCGCACCCTGCTCCGCGCCGAGCACCTTGATCCAAAGCGCTGCGTCATGGTCGAAGACAGCTTGCCCAATCTAGTTGCCGCCAAAAAACTCGGCATGAAAACCGTGTGGGTGAGCACTGGCTTACGGCAATCACCTTTTGTCGACGTCAAAATCAGGTCCGTTCTCGAGTTACCTGAACGCTGCGGTCGACTATAATTTTGAGGCAAAAATCAAAATAGGGGAGGGACAACCATGGCGACAAAACCAGGCGAACGCCGCCTGCAAATACTGCAAACCTTGGCCAGCATGCTGGAAACGCCAAAAGGGGAAAAGATCACCACAGCCGCGTTAGCGGCCAAGCTTGACTGTTCCGAAGCGGCGCTCTACCGCCATTTCGCCAGCAAGGCGCAGATGTTCGAGGGCCTGATCGAATTCATCGAACAAAGCCTGTTTGGCGTCATCAACCAGATCACCTCCGAGGAAACTCAAGGGTTCAAGCAGGTCGAACAAATCATTGGCCTGTTGCTGCGCTTTGCCCAGAAAAACCGCGGCATGACTCGCGTGCTGATTGGCGATGCGCTGGTCAATGAACACGAACGCCTGCAACTTCGCATCAACGCCCTGCTCGACAAGATCGAAGCGGCGTTGAAGCAGGCGCTGCGGATCGCCGCAACGCAGGAAAACCTAAAACCCGATGCCGATTTCGGTGCGCTCGCCAACCTGCTTCGCTGCTATGCCGTTGGCCGTTGGGAGCAATACGCCCGCAGTGGCTTCAGCCGCGAACCACTGACCCAATGGCCGCAGCAGTGGCCGATGCTCTACTTCGCCTGCCTGTCGCAATCTGGCGCGCCGGGCGCCTGAAAGACCAAGGGCGGCCGGGGCCGCCCTTGCTGCTTGCAAAAAACCGAATCAGCCCTTCAGATATTCCGCCGCATCCAGCGCGAAATAGGTCAGGATGCCATCGGCGCCCGCCCGCTTGAATGCCAGCAAACTCTCCAGCACACAAGCCTTCTCATCCAGCCAGCCGTTCTGCGCCGCGGCCTTGAGCATCGCATATTCGCCACTGACCTGATAAGCATAGGTCGGCACCTTGAATTCGTCCTTGACCCGCCGAACGATGTCCAGATAAGGCATACCAGGCTTGACCATGACCATGTCGGCGCCCTCCTCAAGGTCAAGCGCAACCTCTTTCAAAGCCTCATCGCTATTTGCCGGATCCATCTGGTAGGTATATTTGTTGCCCTTTCCAAGATTGCCGGCCGAACCGACGGCATCGCGGAAAGGCCCGTAGAAGGCGGAAGCATACTTGGCTGAATAAGCCAGAATCCGCGTGTAAATCTGCCCTGCCTCATTCAACTCGGCACGAATGCGGCCGATGCGGCCATCCATCATGTCGGAAGGAGCAACAACGTCAGCGCCCGCCTCGGCATGGCAAAGCGCCTGTTTGGCGAGGACTTCCAGCGTCTCGTCATTGAGCACGTAACCGGTTTCATCGATCAGGCCATCCTGCCCATGGCTGGTATAGGGATCAAGGGCGACATCGGTGATCACGCCCAATCCCGGAAACTCACGCTTCAAAGCCCGCACCACGCGTGGCACCAGGCCACTATCGTTATAGGCTTCTTCAGCCCCCAGCGATTTCAGTGATGCATCCACCACCGGAAACAACGCCAGCGCGGGAATGCCCAGCTTGACTGCCCGCTCGGCGGTCTTGAGCAACACGTCCAACGATTGTCGCTCGACGCCGGGCATTGAGGAAACCTTCTCGATACGCTGATCGCCTTCAAGCACAAAGACAGGGTAGATAAAGTCGTCAACTGTCAGCACCGACTCCCGCATCAGGCGGCGGGAAAAATCGTCGCGCCGCATCCGGCGCATGCGGGTTCCAGGAAAATGTCCGGTAGCACTCATGCTTCAACCTCAAATATTTCGATAGAAAATTTTCACCCCGCTCGGAACTTTTCGTAAAGGCCTACGTCAGAGTCAGCAGATGGCACGCGCTGTCTCCCGCTTCACCTCCCTGAGCGGGTGCCTTGACCACGTTAAGGCATTTTGGCCCCCGGACCCCCCTTATCCGGGGGCCCTTTGTTTTGTTTGACCTTGATTTCAATATCCAGCCAGCCAGCCAACACGCCCTCGGCCTCTTCGACCCCGGCCTTCTTCAGACTGGAGAAAAGCTGTACGGAATAGAGGGCAGCGTCACCCCAGGTCGACAGTTCCGCTTTGACCGAACGCAGCGCCTTGGTCTGATCCTGACGACTCAGCTTGTCGGCTTTCGAGAGCAGGATATGGATTGGCCGCCCAGTCGGTCGGAACCAGTCGATCAGTTTCAAATCCAGATCGGTCATCGGCCGGCGAATATCCATGATAACGACCAGGCCAGCCAATTGGTCACGCCGGCTCAAATAGGGACCGATCAGCCCCTCCCACTGCGAGCGAATCGCTTCAGGCGCCTTGGCATAGCCATAACCAGGCAGGTCGACAAAGTATTTGCCTTCACTCAGCGTGAAGTAATTCAGGTGCTGCGTCCGTCCAGGCGTCTTGCTGACATAAGCAAGGCGGACACGACCAGCAAGGGTATTGATTGCAGAAGATTTCCCGGCATTTGAACGCCCGGCGAAAGCAACTTCGCGGACTGAATCCTGAGGTAAATCACGGAGATTGGCGACGGTCGTTAGAAAAACCGCCTGCTGGAACAGAGGCATAAAAAACTCGGAAGACCCGCCAAGGGGGCGGAGAACTAATATAGAATAACAGGTTTGTAACTTCCGTTCCGGCCAAAGCGCCCACAAACGCGTACAAGGAGCTCGTAAATGATTCGCACCGCGGCAATGGCAATTTTTCTTGCCACCAGTTTCATCGCTCATGCATCTGAAGAAGCAAAGGGCAAGGCCGATCCTGCCAAGGGAAAAGTCACTGCTGAAACCATCTGTGTCGCCTGCCATGGCGCCGACGGGAACAGCCCGACCTCCGCCAATCCCAACCTGGCGGGGCAGGTCGAAGAATATACCTACAAGCAGTTGACCAATTTCAAAGCTGCAGGCGACAAGCCTGCCGCACGTAACAATCCGATCATGGCTGGTATGGTTGCCGCACTTTCCGACGATGACATGAAGAACGTCGCCGCCTGGTTTGCCCGCCAGAAGCAGACCCCGGCCGCCGCCAAGGATCAAGCCAAGGTTGCAATGGGCCAGAAGCTGTGGCGCCAAGGTGATTTCAAGAAGGGCGTTCCGGCCTGCGCCGGCTGTCATGGCCCGACTGGTGCAGGTTTGCCGGCGCAGTATCCACGCCTGGCTGGTCAGTTCCCGGAATACACCGAACTACAGCTAAAATCTTTCCGTGCTGGCGAACGTGCCAATGACCCTGCAAAAATGATGCGTGACATCGCCGGCAAGCTTTCCGATGTCGAAATTGCAGCGGTTGCGGAATACGCCGCCGGTTTGCGCTAATCAGCCACACACATATAAAGGCAGCTTCGGCTGCCTTTTTTGTTTTTCTCGCTACTTGGCAAGCCCCGGCTCCGGGGGATAGACTGCCCGAACAACAAGCTCACCCCCGATAGAGGAGACTCCCAATGAAGACGCTCAAACAATTACTTTCAAACAAGATGAACCGCCCGCTCGCCGTCGTTGCCCCCAGTGACTCAGTATTCCATGCCCTGACCGTCATGGCCCAGCATGATGTTGGCGCATTGCTGGTTCTCGATGGCGAACAACTGGTCGGGATTTTTTCCGAGCGTGACTACGCGCGCAAGATCATGCTGCATGGCAAAAGCTCAAAGGAAACACTGGTCAGGGAAATCATGAGTGATCGTGTGGCTTACGTAACCCCCAGTTGCACGCTGGACGAGTGCATGGCGCTGATGACGGAAAAGCATTTCCGCCACCTGCCGGTACTGACCGAGGAGGGTAGCGTTGTCGGCATGATTTCGATTGGTGACTTGGTCAAGGAAACCATCAGCAGTCAGCAGTTCATGATTGCTGAACTGGAACGTTACATCGCTGGCTGAGATGGCCACTATCGACCCTCGCACTCATTTCCGCATCCTGGAAGACATCGCTCGCGATCTCTCGGGCGACGTCAATTTCCCAATTTGCATGGACGCGGCGATTCTGGTTCGCAACACCCTGAAGGATCCGCTCGCTAATCTGGAGCGCGTCGTTCAGGTGGTTGGAATTGAGCCACTGATTTCCAGCAAATTGCTTCGCTTGGCCAATTCGGTCATCTACAACCCATCCGGCAAGTCGATAACCGATCTCGCCACTGCCATTGGCCGACTCGGTTTTGAGGCCGTCCGCACAATTTCGCTGGCCGTAGCGATGGACCAGATGCTGAAATCGCGCAATCTGGTGAGCTATGACGATATCGCCAAAAAAGCCTGGGAGCACTCGATTCAGGTTGCTGCCATCGCCCGGGTTCTGGCCAGACGGCTAGGCCGGATCAATCCCGACGATGCCATGCTGGCCGGCATGGTGCACGACATCGGCATTTTTTACCTGCTTTACCGGGCCGCCGAATATCAGGAATACCGTGACAACGAACCGGCCATGCTTGAGCTGCTCAAAGGATGGCACGAAAGCATAGGCGAAAGCCTGCTCCACATTCTCGGCTTACCTGATCACATCACCGACGCCGTTCGCGACCACGATCAGTTGCACAACATTGAAACGCCCTGCACCGTTCGCGATGTCCTTTATTTTGCCAATCTCCTTGCCGCTCATGGTGAAGAATGGCTTCCTGCCGATGCCGACTCGATCGCCGTCGAACTGATGCGTGCCGACCGGGAGCGCTACGTCGACATCGTCAAGGAAGCCGAAGACGATATCGCCGAACTGCGGGCCTCTCTATCCGCCTGACTGCCGAACCCAAGAGCGCCTTTGCGGTCGAATCGTTGGCATGCCTACGCAGATAACATTCCAGCAAATGAAACAGCAAACCGACCATCCTCAGATCGCCCGTATCAAGGTCGTCCTCTTCCTGATCTGCCTACTTCCCGTTGGCCGTTTGTTTTGGGCCGCGTGGACCAATGATTTCGGCCCGGAGCCGGTCGAATTCGTCCAGCGCTGGACGGGTATATGGACGTTCAATCTGTTGCTGATCACTCTCTGCATCTCACCGCTGCGCGCCATGACGCAAATGCACTGGCTGCTGCGGTTGCGGCGCATGCTCGGCCTATTCACCTTTTTCTACGCGGCATTGCACTTTCTGTCGTTTATCGGCTTTGACCATGCTTTTGAAATCAACGATATCGCCAAGGATATCTTCAAGCGACCGTTTGTCAGCGTTGGCTTTGCTGCCTTCCTGTTGCTGATTCCGTTGGCCGCTACCTCGAACCAGTGGGCCATCCGCAAGCTGGGCGGACGCAAGTGGCAGAAACTACATCGCAACATCTACCTGATCGGGATTCTTGCCGCCGTGCATTATTTCTGGCTGACCAAGGTGGCAGCCATGCTCTGGCCACTGGCCTACGCCGTTGCACTGGCAGCCCTGCTTGGCTGGCGAATACAGGAACGGCGACGCAAGGCGATCCCGGTCCCGCAATTTCAGGCCGCCAAGCCGCTGAAATTCTTCAAGCAAAAACCGGATTAAATACCCCCGGCTTTTTTAAGAGTACGACAGGCATCAGCGTGCAGAAGAAGGCGTTGGCGTATTGGACTCAGTAGTCGTTGCCGTAACCCGGTTATAACGAACCACTTCGCCCGACACCGGGTGGTAATAAGCCTCCACGATGCTGCCGTCGTGATTGACGGCATAAAACTCATAGCAATTGCCGCGTGACACCTTGAGTTTGGCCAGCGCAAAGTTTTTCTCGCCGAATATTTCTTTGATTTTTGCTTCCGGCATCCACGTGGCGCGAGGCTGCTGGGTACAGACGATTTTTTCCGCTGGCGAACTGGCCTGCGCCAACATTGAGGCCGAGACGCCGAACACAAAACCCAACAGAAACCGCAGTGCAAAGTATTTCATCTGATTCCCCTCTATTTCATTAGAGATGGATGGTACGCAGTCGAGATTAAGAAGTCGTTAACGACGCCTGAAAAATTATTTCTGGCGCGGCAAATCGAAGCGAACGATAGCCCGGCCATCGGGCGCCTGTTTCGCTTCTGCTTTCCAGGCATGACCATAGACAATCTCGAAGGTCGCCGGCAGCTTGCCGTCGCGCCGCAGACCTTCATAAGCTAGCCTTGCGGCCTCCCATGAGCCACGACCGGTCAGTCCGTGGCGCCGGGCCTTCATGGCGCAAGCAGAGCCTGCTGCGCGCAGCTCGGCAAACATGGCGTCAAGATCATCGTAGGTCAAAGTGATGACTTCCATGTCCATCACCGGATCGGCAAAGCCACAGCCGACCAGCATGTCGCCGAGGTCGTGCATGTCGATGAAGCGTTGGGTGTGCGCATAGCCATCGGCAAAGGCCGTACGCAGCTCCCGCAGGGAATCCGGGCCCAATGTCGAAAACATCAGCAGCCCACCGACTTCAAGCACGCGATGCGCCTCGGCCAGCGCCGGTAGCGGATCATCAAGCCAGTGGAGAAGGAGATTGGACCAGACCAGCGCGGTGGACCGTGCTTTCAGGGGCAATTTCGCCGCGTCGGCGGCGAGACGCAGCGGGCCGGACGCCTTTCCCAATCCCAGCCAACGCTGCCAGCCTGGGCGTTGGGTCTGGCCGGTACCGAGCATTGCCGGCGAAATATCCAGGCCAATCACTTCGGCGGCCGGATAACGTTCGGCGAGACCGGGAAAACTGCCGCCCCGGCTGCAGCCAAGATCGAGAATGCGTTTCGGCTCAACCTTCACGTAATCGAGCCGCTCCTGCATGCGGCGATCTACTTCGCGGGCGAAAAAATCCGCCTCGCCATAGCTCGCTGCAGCCTTGGAGAATCGCCGACCGACCTGATGCTGGTCGACAAAACCAGCGCTCAAACTGCCTTCACACCCAGTCGTGCGAACAGGGCATCATCGCGGTCCGCTTCGGGGTTACCGGTGGTCAACAGGTAATCGCCATAGAACATCGAATTGGCACCGGCCAGGAAGCACAGCGCCTGCAATTCGTCACTCATTTCCTGACGGCCAGCTGAAAGACGAACCCAGGACTTCGGCATGGCAATGCGGGCAGCGGCAATGGTCCGCACGAACTCAAAGGGATCGAGCCGTTCAGTATCGGCCATCGGTGTCCCGGGAATCGGTACCAGATTGTTGATCGGCACAGATTCTGGCGGCTGCGGCAGGTTGGCCAGCTGAACGATCAGCGCCGCACGGTTCTTGCGCGACTCGCCCATGCCGATAATGCCGCCCGAGCAGACGTTGATACCGGCATCACGGACCTGATCCAGCGTATCGAGGCGGTCATCGTGGGTGTGGCTCTTGATCACCTGACCGTAGAATTCCTTGTCGGTATCGAGATTGTGGTTGTAGTAGTCGAGACCGGCTTCCTTGAGCTTGCCGGCCTGGCCTTCCTTGAGCATACCGAGCGTGACGCAGGTCTGCATGCCGAGCGCCTTGACCTCGCGAACCATGTCGAGCACGCGGTCAAGATCGTTGTCCTTCGGGCCTTTCCAGGCGGCGCCCATGCAGAAGCGGGAAGCACCCTTCTCCTTGGCAGCCTTGGCGGCAGCAATCACCTGATCAAGCGGCATCAGACGTTCGCGCTCGGTATCGGTGTCGTAGCGGGCCGACTGCGAGCAATAGCTGCAATCTTCGGAACAACCACCGGTCTTGACCGAAAGCAGTGTCGAGCGTTGAATGGCGTTCGGATCGAAATTTTCGCGATGCACGCCCTGGGCGCGCCAGATAAGATCCATCAACGGCATTTGGTACAGCGCCAGCACCTCGTCCACCGTCCAGCGGCGGTCAGTTGCGGTCTGCGGAATGGAAGGAACGGCGGCGAGAGTACTAGCTTGCATGAGAGGCCTTGCTTGAAAGAATTCGAAAGTAATCAGACGCGGCAGGTATCGAAAACCATGGAGTTTCGAGGGCATCCGGATCGGCGCCAATTTTACCTCAGGCCTCCGTGCATCCGCTAAAACAACTCACCAGCAACTGGCTTGACGGCTTGCTGCCGGGCAGTTGCCTGCTGTGCGGGACGGACAGCAAGGCCAGCCTGCTCTGCCCCGACTGCGCCGCTGACTTGCCCGTGCTGCCGGCAGCGCAATGCCCCCAATGCGCCGAGCAGACCACGCACGGCGAGCGCTGCGGCGCATGCCTGAAAACCCCGCCCCACTTCGATGCCACCATCGCCGTATTTCACTACGATTTTCCTGTCGACCGGATCATTCAGGCGCTGAAATATGGACATCAACTCGCCGTCGCCACCTGGCTGGGCGGCAGACTTGCCGAACGACTAACAAGCGCCAAGCCACTGATCATCCCCCTGCCCTTACACGCAGAACGCCTGAAAGAACGAGGCTTCAACCAGTCGATGGAAATCGCGCGAGCCCTTGGAAAATGCCTAAATTTGGCCGTCGACCGCAGCAGTCTGTTCCGCAACCGTGCCACGCCACCCCAGGCCGATCTACCACTCAAGGAACGCCACAAGAACGTCCGCGGGGCCTTCGAATGCACGACGGACCTGAGCGGCAAGGAAATTCTGCTGATCGACGACGTAATGACCACCGGCTCAACCGTTAATGAAGCGGCGCGGATACTGAAGCTGCACGGGGCAAGCAAAGTCACGGTGGCCGTCGCGGCTCGCGCCCTGAAACACCATTCCGTGTTTTAATCCGCCCCTTTCTGCCTCTGGACCCATCCACCGTGTTTGCCGTCGTTCTCTACCAACCGGAAATTCCGCCCAACACGGGCAACATCATTCGGCTCTGTGCCAATACCGGCGCGGAATTGCATCTGGTCGAACCGCTGGGTTTCGATATCACCGACAAGGGCCTGCGGCGGGCCGGGCTGGACTATCACGAGTATGCACGGGTCGTTCGTCATGTTGACTGGGCCGCTTGCAAAACCGCACTGGCCGGCCGCCGCCTCTTTGCAATGACTACCAAGGGGCAGGCCAGCCCTTTCGCCACGGCGCTTCAGGAAAATGACGTTTTCGTCTTTGGGCGCGAAACCAGTGGCTTGCCACCGGAAGTTCTCGGAGAGTTTGCCCCTGAACAGCGCTTGCGCCTGCCCATGCAGGCTGGGCAACGCAGTCTGAATTTATCTAACGCCGCAGCCGTGACCGTTTTTGAAGCCTGGCGACAAGCCGGCTTCACCGGGGCGCTTTAGGCGACTTCTTCCTTGGGGTCGCGGGCCATCAGTTGCTCGACGGCCTGCGCTGCACTCAGGCGGCCATCCAGCACCGCAGCTACGGCCGCGCTGATCGGCATCTCGACGCCGAGTTCGCGGGCAAGACGATCAACCTCACGCGCCGTATAGACACCTTCGGCGACATGCCCGAGTTCTTCAAGAATCTGCGGCAAGGATTTGTTTTCAGCCAGCGCCAGACCGACCCGGCGATTGCGTGACAAATCTCCGGTGCAGGTCAGAATCAGATCGCCCATGCCGGCGAGGCCCATGAAGGTTTCGCGCTGAGCACCGAGGGCGAGCCCAAGCCGTGCAATTTCCGCCAGACCCCGCGTCATCAGCGCAGCCCGCGAATTCAACCCCAGGCCAAGGCCATCGCAGGTACCGGTAGCGATCGCCAGTACATTCTTGACGGCACCGCCAACCTCGACACCGATCAGGTCATCATTCGCATAGATGCGCAAGCGCGTCGAGTGCAACTGCCGCGCCGCTTCACGGCCGAAAGCCGGGTTGTTGGCCGCCAACGCGATGGCCGTCGGCTGGCCTGCCGCCACCTCTTCGGCAAAACTCGGTCCGGAGAGCGCGCCGCAAACCACCTGCGGCCCGAGGACTTCGGTAACCACCTGATGCGGCAGCTTGCCACTACCCGCCTCAAAACCTTTGCACACCCAAAGTATCGGCAACATGATGCCAAGCGATTTCAGACGCTCGGCGGTCGGGCGTAAACCGGCAATCGGCGTCGAGACAACCAGCAACTCGGCGCCTGCAACGGCCGCTGCGAAATCCGTCAGCACAATGACCGATTCGGGCAGTTTGTAACCCGGGAAAAACCGATGGTTCTCACGCGTGGTCTGCAAGTCGAGTGCAACATCCTCTTCGCGCGACCAGAGCGTGACTTGATGCTTGCCAGCGAAAGCAATGGCTAGCGCCGTTCCCCAGGCCCCGGCGCCGAGCAGCGTAACTTTCATAAGCCCCAGACCTGCGTCGAACGAACGTAGCCGGTGACACCATCACGATGCCTCACCCTGGCCCAGCCAGGTGACGCCATCTCGACAAACTCGAGACCAACCCACTTGTCGAGTTCGGCCAGTACAGCCGATTCCGGCTTGTCAGCCTGGCGAATCTCTGCCCTGGGCGCAATCACCACCAGCATCCGGCGTTCGGCGACGTTACGAGCCTCGATCCAGGCCAGAGAACCTTCAGCATCGCGCACCTTGAACCAGCCCTCGAGGCGAACCACCACCTCAACCGGCGTCTGTGCCTTGATCAGATAAAGCTTCTTGCCCTTTTGCGACGGTGCATCGTAAAGAATGGCGGCCGGCACATCGACCGAACGGTAGTCGACAGCCAGCGCGGCACTGGCCGCACCGATCAACGAGAGAGCGAGAAGTAGCTGACGGCGCATGACCATGAATTACTGGATGGTCGCTTCGGCAGGCGCTTGTTCCTGTTCCTGCAGGCGCTGCATGTACATGGCTTCAAAATTGACCGGCTGCAGCACAATCGGCTGGAATCCGGCACGGGTAACGGCATCGGACACCGTTTCGCGGGCATACGGGAAGAGAATGTTCGGGCAGGCAACGGCGATCAGCGGCTCGATCTGCTCTTGCGGTACATTCTGGATACGGAAAATACCAGCCTGACCAACTTCAACCAGGAAAACCGACTTGTCGCCCAACTTGGCGGTCACGGTGACCGTCAGCACGACTTCGAAAACGCCTTCTCCAACCGGGCGACCGTTGCTTGCCAGATGAATCTCGACCTGAGGTGCTTCACGCTCGAGGAAAATTTCCGGGGCATTCGGCACTTCGACCGACAGATCCTTGATGTAAAGCTTTTCGATACCGAAGACGGGCTGTTCGTTTTGTTCCATGGTTTTCTTTCAGAAAGTTAAATGGTTTCAGGCTTGGCCATCAAGCAGCGGCATCAGTTTGCCGGCCGCATCGAGCGCATAAAGGTCATCACAACCACCGACATGTGTCTCGCCGATGTAGATTTGCGGCACTGTACGCCGCTGAGTTTTCAGCATCATTTCATCGCGACGATCCGGGTCGAGATCAACCCGAACCTCCTCGATCGCCTCCACGCCACGCGCCTTAAGCAATTGCTTGGCACGAACACAAAACGGGCAGACCGCCGTGGTGTACATCAATACCGGGACGCTCATTTCTTGCTCGTTCCCTTCTTGATCGGGTAACCGGCCCCCACCCACGCGTCGACGCCACCTTCAAGATTGTAGAGTTTCTCGAAACCCTGCTTCTTCAATTCGCCGAGTGCCTTGTTGGAGCGCATGCCGGAGGCACAGCAAAGTATGATCGGCTTATCCTTGAATTTTTCCAGCTCACTGATCCGTTCGGTCAGCTTGCCGGCCGGAATGTTTTTGGCTTCAGGTAGATGCCCATCAGAAAATTCGCCCACATCGCGCACATCAACAATGTGCGCGTCTTCGCGATTGATCAGCAAAGTCGCCGCCACCGGAGAAACGCTATTGCCGGCCGGCCGCATAATCAAGGGCCAAAGTAGACCAAGAGCACTGATTACGACAATCGAAATCAACAGGATATTCTGGTTAATAAACTCCATTGGCATGGATCAAGCCCCTTCGCCACAAAAAACTTCGCGCATCATGCCGACGAGCTGCAGGGTGCGCTGATCGCCCACCCGGTAAAAAACACGGTTTGCATCCTTGCGGGTGACCAAAACACCCTTTTCGCGAAGGATGGCCAGATGCTGGGAAATATTGCTCTGCGAAGTACCGACGGAATCGACGATATCCTGCACACAAGCCTCCTGATCGCCGAGCACACAAAGAATCTTGAGACGCAGCGGGTGCGCGATGGATTTGAGCGCGCGAGCTGCCAACTCAATGTGTTCCTGCTTTTCGATCAGGCTGAAGGATGGGGTTTCCAAGTTAAAACCTCGTTGTCGATGAATGGAACATTATAAAATAAGGCCTTGCGTTTCGCCGACCTTAATCTATATCAATCCGTAATGGCTTATCAAAAAGACCGCTCCATCGCGCAAGAGCCATTGCCGAATCCGCTGAATGCGTGCCGAAATCCGTGCAAATGGCCCCGAACGGCGGCGCTGATTGCCGCCGTTTTGCTTTGCTGCCCCCCGGTTACGGCCAAACAGCCAGCCGCCAGCAACAAAGCGGCTGTCAGCACCCCGACGCCGGATATTGCCGAAAAGCAGGCCGATCTCGGTGAGCTGCGCAGTCGCATCGAATCATTGCGCAAGGATTTGAACGCCAGCGAGGAAACCCGCGTCGATGCAGGCGACCGGCTACGAGAATCCGAGCGCCAGATTTCCCGCCTTCAACGTGAGTTGCACGATCTGGCCGACCAGCGCGGTCGACTGCAAAAAACACTCAAAAACCTCGAACAGCAATCGCAGGAGCTGAGCGCCACACTTGGCCAGCAGCAATCTCAGCTGGAGATGCTGCTCTACAAGCAGTACCTGCGCGGCACGCCGGACTCGCTGCAACTACTGCTCAACGGCGACGATCCCAATCAAATGGCGCGTGATCTGCACTATTTGTCGGCCATCGCCCTGACTCGCGCCGAACTGATGGGTGAGATCAACGCCACACTCGACAAGAAGAAGGCATTGGCGACTGACGCCAAGGAGCGCAGCGCCGAACTGGCCGAAGTCGAAGCCGAACAGCAGAAGAACCACGCCGAATTGCAGAAGCAGCGCGAGGAGCGCAAGGTGCTCTACACGCAGATTTCCAGCAAGGTGAATGCGCAGCGCAAGGAAATTGGCAACCTGCAGCAAAACGAAAAGCGCCTGACGCAACTGATCGACCGCCTGTCGAAGATCCTTGCGGCACAGGCTGCTCAGGCAGCGCGCGCAGCCGAAGCTGCAAAGGCCGCCGAAGCGGCTCGCCAGGCCGAAGCCGCCCGCCAGAAGGCCAAGCCCCGGCCAGCACCTGAAGAAAAAGAAACAATTCGCGCGATGCCCAGCGTCGAACCGGCGCGCCCCAAGGCGGTCGAAGCCGAGAACCGTTATGAACCCGTCGCCAGCGATGGCAGCTTTGCCCGACAAAAGGGCAATCTGCGATTGCCGGTTCGGGGCGCGGTTTCCGGCCGCTTCGGATCACCGCGTGACGGCGGTGGCACCTGGCGCGGCCTGTTCATCAAGGCCGGCGTTGGCAGTGAGATCAAGGCCATCGCTGGCGGACGGGTCGTCTTTGCCGAATGGATGCGGGGTTTTGGCAATTTGCTGATCGTCGACCATGGCAATTCGTATTTATCAATCTACGGCAACAACGATTCGCTGCTAAAGCAGGTCGGACAGTCCGTAAAAGGCGGAGAAACGATCGCCACTGTTGGCAACAGCGGGGGCAATCCGGATTCCGGTTTATACTTTGAGCTCCGCCACCAGGGGCAACCGATCGACCCGATGAAATGGGCAAGTCTGAAATGAGCAAAACGAAAACTATCAGTTTGACATTGGGCGGATTTATCGCCGGCGCACTCCTTAGCCTGCAGATTCCTGCCCTGGCCGACAAGGAAGTGAAGCCCGGCCTGCCGATCGAAGAGTTGCGCACCTTCGCCGAGGTTTACAGCGCCATCAAGCAGGGCTATGTCGAGCCGGTCGAAGACAAGAAGATGATCACCAATGCCATCTCCGGCATGCTGTCCAATCTCGACCCCCATTCTGCCTATCTTGACGCTGATTCCTTCAAGGACCTGCAGGTCGGAACACAGGGTGAGTTCGGTGGCCTGGGCATCGAAGTCGGCATGGAAGACGGCCTGGTCAAGGTCGTTTCGCCGATCGAAGACACCCCGGCCTACCGTGCCGGCGTCAAGTCCGGTGACCTGATTTTCAAACTGGACGAAACCCTGGTCAAAGGCCTGACCCTGAGCGAAGCCGTCAAGAAGATGCGCGGCAAGCCGAAAACGCCGATCAAACTGAGCATTCTGCGCAAGGGCGAAACCAAGCCGCTGGAAATCACGCTGATCCGCGAAGTCATCAAGGTTCAGAGCGTCAAATCCAAACTGATCGAACCCGGCTACGGCTGGATTCGTGTCACGCAATTCCAGGAAAACACCATCGTCGAACTGGCTAAGCATCTGGGCACCCTCTACAAGGACGGCAACCTGCGCGGCCTCGTGCTTGACCTGCGGAATGATCCCGGAGGCCTGCTCAACGGCGCCATCGGTGTCTCAGCTGCTTTCCTGGCACCGGACGTCAAGGTGGTTTCCACCGATGGCCGCACCGAAGATGCCAAGCAGGAATTCCTTGCCCGGCCACGCGATTACCTGCGTGGCACCAAGGAAGATCCGCTGCGTTCGCTGCCGATCGAAGTCAAGAAGGTGCCAATGGTCGTTCTGGTCAATAGCGGTTCGGCCTCCGCCTCGGAAATCGTCGCCGGCGCCCTGCAGGACTACAAACGCGCCGTCATCATGGGCACCCAGACCTTCGGCAAGGGCTCGGTACAGTCGGTTCTGCCGCTACCCGGGAATACCGCCATCAAACTGACCACGGCGCGCTATTACACGCCGCAAGGTCGCTCGATCCAGGCCAAGGGTATCGTGCCGGATATCATCGTCGAAGAAACCGCCAATGGCACTTCGTCGACTACTGCCCGCATTCGCGAAGCTGATCTTGATCGCCACCTGATCAATGACAAGGAAAAGGAAAGCGCCAAGGACGCGGCCAAGCCGGAGGTCAAACCGCAGACCAAGGCTCCGGCCAAGCCGGGCAAGGACAAGAATGGCAAGGAAGAAGGCGACGACGAAATGCCGCAACGCCTCGAGTATGCCAGCAAGGCCGACTACCAGTTCCAGCAGGCGGTCAATCTGCTCAAGGGTCTGCAGATCATGCAAGGCAAGACGCAATAATCGATTCTCGGGAGGGATGATGACAAACGCAGACCTCAAGAAAAAACGCGAGATTCTTTTCTCGAAGTTCCCGCCCGGGCAAGTGCCCGAGGCGGCGGACGACCTGCAGCATCTGGAAGAAGTCGACGTCGAACCGAAATACGAAAAGCGTTCGCTGGGCGTCGCCTACGACCTGCAGAACCACACCCTCCAGGAACTGGATGAGCACCTTGTTGACAAGGGTTACCACCTCGACAACACCCTGATGAGCAAGCTGACCCGGGCGCTCATCTATTACGTCGAGGAGACCCAGTTGCACAACCTCGGCGCGCCGGAAAAACGCCTGAAACGCTCATCGCAGGAAGCCTACGTCAATGCCTGGGAACACCATCCGCACGGCGACCACGACGACACCCCGCCGGAGTGGCGCGAATATAAGTGACCGACGAGCAGCTTCTTCGCTACAGCCGCCACATCCTGCTCGACGCGCTGGGCATTGATGGTCAAACCCTGATTCTTGCCACCCACGCGCTAATCATCGGCGCTGGTGGCTTGGGCTCGCCGGCCGCGCTTTATCTGGCCTCAGGCGGCGTCGGCAAGATCACGCTGGTCGATGACGACACCGTCGACTTCACCAATCTGCAGCGGCAGATTCTCCACACGCAGGCGCGTGTCGGCGTGGCAAAAGCCGAATCCGGCCGGCAGGCACTGAGCGCCATCAATCCGGAAATCGAGATCGTGCCATTGCAGCAAAGGCTGTCAGGGGAGGCACTCGACGCGCTGGTCGCGACGGCCGACATCGTGCTCGATTGCACCGACAATTTCGCGACGCGGCACGCCATCAATCGCGCCTGCGTCCATCACAAAAAGCCACTGGTTTCCGGTGCGGCGATCCGCTTCGATGGCCAGATCACCGTCTACGACCTGCGCCAGGACGACTCACCGTGCTACCACTGCCTGTTTCCGGAAGGTGACGATGTCGACGAAGTGCGTTGTGCCGTGATGGGTGTTTTCGCGCCGCTGACCGGCATCATCGGCACCATGCAGGCCGCCGAAGCCCTGAAGCTGGCGGCAGGTATCGGCGAATCGCTGACTGGGCGCCTGCTGCTGCTCGATGCTCTGGAAATGGAGTGGCGTACCGTCAAGTTCAAGAAGGACGCCGGTTGCGCCGTTTGCGGCCCTACACCGGACGGGCAAGCACCCGGATATCTGCCCCGATCTGACGCAGATCGCGAATCTGCAGGCGCTGTTTGCCGTCCAGACTAGTCAGTTCCGGCAGATTGAACAGGCCACTCGCTGCGTGGCCGATCAGGCAGGGTGCCAGGTAAAGCAGCAACTCATCGACCAGCCCTTCGCGCAACAGCGAGCCATTCAGCTTGAAGCCGGCTTCGGCATGGACTTCGTTGACCCCCCGTTGCGCCAGATACTCCAGCAAAGCCTTCAGATCAACCTTGCCCACGGCATTCGGCAGAATTTGCACTTCTGCACCGGTTGACCGCAGCAATGCCGCTTTATCGGCATTTTCCACCGCCCCGGCGATCAAAACCGGGCAAGCTTGCAGAATCCGGGCGGATAACGGCGTTTCCAGCTTGCTGTCGACCACGACGCGCAGCGGCTGGCGCGTCGTTTCAACAGCGCGCACATTGAGTTGTGGATCGTCATCACGAACCGTACCGATGCCGGTCAGGATGGCGCAAGCCCGCGCCCGCCAGCGATGGCCGTCCTGGCGCGCATCCGGCCCGGTAATCCATTGGCTGACGCCGTTGTTCAGCGCCGTCTTGCCATCCAGGCTGGCCGCAGTCTTCAGGCGCAACCAGGGGCGGCCTCGCGTCATGCGCGAGACAAAACCGATATTCAGTTCGCGCGCTTCGTTCTCCAGCAAGCCGCTGGCCGTCGCGATACCCGCCGCCTGCAGCATGGTCAGCCCCTTGCCGGCAACCAGCGGATTGGGATCGGTCATGGCAGCAACGACGCGGGCAACGCCCGCCGCGATCAGCGCCTCAGCACAGGGCGGCGTGCGCCCATGGTGACTGCAGGGCTCCAGCGTGACATAGGCGGTTGCGCCTTTTGCCTTGAGGCCCGCCGCGCGCAGCGCCAGCACTTCGGCGTGTGGCTCACCAGCCTTCACATGCCAGCCTTCACCAACAATCCAGCCGTCGCGCACCAGCAAGCAACCGACACGCGGGTTGGGCGACGTCGTGAACAGTCCACGCTCGGCCAGTTGCAGCGCGCGCGCCATCATGCCGTGGTCGACCGCTGAGAAAGTCATTTTTTCTTCGGGGAAGGTGAAACTTCGCGGATGGCCCGCGAGAAGGCATCGACGTCTTCAAAGTTGCGGTACACCGAGGCAAATCGGATGTAGGCCACCTTGTCGAGCTTCTTCAACTCACGCATGACCAGCTCCCCCAGTTGCTGCGTGCTCACTTCGCGTTCGCCGGCCGAAAGCAGTATTTCTTCGATATCGGCCACGGCCGCGTCGACCGACTCGATCGGCACCGGCCGCTTGCGCAACGCCAGCTCCAGACTGGCGCGCAGCTTGAGACGGCTGAACTCGGTACGCAGACCGTTCTTCTTGACCACCTGCGGCAACTGAATTTCGGCCCGCTCATAAGTGGTGAAACGCTTGTCGCACGCGTTGCACTTTCTGCGACGACGCACGACATCGCCATCATCACTCAGACGGGTATCGGCAACCGCCGTATCTTCAGCGCCGCAGAAGGGGCATTTCACTTCAAACTCCTGAAAATTTCAGCGCGCCGCCCGAACAAGGCAGCGCCCCCGCTGACAGTAGATTGCCTACGGCAAGGGGTCGCAACGCCGTGCGGGGAAGCGCTGGAATTTTCAAGCGCCGTAGACCGGGAACTTGCCGCATAGCGCCGAAACCTTGGCACGCACGGTGGCGGCGACGGCTTCGTCGTTCGGCGCATCCAGCACGTCGGCGACGAGATGCGCCACCATTTCGGCTTCGATCTCGGTGAAACCACGCGTCGTCATTGCCGGCGAACCTATGCGGATGCCGGAAGTGACGAACGGCTTCTGCGGGTCGTTCGGGATGCCGTTCTTGTTGACCGTGATGTGGGCACGACCAAGGGCGGCTTCTGCTTCCTTGCCGGTGATGTTCTTGGCACGCAGGTCAAGCAGGAAAACGTGGCTTTCGGTGCGACCGGAAACCACACGCATGCCGCGCTCTTCCGAAAACACGCGGGCCATGACGCGGGCGTTGGCAATCACCTGTTCCTGATAGTTGCGGAACTCCGGGGTGGCTGCTTCCTTGAAAGCAGTCGCCTTGGCGGCGATCACATGCATCAGCGGGCCGCCCTGCAGGCCGGGGAAGATGGCGGAATTGATCGCCTTCTCGTGCTCTGCCTTCATCAGGATGATGCCGCCGCGCGGGCCGCGCAGGGTCTTGTGCGTGGTCGAGGTGACGACATCGGCGAAAGGTACCGGATTCGGGTAGAAACCGGCGGCAATCAGACCGGCGTAGTGCGCCATATCGACCATGAAGATGGCGCCAACTTCCTTGGCGACCTTGGCGAAGCGCTCGAAGTTGATGCGCAGCGAATAAGCCGAGGCGCCGGCGATGATCAGGCGCGGCTTGTGCTCACGGGCCAGCGCTTCCATCTTGGCGTAGTCAATTTCTTCCTTTTCGTCGAGACCGTAGGAAACGACGTTGAACCACTTGCCCGACATGTTCAGCGCCATACCGTGGGTGAGGTGGCCGCCTTCGGCCAGGCTCATGCCCATGATGGTGTCACCGGGCTTGCAGAAGGCCATCAGGACAGCCTGATTGGCCTGCGAACCAGAGTTCGGCTGGACGTTTGCAGCATCAGCGCCGAACAACTTCTTCAGGCGGTCGATGGCGAGTTGCTCGGCAAGGTCGACATATTCGCAACCACCGTAGTAACGCTTGCCCGGATAGCCTTCAGCGTACTTGTTGGTGAGTTGGGAGCCTTGAGCTTCCATGACGGCCTTGCTCACGTAGTTTTCAGACGCGATCAGTTCGATGTGGTCTTCCTGACGCTGGACTTCAGCCTGCATGGCTTTCCAGAGTTCAGAATCAACTTTTGCCAGGGTGTCTTTCGCGGAAAACATGGGGAATGCCTCAAGCCATTGAAAAGGGCGCAAATTTTATCACGAGGGGAGTTCATCAAGGGCGCCGGCTTCCAGATGCGCCGTTTCGCCCCAGGTTTCCAGCTTCCAGAGGCCGTCCACCGCAGCAATCCAGTTCAGGCCGGCATTGGGAATCAGGAAATCGCGTGGCGTTTCCAGGCTGTTGCCGCGAACAAAACGATTGATGATGTCGAGCACGCCGCCATGCAGCACCACAGCCACATTCCGGCCCGGATGCGCGGCGGCAATCTCCTTCAACTTGCCGGTCACCCGGGCATACATCGCCTTCAGACTTTCGCCACTCTCAAAATCATAGTCGGCATTGCGCCCCTCAAAAGCGGCGTAGCCGTCCGGATGTTTCGCCTTCGCTTCGTCGTAGGTCAAGCCCTCGAATACGCCATAGCGGCGTTCGCGCATTTCCGGCACCGCGCTCGGCGTCAGGCCCAAAGCCTCGCCCAACGCCAACGCCGTCGCCCAGGCGCGCTTGAGATCACTGCTGTAGAGCGCGACAATGCCGGCACCTTTGAGCCAGCGACCGGCTGCCGCAGCCTGCCGCAAACCGGTTGCGTTGAGACCAATATCAATCTGCCCCTGAATGCGCCGTTCGGCATTCCATTCAGTCTCACCGTGGCGTACCAGACAAATGCGAGTTGCTTGAGTTGTAGGGATTTCCACCATGGCTTGCCTATCACCTTCGTTGTAAATTCGCTCAATGGGATTTTCAATTAACCCCGGCCACTTCAAGAAGCCGGGAATTTTATCAACCGAGGAGGACTTTTCGTGACCCTTCTGCTCAAGCTCTCGCAGCTTATCGACTGGCTCACCGAGCGGGTCGGCAAAGGCGCATTCTGGCTGATTCTGCTGATGACCATCATCAGCGCCGGTAACGCCGTCGTACGCTTCATTTTCAATTACAGCTCAAATGGCTTGCTGGAGATCCAGTGGTATCTGTTTGCCGCCGTTTTTTTGCTTTGCGCCCCCTACACGCTGCAGAAGAACGAGCATGTCCGGATTGACGTTCTTTCCGGCAAACTATCGCCTCGCGGGCTGGCAGTCATCGACATCATCGGCACCCTGTTCTTCCTGCTGCCCATGGTGGTTCTAGTCCTCTGGCTTTCCATGCCGCTGATTGCCGAGTCCTACAAGATCAACGAAATGTCGGCCAATGCTGGCGGCCTGCTGCGCTGGCCAGTCAAGATCCTGCTGCCGATCGGCTTCACGCTGCTCGCGCTGCAAGGTGTTTCAGAACTAATCAAGCGCATCGCCTTCCTGGCCGGCATGATTTCCGACCCGAACAGCAAGGAAAAAGGCCCGACGCCTGAAGAGGAACTGGCCGCCGCGATTGCTGCCGCCAAAGCCAAGGAGGCCAAATAATGGTCGAATTCATGATTGCCAACATGGCACCGCTGATGTTCGGCGCCCTCGTCATGTTCCTCCTCTTCGGCTACCCGGTCGCCTTCGCGCTGGCTGCCAACGGCATCGTCTTCGGCCTGATCGGCATCGAACTCGGCCTGCTCACCCCGGCGCTGTTCCAGGCCTTGCCCGAGCGTATTTTCGGCATCATGGGCAACGACACGTTGCTCGCCATTCCCTTCTTTACCTTCATGGGGCTGGTATTAGAGCGATCGGGCATGGCCGAAGACCTGCTCGACACCATCGGTCAGTTGTTTGGTCCGATGCGTGGCGGCCTGGCTTATGCGGTCATCTTCGTCGGCGCTCTGCTCGCGGCAACAACCGGCGTGGTGGCGGCTTCCGTCATCTCGATGGGACTGATCTCGCTGCCCATCATGCTCCGCTACGGCTACGACAAGCGGCTTGCGGCCGGCGTCATCGCCGCCTCCGGCACACTGGCCCAGATCATCCCGCCATCGCTGGTGCTGATCATCATGGCCGACCAGCTCGGCAAGTCGGTCGGTGACATGTACGAAGGCGCGATGATTCCGGGCCTGATTCTGACCACATTGTATGTCGGGTACGTGGTCATTCTCAGCATCATCAAACCCAACACCTGCCCGGCCCTGCCCCCGGAGGCTCGTTCGCTGCGCGGCCTCAAGCTGATGCTGCGTGTGCTGACCACACTGGTCCCGCCGCTGGTCCTGATCTTCCTGGTCCTCGGCACGATCTTCCTCGGCATTGCAACGCCGACCGAAGGCGGCGCCATGGGTGCAGCCGGTGCTTTGACTCTGGCGCTGCTTCGCAAGCGGATCAGCTTCAAGCTGCTCAAGCAGGCGATGGAAACCACCGGCAAGCTGTCTTCCTTCGTCATCTTCATCCTGATTGGCTCGACGGTATTCGGTCTGGTCTTCCGCGGCGTCAATGGCGACCTCTGGGTCGAGCACCTGCTGCTAGGCCTGCCCGGCGGCCAAGTTGGCTTCCTGATCGTGGTCAACATTCTGGTCTTCGTCCTCGCCTTCTTCCTCGACTTCTTCGAATTGGCCTTCATCATCGTGCCGCTGCTCGCACCGGTGGCAGACAAGCTGGGCATCGACCTGGTCTGGTTCGGTGTACTGCTCGCGGTGAACATGCAGACCTCGTTCATGCACCCGCCGTTCGGCTTCGCGTTGTTCTACCTGCGCTCGGTCGCCCCGGCCTCGGTCAAGACGACGGATATCTACTGGGGCGCCATACCCTTCGTCTGTATCCAGATCATCATGGTGGCGCTGATCATCATCTTCCCGAACATTGTCAGCTACGGCGACGATGCGCAGCGGGCCCGGGCCCAGATGGAAAAGGATGGCACGGCTCCGCCGCCGATCGACCTTGAAACCATGATGAGACAGAGCAATGGCGAAGGTGCAAGCGATGCTGAAACCAAGAAGCAGGAAGACGACTCTGCAGCCAACCTGATGAAGAACCTGCAGGGCGACAGCAAGTAAGCACCCTGCAGCCTCCAGCAACCCCAAGGCGGAGTTTCGACTCCGCCTTTTTTATTGATAGTCGCGAACTATGCCAGACATCAGGACAAAGCATTGGCATCGCTTCATTGATCGCGGCAAAATGAATTCATCAACCCAGCCGGCTTTTTTACGCTTGAGCCGACGCCAACCTGACCACTGAAGGAGCGCACCATGAGCATGGATATCGGCATCAGCAAGAAGGAACGTGAAAAGATCGCAGAAGGCCTGTCACGCCTGTTGGCAGACTCCTACACGCTCTACCTGAAGACCCACAACTTCCACTGGAACGTCACCGGCCCGATGTTCAACACGCTGCACGTGATGTTCATGGATCAATACACAGAGCTGTGGAATGCCCTGGATCTAATTGCCGAACGCATTCGCGCCCTGGGCTTCCCCGCCCCCGGTACCTACCGCGAGTTTTCGAAGCTAACGGTGATCAAGGAAAGCGAAGGGGTGCCCAACGCCACCGAGATGTTGAAGCAATTGCTCGCCGGGCAGGAAGCCGTAACCAAGACAGCCCGCAGCATTCTGCCGATTGTCGGCAAGTGCAGCGACGAACCGACTGCCGATCTGCTCACCCAGCGCATGCAGATCCATGAGAAGAATGCCTGGATGCTGCGCAGCATGCTCGACGCCTGATCGGAAAATTCAGGACGACAAAAAACCCGCGAATTCGCGGGTTTTTTGTCGTCAACCGCAGCACCCCGAAGGACATGCCCTCGGGGGAACACCGTCTTATTTGTGCGACTGCAGGAATCCGTCCATCCGTGCTTCCGCGACACTGAACCAGGCATTCTGCGTCTTCCGGTACTTGTCCCATTCCGTGTAGATTTTCTTGAAGGCTGGATTCTTGGCTGATTCATCAGCGTAGAGGTCCTGAGAGGCCTTGTAGGCAGCCTCGAGCACATCCTTCGGATAGGCCTGGAGTTTGACGCCAGCCTGCAGCAGCTTGGACAGCGCAGCCGGGTTCTTGTGGTCGTATTCGGCCATCATCGTGACGTTGGCTTCATACGCGGCAGCCTGGAAGGCTTCCTGATATTCCTTCGGCAGCTTGTCCCATTCCTTCTTGTTCACGAAGAAGTGAATAACCGGGCCCGGTTCCCACCAACCCGGGTAGTAGTAATTCTTGGCAACCTTGTAGAAGCCCAGCTTTTCGTCGTCGTACGGGCCAACCCATTCGGCGGCATCGATCGTGCCTTTTTCCAGCGCCGGGTAGATGTCACCACCAGCGATCTGCTGCGGTACGGCACCAAGCGCAGCAAAGACGTTACCGCCAAGGCCGGCGATCCGCATCTTCAAACCCTTGATATCTTCCAGGCCCTTGATTTCCTTGCGGAACCAGCCACCCATCTGAACACCGGTATTGCCGCCGGCGAAGGAGACAACATTGTAGTTGGCATAGAAATCGTCCAGCAGCTTCTGCCCACCACCATAGTAGATCCAGGCATTCATCTGGCGGGCATTCATGCCGAACGGAACGGCAGTACCGAAACCGAAGGTCTTGTCCTTGCCAACGTAGTAATAGGAACAGGTATGGCAGCACTCGACGGTGCCTTGCTGCACGGCATCCAGCGCCTGCAGGCCGGGAACAATTTCGCCACCCGGAAAAACGCGGATGTCGAACTTGCCGCCGGTTATCGCACGCAGACGATTGGCCAGCACGTCGGCGCCACCGTAAATGGTATCCAGGCTCTTCGGAAAGCTGGATGTCAGACGCCATTTGACAGTCGGCAAGGACTGGGCGATGGCAGGCGCAGCAACGGTTGCGGCTGCACCAGCAGCGGCACCGATGGATGCTTTTTTCAGGAAATCACGACGTTGCATATTGTCTCCTCCAGAGTATTTGGGAACGTCAAGCTAAATAGCCATTTCATTCTAATCAAAGGAATCAATTTTGCGAGTGGTGGAAAACCCTTAGAGCACTATTCTCCCGCGACGGTCATCCGCTCGAGCAAAATCGAACCGGTCTGTTTCGAGCCCCGCACCTGCACATCGTTACCAACGGCGGCGATACCCAGCAGCATGGCCTTGAGGTTGCCGGCGATGGTGATTTCCTCGACCGGATAGGCGATCTTGCCATTTTCGACCCAGTAACCGGCGGCGCCGCGCGAGTAATCGCCGGTGACGTAGTTGATGCCATGCCCCAGCAGTTCGGTGACGAACAGACCGCGCCCCATGCGGGCGAGCAGGCCATCGAGATCGAGATCGCCCGGCTTGATGATCAGGTTGTGGCTGCCACCAGCATTGCCGGTTGTCTGCATGCCCAGCTTGCGCGCCGAGTAGGTGCTGAGGAAATAGCCCTGCAGGATGCCATCGGTGACGATTTCGCGGTCACGGGTGGCGACACCGTCGCTGTCGAAAGAAGCGCTGCCGAGGCCGCACTTGATATGCGGCCGTTCACTGATCTGGACGAATTCCGGCATCACCCGCTTGCCGAGATGGTCGATCAGGAACGAAGACTTGCGGTACAAGGCGCCACCGCTCGCCGCATGCACCAGACTGCCGATCAGGCCGCCGGCAAGCGGTGCTTCGAAGAGCACGGGAAATTCGCCGGTCTTGACCTTGCGGCCGCCCAGTCGGGCAACCGCGCGCTCTGCGGCGATTCGGCCAACGCGCTGCGGGTCATCGAGTTGCGAGGCATCGCGATGCGTGGTGTACCAGTCGTCGCGCTGCATCGCATCCTGTTCACCGGCAATCACCGAGCAGGAAATATAGTGGCGCGAAGTCGGATAGCCGCCCATGAAACCCAGGCTGTTGGCCGACACAAATTGCGCCTGCTGGGTCGAAATGGAAGCGCCTTCCGAATTGCTGACCAGCGGGCTGGCGTCAAAGGCCGCTTGCTCGCAGCGACGGGCGGTTTCGATGGCGTCTTCCACGGTCAACGCCCAAGGATGGAACAAATCGAGATCCGGGCAATTTTTCGCCATCAATGCCACCTCGGCCAGGCCGGCACAATCGTCCTCGGCGGTGAAGCGAGCGATATTCAGCGCCGCCTCGACCGTTTCACGCAATGCCTGTGCCGAAAAGTCCGACGTACTGGCGTAACCCTTGCGCTGACCGGAATAGACGGTGATCCCGACACCCTTGTCGCGATTGAACTCGATGGTCTCGACTTCATCGCAACGGACCCCTACCGACTGGCCAAATCCTTCGGAAACATCGACCTCGCAAGCCGTAGCGCCGTTTTCACGGGCATGTTTGAGGACGTCCTCGGCCAGCTGCTGCAAGGTGGCGAAGGGATAGGAAAAAGCGGCTGTTTCAGGCATGAAGGGGGCGTCGATTCGGGAAAATCGCTATCATAGCAGCCCAATATTGCCAGCCCCTGATCGCGCCCCATGCAAGAAGAAGATTTCACCGAAAGTACCGGCCGTCCTTCCAAGACCAAGAAGAAGGAAGCCATGCACGAATTGCAGGACCTCGGCGCCGAACTGGTCGAGCTTTCCTCCGGCCAGCTGAAGAAGATCAATCTGCCGGAAAATATTTACGATGCCGTGCGCGAATGCCAGAAGATCACTGCCCACGGCGCCCGTCGCCGGCAGATCATGTATCTCGGCAAGCTGATGCGTACCGCTGACGACGAGCCGATCCGCGCCGGGCTGGCCCTGATCCGCGGCGAATCGTCGGCCGAAACCGCCCGCCTGCACCGGCTTGAGCGTTTCCGTTCGCGCCTCCTGGAAGACGAGGCCTTCCTCAGCGAAATTGCTGCCGTCTGGCCCAGCCTTGATCTGCAACACCTGCGCCAGTTGCGTCGCAATGCGCTGAAGGAACAGGAAGGCAACAAGCCGCCGAAGAATTTCCGCGCCATCTTCCAGGTTCTACAGGAACTGGATCAACAGGGAGCCGTCAATGTCGACGAATGAAACATTGGTGGTCGGCCTGGTTTCGATCAGCGACCGGGCGTCGAGCGGCATTTATGAAGACAAGGGCATCCCGGCCTTGCAGGAATGGCTGAACAACGCCCTGAGTTCGCCCTGGCGCGCCGAAACGCGGTTGATCGCCGATGACCAGCCCAGCATTGAAAATACCCTGATTGAGCTGGTCGACCGCAGCAAGTGCGATCTGATCCTCACCACCGGCGGCACCGGCCCCGCTGCCCGCGACGTTACGCCGGAAGCCACACTGGCCATCGCCGACAAGGAAATGCCGGGCTTCGGCGAGGAAATGCGGCGGATCAGCCTGAACTTCGTGCCGACCGCCATCCTGTCGCGGCAGGTGGCTGTCATCCGCAAGCAGACGCTGATCATCAACCTGCCCGGCCAGCCTAAGTCGATCAAGGAAACACTGGAAGGCGTCCGCGACGCCGACGGCAAGGTCACGCACGTTGGCATCTTCGCCGCCGTGCCGTACTGCATCGACCTGATCGGCGGCGCCTACGCCGAAACGAACGAGGCCGTGATCAAGGCCTTCCGTCCGAAAACCGCCATTCGCCCCAAATAGGGCGGGCAGCTAGCCGATGTCGCTCAGGCGATAACGCGCCAGTTCAAAGTCGGCCGTATGTTCCTGCAGGGCAACCGGCGTTAGCTGATAACGTTTGCCCTGCGAGGTGTATTCAAGGTTTTCGCGCAGATCAAAAGTGTTTGGCGGCAGGACAGCAAGTACCTCACCTGCCGCACAACCCTCCAGCACAACCAGCGCCGGAACACCGGGGACAGCCGCATAACTGGAAGCGGCCCTTGGTTTGACTTCGACCGCCAGCGCCTGCCGTGCCAGTGTCTCGATGCCCGCCCGGGCATCACTCTCGCTAGCCCGATGGTAGCGACGGACAATGCCGAGCAACCAGTTTTCGCCACCTTCCGGCTGCATCGCCAGCAAGGCGCCAACCTTCAGCCAGTCGGCCGGCATCTCGCTGACTATTGCACCGAAACCGCCTCGACTGACGTTCTCGACCACCCAGCTTTCCATCGACAAACCCGCCGGTCGACCGCCAAATTCGCCGGAAACCGCGACATAGGCATTGACAAGCCCATTCAGCACCGACATCCTGTGCTTGACGCGATGCCGGTCATGCTTGCGCTGTGGTGGCACCGCAGCCAGGTAGGCCGTCAGGTGACGCAACACCGGAATCAGCGTCTTGGGATAAAACTGCCCGCCGAGACTGATCTCCGGCGGAATGTCACCGCCGCGCTCCAGATTGTTCAGCAATTCCTTCAGTGCTTCGTGGGCCGGTCCCGGCTTGAAGAAACGCTGTGTCGGCAGCGCCTGTTCCGGCATGCGGGCCAGGCGAAGCGGCTGCTGGGCGAGCTTGAGGTCAACCCAATAAACGCTGTCGTGCAACGCCTCGACGGTAAAAATGAAACTCTGCAGAAAATGCTCGATCAGGCGCTCGGCCAGTTCGATCTCCAGCGGCAGCAGGCTATCCATCGACGCCGCCTGGAAAGCCATGGCTTTCTGGTATTCCTGAAGCGGCGAACTGACCCCGGCCTGCGCCCCAAGCTGAACCGACTTGCTCGCCACTCCACCCTCTTCTGCAATCAGCAGGGCATTGCCCAAGCGTTGCCAGAGTAGCGGCGAGGATGGTCCGTAGTGGAATTGTTCCCACTTGATAATCGCGCCGATGGCAGCAATCACTCGCGTACAAATGAAGGGTAGCGCCAGCTTCAAGAGTTCGGCCGGCTTGCCCTTGTCACCGAGACAAAGCAGGCAGCGCTCGTAGGCGCCGGCCAGCAAAGTCCAGAAACCATAGTTGATCGACCACAGCCGCTTTTCGTCGGACTTGGTCAGCCGCGCCGCATGCAGGTAATCCTTGGCCAGGCGCCGGAGGTGCAGTTGCGCCGCCTCATCGAGCTGGCGAGCCGCTTCGTAAAACTTGTCGGCGGGAACATCGCTGGCCAGCAGTGATTCCAGCCAGCCGGCAATTTCATCGATGGACTTGAAGGCATTGTCCTTCGGCAATTCGCTGATGATTTTTTTCAGTTCGCGCGGATCAGCCAGCGGATGATCCACTTTGCTCTGACCGAACAGCCCCCCCAGGCTTCCCATTTTATTCAGCACTTTTGTCTCCATAAACAGCGCTATTGCTCAGTTTAGCCGGAGATCCAGCGTTTGGGCGTGACCGATTGCCGCAGCAACTGGAAATAGTCAGGCAAGGTAGAATCTCGTTTTTGTTCGACGGACAGCTTTTCCATGCAGCAATACCTCGACCTGATGCGGCACGTGCTGGAAAACGGCAATGACAAATCCGACCGCACCGGCACCGGCACGCGCTCGGTGTTTGGCTGGCAAATGCGCTTCGACCTCAGCCAAGGCTTTCCCATGGCGACCACCAAGAAGCTGCATCTGAAGTCCATCGTTCATGAGCTGCTGTGGTTCCTGCAAGGCGACACCAACATAGCCTACCTGAAAGAAAACGGCGTCCGCATCTGGGACGAATGGGCCGACGAAAACGGTGACCTCGGCCCGGTTTACGGCAAGCAGTGGCGTCGCTGGGAAACGCCGGATGGCCGCGTCATCGACCAGATCACCCAACTGGTCAACAGTCTGAAAAACAACCCGGACTCTCGCCGGCACATCGTCTCCGCCTGGAACCCGGGCGATGTGGACAGCATGGCCCTGCCGCCCTGCCATTGCCTGTTCCAGTTCTATGTCGCCCCATCGACCGGCCCGGGCCAGGCGCCCAAACTCTCCTGCCAGCTTTATCAGCGCAGCGCCGACATCTTCCTTGGCGTGCCGTTCAACATCGCCTCCTACGCGCTGCTCACGATGATGCTGGCGCAGGTTTGTGGCTATCAGCCCGGCGAATTTGTGCATACCTTTGGCGATGCCCATGTTTACTCGAATCATATCGAGCAGGCCCGCCTGCAGCTTTCCCGCGACACGCGCCCGTTGCCAACATTGTGGATCAACCCGGAAGTGACCGATCTGCTGGCCTTCCGTTTCGAGGATTTCCGCCTCGACGGCTACGACCCGCATCCCCACATTTCTGCCCCGGTTGCCGTTTAAGTGATGATTCTCGGTGGTGACCTCGGCGGCACCAAGACGCTGCTGGCACTTGCAGAACGGGGCGACGGCAAACTGCACATCGTGCGCGAGCAACGCTTTGCAAGCGCCGACCATCCAAACTTCGACGACCTGCTCGCCGAATTCCTGACCAACGCACCGCCGATTGCCAGTGCCTGCTTTGGCATCGCTGGCCATACCGATGGTTTGACGGCGCAACTGACCTATCTGCCGTGGCACCTTTCGGCACATGATCTGAGCCGGCGCTTTGGCATTGGCCGAGTCACGCTGGCCAACGATTTCGCTGCCGCCGCCAACGGCCTGCCGCTGCTCGAAGAAAAACAGATCGTCAGCCTGCATGCCGGACAGCCTATTATCCACGCACCGCGCGTCATCCTCGGCGCTGGTACCGGGCTTGGCGTCGCCGGACTGGTTTGGGACAAGAACCGCTACCGGGTCATTCCCGGCGAGGGTGGGCACTTTGGTTTCTCGCCGCAAACGCCGGAGCAAGGTGAACTTTGGCGCTGGCTGCTGGCCACCAATGGCCGAGTCACGACCGAAGACATCGTTTCCGGCCCCGGTCTGGCGCGGATTTATGCCTTTTTAGGCGGTCGACCGCGCCCCGAAGGAAGCACTCTTGGGGTGCAGCAACCTGAAAATATTGGCCAGGCGGCGCTGGCCAAAACCGATCCACTGGCCGAACAAGCCCTGCAACTCTGGCTGGCCTGCTATGGCGCCTTTGCCGGCGACCTCGCGCTGCACTGGCTGGCCCGGGGTGGCGTTTATCTGGCCGGCGGCATCGCCGCCAAGCTGATGCCATACGTCGACACCAGTCCCTTCATCTCGGCCTTCCTCGCCAAACGCGAACATGCCGAGCTGGTGAAAAACATGCCAATTTACCTGTTGACCGCAGAAGACCTCGGCTTGCGCGGCGCGCTGGCGCTGGCCGCCGATCACGACTGAAAAGATCATCGAATGGACAACAAGGCGCTGCTCGGTCAGGAATGGCAAACCCTGCAAAACAACCATGAGCAGCATGAGCGAAACGCGCTGCTGATCAAGCTGAGCAGCGTCGCCCTGAGCCTCGCCGGACTGGCGAGCGGACTGGCTCCGGCTTGGATCGGCCTTGCCGTTTTGCTGCTCTGGGGGCTGGAGGGCATTTTCAAGACTTACCAGGCAAGGTTGTCGGAGCGCCTGCTGCAAGTCGAATCGCTGCTCCGCGAAGAGCAGCCATCCCAGCCGGCGATGCAGTTGAACGCCGACTGGCTGGCCAAGCGCCCGGGCGGCGCGCGACTGATTGTCGAATACGCGCTCAGCGCCTGCCGACCGACCGTGACTTTTCCTTACCTGCCGATACTGCTGGCAGGCGGACTGGCAAAACTGCTCGGCTGGCTTTGAAGCCAGCCGCTTCAGGCTAGTTGCAGAACGACTGCCGCCAGCGGCGGCAGCGTGATTTCCAGATTGGCCGGAAGATTCATCCATTCGCCTACGCAGGCATCAATCGCGCCGCCATTGCCCAGATTGCTGCCACCGTAGTGTCCCGAATCGCTGTTGAGAATTTCGACATAGCGGCCCGCTTTCGGCACGCCGATGCGGTAGCCGGTTTGCGGCACCGGGGTGAAATTGATCGCGACCACGACGAAACTGCCGTCGCGCCCCCAGCGTAGCCAGCAGAGCACCGAATGTTCGCTGTCGTGGCAGTCGATCCAGTCGAAACCACAGCTTTCGAAATCCTGTGTGTGTAACGCCGGGTTATCACGGTACAAACGGTTCAGGTCGCCGGAAAGCTGCTTCAGACCAGCGTGCGCCGGATCACTGAGCAAGCCCCAGTCGAGTTCGCGTGCTTCCGACCATTCGCGGTTCTGGCCAAATTCGCCGCCCATGAACATCAATTTCTTGCCAGGCGTCAGGGCTTGCCAGGCGAGTAGCAGGCGCAGATTGGCGCGCTGTTGCCACGGGTCGCCCGGCATCTTGCCGATCAGCGAGCCTTTGCCATGTACCACTTCATCATGAGAGAAGGGCAGCACGTAATTTTCGCTGTAGGCGTAAACCTGGCCGAAGGTCAGTTCGCTGTGATGCCAGCGGCGGTAGATCGGATCGCGATGAAAATAGCGCAGGCTGTCGTTCATCCAGCCCATGTTCCACTTCATCGAAAAGCCCAGACCGCCCACATAGGTCGGCCGCGACACCAGCGGCCAGGCGGTGGATTCCTCGGCAATGGTCAGGGCGCCGGGAAACTCGGCATGGACCATGGCGTTGAGCGACTTCAGAAATTCGATGGCATCCAGATTTTCTCGCCCGCCGTATTTGTTGGGCAGCCATTCGCCCGCCTTGCGTGAGTAGTCGAGATAGAGCATCGAAGCCACAGCGTCGACCCGCAGGCCGTCGAAGTGGAATTCATTCAGCCACCAATGGGCCGACGAGAGCAGAAAACTGGAGACTTCGTGCCGACCGTAATTGAAGATGTGCGTGCCCCAATCGACATGCAGCCCAAGGCGTGGGTCTTCGTGTTCGTAAAGCGCTGTGCCGTCGTAGCGGGCCAGCGCCCAGTGATCCTGCGGAAAATGCCCGGGCACCCAGTCAAGGAGCACGCCCAGTCCGGCCTGGTGGCAGGCGTCGATAAAGAAACGCAGGTCATCAGCCGAGCCGTAGCGGGCAGTCGGCGCGAAATACCCCGTGGTCTGGTAACCCCAGGACTCGTCGAGCGGATGCTCGGTGACCGGCAACAATTCGAGGTGCGTGTAACCCTGCTCGACGGCGTAAGGAATCAGCCGCTCGGCCAGTTCCCGCCAAAGGTAGGGCGTGCCGTCCGGATGACGCATCCAGGAGCCTGGATGAATTTCGTAAATATTGACTGGCGCGCGCTGCCAATCCCAGACGCCGCGCTCTTCCAGCCAGGCCGCATCGCCCCAGACATGCTCCGAGGGCGGCACGATATAGGCGGCGGAGCCTGGGCGCAACTCAAAGCCGCGACCGTAGGGGTCGGACTTGACCAGCACCGCACCGCTATCGCGGCTGGTGATTTCAAAACGGTAAAGGCTGTGTGGTATTGCTTCCGGCACCAGCAATTCCCATATTCCGGAAGCCCCGAGCGCCTGCATTCCATGCGCCGAGCCTTGCCAGCCGTTGAAATCACCGAGCACCGCGACTCGCGATGCATTGGGTGCCCAGACACGAAAAACGGTTCCGGCATCGCCGGGATGAGCCCCGAGCAAGCGATAGGCCTGAACATTCCGGCCTTCGTTGAACAGGTAAAGCGCATCGGATAGCTGCATTTGATCCCCCTACAGCAGTATCATAAGGCAAAACAGTGACCAGGGAGGTCCGCAATGCCCGAGAACACAAGCTGTCCCCATCAGCCCTATTGTGAAATGAGGGAGCAAACCGATATGCGCTTCATCAGCCACCTGACGCGAAATACCTTTGCCATCATCCTGGCCGGAGGTCGCGGCAACCGTTTAAAGCAGCTCACTGACTTCCGCTCGAAGCCCGCCGTTCCATTCGCCGGCAAGTTCCGTATTCTCGATTTCACGCTCTCCAATTGCGTCAATTCCGGCATACGCAAGATCGGCGTCGCGACTCAGTACAAGGCCCACAGCCTGATCCGCCACATCCAGCGCGGCTGGAGTTTCCTCGACGGCCGTTTCGACGAGTTCATCCAGCTTCTGCCAGCCCAGCAGCAGATCGACGAAAACCAGTGGTATCAAGGCACGGCCGATGCCGTCTTCCAGAATCTGCATGTCCTGCGGCGCTACTCACCCGAGCATATCCTGGTGGTCGCCGGCGACCATATCTACAAGATGGATTACGGTCGGATGCTGGCTTTTCATGCCAAGCACAATGCCGACATGACCGTTGCCTGCATTGACGTTCCCATCGCCGAAGCCCGCGAATTTGGCGTGATCGGCGTAGACGAGCATGACCGCGTGGTCAATTTTGTCGAAAAGCCACAGAATCCGCCGGCCATTCCCGGCCAGCCTGACCGGGCGCTGGCGTCGATGGGCATCTACATCTTCAATGCCAAATTCCTCTTCGAACAGCTTGAACGCGACGCCCTGACCGCCGGTTCCAGCCGCGATTTCGGCAAGGACATCATTCCGTATATCGTTTCGCGTTACCGCGTCTTCGCCCATCGCTTCGCCGATTCCTGCGTTGGCAGCGACAATCACGATCCCTACTGGCGCGACGTCGGCACCATTGACGCCTATTGGGAAGCCAACATGGAAATGACCAAGGTCACGCCAGAGCTCAACCTATACGACCGCGACTGGCCGATCTGGACCTATCAGGAGCAGTTGCCACCGGCCAAGTTCGTCTTTGATGATGAAGACCGGCGCGGCGTGGCGATCGACTCGCTGATTTCCGGCGGTTGCATCATTTCCGGCGCAACGGTCAAACGCTCGCTGCTTTTTTCCAGCGTCAGCGTTCATAGTTGGGCGACGATCGAAGATGCCGTCATCCTGCCCGGCGTCGATGTCGGCCGGCATGCCGTGCTCAAACGCTGCGTCATCGACAAACAGTGTCGCATCCCTGAAGGCATGGTCATCGGGGTCGATCCGGAAGAAGACCGCAAGCGCTTCCATGTCAGCCCCAAGGGCATCACGCTGGTCACCGCTGAAATGCTCGGCCAGGGCGCAGCGGCGGCGGGTCACTGATGGCGGATCTGGCATTTCTCTGGCACATGCACCAGCCGGACTACCGGCACCCGGACAGCGGCGATTTTCTCTTGCCCTGGGTGTTCCTGCACGCCATCAAGGATTACACCGACATGGCGGCTCACCTGGAGCGCCATCCCACCATTCGCTGCACGGTGAATTTTGTACCGGTTTTGCTCGACCAGATCGAGGATTACGCCGACCAGTTCGCTAGCGGGAAGTGGCGTGACCCGCTGCTGCGTATTGCCAGCTGGCCCACCCCCGACACGCTGCCCAAGGAAGATCGTGATTGGCTGCTTGACATGTGCTTCCGCTGCCATGCGCCGACCATGCTTGAGCCCTTTGCGCCCTACCGCCGACTGCGCGACATCCTGAACTTCGTGCGCAGCCACGATGGTAACGGGCTTGATTATCTATCCGGCGCCTTCCTGTCGGATCTTGCCACCTGGTATCTGCTGGCCTGGAGCGGCGAAAGCCTGCGCCGCAGCGGCACCACCATTCCAGAATTAATGGCCAAGGGCGACAGTTTCACACTGGCTGACCGCCAGAACCTGCTTGATGCTCTCGGCAGCGCCGTCGCCGGGTTGATTCCACGCTACCGGGCTCTGGCCGAGACTGGGCAGATCGAATTGATTTGTACGCCGGACACGCATCCCCTAGGGCCCCTGTTGATCGACTTCAACTCAGCCCGCGAAGCTTGGCCGGAATGCCCGTTGCCAGCTGCACCGGAATATCCGGGTGGCAGATCACGGATGGAAACCCATCTTGCGATGGCCCGGGAAAGCCACACCCGCCGTTTCGGCAAGGCCCCGGTTGGCTTGTGGCCGGCAGAAGGTGCGCTATCCACAGCATTCCTGAAGCTGATCGCCGAGGCAGGTTTTGCCTGGACGGCAAGCAGCCAGGGCGTTCTCAAGCACTCAGCCGGCAGCAGTGCCAAGACCACGCAGGCCTGGCAGGCGCCGGAAGGTACGCCGGGCGACATGACTTTATTCTTTCGCAACGAACACCTCTCTGACCTGATTGGCTTCGAATACGCCAACTGGCATGGCCGTGACGCGGCGCAGCACTTCATGACCGAACTCAAGGCCTTGCACCTGCAGGATGCGCAGAACCTGATCCCGGTCTTTCTCGACGGCGAAAATGCCTGGGAGTACTACCCGTACAACGCCTGGTATTTCTTCTCCGACCTCTACGAGGCGCTGGAGAAAAATCCGGCCATTCGTACGGTTACGCTCTCCGAAGCCGCTGCCAACCACCATGAACGGCGCCAGCTATTGCCCCGTCTGATAGCCGGCAGCTGGGTTTATGGCACCCTGTCGACCTGGATCGGCAACCCGGACAAGAACCGCGCCTGGGAAATGCTCTGCGACGTCAAGCAATGCGCCGACCGGGCACTCGACAGTGGCCGGATGAGCGATGACACCCGTCGCGAAGTCATGCGGCGCCTGGCCATCTGCGAAAGCTCCGACTGGTTCTGGTGGCTGGGCGATTACAACTCGCCTGAGTCGGTCGCCAGCTTTGACAAACTATTTCGCGAAAACCTCAAGGCGCTCTATCGCCTGCTCAACCTTCCGCTCGCCACCAGCCTGGATCACCCGATCAGCAAGGGTGGCGGCGAACCGGAAAGCGGTGGCACCATGCGCCGCGCCAACCAGAACTGAACCAAATGACTCACCCTGTAACCCTGCTTCTCGGCGTACACGCCCATCAACCCGTCGGCAATTTCCCGGAAGTCATCGAAGACGCACACCTGCGTTGCTACAAGCCTTTCCTTGAAACCCTGCATGCCTATCCGGACTTCCGCTTCGCCGCCCACTTTTCCGGCTGGCTGCTCGACTGGCTGCGCGAACGCTTCCCGGCCGACATGCAACTGCTGGCCGAAATGGTCGAACGTGGCCAGGTCGAACTGTTCAGCTCTGGCGACACCGAACCGGTACTCGCCGCCATTCCCCATCGCGACCGCGTCGGCCAGTTACGCACGCTGAACGACAAGCTGACCGCCTGGACCGGCGTCAAGCCAACTGGCGCCTGGCTGACCGAGCGCGTCTGGGAATCGGCTGTCGTGCCGGCGCTGGCTGAAACCGGCCTCCAGTACGTCACGGTCGATGATTACCATTTCTTCTGCACCGGCAAATCGTCAGCCGAACTCGATGGCTATTTCAGCACCGAAGAAGATGGCACCCGGCTCGATCTCTTCCCGATTTCGGAAGCGCTGCGTTACCGGCTGCCGTTTTCGCCGGCCCACGAAGTCATCGGCTATCTCGAAAGCCTCGCCGATCAGGGCCAGTCGGCCGCAATCTATTTCGACGACATCGAGAAATTCGGCATCTGGCCGGAAACCTACGACTGGGTTTACAACCGTGGCTGGCTCAAGGCGCTGATCGAAGGCGTACTGGCCAACCCGAAAATCCGCACCGCCACCTACGCCGATTTCCATCGCCAGCAGAGCACTCGCGGCATTGTTTACCTGCCAACCACCTCGTACAGCGAGATGAATGAATGGACGCTGCCGATGCCTGCAGCCGGCATCTATTCGACCCTGCTGGCCAATGAAAAAGCGGCCGGCCGCGGCGACCTGAACCGCCCCTTCCTGCGTGGCGGCATCTGGCGCAACTTCCTGACGCGCTACCCGGAAGCCAACTGGATGCACAAGCGCATGCAGGGACTTTCAGCCCGCCTGAACGAACTGCCGCAAGTGCCGCAGGCATTGACCGACGACCTCTACCGGGCTCAGGCCAACGACGCCTACTGGCACGGTCTGTTCGGCGGCCTCTACCTGCCGCATCTGCGACGCGCCGTCTGGAACAACATCGTGGCGCTGGAAGGCAAACTTGATGCGCTAGGGCCGCGTCCGGGCATTGCTGCGGTCGACCTCGATTTTGACGGCAAAACCGAAATATTTGCCCATACGCCGGGCTTGCAACTGGTCATCCGTGACGATGGCCTCGGCGCCGCCCACGAACTGAGCAGTTATCCGCTCAGCCACAATTTTGGCGATACGCTGCGCCGTTATCACGAGCACTATCACGACAAGATTGCCGGCGGCCCGAGCAGCCAGCATCACGGCGACGGCATCGCGTCGGCCCACGACATTGTCCGCTTCAAGCATCCGGTGACGCCGGAAGACATCGTTCCCGACACCCTGCCGCGCGCCCTCTGGCTTGACGAACTCGACGGCACCGGTCTGGACGACTACACCCTGGCCGACCAGGCCACGCTGCGCTTCGAACGTAGCGGCGTGACCAAGACTTACGCGCTGGCTGGCTCGACCGCCAGCGTCACCTGGCAGGTACAGGGTCTCGCCGGGCACCGCTTCACGACCCGCATCAATCTCGCCATGCCAAGCTGCGATGGTTTTCTCGGCCGCTACGTGCTGGCCGATGGCAGCATCCCCAGCGGCTTTGGCCAGAGTCTCAGCCTCCCGGAGGCAAGCTCGCTGACACTGGAAGACGGTGTCCTCGGCAGCCGCGTCAAACTACAAACATCAATTTTGGCTGAAATTAACGGTCGGCCGCAGCAAACGGTCTCCCAATCCGAAGCCGGCTTTGAGAAAATCATGCAGGCCGTCGAACTCCAGTTTGACTGGACCATCACCGACGACGCTTGCACCATCCAACTCCAACTGACCATAGAACCCAGCTAAAAATGACCGGAACCGCCTACAAAATCGAAGTAAATCCCCAAATTCCGGAGCGTCTGGCCCAACTGGAAGACCTGGCCAACAACCTCTGGTACAGCTGGGATCGCCCGACACAAGGCCTGTTTGCCAGCCTTTCCCACCCGCTGTGGCAAGCCACCAACCACAATCCCAAGGCTTTCCTGAAACGGGCTGACCAGAAACATCTGGAAGCCACGGCCGAAAATCCGGTCTTTCTTGGCGCCCTGAATCGCGTCGTTTCTGCCTACGAGACCTATCACGAGATGCCTAACATGGCACACGTGCATGGCCATCCGTTCAAGGAAGACGACCTGATCGCCTATTTCTGCGCCGAATTCGGCTTCCATGAAAGTCTGCCGATCTACTCCGGCGGTCTCGGCATTCTTGCCGGCGACCACTGCAAGGCGGCCAGCGATCTGGGGCTACCCTTCATCGGCGTCGGCCTGCTTTATCGCCAGGGCTACTTCTCCCAGACACTGACTGCCGATGGCCACCAGCAGGCCATCTACAACGATTCCGACTTCGACGACCTGCCCATCTCGCCGCTTATGGATGCCAATGGCCAGGAAGTTCTGGTCCAGGTCGAGTTCCCGGAACGGGTCATCCAGGCCAAAGTCTGGGAGGTCAAGGTTGGCCACGTCCGGCTCATCCTGCTCGATACCTGGCTACCGCAAAACTCCGATCGCGACCGCGAAATCACCCACCGCCTTTACGGTGGCGACAAGACAACCCGCATCGAACAGGAAATCCTGCTTGGCGTTGGCGGCGTTCGCGCCCTCGCCGCCCTCGGCATGAAGCCGACGGTCTGGCACGTCAATGAAGGCCATGCCGCCTTCCTGATCCTTGAACGCATCCGCAGCCTGGTCAGCAAAGGTTTGCCTTACGCCGCAGCGCTGGAAGCTGTCGCCGCCAACGTCGTGTTCACGACGCACACGCCGGTGCCGGCCGGCCACGACAGTTTCCCGGAAGAAATGATGCGCCATTACTTCTCCGGCTGGTGCCATGACCTTGGTCTGTCCTGCGAGCAGTTGATGGCCTTCGGTGCCGAACCGGGCAAACACAACTTCAACATGACCGCCCTGGCCCTGCGTGGCTCACGCCATCACAATGGCGTTTCCCGGATTCACGGCGATGTTTCGGCAGATATCTGCCGCTATCTGTGGCCGCAAATCGAACCCTCCGAAAACCCGATGGATTACGTCACCAATGGCGTACACCTCCCGACTTTCCTCGCCCCGGAATGGTCCGAAACCTTCGAGCGCTATCTCGGCATCGGCTGGCGTGAACGCCAGACCGAAAACGGCATCTGGAACGGCATTGACGAGATTCCCGACGGCACTTTCTGGAGCATCCGTCAGCAGTTGAAGTCAAAGCTGCTGAAGCTGTTGCGCGAACGCATTCGCGAACAGCATCGGCGCAATCAGGGCTCGCCAGCCCATCTGGATCGCCTGCTGAAATATGCCGACCCGGACAATCCGAATGTCCTGACCATCGGTTTCGCCCGGCGCTTTGCCACCTACAAGCGCGCCGCATTGCTTTTCCAGGACCCGACCTGGCTGCGCGAAATCATCAACCAGGCCGATCGCCCGGTACTCTTCCTGTTCGCCGGCAAGGCGCACCCAGCCGATCAGCCGGGTCAGGAAATCATCCGCAAGATCGCCCAGATGGCCAAGCTGCCGGAATTCGAAGGGCGCATCCTGCTCATCGAAGGCTACGACCTGCATCTGTCGCGCTCGCTGGTGGCCGGCGTCGACGTCTGGCTCAACAATCCAATTTACCCGCTCGAAGCCTCCGGCACCTCCGGCATGAAGGCGGCGATGAATGGCGCTCTCAACCTCTCGGTCCTCGACGGCTGGTGGGGCGAAGGCTATGACGACAGCAGCGATGTCCTGAACGGCTGGGCGATCAAGCCGGCCCCGGGTCACCTGGGCGATGCCGAACGCGACGCAGAGGAAGCCCGGACGCTTTACGAACTGCTTCAGGACCAGATTGTTCCGACGTATTACCGCACCGGACCGATGGGCTTTTCGCCGGAATGGGTGGCGATGTCGAAGCGTTCGATCTCGACCATTTCACCCCGTTTCAACGTGACCCGCATGGTTGGCGAGTACGTCAAGAAGTTCTACTCCCCTGCTTCGACTCATGGTCGCCGCTACGCCGGTGAAGATTTTGCCGTGGCCCGCGATGTCGCCCTGTGGAAGGCCAAGGTTCGTAATGCCTGGCCCGGCGTTCGCCTGCAGCGACTTGATTCACCGGAGCGTCGCCTGAAATTCGGCGGCTCGCTGCAGATCGAGGTCGCCGTTCAACTCCACGGACTGACGCCGGAAGATGTCACCATCGAAGCCCTGTTCGGCCGGCCTGGACATCACCGCGGCATCGGTAAGGTCAAGCACTATCCGCTGAAGTGCACCGGCGAGACAAGTAACGGCGAAGCGCTCTATACCCTCGAACTGACTCCTGAACTCTGTGGCAAGCTGGAATACCGCATCCGCATTTTCCCGACCCATCCGGCGTTGATCCACAAATTTGAAACGGGCTTGATGATCTGGCTATGAAGCTTATCGAAACGCCGTCCTGGCAGGCGTTGGCAGCTCATGCGGCGGCCATGCAGCCGCAGCACCTGCGCCAGCTTTTTGCCGCCGACCCGGATCGTTTCCGCCACTTCTCGATCCGCCATGATGGCCTGCTGCTCGATTTCTCGAAGCAGCGGGTCAATGCCGAAACGCTCCGGCTGTTGCATGCCGTCGCCCAAGCCGCCGACATCGATGGCTGGAAGCAGAAGATGCTGGCTGGCGAGACCATCAACCACACCGAAAAGCGTGCTGTTCGCCATATGGCCCTGCGCGCTGGCGAACAGGCACCGGCCGAAGTCAAGGCCGTGCTTGAACGCATGCAGCGCTTCTGTGAAAGCGTCCACAGCGGCCAAAAACGCGGCTTTTCCGGTGAACGAATCACCGATGTCGTCAATATCGGCATCGGCGGTTCCGACCTCGGCCCGCGCATGGCGACCGAGGCATTGGCGGCCCACCAGCAACCGAACATCGCGGTTCATTTCATCGCCAACGTTGATGGTGCCGACATTGCACCCTTGCTCGCCCGACTCAACCCGCGCACTACCCTGTTCATCGTCGCCAGCAAGACCTTCACAACGCAGGAAACCCTGACCAACGCGCAAACGGCACGCACCTGGCTACTCGCCGCCTCGGGCAAGGAAAGTTCAATTGCCGAACATTTCGTCGCCATTTCGACCAACCTGGAACTGACCCAAGCCTTCGGCATTGCTCCCGATAACGTCTTTGAATTCTGGAACTGGGTCGGCGGCCGCTTCTCGCTGTGGTCAGCGATTGGCCTTTCTCTGGCACTGGCCATCGGCTGGCAGCAGTTCGCCAAACTGCTGGCTGGCGCGCATGCCATGGACCAGCACTTCATCAATGCCCCGGCCAGCAATAACCTGCCGCTGACACTGGCCCTGCTCAGCCTGTGGAATATTGACTTCCTGGGGGCCTCCACCGCAGCAATGCTGCCCTACAGCCAGTCGCTCGCGCTATTGCCGGCCTATTTGCAGCAACTGGAAATGGAAAGCAACGGCAAGCAGACCGACCGCGACGGCGACCCGTTAAAGCTTGCGAGCTGCCCCATTCTCTGGGGCGAAGCCGGCACCAATGGCCAGCACTCGTTCTATCAGTTGCTGCATCAGGGCGGCAGAATCATCCCCTGTGATTTCATCGCCCTGCGCGAAGCTGATTTCCCGTTGCCCGGCCACCATGTCGCATTGCTGGCCAACTGCCTCGCCCAATCGGCGGCACTCGCTTTCGGCCAAACCGCCGATGAAGTCCAGGCTGCCGGCGTACCGGAAGCACTCGCTCCCTACAAAGTTTTCCCCGGCAACCAGCCCTCCACCACGCTGGTCATGCCGGCACTGACCCCTTACACGCTCGGCCAGTTGCTCGCCTTGTACGAACACAAGGTCTTCTGCTTGGGCGTCCTCTGGAACATCAATTCCTTCGACCAATGGGGCGTCGAACTCGGCAAGCAACTGGCGACACAATTGACGCCCCTGCTTGAAGGCGAGGCCGACACCACCGCCTTCGACAGTTCGACCCAAGGGCTGATTGCCGCACTGAGACACTGATGAACCCGCTTTCGATACTCTTCGCCACCTCGGAAATGGCCCCCTGGGTCAAGACCGGTGGCCTCGGCGATGTCGCCGCGGCCCTGCCGGCCGCCCTGCAGGCCGCCGGCCACGATATTCGCGTTCTTATCCCGGCTTATCCGGCTTTGCTTCGCGCCTTTCCTGAAGCTCAAGTCATCGCCACCATTCCGGCTTTGACGCCAGCTTTGCCGACGGCTCGCCTGCTGGCGGCAGAAAGCGCCGGCTTGCCCATTCTGCTGCTTGACTGCCCGGAATTGTACGAGCGCTCAGGCAACCCGTATCTCGATGCGCAAGGCCACGACTGGCCGGACAACGGCCTTCGCTTCGGCCTGCTGTCACGGGTCGCCGCCCTGCTCGGCCAGGCCAGCTCGCCGCTCGACTGGCGCCCCGATGTCGTTCACACCAACGACTGGCAAACCGCCCTCGCTCCCGCCTGGCTGCATTACGAAGGCGGAGCGGCGAGTGTCGTTACTGTGCACAACATCGCCTTTCAAGGCTGCTTCGAAAAGACGCTGCTGACCGATCTGGGATTGCCGGAAACCGCGTGGCGTTTCGACGGTGTCGAATACCACGACCAGCTCTCCTTCCTGAAAGCCGGACTGCAACTCGCCTCGCAAATTTCCACAGTCAGCCCGACCTATGCCCGCGAAATCCAGGACGAACTCTTCGGCTACGCTCTGGCGCCGCTGTTACAACATCGCAGTGACGACCTGCGCGGCATCTTGAACGGCGTCGATACCGACATCTGGAACCCAGCCACTGATCCAGCACTGGCCCAAGGCTATGCCGCCAACCGCCTCGCCGCCAAGCGCACCAACAAGGCCGCCCTGCAGCGCGAGATGGGGCTGGAAGAAGCAACGGATCGCCCCTTGTTTGGCGTCATCAGCCGCCTGACCGAACAAAAGGGCCTCGACCTGCTGCTCACCATCGCCGACGGCATTCCCCACCTGCCCGCCCAGCTTGCACTGCTCGGCAGCGGCGACAAACTGATGGAAGCCGGCTTTGCCGCGCTGGCCAAACGTTTCCCCGGCCAGGTTGCCGTTCGCCTTGGCTTCGACGAAGGCCTTGCCCATCGCATCGAAGCCGGCGCCGACTGCTTCCTGATGCCCTCCCGTTTCGAGCCCTGCGGCCTGAACCAGATGTACAGCCTGCGCTACGGTACGCCGCCGCTGATCCGCGCCACCGGCGGCCTGGCCGACACCGTGATTGACGTCACCGAAGCCACACTGGCCGACAAGACTGCTAACGGTTTTGTTCTGCCCGACACAACACCGCATGGCCTCTGGCAAACCATGGAACGCGTTTGCCAAACATGGCAGGACAAGAAACTTTGGCAACGTATCCAGCAAAATGGCATGCGCTGCGACTTCTCGTGGAAGCACGCCGCCAGGGAATACATCGCCCTCTATCGCGACGCTATCGCCGCCCAGCACTGAAAGCCCAAGGCATGCCCGAAATCGTCATCATCGCTGCCGTCGCCAAGAACGGAGTCATCGGCAAGGACAACCAACTGCTCTGGAACATTCCGGAAGACATGGCGCACTTCAAGGCGCTGACGCAGGGGCACACCGTGCTGATGGGCCGCAAAACCTGGGAATCCCTGCCAGCGCGATTTCGCCCGCTGCCTGGGCGACGAAATATTGTGATCAGCCGACAGAAAGATTATTCGGCACCCGGGGCACAGCTGGCCCACTCACTGGAAGCAGGAATTGCCCTAGCGTCCACTGGCGATACGGTTTTCGTCATCGGCGGTGCGGAAATATACGAGCAAGCCATGGCAGTAGCGGACCGCCTCGAATTGACGGAAATCGAACAATCGCCAGAGGGAGACGCCTGGTTCCCCAAATTTTCGCCCGAAAAGTGGCGGAAGAGCACTTCCGATGAACTGGTCAGCCGGGATGCCCGCGGCCATTTCGTGACCTACCGAGCTGCCTGAACACCGCCTGCAGACGAGGCCGATCCCAAGCTCAGCGCTTGAATGCAGCCGCCCCGCTCACCCAGTCATACATTGATGTTTCGAATTTGTAACTGACCCCAGCATGCGAGGCACCCACTCCGTAGAAAGCGCCTTTCGCATCCCCGCCGTACACATTCACTCCGTTCAGACTGGCAAACGAGAAACTGGCCGTGCTCGTCGAGGAGGAACCTTGGACGTTGTAGACGGTGGCGTTGATAGGCACATTCATCGACAATTGCAGACTGGTCAATCCGCCATTCAGGGTTGCGACCAAACTGCCGGTCAGTGCGGAGCCCACGTTGCCATTGGTTGAGGTTGGATTGGTCGATCCAATCAGATTATAGGTTGCAGTAATTCCTGCAAAACCTACTGTTTCCCGTCCAATCACATAGTGAAAATTATTCAGATTTGAACCCAGTTGATCAGTCGCAGTAACCCAGCGCCCCCAGCCGATTACCCCGTCGCTGACACCAGATTCGCCAAGAACACCACCCTTAAAGTAGCCACTTGCATTGCTGGCATAGAGCAACTGGCTAGAATCACCGAATTCGGCAGTTCCGTCGGTCGCCGAACCAGTTAACGAATCACGAGCCCATGAAAGCGAATACCCACCACCAGAAACCAACTGCCCAGCATTTAGTTGCACCGAACCATCGGCATTTCTGGATTCTGATGTGGAAAAGTTTGCCAGGAGAAGATCATTTGGCTGAGCCGGCGACAACAACGGCCTGAAGTCGGTACGTTGCAGCGAACCCGCAGCACCTTTTACCTCGCCAGACTCACCGCCAGCAAGTACGCCACAGCCGGACTGACTGCACACTTCAATCGCACCCTCGCCGGTAGCAATGGCGACACTGTCCGCCCCCGTATAGGCAATGGTGTACTCAGTCCCCCGAATACCAATCGTCGCGACCGTAGTCGTAACTTTGTAGGCGTCCCGATTGTTTCGCCCGATCAAGCCAGTAATTGTCCGCAACCCCCCTTTGAGCAAGCTGAAGAAACCACGCTCCTGGCCATCCTGTTTGCCTGAAAAATGATAGTTGTCGAGACGAAACTCGGTCCCTGGCTGCAGCGAAACCATGGCGCCATCATCGAAACGTAGCTGGGCACGACCATCCGCGGCGGTTCGTATGGTTTCCCCACTGACCACCTCGGCGCCCTTGGCCAGCGTACGCTGGCTACCCGTCGCGGTCGAAGCCACGACGCCGCCAATCGCAAAATCGATGCGGGCGCTGCCTGCCGCCTGCACTGCCAAGGGATAGAAGAGTGTTACCGACAGGGCCAGCCAAGCAGCTTTCAGTTTCACTGGATATTGATGAGTCATCGCTTGCCCCGGCTTCAAAATTCGCGACGAATGGCCACAGAGACCACTTCGCGGTGATATTCGTTGAGTTCGGTATTGGACTGGTTACGCGTCAGGGACACCTGCGGCGTCAAGGTCCAATCCTTAGCGAAGGCGTAGGTCGCTCCTAGCAGCAATCCGTATTGATGGTCCGTCCTTTCGGTGAGAAAAGAGGGGTCCACCGCAGCATAGCTACGAAACTCGTAGGAAAGACCACCAAAGAGGGTTGTGCTGGTATTCAAATTGGCTCGTCCGCCGAAGCGCACACCGGCACCGTCAAAACCGATGAAATCAACGCCGTCCGCCTGCGGTTTCTCCTTGACCAGATAGATACTGCCAAAACCGACCACGCCATCGCGCCACATGTGAGCGTAGGCCGCACCGCCGACCCAGCGGTCGGCATCACGGATGGTTTGCACCACATAATGTAGATTGTTGTACTGCAGGAAGGCGCTGACCTGATTGCGCGCATCCAGATTGTATTGCCACTGGCCGGTTACGCCGGCCGCCGTGCGATAGCGCGCATCATCAATGCTGACCGAACCAAACTGCCCCATCAGCGTGAACACGTTCTTGTCGGCAGTGACGACGACGCCGGCATTGGCATCGTAATTGCCCATGTCGAACTGGCTTACATCCTGATTCCATCGTTGCGCCCCGGAAAATCCGGCGAGCAAGGCAACATCCTTTGAAACAGGTACACGCGCATTGACGCCAGCACCCAACTGTCCATACATGTCCTTGTTGGCCCGGCTGTCGTTCGAAAGCGTGGCCGGGGTCGAGCTGATTCCGGGAATGATGACCGATGTGCGATTCGGGCCAACATTAACGTTGGTGTCGTAGCCAAGCACTCCTTCAACGTAGCCATTTACCTTCGGCCTGGACTGGCTCTCCATGCGCCGGGCGGCAGCAATATAACGGTCAAGTGTCAGCGATACGTCGGCTGGCACGCCTTGCCGTTGAACCGTTTCGAATTCCTGACGAGCTGTTTCAACCTCGCCGAGTGCAAGATAAGCTCGTGCTATTTCGGCACGCGCCCGAACATGGTTGGGCTCCATGGCAAGTACGCGCTCCAGAGCGAATACGGCACGGGTGTTTTGCCCAACCTCAAGCGCCGCCAAGCCAAGGAGAAAATCATAGCTGGTGTCGCCGGCCCGTGCGCTTTCCTGCGGTTCGAGCAAGGCATAGGCTGCGCTGCCTTTGCCGGCGTTCAACAAAGCTGCCGCTTCATCCGTCATCTGATCAGCCCAGGCTGACAACGGCTGGCAACAAATCAGACAGGCCGCAGCCAATCCAAGCATCCGATTACTTTTGTTAAACATGCATCCCCCTTACACAATCAAACAACACTTTAACTCAAGGACTCGTCGGTGGCGAATGCATGGGCGGCATGTTGTACGGCGGCGCCGCATTCGGCATGGGTTGCACCGGCTGAGTCGGTTGTTGCAGGGGCATTGCCTCGCGATTGACCGGGGTCGCGGGCATCATTCCCTCTGTTTTCAAGCCACCACTCTCCAAGCCTGATCGCAGTTCCGGCTTCACCCCCGGCGAACGCACCCAGACCGTTTCGGCCGGCGCCACGTCGACACAGCCCACCTCGCTGCATACTTCGACCAAGCCAACATAAGTCGTCACCGTCAGGCCGGAGCCGTCCATCGATGCCCCGAACTCGGTACCACGAATACCTATCGTCGCCACCGTCGTCCCGATCCGGTATTGCTTGCGATCCTGCTTGCCCAGCCAGCCGGTAACGGTGCGCAAGGAGCCCTTGATCAGCGACATGATGACGCCGTCGCCGGCGGCAGCTTGAGCACCATTCCCGGAATAACGATAGCTATCCACCCTGAACTGGGTTCCGGGCTGCAGTGACATGCTCGCGCCGTCACGGAAACGCAACTGAACGCGGCCATCCACGGTATCGATGGTTTCACCGGAGGCCACGCTGTCCCCCTTGCGTAACGGACGAACAGCTCCGCTTTCTGCGGTCAACAACGGATTTCCCGAGAAAAAGACCAGCGCCGCTGCCTCGTCGGCGAAAGCCGGAGCACTCAGTAGGAAACCAAGGAGAATCCCGAGCGACAATCGAAGCGACATTGGCATTCTCATCACCCTGGGTTAAAGAACGCAATCGACGTAATACCGGCCATCCCCGCCCTTGACGAGGCCGTGCACATCGGTTTCAAAGCCAGGGAAAGCGGCATTGAATTCGCGGGCGAACTTAAGGTAGCTACAGATCGTGGCATTAAAACGCTCACCCGGAATCAGGAGTGGAATACCCGGCGGATAGGGCGTCAGCAGCACCGCCGTGACGCGCCCTTCCAGTTCATCGACGGGGACGCGCTCGATATCGCGGTGCGCCATCTTGGCGAAAGCATCGGCAGGACGCATGGCCGGCACCATGTCCGACAGATACATCTCGGTGGTCAGGCGGGCGACGTCGTTCTGCTTGTAAACGCTGTGGATCTGCGTACACAGGTCGCGCAGGCCGACGCGCTCGTAGCGCGGGTTCTTCTGCACGAACTCGGGCAGCACCTTCCACAACGGATGATTCTTGTCGTAATCGTCCTTGAACTGCTGCAGCGCGGTGACCAGCGTGTTCCAGCGGCCCTTGGTGATGCCGATGGTGAACATGATGAAGAAGCTGTACAGGCCGCACTTTTCGACGATGACGCCGTGCTCGGCCAGGTATTTGGTGACGATGGCAGCCGGGATGCCAAATTCGTCGGCGAAATCGCCATCGACGTCGAGGCCCGGCGTGATGATCGTCGCCTTGATCGGGTCGAGCATGTTGAAGCCGTCAGCCAGATTGTTGAAGCCGTGCCAGCGTTCGCCAGGCTTGAGCATCCACGCTTCGCGTTCCTCAATGCCCTCTTCGGACAAATCGTCCGGACCCCAGACCTGGAACCACCAGTCAGCGCCCCACTCCTCGTCCACCTTGCGCATGGCGCGACGAAAATCGAGGGCTTCGGTGATCGACTCCTCGACCAGCGCGGTACCGGCCGGCTCTTCCATCATCGCCGCCGCAACATCGCAGGAAGCGATGATCGAGTACTGCGGCGAGGTCGAGGTGTGCATCAAATAGGCTTCGTTGAAGATGTCGCGGTCGAGCTTCTGGTTCTCGGCATCCTGCACGAGAATCTGCGAGGCCTGCGACAGGCCGGCCAGCAACTTGTGCGTCGATTGCGTCGAGAAAATCATTGACTCCTTGCAGCGCGGACGGTCGGCGCCGATGGCGTGGTAATCGCCATAAAAGTCGTGGAAAGCAGCGTGCGGTAGCCAGGCTTCATCGAAATGCAGGGTGTCGATCTTGCCGTCGAGTTCTTCCTTGATGTCCTCGACGTTGTAGAGGATGCCGTCGTAGGTCGACTGGGTGATGGTCAGGACGCGCGGCTTGGCGGTCTTGTCGGTGATGAACGGGTTGGCGGCGATCTTCTTCTGGATGTTCTCCCAGAGAAATTCAGACTTCGGGATTGGCCCGATGATGCCGAAGTTGTTGCGCGTCGGCATCAGGAAGACCGGAATCGCCCCGGTCATCATGATGGCGTGCAGGATGGACTTGTGGCAGTTGCGGTCGACGACAACGATGTCGTTCGGCGCCACGGTCGAGTGCCAGACGATCTTGTTCGAGGTCGAGGTCCCGTTGGTCACAAAATACAGGTGATCAGCATTGAAGATACGCGCCGCGTTCCGCTCGGAAGCGGCGACCGGGCCGGTGTGGTCAAGCAGTTGGCCAAGTTCCTCAACGGCATTGCAGACGTCGGCACGTAGCATGTTTTCACCGAAGAACTGGTGGAACATCTGGCCAACCGGCGACTTCAGGAAGGCGACGCCGCCCGAGTGCCCGGGGCAGTGCCAGGAATAGGAGCCATCAGCCGCGTAGTGGACCAGCGCCCGGAAAAACGGCGGCGGCAACGAGGCTAGATAGGCATTGGCTTCGCGCTTGACGTTGCGGGCGATGAATTCCGGCGTGTCCTCGAACATGTGGATGAAGCCATGCAATTCGCGTAGCACATCATTCGGAATGTGGCGCGAGGTGCGCGTTTCACCGTGCAGGAAGATGGGTATCTCGGCATTGCGGTTACGAATTTCGCTGACGAAGGCACGCAAATCAGCCAGCGTTTCTTCGGGTTCCAGCGCCAGTTCCTCGTCGTCGATCGACAGAATGAAGGCACTGGCGCGCGATTGCTGCTGGGCAAAAGAAGTCAGGTCGCCATAACTGGTGACGCCCAGCACATCCAGACCTTCCTTCTCGATAGCGTCAGCCAAGGCTCTGATGCCAAGGCCAGAGGTATTCTCCGAGCGGAAATCTTCGTCGATGATGATGACGGGGAAGTGAAAGCGCATGCTGAATCCTTAAAAAGCGGCGACCCGCCGCAGCGGGTCACAGAATAAGACGTTTTGATTACCGAAAAGCGTCAGATTTTGGGCAGGGTGACACCAACTTGCCCCTGATACTTGCCACCCCGATCCTTGTATGAAGTTTCGCAAACTTCGTCAGCCTCGAAGAACAATACCTGGGCGCAGCCTTCGCCAGCATAGATCTTGGCAGGCAGCGGCGTGGTATTGGAGAACTCCAGCGTCACATACCCTTCCCATTCCGGCTCAAACGGCGTCACATTGACGATAATGCCGCAGCGGGCATAGGTGCTCTTGCCCAGACAAACGGTCAGCACCGAGCGCGGAATCCGGAAATACTCCATGGTCCGGGCCAGCGCAAAGGAGTTCGGCGGGATGATGCAAACGTCGGATTCGATCTCGACGAAAGACTTCGGATCAAAGTTCTTCGGATCAACCACGGTCGAGTTGATGTTCGTGAACACCTTGAATTCGCGGGCACAACGAATGTCGTAGCCGTAGCTGGAGGTGCCGTAGGAGACAATTTTCTGGCCATTGGCCTCACGCACGAGTTCAGGCGAAAACGGCTCGATCATGCCGTGCTCTGCCGCCATGCGGCGTATCCATTTGTCTGATTTGATGGTCATTTTTTCCTGCTGCGGTGGACAAAAATAAAGGCGGGATTTTACCCGCCTTTATGCAGGGACTTGGCAAAAACTTAAGTGTTCTGCACCACGATGTTCGGGAACTTCGAGGTCATGTCCTTGGCCTTCTCGGCAATCTTGACGGCGACACGGCGGGCGATGCTGCGGTAAATCTCTGCCGTGCGTGAATCCGGGGCGCCGACCACGGTCGGCTTGCCGCCATCGGCCATCTGGCGAATCGCCATTTCAAGCGGCAGGCTACCGAGGAATTCGACATCGTAATCCTTGCCCATCCGCTCACCGCCACCCTCCCCAAAGATATGCTCTTCGTGGCCGCACTTCGAGCAGATGTGAATGCTCATATTTTCGACAATGCCTAGAATCGGGATGTTAACCTTCTCGAACATTTTCAGGCCCTTGCGCGCGTCGATCAGCGCGATATCCTGCGGCGTCGTGACAATCACCGCCCCGGTCACCGGCACCTTCTGGGCCAGCGACAACTGGATGTCGCCAGTACCCGGCGGCATGTCGACGATCAGGTAATCAAGCTCATGCCAGTTGGTCTGGCCAAGCATTTGATCAAGCGCCTGCGCCACCATCGGACCACGCCAGACCATCGGCGTCTCGACATCGACCATGAAGCCGATCGACATCGCCTGCAGGCCATAGGCCTTTAGTGGCTCCATGCTGCTGCCGTCCTTCGACTCCGGCTGCTGACCACCCAGGCCGAGCATTTGCGGCTGTGATGGGCCATAGATATCAGCGTCGAGGATGCCGACAGAAGCACCTTCCTGAACCAATGCCAGCGCCAGATTGACCGCTGTCGTACTCTTGCCGACACCGCCCTTGCCGGAGGCAATGGCGATGATGTTTTTGACGCCAGGCAACAGCTTGACGCCCATCTGCACCGAGTGGGCAACGACTTTGGTAAAAACATTGGCCGAAACATTGCCAACGCCGGGCAGGGTGCGCACGGCAGCAATCACCTGTTTGCGGATGGCGTCGATCTGGGTCTTGGCGGGGTAGCCAAGCTCAAGGTCGAAAGCGACGTCATCGCCATCAATCTTGATATTCTTGACCGCCTTGCCGGCAACGAAATCCTTGCCAGTATTGGGGTCGACCGCAGCACTGAGGGCGGTCTTGATCTGCTGCTCTGAAAGACTCATGGAAACTCCGGTTTGGGGTGGAACAGTCGGGAATACCCGAGCGATTTTGTCCAGTATACCGCAAACCGCCTAGAGGCGTTCAGGCTGTCTGGACGGTATCCAGACGATAACCCTGACCGTAGACGGAAGTCAGCATCAACCCGCTCTCGCCGCCGAGCCCGAGCTTCTTGCGCAAGCGGCTGGCATGAGTATCGACGGTTCTGGAGTCGACATCCGGCTCGCGCACCCAAACCTTGGCCAGCAGTTCTTCGCGCGGCAGAACCCGCCCGACATTGCAGAGAAAGGCCACCGCCAGATCGAATTCCCGCTGCGTCAGATCGACCTCAAGCCCAGCCTGACTGATGCGCCGTGCTTCCAGATTGATTTCGATGTTCCCGAACCGCAACGCACTTGAGCGCTTGGCCTGACGCCGCCGCAGCAGCGTCTCGACGCGGGCCATGAACTCCATGTAGCGAATCGGCTTCGGAATGTAGTCATCGGCACCGAGTCGCAGAATATCGGCGGCGCTTTCTTCACTGGTACGAGCCGTACAGAAAATCACCGGCACCTCCCAGCCACAATGTTCGCGAACGTGCTTCAGCACTTCGTCGCCACCAATATCGGGCAAAGTCCAGTCGATGATGAAAAAGTCAAAGGAACGTGTCTTCAGCGCCTCCAGACAGGCCCGGCCTTCGGCGAACACCTCGACCTGATGCCCCTCGCTCTTGAGAAGCGCCTTGAGCACTTCTGCCTGGCTGCGGCTGTCTTCCACAATTGCAAAAAGCATAGATCCTCCGTATTCGGCCCGATTCTGCCCCACCCGGCGCGCTTCCACAATGACCCCACGAGGCGTTTTACCAAGCCATAACAATTCCCTGCCTCCCGTAACAATTGATGAAATCTGGCAAAGGGCGGGGAAAAAGCCGTAGCACGGCGGCTCGCGGTAAAATCATGCTTTATTCTTCCAGCCAGCCAAGCCCATGTCGCGCAAAATACTTGTCACTTCCGCCCTGCCCTATGCCAACGGCGCCATCCACCTTGGGCACCTGGTCGAATATATCCAGACTGACATCTGGGTGCGCTTCCAGAAAATGGCCGGCAACGAATGCTGGTATGTCTGCGCCGATGACACGCACGGCACGCCGATCATGCTCCGCGCGGAAAAGGAAGGCATCACGCCGGAACAACTGATCGCCCGCGTCCATGGCGAGCACACCCGCGACTTTGCAGGTTTCGGGGTTGGCTTCGACAATTTCTACAGCACGAACTCCGACGAAACCCGCGACTGCGCCAACGACATCTACCTGAAGCTGCGCGCCGCCGGCCTGATCGAGACACGGACCATCGAGCAGTACTACGACCCGGTCAAGCAACTGTTCCTGCCCGACCGCTTTATCAAGGGAGAATGCCCGAAGTGCGGCGCCAAGGACCAGTACGGCGACAACTGCGAGTCCTGTGGCGCTGCCTATGCCCCGACCGACCTTAAGGAACCATACTCCGCCATCTCCGGTGCCAAGCCGGAACTCCGCACGTCCGAACATTATTTTTTCAAGCTTTCCGATCCGCGCTGCGAATCCTTCCTGCGCCAGTACACCAGCCGCGACAGCGGTGTTTTGCAACCGGAAGCCGCCAACAAGATGCAGGAATGGCTGGGCGCGCCCGGCGAAAACAAGCTGACCGACTGGGATATTTCGCGCGACGCCCCCTATTTCGGCTTCGAGATACCCGATGCCCCGGGGAAGTATTTCTACGTCTGGCTCGACGCGCCGATCGGCTATATGGGTTCATTCAAGAATCTTTGCAGCAAGAACGGACTCGATTTCAACGAGTATTTCAAGCCGGACTCGACGACAGAGCTCTATCACTTCATCGGCAAGGACATCCTCTATTTCCACGCCCTGTTCTGGCCGGCGGAACTGGCTCATGCCGGTTACCGCACACCGACCAAGATCTTTGCCCACGGCTTCCTTACGGTCGACGGCGCAAAAATGTCGAAATCCCGCGGCACCTTCATCACCGCACAGAGCTATCTCGACACCGGCCTCAACCCGGAATGGCTGCGCTATTACTACGCCGCCAAGTTGTCGGCGACCATGGAAGATATTGACCTTAACCTCGAAGATTTTGGCGCCCGCGTCAATTCCGACCTGGTCGGCAAGTACGTCAATATTGCCAGCCGGTCAGCCGGCTTCATCACCAAGCGCTTCAACGGCCAGCTGGCTCCTGCGGACACCAACCTGCCAGCCCTAAAAGCCATCCAGGAAGCTGCCGGACGTATTGCCGAGCTATATGAGGCCCGCGAATTCGCCAAGGCCATGCGTGAAATCATGGCTTTGACCGACGGTGCCAACCAGTACGTCGACAGCGTCAAGCCGTGGGAACTGGCCAAGCAGGAAGGCAAGGAAGTCGAACTTCACGCTGCATGCAGCAACGCGCTTAACCTCTTCCGCCTGCTCACCGTGCTGTTGAAGCCCATCCTCCCAGTGCTCGCGGCCAGGGTCGAAAAGTTCCTCAACATTGCCCCGCTCGCCTGGACTGATGTGCAGAGCTTGCTGGCAGCCGGTCATGGCATCAATGCCTACGAACACCTGATGACCCGCGTCGACCCGAAGCTGATCGAAAAGCTGGTCGAGGCCAACAAGGAATCGCTGGCCCCGACGCAGGAGCAGCAGTCACAACAACGCCACGCCGAGCATCAGCAGCATGAACTGAAGTCGGAAAGCCCGTGGGAACCGTTCTGCAACATCGACGACTTCATGAAGGTCGATTTGCGCATCGCCCGCATCGCCAATGCCGAGCCCGTTGAAGGCGCCGACAAACTGGTGCGGCTGACGCTGGATGTGGGCAACGACGAAACCTTCAACGTCTTTGCCGGCATCAAGTCGGCCTACGACCCGGCGCAGCTGATCGGGCGCCTGACTGTCATGGTCGCTAACCTGGCGCCACGCAAGATGAAATTTGGCGTTTCCGAGGGCATGGTGCTGGCCGCCTCCGACACGGATGGAAAAACGCCGGGAATCTTCCTGTTGTCACCCGATCTTGGCGCGCAACCAGGAATGCGCGTTAAATAATTTGATGAAAACCGCAACGGCCATGCCGAGTGGCCGTTGCCTGCTGCGCCGCAACAAAAATGTCATAAACCTCATGTAACACTTTAAGTTCATCACCCAATCTAGGCACAGGATTTAGTCTTTTCGAACTATCCACAAAAACTGTGGATAAGTCTGTGAGTTAATCCTCACCGGAGGCGCTAAGTCACGGTGGCACAAGGGTTTTTCTTACGCAGCCTGAAACTTGAGCTAAACCCTAAGCTGTTGATTTTTAATGAAATATCAAATTAAAAACCGATTTGTCAAATCCATCAATGCGCCAGCGGACTTTCGTGTCAAGCACTTTCGCTTCTGTGCATAACTGAAATCTTGACATCCTGCTTGTCAAGTCTTTTGTAAGACTTATTTGAAGATTTGAGCGCCTGCATCGTACTTCCGGCAAAATGGTCGCTTCGCCACCCAAACCACCTGCATCCATGCTCAATTCATCGATTCGCCCGCCCCGCCCAACCCTGACCGGGCCGATCTTTCTTTACGCCCTGGTCGATGTTTTCGGACTTTCCTGTGTCGGCATCGGAGCCAGCTGGTTCGCGGCAGGCAAAGGCGCCATTCTGACCAACTTCCCCAATTCTGCGGTAGAGGCGGTTGCCTGTACGGCCGGGGGCGCAGCCATCATGATCTGGGCGGTGGCAAGAATTTTGCGGGAAATCGCCAAACAGGCGCCGGCCATGCAAGCCAAATACGATGCCTACATTGGCACCCATCATCCGGACAAGGTCCGGAAGCCAGATGACGACAAACCAGCCTGAATTATTCGGCGGGCTTGCCAGCTTCATTCAACCATGCCGGCAATTCGCGATTACCGGCATTGTCGATGATGTATTGACGCACCATGCGGCGCACCACCTGTGACGGCGTTAGATCCTTGGCCGCACAGATTTCTTCAAAAATCTGTTTTTTCTGTGGATCAATCAGGATCGTCAAGCGGGCCGTGCGTTTCTCCATAATCTTCTCTTTTTGACTTTATTCGCATAATATTAACATACGATTAACATTGACGAATAACCGGATGCTCATATAATCCAGCGCTTACCTTTTGAGCGCGCGCCATGAAAATCGCCTTCCATCCCAAGCTGCTGGATTGCCTGCCAACCTACAACCGCGCGCAATTCGGCAAGGACCTCGCTTCGGGCATTACGGTTGGCGTTCTGGCCCTGCCGCTGGCCATGGCTTTTGCCATCGCCTCGGGCTGCTCACCGACCGCCGGCATCTGGACCGCCATCGTTGCTGGCCTGATCACCTCGCTATTTGGCGGGTCGCGGGTGCAAATCGGCGGCCCGACCGGCGCCTTCATCCCCATCATCTACGGCATCGTCGCCATGCACGGCTATGCCAACCTGATGGGCGCAACCATGCTGGCCGGCGTCTTCCTGCTCGCCATGGGCCTGGCCCGCATGGGGCAACTGATTCGCTTCATCCCGGTTACCGTTGTCATCGGTTTCACCAACGGCATTGCCGTGGTCATCTTTCTCGCCCAGATCAAGGATTTTTTCGGTCTGCAGATAGACAACCTGCCCGCCGAATTTTTTGGCCGTATCAAGACCCTGGCCGGGGCAGCCCACACCGTCGACCTACCAACCCTGGCGTTGGCCAGTACTTGTTTCGCCTTCCTGCTCTCCTACAATTGGCTGGCTCAGCGCTTTTCCCTGCTCCGCCGTGCACCGGGACCGCTCGCCGTTCTGATTGTTGGCACCCTGGTTTCCTTCCTGTTCGAGTTGCCAGTGGAAACCATCGGCAGCCGTTTCAACGGCATTCCGCAGGAACTGCCCAACATTGGCTTCCCCAGCCTGTCGATTCACGATTTTGGCAAGCTAATTTCACCGGCTATCACCATTGCCCTGCTTGGCGCCATTGAGTCGCTGCTATCGGCCCGCGTGGCCGATAGCCAGATTGATGACCGCCACGACCCCAATCAGGAACTGGTCGCCCAGGGTCTCGCCAACATCGCCGCCCCGCTCTTCGGCGGCTTTGCCGCGACCGGCGCCATCGCCCGCACCACGACCAACGTCAAGACCGGTGGCCGGACGCCGATCGCCGGCATCATCCACGCCATTGTGCTACTTGGTATCGTTCTGATTGCCGCGCCACTTGCTTCGTATGTCCCGCTGGCGACGCTGTCGGCCATCGTCATGGTGGTCGCCATCAACATGGGCGACTGGCACGAATTCCTTGAACTGCGCCGCTATACCTACAATTACCGGATCATCCTGCTCGCCACTTTCTTCGTCACGGTACTTTTCGACCTGACCATTGCCGTCGAACTGGGCATGGTGCTCTCCAGCCTGTTCTTCATCTACCGGATGTCGGAACTGACCCGCATCGAGCGCCTGCCGCTGACCGAAGAGGCCGACGAACCGGCCTTCCTTTATCCTGACGGCACGATGCGCGTGGCTGCCTGGCAATGTTTCGGCTCGCTGTTCTTCGGTGCGGTCAACAAGCTGGAAGAACTGCTCGATCCGGCCGCTGGGCATCCCGAAGTCGTCATTCTCGACATGACACGGCTGATCCAGCTCGACACCACCGGCCTTGAGGGCCTGGAAAACCTGCTCGACAAGCTCAAGAAGCGCGGCTGCACCCTGATTGTCTGCGGCATGAATTCACAGCCCGGCTCACTGCTCTACCGCTCCGGCTTCATCGATCACCTGGGCGACGATAACGTCTGCCTCGATCTCAGCGCCGCTCTCAAGCGCGCCTACATCCTGCTACCCAACCTGATGGGCGGCTTTGAAGAAGATTATTGAAAAGGAAACACCATGAACGCCTTGCCCAAATGCCCCCAATGCAGTTCGGAGTACACCTACGAGCAGGGCACCGTGTATGTTTGCCCGGAATGTGCGCACGAATGGAGCATGGATGCCGCCAGCGACAGCGCCGATCAGAAACGGGTCTGGCGTGACGCCAATGGCAACGAACTTCAGGATGGCGACAGCGTGACCGTCATCAAGGATCTGAAGGTCAAGGGCTCATCGTCGGTGGTCAAGGTTGGCACCAAGGTCAAGAACATCCGCCTGGTTGATGGCGACCATGACATTGACTGCAAGATCGACGGCATAGGTGCCATGCAGCTGAAATCCGAATTTGTTAAAAAGGCCTGAGTCTCAGGCCGAGCGATCGAGAAACGCCTCGAAAGCTTCAAGCGTCAGCGGACGGCTGAAGAAATACCCCTGATAGTTCAGGCAACCATTGCTGGCCAGGAAATCGCGCTGCGCCTCGGTCTCGACGCCTTCGGCGATGACCGCCAGCCCGAGGCTCTGGCCTAATGCAACGATGGTACGAGCGATTGCAGCGTCGTTAGGATCGCTCAGGACATCACGTACGAACGACTGGTCGATTTTCAGCTGATCAAGCGGCAGGCGCTTCAGATAAGACAGCGAAGAATAGCCAGTACCGAAATCGTCCAGCGAAAAGCTGACGCCCCGCGCCTTCAGTGCAGTCATTTTCGAGATGATGTCGTCCGCATTCTCCAGCAGCAAGCTCTCGGTTAGCTCCAGTTTGAGCCGGTTTGGCGGGGCGCCGGTGTAGTCGACCAGCGCCATGGTTTCCTCCACCAGATTCGGCAGGCTGAATTGGCGTGCGCTGACGTTGACCGCAACGGTCAGGTGGGCCCGCTCGGGTCGTTGGGCCCAGGCTGCCAACTGGATGCACGCGGTCTGCAGCACCCAATGGCCCAGCGGAAGGATCAACCCGGTTTCTTCGGCCAACGGAATGAACTCGGCCGGCGACACCATTCCGCGGTCGGGATGTTGCCAGCGGACCAGTGCTTCCGCCCCGGTGACATGGCCTGTGGCATCCACCTGCGGCTGATAAACCAGCAGGAACTGCTCTTCGACGATGGCATGGCGCAGGTCAATCTCCATCGCGGCGCGGGCGCTGACTGCAGTCTGCATGTCAGGATCGAAAAAGCGCAGGGTATCCCGGCCGGCAGCTTTCGCCTGGTACATCGCCGTATCGGCCCGCTTCATCAGCTCATCGACCGGCACCGTCTGGCCACCGAACAGAGTGATGCCAACACTGGAAGTACAGTGGTGCACGCACTTGTTTATTTCGTACCCACCCTGACCGACACTGAGCATGAATGGCTGGCGCAGTTTCGCCAGCAGTTTGACGGCAACCCCTTCGGCTTGAACAGCGGCCGGCTCGCCGGCATCAAGGCCCTCCAGAATGACGACGAACTCGTCGCCGCCCAGCCGAGCCACCGTATCACCATCCCGGATGCTTGATTTCAGACGTGATGCCACTTCAAGCAAAAGCTGGTCACCGACCGCATGCCCCTGCGTGTCATTGAGCGTCTTGAAATTATCCAGGTCGATCAGCATCAGTGCCCCATGACGCCCCTGCCTGGCGCTACTGGCCAGAGCCTGCTTGAGACGATCCAGCATCAGTCGGCGATTCGGCAGTTCGGTCAGATGATCATAAAATGCCAGGTGCGTAATTTCTTCTATGGCCAGCTTGCGCTGAGTAATGTCTTCCTTGACTGCCAGGTAATGCCCGACCCGCCCATCGGCGCCGCGAACCGGCAGGATCTTTCCCCACTCGACGTATTCACTGCCATCCTTGCGCTTGTTGACCAGTTCGCCTTCCCATATTTCGCCCTGGCTGATCCGTGCCCACATTTCCTGGAATGCTGCGGCAGGCGTTTTGCCTGAACGCAAGATACGGGGGTTCTTCCCGAGAACATCCTGACGCGAATACCCCGTGTTTTTGACGAAGGCCTCGTTCACGTATTCGATATTCGCGTTGAGATCAGTGATCACCGTGGCAATCGGGCTTTGTTCGACCGCCTGCGACAATTTCAACAGTTCGGCAGTCGTCTGCTCCTGCTGAATGGTCGACCAGCACTGGCGACGATAAGCCAGCAACATCCCCAGCAAGCCGAACACCAGAATAAGCACGTGGGTCAGCGTCAGTTCGTTGCGCCGCAGGCGTTCGACCTCCAGATAAGGCTCAAGCAGAATCGAAGCGCCGATCCCGCCACGGTTGTCACCGATCTTGTAGCCCTGCTTGGCGTGGCATTTCATGCAGTTCTCGGTCACCGGCAAAGGCAGCATCAGGCGAAGATAGGGCTTCCCATCGATCGCGCTGATCGAAAGCGCCTCTTTCTTGCCCTGATCGAAACTGATCAGCGCCTCGGTTTCCCAGGCATCCGGCACGTTGCCCGGATTGAATATTTTCAGGCTGGTCAGATGGCTCTTGATCCCTATATCTTCGCCGAAACTCTGCTGTACCTCGCGAATGACGTAAGCCGGATTCATCAAGGTCAGCACCTTGCCGTCGGTCGTCACCACATCGCGCTGGGGCACATGCAGATAGGGATTCGACGGCGTGGTTTCGGTGGGCGGCACATAGACGCCGCCATGGTGGCCAACCCAGTTACGGAATGAAATGTCCTTGGCCAGGGTGGCGCGCGCCGTCGCGGTGGCCGTCCGCCAGGTATCGGATTCCATCTGACGGATATTCCAGACCAGCGAGCCGACAACCAGAATGGTCCAGCCGATCGCGATCAGGAGATAGTTTCTCAAGATCCCGTGCGAGCTGCCCGCCAAACTGTTGTCGAATGACATTACCACTCCTGTCGCCACCGGTTTCTCCAAGGCAGCGCCTTGTTCATGCGTCAATCATACCAAGCGGCGTACGTGGCAAATAGCCTAAATGCTACAAATACTGCATCTCCAGCTGAATCAGGTTATCACCTCACCAAACCGGCAGCCCAAGCCTCGGCGGCCGGCCGGACGACGTCTATCCAGGGGCCGGGGTAAATGCCGATCAGCACAATCATGGCGATTAGCGCCACCAAAACCAGCCGCTCGCGCGGGCGCAAGTCTTCCGCCTGTTCCACTTCGGGACGGCTGACCGGCCCGAAGAAAGCTTTGCGATACAACGCGAGGAACGCGCCGGCGGCGACCGACAAGCCGAATAGCGCCGCCATGCCAGCCCCAGTGTGACTTTGCAGCGCCGCCAGGATGAGCATGAACTCCCCGGGAAAGCTGCTGGTTCCCGGCATGCCAACCCCGGCCAGCCCGCAGATGAGAAAACCCGTAGCGAGCAGCGGCATGGTCTTGGCAGCACCGCCAAGGGAGCCGATGTCCGTGGAGCCGGTACGCTGGCGAAGAAACTCCAGCAACAGAAAACCGCCCCCGGTCGCCACCGAAAAACTGAGCAGCAAGGAAACCGCACCCTGAACACCCTGCGCCGTCATGGCGGCCAGGCCGAGCACAGCCAGCCCGACATGGCAGATGCTGGCATAGGCCAGCCCAACGCGCAGATTGGTTTGGCCGAGGATGCCGACTGCGCCGTAAAGCAGCGTCAGCGTGCCGAAACCGGCCAGCAGCCAGTGCATGTCCTGCGCCGCCCCGGGCGCCAGGGGAATGGCGAAGCGAATCAGGCCGAAGGCTCCGAGCTTCAGGCCGACCAGCAGTGCCGTCAGCGAACCGGGCGCGGCCAGCGAAAACTGCGGCAGCCAGGTATGTAGCGGCACCAGTGGCACCTTGACGCCAAAGCCGATCAGGCAGAGCAGGAAAATGGCGGTTTGTGCCGCGCGCGGCAAGGGCATGGCAAGCAGGAGCATCAGATCGAAGGTCGGCACCGCCTGGCTGGCCGCCAGCATGACGAAGGCGATCAGCAGCGGAATCCCGCCTGCCAGCATGATCAGGAAGTAGCGCGCCGCCACCTGCGGACTGGCCGGAGTCGCCCCCCAGCGGGCCAGCAGGAAGTAGAGCGGAACCAGTGTCAGTTCCCAGAAAACGAAAAACAGCAAGGTATCGAGCGCCGCAAATATACCCAGGGTCGCCGTCTGAAGCAGCAACATCAGGCTGTAGTGCAGGCGCGGCGCATCATGGATCATGTTCCAGCTGGCGACCAGCGAGCCGAGGAAAAGCAGTGCCGTCGCCGGAAAAAAGAGCACCGATAGACCGTCGATCCCGAGCAGGTATTGCACATTCAGACTGGCGATCCACGTCGCCCGCTCAATCAGTTGAAAACGCTCCCCGGCCGGGTCGTAGGAAAACAGGACCGCAGTCGCCAGCAGCAGCGTCAACAGCATGGTGAAGGCGACGACATAACGGGTTGCCCGGGCCGGCAGCAGCCACAGCGATGCCGCCCCGGCAAGTGGCAGAAAAACGAGGGCGGAAAGGAGCGGCAGGCTCATCGGTGGTACCTCGCCGCCGCCACCTGGCTGGCGGTTTCGGTCAGACGCAACCAAGGTTCGGTAAAGAAGCCGATGGCCAGTATGGCGGCGAGCGCGATGCCGCAGACCAGGTATTCCATCGGCAGCGTCCGGTCAACATCCTGACCGCCCTTCCCTTGTTTGTGCGGTGACATGAAGGCCCGCTGGAAGGCCCAGAGCAGGAAGCCGGCGGCCGCGACGTTGCCGAGCGCCGCCGCTACCGTCGACAGCGCGCCGAAAGTAGCGATCGATGCCTCCAAAACCAGATGCGCCGCATCGAAGCCCGGCGTTCCCGGCATGCCGACGATGGCCAGACCGAAAACGAGGAAGGCGATGGCAAGGAAGGGAATCCGCTCGAAAAGGCCGGAGAGTTCGTTTAGTTCAGTCGTTCCGGTGCGCCGGAAGACGAAACCGACAATGAACCACATGCCGGTCGCTGCCAGTCCAAAATTGGCGGCCAGCAACACGGCGCCCTGAATGCCGGATTCGTGCAGGCTGAAGACGCCGATGACCAGCAAGCTGGTGTGACTGACCACGGCAAAGGCCAGCAGGCGGCGCAGGTTGGTCTGCTGGAAAGCCAGCGCCGCCGTGAAGAAGACGCCAGCCATCGCGAAGCCGACGATATAGGGCTGCCAGTAGGCCACAGCCGTCGGGGTCAGTGGCAGTACGAAACGGAACATGCCGTAGATGCCGACCTTGACGCCGACCATCAGCGCCGGCGCCACGGCGATCAGGCCGTGCTGGGCCATGTTGGGCAGCCAGCCATGCAGCGGGAAAAGCGGGGTACGCACCGCCAGGCCGTAGAACAACAGGTAGAAAGCGGCCGTCTGGAACTTGCCCTGTGATGGCGTCGCGGCGAGCTCGAACAGGTCGAAACTCCAGTGCCCGCCGGTTGCTTCGGCATGCCCCCAGCCGAGCACCAGGCAGCCGGCGGCGAAGAGCAGCCAGCCAAATGACTGGTACTGGATGAAGCGCGACAAGGCATGAATCTCGGCCCGCGACGAAGCCCAGCGCCGCAGCAGATAAACCACCGCCCACAATTCCAGCGCCGAATAGGCAGCGAACCAGGCCACATTGACCGTCGCCAGCATGCCGATCAGCCCGGCCTCGGCGACCAGCAGCACAGCGAAAAGGCGCCCCGGCGAAATCATGCCGCGGCTCATGCCATACAAGGTCATCAGCAAGGTGAGCAGCGCCGCAACCAGGATCAGCAACAAACTGAGGCCGTCGACCGCAACGTGGTAGGCGATCAGGTCGAAGCGTTCGGCGAGTTGCAGCGCTGGCAGCGTCGGATTGATCCGGCTGGTGGCGACGATCGCCAGCAGCAGTTCGACCAGCGCCACGACCTTGCCGATGATTACTGCGGTGGACCGCTCGCCAAAAGCAAAAACCAGCGCCGCGCCAAGCAGCGGCAGCAGCTGCAGGATGAGCAGCAAGGGCAGATTTGATTGTTGCTGCCAGAGGATTTCGGAAAAGCCGCCCATCAGAGAATCACCACGAAAGTCGCCATCACCGCCATCATCAGGTAGCGCGGCTGTTCAAGCAGGTTTTCCAGTGTCTGCAGGTAGCTGCCGGCCCGCTGCAGCAGTTTCTCGGCAGTGCCGCCACGACCGCGCAGCAACAAGCGGTTTTCGACTCGCTGCAATACCTCCGAGCTTGCTGCCAGAAGACGGCCCGGGATGCCATCGGCCAATACCAGCGGACGCTCGGGATCAATCGGCCTGCCCCGCCCGACCTGGCCAATGGCCGGATCGATGAAGTGTTCTTCCAGCCCCCGCACGTCGCGGGCAAAGGCTTCGGTGGGCTGAACGAACAGCTTCTGGCTCAGGATATCGAGCCAGAAACGTTGCAGCGCCATGGTGTAGAGCAGTTGATTGCGCCGCAGCCAGAGCGGTGGTGGTGGCGGACGCTGGCGGGTAATCGCCAGCCAGGATGGCGCCAGCAGGAATTGCCAGGTGCGCCAGGCGGCGTGCAGGCAGAGATGCACGAGTGCCAGCGTCGTCCAGCCGAGGCCGATTTCGATGAACATCAGCGCCACCTGGAAAACTGTGGCGAAAATCAGCGCCGATTTCACATCACTCTGGACCAGCCCGCAGAGCCAGGCGTACACCGCCGTCAGCACACCGAGCACGAGCAGCCCGGCCATCACGTCCGGCAACTGCAGCAATAGTGGCTCGAGGCGGAGCAACAGATAGACGCCGGCATGCACCATCACCGCGCCGTAGAAAATTGCCGACGAGGGCGTCGGTCCTTCCAGCGCCCGGGCGATCCAGGGCGTAAAGGGCAACTGCGCCGACTTGGCCAGCGCGGCCAGGACAAAACCGAGTGCAACCAGCCGGGCGCTGGCGACACTGATGTGCGAACCGGCGGCCAGCACCGGCCATTCAAAACTGCCCTGCCAAGCGGCGGCAAAGCCGAGAGCGAGCAGGAAGCCGGCATCGCCGCCGCGATTGGTGACGAAAACAAACAGCGCGTTGCCGGTTGCCACTGGACGGTGCCAGGCATAGCCAATCAGCAGGAAGGAGGCAACGCCACACATTTCCCAGCCGACAAAGGCGAGTAGCCCGTTACCGGCCAGCAGCACCAATTGCATGCCGGCCAGGAAGAAACAGAGCACGATGAAGAAGCGATGGAAGCCGGCTTCACGATGCACGTAATTGGCCGAGAAGCGAATGACCAGCCAGCCGATCAGTGCGGTCAATGTCGACATGGTGAGCGACAGCCCATCCAGCAAAAACGAGAACGTGCCTTGCCAGTTGCCGCTGCCGAACCAGACCGCCAGCACGCGATGGCCTGGCACACCCTGAGCCAGCGCCAGAGCGTCGATGGCGAGCAGCAGCAACAGGCCACCGAACGCCGCCAGCGAAGACAGGCGAGCCGTCAGCGGTTCGGCGGCATCGCCTTTGGCCAGCCCGAAAAAGACCCGCAGCCCGTTGATGATCACCGCGAACATCGGCAACATCGGCACCAGCCAGACCCAGTCAGGCAAGTGCGAAAGGATCTCCATCATCGCGCCGCTCCCAGCAACAGGGCCGGCGCCAGCGGTTCATGTTCGCCGGCAAACCAGTCGCTCGAACGCGCCACCTGCGGCAGCACGGCCTTGCCGGACCACGGCAGCCAGCCCCGGCGCGGGCAATAAAATTCGATTGCTGCGGTGGACGGGCTTTTTGCGGCCAAAACGATCCAGGCGTTGTTGATCAGTTGTTGCAAAGGTGGCTGCCGCTTGAGGATGGCAGTCAGGACTTCCGGCGTCTGTTCGACGACAACCAGCAAGCGCATCGGCTCATGGATTTCGACCATCTGCCAGGGCAGGCCGGTGCGCAGGTCGGAATCGGCACCTTCCATGACACCGAACAGGCCGGTGATGTTGTGGGTGATTTTTGAACCACATCCGAAACGCTCGTTATCGACCGTCGAAAAATAGTATTCGAGGGCAATACCGGCCCCGACCGGGCCGGCGGCAAGCAGGATGCCTTCGGCGATACCGCCATCGTCATCGCTGAGCGGATCGTAGGAAATCAGGAACACACGCCGGTCGAGGAAAAGCCCCCGGCTCATCTCGCGCCGCCCGATGAAGGCAGCAGCATTGGTCGCATGGCCGAGTTCCGGTCGCGCCTGCGAGAAGTCACTGGCACGCCCGATCACATGCTGTCGGCCCTGCCACGGCGACGGCCGTTCGGGCGCCGAAGCCAGCCGCCGGCAGCGCTCCGCGGCATGCGCCCGGCAGGCTTCGCCGAGCTGGCTGACCAGGGTATCGAGCGCCGCCTGAAACGGCGCTGGCACACACGGGAGGTCGTACCACTCGATGCCGTCGTCGCAGGTGTTGTGCTCGGCGGCAACAAACCAGGTCGTTTCGGGAATATGGATACCGCGCTCGCTCAGCCCCTGGCGCACTGCTGGCCGGTTGGCCATGGCCGCGAAGACCCGAGCATTCGGCCCGCCGTGCCGGCCGGAACAGGCGCCGCAATCATAGGCAGAGAGATGCGGGTTGTTAAGGCTGCCGGAACCGTGGCCGAACATCAGGACCAGCGGCGCGAAATTCACGGTCAGACCGATCATGCGCAGGAAGGCTTCGATGCGGTCGACCTGCTCGGCATCGGCAAAACCGGCTTGCGGCTGCTCTGGCGTAGCCGGGCTGGCCAGTTCAGCGGTCAGCCGGAGTTCAGTCGCCACGCGGCCATCCAGTTGCTGTCGCCAGCGCTGCCTGGTTTCGCCAAACCAGCCTGGGGCCGCCGTCGCCGCAACCAGAGAGGCGAGCGCCGGAGCGCCAGCCAGTGCGGTCAGCAAGGTACCGCCGAGCGGACTGCGCCGGGTTGATTGGTAGAGTCGTTCGCGCCAGCGCAGGCGCTTTTCCCGCCACGCCGCATGCCCGGCAAAAGCCGCTTCACTGCCGGCTTCCGGCACCTCACGAACGAGGTGCTTCGGTTTTACGACCACCGGGCAAAGCGCCGTCTTCTCCGCATCGTCCAGGCCCTGCCAATACATCTCGATGCCAAAAAAACCGACCGCGCCATAGGTGACGACTGCAGGCGCAATTTCTTCCAGATGCCGGCGCGTACCTTCTTCTCGATCATCCATGCACATGACGACCTGGGCCGATGGCGCAGCCACCGTCGCCTGCCGTGGATGGTTGGTGGCAAGCGCGACAAACAATTGCTCGCGATAACGGCGTTCGTAAGCGAGCAACCAGATTTGCCCACGCTGCAGCGCGGTCAGACTACCGGCACAAGCAAGCAAGGCCTCGGCATCCGGCGGGGTCAGGGTTGCCAGATCCGCTGGCGTCAGCTCGAGCTGCCGGCTCAGGCAGAGCAGTTGCCAGGCCCGATCGAGCGCGTCGCGCTCGGTCTGGCGGGAGGCTATGGCGACAGCCAGCGTCGTCCAGGCCTGCTCGCTGGCGATATTCTCGGCATCAAGCAGTGTTGCCGCCTGAGCTTGCAGATCTTCCGCCAATGACTGACGCCGCGCCGCATCGCGAACAAAGAACTCGGCCGGACTGGCCGCGTAATAGGCGCGCAATTCATCGAAACTCATTGGCGCGCCGGTCAGCCGACACATCAGGTCTTCGCACAACATGCGTTCGAGCAGGACGCGGACGGCCAGGTAATCGAGCATGGCGACCGGCGTGCCATCGCCACGCGCCGGATTGCGGTCGCGCCAAAGGAACATCCCCGACCAGCCCGGCAACTCCAGGCTCAAGCGCTCAAGATAGCCGTACCAGAGGCTTTCATCCGGAATCAGCCGCGATAGCTCTTCAACCAGCACATCGAGCGGGCTGTCGACCAGATGAACGATCTCGTCGCGCACATTGGGCAGTTCGTCGAGTTCCCATTGCATGTCGAGGCCGGCACAGGCCCGCCAGGCGGCAAAAAAACCCAGCTCCAGCCGGGGGTTGCGCCAGGCGGCAATGCCGAGATCGAGGTGGGCTGCAAGGTGGCGCTGCAAAACGCTGCGTACCCGCTCCAGCACGTCCTCACCGGTCAGATATTCGAGCAGGCTGCGCAGCGTCCATTCACCACCGACTCGCTGGCAAAGTGCTTCCCAACGCGCCCCGGCGAGCCGCCGCCAATCATTTTTTTCAGCCACCTCAGGCAATGCTGCGGTCAACGCCCTGCACAGGGCAAAAACCGGATCGCTATCAACCCCCCGCTCCCGCGCCAGCCAGTCGAAACGGCTGGCCCCCGGCACCTGACGGTTTTCGAGCAGGCTGGCGAGCAGGACGTCGGATCGCGTCAGGGTGCAGACGACGAGCTGATCGAGATCAGCCAAGCCGGCATCGTCCAGCGCCGCTACCAAGTCTTCGCGCCGGATGCGGCCGGCGGCATGGCATTCGTGAAAACGTGAGTCCGGCCAGTAAACCGCCGCCCCGGTCAGCCCGTGCGCCGCCGCCAGCGCCTCGGGGAATGGCAGGTGCTGAAAACCGTGCAGCGTGTTGTGATGGATAAAATTCCGGATCGGCGCCTGCGCCGGCAAGACATGCGTCAGATGCTCGACCCAATGGGTGAGGCGTTCGCGGATGGGAAGATCGCTCTCGGCGTTCATGTCATCCTCCGAACAGGCGACCAACCTGGCCAACGCTGCCCGCCACCAGTGACAGCAGCGGTGCCGGCCAGATGCCGAGAACCACAATGCTCAGACTCAGGATGCCCGCTGCCGCCGCTTCCGTCCGCGTCATGTCAGCCAGTGTCATGGACGGCCCCTTCAGGCAGAGGCGGCCAATCACGCGCAGTCCGTAGGCTGCGCCGACCAGCATGCCGAGGCAGGCAATCATTATCCAGACGCCCCAATGACCATAGCCGCCGACCAGCACATGCAACTCGGCGATAAACCCGGCGCTGCCGGGCAGGCCAATCGCCGCCAGCAGCGCGAAGGCGGTAAAGAAAGCGAAACGGGGTGCCTTGCCAAGTAGCGAACCGTAATCGGCCAGATCGCGGCTGTGCGTACGCTGGTAAAGCAGGCCGACAATCAGGAAGAGCAGACCGGCAATCAGGCCGTGCGCCACCATCTGCATCACCGCACCGGTCAGGCCGGTGACATTCAGCGTGGCAATGCCAAGCAGCACGATGCCCATATGCGAGATTGACGAATAGGCGACCATCGCCTTCAGATCCTGCTGCCGCCATGCCAGGATGCCGCCGTAAAGCAGACTGATGAAAGCGAGGATGGCCAGCCAGTCCTGCGCCGCCAGCAGTGCCGCCGGCAGCGTTTCGGCGGCGCGGATCAGGCCGTAGGCGCCCATCTTCAGCAAGACACCGGAGAGCAGAATGGAAACCGGGCTGGGCGCTTCGACATGGGCCAGCGGCAACCAACCGTGTAGCGGGAAGATCGGCATTTTGACGCCGAAGCCGATGAAAAATCCGGCGAAGATCAGCAACTGCGTATTGAGCGGCAGGCCGCGTCCACCTTCGGCCATGTCGACCATGGCAAAACTGTGGCCGGGCGCCGCGTCGTAGAGGAAGAGCAAGGCGACCAGCATGAAGACCGACCCACCCAGCGTGTACATGAAAAAATTGAGCGCCGCCCGCTGCCGGTTCGGCCCACCGAGTCGGTCGATCAGGAAGAACAACGGCAACAGCGTCGCTTCCCAGAAAACGTAGAACAGCGACCAGTCGCGAGCCGTAAAAACACCAAAAATTGCCGACTCAAGAAGCAAGACCAGCGTGAAGTAAAGTCGCGCCCCGGCCTCCATGCGCCGCGAGACAAGGACCGCGATCAGTGTCAGCAATGCAGTCAAGAGCAACATCGCCAAAGAAATACCATCAACGCCGAGCGCAAAATACGACCCCAGGCGGACATTCCAGGCCCTGCTTTCGAACATCTGGATGGCTGGCCCGGCCGGGTCGAACTGCATGGCGAGCCACAGCGAATAGCCGAGCGCCGCCAACGCAAACAGCATCGCGACCTGCCATAGCCGAACGGCGAGGCGCGCCGGCAGCACAGCGACCAGCAAAGCCCCGACAACCGGCATGAAGACCAGCACTTTCAGCACATCCCGACCCCTCCGCCGGATTGTCCTGCCTTCTTTATTTTCATGGCGCGATTATGCCAGCGCCACCGGCAATATTGACAGGCCAAAGCGGAACCAAAGTAGCAGCTCAGCATCAAATGCCCGTTTGACATGCCATGCCCGCTTCGTTAAATTCGCTGTTTCCCCCCAACCGAAATACCCATCACGTTAAGGAGTTCCCTATGGCCGTTCTCGTTGGCAAGCAAGCCCCCGACTTCACCGCGACTGCCGTTTATGGCAACAATGAAATCAAGGATCTGACGCTTTCCCAGTTCAAGGGCAAGGCGGTCGTCCTGTTCTTTTATCCGCTCGACTTCACCTTTGTCTGCCCGTCCGAACTGATCGCTTTCGATCACCGCCTGGAAGAATTCAAGCAGCGCGGCGTTGAAGTCATCGGCGTCTCGATCGACTCCCAGTTCACCCACCTGGCGTGGAAAAACACCGCCATCAAGGACGGCGGTATCGGCCAGGTCGCTTACCCGCTGGTCGCTGACATCAAGCACGACATCTGCCGCGCTTACGATGTTGAACTCGAAGGCGCCGGCGTCGCACTGCGCGGCTCCTTCCTGATCGACAAGACCGGTGTCGTCATGCACCAAGTCGTCAATATGCTGCCGCTCGGCCGCAACATCGACGAAATGCTGCGCATGGTCGACGCCCTGCAATTCTTCGAAGAACATGGCGAAGTTTGCCCGGCTGGCTGGAGCAAGGGCAAGCCTGGAATGACCGCCTCGACTGAAGGTGTTGCCGCCTACCTGGCCAAAAACGCCAAAAAGCTGTAACAATGTTTCGCCCGTTTGGCGCGGGCATCCGAATGGCCCCGACTTTCTTTTGACTGTCGGGGCTTTTTCTTCTGTAACTATTGGCCAATACCGGCTAGAATTTGCCGAATTTGCAACTTCCAAGACAAGCCATGGCAGACTCAGAATTCCTCAGCACCCGGCAAGCCGCGCTACGACTAGGCGTTTCCCTAGGCACCGTGCAAAACATGGTGGAAAGTGGCGCCCTCGAGGCCTGGAAGACATCAGGCGGTCATCGCCGCATTCCCGCCGCATCGGTTGAAGTCCTGCTCGCCCGTCGCAGGAATCTGACACCGAGCACCCAGGAACCCGGCTCACCGCTGGACATCCTGATTACCGAAGACGACCCGACCGTACAGATGCTTTACCAGCTGACCATGGAAGGCTGGAATCTGCCGCTCAAGCTTCGCCTGGTCGACAATGGCTTCGATGGTCTTCTACAGGTCGGACAACGTATCCCCGACATCCTGATCGCCGACCTGATGATGCCGGGCATGGATGGTTTCGAGATGATTCGCAACCTGCGAGCCAAGCCGGAATTGTCCCGCATGGACATCATCGTGGTCAGCGCCATCGACGCCGATGAAATCAAGGCGCGCGGGCTTCCCCCGGACATCACGATTTTTGGCAAGCCGATCCCCTTTGCAGAAATCAAGGGCTTCCTGCTTGGCCGGATGGCGGCACGCCAGCGACCGTAACAAATCCGAACGGCCCGCCCAGAACACAAGCGCTGCACAGAAATATTGTGCAAATGTAAAGCCCATGATTTGAGGCAGGTCTTGGCCATCAATGGTCAGGTATAAAAATTAGAAACTGGAGGGTGACATGGGTTGGTTCGGCAATAGCGCTTCGCTCAACAAGATTGACCGTGATATCGCAGCCATCGCCGACGGCAATGCCGACCTTTCGCATGCAGTCGGAACCAGTGGCAGCGATGCGGTCGGCAGAATCTCGAGCAATATCAACCGATTTTTCAGCCGGGTCCGTGGCCTGATTTCTCATGCCAGGGAGCGCAGTGTCAGCATCGCCGTCGATGCCGCCCGGATGAACCATCTGGTCCAGCTTACCGGTGATGCCGTGAAACGCCAGGAGGCGCTGGCCAGCGACATTTTCGAATCGAGCAACCGGGTCAATATGGCGGTTGGTGAAGTGGCGATGAATTCTGATGCCATCCAGTCTTCCACCCAGAACAATCTCGACCTCGCACAGCGCTCGCTGGAACAGATGGAAACCGTCGCCACGACCATGCGTTCGACCAATCAGCATATCGAGCACTTTTCATCGACGGTGACCGAACTGCATACCAGTTCGATGAAGATCAACGAAATCGTTTCGCTGATCAATGATATTTCCGACCAGACTAATCTGCTGGCGCTCAATGCCGCCATCGAAGCCGCCCGCGCCGGTGAGGCCGGACGAGGGTTCGCCGTGGTCGCCGACGAGGTGCGCAAGCTGGCCGAGAAGGTCAAGACTGCCACTCAGGTCATCGGCCAGAACACCCAGTCGATGATCAACCTGGTCTCCGACACCTCGGCCAAGACACAGACCATCGTCGGCGAAGTCACCCGGGCCAACGAATACATCGAAACCTCTGCTGCCGACCTGACCACCATGGTCGGCGACTTCAAGCGGACGACCGAGCAGTTGTCGACCATCTCCGGCGCCATCTACAACCTGCGCGAAAGCAATCAGTCGATTCATCGTGAGGTCGAGGAAATTCGCAATCACTCGGTCGATATTTCCGGCCGCATGAAGCAATGCCTCGACTCGGCCAAGACGCTGCGCGAATCGACCGAAGACCTGCAATGCACGCTGGCCGACTTCCGCACCGGCAGCAGTGCCTTCGACACACTGCACGACAAGTGCATCGTTTTCCGCGACGCGGTCGCCAGCATCCTGCAACAAATGGCTGATCGTGGCGTCAATGTTTTCGATCAGTCCTACAAGGATATTCCGGGGTCGAACCCGAAGCGCTACACCACGTCCTACGATAACCAGTGCGACGCCGAATTGACCCGTCTTTTCGACGATGTGCTGCGCAACATGCCGGGCCTGATCTATTCGCTGGCCGTTGATAACAATGGTTATGCTCCGGCTCACAATGGCGTATTTTCGAACGCACCAAGCGGTGATCCGGTAATCGACCTCGCCAAGTGCCGTCACAAGCGCATCTTCAACGACCCGGTCGGCCTGAAACTGGCCAAGAATCAGAAGTCGTCGCTGTTCCAGACCTATGTCCGCGACACCGGCGAAATTCTCAACGACCTGTCGATGCCGATCATGATTGGTGGCCGCCACTGGGGCGCCGTGCGCATCGGCTTCAAGTCGGAGATGGTGGCCTAGGAAGCACTGCTGCGGTCAACGCCGGAAAAAGGCAAAAACCGAGGGGCCATCAGGCCCCTCGTTCATTTCCGCTAGCCGTTATAGACGATCTCGACATTTTCCGGCTGCAGCCAGGCGTTTAGCGCTTCGAGCAGCGCATCATCGAGTTTGACCCGCACCGCCTCGCCGAGCACGATTTCGCACTCGGCCGTGTCATTCCGATAACGAATCCGCACGGCTGCCGGCCCGGGCGCAAACGGCGTCAGCAGGCTCTTCAGTTTCCGGGCGTCGGAATTGCCGTTCATTTTCAGTAACAGATAGCGGGCAAAGCGGGCGCGGGCTTCGCCGATGGTCATCAGCTTGTCGGCGGTGACGCTGTTGCTGCCGGAAAACTCGTCAAACCTGACTTTGCCTTCGATGATCAGCACTTCGTCGGTGACAATTTTGGCCCGCTCAGCCTCAAACAATTCGTTGAAGACCGTCACTTCTATCATCCCCGTGCCGTCGTCGAGTTGCACGAACAGCATCTTGCCGCGCCGGGTCATCTGGGTGCGCACGCCAACCACGACGCCGGCCAGCGTCGTCAGCTCCTTTGATGGTTCGAGCCGGTTGAGCGGCCGGCGGACGAAGCGCGACAGCTCTTTCTTGCAAGTATTGTAGGGGTGGCCGGAGAAGAAGAAGCCGAGTGCCGTCTTCTCCTGCATCAACTGTTCCTTCTCGGCCCAGCGCTTGACCGTCAGGTACTGCGGCGCATGTTCCTCGGCCACGTTGCCGATGTCGAAGAGGCTGGACTGCATGGCATTGCGCTCGGCCTGGTCGGCGAACTCCATCGCTACACCCACCGAGGCGAGCAGCTTGTGGCGGTCGGCATCGATGCTGTCAAAGCCCCCGGCCTTGATCAGGGCTTCGGTCGTGCGGCGATTGACCATGCGCTTGTCACAGCGCTTGCAGAAATCGAACAAGTCCTTGAACGGCCCATCCGTCTCGCGGGCTTTGAGAATGACATTGACCGCCTGCTCGCCGGTACCCTTCACTGCCCCCAGACCATAACGGATAGTGCTGCGGTCAACCGGCTCAAAACGGTAATTTGAGGAATTGACGTCCGGCCCGAGCACCTTCACCTTGTTGGCGATGGTGTCTTCGTAAAAAATCTTGATGGTGTCGGTGTTGTCCATGTCCGAAGACATGGTCGCCGCCATGAAGGCGGCGCAGTGGTGCGCCTTGAGCCAGGCGGTGTGATAGGTGACGACGGCGTAGGCGGCGGTGTGCGACTTGTTGAAGCCGTATTCCGCGAACTTGGTCATCAGGTCGAACAGCTGTTCGGCGAGCGCCGGGTCGTAGCCCTTTTCCTTGGCACCGGCGGCAATCGTCTCGCGGTGCTTGGCCATTTCCTCAGGCTTCTTTTTGCCCATCGCCCGGCGCAGCATGTCGGCGCCACCTAGCGTGTAGCCGCCGATGATCTGCGAGATCTGCATGACCTGCTCTTGATACACGATGACGCCATAGGTCGGCGACAGACAGGCGGTCAGGTCGGGGTGGAAATAGTCGATCTTCTGCTGGCCCTTCTTGCGCAGGATGAAGTCGTCGACCATCCCGGAACCGAGCGGGCCGGGACGATAGAGCGCGAGCACAGCGATGATGTCTTCGAAACGGTCGGGTGCCAGCTTCTTGAGCAGCTTCTTCATGCCCTCCGATTCCACCTGGAAGATCGCCGTCGTATTGGCGTCTTTCAGGATCTGGTAGGCGGCCGGATCGGTGAAGCCGAGGCTCATCAGACCGAGCTTCTCACCGGTCATCCGGCGGATGTACTCGACAGCCAGCTCGATAATGGTCAGGTTGCGCAGACCCAAAAAGTCGAACTTAACCAGGCCGACCTTCTCGACGTCGTCCTTGTCGAACTGCGACACCGTGGACGCATCGCTGCCGGTCGCCTGGTAGATCGGGCAGAACTCGGTGATCTTGCCGGGCGCGATCAGCACGCCGCCAGCGTGCATGCCGACATTTCGCGTCAAATCCTCGAGTCGACCGGCCAGGTCGAACAGTTCGCGAATTGTTTCACCATCGCCGTCGCCCTGCATCATTTCCTTGAGCTGCGGCTCCTGCTCCAGCGCCTCGGCCAGCGACACCGGCTTGTTCTGGACGATGGGAATCAGCTTGGAAATTCGGTCGCACATTGAATAAGGCAGGCCGAATACGCGGCCGACGTCGCGGATCACCGCTTTTGAGGACATCGTACCGAAGGTGGCAATCTGGCTGACCGCATCCTCGCCGTAGTGCTGGCGCACGTATTCGATGACGCGCCAGCGGTTGTCCTGGCAGAAGTCGACGTCGAAGGCGGGCATCGACACCCGTTCGGGGTTCAGGAAGCGCTCGAAGAGCAGCGCATAGGCCAGCGGATCGAGGTCGGTAATCCCCATCGAATAAGCGACCAGCGACCCCGCGCCCGAGCCCCGGCCCGGCCCGACCGGCACGCCATTGTTCTTGGCCCAGTTGATGAAGTCGGCCACGATCAGGAAGTAACCGGGGAAGCCCATCTGGACGATGGTATTGCACTCGAAAACCAGGCGATCGTCGTATTCCGGCCGGCGCTTCAGGCGCTCTTCCGGGTCCGGGTAAAGTTGCGCCAGACGGATTTCCAGGCCTTTCCGGGCTTCGGCAACGAGAAATTCATCGATGGTCATGCCCGGCGGAATCGGAAAATTGGGCAGGAAGTTCTTGCCCAGCGTCAGTTCGATATTGCAACGCCGGGCAATTTCCAGCGAGTTTTCCAGCGCTTCCGGCAGGTCGGCAAACAGCTCGACCATCTCGGCTTGCGTCTTGAAATACTGTTCTTCGGTATAAATCTTCGGCCGACGCGTATCGCCCAGCACATAGCCCTCGGCAATACAGACCCGGGCTTCGTGCGCCCGGAAGTCGTCGCGATTCATGAACTGGATCGGATGCGTTGCGACCAGCGGCAGGCCAAGTTCTCCAGCCAGATCGGCCGTCTGCTGAACAATTGCTTCCTGCTGCTGTTGACCGTAGCGCTGGACTTCAAGATAGAAGGCGCCGGGGAAAATCGCCTCCCAGGCCTTGGCCCGCTCGCCGGCCAGATCGAAATTGCCGTTGATCAAAGCCTCGCCGATGTCACCCAGATGCGCCCCGGAGAGCGCGATCAAGCCATCGCAGCCGATTTCCCCAAACCACTCGCGGCGAATCTCGGCCCGATCACGCCGGCCTTCGACCAAGTAGGCCTTGCTCAACAGCTCGCACAATTGCTGGTAGCCGGCCCGGTTGCGGGCGAGCAGCAGCAGGCGATAGGCATCGTCGGGCGACTCCGGATTGGTGATCCAGACATCCGCCCCGGCGATCGGCTTGACCCCCTTGCCGCGCGCTCCGGTGTAGAACTTGACCAAGCCAAAGAGGTTGCCGAGATCAGTCAGGGCCAGCGCCGGCATACCATCGCCGGCAGCGCGTTTGACGGCATCACCGACGCGGACAATGCCATCGGTCACGGAATATTCGGAATGGATGCGGAGGTGGACGTAGCTCGGGGGATTCATGGCGCCAATTTTACCGCGAGCCGGCAGAACCACCGGTTGCCGATTACATTTTGCCGCGGCATCGGCTAGATTAGCGCCTTGCAATAATTCCAAACGGGAGACAGAAAATGACCATCGAAGAACCCCTCGTCCTGCGCACTGACCGTGCCGACGGCCTGACCACGCTGACACTGAACCGTCCCGGCCAGTTCAATTCCCTCTCAAAAGACATGTTGACCGCAGTCAAGGCCGAGCTGGATGCCATCGCTGCCAGCGAAACCGTGCGTGTCGTCGTCATCGCCGGGGCCGGCAAGGCCTTTTGTGCCGGCCACGACCTCAAGGAAATGCGCGCCAACCACAGCAAGGAATTCATGCAGGCGCTGTTCAAACTCTGCGCCGACCTGATGCTGACCATCACCCGCATGCCGCAACCGGTCATTGCCCGCGTCCACGGCATTGCCACCGCCGCCGGCTGCCAGCTGGTTTCGATGTGCGATCTGGCGGTTGCCGCCGATGTCGCAAAATTTGCTGTTTCCGGCATCAATGTCGGACTGTTCTGTTCGACACCGGCCGTCGGCCTCGCCCGCAATCTTGGCCGCAAGGCGGCGCTGGAAATGCTGCTTACCGGTGAGTTCATCGATGCCCTGGAAGCCAAGGCCAAGGGCCTGGTCAATCGCGTCGTCCCGGCCGATGCACTGGATGCCGAAATCGAACGACTGGCCGGCAGCATCCTCGGCAAGAGCGCCATCGCAGTCCGCATGGGCAAAGGCATGTTCTACAAGCAGCTGGAAATGGGCCTCAGCGAAGCCTACGACTACGCCGGCGAAGTGATGGCCTGCAACATGATGAGCGATGACGCCGGCGAAGGCATCGACGCCTTCATGCAGAAGCGCAAGCCGGAATACAAGGGGCGCTGAACTTCAAATAGGAGGCCGGTTGGCTTGGGGACTGATCGAACATCTACCCAAGCCCGCCAAAGCAACGCCGTCCACAATGCCTCCTGAGGCAACAACCTATCCCGCCCTTTTGCCGAATCATTGCCCATGCTGCTGCTTGAACTTGTCCTGTTATTGATGATTTGCGCGGTTGGCCTAGGCTGGCTGGCACGGCATTTCAAATTCCCTTACCCGATTGCGCTGGTGGCCGGCGGGGCGCTGCTGGGGCTGATTCCAAAGCTGCCTCAGTTTCCGTTTGACCCACAGCTGATCCTGGTCATCGTTCTGCCGCCTATCCTTTACCAAGCGGCGCTCCTGACATCCTGGAGTGATTTCAAGGCCAACATCCGCCCGATCAGTTTATTGGCGATTGGCCTGGTGATTGCCACCACGCTGGCAGTAGGGGCAGCGCTCAAGCTGATGGTGCCATCGGTGCCGTGGGCGGCTGCTTTCGTTCTGGGCGCCATCGTTTCGCCGCCGGATGCGGTGGCGGCAACGACCATTTTGTCGCGTTTGAACATCCCCCGGCATCTCGTCACCATCCTCGAAGGTGAAAGCCTGGTCAATGATGCCTCCGGGCTGGTGATCTACAAGCTGGCGATCGTCGCCGTGCTGACCGGCGCCTTCTCGTTCGGGGATGCGGCGGCGCAGTTTGCGCTGGTGTCCGTGGGTGGCATCGCGATCGGCATTATCCTGGCCCTGATTTTCATCGCCATCCACCGTCGGCTGGGCGACCCGTTCATCGAGGTCATTACGTCGCTGACGATTCCCTACACTGCCTATATCGCGGCTGAATCGCTGCATGTTTCCGGGGTACTGGCGGTCGTGGCGGCGGGGCTGGTACGCGGTCGTTATTCGCCGGAAATCGTTTCGGCGGAAATGCGGATCATGGCCCGTTCCGTCTGGAATGTGCTCGTTTTCATGCTGAACAGCCTGATTTTCATCCTGATCGGCATCCAGATGTCGGATGTCATGGACAATCTGGGTCGTTACCGCTTGTCAGACCTGCTGTTGCTGGGCGCTACCATCAGCGCGGTGGCCATCGCCGTTCGCTTCCTCTGGGTATTTCCGGTGGCCTATCTGCCGCGCTGGCTCAGTGGCAGCCTCCACGAGCCCGCCCCGGAACCGCGCAGTCGCGAACTGCTGATCATCAGTTGGTGCGGCATGCGCGGCATTGTCTCGCTGGCCGCCGCCCTCGCCCTCCCGACCGTCCTGCCCAATGGCGAGCCGTTCCCGGCGCGCGACCTGATCATCTTCCTGACCTTCTTCGTCATTGCCACGACACTGATCGGACAAGGCCTGACGCTGACGCCGCTGATCCGAAAACTCAAGGTGGGTTCTGACTGGAGCATGCTTGAAGAACAAAAGCAGGTTCGCGCCGCGATGAGTAGCGCAGCGATTGCCGCCATCGACTCCCACCTGGCGGCGGCAAGCGCGCCGTCGGAATGGGCCGATCAGCTACGCGCAGAAATCGCCGACCGCGTTGCCCTGGCCGCGCCGGAAGGACTGGCGCAGACGGCGAAGGACGAACTGTTATTGCAGCTACGCCGCGTCGCCATCAAGGCCGAACGCAAGGAACTGATTCGCCTGTGGCGCGAGAACGAAATTGGCGATGAAGTCATGCGCCATCAGGAAGAAATACTGGATTACCAGGAGGCGCAGCTGTAAGCCCCAAACTGTCATTCGGGCGAAAGTCGGAATCAAGAAAAACCGGGGCACAGGACACCGGCTTTCGCCGGTGTGACGAACCAATCAGCGTCCCCTTAGATAACCTTCTCCCGGCTCAGCCAGGCATCCAGATCCGAACGCTCGATGAAGGTTTCAAGCCGGTTGATATTCCCTGGCAGTTGTTTGCCTTCCCATTGCTCGGTGGCCCAGCGTTTGACGTTGGCGGGCAGGTCGCCGTGTTCGATCGCACGGGCCAGCATGATTTCTGCGTCGTGCTCCGAGACCACGCCAGTCACCAGAAGCTGTACCGCATCGAGAAGGCTCAATGACGATATCGAGTGGTCCATACCCACCTCCCATCCTGTAACGCTGCAACTTTACGCTGCGTTGCCGCCCATGGATAGCCTCGTTTAGTCCCCAAAACCACACACCAGACCCGATGCAATCACATGGAACCAAAGGGGCTGAAAGCGAAGCAGGGTAAAATCCGGCCCCATGCCTTCGCTCTCCCCCGCCCGCCAATCCCTGCTGTTGTTTCTGCTTGCCCTTGCGGTGCTGCTGCCCGGCATCTGGGAAGCAACCGGGCTGACCGGCAAGGACGAATTTTTCCTCGGCCTGCGCACACCGATGGAGATGATCGAAGGCAATCACTGGCTGGTGCCTTTCCTCGACGGCGCGCCGCGCATCCGCAAGCCGCCGATGCTCTACTGGGTTGGTCGCGCCAGCTTTGAAAGCTTCGGCATTTCACTGGTCAATGCCCGCGTAATTGGCGTACTTTTTGCGGCCCTGCTGATCGTCTCTACAGCCGGCGTTGCCCGCCGCCTCTCCGGCAATGCGCAGACCGGCTGGGTGGCCGGTTGCATTCTGCTCGGCTGCCTGGGCATGGCGACAGAGGGCCGGCGCTTCATGCTCGATGTGCCGGTAGCAGCCTTGTCGACGGCGGCTTTCTGGGCCTTTCTGACCTGGCTGGATTTACGCCGTATTCGGTGGTTGACCGCAGCAACCCTGCTACTTGCCGCCGGCTTCCTGACCAAGGGGCCGATTGTCGCGCTGGTCTTTGGCGGCGGCTTTCTGGCTTTGCTCTTTGGCCGCAAGCTGACGCTGCGCGAATTGCGCCCGCAGTTGCCGGCCCTGCTTGGCCATGCCCTGCTCTGGGCGACGCTCTCCCTGCCGTGGTTCTTCATCGTCCGCACCCTCTACCCGGAAGCGACAAATCTGGTGCTGGCTGACGAACTGGAATCACGCCAGTTCTTCAACCTGTCGCCCGGCATCCTGCTCGGCCTGCTCAACATTGCGCTGCCCTGGGTTTTCGTCTTTGCCGTCGCCGCCTGGCAGCAACGTCGTGGTTCGGCGCTGACGCGGCTGGCGCTGGTCTGGTTCCTCGCCACCTTCATCCCCTTCCTCTTCATCAAGAGTTTCGACCGCTACCTGATCGGTTCGCTGGCGCCCTTCGCCGTCTTCCTCGCAATGGCCCTACCGCAGGTGCGAGTTCGCTGGCCCTACCGCCTGGGCGCGCTGCTGGCACTGCTGCTCGGCGGCGCGCTAGCCGGCTTTACCGCATGGTTCAATCTGGGCGGCTGGTACTGGCTGATTCTGCCAAGCATCTATCTGGCCTGGGCCTGGTGGCGAGAGCGGGCGCTCGCTCACACCTTGACGGCACCGGCCATTTTCTGGATGGCGCTGCTCTGGGGCGTATTTCCGGCACTCGGCGTCAATGCCGTGCCGACTGCCGTCATCGAACTTGGCCGCAGCGAGCCGGTCGCCATGTTCGATGGACCGCAACCAGCCATGCTGCCAATTCTTTCGGCCCAGACCCACCGGCACTACGGCCAGCTCGACAAGTTCGACCTGGCTGAAATCGCCGCCGGCAAGACCCCGGTTTTCCTCGAAGACAAGGACGCTTTTCGCTTCCAGGGCATGTTGACCGCAGCAGGCTACGTCGCCACCGAAAGCGGCAGTTACCAGACGCTGGCCTCGCATGGCTCCGGCCTGCGTTTTGCCCGGGTTGGCGCCACAGCCGCCGACTGGAAAGCGGCCTTTGCCAGCCGCTCACTCGCACCATTGCAGACCACGGTGCGCTGGTACACGGTGACCAAACCATGATGAAATTGCCGACCAGACTACCGCGCTGGTTGCCCCCGGCGCTCTTTATCGCTGCGCTGGGCGCCGCCTTCTGGCGCATTCCGACGCCTGCCGCACCGGCCTTTGTGTCACCACCCGCCCCCACTGCTTCCACATTGCCCGCCACATTCAGCGCCCGGATGCTGCCCAAGGTGGCCGAGTCAGCCCATGCCGCAACCTTGGCCCAGCTACCGGATGGCCGCATCGCGGCGGCCTGGTTTGCCGGCAGCCGCGAGGGCGCCGACGATGTCGCCATCTGGTTCAGCATTCTCGGCAAGGAAGGCTGGAACCAGCCGGCGCCGATCGCCAATCGCGAAAGCACGGCCGGCGGAACCTTTGCCCACGTGCGCAAGCTTGGCAACCCGGTGCTCCATGTCGAAGGCAGCTGGCTGCACCTCTGGTATGTCAGCGTCGGTATCGGCGGCTGGGCGGGCAGTTCGATCAATCACAGCGTCTCGACCGATGCCGGCAAGAGCTGGTTCAAGCCGACCAAACTGCAGACCTCACCCTTCGCCAACATCAGCACACTGGTCCGCTCGCCACCGTTACCGCTGGCCGATGGCGGGCTGGGCCTGCCGGTGTATCACGAATTCATTGCCAAGCATGGCGAGTGGCTGCGCCTGTCGCCGACAGGACAGATTCTCGACAAAGTGCGGATGACGCATGCTGTCCGCACACTGCAGCCGGCCGTCGTCGCGCTTGACGAACAACGGGCCATCGGCCTGCTCCGCGATGCCGGCCCCTGGCCGGGCCGGGTACAGGTTTCCGCCAGCCAGAATGGCGGTCTGAGCTGGGAGGCCGGCGAGGCATTGCCTATCCCCAACCCGAATTCTTCGGTCGCCCTGCTCCGGCTGAAGAGTGGCCGCCTGCTCCTGGCCGGCAACCCACCCAACGGGCGGGAAGCGCTGCTCTTGTGGATTTCGGCCGATGAAGGCAAGACCTGGCAGCCGACCCGCACCATTGAGTCCGCCGCCGACGGCGGTGCCGAATTTTCTTACCCGAGCCTTTTGCTCGGCCGCGATGGGCGCATTCACGTCGCCTACACCTGGCGGCGGCAAGGCATCAAGCACGCCGAGTTCAGCGAAGCCTGGCTGGATGGAGGGCAGCCATGAACGCACTGGCTGCCTACGGGCTACTCGCCCACGCGCTGATTTTCGGTGCCCTCGCCGCTCTGCTGCCGCTCGGCCAGTTGCGCGCCCGAGCCGCCATGATGGCGACGGCCCTCGCGTTGCTCGCCGGCATTGCACCGATGATGCACGGGGTATTTGGTACGCCTTCGCTGACCCTGCTCCAGCTCGCCATCCTGCAACTGGCGAACCGGACACCCTCACCGTTTTCCTTCAAGCCGGCACTGGGCCTGCTGCTTTTCGTCAGCCTGTTTTACCCGGCGGCGCTCGGCTGGGGACCATTCGACCCCTATGCGCTCGGTTATCAGCCGTGGGCACTGCTCGCCGGGCTGATTCCGGTGGCTGGCGTGCTCTGGTGGAAGCGTCAGGATGCCTGGCTGATCATCCTTGCCGTCGATCTCGCCGGCTACGCCAGTGGCGTATTTGCCAATCTGTGGGATGTCCTGTTCGATCCGCTGCTCTTCCTGCTGGCCCTTGTCATGGTCGGCCGCCAGGGAGTGATCCGCTTTATCGCGTCAAGGACTCGCTGATCAGCTTGCGGATGCTGCCGGCCTCGAACGGCTTGTCGCAGATCGCCGAAACCCCGGCCCGTTCGACCGCAGCCAGCCGGCCCATGTTCTGCTCGCTGGTCACCATCAGCACCGGCACGCTGCTCTGCCAGCTTTGCGTGCGAATGTATTCGGTCAGCTCCCGACCATCCATTTCCGGCATGTTGTAGTCGGTGATCACCAGATCAACCGTGGTGTCCTGCAGCAAGTCAACCGCCTGCTTGCCATTCACCGCTTCGGTAATACGCTTGATGCCAAGCTCGACCAGTAGCCGACGCAGGTGATTGCGCGAAGCAAGGCTATCGTCGACGAGCAGGACGCGCAGCCCCTCGATTTCCGAGGCATCGACATCTTCCGGCGGATTCAGGTAATCGGCGGCGGCATACAAGGCGCGCGAAAGTTGCTGCTCGTTGAAAGGCTTGGTGACAATGCTGCAAGCCCCCGATTGCCGCACCGGTTCGAGCACCTGCGGCCGGGTTTCGCTGGAAATCAGGATGAACGGCACGGCCTCAAGCCGCTCGTCGGCGCGCATCGCCGCTACCAGCTCGGTGCCCACCATATCCGGCAGATACAGGCTGCTGATGACAACCAGCCCATCAGTCTTGCCTTCGCTCATCGCAAAAAGGGCCAAGCTGGCATTTTCCACCACCTTGATCTGCCGCGCCCCCTGATGCTGCAACATGCGACTGACCAGCCCCGCCTGCATGTTCGAAGGCTCGACGAGCAACACCGAAATATCGGCCAGAGAAGTGGTGAGAGCCATGCTGTCGCTCCGAATTCAGGGAATGATTTCACTATAGCAGCGCTTGCAGTATCTCAGGAAGTCGCCGATCAAACCCGTGCCCACTGAATGCGATCGCGCTACCATCCAGCCATTCGGACATATCCGGCAGAACGCATCATTGATGAACATCACCCCATTTCAGGCGCTGGCCTGCCCGCTTGACGGCGCCAAATTAAAGCGCAGCGGCCCGAGCTGGCGCTGCCCCAACGGCCACAGCTTCGACATCGCCAGCCAGGGCTACACCCATTTGCTGCCGGTCCAGAACAAGCGCTCGCTCGACCCCGGCGACAGCAAGGAAATGGTCGCAGCCCGCCGCCGCTTCCTCAATACTGGCCACTACCAGCCGATCGCCGCTGCAACCAGCCGGGCGGCGCTGGCCGACCTGGCTTCAGGGAGAACGGCCACTTGCCTCGATGCCGGCTGTGGCGAAGGCTATTACCTGCGCCAACTCGCCGCTGCCGCCAGTGATGAAGGCAAGAAACTGGCAGTGCTCGGGCTGGATATTTCCAAGTGGGCCGTGCTGTCAGCAGCCAAACAGGACAAGCGCCCGAACTGGCTGGTCGGCAGCAATGCCAACCTGCCCGTGCAATCGGGCACGCTTGACCGGGTGCTGTGCATGTTCGGCTTCCCGGTCTATCCCGAATTCGCCCGCGTCCTGAAAGCGACCGGCGAACTGCTGCAAGTCGACACCGGACCGGACCATCTGCGGGAACTGCGCGAAATCATTTACCCCAGCCTGAAGCCGGAAAAATCCGCCGAGATGCCGACGCCGGAGGGCTTTACTCACCTGGCGACGGAAGCCGTCCGCTATTCGCTCGACCTCAACACACCCGAGCAACTCGCCGACCTGCTGGCCATGACGCCGCACCTCTACCGCGCCAGCGCCGAAGGCCGGGCCAAAGCCGCAGCACTGACAGCGCTGAGCCTGACCGTGGATGTTCGCCTGACACGTTTCGGCCGAGCTTCCTTTCGCTGAACGCCAAGAGAAGCCTTGCCGGGTGACTGGCGAAAATTGCCGTTACGGCAGTTAATCCATTGCCGCTATCGAATCCGTCATTATCAGCGAATCCCTGCTGTTCATTGCCATCAGGCCACCCCAAGACAGCGCCAACCGGCAGGCGTGTATGTTGCTTTTAACCACACATGAAACAACAGGAAGGTCAGCGACCTTCTTCATTTGCCGGAGGCAATATGTCAATCAATGAAATCAGGGGCGCGAATTCGGATTTTTCCCTGCTCAAGAGCACAGGCAAATCAGCAAGCGCACCGGCGGAGGGCGCCGATTTTCTCTCTACCCTGAAGTTGCTTCTGGCTGATTCCAAGACGCAGTCAATCGTTACGCTAGCTTCGACTGCATCCCCTTTCAATGCTGATCAGAGCATAGCGAGCCTCACGGAGCTGCTTGGCGCCAGCGCCACCCCTGCACTTTCTGCGATCGGCCGCAATACCGCCTTGTTCGATCCCGAATCTGCCTACCGGATGATGACGAGCATCAACGCCAAGGAGGTGACCTACAAGGCGGAGCTGGCCGAAATAAATGACATGAAATCCAGCCTGGCGACCATGCAGCAGGAAGCTCTGAAGCTGGGGAGCATCGACAGCACCACCGGCAAGTCCGACATTCAGGGCCGATTGCAGGCGTTTGCCAACGCCTACAACGGTTGGATCAATCGCTTCAACGATGAACTGCAGGCGGGCGGTTTGCTGGCTGGCACGCAGGCCGCCACCGTGTCGCAATGGGAACTGGAACAGAGCGTCGAGAATATTTTCAACGGTGCGAAGGATGGGGTGCGTGGCATGAGCGCTCTCGGCCTGACCATAGATCCCGTGACCAATCTGGCGAGCCTCGACACGACGCGCCTGAACGCGATCATGGCGAGCAACCCGGCGGGCGTGACCAGTAGCATTCAGGAATTCAGCGCCAATTTCGCCAAGTCGGCCGAACTGCTCAATTCGCCCGGCAATTTCATTCCCAACCGGATGGCTAATCTGGCCCGTGCCATCGATTACATCGGCGACAACAAACAGTCGCTGCAGGCCGAATTTGGCCTGGGCGACGTCGCCCAGCCAACCGGGCAAGTTGCCAGGGCGCTGGCCAAATACCAGGCGTCTTTCGGCTTGACCTGAGCCATTCTGAAAATTGCCTGAAAAAGGCCGTTGACCGCAGCATTCCGGTGCTGGCCTAGCAATTTGACCTGCAATGAAAATGCCGCACGCGGTTTCCCAGGTGCGGCCTTCGGTGCAGCGGGGAAAAGATCAACCGCGCAGCTTTGCCGCCACTTCGGCCACCCGCTTGCCGTAGAGCTTGGCGGTATCGAGGTCACCCTGCGGAATTTCCTCAATGCTTGCGTCGGACGGCGAGCGAACGAGCAGGCCGACCGAGCCACCCAGATGATTCACGTCAGCGTGGGTAGCGGCCTTTGTGTTGGCCGGGAGCAAGCCCAGGCTGACCCAGATGCCGCCGTGCTGCGAGGCCAGCGTCTGCAACTGGACGAGGGTTGCGCCCTTGTCGCCGACCGGGCTGGCACTGTTGGTAAAGCCACCGAACACCTTGTCCTGCCAGACGCGGCCGTACCAGGCCTTGGATGAGGCATCGGCAAATTTCTTGAACTGCCAGCTCGGGCCGCCCATGTAGGTCGGGGTACCGAAGATGATGGCATCGGCTGCGGCCAGCTTTTCCCAGCCGCCTTCCGGCAGGTTGCCTTCGGCATCGATGGCGAGCAGTTCACCGCCAGCGCCTTCGGCGACTTGCTGGGCGACGCGCTGGGTGTGGCCGTAGCCTGAGTGATAAACAACAACGGTTTTGGTCATGATGATTTCCTTGAGTAGTGAGTAAAACAATGGCTCTGCATTAATTGCCGTCATTCCGGGCTTGACCCGGAATCCAGTTGCCAACCTCTGGATGCCCGCCTACGCGGGCATGACGAAATATTTGGGTGCGTGAATAGGCAAATCTGAACTCAGCGTGGCGGCAGATCGAAGAGGAGGAATTCCGTCTCTTCATCAGCCAGAAATTGCAGGGCGGTTTCGTCGGCGATCTTGGCGCCATCGCCAGCAGCGAGGTTCTGGCCATTCAGCGACAGGCGACCGCGAACCATCTGCACATAGGCCAGACGGCCTGCCGCCAGAGCGTAATTGATAGCCTTGCCGGGACTCAGTACGCTGGCCCACAGCCGGGCATCCTGACCGATGGTGGTGCTGCCTTCAGCGCCATCGGGCGAGGCGACCAGCCGCCAACGGTCGCGCATTGCCTCGACCGGCAGCGGCTGCTGTTCGTAGCTGGCATGGGTGCCGCGCTCGGCCGGCTCGATCCAGATTTGCAGCAGGTGCGTTTCCTGATCGGGCAGCGGGTTGAATTCGCTGTGCATGATGCCCTTGCCGGCCGACATGCGCTGCACTTCGCCGCGCCGGATGACGTCACCGTTGCCCAGGTTGTCCTTGTGCTCCAGTGCGCCGGAGAGAATGTAGGTAACGATCTCCATGTCGCGGTGGCCGTGTGTGCCAAAGCCCTGACCAGCAGCAACGCGGTCCTCGTTGATGACGCGCAGCACGCCCCAGCCCATTTCGGCCGGGTCGTAGTACTCGGCAAAGGAGAAACTGTGGCGGGCCTTGAGCCAGCCGTGGTCGGCGTAGCCGCGCTCGCCGGAAGGACGCAGGGTGATCATGATTTTTCCTTGTGAATTATCGATATAGCTTAGTAGCCATGGTAGGCGTAGAGTTCAGCCATAACCAGCGAATAATTTAGGCCTTATCGTTCAATTTAATTCACATGAAAATCTCACTCGACCTGCTGCAAATGCTCGATGCCATCGAGCACCATGGCAGCTTCACCGCTGCCGCCGAAGCGCTACACCGCGTGCCATCAGCCTTGTCACATGCCATCGCCAAACTGGAAGATGAACTCGACATCCAGCTCTTCACCCGCGAAGGTCGCAAGGCAACGCTCAACGAAGCAGGGCGCGCCCTGCTCGATGACGGACGTCACCTGCTCCGCGCCGCCGACGAACTGGAACGCCGCGTGCTGCGCATCGCCAAGGGCTGGGAAACCGAGCTGCGCATCGCCATCGACACCATCATCCCGGTCGAGCGGCTCTATCCATTACTTCAACGATTCTTTGCCGTCGGCTGCGGCACGCAGATCCGCATCAATCAGGAAGTTCTCGGTGGCACCTGGGACGCCATCGCCACCGGCCGGGCTGATCTCGTCATCGGCGCCCCGGGCGATCCGCCATCGCGCAGTGGCATCGCCACCCGCCGCCTGTGCGACCACGAGAGCTTCGTTTTCGCGATTGCACCGAGCCATCCGCTGGCCAGTTGGGAAGGAACGATCCCCGGCAGCGAATTGCTGCTCCATCGCGCCATCGTCATTGCCGACACCTCGCAGGAGTTGATCGCCCGCACCATCGGCGTTCTCGAAGGGCAGGAAGTGCTGCGTGTTCCCGATATCCGCGCCAAGGCCAGCGCTCAGGTCGCCGGACTCGGCATCGGCCATCTGCCATGCTGGATCGCCGATCCGGAAATTGCGGCTGGCCGTTTGGTTGCCATGAAACTCGCCGACCCGCGCGCCGCCATGCCGCTCCACTTGGCCTGGCGCACCCGGCAAATCGGCAAGGCGCTGGAATGGTTTCTGGCCGAACTGACGAAAAACGATGAAATTGAGGCGTTGACCGCAGGACTTTGAGCAAATGAAGCCCGAAGGAAAATCCATTTTGATTATACTGCTTGAACATTTTTAACAAATTTGTTCGCCCTGGAAAACGTCGTGCAGCCAACAACAAACGGTTCGAACCCAACGAGAGATTTGAATAAAAGCTTGTTCCGGCGCAAACGGCCGATCATTGCCATTTGGCTGGCTGCGCTTTTCTGCCCCCCGCCACCGGCCATCGCCGAACCGGAACTGACGCCAAGCCGTTTCGAGCTGAGCGGATTCGGCACCCTCGGCGGCGTCCGGACCAACTCTGACGATGTTGAGTTCACCCGCGACCAGTCTCAGCACGAGGGTGCGAAAAAAAGTTGGACCGCCAAGCAGGATTCGTTGCTTGGTCTGCAGGCTTATTTCAAAGCCACCGAATCGCTGGAGTTCGTCGCCCAGGCTGTCAGCCGCTACGGACCGAACGCCAATTACCGCCCGGAACTAATGGCGGCCTACGCCAGATTCGCAGCCACGCCCAACCTGAGTATCCGGGCCGGCCGGATGGGTGTGGAGTTCTACATGCTGTCCGACTCTCGTCTGGTTGGTTACTCCTACCTGACTGTTCGTCCGCCAGTCGATTTTTTTGGCACGCTGCCATTTCAATATGTCAACGGCGCTGATTTCACGGTGACCGCTCCCCTTGGTGATGGCGTTCTGAAAGGCAAGGCTTTTTTTGGAAAGTCTGGTGAGAAAGCACCGATTCAAGACGAATTTCTTAACCTGCAAGGCAACCCGATGGCTGGCGGTTATCTCGACTACCAGTCGGGGAACTGGCAATGGCGGGTTACTGCTGCTCAAACGAAGTTCAAGCACGAACTCCCGCCGCCAGTATCTACACTCAGGGATTCACTGGACCAGGCAAGTCAGCTGGGTTTCCCGACGGCGGCAGAAGCTGCCAATCAAATATCCCTGACCGATACCACCTCAAGGTTTTACTCCGTCGGCGGGGTCTATGACCAGGGACCGCTGCAGATACAGGCAATGCTCAGTGAGACTCGTCACGAAAGCTCGATCTACCAGAACAGCAGAGCGGGCTATGTCATCGCTGGCTACCGCCTCGGCCAATTCACGCCATTTGTCGGTTACTCACGCAACCGTTCCAAGGCCAAATCGGTTTCCAGTGGGCTGCCTGATGCCTTCCCGCCGTTTGCCCAGATCAATGCTGGCTTGGCTGGCGCCTTGGCCCGGACCCACATCGACCAGAACACATGGTCCCTGGGTGCCCGCTGGGATTTTCGGCGTGACATGGCTTTGAAGACGCAGATAGACCTGATTCGCGGTGAGCCGGACTCGGTATTTCTTTACCCCCTCAGCAACTTGAACGTATTTAGCCTGGCACTCGATTTCGTGTTCTGACCATGGGCAAGAACCGACTCTTTCTTGCTGTGCTACTGGCAATCTGGCCGGCGGCGGCCGTCTGGGCCGACCTGGTCGTGGTGACCAGCCCAAAAAGTGGGATCGAACGGATGACCCGCGAAGAAGTTGTTTACGTATTCATGGGTCGCTGGCGCCAGCTGCCTTCCGGCATCCCTGCCCAGCCGATCGATTCGCCGCTCGACAGTGCCGAGCGGGCGCAGTTCTATCGGCAGCTGGTCAACAAAGAACCGTCTGATATCAGAGCCTATTGGGCAAGGCTCGTTTTCTCGGGTGGCGCCCGCCCTCCCGTCTCGGCTCAAAGCCGTGAAGAGCAGATGAGGCTTCTGGCGTCGCAGCCGGGAGCTGTTGCCTATATGGAGCGCTCGGTGGTGGATAGCCGGGTCAGAATCGTTTTCGAGTTCTCCGCCTCAGCACCCTAGGCCGAGACCTCAGCGCGGGCAAGCAGGTCCAGCTCTTTCTCGATTTCTGCCCACTCGGCGCCAAGAAGTTCGACGTTCGTCGTGACCTGATCGATATCCTCGTCCGCAGCGCCTGTTTCAATACGATCCAGCAAGTCACCCAGATGCTGCGCCCCCATGGATCTCGATGATGACTTGAGACGATGTCCCACCTGGACAAGCGCAGCGAAATCGCCTGATTGGCAGGCCAGCCGAATATCCACCAAGCCCTGGCGTCCCGAGTCGGCAAAACGCTGGACGAGGCCGAGTATTCGCCCGGAATCATTCTTGAAAACCTTGCTGATTTCCCGGAGGTCAAGGTGCGGTTTGGCTTCGCACTTTGCTGAAGGCTCAGCCGGAATATCGGGCAGCCCCGGACTGGATTGCATCGGGGCGACAGACGAAGCAGATATCCAGCGTTCAAGGATCAGGAGCAACTGCTCCGGATTCACCGGCTTGGAAATAAAGTCATTCATGCCAACCCGCAGGCATTCCTCCCGGTCCTCAACCATCGCGTTGGCCGTCATTGCAATAATCGGGATTCCCTGGGTGGCAGGAATCGCGCGCAGCGCCTGAGTTGCCTGGAGGCCATCCATGATGGGCATGCGGACATCCATCAGAATGCAATCGAAAATGCCGGCCGTGGCCTGCTCAAGCGCCTCACGGCCGTCGTTGGCAATAACGATGGTGGCGCCGGTCTCTTCCAGCAACTCTTTGGCAATCTGCTGATTCAACGGATTATCTTCCGCCAGCAGGATGCGCGCGCCATCGAACCGGATCTGCCGGTTCGGCAACTCATTTACGCCCACTGCCAGTTGCGCCGCATCCCCGGCCAGGCTCGGCAAAGCAACGCGAACACTGGCCCAGAACGTACTCCCCACCCCTGGGGTGCTACGGACGCCAACCTCGCCGCCCATCAACTCAGCCAACTGCTTGGAAATGGCCAGCCCGAGGCCCGTGCCACCGTATTGCCGGGTGGTGGAAGCGTCAGCTTGCTCGAACATACGGAAAAGCTGGGATATCTGTTCTTCCGTAAGACCAATGCCGCAATCGGTAACTTCGAACAATAGCTTGCATTCAGTGTCGGCTCGCTCCAGTAGCTGGGCATGGACCGTAATGCCCCCCGTGCTGCTGAACTTGATCGCATTATTGACGTAGTTCAGCAGAATCTGGCCGATGCGAAGACTGTCACCCTGGAGATTTCGGGGAATATCCGGATCGAGCAGAAAATCCAGACTCAGTCCCTTTTGCCGGGCCTTCACCCCGGCGATTGATTCAACCTTGTCGATCATTTGATCGAGACTGAATACCGACTTCTCCAGCTCAAGCTTTTCCGATTCGATCTTGGCAAAATCAAGCAGATCATTGACCAGATCAAGCAGATGCGCTCCGGAATCGCGAATCTTTTCAACATAATCACGCTGCTTGGCCGACAGGTCTGTTTTCAGGGCGAGATATGCCATCCCGACCACGGCGTTGATCGGCGTACGGATTTCGTGGCTCATGGTGGCGAGAAAATCGCCTTTGCTGCGACTGGCCTTTTCCGCGACATCCTTGGCGTGCGCCAGACTGGCGCTCAAATCATTGATGTCCGCAACCAGGCGACCCAGCTCGGACTCGGTATGCCCTGCGGGCACAGCCAGCGCATTCCTCTCACCATCCCGCATATGATGCAGGCGATCCGACATGCTCTTGATGGGCAGGATAATCCACTTGAACACCGCATAAATCGTCGCCAGAACGATGGCACCGAGCTGCAAGACAAGAATGGAAGCGGTAAAGAGCATCGATTCGCGCCCCAAGCGGCTGAGTTCATCCTGATTGGGCACCAGCACGATCTCGCCGATCTGTGAGGTTTCATCAAAGGGTGAGTAGATCCTGCGGGTGATGCTGCCTTCCTGTTGCAGCAAGGATGCATTGGCAGGAGTTTTTGCACGGGAAACATTGGCAGGAGTTTTTGCACGGGAAACATTGGCCAACTCGCCACTGATGGATCGGATCACCACCGCCGTCACGACCGAATTTTTTAGCAGGCCATTGGCGACATCCTTGGCCAGAACCTTGTCTTCAACGAAACAGGCCGCGCTGGTCGTCGTCGCCACGGTGTCAATCAGGCTTTCGAGACCGGATTCCATGTCAGCGCGGTTACGCTCGTTGGCAATCGGGCCAATCAAGGCAAGCGAAATGACTCCGGCAAAGAGAGCAACACTCGCCACGATGAAGGCAGTTCGGTAGGCGATGCCGTTACGGGAAGGGAATTTCATGGTTTCATCTTATTGCAAAGTCATGAACTACCAATTTCTGCTGACGTTCAACGGTAGCCTTTTCTCAGCTCACTGAGACTCATTCTAGTCCTCAGAGGACAAAAAAGCAGGAGTCATTATCAATCCTGGATAAGTCTGCAAGTTATCAGACAACGACCATATAAATTACCGGGCCAGCGGAATGGATCACGGGCCATAGAGCTCCGTCGCAGAGTGCATTGCCGGGTATCATCAAATTCAGCCGGTTGTTCGGACAGAACGGCGTCACTGGCAGGCGCAGCACCAAACTTGCTCAGTCAGCCAGGCCCGGCTATCGTTCCATCATCAAACCAAAAGGAGCTCTCCATGAGCCAACAGAGAGAGCGTTTCAAGGTGCTCAGCGCCGGTATCTTCAGCCTGATCCTGGTGCTCGGCGTCGCCCGGTTTGCCTATACCCCGCTGCTGCCACTGATGCAGCAACAAGCCGGACTGGGCATCGCCGAAGCCGGCTGGCTGGCCGCGCTCAACTACGCCGGTTACCTGAGCGGCGCCCTGATTGCCTCGCTGATCAGCGATCTGGTGCTGAAAGACAAGCTTTACCGGATCGGCCTGGTGGTGGCCGTGCTAAGTACCGTTGTCATGGGCCTGACCACCGACGTCACGATATGGGCATTGTCACGCTTCATCGCCGGCCTGAGCAGCGCCGCCGGTATGCTGCTGGGCACCGGCCTGATCCTCAACTGGTTGATTCGCCATAACCACCGCAGCGAATTGGGCATCCACTTTGCCGGCATCGGTATCGGCATTGCCGGCTGCGCTGCCGCGGTCGGCATCATGAGCCACTGGCTGGACTGGCGTGAGCAGTGGTTCGCCTTCACCGCCATCGGCTGCCTACTCCTGATTCCCGCCCTTAGCTGGCTGCCGGCACCGGACACCAGCGGCGTCACCAAAACCGGCCAAGTCATGCAGGACAAGCCGCCCAGCCCGCTCTTCATGCGCCTTTTCATGGCGGCCTATTTCTGCGCCGGCTTTGGCTACGTAATCAGTGCCACCTTCATCGTCGCCATCGTCAATCAGCTACCCGGCCTCGCCGGCCAGGGCAACCTGGCGTTTCTGGCGATCGGCATCGGTGCCGCGCCGGCCTGTTTCAACTGGGATCTGATCGCCCGCAAAACCGGCGACCTCAACGCGCTGATCCTCGCCGCCATCCTGCAGATCATCGGCATCCTGCTCCCCTTCATGATCGGCGGACTGTTCGCCACGCTGCTCGGCGCCCTGCTTTTCGGCGGCACCTTCATCGGCATGGTGAGTCTGGTGCTGACCATGGCTGGCCGCTACTACCCGACCCGTCCGGCCAAGATGATGGGGAAGATGACGCTTTCCTATGGCGCAGCGCAGATCATCGGCCCTGCCGTCACCGGCTGGATCGGCGCCCGCAGCGGCAGCTATGCCGCAGGGCTGTACATGGCGGCGGCAGTTATGGTGGTTGGCACGCTATTGCTGATGGTACTGAAAGTGGTCGAGAAGCGGGACGCGAGTGCAGCTCTGCAGGCCAGTGCGCCGCACTGAATCTCGGCCGGCCACGACTTTGGTTTTTGCCTTTTTCAGGCGTTGACCGCAGCAATCAGCTTATTCGGACTCCGCCCACTCGATAATCGCCCGCCACTGCTCCAGATCACGCTCGGCGCGCGAGGGCGGCAGGTCGAAGATGGTCATGCCGGCACCGGTGGCCTGCACATAGGTTTGCGTGTCGCGCAGATAGGTCAGCACCGGCAGGTCGAAGGTCGCGAAGAAGCGCTCCAGCTCGCCGGCGGCGCGAGTCCGTGCATCGACGCGCATGCCGATCACGGCAACGTCGGCCCGGCCCTTGCGCACGGCCTTTTCGGACAGCAGTGCCTCAAGGAAATGGCGCGTCGCCAGCATGTCGAACATCGACGGCTGTACCGGCACGATGACCCGCGTCGACAGCTTGAGTACCTTGTCCAGCATCTTGCCGTGCAGGCCGGCCGGCGTATCGAGCACGACGTGGCTGGTCCCCTTGGGCGGCCGGGAAACGTTGTCGGCGCCGATATCCCAAGTGTCAATGCTGGGCAACTCGAAGGGGCGAATAGCCAGCCATTCGCGCGAGGATTGCTGGCGATCAATGTCGCCAAGCATCACCTCATGCCGTTTTGAAGCGAAGTAGCCGGCCAGATTGGTCGCCAGCGTGCTCTTGCCAGAACCCCCCTTGGGGTTGGCGACAAGAAAGGCTTTCATCCCTGCATCTCCCGTTTGTCGAGAATTCGCCGCACCAGATTGACGTGTTCGCGCAGCGTGTAAACCAGATCCGTGAAACCGAGCGGCACATGCAGCTGGCTGGCTTCTTCATCCAGCGTATCGAGGCGGTTGCGGTAATCGGTCAGCTTGGCAGCATCAAAATGATGCTTCAGATCTTCTTCAAGAAATTTCAGTTCACCGTAGCAGCGGAAAACCTTGGAACGGACTCGCCAAGTATAAATCGCCGGGGCAATCTTCAGCAGCGGGATCAGCAAGGCAATGATCGGCACCAGCAGCACGATCAGGCGATCAATCAGCACCGCCAGCCAGAATGGCAAATAACGTTGCAGGAAAGGTGAGCCCGACTTGAAGTAGCGCGCCGCCTCCGCCGACAACGGCAGCATCTGGTCCTTGTAAGCCGGAAATTCGCCGGCATCCTGGAAGAAACCGGATTTGCCATGCACCTCACTGGCGGCCTGCAGCAACAGGGTTTGCAGCGCCGGATGCAGGTCATCGCGGACGATCAGATTGGCCGTCGGCGCCAGCACCTTAATGTCTTCCGGCGGAAAATCGCGAACCAGATCTGCCACACCGTGCGGCAAGGTCAGCTTGGTCAGGAAGGGAAAGCGACGCTGGTAAGCCCCGGCCTGAGCAAAGCTCATCACCTTGATGCCGGGCGAGCGCAACAAAACCTGCACCACTGGCGCCTTTTCAGCCGCGATGATGAAAGCCGCATCAATGCGGCCCTGCTGCAACTCTTCAGCCGCCTTCAGGCCGGACAGTGGTACCAGGTGCCCCCCGGCCGGAATCTCGTTGGCAGCCAGCAATTGCTGCGCCAGTTGGCGCACACCGGAGCCTTCCTGGCCGATGGCGATGCGTTTGCCGCGCAGTTCGGTCAGCCGGGTCAGCGGCTTGTCACCGCGATAGAAAACCCAGACCGGCTCGTAAAACACGCTGCCGAGCGAAAGCAGGCCGCTATCCTCTTCCTCGCCATCGTCAGCAGGCGCGATAACGCCGCCCTGAACGAAGCCGATCTGCGCCTCGTCTTTTTTCAGGCGATCAATATTCTCCAGCGAACCGGCCGATGTCCTGACCTCCAGCGTCACACCGTCGCGGGCCAGAATCGTCGCGTAGCGCTGGGCGAATTGGTAATAAGCACCACTTTCGCCACCGGTGGTGATGACGATCCGGCTTGGCGGCGCCGGCTGGACGAACTGGTAGGCAACCACGAAGCCGATGCCGACGATCAGGATAATCCACCAGGCAGTGGCGAACAGGTCGCGCAGCGAGAGCAGCCCGGCTTTGAACTTGGCCATCATGGCAACAGAATGGTTGAACCAGTAGTCTTGCGCGCCTCCAGATCACGATGCGCCTGGGCGGCTTCGGCCAGCGGGTAGGTCTGATTGACTTCGATGCGCACCTTGCCGGAAGCGACGACATCGAACAGTTCGGCCCCGAGCGCCTCAAGATCGGCGCGCTTGGCGGTGTAACTCATGATGGTCGGGCGGGTGACGAAGAGCGAGCCTTTTTGTGACAGCAGAATCAGGTCAAGCGGTGGCACCGGGCCGGAGGCATTGCCATAGCTGACCATCATGCCGAGCGGCCGGAGGCTGTCGAGCGAGCCCATGAAGGTGTCCTTGCCAACGCCGTCATAGACCACCGGCACACCTTCGCCGCCGGTGATGTCGCGAACGCGCTGGGTGAAATTTTCGCTGCTGTAATTGATTACGTGGTCACAGCCGTGCGCCTTTGCCAGCTCCGCCTTGGCCGGCGATCCGACCGTGCCAATCACCGTCGCCCCCAGCGCCTTGGCCCACTGGCAGGCAATCAGGCCGACGCCACCGGCAGCAGCGTGGATCAGGACGGCATCGCCGGGCTGCACACGGTAGGTCTTGCGCAACAGGTAGGCCGCTGTCAGGCCCTGCAACATCATCGCCGCAGCGGTGTTGAAGCTGATGCTATCCGGCAGTTTGAGCAGGCGATGCGCCGGAATATTGCGCACTTCGGCATAGGCACCAATCGGCCCGCCGGCATAGGCGACACGATCACCGACCTTGACCTCAGTGACGCCCGCGCCAACCGCTTCGACAACCCCCGCTCCTTCCAGGCCAATGCCGGAAGGCAGCGGCAGCGGATAGAGGCCGGTGCGATGATAGACGTCGATGAAATTCAGACCGACGGCATGGTGACGGACTGTGGCTTCACCGGCAGCGGGAGCGGGAACATCGACCATCTCCCAGCGCAGGACTTCGGGTCCGCCGACCTGATGCAGGCGAATGGCTTGGCGCATGGGAGTCTCCTCATTGTATTTTTGGCAGGACATAGAGGTTATCACCGCGCAGGCCTTCGATCTAGCACGCTCAGCGCTGAAAATTGAGCGTTTTTCGTGCTCGATTTCAGTTTCTGATCAAACCGGTTTCAGCTTGGCGTACTCCAGTGCCAGCCATTTCATGCCACTGCCGCCGAAATTAACCTGAACACGGGCATCAGCGCCACGCCCCTCAGTCGAAACGATGACGCCGAGGCCGAACTTGGCATGCTCCACCGACTGACCGATGCGCATCCCACTCGCCGAAGGTTCGGCGTAACCGCCACCAAACGAGCCAAAGGCCGGCACGCTCGATGCTGACTCGGCCTTCTTGTTCAGTTTGAGCAGCAGGTGTTCCGGAATTTCATCAAGGAAACTCGACGGCACGCAGTAACGCGTCTGGCCGTGCAACATCCGCGTCTGCGCGCAGGAGACGTAAAGACGCTGGCGAGCGCGAGTCACCGCCACGTACATCAGGCGACGTTCTTCCTCCAGCCCTTCGCGCCCCTGATTCACCGAATTTTCATGCGGGAACAAGCCTTGTTCGAGGCCGGTAATGAAGACCACATCGAATTCCAGGCCCTTGGCGGCATGCACCGACATCAGCTGCACCGCTTCCTGACCTTCGCCAGCCTGATGCTCACCGGCCTCCAGCGAGGCATGGGCGAGGAATGACGCCAGGGCACCGCCTTCGCCGATGGCACCTTCGTCGTCGACAAAGGTGGCGGCAGCGTTGATCAGTTCGTCCAGATTTTCCAGCCGTTCCTGGCCTTCCTTCTCGACCCGGTAATGCTGGGCTAGCCCGGATTTCTCAACGATGTGCTCGACCATTTCCGGCAGCGGCAGATTCTGCGTTTCAACCCGCAGACTTTCGATCAGCCGAACGAAGGCGCCGACCGTCTGGCCAGCCTTGCCGGTCAAAGAGGCCGCAGCGTTGTAGAGACTGGAATTCATCTGGTGCGCTGTGGCCTGAAGATTTTCCAGCGAGCGGGCACCGATGCCGCGGGTCGGGAAATTGACGACGCGCAGAAAAGCCGTGTCGTCATCCGGGTTACCCAGCAGGCGCAAATAGGCCATTGCATGCTTGACCTCCTGTCGCTCGAAAAAGCGCAGGCCGCCATAGACCTTGTAGGGCACGCCCTTGGCAAACAAATCATGCTCAAGCACCCGCGACTGCGCATTGGAGCGATAGAGGATGGCGCACTGCGTCGCCGCGACGCCTTCACGCACCAGTTCTCGTATTTCATCAACGACGTAACGCGCTTCATCGAGATCGGAATAGGCTTCGAAAGCCCGAATCGGCTCGCCGTCGCCGGCTTCGGTCCACAGGTTCTTGCCGAGGCGTTCCCGGTTGTTCTTGATCAGCGCGTTCGCTGCGGCCAGGATATTGCCGTGCGAACGGTAGTTCTGTTCCAGCCGGATGACGTTGTCGCCGGCGTAGTCACGCTCGAAATCGCGCATGTTACCGACTTCGGCCCCCCGGAAGGCGTAGATGCTCTGGTCGTCATCACCAACGGCAAAGACTTTCGCCCCGCCACCGGCGAGCAGTTGCAGCCAGGCGTATTGCAGCTTGTTGGTATCCTGAAATTCATCAACCAGGATGTAGCGAAAGCGCTCCTGATAGTGCTTGCGTAGCGGCTCGTGACGCTGCAGCAACTCATGGCAGCGCAGCAACAATTCGGCGAAATCGACCACACCTTCGCGATTGCACTGCGTTTCGTATTCCCCGTATAGCTCGACGCGCTTCTGCGTGTAGTTGTCGTAAGCCTCGGCCTGGGCGGCACGCACGCCTTGTTCCTTGTGCGCATTTATAAAATGGCAGAGCTCGCGCGGCGGGTATTTTTCGTCGTCGACATTCAGATTTTTCAGCAGCCGTTTGATCATTGCCAGCTGATCGGCTGAATCAAGAATTTGAAAGGTCTGGGGCAGCCCTGCTTCACGGTAATGCGCCCGGAGCAACCGGTTGCACAACCCGTGAAAAGTCCCGATCCACATGCCGCGCACATTGACCGGAACCAGCGCCGACAGTCGCGCCGTCATTTCCTTGGCCGCCTTGTTGGTAAAAGTCACGGCCAGAATGCCGTGCGGCTCGACCTGACTGGTAGACATCAGCCAGGCAATGCGCGTCGTCAGCACCCGCGTCTTGCCGCTACCAGCGCCGGCGAGAATCAGTGCATGCACCGGCGGCAAGGTTACCGCCTGCAACTGGGGAGAATTCAAATGGGCAAGTAGATCAGACATGAATTAATTCACAGAAAAATTATTGCTAACGGCGTAGGATTTACACCCATAAAAGCAGAAGGGCAATTGGTCAGGCCAATTTGTTGTAATTGTGCAACGCAACATACGCAGCGCAACAATTCGTTACACACGTTGGAAACGCCCCAAGTATACTTGCTCAACAATATATTGCAGTGCACCAAACTTTTTGCTCACAAGGCTTTCCAAGTTATGAGTGGACGCACAACGTAGTACAAGGAGTAACAGCATGAACAACAGCATGAACGCCCCCAAGATCCTTCCCTGGATCGCCAGAAAAGCCGGCATCAGTGACGAGCTTGCGCTCAAACTCTGGCGCCGCGCCCTGTCGGAATCCGAATACCTGACCGGCACAGCCGAAGGTTCCCAGTACTGGGGCCTGACCGTCGAACGCTTCCTCGCCATTGTCGAAGACGAAGTCGGCCATACCCCCGAGTACAGCCTGAACCCCGCCCCGCGCCTGTCCTGGATGTGGCATCACCAGAGCCGCATGTCCCTGCTCTCGCTGATGGCTGCCCAGAATACCTATCGTTACTGGCAAAACACCTGGGAAAACATGGCCGCCGAAAAAAAAGCCGCGTGACCGGGAAACGCTAATGCCGACTTATGGTTGGTACGGGAACGTGCAGATCCCGCACCAATCGGTCGGCAAGCGCTTGCGCCTCGCGCCCGGTCACCAGTTGTCCCAGGCGCACTTCATAGAGATAGCCGCGTGAGACGCGGACGGGTCTGATCTTGTCGGCGTAGCCGGCAGCAGACAACTGGTCATGCAGCGCCAGCGCACCATCCTCGTCAAACCGGCCAAAGTTCAACACCCACCTGCCCCCACGCTGCTGCGTACCGACGCCGTCGCGCAGTTCGGTTTCCAGTGCCCACTTGGCCAGTTGCGCCTTCTCCACCATGGCCACCGGCCCCGGTGCCTTGCCCTTGTCGGCGCCATAGAACTGAAAAGCTTCGCTCAGCTCCGTCGGCTCGCCGAGCGGATGGCTCACGGAGATGCGGCCTTCAAGCAGGCAGACGAAGTCCTTCTCATCGTCTGACCGCCCCCAAAGATCGGTGCCGCGTATGCCGATGGTCACCGTGCCCGTGCGGACATTGATTAGCCGCTGGCTCTGGAACTTGCGAAAAATATTGGTCGTCAGCCGGAAGGCCCCCTTGGCGACATCGAGCGCGGCACGGAAAACGCCACTTTCGTCCTGTTTCATGGCGTTGACGGCGACATTGACGTTCTCGCCGAGCTTGACCGAACTGCCGTCGGCCAGCTGAACGATGGCCCGGGCACCAACGCCGGTCAGCACGCGGTCGCGATTTTCCAGCACCATACCGGGCGCCAGCGGCACACGGCGCTCGCCGCGTTCGACCCAGGCCGGCGCCTGGACGGCATCAACCTGCGCATTGGGCGCCGCTACTGCGGTCAACGCCGTGAAAAGACCCAAAACCATGACGCTGGCTAGCCGCTTTGTCCTCATTGCCTCTCCATAGGGGTTCAACCGGTATAATCCAAGGTTACTCAACGTTTTACAGCGACCGAATTCAGCCCATGCCCATGCAGGACAAATACACCCCGGCCGACATCGAGCGAGCCGCCCAAACCCACTGGGAAAAGACCGGTGCCGCGCGCGCCGTGGAAGACTCCACGAAACCGAAATACTACTGCCTGTCCATGTTCCCTTACCCCTCGGGCAAGCTGCACATGGGCCATGTCAGAAACTATACCATCGGCGACGTGCTCTCCCGCTTCCACACCATGCTTGGCTTCAACGTCATGCAACCGATGGGCTGGGACGCCTTCGGCATGCCGGCCGAAAATGCGGCGTTGGCCAACAACGTGCCGCCGGCCGCGTGGACTTACGAAAACATCGATTACATGCGGACGCAGCTCAAGTCGCTCGGCTTCGCCATCGACTGGGAACGCGAACTGGCGACCTGTACGCCCGAGTATTACCGCTGGGAACAGTGGCTGTTCACCCGCCTCTACGAAAAGGGTCTGGTTTACAAGAAGCTCGGCACCGTGAACTGGGACCCGGTCGATCACACCGTGCTCGCCAACGAGCAGGTCATCGACGGCCGTGGCTGGCGTTCTGGTGCACTTATCGAAAAGCGCGAGATCCCCATGTATTACATGAAGATCACCGCCTACGCCGAAGAACTGCTGACCGAACTCGACAACCTGCCGGGCTGGCCGGAGCAGGTGCGCCTGATGCAGAAGAACTGGATCGGCAAGAGCACCGGCGTGCGCTTCGCCTTCCCGCTGGCTGACAATGCCGACGAAAAGCTGTGGGTTTTCACTACCCGCGCCGACACCATCATGGGCGTCACCTTCGTCGCCGTCGCCGCCGAACACCCGCTGGCCACCCGCGCTGCCGCCAACAAGCCGGAACTCGCCGCCTTCATCGAGGAATGCAAGAAGGGTGGCGTCGCCGAAGCCGACATCGCGACGATGGAAAAAAAGGGCATGGCGACCGGCATCTACGTCAGCCATCCGCTGACCGGCCAGGAAGTCGAAGTCTGGGTCGGCAACTACGTGCTGATGAGCTACGGCGACGGCGCCGTGATGGCCGTGCCGGCGCACGATGAACGCGATTTCGCTTTTGCGCTGAAATACAACCTGCCGATCAGGCAAGTCGTCGCTGTTGATGGGGAAACCTCCTTCAGCCACGAAGCCTGGGCCGAGTGGTATGCCGACAAACAACGCGGCAAGCTGGTCAATTCCGGCAAGTACGACGGCCTCGGCTACGAAGCTGCGGTCGACGCGATTGCGACCGATCTTTCCGCCATGCAGCTCGGCGAGAAAAAGGTGCAGTTTCGTCTGCGCGACTGGGGCATTTCCCGCCAGCGCTACTGGGGCTGCCCGATCCCGATCATCCACTGCAAGACCTGCGGCGACGTGCCGGTGCCCGACGACCAGTTGCCGGTCGTCCTGCCCGAGAACGTCGAGATCACCGGCGCCGGCTCGCCCTTGGCGAAGATGCCCGAGTTCTACGAGTGCAAATGTCCGAAGTGCGGCGGTGACGCCCGCCGTGAAACCGACACCATGGACACTTTCTTCGAGTCGTCCTGGTACTTCCTGCGCTACGCCTGTCCCGACAACACCACGACCATGGTCGACGAGCGTGTCCAGTACTGGTGCAAGGGCGGCATCGACCAATACATCGGCGGCATCGAGCACGCCATCCTGCACCTGCTGTATTCGCGCTTTTTCACCAAACTGATGCGCGACGTCGGCCTGATCGGCGATCTTGGCGAGCCCTTCGCCAACCTGCTGACCCAAGGCATGGTCGTCGCCCCAACCTTCTACCGCGATCTCGACGGTGGCAAGAAGCAGTGGATCAATCCGGCCGATGTGGACGTCGTCACCGATGAAAAGGGCCGCCCGACCGGCGCCACACTCAAGGCCGACGGCCTGGCAGTGGTTATTGGTGGCACCGAAAAGATGTCGAAATCGAAGAACAACGGCGTCGACCCGCAATCATTGATCGACCAGTACGGCGCCGACACGGCTCGCTTGTTCATCATGTTCGCCTCGCCGCCCGACCAGTCGCTGGAATGGTCCGACGCCGGCGTCGAAGGGGCTTACCGCTTTCTGCGCCGCCTGTGGAAGACGACTTATGACCACGTCCAGGCCGGCCTCGTCACTGCCTGCACGAGTAGTGATGGCCTGAGTTCGGCTCAGGCCGACCTGCGCCGCAAGCTGCACCAGACCATGGGCAAGGTCGCCGACGATTATGGCCGCCGCAAGCAATTCAACACGGCCATTGCTGCCGTCATGGAGTTGCTCAACGCCTTCGACAAATGCGACCTGAAAGACACCGCCGGCCGCGCGCTCGCCCAGGAAACACTGGAAAGCATCGCTCTGCTGCTCTTCCCCATCGTCCCGCACATTGGTCAGGCGCTCTATGTCGAACTGAAGCCGGGTCAGGATGCCGGCACCCAGGCCTTCCCGAAAGCCGATCCGGCTGCCCTCAAGCAGGACGAGATAGAACTGATGGTGCAGGTCAACGGCAAGCTGCGCGGTTCGATTCGCGTTGCTGCCGAAGCGGACAAGGCGAGCATCGAAGCTGCCGCGCTGACCAGCGAAGGTGCCGTCAAGTTCATGGAAGGCAAAGCGCCGAAGAAGGTCGTTGTCGTACCTGGCCGCCTGGTCAATATCGTCGTTTAAGGAAATCGCCATGCGTCTCCTGTTCGCCCTGATCCTTGCCGCCGCCCTCACCGGCTGCGGCTTCCAACTGCGCGGGACGCTCAGCGGCAACCTGCCGTACAAGAGCATGTACATCGCGCTGCCGGAAACAGCCGATGTCCGGATCTGGCTGGAGCGCTACATCAACGCTGCCGGCAGTACCGAGATCGTCGACGACGCCAAACTCGCCGATGGCACTTTCCAGCAACTTTCTGACAGTCGCCTGAAGACAATTCTCAGCGTCAATGCCCAGGGCCGCGTGCGCGAATATCGCCTGCAGCTCAATTACCGCTTCCAGGTGGTCAATGCCAAGGGCCAGGTCGTGATGCCGGCCAACGAAATCAACCTGAGTCGCGACATTACTTTCGATGACTCCAACATCCTGGCCAAGGATCTGGAAGAAGGCCTGCTCTGGCGCGACATGAATAACGATCTGGTCAACCAGATCATGCGTCGTCTTTCCATCGTCAAGCCGAAGAACCCCGACCTCGAAGAAGACGAATAATGCTGCTCAAGGGCGAGCAACTGGCGGCGCACCTCGAACGGGAACTGCGCCCGCTCTACGTTCTTTACGGCGACGACCCGTTGCTGGTCATCGAAGCGGCCGACGCCATCCGTGCCAAATCGCGCCAGCAGGGCTATAGCGAACGCGAAGTTCTCACCGTGCTGCCGCAATTCGACTGGGGATCGTTGCTTGCCGCTGGCGGCAACATGTCCCTGTTCGGCGACAAGAAGCTGATCGACCTGCGCATTCCGACCGGCAAGGTGGGCAAGGAGGGCAGCGCCGCGCTTCAGCAGTGGTGCCAGAATCTCTCGCTCGATAACCTGCTGCTGATCACCTTGCCCGAACTCGACTGGCGCGAGGAAAAGGCCGTCTGGTTCACCGCGCTGGTCAATGCCGGCGTCGCCATCAAGCTGATCGCACCGCCGCTTGCCGAATTGCCCGGCTGGATCGCTGGTCGTCTGCGTCGGCAACAGCAAAGCGCTGACCTGGAAAGCCTGAAGTTCATCGCTGAGCGCGTCGAAGGCAATCTGCTGGCGGCCCATCAGGAAATCCAGAAACTCGGCCTGCTCTATCCGACCGGTCAGCTAAGCATGGCCCAGGTGCGCGATGCCGTGCTCAACGTTGCCCGTTACGACATCGAAGGCCTGCGCGAAGCCCTGCTCTCCGGCGACGTCGCCCGCCTGACCCGGACACTGGACGGACTGATGCAGGAAGGTGAGGCGCCACCGCTGGTTCTGTGGGCGATGAGTGAGGAAATCCGCGCCCTGACGATCATTCGGGCCGGCATGGACGCCGGCAAACCGGTCGACATGCTGCTCAAGGATGCCAAAGTCTGGGGGCCGCGGGCCAATCCGGTGAAAAAAGCCCTGCAGAGGGTGTCCACCGCAGCACTCGAAAGCGCGCTGCAACACGCCGGAAAAATCGACCGACTGGCCAAGGGCATCGGTCACGGCAATATCTGGGAAGAGTTCTTGCGGCTCGGCCTGCGCCTTACCGCAGCGAAATAATCAGGGGGCGGCGTCGTTCGCCGGCGCGTCGGGTTCCAGATCTTCCCATAGGCAGGGAGACTCCTTGCGCACGTCGTGCAGCCCCGGTTTGGCTTCCCCCTGAACCAGGCATTCGCCCCGGCATTCTTCGGAAACCACCACCAATTTCATTTCTGCATCCACCTGACGTTCTCCGTCCCAGTAGCTACAAGTTGCGCAAACCTTGACTTCGGCCGGCAGTATCAATTTTTCAGCCATCATGTCCCCGATGGAAAGCCCTGTTATCGTAGCGGATAAGAGTTTAGCCGCTTCCAGAAGTTCCCAGTAATTTAGCTGGCTATAATGTTTGTTCTTTTGCGCTGAACCCGGAACATCATGGATATCAAGGACTACATGCAGACCGTCGGCCGCCAGGCCCGTGCTGCCTCGCGCCGCCTGGCGACGGCCTCGACGGCTGAAAAGAACGCAGCCCTGCAGCATATCGCCGCCGCCATCCGCCGCGAAAAGGCCGCACTGGTCGCCGCCAATCAGGAAGATCTGGCTGCCGCTCGTGCCAGCGGCCTCGAAACCGCCATGCTTGACCGCCTGACCCTTTCCGAAAAAGGGGTCGACAGCATGGCTGCTGGCGTCGAGCAGGTTGCGACGCTGCCCGATCCGATTGGCGAGATGGGTGAATTCAAGTTCCAGCCTTCCGGCATCCAGGTAGGCAAGATGCGCGTGCCGCTCGGCGTCGTCGGCATCATTTATGAAGCCCGCCCGAACGTCACGGCCGATGCCGCAGCACTCTGCCTGAAATCCGGCAACGCGGCGATCCTGCGCGGCGGTTCCGAGGCGATCCGCTCCAACCGTGCCATCGCCGCCCTGGTTCAGGAAGGCCTGCTCGCCGCCGGCCTGCCAGCTGACTGTGTTCAAGTCATCAACACGACCGATCGTGCCGCCGTTGGCGAGTTGATCACCATGCGCGAGTTCGTCGATGTCATCGTGCCGCGCGGCGGCAAGGGCTTGATCGCCCGCCTGTTGGCCGAATGTCGCGTGCCGATGATCCAGCACCTCGATGGCAACTGCCACGTCTATCTGGAAGAGGAAGCCGATCCGAACAAGGCGCTGAAGATCGTCGAAAATTCCAAGACCCAGCGCTATGGCACCTGTAATACCGCCGAGTCCTTGCTCGTTGACCGCGGTGTCGCCACCATGCTGCTGCCGGCAGTCGCCCACATGCTGACCGGCAAGGGTGTCGAGATTCGTGGTTGCGCTGAAACCTGCGCCATCGTCAAGGAAGCGAAAGCAGCAACCGACGAGGATTACTACACTGAATTCCTGGCGCCGATCATTTCGGTCAAGGTCGTGGCCGACATTGATGAAGCCATTGCCCACATCAACCAGTATTCCTCGCACCACACCGAATCCATTGTTACCGACAACCATCCGAAAGCCATGCGCTTCCTGCGTGAAGTGGACTCGGCCTCGGTCATGATCAATTCCTCGACGCGCTTTGCCGATGGTTTCGAATACGGCCTGGGCGCCGAAATCGGCATTTCGACCGACAAGATCCACGCCCGTGGCCCGGTCGGCCTGGAGGGGCTGACCAGCCAGAAATGGATCGTCCTCGGCGACGGTCACGTGCGCGGCTAAACATTTTTCAAACCAATAACATTCGGAGCAAAACAGCATGGCAATCACCTGGACCAAAGACCTGGACACCGGCATTGATGTCATTGACCAGCAACATCGGCGCATCGTTGACTTCATCAACGACCTTGAAGCCGCCCAGATCCTCAAGGACCCGGAAAAAATCAAACAAGTCGTCTACGACTGTGTCGATTACACGCTGTCGCATTTCGCCTTCGAGGAAAGCCTCCAGGAAGAAGCCGGCTACCAGTACTGCAAGCCGCACAAGAAGGTGCACCAACTGTTCACCCGCAAGGTTTCCGAATATCAGGATCGCCTGGCCCTGGGCGACGATGTCGCCGAGGAACTGCACGGCATGCTGGCCCGTTGGCTGGTCAACCACATCAAGCGGGACGACGCGGACTACGTTGCTGCGGTCAAGGGCAACATGGTGTCGCTGATCCAGGAAAAAGAAGTCAAGAAGGAAACCGGCGGCTGGTTCCGGCGCTTCTTCAAATAAGCATGAGCCGGCCGTCATTCAACTGGGCAGACCCGCTGCTGCTCGATAGCCAGCTGGCCGCCGATGAGCGCATCGTTCGCAACGCCGCCTATGATTACGCCCAGAAAAAGCTGATGCCGCGTGTCCGCGATGCCTTCCGCCACGAACACACCGATCTGCGGATTTTTCCCGAGATGGGCGAGATGGGGCTGCTCGGCTGCATGTTGCCGCCGGCGTATGGTGGCGCCGGCCTGAATTACGTTTCCTACGGCTTGGTTGCCCGCGAAATCGAGCGCGTCGACTCGGGCTATCGCTCGATGATGAGCGTCCAGTCGTCGCTGGTCATGGTGCCGATTTACCTGTTCGGTTCCGAGGAACAGCGCCAGAAATATCTACCCAAGCTCGGCAGCGGCAAGCTGATCGGCTGCTTTGGCCTGACCGAGCCGAATTCCGGCTCCGACCCGGCCAGCATGGCGACGCGTGCCCGGGCCGTACCCGGCGGCTGGAAGTTGTCCGGCAGCAAGATGTGGATCACCAATTCACCGATTGCCGACGTCTTTGTGGTCTGGGCCAAGGATGACGAAGGCCTGATCCGTGGCTTCATTCTCGACAAAGGCATGGGTGGCCTGTCGGCGCCGGTCATCAAGGGCAAGGTTGGCCTGCGCACCTCGGTCACCGGCGAAATCGTCATGGACGAAGTCTTCGTGCCGAATGAAAACCTGCTGCCCAATGTCGCCGGCCTGAAAGGCCCGTTCGCCTGCCTCGACTCGGCCCGTTACGGCATCGCCTGGGGCGCTCTCGGTGCCGCTGAATTCTGCTGGCACACGGCGCGGCAATACACGCTGGACCGCAAGCAGTTCGACCGGCCGTTAGCCGCCAACCAGCTGGTACAGAAAAAATTGGCCGACATGCAGACTGAAATCACCATGGCCATTCAGGGTTGCCTGCGCCTTGGCCGGATGAAGGACGACGGCAGCGCCACGCCGGAAATCACTTCGATGATGAAGCGCAATTCCTGTGGTAAATCGCTCGACATTGCCCGCACGGCACGCGACATGCTCGGCGGCAATGGTATTTCGGACGATTTCGGCGTCATCCGCCACCTCGTCAATCTGGAAGTGGTGAATACCTACGAAGGCACGCACGACATCCACGCCCTCATTCTCGGCCGGGCGCAGACGGGGATTTCGGCGTTTTGAGGGCGTACACCGCAGCAATCAGCCCGGCGGCAAGCAGCAGTGCCGCCGGCAGCGCAAACTGAACGGATTGCCAAGCCGGCAGCAACTGGCTGGCGAAGCCGATCCGGAAAAATGTACCGAGTGCCGTCACGGCAAAAAAACTGCCCATGAACACCCCTTCGGCACCGCGCGAACCCGCTGCCGAGGCATTTTCCATCAACCCGGCAAAGGCCAGTGCCCAACCTGCCCCGGCCAGCACCTGAAACAAAATCAGCATTTCCAGGCTGTCGACCGCTGTTGTCGCGTAACTGGCTATTGCCGTCAGCAAGATGCCGGCCGTTGCACCCGGCAAGGTGCCAACCCGTTCGAAAAATTTTCCCGCCACCGGCAGAACTGCGAAGAAACCAAGCCACAGCAAGGGCATCAGCCAGGGCAGCATTTCCCTTGTCGCATGGGCAAGATACAGCGACGAAGCATTGACTGAGGCATGAATCTGAAAGCCGAGAACGGCCAGCGTCAGCACGAGCAGCAACGGCAAGTAAGCGACGAAGGAAATCGGCCGCTGCGCCGGTTCTTCGACCGGCACGCCCCGCAGGTCCGACACCCGCAACAAGACAAGGACCGCGACCAGCAGGGTCAGGGCCGACAGGGCAAACGGCAAGCGAACATCAACGCCCTTCAGCCACAGCCCAAGGAAGGGCGAGAGCGCCGCCGCCAGCGCCATCCCGCCGGCGTACCAGAGCACCAACCCCGCCTGCTGCTCCCGGCGGGCTGCCTTGGCCAGCAGAACCAGCGTCGGGGCGCGAACCACCGAAGCCGTCACGACCCAGAGCAGCAGCAAGGCCAGTAGAGCGGCGGACGATAGGCCGGCCGCCATCGGCAAGAGCAGGAAGGCAACGGCCGACAGCGTCGTCAGCACCAGCAGCAGGCGCGCCAGCCTGCGATAGCCCTCGCTCAAGCGGTCGGCGATAACGCCGAAGGCGATGTCCATCACGGCAAAAATCAGCTGGTCGAGCATCAGCAGCAGCGGTAGCCAACTGGCGGCAATACCTGCAGCCGAGAGCAGACCGGGGAGATAGAGGACATAGACCGTCCAGCCCAGCGTGAAGAAAAACTGCACACCGGCCAGCGCCAGCCCGCTACCTCGTTTCGCCTCGTCGGCCAATTCGCCCATCGCGCCGCCTCATTTCAAAGTTCGCATTCGACGCATGATAATCTAGCAACCCGCTCCGCCAAGGACCGCCATGAACAACACCCATTACCAGGCCATCGTCGCCGCCCCTGCTTTCGCGCTCGGCATCCAGTGCAACGGTGACGAAATTACCGGTATCGACTTTCTAGAACCGCAACCGGAACAGCCGGCTGAAACGCCGCTCGCCGCTGAAGCCGTGCGCCAGTTGCGCGCCTATCTGGCTGACCCGGCCGCCGCCTTCGGCTTACCACTGCGCCCGTCTGGCACCACTTTTCAACGTCGCGTCTGGGGCGAAATTGCCGCCATTCCACTCGGCGAAACGCACACCTACGGTCAACTGGCCAAAAACCTCAAAAACGCGCCACGTGCCGTGGGCCAGGCTTGCGGCGCCAATCCGTTCCCGGTGGTCGTTCCTTGTCATCGCGTCATCGCTACCGGTGGCGGCCTCGGGGGCTTCGCCCGCGAACGCGGCGGCTTTCTGCTTGAGGTCAAACGCTGGCTGCTGCAACATGAAAACTGCCTCCCCGGCTGATCTCGCCGAAATCGACAACTTCTGCGACGCCCTTTGGCTGGAAGATGGCCTGGCCAAGGCGACGCTCGACAGCTACCGTTCCGACCTCAGCCGACTCTCTCTCTGGCTGGCCGAAAACAGCCACGAGCCCTTGCTCGACATCCGCGAAGCGACGCTCTCCGGCTTCATCGCCCACCTCTCACGCCACACCCGCGCCACCTCGCAATCACGCTACCTATCGACGCTGCGCCGCTTCTATCGCTGGCAGCTTGGCCGCGGCCGTATCGTTGCCGATCCGACGCTGAAACTGCTCAACCCGGCCCGTCCTTCCCGGTTGCCCAAGGTCACTTCCGAAAAGCAGGTCGACAGCCTGCTCAACGCCCCGGACATCGACACCGCGCTTGGACTGCGCGACCGCGCCATGCTCGAAACCATCTACGCCACCGGCCTGCGCGTCTCCGAACTGGTCAATCTCAAGTTGCATGAAGTCGGCTTCAACGAAGGCGTACTGCGCGCCCTCGGCAAGGGCAGCAAGGAGCGTCTGGTGCCGCTCGGCGAACTCGCCATCGACTGGCTGACGCGCTACCTCAACGAAGCCCGGCCGGAAATCCTCAAGGGCCAGCAAAGCGACGCGCTGTTCGTCACCGCTCGCGGCGGCGCCATGACCCGTCAGGCTTTCTGGCAACTGATCAAGCGCTACGCCGTGATCGCCGGCATCGCGCCGGAGAAACTCTCACCCCACGTCCTGCGCCACGCCTTCGCCACCCACCTGCTAAACCACGGCGCCGACCTCCGCGTCGTCCAGTTGCTGCTCGGCCATGCCGACATCTCGACAACGCAGATCTATACCCACGTCGCGCGGGAACGCCTGAAGAGCCTGCATGCGATCCATCATCCGCGCGGCTGAAGCGCATTTCCACAACAAGGCCCAAGGCATATCATTACCCGTCGATCTGGCGCCCGTTAACCAAAAGCTTTTCACCACGGAGAAAGCATCATGAACAACTCAATTGCGACACTCGGTCGCGCAGCTGGCTTCGTCGGCATACTTTTATGCGTCGCTAGCAGCATCGCCCGACTTGCCGGAATGCACTGGATCGGCAGCTTCGAGACGGTCACGGTGTTGCAGGCCGGCGTCGCCGGAATGACCTTGGGCTGCTTCTGCCTGCTTTTTGTCCTGACCAGGGATATCGGCAAGTAAACCCTGCCAGCCCTTCCAATAACACGCCATGAACAAACCCGACCACGCCCCCGAAACTCAGGCCACCAAGTTCCTGAAAGCGCACCGGATCGCCTTTTCCAGCCATCTTTACGCCTACGAAGAGCACGGCGGCACCAAGGTCTCGGCACGGGAACTGAATGTCGACGAACATGCTGTCGTGAAAACATTGGTTTTCGAAGATGAAAACGCCAAGCCGCTGATCGTGCTGATGCATGGCAACTGCAAGGTTTCAACCAAAGAACTGGCCCGACAGATTGGCTGCAAGAAGGTCGAGCCGTGCAAGCCTGAAGTGGCCAATCGCCACACCGGCTATCTGGTCGGCGGCACCAGCCCGTTTGGCACCAAAAAGGCGATGCCGATCTACCTGGAAAAAACCATCCTCGATCTGCCGCTGATTTACATCAATGGCGGCAGACGCGGTTTTCTCGTTGGCGTGCATCCGCACGACATCCTTCGCGAACTGCAAGCCAAGCCGGTCGAAGCCGCGTTGGCTAAATAGAGCGTTCGATGATCACGCCGACGCGTTTGACGCCCGGCATCATGCCCAGTTTGGCGACGGAAACACGCACCCAATGGACGGCAAAGGTTTCGAGCAGATAGCTCGCAACATGCTCGGCCAGCGCTTCCAGGAGGTTGAAATGGCTGCTCGACAGATCGCCGCGCAGGCGCTCGACGACAACTGCGTAATCGACGGTATCGCGGATATCGTCGCTGGCCCCGGCCGATGCGGTCGACACCCCGATCTGCAGTGAAATCTCGACCGTCTGCGCCACAGCTTTCTCGCGCGGATAGATCCCTATCCACGTTTCGGCGCGCAGTTCTTCGATGAAAATGATGTCCATAAGGCGGTCGACCGCAGCAGCGGTGTAAAATTTGGCGCGATTGTACCTCAGCGACCTAAAGCGCCCATGCAAACCCTCCTCGCCATTCTCGCCGCCTACCTGCTCGGTTCCGTTCCCTTTGCCATGATCTCCTCCAGGCTGTTCGGGCTGGCGGATCCGCGCACTTACGGTTCGGGCAATCCTGGTGCCACCAACGTCTTGCGCAGCGGCAACAAGAAAGCCGCGCTATTCACGCTGATCGGCGATGCGCTGAAAGGCTGGGTCGCCGTCTTCGTCGCCCAGCAGATGGGCCTCAGCAATACCGTGGTCGGCCTGGTCGCACTGGCTGTTTTCCTCGGCCATCTCTACCCGGTTTTCCTGAAATTCAAGGGCGGCAAGGGAGTTGCCACCGCGGCCGGCGTACTGATTGGCCTCGACCCGGTGCTCGGCCTGGCAGTCGCTGGCACTTGGGCCTTTGTCGCCTTTGCCTCGCGCTATTCATCGCTCGCCGCCGTCATTGCCGCCGCATCAGCACCACTCTGGTCAGCATTGATGCATGGTGCCGGCGGTCAGCTCATCGTCGTCGCCATCCTCTCCATGGCACTGATCGGCAAGCACTGGCAGAACATTCAGCGTCTGCTGGCGGGCCAGGAGTCAAAAATCGGCAGCAAGAAAAAAGCCTAGCCCGAGATATCCATCAAGGGCCAGCGCGGCTGAACGGCGAAACTGCCGGCCGGCTTCGAAGGCGTGCCGGTCTGCAGACGCAGCGCGCCGGCCAGCGCGATCATCGCGCCGTTGTCAGTGCAAAACTCCAGCTCCGGGTAATAAACACGGAAGCGTTTGCGTTTTGCCTCCAGATCGAGGGTCGACCGCAGCTGTTTGTTGGCACCCACCCCGCCAGCTACCACCAGTTGTTTCAGGCCCGTCTGCTTCAGCGCCTTCAATGACTTCTTGACCAGCACCTCGACAATCGCTTCCTGAAAAGCGCGGGCGGCGTTAGCCTTGAATTCGTCGCTACCCAGATCGCCATGGTCACGGACCAGCGTCAGCACCGCAGTTTTCAGCCCGGAAAAACTGAAATTGAGGTCGCCGGAATGCTGCATTGGCCGCGGCAGTTCATAGACGCCCGGCTGCCCCAGTTCGGCCAGCTTCGACAGCAGCGCACCACCGGGATACGGCAGCCCCAGCATCTTGGCGCTCTTGTCGAACGCCTCGCCAGCGGCATCATCCAGCGTTTCGCCAAGCAGTTCGTATTTACCGACACCGGTCACCCGCATCAATTGCGTATGCCCACCGGAAACCAGCAGCGCCACAAACGGGAAGGTTGGCGGATCGCGCGACAGCAGCGGCGAAAGCAGATGCCCTTCAAGGTGATGGACCGGAATGGTCGGTTTGTCGAGCGCCAGCGCCAGCGCTTCGGCAAAGGCACAGCCCACCAGCAGCGCCCCGGCCAGCCCGGGACCGCGTGTATAGGCCACGGCATCGATGTCTTCAAGTTTCCGCCCAGCCTGGGCTATCGCCTCGCGCAACAGCGGCACAACCCGCCGAATGTGGTCGCGCGATGCCAGTTCCGGCACCACACCACCGTATTCGGCGTGCATCGCCACCTGCGAATGCAAAGTGTGCGACAAGAGCCCGGCTTCGCTGTCGTAGAGCGCAATACCGGTTTCGTCGCAGGAGGATTCAATACCGAGGACTAACATCGGCGCGAATTTTAACACTTGGTCCTGCAGGGCTTTTTGAATATACTGCCCGGCTACCCGCAATTTAGCGGAACAATTTTTGTGCGCACTGCCGTTCACTTGACCTGGCAGGCGCCTAACGGAAGGGGGTGATTTATATGCCGAACATTCGTGTCAAGGAAAATGAGCCGTTTGAAGTTGCTATCCGCCGCTTTAAGCGTACTGTCGAAAAGACGGGTCTTCTGACCGAGCTGCGCGCCCGTGAGTTTTACGAAAAGCCCACGACCGAGCGTAAGCGTAAGGCTGCCGCTGCTGTCAAACGCCAGCACAAGCGCCTCCGTAGCCTGACCCTGCCGCCGAAGATGTACTGATTCAGTACATCTTTATCGCCGAAAAAGCCGCCCGCCCTCAAAAGCCGGCGGCTTTGTCTTTTTTCCCGGCGCCTTTTTTCTGAAGAAAAGCAAAATGAGCCTCAAAGTACGCATCACCGAAGACATGAAAACGGCCATGAAGGCCAAGGAAACCGCCAAGCTCGGCGCTATTCGCCTGCTGCTCGCTGCCCTCAAGCAGAAGGAAGTCGATGAGCGCATCGAACTCGACGACACGGCCGTCGTCGCCATCATCGAAAAGCTGACCAAGCAGCGCAAGGACAGCGTCACCCAATACGAAGCCGCCGGCCGTCAGGAACTGGCCGATGCCGAGAAATTCGAAATCGCCATCCTCGCCGCTTATCTGCCGGAAAAAATGAGCAGCGAAGACACCGCCGCCGCTGTTGCCGCCGCTGTCGCCGAAACCGGCGCCAAAGGCCCGGCCGACATGGGCAAGCTGATGGCCATCCTGAAGCCTCGCCTTGCCGGCAAGGCGGACATGGCTGAGGTATCGAAGCTGGTCAAGGCGGCGCTTGCCGGTTAAATACGCGTGATCCCGGATTCGTTCATCCAGGATTTACTCGCCCGGGTCGACATCGTCGACCTGGTCGACACTTACGTGCCGCTGAAGAAGGCAGGCGCCAACTACGCTGCCTGCTGCCCCTTCCATAACGAAAAATCGCCATCCTTCACGGTCAGCTCGACCAAGCAGTTCTACCACTGCTTCGGCTGCGGCGCCCACGGCACGGCGATCGGCTTTGTCATGGAATATCAGGGCATCGGCTTCATCGATGCGGTCAAGGAACTGGCCAGCCGGGCCGGCATGCAGGTACCGGAAAGCGAAGGCCGCAGTTTCAATGACGAAAAGCCGGGTCAGGCCCGCGCCCTTATTGATCTCATGGCCCGCGCCGCGCAGTACTACAAGGACCAACTCAAGGCCTCGCCGCGCGCCGTCGAATATTGCAAAAAACGGGGGTTGACCGGGGAAGTCGCTGCACGCTTTGGCATGGGCTACGCGCCAGACGGCTGGCAGAACCTGCAGGCCGTTTTTCCCGATTACAACGCCGACGAACTGAAGGTGGCCGGACTGGTCATCGAGAACGAGGCCGGCCGTCGCTACGACCGTTTCCGTGATCGCCTGATGATTCCGATCATAAACCCCAAGGGCGACATCATCGCTTTTGGCGGTCGCATCATCGATCAGGGCGAGCCGAAATACCTGAATTCGCCGGAAACGCCGCTCTTCGAAAAGGGCCGCGAACTGTTTGGCCTGCCGCAAGCCCGCCAGGCGTTACGTGACACCAACACCGCCCTCGTCACCGAAGGCTACATGGACGTCATCGCGCTGGCCCAGAACGGTGTCGGCAACGCCGTCGCCACGCTCGGCACCGCCACCACTTCAACACACGTCACCAAGCTGCTGCGTCAGGTCGACCGTATCGTCTTCTGTTTTGACGGCGACAATGCCGGGCGCAAGGCGGCATGGCGGGCCCTGGAAAATTCGCTGGAAGCGCTGGCCGATAACAAGCGCCTAGGTTTTATCTTCCTGCCGCAGGAACACGACCCGGACAGTTACATCCGCGAATTCGGCAAGGAACAGTTTGACCGGCAAGTCACCCAAGCGATGCCGCTCTCCGACTTCCTGCTGCGCGAACTGGCCCAGCGTTGCGACCTGACCAGCTCCGAAGGCAAGGCGCAGATGATTTACGAAGCCAAGCCGCTGCTCTTGAAGCTGCCAACGCCCCTGCTGCGCCTGCAACTGGTCAAGCGACTGGCCGAAGCCAGCGGTTTTGCCCAGAGCGAGGTCGAACGGCTGTGCGAACTGAAATCTTTCACCCCGGCCGCGCCCCCCAAGGTCAAGCGGACTGCGCCGTCGCTGACGCGCAACCTGCTGCGCATCGTGCTGCACAAGCCACAAATGGCCAGCAAACTCCCGCTCAACCTGCTGCCTGACACGCCGGAACGTCCGGCACTGGCTCGCCTGCACCAACTGGTCAGCGGCAATCCGGAAGCGAGCAGTTATGCCGGGTTGCGCGAACAACTGCGCGGCCTGCCGGAGGAAGCAATGATCGAAAACGCCGCGACGGAACTTCTTGATCAGCAGTTTGACGAAGCGGAAGCGGAAGAAGAATTTCGCGACACCCTGGAAAAACTTCAGGAAGGCGAGCAAAAACGCCTATTCGCTGATCTGCAGGCCAAAGCCCAGCAATTTGGCGTGGCGGGGCTAAGCGCCGCAGAGAAGCAAGCCTACATCCAGCTCCTCTCCGGCCGGCAAAATCGGAGCTAAGTTATGGTATACTTTATGGTTTTCTCCAATTATATGGATCGTGTTCATGGCTAAGGCAAAAGACACCGCTAAGGAAGCCCCGAAGGCTCGCATCAGCAAAGCCAAGGAGAAGGCTGCTGAAAAAGCGCTGCTCGAAGGTGCAATGGCAGAAACCCCGGAACCGCTTGACGCGGAAGCGCGCAAGATGCGCCTCAAGGCGCTGATCAAGCTCGGCAAGGAACGCGGCTTTCTGACTTACGCTGAAATCAACGATCACCTGCCGGACGACGTGGTCGATGCGGAAAGTATCGAAGCGATCATTTCCACCTTCAGCGACATGAGCATCAAGGTCTTCGACGAAGCTCCGGCTGCCGAAGACCTGCTGATGTCCGATACCGCTGCTGCCGCAACGGATGACGAAGAGGCAGAAGAGCAAGCCGAACAGGCGCTTTCCTCCGTCGATTCCGAATTCGGCCGCACCACCGACCCGGTCCGCATGTACATGCGTGAAATGGGCTCGGTCGAACTGCTCACCCGCGAAGGCGAAATCGAAATCGCCAAGCGTATCGAAGAAGGCCTCAAGCACATGGTGCAGGCCATCTCCGCCTGCCCGACAACGATTGCCGACATTCTCGAATCAGCCGCCAAGGTTGAAGCCGACGAAATGCGCATCGACGAACTGGTTGATGGCCTGATCGACCCGAATGCCGTCATCGCCGAACCGGTTGCCGAAACCGTCGAGGACGAAGAAGCTGACGACGCTGACGACGCCGAAGAAGATGACGGCGGCGCCGGTGCTGTTTCCGCCTCATTGCTACAGCTGAAGGTTGATGCCCTGGAGCGCTTCAAGATCATCCGGGCGCACCATGCCAAGATGCAGAAAGCGCTTTCCAGCAAGGGGTCGCAGGACAAGACCTATCTCAAGCTGCAACAGCAGGTGTCCGACGAGCTGATGAACATCCGTTTCACCTCGCGCACCATTGAGCGCCTGTGTGACAGCGTACGTGGCATGGTTGAACAGATCCGCGGCTCGGAGCGCAAGATCCAGCAATTCTGCGTTGATCGCGTCAAGATGCCGCGCCCGCACTTCATCCAGTCCTTCCCGACCAATGAAGTCAATCTTGACTGGGTTGACGGCGAGATCGCCAGCGCCCCGAAGACCTACGTCGCCATCCTGACGCGCACCGCGCCGGACATCAAGGAACAGCAGAAGAAACTGCTCGCCCTGCAGGAACGCACCGGCATTTCGCTGAAAGAACTGAAGGACATCAACAAACAGATGTCCACCGGCGAAGCCAAGGCCCGTCGCGCCAAGCGCGAAATGACCGAAGCCAACCTGCGTCTGGTCATCTCCATCGCCAAGAAATACACCAACCGTGGCCTGCAATTCCTCGATCTGATTCAGGAAGGCAACATTGGTTTGATGAAGGCCGTGGATAAGTTCGAATACCGTCGCGGCTACAAGTTCTCGACCTATGCCACGTGGTGGATCCGTCAGGCCATCACCCGCTCCATCGCCGACCAGGCACGGACCATCCGCATCCCGGTGCACATGATCGAGACGATCAACAAGATGAACCGTATCAGCCGCCAGATCCTGCAGGAAACGGGTGCCGAACCCGATCCCGCGACGCTGGCCAAGAAGATGGACATGCCCGAGGACAAGATCCGAAAGATCATGAAGATTTCCAAGGAGCCGATCTCCATGGAAACCCCGATCGGCGACGATGACGACTCGCATCTCGGCGACTTCATCGAGGACTCCGGCACCCTGGCCCCGGCAGATGCCGCGATGTATTCGAGCCTGCGCGGCGTCACCAAGGAAATCCTGGATACGCTGACAACGCGGGAAGCCAAGGTGCTGCGCATGCGCTTCGGCATCGAAATGAATACCGACCACACACTGGAAGAAGTCGGCAAGCAGTTCGACGTCACCCGCGAGCGTATCCGTCAGATAGAGGCCAAGGCACTGCGCAAACTGCGTCACCCCAGCCGTTCCGACAAGCTGCGCAGTTTCGTGGATACCAACGGCAGCTAAGCTTTCGGGCCCGTAGCTCAGTTGGTTAGAGCAGAGGACTCATAATCCTTTGGTCCACGGTTCAAGTCCGTGCGGGCCCACCAACAACTCAGGCACGCCGCCCCGGAGAGAAGTCGGGGCAGCAGTTTGAGGTTTATGTAGCAATTTTTTACAGTCATTTAGCGAGGCACTAGACATGCATACCGATTCAATCTTTTTGCACCTGAAAAAACATGGCCAGCTTCGTGACTCCGAAATTGCAGCAGGGACAGGAGTATCGCTCACAGAGGTTCGGGCCTCGCTTCGCGAGCTGTCGAGCCGTGGCGACATTTCCTTGTGCAGCACGACCATCTATGAAAACGGCAAGGCGATCGAGGGATTGTTCAGCCGGGTCTCCGGCTACTTTCCGAAGCCAGCCCCGGGACGGAAGCCGGGCGCCAAAACCTAAGCGACGACAAAAATCGTCTGGGGCCAGGCTCAAGCTCGTGCCAGTCCAACAGAAAATGCAGCTAGCCATCCTCGGGGGTGGCTTTTTGCTTTCGGAGGACGCAACATCAGAAGCAATGCGATAAGCTCTGACACAGTCGCAACACAGGTCAGGCCAAGCTTCCGGCTTGGCCTGCTTACGCTTAAACCCACCCCGAAAAGGTCGCAGGATTGATGACAGCAGCCAATGAGCTACTAAAGCTTAAAGAAGGCGAAATCCAGATCGAAGCCTCGCAGCTTCGTCCCGGCGTGCACGTTCGTCTGCCGGTCCAGTGGATGGATCATCATTTCATGTTCAATTCCTTTGTAATCGAGAACGAGGAACAGGCACAGCAGATTGCGGCAATGCAGTTGCCGAAGCTTTTCTGCGATGTCACTCGCTGCAAGATTCCGCCCTTGCCGAAGCCGCTGAAACCGGCCCCGCCCGACCCGGAGAAAATAGCCGAAGAGGCTCGTCTGGCTGCGCTGAGAGTTGTTCAGATGGCGGAAAAAGTGGCGCGCACAAAGGTCATGAGCGAATTACGCGGACGGCTCGACACGGCACAAAAGCATTACATCGGCGCGGCTAAAGCGATCGGGAATGCAATTACGTCCTTTGACGCAAACCCCGGCGAGAGCGTCAGGCAAGTCACTCTGGTGAGCGAGCAATCGACTGCTGCGCTATTGGCCGACCCGGATAGTGCAATTGTGTTGATTGCGGAAAAAGCCCAGGCCGACGGCCATGCCGCGCATTCATTGTCGGTCATGACACTGTCGCTGCTGCTCGGCAAACAGGCCATGCTCCCGCCGGAAGCACTTCACGCCCTCGGCATTTCAGCGCTCCTGCACGACATCGGCAAGCTGGCAATCAGTTCATCAATCCTGCGCAACACTTCTCGCAATAAACATGAAGAAGCGGTCTATCAGGAGCACAGCCGGATCGGTTACGAAAGCGCGTTGCGCTCGCGGCGACTGTCGCAACCGGTTCTCGACGCAATACTGCATCATCATGAACGGATGGATGGGAGCGGCTTCCCGGATCACCTGACGAAAAATGACATTCATCTGGCGGCACGAGTGATCGCCATTGCCAACCGTTTCGACAATCTCGCCAACCCGATCGATTACCGTAAAGCACTGTCGCCATCAGAAGCATTGGCAACGATGTGGTCCAAAGAGCAGAGCGCGTTTGATACGGTGCTGCTGCAGTTGTTTATTCGCGCCATGGGCGTCTATCCGCCGGGCTCAATCGTGCAATTGACCGATGGACGCGTCGGCGCCGTTGTCGCCTCGGCGATGACGGATAGCCCGTTAAGCCCGCAGGTCATGATCTACGAGCCCGAAGTGCCGCGCCGGCAGGCGATCATCGTCGACCTGGCCAAGGACACCTCGCTCAAGATCGATCATCCGTTGCGCCTGCAAGGGCGCCCGGACGAGGAACTGGACTATCTCCTGCCTCGCCGCAAGCTGAACTGGTTCCACATGGAGAATCAGTCATAGGGCCATGGTGTTGACGCATTGCCTTCTCGGCCCTTCTTGTCAATCACTGGAAAGCCGCCTCGTTTCTCTCAAGGTTCTCCCCCATAGGTCGTTATCATGGGCAGGAGCCAATCATGTTCAATATCATTCTGAAACGTAGTGATCGTATCGAATCCGTCCTGCCTGTTGTTGAATTGGCCATGGCGTCCGGAGAGATTTGCCGGGTACAGAACATTGCACAACTGGGGCCGTTTGAGTCTGTATCCCAGTCCTTGCGGGCAATGGTCGAGGAACTCTTGGAGGGTGTTCGCCAATGCCGGGTACAACCGGGATTCCAGCTGCTTGGCGTTGATGATCGCGGCGTCACGCGCACCTTGCTGATGTAGACCGTTCATGGCGGCAAAGGCCATCGTTCTGGCCAAGGCCGACATGGGAAATTTCATGGCACAGCGCCCGACTGCTATCATTAAACTCCAGTGAACTTTGCAGGCGAACAGGTAAACCATGAAGCGATTCGTACTCATCACGGCCTTGGTGCTCTCCTGCTCGACGCTATGGGCCGGCCCCGCGGCCTGGTACAAATGGCACAGTAACGATGGCGATTACGACGTATGTTCGCAATTCTCGCCGGGCGATGGCTGGTACATCGTCAAGGGGCCATTCGAGGATTCGGCTTGTAAAAAGCCGATTTAGCTGTCTGTCTCAAATCCCGGCACCGACCGCCATTTACTCGTACAACAGAAAACTCAACTGCCCCGGGGATTGATGAACATCAGAATTGAATTCTCGGAGAACCTGACAAGTCTGGCCTCTCAGGCTTGGCTCTCGGCAAACCGCATTGCCGGTTATGCTTTGCTTAACCTCTTGGACAACCCGGCCATACTGGCGATGGCCTTCTGCTGAAAGCAGCCTAAAAGCTGCAGTTCAATAGTTTTCGCGGACCCGGTCAAATACTTCCGACGCTTGATCCAGCATGAAATCATTGGTGTTTGCTGCCTTGGCGGACCCACCAAAATACTTTTCCCAGTCGGCATCGGAAATGGTGCAATCCACGGCGGCTGGCAAGCGGCGCTCAGCAGACCGACGGCGCTCACTGCTTCCTCGTGGCGGCCCGGCATCAATGTGGCGCCGATCGGTGCGCGCCCTGCGTTCGGCGGTTATTTTCATGGCTCCTCCTGAAAAAACTGGATGATCGGCCTCAAGATAGCTTGCCCGGAAAAAACTTACAAGCCGTCGCTCCGACGAATGGTCGCGGACGCGACGGGCGGTGACAGCCAACAGGCAAATTATTATCATCCAGGTCATGGTCAAATGGATTCCCACCCCCGGCAGCATCGCCACCTATCTCGGCAGGACACGAGCGAGCAGGCGCACGGTTCGGGTCATTGCCGAGGCAGTCGCCGGGCGCATGGTGGTTGAAGCCATTGGCAAGAAGGGCATCAACGTGCGCTTTACGGTCAAGCGCGAGAACCTTGCCCGGCCGGAGCCCGATTTATTCGATTGAAGCACCGATGGCAACGCTACTTGCGTTCCAGCTGGTCGTAAACCGCCGTCGCCACCTTGGCCAATTCGCCCTTGGCGATACCGCCGGAGAGGGCATAGCCAAACTTGCCATCGACCCAGTAGAAGACGTTGATCTCGCCTTCACGAGCGAAGCGGAAACCGGTATCGCGGCTGACTGCATTTTCGGTACTGACGTAAAGCGTCAGGCGCTGACCGGTGCCATCCTGATACATAAACTGGGCCACCGGGCCAGTGTTGCCGGGCAGCAGTCGACCGCCAACCAGTTCGTAGCCAATGGTACCCAGCTTCGGTGGACTGACCGGCGTGCCGAGCCGTTTGCTCAGCCATTTGACCAGTTGATCTTCCTGCTCGGCGCTGACTTCAACCGGGCGACGGATATCCGGGCTATAGACGACATGGGCAACCGCCGCCTGGCGTGACAACGGCACCACTTGTGCCATGCGTTCGCTGGATTGATATTGCCCATGACCGAGCCAGCCGGCAGCACCGCCGAGCAAGGCAATGGCAAAACTGGCGGCAATGCGTTGCAGCGACCAGCGCGGCAAAAATGGCCTTTTTTGCGGGTCGACCGCAGCAACCGGAATTTCAGCCAATTCACGCAACGCTTCGGGCAACGGCTCATCAAGTACCGGCTTGAACAGATCGCGCAGCGCCGCTTTCTGATCGCTGTAAGCCTGCAAGCGTTCAGCCTCTTCCGGATGCGCTGCCAGATAGTCTTCGATCTCGGCCCGCCTGCTTTCCGGCAACAAGGCATCGACATAAGCCTGGAGATCGGCTTCGGTGATCGGAAGTGTACTCATCGAACAACTCGCAGATTGGTAACCGGCTGGCGGCCCTCGAGGATCAGCCGCAGACGCTCACGACCGCGCGACAGGCGCGACATCACCGTACCCATCGGGATATCCAGCGTGCTCGCGACTTCGTCATAACTCATTTCCTCCAGCGCGACGAGCAGCACGACGGCCCGCTGCTCTTCCGGCAGACGCGCCAGTGCCGATTCCAGATCAATCACTTCCAGCCGGTCAGTTTGAGTGGCGCGGGTAGGCACCTCGAACTCCTCATCATCCATGGGCAAAGTTTTGACGCCGGGGCGGCGCAACTGGTCGACGCGCAGGTTGTGCATGATGCCGAACAGCCAGGCCCGCAAGTCACTTCCCGGCCGCCACTGGGCAAAGCGCGACCAGGCGCGTTCGAGCGTGTCCTGCACCAGATCGTCCGCCGCCGCGCGATCGCCGACCATCGCCCGCGCATAACGGCGCAGGCGGGGCAACTCGGTCAGGATCGCCGCGGTATCCACCGCTGTTTAGGGCTTGGCGACATGCCAGACGTTGTTGACACCTTCACCGGTCATGTCGCCCGGCTTCTGGTCCTTGACCCAGTAATAGAGCGGCTTGCCCTTCAAGGCCCACTGCTTCTTGCCGTCGTCGCGGCTGACAATACTGTAGTCACCATTCGCCATATCGCCATCTATCGCAAAGAGCGGTGGCCAGTTGATGGCGCACGGGCCGTTGCACATGCTCTTGCCGCTGCCGGCCGCATCCTTGTCGAAGGTATAGAGCGTCATGCCGTTGCTGCCGGCCAGCACGCCGTTCGACACCATGGCTGGCGCGGCAGGACGCGATCCAGCGCCGGAACAGGCCGCCAGCGTGGCGGATACGAGCAGGGCGAGGATCAGATTATTGGTTTTCATGTTTGTCTCCGTTGGTTTTGGGGTGCTTCAACTGGATATACGGAGATCAGACCCGGATTATTCCGCTGCGTGCGCAATTTATCCGCTGACCACGCCCAACCGCCACAACGAAGTCACCTCGGCCGCCCGCGCCGCATGCAGCGGATCGCTGCGGTCGCTGGCCTTGGGGTGCTGCGGTCGGGTATCGATGCGCCCGAGCACCTTGAGGCCAGCCGCCGCAATCCAGACCAGCAGCTCGTCACGCGAGCGCAGGCCGAGATGCTCGGCCAGATCGGAAAGAATCAACCAGCCCTCGCCGCCCGCTTCCAGATGCCCGGCCAGCCCGGCGAGAAAGCCGCGCAGCATGCGGGAATCAGGATCGTAGACAGCGTATTCAATGGGCGAACTCGGCTGCGCCGGCACCCAGGGCGGATTGCAGACCACGAGCGGCGCCCGGCCTTCAGGGAAGAGATCGGCGTTGATAATTTCGATTGCTGCGGTCAACCCCAGTTTTTGGGCATTTTCCGTGGCGCAATTCAACGCGCGCTGATCCTGATCCGTCGCCACCACCCGCTTGACCCCGCGCCGAGCCAGTACGGCGGCAAGGATGCCGGAACCCGTGCCAATGTCGAAAGCCAACTCGCAAGACGCCGGCAGCGGCGCCTTGGCGACAAGATCAACATACTCGCCGCGCACCGGCGAAAACACGCCAAAGTACGGATAGATGCGCCCCTCGACCGCTGGGACCGGGATGCCCTTCTTGCGCCATTCGTGCGCGCTGACCACCGCCAGCAATTCACGCAGCGAAACCAGCGAATCCTCGCTCTCCGCGCCATAAGCCTCAAGGCAGGCCTGTCGGACATCCTGGGCGCGGCGCAACGGCAGGCTGTAATCCGCCTTCAACGGCACCAGCAGCATGCCGAGGAGGCTAGCTCGCTGGCCCTGACTACGGCGATGTCGCTCGAATGCCTCGGCCAGGGTCGCCGGCTTTTTCTCGCTGCCCACCCGCGGCTGGCGATCGGACCGCCGACTGAGATTTTGCAACAGCTGGCGAGCATTCTGCCAATCACCACGCCAGAGCATGGCCGTTCCTTCACAAGCCAGACGGTAGGCGGCCTCCACGCCCAGTCGATCATCGGCAATGACGAGCTTGCCATGGGGCGGGATGGCAGCCTCGGAGCGCCAGCGCGCCGAACACGCGGCACCGCCTTCCTGCCAGTGAATTATTGGAGTTGAAGTGGAGTTCATGCGGCATTGTAGGTGAGAAGCGGCGGCGGCACCGATAGCGCAGCCGCACCAAGCAGGCAGTCCGGGATACACTTTGGAAAGATCACGCACATTCACCGAGAAAAGACGAGATGCCCAAGCCGAACGAAGCCGACATCAACAACGTTATCGAATCAGCGATGAGTCGTCTCGATGGCAAAGCTTTGGTCGTAAACGCCGAGCCGGACCCGGCGCTCGCCAGGAAATCACTGGGGCGACGTGATTATGATCTGGCCTTGGCCCAACGCCTGGAACAACTGCGTACGGCGATGGGCGAGGACACGCCCGAGGCGCTGCCCATCCCGCCCGTTGCAGCACCCGCTATAGTCAACGCTCCCCGCCGGACTTTCCAGCCAGGAACGCTGCTCGCTACGGCGATTTTCTCCGCGCTGGCCGGCGCCGGCATCATGTGGCTGGCCATCGGCGGCAATCCGCCGGCACCCGAGCCCCATACCCGAAGCATCAGCCCTGCTCCGGTCGCGCCCATTGCTCAGGTAGCGCCAATTCCGGCTACCGAAGCCACGCCCCCAACACCACCAGCCCCGGTGCGTAACGACGATGATCAGGTTCGCGACCTTCTCGAAGCCTGGCGCCTGGCATGGTCGAACCGCGATATCGAAAATTATCTGAGCCACTATGCGCCGGACTTCACCCCGGCAGATGGCCAGAAACGTGCCGATTGGGCGGCAGCAAGAAGAAAGAACATTTCCAGCCGCCCTGACATCAACGTACAAGTGCGCGATCCACGCATCGAACGCATCGACGAGAATCAGATCCGGCTGGAATTTCTTCAGGATTACACCGCCGGCGCCTATCGTGAAAAGGATCAGGCGAAAACGCTGCTGCTGGTTCGCCAAGATGACCGTTGGCAGATCGCCGGCGAATGGCAAGGCAAGCAGCCAGCGCGGCGTTGAGCCCTGACGAGGCTCGTAAAAACAGAGTGGAAAGCCGGCCGATAAGCCGGGTTCTGTTCCCCCCTTGCGGGGTTCGGCAATCATTCCTCTAGGCCTGCCGTCACCGACAGGCTCAAGCAACCTACCCGGAAGCAGCGCGGGCCACGCCTAATGCTTCCCTATTTGGTCTTGCTCCGGATGGGGTTTGCCATGCCGCTGAACGTTACCGCCAGCGCGGTGAGCTCTTACCTCGCCGTTTCGCCCTTACCTGATCCCCACGCTTGCGCAATGGGGCCATCGGCGGTCTATTTTCTGTTGCACTTTCCGTTGCCTTGGGTCTTGCGACTTATAGCACCCAGTCGTTAACTGGCATCCTGCCCAATGGAGCCCGGACTTTCCTCCCGATGCCGAAGTTGCCTCCGGACATCCAGCGATTGCCTGGCCGACTTTCCGGGGCGGATTATACGCATAGGCAATTCGTGGCAGGAAAAGCATTGCTGGCCGCGGCAGCTTCCCCAACCATTCCTGCTGCCACAGCCCATCCTGCGTCAGCAGAATCAGGGGGCCAACAGAGTCGTTAGGCGGCGTTGAGTTCCTGCCGCTTCAGGCGGACACTGAACCAGAACGTACTGCCGACGCCGGGCACACTCTCGACACCAATCTCGCCACCCATTTGTTGCGCCAGTCGCTGGCTGATCGCCAACCCCAGCCCGGCACCGCCGTGCTTTCGGGTCGAACTGTTGTCAGCCTGCTCGAAGGACAGGAAAAGTCGATTCAGCGCATCAGGTGTTATGCCGATACCGGTATCAACAATTTCGAAACGTAGTCGCACCGCCTCCGTCGTTTCCTCCAGTTGCCGGGCGCGCAAGCTGATATGCCCCTTGTCAGTGAACTTGATGGCATTACTGGCAAGGTTGAACAGTATCTGTCCAAGGCGCCTTGGATCGCCCAGAAGCGGCAGACGAGAGAGCTCATTGGGCACATCGGTTTCCAGAGCCAGGCCTTTCCCGGAAGCCTTGTGGCCAAGTTCGCTGATAAGATTTTCGAGAATCTCTTTGACTTGCAAGGGCACCTCTTCAAGCACCATGCGCTGGGCTTCGATATTGGAAATATCCAGGATGTCGTTGAGGACGGCCAGGAGGTTGTCGGCGGAACCTTTGGCCTTGTCGAGATGGTCGCGTCCCTTGGGATCGGTCATGCGCCGCTTGGCGAGTTCCAGCATGCCCATGATGCCGTTCATGGGGGTCCGAAGTTCATGGCTCATGTTGGCAAGGAAGGTGCTCTTGGCTCGGCTGGCAGCTTCGGCCAGTTCTTTGGCTACGGATAGTTCGTGGCGTTGCCGGGCTCTCTGCGCCAGCAACTGGTTGAAAGTATCAACCAGCATCTTCGCTTCGCCCGTTGCATCGACCCGGATGGATTCAGGAGCATCCTCATCCTGCTGGCGCAGGCTGTTAACAGCACCAATAACATTGAGCAATGGCTGGATGACGTAGCGGGTGAGCGACCAGTAGAGGATGGCCAGGCCAAGCAATATGAATAGCCCGCCAACCCCGAGCACCTTGGAAACAAAGCTGGTCAGGCGACGATCGAAGCTTTCCTGCGTAGCCGCGACCACTACGGCAGCGACGGGCTGCCCCGTGGCATCGACCACCGGTTTCAGCGTAGCCAAGAATTCCCGGCCCTGAATCGTGAAGGTGAGTTGCCGTTCGGCAGCCGCATTGATGGCAGCCCGGACCGCAGGCAACTCGGGCAGGCGATCACGACCGACGCCCGACGTATTTTGAAACAGCACCCGGCCATCGGCCGAATAGACGGCAACGATCTCCATATCTTCATGGCTGCCGACCACCGTATTGCACCGATCGTCGAAGCCGATGATTTCCTCGGCACGCAATCCCAACGCCAGAATTCGTTCGAATTGGGTTGCCACCTCATGCGAAACGGCGACGCTCCGTTCAGTCACCGCCTTGCTGTAGGCCTGGGAAAACGTATGTGCTGCCGTCAGCAGCACGGCAAACACCGTCAGGACCAGCACGCTGCCAGCAGTCAGCAAGACCTTGGCGCGCAGCCCCTGTTTCATTTGGTATCCCAGTCGAACCGGGTAATTACCTGCGTCGACAGAAGCAAGTCGCTATGCACCCGGATGCCAAGCTTGTTGGCGCGGGCAAGACTGATGACCGGCGCACCCTTGGTGGTGGGCTGAATGGGCAGGTCACGGGGTGACTTGCGATCAACAAGGACCTGCCGTGCCAGTCGCCCGGCCGCCAGCCCCTGTTCGCGTTCAGAGACAGTCACTGCCACCAGTGTCCCGTGATGCACTCTGTCGACCCAGAAGCCAAGATCGGGCAGCGAGGAATTTTCTGCCGTCCACCGCTGCACTTCCTGATAGGGCACGTTCTTGCCGGCAGCATCCTTGAAATTGAATATGCCAATCAAGGCAATTGCATCTGCCATCTGAGGGTAGGCAGCGATGCGCTGCTTGTACTCTTCGTAAGTCCGGATCGTTTCCCACGCCACGATACTGACATCCGGCGGCAGCTTTGCTGCCTTCATTCGCTCGACCACGGGTCCCCACATGGCCGCATCGTCGAGCACCACAACCAGACGTTTCATCCCTGGCACGACACGCTTGAGCAACTGCACGGATTCGGCGAAGTGCTCATGCTCGACAACACCGGTCACGTTGTTGGCCTTGTCGAAACCATATTGCTCAGGTGTCTTGTTCACTCCACTGAAAATCTGGACGATCGGCGTATTCAGGTAATGTTGAGTGACCAGTTCCTGGGCGTCGTCATCGGTGGTGTAGATCAGATGTGGCGCCCATTGCTCAACCAGGGCACGGGCCGCCTTGCCGCGCTCAGCCTTTTGCCTGGCTTCCGAATGGCGCTTTGTGTCCAGCTCGAAGACCTTGTATTCAGCCTTGACCTCCCCAAGGCCGGCCTTGAAGCCCTCCAACTGGCCCTCGGTCCAGCGCCAGGGAGTGTGGTAACTCATTACATGCAGGATACGGGCCGGGGCAGCAGCGGGCTGCGCGGCCACTTCGGCCAGTGCTGGCGCGGGAAACATCAGAACGCTCATACATAGAGAAAGGAGCGCAGAGAGGCGGACTGTCCAGGCAACAAGCTTGTTCATGACCAAGAACCTCGTGATTGTTATCTTTTGAGAGATTATATGCGCCTGCGAATGGTTGGCGCAGAGCAAATGCAGGTTGTCACCGGGTCGGCAGACTTGACCGCAAAAGCTCTCCGGCGGCTGCCAGAGCAAAGCCTTTGCAAGAAAGGCGCCATCCAGCCGCTAAGCAATCGGCAGACTGCTGCGGTCGACCACCTTTCTGAGCACAAAACTGGTGTGCACGCCGGTAACGCCCTGAATGCGGGTGATCTTGTTGAGTAGCAAATCTTGGTAGGCGTCCATGTCCCTGACCACCACTTTCAGCTGGTAATCGGACTGCTGGCCGGTAATCAGCAGGCATTCGAGGATTTCCGGGATTTCGGCGATGCTGGTTTCCAGGTTGGCGAAGCGTTCCGGGGTGTGCTGGTCCATCGAGATACCGATCAGGGCCATCAGCGACAAGCCAATCTTTTTCGCATCGAGCAGCGCGCGGTAGCCGGTGATCAGGCCGGATTCCTCCAATGCCCTGACCCGGCGCAGGCAGGGCGAAGGCGACAGGCCAATGCGGTCGGCCAGATCCTGATTGCTGATGCGGCCATCCTCCTGCAAAACTTCGAGAATTTGCCGGTCGTAGCGATCTAATTCCATTTTATTGCGCCATTAGTTAATTAGACGCAATTATCCACCGATATAACCACAAAACAAGCCAAATAACGCAAGCACCTGCCAGCGGCTTTTCCGTAAGATTGCTCGCATCGAATCCAGTCTTTCAGGAGCAGTACCATGATGCAGAACCCCGCCGCCAAGTACCAGGCTTTTGCCCCGATCCCGCTCGCCGACCGCCAGTGGCCGAGCCGCACGATCACGACGCCGCCGGTCTGGATGAGCACCGATCTGCGCGATGGCAATCAGGCGCTTTTCGAGCCAATGAATGGCGAGAAGAAGATGCGCATGTTCAAGACGCTCTGCGGCATCGGTTTCAAGGAAATCGAGATCGCCTTCCCGTCCGCCTCCGAAACCGAATTCGGCTTCGTCCGCAGCCTCATCGAAGGTGGCCATATTCCTGACGATGTCACCATCGAAGTTCTTACCCAGGCCCGCGAGAACCTCATCCGCCGCACCTTCGAGTCGATCAAGGGCGCCAGACAGGCCATCGTTCACGTCTATAACGCGACCAGCAAAACCTTCCGCGACAACGTCTTCGGGATGAGCAAGGCTGAAGTTATCGCCATGGCGGTCGATGCCGTCAAATTGATCAAATCCCTCGCCGAGCAAATGCCGGAGACGAAAGTGACGCTCGAGTACAGCCCGGAACTCTTCACCGCCACCGAGCTCGATTTCGCCAAGGAAGTCTGTGATGCCGTGACCGCCGCCTGGGGCGCAACGCCCGAGCGCAAGGTCATCCTCAACCTCCCGACCACGGTCGAGATCGCCACGCCCAACATCTACGCTGACCAGATCGAATGGATGCACCGCAATCTCGAACGTCGCGACAGCGTCATCATCAGCCTTCACCCGCACAACGATCGCGGCACCGCCGTCGCCGCTGCCGAACTCGGCCTCATGGCCGGCGCCGACCGGGTCGAGGGCTGCCTTTTCGGCAATGGCGAACGGACCGGTAACGTCGATCTCGTCACCGTCGCCCTCAACATGTACACGCAGGGCGTCCATCCCGGCCTCGATTTTTCCGACATCAACGCCGTCGCCCGCACGTTTGAATATTGCACCCAGCTCCCGATCCATCCACGCCATCCGTACGTCGGGGATCTCGTTTTCACGGCCTTCTCCGGCTCCCACCAGGACGCCATCAAGAAGGGGTTTGCGGCTCAAAAGGCAGCAGAGCAATGGTCGGTGCCCTACCTCCCGGTCGATCCGGCCGATGTCGGTCGCAGCTACGACTCGGTGATCCGGGTAAACAGCCAGTCGGGCAAGGGCGGCATCGCCTATTTGATGGAAACCGAGCACGGCGTCGTCATGCCGCGCCGCTTGCAGGTTGAATTCTCCGGCGTCGTCCAGCAGCACACCGACACGCATGGCGGCGAAGTCAGCGCCGAGGCGATTTGGGGCCTGTTTGCCCAAAGCTATATCGATACGGCCACTCCGGTGCGTTACCGCGAACACCATCTTTATGAACGCGGCAACATCCAGGGCATCCGGCTCAACATCGACATTGACGGCACGCCGCACATGCTCACCGGCGAAGGCAACGGCCCGATCAATGCTGCGGTACACGCCCTGCAAAGTGCCGGAATCAGCATTCAGGTACGCAGCTACGAGGAGCGTTCGATGGTGCCGATGGGTGAGGACGGCAACGCCCGCGCCTGCGCTTTCATGGAAATCGCCGGCAAGCAAAGTGGCGAATGCTACGGCGTCGGCATGGACGGCAACATTGTCACCGCTTCGATCAAGGCGTTGATCAGCGGCATCAATCGCCTGAGCGCCGGACAGATGCGCGGCGAGCTCGATCAGGCCGCCTGAGATGCCCCGAAAATCCCTTGCCTGAATGCAGGCAAGGGATTGAATTTCCGGCAATTTCTCGCCCTTATCCTTGCCACAAAGGGGTTGCCCGCGTAAGATGCAGCGCTTGTTGTGCTGCATAGCAACAAACTTTGCCGTTCTGCCCCGAGTAAATGTTTTCCCTCTGCCGCTTCTTCGCCTTGCGAACACCCTGCACGCCGAACTAATCATTTCCCGTTGCAAAGCGCCGTTACATTGATCGCCTGATCGCGCCAGGATTGCCTGGGCAACAGGTGGCCTTAACTTGGGAAATACATGGTTCGCATCCAGTTCGGAATTGACCTCCATTACGAACTCATTTACCCCGGCACCGATTTTGTTTTCAACATCCATGCCGCACAAACCGCCAGCCAGTTGGTCATCAGCGAGCAATTGCAGATCAGCCAGCCAGTGGTGTCCACGATCCAGACCAACCCGCATACGCTGGCCCGCTATCTGCGCCTGACTGCCGGCCCTGGCCCGCTGAACATCAATTACCAGGCGACGCTCGATATCGACCACCATGTCGGCGACCCTGACACCATCGGCGAAACGCCGATCGCCAAGCTGCCGCTATCGGCGCTGAACTACATCTACCCGAGCCGTTATTGCCAGTCCGACCGCCTCGGCCTGCTGGCCACGAATGAATTCGGCAATCTGCCCAAAGGCTATCGCCGGGTTGAAGCGATCCAGGCCTGGGTCCGCAAGCAGGTCGCCTTCCGCTCCAACACCAGCAATTCGAACACCTCGGCCATCGATACGCTGACCGACCGCGTCGGCGTCTGCCGTGATTTTGCCCACCTGATGATCGCCATCTGCCGCGCCCTGAACATTCCGGCGCGCTTCACCACCGGCATCGACTACGGCGCCGACCCGGCGCTCGGCCCAACCGATTTCCACGCCTACGTCGAAGTCTTTCTCGACAACCGCTGGTATATGTTCGACCCTTCCGGCACGGCGATCCCGATGGGCTTCGTCCGCATGGGCACCGGCCGCGACGCTGCCGATGTATCCTTTGCCACCATTTTTGGCAGTGTCACCTCGCCGCCGCCTGTCATCACGGTCTGTGCCATTACCGAAGCCGGCCGCCCCTGGGAGGCGCCACGTCACCGGACGGAAGCACTATCCACCGACGCTTCGCTCAACCCCCTCTAACCTTAGCTTTTAACCCGCAGGAGCAAATATCCTTGGCAAAAGAAGAACTACTTGAAATGCAAGGCGTCGTCCATGACGTCCTCCCCGATACCCGCTTTCGCGTCACGCTGGAAAACGGTCATGAACTGATCGCCTACACCTCCGGCAAGATGAAGAAGAACCACATCCGTATCCTGGTTGGCGACAAGGTCACGCTCGAACTCTCGCCCTACGACCTATCCAAGGGTCGCATCACCTTCCGTCATATCGAGAACCGCAGCGGTCCGGCACCGCAGCAACGCCGCCGCTACTAAGCGCGCCCCCGGCGTCCCGGACGAAACTGCCAAGTGTCGTCGTAATACGCCGGATCCTCGCTTTCCGGCGTCACGCCGGGAATCCCGAGCAAAGGCAGGGGCTGAAAATCACGCGGTCGGGTATAACGACCGCTGCTCAAATCTGCGGCCAAAAGGCCGTCGACCGCAGCAACCTGCTCGCCGAACGGCATTCGGAGCCAGTCCTCACTTACCTCGTAGAGCACAGCCTTGGCTGTCAGCCCACGAAAAGGCTTGAGCATCGCTTCATAAGTGGCGTGACCAAAGATGACAAAGCGCATGCTGCTTTGCACCTCGGCACGACGTTCGGCAAATAGCGCTTTCCACTGAAACCCACGCAGCAGATCGAGCAATTCAGGCTTCGACGAAAGCACGACGATGCCGCATTCATCGAAATGGGTCAGCGCATCGCGGGTATCGCCACGCGCTTCGCCAGCCGGCGTCATCGCCCGCACATGGCTGGCGCTGATGGCAATCTTGGTGCGGGCAAAACTTAGCCAGACCAGCGCATTGAAGAAGTCGTGCCAGTTATCCGGCCGGGTTTCGACCTCACCGCTTTCCCAAATCCGGCATTCGTAGGCCAGACCATCCGGCTGCGGCGGCACGAAGCGCACCTGACGGCCATTCTCGGTAAAGATCGGGTGACGCACGGCCATTTCGACCAGCGCTGTTGTATCGGGGAAGGGCGGCAGTTGATCCAGCCACGGCCGCAAAGGCGCAAACAGCGGCGAGGCGTAGGGTGAAACCTCGCTCACTCTTCCGCGTCGGTCTGGCCTGCGCCTGCTTCCTTGACGAAAACCAGTTCGCCTTTCTTGACGCGGAAGACCCCCTTTAATTCGCCCATGCCTTCAAGCGGCTCGCTGTCCATCTTGGCAAAGCTTTCGCAGGTCTGCGTTTCAGTCGCAAACATCCGCTTGCCGGCCTTGATGATGAATGCCCCGGACGGCACCTGATAGACCTCGACGCGGGTTTTATCGGTACCCGTTCCCAGGCTGTGCCGGCGCATACAGGCTGGCATCCGCGAAACAATCAGGTAAAGCTCAACCTTGCTGTCCCAGAAATAGGGCTGCTCACGGATCAGTGACAGCACATGCTCGCGGGTATTGTCGATTTCATAGGTCGCGCCATCGTTCACACAGGCAGTGAGCAGCGGGGCGGCCAGTAGGGCCAGGACGAGATGGCGCAGACGCATGGCAGATTTCCTCAGCGCATTTTCCAGGAGAGCGTTTCACCGGCCCGTAGCGGGACGATGCTGTCGCCACTGACATACGGATAGTCGGCCGGCACGATCCAGTTTTCCCTGGCCAGCGTCACGGTGCCGCTGTTGCGCGGCAGGCCGTACCAGTCCGGGCCGTTGAAACTGGCAAAGGCTTCCAGCTTGTCGAGCGCCCCTGCCTGCTCGAAAGCTTCGGCGTAAAGTTCCAACGCCGCATAGGCCGTGTAACACCCGGCGCAACCGCAGGCGGCTTCCTTGGTCAGCTTGGCATGCGGCGCCGAATCGGTACCGAGGAAGAACTTTGCGTTGCCGGAAGTGGCAGCAGCGACCAGCGCCTCGCGATGCTTTTCGCGCTTCAGTACCGGCAGGCAATACCAATGCGGCCGCACCCCACCCTGAAAGATGGCGTTGCGGTTGTAGAGCAGATGGTGGGCGGTGATGGTGGCTGCTACGGTGGACGGCGCAGAAACGACAAAATCAGCGGCATCCTGCGTCGTGATGTGCTCCATCACCACTTTCAATTTCGGGAAGCGCAGCGTCAGCGGCAGCAGCACGGTGTCGATGAAGACCTTCTCGCGGTCGAACAGGTCGATTTTCGGATCGGTGACTTCGCCATGAACCAGCAGCGGCAGGCCAAGGCGCTCCATTTCGGCCAGTGCGTCATAGGCCTTGGTAATGTCGGTCAGCCCGGCATCGGAATTGGTCGTCGCCCCGGCCGGGTAGAGCTTGATCGCTTTGACGAAGCCCGAAGCAGCGGCCTTGGCAACTTCGCTGGCCGGCGTATTGTCGGTCAGATAGAGCGTCATCAAGGGCTCGAAACTGGCACCCGCCGGCAAGGCAGCGACGATGCGGTCACGATAGGCCGCCGCCTGCTCGACGGTGGTAACCGGCGGCTTCAGGTTGGGCATGACGATGGCCCGGCCAAACTGGGCCGCGGTATGCGCCAGCACGGAAGCCAGCGCCTCGCCGTCACGCAGGTGGAGATGCCAGTCGTCGGGGCGGGTCAGGGTTATCTGCATGTTTTCAAAACCTTCGGGAATAGCGCGAATTTTAACAGGGAACGCCGCCCCCCTGCCGGCGCCTCACCTCGGCGCTGAAAGCCATTTGAGCAAGGTATCGAAAAGCACTTCCGGATCAACCGGCTTGGCGATGAAATCATTCATCCCGGCTTCCAGGCAACGCTGTCGGTCCTCGATGAAGGCATTGGCCGTCATCGCCAGAATCGGTACGCTGGCACCACTCGACAACCGACGTATTTGTCGCGTCGCCTCAAGACCATCCATAACGGGCATTTGCATGTCCATCAGGATCAGGTCGTACTGATTTTGACTGACCAGGAACAAAGCCTCGCGGCCATCGGCGGCGCAATCAACCTGCATATGAATATCTTCGAGCATCAACAGCGAGACTTCACGGTTAACCGGCTCATCCTCGGCAAGCAAGAGTCGCCGCCCACGATACTCGCGCAACAGGCGCGCTTCCGCGACGCCGGCAGCAGAAACCTGCCAGGCCGTGCTCGCTGCCTGCCCCTTGCGCAACCGGGCAGTGAACCAGAAACAACTTCCCTCGCCAACGCGGCTGCCCACACCGGCATCGCCACCCATCAGATGCGCCAGCTTCTTGGTAATCGCCAGACCCAGCCCGGTGCCCCCATAGCTGCGGGTAATCGAGTTGTCAGCCTGCTCAAAGCTCGAGAACAAGCGGGGCAGGACATCCCGGGGAATGCCGATACCAGTGTCCTGAACCTCGAATCGCAGCAGAACATGCTGCTCATCCTCCTCCTGAACGCTGGCGCGCAGGGTGATAGTCCCGCTTGTGGTGAATTTGACGGCGTTGCTCGCGTAGTTGAGCAATGCCTGCTGCAGCCGTGTCGAATCCCCCAGCAATTTGCAGCCCGGCGCCGGTGCCTCAACGATAAAGCGCACACCCTTGGCAGCCGCTTTATCGTGCAACATGGAAATGATGTTGCTAACAATCCCCGGCACACTGACGTCGGCTTCCTCGAGCACGAACTTGCCAGCCTCGATCTTGGAGATATCAAGCACGGCATTAATGATGCTGAGCAAATGCTGGCTGGAGGCATTGATCTTGTCGAGGCGCAGGGACTGCTCGGGTGCAATGCCGGCGCGCTGGATCAGGTGAGCCATGCCGGTAATGGCATTGAGCGGCGTCCGGATTTCATGCGACATATTTGCAAGGAAGGCACTCTTGGCAATATTGGCTGCTTCAGCCGCCTCCTTGGCTTGCGCCAGCTGCTCGGTGCGCTCGCCGACCAATTCCTCGAGATGCAGGCGATAACGTTCAAGCTCCGCTTCAGCCTGTTTGCGCTCGGTGATGTCCTGAACGAATCCAGACAATTTCTCGGGCAGGCCATCCGCGCCCAATACCGGTTTGCCCCGGCATTCGATCCAGCGCTCCTCGCCATTGTCCAGCCGGCGAATACGGTATTCGACATGATGTTCCTGACCGGTCGCCAGACTGCGCTGCAACGAGGCTATGACGTTCGGGCAATCATCCGCCTTGACGATCTCGCAAAGCTTTTCCGGCCCAGGCTGGAAGTCTGCCGGCAGGCCAAACAACCGGAAGATCTGATCGGACCAGATCGCCGTCTTGCCATCACGCCAGAGTTCCCAGGAACCAAGGCGGGCGTATTCCATGGCCGCCTTCAGGCGTTCTTCCCCGTCACGCCGTACCGACTCCTGCTTCAACTCCTCCGTAATATCCAGACTCAAGCCAACCAGTGCCAGCGGATTGCCCTGCTCGTCACGCTTGACCGCCTTGATCACGCGCAGATCGTGAATCTGCCCATCGACAAAGGGTAACTGCTGGTGATTGTCACTGATGCCCGTGGAGGCCAGCGCTTTCGCATCAGAAGCCAGGCATTGCTCGCGAAAATCCTCGGGCATCAATTCGGCGTAATGAGGCACCGCGAGAAAGCGATCTTCAGGGATGCCCATGGCCTGACAAAACGCCTTGTTGACGAAAGACATCTTGCCGCAGCCATTCTGCATCCAGATGCCGATCGGCGCGTTATCAAGCAGCAGTTGCAGCATGGCACGCTCTTGTAGCAAAGCCTGTTCAGCCAGCTTCTTCTCTGTTATGTCGCGAGCGACTCCGAAGAGGCCGATCAGTTGGCCTTTTTCGTTTTGAATCGGATATTTCCGGTTATCTACCCAGCCCCGTTTGCCATCCTTGCCCAGATACGCCTGTACCTCATTGGCCACAGCAGCCCCAGCGAAAATATCCTTCTCCAGCCGGTAGTAAATATCGGCATATTCCTCGGGGAAAATATCGTAGTCAGTCTGCCCAAGCAGGTCAGTCCAGTGCTCCGCCGGATCGGTGATCGACACCAGCGTCTGGCTCGCCCCCGTGAGAACGTGATTTCGATCCTTGAAAAAGATGAAGTCGTCAGTGTTTTCCATGATGGCAACAAAGTTCGCCATCATTGCCTGGTGGTCCGCGCCTTGCCAAAGGCTCTTGGCATCCTGCAACACGAGATCCAGAACAGTGACCTTACTGACCGGATCAGGAAATTTTTCGTAATTTACCTTGATGCAACGAATCTTCCCGTTGGCCTGGCGCACCCGGATATTGAACTCGCCCGTTGCCAGCACGCTGTCCGAGGAGAACAATTCATCTGCAATATCCTGATCATCGGTGTGAATCAGGGAGAGCAGGGAAACCTTGCCATCGAGCATCTCACCGGCAGAAAAACCGAGTAGCGCACGGACGCTGTCGCTAGCCGAAAGAACCTTTAGCGGTTGACTCAGTTGAAGGCGAATTCGCACTTCCGGCAAGATGATTTTGCTGTTCATTTCCAATCGCTCCTCCGCATCATCATAGTCCAATGGCGAGCGGTGGCGCCACCGCCGAATTCAATCGATAGTTTCGTTATTCGTCTGGTCGCCAGCCACGTCTGCGTGCAAAATACGGCGGGTGTCAAAGCGGCTCGTCTGGCTGTTATATTCCACCGGTCTCACTCGACTGGCTCACAATCCTCAGGATAAACAATGCGTCATTTACTCCTTGGCATCACCCTTCTTTCCGGCCTTGCCATGGCGGCACCCGAGACTGGCGACTCCAGTCAGGCCAAGTTCGAAAAGCGTTTCCAGGCTGCCGACAAGGACCGGAACGGTAAGTTGTCTCGCCAAGAGGCTTACGCCGAGTTCCCCCGGGCACCGGAGTTTTTTGATGAAATAGACCAGAACAAGGATGGCCAGGTGTCCATGGCCGAGGTCAGGAAGGCGCGTGACAAGCGCGTCGCTGCTGCCATGTCCGGCACTTCCGGCAACAAGAAATATGCGCTGCCCGCCGAGAGTGGCGCAGCCCCCGCCGCCAACACTGGCGAGACAACGGCCCAACCAGCGTTCTCCAGCAAGGAAGAAGCCCGTCGCCAGCATCGTTATGACTACTACGAGTCGCTCGGCTCAGCCCAGGAAACAGCGCGCAATCGTGGCGAACCGATGCCGGAAGAGCCCGTTTCCACCATACTGAAAAAATCCTTCTGAATCGCTGTCATTTCGTCGCATCCAATTGGGGAGTCAAATCATGTCGATCACCGTCACCATCACCACCACTGCAAATCGTACCCGGCGCTTCACCCAGTCCGACGAAGCATGCATTCAGAGCCTGCTCGACACACTGAGCCGCGTCGGCCAATTATTCTCCAATCGCACCCTGATCATTGGTTCGGGGCAGGAAACCGAAATTTTCTCGCCCACGTCGATTACCCGGATTGAAATCGAAACGACTCGTGATCTCTCCACCTGCCTTCCGCTGCATGGCGAAACGCAGCTGACGCTGATTCCAGCAGGTTCGCCCACACCCGCTACGGAAGTCAGCGAAACGCTTTTCTCCGGCCAAGTCGACTTTTTCTTTGAAGGCGGCGACAGCGTTTCAATCTGGCTGTCCGGCCCTCGCCCCAGCGGCACCAATGAACGCCTGATGCGACTCACCCGGCTGTTCGAACAACCGGTGCTGATGTACAACCTGCCAGCTGGCGGCATTGGCTTGATGAACCCGAACGCGATGACGCGCGCCTTGATTGCCGCCACCACCGAACAACTCCCGGTCGGTTCCTGGCAGCTGAATCCGGCCTGAACGTCTATTCTGCTTTAAGCGCCAACGCCCTCTCGTAGAGGGCGTTTTTTGCGGCACCGGTGATCGCCGATGCCAGTTTGGCTGATTGTTTGACCGGCAAGCCTTCCGCCAGCAGCAACTTGAGCACGCGCTCGCCTTCACCGTCATCTGCATCGACCGGCGCACCGGAAACCATCAGCACGAATTCGCCGCGCTGGCGATTAGGATCGCCTTTCATCCACTCCAGCGCTTCGCCAAGCGGGCAACTGTGGATGCTCTCAAACATTTTGGTCAGCTCGCGGCCAATAACCAGCGTGCGGTCGCCCAGCACGGTCGCCAGATCGGCGACCGTTTCCAGCACCCGATGCGGCGCTTCGTAAAAAACCAGCGCGTAGGGATGCTCGCGCAACTCCTCCAGAACATGGCGCCGCTGGCCGCCCTTGCTGGGCAGGAAGCCATAAAAAAGAAAGTGCTCGTCGAGCAAGCCCGAGCCGGAAAGCGCCGTGGTCGCCGCGCAGGGGCCGGGTAGCGGCACAACCTTGCAACCGGCCGCACGGACCGCTGCGACGACGCGAGCGCCGGGGTCGGAAATGCCAGGGGTGCCGGCGTCGGAAATCAGCGCCACCGACTCACCGGCCTGCAGGCGTTCGACGATGCGGGCCGCCGCTTCGTGTTCGTTGTGCTGATGCGCCGGCAGCGTCTTGGCCTGCGAGCCGAGTTGCTTGAGCAGCGGACCACTGTGGCGGGTATCTTCGGCGGCGACCCAGCGCACGGTGCGCAAAACTTCTTCGGCGCGGCGGGTCAGGTCAGCCATGTTTCCGAGCGGCGTCGGGACGACATACAATGCAGCAAATTCTTCCGTCATTTTCTCGGCATGCAGGCAAAAACCAACGATACCACCACGACGCGCGGCCGCGAAGCCGAGACGCTGGCGGCACGCTATCTGGAACGCTGCGGTCAACGCGTCGTAGAGCGCAATTTCAGGGTGCGGGGTGGCGAGATCGACCTGATCTGTCGTGACGGCAAAACGCTGGTCTTTGTTGAAGTGCGTCAACGCAGCCGCAGCGATTTCGGCGGCGCTGGTGCCAGCATTACGGCGAGCAAGCGCCGCCGGATCATCCTGGCGGCACAGCACTATCTGCTCGGCAAGCCGGATTGCGATTGCCGTTTCGACTGCGTACTGATCGACGGCGACAAACTCGAATGGCTCAAGAATGCGTTTGCTGCTGACGATTAGCCTCGCGCTCTGGCTGACGGTGGCACAAGCCGAAAGCGTGCGCGTGCTGGTCCAGAACTCGCCGCTGGCTGGCAGCCAGTATTACGCACTCGGCGAATTCTGGCAGCAGATCAAGCTTGGCGACGCGCTTGAGTTGATCCGCGAACCCGACAACAAACATGATCGCAACGCCATCCGCGTCGAGTGGCAAGGCCACAAGCTGGGTTATGTGCCGCGCGCTGAAAACCGGGCGGTCGCCAGCGCGATGGATGCCGGCGACAAACTGAGCGCCCGCGTGTCGTCGTTAAGCGACAACAAAAATCCATGGCGGCGGGTAGCCTTCGAAGTGTTCGTGGAGCTGTGAGGTAGAATGCGGCGATTACCCGCACCCAACTCACTGAAAAATATGGACCTGATTGCCCGCGTCACCCAGCAATTTGAAGACAGCGCCCACACCAAGCTCGATGCCGCCGAACAAATGGCCGCCCCGATCTCTGCTGCAATCGAAACCCTGTTCAACAGCCTGATCAATGGCGGCAAGATTCTCGCCTGCGGCAACGGTGGTTCTGCCGGTGATGCGCAGCACTTCGCCGCCGAACTGATCGGTCGGTTTGAAGCCGAGCGCCAGGAACTGGCTGCCATCGCGCTAACCACCGACAGCTCGATCCTGACCGCTGTCGGCAACGATTACGGCTTCAACTACATATTCTCCAAGCAGGTACGCGGCCTCGGCCATGCCGGCGACGTGCTGCTCGCCATCTCGACTTCGGGCAATTCCGCCAACGTCATCGAAGCGATCAAGGCGGCGCACGAACACGACATGCGCGTCGTTGCGCTGACCGGCAAGGGCGGCGGCCAGATCGGCGAAATGCTCAAGGACGACGATATTCATCTTTGCGTGCCGGCCGAACGGACGGCGCGAATTCAGGAAACCCACCTGCTCGTCATCCATTGCCTGTGCGATGGAATCGATGCACTTTTACTGGGAGTCGAATAATGCAAAAAGCCAAACTCACCCTCGCCGCCACTGCGCTGCTGCTGGCCCTGCCCATGCTGCAAGGCTGCGTCCCGGCCGTTATCGTGGGCGGCGCTGCCGTCGGCGTGATGTCAGCGCATGATCGCCGCTCAACCGGCGTCCAGACCGATGATGAAACCTCGGAATGGAAGGCTGCCCAGCGCATTCCGGAGAAATTCAAGGCGTTCTCGCACGTCAATTTCACCTCCTACAACCGGCGCATGTTGATTACCGGCGAAGTACCAAACGATGAGGCCAAGTCCATCGTCGGCGAAGAAACTGGCAAGCTCGAAGGCATGCGCGAGGTTTACAACGAACTGAACATCGCCCCGCCCTCCGCTTTCGGCAACCGCAGCAACGACAGCTTCATCACCTCGAAACTGAAAGCCCGCCTGGTCGACTCCAACCAGTTGTCAGCCAACCATATCAAGGTCGTCACCGAGAACGGCGTCGCCTACCTGATGGGCATCGTCAATGACCGCGAAGCCAAGGTCGCTGTCGCCATTGCCCGCACTACTGACGGCGTGCGCAAGGTGGTCAATGTGATGGAAGTGGTTACGGAAAGTGACATCCGCCGCATCGACACCAGCGCCCCCGGTGGCGCCCGCAATCCGCCGCCGCAGACAGCACCGGTCGAAACGCGTTAAGCTGATACAAATCATGTAGAGGGGGGAGAGGGCCATGAATCTGGAAAAGGTTATTTTCGGTTTTTTCATTGTCCTCGCCGCGACGCTCAATTTCGGCTTTTTCATCGGCGACATCGAGCGGCCGGAACTGCACAACATCTACGAACTGGCTGCCGCGCTGATCGTCAGCCTGATCGCCACCGCGCTCAAGTTCGGTGACCGCACCCAGATCGGCGCCATTCATCTTTCCACCAGCCTGGTCGCTGACCTGCAACTGATCGCTGCCGCCCTCACCTGGGGCATCGCTGTGCATATCACCGGCGTCGGCATGACACCCCACGTCACCTCCAGCGTTGTTTCACTGTCTGGTGGCGCGCTCTTCGCCAACGTTGTTTCGGTCATCATCCTGATCGTTGAAACCGTGATGTTGCGCCGCTAAGGCGGAGTGCTGCGGTGAACAGCGCTTTTTTCCTGGTTTTGCGCCGCATGCGGGCGCCGATCATCGTGCTGATCGTCATCTATGGCATCTCGGTGATCGGCCTGACACTGGTGCCCGGCGTCGATGCCGAAGGGAAGACGGCAGCGCCGCTCAGTTTCTTCCACGCCTTCTATTTCGTCAGCTATACCGCCACGACCATCGGCTTCGGTGAAATCCCCGTCGCCTTTTCCGACGCCCAGCGGCTGTGGGTAACCGTCTGCATCTACCTGACCGTGGTCGGCTGGTCATACTCGGTAGTAACGCTGATCGGCCTGCTGCAGGACAAGAGTTTCCAGAATACGCTGACCACCAACCGCTTCACCCGCCGAGTGCGCCGTCTGAAGGAACCCTTCTATCTGGTCTGTGGTTGCGGCGAGACCGGTAATCTGATCTGTCGCACCTTCGACCACATCAATCAGGCTTTCGTCGTGATTGAAAAAGACGAACTGCGCGTTCAGGAACTCGACCTGCAGGATTTCAAGACCGATACGCCGGCCCTGTCAGCCGATGCCCGCCAACCGGAAAACCTGCTGCTGGCCGGTCTGAAACATCCGAAATGCCAGGGCGTCCTGGCCGTTACCAATGACGAGGAATCCAACCTCGCCATCGCCATCGCCGTACGCCTGCTCAACCCCGGCATTCCGGTCATCGCCCGCGCCCGTACGACATCGTTTGCGGCCAACATGGCCTCATTTGGCACCGATTACATCATCAACCCCTTCGAGCGCTTCGCCGAACATCTGGCGCTGGCGGTTGCCTCGCCGGAACGTTTCCGCCTGATCGAACTACTGACCAGCCTGCCGGAAACGCCGATTCCCGAACCTCACCGGCCACCGCGCGGCGACTGGATACTCTGCGGCTATGGCCGGTTCGGCCATGCCCTGGCCAAGGAATTGCAATCCACCGGCATTCGGCTGACCATCATCGATCCCAACGCCCCGGATGCCGAGATTAGCATTGCCGGTGATGGCACCGAAGCAATTACCCTTAAGCAGGCAGGCATCAGCACCGCGGCAGGCATCATTGCCGGCAGCGACAATGATGTAAATAACCTGTCGATTGCCGTCACCGCCCACGAACTGAACCCTGACCTGTTTGTCGTCATCCGCCAGAATCACAACGCCAACAGCCCACTATTCGAGGCCTATAACGCAGATTTCACCATGGTGCACAGTCGGATCGTCGCCCAGGAGTGCATTGCCATCCTGACAGCGCCACTGCTGGCGCGCTTTCTGGAACACCTGCGCAACGCCGATGAAGTCTGGAGTCATGCGCTGGTCGAGCGCCTGCAAGGTCTCTGTGACGGACTGACCCCAGTGGTCTGGGACATCCGGCTGAACATTTCAGAAGCGCCAGCCGCCTACCTTGCCTTGATGCACGACCGCCCCTTCAAACTGGGCGACATCCTGCGTGACGGCACCGACCGCAGTCAGCACCTGCCCGCCGTACCCTTGCTGGTTGAACGCGGCAGCCAGACCTTCCTGCTGCCGGCCGAGGATTTTCAGCTCAACGCCGGCGACCAGTTGCTGCTGGCCAGCCCGCTGGCGGCGCAGCGCAATTTTGAATTTACTGTCCGCAACGCCAACGAACTCGACTACGTCCTGCTTGGCCGCGAAGACTCGGGAAGCTGGCTGTGGCAGCGTCTCGGCGCCGCCCGGACGACGAAGGCATAGTGTCCGGATCGCTCTATCCGGACGCACAAATTACCCAAAACTTCCCTTAGAATCCAAAGCTTGTTAAGTGCGCGAGGACGCCCCCATGAAATCGACCAATTTCAGATCCTGCTCGTTGATGACTGCGCTGATGCTTGCGTTATCACCAACACTGGCGCAGCAAAACCAATCAACATCGGCCGCTGACACTCAGGCTGTCGCCCCCGCCAGCAAGCGTTTTTCGCAGCAGGAGCTCGATCAGTTGATGGCGCCAATTGCGCTCTACCCCGACGCCCTGCTCGCCCAGATTCTGATGGCTTCAACCTACCCACTGGAAGTGGTCGAGGCGGCTCGCTGGTCGAAGGCCAACAGCAAAATTACCGGCAAGGCGCTCGAAGAGGCCATGACCAAGCAATCCTGGGATCCCTCGGTCAAGTCCCTGACTTCCGTGCCGCAGGTTCTGCAGCAAATGAACGACAAACTCGACTGGACGCAAAAACTGGGCGACGCCTTTCTCGGCCAGCAGGACGAACTGATGAATACCGTCCAGAACCTGCGCGCCAAGGCTGACGCGGCCGGAAACCTGAAGACAAGCGAGCAGCAGGTCGTCAAGAAAGAAACCCAGGCCAGCCAGACGATTTACATCGTCGAGTCGCCGAAGCCGGAAGTCATCTATGTACCGACCTACAACCCGAGCGTGGTCTACGGCACCTGGTGGTACGCCACCCCGCCGTACTACATGTACCCGCCGGCCTATATTTATCCACCGGGCCTGGCCTTTGCTACCGGCGTCTTCGTCGGCGCTGCGATATGGGGAGGTTGCCATTGGGGCTGGGGCGGCCATCACAATGTCAACGTCAACATCAACCACTACAACTCATTCAACCGTACCAATATTTCCAACAACAACTGGAACCACAACTCGACGCACCGCCGGGGCGTCGCATACCGTGATCAGAACGTGGCAAATCAGTACAATCGAGGCGGCAATGCCCAGGCCAGCAAGGCGCGTGAGGATTTCCGCGGCCGCGCTGATTCAGGCCGTTCCGAACTCCAAAACATGGATCGCAGCGAACTGAACAACAAGGTCAAGAGCGCTGACCGCAGCGCGTTTGACGGCGCGCGCGACCGCCCTGAGCGCCGGGATTCGCCAGCGGGAAGCGACAAGCGCTTCGACGGCGGTGGCTCCCGTGACAAATCCAGCGGCGGTGGCTTTGATGGTGGAGGGCGCAACCGCGCTAGTGACAACGGCTTTTCCGGCGTAGGTAATGGCGCCTCTACCCGTGAAGCCAGCTCCCGGGGCGGCGCCAGTCGAGCCGAGATGGGCAACCGCCGTGGAAGTGGCGGCGGCGGTGGTGGCAGACAAATGGGTGGTGGCGGAGGCGGCCGTGGTCGCCACTAATCCTTCAGCCCCCATTTCTGCGGAGAATACGATGAAACTCAAATTCAACATGAAAACCCTGGCCGTCGCACTGATGATCGCGATGGCACCGCTGGCCAATACGGCCTATTCGGCGCCGGCAACCCCGGCCATAGTGCAAACATCCTTTGCCGCTCCCGACGACGCCGCCAAGGCACTGGCCGAAGCTGTTCGCGCCGAAGACCTCGCCGCGCTGCTGGCGGTGGTTGGTCCAACGTCACGCACCTGGCTATCCAGCGGTGATGCAGTGGCTGATAAAGAAGGCTGGCGCAAGTTCCTGGCGGCCTATGATCTCAAGCACAGCATCAGTCCGTCGACCGATGGCCGCGCCTTCTTGCTCGTCGGCGACGGAGACTGGCCTTTCCCGGCGCCGCTCGTGCGCAAGGGCAATAGCTGGGTGTTCGATGCAGCCGCCGGACGAGAAGAAATCATCAACCGGCGGGTTGGTCAAAATGAATTGAGCGCCATTCAGACATTGCAGGCAACAGTGGATGCTCAACGCGAATATGCCACTGCCGATCTCGATAGCAATGGTTTCAACGACTACGCTCGCCATTTCATCTCAAGCGAGGGCAAAAAAGACGGCCTGTTCTGGCCGGTTTCTGCCAACGAACCGCCGAGCCCGTTTGGGCCGTTAGTGGCTGAAGCCAAGCGCATGGGGTATGGGAAAAAGCAGGCCCCTTATCACGGCTATTTCTTCCGGATGCTGACTGAACAGGGCAAGAGTGCCCCTGGTGGCGCCTACAGCTACATGGCCAATGGCAAGATGATCGGTGGCTTTGCTGCTGTCGCTTACCCGGCCAAATATGGCAGTTCTGGCGTCATGACTTTCATCGTCAGCCATGACGGTACGGTATACGAGAAAAACCTGGGAAAAACCACCGAAAGCAAGGCGCTGAAGATACGTAGTTTCAGCCCGGACTCCAGTTGGAAAAAGTCTCAGTAAGTCAGGTAATTCTTCTCTGGCTCGGCGATCTGATCAAGTTTGGCGATCTGATCGCCGTCGGCCGGCGCACGATCCTCAACCAAGTCCAGAAGCCAGACACGGTTGAGTCAAGCGGTGCCCGCATCAATTACATCGCCTTCAAATAAGACTCAGCAGCCGCGAATCGAAGCAGCGAGCCGATCACGAGGTCAAGGAAGCCGAGCAGATGAATTGGCTTCTCCGCTGCAATCCACGCCTTGCCAGTCGCCCCGACCGGGATATGCACGCCCTCCGGCTCCTCAAATTCCAGAATCACCGTCCGGCCAATCTCGTTGCTGTTCTTCATGACATGCTGTGTCACGCTTTGCGGCGTAGCGAGCAGAGCCCCCTGCGCCTCACCGGTCGATTCGGTAATGCTGTGCACCCGCGCCCGGAAGATCTTGCCGGGGTAGGCATCAACATAGAATTCCGAGAAGGCATGCGGCTTGATGTACTCGTACACTTGATCTGGGATACGCAGCTCGATGAATTTCTTGTTGGTGAACATGTGAATCGCCGCCGGGCGAGATTCACCAAAATACTGCCCTTCCGACGAGAACTGCACGGCTACCTGACCATCGACCGGAGCAACGACCAGCGCCTTGTCGATCTTCCATTGCAGGTCAGCCATATCCTGTTCGGCCTTGATCACCAGGTCACGCTGGGTTTCGACTTCGGCAACTTTGGCGTCGTATTCGGCTTGCGGAATAACTTCGCCACGCAATTTCCCCAGGCGCTTCAGATCATTTTCCAGCTTGCCCAACTGCGTCTGCAGCCGTCCCTTCTCGGCTTTCTTGGCGGCCATCTGGATCTGGTAGCGGTCGGTCTTGAAGCTGTAAACCGGATCGCCGGCCTTCAGTTTCTGGTTATGGGTGACGAAGAGCTTGTCGATCTCTCCACCAGCCGGGCTATTGAGCACGATGTGCGGGGCCTTGACTGTCGTTGTTGCGGTCAGGTCAATGAAGGCGTAATAGCGGGTGATGGTGAGCAGCATGAAAAGCACGAATACCGCACCCAGACCCATGGCAACAAAATTGCCGATGGTTTTCTTGACGATGCCGAATTTGACCAGCAGCCAGCAAATCAGGAGATAGGGGACAAGGGTGAGTTTCATGCCTTGGCCTCCTCGGCAAGCGGGGTGGGTGGGACTGGCATTGATTCCGTACTCGCCGGACTTGGCTGGGGCGCAACGACGGCCACCGCATCCTCCGGGATGCGGGAACGCCGCAGGATACGCACCAGAAAGTCCTCAAAGGCATTCCAGTCCATGTAAGCGATGAACAGCGCAAGGGCCCAGATCTCGTGCATGAACAGGCCAAGCAGGGTCAGGGCAGTGACCAGTTCGGCTTGCCGCATCTTTTTATGGTCTGCCTTGTGACTCGGAATCTCATGGATTCGCCAGGCCAGCATCAGAATGCCGACGAGGGCGATCAGCAAAAAGGGCAGCAGAATGTAGAGCAGCCAGTCGGCATCGAGGATGGTGCGGTAGATACCAAAGGGTTCGTTGACGAAATAACCCTCTGGTTTCGGGTCGGTATAGACATGGAACATCATCAGAAACCTCCTCCCAGTGCCTTGTAGTACTGGCTACGGGCAAGCAGTTGATTTTGGCGGGCATCGGCCAGCGAGAGCTGGGCATTCAATACCTTGATGGATTCGGAAAGCACTTCGAATTTGCTCGAACGCCCGGCGTCGTAGCTTTTCTGGGTGAGAACCAGCGATTGCTTGCGCGTGGCGACTTCGGCTTCGGAAGAGGCAACCTGACTGTCGCTGGTGTCACGCAGAACCATGGCTTCGTAAGTATCGCGGAAGGCGACTGAAACGGCATAGCGGTACTGGGCGACCGCCCTCTCCCGACGTGCTTCGGCGGCTTCGGTCTTGGACTGGATCAGCCCGGCATCGTAGATCGGACCGGTCAGGCCGGCGCTGGCATCCCAGAACAGCGGAAAGCCGGTGATCAGATTGCTGGAGCTGGCGATCAGGCCAGCGAGCAGGGAAAGGTTGAGGCGCGGGTAGCGTTCGGCCCGCGCAGCATTGACGTCGGCATGGGCGGCAACCAGCAGTTGTTCAGCCGAGGCGACATCCGGGCGGCGGAGTAGTAAGGCGGAATCGAATTCCCGCGGGGTATCCGGCACTTTGGGCTGAGCGCCGCGCAGCAGGTGTTCGCCCATCAGCCTTGGGCTGCGGCCAACGAGAATTTGCAGGGCGAGTTCGGTCTTGGCAATGGCCGACTCGATGCCGGGGATGCGGGCTTCGGTGGCCGACCATTCAGCCAGGCTTTGTTGATAGGCCAGTTGGGTTCCGGCTTCAGCCTTCCAGCGGCGATATTCGAGGTTGGACGCGTATTTGAGATCGCGCGCAGCATCGCGGGTCATGACAAGCTTGGCGTCGAGGGTGCGCAATTGCAGGTAGGTATCGACGACGGCGGAGGATACAGAGAGGACAGTGGCGTTGCGGGTGTGTTCGGAGGCAGCGAGACGGGCCAGCGCGGCATCGTTCATCTGGCGGATACGACCCCAGAGGTCAATTTCCCAATTGACGGCGGCACCGACTGAGGCGGAGCTGGTGGTCTTGTTGATTTCGCTTTGATTGACGGCGAAGGTCAGCTGACGCTGGGTGGCACCGGCCTTGGCCATGCCGTCGACACGTGGCGAGAGCAAGGCGCGGGCGGCGCCGGCATTGGCTCGTGCCTCATCGATATTGGTGGCGGCCTTGGCGAGGTCGAGATTGTTGGCGAGGGCGTCTTCAACCAGTTGATTCAGTGCCGGGTCGCTGAATAATTTCCACCACTGGCGGTCAAGACTCAGGGGCTTGAGGGCTGCGGGCGGGACGTCGATGGGCGGCGTCTCATAAACCGGCCAGATGACAGAGCAGCCACCCATGGCCAACAACGCGCTCAGGGCCAGCGGCTTGAGAAAATGACGAAAAACAGTTGGCATAGGCAAACCAGCTTCCAGGCTAGGCACGACGGATCACAGAGATCCGCCGACCCTGTTTTACAGTTCGCTTACTTCTTTTTGGCTGCCGTCACTTCCAGAGCCACGGCCTCAACGTAGAGCGCCTCGACCTGGTTGCCCACCTTGATTTCCTTGAGCAGCGCCGCATCATCAACAGCCAGTTCGACGGTACGCTTGGCGCCGCGCAGGGTCACAGTCTTCGCCTTGGGATTGACCGCCACTACATTGGCTACGACGCGGACCGAGCGCTCAATGGCGCCGGCCGGCTTCTCGCCCGGTTTGGCGCGCACGGCCTGCTCGGACTCGACACGCTCGCGGATGCCATTGTTTTCGACCTTCTTCAATTCAAGCGCCAGCGCCTGAACGTAGGTCAGGGTCACCAGATCACCAACGCGAATCTGGTCAAAGTTCCGGGCTTCTTCGCCCAGCGCCATGAAAATCTCGTTGCCCTGGGCACCGACGACCACGACGCTCCGGCTCTTCTTGTCGATCGATTTGACCTTGCCCTGCAACTGCACAGCTTCGGCGATGGCTTTCTGGCCGGGTGCGGAGGCAGCTACGACTGCAGCCTGCGGCGCACTCTGAGCAACGGCAAGCAGCGGCATGGAAAGGAAAAGTGCGGCCAATAGGGCGGATTTTTTATTCATCATTTTCTTTCTGTTTAGGGGGATCAGGCAGAAATATATCAAATCAAACGCCAAAAATCCGCACGCACCTTAATTTGAAATTGGACGTTTCATTTCGCAAATAACTCAGGCCGACAGCACCCGTCGCAGCCCCCGCATCAGCGTCCCGAGCGCCGGCAGCTTCATGTATAGCTCCTCGCCCGTATCCCAGTAGTCACGGTGGTAATTCACCTTGCCATCCGGGTCGAACTTCAGGTGGGAGACGCCGCGCATGACCTGCGCCTCGCCTTTACCCCAGAGCCGCACGCGGTAGTAGAACTCCCAGATCAGCATCACGCCACCGGCATCGGCCACCTTTTCAGTGATGACGAACCTCGGCTCGGCCACCTGACTGAACATGTGAGTAAAGATGCGTTGAATCGCCGCGACGCCGCGCACTTCATTGAACGGGTCCTTGAAGTAGGCGTTGTCGCTGTAGAACTCCGGAAAACGGGCAACGCTGTCGAGCGAAATGTCGTGATAGAACTGGATCAGTGCGTCGGTATTCATCTCAGCCTCCGGTAAAGCGGCGAATCAGCGGGAAATACCAGCCATAAGGCAGTAGCGCGAAAAACTTCATCAGGCGCGTGAAACGCTTGGGGAAATGGATTTCGAAATTTGCCGTTTTGAAGCCGTCCACCGCAGCAATCGCCGCCTGGGCAGGTGTTTGGAGCGCCGGCATCGTGAAATCGTTCTTGGCGGTGAGTTGGGTCGAGACAAAGCCCGGATTGATCACCCACACGCCAACTCCCTTGGGCGCCAAGTCGAGATGCAGCACTTCAGCAAAGTGAATCAGCGCCGCCTTGCCCGGCCCGTAGCAAAGTGCCTTGGGCAAACCGCGATAGCCGGCGACGCTGGCGACGAAGGCTATGCCGCCGCCAGCCTTGAGGTCGGGCAATACTGTCGCCGCCAGCCGCATGGCACCGTTGAAGTTCACCGCAATGACTTTTTCGGCCACCGCCAGATCGAAGTTGTCAGCCCTCATAGGCACATAATCGCCGGCCAGATAAACGACCAGATCAATGCCACCCCAGGTGGCCAGCAGGCTTTCGCGGGCTGCGGCGAGACTGGCGGTATCGGTCGCATCGCAGGGCAGGAGCAGTGCACCGCCCACCGCCAGCGCCTTCAGCTTTTCGGCATTGCGCGCCGACAACGCCAGTTTTGCGCCACGTCCGACCAGCTCGTGCGCCATCGCCGCACCGATGCCCGACGAAGCGCCGACCAGCCAGACGCGCTTGCCAACCCAGTCCGTTATTTTTGGGTTCATCGTTTCACGAAGGTCAGCGTCACTTCGCCCAGATTGAAGCCCCATTTCGACATATAGGAGCGGTTCATCATCACCTTGTCATCCATCAGGTACATCCAGTCGTCAAAATCGACGTTGTAGACCTTGTCGTCCACTGGCAGTGCCAGCACATAGCGCCAACGCAAGGCATTGCCGGAAACTTCGCCAAGCGCCTCGCCAACCACGTCATCGGCCGTGCCACGGAAAGTGCCGTCTGGCTGCTTGATCAACGTCCACACCCGACGGGAAGTCGTGCCGTCAGACCACTTGAAGTTTTCATCAAGGACACCAGTATCACCCGTCCACTTGGCATCGATCACGACGTGGAAGCGCTTCTTCACCTCGCCAGAGCGGCCCTGGAACATGCCCCAGGCGTCCAGTGTGCCGTTCAGATAGGTCTTCAGGTCGAGGGGCGGTTGTTCGGTTCGGTATTGTTCAACGCCGGTCGAGGCGCAACCGGCAAGGCCCAGCGTAAAAGCAGCAGCAAGCAAGAGTTTCATGATCAGATCTCCAGAGAATGACGCCAGCGCCAGAGCAAGGCGCCAGCCAGCGCCTTGAAAGCAAGCGGCAGCAGGGCGTAGGCAAAAGTGAGGGAAGTCAGCCCGGCACCGCTGCCTGGCTGATAGCCGAGCGCGCCGAGCAAGGGTAGTGAAAGCCCGGCAGCCAGCGCCAGGTTGAGTTTCGAAACAAAATTCCAGACGCCGAAGCAAGCCCCGGCCTGCCCCTGACGTTCACCGAGATCGGCGGCGATGGCGGCAGGCAAAGCCAGATCGGCACCCAGCGCCAGACCGGAGGCAATACAGATGGCGGCGAAAAGCCAAAGATCGCCACTGCCAAGCAGGCTAGCCCCGGCGAAGGCGATGATGGAGAGCACGATTGCCCCGAGCCAGGCAAACACTCGACCGTAGCGCGCCGACAACTTGACCCAGAGCGGCAACGACGCTGCGCCGGCGATGAAATAAACAGCGAGCAGCGGCCCACTGGCCTTTTCCAGTTGCAGCACATCGGCCACGAAAAACAGGAACAGGGTTGCCGGCAAGGCAGCCGCGATCCCGTTGGCGACGAAGACCAGCAGCAGACGCCGGAAGGCGACATCGGCAAAGACCCTGCGCAGGCTGGGCAGCAAAGGCTGACTCGGCGCCAGCACCGGCTGACCGGCACCGACGCGACTGAAGGTAGTTGCCGCAGCGATCAGCAACAAGGGCGGCAAGATCCAGCTCAGGCGGGCAATACCATCGCTCAGATTCGTCGCGATCAAGGCCGGCAAGGCGGCGGCAAGTACGACGCCGAGCAAACCAAAACCTTCGCGTGCTGCGGTCAACCGCGTGCGCAGGGCAGAATCGACACCGATGTCGGCGCCCCAGGCCTGATAGGCGACAGTCGCCGCCGAGAAGCCGAGGTAGGTCAGTGCAAGCGACGCGAGCAGCCAGAGCGAAACATTGTCAGTCGGCGGGTTGAGCAGCGCGACGAAGCCGATGGCGAAAGGTAACAGCGCCAGCGCCACCATGCGCGGGCGTGAAACACGGTCGGCCAGCCAGCCGAGCCAGGGATCGACGCCAGCATCGAGCAGGCGGGCACCGAGCAGAATGGCGCCGAGCAGGGCGAGTGGCATCCCGGCCACGTCGGCGTAATAGCGGGGGACGTGGACGTAGATGGGAAGAGCGGCGAAAGCCAGCGGGAGGCCTAGTAGGCCGTAGGCCAGGATGCGGCCGTTGGTCATGGCTTGCTGCTTGAAGCTGGTGGCTTCGGTTGGGTTGGGGTTCCGCCCTTGCGGGGCGTCTCACTTTTTCTTGCTTCGCCAAGAAAAAGTAAGCAAAAAGAAGGCGACCCTGGGGCGGTGCCGGCTGCGCCGGTTCCCTGCGCTACTCGAAACGCCGGGGGGCTAGCTAAACTCGCCTGCGGCTCAGACAACGCCAGCCCAAAGCTCCCGGCGTTTCTGCGTTGCTCGGCACCTGCCAAGGGGCCCGGTGAAACGATCCGTGGTGAACTTGGGGCACGGTCATTCCCGCTTAGGCGGGAATCCAGCAGGGGTATGGACTCCCGCTTTCGCGGGAGTGACGGGGATGGGGTACTTATTTTGATTTTTGGCTTTTTCCCCGGTTGACCGTAGCAGTCAATTCCTGGGCTAGTGCTTCGTCCCGCGACGCCCTTCGGGCCCCTTGCGAGGCGCTGAGCAACGCAGGCGGGCCGGGGGAAGTCGGCTTGCCTTGTCTGAGCCGCAGGCGAGTTCTGGCAAGCCGCCCGGCCTGCCGAGTAGCGCAAGGAACCGGGCTTGCCCGGCGCCGACCCAGGGTCGCCTTTTCTTTGCTTACTTTCTTTTGGCGAAGCATAAGAAAGTAAGACGCCCCGCAAGGGCGGAACCCCAAGCAAAAACAAAGAACCCATCCCCGGCAAAGAGAAAGCAGCCATCATCACGACCGCCTCAACAATGCCGCCCGCAAATCCGGCGCACTGGTATTGGCATCAAGCCAGATGGCGAAGAACGCCCGAGCGAAGGCCGTATCATCAACGCTACCAATCAGCCGGTCGTTAAAGAAGAATCGTGCGCCTTCCGGCAGATGTTGCCCAATGATGTGATCCCCAGGACGAACATCCGGGAACATCCGAGTCATCTGCTCACCCCAAACTTTCAGCCACGCTTCATCTGCGATAGCCAGATTGCGGATTTCCTTGACACTGGCCTCGGCAATATCCTTGCCGGAAATATTGCGCTTGTAAGTCAGCTTCAGCGCCAGCGGTGGCCGCACGGGATCATTGCCGGCCCAAAGGGTTGCCTCGTAAACAAGGAAGCCGAAGCGACGAAACTCTCCACTCCCCCAACGCGTCAGACCAGCCGTCGGATTGTCCGCGCCGGTGTTGGCGAACGATGCGAAGGGCCAGGCAGCGAGGGCGAGGAGGAAGCTGCGGCGGCTTGCTCCCCCCTCGCTCTGCTTACTGGTGCGCGAGTTCAAAATGCACGACATCGACGTTACCTGCCAGGAAACCGGCCTCGCAATAGCAAAGGTACATGCGCCAGAGTCGACGGAAGTTCTCATCGAACCCGAGCGCCGCGATTTGCGGCCAGTTCAGCTCGAAAGCATGGCGCCATTCGGCCAGCGTACGGGCGTAATCGAGGCCAAAGGCGTACTCGGCATGCACGGTCAGCCCCTGCTTCGCCGCCGCAGCGCGGAAGGCTGAACGCGAAGGCAGCATGCCACCGGGGAAGACGTACTGCTGAATGAAATCGGTTCCCTTGCGGTAATCGCCAAACAGGTCATCGCGGATGGTGATGCTCTGCACCACGGCCCGGCCACCCGGCTTCAGCGCACTGGCGATGGTCTTGAAATAGGTCGGCCACCAACGTTCACCGACGGCTTCGAACATTTCAATGGAGACAACGTGATCGAATTGCTCGCTGGTGTCGCGGTAATCCTGTAGCCGAAGATCGGCTGATGGCACGCGCTTCTGGGCCCATTCGAGTTGGGCCGGCGACAGCGTCAGGCCGGTCACCTGCAAGCCTTGCTCAACGGCCATTTCGGCGAAACCACCCCAGCCGCAGCCGATTTCCAGCACGCTTTGTCCCGCCCCGGCCTTCAGATGATGGAGGATGCGCCGGTACTTGGCGTGTTGGGCAGATTCCAGCGAACCGTCATCGACGTCGCGGTAGATGGCGGCCGAATAGCTCATGCTCGGATCGAGCCAGAGTTTGTAGAAGTCGTTGCCCAAATCGTAGTGGGCCATGATGTTGCGCTTGCTGCCGGCCCGGCTGTTGCCGTTCAGCCAGTGGCGAACGCGCGCCGCCAGCAGGTTGCGCCATGAGCCATAGACGGCCTTCTTCAGTGCATCGCGATTCTTCGCCAGCAGACTGAGCAGGCCGGTGATATCCGGCGAATCCCAGTGGCCGTCAAGATAGGATTCGGCCAGACCAATATCGCCCTTGGCCAGCACCTGGCCGAACATGGCTTCGTCGTGCACCTGCAGCGTGACGCCGTGTTCGCCCTCGCCGAAGAGCTGGCTTGAGCCATCGGGCAGGCGGATTTCGAGCATGCCACCGCGCAGTTTTTCGAGCAGGGCGAAAACCAGGCGGGTGTCGCGGGCCAGATTCTCGGCACCGCGCAGAATCATCGTATTGTTCATTTGGTCGATTCCTGGAGGGGGGTTGGATGGGCACCGCGGAAAGGAACACCCTTCAGCCAGAGCTTCAGGGCTTGCCAGTGGATGCGGAACATCACACCGGCGGTAAGCAGGGGCATGCGCACGAAGGCGCCGAGCAGAGCGGAGGTAGACCAGGCTTTGGGCTTGCCGCCAATCGAGGTGAGCAACACTTCGCCTTCGGCATCGTCGTAGTCGATGCGCATCACCTGCGCCTTGCGCTGCAGGTGAAAACGAAAGCGATAGCCGCCTTCGACATCGCAGAAGGGTGAAACGTGGAACTCCTTGCCGGCGCTCAATTCCTGCCCGTCGCGCAAGGGTGAGCCATCCGGGTTATGCAGCAGATAGCTGTAGCGGCCACCAAAGGTATTGCTGACTTCAGCCAGCACCGCAATCAGCTCACCGGCCTTGTCGTGGCAGAACCAGAAGCTGACCGGGTTGAAGACATAGCCCAGTACGCGCGGAAAACATTGCAGGATGATCTCGCCATCGGCTGGCAAACCCCGTTCGCGCAACAGTTTTTGAATCCAGGGCAACAACGGGCTGCCATCGCGCGGCCCGTGGTCCTTCTGGTGGAAGCTGAGCAGATTGCTGCGGTCAACCGAGAAAATCGGGCATTTTCCAGCCGCCAGATCAGCCAACGGCAGTTGCACGAAGAACACCGGATAGACGAAAGCATTCACCGCCGGGCGCAAGCGCCGGTGCATGACGTGACCAATCAGCAGGCGGGGAGGCGTGGCCATGGCGATCAGACACTTTCCAGTTCGCGGGCGACGGCAAGCACTTCGCCCTGCCAAGGCGCGCGAACGCCCAGGCCATTGACGACGCGCAGCGCCGATTTCAGGCCATCTTCATGGAAGCCATAGCTGCCCCAGGCGCCAGCCAGCCAGATCCCGTTCTCGCCCTGAACATCGGCCAGCCGTTGCTGGGCCGCGATGGCCGGGCCGTCGAAAATCGGGTGGGCGTAGTCGAACTCAGCCAGAACCTTGGCAGGGTCGGGCTCACGCGCCGGATTCAGCGTCACCACCACCGGTGTCTTGAACGGCAGCGGCTGCAGTTTGTTGATCAGGTAGGAGACGCCAACCGGCTGTTCGCCCGGCTCGCCGCTGCCGGCAAAGTAGTTCCAGGCCGACCACAGTTTTTCGTCGCGTGGCAGCAACGCGCGGTCGGTGTGCAACACGGCCCGGTTGGGCTGATAGCGAATCGCCGACAAGACTTCACGTTGGCCGTCAGTGGCCGTAAAGCCGAGGATGGCCAGCGCCTGATCGCTGTGGCAAGCCATCACCACCTGATCGAAATGCTCGCAGCCCGCCGCGTGCGTGACCTTCAGCCAGCCCCCTTCGCGGGTGACGGCGCTGACAGGGCAACCGAGGCGGATATCGTTCAATTGTGCCGCGATCTTCGCGACGTAATCGCGCCCGCCACCCTTGACCGTACGCCACATTGGCCGGTCGAAGACCTGCAGCAGGCCGTGGTTCTGGCAGAAGTGAATGAAGGTGGCGAGCGGCATGTCGCGCATCTGGCCGGTCGGGCAGGACCAGATGGCAGCCGCCATCGGCAGCAAGTACCAGTCGGAGAAGGCGCTGGAATATCTGCCTTCCGTCAGAAAATCGTTCAGGCTGCGCTGCTGGTCCGGGTGGCTGGCCAGCCAGGCAGTGCTTTCCCGATTGAAACGCAGGATGTCGGAAAGCATCGACCAGAAGGAGCGACGCAGCAGGTTGCGCTTCTGACCGAACACCGTCGCCAGACTGCTGCCGGCCCATTCGAGGTCGGGATTTTCCAGGCTGACAGCGAAGGACATTTCGGTCTCGACGCTATCGACACCGAGCAAGTCAAACATCGCAATCAGGTTGGGATAAGTCTTCTCGTTGAAGACCAGAAAGCCCGTATCGACCGGATGCGTCTTGCCTTCCAGCGTCACATCCACGGTATTGGTGTGGCCGCCGAGGTAGTCACCTGCCTCGAACAGCGTCACTTCATGCTGCTGGCTCAGCAGCCAGGCGCTGGCCAGACCGGAAATACCGGCGCCGACGACGGCGATACGTTGCTTTCTGCTCATGATGACCTCTTATGCGTTGGAACCGACCAGCTCGGCATAGGCCGAGTGGTTGTGAATCGACTCGAAGTTTTCCGAAGCCACCTTCCAGTCGGAAATGCGTGGCTCATTCATCAGGCGGAGCGCAATGTCGCGCACCAGATCTTCGACAAATTTCGGGTTGTCGTATGCGCGCTCGGTCACATACTTTTCATCCGGGCGCTTGAGCAGCCCAAAGACCTCGCAGGAAGCCTCTTCCTCGGCGAAGCGCACCAGTTCCTCAATCGCCATTGCCGAGCGCAACTTCGCCTCCAGCGTGATGTGTGAGCGCTGGTTGTGGGCGCCATATTCAGAGATCTTCTTGGAGCACGGGCACAGGCTGGTCACTGGCGCCACCACGCGCAGCGTCAGGCTGGCTTGCTGCCCTGCCGGCTGTTCGATAAGCAGCGTCACGTCATAGTCCAGAAGGCTTTCAACGCCGGAAACCGGGGCCGCCTTGCGAATAAAGTAGGGGAAGGCCAGTTCGATGCGGCCGCTCCTGGCATCAAGGCGCAGCAGCATCTCTTCCAGCATGCGGAACAGGCCATCCTGGGTCAGCGCCTCGCGACGACCTTCAAGTAGCTCAACAAACCGGGACATGTGGGTGCCCTTGACCTCGGGCGACAGGCCGACCGTCATCGTCAGGTTGGCGACGGTACTGACCAGTTCGCCACTGGCGGTTGCCAGTTGCAGCGGGTAGCGCAAGCCCTTGACGCCGACGTTCTGAATCGCCAGACAGCGGATGTCTGCAGTGGCCTGCACATCAGGGAGGAAAAAGTGATCGGGTGCGTTCATGGCAAAGGCTCCTGGGGGTTGGGGCGCGGACTTACTTGAGAAACTCGTCAATCTTCTTCAGAAAATCCTCGTCTTCCGGCTTGGTAAAGCTGCCGAAGGCCAGAACTTTCGTGGCGTCGCGATTGATCAGGTATTTGTGGAAATTCCATTTCGGCCGGCTGTCGGTGATTTCGGCCAGCTTCAGGTAGAACGGATTGGCCTTCTTGCCCTTGACCACGGTCTTGCCGAGCATCGGAAATTCGACGCCATAGGTCATGCGACAGAAGTCGGCAATTTCCTTGTCGCTACCCGGCTCCTGATCGCCAAAATCGTTGGACGGAAAGCCAAGAACGACCAGCCCCTTGTCCTTGAGCCGGGCATAAATTTTTTCCAGACCGTCATATTGCGAAGTAAAGCCGCAGTAACTCGCCGTATTGACCACCAGAATAACTTTCCCCTGGTACTGGCAAAGCGATTGCGGCTTGCCATCAACCAGACCTGGGAAGGAATGGTTAAGCAGCGCCGGGCATTCGGCCGCACTGGCGGCCGGTACGATGCCAACAATCAGCAGGCCTGCAATGCCCAGCCAACGTTTCAAGTCATGAACCATGTCCAACTCCTTATCTAATTTGTCCTAGACAAACAGAACATTTGTTCGTAAGATAACCATCAATCAACTTCCTGTCAACAATTTGTCTAACTTTTGTTTAGGACAAAAATGAATACTCCCTGTTTCAATATTGGTGCGGTCGAACGCGACACCGGACTCTCCAAGGACGTCCTGCGCATGTGGGAGCGCCGCTATGGCTTCCCGACGCCTGACCGCGACAGCAACGGGGAACGTAGTTACCCGGCCCCTCAGGTCGAGCGCCTCCGCCTGATCAAACGCCTGATGGATGCGGGTCATCGGCCGGGCAAGCTGATTGCAACGCCGATGGAAGAACTGACCACGCTGGCACCGCGACGTTCAGTCCAAGCGACGACCAATGAAACCGCCGGCACAGACGAACTCAATGAACTGCTCGCGCTGATCAAGCAAAACGACGGTACGGGTTATCAGCAGGCCATGCTGCAGCGCCTCGCCCGTCAAGGCTTGCAGCGTTTTGTCCAGGACACGATCGCCCCGCTCACCCGCCGGGTTGGCGAAGCCTGGGAAGATGGCAGCTTCGAAGTTTTTGAAGAACACTTGTTTACCGAGTTGACCAAGCGTCTGCTGCGCCAGGCCATCTCCAGCCTGGCCGGTGGCAACCAGGGGCCGCGCGTCCTGCTGACCAGCGTGCCGGACGAGCAGCACGTCATCGGCCTGCTCATGGTTGAAGCGCTGTTTGCCCTTGAAGGCGCCGAATGCATCCCGCTCGGCACCCAGATGCCCCTGCTAGAAATCGCCCGGGCCGCCAGCGCCCACAAGGCCGACGTTGTCGCGCTGTCGTTTTCGGTTGCCTTCCCGCAACGGCAGATCCCTGGCCTGCTGCAGCAATTGCGTCAGGTGCTGCCTGCCGAAGCTGAACTCTGGGCCGGCGGCGGCGGCGTCCAGCGACTGGGAAAACTCGATGGCATCCTTGTGCTGACTGGCTTTGACAGTGCCATTTCAGCCCTGACAAACTGGCGCAAGAATCACCAGTAAGCCGGAGACACTGGCAAAAGCAGCCGAAAATCCTGCCGCCCCACTAAAATGGCGGCTCACTTTCGGATATCACCCGCCATGACCTACGCCGCCCCCAGCTTTGAAACGAAAATTTGCTCCCCGGAGCAGTTGACCGCAAGAGCCGCCCAAATCGCCCGCCCACTGGTCTTCACCAACGGCTGTTTCGACATCCTGCATCGCGGTCACGTGACTTACCTGGCCCAGGCCGCTGCACTCGGTACCAGCATGGTCGTCGCGCTCAATAGCGATGCTTCCGTCAAGCGCCTCGGCAAGGGCGACGACCGCCCGGTCAATACGCTGGAAGATCGCCTGGCCGTGATGGCTTCGCTGGGTTGCGTCGCACTCGTCACCTGGTTCGACGAAGACACCCCACTCCAGCGCATTCTCGAATGCCGGCCAGAAATCCTGGTCAAGGGCGGCGACTGGCCGGTCGAAAAAATCGTCGGCTGCACCGAGGTACTGGGCTGGGGCGGAACAGTGCACTCCATTCCCTTCATCCACCAGAAATCGACCACGGCGCTGCTCGACAAAATCCGCAAGCTGTAGCACAAAGGCGCCCGCAGGCACCTTTGTAATTTTGGCCATTTGCATTCCGAGGTTGGAAGCCGATCGCCAAACACACCTCAGCAACACGCTGAGGTGTGCAATATAGGGTTGGAAAGCGAAATGCTAGCTGCCTCAAAGCGCTTTTAGGAGACATTCGGTTTTGAGTGGTCGCTGACCCCAAGGTGCCCATACCGGCCAGCCAGCTTTCGCCAGAGCAGCCGGTCGGCAAAATTTAAACCATGCGAACCGGATGCCCTCAAAGCAGCCACTGGGTACACACGAATAGACGGATAGTCGCGCCTCAATAGCAACACGAGGACTGGCATAAGCGACCAGATTTCCCCGCTTGGCGGTGGAATCGGCCATGATAGCGACCTGTCGTTTCTCCGCCAAAGAGATCAAGAAAGGGCCTCATGTCCGTTAAGGATTTCACCGCGCATCGGCAACTGAGAAAGAAGGCCGAATCACCGCTTCCGCGGATATCAAAAGGGCTGGCACCCGTTGATACCTTCGCGAGATTGCTGCACGAGCTTCGCGTCCATCAGGTTGAACTGGAGATGCAGAACGACGAACTTCGTGCCGCACAGGTTGAATTAGCAAAAATGCGCGACCGATATGTTGATCTCTTTGAGTTCGCGCCGATTGCCTACATCACACTCACCACTTCCGGTGAAATCGCTAGCATCAATCAGACCGGTGCATCCCTGTTGCAAGCAGACCGCAGGCGACTGCGCGGCCTGCTACTTGAAAAATTCGTTATGGCCGACGACCAGGCTATATGGCGACGTTTTTGGAACCATCCATGGGAGCATGGGCACCAACAAACGTGCGAACTGACGATGTTAAGACGGGACGGAACGTATTTCTTTGGCAGCCTGTGTGCTGCCCTCGTCTCTGGCGTAGATGGGCTTCCTGAATTGAGAATTGCCTTGACGGACATCTCTGACAGGAAAAACGCTGAACAAGCACGCCGTAAATTTGAGGCACGTTTGAGCAAGCTCACGAAGCGCGAAAGAGAAATATTGGCACTTGCCCTTTCTGGTATGACCAACAAGGACATTTCGGCGCGTCTGCAAATTAGTCAGCGTGCCGTGGAGAACTATCGGTCTCGTATTCACGCCAAAACCGAATCGGTGTCGTTGTTGGAACTCTCTCATCAAGTGGCAACCGCCGGGATGGCGCTTGATGAGATCAATCAGCCTTGATTGCTGATTAGCGTGGCATTGGACATGTTTCGCGTTTAGTGCCATTCAGCACCACCTTGAAATAACCATGAACTGGTGCGTAAACCGATCTTTTGCGAGTTGATGGATTAGGGTCAAATGATGACTCTATCCAACAGGTTTCAACTATGCCTCTTTCGCCCTGCCCGTACTGTGGTGAAACCGACATCAATGTGATGGAGGTTGATATACAAAAATGGTCCGTTGTCTGCGACGCTTGCCAAGCATCTGGCTCGATGATGCTGACCAAGGCTACTGCCATTGAAGCGTGGGAACGTGTGGCAGGTGAGAAATTCAGAATCTTGCGATCCTGAAGCTGAACTTAGGAAATTCGCTACAGAGAGTCGATTGGTTGAATCCGCAAGTGATTGCTGCCATTGGGCTTGATTGAAATTTAGGTAAGACCACAGATACCAAGAAAGAAAGCGCAAGTGGCCTACAGACATGATTGGTTGCCCAATGGTGCTCACATAAAGTTTTGGGGAGAGACCTCTGGTGATGAGATTGACGAGGCTATCGAGCACATCAGAAACAGCCCTGATCTCGCTAAGTTGGCCTATGTAATTGCCGATTACCTTGGAGTCACTGAGTTTCACGTAACCCGCTACCAGATCCTACTTGTAGCGGCTCACGATCACTGGATGGGAGATGCCAACGCTAACCTAAAGATTGCCCTTGTAGGCTGCCAGGCTAGAATTCTCGAAGCATTCCGGCACTATTCCGAATCGGCCGTCATCAAAGAAACCTTTGTGGTTCGCACCTTCACCAACCTTGAAGATGCTAGTCATTGGGCCTCGGGCCAACAATAGTTGGTGATTGAGCTGATTTTTTAATTCCACTTTGCTCAGGTGGAGTCAAGGGCGGATTCAATCCGTCAAATTGCAACAATGGTCCGCTTGGACACGAATAATTTCCCGCGCATTGACAAAGTCGAACTGCCGAATCTGTCGCTCAAGAGCATCGCAGGAAGGCCCCAGAGCGCCTCGCAATTTTGTGGCATTGAGATCGAACAACGCAATTGCGGCGGTGTCGCTTTGCGCCAGCAACGCGTCGAGTTCAGCCAATATCTGCATTAGGTCCTGCAGGTCTTGCGCCGATGTGGCAAGTGACGCTGACAAAGTCGGCGCCTCGTCAGGTGAGTCATGTTGCTCAAGGCTATGCGGAGTTTTTCTCGCGGTCGTTGCCGGCAGCCATTTCAGCAAGGTCGCGTAGAGCACGTCCGGTGCGACTGGCTTGGCAACGAAGTCGTTCATGCCGGCCTCTTCGCAGGCGCGGCGATCTTCGGCGAAGGCGTTGGCCGTCATGGCGAGAATGGGCGTATTTTCGCGTCCGGTCAGGGCTCGAATGGCGCGGGTGGCCTCAAGGCCATCCATGTTCGGCATTTGCATGTCCATCAGGATCAGGTCGAAGTCAGTCAGACTGGCCTTGTTCAGAGCTTCCTGGCCATCGACAGCGATTTCTACCACCAGCCCCGCTCCGTGCAGCAATTCCAGCGCAATCTCGCGGTTGATGGCATTGTCTTCGGCCAGCAGGATGTTTTTGTCGCCATGGAGACGACGCAGGCGAGATTCCGGGCTGGCGGATGTTTCGTTCTCCCCCGGCTCATTGGGCATGATGCCGTGACCGCGCTGCAGGTGAGCCGTGAACCAGAAAGTGCTGCCGACACCCGGCGTGCTCTCGACGCCGACTTCGCCACCCATCAATCGTGCCATGCGTTGGGTAATGACCAGGCCAAGGCCTGTTCCCCCATAGTTGCGCGTGGTCGAAGCATCTGCCTGCTCGAAAGCCTTGAATAGTCGGGTAAGTGCCTCCGGCGCGATACCGATGCCGGTATCTTTGACCTCGAAGCGGACCAGCAAATCGTTGTCGTTGTCAGCGAGTAGTTTGGCGCGCAGGGTAATCACGCCTTTATCGGTAAATTTGACGGCATTGCCGGCAAAGTTAAGTAGTGCCTGGCGCAGGCGGGTCGGGTCACCGCGCAGCCAGAGCGGAACGGCATCCCGGTCAAGTTCGATCTGCAAGCCCTTGTCACGCGCCGAATAGCCAATGATGGAAGCGACATTGTCGAGAATTGCCGATAGATGAAAATCCCTGCTCTCAAGTTGCATCTGCTCGGCTTCGATCTTGGAGAGGTCGAGGATGTCATTGATGATCGACAGCAGGTGTTGGCCAGCGCCCTGTATCTTGTCGAGGCGATCGATCTGCAAGGGGGTGGCGCCATTGTGCCGCAGGATATGGGTAAGGCCGATGATGGCATTGAGCGGGGTGCGGATTTCGTGGCTCATGTTGGCCAGGAACTGTGATTTTGCCCGACTGGCTGCTTCTGCCTGCTGGCGTGCCATGGTCAGCTCCATCGTGCGCTGTTCGACAATTTCTTCCAGATGGTGCCGATGCTCGTCCAGCTCCTGCCCGAGTCGCTTCTTCTCGGTGATGTCTTCCTTGACGGCGACGTAATGGGTGATCTGACCATCGGCCTGACGCAATGGCGTGATGATGGCAAACTCGATGTACTCGCTGCCATCCTTGCGCTTGTTGTGGAACTCGCCTTTCCATGGCTTGCCCTGATTCAGGCTGTCCCATAGGGAAACGAAAGTCTCGGGCGGCGTTTTTCCCGAGTTCAGGATACGCGGGTTTTGCCCGAAAGCTTCTTCCCGGCTGTAGCCGGTGTTGCTGACGAAGCTCTGATTGACGTACTGAATTTCACCCGCCAGATTGGCAATGGCGATGCTCTCCGGGCTTTGTTCGACGGCCAGCAAAAACTGTTGCAATGACAGTTCGCGCTGTTTCAGTTTTTCCAGCAGACGGTTGAAGCCGCCGATCAACTCGCCAATTTCGTCATGATGGAGGATCGGCAAGACTTCGGCGGCGTTGCCACTATCTGCCTGCGTAGCCAGTGAGCCGGCGGTGAGCAACAGCGGTGCCAGTTGGCGCCGCAACATCCACCAGGTTATCGAACCGGCCAGTAGCGTCAGGAAAATTGCCGCAAGCAACAGGCGTTGCTGCATTTCGCCAATGGGCGCAAAGGCTCTCTCGGTTGGCAAGGCGACAACGACATACCAGCCTGCAGCGGGAATTTTCCTGGAAGATGCCAGTACTTCCACCCCTTTGGGATTAACCAGAATGGCGGTGTCCCCGTCGCCCTGAATGAACTGATCAAGGGCGAGGTTGACACCCGGCGCAGGGAGCTGCGCCATGATCCGGCTTTTGTCGGAGGCAACAACAATTTGGCGATGCTGAGGTGCGATCAAGAGCAACTCGCCTCCATTGCCGAAATGCTTTCCCTCAATCTTGTTCAGAAAATTGTCCTTGCTCAGGTCAATGACTGCAGAGAGGGCACCGATTACCACCCCCTGCGTATCGCGAATAGGTGTGCCCATGGAGACAACCGGCGCAGCCATAACTCGGCCCATGATCGGCTGGCTGACTGTTGCCTTCCCGTCCTTGAGGGCCGCGACAATATGGTCCCGGTACATGTAGTTGAGGCCGATCCGCGGGATTGAGGTAGGAACGGAGGCAATCGCAGTGCCGTCAAGGCTGGTGACGAAGGCGCCGGCATTGAAGAGAGTGCGCAGAATCACGCGTTGTTCCAGCTCTGCCTGAAGTTCCGTCTTGTCCACCATGAACGGCGCAACCGAGGTAGCCACTTTTTCCATTGCATCGAAGCGCAGCATCAGGTCGTCGTTGATCGATGCTGCAACAAACGAAGCGGCCGATACCTGCTGTTCACTCAACAGCTTTTCCATGTCGTCATGCAGAATGCGGCTGGCGTAGAAAGCCAAAGCCCAGATGCTGACGACAAAAATGGCCAGCGTGAATAACGTGATCCGCGTTTTGAGCGAACGTGAGAGAAAGTTTTCCCGAGTCATGTTTGAGGATTCACTGAGCTTCGATGTCACTCATCAGCCGGCGTCACGGTAGCGTTCGGCAATGGCGACGAAATCGTCAAAGTTGCTGAGAAAGACATCGGCTACGTCGGGGTCGAAATGCTGGCCGCGGGCATCAGCAATGATGGCGCGGGCTTCGTCGTAACTCATCGCGGGTTTGTAGACGCGCGGCGTGATCAGTGCGTCAAAGACATCGGCCAGCGCCATCAGTCGGGCTGATACGGCAATGGCTTCGCCGGCCAGACCATCGGGGTAGCCACTGCCATCCCATTTTTCATGGTGCCAGTGCGCGACCTCCTTGGCGAGCCCGAGAAAAGCCAGGGGCATCTCCATGTCGCGCTCGACTCGTTCAATGGCTTCGCTGCCCAATTGTGCGTGCGTTTTCATGATGACCCATTCGTCCGGGGTCAGCTTTCCGGGCTTGAGCAGGACCTGGTCGGGAATTCCAACCTTGCCGATATCGTGCAGGGGCGCCGAGCGCGCCAGCAGCTTGATGAAGGTTTCGGTGAGCGTCTCCACGAAGCGCGGATGTTGCCTTAGCCCGTTGGCCAGTCGCTGGACATAGCCCTGAGTGCGCAGGATATGGTCGCCGGTTTCCGGGTCGCGGGTTTCCGCCAGGTGGGCCAACGCCCGAATGGTGGCGAGTTGCGTATGATCGTTCTCGGCCATTCGCCGGGCTACTTCAGCTTCGAGGACCGCATTTTCATTCTTCAGCCAGTCGCGGGCCTGCTTTGCTTCGAGCTGGGTGCGCACCCGAGCCAGCACAACGGCCGGCTTGATCGGTTTGGTGATGTAGTCGGTCGCGCCAAGTTGCAGACCACGCTCTTCATCTTCAGCGCCGCTCAGTGCTGTTAGAAAAACCACCGGGATGTCGCGCGTCGCATCGCTCTCGCGCAGTCTGGCCAGTACCTCATAGCCATCCATGCCCGGCATCATGACGTCGAGCAGAATCAGGTCAGGTTTCTGTTGACCATTTGCCACCTGCAGGGCAGCGGCGCCAGAGGTTGCCGCGAGTACGCGATATTGTGGTTGCAGAAGGCCGTTCAATACGCTCAGGTTTTCGGGCGAGTCGTCGACAATCAGGATGATGGAGCGGGTTTCGGCAAGCATCGTTGAATACTCAGGTCGCGCCGGATTGTTTCAGCATGATGGTTTGGCAGAAAGGTAGCCTTGGACGGTTTCCCTTGCTGCGGAAAATTCGAACTGCCTGATCTGCCGCTCAAGTGTAGCGCAGGGCGGACCGAGCGCAAGGCGCAGCGCCTCGGCATGTTTGTCGAACAGAGCGATTGCTGCGGTATCGCTTTGCGCCAGCAATGCATTGAGCTGGGTCAGTGTGCGTAACGGGAGTGGCGATCTGGGCGGCGATTCTGTGCTTACAACCTCATGCGCCGAGGGGAAGTCTTTCTGCTGCTCGCTATTCGCGATGGCCGGCAGCCATTGCAGCAGGGTTGTGTAGAGTACTTCCGGCGTCACCGGCTTGGCGATAAATCCGTTCATGCCTGCCTCGTCGCAGGCGCGACGGTCCTCGGCAAAGGCATTGGCGGTCATTGCCAGAATGGGGGTATTTTCCCGACCGTGGAGGGCACGTATGGCACGTGTGGCAGCCAGGCCATCCATCAGCGGCATCAGAATGTCCATCAGAATCAGGTCATAGGCGGTATTTGCTGCCTTGGTGACTGCCTCTCGGCCATTTTCAGCGGTTTCTACGGTCAACCCCGCGCCAAGCAGTAATTCAAGCGCCACTTCGCGGTTGATCAGGTTGTCTTCCACCAGCAGTAACCTGGCATTGCCATGGTGCTGGCGCAATATTGCTTCGGCATCTTCGGCGCTGGCTGTCACTGTCGCAGGCATGTGGCCATGGCCATGGTGCAGGCGGACGGAGAACCAGAAGGTGCTGCCCCGACCCGGTGTGCTTTCGGCGCCAGCCTCGCCACCCATCAGTTGCGCCAGGCGCCGGGTAATAGCCAGGCCAAGACCCGTACCGCCATGATTGCGCGTGGTCGAGACATCGGCCTGTTCGAAGGCTTGAAACAGCTTTGCCAGTTGCTCCGGGGCGATGCCGCTGCCCGTGTCCTCGACTTCGCAACGGAGCAGCAGTTCGCCGCCATTGTCTTCCAGCAGTTTGATGCGCAAGGCGACGCTGCCATGCTCGGTGAATTTGATGGCGTTGCCGGCATAGTTGAGCAGGGCCTGGCGCAAGCGGGTCGGGTCGCCGCGTAGCCAAAGGGGCACGTCACTGAGGTCAAGGTCGATGCGCAATCCCTTGTCGCGTGCCGATTGACCAATTATGGAGACAACGTTATCGAGCAATGCGGCAAGGTGAAAGTCGGTGCTCTCCAGTTGCAGGCGACCCGACTCAATTTTCGATAGATCGAGAATGTCGTTGATGATCGAGAGTAAATGCTGACCAGCACCGACAATTTTGTCGAGCCTCTCGGCCTGCGATGGTGTGACCCCATCACGCTGCAGTAGATAGGCGAGGCCGACGACAGCAGTCATCGGTGTACGGATCTCGTGCGACATGTTGGAGAGGAAAGTGCTTTTCGCACGATTGGCTGCTTCGGCAGACTCCTTGGCGCTTTGCAACTGCTCGGTACGTTCGCGCACCAGTGCCTCCAGATGGTGGCGATGTTTCTCCAATTCGGTTTCGTTCTTCCGGCGTTCGGTGATGTCGTTGAAAGTAACGACTGCGCCAACCACTTTTCGGTGATCGATGAGCGGGCGGGAGGTGAATATGACCGGGAAAAAACTACCGTCCTTGCGCTGGAAATACTGGTTTTCTACCGTGTGCAACATTCCCTGTGTTAGCGTTTCGAGGATCGGGCAGTCGGTTTCGGGAAAACTACTGCCATCGGGGTAGTGGCTGTGCCAGGTGGCGTGGCTAGGCTGGCCAATCAGTTCTTCCGGGCTAAAGCCAAGCATCGCGGCGGCGGCAGGATTGACGAAGGTATGCCGTCCATCGGCATCCAGTCCGAAGATACCCTCGCCGGCACTATCAAGAATGCGCCGCTGATTTTCTGCCTGCAGGTCAATCTGGAACTTGAAGTCCTTAAGGGTCGTACGGGTAACGTGGTTGAGCTCGTTGTTCAGGTCGATCAGTTGTTGCTGCAAGCTCAGGAGTTCCGGCATGTCGTGCCAGCCGATGGCCTGTACTTCTCCTGACGCTGTTGCGATGAAACGGAATTGCAGATCGGTGAGTAGTCCGGAGGCCGTCGCCATGTGGAGGCGGGAAGTGCCGCTGGCGGCGCACAGGGTGCCAAGGTTCCAGGGAACAGGTGGCGACGAGAAATCGATAAAAACTTGATCAAGCGGCAGCCCGGCCAGGTCCATCCCGGTCAGTTGCCGGGCGTAGGCGTTGGCCTCGAGGACAGTATTGCCGGCACCAAGACGCAAAACAACCAGCGGCGCCTCGCGCCAGGCAATGGCGTCGATCGTGCCTTGTGTCAGGTCAGCGTCGCACAGGAGGTCAGGCAAGGGTGAGGTAGCTTTCCAGTTCGTTTAGTGTGGCGAAATAGAGCAGTTGTGGATGGCGCTGCATCAGCTCCTCACGGGCCTGACGTCCTACACCATCGCCCCGGAAAGCCTGCCCGCCGAGCAAAAGCGTGAGCGTGGGAAATTCTCTGCTGATGGCTTCGAGCATGGCTTCAAGCTGCGGGCGGTTGAATAACAGGCTCATGGACAGACCTACTACATCCGGGTCGCGCTCGCGAATGATGCTGATCAGGCCGTCGATCGGCGTGTTGGCGCCGAGAGAGAAGCCATGCCAGCCATGCAACTCGAAGAAGTCGGCCACCATGCGCGGGCCGATCTGGTGATACTCCCGTGGCACGCAAGCGATGACAGCACGGCGATCCTTGTGATTTTGCGAAAAGAGCTTTGGGTACAACTGCGCCAGCAGCGTTTCGGTGGTGGCCGAGGCGAGGTGTTCATTTGCAACCGAGATTTGATTGCTTTCCCAGAGCGTACCCACTTCGTACATGGCCCGTTGCATCAGGTCGAGGTAGATTGCCTTCAGGGGAACAGCCAGTTCCAGTTGTTCCTGCAGAATTTCGCCACAAAGCCGCCGGTCACCCGCCAGCAGTGCTGTCAGATATCGCCTGTAGCAACCCTCATCGATGACCGGAAAATCGCTCATGGGTGCGTTCTCTTTTTTGTTGCCACCAGAGCCCGGGCCTGAGCCAGTGTCTCGCTGACGGCGCTGCACCATTTGACTGGAAAGCGCTCAGGGTTACTCAGCCAGAGTGTCAGGCTGGAGACAGAGTGAGGCAGGCCGCAGCACTCGTCACAGACGGCGGCAACCAGCAGTCCGCCTGCATTCTTAAGCGACGGACCAGCAGTGGATGCAAAATTGGCCGACAGTATTTCGAAATCAGCCTGGCGAATCCAGGCCTGTCGCTCTGCGCGAAGTACGGCGGCGGCGCTCCTCAGTTTCTGGAAATCGTCAGCCCGGGCGGGAACAGCCTGCGAAAGTTCTTCAAATAGAAGTTCGAGGTGCTCTTCCATCAACCAGCGCGGCATTCCGCGGCACGCCAGAACACCAGCCAGCCAGGCAACCTGGTCGTCAACGTGGCTCTGCGGATGTGTCGTCAGGGTAGCAAGGTATCCGGCGTCGGATCGGGCAAAAGCGGCCCCGCGCTGCTCATAACGCCGGGCAAAATAGGGATGTCGGCGGTAGCAGCGTTTTGTTGCCCGCAATACCGCCTTGATCTCGCGCGGATCCTCGGGCAGGGGGTGATTTCCTGCTTCCGGGTTGTGCAGTGAGTGGGCCGGCTTTGGCATGGCGGTATAAGTGAGCTGGTTTTATCGCTTTAGTCATAGTTGGTGTTTTGACCCAATTCTAGTTGTCACTCCGGGCCGGGACAATACCGGTAAACCTGTATTGCTTAGTGTTTCCAGAGCCAACATAGGGCATTTGGCGGTTTGCGGTTACTGAAATCTCGAGGTTTCAGTCAGAAGCCAGCACAACTTGAACTGTATGGCCGTAGCCTGGCAGTGCATTTGTAAATTTTCTCACCGAATAGCAGTCATCCAGTGGGGCAGCGGATGCCTTTACTACCCAAACTGGATGATTAGCGCGAGCGCAATTCCAACCACTTGCAGTTTCTGGAAGTTTGCCTACAAGCGGCTGATTCCAGGCTCAGAATGCAATTAATCGTATTTTTTGTCGTGACTAAAGTACGACCTGCGTTCCCAGTTCCACCACCCGGTTACTCGGAATCTGGAAGAAGGCTGTCGCCGAACCGGCGTTGCGGAACATGGCGACGAAAATTTTCTCGCGCCAGAAGGCCATGTCGGAACCGAGACGCGGGATCAGGGTTTCGCGGCCAATGAAGTATGAGGTTTCCAGCGGGCTGAACTCAAGACCGAACACTGCACAGCGGTCAAGCGCACCCGGCACGTTGGGTTCATCCTTGAAGCCGTAATGGATGGTCACACTCCAGAAGTTTTCCTTCAGTTCGCGCACTTCGACGCGGTCGATATCCGGTACGTAAGGCACATCGAAAAACTGGACGGACAGCAGCACGACCCGCTCATGCAACACCTTGTTGTGCATCAGGTTGTGGAGCAGCGCGTGCGGTACGCCCTTGGGGTCGGCATTGAGGAATACCGAGGTGCCATAAACCCGGGTCGGCATCGATGTAGCCAAAGAGTCGAGGAACATCGACAGTTCCAGGCGCTCGCCTTTCAGGCGGTCGGAAAGCAGCTGGCGACCGCGCTTCCAGGTCGTCATCAGGATAAAGATGCCCATCCCAGCGACCAGCGGGAACCAGCCGCCATCAGGAATTTTCAGGATGTTGGCGGCGAGGAAGATCAGCTCGACCGAGAGGAAACAGGCAAAGAGCAGCGACGCCCGCATCCAGCCCCACTTCCAGCTCTTGGCGACGACGACGGTGGCCAGAATGGAGGTAATCACCATGTCGCCAGTCACCGCAATGCCATAGGCCGCCGCCAGGTTGTTCGACGTCTTGAAACCAAGCACCAGAATCATCACGGCGAGCATCAAACCCCAATTGACCGCCGGCAGGTAGATCTGCCCTTCCTCACGGTCAGAGGTGTGCTGCACCTCCATGCGCGGCACGAAGCCGAGTTGCATGGCTTGTTTGGTCACCGAGAAAGCGCCGGAAATCACCGCCTGCGAGGCAATCACGGTGGCCAGCGTGGCCAGCCCGATAAGCGGGTAGAGCGCCCATTCCGGGGCGGAATGATAGAAAGGATTGGCGGCTTCGGCCGGGTTGCCCAGAATCAGTGCGCCCTGACCAAAATAATTGAGGACCAGCGCCGGCAATACAAAGGAGAACCAGGCGCGGGAAATCGGCTTGCGCCCGAAATGGCCCATGTCGGCATAAAGCGCCTCGGCCCCGGTCACGGCCAGCACCACATTACCCATGGCAACCAGCGCCATAGCCTTGTTGTCGAGCAGGAATTCGGCGCCGTAGAGCGGATTCAGCGCCGTCAGAATGGCCGGATGCTCAATGATATTCGTGATACCCAGCAGCGCCAGCACGCTGAACCAGACCAGCATGACCGGCCCGAAAGCCGCCCCGACAATCGCCGTGCCGTGGCGCTGGACGAAGAAAAGCGCAAACAGCACGACCATCGTCACCGGAATGACGAAAGGCTTGAAGGCCGGCGTCGCCACCTCCAGCCCCTCGACGGCGGAGAGCACCGAAATCGCCGGCGTCACCATGCCGTCACCGTAGAACATTGCCGCGCCAAGAATGCCGACGATCATGATCAGCTTCATTTGCCGCGGCTTGCCTTGGGCATCGTGCAGGGCCAGCGCGAGCAACGCCATGATGCCGCCCTCGCCCCGGTTGTCGGCGCGCATGATGAAGGTGACGTATTTCACCGAAACGACAATGATCAGCGCCCAGAAAAACAGCGACAACGCGCCGAAAACATTGGCTTCGGTCACCGGAATCGGATGATTACCGGCGAAGACTTCCTTGACTGCGTAAAGCGGGCTGGTGCCGATGTCGCCGTAAACGACGCCAAGCGCCGACAGCGCCAGGACCGCAAGGCGCTTGCCCGTAGCCCCCCCGGATTGGTCGTGACTGCTGCTCATTGAAACCCCTGAATCGCCGGCGGGTTCGCTCCCGCTCTCGACTGATTATTCCGCCTGCCGCTGCCAGCGAGCTGACGACAAATCACGATCAACCGCCCAGCGCTGCCTTCAGCGACAGAACTTCTTCTTCCGATTCCTCGATGATTTCCGCCAGCGTTTCGGCATCAAGAATATCTTCCAGCATTGACGTATCGACCTCGCCATCCAGTTCCGGATCACGCCAGCTGGCACTGCGATTGGCAATCTTGTTGGCAACATAAAGCACGTCGGAGAGCGACTTCAGATCCTTGATCTCGCGGTCGGTTTCGTGCTCCTGCACAGCAACGAGGACCGACTCGGGCGAGCCCAGCGCCGACAGCAGGGCGTGGCCGATGCTGTCGTGCCAGCCGACCAGCAGCGCGTGCAACTCGACTTTGTCATTGACCAGCTCAGGGAAATTGGCGGCGCGCGACATCAAGTAGAAAACGCCGAGATCGTGCACCAGGCCGGCGAACATCGCCTCGTCGCCATTGATCTTGGCCACCTTGCGGGCCACCACGCGGCACAGCGCGGCGACGTGCGAAGTATGGTCCCAGAGCTTCTTCGAAATACCCTCGAAGGCGTGCATCTGCTTCGATTTCAGCAATTGCTCCATGGCCACGGCAAATGAAACCGTGCGCACCGCCTCCATGCCGACCCGAACGATCGCGCTCTTGACGTCGGCGATCTCGCGGCCGGAAGGGTTAAGTGCCACCGAATTCGACATGCGGATAATCTTGGTGCTCATCAGCGGCTCGGCACCAACCAGCTTGGCCAACTGCTCGACATTCAGATTCGGATCCTTCAGGGCGCTACGCACCTGAAAGGTAATGTCGAGAAAGGTCGGAAAGGAAATTTCGTCGCCAGAGAGATCCTTGGCGATGTCTTCAAGAACCTTGAAAGTTACTGCGTTGGTCATGTTCTTAACCTTTGATCACTGCGAAATACAGGGTAGTTTCTCAAATAAACGCGGTCATTTTAGCCTACCAGCGTCAGCGCGCGCGGCTCCGATGCAGATAGCCAATCCGGCAGGGCAAAGATCGCCGATAATCTCTCTCCTCAAATTGACCAGACATTCCTATGCGCCGCCAAGCTATCCTCATCGCCGCCCTCCTCCCGCTTCTCCTGACCGCCTGTGGCGAGCCCGAGGACACCCGCCCTGGCCAGCCGGTCGCCCAGCGCCGGGCGGCCTTCACGAAGATTCTCAAGTCCTTCGAGCCGATGGGCATTCAGTTGAAAAAGAACCGCTACGATGCCGACCAGTTCCTGCTTCACGCCAAGACGCTGAGCGAACTGAAGGAAGGACCGTGGCAGCATTTCGGCCCCGACACGAACTACCCGCCCACCCATGCCACCGGCAAGGTATGGAGCGATCCGGAACAATTTGAAGCAGCCCGCCAGCGTTTCTTCAAAGCCGCCGACGAGCTGGTCCTGGCCGCCGGGACGCGCAAGGAAGCAGCAGTCAGAACCGCCTACGAGACGCTGCACGAAAGCTGCCGCAACTGCCACAAGACGTTCAAGGACTAAACGACTCGCCAGCTCAGCAAGTCTTGCCGGGAATGCGGCTGAAACCGAGGCCGCCACCGCTGCCGGGTTTGATGCAGACCGTCACCCCCAACGATTTGGCCGCCTTGTCGATATCCGGCGGGAACGGCAAGAACGGGACGGCGCGCTCGACCACAGACTTGATGTAGGCAATTTCATCGGCCTGATCGCCGGCATGAAGCACGACAAAGGACTTAAGGCCGCCATCGGGATTGAGCCGAAACTGGATCGCCGCTGACCGCACGCCCTTGCTCCGAGGATCATTCTGGACAAAGCCGGCGCTGCGGTTAAGGCGTTTGACCAAGCCATCCAGATACAACTCAAGGCTGAAAGGATCAACTGGCGGCCCGTTCGGCCTGAGTTCCAGCGTTGCGACGCCGGCCTCGTCCTGCTGCGCCATCTGCCGGCCATATTCCCGGGCCATGCTGACCGACCGCTGAGCCAGCGTCGGCTTCGGCCTGGCCTTGGCCTCGCCGGCCAATTCATCGAGAAAACGGTTCATCTCCGCCTTCTCGGCAGCCGACCATTTGGGACTGACCGCGACCGCCGGACCCCGTGATTTTTCGGCGGTCATGAACCGGGGCCGAGCCGCCGGCTTGGCGTTTTTCCCCGGCGGTTTCTTTTTATCCAACACCGGCGGCGCCGGCGGTTCCGCTTCAACGGGCCGATTCAGCGGCCCCAGGCGAGCTTCCATCCGCGCCAGGGCGGGCGGACTGCCCGAGACATCGTCCCGGGGAATGAACAGCACCAGTCCATGAATCAGCAGCGAGCCGCCCAATGCCCAGGCCAAGGCGCGCCGATCGAGCTGCATGCCCGGCAGGTTCATCCGCGCACCGCCAGGCTAGGACAGCGCCGGCAAAACGAAAAACCCGGACAGGCGGCAGGCCTATCCGGGTTTTGTCTGTAGCTTGCCGATGTGAAAATCAGAACGGAATATCGTCGCCCAAATCGTCAAACGACGGCTTCGGCTTGTTCTTGGCCGGGGCCGGCGCGTAATCGGTCGGCTCGCTGTCGTAGCCACCACCACCACCGCCGCCACCACCTGCCGGCGCGCCCATACCCTGACGGGAACCGAGCATTTTCATCTCGTCGCCGCGAATCTCGGTGGTGTAGCGCTCCTGGCCATCCTTGTCGGTCCACTTGCGGGTGCGCAGGCTGCCTTCGATGTAAACCTGCGACCCCTTCTTCAGATACTGGCCACAAATTTCAGCCAATTTACCGAAGAACGAAATGCGAACCCACTCGGTTTGCTCTTTCTTCTCGCCGGTTGCCTTGTCTTTCCAGCTTTCGCTACAAGCGATGCTGAAGTTGCAGATGGCATCGCCGCCAGCGGTGTAACGCATGTCCGGATCCTTGCCCAGATTGCCGATGCCTATCCATTTATTCACTGACGCCATAAACCATGCCTCCTAAACAGTTTGCGCTGCAGCGGCGGTGATGCGCCGTTGCGGAAAATTCATTGAATTTGTCACTACCAGCCAGAGCAACATCAACCCGGCACAGGCAGCGAAAACGGCATTATCGCCGAAATTTTGCGCCACATACCCACCGCCGGCACCACCGATGAATAGCCCGATCGCCTGCGTCGTGTTGTATACGCCCAGCGCGGCGCCCTTGGCAGCGGGTGGCGCGGTGCGCGAAACCAGCGAAGGCAGCGTCGCTTCGAGAATATTGAAGGCGACGAAAAAGAGCAGTAGCCAGAGCGCCAGCGTCCACAAACTCTGGCCGAAAAAGAGCAGGCCAAGCTGAACCACGACCAGCAACGCAATCGCCGCCCGGAAAATCGGCCGCATCTTGTCCTTGCGCTCGGCCGCAATGATCGCCGGCACCATGATCGCAAACGACACCAGCACGGCCGGCAGATAAACCTTCCAGTGCGCCGCCGCTTCCAGCCCGCCGTGATCGACCAGCGCATGCGGCAAGACGACGAACATTGCCATCTGGGAGATGTGCAGCACAAAGATGCCAACATTCAGGCGCATCAGATCAGGATCAAAAGCCACCCGGCGCAGCGGCAATTTTTCGTGGCCATGCGGTGGTGGCGCCGGTGGCACGGCCTTCAGCAAGAGCACAATGGCGGCCAGCGCGAGAATGCCAGTCAGCGAAAACAGCCCGCCCATGCCGATCCAGCCATAGAGCAGCGGCGCGCCGACCAGCGACAGCGCAAAGACCAGACCAATCGACGAACCGATCATCGCCATCACCTTGGTCCGGTGTTCCTCGCGCGTCAGGTCCGCCGCCAGCGCCGTTACCGCCGCCGAAATCGCCCCGGCACCCTGCAACACGCGGCCGACAATGATCCAGTTCATCGTCGGCGCCCAGGCCGCGACAAAACTGCCCAGCGCAAAAATCACCAGGCCAATGACGATCACCAGCTTGCGCCCGAAAATATCGGAAGCAATACCGTAGGGAATCTGGAAAAGCGCCTGCGTCAGGCCATAGGCGCCCAGCGCAAAACCGACCAGCGCCAGGTTATCGCCCCCCGGCAAAGTTTTCGCATAGACCGAAAACACCGGCAGGATCAGGAACAGCCCCAGCATGCGCAGGGCAAAAATAGCCGCCAGCGAAGCGCCAGCGCGGCGTTCATCGGGGCTCATGCGATCGGTTGGGGAGGACATTGTTTTATGTTTTGTTGCATTGCAGCGAAGGGGGAATATTAGCAGGTTTGGGCCAAGCGCCAGCAGCCCGGCACAAGTGCTGCGGTCAACGACAAAAAACAGCAAAAAATGGCGCACGCAGGCCACTCGCCGAAGTATTGTAGTAAACTTATTTAAACTTACTACAAACCATATAAATCATGGAATTACAAAGCGCCGTCAGCCAAACGCTGTATGCCCAGCTACTCGAAGAGGCGATGATCTACAACGCCATAATTTTCGAGCAGGGCGTCACCGGCAGCCCCTACCTCAATCGAGCCAATGACCGGGCTTACTGGTATTGGCAAGTCTCCGAACCCGGCGGCAAATTGCGGCGCATGTCACTGGGCAGGGACACCCCGGAAACACAGGCACTGGTCGCGCAACTTGTGGCCCGCAAGAAAGAGGCGACGGACGCCATCACCACACTCAGATCAACTACCCGCGCCTTCGTCGCCAGCGGCGGCATGGCCACGGAAACGGCCCATTTCAAAGTAATGGAGCATCTGGCCCGCGCCGGATTGTTCCGCAAAGGCCTGGTTCTTGTCGGCTCGCACGCCTTCACCGCGCTCGGCAACATGCTCGGTCTGCGCTGGGGCAACAGCCTGAAAACCAGCGACATGGATTTTGCCCGAGCCCACGGCGTTGCCCTCGCCCTGCCCGCTTCGGATGAGCGACTCGACCTCCCAAGCATCGTCAAGGCTCAAGACCCCAGCTTTTTTGCCGTGCCACAACTCGACAATCGTCAACCATCAACCGCCATGCTCAGTCGCAAGACACGGGTAAAAATCGACTTCCTGACCACACTGAAAGCCGGCGATGGCGAGCCGCCACGCTACTTCGAAGACATCGGCATTGCCGCCACGCCATTGCGCTACATGGACTACCTGCTGGGCGGCGACAACCGGCGCGGGCTGGTCATCGGCACCTACGCCTTTCCGATCAACCTGCCCGACCCTGCCCGATTTGCCATCCACAAGCTCGTTATCGCCCAGGAACGCCGGCTCGACGTCGAAACCAAGGTGATCAAGGATATTCGCCAGGCAAGCGCAATGATCGAAGGCCTGCGCGAAAACGGTCATGAACATGATATCCGCCAGGCGCTTCTCGATCTGCAAACCGGCGGTTTCCGCAAGGCCTTCGCCAACCTTCGGCTCTCAGCGCAAAGAATGGGCGACATCGGGCATTGGCTTACCGAGCAACTGCCCAACGACTGAACCCCGCCCCCGCGGAGAAGGGCGCCATCTTTTCATTCCCCAATTCCGACAGCATCACTACACAACGCCCCCTACCACCTCGGCCCGAATAGCAGCGCACCCCGAGGTCTCAGTCTCACGCCATGAGACTTCAATACGGCACAGTGGCATAAACCAAGCAATAGAGTGTGCCGTGACAAATTTTCAGAATCCTGACTGCCTTGTCTTCGTAACAATCGTTCTCAGGGCGATCTTTATCCGGCAGTGGCGGTCCATATGGCCCACAGCATCGCTGCGCCACTTTTCTGAGCTGCCTATCCGGAAGTGGCGTGACGCTGCTTGGGCGAAGGCGTCATGAGCTTTCTGAGCTGCCTAACGCTGATCAAGCGGGTGTAATTGCCCCGCTCAACGCCGCCCGCCCCAATAACCGGGCCGGCGGCGCTGGTGGGAAATGGCGCGGATCGTGATGGTTTCGGCGGTGGCTTGGTAAATGATCGAGTACGGAAAATGCCGCATCGGCAAGATACGCAGGCGCTGGGATATCGAGGTGCCGGCTTGGGGAAACTGAAGAAGCCGCCGGGCGCCGTTTTCGTAGTCAGCGACGAAAGCGGCGGCGATACCGGGTGTGGCGTGCTGCAAGGAATAGGCTTGCGCTTCCTCAAGTTCCGCTTGTGCGGCATTGAGGACGATCGGTTTCATGCTGCGGCAGCGAGCTTGGCTTTGAGGCGGGCAATCGACTCATCGAAGTCGATGGCGCCCATTTCGCCACGGTCGAACGCATCGCCCCGGCGCTCTGCCTCTTCGACCCAGGCCACGAGTATTTCGTCATCTTCATCAAGGCTGACCAGCAGACGTTCCGCCAAGTGGGCACGCTCGCTCGGTGCCAGTTGCAGCGCTGCTGCTTCGATATCTTCAAGGGGTGAATTGATCATGGTGAGAACCTCCGGTAAAGCTTGGGCAATGCTAACCCAAGCAAGTTGCCAAATCCATACAAGGGTTTAGGAGATGGCGACCGCCGCTTGATCCCGTGCCCCTTGCCGAGAAGAAACCTTCACGCTTGATTGAGGGCGAGTGCTGCGGTGCACTGCCCCCAGGGCCAAAAACCAGCTCCCCGAACACAGAGGCTCAAGGCGCTTATTTCATCCCCTGAAAAAATCCTGGAACTATTTATCCGGATTCAATATCAGTCAAAGTGATGACGTAATTCTTCCCCCTTCTCACCCCCTGGAGCAATCATCATGACCACACCCGCCCCCGCAGTAGGCACCTGGAAATCCGGCAATGGCTTCCCGCTGGTGACCGTTAGCTCAATCAATCAATACAAGGAAGCGGAGGGATATTTCCTCGTTGCAGTAACGGTTGAAGGTGACCCGATGGACCTTGAACTGGACCCGGAAGAGTGGGAAATGTTCACCCGGGCGAACGCGCTCACGCCGGCTTGAACGCACCGCATCAGGCGTCACGAGGGCGGATTGCCGGGGGAATTCCGGCTTTTGCCAGAGCAACCGGGGCTTGGCCCCGGTATTTGTTTGGCCGCCTGGCTCCCTAAATGCTGCCCGGGTTGTTTTGCCCGTAAAGCCGCAGGTAGCGCTCGTCAGATTGTTTGAGACGTTCGGCGGCAAGGCGGAAGAAGATTTCCAGCATTTTCGACTGCAGGCCGGGCGAGGCTTTGCGCAATCGCTTGTAGCTCCATTTGCCGATGGTTGCCGGCGTGCTCCCCACTACAGTAGCAGCGCGCGGTTCCGGCGGGTCTTCAGCAAAGGCCAGTTCACCAAACAAGGTGCCGGAATCAAGCACGGCGATCAGCTTTTGCTGGCGAGTGACGCGCGCCTCGCCCTTGAGCAGCAGGTAGCACGATCGCGCCTCGCCCCCTTCGCGCATGAACATGGTGTCCGGCGGTACTTTTCGCCAGTGCGAGATGCGCAGCAGTTCCCAAAGCTGGGCGTCGTTGAGCGGCTTCAACAGCGGCAGGCTGCGTAGCTGGTCGTAAAGTTCTGCTTCCGGCGGGCGTTCGTGGCCTTTGGTCGAAACCTGATGGCGGACAGCGCGGGCGCAATTCATCGAGAGCGCAGAAAGCACAGCCGCCCAGTTTGGAAAACGTTCTTCGAGATTGCGGGCAAGCATCCGGTCAAGCAGCGGATTCAGGCTTTCCGGCAGATCGGTACGATAGCTGGTCAGCGGCTGGCGTTCGCCATGCAGGATGCTGTACATCAATGCAGCCTGCTCCGGTGCCTCAAAGGGGCGCTGGCCGGTGAGCAACTGGTGCAGGACAACGCCGAGTGCGTAAATATCGGCCTGCGGCGTTACCCACTGCCGGAACAGTTCAGGCGCCATGTAGGCGAGCGAACCGATGTCCATGACCTGCGTTGTCGAATCGTCGCGCGACCAATAGGCCGCGCCGAAATCGCAGACTTTGGCCTCGCCGGGGCCGATGTACTGGAGATTGGCCGGCTTGATGTCGCGGTGGATGACACCGGCCTGGCTGGCGTAATCGAGCGCGCTGGCACACTTGTAGATTATTTCCAGCACCTCGGCGACCGGCTTCAGGTTGTCTGGCCGGGCAAAGGGGGCCATGGTGCCACCGGGCAGGTATTCCATGGCCAGATACGCAGTGTCGTCACCGATGCCGGCATCGAAGACATCGACGATATATGGGTGCTGCAAGTTGCCGGCGATATGCACTTCATTGAGCCAGGCCTTGCGCATCAGCGCCTGCTCGGCACCATCCCTGAAAATCTGCGGGTTGGCGATCTTGAGGGCAATTTCCCGACGGGAAAAGCTATCCCAGGCGAGATAGACGACACTGGTTGCACCCCGTCCAACTTCCTGGCGGATTTCGTACCGCTGATCCAGCCCGGCGGGCAGACCGGAGAAATGGGTGCTCTGCGAATTGCTCACGGGGGGCGTCCTGAAAATGATATGAGGGTAAAACCGGTAGCCGGCAAAGTATCCTCTGTTCAAGCAAAACCGGTCAAGCTGGCAGCGACCTCAGGCAATAACTGTTTTTTCATACAGCCATCCGTGCAAGCCCGTCAGCTTTTGCGTATAGTTCCTCTTCCCCAATCCCAAGCAGAACAGCGATGGAATTCATCCGCATTCGCGGCGCGCGTACCCATAATTTAAAGAACATCAATCTTGATCTGCCGCGCAACCAGTTGATCGTCATCACCGGGCTATCCGGCTCAGGTAAGTCCTCACTTGCGTTTGACACCTTGTATGCTGAGGGTCAGCGGCGCTACGTGGAATCGCTCTCGGCTTATGCCCGGCAGTTTTTGCAGTTGATGGAGAAGCCGGATGTCGACCTGATCGAAGGTTTGAGCCCGGCGATTTCCATCGAGCAGAAGGCCACCTCGCACAACCCGCGTTCGACGGTTGGCACCGTTACCGAAATCCACGATTACCTGCGTCTGCTTTTTGCCCGCGCCGGCACGCCGTATTGCCCGGAGCACAACCTGCCGCTCGAAGCGCAGACCGTCTCGCAGATGGTCGACCACGTGCTGGCGCTGCCGGCCGAAACCAAGTTGATGATCCTCGCCCCCGTAGTGGCTAACCGCAAGGGCGAGCAAATGGACCTTTTCGCCGAACTGCGCGCCCAGGGTTTTGCCCGGGTGAGGGTGGACGGCACGGTCTATGAAATCGACGATGTGCCGAAGCTGAGCAAGACGCAGAAGCACACAGTCGATGTCGTGGTCGACCGCCTGAAGGTGCGCGACGACATGCGCCAGCGGCTGGCTGAATCCTTCGAAACCGCGCTGCGCCATGCCGATGGCCGGGCGATTGCGCTGGAGATGGACGGCGGCAAGGAGCACATGTTCTCCGCCAAGTTCGCCTGCCCGGTCTGTTCGTACGCCCTGCAGGAACTGGAACCGCGGCTGTTCTCGTTCAACAACCCGATGGGCGCCTGCCCGAAGTGCGATGGCCTGGGTGTCATCCAGTTTTTCGACCCGAAGCGGGTCGTCACCAACCCGGCGGCGTCGCTGGCCAACGGCGCGATACGTGGCTGGGACAAGAAGAACCAGTTCTATTTCCAGATCATCGAATCGATCGCCGACCATTATGGTTTTTCGGTCGAGACGCCGTTCAACGAACTGACCGAGGAATTCCGCCAGTTGGTGCTTTACGGCTCCGGCCGCACCGAAATCAACTTCCGCTACCTGAACGAGAAAGGCACGCGCTTCGACCGCAGCCACACCTTCGAGGGCATCATCCCGAATCTGGAACGGCGGTATCGCGGCAGCGACTCGCAGGCGGTGCGCGAGGAATTGTCGAAATACGTCAGCAACATCAGCTGCCCGACCTGCAACGGCACCCGGCTGCGCACCGAGGCGCGACATGTTCGGGTTGGCGAAAAAACGCTGCATGAAATCAGCCGCCTGCCTTTGGGCGAAGCGCGCAATTACTTCAACTGCCTGACGCTGACCGGCAACAAGGCGCAGGTGGCGGACAAGATTCTCAAGGAAATCACCGCCCGCCTGAGTTTTCTGATCAACGTCGGGCTGGATTACCTGTGCCTCGAACGTTCGGCCGAAACGCTGTCCGGTGGTGAGTCGCAGCGCATCCGACTGGCTTCGCAGATCGGCTCCGGCCTGACCGGCGTCATGTATGTGCTGGACGAACCTTCGATCGGCCTGCACCAGCGCGACAACGACCGCCTGCTGCAAACGCTGAAGAATCTGCGCGACATGGGCAACTCGGTCCTGGTCGTCGAACATGACGAAGATGCCATTCGCTCGGCTGATTATGTCGTCGATATCGGCCCCGGCGCCGGCATCCACGGTGGCTTCATCGTCGCCGAAGGCACACCAGCCCAAGTCGCCGCCAACCCGGCCTCGATGACCGGCGATTACCTTTCGGGGCGGAAATCTATTTCCGGCCCCAGCAAGCGTCGACCGCAGGATTTGAACAAACAGCTCAAAGTGGTCGGCGCCTACGGTAACAATTTGAAGGATGTCACGCTGGAAATCCCCGGTGGCCTGCTCACCTGCATCACTGGCGTTTCCGGCTCGGGCAAATCGACACTGATCAACGACACACTCTACGCCGCAGCGGCCAAGCATCTCTACGGCTCAACCACCGAACCGGCGCCGCACAAGGAAATCGTCGGCCTCGAACTGTTCGACAAGGTGATCAACGTCGACCAGGCACCGATTGGCCGCACGCCACGTTCCAACCCGGCGACCTACACCGGGCTGCTGACACCGATTCGCGAACTTTTTGCCCAAGTGCCGGAATCGCGGGTGCGCGGGTACGGGCCCGGACGCTTCAGCTTCAACGTCAAGGGCGGCCGCTGCGAGGCCTGCCAGGGCGACGGCATGATCAAGGTCGAGATGCATTTTCTGCCCGACATCTATGTCCCCTGCGACGTTTGCCACGGCAAGCGCTACAACCGCGAAACGCTGGAAGTCCAGTACAAGGGCAAGAACATTTACGACATCCTCGGCATGACCGTCGAGCAGGCCCGCGAATTCTTCGACCCGGTACCCAATATCGCGCGCAAGCTGCAAACCCTGGTCGATGTCGGCCTCAGTTACATCACGCTCGGCCAGAGCGCGACGACGCTGTCCGGCGGTGAAGCCCAGCGCGTCAAACTGGCGCTCGAACTCTCCAAGCGCGACACCGGCCGCACCCTGTACATCCTCGACGAACCGACCACCGGCCTGCATTTCCAGGATATCGAAATGCTGCTGACGGTACTGCAACGGCTAGCCGAACACGGCAACACGGTCGTCGTCATCGAGCACAATCTCGACGTGATCAAGACCGCCGACTGGGTGGTCGACCTCGGGCCGGAGGGCGGCGATGGCGGCGGACGAATACTGGTTGCCGGCACGCCGGAACAGGTCGCCAAATGCAAAGCCAGCCATACTGGTCGCTTCCTCAAACCGCTGCTGGAGAAAAAAGCGTGAGCGCTGCAGAATTCAAGGGAAAAAAAGGCCTGACCCGCCTATGGAATGCGTTGGGTTATTCGCGCGATGGCATTGCTGCAGCCTGGAAGAACGAGGCAGCCTTCCGCGAAGAAATCCTGCTCGCGGCGATCACCATTCCGCTCGCTTTTTACCTCGGCAAGACCGGTATCGAGCGGGCCTTGATGGTTGGCAGCATCATACTGATCCTGATCGTCGAAATCCTCAATTCGGCGGTCGAAGCTGTCGTCGACAAAGCCTCGCCGGAGAAGCACGAACTGGCCAAGCGCGCCAAGGACATGGGCAGCGCCGCCGTGCTGTTCAGCCTGATCAACGCCGCTGCGGTCTGGGCCTGCGTGCTCTGGCCCTGATGGTCAGACTTCGGTCAGGCTAAGGCGGCACACTCGGTGCTGCAATACCTCCAGGTAGTTCTTTAACCCGTCAGTTGACGGGTTATTTTTTTGGCTCGGCTATTTTTTCTGGCGGCGCAGCATCTCGTTCCCGAGAGCGCTGAATTGTTCGGCCAGTTCATGGCGCATGAAGCCGACGCCAAAACTTGATGGCACCCAGTAATCAGGCACCATTTCTATCCGGTAACTGATTTTGGTACCGCTACCCACTGCCTGAAAGTGAAGCTCGCTACGCATGTATTTGGTCGATCCCGACAAGGCCTGCGAGACCAGGCGGCCATCCGGGAACAATTCGACGCGTCGTTCCGAGGAAAATTTGAAGGAGAACGGGCCAAAATTGGCCTTGCCTTGCTGGGCTATCCGATAAACATTTCCAGCATGCGAAACGATACGGCTGCTTGCCAGATTGGGCACGAAGTCGCCCATGTGATCGAAATCGGTCAGCACCTCCAGCGCCAGCCCCGGAGGAACCGGAAGTTGCAGACTCAGGCTCGCCGAATAACGCCCATCCTGAAAGTCGACCGCAACGTTCTCTTCATCCAGATGGATGGCCAATACCTCAGCGCCTGCGTTCGTAAAAACGCTGACGGCCAGTAGCATGGCGACGAAAAGGCGGGTCATCTGGCTGTCAATGCAACGCCTTGGACAGTCGGGGGTGCATCGCGACGAAATAGTAAAGGGTCGGCAATACGAAGAGCGTCAGGATGGTGGCTGAAATCAGCCCACCAATCACAACCAGTGCCAGCGGTCGCTGGGTTTCCGATCCGATGCCGTGCGACAAGGCCATCGGCACCAAGCCCAGCATGGCGAGCATTGCCGTCATCAGGACGGTGCGCAGGCGCGACATGGCGCCCTGGAAAACCACTTGATAGGCATCCAGCCCCTGCATTTTCAGCTGATTAAAATAGCTCACCATCACCACGCCATTCAGGATGGCCTGCCCGAAGAGAGCAATAAATCCGATCGCCGCCGATACCGACAATGGAATGCCGCTGATCAGTAGCGCGAAAATACCGCCAATCAGCGCGAAGGGGATATTGCAGATGATGATCAGGGCGTCACGAAAGGATTCAAAGGCATCGAACAGCAGCACGAAGATCAGCAGAATCGACAGCGGCACCACCAGCATCAGCCGCTTCATGGCGCGCTCCTGATTCTCGAACTCGCCGGACCAGTTGATCGAGTATCCAGGCGGCAGTTTCAGATCCTTGGCGTGTACCTGCATGTCAGCCACGACGCTGCCCATGTCGCGGTCGCGGATGAAGACGCCGATGGCGACGACCCGCTGGCCGGATTCGCGGGCAATGTTCATGGCGCCGCTCCCCAACTTGAAATCGACCAGACTGGACAATTGCACCTGCGCCCCTGAAGGTGTCGGGATCAGGATGTCCTTCAGCCGATCCAGCTGCCGTGACTGTTCATCGAGGCGCACGACGACGCTGAAGTGACGGTCGCCTTCCCAAAGTTCGGTTGCCACCTTGCCGGCCAGCGCCGTTTCAACGACATCCTGCACATCCATGACGTTCAGGCCGTAGCGGGCGGCGGCGGCACGGTCAATTTCCAGCCGATACTGCGGCAGGTCGCCATCCCGGTCGATGAATGCACGCGCCACGCCGGGCACCTTGCCAATTTTTTCCAGCAACTGATTGGCGTGCAGTTTCAGCGTCGCCGTGTCGTCGCCGAACAGCTTGATGACGATCTGGCCGTCGATCTGCGAAATCGATTCGAGAATCTGGTCACGCACCGGCTGGCTGAAGGTTGGCTCGATGCCAGGCACGTCATTCAGCTTGTCCTCCATATCGCGCACTAGCTGTTCCTTGGTCATTCCCTTGCGCCAGTCTGACTCGGGCTTGAGATCGACCAGCATTTCGGTCATGTTGATATTTTTCGGGTCAGTACCATCTTCCGGTCGCCCGCCTTTGGAAATGACCGCGTTGACCTCGGGGAAGTCTGCAATGATGCGCCGCAGCTTGCGCAACTCCCTCTTGGCTTCGTCAACGGAAACCGAGGTCGGCAGCGTGGTGTTGATCCAGATCGACCCTTCGTTCAGTTCCGGCAGGAATTCCGTGCCGAGTTGCGGCACCAGCGCCGCCGTGATGGCCAGCGCGGCCAGCGCCGAGAGCAGGACACGGCGGGTATTGGCCAGCACCCATTTCAGCGCCGGTTCGTATTTGTTCATGAACCAGTGCATCAGCTTGGTTTCTTCATGCGGCACGTGGTTCTTGAAGGCGATCTTGCTCAGGAAGGGAACCAGCGTCAGCGACAGAATCAGCGAGGTAATCAGCGCCGCGACCACTGAGTAGGCCATTGGGGCAAAAATCTTCCCCTCGTGGCGCTGCATGGTGAAAATTGGCAGGTGGGCGACCATGATGATGATCATTGAAAACACCGTCGGCCGGCCGATTTCTACCACTGCTTCCTGAATCGTTCGTGACTGCGGCCGGTGATCCTCATCCCTGTGCGCCTCGCCAAGTCGCCGGAAAATATTCTCGATGACGATTACCGCGCCATCGACAATGATGCCAAAGTCCATCGCACCCAGCGACAGCAGATTAGCCGGAATACCCACCGCTGACAGCCCGATAAAAGTTCCGAACAGGGCAAGCGGGATGATCGAGGCAACAATGCCGGCGGCCCGAAAATCGGCCAGGAACAGGTAGAGCACCAGCGTCACCAGCAGGGCGCCTTCAAGCAGGTTCATGAAAACGGTTTTCAGCGTCTTGCTGATCAGCCACGAGCGGTCGTAGAAAGGCACAATCTGCACACCCGACGGCAAACCACCGGCGTTGAGCTTGTCTACCTTGGCTTTAAGCAGATCAAGCGCGATGGACGGGTTTTCATCCTTGCGCAATAGCACGATGCCTGACACCACGTCGTCCTGATCGCCGCTGGCATCGCTGATGCCGACGATGCCCTGCTCGGGCACCCGCGACTCGACCACCTCGGCAACATCACGCACCAGCACTGGGGTGCCCTTGTTCTCGGCGACCACCACCAGCCCGATATCAGACGATGAACGCAGCAGGCCGAGCGAGCGGATCAGGAACTGTTGCCGCCCCTGCGCCACCGAACCACCGCCGGCATTGGCATTGGCCCGCTGCAGCGCGGTGAAAAGCTGGCCAATGGTCAGTTTGTAGTCGCGCAGCTTGGCCAGATTCGGCCGCACCTCGTACTGGCGAATCGGCCCGCCGAGCGAGACAACATCGGCTATGCCCGGCACCTGCTTGATCTGGCGTGCCACCGTCCAGTCCTGTATGGCCCGAATTTCACTTGGCTTCAGGCCCGGCGCATCGAGGCGATAACGAAAAATCTCACCAGTTGCCGTCGCCGGCGGTGCCAGCTCCGGCTCTACACCCGGCGGCAGATCGAGGCCACGCAGGCGCTCCTCGACCAATTGTCGGGCCATGAACAGGCTGGGCTTTTCGTCAAAAGTGACGACGATGAAGGACAGGCCGAACTGCGTGTGCGAGAACATCCGGATTGAGTTCGGCACGCCGGACAGGGCGATTTCCAGCGGAATGGTGACCTGCTTCTCGACCTCTTCCGGCGCCCTTCCCGGGTACAGCGAAATGACCGTAACCTGGGTATCGGTGACATCGGGAAAGGCCTCAATCGGCAGCGAACGGAACGCGGCCACCCCGACGCCGATGAACAGCACGAGCCCGAGAATGATGAATAGCGGCTCGTTCAGCGCAAAATGGACAATCCGCTTGATCATCGTGAGGCCTGTTTCTCGCTGCCGGCGGTCGGCTTGAAGAATTTCAGCAAGTGCAGATTGCCCTCGGTAACAACCTTGTCACCCTCCTTGACGCCAGACCGAACCTCGATCCAGCCATCACGCTCGCTACCGGCATCGACCAGTTGCCGGAGATACCGTCCAGCGCCTTCGTCGACAAAGACATAACGCTTGTCGCCAAGCAGGAATACGGCCGCCGCCGGGACGAGTAAAGCAGACGTCGCCGGCAATTCGACCTGCGCGTTGACAAACATCTCGCCTTTCAGCCGACGCTCGGCATTCGGCACTTCGCCGCGCACCTTGATTGTCCGGCTGGTCGGATCGACAAAATCGGCAACATGACGAATAACGCCCGTAAAACGTTCACCCGGGTATTGCTTGGATTCGACAAATAGCGGCTCGCCTTTCTTCAGGTTGGCCAGATCGGCCTCGCCGGCATCAAGCTGTATCCACAGGCTGGCCGGATCAGTCACGACAAACAGCGGTGCTGCTGCCTGCTCCGGCCGAAACTCCATGCCCGGATTCAGGTTACGCTCGACAACAATGCCGGCCAGCGGGCTTTTCAGGGCATAGGAACCATCGCTATCGCCACCCAGACCAGCCAGTCGCCGGTTAGCCCTGTCTGCCTCGGCCTTGGCGCCAATGGCACCCGCTTCGGCTTGCTGCCAGTCTTTCTCGGCGACAACACCAGCTTCGCGTAGCTGGCGGTTGCGCTCCAGCGCCTGAACCGCCACCTGAGCATCGGCCCTCGCCTTGCGCGCGTCGGCCTGCGCCTGGCCGTAATCAGGCGAACTCAGAACGGCCAGCAACTGCCCTGCTTTTACCGCACCACCGACGTCGACCGCAATGCTCTGCACCCGGCCAGCCAGTTGAGGAAAGACACGAACCGTTTTTTCCTCGTTCCAGACCAGACGACCGGGCAAGCGCAAGGTGCTGCCCTTGTCGCGTTCAACCACAGCCACCTTGAGGAAAGCAGCCTTGTCCGGTTCGGCCAGAATGGCCCGCTCCCCTTCGACCTTGACCGAAGCTTCTTTGGTCGCTTCCGGCTCACCCGAACAGCCGGCCAGCGCCAGCAGGATGGAACAAAGGATCAGATTTTGTTTCATTTCAGCTTCCTGAATTCGGCCTGCAATTGCCAGTCGGATAGTGCCTTGGCGTAGTCGGCCCGAGCAGTGGCTGCCTCGACCTGAATCTGACGGAGAGTGCGCCGGGCATCAAGCAGATCCATCAAGCCCATGGCGCCTTTGGTATAGGCAAATTCGGCCGCCTTGGCGACGCGCTCGGCATCGGTCAGCAGGCCGCTTTCCAGGCGCCGGTAGCGGTCCCGCGCCGAGAGCAGGGCATTGCGTGCCTGCCCGACCTGACCCATCCCCTGCGCCTGTTGTTGCTCATATTGCAGGCGGGCCACATCAAAATCGGCTTCGGCACGGGCTATTTCACCTTCGTATTCGTGCCAGATGAAGAGCGGCACGCTGACGCCGAAGCCATAGCTGTTGGTCGGTGCATTCTGCAGGTTGTGTTCGTACTGCACACCCACAGTGACATCGCGATTTTTCCGCGCCCGCGCCAGGTCACGGTCAGCCTCGGCGGCAACCAGACGGCGGCGGGCCGCTTCGATATCGGGACGGCCGTCCAGAACTGCCTGATTCAGAGCTGGCTCCTCAAGTGTCGGCCAGTTGTCAGAGGCGACCAGCCGGGCCGGCGCTGCTTCGCTACCGATCAGGTAAGCCAGGGCCACTTGCGCCTGCTCAAGCTCGGTCTGCGCTTGCCGCGCTTCACTATCTGCCCTGGCCTTGTCAATTTGCAGGCGTGAAAGGTCTACCGGCGCAATATCTCCTGCCTTCTGCCGCAACTTGCCGGCGTCAGCACTCTTGCCGTAGAGCTCGGCTGTTTCGCGCGCCAGCTTGGACTTTTCCTGGGCCAGCAACAGGTTGAAATAGGCGTAACGCAGGGCGCCCAGTTGTTGCCTTGCCGTTTCATCCGAATCGAAACGTGCCGCGTCCAGACGGGCTTCGGCCCCCCTCACCCGCAGATCACGTTTGCCACCTCGTTCGATCAGTTGATCGAGACGGAGCTGGGTGTCCATCTTCTTGTCTTTCCACCCCCCCGAACCATAGCCAGACCATGGACTGATCGACAGCGCATTAAGCGAAATATCCGGATTCGGCCGCTGCCCGGCGGCCTTGACATCAGCTGAAGCGCCCATCACCGCAGCATCGGCAAGACGCAGCTCGCGACTGCGCTCGCGCCACAGCGATTCAGCCTCGAGCAAGCTGAGCGCACCTGTTCCTTGGGCGAGTCCAAGGCCCGGTAGCAGCAATAATGTCAGGAGCAGACGTTGCATCGGTTTACCGCAGAAGGGGGAGTGGTATCGTATGCGGCTACGCTGACCAATGACTGACAACCCCATGCGCATACTGCTTGTCGAAGACGATGCCCTGCTGGCGGACGGCCTTGCCCGGGCCCTCCGGCAATCCGGTTATCTCGTCGACATCGCCAGCGACGGAAAAACCGCCGACCGCTGGCTGGAGGCTGAATCCTTCGATCTGACCATTCTCGATCTCGGCCTGCCGGAACTCGATGGCAGCGAAATCCTGCACCGCCTGCGGCAGCGCAGGCAACGTACGCCGGTGCTGGTTCTTTCGGCTCGACAGGCACTGGAGGAGCGCGTCCGCCTGCTTGATCTCGGGGCCGACGACTTCGTGGTCAAGCCGGTGGCACTGGCCGAACTCGAAGCCCGCGTACGGGCCCTGATCCGGCGTGGCCAGGGCTCGCCGGACTCAAGCATCACCCTCGGACGTCTGCGACTGGATACTGTCGGCAAACGCGCCTGGCTTGAAGGAAACGCACTGGAGCTTACCGCCCGCGAATGGGCGGCGCTCGAATTCCTGTCCAGCCGGGTCAATCGCATCGTCAACAAGGAGCAGATTACGCAGGCGCTTTACAGCTGGGAAGACGACATCACCCCCAATGCCGTCGAGAAGTTCATTTCCCGCCTGCGCATCAAGCTGGAACCAGCCGGCATCAATATCCGGACAGTTCGAGGCCTGGGTTATTTCCTGGAAAAGCCGGTCGAAGCGGGTAATGCAGCCGACTAGTCTGCGCATCCAGCTGTTGCGCCGGCTGTTACCGGCGATGCTGGCACTGCTGCTGGCCGGGGCTGGCACTGCTTACTGGGTGGCCTGGCGTAGTGCCACCAAGGCTTATGATCGCGCCCTGTTCGACATCACGCTGGCAATTGCCGAACAATTACGGATGCTCGATGGCAAGCCGCAACTGCCACTGACGCAACAAGCCAGAGCAGTCCTGCTGACCGACAAGTTCGACCAGATTTTCTATGCCGTGCGCGGCGCCAGCGCCGAAATGCTCGATGGCGAACCTGGCCTGCCGATGCCGCCCCCGGAGAGCCCACGGACCAGAAATACCGACGGCCGCTATTATTACGATGGTTTCGTCGATGGCAAGCCGATCCGGGTCGCCGCGCTGCAGATGGAGCTGGCGGGTCAGGCAGTGACGGTTCTTGCCGGCGAAACAATGATCAAGCGCAATGCGCTGGTACGAGAAATCATCCTCGGCATGCTCTTGCCGGAGCTGATGCTGGTTCTTGTCAGCATCAGCGTGGTCTGGTTTGGCATCCGCTCCGGCCTGCGCCCGCTGGCCGAACTGCGCCGGGAGCTGGCCGGGCGCTCCCAGGCCGACCTCCGCCCGGTTCGGGTCGATGTCCCGGAAGAAATTCAGCCAGTGGTCACCGAGGTCAATGGCTTGCTGCAGCGACTGGAGCACTCACTGGGCAGCCAGCGAAATTTCGTTTCCGATGCTGCCCACCAATTGCGCACCCCGATCGCCGCCCTTCAGGCCCAGGTCGAGGCGGCAATCATCGAATCCTCTCCGGATAGTCGCCAGAAGCTCGAAGGCATTCTCGCCGCCGCTCACCGCTTGTCGCGGCTGGTTGCCCAAATGTTGGCCCTGGCCCGCGCCGAACCTTCGCTGGCCCAGACCCAGCCCGAAGTCTCGCTTGAAGAGGTCGTTCAGCAGACGGCAGAAATCTGGTTGCCGATGGCAATCAGCCGGCAGATCGATCTTGGTTTTGAACTGTCGCCCGCCTTCGTCCGCGGCAACAGCCTGCTGCTTCAGGAATTGCTCGGCAACCTGCTCGACAACGCCCTGCGCTACACACCAGCCAACGGCAGCGTGACGGTCAGTTGCGGCCAGAATGCCGCCGGCGCCTGGTTAAGCGTCGAAGACAGTGGCCGGGGAATTGCCGAAGCCGAGCGTGAAAAAGTCTTCGAACGCTTCTACCAGCCCCCGGGCAGCCGCAGTGACGGCAACGGTCTGGGCCTCGCCATCGTTCGCGAAATCGCCCGTCAGCATGGCGGAACGACGATTGCAATGCCGTCGGAAAAGCTCGGCGGGGCGCAGTTGAAAATCACCTTCCCGGCAGCGTCCACCGCAGCATTCCAGTAACGCCATCCCCGCACCGGCGAGAATGACGTCAAGGAAGAAGTGCTTTAATTGATCTTGCGCGCAGCCACTTCGGGCTTACCGTGATCGCCATGCTTGTCCATCAACAGCGCTGCCCCCTGGAAATAGGCAATCGCTTCTTCCGCAAGTTTAGGGTCGGTCGGCATTGGCTGGGCTTCCTTGCCGTTGGCGCTGATCTTGAAGGTTTCGATCTTGCGCTTGGGCAACAGCACTGTCATCACGTCACCCTTGAGGTAACCGAGATTCTGGTAGGTGGATAGCAGCGCCCGGCCTTCTTCCGGTGGCATTTTCAGGATGTCGCGACCGATAAAGTGATCGTCGCCCTGCAGGCCGAGTACGGAAAGCATGGTCGGCACCAGGTCGATCTGGCTGGCCAGCGTGTCGACATGCTTCGGTGAAATCATCTTCGGCGCATAGACGATGGCCGGGATATGGTATCGATGCACCGGGATCTTCGCCTTGCCGGCGCTGCTGGCGCAGTGGTCGGCGACGAACAGGAAGATGGTGTTGTCAAACCACGGCTTTTTCTTCGCCATTTCGATGAAACGGCCCACCGCGTAATCGGCGTACTTGACGCCCCCGGCCCGCTTGCCCGGCGACGGAATGTCGATACGGCCTGACGGATAGGTAAAGGGGACGTGGTTGGAGGCGGTCATGATGTGCCCGAAGAAGGGTCGACCGGCGGCGGCGTCCTTGTCCATCTCGATCAGCACCTGATCGAACAGATGCTCGTCGGCAACGCCCCAGACGTTCTCGAATTCGACCAGACCGTCCTTGAAACCGGTGCGGTCAGTCACTTCATAACCCTGCGCGCCGAAGTAGCCGTTCATGTTGTCGAACATGCCATAGCCGCCATACAGGAAGTGCGTCGACCAGCCACGAGCGGCGAGCGAGGCGCCCAGCGTATTCAGGTTGGTGATATTGGGCCAGCGCACGACCGACTTGCCGGGCAGCGGTGGCAAGCCAGCGGAAAGCGCTTCCAGCCCGCGGACAGTGCGGGTACCGGCGGCGTAGAGACGGGTGAACAGCAGGCCTTCCTTGGCCAGGCGGTCGAGATTCGGGGTCAGGCCTTCGGTGTTGCCGAAGGTTTCCATGTACTCGGCCGACATGCTTTCCATCATCACGACGACAACATTGGGCTGTTTCACCGACTTGAAGTTTGCCTTCTGCACCGGCTGATGACTGGCCGTCACCAGCGCATGACCGGACAGCCGTTGTAGGTCAGCCAACACCTCGGCATCTGGCCGGGTGGCGTAAAACTGGCGGTAATTCAGCTTGTTCTGGCGAGCCGCCCAGAGGAAGCTGCGCCAGCCGTTATCAGCCAGTTCGTTGGCGTAGGTGTTGCTCGAAAACTCAGGCGGCGCCATCTTGTAGGAGACGACCCAAACTGCCACCAGCAGACTGAGCGCCCAGCCCCACTGAAGCTTTCGACTGGCCCCGGACGAGGCAGCGACCGCCTTCTGCAGGCGACGACGCAGGCTCCAGACAGTGATCAGCGTCAGCACGGCCAGCACGCCGACGATCTTCCCAACCGGGTAGGATTCCTTGATGTTGCCAATCACCTCGGTCGTAAAAACCAGGTAATCAAGCGCAATAAAGTTGAAGCGAACGCTGAATTCGTCCCAGAAAATGCCCTCGGAGACGGCTACGAAAAGCAGCGTGAAAACGTAGATGACGAAAAGCGGCAGACGCAGACGATCACGCCATTTCGTACCGAGGATCAATTCGAAGAGCAGCCATGGCGAAGCGACCACGGCCGCCGCCGGGATGTCGCGCAGCAAACCGAGCGCCAGGGCGCCGATCAAGCCATCCACCGTCTGCTGACCAAACATCACCGCGTGCACCAGCAGCGCGGCGCGGGTAAGCAGAAACACGCCAAACGCCAGGATGGCAGTCAGCCCCCAAACGCGAAAAGCGTTGCCTTTCAATCCATTGAACACAGTCATCGCCAATTACCCTTTAAAGTTGCTGGGTAATTTAGGGCTTGGCGTGTGATGAATCCGTGAGCGGATTGTGAGGAAATTGTGAGGGCGTTAATGCCTGATCAGGCTGGCACCAAAATCGAGGGTGATTTCGCCACCGCCACCGGGAGCATTGCGTGCCCGAACATGCCAGCCGTTGGCCGAGCAGATGTGACGAACGAGCGCCAAGCCAAGTCCATTGCCCCCCCGCTCCCCGACAAAAAAGCGGTCGAACACCCGCTCCAGATCACCTTCAGAAAATCCCGGGCCAGTGTCGGTCACCGTCAGACGGCTATCGTTCAGGTGGCAACGGATGTCGCCTGCTTCGCTGTAGCGCAAGGCATTTTCCAGGACGTTGCGCAACACCAGATCGAAAAGCGTCGGGTCGGTGAGGACAGTCGCCCCCGCCGGAATATCCAGCCGCAATCCCAGCGGAGCGGGGACAAGCAGGTTCAGGGAATTCCAGACCGACATGATCGCCGGGTGCAGACGAACCTCTTCGGGCAGACCGGGTTTGGTCTCGCGGGCGAGGAGCAGCAGGCTGTTGGCCAGCCCATTGATGCGGTCAACGCTGCTGACGATGCGATTTCCTCGCCGGACAACGGCTTCGGGCACATCGGGCAGGGCAGCAAGGATTTCAGCGTCGGTCCGGATACCGGTCAACGGCGTGCGCAGTTCATGCGAAAGGTTGGCGACGAAAATACGCTCTCGTTCAAGCGCGGCCGTCTGACGGGCACGATAGTGATCCAGCGCGCTGGCTACTGCCAGCAATTCGCGCTCCATGCCGGACTCGGCGAGCGGCCCTGACACCTCGTACTCGACTCGTTCGGCCAGTCGCTCCAGCCGACGGCTTAGTCGCCCGGCCAGCCAGTAGCCGGCAACCAGTGTCAGCAAACAAAGAAAAAGCGAGGCCGCAAGGGTCACCCAGATCAGGCTATCCAGCCGCGACTCATGTTCCTCGACGTCGTAGGCGAGGATATAGCGAGCAGTATCATCCTCTCGAACCACGACGTGGTATTCCTTGCTGCCAAGGAAGGCCTCGTGATTACCCACTGCCAGAGAACTGAAAACTGGCGGCACGTCAGTCCTGGCATTCCCCTGGACGCTCCCCTTGCCCATCCGGTACAACCACATCGATGGCGTATTCGGGAAGGCTGCCTCGGGTGACTTTCGCCAGATGGACATGCTGTATTCGATCTGATCGGAGAGCTGGTTCTCGATGAACTCCTCTTCTTTTTCATGCAGCAGAAAGACAAGGGAGAGCGACAACGTCAGGATGACGACGAAGGCCACTGCCGCCAGCGAGGCGGCAATCCGGAAGCGCATGCTGGGCGGGCGTTCAGGCGCTGACAAGTTTGTAGCCGAGGCCATGGACATTCTGGATTTCAATGCCGCCACCGTCGCCAACTGCCTTGCGGACGGTGTGCAGGACGCTGCGCAGGTTATCGCTTGAATCCTGCTCGTGCCCCCAGATGGCAATTTCCAGTTCGCGGCGACTGAACAGACGATTCGGCTGGGGCAGCATGATGACCAGCAGGCGAATCGCCTTGGGGGGCAAGACCAATAACTCACCCTTCAGACGAATTTCCTGCGCCGAGGCGTCGTAGCTCATCGGCCCGACCGTCAGTGGCCCTGTCTCGCTGCGCGCCGAACTGCGCCGCTGCAGGGCGAGCAGTCGCGCTTCGACTTCCTTCAGGGCAAAGGGTTTGGCCAGATAGTCGTCGGCACCGGCATCGAAGCCGGCGAGTTTGTCATCCAGCGCGTCCCTTGCGGTCAACATCAAAATAGGCAGCATTTTGCCGGCACTGCGCAGGCTGCGAGCCAGTGTCGCGCCGTCGCCATCCGGCAGATTTCGATCAAGAATCAACACATCAATCTCGCCCTTGTCCAGCAACGGGCGGGCCGCTGCCAGCGTGGCGGCAAAATCACACTGATGGCCGCAGCTTTCAAGAAAATCGTAGAGATTTTCGGCAATCAGACGATCGTCTTCAACAATCAGGATATGCATTACTCGCCGACCGGCAGGCTGGCAGCCGCCACCACCCGGTTACGCCCCTGTTGCTTGGCATCATAGAGCGCCGCATCGGCTTGGTTGAGGGCCGTTTCGAGCGGGCAATCGCTGGCATCGGCGAGGCCCATGCTCAAGGTCACCCGCACCAACTGGCCATCGGCCAGCCGGATGTCGTGCTCGGCGCAGGAAGCACGGAAACGTTCAGCCAGCCGCGCCGCTTCGTCCAAGGTGCTTTCCGGAAAAACGAAGGCGAATTCCTCGCCGCCATAGCGGCAGATCAGATCCGACTGGCGCAGCGTTTCCAGCGCCAGCCCGGCGAATGCGCGCAACACCGTATCGCCGGCCGCGTGGCCGTAGGTATCGTTAACCTTCTTGAAAAAGTCGAGATCGGCCATGCCAACGGTGACCGGGCGCCGATAGCGCTGGGCACGCTGCAATTCGGCATCGGCGATCTGCATGAAGTGACGGCGATTGGTCAGCCCGGTCAGGCCATCCTTGTTGGCCAGGCTTTCCAGCGCCAGCCGGGCTTGTTCGTTGCGCACCAGCGAATCATGGAGTTCGCCGATGGCCTCTTCGACCGCCTGAATCTCGACCATGGCGGCCGGCTTGAAGGCGGGAAGCGGCTGATCGACGCTGAGCGTCGACAAAGCCTGATCGATGCGCTGCAACGGGTGAATCAGATGCGCCCGAAGCAGGACAAGAAAAAGCACCAGAAAGACACCGACCACCAGCAAGGCCACGCTCAGTTTGATACGGGCCAGATTCATCGCCGCCGAAACATCGCCGAGATCGTTGGAGGCCAGGTTGATGCCCTGAATCGAAACATCATCGACGAGCAGGCCAAGGCGGGCTGCCATGCGTTGCCATTCTTCAAAACTGCTTGCCAGCGCCTTGTCGTCACGAACCGACTGGCGCACGACATCGGCCAGGAATCGCTCGGTCTGCCGGGCCAACTCAGCCGACTCCCGATGTTCCAGCACGCTCGGGTGGCTAGCGACCAGGGTCACGACAAACATCGCCTGTTGCCGGGCCTGCGGTGTGATCGCGGCAAAAACCCGTTCGCCCTCCTGGCGCAGTTGCTCCAGGTTACGGGCCAGCCGCTGGAAACGGATGATTTCCGGCACCGTCTGCTCTTGCAAACGAGTCGTGGAATCGAGAACGCGTTGCTGATCAATCGCAATCAGGACGACCATGATGCCGAAGGTCAAGACGAAAAGCGCCGCCAGCAGCGCAAAGGCGCGGCCGGCGCGGACTCCTTTGAAACCTGTCAGCCGATCAATCATCCCGGGCCGCCCTCAGTCCAGCGTAAAGGGAAAATGCCGCCGCACGATGCGGTGGTAAGTGCCATCCGCCCGCATCGCAGCAATCGCCTGATTGACCGCAAGGCGCAGGCCGGAATCAGGTTTTGGCAGCGCAATATGGACCGTACCACCCAGCGTTCCCTCGGTGACCGGCGCACCCACGAAGCCAATTCCGGCAGGCGGCTCGCTACTGAGCAGGCCGTAAGCAGCCAGCATCGGCAACAAACCAAAATCAACCTTGCCCTGACGTACCAGCGCGATAACTTCGGCAATTGTTTGCCCGGTTTGTAAGCTCAGGCTACGCTCGGCGGCTACCCGGGCCAGATAGAGATATTGTTGTGACTCGGCAATCACCGCCAAACGCGCCCCGCGCAAATTGTCGAGCGACACATCCTGCCCGGCCCGGATGGCAAAAATCTGGGCAGTTTCCTGACTGGCCACCAGCCGCGACGAGGATCGCCAAATGGAGTCGCTGAAAGCAACGCGCTTCTCGCGCTCGGGCGTCTTGAGAAAATTGCCGAAGCCAAGTTCAAACCTGTTTGCCTCGACGCCTGGCAAAATTTCAGTAAAAGGCAGGTTGACCGTTACACAGCGGGCTTTCAGCCGGCGACATATCTCGCGGGCCAACTCTTCATTGAACGCCGTTACATCGCCGCTCTGCACCGCCGTACTGCCCGGCCCTTTCGTCGCATCACGCGAGCCAAGCGCAACGCGCAACTCCAGCGCCTGGGCCGACGAAAGGGCGCTGACAAGAAGAAGAAAGCAAAGTAGCAAAAGGCGCATCAATTGATCCGGAATGGCAGAAACTGGGAGTTGATCCGATCATACGTCCCATTGCGCTTGATGCGCTCCAGCGCCGCGTCGATTTGTTCCTTGAGTTCGGGGCGGCGCGGCGAAATGCCAAATGAGGCATCGCCCCCCAGTTCCGGCTCGTTCATGACCGTACTGACCAGTTCAAGCTGGCGGAACTCCGGATTTTTCATCAGGTTCAAGCCCGTACTCATCGGGATGATCGCCGCTTGCGCGACCCCAGCCCTCAGCGGTTCAGCCAGTTCGCCATTGGTCCGCGCGGCGACGGTTTCCCAGCCCTTGCTGCGGGCAAAGCGTTCCTGAGCCGAGCCCCGGACCACGGCCACCCGCACCTTGGCCTGACCCGGCTCGATGCCCGGCTTGGCAAACCAGAGCGAGATGGAACGGAAATAAGGTTTGGCAAAAAGAATGCGCGCCCGCCGCTCCGGCGTATCGAGCAGGCTGATTGCGGCAATATCGATTTCGCCGGCAGCGATTTCATCGAGCACGCTATCGAGCGTCGTCACCTGATAGGCGCAAACCACCCGCATTTCCTCGCACAAGGCGCGGATGATCTCGACACTGAACCCGGTCAGAGCACCGCTGGCGTCCCGATAGGCCATCGGCGGCGAATTTTCCAGCACGGCAACACGCAAGGCCTTTTCATTGGCCGCCTGTGCCGCTGGCGCAAGGCCGGCAACGATCAACAGCACAATAGTCAGGATGCGGATGGGGAACAACATGTCGCCTCGGCTGCGAATGCCTGGCCGCAAAGTATAGCGCGGCGATGCCCTCACAACTCGACCAGACGGCCCTGCAAAGGGAAGTAGATGGCCATGCGGAGCGGCAACGGATCATCACTGAACAAGGTGGCATAACGCTCAAGTTGTGGCCGATAGCTTTCGGCACGCAGGGTCAGTTCGGATTCCGGAACACGAACGGTCTTGTAATCAATGATCCAGCGGCATCCGTCGGCAACGAAAATGCGGTCAATAATGTGGTTGACCGTAGCATTTGCCTCCAGGCTGCTCCAGCCCTGTTCGGCTGCAGCTTCCGGGTGATCGGCAAGCACCCAGCGACCACTTTGGCAAAGCAGCGTCGCTTGCACGGCACTCACCGCCTGCGCTGCTCCGGCCTCGGCCTCCGAACTGCCATGGCCCTGCGCCAGCAACCAGCGCCGCCAGGCTGCGCCCAAGCCGCTCACCCGATCGGCCGACCAGGCATCCAGTCCCTGCCGCGCGATCAGTTCGAGACAACGATGCACCAGCGTGCCGACCGAGGCATCGAGGGACAGGCTGCTCTCCGGTTCATCGAGATTGACGGCGTTGTCGGCCAGCCGCGATTCAGCCGGAGAATGCTGCAATTGTTCCGGAACCCCGGGCTGGATCAGACGCACCAGCGGCGGCACGAAAGTCGCCGGGTCGATGCCGGGGCCACGGGCGGATGGCAGATCGCTCGACGTCAGCGTTGCAATAAACACCGGCTGGGCGACGCCGGGCCAGAGCAGTTTCAGCAGCGTCCCGCTGGCCGGCGGTTTCAAGCCATCCGGCTTGTTGGCATCCGCCGCCGCAACGCCGACCAGGTGCAGGCGGCGGATGGCACGGGTGGCGGCGACGTAAAGGGCTCGCTCATCCTCATGGGCGCCGCGTTCGGCTTCCAGCTTCTTCAGATAATCGTAGGCAGTCGGCTCTTCCTTGCCAGCACCCTTGGCTTTCATCGGCGCCACCAGCAGATGTTCGTCACCATCCGGGCCGGCCACTTCGTCCCATAACAACAGGCTGCTGTCGTTGCTGCCGGTTTCGCGATGGAGGCCGGGCAGGATCACCGTTTCGAACTCCAGCCCCTTGGCCTTGTGGATGGTCATCATCTGCACACTGCCGCCCAGCGGGTCAGGCGGCGCGAAGAGTTCGGCGGCTTGCGCGGCCAGGGTTTCGGCGTTCAGATTGCGGGCAGCCGCCAGTTTGTCGACCAGACGGAAGAAAGTTTCGACATCGGCCAATGCTTCCGCTGCGGCCAGGCAACGCGGGCCCCCGAGCAGCAGCCAGACACCCTCCAGCCAGCGTCGCGGATGCTGCCGGCCGCGCTGGGCGAAGGCCTGTTCGATGATGCTGCGGAGGTGCCTGAGCCGAAGCTGCCCATCGGCCGAGAGGCGAGCCAGTCGCGCCTCGTCCTGCATCAATTGCCAGACGGTGGATTTCTTGTCGTCGGCCGCCAGCGCATGCAGGTCGGCCAGCGTCAGCCCGCACCACGGGGCGCGCAGCAACGCCAGCCAATGCACGCGGTCGGCGCGGTGATGCAGGGCACGGAACAGGATCAGCAGATCCTGGACATGCTGGCGACCATCCAGCCCTTCGATATCAACCGCCTGAAATCGCAGGTCGGGCGCGCTGCGCCGGATCTCGGCGACGAGGGCATCGAGGTGGCTGCGGGCGCGCACCAGCACGGCGATACGTTCGTCCGGATAGTCGCGACGGGCCTTGAGGATCAGCTCAAGAACGCAGCGTCCCTCATCCTCGGCGGCATCGCTGCCCTCACGCTCGATCTGCGCATGTACGGTGACCCCGCTGTCGGCATGGTCTGGCCGGGTGGCCGCTGATTCGGCATAGCGCACGGCGCCGGTTTCCGGCCCGTCTTCGGGCGGAAAGATGCTCGGGAAGGCGGCGTTCACCCAATCGACAATGCCCGGAAATGAACGGTTATTGCGGAACAAACGCAGGTGTTCGAGCCGGATGTCGCCGATGCCGCGTTCGCGCACGCGCAGGAAAAGCCCGACATCGGCCTTGCGGAAACGGTAGATCGACTGCATCGGGTCGCCGACCACGAACAGCGTCCGGCCATCGTCCGGCATCCAGCCCCGCGTCAGCTTTTCGAGCAGCGCGACCTGGGTCGGGCTGGTGTCCTGGAATTCATCGACCAGCAGGTGACGAATGCGGTAGTCGAGCGCCTGCGCCAGATCGGTCGGCGCTTCATCGTCGCCCAGCGCCAGCCCGGCGCGAGCGGCGATCTCGATGAAATCGACCTCGCCGATTTCCTGAAAAGCCAGCCACAACTGCCCGGCTGCCAGCCGAAGCAGGCGCGAGAAACATTCGACGGTGGCCCATTCGGCATCGCTCAAATGCGGCTGCGGCAGGCCGACCAGCATACTCAGCGCCTCTTCCAGCCCGGCGACATCACGCAGGTCGCCAAGCAATTCCAGCATGGCTTTTTTCTGCTCGGCGAATACCTTGTCGGCCGGGAAGCCGATCCGTTTATCGACTGCCTTGCGCAACGTGCCCGTGCCGGTCAGCAGCAGGCCGGCCACCGCCCGCCAAGCTTCCAGATCGGCAATTGCTGCGGTCAACGGCACATTCCAGGCAAAAAGCGCGTCGAGCGACCCCGGCACATTGGCGGCGGCAAAGCGGGCGAGCGGCATCAGCAAAGACTGCACCCGGCCATCGAGCAAAGTGCCCACCTGTTCGAGGTCGCGTTCGATCAAGGCCGCAAAACCGGCCTCGACCTCGGCCTTCATCTCGCCACTTTCGATCCGCGACGCGTGATGCAGCCACTGGTCGCGGCGGCCGAGCATGCTGACCAGCAGCTTTTCCAGCCGCCCGGCGTTGTTGTCCATGAACGCCAGCGCCTCGGCCACCACATCGGCATCCGGCGTGGCGGCCTCGACCATTTCCAGCGTCCGGCGGGCGGCGGTGGCGTAATGCGCCTTGGCATCGTCGGTGACGCCGGGCTGTGCACCGAAGCGGCTGAGGTAAGGCATCTGCCGGGCGAGGCTGGCACACAGCGCGTCCAGCGTCGTGATTCGCAGTCGGCCTGGATGGCCGAGCAGGCTCCAGCCACGCGCCGCATCGTGGGCCAGAACCTTCAAAGCCAGATCGAAGGTAAGCTTTTTGTGCGCCGCCTCGGGCATCTTGCCAGTCGCTGCCAGTTCCAGGCTGCCGAGAATCCGGTCGCGCATCTCGGTTGCCGCCTTGTTGGTGAAGGTCAGCGCCAGCACTTCTTCCGGATGTTCAACCACCGCCAGCAGGCGCAAATAGCGCTGCGTCAGCAACTCCGTCTTACCGGCGCCGGCGGGTGCCTCAACGATAAACGACGCCACCTCCAGGGCACGAAGCCGGGCGGTTTTGTCTTCTTCGAGGCGGTCGACCGCAGCAGTCATCCAGTTTTCTCCACCAACGCTTCGGCCAGCAGGCGCCGGCGCTCGGCCAGCCGGAGCAGGGGCTTGACCTCGCAATATTGCAGCGCCGCTTCATCGGCAAAGCTGACGCTCGCCACACCCTGCCGAACCTCGCGGGCCACGGCATGCAGGCGTTCGCGCCAGTGCATGACGACGGCGATCCAGTCGGGGAATTCGGCGGGATCGAAAATTTTCTGCTTCTCGTCACCGATGCCCTGAACGCCGGGCAGGATGTCCTTTTCATCGGCCACGCCGGCAAAGGCCGGCTTGTCGAGCAACACCTTGGCGAAAACAACCGCGGTCACTTCTTCGGCGACCAGGGCGGCGTAGATCGGCAGTTGTGGTTCGGTAATGCGCTGCTCGGCCCAGTTCTTGTAATCGATACTGACGCCGGTCTTGTAGTCGATGATGACCTGCCGGCCATCGGCCAGCTGATCGATGCGGTCGACGACCATTTTGACCTTGATTTGCTCGATCTCGACTTCAGCCGGCTGTTCGCAGGCGATGACCTCGAAATCGACGCCACGCTTGGCCTCAACCCCCAGCCAGACCAGCAGCAGCTTTTCCAGACGCGCCGCCTCAAGTTCCCGGAAGCGGGCCGGTAGAGTGACGCGGCGATCCAGCTCGAAGTTTTGCAACGCCTTGATCACCGCCTCGGCAACGGCCTGCTGCCGGGCCGACTCACCCAGCGCCGCGAGCGCCTGCGACGAACGCACCGCGCTCCAGAAGGCTTCCAGCGCCTCATGCACCAGCGTGCCACGGGCCGCCGGGTCGAGGCCTTCAACCGGCACTTCCATATCTTCCGCCCCGAGCCGGTACTGAAAATAGGCCCAGGCCGGGCAAATGGCCTGGGCGCGCAGCAACCAGCTGCCGCCGGAAACCTTCTCGCCCTCGCCGACCGGCGGTGCCATCGCATCGGCGCGTAGTTCGCAGGCTGCGGCAGCCTGTTGCGCCAGTTGCCGGGCCAGCGTTTCAATGGCCAGCGGTGCTTCGGCCAAAAGCGGCAGGCCGGCGATCAGCGGGCTGGGGCGCAGCATGCGATTGCCGTCGGCCTGGGCCCAGGAAAAAATCACTTCCGGCGCCGCGAGCGACAGGCGGGCGTGCACCCGCGTCGCGAAATCCAGTTCGACCTCGGCGCTGGCATGGGCCGCCCCGGCAGCGCGCAGCAGTTCGGCCGGCAACAACGGATTGGGGCGTGGCGCCGGCGGCCAGAGGTCGTCGTTCATGCCCATCACCCACAGCGCATCGAAGCCAAGACCGGCACTTTCGAGCACACCAAGCACCTGGATGGCCGGGCGGCCACGCGTTTCGGGCTGGAAAATGCGCTGGCGGCAAAGCTGCGACAAGCGGCGCACCGCCTCGTTGAGCGACAAGGGGCCGAGCAAGCCGTCAAAGCGACCGAAACTGTCGAGCACTTCGCCAAACGCCCGGCGAGCCTGGAATTCGTGGCTGGAAAGCGCCCGGTCGCCGGGCCAGCCGGCAGCCTTCAAGGCCTTACGAAAGACCGCCGACCACTCGCCCGGACGCAGGTTTTTGGGCAGGCCGCTCATCGCCTCGACAAAACCTTCGAGGGCGGCCACCGTTTGCGGGCAAAGCGGCGCCTGTTCCTCGGCCAGGCGCCCGGCCAGACGGATCAGTGCCGGCAGCGTGGTGAAATAGGGCAGGTCGCGACGCAAGGCGGCATCGAAGCGGGCCCGACCATCGGCCTCCATCTCGGCGGCACCCCAGCCACCAGCCAGCAACAGCGCCGACAAGCGGCTCTGCTCAAGCTTGGCGCGACCACTGCCGAGGGCCAGCAGATCGAGGGCGACGCGAATCAACGGCAAATCAGCCAGCCCGCGCCCAAGGGAAAAGTTGAAGCAGCGCGGCACTTCGGCAGCGTCCGGCCGAATCAGTGCGGGATGTAGCGCATCATCGAGTCTGAATTCCAGCCGGTCGCGCACGCCGGCCAGATCGGGTGCAACGATACCGAGCCGGGCAGCGGGATTGGCGGCGAGATGCGCCCTGGCCCAGGCTGCGACGGCGGCACATTCGGCCTCGCTATCGGCACAGGCCAACACCTGCCGACTGCTGCGGTCGACCGCGTTTTTCGGCACATTTTCAAGCTGCACACCGCGCCCAGTCAGCGCGCTCATCAAAGCCTCTTCGAGCGGCGTGTAGCGGTCGAAGCCGGCGAAACTGATCGCCGCCGGCAAGACGAAATAGCCTTTTTCAATCAAACCGATTATTTGCCGATGCAGACTGACCTGATCGAGCCAGCCGCCGACCCGGCAGCGCGTCTCGAACTCAGCCTGCCAGCCGAGGAAAAGCTTGGCTTCGTCGGAAAGCTGGCCAGCGCTCGGCCGGATATTCCACAGACGTGCCAGCGCGTGAGCCTCGGCCGCCGAAGCAGCCATGCCCTGAATGTCAAAGAGCGGCGCCGCTTCGGTCAGCGAGGCGGCAATCACTTTTTCCCACAGCAGGCGTTCGGCAAAAGGATCCAGCGCCGCCGGCAAGTCGGCGATGCCGCTGAGCAAGGCCTCGTCAGCCAGCGCCGCCAGCCACTGGCCGAGCGTCAGTGCCTGCCGGGTGCGCCAGACTGATTTGTCGCCCGGCACTTCGCCGCGCAGGGTCTGGGCGAGCCGGGTGGTGGCGCAGAGAAACAGCTTGTCGCTCAAACCGCCCCCGGAGAAATGCCGCTAAAAATCAGTTGACCGCAGCAGGCTGGGCAGGACGGGCTGGGGCAGCAGGTTTGGCCGGCGCGGCGGGCTTGGCATCGGACGCAACAGGCGCAGCGGGCTTCGCCATCGGTGATGCCGGCGCCGGCGCGGCTGGTTTGGCCATAGGGCTCGCCGGAGCGGGTGCCGCCGGTTTAAGCATCGGGGAGGCCGGGGCTGCCGGCTTGGCATCGCTGGCAGCCGGGCCGGGCATGGCGGGTTTGGCCGGTGCAGCTGGTGCCATGGGTACCGCAGGCTTTGCTGCCACCGGCGCAGCGGCGGGCGCTGACTTTAGCTCGGCAGAACTGCCGGGCATGGCCGGGCGGGCAGGAGAGGCAGGCACGGCAACGCTCGCCGGCTTGGCGACTTCGGGCTGCCGGGCAACCGGTGACGCCGGACGGGCCGGTTCGTTGCTCACCCGCGCCGGGGCGGGTGCTGCCGCTGGCGCGCGAGTTGCGCCACTGACGGTTACATCGGCCCGCAGATCCTGCAGGGTAGCCGGACCAATCCCGGGTACGTTCTGGAGATCATCGACCGACTTGAACGGCCCGTTTTTCTTGCGGTAATCGACAATCGCCTTCGCCTTGGTCGGGCCGATGCCCTTCAGGCCATCGAGTTCGTCCTTGCTCGCCGTGTTGATATTGACCTGCGCCAGAGCCAGGCCCGCAACCAGCAGCCAGCCGACCAAAACCATCCAGAATTTCTTCATGACCACGTCTCCTTTTTATGCCGTACGGAATCCAGCCAGCTTACCGGATTTTCGTCTTCCAACTCGTAGTTCGCGAATCACTTGACCCCGAGAAAAAGGAAAAGATTGGAAACACCGCTCGTCGAATATGCGCCACCGATATAAACCGGCCCCAAGGGGGTTTCGCCACCGAGATAGATCGCCAGTGAATCAAGCACGCCATCGCGCGTGGTTTCCGTATAGCGGAAGCCGGCCCGCGCCGCTTCAAGCGCCACACCCAATCGCATGTCGCCGCGAAGCCCCATGGGAAGCCGACCAATGATCTGTTCGCCACGTATGCCAAAGTAGGAAATGTCGTCACCCATAATCTGCCCCTTGGCATACGCCGACATGTTGAGGAACCCCCCGAGCGTCGCCGCATCGTATAAAGGAAGCCGGCCACGGGGCGAACCCGAATAGGCAACCCGGGCATTGATCACCGTATCGCGCCACGAAATGGCGCCCTGAATGTCGGCATCGAAACGGGAATAGTTCTGCTGCGGCGAATCAAAATAAGCCAGCTTCGTTGACCAGCCATCCGTCGGAAAATACATCCGGTTCATTTGATCAAAATCGAGCGTGGCCTTGATACCACCAAAAGTCACCCGAGCCCCCGGTAGCGAAGGATCACCAACTTCAAGCGAGGCCCGGCGCTGGCGCTCCAGCCAGCCAAGCCGGACTTGCCCGAGCAGGCCAACATTAGCCCCGACATGGGCCGCCAGTCCCGTCTCGTACATGCTGTACTCGGCAATCCGCCGATCCTCCTGGAAGATATTGAGGCGGGCTTGCTCGGTCCAGGCTGCTGTTTCGACGAAGAAATTCCGCGCCGGATCCAGCGGCTGATACCAGTCACCGGCCAGTCGATTGGTATTGCCGACGTCGACCGAAGCGATCAGCTCGCCGCCCAGTTGGTTGATCAGCGTCTTGTGATAGGCGGCGCGCAAGCCAAACGTCGAACCTTTCGATGTATCGGCATCGAGATTGACCGCAAAACGCATGTAGTCCGGGCCCCAGCTCTTTTCCATCGGCGTGACTTTGAGAATATTGCGCTCACGCTGGGTCATCACAGCGTAATCGACCGTCTCGTAAAAACCATCGCCATACATGCGCAGCAGGTCGCGGTTGATATCAGTCGGGCGCACCTTCCCGCCATTCTCGACCCGCAGATGGCGCGAGACGACCGCCGGATTGACATACTTGAGGCCAACCACCTCAACCTCGTCGATCAGCGGCGTTGGGCGCGAGACCACTTCAATGCCTTTCCACCAGGCCAGATAGGTCGCCTCCGGCTGCGACAGCTTTTGCAGGCTGGGGATCATCGCCTCCGCCGCCACCCGGCCGCGATCAGCCGTTTCCGCATGGCGGGGGAAGTCACCCGCCGTAATTCCGTCGAGATCCGGCTTGATATAAATGTCATTCGGCGTCAATTGGGCCAGTGAGCGAGTGACGTTCTGCTCGGTCAGGATATTGACCATCTGTGCCGACACCGTCAGCAACGACCCGACCGACTCCGCCTTGAGCAGCGGCGAACCAACGTTAACGGCAATGACGATATCCGCCTTGCAACGCTCCTTGACCTCACTGATCGGCACGTTATCGACCAGTCCACCATCCACCAGCTTCCGCCCCTGATAATCGACCGGCGCCAGCAAACCCGGCACCGACATGCTGGCCCGCATTGCCTTGGTCAGACTGCCTTCACGAAACACCACCCGCTCACCGTTACCGATGTCGGTAGCAATGATCGACAGCGGCAGCGGCAGGTTCTCGATATTGCGCTCCCCCTGGTTTTCACGTACCAGCTGATTGAAGAACAGTTTGATCTTCTGACCGGAAACCATGCCCGACTGATAGCGCATACCCTCTGACGTAATGCCGGTTTCCGATCCCGGCAAATAGTTGCGCAGCGTCGCCTTGTTGCGGTAACTCATCTCGGAATAGGACGGGTTGTCGATGAACATGTCGTTCCAGTCGGCAGCCGCCAAGGCTGTCCGCATCGCCGAGGCTGACAGGCCGGCCGCATAGGCACCGGCCACCAGCGCCCCCATGCTGGTCCCGGCCACGCAGTCGACCGGCACACGCATCTTCTCCAGCACCTCCAGCACCCCGATATGCGCTGCGCCACGCGCCCCGCCACCGCCCAGCACCAGGCCAATGCGGGGTCTCGCCGGCGGCTCGGCCGCCTGCGCGCAAGAAATCAGCGACAGGCCAGCCAGACTGAGGCTGAGAAGGAGTGCGGTTTTCTTCATGATCAAAATCTCAGGCAGAAAAAAGCCCCGCTGGGCGGGGCTTTTCGTTGAAGCGTCGGCGAATTACTTGGTGCCGATGACTTCGATATCAACACGACGATCCGGCTGCAGGCAGTCGATCAGCGCCTTGGACTTGGCTTCGCCCTTGCACTTGTCGCCAGTAACCGGCTGCTTCTCGCCCTTGCCTTCGGTGTAAACACGGTTGGCTTCGATGCCCTTG
>JAUYSK010000006.1 GCA_030696345.1 Azonexus sp.
GAAGGCAAAAAATCACCGTTTTGTGGCAATTGTTGCGGTCGACCGCAACAATTGCCACAAAACGGTGATTTTTTGCCTTCTGCGATGCCTCTGCTGCAGCGCTTCAAGATTGATCAGCGATTCTTTAACGCGAGGGCCGCGACCACATCCAGGTCAGAACGCCAACGCCAATCCCGCCCGGTCGCCAGTGCCACGGCTCGGGCAGCAGCAACCAGCCACTGACCGCACTGATCGCCAGCAAAGCGCTGGCCAGTCGCTTGGCATTCAACGGAATCGCGCCGTGATCACGCCAGGCGCGAATCGCCGGCCCGGCCTGGGGATGATTGAGTAATCGCGCCTCCCATTCCGGATGCGAACGGGCGAAAAAATACGCTGCCAAAATCAGAAATGGCGTGGTCGGCAACAAGGGCAGTAGCGCTCCCGCGACACCAAGCAGCACGGAAACCAGCCCCAAAAAACGATAAACCGGGCGCTTCATCGCCAGACACTCATCTCAATTCCCAATAACTTGGCCGGCTGTAAGTTTCTTTCAGCAGATCAATAAACAGGCGGACCCGCAGCGGCAAATGCCGGCGTTGCGGGAAAACGGCATAGATACCCATCGGCGGTGCCTGCCAGGCATCGAGTACGGAAGTCAGGCGGCCCTCCTTCAAATCCTGTCCGACCTCCCAGAGCGAGCGCCAGGCCAGCCCCTGCCCGGCCAGCGCCCCTTCGTGCAGCACCGCGCCGTCGTTACATTCAAAATTACCGCTGACTTTCAGGGTGTCCACCGCAGCCGTTTGCGGATTGCGGAAGACCCAGCCGCGTTGCTGACCCAGCGACAAACAATTATGTTTCGCCAGATCATCCGGCTCGTGCGGCACCCCCTGCGCGACCAGGTAAGCCGGGCTGGCGACGACCATGCGGCGCATTTCACCGAGACGGACGCTGATCAAACTGGAATCGGTCAATTCGCCGATGCGGATGGCGCAGTCGATATTTTCATTCAACAGATCAACCAATCTATCGCTTAAATCCAGGTTGACCGTAACCTCCGGATTAGTGCGCATAAAATCACCGACCAGCGGCGCGACATGCTGACGACCGAAACCGGAAGGCGCCGAGACGCGCAACTGCCCGCTAGCGCGAATGCCGCCCAAGGACACCGCCGCTTCAGCATTGGCCAGATCGTTCAGGGCTTTCTGGCAATCTTCAAGGAAGGCCAGCCCCTCGAAAGTAATCGTCAGCTTGCGTGTGGTGCGCAGCAACAATTTGACGCCAAGACGGCTCTCCAGCGCATCCAGCCGCCGCCCGATGATGGCCGGAGTAACGCCTTCTGCCCGGGCTGCAGCCGATAAACTCCCCCGGATAGCTGATGAAACAAAGGCTTCAATCTGCTTAAGTCGACTCATTTAATACCTGAGGTAAAAGATGAAATGATTTTAACGGGCTTTTTATTGAATGGAAATAGCCATAAAATTTGCGGCGTCGCATCAATTTACTCACTTATCAGGAGCTTCCATGAGCCTCAACCTGCCGCAAGGCGTGCAAATCACCGGTCCGATCAAAGCCGGCTACGAATCCATCCTGACCTTTGAAGCCCTCGAACTGGTCGCCAAGCTGCACCGCGCCGGCGAAGCCCGTCGCCAGGAACTGCTCAAGGCCCGTATCGAACGCCAGGCCCGCATCGATGCCGGCGAAATGCCTGACTTCCTGCCGGAAACCGCCCACATCCGCGCCGGCGACTGGAAGGTCGCCCCGGTGCCGCCGGCCCTGCACTGCCGTCGCGTCGAAATTACCGGCCCGGTCGAAGCCAAGATGATCATCAACGCCTTCAACTCGGGCGCTGATTCCTACATGACCGACTTCGAGGATTCGAATTCCCCGAACTGGGACAACCAGATCCAGGGCCAGATCAACCTGTACAAGGCAATTCGCCGCGAACTCTCGTTCAAGGGCGACAACGGCAAGGAATACAAGCTCAACGACAAGATCGCCACGCTGCAGATCCGTCCGCGCGGCTGGCACCTTGATGAAAAGCATGTGCTGGTCGACGGCCAGCGCGTTGGCGGCGGCATTTTTGACTTCGCCGTGGTCTTCTTCCACAACGCCAAGGAACAGATCGCGCGCGGCGCCGGCCCCTTCTTCTACCTGCCGAAGATGGAAAGCCACCTCGAAGCCCGCCTATGGAACGACCTTTTCGTCATCGCCCAGGACCACATCGGTCTGCCGCAAGGCACGATCAAGGCCACCGTGCTGGTCGAAACCATTCTCGCCACCTTCGAGATGGAAGAAATCCTCTATGAACTGCGCGAACACTCGGCTGGCCTGAACGCTGGTCGCTGGGACTACATCTTCAGCTGCATCAAGAAGTTCAAGAAGAACAAGGATTTCTGCCTGGCCCAGCGCAGCGCCATCACCATGGAAGTGCCGTTCATGCGCTCCTACGCGCTGGCTCTGGTCCAGGCCTGCCACAAGCGTGGCGCCCCGGCGATGGGCGGCATGTCGGCCCTGATCCCGATCAAGAACGACCCGGTCGCCAACGAAAAGGCCCTGGCCGGCATCCGCCACGACAAGACCCGCGACGCCAACGACGGCTACGACGGCGGCTGGGTGGCCCACCCGGGTCTCGTGCCGATCGCCATGGAAGAGTTCGTCAAGGTCCTCGGCGACAAGCCGAACCAGTTCGGCAAGCAGGTTGAAGGCAACTTCGGCCCGGCCCAATGGCTCGATTTCCAGCCGAGCACCCCGATCACCGAAGCCGGTCTGCGCAACAACATCAATGTCGGCATCCATTACCTCGG
>JAUYSK010000019.1 GCA_030696345.1 Azonexus sp.
TTGCGCATCGTTGGCCGCCTCGACTGCGTTCAGCACTTTTAGCTCAATTCCGGCGTCCACCGCAGCAGTCTTGATCAGCGCCTTCACATCCTTGGGAAAGCACGAACCGCCATAGCCAGCCCCGGCATAGAGAAAGTCATAACCAATGCGCGGGTCGCTGCCGATGCCCTTGCGCACCTGCTCGATGTCTGCCCCCAGCTTCTCGGCCAGGTTCGCCAGCTCGTTCATGAAGCTGATGCGCGTTGCCAGCATGGCGTTGGCGGCGTACTTGGTTAGCTCGGCGCTGCGGATGTCCATCACCACCAGGCGATCATGGTTGCGCTGGAAAGGCGCGTAGATCGCCCGCATCATGTGCGCCGCCCGCTCATCAGCGCAGCCGACCACTATGCGGTCCGGCTTCATGAAGTCGTCAATCGCCGCGCCTTCTTTCAAAAATTCCGGGTTCGACACAATGCTGAACGGCGTATCGACGCCGCGCTTCGCCAGCTCGTCGGCCACCGCCGCCTTCACGGCATCCGCCGTGCCCACCGGCACCGTGCTCTTGTCCACGATCACCTTGTAATCGGTCATGTACTTGCCGATATTGCGCGCCGCAGCCGTCACATACTTCATGTCAGCCGAACCATCTTCATCCGGCGGCGTGCCCACGGCAATGAACTGAATCGTGCCGAAGTGCGCCGCCTTCTCCACATCCGTCGTGAAGTGCAAACGCCCGGCCGCCACGTTGCGGCGAACCATCTCCTGCAAGCCCGGCTCAAAAATCGGAATGCCGCCCTCTTCAAGAATCTTGATCTTGGCCGGGTCCACATCCAGGCACAACACATCGTTGCCTACCTCAGCCAAACAGGTGCCACTTACCAGGCCGACATAGCCGGTGCCAATTACGGTGATTTTCATTTTTTCGCCTTACGCATTTTTTCTTTTAAAACCAGTTTCAAAAAAAGAACATTTCCTATCAAGTAGCGACGCCACATTCGACGAGGCTCCTCGATCAAACGATAAAGCCATTCCAATCCTGAATTCTGCATCCAGACAGGAGCTCTTTTGATAGAGCCTGAAAGAATATCGAAAAATCCGCCAACGCCTAAAATATATTTAACTTTCAAACGGTCTTTATACTTCTCAACAAACAATTCCTTTTGCGGAGAAGTCATACCTAAAAATAAAATATCGGCGTTTGAAGAATTTATAAGATCAACAATGGAAAGTTCGTCATCAGGCTTGTAATAACCATTTCTAATCCCAGCGATTTTCAATGCGGGATATTTAGCCTGTATATTATCTTTTGCAGCAACCAGATTAGTCTCTTTAGCGCCAAACAAAAAAAGGCCGTAGCCCTTCTTTTCTGCCAGGCTCATCACATCGCTAGCCAAATCAGGACACGCAACTCTTTCGGGCACCGAGAAACCCAAAAACCGCAGCCCCCAAACAACCGCCATGCCATCAATATTGATCAAGTCAGCATTATTGTAAGCAGCAATCAAAGGCAAATTGCCTTTCAAGTCGACCAAGGAAGCGGCATTTACGCCACTCTGCACGATCAACTTGTTGCGCTGAATGCCATCTTCAATTATTGCAACGAAATCCAATTTACTTATTGGATTAATTTTTATATCGAAAGCAGCTATCGTATTCATTATTAAAAATCACCTTAATCCGGAAAAACTACAGTTACCTCAGTATTTCTTCCAGACAACACGGTTTATATAGTCGGTGTAGCTATGAATGATACGCACCACCTTATCAGACACATTTGGCATGCTGTAGTCAGCCACTTGGCGAATACCGTGAGGATCGGTTCTATCATTCCCACGTGACTGTGTAGCCAAAATCGCCAAGGCCTGGCGCACACGCTCCACCTCCAACCCAACCATCATCACCGCCGCCTCTTCCATACCCTCGGGGCGCTCATGGGCCTCACGCAAATTTAGCGCGGGAAAGTTCAAGATTGATGACTCTTCATTGATAGTTCCGCTATCCGACAAAACCGCCTTTGCCGATAGTTGAAGCTTCACATAGTCATGAAAGCCGAGCGGCTTGAGCAAGCGCACATTCGAGTGAAACTTGGCGCCTGTTGCGTCAATACGCTTCTGGGTACGCGGGTGGGTGGAGACGATCACCGGCAAGCCATGGTCCTCGGCCACGGCATTAAGCACCGCTACCAACTTGGTAAATGACTGCTCTGACTCAATATTTTCTTCACGATGAGCGCTAACCACAAAGTAAGCACCGGCCGCCAGATCCAGTCGATCAAGCACGTCAGAGGCATCAATCTGCGGCCGATAATGCGTCAGCACTTCAAACATCGGGCTACCGGTCTTGATCACCAAATCCGGTGACAAACCCTCTCGCAGCAAGTAATCACGGGCAATTGTGCTGTACGTCAAATTCACATCCGCCGTGTGGTCCACGATACGGCGATTGGTCTCCTCAGGTACCCGCTGGTCGAAACAGCGGTTGCCCGCTTCCATATGAAAAATCGGGATTTTTCGGCGTTTAGCCGGTATGACGGCCAGACAACTATTGGTATCACCCAGCACCAGCATCGCCTCAGGGTTTTCTTTAGCCAAAACCTGGTCGACCGCAATAATCAAGTTACCAATGGTATGTGCAGCCCCATTGCTACCCTCAGCACTGTTCAAAAAGTGGTCCGGCTTGCGCACACCCAAGTCATCAAAGAAAACCTGATTCAACTCGAAATCGTAGTTTTGTCCGGTATGCACCAACACATGCTCGCAATGCTCGTCCAATCGAGCCAATACGCGAGACAAACGAATAATTTCCGGCCGCGTGCCAACCACCGTAACGATTTTCAGCTTTTTCATGGATTAACTTTCATTGCAATGGTATCGGGCTTTTCCCGGTCAAAAATCTCGTTGGCCCATAGCATCACCACCATTTCATCATCACCGACATTGGTAATGTCATGCGTCCAGCCCGGAACCGTTTCCACAACCTGCGGCAGATCACCGGAAGTTAAAACCTCGTAAGTTTCATTGGTAATCACATGCCTGAAACCAAACCGGGCAGCCCCCTTAATCACCAAAAATTTCTCGGTCTTGGTGTGGTGGTAATGCCCCCCTCTAGTGATGCCAGGATGCGCCGTGAAGAAAGAAAACTGACCGCTATCAGGCGTTTTCAACATCTCCACGAAGACGCCGCGCTCATCACCATAACGAGGCAGTTCATAGGCAAATTTGGCAGGTGGCAGATAGCTGACATACGTGGCGTACAAGGCGCGCACCAAACCCGTACCTACCCGCTCGGAGATCAACGAAGTGCGGCAGCTCTTGAAAGCCTCAATCTGCGCCGCCAGATCGCCCAAAGCGATACCGTAGACAGGCTCGACCACGCCCCACTGCAACCCAGGCATAGGGTTAGACAGCGCCGCCAGGATCGCCTCGACGACATCATCGACATAAACCAGCTTTAGCGGCGTAGAAGGATCGTTGATTTGAATAGGCAAGTCATTGGCAATGTTGTGGCAAAAGGTTGCCACAGCCGAGTTGTAATTCGGCTTGCACCACTTCCCGAAGACATTGGGCAACCGGTAAATCACTGCCGGGTTACCAGTCTCGGCACAAAGTGCCTCTACCGCTTGCTCTGCAGCGCGCTTGCTCTGTCCATACGGGTTCGCCAACTCGGCCTGGATGGATGAGGACAGCAACAAGGGAATCTGATGCCCGGTGGCTTTGATGGCCTCGCAAAGCAAAGCCGTCAAATCGGCATTACCCGTAACAAATTCGCTCACATCCTTGGGTCGGTTGATACCGGCCAGATGCACCACGGCATCGGCCGCATTCACTTTTCCCTGCAATCCTTCCAGGGCATCCTCCCGGTCAAAGCAAAGCACCTCAAAATCTGGCAACTCGCCTAGACGAACCACCAGATTTTTGCCGACAAAACCTTTCGATCCCGTAATAAGAACACGCATCTCACAGCTCCGGATGGGCGTTCTCGCCACGTTCAATAGCCTGAATAAAGCTCAACTTTTGCAGCAACTTCTTCATACCGGCCAAATCAAGGCGAACCGTATTGTGCGAGTGATAATCCTCAGCCACCGTGATCCTCGTTTCGCCCTCCTCAACAAACTTGCCGTAGTTCAAATCCCGCAAATCGGGCGGAATCTGAAAGTAATCGCCCAAGTCCTTGGCGGCGGCCATCTCTTCACGGCTCAACAAGGTTTCATACAACTTCTCGCCGTGCCGCGTACCAATCGTCTGAATCGGATGATCCGGCTTTTGCATCAATTCACAGATCGCTTTGGCAAGCGTTTCAACCGTTGCCGCAGGTGCCTTCTGCACAAAAATGTCCCCGTTAGTTCCATGCTCAAAGGCATACAGCACCAACTCAACCGCATCATCCAGCGTCATCATGAAGCGCGTCATGCTGCCATCAGTGATCGAAATAGGCTTGCCAGCCAGCACCTGCTCGACAAACAGAGGAATCACCGAACCGCGCGAGGCCATCACATTGCCATAGCGTGTGCCACAAATAACGGTATTCGTGCCCTCAAGGTTGCGGCTAGCCGCAACCATCACCTTTTCCATCATGGCCTTGCTGATACCCATCGCATTGATGGGGTAAACCGCCTTGTCGGTGCTCAGGCAAACCACGCGCTTCACGCCAGCAGCAATGGCAGCCTCAAGCACATTTTCGGTGCCAAGCACATTCGTGCGCACAGCCTCCCCCGGGTAAAACTCGCACGACGGCACCTGTTTCAATGCGGCAGCATGAAAAACATAGTCAACACCGCGCACGGCGGTCGAAACGCTACGCTGATCGCGCACATCCCCAATATAAAACTTCAACTTGGGACTGTTATAGCGCTTGCGCATGTCGTCCTGCTTTTTCTCATCGCGGCTAAAAATTCGAATTTCAGCAATATCGGTATGCAGAAATCGCTTTAAAACTGCATTACCAAATGAACCAGTGCCACCCGTGATGATCAGCTTTTTATCTGTAAACATTATCCATACGCCTTAAATTAATAACCGGAAATAGCCTGTAACTCAGTTACGAACAGCCGCCTCAATACCATTGGCAAAATTTTGCACCATGTGCTCCAGCGTGTAGCGCTCGCTGTCCGCCAAGGAAATCGCCTTCATCCGCTGCAAGCGCACCGGATCTTGAATCACATCAAGCACAGCCTGGCTATACCCTTCGGGGGTATCACCACCGTAAACACCGTTCTCGCCATCCCGCAAATAAGCCACTTCCGGCGAATGGCGAGCCGTGCGCGTGGTCATCATCACCATGCCGGCACAGAAGGCATCAACGATGTGCAAGCCAACCAGGCCGGGGTTCAACATCACGTCGCCCATGCGGAAGTACAAAGCCTTCTCGCGCCCCTTGCGAACACCCAGCAAATGCAACCAAGGGCGAGTCTTTGCCGCCTCAGCCAGCTCCGGCATCGACGGCCCATCGCCGATCACGACCAGCGCAAAATCCGACATCTTCTGGCGAATCAGATCAGCGCCTGCCACCAGCAAATCGATTCGCTTGTCGGGGTACAGCGAACCGCAGAAAACCCCAACCACCGCATCGGCTGGAATTCCCAGACGCAGCTTTTCAGCCAGAATTTCTTCTTCCTGCCAAGAAGCCAGATCGGCCTTAAAGCCGCTGGTATCAATCGCGTTATCAAGCAGCGTAATATTTGCTGATGGGTAGCCAGCATCGCGCAGTAGATCAATCGTCATCTCGGTATATGCAAAATACCAATCAGTCCGCTTCAACAGTGAATCTTTCCATTTTTCACGAAGACCACTCGGCGCATCGCTCTGAAAATTTTTGCCGTGGCCCCAGTAAGCCAGTTTTCGCCCGGACCATAAACGCTGAAGCAACAGTGGGTAATTTGAAAGAATCCGGTTTTCCTGCATGACCACCACAAGATCAGCATCTTTCAAATCATTCGGAAATGGCTGCCAAACAATATCGCGCTGGCCAAGCTCAAAAAAATGGTTATGGACGACATGCGCCCAAGGCAAACGCCCCTCATCTTTTTTTGGTAACTCACGCCGCGATGCCTGCCCATGCACCAAATGCAACTCGACCCCACGCTCTGCACAAGCAGCACGTAGCTGATCAAATAATTTGGTTCGGTAGTGCAACAAACGATATTGAAAAATAACTACCTTTTTCATAATATTAACTTTTTAAAGCTGAAATCTTAGTTTATAAAATTGCTATCAAACCTATTTTTGGATTGTAAATATATTACTTAACAATCCAAATATTGTTTAATTATGCTTAATGTCTGCCCGAAGTTATTTTTACATCGCATCGATCTAATAACTAGGTAAGCGTTTAAATTCATCTCGCTTTATTCGCAAATTAGGCGCCATGTTTTTTTCAAAAATGGAATCGTTGACCACCTTATTTCCTTTAATCTCGATTCCAGCCTGAGCCCCTTGCTTAACTCTGGCCATTTCCCCACCTACTATCAAGTTATTCAGGAAAACGTTGTATTTTGGTGCACCAAAATCATCTTCACGAATTTCTGCCAGATGCGGATAGCGGCTGGCATAAATGCCTACCCGGTACGGGACCGCATCCAGACCCTTTTGCAACGTACCATTCGGATCCAAAGTGCTTTTTTGTTCAGTTCCCAAACCTCGTGCATCAATCGTGACTGCAGGAGGACTATAAAAAAACAGATTGTTTTCAACCAAAATATCTCGCCCGCCACCGATGAAAACCGGTTGCTGAACGCGGGCAAAAATATTGTTCCGAATGGTCATTCCCGATGCACTATCGTCGAGATAAACCCCTTTAACCTCTTGCCCAGCTAGTCCCGGCTTGATGTCATGAAAGAAGTTGTCTTCGATTACGGTGCCGCGCTCCGTAAAATCCCGACCCACATAAATTGCGCCAGAGTCACTTGTTTCCCGCACGACGTCGAAAATTTCATTGTTGGCAATCAAGTGATCATTTCCCTTGAAAAAAATCGCTGTGTGTGGCGCATCAGAAATCGTGTTGCCAACCACTCGCTGCCCGACGCCAAGCAGATGAGCAGCAAAACGATAGGTTTTTACATGTCTGCTATACCGTCTGATCACGTTCGTTTCAACGAAATTTCCCGCCGGGACTAATGCCTGGCGGTCGCCTCCTGAAAGAAAGACCCCACCTTCGCCGGTGTCTTCTATCAAGCTGTTTCTTATACCGCTGCCATATGAATTCTCGATGACAAGTCCTCTGTTACCCGTCAAACGAATAACGACATGATCAAAAATGACCTCATGACCGTTATTCACCGTGACAGCATCCCCACGCGACTTCTCAAAGACCAAATCCCTGACCAAAACCTTTTCGGATGCTTCGATCTTTAGCAATCCCGACGCAACTGATAACTCGCTACCCCCGCCCTGAAAACCAGCGGGTGGATAAAAGTAAAGCTGGGCACTACTCCGATTCAGATACCACTCACCAGGCGAGTCAATTTCTGCCAGCGCATTTTCGACACGAATCCGTTGGCCCGGCTTGATTCCATACGGAGACCCCGTACCAAGCAGGGTTAGCGAGTTGGTTGCCAGCTCTTTACCGGAAACCAGATAGCTTTGTGCTGCCCAGTCCCAGCGCCAGAATCCCAGCATTTGCAGATCCGGCTCATCCGCCCACACCTTGACATCTCGCCCCTCTACGGCGAATGACCTTTTATCATCAGTGGAAACATGAACTGGCCGTAGTAGCCTGCCGTAACCAATATTTGGCCAACCAGCCAACGGCTGGGCAACATTTCCGAGGAATAACTCTGTCAACACGGGCTTGATCGGCAGACCATAGCCCCGGCTGTGGGGAATCACATCAATTGGCAGATTGAATGCTGCCACATCCGCTACCCAAAGCTTGCTGCGAACCTTTACGGGAACCCTTGCTGGCAGGTTAGTGGGGGCAGCCGGTGCCCATTTATCAATCAAGGCGGCACCTGAAATGATTGCCGCTTGAGACTCACCGGCAATTTCAAGTTGTACCCCTTTCGTTTCACCGAATCCCCAACGTAAAGCCAAAGGCTTTACAAGCCGATAATTGCCAGGTGACAAAACCAAACGGACTTTGGAAAAACGCCCTGACACAAATTGCTGCCAATAAGTATCTTGAATTAGTGAAAAGGCATCCTCAAGTACAGCCTTGCACTCTGTAGCCTGGTTGATCTGACAAGGTGGTAATAAAGAGGCGGATATAGCCCCCCCCGCTATCGGAAAAACCCGGATATTCAGCTCTGCAGCAAAACTGCTCAGCGTTACGGAGGACAGAAAAAGTGTTATCGCCAGATAGCTTAGATGTCTATACAACATCGACACTTGCAGAATTAAGGTGCTATCTCTCACAGGCGAGGCCCTTCCTTCTGCCCAGCCAACAACTGGGTGTAAATCACTTCCAATTGCGCAGTCTGCTTGTGAAGATCAAAAGACTCGCACACCATTTTCCGACCACGCTTACCCATGCTTGCGGCTAATTCAGGTTCCGACACAAGTCGTGAAACCTTCTCAGCCAGGTCATTCACATTCTCTGGTTCAACCAAAAACCCGGTTTCTCCATCCACAATCGCTTCCGGAATGCCGCCAACTCGCGTGCCAATGCACGGCACGCCACATGCGGACGCTTCTATCAGTACCAAACCAAAAGATTCTTCAGCGCCCGACACGGATCTGCGACTGGAAAGAACAACTCCCAGGCAATCCTGAATATAGGGCAGCACCTTTTCAGAGGGCATGGGGCCAAGAAAATCAACACGGCCTTCAATCTTGAGGGTAGAAGCCAGATTTTTTAACGACTCGGTCAGTTCCCCCCCCCCGATCTGAACAAGACGAAGATCGGGATGCGTGTTTGCAACAAGTGCGAAGGCGCGCAATAAAAGATCCAGACCTTTAACATCAGTATGACGAGCAATGGAAAGGACGTAGGGGCGCCGACCGGGAAGATGTTGCGCATCACAGCGAGGGGTGAAGCGCGCTGTATCGATACCAACATAGTGGCGAACCACCTTCTTCTCAGGGAAACCAGCCGCTACCATTTTTTTACGAAGGAAATCGGAAACTGCAATGAATAATGCAGCTTTATTGAAGAGCCGCCTCCTGCCAATAAGATAACGATAGCCTGACAACTTCATCGATTTTGCAATATGCCTAATGGAAACTGTCACATCTGATCCATGGCAAGTTACAACTAAGGGAATATTCAGTTTTTCAGCGAGTGGCAGGACCAGCACAGCATCAGGCGCAAAATGGGCATGAATCAGGTTCAATTTTCTCTGCAACTCCGGTTTATCAAAACCAAAGGTTAACCCAAGCCCGGTGAACCCGATATTTTTAAGAATCCTATATTTCTTGCCGAGCGTGACAACAGGCAAGCTATTTACCTCACGAACCAACTCTCGTGTAATCAACACCGGTTGATACTTGGCAAGCGAGCGCATCTGCTCGGATATAAAAGTCTCGGAGTAACGAGGAAAGACTGTTCGGTAGACACCGACACTTGGTTTAATCACACACAGCTCCGATTTCGCCACCATTTTTCATGCCCGACTCACCCCGAATTTTTATTACCCGAGCGGGATTTCCGGCGACTATTGAAAAATCTGGAAACGACTTAGTCACGACAGAGCCTGCAGCTGCCACACAACCTTTCCCTAGGGTTACACCTGGCAGAATGATCGTTCGAGCACCAATCCAGATATCATCACGTAATATTATGGGACGCTCGGCCTCAAATCCCTGCTCTACCATAGGAATATTCAAATTTTTATGTACATGTGATGTCGTAATGAACAGGACATCTGGCCCAATCATTACATTTCGTCCTATCGAAACATCGCCAAGTAGCTTGCAATTAACACCAATACCGGAATTGTCGCCAATACTAACTTTGCGTCCCGTTCCGAAAAATGCCCCGCTCTCGACATTAATATTTGAACCAGCGGAACGAAATAATGGCTTGCAAACAATTTTTCGTAAAACTCTTGTCCATTTTGTGTAACGACTATTTGATGCGGGAAGATACCGGAAAAATCCGTAGAACAAAGCGAGACAAACATTTGTTAAAGAAAAACTTAAAAGCTTTCTTAGATAGCTAACGATCAACTTGTCTTTAATAAAAAATTTAATTAATTCAATATTAATGGTCAGCATTGTTTTATCAAATACTCTCCCACCATGCCTAATAAGCAAAGCTCTTCTCTCTCTCAATAGCTTTGTAGCACCAGTAGCAGTTTTTGTACCTTCCCATTCACGATACGCAGCCACGGGACCATTACCAAAGTTAACACAGCGACCAATTTTTAATAATCTGAGCCAGAGATCTAGGTCCATCGAATAACGTAATTTACCATCAAAATAATCAATTTTTTCCAGTGCAGCTCTACTATAAAATGAACCTGGTTGAATTAACGTATTCGATTTTCTTAACAAAGACTCCCGATCAATAATCTCAAAATCCAGCTGCTTTATGTGCGCACCAGTCCCCGATACAATATCAATCTTTGAGTTGTAGAACAAAACGGCTTCCGGATTTAACTCATATGATGTTACTAATTGTTCAACGCAGTCCGGATAGAGAATATCGTCAGAATTAATCCAGCCAACCAATTCTCCTTTCGCCATCTTGAAGCCTTTTACAATTGCATCACTCTGCCCTTTATCTGACTCCTGGACAACATGAGAAATGCTTTGGCGATAGCGGTCAATAATTTCTCCGGTAGAGTCCGTTGACAGAGCATCAATTAAGATGAATTCAATATTTTGGTATGTCTGCGCAAGAACAGACTTTATTGTCGCCTCTATGAACTGCCCTTGGTTGAAGCTAGGAGTAATGATTGTGACAAGGGGTGGTGAAGTGTTCATTAAATCTGGCCCATAAACTTATTTGAAAGCACTGTGCAATTTGTCGCAACGGTGGACTTAGGGGACTGCTGTCGAGCATGAACTCTATAGGCATATGCCATAAGATCGTAGGCAATAAACAGAGCAAAAGTGTGCATATAGCTCATGCTGGCTCCATTCATAAATGATCCGAGCATGAAAATACAGAAGATAAAATGCACTCGGGCGTATCCATCATTGCCCTCAAGCACCTGCAACTTGCGATTGACTATTATCCAGCATGAAATAACTACCATGAAAATCGCAAGGCCAACGAAACCAGTAACTCCGATTAGATTTGAAAAGCCATTGTCAGCAGATCCAGCGTGGTAAAGGTTTGATGTATAACCGAAAGCCCAGACAACTGTGAAACCAAAACCGAAAAATGGGTTAAAGTCCATCACATTTTTAATGATTCGCTCTAATTCATTAATACGAAATACAAAATTTGATGATGATGCTAAACCGTGGTTTGAAAATTCATCAAAACGTCTCATCATCGCCATGTAATGACCTTCTGCAACATAGGGAACCAAGGCCAAAGCCAATAAGAGTAATACTGCGAGTACAGATAACCTTGTAAGCATAGCTAGTGAAAGAGGGCGATATACAACAAGGAAACCAGCCATCATCACGGTTAATATTAGTGTTCCCCGAGTTAGCATAAACAAAAGACAAAGCAGCAAAATCACAAGACCCGACAGATTGAATAATTTACTACCTTTACCTGTCATCAGACGTTCTGTGAATAGAAAGATGAAATAGAAGGCAAACATTGGGAAACCGGAAAAGTTACGTTTTACTTCCCCAACCAAATAACCCAAATTAAATGATTCATGCTCCCCCTTGGGATATATATCCCAACCCAATGTGTTATAGGCAATATAAAGGAGCCCGAAAAAAATGGTAGCAACCATCAAACAATTAATTATTTTTTCAAACTTGGCCAGTGGATTTGGAAGCAATTCCCGGCAAATTACATAAAATATCAAGCCGTAGAAGAAAACCCGAGCCATTTTTACTGGCCACAGGATGCTGCCCTGAATCAATACTGAAAATATAAACAAGCCTACGTAATAAATCCAATAAACATTAATGGCGTTATAAAGTGGCATTTTTCTTAGCGTTGTCACGTAATCCGGCAATTGCTTTCTGATTTGAAACAAGCCAAAGAAAAGTAAAGAAATAGCAATGAGAAAGCCGTAATCCTGGAACTTGATGGCACCTTTTAGCGCGAAGTCTTCCCAGCCTAGCAGGCCGTTGATATTGGAATAGATGATCAGAATCATCGGAATGACATATACCCGGTCGCGCCTTATCAGATAGGCGAAAATGGCGACAAACAAAGTTAGAACTAAATATTTGAGCATTTGCTGAGGCAACGGCAGATATTCGGAATTTCAAAATTGGCTGCGATATCTACAACGGTTGTCATGATGCATTCCCCCGCTGGCGCAAACGACCGAGCAATTGCCTGCTCGCTGGCTCCAGGCTAAACACCAGCAACAGCACAACCGAAAATACGAGAGGAGGTACCCCGACAATCATCCAACTTGTCGTAACACTTTCCAACGCAATACCCATTAAGCTGGCGACAACCGCTCCAAGTGCCAATAACAACAGGTAACGCCGATATTCAGGGGGGACCAAGAAAGTAGTAGGTAGGCTAAGACGCCGTTGCACAACAAATACGAGCATGAAATTGGCCAATAAAAGTGCAAGCATTGCTGCGACCACAATTCCCACACCTCCCATATAACTACCAAGAATGGCGGCGAGGGTAATATTGATAAACCCCGTAAGGATGTGATCCAGCGTATTCCAAATCAGTGCCCCAGTACCAATATTGTAAAAATATGCAATCGCACTCAAATTGGAAGCAAACCAACCGATGGTCATCAAAGTACCGTAGACAATGAATGACGGTTCATCGTGCCCGATCCATAGGTAAGAGATTATAGGCAATGAGAGCCCGATTAAAATGTAATAGGGCAGGATTAAAATAAGGGAAAACCCATAGGCTTTCTTGTACAGATCAACCAAAGAGTGCTGTTGATCAAGTCTGATGCTTGCGATTTCAGGCACTAGTGCCTGTTGTGCGGAGACGATTACTGCGCGGGCCTTTTGCAATAGCTGGTTGGCCATTTCGTAATAGGCCGTCTGGGATAGGTCACCATATTTGGCAAGAAAAAACTTTGTGACCGGATCGAAAAACATGCCTGCCAGCATTCCGATTTGAAAGTTGGTTGCGTAACCAACCATTTCCCGAAATTCAGTCTTGTACCAGCGAAAAGGTATTCGAGGAAGTTCCGGTATCAGATGCCGCAGGACATAAAAACTGCTGAACAGGAGAAGGAAGCTTTGAATTGTCTGGGCGACTGCCACGCCTTTCAGACCGAAGGAAGGTACAAGTACTACGGTTGCAGCTATGTAGATAAGATTGCAGGAAATTAACAGGACGTTGCGGATGTCCATGCGATGGCATGCATCGATACCGGATTGGAAAATTCCTGAGACCATGGCAAACAGTAGGGAAATAATTGCGAATGGCAGTATTTCCCGCGCAATCTGAATTGCGTTGTCTGGCAGAACCCAATGCAATAGCAGTTCAAGCAAGGGGAATGCGGCGACGGCCAATAAGCCAAGAAGCAACGCGATAGAGACAGCTGCTGTCTGGATAATGCGAGCAACTTTTTCATTGTCGCCAGCAACAAGGCTATTGGCCACAAATTTCAGTACAGCGCCGGCAAATCCCATATCGGTCAAGCGGCCTATGGCGGTGCTGGCAAGGACAATTGCCCAAATTCCTAATTGTTCTGCGCCAAGTTGATTTAACAGATAGCGATATAGAAAGAACAGCAAAACCGCCGAGACGATGGTTTGCAGTGCTGAAAACACAGCGTTATTGAGAAGTCGCTTATTTAATAACATCAGCCGCAAATCACGGGCAAAGCCCAAAACGATCTTTGGGCTTGGCTTACACCTATGCTGGCGAAAAACCGCGCCATATCGAGCGTAAGGTCAGAAAACACTTTGACGAAGACGGTGATGCTCACGGCAATCACCTGGCATGGCTCGTTGCAAAATCAGAGTACGCGGCAAGAAGCCCATCCTTCATCGATGTCCGAAACCTCCAGCCAACTTGAAGCAAGCGAGAAACATCCATCAATTTCCGAGGCGTTCCATCCGGTTTGCTTGTGTCAAATACGATCTCGCCAGCGAAGCCAACGACCTGCTTCACCGTTTCCGCCAGTTCCTTGATGGTCACGTCTTCACCAACGCCAACGTTCACTAGCGGCGGTTCGAATTTCCCGCTCTTTGACTCGTCACTACCCAGCAGGCTTTCGTATTGGTCATCTGGCAGATTGCTCAGAAATACGCAGGCATCCGCCATGTCTTCGCTGTAGAGGAACTCACGCTTCGGCGTTCCGGTGCCCCAGACGACGACTTCCTTGGCATTAGCTACCTTAGCTTCGTGGAACTTGCGGATCAGCGCCGGGATCACGTGGCTGTTTTCCGGGTGGTAGTTGTCACCGGGGCCGTAGAGGTTGGTCGGCATGACGGCGAGGTACTTGGTGCCGTATTGGCGGTTGTAGCTCCAGCACATTTCGATGCCGGCAATCTTGGCCAGGGCGTAGGGGCGGTTGGTGGGTTCCAGCGGGCCGGTGAGCAGGCATTCTTCGCTCATCGGTTGCGGGGCCATGCGCGGGTAGATGCAACTGGAGCCAAGGAACATCAGGCGCTTGACCTTGTTTTCGTAGGCGGCGTGGATGATGTTGGTCTGGATGGCCAGGTTTTCCCGGATGAACTGGGCCGGGTAGGTGTTGTTGGCAATAATGCCGCCCACCTTGGCCGCGGCCAAAAATACGTAGTCGGGCTTTTCCTGCTCAAAAAAGCTGTCGACCGCAGCCTGATTGATCAGGTCGAGTTCTTGATGCGTGCGGGTGACGATGTTGGTGTAGCCCTTGGCCTGGAGGTTGCGCACGATGGCGGAACCAACCATGCCACGGTGACCGGCGACGTAGATTTTAGCGTTCTTGTCCATGGCTTATTCGTGGTAATCGAAGGCCTGGAAGCCGGCCATCTTGACGAGGGCATCGCGCTTGGCGGCGGTGTAGTCGGACTGGACCATTTCCTGGACGAGTTCGGCCAGGGTGGTCTTGGGGACCCAGCCGAGTTTTTCTTTGGCTTTGGTCGGGTCGCCGAGCAGGGTTTCGACTTCGGTGGGGCGGAAGTAGCGGGGGTCGACTTTGACGATGGTGGTGCCAACTTTGATTTTGACGTCTTTGTTGGTCACGGCAGCAACGATGCCAACCTCCTGCTCACCCTCGCCTTCCCAGCGGAGTTGGATGCCGAGTTCGGCGGCGGCGAATTCTACAAACTGGCGGACGCTGTATTGGACGCCGGTGGCGATGACGAAGTCGTCTGGCTGGTCTTGCTGCAGCATGAGCCATTGCATTTCGACGTAGTCACGGGCGTGGCCCCAGTCGCGAAGCGATGAGAGGTTGCCGAGGTAGAGGCAGTCCTGGAGGCCGAGGGCCATACGGGCGACGGCACGGGTGATTTTGCGGGTGACGAAGGTTTCGCCGCGCAGCGGGGATTCGTGGTTGAAGAGGATGCCGTTACAGGCGTAGAGGCCATAGGCTTCACGGTAGTTGACGGTGATCCAGTAGGCGTACATTTTGGCAACGGCGTAGGGGCTGCGCGGGTAGAACGGGGTGGTTTCCTTTTGCGGGATCTCTTGGACGAGGCCGTAGAGTTCGCTGGTGGAAGCCTGGTAGAACTTGGTCTTCTTTTCGAGGCCGAGGATGCGGATGGCTTCGAGGATGCGCAGGGTGCCCATGCCGTCTGCATTGGCGGTGTATTCGGGGGATTCGAAGCTGACCGCGACATGGCTCATGGCGCCGAGGTTGTAGATTTCGTCGGGCTGGGTCTGCTGGATGATGCGGATAAGGTTGGTGGAGTCGGTGAGGTCGCCGTAGTGCAGGATGAATTTTTTGTTGTCGACGTGCGGGTCCTGGTAGAGGTGATCAATGCGGTCGGTGTTGAATGACGAGGCGCGACGTTTGATGCCGTGGACGATGTAGCCCTTCTTGAGCAGGAATTCGGCGAGGTAGGCGCCGTCTTGGCCGGTTACGCCGGTGATTAGGGCTACTTTTGGGGTGCTTGAGGTCATGGAGTCAGTCTTGATTTCAATTGGGTTGAAGATTGCCGGTTAGCCGCTGCCGATGTTCGGGTGCCAGTGCTTCGAGCATCTGGGCCGCAAACCGGTTTTGCATCTGGTAGGCGTTGTCGATTTGCGAATCGATGGAGGAAACGCGAATGAGCATGCCATCAGGGATTTTCCCGTTCAGGCCATAACTCAATTCAATTAACTTTTTATTTTCACCACTCTGAATAACGAAATTGCCGACTGTTATCCAGTAAGTCACAGGTTCGCTACGTAACCCCAAGGACGTATGGAGTCTCGTTACCGGAATAAGGCCATTCCGAACAGGAAGGGTGCCTTTATTTTTGCTATGAAGCACAAACCCTTGGGCTGGATAACATGACTCTGGTTTGTGTACCTGCATGGAATCACTTTGGTCGGTTCCGTAGGCGATCGAAAGCATAATGCGATACCCATCCGCATTTACATAGGTGCGGGTCAAGGTTTGGCTATAGGCTTTTTCAATCATCTCTTTTGTTCTGGGATCGATTATTTGCGTGCTAGCTTGCTTCTCCTCCCGCCACTCGCTGAACACTGTTGGAATCATGGTTTCCAGAACCACTTCTGGCCCCTGGTCGGCAATCTTGTGCGTTGGCCGCATGGCGATGGCGAGGCCGGCCGTGACCAGCATGAGGACGAGCAGGATGATGTTGCGAATTGGCAGCTTCATGGTTTTAAGCCTTGCCCACGGCAGGCTGACCGCGCCAGCGTTTTTCACCGAATTGCAGCAGCGAATCAACACCCATGATGATCAGCAAGGCACTGATGAACAGCACCATGCCGGCAAAACCATGCAGGAAGCCCTGCCCTGCTTCGTCGCCAAAGTGGTAGGTGATCAGCGTCAGCACCATGACGCGGAAGACGTTGGCGGTGAAGGAGATGGGGATGATCAGGATGGCCAGCGTCACGTTGCGGAACAATGAGTCGTGGCGAACGATGTTGAGGTAGAGCAGGCCGAGCGCTTCGAGGGTGAATAACGTTTGCAGGCCGGCGCAGGCGTCGGCAACGAGCAATTTGTACTGGCCGATCTGCAGGATGACGCCAGTGCGCGAGATGGGGTAACCCACCCAGTAAAGAACGTTTTCGGCGACGTAGGAAACGGCCATTTTCATGGGCAGCGTCAGCGCATCGACGACGGCACCAGGCAGCGGAATCATGAAGAGCAGGAAAAAGAGCGGGAACCACGCGGCGCGCAGAGCGGCCCAGCCGCGCAGGATGAGCAGCAGGCTGGCTATGACGACGATTTGCGAGCCGACTTCAAAGATCAGGATGTCTTGCGAGCGGCCAAGGGCGTAGAGCAACAGGCCGAAGATGAAGAGCGGCCAGCCGGTTTTGGCCGGGGCGGCATGCATGTCGTGGATGACGAGGCGCTGCTTCCAGAAGAACCAGAGGGCGACGCCAAGAATGATCGGGCCGTGCGCCTGCGCTTCAGTGGCCCAGATGGTGCCGGAGAGATCGACCCAGGTGGGAACGTAGAGCGCGATCAGTCCGATGAAGATGGGGAACCATTCGGCGATGGCCGGGCGGGCCGGGTTCAGGTGGGTTGCGCTGGTCATTGGGGGGATGGCCTTGGTGCACGAGCAACGAGGGGGAATCGGGAATTTTTTTGAATGCTGCGGTGGACAGTGTTTTTTGGGCAAAAACCAGGTTCTCGCAGAAACCGGGGACAGACCCCGGTTTTTCTGGCGTTCCAAATGGAAGAACAAATGTTCTTCTTTTTAGAACAGCCATCCGCAGGAAGAAGGGAGAACGTGCTGGCCGGCATGAAACTTAGCCGTTGTTGAGCACGGAGCCGACCACCGCCACGCCGCTGTGTTGCAGCGAGGTAACGAAGGTTTGCAGGGCTGGGGCGGAGGAGATGTCTTTGCGGGCAACGACCACGGCGCCACGGGTGCGGGCGGCAATGGTCTGGCTGTCGGCGGTTTCGGCACCGGCCGGGGTGTCGACAATCACGATGTCGTACTGGCCGGCGGTGGTCGCCATCAGGGCGTTGAAGACGGGGCGGCTGAGCAGTTCCTGCGGGTTGGGCGGGGTGGCACCGGCGGGCAGCACGGAAAGATCGATCAGGCCGGGGATGCGGGTGACGGCTTTGGCCAGTTCGGCGCGGCCGGCCAGCAGGCTGGACAGGCCAAGCTTGTTGGGCAGGCGGAAAAGCTGGTGCTGGCGCGGGTTGCGCAGGTCGGCATCGATCAGCAAGGTGCGCTCACCGAGTTGCGAGAAGACGACAGCAAGGTTGGCGGCGGTGAAGCTGCGGCCTTCGCTGCGGCTGGCGCTGACGACGGCTAGGGTCTTGTGGCCGGCTTCGGCATCAAACCAGCGGAGCATGAGCTGGCTGCGCAGGGCGCGCAGTTGTTCAACCACCGGGCTGAAGGGCTTGAAGGCAGCGATGACTTCTTCGCTGACGCAATCATCACCGGGCATCAGGTAGGGGTAGTCATACTGGCGGGAGAGCGCCTGCTGGATGTCGGCCTCAGAGAGCAGGCCGAGCTGGAGGGCGGCATCACCAAAGCGCAGGCCCTGCTCTTTTTGCAGCTTGAGGATGCGCTCGGCGGCTTCCGGTGTCAGGCGGCCATTGTCGATGAGGATGGCGCCAATGGAGCGGCCGGCGTCGTTGCTGAGTTTTTCGTTGAATGCGTTCATCTGTTTCAGGCCTCGGAAGCGGCGGTCTGGAGAGTGCTGCGGTCAACCCCGGTTTTTTGCCAAAAACGCCAGCCTTTTCGGGCGGCCGGTGGCAGGGTGGAATCGAGTTGGGCGAGAACTGGCAGGTCAAGCGCCAGCAGCAGGTCTTCGGCCGAACGGATGCGGCGCTGGCCGAGTTCGAGCACAAGGGCGGCGCCAACGCCCAGCATGGTGCCGAGGAAGATGGAGATCAGTACATTGATGAAGACCCTGGGGCGGGAGTGCTTGGTCGGCTCGGTGGCCGGGCTGAGCACCAGCACGTTGGTCTGCTGCGACTGGCCTTCGAGGTTGGTCTGGGTCATGCGCTGGCCGACGGCCTCGTAGGCGCGGCGGGCAGTTTCAACGTCGTTGACCAGCACGCTGAGTTCGTCGCGTTCGGAGCGGATGGCGAGGACGCGTTTTTTCTGTTCTTCGATGGCGGCCTTGAGTTCGTCCTGCTTGATGGTGCCGAACTTGTTGGCGACGGCAGCACCACCGGAGATGCGGCCGATTTCCTTGCGCAGTTGCTGGCGCTGTTCGTCGATCTGGGCTTCCAGTTGCATGACCTGCGGGTGATTCTTGCCAAGGTTGCTGCTGATTTGCGAAAGCTGGGATTCGGCGCGGGCGATTTCGGCCTTGAGGTTCTGGACCAGCGGGTTTTGCAGCACTTCGAGCGAGAGTTCGCTGGTGCCGCTCTTCTGCCGGCTGGAAGCATCGGCCTTCTGCGCCTGGGCCGCGGAAAGCTGGGCGGTCAGGTCGTTGAGGCGGGCAGATTCGTTGTCCATCATGCGGTCGTCGGTGACGACGATGCCTTTGTCCTGCTGGTAGGAGGAGAGGCGGGACTGGGCTTTTTCGAGATTGGCGCGCAGGCCTTTTTGCCGCTCTTCAAACCAGGCGCTGTACTGGCGGGCCGGCTCGACGCGCATTTCAATCGAGGTATCGATATAGGCCTGGGCAAAGGCGTTGGCAACGACGGCAGCAAACTGCGGGTCTGCGCCGGAGAAGTTCACGTTGATGACATTGCTTTCGCGGGAAGGCTTGATGTCGAGCTTCTTTTGCAGGAACGCGGCGTAGTAGCTTTCAAACGTGCCCTTCCCTTCGCTGATTTCTTTCCATTTCTCAACCGCTTCGGCGTTCTTCTCGAAGCCGAGCAGTCTGACAACGCGACCGGCGACACGCTCGCTGTTGATGATGTCGATCTGGGTCGCCATGTAACCTGGGGTCATCATGCCCTGCATGAGCATGCCGGCAATCGGGTCGGGCGATTTGACATCGATCACCAGCGAGGTGGTGGCAGTGTATTCCTTGGGCAGGATCAGGCTGATGACCAGCGTGGTCAGCACGGTGACGCCAAAGATCGACAGCGCCAGCTTGCGCCGGGCCCAGAGGATGAGAAGAAATTGCTGGAAAGTCATGCGGTGCTTTCAGTATTCGGCGAGATCAGAAAAAACTTTCCTGGACGTAGAGCACGTCGTTGGCTTGTAGTGCATCGGACTTTTCCGGGGAGATTGCCTGGATGCTGCCATCGGTGCCACGGCGATGAAGACGCAGGCCGCGCTCGGTGCCGCGCGGGGTCAGACCGCCACCCTGGGCCAGGCCCTGGAGTACGGTCATTTCGCGTTCGAGGCGGTAGGAGCCGGCGCGCTGGACTTCACCGTAGATGTAGTAAACCGGGGCCCGATGCACGTAGATGACGTCGCCACCGGCCACCGGAATATCAAGCTCGGTATTGCCGGTGATGAACATGGCGGGAATGTCGATTTCCTTGCGGAAGGGTTTGCCCTGGCGAATGCCGCTGATGATGGCAACGTCGGCTCCGATCGAAACGGCACCGCCGGCGTTGGCCAGCATGTCGGTGACGCGGGTATTGCCGGTTTCGATCGGGAAGCGGCCGGGACGATTGACCAGCCCGAGCACGGATACCTGGTTGCCCTTGACCTGAACGAGCAGGATGTTGATCTGCGGTTTCTGGACAAAGCCCCCTTCGCGCAGCTTGCTGGCGATTTCCCGTTCGGCTTCGGCAATGGTCAGGCCGCCAAGCTGGACGGCACCGATCAGCGGATAGGTGACGGCACCGCTTTCGGCAACGCGGGTTTCAACGGTGAGATCCGGGTTCTGGAAGACGCTGATCTTGATGCCGTCGCCGGCACCGAGACGGTAGTCGGCCTGGACGCCCTGAGCCTGGGCGCCAAGCGCCAGACCAAAGGTAAGCAGGATGCCGAAGAGGATTTTTTGTAGGTGGCTCATGGGTTCTCTGTTCGCGGGTTACTTGAGACCGGCGATGCCTTTGTTGATGGCGGCATCCTTGGCACTGGCGGCTGGTTTCTCGGCAGGTGCTGCGGGGGCTTCGGCGGCAGCGACTGGTGCTGCCGGCTTGGCAGCGGCGAACTCGCCGACGTATTCGATCTTGGCTTTTTCACGCAACTGCTTCATGGCGGTGCGGGCTTGCTCGCTGCGTTGCTTGTTGTTGAGGAAACCTTCGATCGCCGGTGCCGCCTTGACTTCATTGACCGGCTCCAGCTTGCTGGCGAGCACGGTGATGATGGCGGTGCGCTCCGGGCTTTCGAGAAGCATGGGCTGGCCATCCTTGGCCTGGGCCAGCTTGGGCAGGAGATCAAGAGGGAGTTGTTCGGCTGGCTTGACGGAAACGCCGCCGGCTATCTGAACACCGTTGGCCTTGAGGCCATTGGCGATTTCGGCGACCGGCTTGCCCTTGCCCAATTGCTCCTTCACATTGGCAAGCACGGCGGGAGGAGCGGCGAAGATGACTTCTTCGAGACGATAGATCTTGCGATTGGCGAAGAGATCCGGGTGCTCGTCGTAGTATTTCTTGGTTTCAGCAGCGCTGGGCTTGACCTTGGCACCGGCGGCCTGCTCGACATAGGCACGGGCGAGTATTTCGCGGCGGGCGTTTTCAATGGCCTGCATGGTCTCGGGGGTGCGTTCGAGCTTGGCTTCGAGGGCCTGCTGCACGGCGAGTTCCTGATCGATCAGGCCTTCCAGCACCTGACGCTTGGCGGCCTCGGCCTGCTCTGGCGCCATGGCCGGGGCGCGTTGCAGCACGTAGTTGATCTGATGCACGGAGATTTCGCCACTATTGACCTTGACGGCCACTTGCGTCGCTGCTTTTTTCTCTGGTGGGCGGTCGCCACAGGCGGCAACGGCAAATGCGGCAACGACGAGGATGGTGATTGTCTTCATGGCTTTCACGTGGGTTCCTTGAGCAATGGGCATGTGATTTTTACGGGATTTCAATATTGCAAGGTGGCGGAGACAAAGCCGATACGGTCTTTGTAGTCGAGGGTGTCGTAATTGACGTTGCGGTTTTCAAAGGTGATGCCGGCCTTCAACTGGAGCCAGCGCGCCGGTTGATAACCAAGATCGAAGCCCAGACGGGTGTATTTGTCTTCGCGCTGAACAAAACCTGCCGGCAGGGTGATGATTTCACCCTTGTAGCTGCGCCAGCCGTAGCCGAGACGGGCACCGGCCGTGACCTGGGCGGTGGCGGCCCATTGGGCGAGCAGATTGATTTCGTCGAGCTCGTAATAACTGGCGGTGACCTGCTGGAAGGACGCCAGATCATGCTTGTATCCCAGCGTCAGCAGGCCTTTGCCGCTGTAGCTGTAGACGTAGTCGAGATTGCCGACCACGCCTGAATAGTCACGTGATGAAAAGTGTTCGTGCTGGCGTTCGAGGTAGTCGAGGCGGCCTTTGACCTGGCTTTTGCCGGTCAGGCGCCAATCGAGGTCGAGGCCGTAGACATTCTGCTGGAACCCGTTGTCGTACTGGGAAACGGTGTTGAATTTTCGCTTGTTGTAGGTGCCATCGAGTGTGGCGGCGCGAGCGGTCAGCGTATTGCCGGAAACCGGGCGATAGCGCACACCAACGTTGTAGCCGGTGCCGCTGTAGTCACTCTCGGCCAGAAAGGGCTGTTCGTTGGCCACGCTGGTGCGGTAGACGCCGGCAACGGCGGCCCAACTGGTGTGGAACCAGTAGTTGGCGCTGAAGCGCTGGTTATCGGTGGTGCGGATGTTGCGCTGGCGATAGTTCGTGTAATCGGAAAAGGTGTTCAGTGCTTCGTTCTGGTCCAGCGAGAGTTCGCCAGTCCAGCGCCGGCCAACCGTCCATAACAATTTGGCGTCGTAATTGATGGCGAGAAAATTCAGGTAGTCGTTACGCTGATACCTTGAATCGAGCGCAGTCAGGTTGGCGATCACGCGCTGATTACCGAGCAGTTTGTTGAAATTGAGGCCAAGGCTTGTCATGGTGACGGAGTCGGACCTGCCGTCAAGGCCAAGGGCTTGCGGGTTGGCGGAAGGGGCGAGTCGGAATAGGTTGTTGTCCCGCATCGAGTATAGCGTGGCGTTCAAATTAAAAACGTCCGCTTCGTCCGCAAACGCAGGAACAGCCTGCGACATAATGCCGCAGAGGGTAATGACCAATGATTTTTGAAATGACAACATGCTCGGCATCTTATCACATTGCACTGCAGCATTTTTCTGTGCACTTATCGGCAACGTGAGCATTTTTATGAACAATGGTGCCTCTTAGACCGGCGCCAAGCGTCGATTGGCGAGCCCGGGAAAAGTTCGCAGCGATTTGCCAAGGAAGGCTCTGTACTCGGCAGCCTTGACGGTGCTGACGTAATGCCAGTCGGCACGACATTCGCTGGGCGTGGCGGTAATCACCATGTAGCCACGATCACCGGTATTGGCGTATTTGAGGGGACCGATCAGGTTTTCGAGACCGGCGGCAACGGCCACCGGGTTCTCGGCCGGGAAATACTCTTCAAAACCTGGTGAGGACACCGAGGCAACGGCGTATTCAACGCCAATTGGGTTGCCCTGATAGTCGTGCAGATCGCTCGCCCAGGCGTTATGAGTGTCGCCGGCCAGGACAACGAGGTTCTTGTCGAGTGCCCGGGACATGCCAAATACTGTTTCACGTGCCATCGCATAGCCATCCCAGGCATCAAGATTGTAGGGAATAGCGGGCTGGGCGAGGATGAACTGTTCCTGCGGCGTCAGGGTGCCGGGCGCTGTCTGGGCCCGGAAAACCAGTGCGGAGTATGCGGTAAAGCTGATCTGGCCGAGGACCAGCGGGGCCGGAATGTTCATCCGCCCCATCAGGACCTGTTGCCCCAGCATCTGCCAGGTGGCGCCGGATTCGCTCATTTGCTGCTGCAACCAGAGCAGTTGGTCGATGCCGAGCAACTGACGGTCGGTACTGGCCAAATCTTCAGCAAAACGGGCAGCGTCGAAACTGCCGTCGCTACCGAAGTAATCGGGGTATGCCAGTTGCTGGTCACGGGCGATGACCCGGGTATCGAGCATGTGCAAGGCGAGCAGGTTGCCAAAAGCGAAGGAGCGATAGATCTGCTGCTGGCGACGCGGATCCGGGGAACGAATCGGCAGCCATTCGTGAAAGGCACGCAGAGCGTTGGCGCGACGGGTGGCAAAGTCGCCTTCGCTTGCTGGATCGTGGTTCTCGGCCCCCTCCTTCCAGGTATCGTTGGCGATTTCGTGATCGTCCCAGACATGAATAAAAGGCATGGCGGCATGCACAGCCTGAAGGTCGGCATCGGTGCGGTATTGGGCGTAACGCTGACGGTAGTCGGCCAGGCTCAGCAGTTCATGGGCCGGCTCGACTTCGCGACCGAGTTCCGCAGCATCTGCCGAGGCGTAGCCGTCACGACCATATTCATAGAGGTAGTCGCCGAGATGGATTGCGGCGTGGATGTCTTTGCGCTTGGCAGCTTCGCGATAGGCATGGAAATAACCCGCCGGAAAATTGGCGCAGGTGAAGACCGCCAGCTTGACCTGGGCCACGCTGCCGAGTGGCAGGGTGCGCGTGGTGCCAACCGGCGAGGCATTACGACCGACGGCAAAGCGATAGAAATAGGTGGTATCCGGACGCAGGCCGTTGACGTCAACTTTGACGGTGTAATCACGCTGCTCACTGGCAAGCGCAACACCAGCCCGGACGACACGACGGAAACCGGCATCCTGAGCAACTTCCCAGCGGACCGGCACGACTCCGCCACGTTCCGTAGTGATGCGGGTCCAGATGATGACTTTACGAGCCAGCGGATCACCACTGGCTACGCCATGCTCGAAGCTGACCTTGTGACGATAGGCTGGGTGGTGGTCGGCAGGAAAATCATCGGCTTCCATGCCGTGGGCCATGGAACGGAGCGAGAGCATGCTGCCGGAAACAACGGCGCTACCGAGGGCGAAATTGCGGAGAAAACGTCGGCGCTGGTTTCGGATGCGAGCAGTCATGGTGGCCAGATGGCTGGTGAATAAAGGATGCGCAGCGTAGCAACGGGTAGTTACGCCAGGATGTCGCGAAAATTTCACCAATGTTGCAGGCAGCACTTCGGCTGCCCGCCGAAATGAGCGCAGCGGGGCGGCGGCTGGTCGTGGCCGGCTTCCGAGTGGATGGAACTGAGTTCGGGATAAGTTGAAGTAACCAGCCGCAACAGACTGGGAAGAGCGCTGCAACCTTTAATGGTCAGGGAGCCAATAACGCGCCCGCAAGCGCGGCCAGCCCTACGACAAACACCGGCGAAACCTTGCCAAAGACCAGCATGCCGTAGGCGGCAAGGGCCAGCGCGAAATCCGCTTTCGAATGGATGGCGCTCGTCCACACGGGGTCATAGAGCGCTGCGCCAAGAACGCCGACGACTGCCGCGTTGATGCCGCCCATCGCCTGCTGGATGCCAACCCGCTGACGCAAGGTTTCCCAGTAGGGCAGCGCACCCGCCACGAGTAGAAAGGATGGCAGGAAAATAGCCAGCAACAAGACTATCCCGCCAACCCAACCGCCTGATGGGAATGGCATTGCCGCGCCAAGGAAGGCTGCAAAGGTAAATAGCGGGCCAGGCACTGCCTGGGCTGCACCGTAGCCGGCCAGGAAGGTATCGTTGCTGATCCAACCCGGCGGAACAACACTCGCTTGCAACAGGGGCAGGACGACGTGTCCACCGCCGAAAACCAGGGAGCCAGCCTGATAAAAGCTCGAAACTGCCGAGACTACCGTGGTGTCGGAAAGCGCAGCCAGGGCTGGCAAACCGACCAGCAGCGCGCCGAAAACTGCCAGCAAGAGGGCACCGGTTGTCCGGCTCACGCCATAGTTCCGATGCTCGGCAGTCGGTAGATGCTGCAGCGACAACAGGCGCCAGCCGATGATTCCACCGAGCATGATGGCGAGAATCTGACTGAACGCCGATGACAGCGTTAGCACGAGCATGGCCGCACCGACTGCGATACCACCGCGAAGTCGGTCCGGACAGAGCGACTTCGACATCCCCCAAACCGCTTGCGCGACGACAGCAACGGCCATGACTTTCAAGCCATGAATGACGCCGGATTGTGCCAGCCCGGCCCAACTGGCCACACCGAAGGCAAAGAGAATGAGCACGATGGCGGATGGCAGGGTAAAGCCGAGCCAAGCAGCCAATGCGCCCAACCAACCTGCCCGCCCCAACCCCAAAGCCATGCCAACCTGGCTGCTGGCAGGCCCCGGCAGGAACTGGCATAAAGCAACCAGGTCGGCGTAGCTCTTGTCGTCCAGCCACTGACGGCGTTCGACGAACTCGGAACGGAAATAGCCCAGATGGGCGACCGGCCCACCGAAGGAGGTCAGGCCCAGCTTCAGGAAAGCAATGAGGACTTCAGTCGGGCTGCCAGCTTTGTTCTGGGTGCGGGGTGCGTTTGATTCAATGTTGTGCTGCATAGTGTCAGCCGGCAATCAGGTCAGGGAGGGTTGAAGCGCAATCACCGCCATCCTGTGCGGCGGGTTTGTTTCTGCAAGCGGCAGTATCACAAGCCTCCGAAGCTCAGACAAGTGTCCAACATGCTTTCTTTCAAGCAATTGACTTGGCACTTGCGAGGCATGCGGACATCTCAAGCTGTCTGCACCAACTTGAAAACACATCGATTGATGGAAGAAGGAACAGATTTACTGATTCGCCTAGGTCGACCAAAGGTGACGTCAGCTTTCCCATGCCCCCCCAGCCTCTCAACTGGCCCGTCTCGACCGGCACCCAAAGACTGTGAATGGAAATTCCCTAAAATTGACAAACAGCAGCCAAAGCTCCCTTCTCCTCACTCCATTGACAGTGAATCTGGTGGAGTTCTTGCGTTTGGCAACGAAAACCAGCAGTCCTAGACCTGCCATCAGCATGGCGTAGCTTTCGGGCTCCATCTCAGCAGACCGTGAGTAAGCGCCATTCTTGCTGCAATGGGGCTGACCGTCTCCGACGCCTTCCGCATCATGCTGACCCGCGTCGCCCGCGAGAAGGCATTGCCGTTCGAGCCTTTGATTCCGAACGAAACCACCATCGTAGCCATGCGTGAGGCACGCGCTGGCAACCTCAAGAGCTTCGACAGCGTTGGGGCGTTGATGGCGGACCTGCATGCGGAAGATTGACCCGACCGGTCAATTCAAGCGCGACTATAAACGCGAGGCTAAGGGCGAGCATCGGGCAACGCTCGATGTCGACCTGGAGCAGGTCTTTGATGCTCTGGCAAGCGATCAGCCGTAGAGCCTCGGTACCAATCCAAGCGCCCGCCGCACCCGAAACCGTTTTGCGAAACACCTCGCGGCGTTCTACCAGAAACCGCTGCTCTGGCTCCGGACGTACTTCATCGGCAGTGTTGGCGGCGCAATTCTTGGAGACCGTGCGTGGGGTTTCGCAAGATCAGGCGACAACTCAATTGCCGTGACATTCTCCCTGCGCCGTGACCAAACTCTGCTCGCGCTATCGAGCGGGCGCCGGTTGCCGTCGTAACAGCGATTGAACCAGGGCGTGCTGCTGGAAGTGAGCGAGCAGCATTTCTTTTTGCTTCTCGGTCACATCGGCATGCTGGATCAGCGCCGGCCATAGCTGGACGGCCTGGCTGACCGCCTTTCGGATGACAGCTGTTGCGGGTTTTTCTGGAATGCCGGCAGCGTCACAGAATTGCCGGACCAGCAGCGGGCTGAGTCCTGGTTTTGCCGCTTTCCCTTGCTGTGCATCGGTCACGGTCATTTTTGGTTTACCCCGATTGCCGGACAAGAGGTGCAAGGCATGACCTGTGCGATGGCTATAGGCGGCATAGCCCACAATGTCATAGGCAGGCGGCAATGCCGGGGTGCGGCCATCGGGATACCAGATGCCGATGTTCTTCAGGTGCATATCCGGATTGCCGAGCATTTCATTGACGACAAGGCGGCGAAGCAACTCATGCACGGCGGGCTCGCCCAGCGAAGGAAATGCCATGAGCACCTGGGCTACGTCAAGGTAGCTTCCACCAAGATACTTCTGTTCAGGCGGAACACTCAGAATCTGCGCGAAGTCTTCACAATGCACGCGACCGCCAGGTGTTCGGTCATAGCGCGTCACAGCCAGAAACTTGGTCTGGGCCTCGACTGCGCCCAGGTCATAGCCATGCTCAATGGCCAGATCTGCCAGGGGCGCAAGATGGGCTTCAGTAACGGTTACGCCGGCAGCCGCAGCAAGCCGCAGCGACAGGTACTCTAGCTCTGGAAGCTTTGGCTGGCCTACCACCGGCAACTTGGCGATGATGTGCGTATCCTGCATCTTGGTCCGCCCCACATAGCGCCCCCCGGCAAGGATGACCCCCACCTTGGGCTGAACGCCGGATAGGGACATTCCGTTCTCGAGTGCCTCGGCGGTTACGGTCATTTCAACCGCATCAGCATCCTGGGTGATGTAGTGGATCAGGTCTTCACGGGAAAGTTCGAGCGGCATCGCATAGACATTGCTTGGCAAGTCACCGCCGCAGGCGGCCAACATTTCGAAGTGGTCTTTGGGGTCGCACCCGCGCTGGGCCGCGACATGGTCCCGGAAAACACCTTCCGGCAGTAGATTCTGGAAAAATGCGGGCAACAACCAGCCGTTGGCGGGGCTGTAACTGCCATTCATCAATGTTGACCCGACGTCGGCCCACAGCACCTTTTGGTTTTCCGGGTTGTCGGCCAGCATTGATAGCGAAAATGTCGGGCCATCCAGCCGGTCCGCAAACGCGGCATCCGCCACAAATCGGTGAACCACTTGAGTCGAGGACAGGGCGTACTGGAACAGCACGCCGATTCGGGTGGTCTTGCCAAGAAAGATGGCCAGGGCTTTAACGATCATGCGAATCCCTGTGCTGGACTAACCCGCCATCGGTCACCGTATTGGACTCCCGGGCGACTTGAACCCGAGTTTTAACTACCGGCGCGGTCGGCACGGTGCCGGGTGCCAGGCCATCTGCGGCTGCCTTTGGCAAAATGGCGACTTCGTACCCCAGCCGATCCAATAGCGCCAGCAGCGTGGTTACCTTGTAGTCTGCGGTGCCGCTTAATACAGCGGTCACGGTTCGCTTGGCCAAGCCGGCCGAGGCCCCAAGAGAAACCTGGGAGATTCCTTTTTCTTTAAGCCCTTGCCGAAGGACTTGGGCTAGTTCAGACAGTGTTTTCATGGCAGTAAAGTAGGATTAATCACGAACAGCCTACTTTATTGCTCCACAGTTGGCAAGCAATATACGCAACAAAGTAGGCTTTTACATAATTATCCTACTTTACTGCTTCTTAGGCTCGATATGGTGGGCCATCCGTATGCGGCTGCGGCACGAAAGCCGTCCACCGGGCCAAGCCAGGATCTGCTGACTTTAGTCGCTGTGGAGATGGCAATTAACGAGTTCTGCCCGAAAAGCAACACCTCAATCCAAGCGGCGCTTTAACGCATTCCCTCCTGGTAAGACAACTGCGCAACTGGTGAAACTTCTGCGTAGCCCGAGGGGCGGTGCTACGCACTACCTCCTCGCTACGGAAAGATGGGCCGCGCGTGCCGCCCAACCTCATCATTGCGGATGGTGAGGCTACTGCGCAACCGGACGGTTGGCCGCTGATAAAGCCACTGCGCAGCCAGACGGGACCGACCTGCGTCCGTTCCTCGTCGCTGCGGATACGCGCCCGCTTCATCGCTGCGGATGGCTGGCTGAAACCGATCCCAATTGCAAGGCCTACTTTGTTCATCGCACCTACGGGCGCACACGACATCAGGGTGTAGTCGCTACCGTTTTTCCGCCTATACGTAGCTACGAGGCGTATATTGATTTGCAAAACCTAAACTAAATTATAAATTCGTTTAGTATCTTGCGGCAACACTACAGTCATCTAATCTAAATTATGACTTCGTTTAGCTTGGCACGACAGGCCTTGCGTACTTAAACTAAACCTACATTTCGTTTGAGGGCTTATGGGCACACAAAAAACAGTTAAGACGCCGCAGGCGTTGGGAGCAGTAGTAGCGGCAGTACGAATCGCTCAAGGTATTCGAGCGGATGAGTTCAAGGTGTCACATGTATGCGTTAGCAACATTGAACACGGAAAGGATGCTACCCAAATCGGCAAAGTATTTGCAGTGTTAGCCGAGCTCGGTATTCGGGTAGTGCTGGAAATGCCGCCTGGCTTGAGCTTGCCTGATGACAACGCCAAAATGCGGAGGAGAATTTCAAGATGAATCGGACGCTTATTGCCAGCATTAATGGAGAGTTTGTTGGACGCCTTGCTGATGAAGGCGGCTATTGGACGTTTCAGTATGCTGCATCCTGGCTCGCGAGTCCCATCGGGTTCCCAATATCGCCGGCGTTTCCACTGGCCACAGAGAAATTTTCGGATAACAGCACAACTCGCAATGTGGCCTGGTTTTTTGATAATTTATTACCGGAGGAGGCAGCCAGAGCTGTATTGGCAAAAGACGCCAAGGTAACTATTGATGACGCATGGGGGTTGCTAGCATATTTCGGCGCGGAATCGGCCGGAGCTATTGCGCTATTGCCCGATGGAGGAGACGTGGCGCCAGCAAGTCTCGTAGCGCTTTCTCATGCAGAGCTACAACGACGAATAGACCAGATGCCTCGACGTTCGCTATCGGCTGACGCGCCAAAACGTATATCTCTCGCTGGGGCCCAACATAAATTGGCTGTAACCGTCGTCAACGGCGAATTGTTCGAACCGACTGGCAACGAATGCTCTACCCATATTCTGAAGCCGGATAGCAAGAACAGCGCATACCCGCATACAGCAATTAATGAGCATTTCTGCATGCGGCTAGCCTCGGCCTTGAAACTAACTGTGCCTGCCACCGATGTCCGTCGTGTCCCCTCTCCTGTTTACCTAATTGAACGATTCGATCGGGTGCAGACTGATACCAGGCTTGCTAGAAGTCACGCATTGGACGCTTTGCAGTTATTGTCATTAGATAGGCAGCTTAAGTATCAGAATGCTTCGGCCACAACATTAAAAACATGCATTGACAAATGTGGCGCTGAGTTGAAGACAAAACAGGCAATCTTTGCCTGGATCGTATTCAATGTGCTCAGCGGAAATGCGGATGCCCATATGAAAAATATTTCGTTTCTCATTGATTCGTCTGGCATTAGGCTGGCACCATTCTACGACCTTGTAAGCACCGTGGTCTATGCCACGCCGCAGTACGATAGAGAAGGACCGCATTGGCCGAATGTTACGTTATCCATGCCAATTGGAAGCGCTTTGATGTACTCCGATGTCAGACGGCACGACCTGCTACAAGTTGCCGATGAGCTTGATTTGGGCCCAAAAGTTGCGCAACGTATTCTGGATGAACTGGTTCGCAATATCGAGCCTGCGGCGTTAAGTTTGCTAGCCACATTATTCGAAACCGTGACTGCGGGTGAGCGGCGGCTTCTTAGTTTGATCCATCAGCTCCCCATCAAAGAAATGTCAAAAAAACTAACTTAACCCTACTCCCGTCAGCGTTGCTGACGGGAGTTTTTCACGTGATAGGCACAATACGGTTTTATCGGTTTCTACTTGGACACACGCAAATACAGTACTGCTCGCTCACGATTGGGAATGCCAATTACTCCAACATCCGCGTAAAAAGAGGAGCTCATTGAGCTCCTCTTTTTGTATTCAACTACCAGGCTACCGCATCAACACGATGAGCCACCGGCTAGCCTAAAGAAAGGCGATTCCTACAGCGCACAAGCAAAATCGGCCTGAGTCGCTTCGGTGGGTTGCTTTGCGAAAAAAGGCTTCCAGTTAGGCACCGCAGGCGCTATCTTCAATACCGCCTGCGGTACTAACTTACAAAACCCCGGAATAGCCGTGAGCTTGAATCGATCCAGAACTTAAGCGCAGCCCTCTTTGGGCTTACCGTGTTTTCGGAATGCCCGGGTGTTGGGTTTTCCATGATCAGTGGTCGGCGTCGTCTTCTGCCAATTCGATCCCGGCGAGCGATGCATCAAGAAGCGCCTTGGCCATGCTCGCCAAATAAAGCACCGACCAGTAGGTGCTCCCTGACTCCTCCTTGGCCCCACCGGGGTGAGACCAGCCCAGATCGACAGCGGCTTGAAGAAAATTGCCTGCGTGCTCAAGCGCAATGGGAACCGGGATATGCGCGAGGTCGATAAAGGTCAAGCAAGCTGGTGACCGTGATGGCCAGCCAAACAGGCCACAGGAGTCTCCGGGGAAATTTGGATGCTGCGACCAGAATTCGATTGTCGTGGCAGGTTAGAATAATCACATGAGTGAAAGTCAAAGCGATTCCACATCTCTGCTAAATCGCCTTCGCGCAGCCGCCGGCCTGATTCCAATCATTGAGTCTGGATTGGCCGATCAGAAGATTAGCCATGAGCGCGCTTCCCACATGGCCAGCTTCTGCGAATGGGCGACCCAAAAAATTCCGGATGATCCTGTAGCATTAGACCTTGCTAAAACCGTGTCGGCTGGGCTTCAGCGCCTACACGCGCGACTGAGCTCGGAGAATTAATCGGCTGATCCAGGGTAAAGATCGGAAATTCCGATTCAGGACATTCCGGGCGGCGGGGACACCGAAGGTAAGGCGCTAGCCAGTGACTCGCGTAGGGATGACTCCCGTGGGCAAGTGACTTCGAGGGACAATGACTCCGAGGACACCCATGACTCTGCTTTTTGGGTCATTCAGTGACTGGCTATTCGCCTGATTCCTGCTCGGCAGGGAAATCTGCCAGACAGGGACGATATTTAAGCAATCAAAATCGCCGTATCAGAAGGTGTTGGCCATCAACATCGCTCTTGCGAATTGGCGAAAAGCCATGCTCACGGAAGCGCTTGGTCTTTGAGCTTGAAACCAGTATTCGACCTGAGTCGAAGGTTTTTTCCAGCCAGTCGATCCGTGCCTTGATCAAGGCACGGCCAACACCTTGCCGTCGATGGGTGGGCGCAACTGCAGAAAGATAGAGAATATGGGTGTTCGAAGCCCAGTCGGCTGCCTTGACCCCACCGACCCCAATGATTTCTCCCGATGTCATGGCTATAAAAAATTGTCGGTAATACGGTGAGGCGTTTCCTCGCAACTCCTCAGCCAGGCGTTGGGCGCTGTATCGCTCCGGCTTGGCAAATGCATTGAAGAGCAAGGTGACACAGGTTTCAACAAGCTGAGGGCTGCTTGCTTCCAGCGTATCAATATTGAACTTGCTCAATTTGGATCACCACTGAAACCGTCTGTCCTGGGGCAGGACTAAAGATTGCTCAACCAATTTTCGTGCCTTCTCGCGGTTAATTTCAGTTTGCCGTCGTCCAAAATCGTCGCGCTCCTGAATGCTGGTTTGCGCGGCCATCAAGCTCCGCTTGCAACGCCAGCGTATTCCGCGTGACGTCTGTAATTTTTGCATCTCGTCACGGGGATGGTGAATTTTGCAGCTGTAGCAATAGACGTTATCGGTCATCTCTATCTCGCACAGGAATTCTCGCCGTGAGCATGACGCCGATATTTTTCAGCAAGATGACTGGCGTTGCAATAAATGTGCAAAATTCCAGGTCAATACTGCCATGCAGAAAAAAGTGAATTCCGTTCAAGTCAGAGAGTGTCGCTGTTACTCAATTTAGGCGGGAAAGCGAACTAACCAACAGTTGATCGTTGGCTGTACGTATTTTCCAGGTGTCGCATTTCTGCCATCAGCGCCACCTGGGTACCAGCGGTAATCATTCTCGTACCGCTGCGCCAGTCAAAATGAAGGCGATTTGCTCTGATGCCCATGCCACTCAGCGCTTGCGCCATGTCAAAAAAATCTGGATGTTCAAGCCTGCGTCCGTCAGAAATTTCTGCGATGTAAACTTCCTTGCACAAGCTGATTTTTGCATTTGTGGTCATCGTTTTACTTTCCATCTGCCATCTAATGGCAATATCTAAATCTTATTCTTCAAGGGGATGCATTTCCTTGCAGCAATAACTGGTCACTCTGGAGAAGATGCTTGTGCGTACTGGTGATTCAACAAATCGTCGTGTAGCGGAAAGGCGAAAGGTCGAGGCGAGCCGAAGTGGAACTCATCTCAGCGCTGGTTGCAGTAGCGATTTCACGCTGCCGCCCGAAGGGAAAGGGCAACGTCGAAACAAAGAAAGGCGTATTGCCGAACGGCGAAAAATAAACCTTGGCCCCTCGCCAGAAATTGGTGAAAGGCGCTTTCGTCCTGATCTTAGGGGTGAAATATTTCCCCTCTATTTCAACCAGAAAAGCCAGTGAAGCACTAGATCATCCTGAAATGCAGCATGTGAGCGCCTGGACTTCAAGCAGCCGCTACCTCAAAGCGGTACGTGCCCCAGCACACAGAGCCAAGGCCATGCAAGGCGCACTATGCGGGATGGAATGGAGGAACTCAGTAAGGTGGCCAATACGTTTGAACCTCAAGGGAGTGGCGAATGGATCGGCGTAGATTCATTCGAGTGATCGGTGGTGGCTTTGTCGTTGCTGCCGCTTCGGCATCTGCCGGATGCTCTCAGCACATGCCTGCCGGGGCCATCGAGCCGTGGAGGGGACCAGGCCAGGAAGCCGATGTTCGACGCTGGATACTCGGATACGCGATTCTGGCGCCGCACTCGCACAACCTGCAATCCTGGCTGGTGGACCTGAGCAAGCCTGACGAGATTCTGTTGCTCTGCGACCTCGCCCGCCTGCTACCCGATTCCGATCCGTTCTCACGGCAGACCATGATCAGTCACGGCACATTCCTGGAACTGCTGGACATCGCGGCACGCGAACGTGGCTTGAGGGCCGATATCTCCCTGTTTCCGGAGGGGCCGTTCGGCCCCTCCTCGCCCGACCAGAGGCCCGTTGCACGAATCCGCCTGGTGGCCGATCCCACGGTAGCCAAAGACCCGCTGTTCGCGCAGATTCTGATCCGCCGCACCAACCGCGCTGCCTATGAGCCGGCCCGCCCTGTGCCGCCAGATGCCTGGGCTGCAATGGCGGCGAGCGTCAAGCCGAATTCCTTGCGTTTCGGATTTGCCGGTTTGGATCAGCCCGACGCGCTGCGGCGCCACCGCGCCATTGCAGCCGAGGCATGGCGTATCGAACTGACTACGCCGCGAGTGATCATGGAGACCTACAAGGTACTGCGGGTGGGCGCTGCAGAGATCGAACAGCACCGTGATGGCTTGTTCGTGCTTGATCAACTCCCCGTGCTGATGAACCAGTTCGGGCTGTTTGACCGCAACAAGCCGCCCGCAGCAGATGACTATGCCACGACAAGCCAGATCAAGGACTTCAACGCCAAGCTCGAAACAACGCCTGGCTTTCTGTGGATGGTGACCGATGACAATGAGCGGGTGACCCAGGTCAACGCAGGTCGCGCTTACGTCCGGGTGCAACTCGTTGCGACGGCTGCCGGCATAGCGCTGCAGCCAATTCAGCAGGCCTTGCAGGAGTATCCGGAGCAGGCGCAGCCCTATGCTGAGATTCGAAGCCTGCTGGATGCGTCGCAAGCAAAACAGACGGTGCAGATGTGGGCCCGCGCGGGCTTTGCGCCCCCCGTCGGACCCGCGCCACGCCGTGGCGTGGACGCACTGTTGGTACGGACCTGAGTCGATGATGGTTTGGGGCATCATTGGTGTCGTGATGGTGGTGCTTGCGGCCGGTGCGGTGGCACTTGGCCAGTGGCGCTGGCAGCGTGTGACCACAACCTTTCGCGCGTCGATGCGGGCCGCCTGTCATCCCTTGTCTGTGTCAACCTACGACCCGAGAGAAATCGAAGCGCTTCCGCCGCCCGTCAAGCGCTACTTTGAAGCTGTGTTACAGGAAGGTCAGGCGATGATCGCCAGCGTTCGGTTCTCGCAGCGAGGGCGGTTCCGGACGGACGAGAACAAGGACATCTGGCAGCCGTTTCAGGCGACCCAGTTCGCGACCATGCATCCTCCCGGATTCGACTGGGATGCGCAGATCAGGATGGCACCAGGGGTCGATGTCTGGGTTCGGGACGCCTATGCCCTCGGTGCCGGATCCCTGCGTGCTTCGATACTCGGCGTATTTACGGTGGCGGACCAGCGCGACACGGTGGCTTCAGCACGCGGCGAGTTGATGCGCTACCTCGCCGAAGCGGTCTGGTATCCGACTGCACTACTGCCCAGTCAGGGTGTGCGATGGGAGAGCATCGACGATTCGTCCGCGCGTGCGACTCTCTGTGATGGGGCGACCACCGTCACGCTTGAGTTCAGATTCGGGACGGACGGCTTTGTCGCGGCGGTGTGGGCAGCCTCCCGCCCACAATCAGCGACTGAGTCGGCGCCGTGGCTATGCCGTATCAGTGGCTACGAGCAACGGGCTGGCATGCGAGTGCCGGGCCATGGCGAAGTTGAATGGGAGTTACCGAGTGGGCCAGCGCCGTACTTTCAGGGGCACATGACAGACATTGACTATGAGTTTGCGGCTCGTTAATCGTATCCCCATCGCTTCACCGCAGCTACCTGCTCAGTTCGCCTGAGCCGGCACGAAACTGCCATTCCAGCCCTGCGTTCCAATCTGCAACTGCCTGGGCGCGCGTCGTTGCATCGTGAACACGCCACCCTGGGCAAGGGCAAGACGGAACATCCAGTTGATGGCAGGGCCGAGGGCGATCTTTTCCTTCGACATCCGTAGTTCAAGATCAGTGCCAACCAGGCAGATGACACCCGGGATATCTGCCCACATGCCCTCCCCGGTCTTGATGAATTCGAGCCGGAGTGCGCCATTGCGTTCAAATATGGAGACCTTGAGAGGCTTGCCGTCATCCATCGAGGCTTCCTCCCAACGGTGTGGGAAATGGGGGTCGCCGACCAGCATGCGCAGCTCGCGGATCGAGGATGCGCATCCGGACTCGTCCTGTGCATGGACGCCGGGCGTCAGAAGGAGCAAAAAGCTCATGAGGCACGCGCCACGCATGATTGACTCCTGTTAAAAATTGCAGCCTGCTCGCCTGTTGTTACCGGCTGCTTACAGTCTGTCGAAAAAGTTGATGTGACTGACGCGCCAGCGGTTTCCCCCTGGAATCTTCATGGCATGGCCAGGCCGCTTGTAACCGGGAAGTAACATCGGATTGCTAACCTCCGCTACTTCCTTTCGGCCCATGCAGATGACCTTGCAACAATTCTGGCGTGTTTCTGTTCTGGCTGTAGCGGCAATCCTCGTGACTTTCTCGTTGATGGCTTGCACCCCGAGAACCCTGATCATTGGCGGCATTGCCGACGAACTGGCGGCACAGGGCCAGTCGGCTGAGCCTGACCTCGACCTGGCCCGCGAGGCCAGTGCCTTTTACCTGAAGCTTTCCGAATCGATCCTGCGTCAGGATCCGGGGCATCGCGCGCTGGCCGAATCGGTGGCTGGCGGCTTTACGCAATATGCCTACGCCTTTGTCGCTTGCGAAGCCGACCAGCTTGAAGCGAAGGATGCCAAAGCGGCCGAACGCCTGCGCCAGCGTGCGGCCAGGCTCTATGAACGAGCGCATCGTCACGCCATGAATGCATTGGAGAAGGAGTCGCCCGGCTTTTCCCGCGCGTTGGCGAGCCCGCAGGCCGGCGACTGGCCGCAGTTGAGTTCCGGGCAGGTTGGTCTTGCCTATTGGGCTGCCGCCTCTTGGGGCGGCTGGATTTCGCTGGCCAAGGATAACCCCGATACCGTCGCCGATTTTCCGCTGGCGGTACGTCTGGCACAACTGGCCTGGACGCTTGATCCTGCCTGGGGCCAGGGCTCATTGAGCGGGCTGATGGGGACCTTTGAAGCAGCTCGCCCGGGGGGCAATCAGCTAAAGGCGCTCGGCTATTTCGATCTGGCGATTACCCAGTCCGCTGGCCAGAGTGCCGGCGCCCTGCTCGGCAAGGCTGAGGGCTATGCCCAGCCAGCAGGCGACCGGGCACTGTTCGAAAGTCTGCTCAGGGAAGCGCTGGCCATCCGCGACGAGGCCGATAGTCCGCTGGCTTTGCAGAACGAGGTGATGCGCCGGCGGGCGCGCTGGCTGTTGGAAAAGTCCGACGATCTGTTCTGAACATGCCGACAAAAAACAGGGAGAAATCGATGAAAACGAAGCTCATGGCGCTGTTCCTCGGCACCCTGCTGGCGATAAGTGCGCTGGCTGCCGACAAGCAACTGCGCATTGGCACGCTGGCCCCAAAAAACTCGCTCTATCACCGCCAGTTGATGGAAATGGGCGAAGCATGGCGTACCGCCCAGGGCGGCAACGCCAGGTATCTGGTCTATCCGGACGGCAGCCAGGGGGGCGAAACCGACATGGTGCGCCGGATGCGCATCGGGCAATTGCAGGGCGGCCTGCTTTCGGTGGTCGGCCTGCGCGAGATCGAACCCTCGATTGCCGCCTTGCAGAACATGCCGCTGATGTTCAGGAGTTGGGAAGAGGTCGATTACGTTCGCGAAAAAATGCGCCCGGGGATGGAAAGGAAATTCCTCGACAAGGGTTTTGTCGTACTGGCCTGGGGTGATGCCGGCTGGGTGCGCTTCTTCTCGAAGGAGGCTGGAGTTCGCCCGGACGACTACAAGAAGATGAAGTTTTTTGCCTGGGTGAGTGAAACCGAACAGCAGGAGATCATGAAGACCCTCGGCTACACGCCGGTGCCGCTGGAGACGGCGGATATCCTGCCATCCATTCAGACCGGCATGATCAACGCCGTTCCGTCGACCCCCTACTTTGCGCTGGCAACGCAGATCTACAACATGGCACCGAACATGCTCGACCTCAATTGGGCACCGATTGTCGGGGCCTTGGTAGTGACCCGGAAAGCCTGGGACGAGATGACGCCCGAGGTCCAGGCAACCGTTCGTGAGGCCGGGCAGAAAGCTGGGGCACAGATTCGCCTCAAGGCACGCCAGGAGGTTGACGAGGCGGTCGAGGCCATGAAGAAACGTGGTCTGGTGGTCAACAAACCGAATGCCGAGCAAATGAAGGAGTGGAATGATCTGGCCGAGAAGCTTTATCCGAGAATTCGCGGCAAACTGGTGCCGGTCGATACCTTCGACGAGGTGGTCGGACATCTGAAAGCCTATCGCACCGGCAAGGCAAAGTAAGCCATGGGCTGGTGGCGCCGCCTGGGCAATTTCGACGAATGGCTGGCTTCCGGTGCACTGGTGCTGATGCTGGTGATTCCCTTGCTGGAAATCGTGCTTCGCCCGCTGTTCGGCAAGGGCGTCGATAACGCACCGTTGCTGGTTCAGCATATGGGGCTGTTGGTGGCCATGTTCGGTGCACTGCTGGCTGAGCGCAGCGGGCACCTGACTTCGCTCGGCAGTGGCCTGGCAAGTTCAGGCAAGCCCCTGCTGGTGGCGGGTGCCCGTCATTTCTCCGGGGCTAGCACAGCCGTGCTCTGCGGCATGCTGGCGCAGGCCAGCTGGACCTTTGTTGCCAGCGAGATGGATGCACCGCGTGATCTGGCCTACGGTATCCCTGGCTGGGTGATCGAAGCGGCGATGCCGGCCGGATTTGCGCTGCTCGGCATCAAGATCGCTTCGCGGCTAAGCCTTGCCCCGGCTGGACGGATTGTTCTGGCCGTACTTTTGCCAGCCTGTGGTTTTCTCTTTGCCCGCCATTTTGATGGCAGTACCCTGCCCTTCTGGCCATTTGGCATTTGGCTGGTAGCCATCCTGTTTTGTGGCGCGCCCATTTTTGCCGTCCTCGGCGGTTTGGCGCTGGCCCTGTTCTGGCAGGAAGGGCAGCCCCTGGCGTCGGTGCCACTCAGTCATTACCAGATCACGGTCAATCCTTCGCTACCGGCGCTGCCGTTATTCACGCTGGCCGGCCTGGTCTTTGCCCGGACCGGCGCGGCGGCCCGGCTCGGCACTCTGTTCACGGCGCTGTTCGGTAGCGGAGTAACCGGCACGGCGATTGCTGCCGCAGTCCTCTGCTCGTTTTTCACTGCCTTCACCGGTGGCAGCGGCGTGACGATTCTTGCCCTTGGCGGCCTGCTGTTGCCACTGCTGACCAAGGCGGGTTTTCCCGAGCGGCGCGGCATCAGTCTGGTCACCAGTGCCAGTGCGCTTGGCGTGCTGCTGGCCCCCTCAGTGCCACTGATCATGTACGCCATCATTGCCCGGGTGCCGATCAACACCATGTTCCTGGCTGGAGTGCTGCCGGCTCTGGTCATGGTGACTTTTCTGTTGCTGTTCGGTGGTTATTTGCGGCGCGACGGGCATGCGGGAGTGAGCACCAGGCATCACGCGGATTTCACTGCGATTCGGGCGGCCCTGTTTGCCAGCAAGTGGGAGTTGCTGGCGCCGGTGGTGGCCATCGGTTCCCTGGTCAGCGGCCTGGCAACACCGACCGAAAGCGCTGCGCTGACTGCAGCCTATGCCGTGCTGACCCAGTCCCTGGCGCATCGCGAGCTGGACTGGCCGCGTCTTCGTCTGGCCTTGCGTAGCTGCACCGAGGTCATCGGCGGCATCATGGTCATTCTTGGCATGGCCCTGGGCCTGACCAATTTCCTGATCGATGCCGGAATTCCCGACGCCGCCATCGAATGGGTGCATTCAGTCTTGCCCAACAAGCTGGCTTTCCTGATCGCCCTCAATATCTTCCTGTTGCTGGCCGGCGCGCTGATGGAAATCTACGCCGCCATCATCGTCCTGGTACCACTGCTGCTGCCCGTGGCAATCAGCTACGGTATCAGCCCGGTGCATTTCGGCGTGATTTTCCTGGCCAATATCGAGATGGGATTCCTCTGTCCGCCGGCCGGGATGAACATCTATTTTGCTTCGGCGATGTTCGAGAAATCGATCCGCTATGTGGCCGGCTCGGTCCTGCCGGCAGTGCTGGCGATGTTCCTTGGCGCGCTGACTATCTCGGCGCTACCCTTCCTCGCCACCTGGCTGCCCGGCCTTTTCGGGCTTTAGCGCCAGGCCTCAGCGCGTTTCGACCGGTGCCGTTTGCGGCGGGGGCGTACGGGCACCCATCAGGGCATTGTCGAGACGCCTGATATCCGTTTCCGGGATGATTTCCATCACATTGACCACCTTGCGTACGCCATCGGTGGTGCGGGCGATGGCAACGGCCACTTTGGCTTCGCGCTCGTTAACCAGCCCCATGACGAACAGGGTGCCATTTTCGGTCAGCGGCTTGATGTGGTTGGCCGAGAGCTGGTTCGACTCGATCAGTCGGGTCCTGAACTTGGAGGAGATGTAGGCATCGTTGCTACGCGAGGAAAAAGTGGCCAGTGGTGCGATGACCAGCTCGTTATGCACCTTGCGAATGCCGTCGATCTTCTCGGCCATCGCGCCGATGGCGTCGCGCGCTGCCTCGTCCGGCACCTCGCCGGTCACCAGCATGATCCGGTTGAAGGCAGTGAAATTGACGTGAGTACTATCCCGGTATTGTTGGGGTAGCCGGTTGCTGCCTTTCCACTCGGCGGTCTCATCGTCGGCCTGCGTTCCGGTTGAGCGTCGGTCATGGGCACTGATGGCGGTAACGGCTGCGCCGGTCACGATCAGCGCCGGTACACAGCCTTGCAGTAGCGGAAAGAGGCTGATGGCAGCAGCAGCAAGAAGCATTCTGGTATTGGGCATAAATCCTCTTCAGGAAAATCTGGCACCGGAGGGGTGCAATTTCGGTCGAAGAGATTCCGCATGGATTCTTCAGCCTTTTCAGATTTTCTGTCGGCAGGATTACAGCCTGAAGACATGCCCGGGAATTTCGCGGCAAGACATATCCGCTGCTGGTTGGCGGACCTTCACCTTTGGTTTGGCTTGCCGGCAATGGCATGCCCATAGATAACGGTGAAGCACCCATCAATTTCGAGATGGAGGTCGGCCAGAATCGTCCCCCTCGGGCATCGTCAATCCGTGCAATCCAGGAACGCCTGGTTTAGCCAGGATATTCACCGACATCGCTCTCCCGTCCAGGGAAGCTTTATCTGTCAATCACTCAAGTCGTCAATACCGGTGCAAGCAGCATTGAGTTCTGCTTCAAGCAAGGAAATTCCATTCATCAGATTCTCAGCAGGAACGCCCTCCCTGAAAGCCTGATTGATTTGGCTTGCTTGATCAAAAATACGAATCAAGCCAAGTGCACCGGAGGCACCTTTCAGGGAATGCACAATTTGCTCAGCAGCTTTCCGGTCATTTTTTTGCAGTGCCGTTCGCAGGTCGAGCATATCGCCCGCATGATTACTTGAGTACATGCGCAGCAGCTTGAGGAAACGTTCTGAGTTGCCTCGGGTAGCAGCCAGCCCCTTGACAGTATCAAGGCCATCGATTGCTCGTAGCGCGCGGTCGATGTCTGGCTTGCCGGATGGCATCTGCGCAGGAGCCTTGAGCACTGCCCCTCGGCGCGCTGGCAGCCATTTCAACAGCACGGCGTACAGCGCATCCGGATCGACCGGCTTGGCCACAAAATCATTCATTCCTGCGTCCATGCAAGCTTTGCGGTCATCACTGAAGGCGTTTGCCGTCATTGCGATGACTGGCAAGGCCGAATACCCTGGCTTTGCACGAATCTGACGGGTCGCTTCCAGACCATCCATCACCGGCATTTGCATGTCCATCAGGATCAGGTCGAATTCTCTGCTCGTCAGCATGTTCAATCCATCGGCGCCATTCGCTGCGACCGAGACCTGTAGTCCGACATCCTCAAGCAGGGTCAGTGCGACCTCCTGGTTGATCGGGTTGTCTTCGCAGAGAAGCAGTTGGCAGCCCGCATAGTCCCGACGCAAGGTTCGCTCAATAATTTCGCCAGAAAGTACGGAAGCCGATTCCATCGATGCCGATATTGCACACAGGCCAAGATTGGCGGTGAACCAGAACGTGCTCCCGAGACCGGGAGAAGTAATTACCCCCGTCTTGCCATTCATCAGCTCCGCGAGTCGCCGTGTTATCGCCAAGCCAAGGCCGGTTCCACCAAATTCCCGGGTCGTCGAATTGTCGGCTTGCTCGAAAGCATTGAACAGTCGGCCAATTACTTCTGTGGCGATGCCAGGCCCGGTGTCGGTGACTTCAAAGCGTATTTGAGCGCGACCATCTGCCTCACTGATCAACTTGCAAGACAGGTTGATCGAGCCACGCTCGGTGAATTTCACTGCATTGCTCAGGTAGTTGAGAAGGGCCTGGCTGATTCGGGTGGGATCGCCATTCAACCTGCCGGGCACATCGACGGGCGGCACAACCACAAGGACGAGCCCCTTTTCTTCCGCCCTGTCATGCACCAACATGGCGGCACGCTCCATCAGGGCCTGGACGTCAAAATCCAGCGATTCCAGTTGCAGTTTGCCGGCCTCAATTTTCGAGATGTCCAGCACATCGTTGATGACCGCCAACAAGTGATCGGCCGAGTCGCGAATCTTGTGCAACTTGTCGAGCTGTTCCGGATCGTGAACCGTACGCTGCAGCAGATGCGTAAAGCCGATGATGGCGTTCATTGGTGTGCGGATTTCATGGCTCATGTTGGCCAAAAATGCACTCTTTGAACGGCTGGCTTCTTCGGCCATCAACTTGGCATCGGCCAGGTCGGTGGTTCGAGCAAGAACAAGCTCTTCGAGATGATCCCGGTGCCGGATCAGTTCATTCTGAATGTTGCGATGCTCGGTAATGTCATGGGCGAGTCCAAGCACACCGATCAGTTTTCCATCCGAACTTCGCATGGGCGTCTTGAATGTCTCGAAGAGACCGCGATAGCCATCGCCTTTGAAAGTCAGCCATTCCTCGTTAACCATGGACTGTGTCGCTTTTGCCGCGGCCAGATCATGATCGCGGAAGGCATCAGCCTCTTCCTTGCCCACGAAGTCGTAGTCGGTTTTTCCGATGATTTCGGATTCAGGCGCTCCAAGAAGATGCGCAAACCTGGGATTACAGGCAAGGAACACGCCGTTTGGATCCTTCAGCCAGACCAGGGCTGGAATCGACGCCACCAGCGTCCTCAGCTGGTTTTGCTCAAACTCAAGAGAATCAAGCGCACGGGTCAGATTGCTTTGCGTATTCAGGAGCTGTTGTTCGATACCTCCTGCCAGATAAAAGATGACGGCAGCAAAGAGCACCAACAAGACAAAGGAAACGATGGGAACCAGAATCAGTAGAAGTTTTGTCCGCTCCAGTTGACCGTCACTTTCATCACGAATCCGCGAATGAATGGCTCTCAGGTCATCGGCCAGGAAATCCTGTCGCTGTTGGAGAAAGTCGATGGCGTTCGCCAATGTACGTACCGCAACGTAGTATTCACTTGTCTCATTGGCGTTCAGGCCCTCGCCAAAGCGCCTGAGGAGCGATTTTTCCATCAGGTTGCTTTCGCTGAACAACGGGCTGTCCAACTGCAACTGGATACTATCGATCTCTGATCGTATGGGGCGCCAGTTGTCACGGAGCGCAACAGCCTCGGTGGGTATGTCCTCTACAAGGTTCGCCAGTTTCAGCTCGAAATCAGAGACTGATGCGGCCCATTGTTTCCTTTGCTTGATCAACTCGGTTGTGGAGAGCAGGCGTTCGGTGTGGTACTTCAACGCCAATACGGACTTGTAAGAGTCGTCGACCGTTCGCTGATGGGCAGCAATCGCGCTGTAATCAAATATCAGGTAGGCGACCGAGACGCCGCTGATCAGGGCGCCCAGAATAAGCAAACCGAATCCATAGGCAGACAGGGTTCGGATGCTCAAATTTTTGAGTCGCACAGCAAGTCTTCTCAGTGGCTGACGTTGAGGGAGGCTTTGTAATACTTGATCTGCTGGTCACGCCCAAGGCGATCAGTGATTTTTTCCCATTCTGCCGCCGCCTGATCGAGGGCCTGCTTCGCAGTCAATTCACGGCTTACCGCCTTGTAGGCGTACTCATCAACAACTTTGTAGTATTCGCTGGCACCGGGGATCGTGATGTCATACACCACATTCACATTCGACAACGACTTGGTTATTTCCGAGAGATACGCGGTGGCGGATTCGGTCGAGAACCCTGACTGATTCCATGCTTCAGGGTTTTCAAAATGTGAGCGGCGCGACGGGTTGACCGCAGTTCCACTCATCGCTGTCATTTTCTTCGTCTGCGCTTTGGAAGTCATGTGGGCGGCAAATTCAAACGCCAAATCCTTGTGCTTGGAATTTTTGCTGATGAAAAACGTCCAGTTGCCGCTGATGGAAGAAACCTGATTGGGGCGTTTTTCCCATTGCCCGGCAAGGCTGTTGAAGACCTCGTTGCTACCGGGCAACTGAGCATATCCAATCTTTTCCTTGATGACCGAGGCAGGCGAGTTAACGGCATGGACGCCCATGTCGGCCCAATCAATTGCCATGACCGTTTGCCCTGACACGAAGCTGTTGCGTACGTCATGGCCGGCAAAGTTGGCCATTCCGGGAGGACCGAACTTGATGGTATCGATCCAGAATTCCAGCGCGCGCACGAAGCCTGGATTATTGATCCTTGGCTTCAATGTTTCCGGATCAAAGTAATACGCCGGGTCATCCGGATTTTTGGCAAAGGCAGCGGCCTGGGCAAAAAACTGAAGCATGGAAATGTCGCCCTTGACCCGGTTTCCTGCAATGCCGAAATCAGGCTTGCCGTCGCCACTCCAGTCCCAGCCGGTAAAAAATTCGGCAACATCACGATAGGCTTTCCAGGTCGCGGGTGGCGTCAGATCGTAATGATATTTTTTCTTGAATCGCGCCTGATACTCCGGGTTGGCAAAAACATCCTTGCGGTAATAGAGATTGATGCAATCTCCATCGTAGGGCAGACCATAGGCAACGTTATTCCAGGAAAGCACGGTATTGCGATAAATCGGCAATACGTCGTCCCATTCAATTTTCTGCTTGATCGACTCGGGAACAGGTTCGATATACGCGCCACCGAGCAAGGTGCCACTCCACATCGAAATCGCGACGTAGATATCAAAATTGGCCTCGGGCGACTTCAGTGACTGGTCGATCTTCTCGATCGTTTCGTTCCATCCTGGCGTCAATACGCGGACTTTTGCCCCGGTTCGCGCTTCAAAGCTCTCGACTTCATCAAGAATTGGCCCGCGAATCAGTCGCGCATCAAGCTTTGGAACAATCACAGAAATGGATTGGCCTTCAAATGGCCGGGCAGTCTTTTTTTCCAGACTTTCGCTTGGCTTTTCATTGCAACCGGCGAGCAGTGCGATCAAAAGTAACGAATAACGGAAGCGGTTCATGGTGGACTCTTATAAATTCCCTCTCTGCGGGTATTTTTCAATGTCCTTATTGATACTTTAGATTATAGGGCAACAAGATCAGGGCGACACGGTGTGACAGATTTGTTTCGTTGGATGGGCCTGTGTTTCTGCGGGATCAGAAAACGCTATAAACGCCTTTCGCATGCACATTTTTGGATTGCAACATGCGGATCAAGAAGCCGCCATTGGCAATGAAATCATCATCAAACCGCAATGCTGCATAGCCGATCACCAATCCAGACAAGCAGTGACCCAAAATGAAAACTATCGAGCGTATTCGCTGATGGATTGCAAGGCGAAAGCATGTCCGACGGAGAGACTTGAATCGAAAACATGATCTTCGTCGAAGTCATCAAGGCCTTCGTAACGTTCGTTCTGGAGACGTCTTTCCAGGCCCAGCGCCCGAATTTCGCTCATCAGTTCCTTGTCGGACAGATTCCTGAAGCCTCGGAATCCATTTTCCAATACTTTTTGCAGGTGCATGTAGCGCTCCGGATCGTCACGGTTATCGAGGCGGTCGAGTACAAGCAGGCTGATCATTTCTTCGCGTTTCATTGCATTCTCCATGGCAAGGAATGCCGAATTTACCGCTCGCGTGTTACTTGTCCATGACGAATCAATGAGCCTTTAGAGGCATGGCGGGGGCCTGACCACTCGATACAGCCCTATTTGTCAGTGCCGATGGCCAGCACCTGCTTTTCCTTCAAGGGCTGGTAGATGAAGGTCATCTGGCCACTGCTGATTTCCTCGACGGCATAAACGCCATTGATCAGGTCACCCACCCTGGCAATCATTTGTTTGCCTTGGTGATGCAGGAAGACACGGGGTTCGCCGTCCTCGATGAGTTTGCCGATGTACAGGAAAGGCAACGGGGGGGCCTTGGGCGTGGGGGGCGGCGGTGGCGGCGGCGGGACGAACCAGGTTTTGGGACGGAAGGGATCGATGGCGGCTGTCTCTGGTTCTTCGCTGGCGACCGCCGGTTCAGGAAAACTGAGCGGGGCGGCAGCCAGTTCAGCGGCCTTGTCCCCCGCCTTGCTGCGGCGCTTCTCGCCGGCACTGGCCGAGGTGGTCGTTTTGGCGACGGCGTTACTCTTGCGTTTGCCTTTTTCCGGCACCGCGTCGTCGTCGGCAAAGTAGCCAGCGAGCAGCGTTGCGAACAGCAGGCCACCGATCACCAGCCAGCGCTGTTTCGGCTTCACGAGGCTTGCCTCCGGCCAAAAAGGATGAAGCGGAGTTGTGCCTCGACGTCGCCACTGCCGATGTTCTCGCGGCGCAGGCTGATGTCGTCAATCGCCATTTCAGGAAACTCGAGACGGACCGCCTTCAGGTAAGTGCGTATCTTCTGGTAGTTGCCCTTGAGCGGAATATTCAGGACGTAGCGGTCAAACATGCCATCCTTGCCCGGGGTCATCCGGTAGTCGCCACTGGATACCTGCAAGCCTTCGCTGGCGGCCATTTCGAGCAGGCGCCCCAGTTCGGCATTGAGTTGTTCTTCGCTTGGGAAACGGCCAAGCAGCCGTTGGCGGGTTTCTTCGGGCGAGACCCGCTCGCTCTGGCGTTCAATCGCGGCGCGCCGGGCGCTGCGTTCAAGACTGGCCAGGCGACGCTCGCTTTCTTCAATCGCCGCTTCGCGGCCGGGCAGCAAAAAAAACTGGACGAAGGCCGCCACGACAACGAACAGGAATGCCAGCAGCGGCACCACCTGCAGGTTGGCGGCGGCAAAACGCAGGCGGGCCAGGAAGATGGTCAGGAACCGGTCAGCCATGTGGCGGCAATCTCGAAAACGATGGGGCGTTGTGGGTCGCTCTGCTTGATCAGGTGGGACAGCAGCACGACATGGGCCAGCGGCTTCTGGCGCAGGGCTTCGACAAAGGCCAGCGCCGCCGCCATGTCGCGGGCCTCGCCGGATATCTGTACCGATTTGCCGGCGGCGTTGGGACGGATGGCGAGCAGGCTGATCTCCTCGCTGGTGGCCAGTTCGATGCTGCGGTAGAGCGGCTCCCAGTCGATGCGGATGGCGCCTATGGTTTGGCGCAGGGCCTTGCTTTCATCGGCTGAAAACACGTTCTCCGGACGGCTGTCGCGACGACCTGCATCGATCCGGTCGGCACGGCGTTTCGCCTGCGCAAGGCGGGATTCAGCTTCGTCCAGCTGGCCACGCAAGGCGCGGTCTTCCAGCCAGGCATCGACGCCGAGCAAGAGGCTGGCAAGAAGCAGGACGACCGACAACAGGCCAGGCCGGCGCGGCTGAAAGTCAAGGCCAAGCTCACGCATGCGCACCGCCGCCAAACGCAGGCACCAATGTCGTTTCCCAGGCTCCGGAAAGCTGGGGAGGCAGCACGGCATTGGCGGAAATCAGCACTTTTTTGCCGTCCACCGCAGCAGCCTCGGCGGCGAGCAGACCGGCCAGTTCGCCAGCCAGAATAGCCGGCTCGGCAGTGCTGGCGCGGTGATTGCGCAAACTGGCGATGTCGCCGCGACGCAAGCCGGCCAGGGTCAGCCAGCCATGGTCGAGACTGACAAACCAGCCGTCGGCCAATTGTTTCTGCTGCACCGCCAGTTCGGCAACCAGACGCGGCTGCAGGCTGCTCAGGCGCAAGTGCCGGGATTTTGCCGCAGCGCGCAGGCCCGCCAGCAGATTGCGGTCGATACCGGCGGCAAGACCGCTTTTGCCGAAGACCGGGCGATCGAGGGCGATATCGAGCCCGTCCGCCCGCTCGCCCAGCGTATTTTTGAGGAGCGCCCGGGCCATGGCCATTCGCGCCTTGCTGCCAGTGACGTTTTCACTCCACGGCAGCAGGGCGTAGCGAACAAAATGGTCCGCTACGACAATGCGCAGCGCCGCTCCCCGTTTGCCATCGAGCTTGAGCAGTGACTCGGCGGCCGTCAGCGCTGGCTGCCAGTCGGTTTCGCCCGTTGCCGGTGGTGCGACTTCGGCCGACTGCCGGGTGACGGCACCGCGCCACGGCTGTCGTTCGAGGACAATCCGTTGCGGGTGTACGAAGAGGGTCAGGCGATCAAGCCACGAAGGTGACACGGTTGGCTTCTTCCAGACTGGTGACGCCGTCGCGGACGAGGTCAAGGGCGCTTTCGCGCAATGAGCGGGTACCGCCACGCCGGGCAGCTTCCTTGAGTTGGCGGATGGGGGCACGGCTGATGATCAGTTCGCGGATTTCGTCATTGAGCACGAGCAGTTCGGCAATCGCCTTGCGACCGCGATAGCCGGTGCCGCGGCAGGTGCCACAACCGACGGCATGCTGAAACTGCCAATCGGTGCTGGCAATGGGATCGATATCGGCATCGGACAAGGCTTCGGCCGCGGGCACCACGGGCTGCATGCAGGCCGTGCACAGCGTGCGGATCAGGCGCTGGGCAATGACACCATTGAGCGCCGAAACGAGGTTGTAGGGATCGACTTCCATGTGCAGGAAGCGGCCAATGACGTCGAACACATTGTTGGCGTGCACCGTGGTGAAGACGAGGTGGCCGGTCAGCGCCGCCTGGACGGCGATCTGCGCGGTTTCCGGGTCGCGGATTTCGCCGACCATGATCTTGTCCGGGTCATGGCGCAGGATGGAGCGCAGACCGCGGGCGAAGGTCAGTCCCTTTTTCTCGTTGACCGGAATCTGCAAAACACCAGAAAGCTGGTACTCGACCGGGTCCTCGATGGTGATGATCTTGTCTTCGCCGTGGTTGATTTCGCTGAGCGCGGCATACAGCGTGGTGGTCTTGCCGCTGCCGGTCGGGCCGGTGACCAGCACCATGCCGTAGGGTTCGCTGGCCAGGCGGCGGATGCGCGCCATGATGTCGGCGTCGAAGCCCATGGCATCCAGGCGCAGGCCTTGCAGGTGGTCGGTCAGGGCCTGCTTGTCGAGGACGCGCAGCACCGCATCCTCGCCCCAGATGCTGGGCATGATCGACACCCGGATGTCGATCTCGCGGCCCTGCCAGCTGACCTTGAAGCGGCCATCCTGCGGCACGCGGCGCTCGGAGATATCGAGATCGGAGAGCACCTTGACCCGTGAAATCATCTGCTCGGCGGTATCACTGCCGTCGATCGAACCGGCGTAATTGAGGACGCCGTCAATGCGGTACTTGATCGCCAGGCCGCGATTGTGAGCTTCGATGTGGATGTCGCTGGCCCCGGCTTTTAGCCCGTCATGGAGGGTCGACCGCAGCAGTCGGACAACGGCACTGCCATCTTCCGAAATACGCTGCAATGAGAGGTCTTCGGCCACCGCGCCAATGGCGATCTGACCGCCCTCGCCGCCCAGGCTGCCATCGAGCGCCCGGACCCGCGATTCCTCACGCGCCAGATAGGCCGTCAGCACCGAGGCTGGCGCCAGCCGCCAGTGCAGTTGCTTGCCAAGTGGAACGAGGCCTTCGAGCCAGTCGCGCAGCACGACATCAAAGGGATTGGGCGTGGCAATCAGGTAGGCGTCGTCGGTTTCCAGCACCAGAGCCTGCCGCCGGATGAACTCGGCAAAGGGGGCCAGCTTCAGGGCCAGGGAGTATTCAGACAATTCGGTCAGGCTGATCGCGGCCAGGCCAAAAGCTGCGGCGGCCAGTTCCCCGGCACGCTCCTCGGTCTGGCCGAAATCGGCTTGCAGCCCGGCGATCACGGCCGGCAAGCCACCGCCCAGCGCCGCCAGCTGCAGCGCCTCGGCAAGCAGGGCATCGCGCTCCAGGCTGTTGATCAACTGGCGTTCTTCGGAAGGTGAATTCATCGCCGCTCCTATTGAAAATTGCCGGCCAGTTCGAAGATCGGCATGTACAGCAGCAGCACGATGCCGCCAATGATGCCGCCAATGATGGTCATCAGCAGGGGTTCGAAGAGGCGGGTGAAAGTATCGACAAGATTGTTGATTTCCTCGTCGTAGAAGGTGGCCACGGCTTCCATCATGTCGCCCAGCTGGCCGCTGCGCTCGCCGACGGCGATCATGCGCATGGCGACTGGTGTCGTCAGGCCGTTGCGTTCGGCCGCTTTGGAAAATGGCTGGCCCTGCTCGATATCGGCAATCGCCCGCTGCAAACCATCGCGCAAGGCGGCGGGAAGAATGTCGGCCACCATGCCCAGCGTGGTCTTAAGCGGAATGCCGGCGCGCAGCAGCATGCCGCTGGTGCGATAGAAACGGGCGAGAAAGACCAGGCGGATGCGTTCTCCCAGCCCCGGCACGCGCCAGGCCGAACGACCAAGCGCGGCGCGGACGGCGGGCAGCGAAAGGAGGCCGACCACTCCAGCGATGCCGAGCAGCAAACCCACCCCCAGCCCGGCAGCGTGATTGTTGATGAAGCCGCCCCAAGCGAAGAGCAGGCTGGACAAACCTTCCGGGTCGCGCCCGCTGTCGGCAAAAACGAGGGCAAAGCGCGGCACGACGTAACCGAGCAGGAACAGCGTGACGATGGCGCCGACTGACATCAGCAGCACCGGGTAGATGGCGGCGCTGACGATCTTTTTCTTCAAATCGGCCAATTTTTCATGGAAGACGATGTAGCGCTGCAAGGCTTCCGGCATGTCGCCAGTTCGCTCACTGGCCTTGACGGTAGCAACGTAGAGATCGGGAAATGCCTCGGGATGCCGTTGCAGCGCGGCCGATAGCGACTGCCCTTCGCGCAGGCTGGCAAGCAGGCTGCCCAGCACGTCGGAAGTGACCGAGCCCTGATCCTGTGCCGCCAGCGTTTCCAGACCTTCAACCACGGTCAGGCCAGCCTTGAGCAGCGACAGCATCTGGCGGGTGAACAACGGCAGCGGGAACTTGCCGCCCCGTGCCCGCGACTTTTGCTGCCCGAGCGCGCGCAGCGAGACCACGACGCCACCCTGCAAGGCCGGCGCCGCCGCGACCAGATCGGGCGACTCGGCCGCCACCAGCAGCCGGGAAACACCCCGACCGGGAAAGACGGCCATCACTTCATAGTCCATCGTCGCCCTTGCGCTCACCAGTTGGTGATGTCGGCGTTTTCGTCATCGCCCCCGGCCTTGCTGTCCTTGCCGAAGGAGTAGAGATCGAATTCGCCGTGCTCACCGGGCTGGGCATACTGATAGGGTGACCCCCAGGGGTCGGCCGGCACATCTTTCTTGAGATACGGCCCCTGCCAGCGGCTTTCACCGGCCGGCCGCTTCATCAGGGACGCCAGCCCATGTTCCGTGCTCGGGTAATGGCCGACATCAAGGCGATACTGGTCAAGCGCCTTCTCCAGCGAATCGATCTGGGCGCGGGTCGCCTTGATCTCCGACTTGCCAATCTGCGAAAAATATTTCGGCCCGACGTAACCGGCGAGCAGGCCGATGATGACCATGACGACGAGCAGTTCAAGCAGCGTAAAGCCGCGCTGGCGCAGGCGGAGAGCCGCACGGGAGACAGCCGGTGAAACGGAACGGCATGAAAACAGGTTTTGCAGCACGAGATCGCCAAGGTTCGTTGAAAGTGTCGGCAATACTATGCAAACCGCGTTACAGAACCGTGACGCGAAATCTGCGGAACGGTCAATTTGCTGTAACACGCCAAGATTAAGATGGACTTCCGACAGCTTCAATGTGGCCATGTCTTCCCGCGTCCGTACCCGTCTCCTCTGCCTTGCCTTAGCTGCCCTTGCCTCGACCGAAGGGATGGCAGCCAGTGGCATTTTCGGCTTTGTCGATGAGGATGGCGTCGAACACCTCAGCAACATTCCCGACGACAAACGTTACCGGCTGATGCTGGCCGACCGCTTCGAGCCGGCCCGGACTGCGCTGCGAGCGCCGCGCGGGGTACTTGCCCTGCCCTTCGGCCAGCGACCTTTTCATGATTCGGTACTGCGCGCCAGCAGCGATACCGGCGTTGATGCGGCACTGCTGCATGCGGTGATCACCGTCGAGTCGGGTTACAACCAAGGGGCAGTTTCACCCAAGGGCGCAACCGGATTGATGCAGTTGCTGCCCGGCACCGCCAAACGCTACGGCACAGTCAATCTGCTCGACCCGGGCGAAAACATTCGGGCCGGCGCGCGCTATCTGCGCGATCTGCTGGCCATGTTCGACAACAATCTGGAACTTGCCCTGGCAGCCTACAACGCCGGCGAAAATGCGGTGATCCGCCACGGTCGTCGCCTGCCCCCCTATGCCGAAACCCGGCGTTACGTGCCGCTGGTGGTGGCGCATTACCAGCGCCTGGGCGGGCATTAGAGAAAACCCTAAACTCAAGTTCCACACATCGATCGCCTCAACGACCCTTCCTAGCACAGCCTGCCATTCCAATTCAGCGCTCCGGAGTCAATCGATTTTCATATGGTCTAAAGTGATGCTGGTTGCCAAGTCTGTTTTCAATTTTTCATTGAACTGTTCGAGCTTGCTGGCACTTGGGCTGCGCAAAATAAGCACGGTATTGACGAGTGACAATGAACGGCTCAACAAGGTCTATGAGGTGGAAACCAAGGAAGATGCTTGGGTTGAGTACCTAGCGTGGGAGGCAAGCATCCCAGAAGAGCTTAACAAGCCATTCCGCCCGGTGAAAACGGCCTTCCGGAACTGGAAAACCTACATCCTGAACTACTTCGACGATGAGCGTATCACGAACGCTTTCACCGAGAGTTTCAACGCCAAGATCAGGCGGGTGTATCGGGATGGTCGGGGCTACACCTTTGAGCGCTTGCGGGCGAAGGTCTTGTTCACCGACAGGCTGCAAAAGCGGGGTCCATCCAGGAGAAGGTCAAGGTCAAGAAGAAGCCAAAGTTCGAGGAAATCGGCATGGCTCGTTATATGTGCCTGATGAGCAACTTCGACGACGAGTACGCAATGGTCACAAAGACCCGGCAGGGGAACCTCGGAACCGACCTGTCCACCCTGGAGGCGCTTTTGGACTCAGAGCAGTTTTAGGCCGTTAACCCCGTCCGTCCACCGGAAAATCCGGATACCCGTCTTAACATGGTAGTTGGTATCGGCTTCCTTGAAGTCGAGAACCCGTAGGCCAGGGAGATTGAGAACATTGACGGGCATAAGCGAAGTTGAGTGCCGTTTCTATTTCTTCCCGTAGGCAGCGTCGTGGTCAAGGTGGAGGGTCTGAAATAGCATCATCGCGCCCTCTCGTTCGACAACGGCACGATACGACTTGGAAAGCCGAATCGTGAATGTGCCAGGTTCGTTTTTGACTTGTTCCCACTTCAACCCGTGGTCACGGAAGACCTCGTTCCAGGTGAGTGCTTGAAGTTTCTGAAACGTCTTGAATACCTTCTTGACTTCCCCGATATCAAGCTCGAACAGCCTCTTCTGAAACGTGGGTACGTTCAGGTCTAACAGCACCGCATCATCGTTGCTCACTCGTCAGCAATTCCGAGTTTGGAAGCAAGCGCCGTCAGGTCAGTTGCTTTTGCCGGGTTGTTTCGCCGCCACTCGCGGGCAGCCTCCAGTTCCGCGTGGACAACCGGGTCAAGCAGTCTTTCGTTCATAGGAACAACAACGGCCCGCTTGAGCACGATGTCGCCTCCGGGCAGTTCTTGCATAATGAAGCCCATTCCAGCCATGGCCTTGCCAAGCGAAATCTGCCCACTTTTCCCAACCGTTTTGATGTTGTGCATAACGCTCTCCTACGTGCCGCATGATTGCATGAATACATGATACACCCAGGCATCAGATGCGGAGACCAACTTTGAGCGGAGGCTGCTCGCGACAACCCGACAAAAAAACGGGGAACGTCCTCAATACAACAACCAGAAGAGGTGCAGTGCAGCACATTCTCACCAAATTCCATGCGCAAGCCATGGACTGGTTATGACTCAGTTGTGCTTCTGGAGTTCCACATAAGGGCACCCTCCTGCCTGACAGGTTCAAATTCCGAATGACAGCAAACCGGTCTACAGCCGACTAAGAACTGTACGTGCCATTCGTCTTGATGCCAAAGGCGGGATCAGACTGAGTACTGCCGTTCAGAACTCCGGGGTGCCGATCACAACTATGCCAATGCGATGTTGCGAGGCTTCGATCCGGAGCGTCGGCTTACCGAAGTACAACGGCCATCGACGTCGCACGTTAAAGGTATACCCCGTATACACTTCAGTTTGGCTTGTCACCCACTCACAGGATCATTCCCATGCTCGGCATCACCGATTACGCAACCTTTGTTATCACCGTTCTGGTATTCCTGCTGGTTCCTGGCCCAGGCAATCTGGCCTTGATCACATCCACCAGCAAGGGCGGTATCCAAGGCGGCCTGGCCGCCACGCTGGGGGTGATTCTGGGTGACCAGGTGCTGATGTGGTCAGCGGTTGCTGGCGTAGCGGCTCTTTTGACGGCTTATCCGGATGCGTTTCACGTTGTGCAGTGGCTGGGTGCAGCTTATCTGGCCTGGCTGGGCGCCAGAATGTTGCTGGCCAAACCGGGTGCAGCACCGGTGCTCAATATCAGACCCCACCATTTTCTGAAGCAAGCGCTGATGATCACGTTGCTCAACCCCAAGGCCATCCTGTTTTACATGGCGTTCTTTCCGCTGTTCATTGACCCGGTACATCAACAGGGATTGGTGACCTACGCCTTCATGGCTGCAACCATTGCTGCGCTAACCTTTTTGTATGGTTTGACATCCACCTTGCTGACCCATTTTTTGGCCGAAAAAGTGCGCGCCAACCCCATGATCTCGCGAGTGCTTGAAAAAGTGGCGGGGGTGTTCCTGATTGGCTTCGGCATCAAGCTGGTTGTGTCGCGCTAGCCTGTACCGAAAGATAGGAAAACCAACGCGACATTAGGGAGTATCTTTGACTCTGGCGGCCTGAGTCAGCCGTCGATCTCGCATCAGGAAGTCCTCGACGCCGTCACAAAGCTCCCCTATCGCTCCACCGGCACCGCCTGTAGACGTAAGCGTGGCCGCAATACGCCGAGGAGCGGCCTTTCAGAAAGCCGATTTCAGTGAGACTCGCTGCACGGATCATATCCCCCAGTAATTTGTTCTGACGGGCCGGTTACGCTGCATTGCTGCCGACCAAGCTCAAAATCTGAGCGCCCCTTGGTCAGTGACCGCTTCGGAGCAATACGCAATTTGAACGACAGCTATGGAGCAAATTCGCCACTGACTCTTCATGGCCGGGAGTACGCGGTTGAGTTTTCGCCACATAGCTGTCATAAAAAATTTCCGGTGTCGGCGAACATCGGCTTACTGACAGAGGCTCCTACTTACTAAATCGGCCACAACCCATCGGTCGGGGTTACGTTTCAATTTCTGCAGGTAGAGCGCGTGATGATCGAGTTGAGTGGCAAATTGACGCCCTCAAATCTCCCCTTTATGATGCTCGTGCCATAGTTTTTGGCCAACATCATAAAAATGGAAATCTAAATGAAATATACATTACTAACTTTGGCACTTGTCGCCACTGTTTCGGGCTGCGCCAACCAACCATCAAGCACACCTGACGTGAAGGCTACGCCCCCAGGCGCCTGTGTCACTAATTTTGTGACAGAGGGCGGATTTTGGGCTGGACAGAAGCACAGCACCCACGAAATTTTCCAGAAAAAATCAGTAGCGGGTGCATTTGATAGTGTTCTCCAAGTAATGGTGACCAGTGGCTATCAAATAGTCTCAAACAACAAGGAGTCTGGTTTGATCAGCGCAAGTCAAACTGTCAGCTATGGCAACGGAAAGACAATTCCCATTAATGTGCTGATAAGAAAGGTTTCTTCATCAGACATAAAAGTTGAAGTATCAACTGTATTTTCTGGTGGTGTAACTGCTCCTGTTGATAGTGTCCAGAAGGAGTTCTGTAAGTTCCTGGCGGCGGCTAATCAGTCACCAAATATAAGCGAGCCTACAGGGCAACAAAGCACTCAGCAATCTCCAGAGACCGCGGCCAACACGAAAAAAGCTGCGAGCACAAAGGCCAAGAAACAATCCAGCAAATAGCAAACTTCGCCCCCTTTATTGGGGGGGGCTGACACACGCCATTGGGTTACGGGCTGCCCAACAGGAGAGCACCCAGTTGTCGGACAATCTGGAAACCTGGATAGCAGCAAACTGGCCTGAAGCTGACTGTGCCGCGGGTCACGAACACGTTGTAGGTTCAGCGGCGGGATCAGAACTGTGAGCGGTCATTCCTCAGAAATGCAAAACGGGAACCGAAGTTCCCGCCTTAGTGTGCTAGTGAAGCTGGATTACTTTTGTTTACGACGACGAGCGATTCCACCCATCAGGCCAAGGCCAGCCAAGAACATGGCGTAGGTTTCTGGCTCGGGAACTGCAATAACTTGCCTCAGTGACCAAAGTGACAACGACTGGCCATTTAATAGATTCGTACTGGTGTAATACGAACCACTTTCTCGTTGGTCGAACCATGTCGAACCGCCCACAGAATAACTACCCACATAGGGTAACAACTTGCCTGTAGTACAACAAAAAACGTCATCAACGTTGTCTGAGTTCATGAAAAGGAAATTATTTTGCGTGCCGTCAAAGGATGCCACAGCACCACCCAGCACCAAAGTACTATGTATATTTGTCGGATCATGACGCCAACCGTATAAATTACCGCTCCCAACAAATGGCGAACCGTTAGAACTGGCAGTAATGTTCGACAAATTGGTCACTAGATTATTTTGCGCGGTTCCTTCAAATGACCCTGAAAGCACTGGCCCATTGAAAAACGTGTACGAATAAATGAACGAATCTGCATTTACGATAGAGGCATTCAGGGCAACAACGGCAGCTAAGATCACTTTTTTTATGTTGCCCATATTTATTCTCATTTTTAAATTTACACAATACGGATATTACTCACCCTTCAAAGGGGGGGCAATGGTCCGAACGGGCTAAACCAAAGGTCATATAAAATCGTGACATTTGGGTATATTTGCTTCGGTGCCAAGCTGGACAACTGACCGCTACCGCTGCGTAGCCGACCTCCAGGTAGAAAAACTTGCCACCCTCGGGCCAATGGCTGCTTCGGAGCTACTGCGAATTTGAATGGCCGGATTGGAGCAGAAAATCCACCGTCGGGTTGTGGCCGAGAGGGTGAGTAGGCTCCGGTGACTGTAAGCCGACATTCGCCGAAACTAATATTTTTCAATGGCTGCAATGCGGCGCGTACGCCACCGCGTACTCCCGGCCAATATCCGGGAGCGCAGCGTTATTGCTGACACGACTCAAGCCAGCTTTAGGACTCCCGTTCCTCCGTGAGCCGCCGGACCGAAATTCGCCATAACAAACTCGATGAAACTTCTGAGCTTCGGGGTCATTCGGCGGTCTGGTACGTAGAGGATAGCGGACAAATTTCAGCAGGCCTTCAGTGCGGCAGGACAGACAGACGACTTTGACTTTGTGAAGCATCATCAAACTTGTTGCACTTCGGACTTGAAACCGCCCTACTTCCCCCGTATTCATGGGCTCGGGGCTGCCAGGTCGAGGGTGTGGCAAATTCGCTCACTCAACTCGCCTGGCGTTCTTGAAATAACATCATCCGGGATATGGAAACCATCTACCAGCCGCTCTAAATCCTCGAAACCGAAAGCCACAACAAGGGGATTCATGCCCGCTTCAATGGCGGCTGCGTAGTCGCGATACTCATCTCCACAGGCAAATGAGCGTGAGGGATTGATACTGAATTCACTGCGGAGCGCACGAAAGGTTGGTGTTTTTTCCTCGCCCAAAGGAATGCATTGCAGAAAATCCAGTTGACTGGGATCGATGTTGTGCCGCTTCAGAACTAGACGGACAGTTTCATCCGGTTCAATGGTGACATTTCGTGATACCAGTCCAACGCGGATATCCGGCGTTCTGATCAGCGCTTGCAGTAATGACGCCATGCCCGGGAAGAAGTTTGCTTCACGTCGATAAGTCTCCGTGAGGGTGTGCATGAGTTGCTTGCGGCTTTCCTTATTGATCTGGCGCCGCAGATTTTTTGAGAATTAGAAAAAACGGGAGCCGCAGCTCCCGTTTGCCGATTCAGGTCAAATGGATCAGGCTGCAGTTTCAATCTTCTTCTTGCGACGCGCGACAAAGCCGAGCAGGCCGAGGCCGGCCAACAGCATGGCGTAGGTTTCGGGCTCGGGTACCGGTGCCGTCAAAACGATCAGTTGCGACTTGGTGTTCAGCGTAATGCCGTCCTGTATTTGTTCGGCGACCAGGTAGATGGTGCCCTTTTCGTCAACCGTCACGCCCTCGATGCCATTGTTGGGCACGACGCCGGAGAGATCGAGGAAACTTTTGACGACGCCCTGGCGGTTCACTTCAACCAGCATTCTCGAACCCAGGCTCAAGACCAGAAGGTTATCGGCGGCATTGGTGCCGACAAGTTTGTCTACCGGCGAAAGCGTTTGGATGTCGGACAAGGTCGTCAAGTTCATCGACGTGGGATTGAACAGTTCCGTCATGGTCGATATACCGCCAAGGCCGCTGGCGAAAGTCAGCGTGCCGGCCATGACATTCTGCGGGCTCTCCTGCTTGATCGTCACGAAACTGCCGCCGTTGCGCGGATCGTAGCTGATGCCTTCCAAGCCACTGTTGCCGACGCTGGCATTGCTGATCGAAACGCCACTGTTGGCCAGTGTGGCACTGCCGCCAGCAACGTAGGTGAAGCGATAGGCGTCCTGCAAGCGCTCTTCGCCAACAACGAGCACACCGCCACCGAGATAGGTCAGGCCTTCGGTGTCGTGTTTGCTGCTGCCAGTGCCGGCCCAGTTGAAGTTCATGCTACCGAGGGTCTGGCCGGTGAGCGAGATTTCCACGACGCCCGTGCCTTCATCACCGACGAAGAACAGGGTGCCGCGATCCCTGGCGTAGGTGACGGCCGAGGCTTCCAGGCCGGAAATGCCGCCGCTATCGCCGTTCAGAATATCAAGCGCGTAGGTACCGGCAACCGAATAGCTACCAAGGTTGATGGAGTCAGCCGCGTGAACCTGAAGGCAACTTGCTGCCGCAATGGCAAGAATCAGATGTTTGAGTTTCATTCGTCGATTCCGATCAGCGCTGACGCTTGCGGGCAATGGCACCGATCAGGCCCAGGCCGGCCAGCAACATTGCATAGTTTTCAGGTTCCGGAACGGCTGCGATGGAGCCTGGTGAGCCAAATTCCGCAGAAGCACTTGCCACGAAGGCACCGTTCACGCCGACAACGCTCAGTTGCGAGATCGCGGTATTGTTCAGGCCGGCGGCGTTGTCGAAGGTCTGGTAGGGGGAGATGCTATCTGAAGCGCCAAACGTGACCTTGGCCTGCAAGGCACCGCTGGCATTAAAGATATTCACGGCATCGCCACCAGTACCCAGACCAATTCCAGAGCCACCATAATTGCCGATGGTCAGACCAACCGGTGCATTCGCGCCAAACCAGGCTGCAGTGAAGGCCGCATTGATCGCGCTATCGGTCAAACCATCAGCCTTGCCTTCGATGAAGATCACCGACTGCCCTGCTGCGATGCTGCTCACGCCGCGCAAGGCCAGCGCGGAAGCGAACGAACCGGAGTTGTCATCAACCTTCCAGCCGCTGATGTTGATTGCTGAAGCACCGGTATTGGTCAGCTCGAACCAGTCCGTGGCGTACGGTGCATTTCCGCTAGCCCAGGGCGCGACTTCGGTGATTCTGATATCTGCGTGGGCCATTGAGGCGCCAGCAGTCAGGAGGGCGGCAACGATGCCGAGTAAGGGTTTGCGAATGGCTTTCAAGTCCGGCTCCGGTTTTTTTAAAAAATTGCGCGGACAAAGCCATGGGGCCTCAGGTAGCTCCTGAGGTATTCCGTCGCCTTGTCACCGCTACAGGATCACGAGAATAGAGGTTCAACATGTCATTCCGATGACATGACCCCGTGCCGATATGACCATATGAAATTTATCAAGCCGTCTCCGCTGAACCGCGATTACCCAACCAACCCAATTTCGCATTGGTCTGTCATCGGCCATTCGACGGGGGCAGGTCAAAGCGGTGCTTGATGCACGCCAGAAAACTATCCGAGCGCTGCGGTCAACGCCCTGCAGAGGGCAAAAGCCAAGAATGGAACAAAGGCTCAGGCACCATCGAGCCGGGTCGAGAAGCGGTATCCCATGCCACGCACTGTTTGCACCATGGCATCCATCGAGTGATCCTCCAGGATGGAGCGCAGGCGGCGGATATGGACGTCGACCGTACGTTCTTCGATATGGGAGCGACCACCCCAGACGTAGTCGAGCAACTGGCCACGACTGTGGACGCGTTCGGCATGGGTCATCAGAAAATGCAGCAGGCGAAACTCGGTCGGCCCGAGACTAATCAGCGCATCGCCGGCAAGCGCTTTACGCGCATGCGGCACCAGTCGCAGCCCGCCCAGTTCGACGGAGCCTTCAAGCATCTGCGGATCCCGCCGGCGCAGCACCGCCTTGACACGGGCCACCATCTCGCGCGGCGAAAAAGGTTTGGTAATGTAGTCGTCAGCCCCCGCTTCAAGCGCCGAAATCTTGTCCACTTCATCGGTTCGTGCGGTCAGCATGATCACCGGCACATCCCGCCAGCGACTGTCCGCCCGCATGTGTCGAATCAACTGGAAACCTGAAATTCCGGGCAACATCCAGTCGAGCAGGACCACATCAGGCGGCGTCCCGCTCAGCATGTTCCAGGCGGTCTCGGCATCATCGGTCGTCACCACCTCAAAACCGGCATGGCTCAGATTGATGACGATCAGTTCATTGACCGCCGGTTCGTCTTCAACCACAAGAATTCTTGCTGACATCGTGTGCCCATTTGCATGCATTTACAGCCAGGCAGGATATTCCGCCGAGATTACGGGAAGATGATGTTTAGATTGCCAATCGTGCTTCGCTACCAGAAATGCCAGGTACCATTGGCCAGCACCCAGAAACCTAGCCCGGCATTGGTAACGGCGTGGGCAATGACCGGCACCCATAGATTGCGGCTGCGCATGTAGAGCCAACCATAAACCAGACCGGCGACAATGCCGGCCGCCCACTGGCTGTGTTCAAAACCGAAGACCAGACTGGAAAGCATCAGGGCCCGAATTCCTACCTGGGCAGGGTCGACCGCAGCAAAGTCGGCATTGTCGAGCCAGCGCATCACCAGCGAGCGCCAGAACAACTCCTCCATCACCGGCACAAGCAGGACCGACCCGGCCAATCGCATCAAGGCCAGGGACCAATCGAGGGAACCGTCCGCCGAGCGCGGATCAAACCCCTTCCCACCATCGCCGAGTACATAAACGCCGGAATCGAGAAGCAGCCAGATGGCGAGTACGGCCAGGCCGGCCCCAATGGCCAACAGGACTGCCTTGACCCGGAGCTGGCCTAACGCTGCCAGCTCATCAAACTTGTGCCAGAAGAGCAACAACAGACCGGCGACAACGAGCGTGCGAAAGCCGTATAGCCAGCGCGGATCAAGCACACCCTCCAACAATCCCGCCAGCCAGGGATCAAGCGCCATCAGCGCGATAAATACTGCGAATGGGATGGCCCGGGAATAGACCAGCACATGCAAAAACGGAGGGCGGGCCAGAGACCCGTTACTCATGAACCGGTGCGCTGACTATCCAGCTTCTCGCGCAGATCTTCGATGGCGTTCTCGACCTCTACCCGCTTCAGACCAGTCAAGGGTTCACGCTGCAAGGTGGTCGTAAAGCACGACTTGCTTTCGTAGAGTTCCAGCACCTCGCCACTCACCTGGCGCAAGGCCTTGCCGCTTTCGACACAGGAAACATGCTGCTGCTTTTCAAGGGCCAGTGCATTCTGCAAACGCTTGCTTTCCGCTTCTGCTGCGCGCTGTGCCTCCTGGGTCTTGCGCAACTCAGCCTCGGTTTCGGCCAGCCTGGCAGTCGCCGCATCACGTGCCGAGCGAAGCGCGCCCAGCTCGCGGTTCAGCGACGAGGCACGGCGTGCTTCACCGTCCGCCTTTTTTTTCACTTCGCCAAGTTCAGCCTCAACGGCCGCCTTCTGATCCTCCAGCTGATCCTTCTCCAGCGTCAGTTGGCGCTGCGCCTGCTGAAGGCGACGCACCTCCGCCTTGCCGGGATCAGCCTTTTTTTCCGCGGCAAACGCCGGTGAACTCAAAATGACGACCGCCAGAACAATAGCAGCCAGCAACACGGAAAGTAACGGTGATTTAGAAGCGGACATTGACATCAGCCTGCAGGAGATCCACCGCAAAGCGATGGGAAGGATCAAGCGAGAAGGATTCGATGGACTCGGCAGACATCCAGCGCAGGCCGAGCCAGGCGTTCTGGTCCACGCCGTAGGTCATGCCCAGCTGATAACCCTTGAGATTGGTGCCGCCCAGGCCAAAATCGGAGTCGGTAAAGGCGTCGACCGTCGCATCGGAACCGAGGTAGCGGTAGGCAAAGGTCGCCTGCCAGTCGTGACGCTTTTCCAGCTTGGGCATACCGACCGCGATCTTGTAGAGATAGCCGTAGTTCGTTCCATCGCTCAGATTGACGCCAGTTCGGCGCTGGATATCCTCGCGATCAAAGGCCATGTTTTTGACGTAGTCGGCGGTCAGTACGACACGCACGGGATCGAAATGGGCAAGATCAAGCGAGGCGGTCAAATTGATCGGGCGGAAGCGCGAAGCAAGGCCCCATATGGTGGCCGAAGCAGCGTCTGAAGCAGCATTGGTACGGAAAAGTGTATTGCCTTTCTGACGCAGGCTGGAAGTGTATTCATATTGGCCATAGGCCGGATTTCCAGCAATGAATTTGCTGTCGTCCTCGACCCGCCCTTCCAGATTGTCGTAATCATACAAAGCCGCGCCGAAAGTCAGGCGGGTGTTGCGCGCGAACTGCCATTTGGCGCCAGCCTGAACGCCGCTAACCCATCGGTTGTTTTTGGTGGGTGGGTTTTCTTCACGCAACGGGAAAGCGCCAACCGTCAGGAATGGCTTGAAATCCCCATCTGCAAAACTTGGCTTGATGGTTGCGGCAAAGCCTTCGAAGTTCAGATCCTCGTCCCAGACGAGGTCGGTCGAAAACCACGGGTTTGCTATGCGGCCGCCGGAAATCGAAAGCCACTCGGCTGGCTCGTATTTGATATAGGCACGGTCAATCAGCAACTGGTATTTATTGAAATCCTGCCCCAGGGTCTGATTGGTTGAAACTCGATCTGTCGTGTTACCGGTAGCAAGCCGAATACCGGCACTCCAGTCATCAGAGACCTTGGCCAACATCCCGAGACGCGCACGAATGCGGAAACGCTCTCTGTCATCTCGAGTGTTTCCGGTCAGCGCAGTCACGCCGCTGTTGGTTGTCAGGAAGCCGGCAGCACGCGTAACTTCCTTACCCGTCGAAGTGCTGCCGGATGCGGAGAAATAATCAAATGGCTCGGCATTGCTTTTATCGAACGCCTCCGTCTGATAGCGCACCCGCATATCGCCTTCCCATTTGATACGGTCCAGCCAGCTTGGCACGGCGTTCGGCTCGGCCCAGCGTTCGGTCTTGGCCTGAGCCAGCACTTCCTGCTTGAGCTGTTCGCGAATTTCGTTCTTTACCGTTTCCGGCACGTACTGAACCCGGACCGGTGCAGTGGCAACTCTGGTTTTTTCCTTCGCTGCCGCCTTCGCCGCCTTGGCCTGAGCACCCTTGATCATCTGTTCGGCCTTCTCACGACTGAAAATACCCTGCTCGACCAACGCATCGATCAGGTTCAGAGTCGTTTCCCGCAGGGTTTCGAGTGACTCCCGGTCATCGGCCTGGGCCGGTGCTCCTGCAATAAGCATGGCGGCAAGAACACCGGCCATGGCCTTGTGCAAAGGCTTTTGATTGAATTTCATCGATTTCTCTCTGGTAGGCATAATTCTGTGACTAAGAAGCACCGCGGGCGGTGACGCGTATCCGGATCGGCTGCTGCATGTTTTCCGGTGGTGGCTCGCGCATTGCACCTGCTTGCATCAAGGACTCCGTGAGCAGTTCATCCAGCGCGGCATTGCCCGTGCTCTGGGCAAGATCAGCCTTTTCGATGGAACCATCCCGACGCAGCCAGACGCGCAGGGTGACGCGATAGTCCGACTCTTTCAGCTTGCGGTTGCGACTCAGTTGTTCCTGCAGGTGACGTTGCAGGCGGCCGGCGTACATACCTTGCTGCATGCCCGTGCCACCGATTGCCCCACCGGTGTATTCCTTGCCGACCGTTCCGGCACCGAAAGCGCTATTGCCATCGCCGGCCGCACCTTCCATCTTCAGTGGCTCGTTTTGCGCCGGCTGCGGCACTTCCCGGGGCGGCTCGACCTTGACGTCTTTCTTGTCTTCCTTCGGCTCGGGCTTTTTTTCTTCTTTGGGCGGCGGTGGCGGCGGTGGCGGCTTGTCCGGAAGCAGGGTCACGACCGGCGGCTTGCGCGCCTTGCCGGACTTGCCCCCCATCAGGCTCTTGACCCCCCAGGCAACGAGGCCGAGCAGGGCCAGGCCAAGCAGCGAGAAGGCAAGGATCTTCGGCCAGCGACGCGGCGTTGGTTTCGAGGTTGCCATGGCCTCAGTTACCGATTTTTGCGGTGACGAGGCCGACTGAGCCAATGCCCATGGCACCGGTCAGATCAAGCACTTCAACAACCCGGGCATAGTTGACTGCCGGGTCGCCCTTGAGTACCACCGAAGCCTTGGGGTCGCGCGCGATGGTTGCCTTGAGCTGGATTTCCAGCTCGCGCACGGTCACCCCGGCGCCGTTCAGGTGCAGCGAGCCATCAGGGCGGATCTGGATGATCTTGATCTCGTGCTTCTCGGTGCTCGGCTTGTTTGAAGGCTTGGGCAGATTGATCGACATGCCGGATACCGAGGCCGTCGTCATCAGGATGAAGATGACCAGCAACACATAGGCAAGGTCGAGCATTGGCGTGACGTTGATGCTGTCGTAAGGCTTGGTTTCGCTCTGGACGTGCATCGCCTTACCTCGCCGCCCGGGTGGTGGCCAGCCCGAGGTCGGTGATGCCGTTGCGCTTGAGCAACTCCATCACCTCCATGACCTTGGCGTACTGGGCCTTGCCATCGCCCTTGATGACAATCGACAAGGCCGGGTTGGCGACCAGATACTGCCCCAGACGCAGATCGAGCTGCTCCATGGTCACCGGGTAGGCGTCGAGAAAGACATCACCATTGCGGGCCACCGTCACCGCCTTGGTGCCGGGTTTGGCCAGGCTGGAACTGGCTACGCTCTTCGGCAGCTCGACCTTGACCCCCTGGACCGAAGCCGTCGTCATGATGATGAAGATGACCAGCAGGACATAGGCGAGATCAAGCATCGGCGTGACGTTGATCTCGTCATAGGGCTGGTTTTCTTCCTGAACGTGCATCGTGTTCGCCCCGGCTTAGACGGCGTAAAGCTCGGCTGATTTGGTCAGGAACTCGTCGGCGAACACCTGGGTATCGGCCGAAACGTTCTTGATCCGTATCGCCAGCCAGTTGTAGCCAAAGAGCGCCGGAATCGCCACCGCCAGACCGGCCACCGTGGCAACCAGCGCGGCAGCAATACCCGGCGCAATCGAGTTCACATTGACGTCACCGGCCGCGGCAATCGCCGCGAAAGTAATCATGACGCCGACCACAGTACCGAGCAGGCCAAGGAAGGGGCCGCCGGAAATGGCAATGGTGAGGTACACGATCTGGCTGTTGAGGCGCTGGTTTTCACGCACCAGACCAGCATCCATGGCGGCCCGGATCGAGTTGAGCGCAGCGGCCGAGAGGCTGATTTCCGTTCCGCTCTTGCTCTGGGTTTCGAAACGGTGACGCATTTCCTCGATGCCGATCTTGTAGAGGCGGTAGATCGTCGAATGGAGCATCGCATCGTCTTCTGCGATTGCCTTGGTTTCCATTGAATCCGGCTGCAGCAGGTGACGCGGGTTGTTGCGGAAGGTGTTGAGGAAGGCGCTGTTGGCTTTGTCGGCACGACCGAGAAACAGGGTCTTGCCGATCATGACGGCAACACTGATCACCGCCATCACGGCAAGAATGCCGATAACAATCCAGCCATCAACCGTCAGTGCGCCCAGCAGGATGCCGATGTAGGAAGCACTCTCGCCGGCCGCTTCTTCCTCGGCCTCCAGCATCAGGCTATCCGACTGCTGGCTGCCATGCAGCGCCTTGATGTATTCGGCCGAACGGGACGTCGCAGCCAGCGTAACTTCGTCCAGTTCAACGCGGAATGCCGCACCGATCTGGATGTCGCCCCCACCGTCTGCAACAGGCACGTCGGCCGTACCCGCCTCAGTACCTTCCAGGTAAAAAGTCAGCCTGCCACCGATCAGGGTAATCGCCACGTGCTGCCAGGTATCGGCCAGAACGGTGGCCTTCGAGGGGAATTCCTTGCCGTTGGCAAGTGCAATCAATTTGCCGCCCTTGAGCGCCAGTGCCAAACCCTTGCCGCCTTCACTCTGCTCGAACAGCGTACCGGAAGCATTTGCCCCCGTCTTGATCCAGGCAGTGAAGGTCAGTCCGTTGGCGGTAACCAGTTTCAGCGAGGGCGAAGCCGGTACGGTCAGCCCGCTGCTGCCATCCAGACTGGCGGCATCGCCGAGCGGCCCGGGCACAACCTTGGGCGTGAAATCACGCGGGTGATTGGCGTTACCCGTCAAATCCCGCACCGGACCATTATCGGAAAAATGCAGCACCAGACTTTGCGCTGCATCGTAACTGCCCTTGGCATCGCTGGCGGCAGCCGCTTTTTCGTTACCCCAGAGCAGGTTGACCGCATCGGTCTTCGCCGACGGGGCCAGTTTGGGCATCTGCACCCAGACCACCGCCAGTTCGTTGGTGGCATCGTATTTTTCGATATGGAACCGCAGCGGCGTCTTGCCGTCCGCCGCCGTCACCCGCAGATCGCTGCCATCCGGCTTGGCCTCGGCAAAAGCGAAGTTACCGGTATGCAAGCGCAGCGCCAACGGAAACTGGCTTGCTCCCTGTTTAAGTTCGACGCCTTCGGCTGTCGTATTGATCATGGTCTTCTGCTTGTACTTCCAGTCGTCCGGGTTGAAGCCGTCCGCTGCGTGCGCAGTCAGGGCAAGCAAGCTTGCCGTTGCGACCATCCAGTTTGCAATGTTTCTCATCGTGTCGATCTGTGTTGGGTTGATGGAGTATAGGAATTTGTCATTGCGGCTTTGTTACCCGGGATTGCAAGCTTTGTTGCGGGGGCTATCCGTGCAGTCATCGCCGCCAAGGACTTCGACGGTGAGCATTCCCTGTGCGCTATTCCGATTACCGGCCGCCGACGGCGACTCTTCCAGCATTCGGTCCTCCTTGCTGGTTGGCGGGGCCATGGCGGCAACTGGTGCGGCGGTTGTAGTCGGGGCCGGTGCTCCGGTCACGCCTCCGCCTGCCTGGATGTTGCTGGCATTGAGAATGGTGCGGGCGCCCAGCGTGATGTTGCCGGTACTGCGCAGACCTGCATCGCCGGCGTCAATGGCACCCTTTGGTGCGAAGAGGTCCATGTCACTGGCTGGCGTATCGTCGCGCGAAGCCAGCACGCCGATACCAGAACCCGACACCGAGTTCGATGTATCAAGCACAATCTGACCATCACGAATGACCAGTACCGGCGGCGGTGTGGCGTTTTGCGTCTTGGAGCCGCTACCAGCGTCGATGCTGCCCTTATCTGCCCAGATCATGACGTCGCCACCATCCAGCGTGAACACACGTGACTGGTTGACCAGGAAATTATTGGCCACATAGGCCTGAATATCGCCATCACGAATGGTGAACATACCCTGCGATGAAGCCTTCTTGGTCATGCTCGGATCAGCAACGCCAACCTGGATGCTCCCCCCCGGGGCAAAGGCCTGAATGGAACCGCCCTGCTCGGTCTTGATCTGGCTGACCGAAAGCTTGATGTCGCCCTTGCCGACACTGGCCGGCGGGAAAAAGGCCTGAGCCAGGGCACTGCCCTTGTCATAATTCGCCTGCCCGCCGCCGAACTGGGCTTCCCGACCGTAATCGCGCAACATCGTGAAGAATGTCTGGCGCAACTCCACATTGCTGACTTCCTTGGGAAGCCCCAGGTAGGTCCGCAGCGACTCGTAATCGGGCGTTGCCCCGGCCACCGCGAGAATGCTGGCCCCACCCTCCGGCAGATATGGATTGTCGAGGTTGCCACTGCTGACTATCCCCTTGGTATCGGCCAGGTCGATCGTCTTGTTGGCGACCACCTCGACACCACCGGGACCGCTCACCCGGATGCCCAGAGGCGAACTGGCATCCGTCACCAGCTTCTTACCGCTGGGGTCATTGGGGTCGGTCGAGTTGTAATTTTCGTATCGGATATCGCCGCCGGCAGAAATTCGGCTGACATCGCTGCCGTGGGCATGCTGAACACTGATATTCAGATTCTTGATATCGTTGCCGGCCTGGACGGTCACTGCCTCGTTAAATTTGACAGTTGGACTCGTGCTCTTCTCGCCAACGATATTGCCGGTCAGCGCAATCAGCCGGCTCGGTTCGAAATCGTCGGCATGCCACAGCACGCTACTGTGGGCAAGACTGGCGGGAAGCGCAACTCTACTGCCAGCTTTAGGGAAAGGATCGGTCGCTGCTCCTGATGCAATCGGACTGGCGATACCAGGAAGAAGATTGGCCGGCATGTCGAACTGGGTAATGGTTTTGATTTCGAGGTTGTTTGCCGCCAGCAGATCCAGTTGTCCCGACGCACCGGGCATCTGCAATAGATTGGCAGTGATGCTGCCATTCAGGGCAACGGCAGAAACCTGGTTCGGGGCCACGCCATTGGCCGGGGTAACGTCCGTCTCGAGTTTCAGATCACCGTTGACCGAGGTCACATCCAGCCGGCTATCCTCACCATAAGTGCCAATACGCACCCGGTATTCCGCGGCCGTGGCCATCGTTCCAGCCAGGGCACCTCCGGAACTGTTCTTGAGCAGCCCTGAATTCCGTGAAGTCGACATCGGATTCTGGATATTGCCCAGACTAACCGTCTCGGCAGCAGTCACCCGGGTCGTGGTGTTGCCCATTGCCAGCACCGGGTTTTGCGTAATGCTCTTGCCGGCGGTCATGTTGAGACGGCCGGTTTCGGCATAGAAAAGTCCGCCATTGATCGAACCATCCGTCTTGACCGAGAGATTGCCGCCGGCATTGATCACGGCCAGTTCCGGCTGAGCCTCGTCATTGAGGCCAGGAACGCGGCCATTGGTCGGGATCACGGCGCTGACCTTGCTCAGGTTGCCGCCTGCCGCCAGATTGATGTCGCCCCCGCCGAATGCGGCGAAGCCCTGCTGCAGGGAAGCCAGCCGCGCCCACCACTGGGTACTGTTGTAACCCTTGCTGTAAGTCACCATCCAGTCGGTCAACGCCCCGGCACTGACCTGACTGATGTTGCCGCCGGCCGTGACATTCAGATCGCCGCCATTGCGCAGGAAATAGTTTCTTTGCCCGGTATCACTGGTGTCGTTCGGACCCGGTGCGGCCACAAAATTGGCCGGCGTTGCCGTGTCGTTGCGTCCTGCCGTATAAACCACGGCCTTGTCGAGCAGCTTGATGTCACCCTGGGCGGCCAGCGTAATGTCGCCCGTACCCGTCCGCACCAGTTTGCCCGAGGCAATTTCAATGTTGCCCGTAGCGGCTGGCGCCTTCACGGCCGTCGTTCTGGCCGCGGAAGTATCGGCACCGGCCAGCAGGCGGTAGCTCCACGAGGCATCGCTACTGCTGATCCTGGCATCCCGCCCGGTCGCCAGATAGCTGGCGGGGCTGGTCTTTACCTGATTAAAGCCATCGCTGATGCTTGAATTGATCTTCAGGTTGCCCTGCGCCTTGAGGGTCAGCACCCCGGCTTCGCCCTGGAAGCGTAAAGCACTGAAATCCAGATCGTTGGCGATGATGAAATCACCGGTGGACGTACTGGTTATTTCCGCCCCGGCTCGAACGTGCTGGAGCGCGCTGTCGAAGCCGAGGTGGCTACGCAACAGATTCATGTTGCTCGCAGAAAAGAGGCCATTCAAATCGCTATTGATTGTCGCCAGACCGATGGCCTGGCCACTGGTCGTACCGGTTTTCAGGGATGTTCCCGAATACTTTTTGACGATTTCAACACCGACATCGCTGGCACCGAGAACCTTGCCGGCCAGCTGAATATTGAGGCTGCTTTTACTGGCGATCGATGCTGACTCGTCCGCCCTAAAATTCACCTTGCCCCCGGCGGCCGCGCTACCGTCCGCCACACCAACATCAATCAAGCTGCCCGTCAGGGTTTTGACCTTCCCCGCTGCGCTGGCCGAAAGCTCAACCTCGCCTCCCTGACCACGCGTCCCGGCATTCGATGGATTGCTCACCACCTCATTGCCCTTGGCCAGCAGTTGCCCGGCCAGCACAACGTCACCGCTACGGCTGTAAAGACCGATCTTGCCGCCCTTGCTGCCGGAAGCATCGATCACCCCGGTGCTACCGACTGTAATGCTGCCGTTGTCGGCAGCGATGATGGCGCTTTCGGTGGCGATTGACTTGCTCAGATCAAGATTGCCTGACCTTGCACGGATATCCCATTCCCCGCCGAAATGGGTACGGGTCGAGGCATCAGGCAATGTCTGCCTGACCGCATCGGCCAGACCGTCGAGGGCAACGTTCAAGGCATCGACCGTCAGGCGGCCCTGAACAAACTCGGTTTTACCGCCCTTGGCGGCATCCCCGCGCAAGCTTCCCGCCGCTGCGGAGACCGTACCCTGTTTGGCAACGAGGATCAATTTGCCGGCATCGCCGCCATCGGCGTGGGCTGCAACGGAAACTACCGCGCCGCTGTCGATGGCTACATTGCCGCTGGCCGCACTCAGGGTGATCTGGCCACCCGGCGCGTAAGCAAAGGTATCGGCGAAAGCCACCCGGGTACCCTCGGCCGCAACGATGGCGTCCTTCTGAATCGTCACATGGTCGCCGGCAGCGCTGCCGGTAGCGGCAAGGGTCAGCTTGCCGGCCGGGGTCTCGATGCGTCCGGAAACGTCGATAGCCTTGGCTTCGATTTCAAGCGAGCCACCCAGACCGAGCGTTGTGCCGCCAGCATTGCCACCTTTGATTTCACTCTTGCCGCTGGCCACCAGAAGGTGGTTGGCGGTCCCGACAGTTGCCACCCGGCCGGCATCGATCGTCAAGGCTGCAGCTTTCCCGCTGCCACCGACATTATCGATCGCCGTCACCCCGACCCCCGAGAACAACACGTCGCCCGTGGCTACCAGATCGACCTTGTCGAAACCACGAATCCCGAAACCTTCAGTTTTGGCAGCACGTTTTTCGCTTGTCGAATTGCCGCCGAACTCGATGGTCGTTGCCTTGACCTTCAGCGCACCTTCACCCAGCCCAGCGCCGGCGATATAACCATCCAGTTCCGGGTTCGGGTTGGTAAAGGCGACTTTCTTAGCCGTGATCGTTGCCACACTGCTGCCATCGTTGCCATGCCCGGCAATGCCGGCTGCCGCGATAACCAGTTCCTTGAGACTGCTCGATCCGAGCACGGCATCGCCGTACAGATCCAGGGTCGAATAACTGGTCAGGCGCAACTGATCGACCGTTGCAAAGCGCGTCAGATCGGCGTTGCCCAGTGTCAAGCCATCCGTTGGCTGACTGCTGTTGCCATCGGCCACGACATTGATCCGCCCGGCACCGATATTCACCGCACCACCACTACCGCGACTGCCATCGCTCTGACGCACGCCGGGAAGGATCAAGCCATCCAGCGTATTGGCCCGAGTTGCATCGAATACCAGCGACTGGGCAGCCACCTTCGCGCCGCTCTGAATGATCAGATCGCCCTGCGTCCGGCTGACGTTGCCGTCGCGTGAGACTGCGGCCTGTGGCCCTTCAGCTGCCCGCAAAAACGCGCCATCACCGCTCAGCACAATAGTGCGCGCCTCGGCGGCACCCTTGGTATCAATGGTACTGTTGCTGTCCACCGTCAGGTTTTCATTGGCGGTCAGCATCAGCTCTTCCGCGCTCAAAGCGCTGCTATTGTTGCTGACCAGCAATTCAGTGGCGACGGTCTCGATCCGCGTCCGGTCGCCTTCGTTTGTCCGGGCACCGCCAAGTAAGAGGCTGGAGGCACCAAGCCCGTTCAACTTGTTCTGATCGAGCCACGACCAGCTCGCATCCTTGGTCGAGGCCGAATCGCTGACCAACAGCCTGGGTGCCGCCAGATCAAGCTCCATGCCCCGGCCAGCCCGGGTACGGCCATCGCTGGCAGCGATTTCGGCGACGCGCATGGCCGTGATGACCGGGTCAAAGACCAGGCTGTCCCGTCCGACAGCAGTCAGGCGACCGGCATCACCAGCGAGATTTGCCCCGCTCTGGTCAAAAAAGAACTGGCTGGCCGACGTCTGTGTGTAATTGGCGCGCTGGGCAACGACCGCGCTACTGGCCAGCTCGAGCGTCAGCTTGGACGATGAATAGGGCGTCGTCGAACCGTCGGCATTGGCGGCAAAACGCGAGCCGGCAACCAGCCATGAGCCATCAGGCTGCTTCTGGGCTGCCCGGACCACGTTATCACTGCTTTCCTTGACGGTCACCAGATAAGCGCCAGCCAGGATCGCATAGCGTGCTGGCAACAGAACATAACTGCCATCCAAGCCAGTCGGGTTGGCGGCCAGCGAAATCCGGTCGCCGACTTTCAGGCTGGCAATGGAGCCGTCAGCCGACTTCAGATAGCCCTGCTGCAATTCGCCATCGGTGGCCGAAAATCCCTTCCAGCCGGGAACAAGGGCAAATGTTTGGGTCGATGCGGCCAGTACGTCATTTTTACCACCTGGTCCTGCCGTGAACTCCCAGGCCAGGGCATCGCCGCCACCCGACAAATCGAGTTTGGCACCACTGGCGACGACCGTATCGGCAGCATCAATGCGGATGCTCTTGCCCGGCATGGCGTCGATCGTTTGACCTTGATATTTCCAGGCACTCGCCGATTCCGTGGTGTTGCCGAACAACAGGTCGCGATCCGCCGCCACTGAGGTAAAGCTGCCCGCCCCCAGGGTGACCTTGCCACCCGGGGCATTGAAGACAATTTCACCGAGCGGTGCTGAAATCGCCCCGTCGTGCGTAATGCTGTTCGCCACAAACTCAAGGCGGCCGCCGGCCGAGAGCGAAACATCCGCACTGGCTCCCGGCGGGCGGGAGATCTTGATGCTGCTATTCGGATCGGCCTGCAGATCAATCCGGAAATCGCTGTAAGTGGCCGGACTCAGGCGCGCTGCCGAGAATTCCAGATCACCGGAAGCCGTCATCTGGCCGTTATAAGTCCGCCCGCTGGCAGGATTCGCAACATTATTCTGGACACTGTCGAAATGAATTTCACCCAGGCTGACAAACTTGCTTTCGCCAAAGCCATTCCAGCTGAAGGTTCCGCCGAGGCCGACATCCAGCCCGGTGATTTTCGCCGTCGCCCCGCCGATATCAGCCGCCACCGCCGCCGCACCGACATTCGATTTGCTGTTGCCGATCTGCACGGCTGCCGCCTTGAGCACCAGTTGAGTCGCGTCATTGACGGCCGAGAATTTCGGTGCGTTCAGGTTGAGCTGGTTGTTGACCGTTGCCGAAATGGCCCCGGAAAAACGCATTTCATCCTGGCTCTTCAGGTACCAGGAGCCGAAGCCGCCACTGACCAGTGAAGCCACATCCAGAGCCGCCTTGCCGTTGTGTGTTTCGGCATCAATCACGGCATTGCCGGCCAGGTACTGGCTGCTGTTCACATCCGACGGCCAGAGATCGGCATGGCTGGAAGCCGACTGATAAATTGTCAGTTGCCGCGCGGCCATCATCGCCAGCTGGTCGGGGCTGAGGTTGCCACTTTGCGGGATGACGATCCCCCAGGGATTATCGTTATTGCCGAGATCGGCAAAACGTAGCGAGAAAATGCCGCCCAGGGCATTGCTGCCCCCGACCGCCTTGTATGAGCCGTCAAGGAACATGCCATCGCGTGCCGCAAGGCTTACCGTACCACCGGCACTACCAACCGTCAGGGCCGGATAGGCAAGGCCGAAACCCGTGCTGCTCGGGAGGTTCAGTATGTCGGTTTTACCCGAGACATCGATTTGCGAACCACTGCGCGAGACGAGATAGCCCAGACCGGCATCGATGCTGACCGTTCCGCCATCAAGCAGCGCTCCCTTGTAACGCGACTGACTACGCAACTGGCTGGCCGACACCCCCGCCTCAAGGGCCAAGCGTGTCGCGGCACTAAGCATTGTCGTGCCGCCGGCCAGCAAACGGCTATTCGACCCGAGGTAGATCGATTCAGACTGTTTCTCTTCCGATTCGATGATGGGGAAATTGTTGTACGGCTCATCAGTTCGGTTCGCCGGGCGGCTCAGGCTGATCGTTCCCGCCAGTGCCTCCAGCGTACCCAGTACGGTCAATTGCCCTCTGGAGGAAAGATTGATGCTGCCTTTGGGTGAAACGCCGAGATAAGCATTCTCGCCGATCAGCAAATCGCCATAGGCCAGGCTGCGCGTTGCCAGCGACAGACTGGTCGGGGCACTGCGCAAATCCGGGTGGAGGACCACGGCCTGAGCGAAGTCAGCCAAGGCACTGCCGGTTGTGCGGTAGCGATAATTGGACACCCTGGCCAGCGACCAGCTGACCGGGTCGGGCGAAAGATGCACGCTATCGGCCACGACAACGCCGTCGCGACCGACAAAATTGAAGGCGAAGAAGCCGCCGCGATCAACAAAGCCGGCATCGAATGCAGCACCGACCTGGCTTTCCGCCAGACGTTTGGCCCGGCTCCAGTCGCGGCTGTCTGCCGAGAAGGTCTGGCCGAAGCGGATGGCCGAGGTATTGATGCTCAGGGTGCCGCCCTTGCCCAGCGCATAACCGGACAGCGTGCCATCGAGGAAAGCGCTCGCATCGCGGCGATCGCCATCTTCGGTGAAGTTGAAGGCACCCTTCTCATTGCCCTCTTTCGATACCGTGACACCGGTTGCCAGGGCGATCGAACCGGCATTGCCGGATTTCAGGCTGCCCTTTTGATTGACCCAGGCACCACCGGAAACATCAATGACGCTGCCCTTCTGCAAATCCAGATCGTAGACCGAGGTCAGGTTGACACTGCCTCCATTGATGGCCTTGGCGACTCTGCTAAAAGAGCCATCGATGTAATCGTTCACCCAGCGTCCGGCGGTAGACAACTCAGCACCGGAAGCCAGGGTCAGCGTCGAGAACCGGGCCTCGGTATAGCCCGGAAAATCGCCCGGGGACGTGCTCATGTCACGGGTCTTCAGCGCAATGCTGCCACCGGGGGCAGAAATATCACCAGCGACATAGATTTGCCGACCGGAAGCGGCAAAGCTGCCGCCTGGCGCCAGATTCAGGCTGACCTCGGCGGGAATTTCGATGCGTCCGTCACTGGTAATATCGAAACGGGAGAAGCCGTTTTTGACCAGCGATTGCGACAGTTCCAGCCGGGGCCCGGCCGAACTGTCTTCGGAAAGCCCGGCAGCGGCAGACGCCGCCCCTTGCACGAAGGCAATCTGGGCCTGCTTGAAGGCGGCTATTTTCTCTTCTTCGGTCGCCGTGGCGGCGTTGGCCAGCGGCATATGCTGACCAGCATCCGTGATAATCAGCTGGCCGCCGTAGGGGACGGCAAAGCGATTGGTGGCATCGCCAATTTCGCGCTGCCGGGTACCGACCGTGGTCTTGGCCAGCAACTGACCGTCGAGCGCAAGGCTGTTGCCAACCACCTCGACCTTGCCGGCGCTCTTGCCTTCAACATAGGCCGCTTCCTGACGCTGAGTGGTAATCAAACCGGCGTAAACCGATGAAGCAGGTGCATCATTCAGACGGTATCGTTGCCCACCCAGGGTCATGGCCCTCGACTCACTGACACTGGCGGCAGCATAGTCAACCTTGCCACCGGAGACATCGAGTTCCGCCCCTGCCTTGACAATGACGCTACCCGTCGTTCCCAGTGAAATTTCGCCACCGCTGGCGGCTTTTTCATTCACCGTCTGTCCAACCTGCCTGGTCCAACCATCCAGATTGGCGATGCTCACCTTGTCGCGAATATCGACCCAGGCCTTTTCACCACGCAACTTTCCGTCGCGTTGAACGGGATTATCGGCGAACTCGTCGCCCCGCAGTTCGACTTCGATGAAGAGGTCGGCTGCCGACTTGCTGGCATTGGTACCGGAAGCATCGATGCGTGCGCCATCGGCGACAAAGATCCCGACGCCAGCCGGTGGCGTCGAGGTTTTGCTGGGAATTGGCGCATCCGCTGCCGAGGCGGAAAACTCGCTGAATTCTTCGCTGGCACGCAAGCGGATATTGCCGCCCTGAGCTTTGATATCGGCGTCGGCAACAATAATCTGGCGGGCCATGGCATCAATCGAAGACTTGGTGAAAGTCTGATCCGCCGTCAGCTTCTTGCCATCGCTGCCATCAATTTCGACTACGGTCTGGCTACCGGCAGCCAGCGTCAGCTTGCCGCCAACACGTCCTGCAATGAACTCTGTGATGTCATCCTCAGTGCTGGCGACAGGTGTCCCAGTACTGGCGACGAGGCCCTGGTTGCCATACTTGCGCCAGAAAACACTCGGCACCGTCGGTTCCCCATCGCCCTGAATGTTCAACTGGTCACGGGCCAGCATATGGATCGAGCCATTGGCGCTCACCGAGGTGCTCGCCAGCAGTGTTCCGGCTTGCATGATCTCGTGACCGACCAGCGTGATGTCACCAAAGGCCGAGGCAATGCTGCCGTTATTGGTTACGGAATTGGCATCAACGCCACGCGACAATACAAGCCAGGGCTTGATCGTGTCGGCCACTTCATTACCCAGGTCGTTCAGAATTTTGGTTCTGACCACGTACAGTGGATTGACTTCAGCCGTGAAGCCGCGCACGGCGGACGAATAGCCCGGCTTCAGATAGAGATCAGCACCGGCCGCGAGCACCGTCTGCCCCCCCGGCGAGGAAATATTGCCGGACTGCTTGACCTTCGAGCCGGTGAGAATGACATAGCCATTCGTGCCACTGGTAATCCGGGCGCCCGACTTGACGTCGATCGTTGCCTGGCGGAAAGCCCCGAGGGCCTGATCGAATACCTGCTGCTTGTCCGGGTCAGCATCGCTATACGTCAACGGTGTCTTGCTGAGATAGAAGGCCCGCTTCGCCACATCGGTCTGCCCGAGCAGCCCGGAATTGACAATTGCCGGATTCATGCCGAGGGCCGAGGCGACGAAGTTGCTGGCTGAGACGCGGGCATTCGAATTGAAATCGATGCCTTTCTCGTTAACCAGCACGAACTGCCCGCTGGCCTTCACGATGCCATCGATAATTGAGCGCCCGGCCACATTCAATACCGTACCATCGGCGGCGATGCGATCCGGTTCATAGACGTAGTTGTAGGCCACCGCGCCAGCCGATGACTGGACGAACTCCACCGTCTTGCCAGCCCCAACATTGAAGCCGCTGACCCAGTCGATCTCGGCTTTGTCGCCACGCTGGTTGATGGTCAGCCGGTCGGTTTCGATCGTTCCTGAAACCAGCATGGTTGTGCCATTCAGGTTGACCGCCTTGGTCGCATTGACGATGCCCTTCTGGTTTACCGCCAGCGCCGCCAGGCTGACGATGCCGCCAGCACCTGTATCGATACGTCCGTTGTTGGCCGTGCCGTCACTCTTGTTGGTTACCGTACCATCCAGCGTGACGCTATTGCCAAGGCCATCCCTGCCGGTAAAGGACTTCGTCTCAACCAGCAAGCCGCGCAGTGCCGGATCGTCCGGCGCCGTCAGGATGACCTTGCCGCCGGCTGCCAGAATCGCCTCGGCGCCGCCGCCTCCCTCGATCAGGCCCATATTTTCGACTGTCTTCGGGGCGATCAGGACAACCCTGCCGCCAGACGGCGTACGGATTGCCGCGCCAGCCTCCACCGTGACAAATCCCGAATTGAATCCGGCGACTGAACCATCAAAGGCAAACTCGAGGCTATCTCCCCTGGCTGAGGGCAAACCATTGTTCAGCAACTTGCTGGCCATGGCGTCGGAAAGATTGATCGCCGAGGCGACCAGTCCGCCCACATTCACCTGGGCTCCGTTGCCAAACAGGATGCCGTTCTGATTGATCAGATAAATCTGCCCATTGGCATTCAGCTTACCCATGATCTGGCTGGGATCGTTGCTCCAGATACGGTTCAGCACGCGCGAGGTCGAGTCCGGCTGATTGAAAGTCACCGACGCACTGCTGCCAACATTGAAACTCTGCCAGTTGAGCCCCAGCGTCCGGCTCGCCGTATTGATGGTCATGGCATTGCCAACCGTGCTTGGCTGGCCGCCCGTTACGGCGCCGGAAAAAACGAATGGTCGGGCACCGCTTGACGGTACCGGCAATGCATTCACCGCCGGGGGCGCCGCCCAGGCCAGTTCGCTGATCGCTGCCAGTGCTGCCAAGCCCAAAACAGCAGCGGCAACCCGACGGCGCGTACTTTTCTTGCCGCGCCCACGCACGTTTTCTGCGACGGCAACCCAACTATTGCGTTCGCTGTTGAATACCAGCCGATAGATACCGTGGTTCATGGCTTACCCCGCTTGTCCAGCCCAGAGAATCAAAACTCGTAACCCAGGCGCAGATGCGCGCGCCGGGTTCCCCGGCCAGTCAATGGCCCGTCCTTTAGCGCCTGCCCGGCGTCGACCACCAATAGCGGCCCACCCTTGTCACTCTTCACTCGCAGACCAAAACCGGCGCTGGCCACGGTAAATTCGCTGGTCTGCCCGGGGAGCGGGCTGTTCAGCCATAGGTTCGCTCCCTCAACGAAGGCCAGCACACGCAAGCTGCTCCCGCCAAACTCCAGCAGTGAAGGTGTCTTCAGCTCCGAGCGCAAACGCCATCCGGCATCACCGGCGACCTCACCTTCGTAATAGCCACGCACGTTATCCATGCCACCCGCCAGAATTAACTCTGGCGAAACCAGAGGCTGGGAACTGATCTGAAAATCCAGTTTGGCTGAGCCCTCCCAGCCGAAAAGACGATGCGAGTAGCCGAGATCCCCGCGCACGACCGCGAACCCGGGGCGCGCATAGGCACGACGACACTCGAACTGGTCCATATCGACACCCTGACAATCGACGCGCCGCGAGCTTGTGTTGAGATTGACCACCAGCCCGAGGTTGCCGGAAAACTGACCGGAATCGCCATAGCTGCTGAAGGTGTATTGCGCCACCAGTGGCATATAGCGCAGTGGCGTATCCTTGTTGTCGGCGCCGAGCGCGTTCTGGGTCTCGTTCAGGTTCTTGAAATCCGCCCCCAGCGACAGCGAATGAAAAAAGTTGGCCACCCCTGCCGGCGGCGGCAAGGTCAGCGAATAACGGGCACCCACCGTGGTGCCCTTGCCTACGACACTACTGCCTACCGCCGAGGCAATATTGCTGTTGGAACTCTGAATGAACATCGACACTGAGCGGGTGGCACTTATCGGCGCACTGTAAAAGCCAGCCAGCACGCTGACCTCATCCGGATTCTGCGGCGCAACGACATAATTCAGGCCGGCGCTATGCTGTTTCTGGAACAGGTTGCTGTAACGAATGCCCGCCTCGAGTCGCCCGACCGAGGTATTCGGGCTTTGCCGATTGTTCAGCTCGATACTGCCGTGCAAGGGCAGTTCGTCCTCAACAGCGATTTCCACTTCCATGGTGCCGGGGCGAACCCCCGGGCGCAGCAGCGGCGTCACGCGGCGGTCCGGGGAGCGCCCAGCCTGAGCCAGTTCAGCCTGCATGGTCGGGAAATGTGGCACCGAGCCCGCCGCCAGTTCCGGCACCTCGGCCCGCAAGTCGTTGCGCGAGGTGTACTTGTTGCCACTGACCTTCAGGCGCTCGACTTGCCCCTCGACCACCTGCAAGCGGATGATGCCTTCGCCAACCGATTGCTCCGGCACGACGACCGACACTGACAGGTAGCCGCTTTGCTGATACGCCGCCTCCAGCGCGACACGCGCCTTTTCGACATCGGCAACGGTCTTGCCCGGGCCGAGCGATGGATAAATGGCACGCTCGATTTCGACATCGGCCAGCACCGTATTGCCCTCGACTGAAAATTCCATCAGGTCGAAAGTCGATGCCGCAAGGGCCGCCGGCGAAATGAAAGCTGCGCTGAGCAGTGTTACAGAGAGGAGTTTTTTGAGGAAATGCATAGCCCGCGGATTATCGGCAGGTGGCATTACTTCCCCGTGAATACATGGGCAGGGAAATGTAGTCCGATCGGACTACCGGTCGAAGCGAATAAAACACGCGCTGTGCAGTCAGGGCTTCGGCCCGGGCGGCATCTGGCGTGACGAAAAAGACTGAGCGGCAGCAGGAATGAACAAATGAAAAACGGCCCATGGAGAACCATGGGCCGTTGGCAGAAGCCTTCCCGCCCGGAGGGCGGAATGGCTGTCAGGCGCTTAGAAGTTGCGGTTCAGCGGGGCGCACTGGTTGTTGTTGGCGTACTGGGCGCGCAAGACCTGGGCACCGGAGTACGCACCACCCGGGATGGCAGCGGAAACGTTCTTCAGATCGGTTATGGAAGCCAGAATGGCCGGATTCTGAGCCTGAAGCAGGAATGCTTCGGCCAGTGCCTTCTTGGCGCCGGTCGTGCGGTCCGGGATCTGGAAGGAAATCCAGCCCTGCAGGTCCCAGGTGCCATCGATCAGGTTGGCCAAGGTCGGGAACTTGCCGGTGCCGGTGGTCACCGGAGCAATGGCAGTGTTGTCCCAAGTGATGGTGCCGGCGCCGTCAAGCGAACGGAACTGCCAGTTGCCAGCGGCCTTGGAATCCTTCAGGCTGTCCATGGACATGACGCCAACAGCCTTGTGGCCGCCGGCACCGAAGTCGACGGTGACGGCATTGCCGTCACGATCCTTGCCGGCGAAAGTACCGCCGGTCACGGCCTTGTCCAAACAGCTACGAACGTCGCCAGAGGTTGAGTTCTCGACGACTACCAAGCCACCTGTGCCACCAGTGACAGTGAATTTGCGGGCTACAGAATCCCAAGCGCCAGAGGCATCGCGGTCAGCCGGAACGTTAGAAACGCCACAAGGAAAGTTGCCGAAATAGAGGTTATCGACGGCTTGGGTGCCAGAACCCGGTACGCGGCGACAAACGACGATGTCGTCAGCAGGCAGGGAGGCATCGACCTGGTTCCACGTACCGACGTTGCCGGCCATGATGGCGGAAACGGCAGCCTTGTTGAGGTTAACCAGAGGAACGTTATTGGTGACCGGCACGCCGAATGCCAAGGAGTAAATAGGGGTAGCAGACATCGAAGCCAGTTCGGCATCGGTCAGGGAGTCGGCAGCGACTTCGCCTTCGGTATTTACTGGTGACTGGAAAAGGACCGGGGCAACGTCGGAAACACCAGCGTCAGGCACCATGTAGCCAGCCAGCGGGGTGGTCGAGCAAACATACGGGGAAGCGACGGTACCGGCACCAGCCGAGCCGCAGGTGGCTTTGGTCACATTCAGCGATTCGATAGCTTCGGCGCGGGCAACCGGATTGACGCCCCAGACCGAGCCGCCCTTGACGCGGTCGATGATGATGACGTTCTGACCGGACCAGGCACCGTTACCGGCAGCCAGCACGCCAGCGACAGCTTCAAAGTCCTTGGAGGAAGCGGTGGTGTTGGCGAGGCGGACCGGGGTACCGGTGAACATCGTGGCGATGATGCCGGTGAAGCCCTTCTGGGTGGCAGAAGCGCCGGAGATGAACAGGACGCGACCGTTGCTGACGGCATTATCGACGATGGCTTCATGGGCCGGGGTCATGGCGGCATGCGCCTGACCAGCCATGGCGGTGAAGGCGACAGCGCACAGGGAAACAATTTTCTTGACTTGCATGAGATTCTCCAAAAGACGAAAGAACCGACGCCGGAACGGCGTCGGTGTGCATCAGGATTGCTTAGGCGCGCTTGTTGCGGCGACGAGCCATGAAACCGATCATGCCAAGGCCAGCCAACAGCATGGCGTAGGACTCAGGTTCCGGAACGGCAGCGATATGCAGGGTGTTGGTACTGTCAACCCAAGCATTGACAGCAGAAGAACCATCCAAGTATTCGTTGTAGACAGACTTGGCAATTCCGGTAGCAGCGGCATCAATACGCATGAAGCCTAGGCCCGTGGCAAAACTGTTGTTGGCAACACCACCAGCATTGCTAAAATCAATTTGGCCTCTAAGGTTTTCTCTAAAAGTAACTTGCCCTGCAAATGCCGTGGATGCCGAAGTCACTGCAACAGAATCGGCGCCTGCTAGGGCTGTATTTACCTTGCCAACAAAGAGCTGACCATCAAGAATAGCTGAACGAATAACGTCATTCTGCTTCGTAACAGTCTTTTCAGGAGCCGTATAGGTGGTCAGCAAACGACGAGCACCCATCGAATCAAGAGCAACAACGTTCCACTTGAGCGTAGCAGTGTCGGCAGTAGCCAAGAATGAGGTAAAGGTTGCGTCAGCAGACCAGCTGAGATTCAGGTTGCCTGCAGCGCCCAATTGGGACTGAAAGCTGTCGATGGTGGTTTCAAGGCTACGGGTATAGGAACCGTTGGCATCCCAAATATTGAAGAACAGTTCGCCGTTACCACCAGCACCGTTATCTATGGCAGCGTTAGCGCCGGTCGCAGCAACAGCCATCACGGCAGCAGCAGCAAGAGTCTTGAGAGAAAATTTCATTGACAAACCCCTATCCAAAAAAGAATTGAAAACTCACCCCCAGTGGGCGAAGGTGCAACATGTCCGGCCCAGGGTCTGCTTTGGGTGCCCGCTCATCCAATCCGCGAGAGTCGTTCTCTTCACCCGGCAACAACCAACAACCGCCATGTCGACGGATGCCACTTTATGGATTCGAAATTACGCCGCGTCGGGGCCGGGAATGGCTATTTTTCAGCCGATCGGACCAGTCGACCGGTCCGATCGGCTCAGATGGATGCACTGAAGTTGTCACAATTTGAAATATTGACTTTGTCATTAAATCGTCAAGCCCGATTCCGTTTGCGGGAAGGCCTTGCAGCATGCCGGTCAGGACATAACCGGGCAGTCGATCAACGGAAACCTTGTCGAGCCAAAGCTCGAAACAGCCTTCAAGCGCCGGGGCTGTCGCCGATCAATCTGGCCTTGACCGCCTTGGCCACTGCCTGGGCACGGTTGGCCACTTCCAGCTTGCGCAGGATGTTCTGGACGTGATTCTTGACGGTCAGCGGGCTGAGTTCGAGAACCTTGGCAATCTGCTGGTTGGTATTGCCATCACGCACCAGGGAAATAACTTCCGCCTCGCGGGCACTGAGTTTGTGCCCCGTGCGCAATCGTCGATCCGGAGAATCCTTCTCGGCAACCAGCATGCGGTGCAAGGTAGTGTGCAGATAGGGCATCAGCACTTCAGCAAAATAGGCATGTCGACGCCCCGGCGCCTCCGGCATGCGCAGGAACACGAAGAAGCCGGAACTTTCGCCGATGAATTCCTTGGTACCGTGCGCCAGGGCATGGCCGAGGCCAAGCCGGCCGAGGGCTTGGCCGATGACACAATCAACCTCCCCGCCTGCCTGAAACAACCGCGGAACATGACCACTGCGCTGCCAGCTCTCGACCATTCGCGCGACAAGGCGGTCAAGTTCGCTATGCAAGGCATGGTCTTCCCAGGTGTTGGCACGGGCGAGCACTTCACAGCGAAAATCGGGCGCGCCAAATTCGCCGTGGCCAAAAATCAGGACATCGTGCGGCAGGAAACTCTGCAACACGCCCTGAGTCCAGAGAAAGTACTGGTTGCGCCGATGAACCTGCTGCGACGACTCGATCGTGACCAAAAGCCGTTCAAGTTCGGTCGTACTCAGGGTAACCAGGGTGTCCATGAATGCAGTCAGTCGACCGAAACCGGCCAGGCTTCGCGGCTGGCACCATGTTCAACGAGCAGGCTCTCCGCCAGCACCTGGTCGTAGCGGCGCGCCCAGTAGAGTGCCGTAAGGCCGGTACGGTCCGCCAAATCCGGCGAGATACCAGCGTCCAGCAAATTTTTGAGGCAGGCCAGGCAACCCTTGGCCGCCGCCAGCGCGAGCGGATGCAAGCCTTCACGATCGTAGCGTTCCGGATCCGGGTTGGCCGACAGCAAGACGCGGACGATATCTGGATGGTTGAAGCGAATCGCTTCATGCATCGCGGTGGCGCGGTTGTCGCTGCGCGCATCTACCTCGGCACCGTAACGCACGAGCAAGCGGACAAGGCCAAGCTTGCCCGCAGCTGCCGCCAGACCCAGCGGGGTACGCCCCTGCGGGCCCTTGACATTGGGGTCGGCGCCGCGTTGCAGCAGCAGCCGGGCAATTTCGCCATGGCCTTCAGCAACGGCAGCCAGCAAGGGGCGCTGGCCGAGTTCGTCAGCACCATTGGGCAAGGCCCCCTCGGCCAGCAGCGACTTGACCAAATCAAGCTTGCCGGCCTGGCTGGCCTTGATCAATTCAACGACCTTGCCTTCGGCCATGGGCTTTTCGTGTAACCAGGCTGGCGCACTGACCGCAGAAAAGTGTTCGGGCAACGCCCGCTGGCGACCTTGAGCGCCCGGCAGCGGACGCTCGGGGTAGGCCGGAGATTCTTCGAAAGCATGAGCCGCTGGCAACAGGAGGCCGGCAGCGCCGGCGAGCAAGAAGGCGCAAATGGAGGGAATATTCACAATATTTATTGGTCTGGGAGTACGCCGATTGGAGGCGGCAATTTAACCGCTCTTGATTACCGTGCCATTGCGGAAATATGTCAGCGTTATCGGGTTCTTGCAGATCCTTGAATCATCCTGAGGTAGGCCTCCTCCAGATGCTTGGTGAAACTGGCCGTATTGAACAACGAAGAGTTGGCCCGATTGTCCTGCAGGCGTTGCCGAATCGCGCTCAAGCGGAGAGGGTTTTTCGCGAGATCAATGGCCAGTGCCTCGTAGTCTTGAAGATTGTGGGTTATCAGCTCCGGCAAGCCGACGGCATCTAACAAGCTGCCGGCCATGCGTGCGGCAAAAGCTTCGCCGACACAGGTGAGGACGGGGACACCGGCCCACAAGGCGTCACTGGCGGTGGTACCGGCGTTGAAGGGCAAGGTATCGAGAAAGAGGTCGGCGAGCCGGAAACGGGCCAGGTGGTCGGCGTAGTTAACCCGGGGCGAGAAGACCAGGCGCTGCGGGTCGATGCCGCGCCTTTCGGCTTCGCGACGAAAATTGCGCTGAGCCTCGGCGGCCCCGACCGCGATCCACAGAACGCTGCCCGGCACGCTGGCCAGCAGGCGCATCCAGATATCGAAAAAGGGCGGGTTCAGCTTGTAGGTATTGTTGAAGGCGCAGAAGACGAATCCGGCTTCGGGCAGTCCAGCTTCGGCCCGGCTCGGGGTCCGCTCGGCAATTTGACGACGGTCGTCATTGCCCTGGAAACATTCAGGCAGGTACATCACCTGCTCGGCATAGTGCTGCTGACAGTCATCGGGAATCACGAAGCGGTCGGCAATGATGTAATCGATGTAATCGGCGCCCATGGTCGCGGGAAAACCGAGGTAGTTGACCTGGATCGGGGCCGGGCGCCGGGCGAAGATGGCGGTCCGGTTGCCTTGCGTGTAGCCGGTCAGGTCAACAGCAATATCGATTGCCTGCTGGCGGATCAGTTCGGCCACTGCCTCATCGCTCATCGCCGAGGCATCCACGAAATGCTCGAAGGCCGCCGCGACCCGCTCCCCCATCGCACTTCCGTCGCTCGCACTGAGGGAGATGGCAAAGGTTTCGAAATGCTCCCGGGCATGCGCTTCGAAAACCCCGGCCAGCAAATAGCTCAGGGGATGCTCGCCAAAGTCGGCAGAGACGTACGCCAGGCGAACCCGGCCATGCTGCCCGGCCGGTTTGACGCACAGCGGCGTCGCCGAAGCAGGATAGCGGGCTATCGTATAGGCCCGGGCACAGCGCAATTGCAGGGCGGCATCCGACGAAACGGCGAGAAAGGTAAACGGCAGGTCGCGTGGCGCGTCGTCTGCTACTGAACTCGTCAGTGACGCGACTTGTTCGGCATAGCTCGCCCAGTCGCCGGAAAATTGCCGGCAATGAAACATCTTGCCCAGGGCGTAGCGATGGCCGGGGGCCTGTTTGATCAAACCTGCGAAGGCGTTTGCCGCCTCTTCGTGGCGGCCCAGTTCCTGCAAGGCGCCCCCACGGTTGTAGAGCGCCTCGGTATAGTCCGGCCGCAGGGCCAATGCACGGTCAAAAGCAGCCAGTGCCTCGGCATGGCGTTCCAGATCCAGCAGGACATTGGCCAGGTTGTAATGGGCTTCGGGAATATCCGGACGGAGCGCCAGCGAGCGCCGATAGCTTTCGAGGGCAGCCTCGGGCCGGCCTAGTGCCAGCAAGGCATTGGCCCGCCAATAGTGGGCCTCGGCGTCATCGGCCAGGGTCGCCACGACCCGTTCAAAACAGGACAGCGCATCGTTCGGGTTGTTCAGGGCCATCAGGGCAATGCCGTATTGGCCAAGGGCAGCGATGTGCTGAGGTGCAGCACGCAGGCAGCGGGCGAGGCAGCTCAGGGCTTCATGGTGCTGCAGGCGTGCGATATGGGTCGAGCCAAGGTTGTAGAGCGCCTCGACAAAATCCGGACGCAGGCTCAATGCCTTTTGATAGCTTGCCGCAGCCTCTTCCAGACGGCCCAGCTCGCGCAGTAGATTGCCGCGATTATTGAGCCCCTCGACAAAGCCGGGGTTCAGTGCCAAGGCCTGGTCGTAGCAGGCCAGTGCCGCTTCCGGGCGCCCGAGCTGTTGCCAGGCCAGGCCGAGGTTGCCGTGCAGACCGGGGGCATCCGGGGCCAGTTTGACTGCGCGCTGCAACAATTCGGCGGCCGCCTCGAAGCGCCCTTTCTGGTACTCGATCACACCAAGAAACTGCAGGGCATCGACCTGTTGCGGCTGAACCGACAAAACCTGCCGGAATTGCATCTCGGCCGAAGCCAGCTGCCCTTGCTGCAGCAAGGCAATGGCTTGCTCGAGAATGAAGGCCGGATTGCCGGCCGCTGAAGCCTGCCCTGCCCGTGGCGAGGGCTGGCGAGATTTTCCTTTGCCCATCAGTCGCCCTTGGTTTGCCTTTTCAATTGCTTCAACATGAATTGCCCGCCACTTTAGTTAAGCCATGTTGCATTCTCACTACGGCGACAACTGTTTGAAGCTAGCCGCCCTGCAGGAAACGCCATTCAGAATAGCGTTCGGCCCCCTCGAACCCCTCCTGTTCGGCCGTAAAGCCGGCAATCTTGATGGGTTTGTCGACCGATTTGCTGGCAATCCCGATGATGCGACCCTGCTGGCGGATCAGTTCCCACTCGCCATCCGCCCTCATCGGGTCACGGTAATGCCGGCGCAGGTGACGAACCGGCATCGGAAAGCGCTTGTCGAGGAGGAGATCCTCGATCTTCTCCGGATGCTGTTTATCGCCACCGGGCGACTTGTCGTAGTAACTGCTGATGGCACGGCGGTATTCTTCGCCGATGAAAAGCAGCTCCTTTTCCTTCTCGCGTCGGCTTTCCAACTGCCAGAGCACACCCGTACCGGCCATGGCAATCCCGGCAATGGCCACGGCAAAGAGCAGGCCGAGATAGGTAAAGCCGCCCTGCCGGGCAAACTGGTTTTTGCCCAAAAATGGCCGTCCACCGCAGCGTTTCACCATGTTGCGTAATCACTACCGTTCAGCCCCTGCCCTTCGGCACCGCTGCGAATATCCCAGACCTTGCGCTGACCGGGCTCGTCCGGCGGCGGCACAATGACCCAGGTTTCAGTGCTTTCGGTGATCGGGTCGGGCGGCACCTTGCGCAGGTAGCGTTTGTTCACCAGATCTGCCAGCGTTTCCGGATAGCGACCGGTATCGCCGCGAAATTTGTCGACCGCGTCGCGCATCACGGCCAGCGATTCGCGCAACGACGATTCGCGCGCCCGATCGAGATGCTGGAAATAGCGCGGCACGGCTATCGTCAGCAGGGTGGCGATCACCGACATCACCACCAGCAGTTCAATCAGCGTAAAGCCTTTTCTATTGTTTGCCATGCCTCACCATTCCCGATACGGGATGCCGTTCAAGCCAACCCCAGCCGCCAGCGAGTACACATCGAACACATCCGAGCCCTCTTGCGGCACATCCGGCGGACTGGCATAACTGCGCTTGCCCCAGGTCTGGGCGGCATTCAGGGCCGGATCATCGCCAAATGGATCGCGCGGCAGACGGCGCAGGAAATAGAGCTTGGCCTTGTTCGGATCCTGAATGTTGTCGACCCCCTGAACAAGATATTCCAGACGGTGCGGATAGCCGCTCTCGTCCACTTTCTTTTCCAGCTTGCCCGCCTCGACGGCCCGCCGATAGGCGTCCAGGCCGCCCCGTATCTCGCGCAGCGCCGCCCGCAATTCGGTTTCCTTCTGGCGCTTTGCCGACATCTCCAGCATCGGCATCGCGGTCATTGCCAGAATGCCGACGATGGCCACAGTGACCACCAGTTCGATCAGGGTAAAACCCCGGCCGGCCCGCTGAATCATGGCGAATTTAGTTTTAATGCGTGACTGGCTGCCATACCGGACATTGGTTCACCGCTAGTTGAGGTTGCCCCGACCACGTCAATCCTGGTTTCCCCCTTGGCGCCCGGCAATACTCGCAGACGCAGACTGCCGCCGCCGGGCTCGACACGCAGACTGACGCGGCCCGGAGAGGCTGCTGCGGGCAGTTTGGCTTCAAGCAATGCCGGATCGAAACTGACCTCGACTTGAACCGCCGCCTGCCCGGAAGCCATGACATTGATGCTCACTTCACTGCCGCCGGCAGCTTCGCCCGGCCCGCTGATCTGGATTCCTTCGGTTGATGCACCAGTGGCACCAGGTGACGGCGAATCCTCAGGCGACTCCGCCGCGCCGCCGGCCGGTGCAGCAACGGGCGTGGCGACAGCAGCCGCGGCCGTACCGCCCCGTGGCGCAAGCCCAATCGATTTCGGCCCCGGCGTCTTGATGATCATCGGCGGCGCACCAACCGCTGCTTCGGTTCCTGACGGCAGTGCCGGTTGCCCAAAGTCAGGCCGATGAATATTGCGCAGGACGCGCGGCGTGATGAGCAGAATAATTTCGGTCTTGATCGTAGTGTCACGCTGCGTACCGAAGGCGCGGCCAAGGATGGGAATCTCGCCAAGGCCCGGAATGTGGCTGGTGGTCTTGCGTTCTTCATCACTGATCAGGCCAGCCAGCACCTGGGTTTCGCCATTTTTCAGGCGCAGGACGGTATTCGCGCTGCGCGTACCGATCTGATAGGCCAGCGAGTTGGAAGGCCCCATCACTTCCTTGACGATGCTGCTCACTTCCAGACCGACCTTGATTGATACCTCGTCATCGAGCGTCACGTTTGATTCGACATCGAGTTTGAGGCCGACATCAAGATAGGTCACCGAGGCGGAAACGCCGACATTGGCGGTAGATGTCGTGGTGAATACCGGTAGCTTGTCGCCAATATGAATCTTCGCCTTCTCGCGGTTCTTGACCCGGATGCGCGGGTTGGCCAGCACATTGGTATCGGCGTTCTGGCCCTTGATGTTCAACGTCAGCGCGGGATTGGCGACAAAACTGGTCATGCCTCCTTTCGCGAGATCAACGAATCCCGCCGCCAGCGTTCCAGCGGGAGTCGTTGACGTCGCGGCAAAACCAGTCGCTGTGGTCGTCGTCGAGGTTAGGGATTTCTGGAGCAGGCCGTAGCCCACCGAATCCGGCCAATCCAGGCCGATTTCGTTCAACCGGCTCCGCGTCACTTCCAGCACCTCGACCTCAAGCATCACTTCCGGCTCGGCGAGGTCGAGCGAATCGATCAAGCGTTCGATCAGGCGAATCGCATCCGGCGTGTCCTTGACGATCAGCAGATTGAGCTTTTCATCGGCAAAGACATCCTTGCTCTTGGCCACCGTCTTGACCAGGCTCATCGCCTGTTTGACGTCGGTATTGGCCAGATAGAAGCTGCGTACCACCAGTTCCTGGTATTCCTTGCCCTTGGCCGCCGTGTTTGGATAGATCAGGAAACTGTTGTCGTTGAGTTGGCGCTTTTCCAGCTGATTGGTACTGAGAATGACCTTGAGGATGTCTTCGAGCGGACTGTTGCGAACGAAGAAAGTGACTTTGGTTTCACCCTTGACGTCTTTGTCGAACACGAAATTCAGCCCGGACGAGCGGGAGAGCGCTTCAAAGACGGATTTCAGGCTGGCATCACGGAACTCCAGCACTACCGGCTTCGCCAGCGCCGCCTTGACGGCCGGACTGGACGCCGGATTCTGTTCTTTTTCGCGCTGCTGATCGATCTGCATCAGCAGATTCCGCGCTCTCGGGTTAAGGCTATCCTGCGCCCGCACCGTGCGAACGACGCGCTCGGCACCGAGCAGGTCACCCTTCTTGAACAATTGCTCGGCCTGTGCCAGTTGGGCCGCATTGCGCCGGTCGACCACCAGCAAATCCAATCCCTGCGAGGCCCGTGTATTGCGCCCGTCGATGCCCAGAACGCGGCGATAGGCGGCCTCGGCAAGCTCAAGTTGCCCAGCCTGCCGCTCGCGTTCAGCCTCGGCCAGATATGCATCGATGGTTTCGCCCTTGTTGCGAATCAACGCTGCCTTGATTTCGGCATCGCGCGGCCGGTCACTCACCGCCTTTTCCAGCGAGGCAATACCCTCTTCCTTCTTGCCCGACGATAAAAAATCCATCCCCGCCCGGTAGGCCGGATGCGTACATCCGCCCAGCGCAACGATCAACAGGGGAATCCAGCTTCGTTTAAGGCAAACATCAATTCGGCGCTGCATCGTGGGAAGCCATGATAAAAGCTCACCATGCTAGGAAGGACGCATTACAGGTTTGTTAAAGACAATGAAATAAACCGGAGGGCCACCCGACAATAGCGCTGAATGACTCATTAGATCACTGCATTACAAGTTGCAATGTGATGCACCAGCAACTCCGGGAATTCGCGCTCCAGCAGCGAGTCGACCGCGAGATTCATATCCATCACCTGCGCAAGCAGTTGCTGCGCACCCTTGGTCAGCTCAACAAATTCCAGACCCACAATACTTTCGTGATGGTAGGCAACGTGTGCAGTAGCAGTACAGAAAAATGGCTGGCCGGCGTGAAATATCTCGAGATAGCAACGGTTGCCTCCCATGAAATCAATCGGACTGATGGCCCTGAAAAGCGCGCCCTTCAACGACACATCCAGCACTGTACCGCTGTGCTGCTCGCCGGCGAAAGACAGCATCCCTTGCGAATGGAACGGAAAACGGGGAAAGCGGCGACGTTCTGGAGTAAGCATGTGAAGCCCATTGAAATTCAATTCATTCATCCTATCAACGACTTGTTACGGTAGTTTTTCAACTGCCCGAATTAATACCTGACGCCAAATCCCTACGACCCGGTAACCACACGGTAACTTTCCGGCAACACAATGACACGCTTTACTCCCCCAATCTCGCCAAGGTGTCATTCCACCTCCCCCCGCGATGCAGCGCATGGATTGATCGCCTGAACAGAAGCGGTTGGCGCGGACCTTTGGCAACAGGTGTTGCGCTGATTCTCACATTGCTCGTCCTTGCCTGGGGCGTGACCTTGCAGCGCCTCGAAGCCGAGAAGACACTGGTCAACCAGAACGCCCGGATACAACAGGAAAATCTGGCCACCATCATCTCGGAAAACCTGGCCCAGGTACTTGACCGCGGCAGATTGATGTCGATTGCCGCCAACGAATGGTTTGAAGGCGACCGGATGGCTGCAACCAATCGGCTGTCGGCGATGCGCACTGCCGACCGTGCCTACCTCCGCGTTGCCCTCTACGATAGTGCCATGCGTCGGGTTTACACATCTTCACCAGCCACCGATACCCCTGAATTGCGGGAGAGTCTGCGCCTCGCCCTGAGTGCCACGCCGGCCGAAAAGCCCGGTGGTCCCAGCGTTGGTCCGCGGCCGGAATCCCACGAGCAAGCCTGGCAACTGCCGCTGCTCTTCCCGGTCAGCAGCCATAACGGCCGCCCTGACGGAATTTTGCTGGTCATCCTTGATCTTGGATATTTCCTCAGCCTTTACCAGCATATCGATATCGGCCGCTCAGGCATCATTCAGGTCATGAAATCGGATGGTGAAGTGGTCGCCCAGGCGCGCCAGGAAGGCCTCGTCCTGAGCGGCCAGAAAAGCCTCACCCCATTGCCCCTGAATGGCGCCAGTCGTGGTTCCCTGAATGGCGCCTTCTTTGAACCGGGGCGAGCCTATCGAACAAGTTTTCGACAACTTGAACACCATCCCTTCATCATCACGGTCAGTCGCGACATCGAAGAGACATTGGCCGAACACATCGGCAGCCACAGCCGCTTTTTGAGCATTCTTGCGGTATTGACCGCAATCATTGCGCTGGCGACATTCTGGTTTGCCCGCAGCCTGCACCGGCAAGGACGACTGCTATCGGCACTGGCCACGGCCGATGACGAAAAACGTGAGCTGATCCTTCAACTGGAAGAAGAAAAACAGCGCGCCTTTAAACTCGCCGCTCACGACCACCTGACCGGACTGCCGAACCGGCGGATGTTCCACGAACTGGTGGTCAGCCATCTTTCTCGTGCCAAGCGCAGCCGAAAACACTACGCGCTGATGTACGTCGACCTTGACCGCTTCAAGGGCATCAATGACTCGCTGGGTCACCATGTCGGCGATCTTCTGCTACAAACTGTTTCGGACAGGCTGCGATCCTGCCTGCGCGAATCTGACGTCATTGCCCGCCTCGGTGGCGACGAATTCGGCCTGCTGCTGACGGGTTTGGAAAGTGTCGACGATACAGCCAGCATCGCTGCGAAAATCGTCGATCAGGTCAGTCGCCTTTGCAGCAACCTGGATGGCAACGATATCCAGGTCACACCGAGCATCGGCATCGCCCTTTTTCCGCGGGATGGCCACGATTTCGACACGCTGTGCCGCCATGCCGATGCCGCGATGTATCAGTCCAAGCGTTCCGGACGAGGGAAATACACCTTTTACGACCCAGGACTCAATACTGCGAGCGACCGGCTGCTCAATCTGGAGCAACGCCTGCCGAAAGCCATCGCGGACAATGAACTGACTTTGCACTTTCAGCCCAAGGTCAGGCTTTCCGACTATCGAATCGTCGGCTTCGAAGCGTTGGTGCGCTGGGAACACCCGGAATTCGGCCTGATCTATCCGAACGATTTTATCCCGCTGGCCGAACACGCCGGCTTCATCATCGAACTTGGCGACTGGGTGGCGCATGCCTGTTGTCAACAGTTGGCCGAGTGGCAGGCGGAAGGCCTGGAAATCGTCCCCATCGCCTGCAACGTTTCGGCCAAGCAATTGCAGGACAAGGAACTGCCTCGACGTATTGCCGGCTTTCTTGGCGCCTGTGGTGTGAATGCCAGGCATCTTGAGGTGGAAATCACCGAAAACAGTCTTATCGAATCAATCGAGATCGCCACTCAGGTACTGGGCGATCTGGAAGCCCTCGGCATCCGCATCGCTCTGGACGACTTCGGAAACGGCTTTTCCAATCTCGCCTATATCCGCACGCTTCCCATCCACTGCCTCAAGATTGACCGGGCCTTCATCAGCGATATCCGCAACAGCCATGACGACGCCGTCATCGTTGCCTCCATCATCACACTGGCCCACAACCTGCACATGAAGGTCATTGCCGAAGGCATCGAAATGATAGACCAGCTGGTTCACCTCAAGACTGCAGGCTGCGACGAGGCCCAGGGCTATTATTTCAGCCGCCCCGTCCCTGCCGATGCCGCCCGCAAACTGCTGATCTGCTCACTCCTGGGGCCCGTATGAATAAAAGTTACGCCACTTTTCCTGCGCTGCTCTTGTGGCTCGTCAGCTTACAAGTCATGGCGGCAAGTTGTGACGATCCACGACCATTGCGTTTCGCCCTGATCCCGAAAACAAACGCCGAAGCGCAGCTTGCCCAGTACCGCCCCCTGATCCAGCAACTGGAAAAAGCACTGGAACGGCGAATAGCGGTCATTCCCACCCCATCGTACGGAACGGTCATTGAAGGCCTGCTGGCGGGCGGCATCGACCTCGCCGAAGTCGGCCCGGCCTCCTATGCCATCGCGATGAATCGTGGCGCGAAAATCACTACCTTTGCGACCTTTTCCCTGCGCAAAGGCACCCATACCGACTCTGCTTCAGCCTACCGTTCACTGCTGATCGTACGCCGCGACAAGGGTCTCAAGAAGATTGAACAGCTACGCGGCAAGACGCTGAGCCTGACCGACCCGGCAAGCACTTCTGGCGCCCTCTTGCCCCGCCAGGCGATCAGCCAGATGACTGGTACGCTACTCGAATCCTATTTCCAGCGCGTCACCTTTGCCGGATCGCATGACCGCGCCATCGATGCTGTTCAGAAGGGTCTGGTCGATGCTGCCTTCGTCTCCAGCACGAGGCTGGATGAAGCCTTGCGTCGCGGCAAGATTCGTCCCGACGAAATCAGCGTCCTCTGGAAATCCAGCCCTATCCCCTACGACCCCATCGTACTCAATCAGCGACTCTGCCCGGAACTGGCCAGCAGAATTAAAAAAGTATTCCTCGGCGATACCAGCCCGCTGGAAGCCATGTTCCGTGAACTTGACATGAACGGCTTCGTGCCAGCCAGCGATGAACAGTATCGGGAAATCAGGGAATTGTTTGCCACCCGGCCATAGCTGAATCCACCCATCTCCCGCAGATTTCAATAAATTCCGCGATGTGAAACAGGGGGTTAACATTGCTGAAATGCAAGACCGTCATTCTTCCGACCTTCTGCTTCCCGGCACAAGCGCCGGCAGTATTGTCAAAGGGAAAACATGCGCCGCTCAATTCTCGGACCCAGTCATCACCCTGAAGAACTGCTGATACTGCGCCAACTGATCTGCCAACTCGCTCCGCAATGCGGGCTTGATCTCGGCAATCGGGCATCGGTCCGCAGCTTTCTCGACCAAGACGCTGCCGCCAGTCGCAGTGAAAGTATCGACCCGAAACTTTGCCAGGAACTGCGTGCGATGCTGATCCTGCTCTATCGACTCGAAGCCAGCAGCAGCGAAGATCTCGGCGTTGAAGGCCTGCGCCGCCTGTGGCACCAGCATGGCGAAATTATCGCCCGCTTTCAGGCGGGAGAAACCTTAGCGGCGAGTTAAGGAGCTGGCGAGTAGCCCTGCAAACGGGGAGGCTTAGCCTCCCCGTTTTTATTTCAGGGCATACACAGTAATAGTCCGTTCGGCCCAAATTTTTCCTTCCCGGCGGGACATGGCTTGTCACTCCGGATGCATATGCTGACATTCATCCGAAGCTTTTTATCGGAATCGACTTCAACCATAGCCCCGGGGAAAACCATGATCCGCAAGTCCATTCTCGCCCTGCTGCTCGCCGCTTCCGGCGTCAGCGCTCACGCTGCCCTCACTACTGGCGACATCGCCTTCACGTCTTTCAATGCTGACGAAGATGGCTTGTCATTCGTCGCCTTCACTACTATCGCTGCCAACACCACGATCTATTTTGGCGACAACGAGTGGACCGGTGCAGCATTCAATACCGGCGAGAGCTTCAGCAAGTGGGTCAGTGGCACCAACGACATCGCCGCCGGCACGGTCGTTCGCTTTGCGGCTTACGATGTGGCCACACCCAATGCATCGGTCGGCACACTCAGCCGCGAGACTGTTGCGAGCAGCGCCAACTGGGGCATCAGCAACTCCGGTGAAACGATTTATGCCTATCTGGGTTCCAGCGCCACGGCACCAACCACCTTCCTTGCTGCCATTACCAATGGCACCTTCGCTGCCCACGGCCCCCTGGACAACACTGGTTTGACCGCTGGTGTCAACGCAACGACCCTGCCTAACTCCTCAGACTTCTATCAATACAACGGCCCACGCTCTGGTGCATCAAGCTTTGCAGAGTACAAAACGACTGTTGCCGACATTGCCAATTGGACCGGCCATAACGGCAGTGGAAATCCTGACTTTGCACTTACCGTCCCAGACACCACCGCCTTCTCCGTCACCGCCGTTCCTGAACCAGATAAATACGCGATGTTTCTCGCCGGTCTTGGCCTGATGGGTTTCATCGCCCGTCGCCGCAGCAGCCGCTAAATCCACAGCCTCTTTTTCGGAGTCAGACTCAATGCGTACCCAAATCAAACCAGTTGTTGTAGCACTCGCCCTGGCCCTTAGTGGCGCTGCGGTTGCTGAGGACATTACCGTCCTGCACGTCGGAGACCAGGAATCCTGGCTGCTTTCCGCCCAGGGCAACCTGCGCGACAACGCCGGTCAGGCCATCTCTTTCTATGGTGGCATCGACCGCCTCGCCACCGTGATCGCCAACGCCCAGGCCGCCGCCACGGCAGCTGGCCGCTCGGTGCTCAAGCTCAATGCCGGCGATGCCTTCCTGCCCGGCCCGCGCCTAAACGCCAGCTTCGTCAATCTGGCGACGGCCCACCCCGGTGACGGCGGTCAGGATTTCTACGACACGATTGCCATGCGCCAGATCGGCTTCGATGCCGCTGTCTTCGGCAACCACGAATTCGACCTCGGTCCGACAGTTGCCGCCCGCTTCGCCGAAGTCTCCGGCACTACATACCTGTCGTCCAACCTGGATTTCAGCGCCACCCCGGAATTCGCCGCATTGGCAGCAGCCGGCAAGGTTGCCCCGTCCAAGATCGTGACCACCACGGGTGGCAAGAAGATCGGCATTGTCGGCGCCACCACCCCGCTACTGCCGACAATCTCTTCACCAGCCCCCGGCAGCATGCCCGCTTACGATGCCAACGTCAGCGAATTGCAGAACCTGCAGGCCATCCTGCCGCTGATTCAGGCCCAGATCGACGATCTTCGCAACAATCAGGGCGCGACCGCCGTTATCGTCATGAGCCACCTGCAGAATGTCTATAACGAGCGCAACATCATGGTGCCGGGGCTGACTGGAGTCGACCTGGTGATTTCCGGTGGTGGCCACGAGTTGATGGCCGACCCGGACGATCTGCTGATCAACGGCGGCGTTGCACCGACCTTCAACACGCATCCGATCTATGCGACGGACGCCGCCGCCAAGCAAGTCGCCATCGTCACCGGTCACTTCGGCAACCGTTACGTCGGCGAAGTCAATGCTACTCTCGACGACAGCACCGGAAAAATGACGGCGATCAACAGCACGCGCATGTTGCGCGTCTCCGGCGCGGCCGCCGATTCCGACAAAGTCCTCGGCGACGCGGCACTTAACACCAGTGTCGTTACCCCGGTCCAAACCTTCATCTCGGCGCTCAATTCCCAGATCATCGGCACCACGGCGACCAAGCTGAACGGCCCGACCCACGTGGCCTGCGCCGCCCTGCCCTGTACTTTCACCGCCGGCGTACGCAATGCCGAAACCGGCCTCGGCGACCTTGTGGCCGACGCCATGCGCTTCGCCGGCAAGGCCGATGTCGCCATCCAGAACGGCGGCGGCATCCGCACCAACGTGGCTGGCCCAGGCAACCTCTCGGTGGGCGACACCTTCAACGTGCTCCCCTTCACCAACCTGGTCAAGCGCGCCCCGGTGATGAATGCAACACAACTTAAAGACCTGATGGAGCACTCGGTCGCTGCCTCGACCCCGACCGGCTCGGCACAAGGGCGTTTTGCCCAGATTTCCGGCATGAAGGTGAGCTTCGACACCCGCAATGCTGCCCGCACCACCCTTGGGACCGGCAACCGCATCCAGCGCATCGTCCTCGATGACGGCACGGTGCTGGTCGATGGCGGTGTGGTGGTCAATTCGACCCGTACCTTCGCCTTTGCCACCATCGACTTCACTGCCAACGGCGGTGACGGCTATCCCTTCGCAGCCAACGGCGTGCTCTTCGAGAATGCGGTCAACACCATCACCTACCAGGAAGCCCTGGCCAGCTACATCAAGGCGCCCAAGGCTGAAGGCGGCCTGCAGCGCGACGGTGCGGCCGATGGCGATGAAGTCACCAGCAATATGTACGGTCTGGAAAACGCCTATGACCTGCACGGTCGCCTGATCGACCTCGCCATCGCCGTTGCCAAGCCGGGCATGACCAGGACCGGCACCGCCGGCCGTGACGTCATCATCGGCACCGCGGGTGACGACATCATCATCGGTGGCGCCGGGGCCGACATGCTGACCGGCGGTGCCGGCGGTGACAAGTTTGTTTATGCCAGCCTGCGTGATGCCGGTGACACCATCACTGACTTCACGCCCTATGCCGACACCATCAGCCTCAAAGCGCTACTCCAAAGCATTGGCGTCACCCCGGCCATCGCAGTCGCAGACGGCTATCTAAGAGTCGTCGATGTCATCGGCGGTGCAAGCCTGCTGATCGATACGGATGGCCCCGGTCCTGCTGCTGCCCGCCCGCTGGTGACCCTGAAAGGACTCACCGCCAGGCAGATCGCTCCGGCACGCGACTTTGAAATGTAAGAACGCTCCAGCCAAGGGGGCTGTGACCGCAATTCCAGCCCCTGCCAATTCTGATTCGATAATGAAGGAAACATCATGACTCTTAGCAAAACGATCATCGCCGCCTCACTCGGGATTTTTCTCGCTGGCAACGCACTTGCGGTAACCAACGGCAACTTCGCTCAGTCTCCTGCGCTTACCGGCTGGACTATTCTGGGCGATGCTGCCAGGAATTTTGGCGGTGCTGTACTGACGACGGCTTCATTCGACTATGAGGACGATTTTCCGGACGCCGCAGGAACATACAACATCTCAGGCAATGCTGCGGCAATGGTTGGTGTCCTTGGTGGCGTCGAGCAATTCGCCGGCCTGGCTTTAGGCGCGCTTGACCTGAACGGAAATACTGCCTACGAAGGTTCCGTGATCAAACAAAGCTTTACTGTCGCAGCGGGCGACAAGCTCAGTTTCGACTGGAATTTCTATACGAACGAACCACTGGACAATCGCCTTCCCGACTTTGCCTTTGTCAGCATCGGCGGGAATCTGCAGACGCTCGCCTTTGCCGCCGATGCGACCCTTGCATCAGTACCATTCGACTGGACAACGGGCGCCAGCACTGGCACACAAGGTTTCACCTATACCTTCATGGAAGCCGGAACAACCACCCTGGCGATCGGTGTGGTCGATGCAAACGACTTCAACATGACATCTGCCGTGTGGATCGACAATGTCACCATTACGCCAGTACCCGAGCCAGAAAACTACGCCATGCTGCTCGCCGGCCTTGGCCTGATGGGCTTGATCGCCCGTCGCCGCAACCAGGCAGCCTGATCGGCCAACGCCGCCAAGCGGTTGAAAACCAAAAAGGGGAGCCCAAACCGGCTCCCCTTTTTCGTAGGGCGGACTTCAGCCCGATCCCCGCCGCCCCCAAGGCACTAGCCCGTTCGGACTACCTTTTGATCGCTCCGCCAGTACATGGCCGAAATCTTCCAACGGCATATTCATGATTGAGAACGCCTCAACAAACACCACTTCCGAAATCCGCTGCAATTACCCAGACACCGAGACCAATACGCCATGAAAACCCGCCCCGATTTACGCCACCGCTTCGCTCGCAACATCATCGCAACCAGTTTGATGGCCGCCACCATTCCCGCTTTCGCCGGCGTGGTCATTTCGCAAGTCTATGGTGGCGGCGGCAATTCCGGCGCGACGCTGAAGAATGACTTCATCGAACTGTTCAATGCCGGCACCACCGCAGTCAGCCTCGCTGGCTGGTCGGTGCAGTACGCCTCGGCGGCAGGAACGAGCTGGACCAACAAGACCGATCTGCCAAACGTCGTGTTGCTGCCGGGTCAGTATTTCCTGGTGCAGGAAGCGCAGGGCGCTGGCGGTACCGTTGCCCTGCCAACGCCTGACGCCACCGGCACGCTGTTGCTGTCGGCGACAAACGGCAAGGTCGCGCTGGTCAGTTCGACAACGCCGTTGACCGGCGCCAACCCCATCGGCGGAGCCACCGTCGTCGACCTGCTCGGCTTCGGCAGTGCGAACGGCTACGAAGGTGCGGCTAGCGCCGTCCTGAGCAACACCACCGCCGCACTGCGCGCCGGCAATGGCTGCGCCGACACCAATAACAACAGCTCCGACTTCTCCACCGGCGCACCCAATCCACGCAACACCTCCAGCGCCTTCAATGTCTGCGCTGCCGTCGTTAATCAGCCGATCATCACCAGCTGCCCGGCCGGCACCATGGCCACCGGCGAAGCTGGCAGTGTCGCCCTGACCGCCAGCGATGCCGACAGTCGCGTCAATGCCGCCAGTCTTGCAGTCGGCACCCCGGCCGGCTTCACGCTCGGCACCCTGACCGCCGCTGCGGCCGATGGCGATGCCGCCTCGGTTGCACTGAACATTGCCGGCAGCGTCACCGCCGGCAACTACGCCGTGGTCGTCAATTTTGGCAACGACGAAGCGCAGACCGCAAGTTGCACGGTCAATGTCGCGGTCAGCGGCACGACATCAATCAGCGCCATCCAGGGCAGCGGCCCAAGCAGCCCGCTGGTCGGCCAGAGCGTCACTACCCAGGGCGTGGTCACCAAGGTCACCAACAACGGCTTTTTCATGCAGAGCGAGACACCGGATAGCGACGACGCCACCTCGGAAGGCATCTACGTTTACACCGGCAGCACCCCCACTGTCCTCGCCGGCAATCGCGTGCGCGTTGCCGCCACCGTCACCGAATACGCTGTTGGCAGTGGCGCTGGCGCTGTTGCCAATCCGCTGACCGAACTGACCAGCCCCGCCGTTACCGTTCTCGCTGCCGGAATTGCAATTGCACCGACCACCATCACCTTGCCCGAAGTCAACGAAGGCGACCTTGAACGCTACGAAGGCATGCTGGTACATATCAATAACGTTCTGACGGTCAGCCAGAACTACTTCCTCGGTCGCTACGGCCAACTCACGGTTTCGGCCGACGGCCGTCTCGAAAAGCCGACTAACCGCCATCCGGCCGGCAGCACCGAGGCATTGGCGATGGCCGATGACAACGCCCGTCGCCGTATCCTGCTTGACGATGGCTCCAGCCTGCAGAACCCCAATCCGACGCCCTACCTTGCTGCCGACAACACGGTGCGGGCGGGCGACAGCATTGCTGGCATCACCGGTGTCATCGATTACGGCCTCGCCACCAGCACGGCTTCCGGCCTCAGCGACTATCGCATCCAGCCGACGCAGCCACTGGAGATCGTCCGGACCAATCCGCGCACTGCGGCACCGGATGCCGTCGGCGGCAATATCAAGGTGGCCAGCTTCAACGTTCTCAATTACTTCACCACCTTCACCGACGGCCAGACGGCTGGCGGTCAGAGTGGCCAGGGCTGTACGCTGGGTGGTGCCACCGCGGCCGCCAATTGCCGTGGGGCCAACAACACGGTCGAGTTCAACCGGCAGAAGGCCAAGATCGTCAATGCCATCAAGGCGCTCAATGCCGATGTTGTCGGCCTGATGGAAATTCAGAACAATGGCAACACCGCCGTCGTCGACCTGTTGGCCGGCCTCAACGCTGCCACCGCACCAGGAACCTACGCCAGTGTCGCCCTTCCCAGCGGCGGTACCGGCACCGATGCAATCCGCGTCGCCCTGATCTACAAGCCCGGAAAAGTCAGCACCGTGGGCAGCGCAGTCAGCGACACCAACCCGATCCACAATCGCCCGCCGCTGGTGCAGACCTTCGCCGCCGCCAATGGCGAAAAATTCAGCGTCGTGGTCAACCACTTCAAGTCGAAGGGCAGTTGCCCGACCTCAGGCACCGATGCCGACCAGGGCGATGGCCAGGGTTGCTGGAACGCACTACGGACCGAGCAGGCCCAGGCCCTGCGCAGTTACATCAGCGGCCTTCAGCTAAGCAGTGGCGACACCGACGTTATCGTCATTGGCGACCTGAATGCCTACGGCAAGGAAGCTCCGATCCTCGATTTCACCGCCAACGGCTACGTTGATCAGGTGGACCGCTTTGACAACCTCGGTTGCTCCTATGTTTTCGATGGCGAAGCAGGCTATCTCGACCACGCCCTGGCGACTCCCAGTCTGAGCGCCCAGATTACGGGCGCAAAGCATTGGCGTATCAACGCCGATGAACCAGCCATCATCGACTACAACACCGAGTTCAAGCAGCCTGCCTGTGTCACCTGCGGTCCGGACTACTACACGAACACGGCCTATCGCTCGTCCGACCATGATCCGGTCGTCATCGGCCTCAACCTGGTCAAGCAGATTAACGGCACCGCTGGCCGCGACACCTTGACCGGTACTGCGGGTGACGATGTAATCACCGGCGGCATTGGTGCCGACACGCTGACCGGTGGAGCCGGAGCCGACCAGTTCGTGTTCACCAGCCTGCGCGATGGCATCGATACGATCACCGACTTCCAGCCGGGTAGCGACCGCATCGTGCTTACCCTGTTGCTGCAATCCGTCGGCATCAACAGTGCCAATCCGATCGCCAACGGCTACGTCACTTGCCGTGCTTCTGGCACGGATGCCCTGATCGGCATCGACCCGGATGCCGCTGGAAGTGCTGCCAGCCGCGGCCTGGTATTGCTGAAAAACCAGACATGCGGGATCTCCATTCCCGGCAACTTCGTATTTTGAACATGCAATTTTGACAAGGAATTAACCAATCGGGGAGGCCATGCCTCCCCGTTTTATTTCCAGGGAGGAATGCCGTACTCTGGCCGTAATGGTCACGCCTCTGATGCACAGAATGAGGGGGAAACCTGACGTTGTTGCGGTCAACGGCCGAAATAAGCTTGTTTTTCTTCAGGCCATCCCAATTTTTTAGGGGCTGAACGAATTATTTTTCGTTATAGTCTTGAATCTGCACAGGGATGAGAAATGACAAGGGCCGGAAAATTCCGGCCCTTGTTTATAATCAAATTGGCTGCGAAACCGCCAATGTCTTCACGATAGGTGCTGGTTCATCCCCGCTTGCTGCGGCGCCGGGCAACCAAACCCATCAGGCCAAGCCCGGCGAGAAGCATGGCATAGCTCTCCGGTTCCGGGACAGGCTGGGTGTAAGTCAGGTTGTCGAGTACCACACCATCGCCAACGATGCTGACACGAGCGATGTTGGCAGTATTACTGACAAAACCGAAGCTCTGGAACTGGTCATAGGTAGTCGCCCCAAACGGGGAGTAGATGAACTTGGTGCTCTTGATCAGATTGTTGCTCAGATCGAAGTAGCGTGCGGTGAGGAATGCCGAACCATCCAGATCCTCTTCATAGATGCTGTAATCAAAGGCGAAGCCCTTGGTGGTCTGGCCATTGAAGCTGATATCCAGCGTCATGCTGCCAAGATGGTCGAACGACAGGAAGTGGTTGCCAGCGCCCCAAACACCATTCTCGCCAAGGTCTGCAATGTTCTGACCAGCGGTAAATTGCTGGTTGCCAGAAATCAGCAAGCCATTGTAGTTGAGCGATCCTGAGCCAATAACCATGCCGTCGAAGGATTCAAAATCAAGCACAGTTGCGTTGGCCGGCACATTGGCCCGGTCGACAATAACTGCAGCCTGGGCTGTTGCAGCGCTGGCTGCAAGCAGCAGCCCAGCGATCAGATTAAGTTTGTTCATGTTTCATTTTCCTTTTCAAAATCAGAACTCCCGGCTTGATGCCAGGGAATATTGGGTGACGATCAGGTACCGATAATCCCGCCGTCGTTCTTGGTGATGACGACCACGCCGCTGCGCGGACGCCCGCCGGGGAGCGGCGTCACGCCATCGGCCCGGGTCGCCCATTGGCTGGCTGGCCAGTTGGAGAACTGAGTCGGATTGGCCGCAAGAGCATCTTCACCAGGGTGTTGCACACCGACGAATAGCGTCTTGCCGTCCGGTGTCATGGTGATACCGGTAACTTCACACTTGTTCGGACCATTCAGGAAACGACGGAACTGCTTGGTCACGGGGTCGGCACAGGAGAGGCTGTTGGCGCCGATATTGACCCAGTCGCCAGAGGCATTGCCAATCTGGTCGGTCTGCACCCAAAGTCGGCCAAACGGGTCGAACCACAAGCCGTCCGGCGCGCCGATGTCAGCCGAGCCATCCGGCGTGTCGTTGATGTTGCCCTTGTAGTCGTTGGTCGGCTTGGCAGTTTTGATAGTGGCCGTATCGCCGCACTGAACGAATATGTCCCAGGTGAACTCGGTGGCGAGTACCGACTTACTATCTTCACGCCAGCGAATGATGTGACCGTAGACGTTGTCTTCGGTCGGGTTGGCGGCATCGACCGGCGGGCGTGCAGAGGCAGCCGTTGTTGAACCATCGATCTTGTTCACGGAAGCGGTGCTGGTGCCGCGACGATTGTTGTTGGTCAGCGTGCAATAGATTTCCAACTCGTCATTGCTGTTGAGCTGCGGACGGGCCCCGGTCCATTCCGGACGATCCATCATGGTGGCGCCAAGTGCGTCGGCCGCCATGCGGGTCTTGACGAGAATCTTGGCCAATACTTCGGCATCGTCGGCCCCGGCAAAGTTGGGGTTGTCGCGCAATGCAACGCCATCCACGCCAATGCTTTCCGGCAATAGCGCGAGCCAGGTGCCGGTCAGATCGGCGTCGAAACGCGCTACGTAGAGTGTGCCCTGGTCGAGCAGGTTGCGATTAGCGGCCTTGTTGCCCGGGTTGTATTTGCCGGCGCAAACGAATTTGTAGATGTATTCGTTACGCTCGTCGTCTCCCATATAGAAAGCCAGTTGATTGGTACGGTCGACCACGTACTGGGCACTTTCGTGCTTGAAACGGCCAAGGGCTGTGCGCTTGACCGGCACCGACTTGGGATCGAGCGGATCGATTTCAACGACCCAGCCAAACAGGTTGGCTTCGTTCGGATTGACCGCCAGATCGAAGCGCGGATCAACAGTGTGCCAGCGATAGCCAAAGCCGGCAGCAACCACGCCGTAGCGGTTGTAGAGCTTGCCGGACTCAGTGGCAACGCCCGGCAGTGCTGCAGTTGCACCAAAATTGCCGTTCCAGTTTTCCTCGCAGGTCAGGTAGGTGCCCCACGGGGTAATGCCATGTGCGCAGTTGTTGATGGTGCCGAAGGCCTTGAAACCGTCGGTGGTGTTGCCGGTGGTTGCTGAGCCGGTCGGGGTGACATTGAATTCTTTGGTTTTCATCAATGCGTGACCAGCCGCCGGGCCGGCAACATTCATCGGTGTATTGGCGGTGATACGGCGACCATAAATCGATGCCGGCACGGTGGTCCACTTGCCATTGACGCGACGAATTTCAGTGATTGAAACACCATGAGCCGACTGCGATTTACGACACTTTTCGATGTTATAGCCTGCGCCGAGGACGTCACTGCCGGTCTGGCCAGCCGGGAAGAGAACTTCCTCATGGGTATATTCGTTGTTGGCGCAGAGGATGCCGCGATCACTGAGGAGTTGGCCACGGCTCGGAAAGGGGAAGAAATGCATGCCATCGGTGTGCATGCCAAATTGCTTCATCTGCTCGGCGGCGGTATTGCTGGCGTCGGCCTTGAAGGCAACAGCCCCTGGCATGATCGGGTCGCCCCAGGCAACAAGCAGTTTGGCGGTATAACCGGTGGGAACCGTCACCATGTCGGCGACCGGTGCCAGGCTAGGCGGGATACCTTCGAAACCAATACCGACAGCCATCGCAGCTTCTGCAGCTTCAACAGTATTAACAATGCCGGACAGCGTGATGCCGCCGGCAGCCGCCAACATCGTGGCACTGGCGCTACCCTGTACAAAGCGGCGGCGGCTGACATCGAGACGACCGATAACGTCAAAAATGGAATCGTTACCTGACGGGTTTAGCGTCAGGTCGTTCGTGGGGTGGCTTTTGCCTTTCATGGGAACCTTTCTGGGGGTAGGTTGAACGGTAATAATTGGTCAGCTTGTATGCAATTCGCTACAGCCTTTAAGCTAAGCATCAATGCAAGTTGGTCTAGGTGCCGGGATGAATCGACACGGTTTGCCGGCTCTAACCCAACTTATTTTGCAATGGAATTGTTACGAAGAATCCACTATTGAAAGTGGCTTTCTGTAGTCTGATCGGACCAATAGAGAGTGGTTATTCGTCATAAGCCTTGGCCACCGGCAAATGACAAATGCTGCGGTCAACCGATCAAAAGGCGGAAATTTGGGCTCTGACTCGAGTCCACAACATTTTCGAATTCGTCTGAAATCCATTTCATCGCTTCAATGTTTTCAGAAAATTTTTCAGCATCCAATATTCAGTTCAAAGGCGGCACAACGTTTTGCGATACTGAATTTAGACGATTTACTTCTTTCAATTTCGTGGACTGCGGCTCACTTTCCAGTGAAATTATTGCCCTACCGATATCTGGTCGGGTTTTCTTTTGGTGACCTGCATTGCCTGGAAATTCTTCGGGATGGGAACCATAATGAAATTGAAAGCATAGTGATCAATGGGAGGTTATATGCTTACCAACAACTCTCAAGCTCTTGTCCATGGCGAACATCGCCAAATTTCTGACAGACGAGATGAAGACTGTGGGCCGCCCAGTGGATGGCGTGATCGTCGTATTGCTGCCGAACGAAGATTGCCTGTTGTTCAGGAAGGTCTTCTAACCGAGACCGAATGGTTCAGGTTTCTGGCAAGTTATTCACACCAGAAGAAGGTAGAGAAGGAAATTCACGCTACCTCTCAGTGACTGCGGCTATGGAGAAATAGTGATTTACAATTATGTCTTCGGAGAAGAAGTTTTTTGCTGGAATACCTTCCAATCTGCCAAAATCGGCAACGAAATTGAACGCAGCCCTTGAACTAGAAGGGCTTTTTTATTTTGCGCCTGTTTGTATTTCGGCCAGATAGTTGGGGACGCACTGATCAATTCGTTGTATCCGCGAAAGGGAAGGTCCAGAGCCCTGATTTATCTGGATTTCCGCCGATGCGGCAATGACGAACAGGTGTGGCCTATCATCAAGATGACTCGTAATTTATCAAGGAATGACATGAACGCTCAGGCATTAGCTGAAAAACTCAACAAACTCGGATTCACTCCGATCGCTTTAAGCGAGCCGTCTAAAAAAGAGGATGGAATGATCGTGATTTCGAAGGGCGTCCATGTGCAAGTTCCTCTGCATGGGGATGAGCCTAACGTGGTTCGTGAAATCAGTAAGGGCGACTATGATTTTTACGATCCCCGAAAGTCCATCGAGCGCTTGGTAGCCGATCTCAAGGCAGCCCTGCAAGACGAAAAGGCCATGCGGCCAAGCTGAGCCTTGGGGGCGCACACCCTACGAACCGTAAGGCGCGCCAACTTCTGTCTGTAGCCAATCCTTGAACGCCCTGACAACAGCTCTTTCAGCGATCGCCTTTGGAATGACGAGATAATAAGCGTAGGCGGAGGGCATCGTGGTGACAAAGGGAATCACCAGGCGTCCAGCCGCAACCTCGGCTTCCACCTGTGGCCTGAGCGCAAGCGCGACGCCCTGTCCTTCTGCGGCAGCCTCCTGAGCCAGGATGGCATTGGAAAAGCGAGGGCCACGCTCCGTATCCATACCGCTGACGCCGGCAAGCTTGAGCCACTCATGCCAGCTCGGACGTTGCTCGGCGGCTGGAATCGACTCATCGTGAATCAGGATGTGATTGACCAGATCTTGGGGCGTACGTAGCGGGGCGTCACCGTCAATCAGGCGTGGGCTGCAGACCAGCACGTAATCCGGCGCCAGAATTTTTTCCACCTGATACCCGGGGTATGTACCGGTGCCAAAACGGATTGCAACCTCACTGGCTTCATGACGTGAGTCACTGGATTGCATGGTCATTTCGAGCGCTGTCTGCGGGCCGTCGATATTTTCCGGGGTGCTCGAGATGCGGATGGCAACCTCGGCATGGGCCTGGCTAAAACGGGTAAGTCGTGGAACCAGCCAGCGCGTGGCGAAAGCGGGCGGGGCGGTGACATTCAAGGCGGCAGCGGCGCTGAGCCTTGTGCTTTCGACGGCAGCGGCGAAGCAGTCCATGCCATCCCTGACTTTGGGATACATCGCCAGACCTTCTTCCGTCAATTGCAGCGCTTTTGGCAGGCGTTCAAACAGCGAGATGCCAAGAAAGCTTTCCAGGCTCTTGATCTGCTGACTTACTGCGGCCGGCGTGACATGCAACTCCTCTGCCGCCTTCTTGAAACTCAGATGGCGTGCGGCGGCTTCAAAGGTGCGAAATGTGGAGAACGGAGGGAGGCGATAGGCCACGATAGCTTGCAGATACTAAAGTTCAGTTAAGTAATTCTAATGTGGTTGATCATAAACCATTGTTTGCTGCGGTGCAGCATAGGCCCTATATTTCGATCGTCACCTTTGACACAGTGGTAAAGGAGTTACCCATGTTCCCCACCAGAATTCTCGCTCGAATTTATGGCCTGTCCAGTCAAAAGCCCGCTAAATCAATTGGCTATGACGAAGTTTTCAAAGGCGAAGCAAGTGCACCCGACGAACCAGTCATGGGCGCCAACTGGTTGCCGGGTTTGCGACCGGTTGAGTGTGACCTCGATACTTACTTCAAGGAAGTCTTCGCCGGGAAGGTTCTTTGATACATATTGCCAATCGGTTTTCAGCCGGACCAGACAGGAGGGGTGGCATGAATGCTCCTAAGATTTTGCCGTGGATGGCGCGCCGGGCAGGAATCGATGATGCGCAGGCCCTGCGTTTGTGGCAACGGGCTGCTACCGAGTCCGAACAGTCAAATGGCTGCCGCGAGGGCGCCAACTATCACGCTGAGGCGATGAATCGTTTCATCGAAGCGCTTTCAGTAGGTACCTGAGGTTTGGCTTGATCATCTTTGCATGATAGTTCGCCCGCAACTCCACTGGTTTCGCCTGCTCTTTGTCTGGCGGGGTTCCGTCCTGCCCTATATCGCCACCCGGCTACTGCTGGTGGTGATCGTTGCGATCATTAGCGTGCTCTGCCGCAACTGGTGGATGAGTGAACACGCTGCCTCGGCCCTGTCGATTCCACCATTTACGCTGATGGGCATTGCACTGGCAATCTTCCTTGGCTTTCGCAATTCAGTCAGTTATGAGCGCTTCTGGGAGGCCAGAAAGCAGTGGGGGGCGCTGCTCATTGCTGCCCGTTCTTTGACGCGGGAAGTAGCCAGCCTGAGTGCCGATGTCGAACTCCACAAGCGAGTGGCGCGTACCTTGGCTGCATTCGCCTATGCTCTCAAGCATCAGCTGAGGGGCACCGATGGGCGTAGCGATCTTGCCTGCCGCCTGCCGCCGCTTCAACTTGAACGGGTAATGGCCGCGCGCTACCCGACTTCAGTCATTCTGCTCAATCTGGCGGAGGACCTCAGCGCTGCGCAAAAGGAGGGGCAGTTCAGCGATCTGCAATTGCAGTCAATGGACCGCAACCTGAATCAATTGACTGAAGCTTCCGGTGCCTGCGAACGGATTGCCAACACCCCCATCCCCTACACTTACCGTGTACTGATGAACCGCACGGTTATGGTTTACTGCCTGTTACTACCCGTTGGCCTCAGCACTTCGATTGGCTGGCTGACGCCGCTGATCGCTGCCTTCGTTGCTTATACCTTTCTTGCCCTTGACGTGATTGGTGAGCAGATTGAGGAGCCTTTCGGTATCGAGCCTAACGACCTCGCGCTGGCTTCCCTGTGTCACGCCATTGAGGTGTCTGTCTGCGAGTTGGTTGACGAAGTGCCGCGTAGCAAGCCTCCGCAAATTACCGGCTTTGTCATGACCTGAATGAAAAATGCTGGCTGAGCAGCAGGCTGGCGGCGGCGACGGCCTTCAGGGTGAGGCGATAAGGAAAAGCGGCCTCAGGATGACTCCACAGAATCTTCTATTACCCAACGGAACCGGCCGACTGGCCGGCCAAAGTTTCGTGATGCTCAGACGAGTGCGACGTCGGCCAAGGAGACGGTAATTCTCAAGTTTGAACCGTAACAAACCAGTTTGCGCATCTGCTTGCTAACCGATGCGACGAGAAAATAGTTTTCCAGGAACTCACCCGATCGGCCAGCTTGCTCCTTGATTTTTTCGAATGCAGCTTTGTTCAAGCGCACGACACGACCTACGTATTTTTCGAGTTTTCTTTTCATTTTTATTTCTGCTTGTCTCTCTCCACTCCCACATTCTATTTGCAGGAGGCCAATACCATGTTTAGTACATGGCGCTAAATTATCGAGAACAAGTTTTACGTTCTTGTGAAAAATTTCCCTATGTGCCGAAATTTTGTTCCATGCCCTTGGGATTTCAGCGCTGCGGGTTCAGGATGAATGCTACTGAAGCTAGCCAACTGAGTCGTCCGGCAATAAGGCCTGTCATTCACTGGTAACAAGGTAGGACTAATTTCGCGTCATAGTTCCTGGCCTCTCACCCCTTAATTGACCGGATCCAGAATCCCAGCCACCACCACTCCGTAAGGTTACTCAGCCATGTATGCCAGCAAAGATAGACTGGTAATTTTTGATGTCGATGGCACCTTGATCGATTCGTTTTATGCCGTAGAACGGGCGTTCGCTTTACACGGCATGGATATCGGGGATTTGCAGCGGTTCCAGCGACGCCGAAAACTACTTAAATATCTGGGTGGACTCCGTGAATTCCCCAAAAACCTGCGTCGCCAAATCAATAAAGAGAGCCGCAAACAGCTCATGCGAACCCTCACGGAGACTTATCGGCGTGAGGCAAACTTTTTCCCAGGCATGGCGTCATTGTTGCAGGCGTTGATTGGGGCGCCTGATGTCCGCGTTGGACTGGTGTCGCGAAATGTCACCATCGAACCTGATGAAACGGTCAAAATCGTACTGAAGCGGCACAACATTGATCACCGCCAACTGGATTTCCTGCACTGCATTCCTTTGGGCGAAGAAAAAACTCCTACCTTTCGTGCGCTTCGAAGGGAATTCAGTATCAATCCGTCACGCTCATTTGCCTGCGGAGATGAATATCGTGACTACACGTCTGCCATTGAAGCGGGGATGAGTCCCTTTGTGGTGGCTTACGGTTTCGAGGATTTAGAGCGCTTGGTAGAGGGTTTCCATATCCCGGATGATGTGATTTCAAGAACGCCAGGCGAGTTGAGTGACCGAATACGTCATACCCTCGATCTGGCAGCCCCGAACTCATGAACACGGGGGAATCTGGGCGATTTCAATCGCTGCAGGGCCGAAATTTGGGTTTGCGCGGAAAATCGCGCAGCTGCCTGAACACAGATTTCGCGTTGGCGATCAACGTGCCCAAAGCTCAACGGGCGCGGCACTGAATGTTCGACGCAATTCCTCTCGGACCTGATGGGCCGTCAGTGGAACCTTGAATGAAATGGCGTGAGCAAACTTTTGGCCAGCCAAGCGATATAACCATGTGCGACGGTGGGCGATCATGATGTGTTCCTTATTAAGAGCAACTGTATGTTGCAAGTCATCATGAGCATAAGTCGGGCCAGACTGACGCTTGGGCATAGGTCATTGAAACATATGGCTTCGCAAACAGGGGTGCCAATATTTCAATAAATCGGGCGGCAAAAATGGACACAAAACGGCATTTTTTGTTGTCTTTGTCTGTCAGTGTGATGGCTATCCGACATGGCGTGCCCGGCGATCAAAGATGCCGGTCTTGCATTAGTTGACTGACAGCTCGCCGGCTCCAGGGAATGTTGCCGAGAACTTGCCGATCCACTCCATGGCAGCTTCTTCAAAGGTCATTTCTCGGCCTTGAACGGTGAAGATCTCTTGCCGATAGTTCTCAATGTGGCAGACCTGTTCGACCATGCGAACTCGAAAGGCATCGTTCGGATTCATGAATTCGACGCCGAGCTCGACATTGCCGTCAATGCACCGGCACCAAACGACCTTCGCATCGATTTCAAACTCAGGTGTGACCGAGGGAATACGGACATGGAGAAAGGTTCCCGGTTCAGCGGTGTGGTCGCAGCGAAAAGCCAATCCACCTGTCCCCAGGCAATAGGCTTCCGCAGCCAATTGGCTGGCCTCAATCGGTAGATTTACCGGGTGTCGGATGAATTGCCTGGCTTCCATGTGTGTGAAGTCCATGAACGGATAACCCTATTCTATGGGGGCAATTGCTGCCTAGGCAGAAGCGCGGGTCAGGATGGCTGCCAATTGGGGATAGTAGCCAAGCCGGCTAACTTCGATGCGGCGTCCGATCTGTATTGACTCAGCAATTTCTCGAGCCGCAGCGGACTGCTTTACCAACCAGGGGAAATCTTCATTGGCATTGGCCACCGCAAAAATGGTCATCAAAAGATGGCCACATGCCCGGTAAAAGACCGGATCGAGACGAACAAATTTGGCGCCACCATCGCAAGCATCCAGGTACGCCGCGGCGGATGTCGCGGTTGCTTCAAGCGCAGTGAGGTCAATCTGGCTTAAGTTGGACATGGTGAAACTCCTTGATCAATCAGTCTCAAAAAATATGGCTCTGATGAAATTAACGACCAGTTCAGCTTTTGGTTGAGGCTATTAACACTTTGTAATACCTTGCCACATGACAAATACAGAGCTCCAGTCTGGCCAGCCAGCCTTGGGATGATCTGTCGCAGTCGTTGAAATAAATCGGCTTGAGGCGCCTCAGGCGGCAATCGCCAACCCGTGCGGCCGGTGTTCTTGCTTGCGTATTGCTGCGAGCAACGCGACTTTCTGACCCGCAGTTATCATGCGCTGACCGGATCGCCATTCGTATTGAACGCTCTTGGCCAAGATGCCGGCACGATGAAGGGCATCGGCCAGTTCATGTAGATCCGACTGATAGATAAGCCGACCATCACTCAGGGTCGCCACGAACTCGTTCTTGAAAAATCCTACGTTTGCTTGAGTTGTCATGACCAATCCTCCATGCCAAACAAGTTACGCCGAACGGATTCAACTGACTGTGGCATATACCACGCTTGAATAAAATCAGTGTCAGCAATGCATGACACTTGCCGTATTCAATCCACTGAGCAGAAAGACAGAAAGCCAGCAAACATGCTGGCTTTCTGTCTTTCTGCCGGTGCAGGCGATACCCCAAGTCTCTAGGAAAGCCCTCTTGCATCAATTTGGGGCGCTATTAGAGTGCGCTCGGACACAATCAAGCGCTTTCGGATTCTTTCGCCAATCCTGCGCTCAACTTCCCACATGGCCAAACCTTTGACCACGGCGACTTGCTCAATGGCGGTTACGACATCACCCAGTTTGGTGCAGAGATACTCAGCACCGCGTTCGATTGAAGACTTCACTTTCATTCGGCTAAATCTCCCGTGAGGTTGTTGCGTGAATGATCCTACTGAATTTTGGTCAGGATTGAAATAACCTAGCTTTAGAAAAGTCTTGCTCAGCCAAACATCACAAAAAGTGGGGGAACCGGGCCAACCAGCGCTGATAAACATCTGGACAGGCTTCATGTCTGGCCGGTACTCAAAGCACGGGAACTGGGCTGGGCTGGCCTGGCGTTGCCGGTATAGATTCAGGCGCCACCAGGGAAATGATGCCGTATAAATACCCTGCCGGGTGACATGGCCGGCACTGCGCGGAATGCCCTCATCCGGAAACCGCCTCCGATATTTACCCCGGATCAGCCTGATAAATTCTCAGGGCTCAGTCGGGATTCTAAGCGCTGAGAGCCTAATAGGCGTGCCGGTCTTTGACGACCACGGCAATCGTCTTGAAAATGATGTAAAGGTCAAGGCTGAGTGACCAGTTGCGCAAATAGTCGAGGTCGCAGTCAACTCGGGCTTCCATCTTGTCCAGCGTATCTGTCTCCCCTCGTAATCCGTTGACCTGTGCCCATCCCGTAATGCCGGGCTTGACCTTGTGGCGAACCATGTAACCCTTGATCAGCTTGCGATACTGTTCGTTGTGGGAGACTGCGTGGGGACGAGGGCCGACAATACTCATCCGTCCCTGAAGTACGTTGACGAATTGCGGTAATTCATCCAGTGAGGTCTTACGCAGGAAGCGTCCCAGGCGGGTAACTCGCTGGTCCCCCTGGCGCGCCTGAACGATCTGGGCTCCATCCTCACAAACGGTCATCGAACGAAACTTGTAGACAATTATTTCCTGACCATCGAGGCCGTAACGGCGTTGCTTGAAAATGACGGGGCCAGGCGAAGTAAGTTTCACACCACAGGCAATACCGAAAAGAATCGGTGAAATGAGCAACAGGATGGTCGCTGACAGGATGATGTCCGAAAGCCTTTTGACCATGCCATTGGAGCCGGTAAAGGGAGTTTCGCAGACAGACACTACTGGCATGTCGCAAACTGTTTCCATCCGGCTCTGGATGATGTCGGTGACAAAAAGATCGGGGACAAAATAGATCGAGGCTGTGGTGTCGCGCAACTCATCAAGCAGGCGCATGATGCGCGGTTGCGTCGCCATCGGCAGCGAGATGTAGATCAGGTTGATTTGCTCCTGCTTGACATGGTTTGCCGCCTCGCTGATTCGGCCAAGCAACGGGCGACCGTGCCCGATTGACTGCAGTCTCTCAATATTGCGGTCATCGAAGAACCCCTGTATTTGCAGGTCGCTATATGGACTCTGCGCCAATCGGCAAGCCAGTTGGGCACCTTGCTCGTTCATGCCGATGATGACAGCCCGCTTGGCACCCTGGGCGCGGAGTAATACGGGGGCGGATAGTCGGAACAGAGCGTGGGCGATGACCAGGCAAAGCGGCGCGCTCCATAGCCAGTTGATGATTGCATGCGCCGGAAAAAGACTCAGGCTTCTCGTTGCATAACCAAAGAATAAAATCAACGAAGCGAGAAAGCACCAGCCTGAGACAATGTTTAGCATGCTGCGCGCAAAGGACGCTTCAAGCCGTGGCTGGGCGGGGAAAGTCAGTGAAAAACCCATCAGCGATACAATCAGGTAAGGCAATGTGAGTTCGCCCTCTTCAATGAAGCTGATCACCCAGACTGAAAAAGTCAGGACCATCGGATCAAGAATCACCTCGATTATGTTGATCAGATTGTCGCGGCCAATATGCAGACTTGCCACTCGGCTAAAGCGGGAGGTACTGCCGAGATGGGGCAGTGTGATCGCGGTCGGTTGTGCTGGGCAGCTAGTAGAGGTAAGGGCGGTCATGAATCTTTTCTGCCGGGAATGGGCAAGTGCCAGTTGTCAAAATTAACTCAGGCAAGCCGGTCTGTCTGAATGCTGGTAAAAAAGGAATAAACGCAGCTCATTCCGCGTTGGTTAATCAATCTGTAAATCCGTTATTGGCCGACCACTATTGCTGAACGGGCATATCGGCGGCACAGGGCATGACCTTGTCAATCATCGACTTGAGGTTGATAACGTAGCCGCCGTCGATCATCCGTCGGGCTCTCGTCAATTCGGGCTTGGTCTCAAGTGACATAAACGGTGGCCCCCGTGAAGATGAAATGCTGGCTCTGCGCCAAATGCGTCAAACAATGCCTCCATCTGCGGAGTATCGGCAATGATTGTTACAGCAAGACTGCGGTGCAGAGATTCAGGAAAGTGCAGTCACTGAGTCAAGAAGAATCATGTGCCATTTCAGACGGCCGCAATGACGCTGCAAATGCTTAATGGGAGGTGTCCAGTCGTCACCGGCGTTGACCTTGAGTTGCACTTGGATAAAGACAAGTACTTCGTCCAATGCAAGCAATGGAAAGTCATGAAGGTTGGAGTTGCCACCGTTCGAGAACTTTATGGGGTTATGACTGCTGAACGTGCGGTAGGTGGTTTCGTGGTCACATCTGGCAGCATTCCTGAAGATGCAGAGGTCTTTGCTGAAGGTCGTTCAATGCGCCTTGTCGAAGCTGGAGAATTGCGCTCGATGATTGGAGGCTCAGCGTCAGCACCAGCCAATTCCTCAGCCAAAGAAAATGACGTTGATTTTTCTCCGGCTTGTCCAAAATGCGGCAAATCCATGGTCAAGCGAACCGCCAAGACTGGCAGCATGGCCGGCAGGTCGTTTTTGGGGTGTTCTAGGAAAGAGTACTTCTGAGTCCCTGAACGTCAGCAACAAGAGGCGCTGATACGAAAAAAACCCTCACATGCTCCGCTGATTCCTTAGGACACCTGCGGACCGCTGAGGGTTTTTACGGGCCAAGGATGGCCATTTCGAATTTGGCGGAGAGGGAGGGATTCGAACCCTCGGTAGGGGATTACCCTACACACGCTTTCCAGGCGTGCGACTTAAACCACTCATCCACCTCTCCGCGGAGGCGCGCATTGTAGCAGAACACCCGAAATGGTCAAACGAACTTTCGCATCAAAGCCAGCCCGATCCAGAGCAGGAAAAGACAAGCAAAACTCAGCACCCCGACTGTGGATGCGCTGACTCCGACAGGCAATAGCCGAACAAGCAGTTGGCGCGGGGGCCGGGTCAGCAAGGAAAACAATTGGTAAATCGGATTGCTTGCTCGCTTCTGTCCAGCCAAAAGATAGAGCATGCCCTGCGCGATGAAACAGAGGCCAATCATTTCAATAATGGCCCGTAGCGCACTGATCAGGAACAGTAGCATTAGCCGCCAGCTACTCGTTCTTGATGCCGTATTCGGCGTCCAGAGTCCGCATCCGGCGGTTGTAAAACCAGATTATCGCAAGATAGATGAAGAGTATGCCCTGGGCTCCCATGTAAAAGCCTAGCGGAAAACCCAAAAAACTGATTTCGTTGATTTCCCGGGCATACCAGTTCATCACGAAAGTGACCAATAACCAGAGCACAAACAGACTGATGGTAAGCCAGCGGGTCTTTCGCCAGTAGGCATTGGTTTCTGGCATGGCTAACTGTCTCCATCCTGGTTGCCGCGACGGATGCCGTTGAGAAAGCTTTCGGCTCCCGGATAAGGCTTGGTAGCAAGACTGACGACGATAATGGTGAAAAAGCCGGCGAAGACACCGTAGACCCCTGCGGAGATGGATTGCACTTGGAACCAGGGCTCCATACCGAAGCCGCTGATGCCCAGCCAGGGGATGCTGTCGAACTCGACGCGGATGATGTAGTAGATACTCAGCAACATGCCGACCAGCATGCCGGACAACGCACCGGCGCAGGTCGCTCGCTTCCAGAAAATACCCAGAACAAGGGCTGGGAAGAAGGCCGAACCGGCGATTGAAAAAGCCCAGGCAACCATCGACAGAATCGTCCCGGGCTTTTCTGCTGCCACGGTGGCGGCGAGAACCGCAACCAGCAGCAACAGTGATTTTGAAATGACCAGCCGAAACTGGGTCGAAGCATCCGGGCGAATTATGCGGTAGTAAACATCGTGGGAAAGCGCACTGGCGATGGTCAGCAACAGGCCATCAGCTGTCGATAGTGCAGCGGCCAGCGCGCCAGCCGCGACCAGCCCGGAAACGACATAGGGCATGCCGGCGATTTCCGGTGTAGCGAGAACAATGACGTCCGGATTCATTGAGAGTTCTGCGAGCTGAAGAATGCCATCGCGATTGATGTCTTCGATACTGACCAGGCCAATTTTTGTCCACGCCGCAACCCAGCCAGGCAACTTGGCGATGGGGATTTCCGCCAGGTGAGACAACACTTCAAACTTGGCGAACACGGCGTAAGCCGGTGCTGTCATGTAGAGCGCCAGGATGAAGAGCAGCGACCAGAAGACCGAATCTCTGGCCTGACTGACGGTGGGCGTCGTGTAGAAACGAGCCAGCACATGCGGCAAGGCTGCGGTACCAACTGTCAGGCAGAAGATCAGGGCCAGGAAATTGATGCGCATGCCCATACGTTGCTCGGGATCATCGCCCGGGAAAGCCTCGGCATGATGAATTGGCTGCTTGCCTCTCTCGATGGCGGCAAACATCGCCGTTTCCCATTGGGCTCGTGCCTGAGCTGGGTCATGCGGCAGTTCACGGCGCTGGCGTTCAAGGGCGACGATGTCCTTCATCTGGGCGTCGCTGGCCTTGAGCTGATTGATCTGGTTCGATAGCCGATCACGCTCAATGGCCAACGAAGCCGGCAATTGCATTATTTTCTGGGAATAGCTGTCTGCCCGTTCGCGAAAAAGCCGGCGCACCTCCACTTCGCTTGGGGTATCGAACAGGCGATTTTCCAGTTGAGTAACTTCCTGCAGCACCCGGCCATAGACAATCTGCGGTACCGGATTTCCGGTGACGTTGTAAGAAAGAATGGCAACCGGCGTGATGTAGGCGACGATCAGGATGATGTACTGCGCTACCTGGGTCCAGGTAACGGCTCGCATCCCCCCCAGGAAGGAGCAGACCAGGATTCCGGCCAGTCCGACGAAAACCCCGATCTCGAACTGCAGGCTGACGAAACGGCTGGTGATGACCCCCACGCCATAAATCTGCGCGACCACGTACACAAACGAAGCGAGAATCGCTGCACCGACAGCCACCAGCCGGATCGCATTGCCGCCATAGCGGGCACCAAGAAAATCCGGGACGGTGTATTGGCCAAAACGCCGCAGGTACGGCGCCAGCAATAGCGCCACCAGCACAAATCCACCTGTCCAGCCAATGATGTAGGCCAAGCCCTGGAAGCCGGTGAGATAAAGTGTTCCGGCCATGCCCATGAAGGAAGCCGCACTCATCCAGTCGGCACCGGTCGCCATGCCATTGAAGAAGGCAGGTACCCGACGCCCGGCCACGTAATACTCGGAAACGTCCGAGGTGCGACTGGCGATGCCGATCGCCGCATACATCGTGATCGTGAAGAAGAGGAAGGCATAGCCGATCCAGCGCGGCGGCATGCCATGATCTTCGAGCACCGCCAGCGCCCCGACGAAGAAGAGGAAACTCCCTGTGTAATACAGGTAGTAGCGCTGCAGCTTCGTCAGATTGCCGAACATCCGGCGGCTTTAGTGGTTACGGCGCAGGAAACTGCTGGCGCGGGACTCGTCGAGCAAATGGGCCGCTGTATCGATCTGTTTGCCGACCGCACGAACCAGCAACATCTGAAAGACGCGGGCCAGCATCAGGGTATTCTCCATCGCGTTGCGTCGGCCATTGCCGGCATCAAGGCCAAACGCTTCGATCCAGTGGTCGAGTGGCATGATGCTGGTTCCCCGCTCGCTGAACATCGCCGGCAACAGCCAGGCCAAATCGACCCACTGGGGCTCGAAATCGACGCCCAGGCGCTCCTTGAAAGCGCGTTGCAGGAAGCCTCCGACGTAGGGAACGTTGTACGTCACCATCGGGCACTTGGCGGCGAATTGCAAAAAGGCCATCAATTGCCGGTCCACCGCAGCATCTTCTTTTTGTGCCGAAAACTCGACGAAAAAAGCATCGTCCGGCAGGATCGTCGACTGGCGTACCGAACTGGCCGCGATGCTGAGCAGTTCGTCACTTTCCGGCTTGAAGCCGCTGCTGGTAATTTCGACAACGACATAGCGGGTATGAAAATGAATGTCATCGAGCGCCGCTGCCGGCGTTACCCGCCAAGCCTCCAGCGCAGCCCGGACATCAGCCGGCAGATTGGCCGGTGTAGCGCCCTTGAACAGGAATTTCTTGAGCCCGAGCATTTCTAGTTCACCTGATAATCGAGTCTTAGGCGCGTCTGAATCTTCCTTGCCTGACGGAAGGATTCTTTCAGAATGCGGCGATCCAGCTCATTGAGCTTGTCCGGATTGATCAGGTTGTCACCCTGCGTACCTGGCTCGCCCTCCAGATACTGATGCTGCAGACGAAGTAGCTGGATGAAGTCCAGGCCTTCAAGCACGGCATTGATTTCATCGCTCTTGATCGACAGGCGCTGCGAAGCAATACGCAGGCGCTGCACGGAGTTGGTGTTGTGAACACCGGCAGCCAGGGCGTAAATTCGTGCCACATCGACAAAAATCCGCGAGCCATACTTCTTGAGGTCGATCTTGCCGGGATGATCCGGTTCGAGATCGGTCAGGAAATCGCGAATCTTGCCGAGCGGCGGTTCGACATCCAGGGCATTCCTCGCCATCGCCCGCAGGAACATCGGATTGGAGGCGGCCTGCTCGAGCAGGTGACGGCGCATGGATTCAGCCAGCTCCGCTTTGCCGAAAAGTGGCCGGAAGTCGAAGAAAATGGTGGCGTTGAGCAAGGCATCCGTCTGCGGCATGCGGATCCAGTTGGCAAACTGATTCTTCCATTCATTCAGTGACAAGCACCACTGCGGATTGCTCGCCATGATGTTGCCCTTGCATAGCGGGAAGCCGCAACGGTCGAGACCATTATTCACGTCGAGGGCAAAGGCCAGAAAACGCTGGCGTAGCGTGTCTACCGCAGCACTATCGGGGCTGGCAAAAACGATGCCGTTATCCTGGTCGGTGCTGAAAGTTTGCTCATCGCGCCCTTCCGAGCCGAAGGCCAGCCACGCCCATTCAATACCGTCGAAATTGTGATTCTCCAGGTTGAGCTGAATGACCCGGCGGGTCAGCGCATCGTTCAGCGCCGAGATGAACTGCGTCAGTTGCTCTGCACCAACCCCCTGAGCCAGCATGTTGAAGGAGAGCTGACGGACATCGGCGGCTGACTGCTGAAGTGCTTCAACATTGTCAGCCGATTCGATGGCCTGACGAATCTGGCGCAGGCCGACACGCTGCAAGGCAAACAGGTCACGTTCGGAGACGACGCCAGTCAGTTTGCCCTCGGCATCGGTCACCAGCACATGGCGAATCCCCTGCGAGGCCATGGCCAGCATTGCGTCATAAGCCGTGGCGTGTTCCTCAAGACGGAAGGGATCGGCCGACATCGCCATGCTGACCGGTGAGGTCAGCGGCAAATCGGCGAGCACCACGCGATCAAGCAGGTCGCTGCGCGTGAAGACGCCAACCGGCTTGCGATCTTCACCGGCAATCACCAACGAGCCGACGCTGGCTTCCGACATGGTCTCAAGCGCTTTGCGCAGTGGCGTATCCGGTGGAACCGAAATGGGCGAACGAGAACCGATGCCCACCAGCGGCGAATTCAGGGTCTGCTGTTCGCTGGCTTTCTGAGCGAACTGCAACTGCAATTGCCGGCGCGACTGGTCAAGCAGGCTGGCAATGTATTTGGTGCAGAACAGGTTGAATTCCGGGCTGGAACTCATCAGCGTCATGAAATCGTCAGCCGGAAGCTGATAACAGAAGGTGTCCTCGACCGCGGTATAGGTGTTGGTCGAGGGACGGCCGGCAGTCACCGCACCAATCGGGAAGCTTTCACCGGCCCCGAGACTGAGTATGGAATACTCGGTGACCGTGACTTCGCCTGCCTGCCGTGCCTGCACCTTGCCGGATTCGATCAAATAGAAAAAGCGAACATTGCCGGAATCCGGCCCAACGATTTCGTTGCCGGTCGGATAGAAAACAATCTGAGCCTTTTCAGCAAAAAGCTGGCGGGCCTCCAGCGTCATCTTGTTGAAGGGTGCGTGATCCTTGAGGAAGGCGAGCGTGTTGCCGGCAACACGGCTACGCCCTTCCTGACGCAACATGGTTTCCATCTGGGCGACAGCCTGGGAATCTTGACTTTCCGGCATTTGTTGTGGCGCTTCCTGTGACATTTTCACGACAACCTCATTTGTTCTCAAAGTGCATAGTTTAACTTGAGACGCTGATGCAGGCAGCGTGCCTGCTTCAGCGACTCGCGCAGAATTGCCTTATCCAGATCATGCAGCGTGGACAATTTCAGATTGTGGCTGTCGCTCACCCCGGCAGCCACGTCAGCCGTTTGCTGGTTCAGCCGCAAACGCAAAATATGCGAAAAAGCGGCGTCCACCGCAGCCATCTCAGCCACGCTCAAACCTGCCTTGGCACCGGCTTCACGCTGACGGTCGGCGCTATTCACGGCCGGCGTACCGGCTGCCAAGGCAAAAATTCGTGCCGCATCGACAAATATCCGGCTGCCAAATTTTTTCAGATCCAGCAGATCCTTCTCCGCCGGCGCCACTTCACCACGATAATTAAGTGGCACCGTAGCCTGCAAGGCATTGGCTGCCATCAAATGCAGGAAAGACGGCGTATCACTGGTCAGCGACAGCAACAGGCGACGCAGCTTTTCGCCGAGTTCTGCCTGACCGTAAAGCGGCCGCAAATCGAAGAAGATACTGGCATTCAGCAAGGCCGTCGGCTCGGGAAGGCGTACCCAGTCGATGAACCGCTGGCGCCATTCGTCGAAGGACAGGCACCAGGCCGGGTTGCCGGCCATGATCTGACCGCTGCACAACTGAAAGCCGCAGTCGGCAAGGCGCTGATTGACTTCCTGCGCGAAGGGCAGGAAAAGCACCCGCAAGGCTTCAGCTTCGCGGGCATCGAGGGCATTGAAAACCAAACCATTGTCCTGGTCGGTGACAAAGGTCTGCTCATGCCGTCCCTCCGACCCTAATGCCAGCCAGCACCACGCCACCGGGGGCAAACGGTGTTTGCGGGCGGTCAGTTCGATGACGCGGACGGTCAGCCGGTCGTTGCAGCTCGATATCAGCCGGGTCATGGTCTGACCATCCATTCCCTTGCCGGCCAGATCAAGCAGGAACGCCCGCAAGCGAACAGCCAGCGCCGGCAACTTCTCCAGCACACCGATTGTGTTCAGTTCGGCGGCTAGTTCGGCTTGTTGCCGGCAGGGAAGAAAGGATTCAAGCGACCAGGGCACCTCAGTACTTCACCCGGGCGAAATAAGTCTTCTCGGAAGCTTCCAGCGCCTGACGAACCGTGACAATCCCCGCGTCCTCGAGCAACGGAATCAGTTTCAGGAAAACCTCACCGGTCGCCAACGCATCCGCCAGCGCATTGTGGCGCTTGTCGATGATGATGCCGAGACGATCAAGAATCACGTCGAGCTTGTGCGACTCCTGATTGGGGTGAATGACGGCCGAAAGCAGCAGCGTATCCAGCACCGGCTGGGCAAACTTGATGCCGCACCGTTCTTCCTTGAGCTGGAGGAAACGCATGTCGAAGGCAGCATTGTGGGCAATCAGCACCGTATCTTCACAGAAGGCGTGAAAAGCGGGGAGCACCACATCAATATTCGGCTGACCACGCACCATGTCCTCGGTAATCCCGTGGATGGGAATGGATTCAGGTTTCAACGGACGCTCGGGATCAAGAATCTGATCAAAAACCTCCTGCCGGAGCAGGCGGTTGTTCACGATCCGAGCCGCACCAATCTGGATGATCTCGTCGCCATTCGAGGGTTCAAGACCAGTTGTTTCGGTATCGAACACCGTATAGGTCAGATCGCTCAGCTTGCGATCGAGATCGATCGACTTGTCGGCAAAATTGAACAGGTCGAAATCGTAATATTCCGGGCGACCGCCGCCGCGCTTGCGTTCGTCCTGTTCCTGCTCGATTTCGGGCGTCGCCACCGGCAACACGAAGCGGAAGAATGCCCGGTGTGCCGCCTTTTCGCGTTGGTACCAGACTTCACCACCGTGGCGGTCGATGACATCGCGCAGCGATAGCGGCGTGGTCTCGCTGCCAACCTGCATCGAGTCGATTTCCCAGGTGTAGAAAGTCTCCGACGACATCGCCGGCCCGGCCCAGATCAGATCGAGATAGGCCAGCTTGCCCTCGGCGATCAGGCGGAAACGAAGTTCGCGTGGCTCATAATGATCCTGCAGCCTGGAGGCGAGATAGACCAATGCAAAGACCAGCGAGAAACTGTCGGCCTTGATCCACAGGGCATCATCGAGTTCTTCGGTTTTTGTCGGCAATTTGAGCTTGTCATCGATCCGGCGTTGGGCAGCGGCGATGATATCGATCCCCAGAACGTCCTCCAGCGGCCAGCGCGCTTTCATCGAATCCGAGAATTCGCCCATGGTCTGATCGAGACTCTGGCTCATCTTGGCCACTTCGTCGCCAACGACATGGACGAAACGATCACGCAACTCCGGTTCCATATCCGGGTAATCGATCAGATTGGCCACAGCGGCGCGGATATTCCCCAGCGCCGAGCGACTGCCTTCGGTCAGCGAATGCATCACCTGATCGCGGCGCGCTTCCTGCTCGATGCTGCGGGTAATGTTTTCCACCGTCAGCACGTAGCCTGACATTGCGGGGTCGCCCTCACCTGCCCCAGCGGCGAGCACCGGCACCATCTGGGCGCGCAGCAACTGGCCACCACGGGTGGTGGTGATGAAGTTGGAAATAGCTGTCTTGCCGGCAGCCAATCGCTGACGAATCACTTCCTCGGCATGCTCGACCTGACTCTTTTCGAGAATCGAGTGAATCGAACGCCCCAGACCAATCAGCGCCCCGCCCGAAACCGACGTTGGCCCCTGAGCCAGCGCCTTGAACTGCAGGCGGGCGCGGTTGTTGTAGAGCAGGATGCGGCCGTCGAGATTGCACACCACGACGGCCTGTGCGAGTTCGGACATCAGCGCTGCCAGACGATTTTTTTCTTCTTCGACCGAGGCCTTGGCCCGACCGATCTGGGCGTCGACATCGTCCATCAGCAAATCACGCTGCTGCGCCAGATCATTGGCAGCCAGCGCAAGTTGCTGAACCTCCGGCGGACCTTCGATGGTGACGCGGAAATTGCGGTTGGCGCCCAGCATCAGGCGCAGCGTTTCCGACATCCGCAACAAGCCTTCGACGTATTGTTTGAAGAGACGGTGCAGCACCAGCACGCCGATGGCGAAACCGAACAGCGTCATCATCGTCCCCACCGGAAGGCGGGAGACGAGCAGCCCAAGAAGCACCTCGCGCTCGAAATCCTTCATGTCCAGCCAGACGAGCAGCGAAGTTACGACAAACGGCCCGGTCATCAGCAGACCGAGGATGATCACGGCAACAATGAAACGATGTATAGCCTTCATGGCATGCATTCCGATGAATTTTGGCCTTTTCAGGCCGTCGACCGCGCCCCGCAGGAAGTACCCTTGGGGTGCAGCAGCCTGATCTCAGCCAACGCCCAGCATGGATTTGACCTTGACGACCAGATCCTTGGTCGAGAAGGGCTTGGTGACGTAAGCATCGGCACCAATCGCCAGCCCTTTGGCCACTTCGGTATCGCGCCCCTTGGCCGTCAGCATGACGATCAGCAGGCCCGCCCGCGAAGGGTCGCCACGCAAAGCCTCGCAGACCTCGAAACCCGACTTCTTTGGCATCATCACGTCGAGCAGGATCAGGTCCGGATTGAAGCTCGCCACCTTGGCCAGCGCCTCCTCGCCATCGGTCGCCACGGCAACCTCGAAGCCTTCCTTTTTCATCAGGAATTCGAGCGAGATAACGATGTTGGGTTCGTCATCGACAATCAAAATTTTGTGAGCCATATCTTTAGTCTCCGTTGTTATTCTTCCGGTGCCGGCAAGGGCACCGTGAAAATGAAATTCGCACCCGCTCCGGGCTGACTTTCAACCCAGAGATTACCACCAAAATATTCGACAATCTGCCGGCTGATCGGCAAGCCGAGACCGGTTCCTTGCGGCTTGTCCGTCATCGTGTTTCCGCCCTGACGGAATTTCTCGAAAATGACCACACACTCTTCCGCCGTCAGCCCCGGGCCGTTGTCCGAAACCTCAACCCGAACGACTTTTTCATCCCAACCTACCCTGACGCCGACCCGTCCATTCCCGCCGGGAACGAACTTCACTGCATTTGAAAGCAGGTTGATCATGACCTGAGTCAGGCGGTCGCGATCAGCCAGCACGGCGGGACAGGAATCAGGAATATCCCCGGCCAGTTCGACGCCCTTTTCCCGGAACAGCTGACCGAGCGTCGCCATGCTTTCACGAACGACTTCGCCGATATCGACTTCGCCGGTCGTCCATTCAGCCCGACCGGATTCCATCTTGGCCATATCGAGAATCTGGTTGATCAGCCGGGTCAGTCGCTCGGCTTCGCTGACGATGATGCCGAGGAAGCGGGTTCGTGCTTCAAGCTCCAGGCGCGGGTCTTCATGCAGCATTTCAGAAAGCGCCCGAATCGAGGTCAGCGGAGTGCGTAATTCGTGGGTGACCGTCGAGATGAAATCATCCTTCATCCGGTCAAGCTCGCGCAATCGATCGTTCGCCTGACGGAGGTCGGCAGTTGCCGCTTCCAGTTCCTGCTGCTTGGCTTCCAGATCACGGCTATAGGCACGCACCTGGGTCGCCTCGTCAAGAATATCGAGCACCTCATCCAGCCCGAGGTCTTCCTCCTGCGCCACCGACGCCACCATTACCCGGGCACTGGCCGAGCCAATTGCCCCGGCCAGTTCCGCCTCGGCAAAATGGACAAAGTCGGCATCAGCAGGCAAGCCGTGCCAGTCTTTCGCGCCGCGGGACTGGGCGTAAACCCCCAATTGCTGGCGCGCACGCGCCGGACCGAGAAAGCGCTCAAGCAGCCCGACCAGTGCATCAACTGAAGCATTGCCCCGCCACAAGCGGCTATCCGTTTCCCGCTGGGCATGCCTGAAAACATCGACAAAACGTTCAGCCTGACCCGCCTCTACGGCGTCTGGTCGCGAATTGAGCGATACGCCGACATAGCAACCGATATTGGCCAGCAGGCTCCACCACAGACAATGCGAGATCTCGTCCATTCCGCTCAGACCGAAAAGCGCCTGCGCCTTCATCCAGCTGATGCCGAACAAGCCCTGTTCGACAAATCCACTGGTGATCCAGCCGGACTTGGCAAAGGATGGCAGCAACAAGGTGTACAGCCAGATACCGAAGCCTGCCAGCAAGCCGGCCACGGCACCTGCCCGTGTCCCCTGCTTCCAGTACATGCCGCCAAACATCGCCGGCGCGAACTGCGCTACAGCGGCAAATGAAATCAGGCCAATGCCAACCAGGGCGTAAGCCTCACCGGCTGCCCTGAAATAAATGTAGCCAAGCAACAGGATCACCGCGATGGCAACGCGCCGGATGCCGATCAACAGCCCGGAAAGGTCCTGTCGTTTTTCGACCTGCAGCCACGTTGACCGCAGCAACCAGGGCATGACCAGATCGTTGCAGACCATCGTCGACAAGGCGATGGTTTCGACAATGACCATCCCGGTCGCCGCCGACAGTCCGCCGATGAAGACGAGCAACGCGAGCGCTTCGGCCCCACGAGCCATGGGCAGGGTAAGTACGAAGGTGTCAGGATTTAAATTCTGCCCCTGAAAATGCAGCAGGCCGCCCAGCGCCAGCGGCAGCACAAAAATATTGATCAGCAGAAGATAGAGCGGAAAAAGCCAGACCGCCCGCTTGAGATGTGACTCATCAACATTCTCGACAACGATGATCTGGAACTGACGCGGCAGAAAGATGATTGCCAACCCGGAGAGCAAGATCATCGCCGTCCACGTCCCGGCCCGGCTCGAATCAAGTTGCAGCAGACGAGCAAGTTCCGGACTCTCGGCGGCGCGCTGGAAAAGATCCGAGAAGCCGCCAAACATGCCGTAGGTAACGAACAAGCCGACGGCCATGAAGGCCACCAGTTTGACCACCGACTCGAAAGCTACCGCAGCGACCATGCCTTCGTGCCGTTCGGTTGCATCAAGGTGGCGGGTCCCGAACAAAATGGTAAAAAGAGCAAGCACTGCGGCAATCAGCAGCGTCGAGTCCAGCCACCAGGGCAGAAATTTATCGTCCGAGTACTGAAACAGCACATCAAGGCTGGCAGAAACCGCCTTGAGTTGCAGCGCGATATAAGGCACCACGCCGATCACCGCAATCACCGTTACCAGGCCGGCCAGTAGCTGGCTCTTGCCGTAACGTGACGCAATGAAGTCGGCAATCGACGTAATGCGATAGGCCTTGCTGATGCGAATCATCTTGATGATGACCCCGACAAACATCAGCATCAGCGTCGGACCGATATAGATGGTCAGGAATGACAGACCACCGGAAGTCGCCCGGCCGACACTGCCGTAAAAAGTCCAGGAAGTGCAATAGACCGCCAGCGACAGGGCATAGACGTTGGCCGAAATGATCGACCGGCCGGCATCGGCCCGCGCATCGCCAAAGCGGGCAACCGCAAACAGCACCAGAACGTAGGCGGTCGACAGCGCGGCAACGAACCAACCCGAAAGCAATTATTTCCCCCGCCGCTCGGCCACCCAGGTCGCAAGCGCAATCAGGCCGGCCCAAACACCGAACAGGTAAAGATAAGTTGCCGGAATACCGGCCAGGCTGCCGCCCGGCAAACTGAGCAGGGGATAGGTCAGCAGTGGCACGCCAAGCAGGCCAAGCGCTGCAAACCGCTGACGAACTGGGCTGGCTCTCTTCAAGACACACTCCCGGAAAAGAAAACGGTCGACACGCCAAGCGTGCCGACCGTTGTTGGCATGCAGTCTGAAACGACCACACGGGAGGCCACCTTAAGGGCGACCATTGTCTCCTCCTTGCCTGTTGTTTGTTGGAGGCAGCGTGGCAAGCTCGCCGCCTCCTTGGCTCATTACTGAGCTGAAGGATTAACCCTTCAGCTGTTCCAGAATGGCCGGGTTTTCCAGCGTAGACGTGTCTTGCGTCAGTTCCTCGCCCTTGGCCAGACCGCGCAGCAAACGACGCATGATCTTGCCCGAACGGGTCTTTGGCAGGTTGTCACCGAAACGGATGTCCTTCGGCTTGGCGATCGGACCAATTTCCTTGCCAACCCAGTCAGACAGTTCCTTGATGATGCGCTTGGCGTCGTCACCGGTCGGGCGCTGCCCCTTGAGTACGACGAAAGCGACGATGGCTTCACCGGTCAGGTCGTCCGGGCGGCCAACAACGGCAGCCTCGGCCACCATCGGATTGGAAACCAGTGCGGATTCGATTTCCATCGTACCCATACGGTGACCGGAAACGTTCAACACGTCGTCGATACGGCCGGTGATGGTGAAGTAACCAGTATCCTTGTCGCGGATCGCGCCGTCGCCAGCCAGGTAATACTTGCCCTGGAAGTCAGCCGGGTAGTAGGACTTGACGAAGCGCTCATCGTCATTCCAGATCGTGCGGATCATCGACGGCCACGGCTTCTTGCAAACCAGGATGCCGCCCTGGCCCCACGGCAGATCGGCACCGGTCTCATCGACCACGGCGAACTGGATACCCGGGAACGGCAGGGTGCAGGAACCCGGAACCAGCGGGGTGGCGCCCGGCAGCGGGGTGATCATGTGACCACCGGTTTCGGTCTGCCAGAAAGTATCGACGATCGGGCAACGGCCACCGCCAACGTTCTCGTAGTACCACGTCCAGGCGGCCGGATTGATTGGCTCCCCGACCGAACCGAGAATCCGCAGGGAGGACAGATCGTAGGCTTTCGGATGGACTTCCGGTTTGCTGTCGCAAGCCTTGATCAGCGAACGAATGGCCGTAGGAGCGGTGTAGAAAATTGTAGCCTTGTGATCCTGAATCACTTTCCAGAAACGGCCAGCATCCGGATAGGTCGGGACGCCTTCGAAAACGATTTCGGTGGCGCCACAAGCGAGCGGGCCATAAGTGATGTAGGTGTGGCCAGTAACCCAGCCGATGTCGGCCGTGCACCAGAAGACGTCCGTCGGCTTGATGTCGAAGGTCCACTTCATGGTCATGATGGCGTGCAGCAGGTAGCCGCCGGTGGAGTGCTGAACGCCCTTTGGCTTGCCGGTGGAGCCGGACGTGTAGAGCAGGAACAGCGGATGTTCGGCTTCAACCCATTCCGGTTCGCAAACATCGGACTGGTTGGCGACGGCTTCGTGCAACCAGGTGTCACGACCGGCAACCATGTTGACTTCAGATCCGGTGCGCTTGAGAACGAGCACGTTCTTGATCGATTCGCAGCCGCCCATGGCGAATGCTTCGTCAGCGATCGGCTTGAGCGGGATGGTCTTGCCACCGCGGAACTGGCCGTCGGAGGTGATCAACGCAACAGCGCCGGCATCGTTGATACGATCACGCAGGGACTGAGCGGAGAAACCGCCGAAAACGATAGAGTGGATGGCGCCGAGGCGAGCACAGGCCTGCATGGCGCAGACGCCTTCAACGGTCATCGGCATGTAAATGACGACGCGATCACCCTTCTTGACACCCATGCCGCGCAGGGCATTGGCAAACTTGGCGACCTTGGAGAGCAGTTCCTTGTAGGTAACTTTGGTCACTTCGCCGTTGTCGGCTTCGAAAATCAGGGCAACCTTGTCACCCAGACCGGCTTCAACATGACGATCAAGGCAGTTGTAGGAAACATTCAGCTTGCCGTCGGCAAACCATTTGAAAAACGGAGCGTTGGATTCATCAAGTGACTGGGTAAACGGTTGCTTCCACGTGATCATTTCACGGGCGCGTTTAGCCCAGAATTCCGGATAATCGGCTTCCGCTTCCGCGCACAGCGCCCGGTAGGCGTCCATCCCCGAAACCGCTGCGTTCTTGACCATTTCGTCAGACGGATAAATTAGCTGCACGGACTCATTCGACATATTCTTCTCCTCTGCGGTACATCGCAATTATGTTGAAACAACCGATCTGATCCCAAGACAAAACCCGGGACAATTTAAAGCCGCACAAGCTGGAGGCAATCCCACTCCCCTCGCCAGCATTGAGGCGGCATTAGACGTCTATATTCTTACAAACGCCTTACGAAATCACGCTGCGGCGCAGCAATTCAGCAGATCAGGGCAGTACGACGGCTGCGTGATAAAATGGCCCACCCGAAAAATGCGAATACATACAATGCGCTCTCCAATCAAATCCCTAGAGTCAATAATTTTTGCCAGCCGCTGGATCCAGGCGCCGCTCTATCTTGGCCTGATCGTCGCCCAGATTGTTTATTGCTGGCTATTCATGGTTGAACTGAGCCATCTGGTTGTCGGCGCTTTCACGACTACGCACATCAGCGAAGCCGATGTCATGCTGGTTGTTCTTGGCCTGATTGACGTCGTGATGATTGCCAACCTGCTCGTCATGGTCATTGTCGGTGGTTACGAAACCTTCGTTTCCCGCCTTGATCTTGACGACCACCCGGACCAGCCGGAATGGCTCTCCCACGTCAATGCCGGCGTCCTCAAGATCAAGCTATCGACGGCGATCATCGGCATTTCGTCGATCCACCTGCTGAAGAGCTTCATCAATGCCGCCAACCTGTCAGAGCACACGCTGATGTGGCAAGTGATCATTCACGTCGTATTCCTTTTCTCCGCCCTGGCCATGGCGATGGTTGACAAGACCATGACCCAGACCCTCGCTCTTCAACACCAGAAAACCCACTGACCCGGAGTTGCGCATGACCGCCATCAAACAAGAAGACCTGATCCAGTCCGTTGCCGATGCTTTCCAGTACATCAGCTATTACCACCCGCTCGATTACATCAAGGCGCTGGGTGAAGCCTATGACCGCGAGGAAAGCCCGGCCGCCAAGGACGCCATCGCCCAGATCCTGACCAATTCGCGGATGTCGGCCGAAGGCCACCGCCCGATCTGTCAGGACACCGGCATTGGCATGGTCTTCATCAAGGTCGGCATGCAGGTCACCTGGCCGGATGCGACGATGAGCATCCAGCAAATGATCGACGAAGGCGTCCGTCGCGCCTATGGCAACCCGGACAATCCGTTGCGCGCCTCGGTGCTGGCCGACCCGGCCGGTACTCGCAAGAACACCAAGGACAACACCCCGGCCGTCGTCCATTTCGAAATCGTTCCCGGCCATCACGTTGAAGTGATCTGCGCCGCCAAGGGCGGCGGTTCGGAAGCCAAATCGAAGTTCGCCATGCTCAACCCGTCCGACGACCTCGTCGATTGGGTGCTGCACAAAATCCCGGAAATGGGTGCTGGCTGGTGCCCGCCAGGCATCATCGGCATCGGCATCGGCGGCACGCCGGAAAAGGCCATGTTGCTGGCCAAGGAATCGATTATGGCGCCGGTCGACATCCATGAGTTGAAGGCCAAGGCCGCTACCGGTGCCAAGCTGACCCGTCCGGAAGAACTGCGCCTAGAACTGTTTGAGAAAATCAACGCGCTGGGCGTCGGCGCCCAGGGCCTGGGCGGCCTGACCACCGTGCTTGACGTCAAGGTGCTGGATTACCCGTGCCACGCCGCCAACCTGCCGGTTGCCCTGGTACCAAACTGCGCTGCCACCCGCCACTGCCACTTCCACCTCGATGGCTCTGGTCCTGCCAAACTCGAAGTACCGAAGCTCGAAGACTGGCCGGCAGTCACCTGGACGCCAGACCTCAAGTCAGCCACCCAAGTTAACCTGAACACCCTGACCAAGGCAGAAGTTGCTGCCTGGAAGCCGGGCCAGAAGCTGCTGCTCAATGGCAAGATGCTGACCGGCCGCGACGCTGCACACAAGCGCATCGCCGACATGCTGGCCAAGGGCGAAAAGCTGCCGGTCGACTTCACCAACCGCGTCATCTACTACGTCGGCCCGGTTGATCCGGTGCGTGACGAAGTCGTCGGCCCAGCCGGCCCGACCACCGGCACCCGCATGGACAAGTTCACCCGCATGATGCTGGAACAGACCGGCCTGATTTCGATGATCGGCAAGTCGGAACGTGGCCCGGTCGCCATCGAAGCGATCAAGGACAACAAGTCGGCCTACCTGATGGCCGTCGGCGGTGCCGCCTATCTGGTCGCCAAGGCGATCAAGTCGGCCAAGGTCGTCGGCTTTGCCGATCTGGGCATGGAAGCCATCTACGAGTTCGATGTCGAGAACATGCCTGTGACTGTTGCGGTGGACTCTTCCGGGATCAGTGTTCACGAGACCGGCCCGAAGGAGTGGCAGATCAAGATCGGCAAGATTCCGGTTTCCGCATAAGCCGATTCTTCAGGCAAATAAAAACCGGCTTCGGCCGGTTTTTTATTTGCCCTATGCAAGTCTGGCTGGGACTCAAAGCTCTTTCTCCACTATATCGAGCATTCCTCGCCTTCCGAATCCAATGCACAGAGCGAACTTTTACCTTCTGCACGCAAAGTCCGGCAGGCGCTGCAAACCGAAGTTACCCAACCCTTGCATGACATCCTGGTTTCCGGAGGGGATTTGGCGAGCATTTCCTTCAGGCGATCAAAAAATTCATCCTGACTGACACTGTCGCCGCCGCAACCGGTCACAAAAACAACCCGGTTTCCTCCGGCAAGCACTGCAGCATCAAGACGACTGGCCGCCAGGCGCAATAATTCGTCAGTACTGGTTGCCGCACTGTCTTCAGGCAAGGCTGCGACACCGGCACTAACCGTGGCTTCGACTTTCTCCCCGCGCAACGAAATATTGGCTGCTACCAATGCCTTGCAAATTCGCCTGGCAAAACCCGCACACTGTTCACGCCCAGCAGTCGACGAAATAATGGCAACACGGCCTCCCACCAAGTGCAGGATGCTTTCCTGATCATGAATTTTCCCTTCCAGCATGCGGGAAAATTTCATGACTATCTTGTCGGCAAGCTCAGAACCATAGCGAACCCTGAAGCCCTCGTAGCCATCTAGGCCAAAGACCAGTACCGCAACAGGCTGCCCCCCCTTCAGGGCCGAAAGAGAGGCTTGCAGGCATGGCTCGCCAGTTACATTGGTCTGCGCCAGCGCGGGCGCTTCATCGGTCAACCCCGCCATCCCACCAACGCGTGACATGAAATCGCTTATGCCAACCTCTGTCTGACTCCCGAATTCGTCGGAGACAGCGGCATCCGGAACATCAGAACTGGCGGCAACAGGCTCAGCCACTCTGTCGGGATAGACCAGATTGACCAGAAGACGCATGATCTCCGGGCCGGCTGTCTTTTTCGGGACAAATTGGGAAACACCGATCCGGGTTGCCAGTTCTCGTCCGGCATCGGGAAAACTGTCGGAAACAAGCAGAAAGAATGGCAGGCGATTGAGGCGGGCCAGTTTGCTTGCACGCAGGCGCTCGACCAGTCCGGAACCGTCAAGATGGGTAATATCCAGCCCGGAAACAACTGCCGTGATCGAAGAATCGAGCACAAGACTTTGCCAGGCCGACTCAGCGTCGCCCTCTTCGCAGACGTCGAAATTCCCGCGCAAATGCTTGGCCAGCGAGGCGCGGACCACGCGGGAACCATCGACAATCAATACCTTCAGCAACTTCGTCATATCTCTTCCATACACAATCGATCGTTCTGCGCGATCGCTAAAATGCTATGACCAATTGGATAGTCTAATTCATTCGGCAACAACGCGTTCAGTTATTGATATGCCATTTTGCGAACGCGGTTGAACTTATCGATTACATCTCGGTCAGATTTCGCAGCCTGTTGATTTTTTCCCTGTCTTAAGCCACATTTCAACCTCGCCTCTCCAAACTGATCCCCCATCCAACAATGATCATAAAACGCCCACGCTCTCTGCATTATCTGGTAGCACCGTCGGTCGTCGTGCGCGTCGTTGTCGTAGGCGTCGTAACACACGCGTCGCGGATCGGTTAAGGAAGAGCAGACAGATTTCCCCAAACCCCGCCGGCGCAAACCGGCGGGGTTTTGTTTTTGGAGCCCGCCGGTTGAGCCAACAACCCCAAGGAGAACTCCATGACAGAAACCCTGAACGGTGCCCAGATCACCATCCACCTGCTTGAACGCCAAGGTATTCGTACCGTGGCCGGCATACCGGGCGGCGCCATCCTGCCTATTTACGATGCACTGGGACAGTCGACCATCATCCACCATGTGCTGGCCCGTCACGAACAAGGGGCTGGCTTCATGGCGCAAGGAATGGCCCGGGTTACCGGCCAGGCTGCTGTCTGCCTTGCCTCCTCCGGCCCCGGCGCGACCAACCTGCTGACCGCCATCGCCGACGCCAAACTTGATTCGATTCCACTGATCGCCATCACCGGTCAGGTGCCACGTGCCATGATCGGCACCGACGCCTTTCAGGAAGTCGATACCTACGGTTTAAGCATCCCGATTACCAAACACAATTTTCTGGTGTCCTCCGCCGAGGAACTGCTGGCGGTGATTCCCCGCGCTTTCCAGATTGCCACCTCCGGACGGCCCGGCCCGGTGCTGATCGACATTCCCAAGGATGTGCAGACTCAGGCGATCGAGATCACCGAATGGCCGGAACCCGGTACCGCCCTGCCCGCCATTCCTGCTGATTCGCGGCTGATCGCCGAAGCAATCTCGATGATCAATGCCGCCGAGCGGCCCATCCTTTACCTCGGTGGCGGAGTGGTGCACTCCGGGGCAGCGAGTGCTGCGGTCGACCTCGCAGAAAAGGCAAATTTGCCTACCGTGATGACCCTGATGGCGCTCGGCGCAATGCCGGTTGATCACCGACTATCGCTCGGCATGCTGGGAATGCACGGGGCCCGCCACACCAATCTGGCGCTCGATGAATGCGACCTGTTGATCGCCGTCGGCGCCCGCTTCGACGACCGGGCAACCGGCAAGGTTGCCGCGTTTTGCCGCAACGCGAAGATCATCCATATCGACATAGACCCGGCCGAACTCGACAAGATCAAGGCAGCGCATATCGGCATCACGGCCGATGTGAAGGAGGCGCTGAATCAGCTTCTGCCCGGCGTCGAGAGGAATAGCCGAAAAATCTGGGTTGACCGCATCGACCAGTTGCAGGCTCAGTTTCCTTTCCGCATCCCGGAGGACGACAACCCACTGTCGCACTTTGGTCTTATCCGCACTGTGGCCGCCTGCCTCGATGACGACGCGATCATCGCCACCGACGTCGGCCAGCACCAGATGTGGGTGGCGCAGTATTACCCGCTACGCCGGCCACGCCAGTGGCTGACTTCCGGCGGACTGGGCACGATGGGCTTCGGCGTACCGGCCGCCATCGGCGCTGCGCTGGCGGCTCGCGATAAAACCGTTGTCTGCTTTACCGGTGACGGATCGATCATGATGAATATTCAGGAACTGGTTACCGCTGCCGAGGAAAACGTCAATCTGAAGATCGTGCTGATGAACAACGCTACGCTGGGTCTGGTACATCAGCAGCAGACGCTGTTCTACGGTGAACGCCTGTTCGCCTCCCAATTCAAATCGATGCCTGATTTTGTCAAAATCGCCCAGGGATTCGGCATTGCTGCGGTCGACCTCGATCTGGCGACAAATCCCTGCGCTGCCCTGATGGAGGCCATCGCCCGCCCCGGCCCCTGCCTGATCCACGCCAGCATCGACGCCGAGCAGAAAGTCTTCCCGATGGTTCCACCCGGTGCCGCCAACCACGAAATGATTGGACATTGAAATGAACGCCATCAACCGCAATGAACAACAAGCCATTTCCCGCGCCGTGCTGGAAATTGATGTCAATAATCATCCGGGCGTGATGTCGCATGTCGTCGGCCTCTTCTCCCGGCGCGCCTGCAACGTCGAGGGCATTCTCTGCCTGCCGCTCGAAGACGGAAAGCAGAGCCGGATATGGCTGTTGCTGAACGAAGACGCGCGCCTGCCGCAAATGGTCAAGCAGGTGGAGAAACTGGAAGACGTCATCAGGGTTCGACGCCACCCTGGCGATCACGCCGTCTTCTGTCAGTTGGAGGGATTCTTCCGGCCCTGAATCCGGCCCGGCGGACTCGTTAAAGCGGGTCTGCCGATGCCTGCAAGCTTCGATGCTTCCTCACCTGGATCAAGGTTTCGTAGGCATGGATGATCTGCAACTGCTCATCGCTGATCGACTCGAAACGCAAGCCAACCAGATGCTGATGACCGACGCGACGGATGCGCATCACGCTGACATAAGCCTCGACCGGACTGGCCAGATCAGGCGAGTCGATGGTGCAGAGGCCGACTTCACCACTCGGCTTGGCACCAAGCACCGCAACATCAAGCATGACGCCGACGCCCGAGATGGAAATGTCAGCCGCGGGAAACTCAAAGTTCTGCCCGCCGATCTGCAATTGCACCCGGCCTTTCAGATTGAAGCGAAGGGAACGGCGACGCTCTCTCACGATGGTCTTTCGTGTTTTAACGAAGAAGCATTTTCCCACGCTCCCGAGTTCATCGCAAAATTGATTCCAGCCAACCCGACACAGCTCAAATTGGCCAGGCCATGGCAAAGCTATACTTCCGGAACGCCCAACCCGATCAGCACCACGATGACGACAAGCAACCCAACCTGGCAGAGCATCCGCGATTACTCGGACATCCTTTTTGAAACCGCCGAAGGCATTGCAAAAATCACCATCAATCGCCCCGAGAAGCGGAATGCCTTCCGGCCGGAAACGGTCGTTCAGTTGATCGATGCCTTTCATTGCGCCCATCACGACAACAGCATTGGCGCCATCATCCTGACCGGTGCCGGCAACGAGGCATTCTGCTCCGGCGGGGACCAGACAGTTCGCGGCAATGAAGGTTACATCGACGAAGGCGGAACACCGCACCTCAATATTCTCGATCTGCAGATGCAAATTCGCCGTTGCCCGAAACCGGTCGTTGCCATGGTTGCCGGCTACGCCATTGGTGGCGGCCATGTCCTGCATCTGGTCTGCGACCTGAGCATCGCCGCCGAGAATGCCCGCTTCGGCCAGACCGGCCCACGCGTCGGCAGCTTTGACGCCGGGCTCGGGGCCGGCTTGCTGGCACGTAGCATCGGCATGAAACGAGCCAAGGAAATCTGGCTCCTGTGCCGTCAATACGACGCCGCAACGGCACTCGACTGGGGCCTGGTCAATGCAGTTGTCCCGGTTGAAAAACTGGAAGACGAAACCGTGGTCTGGTGCCGCCAGATGCTGCAATTGTCGCCAATGGCCCTGCGCCTGATCAAGGCCGGTTTCAACGCCGACACCGACGGCCTTGCCGGCATTCAGGAACTCGCCGGCAATGCTACCGGCCTCTTCTACATGACCGAAGAAGGCCAGGAAGGCCGCAATGCCTGGCTGGAGCGCCGCCCGCCCGACTTCGGGAAGTACCGCCGACGGCCGTGAATATCGTTGCCGCCGATTGGCTACCCTACAGCTTGCCGCTCAAGCGCTCCTGGCAAACCAGCCAGGGAGTTCTCAGTGAGCGCCGCGGCAAGCTGCTCAGATTGCGCACCAGCGATGGTAAATTCGGCTGGGGTGACTGCGCCCCCTTGCCTGATTTTGGCATCGACGAGGCCTCCGCTGAAGCCTTCGCCGAGGAAACTGCCCAGTTGGATCTCGTCGCCCAAAAAGCCGGCTTGCCGCTCAATTCATGGCTCAGTGGACAGTCACCAATTGAGAGTCTTGCGGTCAACGCCAATTTAGGGGCTATTTCCAGTATTGGTGAAAGCGAACTGAATCTGGCACTAGCGGCTGGATATTCGGTGCTGAAGATAAAAGTCGGCCTGGGTGACTGGCAGGAGGAAGCTGTCCAACTGAAACGACTTGCCGGGCAGCTCCCTGCTGGCGGGCAATTTCGCCTCGATGCAAATGCCGCCTGGAACATGCCGGATGCCCGCGCTTTCCTGATCGCCTGCAACGAACTACCCATCGAAGGACTGGAAGAGCCGCTAAGGCAGCCGACCGCACAGGAACTAGCTTCCCTGCAGTCACTGGTAAATTTCCCGCTTGCCATCGACGAATCGGTTCGACTACTTGATCAGGCATTTTTTCATCACCCGCCAGTACGTCGCCTGATTCTCAAACCGGCCCGCCACGGGGGCTTACTTGCGACGATGAAAATTGGTCTGCAAGCAGGGACCGCGGGTATTGAATGTGTTGTTACTTCAAGTCTGGAAAGTAGCTGCGGCCTGCTTGCCTGCGCCCATCTTGCGGCTACGCTGGCGCCTCGATCAACGCACGGCCTGGCGACCGGCGATTGGCTGGCCAAAGATACCGGCCAACCACCCTCAATCAGCGAGGGGCGTTTATGGTTGCCGAAAGATGTGGGGTTGGGATTTATTCCGACACTTGATCAACGTATCGGGGAGTCCGCGTAAGTTTTTTCCCGAACCGATATTGCTTTTGTCGCAATCTGCCTAATTGAGCGCGGCCGGTTAAACCGGCCGGAAATCACTTTTCGACGCTGTCGCCCGGATTGAACTGGAAGCCGGTAAACATGGTTCGGGTCTGGCTCTGCAGCTTGTCCTGCATCGTCTGGAACATTTTCGAGGACTGGTCCATGTAAGTCGACATCATGCTCTGCATGGCCGGCTGCTGGAAATTCAGGAACTGGGTCCAGAAATCCGTCTGCATGTTGGTGTTGTCGCCATTGCCGTAAATGGTGCGCGACTTGTCCTGCAGCTTGTTCTGGAAATCAACAAAGGTCTTCATGTTGTTTTCCAGATATTTGCCCAGCATTCCCTGCATGGCGCTACCGTAAAAACGAATGAAGCCCGACAGCAATTCGCTGGAGAACATCGGCATACCGCCGGTTTCTTCTTCGAGAATAATCTGGAGCAGGATGCTGCGCGTCAGATCTTCGGCGCTCTTGGCATCAACCACCATGAACAATTCAAACTTGAGAACCAGTTCCTTGACATCACTGAGCGTGATGTATGCACTCGTCTTGGTATCGTAAAGACGACGATTTGGGTATTTTTTGATCAGGCGGACAGGTTCAGTCATGCAAAGATCCTCAATACAAGTTTGTGTGCAGTGCAACATTATAGCGAAAAAAATAGGCACCCGGAGGCGCCTATTGCTGTTGCAATGCAAAAATTCAGCAATGTTTCATGCCAAACCCTGCAACATTTTCTGGATCACTGGTAGTACAAGCCACCGTTGATGTTCATCGTCGCACCGGTCATGAAACCAGCGATGTCGGAAGCCAGGTAAGCGCAGGCGCCACCAATTTCTTCCGGCTTGGCCAGACGCTTCATCGGCACGGTATCGATGATGGATTGCAGCACTTCCGGCTTGATCGCCATAACCATCTTGGTCGCGACGTAACCCGGGCAGATGACGTTAACAGTCACGCCCTTGGCGGCCAGTTCGGCAGCCAGTGCCTTGGAGAAGCCGATTACGCCAGCCTTGGCTGCGGAGTAGTTGGTCTGACCAGCCTGACCCTTGACGCCGTTGACGGAGGAGATGTTGATGATACGACCCCAGCCGCGGCCGGCCATCTTGGCGGACACTTGCTTGGTCATATTGAACAGTGAGGTCAGGTTGGTGGAAATAACTGCATCCCAGCCGTCCTTTTCCATCTTGGCAAACATCTTGTCGCGGGTGATACCGGCGTTGTTGATCAGGATGTCAACCGGACCAGCAGCAGCTTCCGCTTCGTTGACCATCTTTTCGCAATCTTCCAGGGAAGAAACGTCGCCGGCAACACAGACGAAATCATTGAAACCAGCAGCAGCCATTTCCTTCAGCCACTCATCCTTGTTATCGAATTGCGGATGGTAAGAAGCGACCACCTTGTGACCAGCCTTGGCCAATTCCTGACAAATTGCGGTACCCAGACCACCCATAGCGCCGGTTACGAGAGCAACACGTTGAGTCATAGTTATTCCTTCCTGTTGTTGGTTTGAAAGCGGGGTAAATAATACGCCGGTCAGTACATGTGCTGGCCGCCGTTGATGGAAATATTAGCCCCAGTGACAAACGCCGCTTCATCAGAAGCGAGGTAAGCCACGAGGCCGGCGATTTCTTCCGGTTTCCCCAGTCGGTTGACCGGGATCTGCGGCAGAATTTTTGAATCAAGAATTTCCTGCGGAATAGCCGTCACCATCTTGGTGCCGATATACCCCGGCGAAATGGTGTTGACCGTGACACCCTGCTTGGCCACCTCTAGCGCCAGCGCCTTGGTAAAACCGTGCATCCCGGCCTTGGCAGCCGAATAATTGGTCTGGCCGAAAGCACCTTTCTGGCCGTTGACCGAGCCGACGTTGATCACCCGGCCCCATTTACGTTCAATCATGCCATCCATGACCTGCTTGGTCATGTTGAAAACCGAATCAAGATTGGTGTGAATCACCGCATCCCAATCCGCCTTGGTCATTTTCTTGAAGGTCATGTCGCGAGTGATGCCGGCATTGTTGACCAGTACATCGACCGGGCCAACTTCCCTGGTCACGGTTTCGATACAGGCACACGCCGAGTCAAAATCGGTGACATCGCACGGATAGGCCTTGAAACCATAGCCCATGTTGTTCATGGCCTTCAACCAGTCCTGAACCTTGGCGTTGCCAGGCGAATAGGTGGTAACCACTTTCATGCCCAGTGCAGCGAGCTTGACGCAAACCGCTTCGCCAAGCCCACCCATTCCACCTGTAACCAATGCAACTCGCGACATCGTTTCTCCTCCAGAAGCCCGACTTTTTATACGGCCCGTTCCTTGACGTAGCGACCCGGCGCCGGTTCGATCGGCTTGTACTTGGCATTACCGGGTTTGCGTGGCGCCCGCAGATCGCCAGCCAGCGGCTTGAGCCAGGCTGCCCAGTCGGTCCACCAGCTACCTTTTTTCTCCTCTGCTGCGGTCAACCACCCCTCAGCGTCCTTTTTCACATCTTCATTGATCCAGAAGCTGCGCTTGTTCTTGCTGGCGGGGTTGATCACACCGGCAATGTGGCCTGAAGCGCCCAAGACAAAGCGCACCTTGCCACCAAGAATTCGTGTGCTCTCATATGCCGACTGCCACGGAACGATATGATCTTCGCGGGTAGCCAGCAGATAGACCGGCATTTCAAGTGAGCCGAGATCGACGCTCTGGCCGCACATCTGAAGCTTGCCCGGGACGCGCAGGCTATTGTTCAGATAAAGGTTGCGCATATACCAGCAGGCGAACGGCCCCGGCAGATTGGTCGAATCCGAATTCCAGTACAGCAGGTCAAAAGCCTGTGGTTTCTGGCCTTTCAGGTAATTGCCGGTAACGTAGTTCCAGACCAGATCATTGGCCCGCAGGAAAGAGAAGGTATTCTGCAGATCGCGCGCCGGTAACAGACCGCCATTGCCGATCGATGATTCACGAGCGGCAAGCCCCTGCTCATCGATAAAGAGGCCAATCTCGCCGGTATCGGAGAAATCAAGCAGCGTCGTCAGCAAGGTCAGCGATGCAACGATGTCTTCGCCACGCGCTTTCAGCACGGCCAGCGATGAAGTCAGGATCGTGCCGCCAACACAGAAACCAAGCGCATTCACCTGCTTGACCTTGCAGATTTCCTGAGCAACATGCAGCGCCGCAATCGGGCCTTGCTCCAGGCAATCATCCCAGGTCACGTGACCCTGTTCTTCCTTGGGGTTACGCCAGGAGACGAGGAAAACCGTGTTGCCCTGATCGACCATGAAGCGGATCAGGGAATTATCCGGCTGCAAATCCATGACATAAAACTTGTTGATGCAGGGCGGCACAACCACCAGCGGCCGCGTACCAACCTTGGGGGTGAGCGGCGTGTATTGAATGAGCTGCATCAGCTCGTTTTCGAACACGACAGCGCCTTCAGTGTTGGCAATGTTTTTGCCGACTTCGAACACCGATTCGTCGGTCATCGAAATACGACCTTTTTCAAAGTCCTTGATCAGATTATTGATGCCGTCGGTAATGCTCTGGCCCTTGGTTTCGACAGCCAGCTTGATGAATTCCGGGTTGGTCGCAGCGAAATTGGAGGGGGCCATGGCATCAGTCACTTGACGCGCCAGGAAGCGCATGCGGTTCTTGGCTTTGTCATCTTCAGCCGGAATCACTTCAACCACTTGCTTGAGGTATTGGGTATTCAGCAGATAAGCCTGATGCAGGTAATCGTAAATCGGGCTATCACGCCATTCGGGCGCCGAGAAGCGACGATCACCGGGCTCCGGCGCCACCTTGAAGCTCTGTTCCTGACCCGGCTGCTTGGCCAGCACGGCCTGCCAGAGCGACATCTGTTGATCCATGAACTGCTTCTGCAAGGCCGTCATGGCTTGCGGATCAATGGTCGGGGGCGCAGCAGCAGGAGCCCCAGTCTTGCCGAGATACTCCATGAACTGCTGCGTCATGTTCTGCCCTGCCTGCATGAACTGCATGGCAGAACCCAAAAATACGTCGTTATCCTTCGGTCCCTGCGCCATGGGAAGACTCGTCTGTGTAGTTGTAGGGGTTGGAACTTTTGGATTCTGCATACCGGCCAGAGCGCTGTCAATGCATAATTAAGGCATGTACATTATCGCCATCGGCTGGCTCTACGTGACAGTGCTCGTTGCTGCCAACGAACCCAGCATTATCGCCGGGATCATCTCTTTTTCCTTCTATGGGTTGTTGCCCTGCGGCCTGCTGCTCTGGATGAGCGGAACCAAGGTTCGTCGCCAGCGCCGTGCACACCAGGAGCTACTCGCCAACCAGCGCCTGAACGACAGCAATCGAAGCGATCCCGAGGCTGATCAGTAGCACCTGCTGAATTGTCGCTTTCAGATCCGTTCGCTTGTGCAGGCCCGGAATAAGGTCTGCCACGGCAACATAGATCATGCTGGCGGCGGCCAGCCCAAGCAATGTCGGAATCCATTCCTCCATGCCGGAAAGCGCGAAATAAGCCAGCAATGCTCCCACCAGGGTAGCAAGACTGGACAGCAAGTTGAACGCTAAAGCCTTCATCCGGCTGTAGCCGGAATGCAGCAGGATCAGATAGTCGCCCACCTCCTGTGGAATTTCATGGGCAATGATGGCCAGTGCCGTGACGATGCCGAGTTCGGTGCTCTGCAGGAAAGCAGCGGCAATCAGGATGCCGTCAACAAAATTATGGAAGGTGTCGCCGACCAGAATGAGCAGACCTGAGCGTCCGTGGTCATGTGCCGGCGCTTGGGCGTCGTGCGCTTCGCAATGGTCGTGATGACAATGCCGCCACAAAACCAGCTTTTCCAGCACGAAGAACACCATAATACCGAACAGCACTGTCGCTGCCATACGACGCGTATCACCGTGTTCAAAGGCATGCGGCAGGATTTCCAGAAAGGCTGCACCAAGCAACGCACCGATAGCATAGGAAATCAGTACGTTGATGCGCTGCGCCCCCATTGCAGCCCCCAGCGCAGCCGCTGCGGCCACGCTGAGAATGCCGCCGGCTAGAGAGACGGTAATGATCCAGGCAAGAGTACTCAAAAGAATCAGCTAACTAAGAGAGGCGCGGATTATACGCCCTGACCCCATTATCCTGCCGACCGGCGAACTCAGTGAAGCCACTGCTCCAGATGCTCGGGCGACATCGGACGGGCAAAGTGGAACCCCTGAATATTGGTCACCCCTTCAGCTTTCAGAAAATCCACTTGGCCAAGCGTTTCTGCACCCTCGGCAACGACTTCCACGTTGAAACTCGCCCCCAGCGCGAGAATGGTACGGACAATGGCCACATCGGCACCGTTCCCGGGAATACCATCGACAAAGGATTTGTCGATCTTGAAACAGGTGATGGGGAACATCTTGAGATGCGACAACGACGAGTAGCCGGTACCAAAATCATCAACCGCCAAGGTCACTCCCAAGGCCCGTAATTCAGCAGTGATTTTGCGTGCCAGTTCACCAGACTCGAGGGCGCCTTCCGTAATTTCAAGCTCCAGTTGATTGGGCCTGATCTGCCATTTCCTGATCGCATGATCGACTTCGACGACGAAAGAGTCCTTGAGTTGTGACGGGGCCACATTGATTGAGACCTTGGGTACCGGCACAGAATGATCGCTCCATTCCTTCATTTGCCGACAAGCTTCGTTGAGCACCCACTGACCGAGCTCGCCGATCAAGCCCATCTCCTCGATCATCGGAATGAACGCTACTGGCGGCAAGACGCCTCGCACCGGGTGACGCCAGCGCGACAAGGCTTCTACGCCCTTGATGACACCACTCCTTGGGTCTACTTGCGGCTGATAAACCAGAAAAAACTGTTGCTCCTGCAGCGCATGGCGAAGTTCACTGCTCATTTGCAGTTTGGCCCCCAGATCCTGTGCCATTTCCTTCGAGTAAAACTCGAAACAATTGCGGCCACGCTGCTTTGCACCGTACATCGCGGTGTCGGCTGCCTTGATCAATTCGGCCGAATGCCGTCCGTCGTTGGGATACATGGCTATGCCGATGCTCGCCGTCGGGATCAGTTCATGTCCTGCCAGATGAATCGGCTCGGCAAGTTGCAGCAACATTCGGCTCAGCGCTTCGCCGATGGCATGCAAATCATCGATTCCCTCCATGACCAGCACGAATTCATCGCCGCCCCAACGGGCCAACAGATCCTGCTTTCTGGTGGCTACCAGAAGACGTTCGGAGACAGCTTTGAGGTACTTGTCACCCACGGCGTGGCCAAGCGTATCGTTGATGATCTTGAATCGATCGAGATCGATAAACACCACCGCAGCCCCGCAGTTGTGGCGCTTGCAACGCTGGATGGTCTGCGCCAGGCTCTCGGTAAAATTCATCCGGTTGGGCAGGTTGGTCAAGGTATCGTGATTGGCCATGTGAAAAAGCCGCTCCTCGGCCTGTTTGGCCTTGGAAATATCCGAAAACACCGCCACATAGTTCTGCAACTTGCCGGCATTATCAAGAATGGCTGAAATGCTGCCCCATTGAGGATAAATCTCGCCATTTTTGCGACGATTCCAGACTTCCCCGACCCAGCGTCGTTTTTCAGTAAGCACCCGCCACAGATCGTCGTAAAAATGCGGTGTATGCACGCCGGATTTCAGCAGCCTTGGACTTTGCCCCAGCGCCTCCTCGACGCCATAGCCGGTAATTTCCGTAAAAGCACGGTTCACCGAGGTTATCCGGCCAGCAGCATCGGTCACCATGACCGCTTCAGCCGCTTCATCAAGAATCACTTCCGTTGCTGCACTGTGATCTCCGGCCGCTTTTGATGCCGACTCACCAAAAACAACGACACAACCTGAAATACGTTCATTCTCAAGTAGTGGCGTACAAACATACTGCGCCTTCAGCGGTGCACGGCTCTCGCTGGATCCCAGGGTCTGAATTCCCTGACGTGTTTCCCCATCCTGCAAGGTGGCAATGAACGGACAGGCCACATGGGCAGAGTGATCGCCCTTCCCCGCCTGAGACCAGCAGAAAACTTCGCAGCAATATTCTCCTACAAGATCATCTTCGTCACGCCCAAGGAGCTTTGCAGCCACCTCGTTGGCATAGACAACGTAGCCCTGCTTGTTCAGGCTGACCAAGCCTTCGCCGGCAGCTTCAAGAATCTGGGTATGGCGCCGATGAACATCTTCAATCGCCAGTTGATAGTTGTAGCGCTGGGTCACATCCCGGGCATTGAGCAGGATTTCGCTTTCGCCATGGGCGCCGAGGATATGTTTCAGCGTTGCCTCGACCCAAAGATCCAACCCATCCAGCCGCTTGCCGCGCATTACCCTGGTAGTCATCGCCCCCAGCGGTTTTAACAAAAAGATCAACGCATCCATGCTTTCGGCCGACTCTTGAACGACATCGGCCAGATTCAACCCGACCAACTGCTCGCTCTCGCGTCCGAACAACTCACGACAGGCTGGTGAAGCAAATCGGAAACTGCCGTTCATCTCCAGTCGGGCAATCATGTCCGTAGAGTTCTCGGCCAGCAGGCGATAGCTCTCTTCGCTGCTCTTCAATGCTTTTTGCGCCAGCACCTCGATCAATGCCATGGACAGGGAATTAGCGGCATCGATCTCGGCCTGTGACCAGGGCAGCGATTTGTCCTGATAAGTCTGTATCCATGTTTCAAAGGAGGTGCGAGGCGAAATATAAACACCCGACGCGTCACGAACCATGGATTTTTGCGGATTGCCAGCCCAGCGCAAAGTCCGCAAAATTCCCTGGCGAAACCACATGACGAAATTGTTCATCTGGTGATCAAGCGGCGCAACCAGAAGACCGCTGACCCCGTCCGTAGAATGAACATCACTGCCCGCCTCAAGGAACAATCGCGCCAGATCGTCCGTCGAGAAAACTGGCGCGGCAGGCCTCTCTCTCAGCACATCCAGGAGTCGGTCCATGACGGGTTCTGAAGGCACCTCTCCCAACAAGTGGCGTGTTCCATCAATCACCAACACTGCGCCGGCTGAGCGTACCAGGCCCAATAGCTTGTCCTTGAGGAGGGCGATTACCGAATCAAGGTCATGTGACGAACGGATCAATTCCGTCAAGTCGTACAACACATCGCGGATGCTGCGATTCAGCGACTCCCGCTCCATGTTGTCCATGTTGATCAGCTTCAGCGACACCACCCGGCCGATGAACTCGTCCATTTCACGTGATCTCAGACCGACGTATTTCGGCGTCATGTGATGACAGGCAATCAAGCCCCACAGACGGTCGTTCTGAACCAGGGAAATGCTCAAGCTCGCGCAAACCCCCATATTTCGCAGGTACTCGACATGGACTGGCGACATGCTGCGCAACCATGAGTGGCTGAGATCAATGGACCCAACGGGCTGCGTGCTGCCAGCCGAAACCAGAGGAACGGGCTCGGCATTGACGTCAGCGATCACTCGTACCAAATTCCTGGTGTAAAGCTCTCGCGCCTGCGGCGGGATGTCGGAGGCGGGGAAGCGGTTACCCAGGTACGAATCGGCTTCTTCGGCCTTGCACTCGGCAATGACTTCGCCGTCCCAGTTGTTGTCGAAACGGTACATCATCACCCGGTCAAAGCCGGTCAAAACGCGGACTTGCTCGACCGCCATCTGGGCATAGCGACCCAGATCGGCTTCAGAATCCAGTTTCCAGAGGGCATCGCGAATCGGGATGAACAATTTGTGGAATACGTCGCCGCTCGGCGGCTGACGATGCTCCACTTCAATGACAAACAGGTCACCAGACACAAAGACCTGCGCATCGTGCTGAACAATTTTTCCGTTGTACGGCAGAGAAACCGACCAAACCTTGGCCCCTTCCCAAGGCCCCAGGCTGATCATTGTCTCAACCCAGCCCAGTTGCGCATTGCCAATCAGGTCGCACAGAGGTTTGCCGATCACCTGATCGGCGGTACCCGGGAAAATACTCGACAAATTCTGACTGGCAGCACGAATCAGCAGCGTCTCGCAGTCCACCGCCAGCAACACGCCGACAGGCTGAATTGTGCCGACCAGATGAATTGGCTCACTGGCACATATTTTCAGCGCCTCCTCAAGGGCTTGCTGCTGCCTGATCTCAGTTGGCATGGCGGTCGAGGTAGTCATCAAGAATGCTTTCCATCATTACGAAGGTCGATTTGGCGGTATTCGTCGCGTCATTTTTCATTTCATCATGCGTCAAAGTGTCATCCATGAATTCCTGGAACTGACTCCAGAATTCCGGAATACGCCTGCCATAGCCGTAAAAGAAGCGCGCGCCCTTTTCCGGAGTCAGCCCCATATGTGTTTCCAGATGTTGGGAAATCACCTGCCCGCCGAGTGAGGACCCTTCAATGGTGTACAGCACGCCAACCAGTTGTCCAAGATTTAGCGAGCCCGGCAGGGCAATTGGCGAATTCGGCCGATAGATCTCATCTTCCGGATTGATTTCGAAGTACGAAAGGTCGTCTTTGATCCATGGAAGCTTGCGTCTCGGCTCATACGAAAAAGCAACGCCCTGCTCGATTAGTGAGCGATCAATCGCCGCTTCGATGGCACCGTAAAAATGGAAATAAGCGGCCAATACTTGTTGGTACATTGATAAGGGATAACCCGACTTGGTGATTCCGCGAAGCAAGCCATGCTGGTTGAGGCGAACGTGCTCTGCATGTGTGCCATCACGCAGCATGCGACGAACTTCAGAGATAGCTGTCGACCCTTCCGGTGCGGAATAGCCCTTGATCGATTTATCCATTGCTTTCACGCGGCCATTTCCTCAACGCGGCCATGCAGAGCTTTCGCCGCTTCACGCAAATCAGAGAAGACACGAACCCCCTTGATGGCGCGCTTGATCGTCGCTGCCCCTGCCCCACCCGCCCAGATTTCAACTGCCTCGGGCAGTATCTGGCGCAATTGCTCAAGAAGCGGGCGAATACGGTGCTTGGGGTAGGCAAAGCTGAAAGACATGGCAACGATATCGGCACTGCATCCCCGGGCGGCCAGGTTCAGATCTCCCAGCGGAATTTGCGGCCCGATACTGATGCAATGTGCGCCATGATCGGCAAGAACGGCCTGCGCCATCAACAGGCCCAGGACATGAAACTCCTCGCTGGGCGTTGCGAAAATGATGCGCGGAAAACCTGCTTTGGGCTGCACTGAGCCAATTTCCCGGAACAGGTGCTGGACCAGCGCGGAGGTACACAAATGTTCCTGGTAAACCGCAATTTCGCCTTTTGCCCAGGCTTTGCCAAGATCAACAGCGAGCGGCGCAACGGTCAGTTCCACGAAATCTGTCAGACTTTGCCGGCTTCTTTCACGTTCCAGAAACCGATCCAGACCTTGCAGGTCATGCTGCTTCAGATAATCAAGCGCTTCCATTGTCGAGGCCGACGGCAAGGCACTCTCAGCGTTGCAGGCGAGCGTTGGAATCAGTTGTTCCAGTTGTTCGTGGGACTTCCCGACAATGTGACCAGGGCGAAAACCGCCGTCCAGAAGCCGCTTGATCAGGCGCAACTGGGCAACCTGCTCCCGTGCATAGCCTTGCTCGCTACCGCTTTCCTTGAACGGAACCGGAAAGCCGTAACGTGAACGCCACTTGCGTAGAAGGTCTTTGCCAAGGCCGGTTTCACGTTCCAGATCAGTCGCACGAACTATATTCAAAATACTCATGGCCGTAGATGATACGTGAACAAAGAAATGTCCGTGACACTCCGCCACGGACATTTATTTATTTTCAGGGCACGGTGTTGGTTTTTAACCCACCTGCTTGCCAGGTCAGGATTGGTGGAGGACCTGACTTTCAAACCAGATCAAGGTCGCCATCCGCCCGGTCACACCATCACGCCGATAGGAAAAGAAACTCTCTTCTTCGCTGAAAGTGCAGCGATCACCGCCGGAAATATTCACAATGCCAATACTTTCCAGTCGCTGGCGGGCAAGCAGATAAAGGTCAGCCAGCCATTTACCGCTTGCGCCAGCGATAAAAGCCGATGCAGCCAGCGGATCACGGGAAAGAAAAGCCGCCCGGACCTCGTCGCCGACCTCAAAAAATTGTGGCCCAATAGCCGGACCAAGCCAGGCGAGGATCTCACCGGGATTGGTAGCCATGGCCTTGACGGTGGCCTCCAGCACGCCAGCCTCCAGGCCCCGCCAGCCAGCATGGGCGGCCGCGACGACACTGCCTGCCCGATTGCAGAAGAGGACCGGCAGACAGTCGGCAGTCATCACGGTACAAACCACCCCAGCCGTGCGGGAATAGGCTGCGTCGGCACTGATGGAAAATGGGCTTTTTGCAGCGTCGACCGCAGCAATGCCATGTACCTGATTCAACCAGAGCGGTTCCGCCGGCAACAGCTGACGCAGCGCCGCGCGATTGGCCACGACGTTCTCCGACGCATCGCCGACATGATCACCCAGATTGAAACTATCCCACGGGGCTGGACTACAACCGCCGGAGCGTAGCGTCTGCAACGCCCGAACATTGACCGGCGCCGGCCAGTCGGGGATCAGCAGATCAGCCACCGCGCAAGCTGTCGAGCAGGTTGCGCATGTCTTCCGGCATTGGAACTTCCCATTGCATCTTCAAACCGGTCAAGGGATGCACCAGGCCAAGCCGGGTAGCATGCAAAGCCTGACGGGGGAACGCCGGCAATTTCGGATTGGCCTTGCCGTAGACCTGATCGCCCACCAGAGGATGGTTGATTGAGGCCAGATGCACGCGTATCTGATGCGTCCGCCCGGTTTCCAGCGAACATTCGATATAGGTGCAATAGGCAAACTTTTCCATGATCCTGAACCAGGTCATCGCCGGCTTGCCGCCGCGGCTTTCCGGCACGACCGCCATCTTGACCCGCTGTACCGGATGCCGGCCAATCGGCGAATCGACCCCACCGCCGGTCATCATCGCCCCGGCCGCAATCGCCAGATAGACCCGGCGAACGGTACGAGCCTGTAACTGACGAACGAGATCGGTCTGCGCCTCCAGCGTCTTGGCGACCACCAGCAAACCACTGGTTTCCTTGTCCAGCCGATGCACGATACCTGCCCGCGGCACGGCAGAGATGCCCGGCACATGGTGTAGCAACGCATTCATCAGCGTCCCGCTCCAGTTGCCGCTGCCGGGATGCACGACCAGTCCGGCCGGCTTGTTGATGACGAGCAGCGTTTCATCCTCGAAGACAACGTTGAGCGGGATGTCTTCCGGCTGCTCAGGCAGGGTTCGGGCATCATGCAATTCGGTGACAAGCAGGCGTTCACCGCCCAGCATCTTGCGTTTGGGCTCGTTCTCGACCTTGCCTTCAACCAGCACACAACCTTCACGCACCCAGGTTTGCAGGCGATTGCGGGAATGTTGGGGCAGCGCCTCGGCCAGGATCTGATCGAGGCGGCGGCCATAGGAGGCATCTGGAACCGTCAATTTAAGCGGTTCAGTTCGGCTATAATCGCCGGAGTTTTCCATAGGATCTTTCATGATGCGAAGTTTAGCCGCATTCCGGCCTTTCCCTGCCTTCTTCAGTCTGTTGACCGCGCTTTTCCTTGCCCTGGCAGTAACCGGATGTAGTTCTTTTGGCAACACCCCTGATGAAACCGTCGGCTGGTCTGCCGCCAAGCTGTACTCGGAAGCCAAGGACGCGCAAGCCGACGGCACTTACGACAAGGCGGCCAAGTATCTGGAAAAGCTCGAATCCCGTTTCCCGTATGGCCGCTTTGCTCAGCAGGCCCAGTTGGAGCTGGGATATGTCTACTGGAAAGCCAACGAAGCCGGTTCAGCGCTGGCGGCCTGTGACCGCTTCATCAAACTCCACCCGAATCATCCGGCGGTCGACTACGTCTATTACCTGAAAGGCCTGATCAACTTCAATGAAGATCTGGGACTGATCGGACTGATCAGTTCGCAGGATCCTACCGAGCGCGACCCCAAGGCCGCCCGCGAGTCATTTGATGCCTTCAAGGAACTGGTTACCCGCTACCCGAAAAGCAAGTACACCCCGGATGCCATCCTGCGCATGGATTATCTGGTCAATGCGCTGGCTTCGATGGAAGTCCACGTTGCGCGTTATTACACCAAGCGTGGCGCCTATATCGCTGCCGCCAATCGCGCTCAGTTCGCCGTCAAGACCTACCCGCGCGCACCGGCCATTGAGGAAGCAATGTTCATTCTGGTCACCGCATACGACAAGTTGGGCTTGAACGATCTGCGCGATGATTCCGAACGCATCATGCGCCAGAACTTCCCGAACAGCCGCTATTACAAGGACGGCCTGGATCGCAAAGTGGCCTGGTGGAAGCTCTGGTAAATCAGCTGCCCTGCTTGATGGCCAGAATGGCCTGATTACGCAGGGTCCGGAGCAGAGAGAGTTCTTTTTCCGGAATCGTTATGCCACCGGGTTCATCCCGGTCGGCGTAGATCAAAGCCACCGGATTACCCTTGATATTCAAGGGAAATAACACAAACGAGTGAGCCGGCACGGCCTTGCGATACCACGCCGGAATGCGCTCGGCGATCTTAGGATCATTGATGTCGCTGATCAGGATATCGACCCCTTTCGAAGTCGCAGCGTGGAAGATGTCCGGTGCAAAGCTCAGCGGAAAACGGAAAGCCTTGGCGATCTCGTTCGCCTCCGGCCCAAAACCGAAACGCCCCTGCATCGTCCCCGACTTTGCGTCACGGATGCACAGCACGACTCGTTTGAAACCCATTGCCCGATACATGGTTTCAAGAATGATGCGCAGGATATCGTTGAGCTTGAACCCGTCAACCAGCGTATTGCTGATGTCCTGAATCCCCGCCGTCAGTACCGACTGGGCATCGAGTTGCTGACCACCACCCTCTGTCAGGTCGCCATCGACACCACTGAGCGGATCATTTTCGCGTAGCAGTGTACCGTCCATGGAATTGGTCACTTCCTGCTCGTCTACCGCAGCAGTCTCGCCACTACTGCCACGGGCGAACTGACGCATCTGCTTGCCGAAGGTGGTCTGTTGCAGATTGAGGTGGATGATCTTGGCGAAGTCGGCAACCTCCTCGACAGCCCGTTGCACGGTCTGGAGAACCTCTTTCTGGTCGAGCTCGATGGCACCGGCAAAACGCGCCATCGTTTTCTTCATTTCGCGATCCCGCGCCTCGGGTGTTGACTTGGCGATGACATCGCACAACTCGTTGGCAAAGCCTGATAGCAGGCACAGCCGGTCCTCTTGCGTTACACCTTTCCTGACCGGACCCGACGGCAGTTTGCGCATGCTGCCGACAATCAGCGGCGGAAAACCCCACTGTCGGGCCACGGCAATACCCATATCTTCAAAGGAAATGCCGAGCACCTGCAAAGCGGCGCTTTCTTCAGGGCAATTCTTCTGTTCCATGATGCGTCGAATCTCATCGGACTCATCCGGAAAATAAAACTGGGAAAGCAAACGGCCCAGACTATTGAATAGCGAACAGATGAAAGTCTGTTCGAGATCGCGCATCTTGGCCGTGGCGCCGATATCCTTGGCCAGAATGCCTGCCAGATTGGCCCGCAGAAAGTCTTCCTTGAGCTGGTTCGCGTTAGCCTTGTTCTGCAGATGTTCAAAAAGCAATACGGTAATCGCAATATTGCGCACCGCCTCGAAGCCAAGCACGATTACCGCCCGCGAAACGGTGCTGATGCTGCCGCCACCGGCCGGCCGGAAATAAGCCGCGTTCACCAGACGCAGGATCTTGTTGGTCAGCGCGAAATCCTTGAGGATGGAATTGGACAGCTTGTTGATGCTCTCCGTCTCGCTGTTGGCGATCTTGTTGATGGCGCTGACCGACTCCGACAACGCCGGAAAATCGCTCTTGTGGCGCATCCGCCGGAGCAGAAAATCGAGTGTCGATTTCTTCCCTTCCCCAGATTTGCCGTCGTCTTCCGGGTCAAGATAGTTATCCAGCGCCTCGGCAAACTGTGCCGCAGTCTGGTAGCGCAATGCTGGATCCCGCGCCAGGGCCTTGTACAAAATACTGCCCAAACGCTCGTCCACCGCAGCACTCGCCGGCAACTTCATGTCTTCGTTGGCGATCTGGTGCATCACCTGAAAAATGTTGTCGCCCTCCACCGCGCGACGCCCGGCGAGCATCTCGAACAGGATCAGGCCAGCCGAGAAAATATCCGACCGTTCACTGTTCTGGCGATGCTCGATGTATTCGGGCGCCATGTAGGCTGGCGTGCCGGTGTATTCCTCGGCATCGTCATTTGGGCTGTCAACGCGAGTGGCAATACCGAAGTCCATGACGCGTGGCGTAGCGTTTTCATCCAGCAGAATATTGGAGGGTTTGAGGTCGCGATGGATGATGCCCTGCGCATGGGCGTGCGCGACGGCGTCAAGCACCGGCCGCATAATGCTGACAGCCTTGACTGGCGACAAGGCGCCACTACCGCGCAAAAATTCCGCCAGATTCTTGCCCGGCACGTATTCGAAAACCAGATACAAATCACCAGCAGCCTCGCCCGCCTCGAAAATCGGCACGATGTTCGGGTGGCGTAACTTGCTGACCATCCGCGCTTCATCAAGCAGTACCTGATTCTGTGCCGGATCGGACTTGCTGAAATGCACTGTTTTAATGGCGATTTCGCGCTGCAACTGGGGGTCAAAACCAAGGTACACCGTACTTTGGGAACCGCGCCCCAGTTCCTTGCGCAGATCAAAGCGGCCAATTCGACGATTCATTGTTCTTCTATCCAGATCAGGCGTGGAATGGCGTCTGAGCCACCACATATCAGGGCATTCTGTCCGAAATCCTCGGCCAGCGCACAGGCATCTTCAAAGGTAATGTCAGGTACGAAACAGCTTTCTTCAAGCAACTCATCAGCCTGATCCGGCACATTCTCGCCGGCATAAGGCTCGTAATTACCTTCCAGCAGCTCACACTCTAGCTGCGACTGACGCTCGGCATTCGTCGCCGCAGCAAGCGGCTGTGAGCCAGGGTTGCAAGCCGTGATGATCGCAAAGGTCGAGCAGCCGACTTTCTCCACCCAAGCCTTCAAAACCTCATTGGGCTGATCGATGCGCAACTCGGCGTGACCTCCCGGCAAAAATACCCGATAGGTCGTGGCGCGGTAGGCCGCGTCCAGTTCAGTCGTCTTCGCCATCCAGATCCACCACGCCAATCATTTTTTCCGACTCCGCCACCGGCAGTGCCTCGACTTCTTTCAGGCGACGCGACAACTGGCGCGTCCGGGTTTCAGCCTTGGTGATGCTGTTGCTGGCTTCCTCAAGCTTTTTCTTGGTATGCGCCAGCGCTTCGCCGAATTTGCCAAACTCTGTCTTCACCGCGCCCAATACCGCCCAGACTTCAGCCGAACGCTGCTCGATGGCCAGCGTCCGGAAACCCATCTGCAAACTGTTGAGTAGCGCCGCCAATGTTGTCGGGCCCGCCAGGCTGACCCGGAAATCGCGTTGCAGCGTTTCAGCCAGCGCCGGTCGACGCAAGGCTTCGGCATACAGGCCTTCAGTTGGCAGATAAAGCATGGCGAAATCGGTGGTGTGCGGGGGCGAAACGTATTTCTCGCGGATGCTCTTCGCCTCGTTTTTCAGACGCGTTTCGATGGCCTTGGAAGCCTCTTCGACAGCAGCAGGATCGCTGCGGTCCTGCGCATCAAGCAGGCGCTGGTAATCTTCAATCGGGAACTTGGCGTCGATCGGCAACCAGACCACAGCCCCGTCATCCTTGCCGGGCAAGCGGATGGCAAAATCGACCCGTTCGTTGCTATCCGGTCGGGTAGCCACATTGGCGGCAAACTGGTCCGCCGTCAGCAATTGCTCCAGCAACGCCCCCAACTGGACTTCACCCCAGGTGCCGCGCGTCTTGACATTGGTCAGCACCCGCTTGAGATCGCCCACCCCGGCCGCCAGCGACTGCATTTCGCCAAGACCGCGATGGACCTGTTCCAACCGGTCGCTGACCAGCTTGAAGGATTCGCCGAGACGCTGCTCCAGCGTCGCATGCAGTTTTTCATCGACCGTCCGCCGCATTTCTTCGAGCTTGCTGGCGTTATCAGCCTGAATGGCACTCAGGCGTCCCTCAACCGACAATTTCAGGCGCTCGAATCGCTCGTCCAGCCCGAGTGAAAACCGGTTCAGCTCACGGGCAAACGCCTCCAGCCGCTCGGCTTGCAGGGCGCCAAACTGGCCGAATTGCGTTGTTACCGCCTGACCGAGCAAGGTTGAGGATTGCGCCCGCTCCTCGCGGTCACGGAAAGACTCCTCGGCATCCTCACGCCGACCTCGCGCCAGTTCTTCGCGCAGCTCCCGCTCCAGCCGGGCGAGTCCTTTTTCCTGCGCTTCCTGTAGAGCCCGGAGATGCAACTCGTCGTCACCGCGCTTGTTGCCGCGAAGCAATAGCGCAACCTGCAGCAGGATGACCACCACGACGCCGACCAGCAGGGCCAGGCCCATTGTTTCGCTCATGCTTGCCTGTTACCTCAACGAGAAATCGACACGGCTGCCCTTGGCCTTTTCATCGGCTCCAGCCTTGGGTGGCACGAGGAACAAACGCTCCGGAGAAATCTTGCCCTGCTCAACCAGCCAGACCTGAACATTCTCGGCGCGTCGCTTCGCCAGCTGATGAATATCGTCATCGGTCGCCGGCAGATTGGCCAGCATCAGCTTCTCCATTTCCTCGACCGGCAAATCCTTCTGCATGCCAACCATATTGCGCGGCTTCGGGAACTTGGCAGCCTTGTAGGCCTTGGTCAGATAAGTCTGATATTCCTCCGGCGCAATATCGATGTCACGCAGGGAGTCGCCTTCCTCGCTTTTCTTGGCTGAATCCTTCTGCTTCTCCAGCTTCATGGCGCGCTCCATGGCAACGCGCTTGATGCCTTCCCTGTCAGCTTCGTGATCAACCCGACCGGTCATTTCCAGCTTCAGCGCCGAACGCTCGGTCAATGCCTTGGCCATCGTCTCAAGCTTCTTGGCGGCCGTTTCGTTGACTCTGGCGCGACCAGCCGCGAATTCGACATTCGACAACTCCTCGCCGCTGCCAAACATCGAACCCAGCAGCGCAAACGGAGAAGTCACCGCCTTAACGAAAAGATTGACGATCACCTTGACGATCAGCCCACCCACCGAGAATTGCGGGTCATCCAGCGAACCGGCTATCGGCAGATTGATATCGATTTCGCCACGATTATTCTTGAGCAGCGAGATCGCCAGATTGACCGGCAGCTTGGTCGCATCCGGGCTTTCCACGGCATCTCCGAAAGTGAACTGATCGATGAACACCTTGTTATCCGCCTTAAGCTGGTTGTTTTCCAGCTTGTAGGCAAGATTCAAGGAGAGCTTGCCCTTCTCGATGTTGTAGCCGGCGTATTTGCCCGAATACGGCGAGAAGCCGGTCAGATCAACCCCGGTCACATCAACTTTGATATCGAGATAAGGCTTGGCCGCCAGCGGATTCAGCTTGCCTTGAATCTGCACCGGCGCCGTTTTGGCATAACTGCCACGCAGGTCCACATCAGCGACGGTATCGGCCGCTGACGACAGGCCGGTGATGCGCCCACCAAGCTTGGTGACATTAACGGTGTAATTTGGCTTGACGAAGAAATCGGAGAAATTGAGCGTGCCATTCTGCAGCGTAATCTTGGCAATCCTGATCGGCAGCACCTCCCTCGCCGGCGAGGGAGTCGGGGCTGTTGCAGGGGCGATAGCCTTGGCCTCCGGTGCACTCGTCAGCGATGCTGGCGCGGCAGCGGCAGCGGCCGCCTCGCCTTCCGGCTTCTTGACGATGTCCTGGACGTTGAGTCGCCCAGCCTGATTCAGGATAAGTTTGGAGTAATAATCAGCCAGGGCGATTTCGCCGATATTGATCGTCAGCGGCTCCAGCCTGAAGTCTATCCCACCCAGGTAGAGCGATTTCCATTTGAGGAAATCCGCACTGTTTGCCTTGTCGACCGCAAGGAAGTCACCCAGCGTTGTCGAACCCTTGTAGCTCGCCTTCAGGCCATCATTGTCGATCCTGGCGATTACCTCACCCTTGTTTGAAACCTGGCCGCGACTCACTTCGATGTTCAAATGCTCATTGAAATATGGCTGCAGCGGCAACAGCGGAATCGCCTGCGTCTCGATCTTGAGCGCAAGGTCGAGAGGCATGATCTGCACACTGCCGCCGACATTGAGGCTTCCCTTTTTGTTGACCTTGCCTTTCAGCACAACACTGCCTTTCTTGCCAGGCTCGTTGGTCATGTTTTCGCCATGCAGGCTGAAGCCCTCCAGTTCCTGAACTGCGGCCGGCCTGGTTGTCTGGTCCTCGAAGCGGAAAGATAGATCGTCGATATTGAGCTTGGCGACATTGCCGATCCAGGGCCGCTCGTCCTGAGCCTTCGCATCGGCCGCCCGAATGGTCTTGAGCAGCGGCGAACTGACCCACTCGATCTTGCCGGCCTTGTTGCGCAGCATGCGCGCCCGGGTCTGACTGTTGGTGACTTCGGCAATATCGATGCGATGGGCCGGCAGATCGATGCGGATGCCCTTGACCGTCATCCGCTCAACCCGGAAACGCTCACCCAGATCAATCTGATAGCCGGCCTCGGCGATTTCGATCGGATCAGCCAGCTTGCTATCAAGCTTGCCGACCGTCGCATGCAGATCCCGTACCTCACCAACGATCGGCGTCAGTTTGGAGTCATCCTTCCAGCGAATCAGCCCGTTGCTCAGTGCGAATTCCCCCAGCGACCAGACCAACGGCTTGCCCGCTGCCGGCTTCGCTACGCTCTCCTTGCCGGAAGGCTTGGCCAGCTTGTCGGCCAGCAGCAGCACATTGAACTCACCAGCGCGATTAACCGACAGCGAAGAATCCAGTCCATCCAGTGCCACCCGTTTGACCGCAATGTTCTGATTGATCAGATCGGCATTTTCAAGATCAACATCCAGTCGTTTCCAGGCGATCAGCGGCTGACCATTGCTCTCGACCAACGTCATCCCCGAAACATGGGCGCTACCGACCACCGCCAGAGAGAATACCTTGTCGGACAACTCCTTGAAGACCACCTTCAATTCCGAATCCAGAATCCCGGCAGCAAGGCGAACAGGTATCGACTCCGGCAGGTAGGGTTGCAGGCCCGCCAGATCAAATCGATCAAGGTCGAGATCGAGTTCGCTTTCATGGTTGCCACCAAAAGGCTTGCTGCGCCCTTTCAGAACCAGCTGCGAGCCGTTGATGCCGGCTGAAAAACTGGGTTCAACCAGCACCTCAGCCTGATACGGCAGACTGGAGACAAAAGGCAGCCCCAGATTGATATCGCTGATCGTGTGCTTTCGCCCCTTGGGTTGGTCATCAAACTCGATCTTGCCGTTGATCAGTTGAATGTTATTGACCGAAAAACGCGGTGTTCCCGTATCCGGTTCATCCTTCGGCTTCATCCACTCGTCGAGCAGATCGGAAATGTCGTAACGCCCCTCAGCAACCCTGGCCACGGCAAGCCGCAAACCCTGCAAGCGAACTTCATCGACGACAGCCGCCAGCTTGAAAATGGAAGCCGACGACAAATTGACGAACAATTCGTCAAAGCCGACCACTTCCTTACCCCCTTCAGCCTTGATCGACAAACCGTTGAGTCGCGCCGATAGCGCGTACGGGTTGATGTCGATATTTTCAATGCTGACTTCGCGGTGCAACTGTTGCCCGAGTTGCTTGAGCAAAATGGATTTAAGCAACGGCGGTGCGGCGAAATAGCCGAGAAGACCGAAAACCAGCAAAAACCCGCCAATCCACTTGCTGATTGCCTTGCTGCGAGAGGATTTCACGAGCTTACCAAGCTGTGACAATGTCACCGAACTGCTTGCCGTCTCTTTTGCCATGTTAATCTACCGTCGATATAGTTTCTTCTGCGAATTTAGCACACCGGAACCGCCTGAATGGCGGCAAAAACATGCGCGCAATCATTAAAGAATTACAGAACCTCTTCGCCGAACTCAGACGCTGGCAGACCTGGCTGGGTATCGGGCTGATTTGCCTGTTCGCACTGCTTGCCTACCTGGTCAGCTCATACGCCTTCAAAAGCGACGCCATTCTGATGTTTCTCCGCCATACCGCTGGTTCCTGCCGGGAAATGACCAACAGCATCATCATCTTTCTGTTTTGCGGCATGATTTTTTTCCTGTTTACCGCCCTATTGACGCTGGGGGAAGTACAACAATATCTGGTGCTCAAACAGCGATCTGCCCATTACCAGGCACGCAAGTCACTCCACTGGGCAATAATCTGGGGGGTTGTGGCGGTGGGACTCTCCGTCGCCGCGCTGATTTTCTTCAATTCCTATTGCCGTTAGAGATTCTCCCGCCAAGCCACCTGCTGACCAAAATGAAAATCCTCATTGTCGAAGACAGTCGCGCCAATCTTCTCGTGCTCACCCGTTACGTCGAGCAATACGGCGCGACGGTTCTCCCCGCTGAAAACGGTCTGTCAGCGGTCGAGGCATTCGAGCGTGAACGGCCGGACATGGTATTGCTCGACGTCATTCTTCCTGACATCGATGGCTTTGAAGTTGCCAAGCGCATTCGTGGCGCTGAGGGTCCCGGAGACTGGACACCGATCATCTTCCTGTCGGCACTTGGCAAGGACGAAGACATCGAAAAAGGCATTGCGGCCGGAGGTGACGACTATTTGCAAAAGCCGGTCAGCGAAATCGTGCTCAGCGCCAAGATTCGCGCCATGCAACGCATCATCCAGATGCGTACTTCACTGGTTGTACTCGCCCGCAAGCTCGACACGGCCAACCAGGAACTGAAACGTCTTTCGGCCAGCGATGGCCTGACCGGCATCGCCAACCGTCGTTTTTTCGATGAGCACATCTCCCGGGAGTGGCGGCGCGCCCGCCGTAGCGCCAACTGCATTTCATTGATGATGTGCGATGTGGACCACTTCAAGCTCTTCAACGACACCTATGGCCACCAGGCCGGTGACGACTGTTTGCGTCGGGTTGCCGGAGCGATTGCCTCAAGCCTTGAGCGTGCTGCCGACATTGCTGCGCGCTATGGCGGCGAGGAATTTGTCGTTGTCCTGCCGGAGACCTCGCTGAGTGGCGCTTTGATCGTAGCCGAAAAAGTCCGTCACGCCGTGCATGGGCTGAATATTATGCATTCCGCTTCGTCGTTTGGTCGCGTCACGCTGAGCATAGGGCTTGCCGCAGCCATTCCCGAAGTGGACAACTCATATGAAGCACTGATCCTTGCTGCTGATCGCGCGCTCTATCATGCCAAACATGAGGGTCGTGACCGCGTATGTCGGTCCGACAAGATGCCCGAGGCCTGAACATGACCAAAAAACGCATTTCGATAATGATCGTCGACGACAACGACATGATGCGGGCAATATTGCGCGGCATTTTGCGTGGAGATGAATACGAGGTCATCGGCGAAGCCCGCAACGGCACTATCGCTGTCGAGATGGCCGAGCGCCTGAAACCCGAGATCATCTGCCTCGACGTGATGATGCCCGAGAAGAACGGCCTGGAAGCACTCTGCGAAATCAAGGCGGCCCGCCCGGAAACGGAAATCGTCATGATCACCAGCAATGCTGACCCGGAAACCGTTCAGGAGTCCATCCAGAATGGCGCCAGCGGCTTTATCGTCAAGCCCTTCAACGCGGCTCGCGTACTCGACACGCTGGAAAAGATCGCGGGCAGAATCCACCCGAAAACGGCTTAAAAGACGTTACGCCAGGCACGAATCGCCGCGAAAATTGCCGTTTTTGAGTGGTCCACCGCAGCATTCTGGATTCCAGCTGCAATAACCACCGGTTCGGCACAACGCAGGAAAGGATTGGTCGCCTTTTCCTCCGCCAATGTTGATGGCACGCTCGGCAGCCCGGCCGCCCGCAGTGCGGCCACCTTGGCGACACGCTGCTGCAAGGCCGGATTTTCCGGTTCAACCGCCAGCGCAAAGCGCAGATTCATCTCGGTGTATTCATGGGCGCAATAGATCAGCGTCTCATTCGGCAAGGCAGCAATGCTCTCCAGCGAGGCAGCCATCTGGGCCGGCGTTCCTTCGAACAACCTGCCGCAACCGGCCCCGAACAGGGTGTCACCGCAGAACAGCATGCCCGGTGCGTGATAGGCCAGATGCCCCAGCGTATGGCCAGGTACGGCCAATACCCGCATCGTTTGCCCCAGAACATCGATGCATTCACCACCGCAAAGAGGCCGGGTGCAGCCTGTGATAGACTCCTCCGCCGGCGCGAAAACCTCCGCTTGATAGCGTGCTTTCAGTTCGGCGACGCCACCCTGATGGTCGGCATGGTGGTGGGTAATCAGAATGCCTTCCAGCTTCAGGTCATCGGCCTCCAGTCTTGCCAGCACGGGTGCCGCATCACCGGGGTCGACCACGAACGCACGCTGGCCCTGGGTCAGCAGCCAGATGTAATTGTCCTTGAACGAGGGAATGAACGAAACTTCAAACATGCCGGAACTATCAAGCCAGGAACGCCGGATGTCAATTCCCGGTCTGGATGCCTGGCTGAATTCCGCGCAGGGTCGATACGTGCTCGCTTGGGAACAATCCCGACTGGATGCATTGGTTGCCGACATTTTTGGCTTCAACGCCCTGCAGCTCGGCTTGCCCAATTGCGATTTCCTGCGGACCAATCGTATCCCGCTGCGCCAGAAGGTCAGCGAATATGGCAAGGCTGATCTCCTTTGCGAGATGGCCGCCCTGCCCTTTGCCTCGCACAGCACCGACCTCGTGATATTGCCCCATGTGCTGGAGTTCAGCGACGATCCGCACCAGATTCTGCGCGAAGTTGAGCGCATCCTGATTCCGGAAGGCCAGGTCATCATTCTCGGCTTCAACCCAGTCTCGATGTGGGGTCTGCAGCGACACCTCAACCGCTCCGGCAACTTTCCGTGGAACGGCAGCTATCTCTCGATGACGCGCCTGAAGGACTGGCTGAAATTGCTCGGATTCGAGGTCGACCGCGGCACTCCCGGCTGTTACGCACCGCCATTCGAGCAGGAAAAATGGCTGCAGCGCTGGCATTTCATCGAAACCGCTGGCGAACGCTGGTGGCGTTTTTCCGGCGGGGTCTATCTGCTTCGCGCCATCAAACGAACTCATGGCATGCATTTGATCACCCCGGATTGGCGCAAGAAAACGGTGCGCGCCAAGGCGCTACGCCCGGTTGCCCACAAGGAAGGCCATGGCCGCTGAAGAAACTGTAGAAATCTTTACCGATGGCGCCTGCAAGGGCAATCCCGGCCCCGGTGGCTGGGGTGCGATCCTGCGCCTCGGGCCACATGAAAAAGAGCTGTGGGGCGGTGAAAAGGAAACCACCAATAACCGGATGGAGCTGACCGCTGCCATCCGCGCCATCGAAGCCCTGAAACGTCCGATTGGCGGCAAAATCTATACCGACTCGCAATATGTCCTGAAGGGCATCAACGAGTGGATTCACGGCTGGAAGCGCAATGGCTGGAAGACCTCGGACAAGAAGCCGGTCAAGAACGCCGACCTCTGGCAACTGCTCGATGCCCAGGTCAAACAGCACAAGCTGGAATGGGTCTGGGTCAAGGGCCATTCCGGCCATCCGGAAAATGAACGGGCCGATGCCCTGGCCAATCGCGGCATTGAAGAATTGGGGTAGAAGCATGCGCAAAGTAGTACTCGACACCGAAACCACGGGCCTCGATCCGCGTTCAGGCCATCGCATCATTGAAATCGCCTGCATAGAGATGATCAATCGCCGCCTGACCGGCCGCCATCTGCATAAATACACCAACCCGGAACGCGAAATCGATGAAGGCGCCCAGGCAGTTCACGGCATTTCGCTCGAATTTCTCGCTGACAAGCCAAAGTTTGCCGACATCGCCGACGAATTCCTCGAATTCATCAATGGTGCCGAACTGATCATCCATAACGCCCCGTTCGACCTCGGCTTCCTCAATGCCGAATTGCGCCGCCTTGACCGCGTGCCGGTCGAGACCATCTGCAGTGGCGTCACCGACACGCTGCGCATGGCCAAGGATCTGCATCCGGGCAAGCGCAACAGTCTTGACGCACTATGCGAACGCTACGAAATCGACAACTCCAGCCGCACGCTGCACGGTGCGCTGCTTGATACCGAGTTGCTGGCTGACGTTTTCCTGGCCATGACGCGCGGCCAGAACAGCCTGATGATCGAACCAGATGCCGAAGTGCGGCCGCAACTGGGCGCCGACGGCATGGCGCGCCAGCGCAAGCCGCTGATCGTCCGGCGGGCCGCGCCGGAAGAACTCTCCGAGCATGAGCGCCTGCTCGCCGCCATCGACAAGGAGTCGAAAGGCGCCTGCGTCTGGTTACCCAAGGCCGATACGGCCGCTTAAGGACATCATGGTTCCTGTTTCACTGCTCATCTGGATCTCGCTGGAAACCTGGGCCTACCTCGCCTTTGGTCGCCATGTACTGCACCTCGACTGGCCGCTGGCTATTGTCGGTGCGATCAATTGCCTGCTCGGCCTGCGCTTCTGGATGAACGCCACGACCTGGTTTTTTGGCATGAAGTTCGCCTCGCCGGCGCCGAGCCTCGGCTTTGGCAAGCGGCTCGCCATCATGATCGGCGAATACCTGGCCTTCCTCCTCACCTTCCTGCTGGTCCTTCCCTTTGAGCGCTTGTGGATGCCTGCTGACCGGCTGCGTCCGGGAACGCACCCCATTCTGCTGGTGCATGGCTACGGCGTCAGCCGTGGCATCTGGTGGCTGCTCCGTCGCCGTCTTGAAGCCGCCGGCCACACTGTCGCCACGCTCAGTCTGATTCCCCCCTACACCAGCATCGGCAAACTGGTGCCGCAACTGCATCAGCGCATTGAAGAAGTCTGCACCGCCACCGGCAGCAAGCAGGTCACGCTTTTCGCGCACAGCATGGGCGGTCTGGTCTGTCGTTCCTACCTGGCCCGGCATGGCATTGCCCGTGTCGACAAACTCGTCACCATGGCCTCGCCGCACGCTGGCACTACGTTGGCGCGTATCGGCATTGGCCAGAACGCCCGCGAAATGGAGCCCGATTCGCTATGGCTGCGCGACATGGCCAGCGAAACCATGAAGATCCCCGCCATCGCACTGCGCAACCCCTACGACAATTATTCGATGCCACAGGATAACCAGCGGCTACCGGGCGCTCAGGATGTCGAACTTCCACCCATCGGCCACATTGCGATGCTTTATGATAAGCAGGTTGCCAACATCGTCATCGACGCCTGTCGTGACGAAAAACGAAAAATGCCATGAACCTTGCCGCGACCGCCCATACCCAGGCCCAGGATCTGCTCGATTTCATCGATGCCAGCCCTAGCCCGTGGCATGCCGTACAGACCTGCGAAACACGACTGCAGGCGGCCGGTTTTTGCCGTCTGGCAGAGGTTGACCGCTGGAGTCTGACTGCCGGCGGTCATTACTACGTCGTGCGTGGCGGTTCCTCGATCATCGCTTTCATTGTCGGCACCCAGCCTGCAGCTGAAACCGGCGTGCGCCTGATCGGGGCCCACACCGATTCGCCCGGCCTGCGGATCAAGCCAAAACCGGCAGAAGACGCCTCCGGCATGGTCCGGCTTGGCGTCGAAGTCTATGGCGGCCCGATCCTCGCCACCTTCGCTGACCGCGATCTGTCGCTGGCTGGCCGGGTCAATGTCCGTACGCCCGGTGGTTTCGAAAGCCGGCTAGTTCGTTTCAATGAGCCGTTGCTGCGCCTGCCCAACCTCGCCATCCACATGAACCGCGAGGTCAATGAGAACGGCCTGAAATTCAACAAGCAGACCGAATTGCCCCTGCTGCTGGGCATCTCACAGGATGACGCAAAAGCCGATGGGCGTTTCCGCCAGCCAATCGCCGAGGCGCTCGGCGTCGAAGCATCCGACCTGCTGACCTGGGAACTCAACGCCTACGACACGCAAAAAGGCACATTCTGGGGCGTCGACCGCGAGTTTGTTGCCAACGGCCAGCTCGACAACCTCGCCTCCTGCCATGCCGCCCTGAGCGCGCTGCTCGCCAGCGAAAACCCGGCGACAACCAGCCTCTGTGCCTTCTTCGACCACGAAGAAGTCGGTAGCGAAAGCGCCTCAGGGGCCGGTGGCAGCTTCGTCTCCGACATCATCAACCGCCTCGCCGCCAGCGCCGGTCTCGATGCCGAGGACCAGCGCCGGATGCTGGCCAACAGTTTTTTCATCAGCGCTGACATGGCTCATGCCTGGCACCCGAACTTTCCGGCGGCTTACGAGCCCTGCCACCGGGTACTGGTTAATGCCGGCCCGGTCATCAAGAGCAACACCAACCAGCGCTACAGCACCAGCGCCGACACTGCCGCGCGCTTCATGGCATTGTGCGAGAAAGCTGGCGTGCCGTGCCAGCAATACGCCCACCGCACCGACCTTGGTTGCGGCAGCACCATCGGCCCCATCGTCGCCTCTCGCCTGGGCATTGCCAGCGTCGATGTCGGCTCACCGATGTGGGCCATGCACAGCGTCCGCGAAAGCGCTGGCGTCCTTGACCACAATTACATGATTGCCGCACTGACGGCAGCTTTCACGGAGTGACACCATGAATGAAGTTATCGCCTTTCTGCTCGGTAGTTCCATAATCCTCTGGTGGTCACGTAAATCGCTAGTTACCCCCGGACGCCACGGTTTTTACCGCTTCTTCGCTTGGGAAGCCATTCTCGGACTACTGGTACTGAACCATGAACCCTGGGGCAATGCGCCCTCTTCGATACACCAGATGACCTCCTGGGTACTGATGGTGCTCAGCGTCCTGCTTGTCCAGCAGGGGCTAACCGCCTTGCGCAGTAATGGCAAGGCCGGCGATCAGCGAACCGACCCGACACTTTACGAATTCGAAAAAACCACGGCGCTGGTCACAAGCGGCATCTACAAATACATTCGCCACCCCATGTACGCCTCCTTGCTGGCCCTGGCCTGGGGCGCCTATTTCCAGAATCCGTCCGTACCGGGCACCATTGTTGCCGCCGTGGCATCGATATTCCTGCTCCTGACCGCAAAGGCCGATGAACAGGAATGCCTGGCATTTTTTGGTACGGCTTACGCCGACTATATGCGCCAGACCAGACGCTTCATTCCGGGACTGCTCTAAAGTCTGTATCTGTCGGGATCGTTCGGCCAAGAATTCAGGATTCCTGTAGACCACCGAAGCTCGGTCTAGCGTTCAAAGAGACTGGAAAATTCTGTTTCGATCAGGCGCGAATTAGCTATAATTCGCGCCCCAAGCGTTCTTAGCTCAGTTGGTAGAGCGTCTGCCTTACACGCAGAATGTCGGCGGTTCGAGCCCGTCAGGACGCACCAGATTTCTGCTTCATGACACCTAAAGAAGCACCAGAACCCAGCTCCGGCGGTGTTTTCCAATTGTGCGTTCATGCAGAAGATCTTGGCTCTCTGCACCTTCCCAGGTACAAGCCATCTTATGAGCCGACTCCGTTTTCAACTCAGTTTGTCTCGGGCTTGCCAAAGACTTCTCGCCGTGCAGCCTCACTTACCGCGACGATTGCCGGATGCGTCAACCGTCTTTCGGTTGTGATTGCATAGAGTTGCTCAACAACCGAATCGATGCAGCCGAGCGCCACGACCTCGTACTGCCGACATACCTGATCAGCTATAGCGGTCGGGGCGGTAAATAATCCAGCACCTGCATGCCCGAAGGCTTTGATCAATGCGCTATCGTCAAACTCTCCGATGATGAATGGCCGAAGATCGTTGTTGTCCAGCCATTGAAGAAGCCTGGGTCGGATCGCTGCATCTTCTCCCGGCAAGAGAAATGGGGCGTTGTTAAGTAATGCCGGAAATTTTCCGATCAATTGCCTGGTCAAAGACGGCGCACCAAAGACCGTCAGCCCGCACTCACCCAACAAATGACTGTAGCCGCGCACGTTCAGATTCGTCGGCATGGATCGATCCGCGATAACCATGTCCAGTCGGTGAACTGAGAGGTCAGCCAACAGTGTTGCCAAACGCCCTTCCCGGCAAATAAGTCGAACAGGTTCCTGAATATGCAGAGCCGGCTCGAGCAAGCGACATGCAACCGACTTCGATACGGAATCCGCGATCCCGATCTTGAACGGGAGTGATTTCTTCGTAGCCTGATCGCGAAGCACATCGAGCAACTCGTCACCAATGGTGAATATTTCATCGGCGTAACTGAGGATGCGTCGCCCAGCCTCGGTCAACTCCAGGCCGCGCCCAACACGGCGAAAGAGTTTCGTTCCGAGGGTTTCCTCAAATTCACCAAGCTGACCACTGATTGATTGGGGGGTCAGGTGGAGTTGCTCGCCAGCACGGGCAATGCTGCCTGTTTTGGCCACCATCCAGAAATACCGCAAGTGCTTGAAATTTAGTGTTGTCATGATGTCCAGAGGAATAAGTGTTCGGCGCCTGCCCCAACGCCACGATGACGAAGGAAATTCGTTGAATGCCGTCAAATACATCCAAAAACTGGATGTTTCAGTAAATTATATTCGACTGGATCGTTGAATTGTTTATAACTATATTCCGCCGCCTATAGTGTCAATTCGGAGAATACATGAGCAAATCGAGCAAGAATCACCCCCTGATCGGAATTGTCATGGGGTCGGATTCCGACTGGCCAGTAATGCAGGCTGCCGCGAAAATGTTGGAGGAACTCGGCGTTTCCTACGAGGCTCGGGTGGTTTCGGCTCACCGGACGCCAGATCTGCTTTTTGAATATGCATCAACCGCACGCGAACGTGGCATAAAGGCCATTATTGCCGGAGCAGGTGGCGCAGCCCATCTTCCTGGCATGCTGGCGGCCAAAACCACCCTGCCCATTCTGGGCGTACCGGTCCCCTCGAAACACCTCAAAGGACTGGACTCCCTGCTTTCTATCGTCCAGATGCCCAAAGGCGTGCCCGTGGCTACATTTGCCATCGGCGAAGCCGGTGCTGCCAATGCAGCCCTCTTTGCAGTCGCCATGCTGACGACCGGGACGGATAGCATGAGTGGTGAGCTGGCCGACAAACTGCATGATTTTCGCCAGCGCCAGGAAGACAAAGTGCTGACCATGCAATTGCCGAGGCCAGAATGATCCTGCCACCAGCGACGCTTGGCATGCTCGGTGGCGGCCAATTAGGCCGCTACTTTGTTATTGCCGCACAACAATTAGGTTACCGGGTCATGGTTCTCGATCCGGATACCAATAGCACAGCGGGTCGTATTGCAGATCTGCATATTGCCGCAGCCTATGATGATCGGAACGCCTTGTCGCGCATGGCCAATAGCTGTGCGGCCATCACTACAGAATTCGAAAGCGTGCCCGCCGAGACGCTGGCGTTCCTTGCCCAGTTCGTACCTGTACAACCGAGCGCAGAAACATTGGCCATTTGCCAGGAACGTTCTGCAGAAAAGGGCTTTTTGAAAGAACACGGCTTTCCGCATGCGCCTTACGCGGATATCCGTTCAGAAAGTGACGTTTTGAATGTCTCAACGGATTTGTTTCCGGGCATTCTCAAAGTAGCCCGGTTTGGCTATGACGGTAAAGGTCAGGTTCGAGTCAATGATGCGGAAGAAACTTTGGCTGCCTTTCGCCGGTTCAAGAACGAGCCTTGTGTTCTTGAAAAAAAAATGGCGCTTGACTATGAGTTGTCACTCGTTCTGACACGATGCGCGTCGGGCGCCGTAAAATGCTTTCCGGTCGCCGAGAACCATCACCAGCAAGGCATCCTCGATCACTCCATTGTTGCTGCTCAGGGCGGCGCTGCCGGTGAACTATCCATCAAGGCGAAAGCGATTGCCGAGAAGATCGCTCTCGCCATGGCTTATGTCGGCACGCTCAGCGTCGAGTTCTTTGTCGTTGATGGCCAACTCTACGTTAACGAACTGGCACCACGGCCTCATAACTCGGGGCATTACACCCTGGATGCATGCCTTACCAACCAGTTCGAGCAACAGGTTCGGGCATTGTGCGGCCTGCCACTCGGCGAGGTCACAGCGCACTCTGCGGCAGTCATGGTCAATCTTCTGGGGGATATCTGGTTCGCCAACAACCCTGAGCAGGCATCCGAGCCGGACTGGGAAAAACTACTCGCCTATCCAAGCCTGAAACTCCATCTGTACGGCAAGAGTGAAGCCCGACCGGGGCGCAAGATGGGGCATTTTACGGTGCTCGGAGAAACGATCGAAAAACCTTACCGAACTGCGATGGAAGCCCGGAAAGCTATTGGGCTCAGTGATTGCTGAATTGAGTCGGGCTTCAGTGAGCTCATATTCCAGCGGATTTTACATGGCCAGTATTTGCTAATTTCCGTTGCCCGACAACGACCATGAAACCATCGTTTTATTCGATGTATTGATTAGATATATTCGTCTGGTTCGATGTTTATTTTGTCTCTACGATGAATCCTATTACCAACACAAAGGGATGAAGCTTCATGCATATCGATATTCGGGCAAGAGGGTTTGAACTGACGGAAGGTCTGCGCCAACATACCGAACGACGCCTGAACTTTGCCCTTGGATGGGCCAGTTACGATGTTCGCAAAATCGCTGTGCGTCTTTTCGATGTCAATGGGCCTCGCGGTGGCGAAGATAAATGCTGTCGCATTCAAGTCACCCTTCCAAAATCGCAGGATGTCGTGATTGAAGATGTCGAAGCAGATCTCTACGTAGCAATTGACCGCGCTGTAGAGCGGGTTGAGCGCTCGGTTGCTCGCCGACTGGAGCGGCAACGTGAGCACCAGCACGGCACATTCAAGACGGCCGCACCTAACGACGAAGGTGAGGACAAGTCGGGCGCGACTTCATTTGACGACTTATCCGCTACCAACCGAATTCCATCCTGACCAGGAGTCTGCCATGAATACCGTGCACCCACTGCCCTTGCCTGAAACTCCGGAAAATGCCATCGCGTCAGCATCAACCGGCAACAAGGTCATTCGCAACACCTACGCGCTGCTCTCAATCACGCTGCTGTTTGCCGCAGCTACAGCCGCTGTGTCGGTAGCCATGAAACTGCCACACCCCGGTCTTGTTGTAACCTTGATCGGATATTTCGGTCTGCTGTTTCTCACGGCCCGGTTACGCAACAGTAGCTGGGGCCTGCTCTCCGTCTTTGGCCTGACCGGGTTCATGGGCTACACATTGGGGCCGATCGTCAGCCATTACCTCGGCCTGCCCAACGGAGGGCAAACCGTGATGATGGCCATGGGTTCCACGGCAGCAATATTCCTCGGTCTCTCCGGCTATGCACTGACCACCCGCAAGGATTTCAGTTTCATCGGTGGCTTCCTGACGGCAGGAATTCTTGTTGCCTTCGTCGCATCCCTGGCAGCTGTGTTTCTCAGCATTCCGGCCTTGTCATTGACCATTTCGGCGGCATTCGTCTTGTTGATGTCCGGCCTGATCCTCTATGAAACCAGCAACATCATTCATGGCGGGGAAACGAATTACATCATGGCGACGGTGACCCTGTTTGTGAGCATTTTCAATCTCTTCACCAGCCTGCTGCACTTGCTTGGTTTTGCGAACAACAGTGACTGACCTGGGCAGATGAAACAGCATCTGGCTGCTCTTTGCAGGAGCATCCCGCTTATCGGGTTCGACTAAAATGATTGATGTTGTTGTCTTGTTTTTCTTGTTCGGCTTGCTGGCAGGCCTGGCGCGCTCGGAGCTAAAACTGCCGGCCGCGCTTTACGAATCGCTGTCCCTGATTCTACTTCTCGCCATTGGCCTCAAGGGGGGTGAAGGCCTCGCCAAGCAGGCACTCAGTCCGCTGCTGCCGCAGCTGGGTGCGGTGATCGTGCTGGGTGTATTACAGACTTTGATCGCCTTCGCAATTCTCATCAAGCTCGGACGCCTGGGGCGCTCCGACGCGGCAGCAACTGCAGCGCATTACGGCTCGGTGAGCGTGGCAACCTTCGCCGTCGGAGCTAACTGGTTGATGACGCGAGGCATCGACTTCGAACCACAACTTGCGATTTTCCTGACCGTCATGGAAGTGCCAGCTCTAATTGTCGGCATCATGCTGGCGCGCGGGGTCAGCAAGGACACCGACTGGCGAGCCTTGGCGCATGAGAGTTTTCTCGGCAAGGGCGTGACCTTGTTGATGGGCGGCATGGCCATCGGCTGGATTGCCGGACCTGAAGGGCTGACGCCGATCAAAGGCCTGTTTTATGACCTGTTCAAAGGCGCACTCGCTCTGTTTTTGCTGGAAATGGGATTGATCGTCAGCCGCCAAATTGGCGAGTTGCGCAAACGCGGCGCATTCATCATCAGTTTCGGCCTGCTCATGCCCTTGTTCTCGGGCTTGCTTGGTCTGGGGTGTGCCTTGCTGCTTGATTTGTCGGTAGGCGGGATGACCTTGCTGGCTACGCTGGCGGCAAGCGCGTCCTACATCGCCGTCCCCGCAACCATGCGCCTGGCGGTTCCGGAGGCAAATCCGGCGCTTTCACTGTCGGCGGTGCTGGGTATTACCTTCCCCTTTAATATCATGGCTGGAATTCCGCTCTACCATTATTTGGCCGTACAACTTGCAGGAGCATTCTGATGCTGGCGAATATGGAAAAACGTACCTTGCTGACCGTAATTACCGAAGCGGTCATCGAGCAAAGCCTCCTCCGCGACCTGGAAAAACATGGGGTACGGGGGTACACCGTATCCGATGCACGCGGCCGTGGCAGCAGGGGGATACGCGATGCCGCGTGGGACGAGGTCGCCAATATACGCATCGAAGTCATTTGCCAAAGAGCCCAGGCGGAACTTCTGCTGGCACATATTCGAGATCAGTATTACACCGACTACGCCATGGTCGCATTTATGGTGGAGATCGATATATTGCGGGGAGAGAAATTTTGAATGCCCGCGCCCCAAAACTTCAATCCGGGGGAAAATCACTTTCCTCCAAAGGCCGGAAATCCATCTACGCCGGCCGCAAGATTGCCTTGCTGACAATGCACGGCAAAGAGAAGGTCATCCAGCCAGTGCTGACAAAATCGCATGGCTGCCAGGTTGAACTCGTGACCGGGTACGACACTGATCGTTTGGGTACCTTTACCCGCGACATTCCGCGAGATGGATCGCAAATTGAAGCCGCCCGCAAAAAGGCGAGAATCGGAATGGAGTTGGCAGGGTTGCCCCTCGGGCTGGCCAGCGAAGGGAGTTTCGGTGCCGATCCTTTTGTCGGCATGTTTCCATGGAACCTCGAGTACCTGATTTTCATTGATGACGAGCGTGACCTAGAAGTGGTGGGCATGGCTCAGGGAGCTCCCAAGGATCTGCATCTGGCAGCGCATGACTGGGCAGCCGCAAAAGCATTTGTGGTCGAAGCCGGATTCCCCCTGCATCACATGGTCGTGCGCCCCGACGGCCCGAACGACCGACGAGTTCGCAAGGGACTTTCAAACTGGCAGGAGTTGGAATACGCCTTTAATTCGGCATTGGCACAATCCAGTAATGGCCAAGTGTTTCTTGAAAATGATTTGCGTGCCCATGCCAATCCGACCCGAATGAAGAATATCCGGAGTGCTGCCGAGGATCTGGTAAGCAAACTTGCCTCTTTGTGCCCTGAGTGTGGAACCCCTGGCTTTGGCATTGTTGATCGCATAAAGGGCTTGCCATGCGCTGAGTGCGGCGCTTCGACTCAGGAAGTGCGTGCAGAGGTACACGGATGCATCAAATGTTCATTTCGTCAGACCAGGGAGCGACTAGACACCACCACCGCTGATCCTGGTCGCTGTAGTTATTGCAACCCATAGATTAAGCCAACACGAAAAATAGACCATGGGCAGCTTCACCAAGTTGCTCTTTTACCACCTGATCAACATCTGGATTCTTTTCACCCATGGACACTGAACATCACCCCTGGCACTCCCTTTCCGGAAGTGAAGCGGCGCAGGCACTGGAGACACTTCCTGCCGAAGGCTTGACGACATCGGCCGTGAATGAACGGCTAGCCAGGTACGGCGAGAACAAACTGGACGAAGCGGCACCGCGCCCCCTCTGGCTCAAATTTGTCGATCAGTTCAAGAACTTCCTGGTCATCGTCCTGCTGCTTGCCGCCGGACTGGCCTGGGCCATTGGCGACCTGAAGGATGCGGCAGTTATTCTCATCGTCGTGATCCTCAATGCCGGCCTCGGTTTCTGGCAGGAGCACCGGGCAGAACGTACGCTGGCGGCACTCAAGGACATGCTGGCGGCGCATGCCCGCGTCCGACGCGATGGCGTGGTGTCGGAAATTGACGCCAGCCAGTTGGTACCCGGCGATATCGTCCTGCTCGAAGCGGGCGACCGGGTGCCGGCCGATGGTCGCCTGCTTGCCGCTCATAACCTCGAAGCAGAGGAAGCCGCATTGACCGGTGAATCACACGCCGTGAGCAAGCACACCGCTATTCTCGAAGGGGCTGATCTGCCACTGGGTGACCGCCTCAATCTCTTGTTCATGAATACGGTCCTTACCCGTGGCCGTGCCGAGCTGCTGGTGACCGATACCGGCATGCGTACCGAGATGGGCAAGCTGGCGGGGATGATCGCCAGTGCCGAAGAAGCGGAAACGCCACTACAACGGCAACTGGATACGCTGGGCAAGAAACTGGCGGCAATTGCCGGCGTTGTCGTCAGCGTGATTTTCCTGATCGATTTCATGCGCGGTCTGCCATGGACCGAGGCAGCAATGACTGCTGTTGCACTGGCCGTTGCCGCAATCCCCGAAGGATTGCCGGCGGTAGTGACGGTGACGCTGGCCATTGGCATGTGGCGGATGGCGAAGAATCGCGCCATCCTCAAGAAACTATCTGCCGTCGAAACATTGGGTTCGACCACGGTGATCTGTTCGGACAAGACCGGCACACTCACCTTGAATCAGATGACAGCACGCGCTGGCTGGTTTGCCGACCAGCGTTTCACGGTCAATGGCGAGGGATACCGGACGGAAGGCGTGATCGAGGCAAAGCCCGCGACAGATTTGCGCCCCTACTTGTTGCCGATGGCCTTATGCACCGACTCCCGCGTTAACGATGGGCAGTTGATCGGCGACCCGACCGAAGGTGCGTTGTGGGTGCTGGCGCAAAAAGGTGGCGTCGACCCGGAAACGGAACAGGCACATCGCCCGCGTATCGGCGAAATCCCCTTTGATTCGGCCCACAAATTCATGGCCACCTTCCACCATGCGGGTGAAGTCGTGGAGATGTTCATCAAGGGGGCGCCGGATGTTTTGCTGGAGCGCGCCTCCCGTTATCTCAGCCCGAGCGGTGAACAGCCTGTCGACAGCACTTCCCGCCGGCGTATCGAACAAGAAAATCTGGCCTTGGCAGATCAGGCACTACGCGTTCTGGCAGTGGCTCGCCGCATCATCCCCGCGCGTGATTTTGACCCCGCCGGTGACCTGATGGCGTGGGCTGATGAATTGACCTTCCTCGGCCTTGCTGGCTTGATGGACCCGCCGCGCGCCGAGGCCAAGGATGCAATAGCCTTGTGTGTCGAGGCGGGCATTCAAGTCAAGATGATTACGGGCGACCACAAGGCAACCGCTGCCGCCATCGCCCGGGAGCTTGGCTTGAATGGCGAAGTGATCAGCGGTGCGGAACTCGACGGGCTGGACGACGCAGCCCTGGCCACTCGCGTTAACGATATCGCCGTCTTTGCCCGCGTTTCGCCCAGCCACAAGGTTCGCATCGTCCGTGCACTGAAGGCGCTGGGCCACGTTGTCGCGATGACCGGCGACGGCGTCAACGATGCTCCGGCCCTCAAGGCTGCCGATATCGGCGTGGCGATGGGTATCACGGGCACCGCCGTCACTCGCGAGGCAGCAACACTGGTCCTGACTGACGACAATTTCGCCACCATCGTGCGCGCCGTCAAAGAAGGGCGCGTCGTTTACGACAACATCGTCAAGTTTGTCCGCTTTCAGTTATCCACCAACATCGGTGCGATTCTGACCGTGCTCGCCGCCACGCTGCTTGGCTGGCCAGCGCCGTTTACCGCCATCCATTTGTTGTGGATCAACATCATCATGGACGGACCGCCGGCCATGACGCTGGGCATCGAGCCGGCTCGCCCTGAGGTCATGAGCGACAAACCACGCTCACAACGGACGCAGATTCTCGACATGGGGCGCCTGCTGCGTCTGGCTCTTTATGGCCTCACCATGATGGTCGGAACCTTGTTCATGTTTCAGCACGGCCTCGCCAGTCAAGGCCAGGCCTATGCATTGACGTTGGCTTTCACGACCTTCGTACTCTTTCAGTTCTTCAATGTCTTCAACGCCCGCTCAGAAAAAAGCACGGTCTTCAACAAGAACTTCTTCAGCAACGGAAAACTCTGGCTTGCTTTGGCCTTCGTACTGGGAATGCAAGTGCTGGCCGTCCAATGGGGGCCGGCGCAGGCCATCTTCGACACCGTTGATCTGAAATCTGGCGACTGGTGGCTGGCCATCGTTGTTGCATCGTCGGTGCTGATTCTGGATGAAGGACGTAAATTTCTGGCAAAACTTATCCAGGGAAATCTGATGACATCCGGCATCACTGACAAGTCAGAGTTCAAATAAGGAGATAGCAATGCAAACAGTTCTCTTGGCTGTCGATCAATCTGCATCCGCCTTTGAAGCAACACTCTATGTCGTCAAGTTCATCAAAAAACATGGTCCTTTGGTCGTGCATGTCGCTCACGTTCAATCAGCCCCGTTGCCATGGCAGACTCAAGACAAGATACAGGAGGCTATCGAGGCCCACATTTCGCTCGAATCTCACACGGCATTGCTACACGATGAACAAGTTTCCTTCAAGGTTCACGTTCGACAGGGTGCAGCTGGTGAGACTTTAGTGGCGATAGCGGAGGAGCTTGGTTGCGATCACATCATCATGGGCTCTCGTGGGCTAGGAGGGCTCTCTGGCATTGCACTCGGTTCTGTCACGCAAAAAATACTTCATCTGGCAAACGTTCCTGTCACATGTGTGCCAGGCCATACGCTGCGCTGACATGTTCGTGGAGATGCGGATGGCATCTCAGAAAGGCAAACCATGTTTTCGATCTACGGTGTAACGGGACAAGTATTCAGCGGAACATTGGAGCAGATGAATCGAGTTCGCGCACTATCAAATGCCCGGACTGCCCGGGCGTTAGCAGATGGTGGAGACGAACTGGGTATTGAGGCCATTTCCGGCATCTCCGGCCGATCTCAGGACGACGCTGTTCGCGCCTACCTGTCGATGCTTCCTCCCGATCTGGAACGTGGTCCACTAATACATGCAAGTCAGATAATGCAAAACCAGGTGGTTACCGTCTTCGCCAATGACGCAGTCTCCCTGGCCTGGAGGACTTTGCGAGACAAAGGTATCCATCAGGCACCGGTCCTGGATGAGCGCGCTCAACTGATAGGGATTGTCAGTGAACGCGACCTTTTGACTGCGATAGACATTGATGGTGATCAGATCATCGAGAGCATGCGCCGACATGTCAGGGATGTAATGAAGACCCCTGTGGTGGCAGCGCACCCAATTACCGACATTCGGCGCATTGCCTCGGTCATGTTGGAGAATCGCGTGGATGGAGTGCCGATTGTGAGTGACTCCAGGCGATTGGTCGGCTTTGTTTCTCGTGGCGATGTACTCAGAGCTGTCGTTACAGACCCCCCGCTCAGTTTGTGGCGTTAACTTGGATTGCTGCAAAGCTGTTAGTTGCCAGCCGGGCAAACCCCGGGCTTTTAACGCTCACAATCACCTGCATGATCATCTTTCCACTGCTACAATGCGCCCCGCTTGAGACGTGACCATCTATCGCGATAGATGTATTGAAAAACGCATCCATTGATCAAGCAGGCAGCAGACGACGGAGTTGTTGATGGCATCCAAAAGATCAAATCAAAAACAACCTGGCAACCAGAAGCGAATTAGCGGTTACCTTGCCCCCCGTCAGGAGCATCAGGTTTTGCCCATGTAGCTCAGTGGTAGAGCACTCCCTTGGTAAGGGAGAGGTCGGAAGTTCGATTCTTCTCATGGGCACCACCGCTTTGGGTGGCACCGCCAATCAAAGAGCGGCAGCCGGCAGACCGCCAAGGTCCATCAAACAAATCACTCGCCGGCTGGCACACCCAGAATCACGTGGCTAGCCTTGATCAGTGCAACAGCGGCAACGCCTTCCTTAAGCCCCAACTCAAGTACCGCCTCGTTGGTAACCACGGCAAAAACCGTGCTACCGCCGAGCAATGCAATAGCAACTTCTGTATTCACCGCCCCCTTTTGCAGCTTGCAGACCTTACCGGCCAACTGATTGCGGGCTGAAAATTTCGTGGTCCCTGCACCGGCCAGCAGCATGACCCACGGCGCCTTGACGTAGGCGACAGCCTCGGTGCCGACCACCAAGCCCAGCGATCTGACGCTGCTCTCTGTCACGATTGCGACAATTTTGTCGCCTCCCGCCAGCGTCAGTTCGACTTCGGCATTGACTACACCATCGGTCAATAAGGTGACTGTTCCCTTGAATACATTACGTGCGCTGACATTCATGTTGTTCCCCTTGCTGAGTTGAGGATTCTGGCCCGGTTTTCGCTATATACAACTACAACCAACGCTTTTTTGTCGGGTTACGCGCACTTTAGTCCTGGACGTCTAAAAAATTTAACCATGAAACGGAACTATTTCGCAGGAATTTCAACCAGGCAAACCTGGGTTATAGTTATCGCTATATAAACTTTAATATTACGGAATCATGGATACCATCCTGCACCGCATGCGTGGCAAACTGGAAGTCGATACCGAGTTCGGCACCTTTCTCGGCGACACCCGCATCCGTCTGCTCGAAGCCATCGACCAGCACGGCTCGATTTCTCAAGCAGCAAAAGCTGTGCCGATCTCGTACAAGGCGGCCTGGGATGCCGTCGATGCCATGAACAATCTGGCTGACCAAGCACTGGTGGTCCGCTCGACTGGCGGCAAGAACGGCGGCGGCACTTTGCTCACCGCGCATGGCCGCAAAACCATCGCCCTCTACAGGGCGCTGGAAGCAGAATACCAGGCCGCTCTCGACCGCCTCTCGGCCAGCATGAACGATGGGCAGGCCAGCGACTTTCAGCAATTCCGCCAGCTGCTCAAACGCATGTCGATGAAAACGAGCGCCCGCAACCAGTTCGCCGGGCATATCGTCGGGCTGCGCGAAGGACATGTCGATTTCGAAGTACGGATCAAGCTTGATGAAGAGAACGAGATAGTCGCGGTCATCACCGTCGACTCGGCCGAAAACCTCGGCCTGAGCATCGGTATGGAGCTCAATGCGCTGGTCAAGTCGTCGTCCGTGCTGCTGCTCAACGACCCGAGCATCAAAGTCAGCGCCCGCAACCAGTTGTGGGGTGAAATCACCCGCATTCACGATGGCCCGGTCAATGCCGAAATAACGCTCCGCACGAAGGGCGGAAAGTCAGTCTGCGCCGTCGTCACCCATGACAGTGTCGAACGCCTGGGCCTGGTTGTCGGCGAACAGGCCTGCGCCGTGTTCAAGGCCTCGGCTGTGATTCTTTGCAAATACACCTGAAAGGAGTTGTCCGATGAAAAATGCCCTTTTTTTCGCGTTGACCGCAGCATTCGCTCTCAACGGGCTAGCCGACACCGTTCAGGTCGCCGTCGCCGCCAATTTCACCGGGCCGATGCAGGTCATCTCCGTTCTCTTCGAGCGCGACACCGGGCACAAGGCCAGCCTATCCTTTGGTGCCACGGGCAAGTTCTACGCACAGATCACCAATGGTGCGCCGTTTGAAGCGCTGCTCTCGGCCGACAACGAAACCCCAGCGCGGCTGATCAAGGAAAGCCATGCCGTGGCCGGCACTGCCTTTACCTACGCCATCGGCAAGTTGGTACTGTGGTCGGCCGACCCGAAACTTATCGACGCCAAGGGTGAAGTGCTCAAAAAAGGGGAGTTCAGGCACATTGCCATCGCCAACCCGAAAACGGCACCCTACGGTACAGCTGCCCGGCAGGTAATGAACAAGTTAGGCGTTGCCGACAAGCTGAAGCCGCTACTCGTGCAAGGTGAAAACATTTCCCAGACACAGCAATTCGTTGTGACCGGAGCCGCAGAACTTGGGTTTATCGCCTTCTCACAGGTCATCAAGAACGGCCAGATCGGCACCGGCTCAGGATGGGTCATTCCCGGCACGCTACATGACCCTATCCTTCAGGATGCAGTGCTCCTCGCCAAAGGCAAGGACAAACCTGCAGCGATTGCCTTGATCAACTTCCTGAAGGGTGAGAAGGCCCAGACGGTTATCAAATCCTTCGGTTACGAGTTGCACTGATTCGCAAAACAATAAATTTCCCCCTCCCCTGAATGCCCTATAGGTCTGCCACGCCATGAAAATCGCCATCGCCACCAAGAACTACCTGACGGTCAGCGGCCACGCCGGACAAACCCGGCACTGGCTGCTCTGGGATCTCTCGGAGCATCGCTCGACACAACTTCTGCCAGCCCCACAACGGGTTGAACTGAACAAGGAACAAATCCTGCACACCTTCGAGGACAAGGGCCCGCACCCGCTTGATGGCGTCGACATCATGGTTGCCGCCAGCGCTGGCGACGGCTTCATTCGCCACATGAAATTGCGCGGCACGGAAGTCCTGCTCACCGGCGAAGACGACCCGACCATGGCGATCAGCCGCATCATGGCGGGAGAAGCCCTGCCCGATACGCGTTTCGACATCACCACCACGCTGTGTAAACTACGCGACCTGTTTTCCCGCCACTGATCATGGAAAGTGCTGATCTCGCTGCTGTCTGGCTGACCCTCAAACTGGCCACGGTAGTCACCCTGTTGCTGCTCGTTATCGGAACGCCCATCGCCTGGTGGCTGGCCCGGACACGCTCGGCCTTCAAAGGGGTGATCGGCGCCATCGTCGCCTTGCCGCTGGTGTTACCGCCAACCGTGATCGGCTTTTACATGCTCGTCGTCATGGGGCCGAACGGGCCGGTCGGACAGTTCACGCAATCGCTCGGTCTCGGCCTGCTACCCTTCACCTTCCCCGGCCTCGTCATCGCCTCGGTTTTTTACTCGTTGCCCTTTGTGGTTCAACCCATCCAAAACGCCTTTGAAGCCATTGGCGACCGCCCGCTGGAAGTCGCCGCGACGCTGCGTGCCAGCCCCTGGGATACCTTCTGGTCAGTCGCCGTGCCGTTGGCCAAGCCCGGCTTCCTGAGCGGAGCGATTCTCGGCTTTGCCCATACCATCGGCGAATTCGGCATTGTCTTGATGATCGGCGGCAACATTCCCGATAAGACCCGCGTTGTCTCGGTACAGATTTACGACCACGTCGAAGCGCTCGAATATACCCAAGCCCACTGGCTCTCCGGCGGCATGGTGCTGTTCAGCTTTCTGGTATTGCTTGGGCTTTACACCTTCAACCCGGCCCGGCGGAAAGCACTATGAATTCTGAAATTCGGGCCAAATTCCGCGTCGACCGCAGCGATTTCCAGCTGGATGTCGACCTGACGCTGCCCGGGCGCGGCGTCACCGCCCTGTTCGGCCATTCCGGCTCTGGCAAGACCACCTGCCTGCGCGCCATGGCGGGTCTGGAGCGAGCCAGGGAAGGCTACTTTTCGATTGGTGATGAGGTCTGGCAGGACGAATCCAAAGGCCATTTCGTACCGCCGCACCAGCGGGCATTGGGCGTAGTTTTTCAGGAGGCCAGCCTGTTCCCGCACCTCTCGGTACGCGGCAATATGGAATTTGGCCAAAAAAGGGCGTCCACCGCAGCAATGTGTTTCGAGCTACCGGAAGTCGCCGAATTGCTCGGCATTGGTCACCTGCTCGAACGCAACCCAACCCAGCTTTCCGGTGGTGAACGCCAGCGCGTGGCGATTGCCCGCGCCCTGCTCGCCGCGCCAAAAATCCTGCTGATGGATGAACCGCTGGCCGCCCTCGACCTGAAGCGCAAGCTGGAAATCCTGCCCTATCTCGAACGCCTGCACCGCGAGCTGGCGATTCCGATCATCTACGTCAGCCATTCACCCGATGAAGTCGCGCGGCTGGCCGACCATCTGGTTCTGCTTGACGAAGGCAAGGTGGTCGCCAGCGGGCCGCTGAAAGACGTCCTTTCGCGCATCGACCTGCCGGCCGCCTTTGCTGACGATGCAGGCGTGGTGATCGAAGCAGAAATCGTGGCCCATGAAGCAGACGATCTGACGCGGCTTGAATTCTCCGGCGGATCGATTTTCGTCTCACGCCGCCAGGAGCCGGTTGGCACATGGCGGCGTTGCCGCATTCACGCCCGCGATGTCAGCCTGGCGCTGGTGCCACAGACTCAGAGCAGCATCCTGAACTGTGTTTCGGCCATGGTCGTTGATCTGGCCCCGACCAATACGCCGGGGCATGTGCTGGTCAAGCTCGATGTCGCTGGAGAACCGCTGCTCGCCCGCATCACCCGGCGCTCGGCCGAACGCCTGAATATCCGCCCGGGTCTGGCGCTCAGGGCGCAGATCAAGGCTGTGGCCTTGCTGGCTTGAAACTTGGAGGGAACTGCTGACCAGCCGAATCAGTTCGGCTTTTTGCCAGCCCGCTTGAGTTCAGCGAGAAATTCGCTGAAGGAGGTTTCGCGAACAGTCATGTCGGCGAGGGCATCACGCAGATCGAAACTGGCCAACTCCTGCTCTCCCGGGCGCGCCACATCACGCCGGGCCGGAGAGCTGGCGCTGGGTGGTGCAGAGGAATGACGCAGGACAGGGGGCACGATGTTTGACCGGTTGTTGAGGATTCGAGGTCATTTTGCCGCCGATGTGATTCGCTGTCCGTGATCCAATTCACGGCAGATCAAACTTTCGTCAAACAGCCAGCCCGGCGCCAAGGAAATCCATCAGAACCCGCACCCGGTGCGGCACATGCCGATTGCTCGGCAACATGGCATAGATGCCGAGTCCGGGGACGGGGAAGTCGCCCAGGATGACCTCGACCCGCCCGCTCGCGAGGAAGCTTTCAGTGATGAAATCGGGCTGCAAGGTGATGCCCAGGCCTTGCGCTGCCGCCTCCATCAGCACATCGCCATTGTTCGCATGGATGCGGCTACGCACCGGAAAACTTTCCAGTTGGCCGGCCACCAGGAATTGCCAGTTTTGAAGCGCCCCGCCAGAGGTATAGCCCAGGCATTCGTGATGGATCAGTTCGGACGGATGCTGCGGTTGACCGTGCCTGGCGAGATAATCCGGCGACGCCACAGCCTGCATCTGGCCCGAGCCTATGCGCCGCGCCACATCGCCGCCCTCGAGCTTGCGAGTAATGCGGATCGACAGATCGATCCCCTCCTCGATCAGCTTCACCCGGCGATCGGTGTAATCCATGTCAAGGCCGACTTCCGGATAACGCTGCGAGAAATCCAGCAGCATGGGCGCCAGTCGCTTCAAGCCGAAACTCAGCGGCAGGCTGATCCGGATATTGCCGCGCGGTGCCAGCCGCTCCTCCGCTACATCGCCCTCGGCTGACTCGACCAGATTCAGAATGACCCGGCATTTTTCCAGATAGGAAGTACCGGCCGAGGTCAGGGAAAGCCGGCGCGTGCTTCTCACCATCAGCTTGACGCCGAGATGCGCCTCCAGTCCGGCAATCTGCCGCGTCACCACCGAGCGGGCCACGCCCAGTTGCAGCGCAACGGCGGCAAAACTACCGAGTTCGGCGACGCGAACAAAAAGGTGCATGGCATCAAGGCGATCCATTGTTGCATTTCTGGCAATAATGATTTGCACATTGTCGGCTATTTCGCTTCCAAAAGGAGGACTAAAGTTCGTCCATCGCATCAGGAGTTCCAGCAATGACATCGACCCAACCCGCGCTCTTCGTTCCCCACGGCGCGCCGACTTTCGCACTGCGTCCGGGCGCCGCCGGCGCGGCACTGGTCAGGATGGCGCTATCGTTGTCGCAGCCCCGCGCCATAGTCATCGTCAGCGCCCACTGGGATACCGCCATGCCAACGGTGGGCACTGCCAACCGCCCGGAAACCATCCACGACTTTTACGGCTTTCCTGACGAGTTGTACGCCCTGCGCTACCCTGCAACCGGCTGCCGCGAGGCCGCCAACGAAGTCATTGCCGCCATCACGGCTGCCGGCCTTCCGGTGAAGCAGGATGCCGAACGTGGCCTTGACCACGGTGCCTGGGTGCCGCTGCGCCTGATGTTTCCGGAAGCCGACGTACCGGTGATACCACTTTCCATTCAAAGCCACGCCGGGACTGAAGGTGCCTATCGGCTTGGCCAAGCGCTGGCGCCGCTCACCGAAAAAGGCTTTCTCGTTATCGCTTCCGGCAACCTGACGCACAACCTGCGCGACTACCAGTTGGCGGCCCGCAGCAATGGCCAGACCCCGGCCTATGTGCGCCAATTCACCGACTGGCTGGCAGAACAAATGCATACTCACAACATTCCTTCCCTGCTCGACTACCGTCGGCAAGCTCCGGGCGGCGCGCAGGCTCACCCGAGTGATGAACATTTGCTGCCGCTCTTCGTCGCACTGGGTGCCGGTGGCGATAACGCCAAAGTTGAGCGTTTCCATGCCGGCATCGACGATTACGTCATCGCCATGGATGCCTATTCATTTTTACCCCAATAAGGAGGTCGACCGTGGCAACTCACTACACCAAAACCGCCAAGGGCCTGCACTGGCTGATGGCCGTCCTGCTCATCGGCCTGATCGCGCTCGGCTTCTACATGCACGACCTGCCGCTCTCGCCGGAAAAGCTGAAACTGTATTCGTGGCACAAATGGGCCGGCGTCACCGCCTTCCTGCTCGTGCTGGTCCGCCTTGCCTGGCGTATCACCCATATCCCGCCCGCCCTGCCGGTCAATATGCCGAAGCTCATGCAACTCGCCGCCCATGCCGGCCATCTGGCGCTCTACGGCCTGATGCTCGCCATCCCGCTTTCCGGCTGGCTGATGAGTTCGGCCAAAGGCTTCCAGACCGTATGGTTTGGTGTATTGCCGATCCCCGATCTGCTCGACAAGAACAAGGAGCTCGGCGACCTGCTGCAAACCGTCCATATGAGTCTCAACCTGCTCTTCATTATCACCATCGTCGGCCATATCGGCGCGGCGCTGAAACATCACTTTATCGACAAGGACGACATCCTGACTCGAATGTTGCCCAAGCACGCCAAGGAGAACTGACATGAAAAAACTCGCCCTCGCTTTCACCCTCGCCACCGCCTTTTCCGTCCAGGCCGTCGAATACACACAGGTCCAGGCCGACAAGAGCAGCGTCGCCTTCGTCTATAAACAGATGGGTGTTGCGGTAGACGGCAAATTCAAGCGTTTTTCCAGCCAGCTGAATTTCGACCCGGCCAAACCGGCGGCTGCCAAAGCCACCTTCGACGTCGAACTGGCCAGCGTCGATACCGGCGCCCCGGAAGGTGACGATGAAGTCGCTGGCAAGCCCTGGTTCAACACCAAGGCCTTCCCGACCGCCCGTTTTGTTTCGAGCAGCGTCAAGTCGCTCGGCGGCAATCGCTACGAGGTGGCTGGCCAGTTGAGCATCAAGGGCAAATCGCAGGATGTCGTCGTTCCCGCCACCTTCACGGCACAAGGCAACAGCGGCGTCTTCGACGGCAGCTTCACCATTCGCCGGGCCGACTTTTCAATCGGCGAAGGCTCCTGGGCCAAGTTCGACATCGTCGCCAACGACGTCCTGATCAAGTTCCGCATCACCGCAGCAAGCAAGTAAGCCCCCAACCCCAAAGCCATAAACGGAGAACCACCATGCAAAAACTGAGCAAACTCACCGCCGCTCTCATCCTCGCCGCCGTAGCAGCCAGCCCTGCACTGGCTGCCCCGGAAACCTACGTTGCCGACAGCACCCACACTTTTTCGCGCTTCTCGTACAGCCACTTCGGCTACTCGACCCAGCTCTCCCGCTTCAACAAGAACAGCGGCAAGGTCGTTTTCGACAAGGTCGCCAAGACCGGTGCGGTCGACATCGTGATCGACACCAAATCCGTCGATACCGGCGCCGACACTTTCAACGAGCACATCCAGGGTGAGGATTTCCTCGACACCGCCAAGTACCCGACCGCCACCTTCAAGTCCACCAAGGTCATCTTCGAAGGCGACAAGCCGGCCAAGATCGAAGGCAACCTGACGCTGAAGGGCGTGACCAAGCCAGTAACCCTGACCGTCACCTCCTTCCAGGCCATGCCGCACCCGATGCTGAAGAAGGACGCGATCGGCGCCAACGCCTTCACGGTGGTCAAGCGTTCCGAGTTCAACGCCGGCAAATACGCCCCTTACGTTGGCGACGAAGTGCGCATCGACATCGCCATCGAAGCGATCAAGGAATAAGCGGAACCAGCGCTCTCTACGCCGTCCGGAATCCGGGCGGCTTTTTTCTCGTCAATACCGTTTTTGAAACGGCGGTCAGGTGGATTTCTGCTGCGGAAGAAATCCTAGCCGTTACTTACAGACGCTCACGCAGCCGATCAATATTCGAAATATCAATTCGACGGCCATTCACCCTGATGAGCCCGCTGGCTTGCAATTCCATCAGCAGTCGAGAGAAGTGTTCGGGGCTCAGATTCAAACGGGAGGCCAAAACGCCTTTGGTCGTCGGCAGGGTAACGCTGACATTGACGCGACCTGCCTCACTTTCCATTACTTGGTCCAGAAGATAACGGACCGTTCTTTGTGTGCCAGAAAGTAGCGTCAGTGACTCTACTGCCTCCATCATCTGCTGCGTGCGGCTCGCCAGGATTTCCATCATCTTCTTGGCCAGATTCTGGTTTTGCAGCATTTCCTCGAAGATTCCATCGGCAGAAACCTTGAGCAATATCGCATCACACAGCGCTTCTGCTGAAATGCCATAGGGCCTGCCTGAAAACAGGGCAGCCTCGCCGCAGCAATCTCCTTGTTCGAGAATGTCGCAAACCTTCTCGTTGCCGTCCGATGAGCTGAAATACCGCTTCACCTGCCCGGCAAGGACGATGAACAGACCGATAAACGACTGCCCCTCGCGAAAAACGACAGCACCTTTCCGGAAATGAACCTCCTGCGTGTGTCGCGCAACCCTCGCGAGCGAAGCCTCGTCCAAGGCACAAAACAACGGCGTCTGAAGCAGACGGACCTGGGGCTTGAAGTTGTGGTTGCCGTGCATGTCTCACCGCTTAAAACTCAATGCCACCGAGGTTCACATCATTGTGGGCCGTAGGCAATCCGCCTTTGGACCTAGCCTCGCCCCCACTTGGCTATTTGTGCATAATCCTTTGTAACTATATGAGCGACTTGCTTTAGTCTTGCTTCAACTTCCGGGAGAACCTGTATGCGAGACCATCAAACCATCAGTGTCGAAACTCATCTGTCGCATGTGCCGCTGTTTGAAGGCTTGCACGCTGATGAGATTGCCCTTATTGCCAAGGGCACGAGGGAAATCCACGCGAAAAAGGGCGAGGTTCTGTTTCACCGGGGAGATGCCTGTACCGGCTTCCATGTCATGGTATATGGACAGGTAAAGCTGGTTTTCAGCTCTTCCCAGGGAACCGAGAAAGTCGTTGAGGTTATTCGAGAGGGGCAAAGTTTCGGGGAGGCTCTCATGTTTCTTGAGAAGCCTTATATCGTTTCTGCCCATGCACTAAATGACTCCCTGTTGCTTTACGTCTCGAAATCAGTGATTTTCGACGAGATAGCGCGCGACCACAGCTTCGCCCGGAAGATGCTTGGCGGCATGGCAATGCGGCTTCATCAGCTGATAACCGATGTCGAGGCCTATTCACTGCAATCGGGAACGCAACGCATCATTGGTTACCTGTTGCGCGAACTGCCCGAATGGCAATTGAACGCGAGCGATGTCGTCATCGAATTGCCGGTTAACAAGGGTGTAATTGCCTCCAGACTCAATCTGACCCAGGAGCACTTCTCGCGCATCCTTCACGAACTATCAAGCCTCGGTTTGATTTTGGTCGAAGGGCGCCGAATACACATTCCAAGCGTTTCGAAGCTGAGCAAGTATCAAATCTGACCCGGCTTCAAGCAAGGTCAGTTATCTGCTGTTTGCCACTCAGCGCCAGCGAGAAAAATCATCAAGCCATGGCCGTTCCGCACATTTCGCCAATGCTGGCGATTTGCGCCTGGGGTACTTTTGCTTTTGCTGCAAACGAAGGCCAGGCCTTGATGGCCTCGCTCACCTCCCGAATGACCTTGGTGCCGGTGCCAATTTTGAACCGGTCAGCTTCGACCAGAAAATCGTCTTCGATGAAATTCTTGAACTTCCCGTTGACTGACATCAGGTGCTGATTGGTCCACTCACCCTTGGGGTTGTGCGCAAAAGTGACGTCGTAGGCCGGAGAAAGCTCCCAAACGCCGCCTTTTTTCAGACGGAAGGATAGGTTCTTGGTGTGGTCGTCGCAGTTCCGCCCCATCACATTGAAAACCATCCGGCGAAAGGCTTCTTCTCGCTGTTCGTAAGGTAGCCCCAACGCGTTCATCGTCAGAAAAAGCTGGGAATAGGCATTCGTTCCTTTTTTCTTGTAGTCCAGGTGTGCCATGGCGCACAAGGTTTGCAGATGATGCCGGGTATCGGTCCCTTCCCGGTCGAACCGGCGCGTCATGAAGTGGGCTCGGCCATTTTCTTCGAGAAGCCGGCATTCCATCATATCGATGCCGGCCTCCCTGGCCATCAGGTAGTACGCATACTCAATGCGACCGTAGCCCCCGGAAGCCCCCAACTCTTTGTCTTTGCCGATTCCATCGAATTTCAAAAGCCAATGCTCGAAACCATCAGGAACCTCAAACTGACCGGAGCGTATCTCATCCGTCTCGCGATTCCAGGCGATGACCGCCTTGGCGCGAGCCCCTCCAGCCGAGGTGCCGACCTCAATGATGCTGCGGAGCGCGGCATTCGCCTGCTCATCGCCATCCACTATGCCGGTCACGGCTTTTCTCGCCTCGGTAACGAGTTGGCTCAGCTCGATCGGGGTCGGCTTGTGCCGGGCCGGCCCTCTGGACGGGCGAAAAACAAGAGCCCCCATCGCCCGATTGCTCATGTAGGCCAATCGGTCAATTTCAGTCACCTCGGCGGCTGCAATACCCTGATCGGCCATATATTTGTTGATCAACGCATTGCCGAAGTCATCCGGGAGTGCATCGCTCAGTACGGCAGGAAGGCGCTTGTAGGTATCCGTCGGCAAATCGGTAAATAGGTAGGGTTCCTCCCGCAACGGCATTTTCAAGGGAGAAGGCTCGATTCCTTTTTCAATGAACCTGGGCGCATAGCCAAACGCGTAATAACCGTATGTCGGGTCCAGCGCCACAGCACCCATAAGCTCTCCCCACAGATAAACCTCAACCCGATCAACGTGCCGGTAGGGTGAGCCTGTTTTACGCCTTGATTTAGGGAGTGCAGCCATGGCAAATCAACCTGATAAATTGCTACTTTGGGGTGGTTTTTGGCGCCCGAAGCGATGTCGCGCGTTGTCGCGGGGAACGGGAACGGACCATGGTCATCGGGTTGATCGAGGCGGTCGGTGCAACAAGCAAAAGCCAATCTTCCCGGTCCAGGGCTCGAACGACCGAGAGCAGGGTGGTGAGATTGGAACCATCTCCTGCTTCCAGCTTTTGCAGTGCTCGCACGCTTATCCCGGCCCGGGCTGCCAATGTCTTCTGGTCAATATTTCGGCCAAGGCGCAAGTTACGCAAGCGTTCCCCCAGCAATGATTCCAGTTCGGCAAGTGTGTGGCTATTCTGCATACTCAACTCTCAGCAATACGCACAAATATGCGCCAAGAAAAACAAACTATGCTCAATACGCACATTTGTACATATCTGCGCACAATATGCCACATCTACTACACATCCGCAAGATGCATATAGGTGCGCTCAGAACATTATTTATCTACCAATCCGCACCATTGTGCACCTTGATGGATATATATCCAGAGGTGCACAAGCGGGCCATCAGAGACAAGGGCTCCCCGCTACGGCAGCCATCGAATCACATGCCGAAATGCGTGCGGACGCGATCTTCGAGCAGGCGACGAGCTTCTTCTTCATCGCATTCAGCCAGGCGGTCAAATACCTGACGCGCAATCGGTCGGAAAGCTGCCATCACGCCCGGATCAAAATGGCTACCGGTATCTTTTTCGAGGATTCCCATTGCCGTGTCGAAGCCCATCGCCTCCTTGTACGGGCGCCTTGAACACAAGGCATCGAAAACATCCGCGACCGCGAAAATTCGCGCCGCCAGCGGAATCTGCTCAGCCTTGAGTTGCCGCGGATAGCCGGTACCGTTCCATTTTTCATGGTGGCCCGATACCACTTCATTGGCCCCATCCAACCAGCCAATGCCGACGACGATCTCTTCACCCTGGCAGACGTGCGTCCGCATGATGTTAAATTCGTCCTCATCTAGTTTGCCCGGCTTGAGCAGAATGGCATCCGGTATGCCGATTTTCCCGACATCGTGCAAAAAGCTGCCGGCGATCAGCGACTGCATGTCCTTGTCGCGCAGCCCCAGTTTCTCGGCGATACGCGCTGCGATCCAGGCCACCCGGTAGTTATGGACACCGGTATCGGAATCGCGTTTGGCAATCGCCCGACCAAGCGCTTCCATCATTGAAATGTGCGAGTCGAGCACCTCGCGGGCTTTTTGCTCATTGTCAGCCGAAAGACGCACCACAACCGGATAGATTGCCGCGCCACAAAGCAACGACGCCAAGCCAATCATCAGCGCTGCGGTCAGCGCGTTCTCCCACATCTGGTCCTTCTGCCACTGCGGCACGATGCGGACGCCTTCAAAATAGCCGGTAATCGCCGCGCCGCTGACGCCGGATGCTTCCTGCAGCGGCACAAAAACGCGCAGTATCCAGCGCTTGTCCGGCAATTCCAGGCTTTCGTAAAAGGTCGACGTGTAGCTTGGAGCGCCATGCGCCGGCAGCAATTTTTCAATGAGTTCGCCGTCTCTGGTCATCTTCTCGGCCAGCTTCTTGCCACGCGGATCATAAATCTCGGCGATATCGAACAAGCCACCGACGATGGCATTGGCTGCACTGTCCGCATGGGCCTCGGCATCCGGCCCGCTCAGGGCAATCGCGTCAAAATGGCGCAACAGGCGCAACGACTCTTCAGTCGCCAGCAACTTTGTGCTTTGCTCGGCTTTTTCCTGCGCCACCAGCCAAGCAACCGGACTCGCCAGAGCCGCCAGCACCATGCTCACCGCCGCAATGCGCAAGGCAGTGCGCTTGTTGAACGAATTCATCCTGCCCTCCTCTGTTCGCTTGCGCATATTGTCCCACCACAGTCTTAAGTTATTCTGAAGATGCACAATCCACAAGCGTTCTTCCCGCTTTAAGGAACGCTTAATGCAGCACCGCTAGACTCGCCTCAAATCATTGTGAGCACGAACATGACCGTTAGCCACCGCCTTCTTGCCCTGCCCCTGTGTGCCCTGATCGGACTAGCCTCGGCAGCCGAGCCCATGTTGTTGCAAGCATCACAGGCCAAAGCGCTGGGCATTGAAACAGCGATCGTCAGCGAATCGACTTCCAGTCGTGCCGGCACGCTGCCAGCCCGGGTTCTGGTCCCCAATGAACAGATGCGGGTCGTTGCAGCCCCGGTCGGCGGCATGGTTGAAATGCTGGCCGTCGCTCCCGGCGCCATGGTCAAACGTGGCCAGGTCGTCGCCCACCTGGCCAGCCCGCAGGCGCTGGAACTACAGCGCGATGCAATGCAATCCGGCAGCCAGGCCGCCCTGCTCCAGCAAAGCCTTAAGCGCGACGAGCAGTTGTTCGCCGAAGGCCTGATCGCCGAATCCCGTCTGCAGGCGACTCGCGCCACGGCAGCCCAGGCTGGCGCGCAAGCTAGTCAGCAACGGCAAAGCATGGCGCTGGCCGGCGTCGCACCGGGCAAAATGGGCGGCCCACTGGCGTTGACCGCAGCAATCGATGGTGTGGTGCTCGAACAGGGTGTACAACTCGGCCAACGGGTCGAAACCTCGGCGATGATCTACCGCATCGCCAAACTCTCGCCGCTCTGGCTGGAAATCCAGGCCCCGCTCGATTTCGCCGCCGGCCTCAAGGAAGGCGCCGTCGTCAAAGTAGCCAACAGCGAAGTCAGCGGCAAACTGATCGCCATCGGCCGCGCGGTCGATGCCGCCAGTCAGACAGTTTTGCTCCGTGCCGCGGTCAGTAAGGGGGCCGAAACACTGCACCCAGGCCAGGTGGTTGAAGTCGAAATTGCCGCACCACCTGGCAAGGGGCAACGACTTCCGGCCGCAGCAGTGGCTCGCAACGCTGGCAAGACGCTCGCCTTCGTGCAGACCGCGAGTAATGACAAGGGCCAGAGTTTTGAGGCCAGAGAGGTACGGATCATTTCTCAAGGCGGCGACAATGTCGTCGTCGAGGGCATCCAGCCGACCGAGCGCATTGCGGTCAAAGGCGTTTCTGGCCTGAAGGCGCTGCTCACCGGCGTTGGCAAAGAATAATGCTCGACAGACTGATTCGCTTTTCGCTGACCCAGCGCCTGTTGGTACTGGTGCTGACCGTCATGCTCATCGGCGCCGGGGTGCAGGCCTTCCTCGGCCTGCCGATTGATGCCTTCCCCGACGTTTCAACAACCCAGGTCAAGATCATCCTGAAAGCCCCGGGGATGACCCCGGAAGAAGTCGAAACGCGCCTCGCCGTGCCGGTCGAGCAGGAACTGCTCGGTATTCCGCATCAAAAGTTGTTGCGCTCGGTGTCCAAGTACGCACTGACCGACATCACCCTCGATTTCGAGGATGGCACCGATATTTACTGGGCCCGCCAGCAGGTCGGCGAACGCCTGGCCGCAGCGATGGGCAACCTGCCACCCGGGGCGACCGGCGGCATGGCCCCGATCACCACGCCGCTCGGCGAAATGTTCATGTTCACCATCGAGGGCGACATCTCGCTGGCTGACAAGCGCGCCCTGCTCGACTGGGTGATCCGCCCGCAACTGCGCACCGTGCCCGGCGTTGCCGACGTAAACAGTCTGGGTGGCGAGGTGCGCACTTTCGAAGTCGTACCGCAACCGCAAAGCCTCGCGGCGCGTGGTCTGGCATTGAAGGACCTGCAGGCCGTACTCGAAGCCAATAACCGCAACGACGGCGCCGGTCGCCTGAACGACGGCGAGGAATCGCTGCTGGTACGGGCCGAAGGTGCGATTACTACGGTGGACGACGTAAAAGCCATTGTTTTGCAGGCCAAGGACGGCAATGTCGTGCGTATTGCCGATGTGGCCGAAGTCCGCCTCGGCGCCCTCACCCGCTACGGTGCGGTGACCAAGAGCGGACAGGGCGAGGCGGTGCAAGGCTTGGTCCTCGGCCTGCGCGGGGCCAACGCGCAAAAGGTGGTGGCCGGCGTCAAAGTTCGCCTGGCCGAGATCGCCCCGACCCTGCCACCCGGCGTCACCATCGATGCTTTCTACGACCGCAGCAATCTGGTCGGCCGCGCCATTGGCACCGTTTCAAAAGCCCTGCTCGAAGCCATCGTCCTCGTCGTGCTGCTGCTTCTTGCCTTCCTCGGCAACCTGCGTGCCGCGCTGGTCGTCGCCCTGATGTTGCCGCTATCGGCACTCGCCACCTTCATCCTGATGCGCATGTACGGCCTCTCGGCCAACCTGATGAGCCTTGGCGGCCTCGCCATCGCCATCGGCATGTTGGTCGATGCGGCGGTCGTCGTCGTCGAGAACGTCGAAAGCCAGCTCGCCGAGGCTCCGGAAAACCTGCCGACGCTGCACCTGATCTACCGCGCCTCCCGCGAAGTCGCCTCGCCGGTGACCTCCGGCATCATCATCATCATCATCGTCTTCCTGCCGCTGCTCACCTTGCAGGGACTGGAAGGCAAGATGTTCGGCCCGGTCGCGCTGACCATCGTCTTCGCCCTCGCCTCCTCGCTCGTGCTGTCGCTGACCGTGGTGCCGGTGCTGGCCTCCTACATGATCAAACGCGGCGTGCATCACGAACCGTGGCTGGTGAAGAAACTGGCCGCCATCTACGATCGCACTTTGACCATCGCCCTCGCCAACAGCCGCCACTTCATCATCGGCGCTCTGATTGCGCTGGCCGCAGCAACCGGCGCCTTCATGCTGCTCGGCAAGAGTTTCATGCCGACCATGGACGAAGGCGACATGATCATGCAGCTCGAAAAGCTGCCGTCGATAAGTATCGATCAGACCATTGTCATCGACAGCGCCGTTCAGAAGGCGATCCTGGCGCAGGTGCCGGAAATAAAATCCATCGTCGCCCGCGCTGGCTCGGACGAACTTGGCCTCGACCCGATGGGTCTGAACCAGACCGATACCTTCATGGTGCTGCAGCCCCGCGACACCTGGCGCAACCCGGACCCGGCCTGGCTGGCCGACCAACTGCGCACGGTAATGGCCGACTTCCCCGGTATCGGCATCGCTTTCACCCAGCCGATCGACATGCGCGTTTCCGAAATGCTGACCGGCGTGCGCGGCGATCTGGCAATCAAGATATTTGGCCCCGATCTCGCCACGCTGAACCGCCTGTCCAACGAGATTGTCGCGACAGTCAAGAAAGTAAATGGTGCAGAAGACACCTTCACATTGAAGAACGATGGTGTGCAATATCTGAAGGTTGCGGTCGACCGTCTGGCAGCCGGCAGATTCGGCCTCAATGTTGACGATATCCAGAACGATTTGAAGGCCCTGCTCGAAGGCCGCAATGTCGGCGTCGTCATCGAACAGGGACGACGCGTACCAGTCGTCCTGCGCGGCCCGAGCAGCCTGCTCAACTCACCCGCCGACTTCGAAGCCCTGCGCCTGACCCTGCCGAACGGCGGCAGCGTACCGCTGGCCAGCGTGGCAAAAATTGGCCGTATCGATGGCCCGGTCAAGGTCGACCGAGAGAACGCCCAGCGTTACGTCGTGGTCCAATCGAACGTTCGTGATCGCGACCTGGTCGGCTTCGTCGAAGACGCCAAGGCTGCCGTTATCCGCGACGTCAAACTGCCGGCCGGCTACCGTCTGGCCTGGGGTGGCCAGTTCGAGAACCAGCAACGGGCCGCCGCCCGGCTGATGATCGTGGTTCCGGTTGCACTGGCGCTGATCTTCTTCCTGCTCTTCTCGACTTTCCGTTCGGTACGGCAAGCCCTGCTGGTTCTTTCCAACGTGCCGTTCGCGATGATCGGCGGCGTCTTCGGCCTGCTCATTGCCGGCGAATACCTCTCGGTGCCGGCCTCGGTCGGTTTCATCGCCCTGCTCGGTATCGCCGTGCTTAACGGCGTCGTCATGGTCACCTATTTCAACCAGTTGCTGGCCCGTGGCATGCCGGTCGTCGAAGTCGTGGTGGAAGGGGCCAAGCGCCGCCTGCGGCCGGTGCTGATGACTGCCAGCATCGCTGCCTTCGGCCTGGTACCGATGCTGTTCGCCACCGGACCAGGTTCCGAGGTACAGCGCCCGCTGGCCATCGTCGTCATCGGTGGCCTGGTCACCTCGACCGCACTGACGCTGGTCCTGCTCCCCATCCTGTTCCGTCGCTTCGGTGTCAAACCCACCGTGTCGTTCAACTGAGGCCCACCCATGGCTGATGTCCTGCTTTCCCTGACCATGCCCACCGACGTTGCTCAGCACGTCGAGGATTTGCTGCTCTCCCGTTCCGATCTCGTCCGCGGCTTCACCGCCAGCATCGCCGAAGGTCACGGCGCCGTCGTGCCATTGGTCGAGCCGGCCGAACTGGTCAGCGGCCACTCGCCACGCGTCCAGATCCGGCTGGCCGGGCCGGAAGAAGCCATGCGTGAGGTACTGAGTTTGATCAAGGCGGAGCTGCCAAGAGCCAATGTGTTCTATTGGCTGGTGCCGATCATCGAGATGGGGCGGCTATGAAAAAGACCCTTGCTCTGCTGCTTGCCTGCCTGGGCAACTTCGCCAGCGCGGCCGAACCCAACCTGCCGCCGGATGATATCGTCGCCAAGGTACTGCGCACCAATCCGACCGTGCAGGCCGCCGACAGCCAGATCAATGTCGAGGAGGCCAACCGCAATCGCCTCGAAGCCGGGCCCTATGAATGGAACGTCCGCCTCGGCGGCCAGCAGCGCAAGACGACACCTTCGAGCAGCCCGGAGCAGCAATTCAACGAATGGAACGCGGCACTCGAACGCCCAATCCGGATGCCCGGCAAATCATCGCTTGACGCCGAACTTGGTGCCGCCGGCGTCAGCCTGGCCGAAACGGTGCGCGGCGACGCCCTGCACGAAACCAGCCGCAATCTGCTTAAATCCTGGTTCCTCTGGCTCAAGGAAAGTGCCGCGGCCAGCCAGTGGTCCGAACAGGTCGCACTTCTGGAGAAGCAGGCCAAGGCCACCCAGCGCCGCCAGCAACTGGGCGATGCCGCCCGTCTGGAAGCAGTGCTGAGCGAAGGCGCCCTCGCCCAAGCCGAAGCCCAGCTTACCCAGGCCCGGGTCCGCCAGCGCACGGCGGCCGAAGATCTGCGCCGTCGTTACCCCGGCCTGCCCCTGACCGAGCCGGCCAGTATTGCCGAACCCGCACCGGTGGGTCGTAATGAAAATGAATGGATCGCGTTGATTCTTGAACACAGTCACGAACTGGGCATCGCTCGCGGCGAAGTGCAACGCTCGCAAATCGTCGCCGGCCGCAGCAGCCGTGACCGCATGCCCGACCCGACTTTTGGTGTGCATGTCTCGCGCGAACGCGCCGGGGAAGAACAGGTCGTCGGTGCCTACATCAGCATCCCGCTACCGGGTGGCGCCCGTCGGGCCACCGCCGATGCAACGCTCGCCCAGGCCGCAGCTGCGGGACGTCGTGAGGATGCCACCCTGCAAAAAATCACTGCTGAAGCAGCTTCGCTCTACCAATCGGCCAGCGCCGCCCAGGCCACCTGGCAATCCGGCCGCAGTGCTGCCGAGCGCCTGAGCCGCGCCGCCGACATGACGGCCCGCGCCTACCAGCTGGGCGAAGGCAGCCAGAACGATCTGCTCGCCGCTCGCCGTCTGGCTAACGAAGCACAACTTGCCGCCAGGCTGCTGCAACTGGATGCGCTGGAATTGCGTTACCGGCTAATGCTCGATGCGCATCAATTGTGGGATCTGGATTAGGGCATGACTACTTTGGGTGCCTGACCGGCAATCACTCCGGCGCCGTTTTGGTACCCATCATTTCATTGCAGGTCGCCCGACCAAAGGCTTCGGCCTTTTTCGGGCTGGAAATCTGCGGCTCTTCATAGATGCGCCGGATGATGTGGTTGGTGATCCGCGCACCATCGCTGCCATCTTCCACGAACAGCTTCATCGGCCGGCCCTTGTCGCGGTTGTAGAAATTTTGCAGCGCATGATCGCGAACCCGTTCGCAAAAGCGGATTTTCTGGGCATCGGGCATGCTGTCATCAATCGGCGCCGGATGGCCGTGCGACCAAGCCGCCTGAAGGCTCAGGCAACCCAGGGCCAGTACGATCAGATGTTTCATTCCTGCGGTTCCTGTATCGAGGTGAGATAGGCCAGAATGTCCTTGATGTCCTGATCTTTCAGGCCATTGAGCAGGCCGACCATGCCCTCCTCGTCATGCGGGCGGTCGCCTTTCAGGTAGAGATCGGTCTGGCGCTTGAGGTAGCTGGTGTATTGCCCAACCAGCCGCGGGAACATGCCGCGTCCCTTGCCATTCCTGGCATGGCAGGAGGCGCATTGTTTCTGGTAAATCTGGCCACCGTTCTCGAGATCACCTTCGCTACGCGGAATGATCATCACCTTCTCGGCCATCAGCAAGCGCGTCAGTGCATCTTCCTTGCCGGTATAGGTTGGCATCTTGTTGGGCAATTCGATGCCGGCGATATAGGCCGAGATATCCTTGATGTCCTCGTCCGACAGTTCGCGCTCCTGCGTGTAGGGGAACATCGGAATATTCATCCGTGTCCGCGAGCGGAAATTCCGCAACTGGCCTTCAATGTATTTGACCGGCTGGCCGGCAATGCGCGGATATTCACCGCGCTTGCCACCTTCCCCATTTTCACCATGGCAGGCGGCACAGGTGCCGTTGATTTCCTTGCCTTTTTCGAGGTCGACCGCAGCAACCGGCCCACTGAACAACAAGGCGACAAACGCGAGGGGAAAGACGAGGCGAAACCGCATGCAAGACAACTCCGGGAAGACCTGCGGCGAATTGTCGCACGTGCCAGGCAACTGAAATTTGACACAAATCACGCATAATTCGCCCCATGCCATTTATCTCCTGCAGCATCGACGGTACCGAGCACCTGGGCACACTTCGCCGCCTGGTGGTCAGCCGCTGGATCGTGCTGGCGACGATGGCGCTGCTGGTCAGCATCGCCCCCGGCACGCTGGATATTCGGCTGCCGCAACTGCCGATGCTGGGCATCATCGGCGTCGCGGTCTTGCTGAACGGCATCGCGCAATGGCAGATCGGGCGTGCCAAAACCGCCACCCCTTACGAGTTGTTCAGCCAGTTGCTGTTCGATGTCGCGACGCTGAGCGCCCTGGTTTTCTTCAGCGGCGGCGCGACCAACCCGCTGGTGTCTCTGCTACTGCCACCCGTTGCCATTGCCGCGCTGGCCTTGCCGGCCCGTTGCGTCATTGCCGTCGGCGGCAGCGCCATTACCGCCTATTCGCTGCTGATGTTCTTCTACGTGCCGCTACCGATGGAAGATGCCAGCCGCGCCACCCGCCTGCACCTGATCGGCATGTGGCTGACTTTTGTCGTCTCGGCCGTGATGATTGCCGCCTTCGTCGTCCGCATGACCCGGCTGATCCGCGAACGTGACGCCGAGCTGGCCGCTGCCCGCGAACAGGCGCTGCGTGACGAGCGGGTAATGGCGATGGGCACGCTGGCCGCCGGCGCCGCCCACGAACTCGGCACACCGCTCGCCACCATGGCACTGGTCGCCGGCGAACTGGCCAACGACCCGACCATCTCCGATGCCTCGCGCGATGACATCGCGCTGCTGCGGCAGCAGATTGGCGTCTGCAAACAGATCATCACCGGCCTTTCCCGACGGGCCGGCGCCGAGCGACTGGAAAATACCCCGCTGGAGCCGGTCGACCGCTGGCTCGACCAGCTTCGCCAGCACTGGCACGCCGTCCGGCCACAATCCGGCAGCCGGCTGATCATCGGCAGCGATGGTTCGCCGCCAGAAATCGCCGCCGACCCCCGGCTGGAACAGGCGATGCTCAACCTGCTGAACAATGCCGCCAATGCCACAGCCCTGCCGCTGGAAATCCGCCTCAGCTGGTGCAGCCAGAATATCTGCATCGACATTCGCGATCACGGCCCCGGCTTTCCGGCCAACGTTCTGGAACAAGGCGGCCAGACCAGTTTTCCGCCGCACGAACACGGTAACGGCGTTGGCTTGATGCTGACTCGCGCCGCCATCGAACAACTGGGCGGCAGCCTGACACTGCTCAACCCGGACGAAGGCGGCGCTCTCGCCCGCATCGAACTTCCACAGGCTGCCTGATGAACGAACCTACCCTGGTCATCGACGATGACCCCAGCTTCAATGCCATTCTGGTTCGCACGCTGGAAAGGCGGGGCCATCCGGCCCACGGCGCGCATGATCCCGAGACTGCGCTAAACCTGGCACGCGAGACACAAGCCGGCAAGATCGTCCTCGACCTTAACCTGAATGGCAGTTCCGGGCTGGCGCTGATCCCCGCCCTGCTCGCCATCAACCCGGATTGCCGCATTGTCGTGCTGACCGGCTACGCCAGCATTGCTACCGCCGTCGATGCGGTCAAACTGGGCGCTGTTCAATACCTCGCCAAACCGGTGGAAATCGAGGCCATCCTCGCCGCCTTCGAGGACGACAATGGCCCGGATTTCGATTTGCCGGCCTCGGACGAACCTCTCTCGGTGGACCGGCTGGAATGGGAACACATCCAGCGCGTGCTGAACGAAAACGACGGCAATGTCTCGGCCACCGCCCGCGCCCTGAAAATGCATCGCCGCACCCTGCAGCGCAAGCTGTCGAAACGGCCGGTCAGGACCTGATTGAAAAAAGGTCTTTTTAGCCGGTCGACCGCAGCAATCGAGTCAGTAACGGCTAAAAGGCGAGGAAAGCAGCAGCCGCCACCACCGTCGGCAGCAGCGCAGCGATAAACAGGCCGAGCGGGCTGATTGATTCGTCGGTGAAGCTGGATTTCAGAATGGCCATGCCCGCCGGATTGGGCGCATTGGCGATGATGGTCAGGCCACCACCGGTGACGGCGCCAGCAACGATGGCATATTTGAATTCGGCGGAAACGCCTTCAACCAGTGACGCCAGGTAAGTCAGCGCGGCGTTGTCGGTAATCGCCGTCAGGCCAACCGCCAGAAAAAAGAGAATATCTGGCTCGACGCCAATCAGCGTTGGTTGCAGCCACCATTGCTGCAAACCGCCAAGCACCACCAGCCCGGCGAGGAAGAAGGCGACGAGCAAGCCTTCGCGCAGGATCAGACGGTCCTGATGGCGCTCGTAGGCTTCGGTGTAGCCAAGAAAAAACAGGAACAAGCCCATGAATACCGCCGGATGGTGCGCAAAAACGACGACACCGACAAGGAAGGCAAGATGGATCAGGATGACCATGGCCGGCATTTTCGATGGCGCTTCGAGCACTTCCGGTGGGCGAATCGAGAGCAGCTCACGACGGAATATCACCGTCAGTACCGTCGCATTGACCAGCACGGCGATCGCCGCCTTCCAGCCAAACGTGGCGAGCATGAAACTGGTCGTCCATTCCCAGGTAGCCGCCACCATCAACACGGGCGGGGCACCGAAACTGGTCAGCGTGCCACCGATCGAGACATTGACGAAAAGTACACCCAGCGTCGCGTACTTGAAGCGTTCCGACAGGCCCTGCATCATAAAGCGATCGCGCAGCATCAGCGCCGCCAGCGTCATCGCGGCCGGTTCGGTAATAAAGGAGCCAAGCAGGGGAACCAGCGAAAGACAGAGGAAAAAGGTTGCCAGCGAGTGCGGCAGCAGCATCCCCGTCGCCAGTACGCGCACCGCTGCCACACCAAAATGCAGGATGGGCCGACTGGCCGCAATGACCATGATGACGAAGACAAACATCGGTTCGGTGAAGTTGCGGCTTTCAACGTACTCCACCGCATCGGTCTTGCCGGTCAGCAGGAACAGCGCCGCAATCAGGACGAAAGCCCAGAAACCGAAGACCACCTCGACCTCCGCCAGCAGATGCCACAAGCCGGCATGGCTGCTATTCTGGTGGGCCAGACGAGCAAAAACCTTGGTCGAAAAGGTGTGCAAAACTGCCAGCGCGAAGACAACGGCGGCAACAACTTCAGGGGCGGTGACAGTTTCCATGCATTCAAAAAAGGGGAATTAACAGAAACAGCAGGTTAGCACAGCTGAGAACCGTTCAACGGCGCGCTATCCGGCGGCAATTCTTTGCGATATGCTGGGAAAAATAACTAAGGTCATAGACCTCAGGGGCGTCAATAAACCCAATGTCAGAAATGCTCGGCAAATTTCTCGCCACCGAGATGTCGGCAGACAGGCTCACCCAGCTTGTCCAGCTATTTCAGCATGCCCATGTCGGGCTGGTGGTGACCGATGCCGACGCCAACATTACCGAGGTCAATGACACTGCTTGTGCCATCAGCGGCTACTCACGGCAACAATTGATCGGTCGCAACCCCTCCATTTTAAAATCCGGCCAGCATGAAGAAGCTTTCTATCGGGAGATGTGGGCGGCGCTGAATCAGGCGGGATTCTGGAATGGCGAAATCTGCAATCGCCGCCTTGATGGCATCTTGTTTCATGAGCAGATTTCGATTGCTGCCGTTCGTGGTGCCGATGGCCTGGCCACCCATTACGTGGCAATACTGAGCGACATCAGCCGGCGCCACGCGGTTGAAGAACAGATGCGGCGGGTCGCGCAGTACGACCCGCTGACCGGCCTTCCCAACCGCCTGTTGCTGGCCGACCGGCTTGAACGGGCAATCGCCGTCAATCGCCGGGCCGAAACGCTGCTCGCCGTCTGCTTCCTTGATCTCGACGGCTTCAAGCACATCAATGACACGCTGGGTCACGAAGCCGGCGACAACATGTTGAAAGAGGTTGGCGACCGGATCCACAGCGCCTTGCGTAGCAGTGACACGGTGGCCCGACTGGGCGGCGACGAGTTCGTCATGCTGCTCTCCGGCATGGTCAGCGAGGATGAATGCTGCATGACACTGGATCGGCTGCTCAAGGTCATTGCCGAGCCCTATGCACTGATTGCCGACACGCTCTCCGAGATCAGCGCCAGCATTGGCGTCACCATTTTCCCGGCCGACAGTGAAGATGCCGATACGCTGTTGCGCCATGCCGATCAGGCGATGTATGCCGCCAAGCATGCCGGCAAGAATTGCTACCAGCTCTTTGATGTCCGAATGGAGCAGCGCATTCAGGCCCGCCAGGACACCCTGCGCCGGGTCGCGCGTGCCCTGCGCACCGAACAGTTCGAATTGCACTACCAGCCCAAGCTTGATATTCGTCAGGGCAAGGTAATTGGCGCCGAAGCGCTGATTCGCTGGAACCATCCTGTCCTCGGCAGCCTTTCACCCAGCGAATTCATTCCGCTGGTCGAGGATGATGAACTGGCCATTGCCCTTGGCGAATGGGTTATCAGCGAAGCCCTGCGGCAAGGCCGTGCCTGGCACGAACAAGGACTGGATCTGGTGATCAGCGTCAATGCCTTTGCCAAGCAATTGCAGCGGCCCAACTTCGCTGAGGTGCTGGCCCGATTGATAGAAGAAGCCTGGCCAGCGATGCCAGCCGGGCGACTGATGCTGGAAATCGTCGAACACTCCCCCAGCGAGCTGGAATCGATGGAAGAAGTAATCCTCGCCAGCCACAAGCTTGGCGCGCGTTTCTCGCTCGACGACTTCGGGACGGGACATTCCTCACTAAGCTGCCTGCGCCTGCTGACCGTCGATGAGATCAAGATCTATCAGGGCTTCGTTCACGACATGCTGGACGATGTCGAAACCGCCGCCCTTGTCGAAGGCGTTATCGGGCTGGGCCAGGCCTTTGGCCTGCAGGTGGTTGCCGAAGGCGTCGAGAGCGATGCCCATATCGTCCGCCTGCTCGAACTGGGCTGCAATGTCGTGCAGGGTTACCGCATCGGCTACCCGCTGCCAGCCCGGGAATTTGAACAGTGGCTGGCCAGTTTCTCGATCAACCCCGCATGGAGCAAGACATGAAAGCGCTCTACGATCCGATTGAATGGACCAACCAACTGGTCACTGGCGTTGCCGAAATCGACAAGCAACACCGTTTTCTCGTCGATGCCATCAATGACGCCAACGGCAAACTGCAGGGCAGCCCGGATATCAAGCTGCTTGAGCAGATCACCAAGGATTTGCTCAGCTACGCGATCTACCACTTCGAGACAGAAGAAGACCTGATGCTCGAATACGGCTACAAGGAAGAATCGGCAGCCGATGCCGAACTGCACCAGAAACAGCACCGCGAATTTTCGGCTCAGGTCATTGCCGTGCGTGACGGTCTGCGCGATGGCAAGCTGATTTCACGCGAGGACTTGCTGGCTTTCCTCAACGGCTGGCTGGTCAATCACATAATGAACACTGACCAGCGCCTCGGTATCTTCATCAGGCAAAAAAGGAATACAGCAACAGCACGATGATCAGAACAAACAGAACCATGAACATGTGGGCAGCCCATGTGCGAACTGGATTCCCGCTTGCGCGGGAATGACTGATTCAGAGAGTTTTCCGGAGGCTGACCGCAAGTGCTGCGGTCAACCGGCTAAAACGGCAATTTTCAGTGCTTGTGTTGCATCGGCATGCCGGCCGCTACCGGACGAACCACCTTGGCATCGACCTTCTTGCTGCTGCCGTCATCGAAAGTCAACGTGATCGGCACGATATCGCCTTCCTTCATCGGCGCCTTGAGATCGATCAGCATGACATGCAGGCCACCCGGCTGCAAAACCGCTTCGCCCTTGGCCTTGACGTCGATGGCGGCCACCGGGCGCATCTTCATGACCCCGCCCTCATTCAAATGGGTGTGCAACTCCGTGACCTTCGAAGCCGGATTGTCGGCCTTGAGCACCTTGACGTCCTTGTCGCCATTATTCTTGATCACCATGAAGGCGCCAGTCGCCGGCGCATTCGGCGGCGCGAGGCGGACATAGGGTTCCTGCACCGAAATCTGGTCGGCCGCAGCGGCCAGAACACCGGTGGAAAAAATCAGGGCGGCAGCCAGTAGCGATAGTTTTTTCATGGTCGAACTCTCTTTCATGGTTGGTTCAAATGTTTGCGAATTTCGCTCGCCACCTGATCGGGCGGTGTGGCGTGGGCAATCTTGCCGACGAGTTTGCCGTCGGCACTGACAACGTAAGTATCCGAGGTGTGGTCGACGACATAGCCTCCCCCGGCAGTAGCAACTTTTTGCCGGGCATAGAAAACCCCGTAATTTTTGGCCACTGCGGCCACTTCCCCGGTGCTGCCCGTCACGCCGACGATGATCGGATGGAAGAATTCGGCGTACTCCTTCAGGCGGGCCGGCGTGTCGCGCTCGGGATCAACCGAGATGAAGATCATCGCCACCCTGGCCAGTTCCTCCGGTTTGAGCAGACCCAGGCCCTGCGCCGTCGCGGCCAGAGATGTCGGGCAGACATCCGGGCAATAGGTGTAGCCGAAATAGATCAGCACGACCTTGCCCCGGTAATCCTTCAGCGAAACCGGCCCGGTTGCTGATTGCAGCGTGAACTCGCCGGCTGGCGGGAAGGCGGCTTTGGGCAAGGGGCGCTCGGGCATTTCCGGATGCCAGAAAAGAGCCACACCGATGACGAGGGTGGCGAGCAGGCCGGCAATGACCATCAAAATGCGTTCGGACATCTTATTCGTGGCTCCCCGAGCTGAAGCGGAAAGGGATGGCAATGCGTTCGTTGCCCGTTTCGATCAGCACCGTGACCTGCCAGTCCATCAAGCCGGTGATGCATACCGGCAGCGTCGCCTCGGCGGCAAAAACGCCATTGCCGCGTGCCGCGAGCTGCGGTCGGTTGAAACCCATGTTCATCTCGATGCCGGCGAAATCGACTTCGACCCGCACCGGCGTAAAGCCACTGGTCGTCACCAGCACTTCAAAGGGTTTGACCATCGGAATCGGCCGCAGGCTCGACGACAGCTCCACCCGCCCGCCATTCGGCAGGCTGACGGCGCAGGCCTGGCGCTGCAGGTCGCAGGCCGGATCAGGCTGGACCGTGAGATCAGCCTTGGGCAGCAGCATTGGCGACAGCTTGTAGCCGATGACAACGACCAGTGCGATAAGCAGGATGCCAATCACGTCCGTCAGAATTTTTTTGCTCACCAGAATGCTTCCAGGCCCTTGGCCAATAACAACCCCGCATTTTCCTTCATCGAGAGTCTTCGGAATTAACAAACATCAATTTTTTCATACTCCGGGCGGAATACAGTGTGCGACAAATTGCCGCAGGTAGACATCCATGACGGCGGCGATGGGGTGGGAAATTCAGGATTTTGTTTCCAAGGGAGAAACTGATATGAAGAAATTTGCTGTGAAATCCACCGTCCTGCTCATTGCAGCCGGTATTGGAATCGGCGCTGCCAGCACCGCGTGGTCGGCCGAATCGCTGCAGGATGTGATGAAACGTCGCAACCTCAGTCAGCAGGACTTGCTGGCTGCCTCAAAAACCTATGTACCGACTGGCAAGCGCGACGAATTCATCGCTTTCAGTTCGGGCGGCCAGTCTGGTCAGGTCATCGTGTACGGCATTCCGTCCATGCGCATCCTGAAATACATCGGCGTGTTCACGCCGGAACCCTGGCAAGGCTATGGCTTTGACGAGAACTCCAAGGCTGTGTTGCGCCAGGGCAATATCGACGGCAAGGAAATCAACTGGGGTGATACGCACCACCCGGCCATTTCCGAAACCCAGGGCAAGTATGATGGTCAGTTCCTGTTCATCAACGACAAGGCCAATCCGCGCCTCGCCGTGATCGACCTGCGCGACTTCGAGACCAAGCAGATCGTGGTCAACCCGATCTTCAAGTCGGAACACGGCGGTGCCTTCGTCACCTCCAACACCGAATACGTCATCGAAGCAGCCCAGTACGCCACGCCGCTCGAGAACAAGAAGTTCTACCCGCTCGAAGAGTTCAACGAAAAGTACCGTGGCGGCGTCACGTACTGGAAGTTTGATCGCAAGGAAGGCCGCATCAATCCGAAGGAATCTTTCTCCCTCGAACTGCCGCCGTACTCGCAAGACCTGTCGGACGCCGGCAAGGGCCCGTCTGAAGGCTGGTCCTTCACCAACTCCTTCTGTTCCGAGCGTTACGTCGGCGGCATCGAAAAAGGCCGTCCGCCATATGAGGCCGGCTGCTCTGCCAAGGACACCGACTATCTGCACGTGATCAACTGGAAGAAGGCAGCTGAACTGGTTGCTGCCGGCAAGGCCAAGACCATCAACGGCCACAAGGTGCTGATGATGGAAACGGCGATCAAGGAAGGCATCCTCTTCCTCGTGCCGGAGCCGAAGTCGCCGCACGGTGTTGACGTCTCGCCTGACGGCAAGAGCATCATCGTCGCCGGCAAGCTCGACACCCACGTTTCGGTCTATTCCTTCGAGAAGATCCAGGCCGCCATCAAGGCCGGCAAGTTCGAATCCAAAGACCCGTACGGCATTCCCGTCATTGCCATGAAGGATGCACTGGAAAAGCAGGTTCAACTCGGCCTCGGCCCCCTGCACACCCAGTACGACTCCAAGACCTGTATCGCCTACACCTCGCTCTATGTAGACTCACAGGTTGCCAAGTGGAATTACTGTGATGGCAAGGTACTCGACAAGATCTCCGTGCATTACAACATCGGCCACCTGATGACCATGGAAGGCGACTCCGTCGATCCGAAGGGTCGCTATCTGGTTGCGCTGAACAAGCTCTCTATCGATCGTTTCAACCCGGTTGGCCCGCTGCATCCGCAGAACCACCAGCTGATCGACATCGCCAACGACAAGATGCAATTGCTGTACGACATGCCCCTGCCGCTGGGTGAGCCGCACTATGTGGTTGCCATCGAAGCCTCGAAGCTGAAGCCGGGCGTTCGCTACAAGGTCGGAACCGATTCCCGCACCGACAAGCCGCATCCGGGCATGGTCCGGGCCGGCGAGGAAGTGACGACCAAGAAGGGCAACAAGATCGAGGTCAAGGGTACGCTGATCCGTTCGCACATCACGCCGGAAACCATCGAAGCTGAAGTGGGCGACGAAATCACCATCCACCTGACCAACCTCGAACGCGCCCAGGATGAAACGCACGGTTTCGCGGTGTCGACCTACAACGTCCATGCCTCGATCGAACCGGGCAAGACGGTCACCGTCAAGTTCAAGGCTGACAAGGAAGGCGTCTATCCGTACTACTGCACCGAGTTCTGCTCCGCACTGCACCTTGAAATGCAGGGTTACCTGCTGGTCAAGCCAAAGGGCTGGAAGCCGGGCAAGGCTGACGCTGTCGCCAAGGCCAACTACACCGAAGCTGACTACAAGGCAACGTTGAAGAAGGTCGTCGATACGCAGGTTGTGATTGACTCCGTGGTCGGCTACATCACCAGCGTCAACTACAAGGACTTCCCTGATGTCGTCGCCATGGTCGAAGATGCAACCGACCAGCTCGGCAAGATCAAGGAATCCAAGGGCAAGGCTGACGCAGCTGCCGCCAAGAAGGATTGGGATCAGGCCAACCTGTGGTCAGAACAGATCTGGCAATACCAGGTCAAGGCTGCTGACATCGGTTTGCGCGCCAAGACCTACCTTGAGCAGAACGGCGCCAAGAAGACCAAGTAAGCCAAAAGTCTTGATCTGACTTAAGGCAACAGGCGGGGAACAGAGCGAATCTGTTCCCCGTTTCACATTCAGGAGGAAATAACCATGAAATATGTAATGACTCTGATCGCCGCAGCGCTTGTTGCTTCACCTGCCTTCGCTGCCCTTGATGGCGCCAAACTTTTCGGCGAAAAAACCTGTAACGCCTGCCACGGCGCCAAGGCCGACAAGCCGCTGATGCCCAACTATCCGAAGCTGGCGGGTCAGAATGCCGCCTACGCTGAAGCCCAGATGAAGGACATCAAGAGCGGCGCCCGTAGTAACGGTCAATCCGCTGCCATGAAGGGCGTCATGCACCTGGTCAATGACGAGGAAATCAAGGCGATTGCCGAGTATCTGTCCAAGCTGAAGTGATCCGGAGAAGCCGGTATTTTTTGGCTTCTGACCCACATCAAGGAACGCTGATATTCAAGGAAGGACAATCCTTTCAGCGTTCAAAATCACCTGCCACAAAAGGAACCCAAACATGAAAGCATCACTCCTTTTAATCGGCCTGCTCTCGGCAGGCATTGCGATTGCCGCCCCCCCCGCCCCGAAGCAGCAAGGCATTGAAGGCAAAGACTACAAGTGGAACGCCGAAGGCGGCGAGAAAAACGAGGCGCTGACCAAAAAAGGCGATGCCAAGGCCGGTGAAGAAGGTTATGAAACCTGTGGCGCCTGCCACCTGCCTTCCGGTGCTGGTCGTCCTGACGGCACCTTCCCGCAACTTGCCGGCCAGCACACCACGGTGCTGATCAAGCAGATGGCCGACATTCGTGCCGGTCTGCGTGACAACCCGACGATGTATCCGTTTGCCGCAACGCTGATTGATGCCCAGGAACTGGCCAACGTTGCTGCTTACATCGAGAAGCTGTGCATTCCGGTTGAACACGGCAAATACGACTCCAAGCCGGGCGACAACATGGACAAGAACTGGAAAGCGCCGGCTGATAACGACAAGCGTCTGGCCGAAGGCAAGGCGCTGTACGAGAAGGAGTGCCTGGAGTGCCATGGCAAGAATGGCGAAGGCGTCAAGGAGAAGTTCTATCCCGTGATCGCCGGCCAGCACTACAAATACCTGTTGCGCCAGATGACCGAGATCCGTGATGGCCACCGTCGCAATGCCAATCCGGAGATGGTCAAGATCATCAAGAAGTACAGCAATGACCAATTGATCTCGATCTCGGCCTATCAGTCCAGCCTGGTCATGCCGGGTGCCATGTGCAAGCCGAAGGCAGCAAAGAAGAAATAAGTTAATCCCCCTCCCCTTCAAGGGGAGGGCTGGGGTGGGGATGGGTTTCTTGGTCCGCTACAAACCCATCCCCCTCCTGACCTCCCCCTTGAAAGGGGGAGGAATTGAGGTTCGCAACAAGAACAGAGAGCAGCGCAATGGACAAACAAAACAAAATCGTCGGTGGCTTGACCCTGATCTCGCTGATCTGCCTGATCGCCGCCTACTTTGCCCCGATCTGGTGGGTATCACTGACCGCCCCGAATTACCCGGCCGATGCCTTCCCGGACGGCATCCGCATCCATTTCCATTTTGATGGCGTCTATAACGGCTGCAAGGCAGCCGGCAAGGGGACGCGCATGGCCGGCGAAATCATCCAGAAAGACCTTGCCCACGACGACGAGCGTTACAACCCGATCACCGACGCCAAGAAAGACCTCAACAAAGGGGCTGAAGGTCTGGATTGCGTTCATGAGATGAACACCATCAACCACTATGTCGGCATGTTCCCGATTGCCACCGGCGCACCGGTTGAAAAGCCACTGGCCAAGTTCTTCTTCGGATTCTTTGCCGTCATGATTGCGGCCTTCGCGCTGCCCAGGAAAAAGCCCCGTTTATTGGTGTTGACCGCAGGATTCGCTGCCGTCGCCGTCTGGATGATTGTCGACCAGTTCATGCTCGGCCATCTCGAAAGCCACGTTCAGGCCTACATGCAGGAATCCGGCACCTTCTTCAAAGACATGGACCGCATCAACGTCTGGGGCAACAACGTGCGCAATATCTCGAAGATCGTTATCTTCGGCCTGATCGCCGTCATGGCCATCGTCATTGCCGGCACCGCCAAAATCAAGCCGTTCCAACTGCTGCTGGCGCTGGTGCCGGGCCTGCTCCCGGTCTTCTTCGTCATCACCTACGCCGGCTGGCTGTGGTTCTTCGGCCACAACATGCACCCGTGGGGCGCCTTCACCGTCAAGCCCTTCATGCCCACCGTCTTCGGCGAAGGCAAGGTCGCCCAGTTCTCGACCTTCTCCTACCCGTACTGGGGCTATGGTTTGCTGGTGACGATCTTTGTCTGCCTGATGCTGGCCCTGTTGATCCGCCGCAAGCAGTTGCGGGAAGGGCAGGCCGAGTAAGCCGCCATGCACATGCTGAAGAATCTGGGCAAGACGGGACTGGCGGTAGCGCTCACCCTCGCCTGCTCAATCAGCAATTCGGAGCAGGAACGTGGCTCCAATGCCGACCTCAGCACCGCCCCGCGAGTCGGCATCGACCGGCCGAAGCCAACCTTCATGCTGCAGGATCGCGACAAGCGAGTCCATGGGCTGAAGCCCTTCCAGAAACTGGTCGACGAAGCCCCGGCCGGTTCCGTCCTGAAGCCGCCGCCCGGCATCTACGCCGGCCCGGTGGTGATCGACAAGCCCCTGACCATCGACGGTGGCGATCGGGTCACCATCGACTCCGGTGACCGGGGCACAGTCATGGTGCTCAACGCCAGCAACTCCGTCTTGCGCGGCCTGCACCTGACCGGCTCCGGCGATTCGCACGATTCCGACGACTCCTGCCTCGACGTGCGCGGCCACCACAACGTCATCGAAAACATCAAGGCCGACAACTGCCTGTTCGGCCTCGACTTCAAGCAGTCGGACCACAACCTGATCCGTGGCAACGAAATCCGCTCCAAGGATGTCGAACTCGGCGTGCGCGGCGACGGCCTGCGCCTCTGGTACAGCAACGACAACATCATCGAGAAGAACCGGATCATCGATTCGCGCGACATGGTGGCCTGGTATGCACACCGCAACGTATTCCGCGACAACCTCGGCCGGCGAAGCCGCTACTCGATCCATTTCATGTTCGCCAACGACAACGTCGTCGAACACAACGAGTTTTACGACAACGCGGTCGGCGTCTATTTCATGTACACCGAAGGCGGCGTCGTCCGCGACAACGTGATTTCCCATGCCACCGGCGCTACCGGCATGGGCATCGGCTTCAAGGAAGCTTCCGGCACCGTCATCGAGAACAATGAAATCATCTACTGCGGCATCGGCATCGGCTCCGACCTCTCACCCTTCCAGCCGGAAAGCTCGATCGAGATACGCAGCAACCGCTTTGCCTACAACGGCATCGGCATCCTGTTCAACAGCGAAACCGGCGGCAACAAACTGCGAGACAACAGCTTTGAAGGCAACCTGACCCAGGTCAGCTACGGTGGACGCGGCGATAACAACAATAACGAGCGGAATTTCTGGGAAGGCAATTTCTGGGATGACTACCAGGGCTTTGACCGCAACAAGGACGGCTTCGGCGACCAGAAGCATGAGCTTTACTCCTACGCCGACCAGATCTGGATCGAAATGCCGGTCGCCCGCTTCTTCCGCAGTTCACCGGTCATGGAACTGCTCGATTTCCTTGAACGCCTGGCCCCCTTCTCCAAACCCGACCTGATCCTGCGTGACGACAAACCACGCTTCATCAAACCGGAAAGAACGGCACGATCATGAGCGAAGACGAAAGCCTGCGAAAGAAAGCGTCCGATACGACGCCCCCGGTTTCCATCAGCAAGCGGCAAACCAACCGGCGCCGTGTGCTAAGGACGGTATTGCTGACCGGCGGCGTGCTCGGCGCCGCGCTGTCCGGCTTCCTGCCCCTCGTCTACGCCCAGAAAAAACGCCTGCGCCCGCCCGGCGCGCTCGACGAGAAGGACTTTCTCGGCAGCTGCATCAAGTGCGGCCAGTGCGTCCAGGTCTGCCCGGTTTCGGCCATCAAGCTGGCCGACCTGATTGACGGCATGGGCGTCGGCACGCCCTACATCGACCCACGCGCCCAGGCCTGCGATTTTTCGTGCGACGCCGTGCAGTGCATTCTGGCCTGCCCGACCGGTTCGCTGACTTACCACAAGCCCGACTTCCTGCCTGTTCGCCCCGGTGCTGCGCTGGCTGCCAAGCCCATCCTGATCGCCAAGGAAAATGACCCGGAGCCGACGCTCAACATGCACGAACGCATCGGCGTCGCCCGCCTGACCCGCCCGGAAGCCTGTCTGGCCATCCAGGGCAAGGGTTTCAAGGGCCAGACGCGCGGCCCCGACTTCAAGGGCCAGCTCCGTTACATGACAGTCGACCGCTGGAAGCCGGTCAAGGTCAGCAGCCATCCCTACGATGTCGCCGAATGCGACCTGTGCGTCCGCGAGTGCCCGGTCAAGGGCGCCATTTCCATCGAAACGGTGTTCGCGCCGGATGGCAGCCAACGCAAATCGCCCGTCGTCCATGAACCCTGCGTCGGCTGCGGCGTCTGCGAAATGGTCTGCCCGGTCGAACCCACCGCCATCACCATTGAAGCCGGCGAGGTCTGGAAGCTATGAGCGCGCTCCTCAAACGCCGGTTCGTCGATCAGATCAAGGTTCTGTTCGGCGCCGAGCCAACCAGGCCGAAGGAGATCAGCCCGGCCGCCCAGCAGATTCACTTCTATAAAAAGGGCAACCGCGACCTCATTGCCGAAAAGCTTCACGCTCGCGCTCATGCCGAGCACAGCAACAAGTGGCGTAATCGCCGCTGGGCGACGCTGATTTTCGCCAACCTGCTGTTCACGCTGTCCTTCTTCCTCGACATCCAGATTCTCGAAGGCGCACTGACCGCTTCGCGCTTCGTCGGCTTCCACCTGATCGACCTCAACTCCGCGCTGCAGGTCATGCTCGCCCACAAGCACATCATCAACAACCTGCTGATCGGTACCGGCACGGTGCTCATCCTCTGGGTGCTGCTCGGCGGCCGCACGTTCTGCTCGTGGGTTTGTCCCTACCATCTGCTCGCCGAATGGGCCGAGAAAATCCATCTTTATCTGGCCAAGAAAAAGCTGGTCACCGACCAGAACATGGATCGCCGCCTGCGCACCGTTTTCTGGATCATCTTCGCCCTGCTGGCGGTGGCCACCGGCTACACCGTCTTCGAAGCCATCTCACCGACCGGCATCCTCTCCCGCGCTCTGATCTACGGCCCGGGTCTGGCGCTGCTCTGGGTGCTGGCCCTGCTCTTCTTCGAAGTATTCTTCTCACGCCGCGCCTGGTGCCGCTATGCCTGCCCGATCGGGCTGACCTACGGCGTCGTCGGCATCGTCTCGCCGGTCCGCATCATCTACAAGCTTGACGGCTGCTTCCACGAAGGTGATTGCCGCAAGGTCTGTCTGGTACCACACGTGCTCGATACGGTGATCAAGGGCCGCGCTGTCGAGAAGGAAGTCCCGATCGGCCCGGACTGCACGCGCTGCGGCCTGTGTGTCGACGTCTGCCCGACCGGTTCACTGTCGTTCGAGGTCAAGGGCTTGTCCAAACTGGCCTGATTTTTGGTCAAAACAGGTGGTCGACCGCAGCATCCAAGTATTTCCCCTCGCCCTTGAAAGCCGAGGGGAAATGCCCTACGTCTCCATGAAAAGGGCCGACGAGGCGGCAAAAGTGATAAAGTTCCGAAAAGTAACCGAACTCACTTTCGGCAATTGAAAGCCCTTCCATGAGCCTGAACATCTTTCAGAAGAGGTCGCTCAAAACCAGACTGACTCTCTTCACCCTGGCGATTTTCCTGATCGGCGTCTGGTCACTGGCGTTTTACGCAAGCCGTCTGTTGCGCGAAGACATGCAGCGCCAATTGGGTGAACAGCAGTTTGCGACAGCCTCGCTGGCCGCCACACAGGTCAATGCCGAACTGGCTGACCGTTTGAAGGCTTTGGAAAAAATTGCGGCTGAAATTTCACCGGCGCTTCTGAGTGACCAGGTCGCCTTGCAGGCCTCACTTGAGCGACGCCCCGTCCTGCAGAGCCTGTTCAGCTTCGGCATATTTGCCACCGGACCTGATGCCAAGGCAATCGCCTCCGTCCCTTTTTCCGAGGAACGCATCGGCACCAGTTACGCTGACCGGGACTTCATGATCGGTGCTCTCAAGGAAGGCAGGCCGACCATTGGTCGTCCGGTCATCGGTCGAGCAATGGGTGCCCCGGTGATCGGCATGGCTGTACCGATTCGCGATGCTCAGGCCAAGGTTATCGGCGCGCTGGTTGGCGCAATCAACCTGGGCAAACCCAATTTTCTCGACCGGATAACGGAAAGCCGTTTCAGCACGACCGGCGGCTATCTCGTGATTGCGCCGCAACATCAACTGATTGTTACTGCCACCGACAAGAGCCGCATCATGCAGCCTGCCCCTGCCCCCGGGGTCAATGCCATGCATGATAAATATTCGCAAGGCTACGAAGGCTATGGTGTTGCAGTCAGTTCCCGCGGCGTTGAAGAGTTGTCAGCGGCCAAGGGCATTCCCGTAGCAGGCTGGTTCATCGCGACTACCCTGACCACGGAAGAAGCCTTTGCACCGATCGCCGCCCTGCGCCAGCGCATCCTCCTCGCCACCATCTTTCTGACCCTGCTGCTCGGGGCGCTGGTCTGGTGGATCACGGCTGGCATGTTGCGGCGACAGTTCTCGCCGATGATTGCGGCGACGGATGCGCTGGCCAAGCTATCCGATACCAGCCAGCCTCCCCAACTACTGCAGGTCGACCGGCAGGATGAAATCGGCGAACTGATCGGCGGCTTCAATCGCCTGCTGGAAAATCTGAAACAGCGGGAAGACGCACTGGAGGAAAGCCGGGAAAAATACCGCCGTCTGGTTGCTGATCTTCAGGTAGGGGTGTTGATCCACTCGCCTACAGCCGAAATTATCCTGAGCAACCGGATTGCGCTGGAACTGCTGGGCCTGAGTGAAAGCCAGTTGCTGGGCAAAACATCCTTCGATCCCGACTGGAATGTCATTCACGAAAATGGTTCGCCCTTCCCTGGGCCGGAGCATCCCGTACCGCAAGCCATCGCCACTGGCAAGCCGGTAGAAAATATCGTGATGGGGGTTTATCGCCCCAATACACAGGACCGTGTCTGGCTGCTGGTCAACGCCAAGCCGGAACTCGCCGGCGATAGCAGTTTGCAGCAAGTGATTTGCACTTTCAGCGATATCAGCGAAAGGAAGCGGGCCGAACGGCATGATCAGTTCCGCACCCATGTGCTTGAACTGCTGGCCAGCGACCAGCCGGTCCACAAGGTTCTTGAAGCTTTGATCCACGGTGCGGAACAACTGTATCCGGCGATGCTGTGCAGCATCCTGTTGCTCGACAGCAAAGGAAAGCATATCGAGAAAGGCATCGCCCCCAGCCTGCCCGAGTTCTACAACAAGGCCCTCGAAGGCCTTGCCATCGGCGTCGGGGTGGGTTCCTGCGGCACAGCCGCTTTCACGGGCCAGCGCGTCATCGTCGAGGATATTGCGACGCATCCTTACTGGAAATCCTACAAGGAACTGGCAACCAGCGCGGGGCTTGGTGCGTGCTGGTCACAGCCTGTCCTCGCCTCGGATGGCAGGGTTCTCGGCACCTTTGCGATCTACCACCACGATGCCCACACGCCGGCGGAATACGATATTTATCTGATCGAACAATGCGCCCGCCTGGCAAGCATCGCGCTGGAGAAAAGCCTGGCTGCTGAAAAGCTGCAACGCAGTGAAGCGCACTACCGGCTGCTGACCGAGGACATCCGGGACGTGGTCTGGAAAATGGACCGCAATTTCCGCTTCACTTATATCAGCCCGTCCGATGAGCGACTGCGCGGTTTCAGGGCCGACGAAGTCATTGGTCACCATGTGTTCGAACTGTTCAACGAAGAAGGGATCGCCTCGGTCACCAAACTCATGCAGCAGCGACAGGAAAGCGAACAGCGGGGTATTCCGATTGGCTCGGTTACCTTCGAGGTTCCGCATCGCTGCAAGGATGGCAGCCTGGTCTGGGGCGAAGTACTTTCCAAACCCGAGCGTGACGACGAAGGCAACATTACCGGCTATCACGGGATCACCCGGGAAATTACCCAGCGCAAGATTGCCGAGGCCGAACTCAAGCGCCACCGTGAGCATCTGGAAGAATTGGTCGAGCAACGCACCGCCGCCCTCTCGATCGCCAAGGAAGCCGCTGAAGCCGCCAGCCGTGCCAAGAGCACTTTCCTCGCCAACATGAGCCATGAGTTGCGAACGCCGATGAACGCCATCATGGGCATGACCGGACTGGCCCTTAGAAATGCGACCGATCCGAAGTTGCGCAATCAGCTATCCAAAGTCACCCAGGCCTCCCAGCATCTGTTGCATGTCATCAATGACATCCTCGACATTTCCAAGATCGAGGCCGAGCGCCTTAGTCTGGAAATTGTCGATTTCAAGCTGGCAACGATCCTCGATAACCTCTCCAACCTGGTGGCGCCGACCGCAACGGCAAAAGGCCTGAAGCTGAGCGTCAATATCACCAGTGACCTCGCCAGTCAGCCTCTGAAGGGGGATTCCTTGCGGCTCGGTCAGATACTGCTCAACCTGACCAGTAATGCCATCAAATTCACGAACAAAGGATCGGTAACACTGGGCGTATCGGTCGATGAAGACAGTTCGAACAATATGCTGGTTCGCTTCGAAGTACGGGATAGCGGCATCGGCATTTCTAGCGACGATCAGGCACGACTGTTCATGGCCTTTGAGCAGTCAGACAACTCGATGACCCGGAAATACGGTGGCACCGGACTGGGGCTGGCCATCTGCAAACGTCTTGCCCATTTGATGGGTGGCAGTATCGGGGTCGAGAGTCAGGTAAATACCGGCAGTACATTCTGGTTCACTGCCCGCCTCGAGAAAGCCGCCCCGGGCAGCCAGGCCGCTGACCGCCAATTGGCGCAAAAGGCTGAAGAGACACTCAGAACCCTGTATTCGGGAGCAAATATCCTGCTTGCCGAAGATGAGCCGATCAATCAGGAGGTCTCGCGGGAACTGCTTGAATCTGCCGGGCTTCAGGTCGACCTGGCGGAAGACGGGTTCGAGGCCGTCGAACTGGCGACGAGCAGGAACTACGATTTGATTCTGCTCGATTTGCAGATGCCGAGAATGAACGGTATCGAAGCCGCGCTGGCCATCCGCGCCCTGCCGGGCCGGGAAACCGTTCCAATTCTGGCGTTGACCGCGAATGCCTTTAGCGGCGACCGGCAGAAGTGCTTCGATGCCGGCATGAACGACCATATCGCGAAACCGGTGGATCCCGATTGCCTGTTTGAGACCTTGCTCAAATGGCTTTCAGCGCCTCGCCACTAAAAAGCCTGGTGCGAGGCAGCGAAGCTGCCGTGTTTCAATTTCATCAATAGCGCCGCCGTGTTTCATGTTGCCTTCCGGCAACTCAAGCTGACGGCATGGATTAGCGGGAGCCCCCGCATCAAGGCAATGCGCAAGCTCCCCTGACATACGTTAGTATTATCTAACTTTCTAATAAACAGCCGACCGAAGCCTTCAATAACAACGGCGAACAGCACCCCCCATCCAGAGGAGATAGAAATGCAAGGTTTTATATTTGGAATTCTGATGTGTGCCGGCTTGGCCTGGGCTGGCGTCGACGACTCGTCAAAATTTGACGACTCGGCACTGGGTGCCCAAAAAGCCGTCTATCAGTTCAACCTTGAAAAGCCGGAAGACCTCTACCAGGCGCTTGGCTACCTGAACAACCACCTGAACAGCCTGAAAGAGTTTGGCGACATCAAGAAGTCGCACATCGTCATGGTGGCCCATGGTAACGAACTGCACATGCTGTCGCGCCTGAATCGGGCGGCCTACCCGGATATCTACGACCGTCTCAAGGCGCTAACCGATCAGGGAGTGACACTGCGCGTCTGCCGCAATGCCGCCAATTTCCGCGGCTACAAGCCCGGGGACTTCTATGACCTGGTGACGGTTGTGCCGGCCGCGATGACTGATCTCGCCAAATGGCAACAGAAGGGTTACAGCTACATTTCCGGGGCGGTCATCAATCGGACCAAACGCACTGACTTCCTGCAAAAGCACCCGGAAATTCTGGAGTAATCAACGGGAGCGAATCGCTGCCCAAAAGAAGAATCAGCCCGGTGGCAGGGTTAGCCAGATTTCGTTGCGCCGCATGAACCAGGGCGTAAAGGGTGGGTTGTAGCGGGCGTAGATCGGCTCACCCACCCAGGTCAATTCTTTCCCTTTGAGCATGGCCTGAAGTTTGGACAGGTTTTCCTGGTAATTGGCCTCGGACCAGAAACCGGAAAACACGATGACGGCGACTTGATTTGCCGCGACTTCCCGCAAACGGATCCGTTTATCGGTAGGCTCGGGTGCGGATGCCAGTACCATGCCCCTCGGCAACACGAACTGAACGAGGTATCCGCCGGCTGCCGCGGCCTGGGTCACCGGCGCAGTCATGGGCATTTGAATGGGAACATTGGTCTGCGTGACCGGTGCGGTCATGGCGAATTTCTGTTCGCCCTTGTTCTCACCAAAAATGTATCCGGCCAGAATCGGAAATGCCTGACCGCCCGCCTTGTCGGCCGGACCTTCGACCAGAACCTCGGCGACGATGTAGGGTGAATACCGTCGAATCTCGAACTTGCCGATCTGTTCGAAGACTTCATAGTTGGGCTCTTCGGTCGCACTACTCATCATGGACACCGTAATCAAGGCAAGGCCGGCTAATAATTTTCGCATGGTAGTTCCAATGAATTGCTGCATGGGAGTCACAAGGCGATCCTGTAGTTCAATCAAAAATAGTAACCGCGAGGACCACGGCGGCAAGTGACATGAGTATGGGGATTAGGTCGCCGGCCGAACTGGCACTGCTGGCGGCAAGACCGATCGAATAAAACATGGTGGTTTCCCTCCGGTGAACTTGAGCCATGAAACCATGCAGCCATGACGAATTCAGTGCGCTGCCACACACTGGGCGGCCCCTGATCAACGACGCCAATCCCGGCCTGGCACCAGACTGGCGAACATCGGCGCCAGCCCGAGTTTTTTGATCCAGATTCAAGGTCGACCGCAGCAGCCTTCCTATAATCGCCCCATGATCCAGTTCAACAATGTCGTCAAGACCTTCCGCCGGGCCCGCGTCCTCGACGGAATCAGTCTCAACATCGGCCTCGGGGAGCGCGTCGCGCTGATCGGCTCAAACGGCGCCGGCAAGACCACCCTGATCCGCTGCCTGCTTGGCGAATACACCCACGATGGCTCGGTGGCCATCAATGGCCTCGATCCGCGCAGCAACCGCACGACCGTGCTCGGTAATATCGGTTTCGTGCCGCAACTGCCGCCGCCGCTGAAAATGCCGGTCGGCCAGCTGATCGACTTTTCCGCTGCCCTGTGCGGCACCGACCCGAAACGCATCCACGCCATTGCCAGGCGTCTGGGCCTCGACCTCGATGGCATCCTCGCCCGCCAGTTCGTCCGTCTTTCCGGCGGCATGAAACAGAAATTGCTGATCGCCATCGCCCTAGGCCGCGACGCCAAGGTGCTGGTGATGGATGAACCCGCCGCCAACCTCGACCCCGAGGCGCGCAAGATCTTCTTCGACCTGCTGGCCGAACGCCTCGAAGATGCAACGATGATCATCTCCAGCCACCGCCTCGACGAAGTCTCGGCGCTGGTCAACCGGGTGATCGAAATGGATATGGGCAAGGTCGTGCTCGACGACGAGGTGGCCGATGCCGTTTCAATGACCGCTTCGCTGGCCTGTCGCATCGTGCTCGGCCGCTTCGAGCCGGCCTTCGCCAAGGCGCTCGATGGCTGGCACTTCACCAGCGACGACGCCAAGCTGGTCTGGGAAGGCAGCATCGCCGGCCCTGATCGCCTGCGTTTCCTCGGCATCATCTCGCGCTACACGGCGCTGGTCAGCGACCTGTCGCTGGCAGAAGCCAGGGACTGAGCATGTGCAACACCCACCGCCGCAAGTTTCTCGGCCGGTTCGGCATTGGCGGCCTGCTGCTGACGCCGCTGGCGGCCGCACTCAGCGGTTGCAAGAAAGACGGCTGGCCGGAAGGCATGGTCGAAATCAAGTGGGACCGTGATACTTGCGTCCGTTGCAGCATGGTCATTTCCGACCGGCGTTTCGCCGGCGAGATTCGTGGCGGCACGAACAACACCGTATTCAAGTTCGACGACATCGGCTGCCTGGTCTTCTGGCTGAAGGAAAAGGCCGACAAGTATCCGTGGCTGGCCGATGCCGCCACCCGCATCTGGGTCGCCGATTTCAGCAGCAAGAGCCGCGACGAAATGAACTGGCTGGACCCGAAGCGCGCCCAGTACATAACCAAGACCTCGCCGATGGGCTACAACTTTGCTGCCGTTTCCATACCGATGCCCGGCAGCCTCGATTTCACCGACATGCGCCAGCACACGCTGGCCAAGGGCAAATAAATGAAGCAACTCTGGCTTACCGCCAAACTCGATATCGTCGAATCGCTGCGTGCCCGCTGGTTCCAGATCTACACGCTGGTCTTCGGCGGCATCGTCGCCCTGCTCTTCCTTTTCGGCCTGACCGAATCTCGGGTGCTTGGTTTCATCGGCTTGTCCCGCCTGCTCGTCACCTACATCCAGCTGACCATGGCCATCCTGCCGATCTTCGTGCTGATCACCACGGTGCGTTCGGTGGCCGGCGACCGCGAGGCCGGCGTCTTCGAATATCTGCTTTCGCTGCCGGTTTCATTGTCGGCATGGTTCTGGGGCAAGATCGTCGGCCGTTACATCGTCGTCTTCGCGCCGGTTTTCCTCGCCATGCTCGGCGCCGTAATCTGGGCGACCATTCAGGACATCGAGGTGCCGTGGGACATGTTCGGCTACTACACCGCCCTGCTCGCCGTCATGGCCATGTGCTTCCTCGGCATCGGCATGCTGATCTCGGCCATCGCCCGCACCACCGACATGGCGCAGGGCGCCGCCTTCATGGTCTGGCTGTTCCTGCTGCTCTTCCTCGACCTTATCCTGCTCGGCGTCATGATCCAGGGCAAGGTTGCGCCGGAAATCGCCGTCACCATGGCGCTGGCCAACCCGCTGCAGGTCTTCCGTACCGCCGCGCTGGCCCTGTTCGATCCGCAACTGATTGTCCTCGGCCCTTCAGCCTACGTCATCCTTGATCTGTTCGGCGTCACCGGCTACAAGATTTTTGCCCTGGTCTATCCGGCAACCATCGGCGCGCTCAGTGCTACCATCGGCTACTTCATTTTCCGCCGTGGCGACCTGCCTTGAATAAACTTCTCCCAGCCCTGGTTTTTGCCCTTTTTTCGACGTTGACCGCAGCAGATGAAATGCCTTCCTCGGCAGCGCTGTTCGCCGCGACGCTGAACGATCTCGACGACAAGCCGATAGCGCTGGAGCGTTACAAAGGCAAGCCGCTCGTCGTCAATTTCTGGGCCCGCTGGTGCGGCCCCTGCCGCGCCGAAATCCCCGAGCTGATCAAATTCCGCGCCGCCCACAAAGGCAAGATTGAGGTGCTCGGCATCGGCATCGAAGACAAGGCCGAACCGGCGAAGGAATTCGCCAAAGCCTACGAGATGGATTACCCGGTTTTCGTCGCCAAGGAAAAAGGCATCCCGCTGATGCAGGCACTGGCCAATACCAAAGGTGGCCTGCCTTACACCCTCTTCATCGACCGCAATGGCCAGGTAATTCAGAAGAAGCTGGGCCTGATCAAGAAGGCCGACCTTGATGCGGCTGCCGTTTTGCTACTGAAAAATTGAGCCGCCCGTCGATCGCGCCGCCACATCGTGCGGGGCGCACTGGAGACATCTAAAGTCAGCCGGCTTTGGCGAACTGCTCGCGCAGCCCTTCGAGAACACCCGGCTCGCCGCGCAGGCGGAAGAAGGCGCCATCTTCGTCGGCTCGCTCTTCCAGAACTTCACAATTGGCGTAGATTTCCCGACGCAATTGCTGCGCTGACCACGGCAGAAAAAGCTCGGACTCAACCAGCCCCTGCTGGAAAAAGGCAATGATCTTCTGGCGCAGCTTCGCCACCTCCTCCGGCCGGCGGGCGCTCATCACGACGCAATCCGGGTACTGCGCCCTCAAGGCTGCTTCGCATTCGGCCTGCTCGGCGGCATCACCAACATGGTCAATCTTGTTGAAGATGCACAGGCGCGGCACGACATCGGCGCCGATTTCCTTGAGCACTTCGTCAGTGACCTCAAGCTGCCGTTCGAAACCGGGATCGCTGGCATCGATGACGTGAAGCAGCAGCGAGGCATCAAGCGCTTCATCCAGCGTCGATTTGAACGAGGCAACCAGCCCGTGCGGCAGGTTCTTGATGAAGCCGACGGTATCGCTGACCAGCACGCGCGGCACGCTTTCCGGGTGGAGCGTGCGCACGGTCGTGTCGAGCGTGGCGAAAAGCTTGTTGGCAACCAAAACCTCACTACCAGTCAGCGCCCGCATCAGCGTGGACTTGCCGGCATTGGTGTAGCCGACCAGCGCCACGCTGGCCAGCCCCTGGCGTTCCTGCCGCCGGGCGCGCTGGGTCTTGCGCTCGGCCTCCATGGCAACAATCTCAAGCTGCAGTTCGGCGATACGGTCACGAATCTTGCGACGATCCAGTTCGGTGTGCGACTCGCCAGCCCCCCGGCCGCCGACGCCGCTGCGTTGCCGTCCCTGCGGCCCGGCCAGCTTCGCCATCTCGCGCAAGCGCGGCGCCATGTAGCCGAGGCGGGCAATTTCAACCTGTGCCTTGGCGGCGCGGGAACGAGCGTTGTTGTGAAATATTTCGAGGATGACCATGGTGCGGTCCATCACGCTGCAGCCGGTTTCCTTTTCAAGATTGCGCGCCTGCGACGGTGAAATCTCATGGTCAACGAGGATGGCTTCGATCTCGCACCCGGCTTCGTTGTTTACGAAGTGTTCTATTTCCTGACGCTTGCCGACGCCCAGATAGCCCGTTGTATCGAAACCGCTGCGCTTCTGGATGAAGGTACGGATCACCGTGAACCCCAGCGTTTTAGCCAGCTCGCGCAATTCGGACAGCGAGGCTTCGAATTCGATGTCGTTGACGCTCGGCAGTTGAACGGCCGCCGCAACGGCGTAGATGGGCTTCTCTTTAACGTCTGTTTGCATTCCTGAATTGCTTCTCTTCTATAGGCAAAGGCAGATAGTACCTTCCAATGGAAATGGCGCCGCATTCGTGCTGACGCCGACCCGCCGACTTTCGTCCAGTTCCGACAAATATCAGCCTGCGTGGCGTCAGGCGGCAACCGTATGCCTCGTTTATGAGCAGCAGGGCTAACTCCTTGTCGTGACAGGTCTTAAGCGCACCTGCCCACGGGCAACCCACAAACTTATCCACAGAAATTGGGGACCGATTGTGTGCAATGCACCAATCGCCAATGCTGGATCAAAACTTGCTTCATCAAGCCAAGGTAGCGGTTTCTCCTTTGTCCAGTCATCAGCGAAATCGGAGGTGAATCATGAAGGTTTTTCAACAGCAGTTTTCTCAGGTTGCCAGCGGTAACCGCCATCAAGACGCCAAAATTCGGGGTCTGGCGGGTTCCTTGTTGCACTCAGGAGAACTGCGATGTCCTACCGGCTAAACGAAGAAACCTTGTTCTGGATGCGCCTGGCTGCTTTTGCCAGCCTGTCGGAATACGTGCTATCGACTGGTGCTTCGGCAGATGATGCGGAAGAGTTCCTGTTGGGCCATTGCCTTCCGACCAGCCTGCCTTCCAGATATGCCTGCTTGTCCGGTGGCGCGGCAAACACCACGGTCTACGGCTGAGTATTTCCACCAAGCTTGCCCGAGGAGCACTGAGTTGGTGCCTCGCGATGTCTGGCAGCACCCGCGCGAGTGCGATTCAGCCCGTGTGGTCCAACCAGCCATCCTGTTGATGATGGGCTGACACGAACAGGGTTTTGGTCGAGATTCCGGCACGACATAGGATCGATTCTGACAAGAGCCCAACTGTCATCGGGCTGAGTCCATCAATAACAGCCAATGGGATCTTCAGTCGCAATGTCATCATTCGACTGCGGCCGTTCAAATTTTCACGGTCACCAACAAGTCTGTGCCCGTAGCGGCAGCATGACAATCAAAAGCAGCTTGGCTGCAAACAGCCTTGAACCAGTCACGCAGCAATGCAACCAAGCCCCTATCTCCGCGGAAACTACATCATAATCATCCTTCATTAAAAAAAGCACACGCATAGGTTATGAGTAGCTCCACAAATATCGTCGCAGACTACTACCGCGTCAGCCATATTTCTGCCGCAACTATTCCCAGTTCGCGCTTGAGCGACATCCTCGCCAGGATGCATCAGGGACGGGCGCTGACGAAACATTCGCTGGACTTTCTGCAACAACAGAACCTTCCGGGTCTGTATCGCCTTGCCTGCAGCGAAATCACCCATGAGGCATACATCTCGGGGCTTGATCCCGCATCGTTGAGCAAACATCAGGCGGCGAAGGTGGCGAATGAAACTAAGGAAAATGAGCTGCAGGCCCTTGCAGCCAACTACCGCGCCCGGAAGACCAATCACCCATCGGGCAGTGCAGTCCACGAAATTGACCGGGAGACTGAACGCAAGCTTCGCCGTAAGCGTGAGCGTGAGGCTGACGAAGCCGCCGACAAGGTGCGAAAGATGCGCCAGGCGGAATGGAAAGCACAAAGGGAGCGCAATTGCGAACTGGCTGCCGCTACATACCGCACTTGCGCGATCACCTCTGGTTATACAGAACTGACCGCCCTGGACCTCGCTCGTTACTTCCATCTGGAACATGTCGCCGCTGCGGCCAGCCCCCCGATGAGCGATCTTTTAACGGCTCTCTTTCAGGGGCGCACGCTAACAGAGCATGAGTTTGCATTTCTGATGCAAAACGCTCCAAGCCACTTGTTTCAACTTGCTTTCGGCAAATTGACCATCGAAAGCTACATTCCAATAGCAATAACTGCCGAAGCCGAGGCGCTTTCTCATAAAGCTCGAAAGGCGGCAATCGAAGCCACTCGAATCGCACGCGAGAAAGACCCCGAATACATCGCGATGATTCAAACGCAAGCACTATACAAAAAATATCAAATATCGCTGAATGATGAATCGTTGCGGCCACGCATGACGAAACTCCTCCAGCAGATTGATACAGGTAACCGGCTCCCGAACGAAGAATGGATGTGGCTCAGTACCGCAGCCAAAAAACATTTCACGGTGGAACTACGAAATGCGTATCACCGTCTCGAAGCAGATTTCCACGCCGATCAATATCGTCGAACTCAGGATCCATGGAACGTAATCAATGCCAGTAAGCACTACCGAAAGTGTGCGCAGCCGAAAACTGCTCTCGAGCTGATTGACAGCGTTCCACACGATCGCCTCAAACAGCCGAAAGTTCGGTCCGCAATATTCACCACTCATGGTGGTGTAATGCGCGACCTCGGGCAGCGATCAGTAGCAATCGAATTGGGCGAGACGGCGCATGCGCTGATGCCGAAGGACTACCGACCCTGCACACTTCTTGGTGCAGTGCATATGGAACTGCAGCACTTTGACAAGGGCCACGAATGGTATGAGAAAGCCCGAGAACGAGGCGCCCCCGAACAGGGCATCGACTCCGAACTTCGAGCCATCTTCCAGCAACTGGATTCGGTTGGACGTGAAGCCATGAAAACCTTCCTGCTCGCAGAAGATTCGCATCGATATCAGTGGCTTAACGAGAATAACTCCCAGAGAGCAAAGAAGCGGAATAGTTGAAGTCAGCTTCCTCAGGAAAGCAGCCGCCTAAAATAGCTCGTTGAGCCAGGAACAAATGACTGCAATCGGCCAGGTGCCGAAGTAGGTTTTCCCCAGTCAATTGCCGGAAACGCTTGCGGACGCTGGCCCCTCAAGCCTTAACGGCAGTTCAGCGCCCCAGAAGCCCTTCACCTCGCGATACCAACGCATACTCACTCGGCCGGGCATAGGCACCACTGCACCAAGTCACAACATCAAGATATAAACCCAGTCGCCCTGTTTTCAGCGCCTGGCATTGGGGAAAAATAACTGCTCGCCGCCAATCTTGTATTCGGCGATGCTCTTTTGCCCGGTTGGTGAAACCAGCCAGTCGATAAAGCGCTGACCATCTTCCTTTTTGACATGCGGATGTTTGGCTGGATTGACCAGGATCACGCCGTACTGGTTGAACAGGCGGGTATCGCCCTCAACCAGCACCGCCAGATCGCCACGATTTTTGAAGGCCAGCCAGGTACCACGGTCGGCCATGATGTAGGCGTTCATCGAGGACGCGGCATTCAGGGCCGGCCCCATGCCGGAACCCGTATCGCGATACCAGGGGCCTTTGGCCTTGTCGAGATCGACGCCAGCAGCCTTCCAGTAGCGCAGTTCGGCGGCGTGCGTACCGCTCTTGTCGCCGCGAGAAACAAAGGGCGGGCGAGCCGTGAGTTCAATATTGGCGAGGCGTTGCAGACCTTCGAGAATATCCCTGCCCGCCACTTTGGCCGGATCAGACTTCGGGCCGATCAGGATGAAATCGTTGTACATCACTTCCTTGCGCTCAACGCCCCAGCCTTCGGTGACGAATTTCTCTTCCGCCGCCTTGTCATGAACGAAGACGACGTCTGCGTCACCGCGCCGCCCTGTATCCAGCGCCTGCCCGGTACCCAGCGCAACGACGCGGACCTTGATGCCGCTTTCCTTCTCGAAGACAGGGAGCAGATGGGCAAAGAGCCCCGACTGTTCGGTCGAAGTCGTCGAGGAAACGGTAATGGTGCGCTCCTGGGCCGAAGCGCCGGAACCCAGCAGGCAGGTGGCCACGGCTAAAGCCGTGGCGAGGATATGTTTGAGTTGCATCGGGGTCTTCCTCCAGTATTTTGGCGGTCTCGGGCGGACCGATTTTGGCCTTGGAGGTTAGAGTAGAATTCGGGCAAGGTTAAATATGTCACGGTCTGCAACAACTCCCCCTCCTCCCTCTCGAATCCGCTGGTCATGGGACTTCGGTCCGGAATTTTCCGGCGCTGATTCGGCCTGCCTGCTGGCCCTGCTCACCGCCATTCGGGCGCATGGAACACTGGGCAAGGCGGCAACACTGGCCGGCATTTCCTATCGGGCGGCCTGGGGCTTGTTGCAACGTAGCGAGCTGAGTTTCGGTAAAAGTCTGGTGCTCAAGGCGCGGGGCAAAGGTACCCAGCTTTCCGAATTGGGCGAGCAGCTCGTCCAGCTGGATGGTGCAGCCAGAGCCAGCCTGAGTGAAACCCTCGCGCCGTGGGAATTGCGCCTGCAGGAAGTGCTCTTCCCAACCCGCACGACACCGCCAGAACGCCTGCGGATTGCCGCCAGCCACGACCTTGCCCTGGCCGACTGGATTGAAAATGGTCGCCACATCACGGTTGATATGTTCTGGCGCGGCAGCGAGGAGGCGCTATTGGCGTTAACGCGTGGCGAATGCGATGTGGCTGGCTTCCACTTGCCCGAATCCTGGACTCCGGAACAGGCAAAGGCCTGGCTGGGCAATTGGCTGAAACCGAAGCAGTACGTGTGTTTTCCGGTCATGCGCCGGCAACATGGGCTGTTGGCAGCGCCCGGCAATCCGTTTGGCGTCAGCTCGGTGGCCGACGTCGCCCGCCTTGGCCTCCGCATGGTCAATCGCCAACGCGGTTCAGGCACGCGCAGCATGATCGACCAGTTGCTGGCTGCCAACCACCTGAGTGCCAAGGAAATTCCGGGTTATGCCCACGAGGAATTCACCCACGACGCGGTGGCTGCAACGATCGCCAGCGGTCAGGCCGATATCGGCTTCGGTATCGAGGCCGCCGCGGCCCGCTACGACCTGGCATTTGTGCCGCTCGCCTGGGATCGCTATTGCCTGGCACTGCGTACCAGCATTGCCCACAGCCCGGCCGTCGAGCAACTGATCCGGCGCTTTCAGGGCAGGACTTTCCATGAACGACTCCGGGCAATGTCGGGCTATGAAGTACTGGCGACGGGCTCTCCCGCACCCTGGGATGAGCTCTTTACCGCGACGAAATAAATGCCGGGGCCTATGTGTCCCAGGTCACAGACCGCGGCGATCTCGTTAGATATCCTGCTGTCGCATTCGCTGATCGGCCAATCAAGACCAACCAGCGCACCACGACACCAACTCAACAGGAGATCCTTCATGAATTTTCGTCGCTTCGCCCCCGCCCTGCTTCTGGCCAGCCTGACACTCGGCGCTGCCGCCAGCCACGCCGAAGGCCTCCGCTTTTTCCCCGGCGCCGATGCCGGCTTCAAGTTTGAGCCGACACTGGCGATCACTGCTGGCGTAATGGATGCCAGTGGTGCCCGCGATAGCTCCATGACCGTCTATGGTCTCGACTTCAACATGAACTGCGGCCTGTTCCAGACGCCGGACAACCGCATCCGCACCCATGTCCAGTTCAATCGTGTCGACGAATCCGGTGTCAAATCCTCCGCTTTCGAGCTGTCACCGCGCTACACGCTGCCGGTCGGTGGCGGCTTCTCGGTCGGTGCAGGTCCCGTTCTCGCAGCAGTTATGGTCGACAACGGCAATAACGACAAGACCCTGTTTGGCTATGGCGCCGTGGCCGGCCTCAATTTCCGCTCCGGCCCCCTCTATCTCGGTGCCGATGTACGTTACCTGAACACCACCGAACGTGACAACGTTCAGTTCGAAAACTGGGCGGTGCTGGCCAAGCTTGGTATCAACTTCTAAGCCTGCTTCAACAGGACTTATCGGGGAGGCTTGGCCTCCCCGTTTTTATTTCAGGGCCTGCAAAAAATTCAGGCGGGCAGCTTCCAGTTGCGGCCGGGAAGCCTCATCCAGTAATTCAAAACAGGTTTTGTGGAAGGTTTCAAAAGCTTTGAGCACTCTCGCTTCGTCAAGCCCGCGTGGCTTTCTGCCATCGTCCGCAGCAACACCATCAAGCGGTTTAAGCACGGCATAGCGCGGAATGATGCGCTGCCCGCCCTTATCCGAAGAAGCGGTCAGCGGCCCTGTTTTGACGAAAACGATCCCCTCGTATTCAAAGCGTGCGCCCATTGGCAAGTGTTGAAGTTTCATCGGTTGGATTCGGATCAGTAAAGTCCGGCATCTTACCAAGCCGAAAAAGAACCAAGGGGCCGAAGCCCCCTGGTCGATCAATTACCCGGTACCCAATCAGCCAAACACTTCATCGCCCAGACCAGCCAATGCGGCATCTCCGGCTTTTACCGTTTCGGCGAATGACAAGGCTTGCGGCAGTATCTGATCGGCGTAGAAATGCGCCGTGGCAATCTTGGCGCGATAGAAGGCCAAGTCGCCTTCGCCCTTGTCAAGATAGCCGGCAGCCGCCAGCGCTGCCTTGCCCATGAACCAGCCGCCGCAAACGGTCACAGCCAGATGCAGATAGGGCACTGCTGCGGTCAACACCCCGGAAAGGCCATTTTTCACATTGGCCGCCAGCCATTCGGTGGCGCCTGTCCAGGTTTGCAGAGCGGTGCCGAGGCGTTGGCCGATGGCCTGCAGTTCCGGCTTGCCGGAAGCGAGCAGCGCCTTGGCTGTGACATGCACTTCGCCGAACACGATTTTGGCCGTCGCCCCCTGATCGCGCATCAGCTTGCGGAACACCAGGTCGTTGGCCTGGATGCCGGTCGTGCCTTCGTAGATGGTGGTAATCCGTGAGTCGCGCCAGTGCTGGGCGGCGCCGGTTTCCTCGATGAAGCCCATGCCGCCGTAGATCTGGATGCCGAGCGAAGTCACCTCGATACCCATTTCCGTACCGCCACCCTTGACGATGGGAATCATGAATTCAGCCAGATAGAGCGCCATTTTTCGGGCCTCTGCATCGGGCAGGCTATACGCCCGGTCGAGCAGTCCCGAGGTGTAGTAGGTCACGGCACGACCGGCTTCAACACGGGATTTCATCAACATCAGCATGCGGCGGATATCCGGGTGCTTGTCGATGGTGACCAGCGCTTCGCCGGTCAGCGCATCGCGCCCCTGCTTGCGTTCGCGGGCAAAGGCCAGCGCCTGCTGGTAGGCCCGCTCACCCAGCGCAATGCCTTGCAGACCAACGCCGAGGCGAGCTTCGTTCATCATGATGAACATGTATTCAAGGCCGCGATTTGCCTGGCCAAGCAGGTAGCCGACCGCCCCGCCATTGTCACCATAGGCCATGACGCAGGTCGGGCTGGCGTGAATGCCCAGCTTGTGTTCGAGCGAAACGCACCAGGCATCGTTCCGGGCGCCGAGCGAGCCGTCGGCATTGACCAGGAATTTCGGCACGAGGAACAGCGAAATACCCTTCACCCCGGCCGGCGCATCTGGCAGGCGGGCGAGCACGAGGTGAACGATGTTCTCGGTCATGTCGTGGTCGCCGTAAGTGATGAAGATCTTCTGGCCGAAGACGCGGTAGCTGCCATCGGCCTGCGGTTCGGCGCGACTACGAATGAGCGCCAGATCGGAGCCGGCCTGTGGCTCGGTCAAGTTCATCGTACCGGTCCATTCGCCGGTAACCATCTTTTCCAGATAGATGGCTTTCAGTTCGTCGCTGGCACAGGTCAGCAACGCTTCGACGGCGCCGGTGGTGAGCAAGGGGCCAAGCGAAAACGACAGGTTGGCCGAGCAGACCATTTCCTTGACGGCAATGGCCAGCGTATCGGGCAGGCCCTGCCCACCAAACTCCGCTGGCGAGGCGATGCCGTTCCAGCCAGCGTCACGAAAAGCCTTGTAGGCCTCCTTCCAGCCGGTTGGCGTGGTGACACCGTTTGCAGTCAGCTTGCAGCCTTCCTTGTCACCGACCCGGTTCAGCGGGGCAAGAACTTCGCCGGTGAATTTCGCTGCTTCTTCGAGCACGGCATCGGCCAGGTCGGGGGTTGCTTCCTCGTAGCCGGCAATTCGGCTCAGTTCCTTGAAACCGGCGAGTTCATCCATGACGAACCGCATGTCTTTAACCGGCGCTCTGTAGTCGCTCATTTGCTGTCTCCTTTGCTGTTATTTGACGATCGCACTCATCCCCGCGAAAGCGGGCATCCATGAACCAACTGGATTCCCGGCTTTGCACTTCCTTCGGTCGCATGCGCGGGAATGACGACCAGTGATTCAGTACGAACTACTGCACAGCGCCGTCTTTGCGGCGCGGTATTCCTGGCGCATTCGGGCGATCAGTTCGCCGGCCGGAAGCACGTCGTCGATATTGCCGACGCCCTGCCCTGCTCCCCAGATGTCCTTCCAGGCCTTGGCGTCGCCGCCGCTGCCGAAGCTCATCGCGGTCTTGTCCTTGACTGGCAGGTTGTCTGGATCAAGGCCGGCGGCAACGATGCTCTTCTTCAGATAGTTGCCATGCACGCCGGTGAAATAGGGCGTGTAAACGACGTCGACCGCAGCAGCGTCCACAATGGCCTGTTTGTAGGCTTCGACGGCATTGGCTTCCTGCGTTGCAATGAAGCGCGTACCAATGTAGGCGAAATCCGCCCCCATGGCCTGTGCCGCCAGGATGGCACTGCCGGTGGCGATCGCCCCGGAGAGCGCAATCGGGCCGTTGTAGAACTTGCGGATTTCGCCGACCAGCGCAAATGGACTGAGCATACCGGCGTGCCCACCGGCCCCGGCGCAAACCAGGATCAGACCATCGACGCCAGCCTCCAGCGCCTTTTCGGCATGACGCACACTGATTACGTCATGGAAGACCTGGCCGCCATAGGCATGCACCTTCGGCACGATGGCTGTCGGCGCCGACAGGCTGGTGATGATCAGCGGCACCTGATGCTTCACGCAGAGCGCCATATCATCGGCCAGCCGCTCGTTGGATGGGTGGATGATCTGATTGACCGCAAACGGTGCAGCCTTCGGGTCGGCAGCCAGTTCGGCCTTGATCCGGGTCAGCCACTCGTCAAGCGCCTCCTTCGGCCGGGCATTCAGGGCCGGGAAGGAACCGATGACGCCGCTCTTGCACTGGGCAATCACCAGATCCGGATTGGAGACGATGAACATCGGCGCGCAGATAACCGGCAGCGTCAGATTCCTGTCCAGGGATGCAGGAATCGGCATTACGCCCCCTCTTTCAGGGCGCGACGCAGGATCTTGCCGACATTGGTACGCGGCAGGTCGTCACGGAATTCGACATGTTTCGGAATCTTGTAGCCGGTAAGCAGACCGCGGCAGTGTTCGATCAACGCCTTCGCCGTGATGGTCGGGTCCTTGCGGACCACAAAAATCTTCACCGCTTCGCCGGAATGCTCGTCAGTCACGCCAATCGCCGCCACATCCATCACGCCGGGGTGCATGGCAACCGCCTCCTCGACCTCGTTCGGATAGACGTTGAAACCCGAAACCAGAATCATGTCCTTCTTGCGGTCGACCAGGAAAACGTAGCCTTGCAGGTCGATATAGCCGACATCACCGGTACGCAGAAAATTGTCCGGATAAAAGACGTTTTCAGTTTCCTCCGGGCGCTGCCAGTAACCCTTCATGACCTGCGGGCCACGGACACAGATTTCGCCCACCTGAGTCATGGGGACTTCGTGGCCGTAGTCATCGCGAATCGATACTTCGGTCGAGGAAATCGGCAAGCCAATCGAGCCGTTGAAAACCTTCATGTCGAGCGGATTGATCGTCGCTGCCGGCGAGGTTTCAGTCAGGCCATAGGCTTGCAACAGCGCCGAACCGGTCACCTTGATCCAGCGATCAGCCACCGTGCCTTGCACCGCCATGCCGCCGCCAAGGGTGACATTCATCGTCGAAAAATCCAGCTTGTCGAAATCCGGATTGTTGAGCAGCGCATTGAACAGCGTATTGACGCCGGTCACCACCGTTACCGGGTATTTGGCCCATTCCTTGACGAAGCCGGGAATGTCGCGCGGGTTGGCGATCAGCAGGTTGCGGGCACCGATCATCAGGAAGGTCAGGCAGTTCGCCGTCAGGGCGAAGATGTGATAAAGCGGCAAGGCGGTAATGATGAATTCCTCGCCATCGCGCACCACTGGCTTGATCCAGGCATGAGCCTGCATGACGTTGGCAGCGATATTGGCGTGGGTCAGCATCGCACCCTTGGAAATGCCGGTCGTCCCGCCCGTGTATTGCAGGAAGGCGATATCGTCACGCACCAGCGCCACCGGCTGCCAGCCGCGGCTTTGCCCGGTAGCCAGCGCCGATTTGAAGCCGATGGCACCGGGAATCTTCCAGGCCGGCACCAGTTTCTTGACGTGGCGGACGACCAGATTGACCAGCATGCCCTTCAGCGCCCCGAGCATTTCACCCATCGGGGTAACCACCACATGCTTGATGGCCGTATGGGCGATGACCTGCTCCAGCGTATGGGCAAAGTTTTCGACGATGACGATGACGGTCGCGCCGGAATCCTTCAACTGGTGTTCGAGTTCGCGCGGCGTATAGAGTGGATTGCAATTGACCACAACACAGCCGGCGCGCAGCGTGCCGAACAGGGCGACCGGATATTGCAGCAGGTTCGGCATCATCAGCGCGACGCGGTCGCCCTTTTTCATGCCCAGCGACTGCAGCCAGCCGGCGAAAGCCTTCGTCTGCTCGTCGAGCTGACGGTAGGTCATCTCGCGGTCCATGCTGATGTAGGCCACCTTGTCAGCGAACGTCGCGCAGGCATTCTCGAACAGCGCGACCAGCGAGGGTACGTGGGCGATGCTGATTTCGGCCGGTACGCCTTGCGGGTAGCTCTTTAGCCAGATTTTTTCCATTTTTGTCTCCTCCTCCAGTGTCTTATTCACCGAGCAGCGCCTTCTTCAACGAGGCGTCTGCCGGCTTGTCTCCCAGCCAGACCTTGAGCAACGCCCGGGCGAATGTCGGCCCCACCACCTTGCCACGGCTATCACCATTGAGGCTGACGCCGACTCCTTCACCCGTAAAGTCGATAGCAATGCTGTCGCCTTCGCGGACCTTGCCAATGCCTTTCATGATCATAGCCAGTTGCTCGACCTGTGGCTTCAATTCGGCCAGTTCGCCGACGGAAAGATTGTTGCGCAAGCCTTCATCCAGCGCAGCATGCAAGGCCTCGGCATCCATGTCGCGCAGCATGCGCATCAGCATCCGGCGCGGCATTGTGCTGTCGAGAATGGCTGCCGGCGATGACGATTTCTGGCCGACATAGAGCGCGCCGACATAAACCTTGATGAACAGCTTGCTGCGCAGCCCGGCGCCATTCAGCAGCAGCTCGCTGCTGCCCAGCTTCAGGCGGTCTTCGATCTTGATGCCCGCCACTTCGGCGGCCTGCAAGCCCGGTACCGCGAGCAGAGCCGCCACCAGGGCAGCCCGCCGAACGCTTGTTGATGAAATCATTTGTCTCCTCCACCGCTCTTTTGTCGGTAATAGTCTTTTTCAGCGATATAAACCGTGCGTTCGACCACGGCATGAACGACACCGTGGCGGTCCTTCAATTCAACCAGATAGCTCCTTTCCAGCTCCGGATACTCGGTCAGAAGATGCCCGATCGTCTCCACCTCTTCGCCACTGAGTACAAAATCGGCATACAGCGTCGACAAGCCCGGTTTGCGATAACGAATGCTTGCCGCCTTGTCCCATACGATGAAGCCATCGCCCAGCGCTGCCATCAGCATCATCGGATGCGCCCCGTCGGTGATTGCGAACAGCGAACCACCGTAGAGCGAACCGACGATATTTTTCGTCTTCCAGTTCAGCGGCAGGCGTACCCGAATATGGCGCAAGTCCTTTGCCACATGCACTACCCGCCCACCCGTGCCGCGAAAGGCGGGATGGAAGTTGAACCCCATCCGCACCATGCGCGCTCGCCAGGTTGGAGAGAGTTTGGCCAGCCAGGCGGGTTTCATGATTTCAATTTTGGGCGTTTTTTTCGGGTTGACCGCAGCAATCAGAAATTCACAGGAGTGAGCCAGATCCGAGGTGCCCAGCGCGCAACAAGCGAGACAACCCTTGAGGTAGGCGAGCTTGTGAGCACTGCGCAATGACGGAGATGGTTTGCTCCTGTGGATTTCATCAAATTCGCTCGATTATGCCGGCAGCGCCCATGCCCGTGCCGATGCACATCGTCACCATGCCGTACTTGCCGCCCGTGCGCTTGAGGCCATGCACAACGGTGGCGATGCGGATGGCGCCGGTGGCGCCGAGCGGGTGGCCGAGGGCGATGGCGCCACCGAGCGGATTGACCTTGTCCGGGTTGATGCCCAGTTCCTGCATGACGGCGATCGACTGTGCGGCGAAAGCTTCGTTGAGTTCGATCCAGTCCAGCTCATCCTGCGTGATGCCGACCTGGGCCAGCACCTTCGGAATCGCCGCGACCGGGCCGATACCCATGATCTCCGGCGCCACGCCACCGACGGCGTAACCGGCGAAGCGGGCCAGCGGCGTCAGGTTGTGTTCGCGCAGAATCTTCTCGGAAACCAGCATCACGGCACCGGCACCATCGGACATCTGCGACGAGTTGCCGGCCGTCACCGAACCACGGGCATGGAAAACCGGCATGAGCTTGGCCAGCTTGTCGAGGGCCGAATCCGGACGCGGGCCTTCATCGGTATCGGCGATGCGCTCGCGGATGCGGATTTCGCCGGAGGCCAGATCGGGCAAGCTTTCGCGCACCATGTAAGGCGAAATCTCGGCCTTGAAATGACCGGCGGCAATCGCCGCACAGGCCCGGCGGTGCGATTCGACGGCAAAGGCATCCTGCGCTTCGCGGCTGACCTTCCATTGATTCGCCACCTTCTCGGCGGTGAGCCCCATGCCGTAGGCGATGCCGAGGTTTTCCTCCTTCGCAAAGATGGCCGGGTTCATCGACATCTTGTTACCCATGATCTGCGGCATGACGCTCATCGACTCGGTACCGGCGGCAATCATCACGTCGGCCAGGCCAAGGCGAATCTGGTTGGCAGCATCGGCCACCGCCTGCACCCCGGAGGAGCAGAAGCGGTTGATCGTGATGCCCGGCACGGTAATCGGCAGGCCGGCCAGCAGCAGGCCGATGCGGGCGACGTTCATGCCCTGCTCGGCTTCCGGCATGGCGCAGCCGACGATGACGTCGCCGATCAGCGCCGGGTCGATGCCAGGCACCTGGGCGACAACCGATTTGATGACATGGGCCAGCATGTCATCCGGCCGCACGTTCTTGAACATGCCGTTTTTCTTGGCCACCGGCAGGCGGGTGGCGGCGACGATGTAGGCATCTTGGATTTGTTTGCTCATTTTTTACTAGTCTCCTCGGACCGTTATTCCGTGTCGGCTATGCGCCAGGACGCGAAGCCGTCGCGCAGACGGTACGATTAGTACGGCAAGCGACGGCGACAAAGTCATGGCGCGTAGAGGACATGGAATCAGTTACGCAAAGGCTTGCCGGTATCGAGCATGTGCTTGATCCGGGCCTGGGTCATGGGGTCATTCAGCAGTTCGACGAACAGCCGGCGCTCGACGGTGATCAGCCATTCCTCATCAACCAGGCTGCCCGTCTCGACCTCTCCGCCGCACAGGGCGATGGCGGCGTATTTGGCGACCTTGTAGTCGTGGGCGGAAATCATGCCGCCTTCCTTCATGTTGACCAGCATCATCTCGAAGGTCGCGATGCCGTTCTTGCCGGCGACCGGGATGGCGCGGGCCTTCGGCGGCGGGGCGTAGCCGGCCTCGGCCATGGCGCGCGCTTCGCGGATCGCCACGAAGAGCAGCTCGTTGGCGTTGAACAGGATGGTGTCGGACGGTTTGGCGAAGCCGTAATCAACCGCTTCGACCGCGCTCTTGGCGACCTTGGCCATGGCGATGGTCATGAAGGCGTTTTGCAGGTAATTGAAGACTTCGCCCGGCACGTTCGACTGCGCCGCCCACTCCGCGGCACGAACGGCGAACTCCTTGCAACCGCCGCCAGCCGGAATCAGGCCGACGCCCGCCTCGACCAGCCCGACATAACTTTCCAGCGCCATGACGCGCTTGCCGGCATGCATGACGAATTCGCAGCCACCGCCCAGCGCCATGCCCTGCACCGCCGCAACGGTCGGCACCTGCGCATACTTCAAAGTCTGTGACGCGCGCTGGAATTTCTCGACGGTCTGTTCAAGCAGATCGAACTGGCCGGCAGCGATGGCCTCGGTCACCTGAGCCAGATTGGCGCCCACGGCGAACGGTGCTTCATGCCAGATCACCACGCCGTCGAGCGTCGTTTCGGCCTGACGCACGGCAGCGATGACGCCATCGAGCACCTCGTCACCGATGGTGTGCATCTTCGACTTGATCGACAGGATGCCGATACCGGCATCGACGGCCGGCAGTTTCCAGAGGCGAACACCGTCGTTCTCGAACAGCGTTTCGCCGGATTTTTCGGGCGTCGCGGCGGTCTCGCCAAGCACGCGCTCGGGGAACAACTGGCGCTGATAAACCGGCAGCGTCGAGCGGGCAACATAGGCGTTCTTGCTGGCGGAATACGAACCCTGCGCCGTATGCACGCCGGTACGGCCGGCTTCCAGCGCCCAGGCCGGCAGCGGCGTGGCGCTCATGGCCTTGCCGGCCGCGATGTCGGCGGCGATGGCCTGCGCGATATCGGCCCAACCCGCCGCCTGCCAGGTTTCGAACGGCCCCTGCGCCCAGCCGAAGCCCCAGCGCATGGCCAGGTCGAGATCACGGGCGTTGTCGGCCACATTTTCGAGCTGAACGGCAGCGTAGTGGAAAATGTCACGGAAGATGGCCCACAGGAACTGCGCCTGCGGATGGGCCGAAGCGCGCAAAGCGGCAAATTTTTCGGCCGGATTCCTGATCTTCAGGATGACGCCGACTTCCTCGGCCACTTCGCCCTCGGACTTGCGGTAATCCTGCGCCTTCAGGTCAAGCACCTGGATTTCCTTGCCCTGCTTGCGGAAGATGCCACAACGCGTCTTCTGGCCCAGCGCACCCTGCGCAATCAGCGCCTGCAACCAGGCCGGGTTGGTGAAATAGGCATGCCACGGATCATTCGGCAGCGTGTCCTGCATGGTCTTGACGACATGGGCCAGCGTATCGAGGCCGACGACATCGGCAGTGCGATAAGTGGCGCTCTTCGGACGGCCGATCTTCGGGCCGGTCAGCGCATCAACTTCATCGAAGCCGAGGCCGAAAGCCTGCGTGTGGTGCATGACGGCCAGAATCGACATGACGCCGATGCGATTGGCGACAAAGTTCGGCGTATCGAGGGCGCGAATGACGCCCTTGCCGAGGCGCGAGGTAAGCCAGGTTTCCAGCGCATCAAGCGTGCTGCCGTCGGTGCTCTGCGTGCCGATGATCTCGACGAGATGCATGTAGCGCGGCGGATTGAAAAAGTGGATGCCACAGAAGCGCGGACGTACGGCTTCCGGCAAGCCCTGCGCCAGCGCATTCATCGACAGGCCGGAGGTATTGGAGGCGATGATGGCGTTCGGCGCAAGGTGCGGCGCGATCTTCGCGTAGAGGTCATTCTTCCAGTCCATGCGCTCGGCGATGGCCTCGATAACCAGATCGCAGCCGGCGAGCAGCGGCAGGTGTTCATCGTAGTTGGCAGCGTCGATGAACTTCAACTTGCCCTTGCTGGCCAGCGGCGCCGGATCCAGCTTCTTCAGCCCGTCGAGCGCCTTCTTCACAATACCGTTCTTGTCGCCTTCCTTGGCCGGCAGGTCGAACAGCACGACCGGCACGTTGGCGTTGGCGAGGTGCGCCGCAATCTGCGCCCCCATGACGCCAGCGCCAAGTACCGCCGCCCTCTTCACGATCAACTTGTTCAATTGCATCTCCTTTTAAGTCTCTTATTGTCTGCTTCGTTAATATAAAACGAACGTTTGAATTATAGATTGAGCAATGCTGCGGTCAACTGTTTTTTTAGGGCATTTTCAAAAAAATCCCCGGGCTGACCGGGGATCAAATGACGCAAGGAATAACGCAGGAAATCAGAAGTTGTAGTTCAACTGAACCGAGAAAAGATCAGCGCTTGTCTTGAAATTACCCCTGACCGTTTGCAACGTTGCCGTTTCGGCCGTGTTTTTGACCGCACGGGCCGTTGAACTGTCCTTGAAGAAAATATGCGCATAGCCCATGTCAAGCGATGCGGTCTTGGTCAGGTTCCAGCGAGCCCCAAAGGCCAGCCATGTCCGGTCAGAATCCGGCACGGTCATCGTTCGACTTTCATCGTCGGGCACCGGTGATTTGTCGTAGGCAATACCAGCTCGCAGATTCCACGCATCGTTCAACTGATACTTCCCGCCAAGGCCAAAACGCCAGACATCCTTGAAGTTGTAACGCAGCGGAGCAGTTGCACGAGTTCCGTTCGCCAGCAGCGGGGTCAAGGCATTTACCGAACTCCAACCCGTCCAGGTTGCATCAGCCAGCAGTTCAATCTGACTGCCAATCTTCTGGCTAAGGGCCAGCGAAAAGGTATCCGGCGTTTCGAGATCAGCCGTGATTTCACGATCAATATTCAGCCCTGCAACCTTTTGGCGACCTTCGAGATTGAACTTCATACTTGAGCGATAGGCGACACCCAATCGGGTTTCTGGCGTGAACTGGAACATCGCACCTAAATTGTAGCCCCAGGCAGCATCGTCACCCTTCAGCTTGCCTTCAGGCTCGCCAGCAGCAGTAACGGTTTGCCGAAACTCAATCTCATTTTTGGCGTAATTGGCACCAAAACCAACCGAAATCATCTCATTGACTTTATAGGCGACCGAGGGGTTCAGGTTGATCTGATGAATGGACGTGTAACGCCCTGAAAATCTCCCTGCAAAATTTTTGTCGTACTCCGTCTCGCTGCCATAGGTCACCGAGAAACCAAGACCAAAACGCAGTGCCGGCGTGATGGCGTAGCTGTAATACATTGCCGGTACCAAAGAAGCGCCGCCACCATTACCACCATCGTTACCAACAGGAAAAACTCCCAAGGCCTTGTTGGTACCCGAGTCAGAAAATTTTACGGAGCGGTCGATCACTGTCCCGGCCACGGAAATGCTATGCCCCAGCGGCAGATAGGTCATGCCTGCCGGATTGAAATAGATTGTGCTCGCGTCTTCGGCTACCGCAGCCGCCCCGGCAAAGGCTACGCTGGTTCCTGAAGCATTCTGGTTCTGCAACTGAAACCCGGAAGCCGCCGCACCGCCGGAAAAAGCCACTGCAAGAAGCGCCGGGATAAGGCGCGGGGTGATGATTGTGTTCATTGGTTTGTCTCCATATATGTTTTATCAAGGAATAAATCCCCGTTGCTGCTGCTGACATTTAAACTCAAACAAACGTTCGAGTTATCGCTTTTCCGACAAAATCCCGCGCGTCTGTTGGAAATTAACAACATCGTTTTTACTGCTTGTTGCGAAAATTGATGGGGCCACCGGTGAAGGGGGCGAAACCGGTACCGAAAATCACGCCGGCGTCGGCGAGGTCGGCATCTGCCACGACACCATCGGCAACCAGCTGTTCGACACGATCGATCAACGAAGTAACCAAACGCTCCGCCAGCCCGGCCGGCACGGAACCGGCCGCACCTTTACCAACTCTGCCCTCTGTCCAGCCGTAGAAACCCTGACCGGATTTCTTGCCAAGCTGCCCCTGCTCGACCCGCTGCAGCAAGCAGCGCGGCGCTTCCGCTCCGCCAGCCAGTTGCTTGCCGGCAGCCAGCGCAATATCCAGCCCGACAGTATCGACCAGCTCAATCGGCCCCATCGGCATGCCGAAAGCCAGCATGGCCTCATCAACCGTTTCGGGTGAAATTCCCTCGTCGACCGCACGCATCGCCGCCAGCATGTAGGGCGCCAGCACGGCATTGACCAGGAAGCCCGGTTCGCTCCTGACCGGCAGCGGCAATTTGTCGATCTGCCGAACGAAGCCGCAGGCCGCCTGAACCACCGCGTGATCAGCACCTTCGGCCTCAACTACTTCAACCAGCGGCATCATCGCCACCGGGTTGAAGAAGTGGATGCCAACCAGACGTTCGGGCTGCTTCAACACCGTGCGCAGTTCTTCGATACGCAAACTTGATGTGTTAGTCGCGAGGATCGCCCCGGGTTTCATCCTCGGCTCCAGTAACCGGAACAGCGCATGCTTGGCATCAAGGTTCTCGAAAATAGCTTCGATGACAACATCGGCGTGCGCCACGCCATCGCCATTCACATCCGGAATCAAGCGGTCGAAGGCTGCACGCGCCAGAAGCGGGTCGCGCAGGCGGCGGGAAAACAACTTGTGAGCTCGTTGCAATGCCGGACTGATGCGCTCGATACCTTGATCCTGAAGCGTCACCGTCATGCCGCGCAAGGCGCACCAGGCAGCAATATCACCGCCCATGACGCCAGCGCCGATGACATGTACCCGCCCAGCCTTGAAAGCCGATTCCTTGCCGAAATTTTTCAGGCGTTCCTGCAGAAAGAAAACCCGGACCAGATTGCGCGCCGTTGACGAGTTGATGATGCTGTCGATCAAGGCTGGTGCTGCCAGCGCATTGCCCTGATGTTTCGCCCAGATGTCGATAATGGCGTACGGCGCCGGGTAATGTTCCGGCCGCGCCTTGCGGGCGAGCTGTTTGCGGGCACCATTGGCAACGAGACTTTTCAGCGGCCCATTCAGCAAACGCTGCAACAACGCCAACGGACGGCGCGGCTGACCAGAAAGCACCAGTTGGCGCGCCGCAGCATCCATCACGCGAGGGGGCACGCACTCGTCAGCCAGCCCCATGCGTTTGGCGCGTTTGGCATCAATCGTCTTGCCGGTCAGCATCATGTCCAGTGCAGCCGATGGCCCGACCCGCTGCGGCAAACGCAGCATGCCTCCCCAGCCCGGGAAGATGCCGAGCATTACTTCTGGCAAGCCCATTTTGGTAGCCGGTTCATCAACCGCCAGCAGGTAGCGGCAAGCCAGCGCCAGTTCAAGTCCGCCGCCCAGACAATGGCCACGGATTATTGCCAATGTCGGGTAGTTGACCGCAGCAAGGCGGTTGAACAGCTTCCAGCCGCGCTCAACCAGCGCCTTGGCCTTGTCAGCACTATCGAGTTGGGTGAATTCCTGGATGTCGGCACCGGCAATGAAACCAGCCTCCTTTCCGGACCGGATGATCAAGCCTTTGGGCGGGTAGACATCCAGTTGATCCAGAACTTCGTTGAATTCGGCCAACACTTCAGCCGACAGCGAATTGGTGGACTCGCCGTTTTTGTCGAGAGTCGCGACGACCAAGCCGCTATCTTCACGGAGCAATTGCCAATGTTTCATTGCACGGACTCCACCAGCATTGCGCCACCAAGCCCGCCGCCGATACAGATCGTGGCAATACCGCGCCTTGCCTTCTGCCGACGCAGCACGTGCAGCAAATGCAGCACGATGCGCGCCCCGGAAGCACCCACCGGGTGACCAATCGCCACCGCGCCACCATCAACGTTCAGCCTGGCATCGTCGAGTTCGCCCAATGCCCCCGGCAAACCCAGTTGCTCACGGCAATAGTCATCGGATTTCCACGCCGCCTGACAGCCCAACACCTGCGCGGCGAAGGCTTCGTTCAATTCCCACGCGTCGATGTCGTTCAGAGCCAGGCCGTGACGTTGCAGGATTGGCGTCGAAGCATGCACAGGGCCCAGGCCCATGTACGCCGGATCAAGACCGGACCACTGGCTGTCGACAATTTTGCCCAGTGGCTTGAGATTCCATTTTTGGACCGCTTCTTCCGAAGCCAGAATCAGCCACGCCGCTCCGTCAGTAATTTGCGAACTGTTGGCCGCAGTGATGTTGCCGTACTTCTTGTCGAAGAAAGGCTTCAGCTTGGCCAGGCCGGCCATGCTGGCATCGGCCCGCACGCCGTCATCTTCGCCATAGACTGTGCCCTCGCCATCGACCAGCGGAACAATTTCACTGAAATGTCCGGCTTCCCGCCCTGCCATCGCCCGCTGATGGCTGCGCACGGCGAATTCATCCATCTGCTGGCGGTTGATGCCAAATTTCCAGGCGATATTTTCTGCCGTCTGGCCCATCAGCAAGCCAACGACCGGATCGGTCAAGCCTTTCATCAAACCAATCACCGGGCGGAACAGCGCTCCCGGCTTCAGTTTGAGGAAATGCCCGAGCTTCTGCCCTACCGTCTTCATCCCCATCATGCCGGCGAACCAGCGCACCATCGTGTCGGAATACAACAGCGGCGCCCGCGATAGCGCATCGACGCCACCGGCCAGCACCAACCCGGAACGCCCGCACTGAATGTTGGCAATCGCCGAATCCAGCGCCTGCATGCCGGAAGCGCAGTTGCGCATCACCGTCCAGCCCGGCACCTTGTGGCCACAGCCGAGACGCAGCGCGACCATGCGGCCGATATTGGTTTCGTCCGGAGACGGCGCGGCGCAGCCGAGAATCACCTCGTCGAGATCACTCGGTTCGAACGGCTGGCGCAGCAGCAGGGCGCGGCCAGACTGCGTGGCGAGATCGGATGCCGCGAAGACGCCCGGCCCTTTCTGCGCCTTCAAGAATGGCGTGCGGGCGCCATCGACCACATAAATCGTTTTCATCAGCCAGCCATGCGGCTTTCAGCCGGCTTGTTGGCCGTTGCCACGCCGTAGTCAAACGGGAAGTCATCGACATGAACGACGATGTCACGCAGGTGATTGCGTTGCTTCATGATTTCGTAGTCGGCTGCGGAAATGACACCAGCCTCGAAAGCGACAACAGCAATGTCACGCACATTGGCCAGCGGATTGTTGTCAAACCGCCCCTCTTTTTCGGCAGCACGAATCTGGGCTTCTATCGGCTCGGCGAGCAGCGTTGCGTGGAGCGCCAACTCGATGGCACCGACCGGCTCGGTCTCGACCAAGGGCACATAGCACTCGGCAGTCAGCCGGTCGCGGGTAGCGGACGGTGCGATCAGGGCCTTGGCGACCTGATGGCCAACTTCGTCCGACGGCACGACATACGGATGCCCCCACGGGAAGATGCTGCGATGCAGGAAAGCGGCAATGAAGCGAACCGGGAAATTGGCGATCACGCCATCAAAGGCTTGCTGCGCCTTGTACATCGCGTCCCAGACCGCCCAATGGGCAAGCGGTGCATCTGCCGCCTGACGGCCTTCCTCTTCATAGCGCTTGAGCGTACAGGAGATCAGGTACATCTGGGCCAGGATGTCACCGAGGCGGGCCGAGAGCTTCTCGCGGCGTTTGACGCTACCGCCCAGCACCAGCAACGAGATGTCGGCCATGAAGGCAAATGCCGCCGAGAAGCGCGTCAGTTGCTGGTAGTAGCGGCGCATTTCCGGCGCCGTATCGACGTTGACCGCAGCGAAGTGCGAACCGGTCATGCCCAGCCACAGGGCGCGGAAACCGTTCTTGATCGTGAAGCCGATATGGCCGAACAGCGCCTTGTCGAAATCGACCAAACCTTTTTTGTGATCCGGATTCTGCGCCGCCTGCATTTCGGGCAGCAAATATGGATGGCAGCGGATGGCGCCCTGGCCGAAGATGATCAGCGAGCGCGTCAGAATGTTGGCACCTTCAACCGTAATGCCGATCGGCACCTGCTGGTAAGCGCGGCCCATGAAATTGTTGGGGCCGAGGCAGATGCCCTTGCCGCCGATGACATCCATGCCGTCATTGACCACCTGACGGGCGCGCTCGGTGACGTGATACTTGGCAATGGCTGAAACGACCGACGGCTTCTCGCCGAGATCGACGGCGCCTGCCGTCATCTTGCGCACGGCGTCCATCAGGTAGGTGTAGGCGCCAATGCGGGTCAGCGCTTCCTCGACGCCCTCGAACTTGCCGACGGCCATCTTAAACTGCGAACGCACCCGGGCATAGCCGCCAACGGCGCGCGCCGTCATCTGGGCCATGCCGGTGTTTGACGACGGCAACGAAATCGAGCGGCCAGCGGCCAGACACTCCATCAACATGCGCCAGCCGTGACCGGCCTTTTCCGGGCCGCCGATGATGAAATCCAGCGGCATGAAAACGTCCTTGCCGCGCGTCGGGCCGTTCATGAACATGGCGTTCAGAGGGAAGTGACGACGGCCGGTTTCGACGCCCGGATGGTCGTAAGGGACCAGCGCGCAGGTAATCCCGACATGCTTCTTGTCACCAAGCAGGCCGTCCGGATCATAGAGGTGGAAAGCCAGCCCAAACACCGTGCACACTGGCGCCAGCGTGATGTATCGCTTGTCCCAGCTGACGCGCATGCCGAGCACTTCCTTGCCCTGCCACATGCCTTTACAAACGACGCCACTATCGGGAATCGACGCCGCATCGGAACCGGCCCATGGGCTGGTCAGGGCAAAGGCCGGCACTTCGATGCCTTTGGCCAGCCGCGGCAGATAGTGGTTCTTCTGCGCCTCGGTGCCGTAATGCAGCAGCAATTCAGCCGGGCCGAGCGAGTTGGGGACCATGACCGACACAGACAGTGCCGACGAGCGCGTCGACAGCTTGGTCACCACCTGCGAATGCGCATAGGCCGAGAACTCCAGACCACCGTACTTCTTCGGGATGATCATGCCGAGGAAGCCCTTGTCCTTGATGTAGCGCCAGGCTTCGGCCGGCAGGTCATAAAGCTCATGCGTGACTTGCCAGTCATTAACCAACCGGCAGGCCTCTTCGCATTCGTTGTCGAGGAAGGACTGTTCTTCCGGAGTCAGTTTCGGGACCGGGTAGGCGTGCAGCTTTTGCCAGTCCGGCTTGCCACGAAACAACTCGCCTTCCCACCAGACGCTACCGGCTTCGAGCGCATCGCGCTCGGTATCCGACATCTGCGGCAGCACCTTGCGGTAGGTGGAAAAAATGGGCCGGGTGATCAGCGCCCGGCGGATTGGGCGGATCGCGACGATCCCGACCAAAACGACGAGGGCGCTCAATCCCAGCAAAGGGATGATGCTGTTGTACATGCTGTTGTCTCCTTTTATATTTTTTGGTTTTGGTCGTTTATTTGCTGTCGACCGCAGCAGTCTCCGAAAACTGTGGCAAAGGCGCGCGCAAGCCACCTAGCAGGAAGGACATCAAACGTGGCACCAGCCGATCAAGTCGATCCACCGAATCGTCGTCCTCAATCTGCCAGTCGGTCACCAGCCGCAGCGCATCGGTACCGGCAATGGCGTAGGAAGTCGCGCCCAGCATGAAATGAAAGCGCCAGACGATCTCGGCCTTTGGCACTTCGGGCAGCGCCTTGAACAAGGCTTCCTTGTAGCGATCCATCACGACCTTGTATTCGTGGGCGAGAAAAGCCCGAATGAACTCGGATGGTTCGGTCAGGGTGCGGCCGAGCAAACGGAGAAATGTCATGCCGCCGCGATTCTCGTCACCAGCCATGCGCAGCAGGGTGCCGAAGAAGCCATCGACAATCTGCGAGGGCTTCAGAGCCTTGCCGGCAACTTCACGTTCCATCTCGTCGAGCACCCGCATGCGCTCTTCGTTAAGCCAGTCCAGGCGGCGCCGAAACACCTCCTGCATCAGCGATTCCTTGGAGCCGAAGTGGTAATTCACCGCCGCCAGATTGACGGCCGCTTCGCCAGTAATCTGGCGCATTGAGGTGCCGTCGTAGCCGTGGGCCATGAACAGGTTTTCGGCGGCATCGAGAATGCGCTCGCGGGTATCGACGGTTCTGACTTCAGCCATGATGGTTTCCTATAATTCATACGTTCGTTTGAACTATAGAAAAAACGCCAGTGCAATGCAAGCGTTTTCTGAAACTTAGCTGTTTTTCTGACGAATGAAGGCAATCACTTCATCAGCCGGCACCGGCCGACTGAACAGATAGCCCTGCATGAGATCGCAGTTCTGGCCGAGCAGGTAGTCGCGCTGCTGCTCTGTCTCGACCCCTTCGGCAACGACCTTCAAGCCAAGGTTATGGGCAAGACCGATGGTTGCATCGCAGATCACCGTGCCATCGGCACTCTGGCCGATTTCCTCGACAAAGGAGCGATCAAGTTTGAGCAGATCGAGCGGGAACAGGCGAAGGTAGCTCAGGGACGAATACCCGGTTCCAAAATCGTCAATTGCCAAGCCGATTCCCATATCGTGAAGAATGTCGAGAATACGAATGGTTTCAGCCGGTTGCTGCATGGCGACCGATTCGGTAATTTCAAAGACCAGATCCGCCGGATTCAGACTGAAGGCTTCAATGGCACCCTTGGCGAGAATCGGCAGATTGCCATTTCGCATCTGGATGGCCGAAATATTCACCGCCATCTTCACATCGTAGATACCCGCCGCCCGAAAGTTTGCCAGCTGCCGGCAGGAAGCCCAGAACACCCATTCGCCCAGCGGCTGGATCAGGCCACTCTCCTCGGTAATCGAAATGAACTTGCCCGGCAACAGCAAGCCTTTTTCTGGATGTTGCCAGCGCACCAACGCCTCAACTTCGCAAACCCGGCCACTGGCAACATCGATGATCGGCTGGAAGTGCAGACAGAACTCATCGCGCGACAAACCCTGACGCAGATTGTGCTCGATTGTCAGTCGTTCGAGCGCCACATCATTCATCTTGGCATCGAAGAACTGGAAGTTGTTCCGGCCGGCCGTCTTGGCGTGATACATCGCCGCATCGGCATTTTTCATCAGCGTTTCACCGTCATCACCGTCGGTCGGGTAAATAGCGATACCGATGCTTGGCGTCGTAAACAGATCATGTCCTTCGATCAGGTAGGGATCTCCAATGCTGAACACCACCTTCTCGGCAACAACTGCCACCGAGCCACTATGTTCAATTCCGGAAAGCATAATGACGAACTCGTCGCCCCCGAGTCTGGCCACAACGTCACTGTCCCGGACGCTCTCGCTGAGCCGCTTGGCCACTTCGATCAGCAGCAGATCACCCACATGGTGGCCGAGCGAATCGTTGATTCCTTTGAAGCGATCGAGATCGATAAAGAGCAATGCCACTCGCGAACCTTCGCGCCTGGCCGCCGCCAGCGCCTGATCGAGTCGCCCCTTCAGGCTGAAACGATTGAGCAGGCCGGTCAGCACATCGTGATGCGCCATGTGATGCAGCTTGGCCTCGACGGCCCGCTCCGATGAGACATCCGTAAAGTGGGCAACGTGATAGCGGATGCTTCCCGCTTCATCGCGAATCACCGACACCGACATCCATTTCGGGTAAACGCCGCCATCCTTGCGCCTATCCCATATTTCGCCCTGCCAGAAACCGGACTCGATGATGGTCTGCCACATCCGGTCGTACTCATCCAGCGTTGTCCGCCCAGCCGACAGGAAGCGTGGATTGCGCCCCATGGCGTCCTCCGGCGCATAACCGGTTAGGCGCGTAAATGCCGGGTTAACCGTGATGATATTGTTTTCACTGTCGGTGATCAGAATCGCCTCGCCACTGAAATGAAAGGCGCTGACCAGCAATTGCATCTGGGCTTCCATCTGATGCTGGCTGGTCACATCCTGGGAAGTGCCAATCGCTCGCAATGGCACGCCATTGGCGTCATGCTCCGCCTCACAGCATTCCAGAACGTACTTGATCCGTCCGTCAGCCAGCAAGAGCCTGTGCTTGATCGAAACAGCCCGACGTTCGCTGATGCAGTCGTCAAGTGCCTTGTTAACGGCCTCCCGATCCTCCGGATGAATGAGGGCGAGAAAATCCTCATAATGATTCCCGACCGCGGGAGTATCAATTTCAAAGATCCGCAACAGCTCGTCGGAACAAACAACTTCCTTGTTTGCCAGATTGATTTCCCAACTCCCGACCTGGGCGATCCGCTGGGCGGATTTCAATTGATTCTGCTGTTGTCGTAATGCCTCGCCTGCCAGCAACTCGCGCCTCTGCGCCCGAAACAGCCAGATCAGCACCATGCCGAGACACCAGAACAATGCCACGCCAAGGCCGCCGACAATCAACGAACGGTGATGCCAAGCCGCCATCATGTCCGCCTCGGACAAGCCCGCCAGCACGTAAAACGGGTATTGATCCAGAACACGGTAGGCATAAATTCGCTTGATGCCATCGGACTGGGCAACGAACTCCAGTCCCCCTTTTCGTTCCCCCGCAGCAATGCGCTGGAAGATCGGGTGAGATGGATCAAGCGCGCGGTTGATTTCTGAAGGCGCCGATGGCTGACGCACCACCAGTCCGTGGGTATCGCTGCGGCGAATCGCCAGCGCACCCGAATTTCCCAACTGAATGGTCTTGAACAAACGTTCAAAATAGTCGAGTTCAATGGCGGCGCTGACAATACCGAGAAAACGCCCATCCGGCGCACTTATCTTCCGTGCGGCAACAATGGTCATCCGCCCGGTAATCCGCGAACTGATGACCTCGGAGAAAATGATTGCGCCATCAGCACCATCTCGCAGGCGATTGAAATAGGAACGGTCGGCCAGATTGACGTAATTGCCGCCACCAGCGATATAGAGCAAATTCCCTTTGGCATCGATCACGCGAAAACCGGCAATTTCCGGGAAAGCCAGCCGTTGGCGTTCGATGCCAGCTTCGATTCTCTCGCGATATTTCGGCGCCGATGCACTGTCGAGCGCTTCGCTCGGCAGTTGGTTGATCAGTTCGGCAAGCGTCGAGTCAACCCGGCGCAAGGTCGCGTCAAAGCGCGCTTCAAGCAAGTCAGCGTGGCTGCTGGCAGTCGTTTGCGCCTCGGTCCATATTTCCTTGTAACCGGACCAGAGCACATAACCGAGCAGCACAAAGCTGCCCAGGGCCAATGCCACCAGAGCTATCCATAGTTGTCGTCCAACCGCTGTACTTTTTTCTGGCGCTTGTCCCATTGATCGCCGTCCAGGTTGAAATCATTCAGCAAAATCTGAACAGGCCGCCGTCGAATTGCAATCAACACCAATTCGTCTCGGCTCAGGCTGCTCATACTGCAAAAAGCGGCAGACAACATCCTGCCCTGTTTTCCGCTCGCGATAGGTATGACAGACTTCGCCAACCACCTTCCAAGTATCCAGTGGAATACTAGCCGGAAACAGCGTATCACCAGCAAACGGCATTTCGATCCGGGTCAGAAGAAAGCGCTGGCAATACGGCCAGGCCGCGGCATACACCGATGCCCCTCCAATGACAAAAACCGGTTTCCCTGTCGCCACTGCTGCTGCCAGCCCCTGCTCGACCGTGTCAACTCGCCGGCACCCCGGACGCAGGACAAGATCAGTTTGTCGACTGACGATGAATGAATCCTCGGGCACCACATCCATCGACTCATAAGTCAGCCGTCCGATGACCAGCGCCGCACCGGCGACCGTCTTCTCGAAATAGGCGAGCTCTTCGGGAATATCCCAAGGCAACCAGCCAGCCAGTCCGAGCATGCCGTTGCTCGCGACGGCACCAATCGCCGTAATCAGGCTTTCGTGCTTGCCCATTGATCGCGTGTCATCGAAAGTGAAATCGCCGGCGTGCCCTGGCCGTTATAAACATGCGGCTTGTGCATGGAAATGAACGCTGAAGTCACGACCGACATGGCGAAAATGGCATCCATCAACTCCAGAATGCTCGACTCCAGACATTCGCAATGTTCATTGCCTTCAAGCTTCAGGATCGCCAGAAAAATTACCTCGTAATCGACCACCTGGCGGATATCGTGTGGGTTGGCCACCGCATGCATCGGCGCCCAGGCATCGGCATGAACAATAACCGCCTGCGGCCCATGTTTTTCCAGCGGATTACAACCCGTTCGCAACTGGATGGTCGCATCCACCGAGGCGCACCAATGATTGGCTAGCACTACCGCACTCCTTTTCAGACCGGATCAAGGCAACAGATTTCAAAGATACCAGAGGCCCGTTCGGCTGACTGGCAAAAAAAAGAGCGCCACCGCGCCCATCGACATTCCAGAACACCCATCAACTCAGGCCGTTACATTGACCAGCGTACCTGTTGTCTGCCCTGAGGAATTGATTACCCCAACCACCGGCTCCGCCGCAACCGTTGTGGCAGCGGGAGAAGCAACTTTCGGACTGAGAATCGAACTGATCTGTTCGCGCAAGCCGCTCAACTGGGTTTGCACTTCACCAAGCGAATCCAGCGCCGCCAAGTTACGCTTGGCACTCTGGGCATCCCCTTGTGCCTGGCTGGATTGAACCTGCAACGACCGCGCATTTTCCTGAGCGCGATCTGCCACCGACTGAGCCGCACGCGCCCTGCTCTGCAAAGCACTGGCCTGCTGCGCCGCCTGATCGGCATTGCGCTGCGCCTGCAGTTGCTGGACTTGTGCCCAAGCCCCGCTACCAGACGTTTGAACTCCGGAAGAAACCATCGGCATATCTCACCTACCGGCAGTGCAAAGCACCGCCAACAAGGAATCAGGCAATAACGTTAATCAACGTACCAGTACGCTGACCTTGCGTATTCGTCACCGGCTTTGGCGCCTCTTCCTTCAACTCGACACGCTCTTGCGGACGCGACTCACGCTTCTCAACCGGTTGAGCCTGCTGAGCCTGCTGAGCCTGCTGCGACTGACTGGTCTGAGCGCTGGCGCTGGCATAAGCACTGGCGTTGGAAGTTACTGATTGAATAGCCATTACAACCTCCTCAATAAAACAATTACCTGATTTGACTCTACACCATTCAGGCAAATAATCCAGAACAAACCGCTGCGGTGAACGCGATTTCAGAGGCAAAAAACAAAAAACCCGCAGAGCCTTGGGCTGTACGGGTTAGGGTCTCTTGAGCGTGGTGGGCGGCGAGGGTTTCGAACCCCCGACCCCTACCGTGTGAAGGTAATGCTCTACCCCTGAGCTAGCCGCCCACGCGAGAGGCGCGCATTTAACCATAAGTCGCCCGGACGGTCAAACTCGGGTCGGCTAGAATAGCGGACTTTGTTTCAGCATGGATTTCGCCCCCAATGAAGCCAGTTCGTACCCGTTTCGCCCCCAGCCCCACCGGTTATCTTCACATTGGTGGCGCTCGCACCGCCCTTTTTTCCTGGGCTTTTGCCCGTCGCCATGGCGGGACATTCATTCTGCGCATTGAAGATACCGATGTCGCGCGCTCAACACCGGAAGCCGTACAGGCAATCATCGACGGCATGAGGTGGCTGGAACTTAGCCATGACGAAGGCCCGTTCTACCAGATGCAGCGCATGGATCGCTACAAGGAAGTCATCCAGCAGATGCTGGACAGCGGTGCTGCCTATTATTGCTATACATCGCGTGAAGAACTGGATGCACTGCGCGCAGAACAGGAAATCCGCAAGGAAAAGCCGCGCTACGACGGTCGCTGGCGTCCGGAAGCCGGCAAGACTTTGCCGACGCCACCAGCCGACGTTCCGCCGGTCATCCGCTTCAAGAATCCGAAAGATGGCGTTGTTGCCTGGGAGGATCAGGTCAAGGGCCGCATCGAGATTGCCAACAGCGAAATGGATGACCTGATCATCGCCCGCGCCGACGGCACGCCGACCTACAATTTCTGCGTCTGCGTCGACGACTGGGACATGGGCATCACCCACGTCATTCGGGGCGACGATCACGTCAATAACACGCCACGCCAGATCAATATCCTGCAGGCGCTCGGTGCTGAAGTCCCTGAGTACGCCCACCTGTCAATGATTCTTGGTGACGACGGCGCCAAGCTCTCGAAGCGCCACGGCGCAGTGTCGGTAATGCAGTACGACGAGGATGGTTTCCTGCCGGAAGCAGTCATCAACTATCTGGCCCGCCTCGGCTGGTCGCATGGCGACGATGAAGTGTTTTCCCGCAAGCAGTTCGTTGAGTGGTTCGATCTCGACCACATCACTGCCTCGGCAGCCCAATTCAATACTGAAAAACTGCTCTGGCTGAACCAGCATTACATGAAGCTGTTGCCGCCGGCCGAACTGGCCGCCAAGGTCAAGACCCGCCTCGCCGCCCGTGGCGTAGATTCCGACACCGGCCCTGATCTTGAAAATGCCGTCACGCTGTACGTTGACCGCAGCAATACACTGAACGTGCTGGCCGATGCTGTCGAAGTGTTCTACACCTGTGTCACGCCGAACCCGGAACTGCTCGCCCAGCATCTCTCGGATGAAGCCCGCCCCGCACTGGCTGACTTCGCTGCCGGCATCGCAACCGTGGCCTGGGAAGCCCCGGCCATCAACGCGCTGATCAAGGAAACCGTCACCAAACACGGCCTGAAAATGCCGAAGCTGGCGATGCCTTTGCGCGTCATTCTGACTGGCCAGGCGCAGACCCCTTCGGTGGATGCGGTGATCGTACTGATCGGCCGCGACAAGGTGATCGCCGCGCTCGGGCAAAATATCTAAAAATCGCCGAAGGTCTATTTACAAGGATCATTGAGATCCATATAATGCGGCCTTCTTTCGCGGCGGGGGTATAGCTCAGCTGGGAGAGCGCTTGCATGGCATGCAAGAGGTCCGCGGTTCGATCCCGCGTACCTCCACCAAAAGCGCGAAAGAAGTTAGTCCAGGGTCCCCATCGTCTAGAGGCCTAGGACACCGCCCTTTCACGGCGGTAACCGGGGTTCGAATCCCCGTGGGGACGCCAAGATTTTGGCAGTAGTGTTGTAAAACTGGAGTGGTAGTTCAGTTGGTTAGAATACCGGCCTGTCACGCCGGGGGTCGCGGGTTCGAGTCCCGTCCACTCCGCCAACAAAATATCAAAACCGGAGCATATCCGGTTTTTTTATGCAGATTGAGAGCTTCGGCTCACGATCTGGGCTGAAAAGCCAAACAGGTTCGGCTATCTCTCGAATGGGGGTATAGCTCAGCTGGGAGAGCGCTTGCATGGCATGCAAGAGGTCCGCGGTTCGATCCCGCGTACCTCCACCAGATACCGAACCGGCAGCACCGTAGCAAGTTCCGGGTCCCCATCGTCTAGAGGCCTAGGACACCGCCCTTTCACGGCGGTAACCGGGGTTCGAATCCCCGTGGGGACGCCAAGATTTTGGCAGTAAGGTTGTAAAACTGGAGTGGTAGTTCAGTTGGTTAGAATACCGGCCTGTCACGCCGGGGGTCGCGGGTTCGAGTCCCGTCCACTCCGCCAGCTATTTAAAAGCCTGTGAAATCGATGATTTCACAGGCTTTTTCAATTTCAGCCCCGGCTATTTCTCGACGAAGGCGCGTTCGATCACGTAGTCGCCGGCTACTCCGATATGCGGTGACACCTGAAAGCCGTGGGCATCGAGCATGGCGGCGGTATCGGCCAGCATGTCGGGGCCACCGCAGATCATCGCCCGGTCGGTCGCCGGGTCGAGTGGCGATTCTCCGATATCGGCATAGAGTTTTCCGGATTTGATCAGATCGGTCAGCCGGCCGTTGTTGCGGAATTGCTCGCGGGTCACGGTCGGGTAGTAGATCAGCTTGTCGCGCGCCAAGTCGCCGAAGAATTCGTGCTGAATGAATTCATGCTCGATGTAGTCGTGATAGGCCAGTTCGTTGGCCCAGCGGACGCCATGCACGAGGATGATCTTCTCGAAACTGTCGTAGGTCTCCGGGTCGTGGATCAGGCTCATGAATGGCGCCAACCCAGTGCCGGTGGCAAACATGAACAGGCGCTTGCCGGGTTTCAGATCGCGCAGCACCAGCGTTCCCGTCGGCTTCTTGCTGACGATGATCGGATCGCCCGGTTGCAGGTGCTGCAGGCGCGAGGTCAATGGCCCGTTCTCGACCTTGATGCTGAAAAACTCCAGATGTTCTTCATGGTTGGCGCTGGCGATGCTGTAGGCGCGGGTCAGTGGCCGGCCGTTAACTTCCAGGCCGATCATCACGAACTGTCCATTGATGAAACGCAGCCCCGGGTCGCGTGTCGTGCGGAAGGAAAACAGGGTGTCGTTCCAGTGCTGGACAGAAATGATTCTTTCGGTGGAAAGCGCGCTCATGGCAGAAGTTCTCGACGGTGTTTTGGTATGTCCTGGATCATAGGCTTCGCAACATAGATATATAAGCGGATAATTTCTCTAACCATTACCTACTCAATCGATATGCGAATCACTCTCCGTCAGATGGAAATCTTCGCCGCCATCGCCCGCAGCCAAAACGTCTCACGCGCGGCCGAGGCGCTGGCCATGTCGCAATCGGCGGCGAGCAGTGCCTTGGTCGAACTGGAACGGCAATTCGACTGCCCTTTGTTCGACCGCATCGGGAAATCCCTGCGCCTGAACAGCACCGGGCGCGGCCTGATGCCACGAGCCGAGGAGATGCTGGCCCGCGCTGCCGAAATCGAGGGCTATCTGGCGGGAGGTACGCTGGGGCCGCTGGCCGTTGGTGCCACACTGACCATCGGCAATTACCTGGCGACGCTGGTGGTTGCCGAATACCTGCGCCGCCACCCAGCTTCAAAAATTCAGTTGCACGTCGCCAACACCCACAGCATTGTCGAGCAGCTGACGCGCTACGAGCTTGATATTGGCCTGATCGAGGGTGAGGCCAATGACCCGGATCTGCTGCTGGAACCCTGGCTGGATGACGCGCTGGTCGTCTTTTGCGCCCCGCATCACGCGTTGGCCAAGATGGGCGAAGCAAACACGGCCATCCTCGCCGAACAGAAATGGATCGTCCGCGAACGCGGTTCGGGCACCCGCGCCCTGTTCGACCGGGTGATTGCTCAGGCCATGCCGGGCCTGCATATCCAGCTTGAACTGGAACACACCGAGGCAATCAAGCGCGCCGTGGAATCCGGGCTGGGCATCGGTTGCCTGTCGCGGCTATCGCTACGCGAGGCATTCCGGCGCGGCAGCCTGGTCGAGATCAGGACACCACAATTCGACCTGAGCCGCCGTTTCTATTTCGCCCGCCACCGGCAGCGCCACCTCAGCCCGGCCGTCCAGACCTTCCTGGCGTTATGCCGGGAGACCAGTGGCGACGCAGCAGGAACCGATACGCTGCAATTGCCGTTTATCAGTTGAGTGCTGCGGTCAACGCTTAAAAATGGCCTTTTTCCCGGGCAACACAGATCGGCCCAAATACCTCGAACGGCCACGAATCGAATAGCCACTTTCATGGTCGGGTATAATCTGCGGTTTAGTCGACCCCGTTCGCGCCAGGAGTTCTCCATGCAGCATCGCAACGTTCTGTCGCTGTTTCGCCGTCTTGCCGGCACCGCCTTGAGCGTCGTCACGCTGGCGTTTTCCGTGCCAACACTGGCTGAATCCACCAATGGATTCCCGATGATTTCCCTGCTCATGCCCTCGTTGCTTGAGCCCGCAGCCAGCCCGGAAGGCGCACTGACCACCTATGAGCTGCGCGCCGCCCCGTTGCCGCCAAGCAGCATTGACCTGACCGCCACGCCCGACAATCTGTGGGATCGCCTGCGCAACGGTTTCGGGATGACCGATCTCAACGATGACCTCGTTCTGCATTATCAGCAGTATTACCAGAATCGTCCGGATGCGCTGCGCCGCATGGTCGAACGCAGCCGTCCCTTCATCCACCACATTGTTGAGGAACTTGAAATCCGCGGCATGCCGACAGAACTGGCGCTGTTGCCGATGGTAGAAAGTTCGTTCAACTCGATGGCCTATTCGCACGCCCATGCGGCTGGTCTGTGGCAATTCATCCCGGCCACTGGCAAGCGCTTCAACCTGGAGCAAAACTGGTGGCAGGACCAGCGCCGAGACGTCGTCGCCTCGACCAGCGCCGCCCTTGAGTACCTGCAAGTCATCTACGAGATGCACGGTGACTGGCACCTGGCGCTGGCCTCATACAACTGGGGCGAAGGCGCCGTCAAGCGCGCCATCGACAAGAACACCGCGCGCGGCCTGCCGACCGATTACGCCAGCCTGACCATGCCGAACGAGACGCGGCATTACGTGCCCAAGTTGCAGGCGCTGAAGAATATATTCGGCAACCCGGTGCTGATGGTTCAACTACGCCTGCCGGAAGTCCTGAATCGCCCATATTTCACCACCATCGATACCGAAAAGCCGATGGATGTGAAAACCGCAGCCCGCCTCGCCAATATGCCGATGAATGAATTCCTGGCGCTCAACCCTTCGCACAACCGCCCGGTCATCAAGGCGGACACCACGGTTGTACTCCCGACCGACAAGCTTGCCATCTTCCGCAGCAATCTGGAAAAGTACGCCGCGCCGCTGACTGAATGGCAAACCTACACGCTGAAGCATGGCGAGAAGGTCGACCACGTCGCACCACGTTTCGGCATCGCCCTGCCCGAACTGCTACGAGTCAATGGTCTGCCCGGCCGGGTTCGCCTGGGCGCCGGTTCGACGCTGCTGGTGCCCGCCGGCGATGGCGCCGAAGACCTGAGCAGCCAGCAGAACGCCCCTGCATTGACCCAGATCATCGAGCCGGAACCCGTCGTCAAGTCGCGCGGCCGTCAGGCCAAATCCGGCAAGGGTGGCAAAGTCGAGAACAAGCTCAGCGCCAAGGGTTCGAAATCTGACAGCAAGCACGCCGCCAAGGCTTCGTCCGGCAAGAATCAAAAAGTAGCCTCGGCCAGTACCGGCAAGTCGGCCAAAGGCGGCGGCGCAAAACCCGCCACATCCTCCAAGGTGGCCAAATCCGCCAACGGCCGGCGCGGCTGATTCAGCCCTTCAAATGGCAGTTGACCGTATGGGTCGCTGAAATTTCGCTGGTTTCGGGGTAGCGCTGGCGGCAGACATCCATCGCTTGCGGGCAACGCGGGTGGAAATGGCAGCCCGACGGCGGATTGGCCGGTGACGGCGTTTCGCCGGGCAACCGGATGACCGCCGTGCGCGCCTCCAGCCGGGGCGCCGGCACCGCCGACAACAAGGCCTGCGTATAGGGATGCTGCGGCGAACGCAGCAATTCCTCCGCCCTGCCCCGCTCGACAATGCGACCGAGGTACATCACCGCCACGTCGTACGCCAGATACTCGACCACGGCAAAGTTATGGGTGATGAACAGGTAGGCGACGCCCAGTTCTTCCTGCAGCTTTTTCAGCAGGTTGAGAATTTGCGCCTGCACCGAAACATCCAGTGCCGAGGTCGGCTCGTCGCAAATCAGCAATTCCGGCTGCACCGCCAGGGCGCGGGCAATCGCGATGCGCTGGCGCTGGCCGCCAGAGAATTCATGCGGATAGCGCCCGGCCGCCTCATCAGGCAGCCCGACCTGCTTGAGCAGGGCAGACACCGCTGCCGCCTGGGCCGCTGAGTCAGCATCCCGCGTCAATGCCGTCATGCCCTCGGCGATGATTTCACCGACGCGCATGCGAGGATTGAGCGAAGCAAACGGATCCTGAAAAATCATCTGCATGTGGCGGCGTGCGGCGCGCAGGCGCTTCGCCTTCATGCCAACCAGTTGGCTGCCGCCGACGCGCACGCTGCCGGCAGTCGGCTTGATCAGTTGCAGCAGCGCCTTGCCGACGGTCGTCTTGCCGCAACCGGACTCGCCCACCAGAGCCAGCGTACGGCCGGCAGAAATCGCCAGCGAAACGCCGTCGACCGCACGAACATGGCCGACAGTGCGCTGCAACAGACCGCGCCGGATCGGGAAATGGACTTTCAGATCGGCAACATCAAGGAAGGGCCTACCCGGTTCGATATTCAGGTCCGTCACCACATGGCCCGAGACGACCGCCTCATCAGCCTCGCCACGCCAGTGGCAGCGCACGACATGGCCGGCGTCGATCTCACGCCAGGGCGGCGAGACTTCGCGACACTGCGCCATGACTTGCCGGCAACGATCGGCGAAACGACAGCCCGAAGGCATCGCCGATAACACTGGCACCTGGCCGGGAATCGTCGTCAGCTTCTGGCCGCGCCGCGAAACTTCCGGCAAGGCGGCGAACAGCGCCTGCGTGTAAGGATGACGCGGCCGGCTGAAAAACGCATCTCGGCTGGCCACTTCGACCAGTTCACCGGCATACATGACGCCAATACGGTGTGCCATGCGGGCGACGACGCCGAGATCGTGGGTGATCAGCAGCATGCCCATGCCGCGCTCGGCCTGCAATTTGCTCAGCAGATCAAGAATCTGGGCCTGTACCGTGACATCAAGGGCGGTGGTCGGCTCGTCGGCAATCAGCAGTTCTGGTTCGCCAGCCAGCGCGATGGCGATCATCACGCGCTGCTTCATGCCGCCGGAAAGCTGGAATGGGTATTCAGTCAGCCGGCGCTCAGGATCGGCGATGCCGACCAGACGCAGCAGTTCAACCATGCGTTCAGTTGCAGCCGCGCCGGCGAGACTGCGATGACGTTCCAGCACTTCGCCAATTTGCCGGCCGACGGTCAGTACCGGGTTCAAACTGGTCGCCGGCTCCTGAAAAATCATCGCCATCCGGCCACCGCGATAGGCGCGCATGTCGGCTTCGGATAGCGAGAGCAACTCATCGCCATCGAGGCTGACGCTGCCATTGAGAACGCGCCCGGCGGCCGGGAGCAGCCGCATGATGCCCTGCGCCGTGACCGACTTGCCACAACCCGATTCACCGAGCAGCGCGAAAGTCTCGCCGGCGGAAATGGCAAAGGAAACGCCGTCCACCGCAGCAAGTGTCTGTTTGCCGGCGGTGAAGCCGAGGCGGAGGTTTTCAACCTTCAACATTTACACCGCCCTCGGATCAAAAGCATCGCGCACCGCGTCGGCAAACAGATTCGCCGCCAGCACAAGAATGAACATCGCCGAAAACGCCGCCGCCAGCGACCACCAGACGACCGGCTCGCGGCCGAGTTCCATGCGGGCATTGTTGATCATCGTGCCGAAGCTGGTCATGCTCGGATCGACCCCGATGCCGACATAGGACAGCACGGCTTCGGCCAGCACCAGCCCGGAGAAATCCATGACCAGCGCGATGATGACGATGTGCATCAGATTGGGCAGGATGTGGCGAATGATGATGCGCCAGTTCGAGACGCCAAAGGCCTGCGCCGCCTGGATGTATTCGAGTTCGCGCAATTTCAGCGTTTCGCCACGCAGCAGCCGGCACAGCCCCGTCCAACTGGTGATGCCGAGGATGAAACACAGCGCCAGCAAACGCAGGTCAGCGCGCTCGGCAGCGGTCGAGAACCATTGCGGATGGGTGTCGATCACCACCTGCATCATCAGCACGGCAGCGGCGATCAACAGCACACCGGGAATCGAGTTGAGCACGGTATAAAGGTACTGGATCACGTCATCGACCCAGCCACGGAAATAGCCGGCGACGATGCCAAGCAGCACCGCCATCGGCAGCATGACCAGCGTCGTCACGAGGCCGATGATCAGTCCGGTGCGGACGCTTTTCAGAATCTGGTAAAGCACATCCTGGCCGACCTTGTCGGTACCGAAGACGTGATAGCTGCCGGCGAGCCAGAACAGCGGCACCACGAACAGCAGGATCAGGCCCAGCGTGATCAGCACGGCATTCCAGGCGAAAGCCGTTTCACCACGCCAGATTTTTTGCCATCCAGTGACGTCCACCGCAGCACTCTCGCGATTGACCGCTGCGGTGGCCATGCCGACCACGGCCAGCCAGGCCAGGAAGCCCACGATTGCCGCACGGAGGGCGGTAAAGCCGGCATCGGCCAGCATCTCGTTTTCATGTTCGCCCAGATGTTTGCCGCCGTGCTTCAGGCGCGGATAGTCGCGCACCGTACCGCCGCCGGGCAGGTCGATGGTTTCCTTGGCGTAAAGACGGGTGGCGAAGGGTTCGGAGTAGGTTTTCTCATTGCGCAGACGCAGCGGCGCAGCCAGCGCGTCAAGCACCGACAGCACTTCAATCGCGTAGGTCACCTTCTGCCCTGGCTTGCCGTCCATCTGCACGCGGTAGTGCAGCGAATCAAGCAGGCCGATCAGCACGAAGGCCAGCAGCACCGTGGCCGACGCCATGCCGACCCGATTGGCCCCAACCCGCCGCCAGGCTGCGAGCAAAGGCGGGCTTTTTGCAATCAGCACGCCGACGCCAGCCCCGGCCGCCACCAGCAGCCAGATCAGAATGTCCGACCAGAGGACGACAACCTGAAAGCCGATCATTCGAAACGTATCCGTGGATCGACCATGGTGTAGGAGATGTCAGTCAGGATCAGGCCGACGATGTAGAGCACCGAGCCGATGAAAACCATTGAGCGCACGACGGCAAAGTCCTGCGCGTTGATTGCATCAATGGTGTAGCTGCCGAGGCCGGGGATGCCGAAGAAGGATTCAGTCAGCAGCGAGCCCATGAAGAGCAGCGGGATGACCACGACGACGCCGGTCAGGATGGGGATCAGCGCATTGCGCAGGATGTGGCGGAAAAAGACGATGGTTTCCGGCAGCCCCTTGGCGCGGGCGGTGCGGACGTAATCCTTGCTGACTTCTTCGAGGAAGATGGTGCGATACCAGCGGGCCGAGGAGCCGATGCCCGAAACCACACCGATCAGTACCGGCAGAATCAGAAAGCGCCAGGCCTCCAGCCCGGCCCCGAAGCCGGAAATCGGCACCAGCCGCCAGACCTTGCTGATCAGGTATTGCCCGCCAATGATGTAGAACAACCCGGAAATCGACATCATCGCGACGCACAGGACAACGCCCCAGAAATCGAAGGCAGTAGCGCGGAAGAAGGCCAGCGTCAGCGCAAAAGTCACCGTCACAAACAGGCCCAGAATGAAGGTCGGCAGCGCGATGGCGAGCGACGGCCCCATCCGGGCACCGATTTCGCGGGCAATGTCGCGGCCGTCCTCGGCGCGGCCGAAATCGCCAACGAACATCCGGGCGGACTTCTGGAAGAAGACTGTATCGGTCACCACCGCCAGGCCGGCCGCCGCTTCGTTGATCAGCAACGGCTTGTCGTAGCCGCGCTCGACCTTCCATTTCTGGATCGCTTCCGCCGTCACCCGTTTGACGCCCAACTGCATGCGCGCCATGTCATCCGGCGTATTGACGACGAAGAACAGCGCGAAGGTAATCAGATTCACCCCGATCAAAATCGGGATGGCGTAGAGCAGGCGGCGGACGATGTAGGCGAGCATTGGCTGGATTATGCCAAGAGCTGGCGCAGGATGAGCAAAAACAGCGCAACTATCGCCATTGCCCAGGCGGCGACGGCGTAATCGGAGCGGCGCCACGGCTCGGCCGGGGTTTGCGGATCGCGCAGTTCCGCCGGAAATGGCCGTGGTGGTACCGGGATGATCTGCTGCTGCGCCGGGTCTTTCGGCACCCGCGCCTGATATTCGACACTGGATACGGCCGGCCAGTCACCCCAGGCCCGGCTCGACGGAAACTGCGGCACGCGAACCAGCAGAATTTCCTCGACATCCTCGGCCAGCCGGCGCTCGAACTCGGTCAGCTTCCGGCTCGTCTGGCCAGCCACCAGCTTCAGCAGGTCCGCCGTCATTTCCTCGAAAGCAGCGGCCGGATAAAGCCGGGTCTGGTCTTCGGTCAGGTAATCGAAAATGGCCCTGCCCTTGTTCAGACTGCCTTCCCTGATCGCTACCAGCGGCAGGCCAAACACCGCCTTTAGCCAGCTTTCCGGCCCGCGCACCGGCACCTGCCAACCCAACGTGCGCGACGTCGTCACGCTCATGCCGGCGCAATTGGCCCGGGCGTGCTGGTAAACGAACTGGTGCCGGTAAAACTGGTTGAAGACCCGGCCGAGCGCCGATTGCAGATGCACCGCTGTTCCCCCGTCACGCAAACTGGCCACCAGCATGTACGAGGGCCGATACCAGGCCTGGCCGCTGTTCAGGTCGCCGAGGTAATTATCGAGCGGCACCGGCGCCGCGATGATGCCCTTCTCGCTTTCCGAATCCAGCGAGTAGAAGTTATTGACCAGCCAGTCGTCGATCGCCCCCTGCGCGCCGATGCGCCCGGTCATCAAGGCGAAATGCCCGCTGTGCGCCTCGTCGTCATCTCCCTGAGCGCCGTTCAGCATCAGGCCGAGAATGGGCTGCCCGGCCCGCGGCCCCTGGCCACCCGGCCGACGCCAGATCGACTCGACGGCAAACTGACTCTGCGCCCCGCCCCTTGGCTGGGCACGCACCCAGTCGCGCACCGCCGCCGGCTCAGCCGACAAGGAAACGCTGGCCGGGCTTTCCGGCAAGCAAAAATTCTCGGGCCAGAAAGTTCGTGCAACGAAATTCTCGCCCTCGCGGTTTCCGCGCATTTTGAGGGGTTGACCGCAGAAGAAGGCCTGGCTGCTCGCATCGAACCACGAATGGTTCAAGGGCAATCTGGGCGCCAGTCGCAAGGCCAGATTGTTTTCGCCGACATTGATCGCCAGGCCATCGGCAGCAAGCTGGGCGTGGCGAACAGATTCCGGCGCCCCCAGCCAGATCAGTGGCGGATACGCCAGATTACTGCCAACCGGCGTTGCGGCAACCCAGGCAGAAAGGTCATCGACCACCGGTTTAGTGCGATCAAAACCAGCTACCGGCATCTCTTTGTTCGGTACGGCAATGGTTTCGTGCCGGAAGAACCACAAGGCCTGCGGCAACGCGGCGCAATCGGCACAACTGCCATTGGTGACAGTGAAGTTGTAAGCAGGAAAGGAACCGTAAACAGGCATCACCGCATTCTGCCCGAAACTGTCTTGGCCGTTCAGCAAGAGAAGGCTAAAGACAATTGTGCGATACATCGATCATTGTCGCGCAGGCAGGAATAACGAATGAAGTTGCCGGGGTACTGAAAATTAGCTTACCGAGCGACCCTGTTCAGAGCGATGGTATCCAGGCGGTCTAAAAGCGGAGCCACGAGCCTCACCAAACGCAAGCTACGGGTAGATTCCCAGCAATTCAAAGCGAATCCGCTCTTCGGCCAGACGCCTGGTCTTGTAAATAGCCATATGCCTGAACCACTCGGCCTCGGTGATGACGCCATCCTCAACAACGGGCAATCGACGCTCAACGGTTTTGCGCCTATCCCTGTGTCCTTGCGGGGCGCCGCTTTCAGTGCCGCGTCGATCCACATCACGACGTTTAATGACTCTCGTACCTTTAACCCTGGTCCCGGTGTTCACGATCGACTCCTCGTACATGACTGAAATCGCAAGGTACTTGGGCCACTCTATTGGTTCAGTGCGGCAAGGCACAAAGTTCCCGGAATACCCAGAACTCATTGCCCATTTTGTAATCAACCCCAGAAAATCTCGTTACAGATCGTTACAGCCACAAGTAGCATCGATGACTATCCACAGGTTGCCAACAGGGTTACACACAGATATTGTGGATAAGAGAGAACTGGATGCAAGAGGCAATCGTGCCGGAAGGCCGACCCTGATCATCCACACCCTCAGTCACCGGGGCTATTTAAACTCCCGTTGCGCTTCTATACTTTAAACAAGATCTGTACGAGACTCAGGGAATAATCAAGGACTGCAACAGGACTGCGAGAGGCGCGAACTGTCTGCTCGACAAGACGGTGCACATAGGTTGGTATCGCGTTCCCTGTTTTAGTTCCCGCTAGAGAAAGTTGAAAGCCAGCAGTTAAGGAAACTTGTCGTGGTAGTGCTGAAGCTGAAACCAGGCAAATTGAACTCGAACTTCACCGCCCAGACAAGCGCGGCGATTGCGACCGCTATCGGATTTTTCGTTATTGCCGGATGGCTTCTGGACCGACTGCTCCTTGCCAGTTGGGGGCAAGGCTGGATTCCGAAGGCGCAGCGATCCGCAAGATCCTCGCCCATCTGGGCGAACCCGACTCGCCGCCGCGCCACATGCCGGCACACGGCCCGCCCTTGCGGGAAAGATAGGGGGTCGAAATCGGCGAGTTCGATCCCCTATGCCAAACCATACCGGTCTACGAGTTCGATCAGAGGATCGCGTGCCCACCGGGTTGCCGGGCAGCGGTTTCAGAACATGCACTCGTCAATTCGACGATTGATCAAGATTCTACGGCCCCGAACACTCTCGGAGATTGGCATTGAAACCCCTATCCTTCAAACGCCAGATGCCATGTGCTGGCCGGGAAGTAATCATGCAATTGACCATGCAGGCTGACGATTCATCAGGGCGGCGCAAGTGAATCCCGCGCCGTCCGGATTGCCTACCGCAAAGTGGCTGCGAGTCAGTCAACTATTGCCTTGGCTGGTGCTGGTGGTCGGACTCGCGATCACTTACTTCATCCAGCAAGTGGCCTTGACGGCAGCGAAAAGTGCGCTGGAGGATAGCTTCGCTTACCAGAAGCGCGAGATCAGTTTACGCATCGAGCAGCGCCTGATCGCCTACCAGCACGTCCTGCTCGGTACCCGGGGGCTGTTCAGCGCATCGAAAACTATCGAGCGCGGAGAATTCCACAATTACGTCAGCAACCTGCAGTTGGCCAAACACTATCCCGGCATTCAGGGCGTCGGTTTTTCGCTGATCGTCCTGCCCCAGGAGAAGGCCGGGCTTATTGAAGCCATTCGCCAGGAGGGCTTCCCCGAGTACACAATGCGCCCGGAAGGCGAGCGTGATTTGTACTCGGCCATTATCTATCTGGAACCGTTCGCTGATCGCAACCTGCGCGCCTTCGGCTACGACATGTATTCAGAACCCGTGCGGCGGGTGGCAATGGAAGCCGCACGCGATCTGGACGCACCGGCCATTTCAGGCAAAGTGACTTTGGTGCAGGAAGTCGGGCAGCAAGTACAGGCCGGCTTTTTGATGTATGTGCCGGTATACCGCAACGGTCAGCCAAAGGAAACTCTGGCCGAACGCCGCGCCGGCATCATCGGCTGGGTCTATGCGCCGTTTCGCCTCAATGACCTGATGCAAGGCATTCTTGGCGAGCAAGTAGACAACATTCACCTGGAAATTTTTGACGGCAAGAGCACAACGCCGGAAACGCTGACCTACAACAACCGGGTCAGGGAATCCGGTTTGCCCGAAGCCACCGCACCAATTTTCCAGGCTATCCAGCCGATCGAAGTTTTTGGCCATACCTGGACCATCAGATTCGCGTCGCTGCCCAGTTTTGAGGCCGGCATCGATACCAAACGAGTCACCGTGATAAGGCTGAGTGGTCTGCTGATCAGCATATTGCTCGCCGCCTTGGTGTGGTTGCTGACCAATGCCCGGGAACGGGCCGTCAGCCTGGCCAACATTGCCATCGAACGAAGCATGGAAGCAGAGAAACTGCGCGACAGTGAAGAACGTTTCCGCAACCTGTTCGACAAGAATTCCTCGGTGATGATGCTCATCGAGCCCGACTCGGGCCAGATTGTCGACGCCAATGGCGCCACTGCCGCCTTTTATGGCTACTCGAAGGAGCAGCTGGTCGGCATGCTGATCAGCGACATCAACATTTTGCCGCCGGAAAAAATCGCCGAAGAAAGGCAGCGCGCCCTGCACGAGGAGCGCAATTACTTCCATTTTCCTCACCGCCTGGCCTCAGGCGAGTTGCGCCAGGTGGAAGTGCATTCGTCGCCGATCCTGAGTGACGGCCGCGTCCTGCTATTCAGCATCGTGCATGACATCACGGAACGTAAGCTGGCAGTCGAGCAGCTCCGACACCTGAACGAAACCCTTGAAGCGCGGATCGAAGACCGAACCAAACAGCTACAAAGATCCAACCTGGAGCTTGAGCAGTTCGCCTATATCGCCTCACACGACCTGCAGGAACCGCTGCGCATGGTCGTCGGCTATGTGCAACTGCTGGAGAAGCGCCTCGCCGACAGACTCGATACGGACACCCGCGAATTCATGGGCTACGCAGTCGATGGCGCGAAGCGCATGCAGACCCTTATCGACGATATCCTCGCCTATTCGCGCGTCAGAACGCAGGGGCAGCCGCTCGCACCGGTAGACTGCGGCGCAGCCCTGCAGGAGGCGCTTGATCGTCAGGCAGCGAAGATCGCCGAGACCGGTGCCGAGATTGATTGGCAGGCGCTGCCTGTGGTGATGGCTGACTACGCGCAACTCGTGCAACTGTTTCAGAATCTGATCGCCAACGCGATCAAGTTCTGCAAGGATTGCGCGCCGCGCGTGCGCGTGGAAGCGGTGCACGAAGCCGGGCGGTGGCGCTTCTCGGTCACTGATAACGGCATCGGCATCGCGCCCGAGTATCGCCAGCAACTGTTCGTGATTTTCAAGCGCCTGCATACGCGAAGTGAGTACCCTGGTACCGGGATTGGCCTGGCGATTTGCAAGCGCATCGTCGAACGTCACGGCGGGGAAATCGGAATCGACTCTGCCCCCGAAGGCGGCACGGTGTTCTGGTTTACACTACCTGAGGAGGAAAGCCCATGAGCAGCCCCAACAACAACTCCCGGACGATCGTCATCCTGTTGGTTGAGGACAATCCCGGTGACGCTCGCCTGACGCAGGAGGCGATGCGCGACAGCAAGATGCTCAACCTGATACACGTCGTCGAAGACGGCGTCGAAGCGATGGCGTTCCTGCGGCGCGAAGGCCGATACAGCGAGGCGCCGCGGCCGGATCTGATTCTGCTTGACTTGAATCTGCCGAAAAAGGACGGGCGTGCAGTGCTCGCCGAGATCAAAGTCGATCCCGACCTCAGGCGCATTCCCGTGGTGGTGCTTACCACCTCGCGCTCAGAAGAGGATGTGCTGAAGGCTTATGACCTGCATGCGAACGCCTACGTGACCAAGCCGGTGGATCTGGAACAGTTCATGAGAATCGTGGCGCTAATCGACGATTTCTGGTTTAACGTGGTGACTTTGCCGAACCGGTGAGCCTATGACCGAAATGCCGATCCGCGTCTTGCTGCTCGAAGACAATCCGGGCGATGCACACCTGTTGCAGGCGGCGCTCGCCGAGGACGCGATGCGCAAGTTCGTCATCACCTGGGTCGAGCGCCTGGCCGACGCACTGAACCGCCTCGGCGCCGAATCTTTCGATGTCGTGCTGTGCGATCTCAGCCTGCCAGACAGTACGGGAATGAATACGGCACGCGCAATTACCGAGCGTTTTCCGGCACTGCCGCTGGTGGTGCTGACAGCATCGCATGACGCGGACCTCGGTCGCAGCGCCATCCAGTATGGAGCGCAGGATTACCTCGTCAAGGGAAAATCCGACGCAGAGTCCATCGTTCGCACCTTGCATTACGCGATTGAGCGCAAGCTGCTCGAAAACGCCCTGATAGCGGCGAACTCGGTACTGGACCGGCGCGTCGCCGAACGTACGGCGGAACTTGAGAGTGCGAACAACAAGTTGCGCGCCAGCCTGGCGCACTTCCAGGCAGTGACCCAAAGCGCTAACGATGCCATCGTCAGTACCGACGCTGCGGGCGCGATCGTGGGATGGAATGCGAGTGCCGAACGCATATTCGGCCACACAGAAGCCGAGATGCTCGGGCAATCGCTTACTCGCTTGATACCGCAGCATCTCCAGGATGCTTACAGCAACGGCATGCGCAGATTACTCGCCTTGGGCGAGTTGCATTTGCCGGGCAAGGCTGTCGAATTATTCGGAATAAGCAAAGCGGGCATTGAGTTCCCGCTTGAACTGTCGTTGTCGCAGTGGCATACAACGGAAGGAAGTTATTTCACCGGCATCGTCCGCGACATCACCGAACGCAAGCAGGCCGAACGAGCCCTTGTCAGGGAGCGCGGCATCCTCAAGACCTTGACTCGCACCCTGCCGGACCTGGTGTGGCTGAAGGATCCCGAGGGAAGGTTCCTCGCGTGCAATGCCCGGTTTGAGGCTTTTTACGGCGCGACCGAGCAGCAGATCATCGGACGGACGGACTATGATTTTGCCGAGCGCGAACAGGCAGATTTCTTCCGTGAGCAGGACCGGCTGGCCATCGACGCTGGCGGCCCGTGGATCACCGAGGAAGAAGTGCGCTTTGCTTCGGACGGCCATCGGGAACTGCTGGAAACCATCAAGGTGCCAATGTTCGACGTGAACGGGGCCCTGATCGGCGTCCTGGGCGTCGGCCGCGACATCACCCGTGCAAGACAAAACGAGGCGGAACTGCGCAAGCTGGTCAGGGCGGTCGAGCAAAGCCCGGAAAGCATCATCATCACCAGCGCCGAGGCGCGCATCGAGTATGTGAACGACGCCCTTCTTCAGGCCACGGGCTACAGCCGCGAGGAATTGATCGGCCAGAACCCACGCCTCCTGCAGTCGGGCAAGACACCACCCGAAACCTACATCAGTATGTGGGATGCCCTGAAAAATGGGCTGCCGTGGAAAGGGGAATTCACCAACCGCATGAAGGATGGCACCGAATATATCGAGTTCGCCATCGTCACGCCGCTGCGCCAACCTGACGGGACCGTCAGCCACTACGTCGCGGTGAAGGAAGACATTACCGAAAAGAAGCGCATCAGCCTGGAACTCGACAACTATCGGCAAAACCTGGAAGAAATGGTTGCGGAGCGCACCAGCGAACTCAGCGCGGCGCAACAACGCGCCGAAGCTGCCAACATTGCCAAGAGTGCCTTCCTGTCCAACATGAGCCACGAGATTCGTACCCCGCTCAATGCCATCACCGGCATGTCTCACGTCCTGCGCCGCAGTGGCCTGACCCCGCAGCAGACAGACAAACTCGACAAGATCGAAACCGCCGGCAATCACCTGCTCAGTATCATCAACAATGTTCTCGATCTGTCGAAGATCGAAGCCGGCAAGTTTGCGCTGGAGGACGCCCCGGTTCATGTTGAAACCCTGCTCGGCAACATCGCATCGATGCTGGGACAGAAGGCGCGAGACAAGGGGCTGAGCTTTAACATCGAAACCGTCTCGTTATCCCATAACCTCCATGGCGACCCCACCCGGCTACAGCAAGCCCTGCTCAACTATGCCGCCAATGCCCTCAAATTTACCGAGACCGGTCACATCACCCTGAGGGTAAAGGAAGAAGCGCAGACCGAAGAATCCGCCACCCTGCGTTTCGAGGTCGAAGACAGCGGCATCGGCATCGCCCCCGAGGCCCTACCCAAACTATTCGGCGCCTTTGAGCAAGCCGACAACTCGACGACGCGCAAGTATGGTGGCACCGGCCTCGGCCTGGCCATCACCAAGAAGATCGCCGAAGTGATGGGAGGAACCGCCGGCGTGACCAGTACCGCAGGCAGGGGCAGTACCTTCTGGTTCACGGCGATCCTCAGGAGGACCCAGCATTCTGTCGAGGAACCGGTCAAGGCCAGGGTCGAAACCGCTGAGCAGGCGATTCGTCGCGATCATGCCGGCAAGCGCATCCTGCTGGCGGAAGACGAACCGATCAACCGGGAAGTTGGTGTGATGCTGCTGGAAGATGTTGGACTTCAGGTCGATCTCGCCGAGGATGGCGAGAAAACCGTAGCCAAGGCCCGTTCAGGCTGTTATGCCGTGATCCTGATGGACATGCAGATGCCAGTGCTGGACGGCCTGGATGCGACCCGACAGATCCGTCAACTGCCTGGCTGCGAGACGATTCCCATTCTGGCGATGACGGCCAATGCCTTCGCCGAGAACAAAGATCAGTGCTTCGAGGCGGGGATGAATGACTTTATTTCCAAGCCGGTCATGCCGGAATTGCTTTATGAAACCTTGTTGAAGTGGTTTGAAAAGGGACGGAGCTGAGCGGCTGGTGGGAATGGCCATTGAAGCCTCTGCCGAATGAATGGCGATTCAGGACACTCATCCACCCTTTGGACAAGCGCTGGATCATGACGACGATTTCCGTGCTGTCACTACCGTGCCAGCAATAGTGATAACTCGATGGCAACACTATCGGAAATGGCTCGTTGGGAACTTTTGTATCCCCCCGGAAAACCGCACCCCAGATTCGTAAAGTATCGTGAATGCTATGGGTTGGCTCTGCTGACTGCGGCATAATCCCGCTTTCACATACCTTGGTCGCATCATGCCGAGCCTGGCAAGCGCTTTACAAGATGATGGGAAGGTTGATGGGTAAAACAAAAAAGCACCCCGAAAGGTGCTTGATTGTTGGTCGCTTGGCGGAGAGGGTGGGATTCGAACCCACGGTACCTTGCAGTACGCCTGATTTCGAATCAGGTACATTCGACCACTCTGCCACCTCTCCGAAGCGGGCGACATAATAGCACAACGGATGCACTGTTTTAATAGACTCTTACTGCTGAGCATCACCGTTTTTCTCGCTGCCTGCGGGGACTGGGTATGGTCGCCGCTGCCGTTCCCGACGCCGGGCCAGCATGATCTCGTCGTTCTGACCCGGGCCGGGCAGTTGAGCCATATCACGGACGACAACGGCAATGCATCAGGCCTTGAACATGACCTGACCGAGGCTTTCGCCCAGGAACTTGGCGTGGCGGTGAAATACATGGTAGTTGCGCCGGAGGAGATGGAGGCGCGACTGGCCCAGCGGGACTACCATCTTGCCGCCGCCTGGCTGTCACCGGTTGCCGATACACGGATACAGGCGACACCGCCGATTTTTCAGACGCAGGACATTCTCGTCCAGCATGATGCCTCGCTGCCCTTGAATGAAATGGCGCAACTCGGCGGCAAAACCGTGCATGTGATGGCCGGCTCGCGTCAGGCAAGCAATCTGCGACGCTTGAGCGAGAGCATTCTCGATCTGACGATCATCGAAGTCGGCCAGGGTGACATCATTGATCTGCTCGAATCCCTGGGCAATCGGCAGGTCAACTATGTGGCGATGGACAAGAATCTTGAAGACATCGCCAACCAGTTTGTTCCCAATTTGCGTAGCTCGCTGCTGCTCAGCGAAGAACAGCCGATCGTCTGGCTGCTCGGCACGCATCCGAATAGCGAACTTGCCGCCCGGGCCAAAAACTTCATCGAGCGCATTCAGCTCGACGGTACGCTGGCCAAGCTGGAGGACCGTTATTTCGGCCATGTGCATCGATTGAATCAGGCCGATGTGGTCAAGTTCCTCGGCCAGATCGAAACGATGCTGCCCAAGCTGCGCAAGTTCTTCCATGCAGCAGAAACCTTGACCGGCATCGACTGGCGCCTGATCGCTTCAGTCGCCTACCACGAGTCGCACTGGGACGCGAACGCCACCAGCCCGACCGGCGTCCGCGGCATCATGATGCTGACTGAAGAGACGGCTGACCGCCTGAATGTCAGCAACCGTCTAGATCCGCGCGAAAGTGTCGTGGCCGGGGCGCGCTACATCAACATTCTCAAGGAAATGCTGCCCAGCGAAGTTCGGGAACCGGATCGTACCTGGCTGGCGCTGGCCGCCTACAACATCGGCCCCGGTCATTTCAACGCAGCACGCAACATTGCCAAACAGTTGAAGGCCGACCCGAATGCCTGGTATGAGATGAAACGTGTTCTGCCGCTACTGGCCAAGCCGCAGTATTACCAGCGCCTGAAATCGGGCCGGGCACGTGGTGGCGAGGCGGTCATTCTGGTCGAGAACATTCGCAGTTATTACGACATCCTCGCCCGCCACGAGCCGCCCCTGCAGCAGATCAGCGCCCGAATGGAGAGCATGATCAGCGAGCAGGGCCGCAGCCCGGGGCTGAAACTCAAACGCTGAGTTTCTCCAGCCCGCCCATGTACGGGCGCAACACGGCTGGAACGGTGACGCTGCCATCGGCATTCTGGAAGTTCTCAAGAATCGCCACCAGCGTACGGCCAACTGCCAGGCCTGAACCGTTCAGCGTATGCACCAGCTCGTTCTTGTTCTTGTCGTTGCGGAAACGCGCCTGCATGCGACGGGCCTGGAAGGCGCCGAAGTTGGAGCAGGACGAAATCTCGCGGTAGGTGTTCTGCGCCGGCAGCCAGACTTCGAGGTCGTAGGTTTTGGCGGCAGAGAAACCCATGTCACCGGTGCACAGCGCCATGCGGCGATACGGCAGTTCCAGCCGTTCGAGGATGACTTCGGCGTGGCGGGTCAATTCCTCATGTGCTGCGGTGGACTGCTCTGGATGGACAATTTGCACCAACTCAACCTTGTCGAACTGGTGCTGGCGAATCATGCCGCGCACGTCACGCCCACCGGAACCAGCTTCGGAACGGAAGCACGGCGTATGGCTGACGAACTTGAGCGGCAGCGCTTCGGCGGCAAGGATTTCGTCGCGCACGATGTTGGTTACCGGCACTTCGGCGGTCGGGATCAGGTAAAGCGGTTCCTGGTCGCCACGCTGCACCTTGAACAGGTCTTCCTCAAATTTCGGCAACTGGCCGGTACCGTACAGGCTGGCAGCATTGACCAGATAAGGCGTGTAAACCTCAGTGTAGCCGTGCTCGGCGGTGTGGGTGTCGAGCATGAACTGGGCAAGCGCCCGGTGCAGGCGAGCCAGGCCGCCCTTGAGCAACGAGAAGCGGGCGCCGGAAATCTTGGCAGCCGTGGCGAAATCAAGCTGGCCGATGGCTTCGCCCACATCAGTGTGATCCTTGACTTCAAAATCGAAGATGCGCGGCGAGCCCCAGCGCTTGACTTCGACATTGCCGAATTCATCGCTGCCGACCGGCACGGAGTCATCGGGAATATTGGGCAGCGCGGCAAGGATGGCGTTGAACTGGGTCAGCAATTCGCCGAGACGGGCTTCGGACGCCTTCAGCTCGTCACCGAGCGCGCCAACCTGGGCCATTACTTCGGAGGCATCCTGCCCCTTGCCCTTCAGCATGCCAATTTGTTTGGACAAGGAATTGCGCTGCGCCTGCAAATCCTGCGTGCGGGTTTGCAGCGTCTTGCGCTCGGCTTCCAGCGCCTTGAATTCGGTAAAGTCGATTGGCTTGCCGCGCTTGGCGAGGCCTTCGGCCACGGCGTCGAGATTGGAGCGGAGTTGTTGGATGTCGAGCATGGTTTTTCCTGATTTTTGACGGTCGACCGCAGCATTTGCTGAAAACCTGCGGTCTGAAAGCGTGAAATTATACGCGAGGCACCGGAAGCGCCGCAGCCATCCAGCGCCGGCTTCAACACCCATCTGCCGGCCAAATCATCCGCCGGCGATTATCATGGTGGTGTTCTCAAATTGCTGGCTGGAATCATGCGTCGCCCTACCCTGCTCTTCTGCGCTGCCTTGAGCGCTTTACTGCATTCTGCCAATCTCGCCGCCGCCCCCGGCATCGACCACTGGTGTGCCGCCATTGGCAAGCGACTGGGCAGCGTTCCGCCGGCCGAATGCCGGCGCCTGGGCTTGCAGCCAGCGACCACTGTTTCGACCCGCGGCCACGCACTGATGCTGCGCGATATTCCACCGACCGCCCAAAAGCTCGCCAATACCGGCAAATTGCCGGCGCGGCCAACCCGCATCCTGCTTATTGGCGGCATTCATGGCGACGAACTGACGTCCGCCTCGATCGTCTTCCACTGGCTGCAATGGTTGAACGAAGCCGAATCCCGGCAATATCACTGGCGGGTCATCCCGGTGGCCAATCCGGATGGACTACTGGCCAACCCGCCACAACGGGTCAATGGTCGTGGCGTCGATCTCAATCGCAATTTCCCGACGCCGGACTGGAGCAGTGACGCCCACGCCTACTGGGCCAAGAAGACCAACAAGGATCCGCGCCGTTTTCCCGGCCATAGCGCGATGTCGGAACCCGAAACCCGATGGTTGCGCGAGCAGATCGAGCAATTCCAGCCCGATGTCGTGGTCAGCGTTCACGCCCCCTTCGGCATTCTCGACTACGATGGCCCGGCCCGCCAGCCGCGCCGCTTCGGGCATCTCAAGCTGAACCGGCTGGGCATTTATCCCGGCTCGCTAGGCAATTACGGTGGCGTGCACAAGAACATGCCGGTAATCACCATCGAACTGCCCAATGCCACGGCGATGCCCACCGCCCGGGAACAGCGCGAAATCTGGAACGACATGCAAACCTGGCTGCGCCGCAACATCGCGTCAAAAAATACGTCCTGATCCCGGCGGCTTACTGCTCGCCGCCTTCGTCGCCTTTTTTGCCGCTCCTCCGGCGAACCTGCTGATCCAGGGCACGCAGATGCGTCAGTTTTTCACCGATCTTGCCCTCCAGCCCGCGCGGCGTTGGCTGATACCAGCCGGGCTCGGGCATGCCGTCGGGCAGATAGGTTTCGCCGGCGGCGTAGGCTTCCGGTTCGTCATGGGCGTAGCGGTAGGCGTGGCCGTGGCCGAGTTCCTTCATCAGTTTGGTCGGCGCGTTGCGCAGGTGGTTGGGCACCGGGCGCGAGCCATCCTGCTTCACGAAGGCGCGGGCGGCGTTGTAGGCGTTGTAGCCGGCATTCGACTTGGCGGCGACAGCCAGATAAATCACCGCCTGACCTAGTGCCAGTTCGCCCTCCGGTGAGCCGAGTCGCTCGAAGGTGGCGGCAGCCTCGTTGGCCATCTGCATGGCGCGTGGGTCAGCCAGGCCGATGTCTTCCCAGGCCATGCGGATGATGCGCCGGGCCAGGTAACGCGGGTCGGCGCCGCCGTCCAGCATGCGGGTGAACCAATACAGCGCAGCATCCGGATTCGAGCCGCGCACCGACTTGTGCAGCGCCGAAATCTGGTCGTAGAAGGCATCGCCGCCCTTGTCGAAACGGCGCAGGCTTTGCTCCATGGTTTTTTCGATAAATTCGCCGTCCACCGCAGCAATGCCCGCCGTATGTGCCGCCGTACGAACCTGTTCGAGCAGATTGAGCAAACGCCGCGCATCGCCGTCAGCCAGGCCGATCAGCCGTTCACGCGCCGCCGCATCAAAGCTCAGGTCAGCCAGCGAGCGGGCGCAGGCACGATCGAACAAGGCACCCATCTCGGCCTCGTCGAGTGATTTCAGCACATAGACTGATGCCCGTGAGAGCAAGGCTGAATTCACCTCGAATGATGGATTCTCGGTGGTCGCACCGATAAAGGTCAGCAGACCGGACTCAACAAACGGCAAAAAGCCGTCCTGCTGCGCTTTATTAAACCGGTGGATTTCATCGACGAACAATATCGTCCTCCGCCCCTGCCCACGCCACATCTCGGCTTGGGCCACCGCCTCACGCACCTCCTTGATGCCGGAAAACACCGCCGACAGGGCAATGAACTCGCATTGAAACTGCGTCGCCATCATCCGAGCCAGCGTCGTCTTGCCCACCCCCGGCGGTCCCCACAGGATCATCGAATGTGGCTGACCGGATTCGAAGGCGAGGCGCAGCGGCTTGCCAGGCCCGAGCAGGTGCCGCTGGCCAATCACTTCATCCGGCGTTTGCGGGCGCAGTTGCTCGGCGAGCGGGGCGCGCTCATCAACGCCTGCTTGGGAAAACAGATCGCTCAAGACAACTCCAATCAGTTCCAGGCCCGGGAAAACACTTCGTCCAGCGCAGCAACCACGCTGTCACCCTCTTCCAGCAGCGAGCCAACCTTCGGCCCGAGCGCTTCCAGCGATACGGAAACGATTTCCAGCGGATTTAGCACGACCCGCCGCCCCTCAACCGTGAAGGACGGATTTACCGGCGAGGCGGGCAAGTCAACCTCACGCGCCAGCAGATCACCGGCAACCAGCGGCACGACCACGCGCCGCCGCCGCGCATCGAACGCCGCCGACTGCACGACCACGACGTAAGGCACCTGCGCCGCCTGCCGCCCGATATTGCGATGCACGTCAAACTGGCTCATAGCGTCGAATGCTCGTCGGCAAACGAACCGTGCGCCTCTTCAAAGCGGTTCCAGGCCCCGGAAACCTCGGCGTATTGCTGCTGCTGATCCTGGCGCAGTTGCCGCTCGCGCGCGACGAACTCTGCCAGCAGGCCATCCACGGTCGACGACAAATTTCGGGTAAAAACCCGCGCCTGCTGCACGGTAGCTTCATTGAGCAGCAAATTCACCGGGCGCTTGGCCGGCGAGGTCTGAGCAAGTGGTTTCATAAAAACGCCTCCTCTGCGCATGGTATGCGCACCAAACGAAAAATACCAGTCATCGCAGCACCGCATCCAGCGGCGACACAACACCGCGCCCGCCCCGGTTCAACACGTGGGTATAAATCATCGTCGTCGATACATCGGAATGGCCCAGCAGTTCCTGCACGGTACGGATGTCGTATCCGGATTCCAATAGATGCGTCGCGAACGAGTGGCGCAGCGTGTGCGTCGACGCCGGCTTGGCGATTCCCGCGATCCCCACCGCCGCCTTGATCGCCCGCTGCAAGGCTTGTTCATGCGTATGGTGGCGGCGCTCGATGCCGCTGCGCGGATCGGTCGACAACTCGCGTGCCGGAAACACCCAGAACCAGCCCCAAGCCTTGGGAGCGGACGGATACTTTCGCGCCAGCGCCTCCGACATTTGCACGCCGGGCCGCCCAGCTGCCTCGTCCCGCTCCCACAACACCCGAACGCGGGTCAGATGCGCCTGCAAGGCCGGCACCGCCGATGCCGGCAACACCGTCAACCGATCCTTGCCACCCTTGCCATGACGCACCGTCAACTCGCCGCGCTCGAAATCCACATCCTTGACCCGCAGGCGCACACATTCCATCAGGCGCATCCCCGTTCCATAAAGCAGACGGGCCATCAGCGCATGCGTTCCCACCATCACCGCCAGCAGTCGCTCGACCTCGCCACGCGAAAGCACAACCGGCGTCCGCTTCGGCTTCTTGGGACGCTCCAGATCGGTCAGCCAGGGCAGATCTATACCCAGCACATCTCGATACAAAAACAGCAACGCCGACAAAGCCTGCTGGTGCGTCGAAGCTGCCACCTTCAACTCCGAAGCCAGATAACCGAGAAACGCCCGAACCTCCTCCGCCCCCATATCCCGAGGGTGACGACGACCATGAAAAGCGACGAAACGCCGCACCCACTCGACATAAGTACGCTCAGTCCTTATGCTGTAGTGCTTATAGCGAATCACTTCCCGGACGCGCCCCAGCAAAGTCGAGGATTGGTTTGTTTCCATGCCGTACCTGCCAATAGAAATTTACTGTGTATAAATACAGTAGTCCATCGTTATTCATATGACAAGCACCTTCGGAGGCGCCATGTTGGCCAGCATAGACGGCACGAGTCCAGGATACATGGCGCTCACGCCGCATATCCTGGCACCGCGCCATGTTTCACCGCCATCCATCCTTGGCAATAACACGCTTCCCCCCTCCCAAAACCGCTCTGGCTGGGCTTCTTCTGCTGAAGCGCAGGCAAGGATGGATGGCAGTTTCCCAGAATACATGGCGAAAACGCCATCCACTTCACGTTGGGCGTCTTAAGCCCCGGCTTAGATGACACCATTTTTCGAAATTCTCACTTGGGTTACTTTTGCGGTTGCCATGGTCATCGCACCTGTCGCGTGGTTTCGGATGGTGCGCGCGAAGACCCGCCCCGCCTACTGGAAGAACATTGCCCTGTTCGTCGGCCCCATCTTGCTGGTCTTCCTTTTTGCCAATGCCGCGGGTTTAATGCCGGAGGCTCCAACACCTCCAGCTCCGCCAAGCCCGCAAGATGTTTTGGGGGAAATGCCAACTAGCCAAATCGTCTTGCTTGCTCTGGTTGCTGCACTCTGGATTGGTGGAGGAAATCTGCTGTTCCACTTTCATAATCGCCGCCTCGGAAAAAAGTGGTGGCAGGCCATGAACCCCTTCAATCCACCATTCAAAGATTTCAACACTCGGGAGTGGTTAATTCTCGTCGCTCTGGCCATTGTCTCGCTTGGCCTCATGGCGCTTGCCATTTCTGTCGGCCTGCCCGCATAGCCCATGACGCCCAACATCACAATCCACCGGACCTACGGCAAGCTGCGCTTGCCTGCGTCCGGTGATTTTCAACGTTGGGCGGCAAAGAGGCATCCATGATCTACGATCCCTTGTCAGATGTTGTTGACGAGCCTCTATCTATTTCGCCCGAGACAGTTCACCAACTCAACGCCTTCCGAGCGTCTGAGAAGTTCGCTGATCTTCCGGGTACAGATACAGCAGAAGAACAAGCGCGCCTATCTGCGATTTTCAATGAGCTACTCGATTGCCTAATTGCAGGAATACTCGAAAACCCAAGCAAGCTTTGGGTTATGCGCCAGTTTCAACCTTCGCTTGACGCTGTGCGCATGGAGGACACAGAAGGTAGAGATCATTTCGGCATCCATCTTGAGCAAGTCATGGACATTCTGCACATCGAGAGTTCTGACGGGTTGCTGGGTTTTTATCTATGAACGTATTGCCGCCCAACAATGCGCTCCAGCCGACCGTCAGCCAGCTACGCTGTCTTCCGTCGGTTGAGTTAGCACGTTGGGCCATTCAAAACCATGCTTGAAGCACTTTTTGAACTCGTCGCCCGCTTCGTGGTTGAGTTCTTGTTCTATACGGTTTTCTATGGCATTGGCTGGGCCATGCTCAAGACAGTTACGCTTGGGCGCTATCCGCCGCCTCAACCCGCAAAGCACAACGAAGAACTCGTTGCTCTATTTCCGATTGCAACCCTCTTCGTCGGGCTTACGCTCGCGTTTTCATAATTCGGTAGTCCGCATGAATATATTCGCGCTCACGTTTCTGTTGCCCAACAATCCGCTCCAGCCGATCGTCAGCCAGCTTCGCTGCCTGCCGCCGGCTGAGCTTCCACGTTGGGCGTCATAAACCATGGGCTATCACGTCACGATCCTCCGCACAGACCAAGGAAAACAGCTTCCTATCTCCTTGGAGGAAGCCGTTTCGGTCACAAGCAGCATTGATGGGTGGTGCTATATCGAATCGCCACCGACTTTCGAGTTCCATGGCAAAGAGGACTCATGCACGCTGTGGTATCAACACGGTGAACTCTGGACGAAAAACCCAGAAGAATGGCAGCTTGGCGTGATGGTCGACTTGGCCAAGCGCCTCAACGCGAGAGTGCGCGGCGATGAATGGGAAACGTACGACGAAACTGGTAATGCCTTTCAGCACCCCGATGACATCCCCCTCCGTAAAGAAGGCGAGGCTCGATCCACCGAGCTTTTAGCCAAGTCAATGCAAGAGCAGCGGTTTTTTCGGAACGCAATTGTCGCGTTCTTTGTTGTCCTTGGTGTTGTCGGTTTCATCATTGGCAAATGGTTTGAGTCGTAGTGACGCCCAACATCACAATCCACCGGACCTCCGGCAAGCTGCGCTTGCCTCCGTCCGGTGATTTTCAACGTTAGCCAACTCATCTCTCAACACGGAGCACAAATGAATATTGCGAATCAACTTGAAGGCAATCGGATCGCAAAAGAAGTGACAGCACAACATCAGGCGCTTGAATTGATAAGCGCTCGTTCACCAAATTTCTCCCAATGGCACTACGGACTGACAATCGTTGTAGGCTGCTGTTTAGGGGTACTCAATACCTACGCAGGGGAACATGCTCAACTTCTTGCGGGTATTTTGGCGGGAACAGGATTTTCTCTGGGCGTGGTGGCATTTCAACAGTGCATCATCCTTCGCCGCCGCCTTGACGCAGCAATTGTCCTGCTGCTCAAAAATGCAAACCGCGGCTAACAAACGCTTCGAGCCGACCGCCCAAAAGCTACGCTTTTGGGTTCCCTCCGCGCTACGCGCTCCGGCATCGGCTCAAGCTGAACGTTAGCCGCCATGAATAGCCTCTCCCGTTTTGTTTCAGTTGCCACGCTATGCCTTCTGCTTGCCGGGTGTTACGAAACATTCTCGCCTATCAAATCGGCGAACATTACTCAGTGGCAGGGCGGCAAACCACAAGGTGCCGCTCAGCAACTCACACCGGATCAAGTGGAAAAGCTGTCAGCTTGGCTACAAAACCATCGTTGGGGTTGGCATCCCGTAATTGCTACCTATCTCCCAGCAACACTATTGTCGGTTAAACATTCTGACGGCACAGCTACATTCGCCAACCTCATGCAAAAGGTCCTCATTGTTGGCCAAAATCAGCGCAACCTCTCCGAGTCCGAGAGCCAAGAATTGCATTCAATTATTGGTCCGCAAAATGGCGGCTAACACTGCGGTCAAAGCCGCTCCCTCCGGTCGCTGGACGCTGCGCGATAAACCGCCGCGCAGCGCCCTTTACCTACAACGTTAGCGCTCAAGGAGAGCCCATGTCCAACACGCAGTTCGCCTTTCTAAAGAAGTCACAGGTTCCGAGCGGAGCGGCGCTTCAAGCATCAATCGACGCGCTCGGCTTCGACTTGAAACTCGATCCCACTCTCAACCTTCTAGAAGACTCTGGCTTTTCGCCATGTGTATTGGCAGGAATCTCTGATGTCGGGTTCGAATTGTTCACAGAACCAGCCAAGGACGTCATTGGCGACAACGACGAATTCCTAGAGACAATCGGGGATAGTGACTTGGCCGTAAGCATGATTTGGCGTGGCAGCATGAAGGACTGCGCATCCGTGCTAATCGTTAGTTGCGCGCTGGCAAAAGACTTCGGTGCGGTCATTTCATACGAAGGAGAACCTCCTGAGCCGTTCGAAAATCTGCTCGAGGCTACACGTGAAGCCATTGCCGAAGCCAAGAAAGAGCGCTAACAAATCGGTCAAGGCCGCTCCCTCCGGTCGCTGGACGCTGCGCGATAAAGCGCCGCGCAGCGCCCCTTACCTACAACGTTATGCATAAAGAATTGGAAGCCCAAACGGAAAAGGATGGATGCGGACTCATCCCCCGCAAACAAACACCTTGGCCAAGGTTCCGTTTGGGTATCCCCGAGAGGTTCGCCACCTCTCGGATTGGTGGTCAAGAGGGGCAATTCGTTACCGGACGCAAACCGGGCAAAGACCTCGTAGCCACCTACCAACGCCCGTCTAACGGCGGTTGTTGGCGCGTCAACAGCCGCTCCTTCACGGAGAAATCCCATGTTGGAGTTCAAGCTGTCGGTGAGAATCACCGTAAAGCAACTCATCAAGCTCGGCAGAGTTTTGGTGGTTTTGTTGCTCATGGTGTAGCCACTCACCTTTCTGTGGCGGGTCGGGGCAAAAGCTCCGGCCCGTCCATAGTCATGTTGTGCGCCATGCATAACCCGGCGCTCAACCCCGCTCCCTTCGGTCGCTGGACGCTGCGCGATAAAGCCGCGCAGCGCCGGTTAGCTCTACGTTAGGCCGCACATGCCAGGCACGAAGCACTTCACCAGAATGCAATACAACGTCTCCCGTGGGCTGCGCGAGATCATTGCCCCGCGCCAGACAATGTCAAAGGCGGATTGGGCGCGCGTACTTCACGAATTTGGAGGAATGTGCATCTTCTGTGGGAGCGAAGGAACGGCAGCAAATCGGGGAATCGTTCCTGATCACCTAATACCTGTCACCCAGTTCGGCGAGCTTGTACTTGGAAACACTGTGCCGGCCTGCCAGACGTGCAACGACTCGCGCGGGGAGAAAGCATGGCGTCCATTCCTCCGTACGAGATTTCCAGGCGATGCCGATGCCCAGATTGCCAGCGTTGAAAGGCATCTCGCGAAACACCAATATCACCCGGCGTCTCTGGAAGGAGCGCTTTCAGCCGAGGAGAGGGAGACCTACCTCGCGCTGGTAGAAGAGTGGGAGATCATGCTTGCAAAGGCAAAGGCTCTTCATAGCGCAGCAGAGAGGCGGAGAAAGAGTGCGGCCTAACATTCCGGTCAAGGCCGCTCCCTCCGGTCGCTGGACGCTGCGCGATAAAGCTCCGCGCAGCGCCCCTTACCTGCAACGTTAGGCTGCAGAGAAAGTAATTCGGTGAGTTATCAAAGAGACAATGAACTGCGTCGCAGGATAAATGCATTCCTGCAGAATGCTTTTTCGCTACCCGAGAGTGACTATTATTCGAAACTCGATTTGCAGAAGCTGTTATCACTGAAGTCGGCGCTGTCGGACATCAATAACGCACTAACAATGCGGCTCACGCTGGGCTTCTTGGATTGGGCTGCAATTGCTCTTTCGTTCGATGCTGAATCGATCAATAAAATCCGTGCTTCTGTATTGGGTGCAAAGCCGAGCAGCAATGGCTACGACATCTACTGTGCTGGGCCGTTGCCTTTTATTGCCGAGGTGAAATGCAATATTCCTGTAAACGGTGGCGCCAAGTACGGTGCCGCTCAACGTATCGGTATCGAGAAGGATATCGATGCCCTATTGCACGGCAAGAGCAAAGCGTCATCGGTTGAGTCGCATTGTTTGAAGTTTATGGTTTTCATAGACCTTCCTGAAGTTCGCGCGGCAAATGCACACCTTTTTTCCTCAAATGCTATGTCGTCAAAAGCGTTTCGGTTCATTGAAACAGATGAGGTGCCAAATGATTCAAATATCGTCTATGGGGTCTATGCCGCACTTGCAGCCTAACATCACAATCCACCGGACCTCCGGCAAGCTGCGCTTGCCTGCGTCCGGTGATTTTCAACGTTAGGCCTCGGAGTCCACCCTACATGACATTCATCGCCTTGCTCTTTGCAACAGCATGCGTTTGGGCGCTGGTTGCCGGCCGAGCCGCATGGCTTCACACAACAGTTTCTCGACGAGATCAGCCACTTCGGTACTGGCTCAGCGTGGCAGTCTGCGCCGGCATGGCACTGTGCCTTTTCACATTTGGCCCCGTTCGCTAGGCCCTTGATTAAAGACGCCTGCGTCATCGCAAACAACAATGAGCCCGCATGCAATAGTCTGCTCTACCACCAGCCACCCTCATTCGCGTCATCAACTTCCGCGCAGGCACCCTGAGGTCAACCAAAATGGTCCCACGCCAAACCACTTACCAAAGGGCCGAAGTCACGGGCATCCCCAACACCCGACTCAGCCGCAGGCACGCACCGAGGCCTAAACACTCGCTCAACCTCGCTCCCTCCGGTCGCTGGACGCTGCGCGACAAAGCGCCGTTCAGCGCCGTTTTGCTCTACGTTAGGTAGTCAGCATGCTATTGCGCTGCCCTTGTTGTTCCGGTTTTCTTCTTCCCCTCAAGGCGATGTTCAGCGGCTCTGCTGGCCGCACTGAATGCAATGCCTGCAAATCAAAGTTGGTAATTTCACGCCCCTCATGGGTGACAGGTCTAATCATTGTCAGTGGGCTGGCAACATATAAATTCATCAACGCTTATGACAGCATCGCAATTCCAGTTGCCTGCTCACTCATCGTTGCTGCTGTTGTCGACATTTGTTTTTCGAAACTTGCCGTCAATTCCTAACCTCCCGCTCCAGCCGACCATCAAAAAGCCACGCTTTATGCCGTCGTCTGAGCTTTCACGATGGGCGTCATGAAACCCATTCGCATACGTTCAGGTGCTCAGGAAACGCGTTGGTTTGTCCGCCTCCTTGCTGGGCTCTCAGTCCTCGCAGTTAGTGGCGCGGTTCTCGAGTGGCTAACACCTTCATCCCCTCCATTTGGAGGGCGTTTGGCATGGATAGTCGAAGCCGTCTTTGCACTCACGGGGTCACTGGGGCTAGTCGTCCTTTGGCTGCTGCTAGCGGTCGCGCTTGCCGCCACTGCGCGTTTCATCTGGCGCCATACCGCAAAAGTGCCCACCGATAGGTGGCTTTGGTGAAAACCAGGCCGCCCAACCCGGGAGTCGAGAGGGACAGCCAAAAAGCTACGCTTTTTGGTTCCCTCCGCGCTTCGCGCTCCGGCTGCCCCTCACTTCCACGTTGGCCCTCACTATTGGAGTTTTTCTTATGAAATGGTGTTTGACATTACTCGTCGCGCTACTTCCGTTTGCCGCTCACGGCGCATGGATTGATCCGACTGGCAAACCGATCCCGGATACTGAGAGCATGCGCAGTGCTGGAGACTTCGGCGTTCAAATAGTCCTTACTGCGGACGAAGGTCAGTTTCGCCAGACATGGAACTCGTCCAAGACTCCACCAAAACTGAGTACAACCAACGCCGTGCGCCTTGGTGCGTCGGTCTCTGCACTTCTCATCTTTCATGGTTGCTCACCGAATGCCGGGGGTGTTTGCGACGTAGTTGCCGAGTTCATTCTCGAAGACACGAAAGGGAAGCAAACGCCAGCGGGTGGAGGCCCTGTCTGGTCTGGAAAGCCTATGCAGCAGCGACTACTGCAACTCGGCCAGGCCAGTATGACCATAGGCTTTGACAACACCGATCCTGTCGGTGACTACAAGATCACCGCGAACATTAAAGACAAAGTTTCTGGCCGCGCACTTTCTGTCGTGTCTCGACTGAAAGTTACGAAGTGAGATATTGCGCCGTGAGGGCCAACCCATCGTTCCACCGGACCTGCGCGAAAAGCCGCGCAGGCGCCTCAACTTCCCGTTGGGCACCTATATCATGAACGAGTGGCAATTTTCGGAACCGCCAAACATGGTGGTGTTTGCAAACCGCACGATCGCCGAGGGAAAAGAGCCGGTGCTAATCTTCGGCAGGTACCCTGACGGAAGCTACTGCGCCTACACGGGGGAGGAGGTCGTTGACGCTGAGCGCGAGATCACCAGCGTGTGTCTTTCCCATATCGTTGGCGCCGACCCGACAGTCTGTGAGCTTGCCGACATACAACTTGGCTGGTGGGCTATACGCGAAACCACATCTTCACCATGGGTACGTGAGCAGATCCCGGCAGATGAACTGTGAGATCGAGATCTTGCTCCAGGCTTGGTGGCTGCGCGCCGACGCCCAACCCGGCTGTCGATAGGGACGACATGAGATCTGCCTCAGGTATCTCGAAGAAGGAGTTGCTCCAGTACGTGCAACTGGAAGAGGGCGAAGACACAGCCAAGCCTCTTACCACGTCCAGTTTCTTGTATGTCGGGTCGGCGATGAAGGATGGCATTGCGGTCCGCTATTGGAGTTACCCTACGCCTTGCGGTGTTGCATGGCTGTGCTTTTCAAGTGAGAACGTGCTGGGCATCGAGGTAGAGAATGGCATCCCCTCAGTAATCAAAGATGCCACCGCCCCCTGGCTTCGCTCGGCAGCAGCTCAACTCAAACGTTGGGCGTCTCAGTAATGAAATCGCAACTGAGCAATCAGCAGATCATCACCTTCAACGCGGTACACCATGCGATGTTCATCTGTTATGCGGCGTGACCAAAAACCCGATAGTGCATGTTTCAATGCCTCAGGCTTTCCCACGCCATTGAATGGTTGGCGTTGTGTTTCACGGATCAGCTTGTTTATCCGCTCAACCATCCGCTTGTCCTGTTTTTGCCAGTACAGATAATCTTCCCATGCCTCCTCTGCAAAAATCAGCTTCACTTCACCAATGCCCGCTCAACACCGTTGCCAGCGTTCAGTTGTGCAGCCGCCGAAAGCAAACGCTTGGCGTTCGCCGGAGTACGCAAAAGATAGGCAGTTTCTTCAAGCGCTTTGTAATCTTCGAGCGAGAGCATCACCACGGCTTGATCGCCATTGCGCGTGATAATCAAGGCTTCGTGGTCGTTACAGACCCGGTCCATTGTGCTGGCAAGGTTTGCGCGAACAGTGGTGTAAGTCATTGCATCCATTTTCCTGCCTCCATGTATGTACGCTTTACTGTACATAACAAAGCATTATCTGTCCAGAAAAGTCTGCTGACACGCCGCCCAAACCATCATTCGACCGGATCTGCGGGAAAAGGCGTGCAGTCCAGAGAATTCAGACAAAAGGATCCACATCATGACCACGAAGACCATTCAAGAATTGCTGGACGACATCCGCTTTCTTGGCGACGAGCAATACACGCTGGTTGAGTCTGTTCGAAAACTTGTCAAGGAGACCGTTCCGTCGGTATCGGAGGAGGTCAAGTACGGCGGCATCCTGTTTACTTCCGAGGTGCCGTTCTGCGGCGTCTTCGCCTACAAACAGCATGTCTCGGTCGAGTTTGCCAATGGCGCCAGAATCAGTGACTCGTTTGGCCACCTTGAAGGCAGCGGCAAAGGCCGCCGGCACATCAAACTTCACTCGGCAAAGGACATAAAGGACAAGAATCTGGACCTTTATCTTCCGCTGGCACTGGAAGCTACGAAGCGTGGCTCCTGAGACTCACTCCGCTGAACGCGCACGGTGCGCCGACGCCCAACCCATCATTCCACCAGACGTTGTGCGATAGCCCCGTGCCTGATGAATTCACTCGGTATCCGCATCTGCTGATGAACCTCTCATATAAAGCTGCACAACGTGGCTTGCTTTTTTCCACGGCGATATTCTTGTCCTTGCCAGCTGGCGCGGAGCCCTCTATGACCATGCATGTTTTGTTTTCCCCGGTGTCCGGACGAATTGTGCTTGCAGGCAAACCAGTGGCGGGCGCATCGGTGAAGCGCTGGTTTCGTGGCGGTTTCAGCGACAAGGAAGCCACCGACATCACCACCACTGACACATCGGGAAATTTTTCGTTTCCATCTGTGACATCCAGCTCAATCATTGCCCGGTTCATACCGCACGAGCCGTCGATAACGCAAAAGATATTCGTCCAGATCAGCGGCACTGAGACCCTGATCTACGCCACCGTTAAGCGCAATTACGACAACAATGGCGAATTCGGCGGGCAGCCGCTCAATTTCGTGTTCGACCCCACCGCCGAGGCAAGCTTTGTTGGCCCTTCGCCGACGATACGGGTGACCTTGTCAGCCCATCCGCCCAAGCATTAAGCTTGGATCATGATCGCCAAGCGAGCCACGACCGGAACCGGTAAGAAATCCATCAACCGAACCGTCAAAAGGCCACCGACTCTGGCCAAAGCCGCTCATAAGCCATTTCCCTTGTTTTCCCTACTATTTTTCAGGAGTTGCCGCGTCATGATCAACGCCAGTCAGTACGCTGAAACAGAAACATTACGAAACGGCCTCAAGGTGTGTTTCCGGGCATCACGCCCGGATGATATCGAGCGGATTATTGATGCCTTTCACGAACTTGATGCGGACTCGATTTACCTACGCTTCTTTGGTCCAAAGAAAGAGATTTCTCCGACTGAAATCAGGCGCTTTCAGGAAACTGACTTTATCAACCGCGTCATTTTGCTTTGCACGACGCTGCGTGATGACAAGGAAATCGTCATCGCCTCTGCTTCCTATGTCCTTGATGGAGAGGGCGCGGCTGAGGTGGCGTTAATTGTTGAAGAAGACTTTTATCGACTGGGGATTGCCGGGCGACTGATGAAGCATCTCGGCAAGATTGCCGTGGCCGCGGGCATCAAGAGATTTGTGGCCGAAGTGCTGCCCCGCAACAATGCCATGCTCAATGTTTTCGGGCGTTGTGGCTGGCCAATGAATTCAAAGACAGCCGATGGAACGGTGCATGTCACGCTGGATTTGACGGCCGGCTGATCTGGCGAAACTTATTCGCCAACAACATCCACACCCGCCGGCGGGGTGAATTTGAAGGTATTGGCGGGCAGGGCGGGATTGCGCTCGAACTTCGAGAAGCGAATATGGGTGGTCTGCCCGAAACTGTCCTGCAATTCCATGGCTTTCAGGTCGCTGCCGACAAAGCCGAGGCGGACTTTCTCGAAACCGCTGTCGCTGGACTTGGGCGTGGCATCGACCCAGGCCATGCCTTCGGCTTCACCGGCTTCGGCAAGGGTGAAGTTCTTTTCGAGATCGTTATTGCCGGAAAGAATCGCTGCCGGCGAACCGCTGATCGCCTGCCCGGCCTTGCGTACGGTGACCTGCTTCAATTCGGTGTCGTAAATCCAGATTTTCTCGCCATCACCGACGATCAGTTGTGGATAGGGTTTCTGGATGTCCCAGCGCAGTTTTCCGGGGCGTGAGATGGCGACGAGGCCCGAAGAATTTTGCGGCTTGCGCCCGCTTTTACCGATCACTATCTGGGAAAACTCGGCTTTCAGCGTGCGGGTGCTGGTCAGGAACTGGTGTAGCTGATCAACGGCGCCGGCTTCGGCAAATAACGGGAAAAACATGACTGCTGCGGTGGACAGCACTTTTAAGGCAAATTTCATTCAGCTTCCTTGCGGGCAACCACTTCGCGGCCGCCACGTCCATCCATCGCCGTCACCAGCCCGGCCTTTTCCATCGCTTCGATCAGCCGCGCCGAACGGTTGTACCCGATACGCAGATGGCGCTGGACCAGCGAAATCGAAGCACGCTTGTTCTTGAGCACAATATCGACTGCCTGATCATAGAGCGGATCGCTTTCGGCATCGGAACTACCCTCACCGCTTTCGCCGCCCTCTTCTTCATCGCCAGGAGCGCCGTTGAGGATGTCTTCGATGTACTCCGGCGCACCGGTTGCCTTCAGGTGTTCAACGACGCGATGCACTTCGTCATCGGAAACGAAAGCACCATGGACGCGAGTCGGATAGCCGGTGCCCGGTGCGAGGTAGAGCATGTCGCCCTGGCCAAGTAGCGCCTCGGCGCCCATCTGGTCGAGGATGGTCCGCGAGTCAATCTTGCTCGACACCTGGAAGGACAGGCGGGTCGGGATGTTGGCCTTGATCAGGCCGGTGATCACGTCGACGCTCGGGCGCTGTGTGGCGAGCACGAGGTGGATACCGGAGGCCCGTGCCTTCTGGGCCAGCCGTGCGATCTGTTCCTCAACCTTCTTGCCAACGACCATCATCAGGTCGGCCAGCTCGTCGATGATGACGACGATAAATGGCATGGTCTTCAGCGGTTCCGGCGTTTCCGGCGTCAGTGTCAGCGGGTTCGGGATGTGCTCGCCGCGCTTCTCGGCATCGCGGATCTTGGTGTTGAGGCCGGCAATGTTGCGCACGCCCATCGCCGACATCAGTTTGTAGCGCTTTTCCATCTCGGTGACACACCAGTGCAGCGCGTTGGCCGCCTGCTTCATGTCGGTGACGACGGGTGCCAAGAGGTGCGGAATGCCTTCGTAGATCGACAGTTCGAGCATCTTGGGGTCGACCATGATCAGACGCACCTGATCCGGCTCGGCCTTGTAGAGCATGGACAAAATCATCGCATTGACGCCGACCGACTTGCCGGAACCGGTCGTGCCGGCGACCAGCAGGTGCGGCGTCTTGGCCAGGTCGGCAACCACCGGCAAACCGCCGATGTCCTTGCCGAGACAGACGGTCAGCGGGCTGCTCATGTCGTTGTACGGCTTGCTGGAGATGATTTCAGACAGTTTGACCATCTGCCGACGCGGATTCGGCAGCTCCAGCGCCATGCAGGACTTGCCGGGCACCGTTTCGACCACGCGGATCGAGACCATGGCCAGCGCCCGCGCCAGATCACGCGCCAGATTGACGATTTGCGCGCCCTTGACACCCACTGCCGGCTCAATTTCATAGCGGGTGATGACCGGGCCGGGTAGCGCGGCCAGAACCTTGACCTGCACGCCGAAGTCGGCCAGCTTGCGCTCAATCAGGCGCGAGGTGTATTCCAGCGTTTCGGGGCTGACTGTCTCGGTGGCCGGCGGTGCCGGGTCGAGCAAATGCAGCGGCGGCAAACGGCCGCCGACGATCGCCTCGGGGAACAGCGCCGCCTGTTTCTCGCGCTCAACGCGGGCTTCCGCCTTTTTCGATACAGGCACTTCGGGCTTGGGCGTTTCGATAAATATGGGGTCATGCAGTTCGACGCGGCGTTTTTCTTCCTCAACAACAACTTCGCGCAATTGTGCGACTTCACGGCCGATTTTCCGGTCGCGCCAGGCATCGACCCGGCCATAAAAGAAGCCGACCGAGGTTTCAAGCAAGGCACCGAATTTCTCGAAGGCCCATAGCCAGGACATGCCGGAAAAAATGCTCCAGCCGGCCGCCATGGCTGCCAGCAAGAGCAGCGTCGAGCCGGTGTAGCCCAGTTGCCGGGCGAGCACACGGCTGACTTCAATGCCGAGCATACCGCCGGGGCTGAGCGGCAATTCGGCTTTCATCGAATAGAAGCGCAGCGCTTCGAGCGAACAGCTGGCCAACAACAGTACGGCAAAGCCGATCAGGGCAATGAATAGCGGACGCCGATCAACCTGCGCCGAATTGAGCTTGCGAAACCCCCACCAGACGGCCATACCAAGCAGCACGACCCACCACCAGGCGGAAAGTCCGAAAATGTAGAGCATCAGGTCGGCAATCCAGGCCCCGGCGCGGCCGGCCGGGTTATGCAGGATCGGCGAACCAATCGCGTGCGACCAGCCCGGGTCCTGCTTGTTGAAACCCCACAGCGCCATGATCAGAAACAGTGCGATGGCACCGACGCCGAGCCAGCGCGATTCCTGCAAAAGCGTACCAATCTTGTCCGGCAATGGGCTCGGCGAGCCCCGATCGATTGTCCTGGCGCCCATCGTCACGCACCCAGGATGATCACCAGATCATTCTCGGTGGAAATATAACCACTCAATTCCAGATCTCGCATGACCTTGCTGACCATCTCGCGTGAAGCACCAATCATTCTTGCCATATCCTGTTTCGAAATCTTTTTCTTGACGATACGTCGACCGTCTTCTTCCACCGAAAGCTCAAGCAATAGCCGGGCTACCCGGCCATACACATCGAGCAGCGCCAGGCTCTCGATTTTGCGATCAGCTTCCCGCAGACGGCGGACAAGAATCTGCATCAGCTTCTGCGCCACCTGAAAGTTGTCCTGCAGGCAGCGCTGGAAGGCGTCCTTGCTCAGCACCAGCAGTTCGCATGGCTCGCTCGCCACCACATTGGCCGAGCGCGGACTGCCGTCAATCAGACCCATTTCACCGAAAAATTCGCCCGGACCCAGCCAGGCCAGAATGATCTCGCGGCCTTCTTCATCGGTATTGGTTACTTTGGCGCGACCGGTGAGGAGGATGTACAGGGAATCCGTGTTCTCGCCGGCGCGAACCACGAATGAGCCTCGCTCACTGCGCTTTCGCCCCGAAACCTTGGAGAGTTTCTCCAGTTCGGATTCATTCAGCCCCGAAAAGAGCGGCACATTGCGCAATACAACCAGGCTCAAGCCGAAATGGGTAGCAGACATAAATCAGTTTCCGTTCATGGGGTTACGCCACGATTATAAACATGTTTCCCGAATAACACAGGAACTCGGAAAAAATGCGAGACTCAGAGAAGGCTATAATTTTCAGTTCAATCACCCAAGAGGATCATCATGTCCCAAAATCCCCGCCACAGTCGCCTCATCATCCTCGGTTCCGGCCCTGCCGGCTACACCGCAGCGGTTTATGCCGCCCGCGCCAACCTCAAGCCGCTGCTGATTACCGGCATGGCCCAAGGTGGCCAGCTGATGACGACGACCGAAGTAGATAACTGGCCCGCTGATGCCGATGGCGTGCAGGGCCCGGATCTGATGGCCCGTTTCGAAGCCCACGCCCGCCGCTTCGAAACCGAAATCCTGTTCGATCATATCCACACCACCAAGCTGACCGACAAGCCTTTTACATTGGTCGGCGACAGCGGCACTTATACCTGCGATGCGCTGATCATCGCCACCGGCGCTTCGGCCCAGTATTTGGGTCTGCCTTCGGAAGAAAAGTTCGCCGGCAAGGGTGTTTCCGCCTGCGCGACCTGCGATGGCTTCTTCTACCGCAACAAGCCGGTTGCCGTGGTCGGTGGCGGCAATACGGCGGTCGAGGAAGCGCTCTATCTGGCCAACATCGCCAGCCACGTGACGCTGATCCACCGTCGCGACAAGTTCCGCGCCGAGAAGATCATGCAGGACAAGCTGTTCGAGAAGGAAAAAGCCGGCAAGATAACCATTCTCTATAACAACACGCTGGACGAAGTGCTGGGCGACGACTCCGGCGTTACCGGCCTGCGCGTCAAGCACATGCAGACCGGCGCCACACAGAATGTCGATGTCCATGGCGTCTTCATCGCCATCGGCCACAAGCCGAATACCGACATTTTCGCCGGCCAGCTGGAGATGGAAGGCGGCTATCTGGTCACCCAGACCGGCCGCGCCGGCAACGCCACGCAGACGAGCATTCCCGGTGTCTTCGCGGCAGGCGATGTGCAGGATCACATCTATCGTCAGGCCTGCACGTCGGCCGGCACCGGCTGCATGGCGGCGCTCGATGCCGAGCGCTATCTGGACCAGTTGGCCTAAGCTTCAGCCGCTTGGTCGATCCGGACGATCTTGCAGCCTTTCGGGCGGCGGTGGCTGACGCTCAGCCACTGCCGGCCTCCGGACGCGTCCACCTCGGCGGCCCGCTACCGCCGCCTCGCCCACTGCAACATCTTGCCGACGAACGCGCCGCGCTGCACGAAAGCCTGCATGGCGCGATTGGACTGCAGGACAGGCTGGAAGGCGGCGACGAGCCGAGCTATCTGCGAACCGGGCTGGCCAGCACGGTATTGCGCGATTTGCGGCGTGGTCGCTGGGTGGTGCAGGACGAAGTCGATCTGCACGGCCTGAACCGGGACGAAGCCCGGTTGCTACTGGCCGGGTTCATGGCCGAATGCCTGCACCATGGCAAACGCTGCGTCCGTGTGATCCATGGCAAGGGCCTGCGCTCGCCACAGAAAACCTCGATCCTGCGCCAACTGGTGCGTGGCTGGCTGGCCCAGAGAGATGAAACGCTGGCCTATTGCCAGGCCAAACCGCAGGATGGCGGCGAAGGGGCGCTGATCGTACTGCTGCGCTCCCCGAAAAAACTCAGGGCGGCCTGAGCCGCCCTTTTCACGCGCTAACTGAAAGTTTTCAGACGGCGGCTTCGTCGGTCTCGCCGGTACGGATACGTACGACCTGCTCGACCGGCATGACAAAAATCTTGCCGTCGCCGATCTTGCCGGTCCGCGCAGCCTTGATGATGGCCTCAATGGCCGCATCGACATGCTCGCCATTGACGACGATCTCGATCTTGATCTTGGGCAGGAAATCGACGACGTATTCGGCACCGCGATAGAGCTCGGTATGGCCCTTCTGGCGGCCAAATCCCTTCACTTCGGTCACTGTCAGGCCAGCGATACCGATTTCGGAGAGGGCTTCACGTACTTCGTCGAGTTTGAAAGGCTTGATGATGGCTTCGATTTTCTTCATGGTCTGATGTCCTCGTGATTCGGTTTCTTAAAATTCGTCTTGATAACGGTTGGTAATAGGATAACGCCAATCCTTGCCAAAACCACGCGGCGTGATTCGGATACCCACTGGCGCCTGACGGCGCTTGTATTCTGCGATGCGCAACAGGCGGACAACACGCCGCACGGCGTCCTCCGGCAAGCCGGCGGCTATGATCTCGCGCGGACTGCGATCCTCTTCCATGTAGGCGCAGACGATGGCGTCGAGCACCTCATAGGGCGGTAGCGAATCCTGGTCGGTCTGGTCCGGCTTCAGTTCGGCCGATGGCGGCCGGACAATGATGTTTTCTGGAATCACCGACGAAATCGTGTTGCGGTAGCGCGACAGTCGATAAACCAGCGTCTTGTAGACATCCTTGATGACCGCGAAGCCGCCGGCCATGTCGCCATACAAGGTGCAATAGCCGACGGCCATTTCGGACTTGTTGCCCGTGGTCAGGACCAAGGCCCCGGTCTTGTTGGAGAGCGCCATCAGAATATTGCCGCGAATGCGTGCCTGGATATTCTCTTCAGTCGTATCGGCCGGCATACCAGCGAAGAGCGGGGCGAGCATCGCATCGTAGGTTTCCATCGCTGGCGAAATGGCGATTTCGTCGTAGCGCACCCCGAGTTTGCGGATCATTTCGCGTGAATCATCGAGACTCATCTGGGCGGTATAAGGCGACGGCATCATCACCGCCCGCACTTTTTCCGCCCCCAGCGCGTCCACCGCAACCGTGAGGGTCAGAGCCGAGTCGATACCGCCGGAGAGGCCGATCAGCACACCGTTGAAACCGCTCTTGCCGATGTAGTCGCGAACGCCGAGCACCAGCGCGCTGTAGGCTTCCGCTTCAACCGACAGTTCGTCGGCCATATCGGTGGAGTGCAGACTGCCGCCATCGACATCGACCATGCCCAGCGCCTCCGCGAACTGCGGCAGACGCATCCGGCATTCACCATGAGCATCAAGGGCAAAGGAAGCGCCGTCGAAGACCAGTTCATCCTGGCCGCCAACAAGATTGCAGTAGATGGCGGGGATGCCGGTAGCAGCAATCCGGTCACGCAGAACCTGGACGCGCTCCTGATGCTTTTCCAGATGGCAGGGTGAGGCATTCAGGACAAGCAGCAGTTCAGCCCCGGCGGCGTGCGCCTGTTCGGCCGCACCGGCTTCCCAGATATCAGCGCAAATGTTGATGCCACAACGGACACCACCAAGTGTCACGACGCAGGCATCGGTGCCGGCATCGAAATAGCGTTTCTCGTCGAAAACTTCGTAATTGGGTAGGTGAGTCTTGCGGTAGACGGCCATTTTTTGGCCATTTTCAATGACCGTGGCCGCGTTGTAGCAGCGACCGGCACTTTCTTCCGGATGGCCGACCACGAGGGCAATGCCCTCGACCCGGCTGGCCAGATCATCCAGCGCCCGACTGCAGGCCCGATAAAAATCCGGGCGCAGCAGCAGGTCTTCCGGCGGGTAGCCGCTTAACGCCAGCTCTGGCGTCAGCAGCACCTGCGCCCCACGGGCTTTCGCCTCGGTGGCGCACTTGATGATGCGTTCGACGTTGCCCGTCAGGTCACCGACGGTGGCGTTGAACTGGGCAACGGCGATACGCAGCATGACGGCTTAGTAGGCCGGCTTGTCTTTCGCGTCGTTAAAGGCCTTGACGCCCTCTTCGATTTCTTTCTTGGCTTCTTCAGGACCACGCCAGCCATTGATCTTGACGAACTTGCCCGGCTCAAGATCCTTGTAGTGCTGGAAGAAGTGAGCGATCTGGTCGAGCAGCAGGGTCGGCATGTCGGCATGCGTCTGCACATTGCGGTACATCGGTGTCAGCTTGTCGACCGGCACGGCCAGCAGCTTGGCATCTTCACCGGCTTCATCGGTCATGGCCAGCATACCGATCGGACGGCAACGGACAACAACGCCCGGCGGCAGCGAGAACGGGCTGACGACCAGCACGTCGACCGGATCACCGTCACCGGCGATGGTGTGCGGGATATAACCATAGTTGCAGGGATAGTGCATGGAGGTCGACATGAAACGATCGACGAAAATTGCGCCGCTTTCCTTGTCGACTTCGTACTTGACTGGGTCTGAATGCGCGGTAATTTCAATGATGACGTTGAAATCGTTGGGAAGGGACTTGCCGGAGGGAACGTTATTTAGAGCCATCGCTATCTCTCTCTGCTTGTGGTTTGTGAATTCGTGATTATAACGCCGGGCTGGATTTCTTCAGTGCCAGGCGGCAAGAAACTCTGTCCAGTGCGTTGCACCAATTTTCGCGAGCTGAGCTTTGACGAATTCGGCCTCGGCACTTTCCTCGGCGGCAGTCAGTTCGCCACGCAGGCGGCGGAAGCGGTTATAGACGAGGTAGGTATTGATCACGTCAGTTTCGCAGTAATCACGAATCTCGGCGCTTTTGCCGGCCTGCCAGGCTTCCCAGACCTTGCCGCCATCCATGCCGAGCTTGCCGGGGAAACCGTAGAGCTTGGCGAGATCGTCGAGTGGCGCGTTGGCGCGGGCATTGTAGAGAGCAAGCAGATCCATCAGGTCGAGGTGGCGCGTGTGGTAACGGCTGATGTAGTTGTTCCATTTGAAATCGCGCGAATCGGCGTAATCGCCATCGCCGAGATCCCAGTAGCGTGGCGCCGCGACGCCATGCAGCATGCCGCGGTAATGCAGTACGGGCAAATCGAAGCCGCTACCGTTCCACGACACAATCTGCGGCGTGAATTTCTCGATGCCATCGAAAAAGCGCTGGATGATGGCACCCTCACTGAGATCGGGTTCCGAGAGCGACCAGACCTTCAGGCCTTCACTGGTCCGCAGCACGCAGGAGATGGTAACGACTCGCTGCAGATGCAGTTGCAGAAAGTCGTTGCCGGTCTTGGCGCGGCGTTGCTGGAAGGCGAGTTCGGCGACTTCGTCGTCGGAGAGTTCAGCCGGAAGATCGTTCAGTCGGCGCAGGCCGGCGACATCGGGAATCGTCTCGATGTCAAAAACCAGAACCGGCTTCATGCCGGGAAGACGCCCGTCGACAGGTAGCGGTCACCACGATCGCAGATGATGCTGACAATGACGGCATTTTCGAGTTGCTGCGACAAACGGAGCGCCACCGCCACACCGCCACCCGAGGAAATACCGGCAAAGATGCCCTCTTCCATGGCCAACCGACGCGTCATGGCTTCGGCATCGGCCTGGCTGACGTATTCGATGCGGTCGACGTTGGTCTTGTTATAGATTTTCGGCAGATACGCTTCCGGCCATTTGCGGATACCGGGAATCTGGCTGCCGTCTTCCGGCTGGCAACCAATGATCTGGATCGCCGAATTCTGCTCCTTAAGGAACTTGGAGGTCCCCATGATGGTGCCGGTTGTTCCCATGCTGGAGACAAAATGGGTGATCTTGCCACCGGTGTCGCGCCAGATTTCCGGCCCGGTGCCCTCGTAATGTGCTCGCGGATTATCCGGGTTGGCGAACTGGTCGAGGATGATGCCCTTGCCTTCATCGCGCATTTTTTCGGCGACGTCACGGCACAGCTCCATGCCGCCATCTTTAGGCGTCAGGACCAGATCAGCACCGAAGGCACGCATGGTCTGGCGGCGCTCGATGCTCTGGTTTTCCGGCATGACGAGGATCATCTTGTAACCCTTCATCGCCGCCGCCATGGCCAGTGCGATGCCGGTATTGCCGGAGGTCGCCTCGATCAGCGTATCGCCCGGCTTGATGTCGCCACGCGCTTCGGCATGGACGATCATCGACAGCGCCGGCCGATCCTTGACCGAACCGGCCGGGTTGTTGCCTTCCAGCTTGGCCAGGATGACATTGCCTCGCTTGGCGCTGTCATCGCCTGGGATGCGAACCAGGCGCACCAGCGGCGTATTTCCGACAAAATCCTGCAGGGTTTTATACATTGCTTTGGAGCCACTCCACGTATTGGGCAACGCCCTCCTCGACCGTGGCCATCGGCGCATCGTAACCAGCAGCACGCAAACGGGTCAGATCACCCTGCGTGAATGCCTGGTACTTGCCCTTCAGTGCCTCGGGGAAGGCGATGTACTCCAGCAAACCCTGTGCCCGCAGCTCTTCAAGCGTCAGCGGCGCTTCGCTTTTTGCCTTCCTGCAGCCGTTGACCGCAGCAACCGCCACATCGTTGAAACTTTGCGCCCGACCAGAGCCAAGGTTAAATATACCGGACTTGTCCGGGTGATCCAGGAAGTACAAATTGACCTTGGCGACGTCACCGACGAAAACGAAGTCGCGCTGCTGCCCGCCATCGGGATAGCCATGCGAGCCCTCAAAGAGCTTGACCTTGCCGTCCGCCCGGAGCTGGTTGAAGTTGTGGAAAGCGACCGAGGCCATCCGTCCCTTGTGCGTTTCGCGCGGACCATAGACATTGAAATAGCGGAAACCGACGATCTGTGACGACGGACCCTTGGCCAAACGCTGGCGCACAATCTGGTCGAACAAGAACTTGGAGTAGCCGTAAACGTTGAGCGGCCCTTCGTACTGACGCTCTTCCTTGAACACACTGGTGCTGCCGTAGGTGGCAGCGCTGGAGGCATAGAAAAACTGGACGTCCTGATCCTGGCACCAATCGAGCAGAATCAGCGAGTAGCGGTAGTTGTTCTCCATCATGTAGCGACCATCGGTCTCCATGGTGTCGGAGCAGGCTCCTTCATGGAAAATCGCCTCGATCTCGCCGTCGAAGTGGCCCGCCTGAATACGCTCGATAAAGTCGTGCTTGTCGAGGTAATCGGCGATCTCGCAATCGATCAGATTCCTGAACTTGTCGGCCTTGGTCAGGTTATCGACGGCGATGATCTTGGTTACGCCGCGTTCATTCAACGCCTTGACGATATTAGACCCGATGAAGCCGGCGGCGCCGGTAACGACTGTATACATGACTATTCCTTACAGAGCTGCTGCGAGTTCTTCTCGGGTCACGACTGCCGTGCCCAGCTTGCCGACAACGATGCCGGCCGCAATATTGGCGGCTCGAATGGCTTCATCCCAGTTGGCACCAGCCGCCAGCATCACCGCCAGCGTCGCGATCACAGTGTCACCCGCGCCGGAGACATCGAACACCTCGCGTGCCTGCGCCGCCTGATGATGGGTTTCGCCCTCGGAGAACAGGGTCATCCCCTCTTCGCTCCGGGTCACCAGCAGGGCTTCGAGTCCGAGTTCTGTGCGAAGTTTCTGGGCTTTGGCAAACAAATCAGCCTCTGAAGACCAGCGACCAACAACTTCCCGCAATTCGGAACGGTTCGGGGTGATCAAGGTAGCGCCAGCATACTTGCTGTAATCGTCACCCTTGGGGTCAACCAGCACTGGCTTGCCGGCGGCACGGGCCAGCCGGATCATTTCGGCAATGTGGGTCAGGCCGCCTTTGCCGTAATCGGAGAGGATTACCACATCCGACTCCGCTACCCGCTTTTCGAACTCAGCCAGCTTGGCCTGCAGAATTTTGTTCGACGGTTCGGTCTCGAAATCGATGCGCAGCAATTGCTGCTGCCGGCCGATGACGCGCAGCTTGACGGTGGTATCAATGGCGCGGTCAACATGCAAAGCGGCATCAATTCCACCTTCGGCGAGCAGGCGGGAAAGCGTCTTCCCGGCATCGTCAGCGCCGACAACGGAAAGCAGCGCCGTCTTGGCACCAACCGCCGCTGCGTTGCGTGCCACGTTGGCGGCGCCACCTAGTCGCTCCTCAACGCGCTCGACCTTGACCACCGGCACTGGCGCTTCCGGCGAAATCCGGCTGACTTCGCCAAACCAGTAACGGTCGAGCATGACGTCACCGACCACAAGCAGCCGTACCTGCAAAACCTTTTCCAGCATATCGTTTTTCGCTCAGCGCCCGATGGCAAAGTATTCAATGCCAAGCCCGCGCACGAACTTGGGATCGTAGAGGTTACGGCCATCAAAGATCACCGGGTTCTTCAGGCTCTGCTTGATGGCTTCGAAGTCCGGGCTGCGGAATTCCTTCCACTCGGTGACGATGACCAGCGCATCAGCTTTGTCGAGGGCACCCATCGGGTTCTCGGCATAGTTCAGACGGGCCTCGTCGCCAAAGATGCGCTGCGTTTCGTGCATGGCAACCGGGTCATAAGCACTTACCGTAGCACCTGCGGCGAACAGGTCGGCGATCAGTTCGCGACTCGGCGCGTCACGCATGTCGTCGGTATTGGGCTTGAAGGAGAGGCCCCAGAGCGCGAAGTGCTTGCCCTTGAGGTCGCCGAACCGAGCCTTGATTTTTTGCGTCAGAACATGTTTTTGCTGGTCGTTGGCCGCTTCGACGGCAGTCAGCACCTGAAGGGTAATGTTGGCGTCGTCCTTGGCTGTCTTGATCAGGGCTTTGACGTCTTTCGGGAAGCAGGAGCCACCATAGCCACAGCCCGGATAGAGGAAGTGATAACCAATGCGGGGATCGGAGCCAATGCCCTGACGAACCATTTCAATATCGGCACCCAAGACTTCCGCCAAGTTGGCCAGTTCATTCATGAAGCTGATGCGCGTCGCCAGCATGGCATTAGCGGCGTACTTGGTGAGCTCGGCACTCTTGACGTCGGTAATGATCAGGCGTTCGTGATTGCGCTGGAACGGTGCGTAAAGGGCACGCATCAGGTGGATGGCCTGCTCTTCTTCGGCACCAACGACGATACGATCCGGACGCATGAAGTCTTCAACGGCAGCGCCTTCCTTGAGAAATTCGGGATTGGAGACGACGCTGTAGGGAATCGTGACGCCACGCTTGGCGAGTTCATCAGCGATGGCAGCCTTGACTTTGTCACCGGTACCGACCGGGACGGTACTCTTGTCGACAACGACCTTGTAGTCAGTCATCAGCCGGCCAATGTTACGGGCGGCGGCGACGACGTACTGGAGGTCTGCCGAACCGTCTTCGTCGGGCGGTGTACCAACGGCGATGAACTGAATGGTGCCGTGCTGGACGGCTTTTTCAACATCGGTAGTGAAGTGCAGGCGGCCGGCAGCCACATTGCGGCGGACCATTTCCTGCAGACCGGGTTCGTAGATAGGAATCCCGCCTTCATTGAGAATGCGGATCTTCTCGGGATCAACGTCCAGACAGAGCACGTCATTGCCCACTTCAGCCAAACAGGTGCCACTGACCAGACCGACATAGCCGGTACCGACAACGGTGATTTTCATGAGTTTTTCCTACAAAGTTTGATCGAATTCTTCGCTACGGCGCGGCGGATAAGTTTCCCAGCCACCGCAGGCCGGACAGCGCCAATAGAACTGACGGGCCTTGAACCCGCAATTATCGCACCGATAGCGCGACAGGCGTTTGGTGTAGCCCTGGATGATGGTCTTGGCAATCTCCACATCCGCCCGGACCTCGGGTGCGACTAGTGGCAAACGGGCGCTCATCAGCTTTTCCAGCCCGAGCAGGGTCGGATTTCGCTGCAGTTCGGCCCGCACCAGACGATAGGCGGCCTCGGTTCCCTCGCCCTCAAGCACCAGTTGATAGACGACATCCAGCAGGTCAAGCGACGGATAGCGCTCAAGATAGCCGCTGAGCAAGGCAATACCTTCATCCCGGCGATCAAGCTTGCGATAGGTTTCGAGCAAGCGCTGGGCCACCAGCGCCAGGTAAGTGGGATCCTGCTGCTCGATACGTTGCCACGCTTCAATACCTGCCTCCAGCCTGTTTTCCTGCAACAACAGGTCACCTTGCAGCAGGCTGGCTCGCACACACTTGCGATTCTGCTGCATGGCCGATTCAAGATAGCTGCGGGCTGTATCAGGCTTGGATCGCATGATTTCGGTAGCCGCCAGTTCGCAGTAAAACTCGGCGACCTCCTGCTGCGTCGCAACGTCGGGCAACTCGCGGGCCAGCTCGATAGCCTTTAGCCATTCCTTTTCAACCTGATAGATTTCCAGCAGGTTGCGCTTGGCGTCTGCCTCGAAAGTTGTACCAATCAGCCGGTTGAAAATCTCCTCGGCCCGATCAAGCAAACCGGCCTTCAGATAATCCTGCCCGAGTTCCGCCAGCGCATGCAGGCGCACCGCTTCGTCGAGGTCGGCACGGTCGATCAGGTTCTGGTGCATGCGAATGGCCCGTTCGGTTTCACCACGACGGCGGAACAGGTTGCCTAGCGCGAAGTGCAGCTCAACGGTCTGCGAATCAACCTTGGCCACTTCGAGAAATGAGTCAATAGCCTTGTCGGGCTGCTCATTAAGCAGGAAATTCAGTCCCTGAAAATAAGAACGCGGCAAGGCACGCGATTCATGCACCACCTGCCGCATATCGACGCGGGCAGCTGCCCACCCCAAGCCGAAAAAGAGCGGAATCAGCAGCAGCTGCCAGTATTCAAAGAGATCGTTCATACAGGCGGCGGCAGTTCCGGGATAACGGAGGCTGGCAGCTTGGCGGCAACGCGCTTGAGACGGGAAATCTCACGCCGTTGATGATAAATCACTCCCACGACTGAAAGCACACCCAGCACCGCCCCCCCGGCGAAAAATGCCAGCAGAACGATTACCAGCGGCGCCTGCCACACCTGGCCAAGCACAAAATTGAGGCTTACCGGATCGGTGTTCTGGACGGCAAACACGACCAGAAAAGAAAAGACGATTAGCCGTAAGGCCCAGGTCAATGCTGTCATGACATTCAATAAAAAAGGGCAGTGAAATGACTCACTGCCCTGAATCTACCACATTGCGCCTGCGTGGCATCAGATCGACTGATCGACCCGTTCACGCAGTTCCTTGCCGGCCTTGAAATGGGGAACCCATTTGGCCGGAACGCTGACTTTTTCCCCGGACTTGGGGTTACGGCCGGTACGCGGCGGACGGTAGTTGAGCGCAAAGCTGCCGAATCCGCGGATCTCGATACGATCTCCTCGCACAAGTGCTTCGGACATCGCATCGAGAATCATCTTGACCGCAAAATCAGCATCTTTCGCCACCAGCTGGGGAAACCGTTCCGCCAGCCGGGCGATGAGCTCGGATTTGGTCATGCTTTAAGCCTTATCAGCCTTGCTGGTTGAGTTTGGCCTTCAGCAGGGCGCCCAGATTGGTCGTGCCGGAAGCAGCGGCAGAAGACTCAGCAGAAAGTTTCTGCATGGCTTCGTGCTGCTCGGCATTGTCCTTGGCCTTGATGGAGAGATTGATACCACGGGTCTTGCGATCCACGTTGATGATCATGGCTTCAACCGTATCGCCCACCTTCAGGTGCTGTGACAGGTCGTCGATACGATCACGCGAGAACTCGGAAGCACGCAGGTAACCTTCGTTTTCGCCATCCAGCGTCAGCACGGCACCACGGGCATCAACCGTCTTGACGGTGCAGTTCACGATGCTGTTCTTCTCGTGGGTAGCGATGAAGTTGGTGTACGGGTCACCTTCCATCTGCTTGACGCCCAGAGAAATACGCTCTTTCTCGACGTCAATACCAAGGACCAGCGCCTCAACTTCGTCACCCTTCTTGAAGTTGCGGATGGCTTCTTCGCCCGTCGCAGACCAGGACAGGTCGGACAAGTGAACCAGACCGTCGATGCCGCCCGGCAAGCCAATGAAGATACCGAAATCGGTAATCGACTTGATGGCGCCATGGACCTTGTCGCCCTTCTTGTGGTTCATCGCGAAGTCATCCCACGGATTTGCCTTGCACTGCTTCATGCCAAGGGAAATACGGCGACGCTCTTCGTCGATCTCGAGGATCATGACTTCGACTTCATCACCCAGGGAAACAACCTTGGACGGATGAACGTTCTTGTTGGTCCAATCCATTTCGGAAACGTGAACCAGGCCTTCGATGCCTTGTTCAATTTCAACGAATGAACCGTAGTCGGTCAGGTTGGTAACCTTGCCGAACAGGCGGGTACCAGCCGGGTAACGGCGGGCAATACCAACCCACGGATCGTCGCCCAGTTGCTTCATGCCCAGGGAGACGCGGTTCTTCTCTGCATCAAACTTGAGGATCTTGGCGGTAACTTCGTCACCCACGTTGAGCACTTCGCTCGGGTGACGGACGCGGCGCCATGCCAGGTCGGTAATGTGCAGCAGGCCATCGATACCACCGAGGTCAACGAATGCGCCGTAGTCGGTGATGTTCTTGACGATACCCTTGACGGTGGTGCCTTCCTTAAGGTTCTCAAGGAGCTTTTCGCGATCTTTGTCAGCGGAGGCTTCGAGAACAGCACGGCGGGACATAACCACGTTGTTGCGCTTGCGGTCAAGCTTGATGACCTTGAACTCCATGGTCTTGCCTTCGTACGGCGTGGTGTCCTTGACCGGACGCATGTCGACCAGCGAACCCGGCAGGAATGCACGGACGCCATTGGACATGACGGTCAGACCACCCTTGACCTTACCGGTGATGGTACCGGTAACCAGGGAGTTGTTGTTGAGGGCTTCTTCCAGGAAGTTCCAGGCGGCGATGCGCTTGGCGCGATCGCGGGACAGGCGCGTAGCGCCATAGCCGTCTTCCAGCATCTCGATGGCGACTTGAACAAAATCACCGACCTTGACTTCAAGCTCGCCCTGATCATTCAGGAATTCTTCGAGCGGAACATAGGATTCCGATTTCAGGCCGGCATTGACCACAACGAAATTGTGATCGATGAGCACCACTTCTGCAGTGATGACTTCGCCTTGACGCATTTCCTGGCGAGCCAGGGATTCTTCAAATAGTTGAGCAAAAGATTCCATTGACGGAGAGAGCTTTCATGCTGCCGCGAACGTTAAGATCCACAGCGGGTTAGGGTTTAAAACAAATTACCGGCCACCTGGCCGGCAACACCTTACTGCAATGCTTCCCTGCTCCACATCAACACCTGATTCACCGCTTCTTCGATCGTCAGCGACGTGGTGTCCAGCAGCTTGGCATCGGCTTCCTGCCTGAGCGGAGCCACGCTACGCTGGGAATCCCGGGCGTCACGTTGCTGCAGATCAAGCAGAAGGTCGGGGAGATTAGCAGATAAACCTTTCCCGATCAACTGCTTATGACGCCGCTCCGCCCTGACTTCGGCACTTGCTGTCAGGAAGACCTTGAGCGCCGCTTGGGGGAAAACTACCGAGCCCATGTCGCGCCCGTCACCGACCAATCCGGGTACGGTATTGAAAGCGCGCTGACGGAACAGCAGAGCCTCGCGCACGGCCGGCAGAGCTGCCACTTTCGAGGCAGCAGCCGAAATTTCTTCAGTACGAATGGCATCGCCAACCGGTATACCGTCGAGGCTGATATAAGTTTCGGAAAACTCGACATCAAGCGCCGCTGCGATTGCCGCCACCGCTGTTTCATCAGACCATTCGACACAAGCCCGTTGTGCCGCCAGCGCAGTCAAACGATACAAGGCACCTGAATCCAAGTAAGCGAAACCGAGTGCCGCCGCCACCCTTGCGGCAACAGTGCCTTTACCCGAGGCCGAAGGACCATCAATGGCGATTACCGGCGCTGCCCTAGTCACGCTGGCAAAGCGCTCAAAATAATCCGGGAAAGTTTTCGCGACGCACTTCGGATCGTTGATCCGTAGCGGCGTACCAAAAGCTGCCAGCGAGAAGCACATCGCCATACGATGGTCGTCGTAGGTATCAATGGAAGCTGGCCTCAGGCAGGCGGGCGTTACCTTGATGAAATCCTCGCCCTCTTCGACCACTGCACCGAGTTTGCGCAATTCAGTTGCCATCGCAGCAATACGGTCAGTTTCCTTGACCCGCCAACTGGCGATGTTGCGCAGGGTCGTCGTTCCTTTGGCAAACAGGGCAGCCGTTGCCAGGGTCATTGCTGCATCGGGAATATGGTTGCAATCGAGGTCTACCGCAACCAAGCCGCCAACCGGTGCCCGTGCCGACATCCAGTTGGGACCCATCTCGATCTCGGCCCCCATCTGTGCGAGCGCTTCGGCAAACCTGACATCGCCCTGGATCGAGTCTCGCCCAACCCCCTCAACGCGAACCGGGCCGCCGCCAATAGCCCCCGCGGCAAGAAAGTAAGATGCCGAAGAAGCATCTCCCTCGACATAAATTGTCCCCGGCGAAAAATAGCGACTGCCGGCCGCCACCGTAAAGCGCTGCCAACCGTCACGCTGCACCACAACACCAAACCGCGCCATGATGGCCAAAGTGATTTGAATGTAGGGTTTGGATATCAGTTCTCCAAGCACTTCGACCGTGGCCGCCTCGCCAGTCAGTGGCAGCGCCATCAGCAAGCCAGTCAGGAACTGGCTGGAAACATCACCGCGCACTCTGACCACGCCACCATGCCTGATGCTTGCCGGTTTCAGATGCAAAGGCGGAAAGCCGTCGTTACCAAGATAGGTGATGTCAGCCCCCAACTGGCGCAAACCATCGACCAGATCGCCAATCGGCCGCTCATGCATACGAGCAACACCCTTCAGCACGAAATCGCCACCGGCCAGCGCCAAGGCAGCGGTCAGAGGCCGGAAAGCTGTGCCGGCGTTACCCAGAAAGAGATCCGCCTGTTTGACCGGAAAAATACCGGCGCAACCCTTGATCAACCAGTTCTCGCCACCTAGTGTGCTCACACCAACGCCTAGCGTCTTCAGCGCTTCGAGCATGCGCTCTGTGTCGTCGGAAGCCAAAAGTTCGCGAATTTCGGTTTCGCCATCAGCCAATGCGGCGAGCAGGAGAACTCGGTTGGAAATACTTTTTGAGCCGGGGAGACGGACAATGCCGGCTGCAGATGTAAATTGGGGAATATCAAAAAACTCTTTAGTCACAATGAACCGTCGGCAATGAGCGGCACAGGCCGCTTCGGTTATTCAGAAATTGTTTGATGCCGGTTGGTATTCCGGCACCCAACGCATCAAGGTTTCACGCACCCGCTCGTCACTCAGGCTGGTTTCGTCAAACCACGGCCGCAGGTTAGCCAAAAAATCACCTTCCACCGGGCGAGCCCGGGCAATGCGCAACTTTGGATGCGGGGTTTGACATGTTTGCTCAGCATCTGCCAGCAATTCCTCATAGAGCTTTTCTCCTGGACGCAAACCGGAGAACTGGATGCGAATCTCGTTTTCAGAATAACCACAGAGCTGAATCATCTTGCGCGCCAAATCCACGATTTTGACCGGCTCACCCATATCTAGCACGAAAATTTCCCCGCCCTGCCCCATGGCGGCAGCCTGCAAGACTAACTGGGCTGCCTCGGGAATCGACATGAAGTATCGGGTAATCTCCGGGTGGGTCACCGTAACCGGCCCGCCACGCGAAATCTGTTCCTGAAATTTTGGAATCACACTGCCCGTGCTACCCAGAACATTTCCGAAGCGCACCATCCCGAACTGTGTCCCCCCCCCTTGGCGATGCATGGCCTCGCAAACCATTTCAGCCATGCGTTTGGTGGCCCCCATAACGTTGGTAGGATTGACTGCTTTGTCAGTCGAAATCAACACAAAACGTTCAACCCCGAAACGGCTTGCGCATTCAGCTACCTGCAAGGTACCCAGCACATTATTGCGGACCGCCTGCCAGGCATTTCCTACTTCCATCAATGGCACATGCTTATAGGCTGCTGCATGGAAAATAACCGATGGCCGGTAAGTTGAGAAAACTTCATCTAATCTCGCGGCGTCCTTTACGTCACCAGCCAACGCAACCAGCTCAATATTCGGCATATGAACCGAAAACCACTGCTCCAATGTATAAAGCGCAAACTCACTCTGTTCGTATAGAACTAACCGCACCGGCGAGAAACGCGCAAGTTGCCGGCACAACTCGCTTCCTATCGAGCCACCGGCCCCCGTAACCAGAACCGTCTTGCTCGCCACCATAGCTGCGACATGCTCCGTATCTATCGACACCGGCTCACGACCGAGCAAGTCCTCAATCTCAACCGGGCGAATCGATGAAATGGCCACCCGGCCTGACATAACATCATCGAGTCCAGGCACCGTAAAGACGTGCGCCCCACCCCCAACAGCCAGATCTGTCGCCCGCCTGCACGCCTCGGCAGCTGCTGATGGCATGGCCAGAATCACGTGAGATGCCTTTTCCGAAGCAAGCACTTCAGACAAACTTTCTATTCCGCCGATGACCAGATGCCCTGAAAGCTCCCTGCCCCACTTGCTGCGATCATCATCCACCAGACCAACCACGCGCCAATCGGGGCTACGCTCCAGTTCCCGCACCAGCATCGCTCCACCACGCCCGGCACCAACAATAACCACTGGCTTGCCCTGAGCAATCAAACCACCATATAAACGATGCTCCTTCCACATCCGATATGCAGCACGACCACCGCCCATATATACGGCAAGCAATATCGGATAAAGCACCAACAGGGAGCGCGGCACAACTTGATGCTGATTGCGATACAACACATAAAACACTATCAGTGCAACGGTCGAAAACCCCACAGCAAGCAAGACCCGCTTCAAGTCAGGCAAACTGGCAAACATCCAGATACCGCGATACAAGCCAGCCAGACGACAGGCCACCACATGCGCAGGCACTAGGAAAACCATCCCCCAACTCATCACAGAAACAAAGGCGGCGGGCACATCAAAATTAAAGCGCAGGAGAAACCCGCCGCCCCAAGCGAAAACGACTGCCGAGAGGTCGAACAGAAAAACAAAAAGGGAGAGATAAGCCTTGATCAATTGAGTGCGCCAAAAATACCGGATCTAGCCGGAATAAGGGCAAGATTGTAACCGCTACGGGTCCAATTTCGGGAACGCACGAAGCCTATTGGCGCCATTGCCTCAATGGGAAACACCATCCATTTTTAATACCTTGACGATGGTCAACCACAGGATATAGAGATCGAAAAGAAAAGAGTGGCGGCAAAAATATTCGGCATCCAGGCCAACCTTCTCTGAAATCGGCAACTCGTCGCGTCCATTCACCTGCGCCCAACCCGTCAGGCCAGGTACCAACTGATGTACACCTCGCTCAGTACGCTGCGCAATCAGATCATCCTGATTAAACAACGCCGGACGTGGGCCAACAAAACTCATATCGCCAATAAGGATGCACCACAGTTGAGGTAGTTCATCCAGGCTCGATTTACGCAAAAAAGACCCAATCGGTGTCAGATAAACCGCCGGGTTTGCTAACAGATGCGTTGCAACAGCCGGAGTACCAATGCGCATGCTACGAAACTTTGGCATTCGGAAAATTTTGTTATTTCTACCCACACGGTCCGACCAATAAAGAACCGGACCGGGTGAAGTCGACTTCACCAACAACGCCACAAGAATCAGGGGGAAAACCAAGATGGAAGAAGCTATTAGCCCAAGAAGGAGATCAAACAGGCGTTTCATATATTGATCATCTCAAGCTGCCAACACTGTCCGATACTGCGCAAGCCAAGCTAGCGACACAACATCTGCCGAAAACTCCTGCAACGCTCGTTGGCGAGCTGCACTCCCCATACCAATCCGACATTCTGGATCATCCAACATTGCCTCCATTGCGAAACGCAAAGCCGCCACATCCCCAACGGGAAACAATAACCCAGTCATCTGTTCCTGCACCGCATCAGTTAGACCATAAATACGTGAGGCAATCGTAGGCAACCCGACCGCTGCAGCCTCAAGAACGACAGTTCCAAAGCCCTCACGATAGCTCGGCAAAACAAGAACGTCTGCCGCAGCAAGGTAGTCTGCAGCCGGCACAACACGAGGAATGAGTCGTAGCCTAGCCAACCCCCCCCCTACCTCTTCTACAATACGCTCAGCAAGCCTTCCTTCATCCGGGCCAGCAATAATCAGCCACGCATTTTGATATCGAGTTGCCAAAACCGAAAAAGCATGAATTAGATCAAGTATCCCTTTTTCAAGATTGATTCGCCCGAGCGAAATAAAAACAACCGCATCCGATGGAATACCTAGTTCATTACGCAGTTTTTTTCTACATTCATCGTCTGGTGAGAATTTGCATGGATCGACACCTGAAATTGAGCCGGGCCCAGCCACTCCTGCCTCACCGTCCTTGACGACACCTTCCGCCTCAAGAAAACTGCTTTGTGAGCGACTATCGGTCAACACGCGACTGGCAGCAAAAACAATAGCTTTGTCGAAGCACTTCAAGGCATAGCGTCCAAGCCCACGTCGGGTAGCCCAAACCTGACCAGTAAAGGTGTGAATACGGCAAGGAATTCCAGCCAATCCTGCCGCAAGCATGGCAAGCAATCCAGCCTTGGGTGTCATGCTATGGACCAAATCAAATTTTTCCGAACGGAAAAACCTCCATAACCGCCAAAAAACCTTCATATCCTGAAGGGGAGAAATCTGACGTGCTATGGCCAAGTGAACTACTCGGACACGACAATCAAGCTTGTCTGACAATGAATATTCAAGTGTGTTGACCACCAAGGTAATATCGTAATGGCCTGCCAAAATCCGAAAATGATTCAGCAAAAATCCATTGACTGCAAATGGACTGGTCAGGACAAAGCACACCCGCTTCAAGTCACTTTTCCTCCATTAACCATATGCAACCCATTCAAATCTTCGATAATACTCTGCCACGTTTCAAGGTTTGCTTCTGACACATTAGGGTGTCGAGAAGCCTTGCACCCACTGAGAAACGGGACTTGAGTAGTCAATGTCCAAACATCCTTGGCAACCCGCAGCCAAAAGCCTGCCAGTGCTAATCCTGCGGACCGGAGGTCCCCTTTATTTGAAAAATACTGCCGTTGAATTCCATAAAGAGTTCTGCGCGTTCGCCAAGCCTTGGTAAAACCAAACTGATCGCGTAACCGGTAGGCGAGCAAGTATTCCGGTAGGACATGAAAACGACTAACCTCATGCGTCCGCAAAAGAAACTCTTGATCTTCACAACAGTAAGGCCCCGGCGCAGCGTATCTATGCTTGCGAAACCAAGCGGTTCGCCCCATCCATGTCGGATGCGGCAGATGAAACCCCAGCCATGGCCTCCGACAAATTTCTTTATGCTCACATCGCCCGGGCAAGACACCTAGAACTTGATTACTTTCAGAAATGGTTACGCATCGGGCACCCACGAGATCCAAAGAGTGGTCAGCCCCAAGAAATGCCACCTGCCTATTAAATCGATCAGGATGAGAAATATCATCCTGATCCATACGAGCGAAAAACTCACCACGAGCTAAGTCGATCGCTTCGTTCAAGCGCGCGGCCAAACCACGATTGTCACCATCACGAACAATCCGAATACGTGCATCGACGATGTCCGCAACGTCTTCAAACGCTCTATCGGTCGAGCCGTCGTCAATGAGTATTAACTCCCAGTCCGCAAAAGACTGTTGAATTATAGAGAGCAAGGCCAAACGAAGATGAGATCCTGCATTGAACACAGGCATCGCCACGGTCAACAACGGCAAACTCTCCGCCAATTTACTCGACGAACTCAAGCTACGCCTCCAACACGGCAACAAGTTGCCGACCAATACTTACGGGATCGCAGTTTGTAACAACATGCACCCGACCGACCTCACTCAGGTGTTGCCAATGAATCTCGTCGGAAAGCAACTTATCGATGGCGTGCACAGCCTCATCTTTTGTATTTACAGCCACCCCCCCGGGTAGCGAAGGAATACACCCTGAACGTCGCGCAACAAAAGGCGTACCGGTGGCCATGGCATCCAAAAGAACTAATGGCTGACATTCGGTGAGAGACCCAGAAAGAATTGCAATCGACCGCCCGCACTCATCCAAGAGCGAATCTCCGCTAACCCCCTCATGAAAAGTGACAAACCCTTCCTCAATGCCCAACGACAGAACCAGTTGCCGCAGATGTTCGGTAAAAGCAGTTAGGCTCTGGCCGAATATCCTCAGTGGAATCCTATTTTTTGCCAACGAACAAGCGTAGGTGTGTAATGCGAAGTCATGCCCCTTCAGCCAATCATACGAACCTATCGCAATTAGCTGCTTACGTGCCTTTCGTTCAATTTTTGGCTGACTGACGGCTACGGTTGCAGATGAAGACAACGCATTGGGTACGACATGCACAGGAATTCCGACTTTCCGAGCCAGCCGCAAGTCATCGAATCTTGAATCGCATCCGTCAGAAGCCAGAAAAACCAAACCATTCAGTTGACGAATCAATGATGAAAGCTTCCACCAATAAGGTCGCCAGAATAAATATCGAACCATTGAACGGAACGGTTGCTGCCAGAAAAACATATTCGTGGATACACAATGGCTGTAGAGCAATTTACGACCACTAATTTTTTTTAGGTTGCGCAAACACAGATCAGTCGACCAAGTCTGCCAAGCATTCATCAGAACAACGTCAAAAATCGACGCAGCCAGAAACTGCTCATAGGATTGAACATCCCCACGAATCGGATTAAGCAAATAGTCCGCACCCTGAACGTTGAATTCCTCAACCGTGGCACCAGAGACTTCATCGATTCTCTGCGCCCGTTTCTTCCCACCAGTGGCCACTACAACTGAATATCCATTTGCGACCAATGCCGTTGCCTGCTGCTGAACGGCATTACCCAATCCACTATTAAATGGGGGATAAGTTGGTGTAGTCAGGAGTATTTTCAACGAGCACTACTCTGCGCAGCCAATAAAATCATATTTTTGTCCAAGCTGGCGGAATCAAATCCCTCGTGTCGTTGGTACTACTTTGGAACCAACGCTTTGGTGCCACTACACGCTTCCCTGAATCTTTTCCCAGCCAAGCCCCCCACCAACTCAATGAGCTATTGGCGATTACAAAATGTTTGCACGCTGACATTAACCGAAGATCTTCGTGAGCCTCATCGGGCCCGTGGATATCCACCACCGTCATTGGCAAGGCTGGGTGAAAATGGGAACGAACCCACGCAGGATCATCAGAAAAGACAAAACAGTGCGGACTGGCCAAACCAGCGCTTACGATGCTCAAACCCTCATGGTAATAATCGAGCGAACAGGTTCCATGGAATGCGTTGGTCGTAGCACTTTCCACATAGTCACCCCGACGCACATGAAGACATATGGCATCGCTACCCCATATTTTCTCCAGCATAGCTCGCGACAACTCTCCAGGAGTACCTGCAAGCGAAAATTCAGAAGCGACAAGTTCATTACAATCGTCGAAGTACTTTTCACTCTGGAAATAACCATCCATGCAGACCGGCGCACGAAGCTGCAGAACCTCCGGGTCGAAATGAAAGTATTTCTCGCGGAAAACAGGGCGACCTTGCCAATGCTCATCATTTCGCTTCGTGAGTCTGTGGACAATTTTTTTCATGAGGCGCATAGCGCCCCCTTGATCAGAAACAACCGCACCGAGCGTGCGCGCCTTGACGCTCAAAGGTGCGAGTGCATAGCGGCGATCACTGGCAGTGGCAAACCAGGAAAGGTCAAGAACCAACTCAACACCACTACGTCGGGCCACGGCTATCGCTGCAGCATACTGAAACATTTGATTGCCCAACCCACCGACAAGGCGAATTACTACGTCATTCAAGAGCGACTCCCACCTAAATATGCATCCGCGAAATGTTCTAATCGATAGCAACACAAACTTCATGCCCATAAGCAGCCATTCGCTCAGCCAATTGTCGGACAACCTCCTGCGCGCCACCCATGCTTGGATAATAAAACTCAACACAAAACAGTATTTTCATTTACGCAAACCATTTTGCAACGCCCAAGCCCAAGTCTTGGCCATACCTTGTGCGAACTCTGTTTTCGGCCGCCATCCGGAGACATAAGTCAGTTTTGCCGAACTCAAAACATTGGTAGCCACATCGAATGCACGCTCGGGCTGAACGACAACTTCGAGCGCGAATGCCAGTTGATCAGAAACCCTGACGATTTCGTCCAATACCATTCGGTTATCAAAGCCAAGGCCCGTGCCGATGTTGTAAATATTTCCAGGCACACCGTGATCCAAGGCAGCAACCAAGCCATCTGCAAGATCCTCAACATAAATATAGTCGCGCACGGTCCCGCGGGCTCCAAAGATGGTGACGGGCTTATGATTGAGCAAGGCAAACAACGCAGCACCAACAAATCCCTGCCCAAGATTCCCCAATTGATTGGGACCATAAGGATTTGCGGGACGAACAATCACAACCGGAAGCTCACCAAGACGGTGGAACATCAACGCATACTTTTCGGCTGCCAGTTTGGTAATGCCATAAGGCGAAACCGGGTTGGTCGGGTGCGATTCATCGATCGGTAAATAGGTGGCATTGCCATAAACCGTACCGCCCGATGAAACCAATACAAAGCGACGCAACCGGCATTCGCTAGCAAGTTTGATTAACGTAACATTAGCCGGCAGATTGGCCATCACATCCAGGACAGGATCCTCGAAACTCGTCTTGGGCACCGTCGAGTAAGCAAGATCAAAAACCTCATCACAATCTTGCAATAGTGGCCTGAGGAATTGCTCATTGCAAATATCGCCCGAAACGTAGCTAACGCCTTCGGGTAAGGAAAAACGTGGACGGGAACTCCTCCCCAGCACACGAACATCTTTGCGTCCACTGGCGACCAGCTTTGCCACCAAATGGCTACCAATAAAACCGCCACCCCCGACAACCAGACATGCTGCCATTACAACCCCTTAGGTAAGCCACTCATTCGGGCCATCACGAATTGCTTTATTTTGCGAGCCGGCCCGATCAACACACTGGGCAAACGCCGCCGGATGAATTGAGAAGTGATATGGAGATGCTGCCTTTGAAATGATGCCGAAAACTCTTCCGACCATAGAGCGCGATCACCACCCAGCGATAGTGCAGCCTGCTTGTGCATATCCAGCGCGCGGCCTCGGGAAAGAATCTTTCTTTTATCAGGTGATAGACGCCCGTGATATAGCGAAGCAAGGGCAATACACTCCTCACTCGAGAATTCCGGTGAAAGGACAGCCATAAGATTTTCTGAGGAAATCCGAATGACATTATTAAGAAATGGATTCTCCCCGGTTCGGGACATGCTGCCCTCAACCTCGCGGTAAACAGTAAGCACTTCCGGAATATTGGCGATGCGGTACTCACGCGCAATGCGCGACCAAAACTCGTAGTCCTCGGGCGGCTGGCGCATTTTATCTTCACTGTAGCCTCCCACACGTCGAGCGGCGTCTGCACGCAACATCACTGAAGAATGAACGAACGGATTATCAAACAATAGTTCAAGGCGAAGAGCTTCGTGCGAGCCAGGGTGGAAATGCCCTCGCTGGCTAGGCTTCTCGCCAACCCAAATTTGTGACCAGGTACCAACCATCGCGTAATCCGGATGTTTGTCGAGAAATTCAACTTGCTTGGCCAAGCGGCCAGGAAGCATCAAGTCATCCTGATCCTGACGGGCGATATAGTTACTAGAAGCAAGCTCGAGACCACGATTCAAAGTAGCTGCCAAGCCACGATTCGATTGCCGATAAATACAAACACTTCGTCCCTCAAAATCAGCAAGATCCTCTATCGACGAATCGATAGAACCATCGTCAATGATGATTAGATCGAAAACCACATCACTTTGAGCAAAAATTGAGTCAAGTGCTTGCTGCAAAAACGCTTTACCGTTGTAAACAGGGATCAGAACCGCAAGCGAAGTCGAACCAGTCACAGTAATTATGCTTCCGCAATCGATGAAAGGTTATTTTCCGGAGCCCTCTCCAATTTTCTGGCTTCAACCAGATATCCCACAGTGAACTCTTCGACAAAATACTTATCATCTAAACCAGAAAGTACACGGGGCAACCAATTCATCATTAGGTCAAGGATGGATTTCTCAGGCACGTTCGCCTTGTTTTCCGAAATAACTCTCCCGACTCTGTGGCACTCCTGAGCCACATGTCGAAGCAATCCGCCCAAAGGCGTCATTTCGGTTACTTCTGCGCCAAACCGTGACAAATAATCTTTGTAAAAATAAGGTGTAAATCCACCATAATAGTGATAAGGCTGTTGGTGCAAACCACAACCCAATGGTGCAGACAACAACAATCGTCCCCCTGGACGTAAAACGCGAGTTAGCTCTTTAAGTGTCGCAATGGGATCCGGAACATGTTCCAGCACTTCTGTACACAAAACAACATCAAAGCTTTCGTCGGGTACGGGGATAGATGTAATGTCACACACGTAATCGATCTTCCCGTAGTTCCATTGCTCTTTTTGCAGCCCATCTGAGGTTCCTTCATATCCCGCGAAGTCCTGAGCTGAATAGTTTGTATGCCCGAAATATTTACGGTACTGACATTCTCCTGCCCCTGCATCCAAGACCAATGCGCCATTCGGAATTTCAGACGCCTTTCGAATTACCCATTCATCACGCCATTTTGCCGAAAAATTAATTATTGCAGAAACATCTTCATGTCCATCAAAGGCGTTAACGTTGTCTATTAGCACCGCACTAGAGGTTGCCGCCCCAACCACCGCAGCAATTGAGGCATCGTTACGCTCTGCGTGCACAAATAATCTTGCGAGAAATCCTGCCAAGACTTCGTCATTAACGCGGGTGAGCATGGCAACCCTTCCAACAATAAATCCTAAAACGTGAAACAAAGAAACCAAAGCCCGATTAATAATATTTTTCATAGAGAATAAACCTTAGAATTTTTCAAAAACACTATTAAAACTACCGGCCTTGCCATTTTTCACGATCAACGAATATTGAGTTAATGTAAGTATCCGCATAGACAAAATAGCCGTTGTTACACATATATTCGATTATCTCTGAAACCTTTTTCTCTTGGCGATTTTCACTGAAAGTAATTGTCTCAACACAAACCACAATAGGGCGATATTTCGAAAAATCAATAGCCTTGAGAATTTGAAAATCTAGTCCTTCTACATCAACAGATAAAAAATCTGGCGACCGATCTGGAAAATTCGCGCTCAACACGTCGCCAATTGAGACAACGGGAATATTTAGAATCTTATCAATTCTATGCATCCCAGTTGCCTGATAACGCTCAGCCTCTTCCTTCGAAAAACTGTTAAGGGTTTTAGTTGACATCACATAGAAGGGCAAGGATGCAGCATTGGCCTCCCCAACGCCAACATTTAGATGAACGTCCTTTGGCCTTTTGTCGCGCAGTTGCCTGAAAAGCGTCGGATCGGGCTCTACAGTGACACCAACAGACCCGCTCTTATAAAAAAAGTACGTGTTACTAAAATGCGTCGGGTGATGAGCACCAATATCAAGGTAGCTAGGATGCTCCATCCTCATCGCACGAAAGATAAAATCTACGATCAAATCTTCGCCGGATTGGGCGTACGACAGACGCTCCCGGACGTTTCTATTTTTCAATTTGACTAAGAAACCCGAAACTCTATTTCGCAAACTCTTCATTAATTCCACGCCCCCGCCCAAAACTTTCTCAATAACGAATGTACATCGCGGGCTAGTACTACGCTCATGATGAACCACCAAGCCCGCCAAAACCACAAGAAACCGGACAGACAAGACCATTTTTTCTCGCAGCACAAGTTTTTTACACGCCAAAATTGCCCACATCACTTGGCGAGCAAATGGCCAGTAATTCAGTTGACCAGAGGTTTGATTGGCGGGTTTTACGCAGTACTCCACCGCATCAACTCCTGCCCTATAACTTACACCCCCTATAGTTCTTACGCCGGAACCAAGGATCAACCTGAGAACGAAATAGCAGTCATAGAAATCGAAACCCTTCTCTGACAGCGCGAACTGGATATCCGAGCGACGATGCAACCCGTATATCAGCGTCGGCTGCATAAGACTCAAAAATCTCGAAACATCCAAAAATGTGGAGCCGGTTTTTCCCAAGCATGGGAGCGGATTTTTTTCGACGAGCCCCTTTGCACGAAAGACTGTTTCGAATTCGCACATTACCGACCCAACACCGGTCATCTCTGATAAGCATCGACTTACAAAATTCGGCTCCCACTCGTCATCATCTGCCGCCCACATGAAATACTCGCCGCATGACCTCTCCAGCACGAACAAGAAGTTACCCCAAGGACCGCGATTTACCGATTGCTTGAAGTAGGAGATTCTAGGATCTTGCGCCATAAAATCCCGCACCACAGCCTCGGTATCATCACTAGGAGAACAATTATCAGAAACAACAATCTCGAGATTTCGATATGTTTGCGCAGCGATGCAAGCCAAAGTTCTTCGAAGACCTTCGGGGCGGTTATATGTAGGTATTCCCACACTAACCAAAGGCAAGCCAATATTTCTACTCAACAAAATCTCATTTTAAGGATGAAAAAAACCATCAGCGCACCCGCTTCAAATATCCGTCTGGTGCAACACTAATCAAAAGCTTATGGTCAATCCGGTTATCGATCTCAAATTCTGCATGGTTCTTAAGATACTCCCACACTGCAGTTTTTGGGTTGTTGCCAGGGCCCCAAGGACGGGCGACAATCATCTCAGCTGGAACATCTTCAACTACGGTATCAAAGACGACGCAGTAGCTACCCACTGAGGTCAGCGGCGCATAGGCCTCCAATTCTGCCAGCACATGCTCGTGAGTATGGTTGCTATCCAGGCAAACCAAGATTCGCTGCTTGCCCGCTGCTTTGGCCTTAACCTGTTCGATGATCTCGGGGGCAATGCTTGAGCCTTGAATCATTGAAATGCGCTTTGCCATAGGGTGAGCCTCTATAGCTTCACGATTGTGCGCTCGGATATCGATATCCACGCCCAGCACTTCAGCATTCTGACTCCCCCCACAGGCCGCATTCAGTTCCAGCATTGCGGCAGAGAAAATCAACGATCCACCATGCGCTATACCCGTTTCAATGATCAGATCAGGCTGTACCGACCAGATGATCTCCTGCATGGCAATCATGTCTTCGGGGTACTGGATAATCGGGCGCCCCATCCAGGAAAAATTGTAGGAATACTGGGCGTTAAGCGAGGGAAGCAGGAAAGCCCGCGCACCAACCTTTAAGGCATTATCCCTTCCATTTGATTCCACACGGGCTGCAACTTCCTGATCAAAATTGTTCATGATCCACCGTAGAGTAAGAAAATTTATTGTCGGATTGAGCGACGATCTCATTCAGGTAGTTTGAGTTCATCACAAAAATATTATCAGCGGTATTTAAACGAGCAAAAGCATCTTCTGGTGCCGACACTTTCAACCCGCTCCCCGCAAGATAGCGCCCTTGCTTGGCAGGGTTGATATCGATGACCTCATCAATCGTGAGACCGGCACGCTGCATATATAGCGAGAAGATTACGCCCTTCGAGGCGCCACCCCAAATCGCATTGTGGCGCCCGTTGCTCGCTCCCATTAACGACACCGCACGGTCAACTCCAGCCAGAAAATCATGCGGCATTTCAACGCGATTTCTTTTCTCAGCGACAGCCATTTTAAGACTCGCCAGATCAGCAAGTACGTAAAGATATTGCCCGCCAAAAACATGGCCAATTTCGTAAATACGGCTAAACATTCGAGAAAAATCCTGCTGCCGGAAATAATTCACATGTTCGTAGAAAATATCGAACCATGCTCGATGAACGCAAATCCAGTCAAAACATGGAACTTCAATATAGATGGCCCCTTTCCCTCCATTTGCCGAGGCGATCTCGGCGAGAAATGAAAGCGGGTCTGGAATATGCTCCAGCACATGTCGCAGCACAATCCCGTCAGCAGAGAGACCGAGTTGGCTATCAAAGTGAGCCTTGACCACATTCGGACTATTTCCTTCATAGGCGGGGTCAATCCCGGTAATGTCGAATCCAAGGGTTTTCAGATGCTCAAGAAAATAGCCTTTCCCGCATCCAACCTCAATCAAGGATTTTCCATGAAAGTTTTTTTTGACAACAGCCGCGACATCGTCAAGATGCCGCTTGAATACACCAGAACAGGCCTGCTCATTCTGATAATCCTGATCATAGACCAGCAGGGAAGAATCAAAGGCCTGGTTGAAAATAAGCCCGGTACGATCATCCTGCACGAGTACAACGTCACCCAATGAACTAGCTAGTGCCGCTGCCTGAGTAGGGAACATCCTGTTTTGCAGAACAGGAAGTTTTTCTGCACGAAAAATTTCTCTAGTGCTCATAATTGATTAAGGAGACTGTCAAGCTTGCTCCTCTCTCCCCAAAAGGCCAGTGGTTCATATTCTGGATAAGGGTACTTGCCGAGATTCAGTTGAATATCAGAGGCACTGTCAGTCACCCAGCCCTCAACCAGACGCCGCACGCTAACAGGTTGCCCTGCACAGACGTTAACGACCCCAGAATTTTCCCGGCGCATTGCCAAAGTAACAATCAACCGGGCAAGCTCTACAACTGAGAGATAGTCACGAAGTTGCTCCCCTCCCGACATATCAAACGTCTTGTCACCACGCGACACCGCCGCACTCAGCTGCGGATAAAGGGAAGTTGCAGGCTGCCCATCGCCGTACGTGTAGAACAAGCGAGCCCATGTCAAGGCAAAAGGAAAATCACAGCCAAGGAACGCCAACTGACGCCGGAGGCTATCCTTGGCGAAACCGTAGGCATTCGAAGGCAGTGCGGAGGAGTCTTCTGATAACGCGCCGGACTGCATCCCGTATTCAGCGCAGGTGCCGGCAACCAGCATAGCCTGCAAGCCATGTTCAACCAGCCTTTTTAGAAAGGTATATTGCTTGGGAAGCTCCCTTTCAAAGTGATGCCTTGATCGATAGTTCGGAAGGCCATCCCAAGCGAGGTGTATCAAGACATCCGTGTTTGCAAGACGATCCAACTGCTCCGGCAAGACTTGAGCAAGATCAATCTCAACAATCTCGATTTGATCTCGCCAAGCATCAAGATTGTTCGCATTGCGGGTTACCGCGACAACTTCGACCCGCCGGTTCAGCAGTTCAGCAAGCACATAGCGCCCGATAAAACCACTTGCGCCGGTGACAGCAATCTTCATACAACCTCTCCCAGAGCGCTACTTATCGACGGAACTGCCACGACAAATTGACAGCCCCATGCACGTACATACCAAAGCTGAGCGATAATCTCGTCCTTTAAATTCCAGGGAAGTATCACCACGTAGTCGGGCTTGGCTATGGCCAACTGAGCCTCATCAATAATCGGAATGCGGCTGCCAGGCATGTACTTCCCTTTCTTGGCAGGATTTCGATCCACTACAAAATTGATCAGATCCGGGCGAATACCTGCATAGTTCATCAGGGTATTTCCTTTGGCGGCGGCACCGTAAGCGGCAACTGTCTTCCCGGCGCTCTTTGCCGCAATCAGGAAGGATAGAAGATCGTTCTTTACGCGATCTGCCTGAAGCTGAAAACCTGCATAGAAATCTGCAGTCGTCATGCCCGCGCCAACTTCCGAGGCGAGTAAATCACCGACGCTAGCGCTGATTTGTCGTTTGCCAGTGTCGCTGCGCTGCGCATAGACGCGAAGGCTGCCACCATGCGTTGGCAATTCCTCAACATCGAAAACGATCAGACCGTTGCGCTCGAAAATTCTCTGCACCGAAGTTAGCGAGAGATATGAGAAATGCTCGTGGTAAATCGTGTCAAACTGGTTCTGCTGAACAAGCTTCAACAAATGCGGGAACTCAAAAGTAGCCACTCCTGCTGGCTTGAGCAAAAGCGCAAAACCGGCTACGAAATCATTGATACTTGGCACATGCGCAAGAACATTATTGGCCGCCGTCAAATCGGCGCTCTTGCCTGCCTCAATGAGGCGTGTTGCCAGTTCAACGCCAAAGAACTCTTCGACAACTTCAATACCTTTATCACGTGCGGCCTTGGCGGTACTGGCGGTCGGCTCGACACCCAGGCAAGGAATACCCCGCTGCTTGGCATACTGCAGAAGATAACCGTCGTTGGAGGCAACTTCGACCACGTGCGACAAAACCCCCAAGTCGAAACGCTCGGACATTGTTTTTACATAGTGTTCGGCATGCTGCAACCAGGTCGTCGAGAACGAGCTAAAGTAGGCGTAATCCGCAGAAAAGAGTTCCGAGCAGTCTGCAAAGTCTTCAGTTTGCACCAGCCAGCAATCTGTACAGGCTAATACCCTTAGCGGGTACCACTTTTCCGGGGCATGCAGCGCTTCTTCCGTAAGGTAGGCATTTGATGTTGGCGCGCTCCCGAGATCAATGAACGGCAGGCTCAGCTCGGCTCCGCAGTGGCGGCATTTCATGGTTCAAATCCTTTAAATTCCGCATCTAGCAGGGGATGAGCACAGTCGCGATCTGACATCTCTGTTATCTTGAGAGGCCACGCAATGGCCAGTCGCGGGTCATTCGCATTCGCTGCGCCTTCGGCGTCTGGCTGATACGCAGCCGTGTGGAGATAGATCAACTCACAATCATCCGTCAGCGCCTGAAAGCCGTGCGCAAAGCCCTCAGGAATCAGGAGACTACGCTGATTTTCCGCGGAAAGCACTGCCCCGTGCCATTGCAGAAAGGTCACTGAATTCTTGCGCAAGTCCACGGCAACGTCGAAGACCTCACCGTGCAAACAGCTGACAATCTTTGTCTCCGCATAAGGCGACAACTGAAAATGCATGCCGCGCACAGTCCCCTTGCTGCGAGTAAGAGTGTGGTTGATTTGTGCAATAGACTGATGGACGCCGGCCGCTTTGAATTCTTCAGCACAATAGAAGCGGGAAAGGAAGCCACGGTTATCCTCAAGACGCAGACGTTGGACAAGCGTGAGCCCAGCAATTGGCGTAGGCACGAAATCAAAGCGAGCCATTGTCCGCCTTTACGCTTGCTGCTTTTCCCTCACTGAGATATTCGCTGATCTGCGCCAGAGAAATACCGCGCATGTCTTGTCCACTACGCCATGCCTGATGCCATGCCAATGTTATGTCGAGCGCTACCTGCAACCGCCAGCGGGGCTTCCACAGCAGCCTGGTACGAGCTTTACTGCTATCGAGCTTGAGGTAATTAGCTTCATGCAGTTGCGACGACATGTCGCAACACCATGCCATTCCCGGATTACGGGATGCCAAATGGTCGACGATCCAACCCACCGTTTGCGCATCTTCATCTGCCGGCCCAAAATTCCAAGGCTCGGCAAATGCTGAACCATGCTGATCGAGTTGTTCGGCAAGTGTCAGGTAACCCGAAAGCGGCTCAAGCACGTGTTGCCATGGACGAATCGCCCCCGGTGAGCGAATCGTCAGCGCGGCCCCGGCGTCGATCGCCCGGAGAAAGTCCGGCAACAGTCGATCTGCAGCCCAATCACCACCGCCAATGACGTTACCCGCCCGCGCTGTAGCGACTGCAATACCTGATTCAGCAAAAAACGAACGGCGATAGGCAGCAGTTACGAGTTCCGCGCAGCCTTTGCTGCTGGAATACGGATCATGCCCGCCCATGGCTTCATTCTCACGATAACCCCAAGGCCATTCGCGGTTTTCATAGCACTTGTCGGTAGTGACGTTCACTACTGCCCTGACGCCACCTATTGTTCGCACAGCCTCCAGAAGATGCACAACGCCCATGACATTGACGCTGAAGGTCTCAACAGGGTTCTGATAGGAATAGCGAACCAGCGGCTGGGCGGCAAGATGCATCACAATTTCCGGCCGGGCATCCTTGATTGCAGCCAATAACTTCTCGTAGTCGCGGACGTCCGCAATGGTGCTTGAGGCCATTCCATTCTCAACTCCAGCAACCTTAAAGAAATTCGGCTCGGTTGGTGCTTGCAGCGCATAGCCATGCACCTCGGCCCCCATCGACTGCAACCACAGACATAGCCAACCTCCTTTGAAGCCGGTGTGCCCGCTTACGAAAACACGCTTATCGCGCCAGAAATCCGGCGTCATTCCCAGGTCTTCCAGGGCGCCTTGCCGCCAAGCCATAGCTCTTCAAGAAGGGTTTTATCACGCAGCGTATCCATCGGCTGCCAGAATCCGTGGTGTTCAAATGCCCTTAACTGTCCATTGCGCGCGATGTTCGCAAGAGGTTCACCTTCCCAGGAACTCGGGTCACCTTCAATGAAATCCAGACAACGCGGCGAAAGCACAAAGAAGCCACCGTTGATCCAGCCACCATCACCTTTTGGCTTTTCAACAAAGCCATGGACAGTCGTGCCGTCCAGGTCAAGAGCGCCATAGCGACCAGGCGGCTGAACTGCGGTAACGGTGGCGAGTTTGCCGTGCTCTTTGTGAAACGCAAGTTGACGGGTGATATCGACATCCGAAACGCCATCACCATAGGTAAAGCAAAATGCATCTTCATCACGAACATAATCGGCAACACGCTTGAGGCGCCCACCGGTCATCGTGTCATCGCCAGTATCCACCAGCGTTACTCGCCAAGGCTCCGCCTTCTGCTGGTGCACCTGCATTGCATTATTCGCCATATCGAAAGTCACGTCCGACATGTGCAGAAAGTAGTTGGCGAAATACTCCTTGATCAGATAGCCCTTGTAACCGCAACACACGATGAAGTCGTTTATGCCGTGAGCCGAGTAGACCTTCATGATGTGCCAGAGAATCGGTTTGCCGCCGATTTCGATCATCGGCTTGGGCTTGAGGTGTGTTTCCTCGGAGATTCGCGTCCCCAAACCACCGGCAAGAATGACTGCTTTTGTCACTAGGTTTCCTCTACGACCCATTTCAATCTTGGGCGCACTACGCCCGGTATAACATTCGCATAACCTTGCCGCCCAACGCTTCCTTCCATTGGATCCCGGACATTGAAGGTCAACGCCGAAGACTCAAAGAAGTGGATTACCAACCCGGCATCAAATGACGTCATCGCCAAGCCAACGAAGTACGCCCCTTCATTTAATAGATCGCCCGGAAGATGGCATTCGGCAACGTAATCCCCTGGCGGCAACTCGGGACTGACATCAGGACTAGATACAAAAGCGTAGAGCCCTCCCGGAACTACGAAATGAAAATTGGGAATATATCGCGTTGCTGATTTTTTCTTGACTCGAAAACCCATACGAATTTTTACAGGGTGACGAATATCAGCCTCTATAACAGGCAAGCCATTGCAATCCAGAAACTCTCCAAACAATAACTGAACGAATTCATCACCCACCGACTTACCAAGTAGTTCGTAATCAACACGCCCTGACTCTTGCCCACTGCCCAAATACTCTAGAATCACGTCTGAGGGAGCACCTTGTCTCTTGACGGTTCCTTTTTCGAGAAGAATGCAACGGTTGCACAATGATGTCACTGTCTGCATGCTGTGACTTACGAAGATGACCGTGCGTCCCCCTTGGCTAATGTCCTGCATTTTGCCAAGGCATTTTTTTTGGAACTCTGCATCACCGACGGCAAGCACCTCGTCCACGATCAGAATTTCCGGATCAATATGTGCCGCTACAGAAAACGCCAGGCGCATGTACATGCCAGAAGAGTAATGCTTGACTTGGGTTTCCAGAAATTGCGAAACCCCGGCAAACTCGACGATTTCATCAAATTTCTTGCGGATTTCGTCACGAGACATGCCCAAAATAACGCCATTGAGAAACACATTTTCTCGACCAGTCAATTCTGGATGGAATCCTGTTCCCACCTCTAGCAGGCTGGCGACTCGCCCACGGATTCGCACCTCACCGGTAGTCGGTTCGGTCACGCGGCTCAGTAGCTTTAGCAGCGTAGATTTACCGGCGCCATTCTTGCCGATGATGCCAACCTTGTCACCCTGAGCTATCTCAAAACCGATGTCCTTGAGTGCCCAGAACTCTTGCATCGCTTCCTTGCGGCGGGGAAATTCCCGGAAGAAGGCCATAATTTCGTCGCGCAATGCCCGATATCTGGGGGCACTTCCATTCCGGATGTAGTATTTCTTACCGAGCCCTTCGGCGTGTATCGCAACCGTCATAATTCGACTCAGAGTACGTCTACGATTTCGCGCTCAACCGACCTGAAGTAGGCAATACCTGTGGTGAGCATGAAAACGGAGAACAAAAACGAATAGAGCAAAGAGTACCCGTTGAACGGGTAGGCATCGCTAAACAAGCACCAACGGAAGCCATCAATAACCCCAACCATCGGATTCAACTGGAATAGCCAGAGCCACTTCTCCGGAACCACTGTGGTACTGAAACCCACGGGAGAAAGATATAGGCCGAAAGTGATCATGAATGGAAGCACAAACTGAACATCGCGAAACTTCGCATTCAGTGCGGACATCCAAAGCCCTGTGCTGACTGCAAGCAGAACCAGTACGCCGACCACACCAGGTAATAGCAATATGCCAAACGAGGGTGCGATGCCACTGACCAGCATCATGATGGCCAGCAAAAAGCTGGAAATCATGAAGTCAATGAAATTGACCAGAACAACACTGACTGGCACCACCAAGCGGGGAAAATATACCTTGGTAATCAAAGCCGAGTTGTTTACTAGACTCCCCCCACTTTCACCAACAGTGTTGGCAAAAAAGAACCATGGAATCATTCCGGATAGCACCAGCAAGGGGTAAGGCAAATCTCCTGCGGGAAGCTTGGCGATCTTGCCAAATACCAACGAAAAAACGATTGTGGTCAAGACAGGACGCAAAACAGCCCACAGGACCCCTAGCACCGCTTGTTTATAGCGAACAAGGATATCGCGCCATGCGAGAAAGAAAAGCAACTCGCGGGCAGCCCACAACTCTCTCCAGTACCGAACTCCGCGCCGCGCGTTCGGTGAGATAAATACTTCGTATGTCAAACTAATTCCTTTATTTGACGGTCAAGTCAGGGGCTTGCTGGCAACTACATTTAACGACAAAAACTCGCCAAAAGGTTCATGCGCCAAGGATGCATCAACGACACCGGGCACAAAATGCGGCTCGTGTGCGTACTCCTGAATATTGACGAAGCCAATATCCTCCAGAAGATGCTTCATCCAGCAGAAATTAAAGCCCGTTTTGTGAAAATCATATGGATCGCCCTGACCACCATATAAGAGCCCTATCCAGGGTGAGTGACCGGGCGTCTGAAAATGCACCCAGTTTTTCGTGTAAATTTTTACGATTCGGTCGATGTCGGGCACCGAAATACGCAACTCTCCTCCTGGCGCAAGCACCTGAAACCAGCGCTTGAGAACACCAACAGCTTCATCATGTGAAAAATGTTCAAGAACATGACAAGCGTAAATCAGTTCAATAGAGCTATCGTTGAAATTATCAAGCTTCGAGATGTCTGAAATGACATCAACTGCGTGTGTAGTAAGAATGTCAACGTTGCAAAAACCAGGCAACCGAATATTGCCGCAACCGAGATGGAGCCTCTTCGCATCAGTTGGGTTTGTTCTTGGCAGGTTTTTTCTAAGCATCAAGGATGCATTGCCAATCGCGCTTCTTACCAATCTTTTAATTTTTCGCATCGCTAAATTATCCAAATCAGCATTTCAAGTCCAAACAGAAGCACTTGGGATTTCGTGCTTCATTTTCTGAGGCGGCAAGATTATACCGCATAGCAATTAGCCCCTTGCCCACTTACCCTAGGATATCGTTGGCAAAGTTGCACTTGTCATCATCATAATTACTGCAAGAAATCGGTGTAAGAAGTTACCAAACCTGACTCAAGCACCACCTTTGCTTGCCAACCCTTAGAACTGAGGCGACTACAATCCATTAGCTTGCGCGGCGTTCCATCCGGTTTGCTTGTGTCAAATACGATGTCGCCAGCGAAGCCCACAACCTGCTTTACCGTTTCCGCCAATTCCTTGATGGTCACATCCTCGCCCACACCAACGTTGACGAGCGGCGGCTCGAACTTGCCGCTCTTTGATTCATCGCTACCGAGCAGGCTTTCGTATTGGTCATCTGGCAGATTGCTCAGAAAGACGCAGGCATCAGCCATGTCTTCGCTGTAGAGGAACTCACGCTTTGGCGTTCCGGTTCCCCAGACAACGACTTCCTTGGCATTGGCGACTTTGGCTTCATGAAACTTGCGGATCAGTGCCGGGATAACGTGGCTGTTTTCCGGGTGGTAGTTGTCACCAGGGCCGTAAAGGTTGGTCGGCATGACGGCGAGGTACTTGGTGCCGTATTGGCGGTTGTAGCTCCAGCACATTTCGATGCCGGCGATCTTGGCCAGTGCGTAAGGGCGGTTAGTGGGTTCCAGCGGGCCGGTGAGCAGGCATTCTTCGCTCATCGGTTGCGGGGCCATGCGCGGGTAGATGCAACTGGAGCCAAGGAACATCAGGCGCTTGACGTTGTTTTCGTAGGCGGCGTGGATGATGTTGGTCTGGATGACGAGATTTTCCCGGATGAACTGGGCCGGGTAGGTGTTGTTGGCGATAATGCCGCCGACTTTGGCTGCTGCCAGAAAGACGTAGTCGGGCATTTCTTGCTTAAAAAAGCAGTCCACCGCAGCTTGATTAATCAGGTCGAGTTCCTGATGGGTGCGGGTGACGATGTTGCTGTAGCCCTTGGCCTGGAGGTTGCGCACGATGGCGGAACCGACCATGCCGCGGTGCCCGGCGACGTAGATTTTGGCGTTCTTTTCCATGGCTTATTCGTGGTAATCGAAGGCCTGGAAGCCGGCCATCTTGACGAGGGCATCGCGCTTGGCAGCGGTGTAGTCGGACTGGACCATTTCCTGGACGAGTTCGGCCAGGGTGGTCTTGGGCACCCAGCCGAGCTTTTCCTTGGCCTTGGTGGGGTCGCCGAGCAGGGTTTCGACTTCGGTGGGACGGAAGTAGCGGGGGTCGACTTTGACGATGCTGGTGCCGACTTTGACTTTGACGTCTTTGTTGGTGACAGCGGCCACGATGCCGACTTCTTGCTCGCCCTCGCCTTCCCAGCGGAGTTGGATGCCGAGTTCAGCCGCAGCGAATTCAACGAACTGGCGGACGCTGTATTGGACGCCGGTGGCAATGACGAAGTCGTCTGGCGTCTCTTGTTGCAGCATGAGCCATTGCATTTCGACGTAGTCACGGGCGTGGCCCCAGTCGCGTAATGATGAGAGGTTGCCGAGGTAGAGGCAGTCCTGGAGGCCAAGGGCCATGCGGGCGACGGCACGGGTGATCTTGCGGGTGACGAAGGTTTCTCCACGCAGCGGGGATTCGTGATTGAAGAGGATGCCGTTACAGGCGTAGAGGCCATAGGCTTCACGGTAGTTGACGGTGATCCAGTAGGCGTACATTTTGGCGACGGCGTAGGGGCTGCGCGGGTAGAAGGGGGTGGTTTCCTTCTGCGGGATCTCTTGGACGAGGCCGTAGAGTTCGCTGGTGGAAGCCTGGTAGAACTTGGTCTTCTTTTCGAGGCCGAGGATGCGGATGGCTTCGAGGATGCGCAGGGTGCCCATGCCGTCGGCGTTGGCGGTGTATTCGGGGGATTCGAAGCTGACCGCGACATGGCTCATGGCGCCGAGGTTGTAGATTTCGTCGGGCTGGGTCTGCTGGATGATGCGGATGAGGTTGGTGGAGTCGGTGAGGTCGCCGTAGTGCAGGATGAATTTTTTGTTGTCGACGTGCGGATCCTGGTACAGGTGGTCGATGCGGTCGGTGTTGAATGACGAGGCGCGACGCTTGATGCCGTGGACGATGTAGCCCTTCTTGAGCAGGAATTCGGCGAGGTAGGCGCCGTCTTGGCCGGTTACGCCGGTGATTAGGGCTACTTTGTTCATGATTTTATCAGCATATTTTTTTGATTAATAAATTGGCTATATAAGCTTGTGGAATTGTGCAGTCAGGTTCCAACCGCATCCCGAAAACTCTGCCCTGCCGCATCCTTCACCGAAAGGGCCGGTTTGCCTTTGAATTGCCAGTCGATTGCCAGATCCGGATCGTTCCACGCGATGCAGCGTTCATGCTGTGGTGCGTAGTAGTCGGTGGTCTTGTATAGGAACTCCGCCGTTTCAGAGAGCACGACAAAGCCATGCGCCAGGCCAGGAGGAATCCACAGCTGGTGCTTGTTTTTGGCGGAAAGAAGCTGTCCAACCCACTGGCCGTAGGTTTTTGAGCCTTTGCGGATGTCTACCGTGACATCGAAGACTTCACCTTCGACAACGTGCACCAGTTTGCCTTGGGGATGTTGTACCTGGAAATGCAGGCCACGCAGGACGTTCTGGACGCTCTTGGAGTGGTTGTCCTGAACGAACTGGACATCGAGCCCGGTAGCTTCCTGAAATACCTTTTGGTTGAAGCTTTCAAAGAAGAAGCCGCGGTCGTCACCGAAGACTTTCGGTTCGAGCAGGATGACGTCGGGAATGGCAGTGGGGGCGGCGCGCATCAGAAGACTCGCTCTTTCAGGACGCTCACCAGGTATTGGCCGTAGAGGTTCTTGAGCATGGGTTGGGCGAGCTTTTCGAGTTGGGCAGCGTCGACCCAGCCTTTGCGGTAGGCAATTTCTTCGGGACAGGCGACTTTGAGGCCCTGGCGCTTTTCGATGGTGGCGATGAACTGGCTGGCGTCGAGCAGGCTTTCGTGGGTGCCGGTGTCGAGCCAGGCGTGACCACGGCCCATGACGACGACGTTGAGGGCCTGACGTTCAAGGTAGATGCGATTGACGTCGGTGATTTCGAGTTCCCCCCGGGCTGAGGGTTTCATGTCACGGGCGATGTCGAGGACCTGGTTGTCGTAGAAGTAGAGCCCAGTGACGGCGTAGTTGGATTTCGGTACCTTGGGTTTTTCTTCGAGGCTGATGGCTTTACCGGCGGTATCGAACTCCACGACGCCATAACGTTCGGGGTCATGCACGTGATAGGCGAAGACGGTGGCGCCGCTTTGCTGCTGATCGGCTGCGTTCAGATCATGAGCAAGCTGATTCGCATAAAAAATGTTGTCGCCAAGGACTAGGGCGCTGTCGCCATTGCCGACGAAGTTGCGGCCGATGATGAAGGCCTGGGCGAGTCCGTCCGGGCTGGGCTGAACGGCGTATTCAAGATTGAGGCCCCACTGGCTGCCATCACCGAGCAGTTGCTCGAAGCGCGGGGTGTCCTGCGGGGTGGAGATGATCAGGATGTCACGGATGCCGGCCAGCATGAGCGTGCTCAGCGGGTAGTAGATCATCGGCTTGTCGTGGATCGGCAGCAGTTGCTTGGAGACAGCCAGGGTGACGGGATACAAGCGGGTGCCGGATCCGCCGGCGAGGATGATGCCTTTACGGGTAGTCATGCGGCACGTTCCGTCTGCCGGATCATGAGCTCCAGTAAGAACTCCGGCGCCAGGTCCGCACCGTTCGCCCAGATGACTGTTTTCATGAGCGGATCCTGATGGGCTGTCATGAACAAGCTTTCATCCTTGAGCGGTTCGAACATCTCGCCCCATAGTTCGTCAACCAGGGACACTTCACCTGAAACCCCGCTGTTAAAACGCACAAAGAGTCGATAACCTGGTTTCGGCTCAATCTGTTCGGTATGAAGAAACATCGGTTACTCCAGGGGCTCGATCGACTTGAGGGGCTTGCGCGCCTGGGCAAGCGCCCAATCCTCGAGCAGATCGGATTGATGAAGGTCTAGCCATTCCAAAACAGCGCGAAGCGCGCGTTTCGGAAATTCCCCACGAACGATGCCAGTTTCAATTTCGACCGTGATTTCGTAATCACCATAGCGCGCATGGAAATGCGGCAATGGATGATCACCCCAATTCATGTAGATAATGATGCCGAGGAAACGGGAAATCTCAGGCATTTTTATCCCCGTACTGCTTGCCGACCCAGTTCTTGTAGGCACCGCTCGTCACATTGGCTACCCAGGCTTGGTTATCGAGATACCACTGCACGGTCTTGCGAATGCCGGTCTCGAAGGTTTCGGCTGGCTTCCAGCCGAGCTCACGTTCGATCTTGGTGGCGTCGATGGCGTAGCGGCGATCATGCCCCGGGCGATCAGTTACGTAGGTGATCTGCTCGACATAGGGCTTGCCATCGGCGCGTGGGCTGAGGTCATCAAGGATGGAGCACAGGGTGTGCACGACGTCGAGATTTGGCTTTTCGTTCCAGCCACCGATGTTGTAGACCTCACCCACCCTGCCCGCTTCGAGCACGCGGCGGATCGCCGAGCAATGGTCTTTGACATAGAGCCAGTCACGAATCTGCTGGCCGTCGCCGTAGATCGGCAGCGGCTTGCCGGCCAGGGCGTTGTGGATGACCAAGGGGATCAGCTTTTCCGGGAAGTGGAATGGCCCGTAGTTGTTGGAGCAGTTGGTGGTGAGGACCGGCAGGCCGTAGGTGTGGTGGTAGGCGCGGACGAGATGGTCGCTGGCTGCCTTGCTGGCTGAGTACGGGCTGTTGGGTTCGTAGCGGTGGTTTTCGGTGAAGGCCGGGTCGTCTTTGGCCAGCGAGCCGTAGACTTCGTCGGTGGATACGTGAAGGAAGCGGAAGCCGCTTTTCGCTTCGCTTTCGAGCCCACCCCAATAAGCTCGCACGGCTTCCAGCAAATGGAAGGTACCGACGATGTTGGTCTGGATGAAGTCTTCCGGGCCATGAATGCTGCGGTCGACGTGGCTTTCGGCAGCAAAATTGACGACGGCACGCGGCTGGTGTTCGGCCAAGAGTTTGGCGACCAGATCAAAATCACCGATGCTGCCCTTGACGAAAATGTGCCTGGAATCGCCGTCCACCGCAGCAAGGTTCTCCAGGTTGCCGGCGTAGGTCAGGTCATCGAGGTTGATGACGGGTTCGTCGGATTGGGCCAGCCAGTCGAGGACAAAATTACTGCCAATAAAGCCGGCGGCACCGGTGATTAAAATCACGGCTGATTCCCGAAAATATCTAAAGGCAGCATTTTATCGTAGCCGAGCATCATTCTTCATGAATCCGCAGAAAACTGGCGAATCGCGGCAAGCCCTTGCTAGTCAAATCGCGATAACGATAGGTCACCACCGCCCCAATTGCCGGTGGGTTCCGGCGAAGCTCATCACTGAATCCGGAGCCCAGCGAGAAGTCCTTTCCATCCGGCCTTCTCAGGCGCAGGGCGCCCATGCTGCCGGCGAATTTTCCTTTTCCCGGCAGATATCCAACTACCACCGCCTCGGCATCTTCCCAAAGCTTCACCTTAAGCAAGATGTCGCTGCGACCGGTTTCGTATGGCGCGTCGGCTCGGTGCAACATCAGCCCTTCGCCTCCGCCCTTGACAACATCATTGAGCATTTTTTGCAGACTGCTGCGGTCGACCACCTGAAATTGCGCAATTTCACGCAACCAAGGCACGTTGGCCTGACGGACAATCTGGCGGATGGACTCGGCACGCTCGCGGAAATCACCCGTTGCACCCGGCAGCTCAAAAATCATGTAACGCACCTGCCGCCATTCGGCATTATCGGGCGTCTCGCGACGAACAGTGCCGGATAACCGCTCGAAGCTACCGCGCCCCATCCATAATTCGCCATCCAGGGCCCGCTTCGGCAACCCATCGACAAACCAGCGTGGCGCGTAGATCTCGCGGCCACTGCGAAAACGCAGCGTCTGACCATCCCAGATCGCGCGAACACCGTCGAGCTTTTCGCTGACCAGATACCGTGAAACATCCACCTGATTCCGGTATACCTCGGCCAGCAAGATTGCGGGGGGCTCAGCGGCTAGGCTGATAACCGGAAAAGCAAGCGCCCAACCCAGCAACAAGGCTCGCAACAGACGGGACATCAGTCGCCGGCCCAGTTGCGTCGCGCCTGCCGGGCCACGCCGAAAACTTCCTCCAGCCGCTCGCCGTCATTCCGGGCCAGGGCAAGCCGAAGATCATCGAGTTGAGCCCGGTAGCTGTCGAGCTCACCGAGCAGCGCCTCACGATTGGCCAGACAGATGTCACGCCACATTTCGGGATGACTGGCAGCAATCCGGGTGAAATCGCGAAATCCTGACGCGGCGAAGGTGAAGAACAGTTCAGCGTCCGCCCGCACAGCCAGATCATGGACCAGCGCAAATGACAGCAGATGTGGCAGATGACTGACAGCTGCGAAAACGCGGTCATGCATTTCCGGTGTCAGCTCGTAGATATCGGCACCGCACAGCGACCAGGCGCGCTTGATGCGATCAAGCGAATCGTCGCTGTTTTCGGGCAAGGGAGTGACGACGACTTTCTTGCCCTGATAGAGGTCCCAACGAGCCGCCCCCGGGCCACTGTTTTCCGCCCCGGCAATCGGGTGCGCCGGTACAAACTGGTTGATGCGGTCACCCAAAGCTGCGCGCGCCGCAGCAACAACATCACCCTTGGTCGAACCACCATCGGTAACGATGGTATTTGGGCCGAGATATGGGCCAATACGGGAAAAAATCTCGGGCATCTGCGCCACCGGTGTGGCGACGAGGACGATATCGGCTTCCTCGATTTCATGCGTCGGGTTGATGCCGGCCCGATCAATCACGCCAAGCTGCTGCGCAACCCTGAGGGTTGCCGGCGTTCGGCCGAATCCGACTACCTCTTCAACGGCACCGGCCTCCTTGAGCGCCAGTGCGAAGGAACCGCCGATCAGGCCAGTACCAAAGACGATGAGCTTGCCGAATTCAGGCATTTAGAGCGCCGCCTCCAACGCCTCCAGGAAACGGGCATTTTCTGGCTCGGTGCCGATGGTCACGCGCAGCCATTCGGGGAGACCGTATCCGCCAATCGGGCGGACAATGACGCCCTGCTGCAAAAGTTTCTGGTTAACCCCGGCGCCATCGCCTGCCCGAAAAGTCACAAAATTACCGTGCGAAGGGATGTACTCAAGGCCAAGACGCTTGAGGCCGGTGACCAGTTGTTCCATACCACGCCGGTTCAACTCGTAGCTCTCGGTAACGAACTGATGGTCATCGAGCGCCGCAACAGCCGCCGCAATCGCCAGATTGTTGACATTGAACGGCTGACGAACGCGGTTCATCAGATCGGCAATTTCCGATGATGCCAGGGCATAACCGATGCGCAGACCAGCCAGGCCGAAAATTTTCGAGAAAGTACGGCAGACGACCAGATTGGGGAAATCCTTGATCCATGAGGCCGTATCAACCCGCTCATCGGGCGCAATGTATTCGTTGTAAGCCTCGTCAAGCACGACCACGACATCCTTCGGCACAGCATCAAGGAAAGCACGAACTTCGGGGTAAGGCAGAAAATTGCCGGTCGGATTGTTCGGGTTGGCGATCCAGATCAGGCGCGTGTCCGGCCGAATGGCGGCACGCATGGCATCAAGATCGTGACCGTAATTTTTGGCCGGTGTGGCAATCAGTTCAGCGCCGGTCGACATTGTGGCCAGCGGGTAAACCGCGAAAGCATGCTGGGAAAAAATTGCTGAACGACCTGGCGCCAGGAAGACACGAGCAATCAGGTCAAGCACATCGTTGGAACCGTTGCCGAGTACGACCTGGCTTTGCGCCACGCCGGCCTTCGCTGCCACCGCCTTGATCAGGTCGAACTGATCTGGATAGCGCTCGATGCCACCGATTGCCGCCTCAACTGCCTTTTTCGCCTTCGGGCTCATGCCCAGCGGGTTCTCGTTGGAGGCCAGCTTGACGATCTTCTCGACCGGAATGCCCATCTCGCGGGCCAGTTCGGTAATCGGCTTGCCCGGCTGGTAGGGTGAAATGGCGCGAACGTAGGATAGGGATTGTTCTTGGAGTGACATGAAATACCTTAATTCTTTAGCGGCTGAGACAGGTCATAAAGTGTTTCAGGAGCAATGTCGATATTGCCAGGCCAGCAGACAGTGCCGTAATCGACAAAGGCTGTTGTAAAAAACGGCGAGCCCTTTAAGTGCACGAATGGTTTCTTGTCCATGTACGGAAGCATGTCAAAAGCGCGCCTCTCGCCATTCTCGAACTCTAGAAGCAATTTGTAATCCTTCGTCGCTTCGACGCTCACGACATCGAGCAAAGTGTTCATGCCTACTCCTTAGCGCAAAGGCTCAATCGGATATGGCTGCTCACCAGCAACCGCAAGCTCCCAGTCGGCGAACAATTCATCCTTGTGAATTTCGATCCACGCCTGCACCATCTTCAACTGTTTCGGTGGAAAAGCACCAGCCAACAAGACTCCATCCTCAATGGCAACAGATGCCTTCTGACCAGCGTATCTGACATGAATGTGTGGCAGATTATGACGCTCACCCTGCTCAAACATCATGGCAATCAAAATACCGTAAAACATGCTGATGGTGGGCATCGCAGACTCCTTGTTACGCAGATTGACAATGCTTACTTTGACTACTCAATAAACGGCAACCGGGTAGGACCCGAGAATTTTCAGATAGGCAGCGCGTCTGGCCAGCTCGTCGATCGCCTTTTTGACTGCCGGGTCATCGTGGTGACCATCGACATCAACGTAGAAGACGTATTCCCACAACGCGTTGCGCGCCGGGCGGGACTCCAGACGGGACATCGAGACGCCGGTATGCGAGAACGGCAGCAACAATTCATGCAGCGCGCCGGTGCGGTTAGGCGCTGACATGATCAGTGAAGTCTTGTCGCGCCCTGATGGGCCGGCGTCGTGCTTGCCGAGAATGAGGAAGCGGGTCGTGTTGTTCGGCTCATCTTCAATGTTTTCGGCCAGTCTGGGGAGACTGTAACGGGCTGCGGCCGCTTCACCGGCAATCGCCGCCGCACCCGACTCTTCCGAAGCCAGTTGTGCGGCCTGGGCATTGCTGCCGACAGAGATGCGCTGGGCATTCGGCAACATGCGGTTGAGCCACTCGTGGCATTGGGCCAGCGATTGGGCATGGGAATAAACCCGGGTGATCTTGTTCAGATCAGTCTCGTTGGAGAGCAAATTCTGATGGATCCGCAGCACGACCTCGCCACAAATTTTCAGTGGCGTCCCAAGTAGTAAATCCATCGTCCGACCGACAGCGCCTTCGGTCGAATTCTCGACCGGCACGACCGCGTAATGGGCATGGCTCGATTCAACTTCACGAAAAACATCATCAATCGACGATTGCGGCAACAGGCGGGCCGCATGGCCAAAATGCTTGGTTGCAGCCGATTCCGAAAAGGTGCCAAGAGGTCCAAGGAAGGCAATACCTAGCGGCGCTTCCAGCGACAAACAGGCCGACATCACTTCACGGAAAAAGAAGGTGATGTTTTCAGCAGGCAGCGGACCCGGGTTGGCTTCCTGAAGCCGGCGCAAAACCTGAGCCTCGCGTTCGGGGCGATAAATATGGCCGCCCTCGCCATGCTCCGCCTTTATTTCGCCTACCTTCTGCGCACAGCGGGCGCGCTGGTTGAGCAGGCGAAGCAGTTCGGCATCGATGCCATCGATTTCGGCACGTACGCCAGCCAGGGCCTTTTGCAGATCGTCGCTCATTGGTGCTTACCCGTTGCGTTTGGCAAAGTCGTTCATGAAATCGACCAGAACCTGCACACCTTCCAGAGGCACGGCGTTATAGATCGAGGCACGCATGCCGCCAACCGAACTATGGCCTTTCAGCGAAACCAGGCCTGCCGCTTTGGACTCAGCGAGAAAAGCCGCATCGAGACCTGCGTTCCCCAGCGTGAAAGGCACGTTCATCCGCGAACGACAATCAGGATCAACCGGGTTACGGTAGAAGCCGCTGGCCTTGTCGATACACTCGTACAAAATACGGGCTTTTTCGGCGTTGACCGCAGCAATGCCTTCCAGACCGCCTTGCCGCTTCAACCACTGAAAGACCAAGCCCGCGATATAGATGCCGTAGGTCGGCGGCGTGTTCAGCATCGAGCCGCTTTCAGCCATCACGGCGTAATCCATCACGCTCGGAATAGTCAGCGGCGCCATACCGAGCAACTCATCGCGAACGATGACCAAGGTCAGTCCGGCAGGACCAATATTTTTCTGGGCACCGGCATAGATCAGACCAAATTTCTCAACCGGCACCGGTCGCGACAGGATATGCGAGGACATATCGAGCACCAGCGGTACCCCGGTATCAGCCACACGCTCGGAGGGGATTTCAACACCGTGGATCGTCTCATTGGTGCAGATATGCAGGTAAGCAGCGAAGGGATCGAGCTTGATTTCTTCCGGATTCGGCAGGCGCGTGAAACCACTGCTTTCGGTCGTTGCCGCACAACGCACGTTACCAATGCGCTGCGCTTCTTTCAGCGCCTTTTTCGACCAGGAACCGGTGACGATATAGTCAGCCGAACGCCCAGCCAAAAGGTTCATCGGAATCTGCGCGAACTGCTGCGTCGCCCCGCCCTGCAGGAAAAGCACCTTGTAACCGGCGGGAATACCCATCAACTCGCGCAGATCGGCTTCGGCCTGCTCGATGATGCTGGTGAAATCCTTGCCGCGATGACTCATTTCCATCACGCCGCAACCTGCGCCATGCCAGTCGAGCATTTCTTCCTGCGCCTGACGCAGGACTTCTTCTGGGAGAGCAGCCGGACCGGCGCTGAAATTCCAGATTCGACGCATCAGGCCTCTCCACCTTGGTTATTGCCACCTTCTTCGGCATTCGGGGCCGGCAACTCACCCGCCGCCTCAACTTCGCCTTCGATTTCGGCATCGACCTCAACCACCGACTCGGCCACCTTTTCCAGACCGGCCAGCTTCTCGCCGTCATCCAGCGAAATCAGCGTCACGCCCTGCGTTGCCCGGCCCATGCCGCGAATCTCGGCGACACGGGTGCGGATAAGTACGCCGCCAGTGGTGATCAGCATGATTTCATCTTCGTCGCCAACCAGCTTGGCACCGACCACAATGCCATTGCGCTCGCTGTCGGCAATGGCGCGGACGCCCTGAGTGCCACGACCGGAATGGCGGAAATCAGCCAGCACAGTGCGTTTGCCGAAGCCATTCTCGGTAGCAACCAGCACCGTCTGCTGATCATTTTCGGCGACCAGCAGGGAAATTACTGACTGGTCCTTCATCAGTTTCATGCCGCGCACACCGCGAGCACCACGGCCCATCGGACGGACATCTTCTTCGTCGAACCAGACGGCCTTGCCAGCATTCGAGACGAGCACGATGTCGCTGGTACCGCTGGTCAGCTCGACGCCGATCAAATAATCGCCTTCATCCAGCGTGACGGCAATGATGCCGGCCTTGCGCGGGTTGGAGTAATCGGACAGCGGCGTCTTCTTGACGGTACCCATGACGGTTGCCATGAAGACGAACTGGTCGTCGGAGAATTCCTTGACCGGCAGCACGGCATTGATCCGCTCACCCTCTTCCAGCGGGAAGAGATTGACGATCGGCTTGCCACGGCTGTTACGGCTGCCTTGTGGCGCCTCATAAACCTTGAGCCAGTAGCAACGGCCACGGTTCGAGAAGCACAGGATGAAATCGTGTGTATTGGCGACGAACAGGTGATCAACGAAATCCTCTTCCTTGATCGCTGCCGCCTGCTTGCCACGGCCGCCCCGGCGCTGGGCGCGGTAGTCAGCCAGCGGTTGGGCCTTGATGTAACCACCGTGGGACAGGGTAACCACCATGTCCTGTGGCGTAATGAAGTCTTCAATGCCGAGTTCCTGCGTGTGCAGGACAATTTCGGAACGACGCTCGTCGCCGAATTGGTCGCGGATCAGGGTCAGTTCGCCGACAATGATTTCGGTAATGCGTTCCGGCTTGGCCAGGATGTCGAGCAAGTCGAGGATCTTGGCCATCACGTCCTTGTACTCGTTGACGATCTTGTCCTGCTCAAGACCGGTCAGGCGCTGCAGGCGCAGTTCGAGAATGGCCTGAGCCTGCGCATCGGACAGGCGATAGCCTTGCTCGGACAGACCAAACTCCGGGGCCAGACCATCCGGACGCGAAGCATCGGAGGCGGCACGGACCAGCATTTCCTCGACCACGGCGCTGCGCCACTGGCGGCCCATCAGACCAACCTTGGCATCAGCCGGCGTCGGCGCCGCCTTGATCAAAGCAATGATTTCATCGACGTTGGACAGCGCAACGGCCAGACCTTCGAGGATATGGCCACGCTCGCGTGCCTTGCGCAATTCGAAGACGGTACGGCGCGTGACAACTTCGCGGCGATGCGACAGGAAGCATTCGAGCATCTGCTTCAGGTTCAACAGGCGCGGCTGGCCATCGACCAGCGCCACCATGTTCATGCCGAAGGTGTCCTGCAACTGCGTCTGCTTGTACAGGTTGTTGAGGATGACCTCGCCAACTTCGCCGCGCTTCAGTTCGATGACGACGCGCATGCCGGACTTGTCCGACTCATCGCGAATATCGGAGATGCCGTCGATTTTCTTCTCGTTAACCAGCTCGGCGACCTTTTCGATCAACGTCTTCTTGTTAACCTGATAAGGAATTTCGTCAATGATCAACGCCTGACGACCATTGCCCTTTTCCATATCCTCAAAGTGCGTACGAGCCCGCATGATGACTCGGCCACGGCCGGTCTTGTAGCCTTCGCGGACACCCATGACGCCATAGATCAGCGCGGCAGTCGGAAAATCCGGCGCCGGAATGTATTCAATCAACTCATCAATAGTTATCGCCGGGTTTTCCAGCATGGCCAGACAGCCAGCCACCACCTCGTTCAGATTGTGCGGCGGAATGTTGGTCGCCATGCCCACCGCGATACCGGACGAGCCGTTAATCAGCAGGTTGGGAATACGCGCCGGCATGACCAGCGGCTCATGTTCCGAACCATCGTAGTTCGGCCCGAAATCAACCGTTTCCTTGTCCAGATCTTCAAGCAGTTGATGGCCGATCTTGGCCATGCGGACTTCGGTGTAACGCATCGCAGCGGCATTGTCGCCGTCGACCGAACCGAAGTTACCCTGACCATCGACCAGCATGTAGCGCAAGGAAAAATTCTGCGCCATGCGAACGATGGTGTCATAGACCGCCGTATCACCATGCGGGTGATATTTACCAATGACGTCACCGACGATACGCGCCGATTTCTTGTACGCCTTGTTCCAGTCATTATTCAGTTCGTGCATCGCGAACAATACGCGCCGATGCACCGGTTTCAGGCCATCGCGCGCATCCGGCAGCGCCCGACCGACGATCACGCTCATCGCATAATCGAGATAAGAACGCCGCATCTCGTCTTCGAGGCTGATCGGCAGTGTTTCTTTAGCGAATTGATCCATGTCTCACATTCGCACCGCTTGCGCGATGCCTTTATTGGTTGAACTGGGCGTAATTTGCTATTTTAACACGCGACCACCACCGGACAGACCCCGTTTCATGACATTCAAACCTGAAGATATCGACCTCCTGATCGAAGCACGCTGGATTGCTGCGGTAGACCCTGATGTCGTACTAAAAAACCATACTGTGGCGATTCACAACAGCCGAATTCTCGCCGTGCTACCCACCATCGAGGCGCGTGACCGCTACAAGGCTGAGCAACGGGTAACGCTGGATGAACACATTCTGATCCCCGGATTGGTCAATCTACACACTCACGCCGCAATGTCGCTGATGCGTGGCATGGCCGATGACCTGCCCTTGATGGAATGGCTGCAAAAACATATCTGGCCGACCGAGGCCGAGCACCTGTCGCCACAATTCGTCTATGACGGCACCCGTCTCGCCTGCGCCGAAATGCTCAAGGGCGGCATTACCTGCTTCAACGACATGTATTTCTACCCGGAAGCAGCAGCGGCGGCAGCTTCCGAACTTGGCATGCGCGCCATGCTCGGCATCACGACACTGGAATTTCCTACGCCTTACGCCAGCGATGCCGACGATTACATCAACAAAGGGCTGGCCGTCCGCGAACAATGGCGAAATAACCCGCTGATTGGCTTCTGCCTCGCCCCCCACGCGCCCTATACCGTGTCCGACGCCACGCTCGAGCGCGTCCTGACCCTCTCCGAACAACTCAATCTGCCGATTCACTGCCATATCCATGAAACACGGCATGAAGTCGAAGAAAGCCACGCCCAGCAGCAGCAAGCTCCCATAAAACGCCTGGAAAAGCTCGGCCTCCTTGGCCCTAACTTCATCGGGGTGCATGGCGTACATCTGATCGAAAGCGAACTTGCACTGATCGCCACCACCGGCAGCAGCATCGCTCATTGCCCCACATCAAACCTCAAGCTGGCCAGCGGCTTTGCGCCTGTGGTGCGAATGCGACAACTTGGCATCAACGTCGGCCTTGGTACCGACGGGGCAGCCAGCAACAACCGCCTGGACCTCTTTAGTGAAATGCATCTGGCTTCGTTGATCGCCAAGGGCACGAGCGGCGACGCCTCAGCGCTGCCGGCGCGGGAAATACTGCGCATGGCGACCTTGAACGGCGCCATCGCGCTCGGTCTCGGGCATGAAATCGGCTCAATTACAGCAGGCAAGGCAGCTGATTTGTGTGCCGTAAATCTTGGAAATCTCGAAACCAAACCCTGTTTCGATCCGGTGTCGCACCTCGTTCATGTGGCTGGCCGAGAATCCGTAAGCCACGTCTGGGTTGCCGGAAAGTGTTGCGTAGACCACAAAACTTTACTTAACACGGACCAAAATGACTTGGAATCGGCCATAGCCCTATGGCAAAATAGGCTGGAAGTCCGCCGCGAGCGCTAATTCCGAGTTTTGTCGCGGGTTAAAAGTTTCCAATTTTCTTCAACGAGGGAAAACAATGATCAAGAATATCGCCAAGAAATCGCTGGTTCTGGCACTGCTCGCCGGTATCGGCTTCGGTGCTTCCGTTGCACAAGCTCAAGAGCGCGTGTATGTCATCGACCAGCGCAACGTCGTTGCCAAGAGCGGCTTCGGCCTGTGCTGGCGTACCGGCGACTGGACCCCGGCTGCGGCTGCCAAGGATCCGGCTGGTTGCGAATGCGACAAGGACCTGCTACCGAAGGAAGTCTGCGAGCCGAAGGTCGCCGCTGCTGCTGGCGCCGCTGTTGCTGGTCCGAAGCCGGCTGG
>JAUYSK010000026.1 GCA_030696345.1 Azonexus sp.
TGAAACGGACGTTGAACTGCAGCCCCTCGCTGTCGCCAAGCTCCTCAAAGCACTCTGCGACAAAGAACAACCCCAACTCGTCATCTGCGGCAAACAAGCCATCGACGACGACGCCAACCAGACCGGCCAGATGCTCGCCGCCCTGCAAAACTGGCCGCAAGCCACCTTCGCCTCCAAAGTCGTCATCGCCAACGGCAAAGCCAGCGTCACCCGCGAAATCGACGGTGGTCTCGAAACCCTCGAGATCAACCTCCCGGCTGTCGTTAGTACCGACCTGCGCCTCAACGAACCGCGCTACGCCACCCTGCCCAACATCATGAAAGCCAAGAAAAAGCCGCTCGACACCGTCAAGCCGGCCGACCTTGGTGTCGACGTCACCCCGCGCCTGACCACCCTCAAAGTGGCTGAACCTGCCAAACGCAGTGCCGGCATCCGCGTCGCCGACGTCGTCGAACTCATCAACAAACTCAAGAACGAAGCCAAGGTGATCTAAATGACTATTCTCGTTATCGCCGAACACGACCACCAGCAACTCAAAGCTGCCACCCTCAACACCGTCGCAGCCGCCCAAAAGATTGGTGGCGAAGTGCACGTCCTCGTCGCCGGCAGCAACTGCCAAGCTGCTGCCCAGGCCGCTGCCCAACTGCAAGGTGTTGCCAAAGTCAAAGTGGCCGATGCTGCACACTACCAAAGCCAGACCGCCGAGAACCTCACCGCGCTGGTTGTCGCCAATGCCGCCGGCTACACCCACATCCTTGCCCCGGCCACCACCTTCGGCAAGAACCTCAGCCCAAGAATCGCCGCCCTGCTTGACGTCGCCCAGATCTCCGAAATCACTGGTATCGACAGTCCGGACACCTTCGTCCGCCCGATCTACGCCGGCAATGCACTAGCCACGGTGCAGAGTGCCGACAAGATCAAGGTCATTACTGTCCGCACCACCGCCTTCGATGCCGTCGGTACTGGCAACAGTGCTGCGGTCGAAAGTATCAGCCCGGCAGCCGATACTGCCCAAAGCACCCTGACCAACCGCGAACTGACCAAATCCGAGCGTCCCGAACTCGGTGCCGCCAAGATCATCGTCTCCGGTGGTCGTGGTCTGGGCAGTGGCGAGAACTACCACACCCTGCTTGAGCCGCTCGCCGACAAGCTCGGTGCCGCGCTCGGTGCCTCCCGTGCTGCTGTCGATGCCGGCTTTGTGCCGAATGACTACCAGGTTGGCCAGACCGGCAAGATCGTTGCGCCGCAGCTTTACATCGCGGTCGGCATCTCGGGTGCCATCCAGCATCTGGCCGGGATGAAGGAATCCAAGGTCATCGTCGCGATCAACAAGGATCCGGATGCGCCGATCTTTCAGGTCGCGGATTACGGGCTCGTGGCTGATCTGTTTGAAACCATTCCGGCCCTCGTCGCCGCCATCTAAACAAGCATTACGGAGAGAAACCCATGAGCACCTATATCGCCCCGATTCGCGACATGCAGTTTGTCCTCAATGAAGTGGCCGGCCTTGAAGAAATCTGCGCCCTGCCCGGTAACGAGGACTGTTCCGTCGATCTCGTCGAATCCATTCTTGACGAAGCTTCCAAGTTCGCCACTGGCGTCCTCGATCCGATCAACAAGGTTGGCGACCAAATCGGTCACGTTTGCAAGGATGGCGTCGTCACTACGGCGCCCGGCTTCAAGGAAGCCTACAAGCTGTTCGCCGAAACCGGCTGGAACTCCATGCCCTTCGATCCGGAATATGGTGGTCAGGGCTTGCCGGCCGTCGTGTCGATGGCAGTCAATGAAATGTGGAAGGGCGCGAACATGGCCTTCGGCCTCTGCCCGATGCTGACCGGCGGCGCCATCGAGGCCATTGCTCACCATGCTTCCGACGAACTCAAGCAAAAGTACCTGCCGAAGATGATCGAAGGCACGTGGACCGGCACGATGAACCTGACTGAACCGGCTGCCGGTTCAGATCTGGCCGCCATCTCCTCCAAGGCCAAGGCCGTCGGCGACGGCAGCTATCTGGTCAGCGGCACCAAGATATTCATCACTTGGGGCGAGCATGATGTCGCCGAGAACATCATTCACTTGGTGCTGGCCCGCCTGCCGGATGCACCGCCGGGACTGAAGGGGATTTCCCTCTTCCTCGTACCGAAATTCCTGGTCAATGAAGACGGTTCGCTCGGCAAGCGTAACGATCTGATCTGCGCTTCCATCGAACACAAGCTTGGCATCCACGGCAGCCCGACCGCCGTCATGTCCTACGGCGAGAATGAAGGCGCTGTCGGCTACCTGATCGGCGACGAGAACAAGGGCATCGGCTACATGTTCACGATGATGAACCATGCCCGCGTCAACGTCGGACTCGAAGGCGTCGGCATCGCCGAGCGCGCTTACCAGCATGCGCTGTGGTACGCCCGCGAACGCGTTCAGGGCAAGATCATTGGTGACACCTCGGGTGAAAAGAAGACCATCCTGCATCACCCGGATGTCCGTCGCATGCTGATGGACGTCAAGTCGCGCACCGAAGCCATGCGCACGCTGGCCTACTACGCCGCCGCCAACATCGACCGCGCCCACGCTGGTGATGCCGCTGCCCAGTCCCGTGTCGACCTGCTGACCCCGGTCGTCAAGGGCTGGAGCACTGAACAGGGCGTTGAGCTGTCGTCGACCGCACTGCAGGTCTTCGGTGGTGTCGGTTTCGTTGAAGAAACCGGTGCGGCCCAGTACTACCGTGATTCGCGCATCACCACCATCTACGAAGGCACGACGGCGATTCAGGCCAACGACCTGGTCGGCCGCAAGCTGGCCCGCGAAAAGGTGCCGGGTGCTGCCATGAAGACGCTGATTGCCGAAATGACGGCAACGGCTGAAGAGATTGCCGGCAATGCCCAGTTGGCAGGCATCGCCGCCAATTTGAAAAATGGCATAAATGCCCTGTCCACCGCAGCAGACTGGATTCTGGCCAATTACGACAATGCACCAGCGGCCGTTCATGCCGGTTCCGTGCCTTTCCTCAAACTGACCGGCATCGTCGTCGGCGGCTGGCTGATGGCCAAGTCGGCCGCGATTGCCGTCAAGCACATCGCCGAAGGCAGTACGGACGACTTTTACAAGGCCAAGCTGGCCACGGCGAACTACTTCGCCGCCCACCAGCTGCCGTTTGCCGCTGCCTATTCCGCCGAAATCACCGGTGGCAGCGACTCGGTCTTCGCTTTGCCTGAAAACCTGTTCTGATCATGACCCTACGCACCGATCGCGATGCGATGGAATACGATGTCGTGATCATCGGCGGCGGCCCTTCTGGTCTGTCGACGGCGATCCGCATCAAGCAATTGGCTGAAAAGGCTGGCAGGGAAGTGTCAGTTTGCTTGCTGGAAAAGGGCTCTGAAATTGGCGCCCACATCCTGTCCGGCGCCGTGCTCGAACCGCATGCGCTGGCTGAGCTGATTCCCGACTGGCAGGAACGCGGCGCGCCGCTGAACACGCCGGCTGGTGAAGACCGCCTGCTGTTCCTGACCGAAACCGGTTCCTGGAAACTGCCAACGCCACCGCAGATGGGCAACCACGGCAACTACATCATCAGCCTGGGAAATCTCGCCCGCTGGCTCGGTGAGCAGGCCGAGGCGCTGGGCGTCGAAATCTATCCCGGTTTCGCTGCGGCTGAAGTGCTTTACCACGAGGACGGCTCGGTCAAAGGTGTCGCTACCGGCGACCTCGGCATTGGCAAGGATGGCATGCCCGGCCATAACTTCCAGCCCGGGATGGAGCTGCACGCTCGCCAGACCATCTTCGCTGAAGGCTGTCGCGGTTCGCTGACCAAGGAATTGTTCGCCCGGTTCAACCTGCGCGATGGCGTCGATCCGCAAACCTACGGCATCGGTATCAAGGAGCTATGGGAAATCGATCCGGCCAAACACCAGCCGGGCCTGATCGTGCATTCCGTGGGTTGGCCGCTCAAATCCGACACCTATGGCGGTTCCTTCCTCTACCACCTGGAAGACAACCTGGTCTCCATCGGCATGGTCGTCGGTCTGGATTACAAGAATCCGTGGCTGTCGCCTTACGAGGAATTCCAGCGTTACAAGACGCACCCGGCGATCAGTGGCTTTTTCGAAGGCGCACGCCGCATTTCCTATGGTGCCCGTGCGCTGTCCGAGGGCGGCTACCAGTCCATTCCCAAGCTGACCTTCCCGGGTGGCCTGTTGATCGGAGACACCGCCGGCTTCCTCAATGTGCCGAAGATCAAAGGCACGCACATGGCGATGAAGTCCGGCATGGTTGCAGCCGAGGCTGTCTTCGAGCATCTCAGCAAGGACAACGCCGGGGCTGAAGCCACCGAGTACGCCGAGCAGATCAAGAAGTCGTGGCTGTGGGACGAGCTGTATCAGGTTCGCAACATTCGTCCGGCCTTCAAGTGGGGGCTGTTCGGGGCGCTGGCCTATGGCGCCATCGACACCTACGTTTTCAAGGGCAAGGCACCGTGGACCATGCATAACCACGACGACCACAGCCAATTGGGTGACAAGAACGACTATCCGAAGATTGCCTATCCGAAGCCGGATGGCCAACTGACTTTCGACCGCCTTTCATCAGTCTTCCTGTCCGGAACGAATCACGAGGAAAACCAGCGCTGCCATCTGCAATTGAAGGATGAAAGCATCGCGATCAGCGTGAACTACGCGAAGTACGGCTCGCCGGAAACGCGTTACTGCCCGGCCGGCGTTTATGAAATCGTCGGAGAGGAGGAGGGCAAGCCTCGTCTCCAGATCAACGGCCAGAACTGTCTGCACTGCAAGACCTGTGACATCAAGGACCCGACCCAGAACATCAACTGGACGGTGCCGGAAGGCGGGGGCGGGCCAACCTATCCAAACATGTAATTCACCGCCTAACGCAGCACATCAGTTCGTTTAATTCATCAATGTTCCCAGGAGGGGTCATGTCACAACAAACACTTCAGGAAAAAATTCGGGCCAACCCGAAATTTGCCGAATTGGTCGGTAAGCGCACGCGCTTCGCGATCATTCTTTCGCTCGTCGTCCTCGTGCCTTACTACAGCTTTATGCTGCTGGTTTCGCTGCAGCCGCAAATCTTCGCGACCAAGATCAGCGAAGGCAGCGTCATCACCATCGGCTGGCCGATCGCTGCCTTGATCGTTTTCGGCGGCTGGCTGCTGACCGGTGTTTATGTCAATCGCGCCAATGGCGAATTCGACAGAATCACCGAAGAAGTACTCAAGGAGGCCCGCAAATGAAGCGCTCCCTAACCGCACTGATCGCCGGCAGCCTGCTCGCCGTCTCCTTCGCCGTCTTTGCTGCCGGTGGCGCCATCGAAGGCGTCGAGAAACAGCCAGTCAATTTCAGCGCCATCGCGATGTTCATGATTTTCGTCATCGCCACCCTCGGCATCACCAAGTGGGCCGCCGGCAAGACCAAGACGACGGCTGACTTCTACACGGCTGGCGGCGGCATCACCGGCTTCCAGAACGGCCTGGCCATCGCTGGCGACTACATGTCGGCGGCGACCCTGCTCGGTCTGACCTCGATGGTCTACTTCAAGGGCTACGACGGTTTCATCTACGCCGTCTGCTTCTTCATCGGCTGGCCGATCATCCTGTTCCTGATGGCTGAACGCCTGCGCAATCTCGGCAAATTCACCTTCGCCGACATCGCCTCCTACCGCCTCGATCAGAACCGCATCCGCACCTTCGCGGCGATTGGTTCGCTGACCGTTGTCTGCTTCTACCTGATCGTCCAGATGGTCGGTGCCGGCCAGTTGATCCAGCTGCTTTTCGGCCTGGAATACAACTACGCCGTGATCGTCGTCGGTCTGCTCATGATGGTCTATGTGACCTTCGGCGGCATGACGGCAACGACCTGGGTGCAGATCATCAAGGCCTGCCTGCTGCTCGGCGGTGGTATCTCGCTGATGCTGCTGACCCTGGCGCAATTCGACTGGTCTTTCGAGAACCTCTTCACCAAGGCCATCGAGTCGCACAAGATGGGCGAAAAGCTGATGTCTCCGGGGTCGCTGATGGCTGATCCGATCTCTGCCTTCTCGCTGTCGCTTGGCCTGCTCTTCGGTACCGCCGGCCTGCCCCACATCATGATGCGCTTCTTCACCGTGCCGAACGCCAAGGAAGCCCGCAAGTCGGTGTTCTACGCGACCGGCTTCATCGGCCTGTTCTTCCTCGTCACGATGATCCTCGGCGCGGCCGCGATCACCATCGTCGGCACCAACGGGGCCTTCTTTGAAGGTGGCCAGGTCGGCGGCAAGCTGATCGGTGGCGGCAACATGCCGGTCATGCATCTGGCCAAGGCCGTTGGCGGCGACATCTTCCTCGGCTTCCTGTCCGCGGTTGCCTTCGCCACCATTCTAGCCGTGGTTTCGGGTCTGGCACTGGCTGGCGCCTCGGCCATCTCGCATGACCTCTACGCCCGCGTCATCAAGAAGGGTACGGCGTCCAGTGCCCAGGAAATGCGGGTTACCCGTTTTGCTTCCATCGGCCTCGGTATCACTGCCATCCTGCTTGGTATCGCCTTCAAGGACCAGAACGTGTTGTTCCTGGTTGCGCTCGCTTTTGGCGTCGCTTCCTCGGTCAACTTCCCGATCCTGATCCTGTCGATGTACTGGAAAGGCCTGACCACCCGCGGCGCGCTGTGGGGTGGTATTTCCGGCCTGGTTTCTTCAGTTGGCCTGGTTGTCCTGTCGCCGACCGTGTGGGTCAAGATTCTCGGCAACCCAGCCGCCATCTTCCCGTACGACCATCCGGCCATCGTTTCGATGACGCTGGCTTTCTTTGTCACCTGGGTGCTGTCGGTTACCGACAAGAGCGCCCGTGCGACCAAGGAAAAGGAAGCCTACGAAGAACAGTACATCCGGGCTCAAACCGGTCTGGGTGCTTCCGGCGCTCACGACCACTAGAAATTCGATCTACTCTGCGGGTGAGGTAACGGGAGAACAGTGCCCGAGCTCTTCATCCCTGTGGGGCCTTCGGGCCCCATTTTTTTCGTCGGTTGCATGCCGCTTTTTGAATGATGGATGTGTTTTTTGTTACACCCCTGTCATTGCCATGGGTTAAAATCACGCGCCAGGGGAGTGGGTGCCAGGCATTCACGGTGCAGCTAAAAATTCATCAGAGATCGTGTGTAAAAAATGACTTTGGTAGATGAAAAACGCAATGGGCCGGAGCGTCGGTTCAAGATCGATGGTCCGCCCAGTACTGGCGCAGAACGTCGAGGGGCGATGGAGCGGCGGCAGACCGCGATGGCCGAAATCAGCTTTTTTGAATGGGCCTCGCATTTCGTCAGTTATCAGGGGAAAGCAATTTCCAGCGCTGTCGATCACGCAGTCAACGAGGCTGCAGAAGTACTTAACCGGGCCAAGGGGCGATAGTGTGAGCACAGCAATATTTTCAAGCGACGAGCGTCGCTTTCTCAATGACCGTCGCCAGAGCGATTCCGGTGCGCTCTTTATCCAGCTTGATCGGCGAAAGACGCTTCAGCGTCGCGTCCTCAATCTTGGCTGTAATTCGGTCGCGGACTGGCTGGGTCGGCCACTGCCGGTTCCAATGGCCGCGAGACTGGCCTCGGCCCGGATCGAAGCTCTCTGATTTTCTGCTGACTTGCCGGGCCTGTCGCCCGGGCAAGCAAGACGGCGGCGTTAAACCAGATGGTCGTGGGGGAAGTACACTGTCGCTTCATTTACCCCGCAGTTGACGACATGCGCCCCCAGATCAATATTCCCCCCGAAGAAATCGAATTCACTGCCATCCGTGCCCAAGGGGCGGGTGGGCAGAACGTCAACAAGGTTTCCAATGCCGTGCATCTGCGTTTCGATATTGCGGCCTCGTCGCTGCCGGAAGAAATTCGCGAGCGGCTGCTGAAACTGGGCGGTCAGCGGATCAGCAAGGAGGGCGTGGTGGTGATCAAGGCGCAGGAATTTCGCAGCCTTGAGAAAAACCGGGCTGAAGCCGTGCGCCGCCTGGAGCTGCTGGTTAACAGCGTGGCCGTGCTGCCGAAGGCACGGCGGCCGACCAAGCCAACCCATAGTTCAGTCAAGCGCCGCCTGGAAAGCAAGGGGCGGCGAGCGGCGGTCAAGGCCGGGCGGCGGACGACGGGTGAATAGCGCCTGCCATGCGACCAAAGCCACCCCCCGATTACCTGGCCGGCTACCCGGCAACGCTGGTCGAACCCGTGCGGCACCTGATCGCGCAGGACAGACTGGGCGAAGTGCTGCTGAAAAAATATCCGCTGGCGCACGACGTGCGTACCGACAAGGCACTTTATGACTATGTGCTGGCCTTGAAGGGTGAGTTCATGCGCAACGTCGGGCAGGTCAGCAAGGTGATTTTTGACAGCAAGTTGCAGGTCATCCGGCAGGCGCTCGGGATGCACACCAGCATCTCGCGCGTGCAGGGCACGAAGTTGAAGTCGAAGCGGGAGATCCGCGTCGCGACGGTATTCCGGGAAATGCCGCCGGAGTTCCTGCGCATGATCGTCGTGCATGAGCTGGCCCATCTCAAGGAGGGCGCCCACGACAAGGCGTTCTACCAGCTGTGTCAGCACATGGAGCAGGATTATCACCAGCTGGAGTTCGATGTCCGGGTTTATCTCAGCCATCTGGCCGCCGGTGGTCAGATGCTCTGGTCGGCGACGCCACTCGGTGAGGCGGTTTTTGCCGGGGTAGAATAGTCGGCTTGCCGCCGTTGTGGTGCCGTTGCCACCGGGGTTTCCGGATTCGTTCGCATGTTGAGACTGACTGAAATAAAGCTCCCGCTCGATCACGCCGAAGGCGCGATCCTTTCTGCCATTTGCCAGCGCCTTGGCGTGGCAGCGAGCGAGGTGCTGAATCATTCGATTTATCGCCGCAGCTTCGATGCGCGAAAAAAATCGGCGATTACGCTGATCTACTCGCTGGATGTTGAAGTGGTCAACGAGGCGGCCCTGCTCGACCGCTGCAAGGGCGATCCGCACATCAAACCAACGCCGGATACCACCTACAAGTTTGTCGCCAAGGCGCCAGCCGATCTGACATCCCGGCCGGTCGTTATCGGCACCGGCCCCTGTGGCCTGTTTGCCGGTCTGGTGCTGGCCCAGATGGGTTTCCGCCCGATCGTCCTCGAACGCGGCAAGGCTGTGCGCGAGCGGACCAAGGACACCTGGGGCCTGTGGCGCCAGGGCAAGCTGAACCCGGATTCCAACGTCCAGTTCGGCGAGGGTGGGGCCGGCACTTTCTCCGACGGCAAGCTGTACAGCCAGATCAAGGATCCGCAGCACCATGGCCGCAAGGTGCTGGAAGAGTTCGTCAAGGCCGGGGCGCCGGAGGAAATCCTATTCATCAACAAGCCGCACATCGGCACCTTCCGGCTGGTCAGCATGGTAGAGAAGATGCGCGCCAATATTTTCGAGCTGGGTGGCGAAGTGCGTTTCGGCGCCAAGGTCGATGAAATCGACATCGAGCGCGATGCCGCCGGCAATGGCCAGGTGCGTGGTGTCGTGCTGGCCGATGGCGAACGCATTGCCGCCGAGCATGTTGTGCTGGCAGTTGGCCATAGCGCCCGCGACACGTTCCAGATGCTGTTCGATCAAGGCGTTTACATCGAGGCCAAGCCTTTTTCGATCGGCGTCCGCATCGAACACCCGCAGTCGTTGATCGACCGCGCCCGCTTCGGACCGTCGGCCGGGCATCCATTGCTCGGTGCCGCCGATTACAAACTGGTGCATCACTGCGCCAATGGCCGTACTGCCTACAGCTTCTGCATGTGTCCGGGTGGGACCGTGGTGGCAGCCACCTCGGAGCCGGGCCGGGTGGTGACCAATGGCATGAGCCAGTATTCCCGCGCCGAACGCAATGCCAACAGCGGCATCGTCGTCGACATCTCGCCCGAGGTTGATTACCCGGGGCATCCGCTGGCCGGTATCGAGTTCCAGCGCCAATGGGAGTCGGCGGCCTTCGTGGCTGGAGGCGGCACCTATTCAGCGCCGACCCAGCGCGTCGGTGACTTCCTCAAGGGCCAACCATCAGTTGCTCCCGGCGCCGTTGATCCTTCCTATACCCCCGGCGTGCATTGGACCGACCTTTCGCTCTGCCTGCCGCCCTTCGTCGTGGCCGCCCTGCGCGAAGCCCTGCCGGCCTTCGACAAGCAGATCCACGGCTTTGCGATGGATGATGCGGTGATGACCGGCGTCGAAACCCGTACCTCGTCGCCGATCCGCATCAAACGTGGCGATGACCTGCAAAGCATCAATACGCGTGGACTTTATCCGGCCGGTGAGGGCGCTGGCTACGCGGGGGGCATCCTGTCAGCCGGGGTTGATGGCATCAAGATCGCTGAGGCGGTGGCCAGAGGCATGCTCAAGATGGCCTGAGTGCGATCTCGGCACCGGTAATTCATTCACAGTCGCATGGCCGTGCTGAAAATTGCCAAAAAACGAGGGTCGACCGCAGCACTTGCAATCGCAGGCGGGTTTCGCCTCCCTTAACCGGGGTCCATGGCATGGACCGAGACGGTGTTTCGGCCCAGTGCCTTGGAGCAATACATGGCCTGATCGGCATGCTTTCGCAGGGTGTCCATGGTTTCGCCGTGCGTCGGGCAAATGGAAATGCCAATGCTGCAGGATATTCGCAGCACGCCAGCGCTGGTTTCCATCGGTTCTGACATCGAGGCAAGCAGCTTTTCGCCAACTTTTCTCGCATCCTCGGCATTCAGGATATTGACCAGAAGGATGACAAACTCATCGCCGCCGTGACGCGCTACGGTGTCGCAGGCGCGCAGTTCCTGTGACATCCGTTTTCCGGCAGCGATCAGAACCTGATCACCGACTTCGTGACCGTGATGGTCGTTAACGTCCTTGAAATGGTCGAGGTCAATCAGCAATAGCGCGAACGAATTGCCGTTGCGTTGCCAGTTCTGGAATGCCTGCTCGAAGCGATCGAGAAAGAGAAAACGATTGGGCAGATCGGTCAGCAAATCATGGGTAGCGAGGTAGGCTGATCGCTCATGCTCGATCGTTGCTCGGTCCAGCGCGCCGTAGTGGCGTATGGTGAGCCAGGGAACGAGGCACAGGGCGCAGGCAAGAAAAGCCAGCAAGCTGACCGTTTCTTGCGTAATCAGGTCGCTCCAGAGCAATTGCCGGTTGAAGATCATCAGCGTTGGTTGCGACGCATTGTCGATGGATAGTCGACGTTTGAAGCTGGGTAGAAACAAGCTGTCCAGTTCTCCTGCCTGAGTCGCCTTCTGTTCGAACAAGAGGCTTTCGGAACTGGCAGCGGAAGCGATGTAAGCCGAGAAACTGATTTTTTGCAGATCAGCTTCTTTGTTCTGGCTGGGGAACAAGGACTGGGCCTTGATTACCAGCATGGCTGTCATTGTGCTGCCAAAGAAGTTCAGATCGGATGAGGTTGTCCTGGCCGGCCGGGTGACCTCTCGAAGCAGAATATAGGCGCTACCGCCCTCGTACATGTCGAATACAGGGGATACCACCGGCTTGTTGCTATTGTGGGCAAGCCCCAAAGAGTGCGACAGATAGTCGACCGTTTCCAGTCGGAGCCCATAGATTGCCTGCGTGTCGGGCAAGGATGGGTACATGAAAAGAATTGGCCAGGTGTGGCTGATTGGGCCCGGGTTGATGGCGGGGCGCCGAGTGATCTCGGAGAAGTTCTTCATCCGGAAACCAGAGCGCCATTTTTTTCGCAGCGAAGCTTCGAAGGCAGCTTGCTCTGATAAAGCCACCCGGCGGGCAACTTCAATCATGTAGATGTGGGGGTACGTGGCCGTTGCTGTTGCAGCATACCTCTCGGCTGATTCCGTGTCGCCCCGATCAACCGCCTGAAGGAATGCCGAAAATCCGGCCAGTACGGCTTCGTTGGTATCCAGCTTGTTCTTTACTTCGCTGACGAGAAGTCTGGCATCGTCATCGAAGCGTCTTTCCCAGCGGCTGATTTGCGCTGACATCAGCATCAGCATTGCAAATGTAATGACGCCTAGCCATGCAACAAGCAGAATGATGAGGGTTGGACGTAGGCGGACTTGAGTCATTTGAGATATTCCTGTGCCTCGAATGTCTCACTCATCCTGTATTTTGTAAATATTACAAAAGTACTAGCAGGGTCCGGGGATTGTGGTTTTTAATCCCTGTCGCAATCCTTTCAGGAGGCCAGTGTGGTCTTAACGCGCCGGGTCGCCAAACAGGGCGTACGGAGCCCAGTAATACGGATGGCTCCAGCGTCCCTTGCCGATTGATCCGTCGATCATGGCCAGTTGCGCCTGACGCAGGCTCTCGCCGCGTGAAATGCCACCATTGGCGTGGTCTTTGAAGGTGTTTATGGTGAGAGCGGCGGCTGATTCTGATTCGACGGCCCAATGCGTCGCCAGTACCGAGCGTGCCCCTGCGAAGAAGAAGCCGCGCACCAGGCCCGACATGGCATTGCCACCCTTTTCGCCAGAGGCGGTATTGCAGGCCGAGAGCAGGACCCATTGCGCGTTCAGGTGCAGCCCGAGGACGTCATCGAGCTCCAGTAGCGGCGACTCGCGCTCGTTGGCGTTGGCCGCCATGGCCAGCGAGGGTTTGGAGACGCCGGGTAACTCGCCCGGCATCAGCCCATGGGTGGCAAAGGCGACAACCCGGCGGTCAGCCAGCTTGGCATCGATAACGGCTCGGCGGGTGGCTTTTGCACCAAAGACCAGATCGGTCTTCGGGTTGGCGCCGAGGGCCGTGGCGATGGCCAGCAATTCCGTGCGGGTTTCCGGCAAGGGCGTTACATCGGCGTAGCGGAATCCCCATTCAGCATCGTAACGGGTGGCACCGACCGGCAGGCTGGCGCCCAGGAGTTGGGGCTGGGCCGAGCGTTTGGGGGCCGGAGCCGCAGCTTTGCCCTTGACTAGTTTGAACAGCGGATCGCCAAAGCCCATGAAAGCCTTGTCGGCGGCCTGCGGTTGCGCCACCCGGCGCAGTGCTTGCAAGGCGGAAGGTGAAGGCAGTTGGGTAACTGCCATTTGCCGGACCAGCCAGGCGCGGGCGGTATTCGGCTCGGGCGCAGAAGTGAGGAGGGCGGCCAGTGGCAAGCTGGCGAGTGGGCCATCGGTGGCGACGATTAGTGAGCTGACGCCCTGTAAAGCTGTTTCCAGCGGGGCCAGCAGCTGGCGATACAGCGCATGCAATTGGGTGGTCGGCGCGCTGGGTTCGCTGCCGGCCGGGGCGTCGCTGATGTCGAGCAGGCCGCGCAGTTCGCTGACCATCTGGGCCAGTTCGGCGCGTGTCACCCGGGCAGCGGTAAAACCATTGTGCGACTCGGCACCGACCAGCCAGATCAGCGTGGCGGACTCGGTCGGGTGGATCAGCAGCAAAGCTTCGCCGGGCTTGAGCAGACGGCGCAGTTGTTCGGGGTTGGGCATGGTCGGCGTCACCAGATCGGCGTAGGCCGGGAACTGTCGGGAAATGTTTTCCCGCATCGCGGTCAACTCGCTTCGCGCCGAGAGGGCTTCGGCCTGCTGGACCTTGATCTGCTCACGGACTGCTTTCTGGGTTTCAGCATGCGCCTTGCGCTCTTTCTCCGGCAAGGCCTTGAAAGCTTCGGTCTGGGCTTCCTTGCGCAGCAGGTCGTCCTGGGCGAGCGAGTCATTGACCTTGGTAAACAGCGCCTGAACCGCCCGGCGCTGGGTTTGCTCCTGACTCAACATGGCTTGCAAGGCCGGGGTGGTCGCCATGACGCGGGCGGTGCTGTCAGTCAGCGCCCGTTGGGTGACGCCAAGGCTGCTGCGATCGGCTATCTGCATTGCGCGATCGGTCAGTGCCGTCGCAATGGCTTCCCCCTTGACCGCCTGCTCGGTGACATAGCGCATGAATTCGTCGAAAGCGATACCGAAGACGTAGCCGCGAACGCCGCGCTGGTCGAGGTCGATCCAGCCGGCCGGGTTGTCGAGGGTGGCTGCGAACAGGTCTTCATAGTCTTTCATCGCCAGGCGCAGATCACCGCGCAGCAGGCGAATGACACCACGCACGCCGGCCGCCTCCCGGGTTTGTGGATGGTCTGAGCCATACAGGCGGACCCGGAAACGGTGGATACGCTCGGCCTGGGCTAGGCCTTCATCGAGCCGGCCGTTCTTGGCGGCGAGCAGGGCGAGCAGACGCCAGTCCGAGGCCCGCGTGCGGGCCAGTGTGTCGGGCGGCATGCTGGCCAAAAAATCGCGATAGGACTCGTCAGCCTCTTTCCAGCGGCGCAGACCGATCAAGCCACGCACCACTTCCTGCCTGGCCTGCCAGCGGGTCTGGCTGGCCGGGCTGGCGCCGGAGCGTTCCAGCATCTCGTCGGACAGGCGTGCCGCCGCAAGGCCGGCTTCGTATTGCTGGGTGGCATTCAGGCTGGTTGCCAGGCGGTAATTCCAGCGCGCGCCATGGGCATCGGAAATCTCTCCGGCGCGCCACCGTGCAATATTGGCTTGCGCCAGCTCAATGGCTTCCGGGGCGCGGCCCTGCTTGATCAGGGCATAGGTGAGCATGCCGAGCGAGCCATCAAGCCAGCCATAGGCGTTCAGTACATCTGGATTCTGCGGGTTGCTGCTTAGACTGCGGGCGGCCTTCAGTTCACGTCTGGCCAGTCCGACGGCTTCGCGCAGGCTGGCCACCGCTGCGACCAGATCACCTCTTCGGCTTTCGATTTCGGAACGGACCTGAAGCCGGCTGATCATCAGCTGCTTCGGTACGGTGAGGCCAGGTTTGGTGGCCTGCCGCACGAGGTCTTCGGCACGCGACCAGTAGCGCTCAAAAATCGCCCGATCATGGCCGGCGACGGCAAAATAGGTTTGACGCAAGGCAAGCAAGGCGCGAGTGCCGATTGTCAGGCTTTTGTCGGTGACGAATGCTTCGCTGGCTTCCAGTGCCTTGCCGGAACTGCCCCAGGTGAACTCGGCGTTGAGGTAATCCTTGATCCAGTCTTCGCCGCCGGGTCTGCCTCGTCCGGCTTCGACCAGTTGCTTTGCCACCTCAATATGCCGCGCCCGGTCATTGAGCTGGCGGGAGGCGTGGAATTGCGCCTGCAGCAGCGCGTATCGAGCGTCTGGTTCTTCCGGCAGGGGTTGCGCCAGGAGGCGCGTGGCACTGTCGGGTGCCAGCGCAGCAGGGCTGGCTTCGCTGTCATCAAAGACGACTTCGCTGCTGTCAGCGCTATTTAACTGCGCCGGAGCAAGCGATGAAACGCAGGCCAAGCTCAGGGCGAGCAGTATCTTGGCGAATGAACGAGCGAACGAAGTGGAATGTTCTGGCTGCGACGTTGGTATTGGATTCATGCCGTGAATCTCCCCCAAAGAAAGCGGTTATTACTTCACATGCTCCGTGCGGCTAAATCGACATTTCCGACGGTGAATCATTCAGCCAAATTTTACAGCGTCCGAACCTTCACCGTTTTACCTTTGACCTTGCCGGCGGTCAGCTTGCGCACCGCATCGCGGGCGATGTCGCGGGCGACGGCGATGTAGGTGTTCTGATCAGTTACCGTGATTTTGCCGACTTGCTCGCGGGTAAAGCCGGCTTCACCAGTTAGCGCACCGAGCACGTCACCGGGGCGGATTTTTTCCTTGCGGCCACCGAGCATCAACAATGTCGACATCGGCGGTACTAGCGGGCTGTTATCGGCGGCATCCAGCGCGCCCAGTTCGCTCCAGGTCAGCTGGCAACCCATGGCCTCGGCGATGGCGGCTACCCGGCGGCGGTCGCCATGGCTGCACAGGCTGAGCGCCCAGCCATCCTCGTCGGCACGACCGGTGCGGCCGACACGGTGGATGTGAATTTCCGGATCGGGCGTGACGTCGACATTGATCACCGCTTCGAGATTGGCAATATCGAGGCCGCGCGCTGCGACATCGGTGGCGACCAAGACCGAAATGCTGCGGTTGGCAAACTGGATCAGTACCTGATCGCGCTCGCGTTGTTCCAGATCGCCATTCAGGGTCAGGGCTTGAATGCCTTCATGGCGCAGGATGTTGAGCAGGTCGCGGCATTGCTGCTTGGTATTGCAGAAGGCCAGCGTGCTGACCGGGCGGAAATGCTTGAGCAGCGTGGCGACGGCCTGCAGGCGATCTTCGTTGGTCACCTCGTAGAAGCGCTGGCGAATCTTGCTCCCGGCATGCTTTTCGAGCAGCTTCACTTCCTGTGGATTGCGCAGGAACTGCTTGGCGAGCTGGGCGATGCCTTCCGGGTAGGTCGCCGAGAAGAGCAGGGTCTGGCGCTTGGCCGGGCAGCGCTTGGCGACGAAGGCGATGTCGTCGTGAAAGCCCATGTCGAGCATGCGGTCAGCTTCGTCGAGGATCAGCGTGTTCAGCTCGTCGAGCTTGAGCGTGCCTCGCTCCATGTGGTCCATGATGCGACCGGGTGTGCCGACAACAATATGGACCCCATTTTCCAGGCTGGTTGCCTGGTTGCGCAGGGCCGAGCCACCACAGAGCGGCAGCACCTTGATGTTCTCTTCAAAGCGGGCCAGGCGGCGGATTTCCTGTGTTACCTGATCGGCCAGCTCGCGCGTCGGGCAGAGCACCAGGGCCTGCACGGCAAAACGTTTGGGATTAAGGTTGTTGAGCAGGGCGAGGCCGAAGGCGGCGGTCTTGCCGCTACCGGTCTTGGCCTGGGCGATCAGATCGTGTCCGGCCAGTGCCAGCGGCAGGCTGGCAGCCTGGATCGGCGTCATGGTCAGGTAGTCGAGCTGCTGCAAGGTTGCCTGCATGGCAGGCGACAGCGGCAGTTCGCTGAAAGATTGCCCGGCGGCGGGCTGGGTGGTTTCGGCAGTCGTCACGGCGTGGCTCAAGGCTTGCGGCGGCGGGCCGGCATCGGCTTGCGCTGGCGTTGGCCGGGTTTCTGCACCGACTTGTCTTCCGGTTTCGGCTTCGGCACCAGCATGTTCTTGGCGGTACTGGCAGCGGCCGCCCGATGCGCCACGATGGCTGCGCGGAACTGGTCGTCGGTGAGCACGATGCTGGCGAAATTACCCTTGGCATTGTGCTCGGAAAGGCCATCCTTGATGCCGAAAAGCTTCTCGGCGGTGTCAGCCTTCCTCGGTTGCGCCTGAATGATTTTCTGCGCTTCGGCGGTCAGAGCGAAACGACCTTCGACTTCGGTAATCAGGCCATGTGTCGAGAGGCGCGAAAAGGCTTCGACCAGTTTTGGTTCGGTCGGAATATTGTCCTGGAGCAGGTCGACCGCAGCAACGATCTCGACGATTTCGGCTGGCCGCCGCTTGGAGGACATGGCCGTGGCGAGGAGAAGAAGGGCGTCAATATCGTGGATCGGGTGCATGGAATAAGCTTCAAATGCCTGTGGCGCAAGGGGCGGCACACAGGGGCGTCGAACGCCGGGTGGCAGGGGCGCAAAAAAGTGCGGCCGAAGGGTGACAGTGTACAGCCTTGCGGCCTAACTTGCCCGCGTCAGTGCGTGGCGAATGCGCTCGATGGTTTCTTCAACCGGGGCTTTTTTCGACACTTCAAGCCCCAATTCACGCGCAATTGCACTGACCTTGGCCGGATTGAGCGGAATGCCGCCGCGATCAACGGCAACAATCAGACGGCGCGCCTGCTCGATGTCGGAAAGGGGCTTGCCTTTCGCGGCCAGCAGGCTTTTCAGCCATCTAAAGATTCCATCGAAGCGGCGTGTTCCCATAAACTGACGAGTCTCGAAAACTGCAAGGATACCTTGATGGCAGTCAGAACCCTGTTGCGCATGGGTGATCCGCGCTTGCTGGAAGTGGCCAGCCCGGTGACCGATTTCGATTCGCCAGCCCTGCACGCGCTGATCGCCGACATGTTCGACACGATGGCGGCGGCCGATGGGGTTGGCCTGGCGGCGCCGCAGATCGGCGTTGGTCTGCAGCTGGTGATCTTCGGTTTCGAGAAAAGTGAGCGATATCCGGATGCCGAAGAAGTGCCGCAGACGATCCTGATCAACCCGGTCATTACGCCGCTGTCCGACGAGGAAGACCTGGGCTGGGAGGGCTGTCTGTCGGTGCCCGGCTTGCGCGGTGAAGTGCCGCGTTTTTCGCGCATCCGCTATCAGGGCTTGACGCCGCAGGGCGAGCCGATTGACCGCTCGGTCGAAGGCTTCCACGCCCGCGTGGTGCAGCACGAGTGCGACCACCTGATCGGCAAGCTCTATCCGATGCGGATTCGTGACATGAACCGCTTCGGTTACACCGACGTGCTTTTCCCCGAATTGAAATGAAGAGTGGCCTTGCCGGGCCAGAGGAGATTCCATTGAAAGAACTGTTACAGGGCATAGAGATAATGCATGGCGGGACGCCGCAGTATTCGGTGATCTGGTTGCATGGCCTGGGCGCCGATGGCTCCGATTTCGTGCCAGTGGTGCCGGAACTCGGGCTGGCTGAGGCGCCTGGTGTGCGCTTTATTTTCCCGAATGCGCCGGAAATCCCGGTGACCTGTAATGGTGGCTACGTGATGCCGGCCTGGTACGACATCATTTCGCTGGAAAGCACCAGCCGCAAAATCGATGAGACCGGCATCGTGCATTCCCGGGCGGCGATCAGGCAGCTGATTGCCCGCGAAAACGAGCGTGGCATTCCCTGCAACAGAATATTCCTCGCAGGCTTTTCGCAAGGCGGGGCGGTTGCCTACACCACGGCGCTGACCCACCCGGAGCCGCTGGCCGGCCTCTTCGCGCTATCGACCTACCTGCCGACGGTTGATCTGGTCGCCCGCGAAGCCACTGAAGTTAACCATGCCATTCCGATACTCGCGATCCATGGCAGCCTTGATGATGTGGTATCGCCGACGCTGGGCCGCCAGGCCAAGGATTTGCTGCTGGCGAAAGGCTATGACGTGACGTGGCAGGAATATCCGATGCCGCACACGCTCTGCCTTGAGGAAGTACAACTGATCGGTGAATGGTTGCAGGGCCTGCTCAAGTGAGCGATGTCGTGATGAGCCGGGCCGAACTGGGGACTGTCGAACTGCCGGTATACCAAGGTGTTTCGCTGGCTCAGGTGACGCTGGTTCTGACCGAAGATCTGGCCGCCAAAGCGCAGGCTGAATTGATGGCAGCCGAGGCCATTGGCTTCGATACCGAATCGAAACCGACCTTTCAAAAGGGCGAGGTTTCCACCGGGCCGCATCTGGTGCAACTGGCGACCGACAGCCACGCTTACCTTTTTCCGGTTTCGCGCACCCACGGTAACGCTGCCCTGAAAGCCATTCTGGAAGCGCCGCGCGTGCTGAAGGTCGGCTTCGGCCTCGGCAACGACCGCAGCGCGCTGAAATCCCGCCTGGGCGTCACCCTGGAAAACGTCCTCGATCTTGGCGAAGTGCTCCGCGGGCCGGGGCATCGCGGTACGGTCGGGGCGAAGGTGGCGGTCGCTCACTTCTTCGGCCAGAAATTCCAGAAATCCAAGAAAACCGGCACCAGCAACTGGGCCAGCCCGCGCCTGACTGAGCGTCAGGTACTCTACGCCGCCAACGACGCCTACGTCGCGCTGCAACTTTACCGGGCCTGGCTGCGTACCCAGGGCTGATGATTATTTCACCGTCTTATTCAGGAAAACCGCTTCATGGCTGACATTCCCATCCTCTCCCTGCTTGAAACCCGCATCCTCGGCACCTTGGTCGAGAAGCAGCGCACGGTGCCCGATACCTATCCGCTTTCCCTCAACGCGCTTGCCGCCGGCTGCAACCAGAAGTCCAGCCGCAGCCCGGTGCTGGAAGCGAGTGAAGCCGATGTTTTACAGGCCATCGAGACGCTGAAGGAGGCGGGCCTGGTCGCCGAATTCAGTGGCAGTCGGGTTGTGCGCTACGCCCATTACCTGGAGAAAAAACTGGTCGTGCCGACTCAGGCCTCGGCCCTGCTGGCGGTGCTGATGCTGCGTGGCCCGCAGACTGCCGGCGAATTGCGCCTGAATTGCGAACGCATGCACAAGTTTGTCGATATCTCTTCGGTCGAGGCTTTTCTCGAAGAGCTGGCGGTGCGTGCCGATGGCGGCTTGGTCGTTGAGTTGCCGCGCCTGCCGGGTTCCCGCGAAAACCGCTGGGCGCATTTGCTCAGTGGAACGCCAGTCATTGAATCGTCGGTGACGGGGCGTGGTCTTGGCCGTGAATCTGACGAACTCCGGGGGCGGGTCGAAGCGCTGGAAGCGGAAGTCGGCGAATTGCGCGCAATGCTGGTTCAGTTGCGGGCCGAACTCGGCGGTTGACCAGCCTTAGTCGGCCAGTTCGATCTGGCCGCTGACGGTGGTTGTTACCAGGCTGTTGCCGGCTTCCATCGGCATCGGTGCCGCGTCGGTCGCCATTTTGGCCAGGCTGGCCCGGAACATCGGCATCGGCGGCGAGCTGCCATTCTGCTGCACGCTGAGCTGTTTTACCTGATAGGGCTTGCCGAACAGATCGGCCAGCAGTTTGGCGCGATTCTGGAAGGCACCTACTGCCTGGCGCGTTGCTTCATCTTCGGCCGCCTGGCGGGTGGCCGGTGCTGGACGTTGGGCGAGGTTGCCAACGGCCAGCCGCATCTGCTGCAGTCGGCCCAGCAGTTCCGATACCGCTGCCTGATCCCCGGACTCCAGGATCAGTTCGGAGCGCATGCGCCAGCTGTCAATTTTCTGATTTTGGCTATAGACCGGGTAGGTGGACTGTTGCCCGCTCTTGACTGAAATCGATGGCCGCGACTTGATCAGCTTGAGTGCCTCGGCGACATCCTGGTTGAGTTTGCGAGCAAGCTCGGCCGGATTGCTGCCGCTTGCTTCGGCGTAAACCGTGGCCTCGACCATGTCATTGGCGGCTGGGCGGCTGGCTTCGGCCGATAGCTCAATGCTGGTCCCGGCCTGGGCGATAGTGGCCAGCAGGGTGGTGGCAAGCAGGAGATATTTCATCGGGGCTCTTTCTTACAGGTTGGGCTAGTGCTTCGGATCAACTGACCTTGCCTAAGGATAAGGCACTTGGCTTTCCTAAAACAGCCGGCGGTGCCGGAAAGTGCCCGGGGCGTGCGACAGCAGTGTCGACAGTATCAGGATGAACCAGAAAATGACGGGCGCCCAGGCGGGTTGCAGCAGCATCAAACCGACCAGCCCCAGCTTGACGAGTACGCCGAACCCGGCGACTTCGCGCAGTTGGGCCGGGTTGGCCCAGGTGTCGATGGCGAACATGGTCAGCCCGGAGAACAGCGTAATTTTCGCGCCAATACTGACCTCGGTCGCACCGAATAGTCCGGCACCTAGCAGCACGATACCGATCAGATGCAGGCTGCGTAGCGCGAGATTGAGCCAGCGTTTGCCGGGGAAATCGCGAACGTTCTCACGGCGGCGGGGCATGGCAGGATTCGCGACCGGTTCAGCGGCCGCGCGGTTTTGCCGCGGCGGGTTTGGCCGGGCTGCGGCCGGGGGCTGACCGGGCCGGCTTGGCGACCGGGGCATCGAAACCGACCCAGTTGCCGGGTACGTTTTTCGCCGACCGACCACCGCCAACTTTCGGCTTTTTCGGCTTCTTGGCCACCGGTGCGGTGTTGCCGGTCAGCGGCACGCGGTGATCCGGCTCGAAGCCCGGCTCTTCATCGCGGCTCAGCGTCTGTTTGATCAGCGCTTCGATGGCGGCGAGCAGCGGTACTTCGTCGGCACAGACCAGTGAAATCGCTTCGCCACTGGCGCCGGCCCTGCCGGTGCGGCCGATCCGGTGGATGTAGTCTTCGGCAACGATGGGCAGGTCGAAATTGACCACTTGCGGTAGATCATCGATGTCCAGTCCGCGGGCTGCGACATCGGTGGCGACGAGGATTTGTACCTCGCCGGCCTTGAAGCTTTCCAGTGCACGCAGCCGGGCCGGCTGGTTCTTGTCGCCGTGAATGGCGTCAGCCGGGATTTTCTTGGCTTGCAGTGTGGTGACCAGTAATTCGGCACCCTTGCGGGTTTTGACGAAAACCAGCACCTGCCCCCATTTGCGATTTTTCAGCAGATGCAGGAAGAGTTCGGGCTTCCGTTTCTTGTCGCAGGGGACGACCCATTGCTTGATGCTCTTGACAGTGCTGTTGCGCGGGCTGACTTCGATCGACAGCGGATCGCGCAGCCGGGTCTTGGCCATGGCGCGGATTTCGTCGGAGAAGGTGGCGGAAAAAAGCAGGGTCTGGCGCTGCTTGGGCAAGGCGGCAAAAACCGCATCGAGTTCGCGGGAAAAGCCGAGGTCGAGCATGCGGTCGGCTTCGTCGAGAATCAGCGTTTCGACCTGCTTGAACTTGAGCGCGTTCTGGCGGAAGAGATCGAGCAGGCGGCCGGGGGTGGCCACCAGTACATCGACGCCGCGGCGCAGGCGCATCATCTGCGGGTTGATGCTGACGCCGCCGTAGGCAGCATAGGTGCTGACCGGCAGGTGCTGGCCGTATTCACGGAAGCTGGCGTGCACCTGTTCGGCCAGTTCGCGGGTCGGCACCAGTACCAGGGCGCGAATCGAATTGCTCGCCACCGGGCCGCCGGCGCTGCTCAAGCGTTGCAGCAAGGGCAGTGCGAAGCCGGCGGTCTTGCCGGTACCGGTCTGGGCTGCCGCCATCAGGTCGCGGCCAGCCAGTACGGCGGGGATGGCCTGGGTCTGGATCGGCGTAGGGGTCTGGTAACCCAGCGTTTCGAGCGCCTGAAGCAGGGGGGCGGCAAGGCCGAGCGAGGCAAAAGTCATGGTGATTTTGGTGTGACGGTAAAGGGCGGAGTTTAACCGTTTCGCGCCAGCTCTTTGGTGCTGGCGTGGCCGGTGTAAGATTCCACGGATGAACGAACTTGAAATATTGGCCCAGCAACTGGGTGCCGTGCTTTTTGCCCGTGGGGAGTGGTTGACCGCAGCAGAGTCCTGCACCGGCGGCTGGGTCTCCCAATCCGTGACGGCAATTGCCGGCAGTTCCGGCTGGTTCGAGCGGGGCTTTGTGACTTACTCGAATACGGCCAAAGTCGAAATGCTCGGCGTGCCGGAAACGACACTGGAGCGCCATGGGGCAGTCTCCGAGCAAACCGCCCGGGCCATGGCGCAGGGCGCGCTGGCGCACAGCCGGGCCGACTGGTCGGTGGCGATCACCGGTATTGCGGGCCCTGGCGGTGGCTCAGCGGAAAAGCCGGTGGGCACCGTTTGTTTCGGCTGGGCGTCGAAAGAGGGCGCTTGCGAAGCGCAGACCTGCCGTTTCAGCGGCGATCGTGCCGGCGTGCGCGAGCAGTCGGTTCGCCATGCCTTGACGGGATTGTTGCAGCGGATCGAGGCGTCATCAATAACGGCCTGAAGCCATCCACCTGAGTCGCAGCCGGTTACGGCCGACGGCTGAGGCGAATTTCGGCCGCTTAGCGAATGCTGCGGTCGACGCCCCCCAGAGGCAAAAATCAGCGCCCGGCTTCGGCGGCAATATCCTTGAGCAATGGCCCGACCAGCTTGGCGGCTGCGCCCATCGGTTTTCGGTAGGAAATCCAGGTGGTGTTTTTCTCGCCGGGCAGTGTGTAGATCGAAATGGCGAACGGGCAGAGCACGATGTTGTGCGGGTCCGCTTCCATCATTTTTCGCGACAGGCCGGCTGAGCAGAATTCGATGATTTCAGCCTGTTCGAAAATCTTGCGGCTGGCGCCGATGTCAGCGCCGGTCCGGTTCAGCATGTCGGCGATGTGCGAGGTGTAATTGACCACCAAGCCGCGATTCTCGATCGCCATGGTGATCGCATCGCGGGCATCCTCGAAGTTGCCGCTGACCTTTTGCTTGACCATCCAGTCTTCGGCAACGGCGGCGCTGAAGCTCAGGGCCAGGGCAAATGAAATAATCAGGCGGTGCATGCTCACTCCAGAATTAGCGTTTTCTAATGTGGCGATTGTACTGCCCCGCCTGGCTCCGTGGAGTACTTCATGTGCTTTACGCCAAGAGCGCTGCGGTCGACGCGCCCAGAGGCAAAAACCGTTAAAGCGGTAGCGGCTCGAACAGCGCCGCCAGATCGTCGGTGCCGAACTTGATATCGACGCTGTGGTCATCGGAAAGGATGCCGGCGGCCAGTTCGGCTTTGCGCTCCTGCAGGGCAAGAATCTTTTCTTCGATGCTGCCGCCAACGATCAATTTGTACACGAATACCGGTTTGTCCTGACCGAGTCGGTGGGCGCGGTCGGTGGCCTGGTTTTCGACCGCCGGATTCCACCAAGGGTCATAGTGGATGACAGTGTCGGCAGCCGTCAGGTTGAGGCCGACGCCGCCGGCTTTCAGGCTGATCAGGAAGATTGGCACATCTTCTTCCTGAAAACGGCGAATCGGAGTTTCGCGATCGACGGTGTCGCCGGTCAACGTGACGTAGGCGATGTCGAGCTTGTCGAGTTCGTGTTCGATCAGCGCCAGCATGCTGGTGAATTGCGAGAAAACGAGAATGCGCCGGCCCTCATCGACCAGTTCCGGCAACATCGCCATCAGCAGATCGAGCTTGGCGCGTTCCTTGACCTTCTTGGCGGCCAGAGCCTTGACCAGGCGTGGGTCGCAACAGACCTGACGAAGCTTGAGCAGGGCGTCGAGAATGACGATCTGGCTGCGCGCGAAGCCCTTGCTGGCGATTTCGTCGCGGACCTTGGCATCCATCGCAGCGCGCACCGTTTCATAGAGGTCACGCTGGCTGCCTTCGAGTTCGACGCTGCGGATGATGATGGTTTTCGGCGGCAGTTCCTGCGCGACATCTTCCTTCTTGCGGCGCAGGATGAAGGGACGGATGCGGCGGGCCAGCAGTTTGCGGCGGGCGATGTCGCCCTGCTTCTCGATTGGCGTGCGCCAGTGCCGGGTGAATTGCTTGCTGGTGCCGAGGAAGCCGGGGAGCAGGAAGTCGAACTGGCTCCATAGCTCGCCGAGGTGGTTCTCCAGCGGCGTGCCGGTCAGGCACAGCCGGTGGCGGGTATCGACCTTGCGCACGGCTTCGGCGCTGCGGCTCTGGGCGTTCTTGACCGTCTGCGCTTCGTCGAGGATGAGCAGATGGTAGCTGTGCTGCATCAGTTCTTCAGCATCGCGCCAGAGCAGCGGGTAGGTGGTCAGAATGACATCGTGGCTGGGGATTTCACCGAAGCGCGTCTTGCGTTCCGGGCCGTGCAGCGAGAGCACCGTGAGCGAAGGGGCAAAGCGCGCCGCCTCGTTTTTCCAGTTGAAGATCAGCGAAGTCGGCAGGACGATCAGCGCCGGCTTGTCGAGGCGGCCACCTTCCTTTTCGAGCAGCAGGTGGGCCAGCGTCTGGGCCGTCTTGCCCAGGCCCATGTCGTCGGCCAGGATGCCGGAAAGATTCTGTTCGCGCAGGAATTGCAGCCAGGCCAGGCCTTCCCGCTGATAGGGACGAAGTTCAAGACACAGGCCGGCCGGTGGCACGATGTCGACAATACCCTGGGCGGCTTGCAGGCGCTCGGCCAACGCGAAGACGTCACTCTGGCCGCGGAATTGCCAGCGGCTGACATCGGTCAGTTCGGCCAGGCGGGGCGCATCGAAGCGTGACAGGCGCAGTGTTTCGCCGCCGGTAAAGCCATCGAACAGGTCGATCAGTGTCGCCGCCAGCGGCTTGAGGCGCCCGGCCGGGACGCGCAGACGCTTGCCGCTCGGGGTGTGGAGTTCGATCCCTTCGGTGTCCGGAATGCGCTCCAGTTCGGCGCTGTCCAGCCAGCGCCCATCGCGGCGGAAAAGGCCGGCCAATAGCGGGGCCAGTGGCAGGCGCTCGCCTTCGACGATGACGCCCATGTCGAGGTTGAACCAGCCGTTGTCGGCCTCGAAAAGATCAGCCTCCCAACCATCGACCTCGATGACGTGGTGACGGAAATCTTCCGGGAACTCGACTTGCCAGCCGGCCAGCTTCAGTTGCTCGGCGCCTTCGAGCATGAATGATTTCCAGCTGATTTCATCGGCCAGACCATAGATGCCTTCCGGCGGGCTGCCGAAGGTGTACAGCGTATGGCCGGGGATTTTCTGCATGCCCCGGGCCAGCAAAGCCTGCAGGGCGCTGGCTTCAGCGTCCGGACGACGCTTCAGGCGAACGGTTTCACCCTCGGGCAGGGTGATGAATTCGCTCTTTTCCTCGGGCCGGATTTCGGTGTCGGCATAGCGGAAAATGACCCGTGCAACGTCAAAGGGGCCACCGCTGAAACTTGCCGGATAGTTGCGCCAGGCGCGCTGACCATGGGTGTGCAGCGTTTCAAGCAGGAGGATGGCTTGCAGTGGCGTGTCGACCAGACGCAGGCGGGCGCCGGCATCCTCGGTCGGTAGCGGCAGGTCGGGGGCGAGCTCGGTCAGCGCCTCGGCGACCACGGCGGCTTCCTTGGCGGAGAGCGGCGGCAGCGAAAACAGGCGGTTGACCACGGCCGGGTTGCCGGCGACTTCGAGCGGGCCGGTTTCACCTTCGCCGAGGTCGAGATACCACGGGGGATCGACCGCAATGATCATTCCCGCCGAAGGTTCCGGCTTCAGGTAGGGGCGCTGGAAGCCCATGCCATCAATCTGCCAGCCGATGCTTGCCGGACGCGTGTCGCCGGCATTGAGCGGCAGCCCGAGATCGTCTTCCGGATAAAGGCGATGACTGGCGACCATCCGTTGCAGGATTTCAGCGCCGTGTTTCGGCCCCAGACCAAAGGCGCGCAGGCCGGTCTCGTGGCCGCGCTCGGCCCAGATCAGGCGCAGGATGCCGAGATCTTCTTCATTGACGAACTGCGGCGGCGTCACCAGGGCGCGATCGACCTTCCACCACTCATCGGCGCTTTCCGGGTATTTGCCTTTGCGGATCTCGATGCCGAAGCGCAGCTGGTCAGCCGTCCATTTCAGGATGTAGAACAGTTGCTGACGGGCGCCGGCCGGGCGGGCCTTTTTCTTGGCGACGGCCATTGAAACGCGGCGCAGATCCTCGACCCAGGAGAGCACGCTGTTGCTTACCCGATCCGCCGGGTTGCGCTCGGCGACAGCCTTCAACAGCATTGCGGCAACGTGCTTGCAGTGGCGGCCGACCGGGCAGGTGCAGCGGCTGACCACCATCGTTTCGCCGCTCTGCGCCTGGCTCAGATAGGCCTGCGTCGTGTACGGCGTGCGGGCGGTGCCCTGAACCACGGCGCTGATCTGGCTGCCGTTGATTTCGAGGTTCTGTACCTGCTCGACGTAGGGGCGAGCCTTGTTCAATTCGCGCGTGACAAACCAGTCGGCGACGTTTTCTTCGGTAAAACTGGTGAGCGTGACAGCAGCCATCGGTGATCAGGAATACAGGACGCTGATCAGCACGGCGAGCAGCAGGGCGATGATGGCGAGCCAGCGGTTTTGTTGCTGCTGGGCGGCGATCAGGCGGTCTAGCTGGGGTTGCAGGTCGGTCTTGGTCGGCTGGGCCAGCGACTGATGAATGAGGCGTGGCAACTGCGGGATGGTTCGGGCCAGATAGGGCGCTTCCCGCTGGAAGGTCTTGACCAGACCGCGCCAGCCGACCTGCTCGCTCATCCAGCGCTCAAGGAAGGGCTTGGCGGTTTTCCAGAGGTCGAGTTCCGGGTCGAGCTGACGACCGAGACCTTCGATATTGAGCAGGGTTTTTTGCAGCATGACCAGTTGCGGCTGAATCTCGACATTGAAGCGGCGCGAGGTCTGGAACAGGCGGAGCAGGATCTTGCCGAAGGAAATGTCCTTCAGCGGCCGGTCGAAAATGGGCTCGCAGACGGCGCGGATGGCGGCCTCGAACTCGTCGACGCGGGTTTCCTTGGGAGCCCAGCCGGATTCGATGTGGGCTTCGGCAACGCGTTTGTAGTCGCGGCGGAAGAAGGCGAGGAAGTTTTGCGCCAGGTAATTTTTGTCGGAGTCGGTCAGCGTGCCGACGATGCCGAAATCGAGGGCGATGTAGCGGCCGTCAGCGTGCACGAAGATGTTCCCGGGGTGCATGTCGGCATGGAAAAAGCCGTCGCGGAAGACCTGGGTGAAGAAGATTTCGACACCGGCTTCGGAAAGCTTTGACAGGTTAATGCCATCGGCGCGCAGCTTGTCGATTTGCGAAATTGGCGTGCCGACCATGCGTTCCATGACCATCACCGTCGACGTGCACCAGTCCCAATGGACTTCCGGCACGATCAGCAGCGTGGAATCGGCAAAGTTGCGGCGCAGTTGCGAAGCATTGGCTGCTTCGCGCATCAGATCCAGCTCGTCGCGCAGGTATTTGGCGAACTCGGCGACGACTTCCCGCGGCTTCAGGCGCTTGCCATCGGCCCAGAGTTTTTCGAGCAGCATCGCGAAATTGTCCATCAGCGCCAGATCGTGCTCGATGACCGACAGCATGTTGGGGCGGAGAATCTTTACGGCAACCTCGTGGCCACCATCTTCCGTTTTCAGGCGGGCGAAATGCACCTGAGCGATCGAGGCCGAGGCGACCGGCACCGGATCGAACTCGGCAAAGACTTCGCTGGCCGGGCGGCCATAGGCCTTTTCAATTTCAGCCAGCGCCAGTTGCGAATCGAAGGGTGGAACGCGATCCTGCAGGCGGGCCAGTTCGTCGGCGATGTCGGCCGGCATCAGGTCGCGGCGGGTGGAGAGCACCTGGCCGAACTTGACGAAAATCGGCCCCAGCGCCTCAAGCGCCAGCCGCAGGCGAACCGCGCGCGGCGTCGACAGGTCACGCCAGAACTGCAAGGCGTTGGCTAGCCGAACCAGACGCCCCGACGGCTCATGTTCGAGCACCATTTCGTCCAGGCCGAAACGGCTGGCGACTGAGGCGATCTTGAGCAAACGGAGGAAACGCATGGTGGTGGGGCGTGCCGGCGGGTCCGGCTCCAGCTAAAACGAGCATGTTAACATGCTGACGACGGTTGCGGCCCGGTGTTTTCGGCTTGGGGCGACTGCCGGGCGGCGCTGGCTGGCGCCTTGCAGTGTAAGCATGACAATGTTTCCGGGTCAGGCGTGGCTTGGGATAAACTTACCGATCAGGGGCTGCAGGGCAACGATGCCTTGCCGGCGAAAAAATTAAAATCGGGTTTGTTCTTCTGATCTCATTCAATTTATCTCGATGACCGAACCGAAAAATCCTTCCGAAATTGCGCGGGAAGCGCTCAAGCGTCTGGCGGCGAGACATCTGGCGCCGACGCCGTCCAACTACCAGGCCTGCTACAACGAGATCGCCGGTTTGGTCGAGGCTGCGCCCTTCCCGGAACAGCCGCTGCGGCTGATCGCTCATGCGCTGTTTGCTGACAATGAAGTGCAGGAAAAGCAGTTGCACGCGCTCGACGCTGCCATTGGCCGCCGGAGCTGGCGTGCGGTGCAGGATGCTCTCGTTGCTTTCGTCGCGGCCGGGGTAGGTAAGGAAAAAGAGGTCGTCGAACAATCGTCGGCTCTGCCGCCAGAATTTTCAGCCAAGCTGGCGCGTTTCGTCGAGAGCGTGGTGCCGGCGCTGGGCGACGAAAATGCCCGGGTCGGCGAAATGCTCGGTCCGCTGCTGCAGGCGCTACGTCAGCCGCCGGTAGATAGCGCGATGATTCAGTCCATGCTGGCTAATTTTGGTCATCAGGCGTTGTTCGCGGCGGAAGAACAGGCCGAGATCAAGGATTCACTGCTCAAGCTCTTGCACCTGATCATCGAGAATATTGGCGAACTGAGTCTGGATGACAGTTGGCTCAAGGGGCAGATCGACGGTTTGCTGACAGCTGTTGCGCCACCGCTGACCCTGCGCCATCTCGACGAGATGGAGCGCCGCCTGCGCGACGTGATGGTCAAGCAGAGCGAGGCGAAGCACCGTTCGATTGAGGCGCAGGAGGAAATGCGCCAGATGCTGGCAGCCTTCATTGACCGCCTGGCGATGATGAACGAATCCAGCACGACCTTTCAGGGCAAAATCGAAAAGAGCGCCCGCGATATCGAGCAGGTCAAGAAAATCGAGGAATTGGCACCCCTGCTCAAGGATGTCATCGCCGCGACGCGTTCGATGGCTGAAGAAACGGCGCAATCGCGCGAACAACTGCAGACCCTGCGCGGCAAGGTGCTGGCAACCGAGGCGGAGCTGGTTCAGCTGCATCTTGAACTGGATAGTGCCAGTGCGCTGGCCCGCCACGATCCGCTGACCGATGCGCTCAATCGCAAGGGGCTGGACGAAGCATTGGCCCGCGAAATTGCCGGCGTCCAGCGCAAGGAGTCGCAGTTGTCGGTGTGCCTGCTGGATATCGATAATTTCAAGAAACTCAATGACCGGCTCGGCCATGAGGCGGGCGACAGCGCGTTGATCCATCTGGCGAACGTTGCCCGCAACAGCATGCGGCCGACGGATACGTTGGCCCGCTATGGCGGCGAGGAATTCGTGATTTTGATGCCGGATACGCCGATCGAGAACGGAATTGAAGCCATGGTTCGCCTCCAGCGCGAGCTGACCAAGGCCTTCTTCCTCTCCGGCAAGGAGAAAATCCTGATCACCTTCAGTGCCGGGGTGGCTCAACTGGCCGCGGGTGAGTCGGGTGCCGATGCGATCAAGCGGGCTGACCGGGCCATGTATCTGGCCAAGCGGGCTGGCAAGAACCGCGTCATGAGTGGCTGATCGCCCGTTTTATTCGCATGTCGATGATTCAGGGTTTTCCGCCGGTGGCTGCTGCCGATGCGCGCGTGCTGGTTCTCGGCAGCATGCCGGGCAAGGCCTCGCTACAGGCGGCACGCTATTACGCCCATGAACGCAATGCCTTTTGGCGCATCATGGGCGATCTGATTGGTGCCGGGCCGGAAATCCCCTATCCGCAGCGCCTTGAAAAACTCAAGGCGGCCGGGATTGCGCTGTGGGATGTGATGGCCGCCTGCGAACGCGAAGGCAGCCTGGATGCAGACATCGTCAGCGCCTCGATACAGCCGAATGTTTTTTCGGCTTTTTTGGCCGTCCACCGCAGCATTCGGCGAATTTTCTTCAATGGCGGTGCGGCGGAGTCCGGATTCCGTCGTCTCGTGCTGCCCGCATTGAACCGTCCGGACCTGGCGCTGCTGCGCCTGCCATCGACCAGTCCGGCGCATGCGGCGTGCGGCTATGCGGAGAAACTGGCAGCCTGGTCGGTGATCGTTGCACCGCCCAATAACTAAGCCGGGGCAGCGTATAATCGTGTTCTTCGAATTTTTCGCTGCAAATCAATGGCCCACGACGTTAAATCCCAACTGACCGCTCTCCTGCAAAAGGCTTTGGCCAGTGTTGCGCCGGCTGCAACCGATACCCCGATTCACCTTGAGCGCCCGCGTGATCCGACGCATGGTGACTTCGCGACCAACCTGGCTTTGCAACTGGCCAAGGCGCTGAAGAAAAATCCGCGCGAGATCGCCAATCAACTGGTCGCCGAATTGCCGGTGTCGGTGCTGGTCAGCAAGGCGGAAGTTGCCGGGGCCGGCTTCATCAATTTCACGCTGGATGCACGGGCCAAGACCAGTGTCGTACGCACGGTGCTGACCGAAGCTGAAAACTACGGGCGTTCGATGCTGGGTGGCTGGCAGAAGGTGCAGATCGAGTTCGTTTCGGCGAATCCGACGGGCCCGCTGCACGTTGGCCATGGCCGCGGTGCGGCTTATGGCGCCTCGCTCTCCACGCTGCTGACCTTCGCCGGCTGGGATGTGACCCGCGAGTATTACGTCAATGATGCCGGTCGGCAGATGGATATTCTGGGCTTGTCGACCTGGTTGCGTTACCTGGCGCAGAACGGTATCGATGTGCCTTTCCTGCCCAATGCCTATCAGGGCGACTATGTGCGCGACATGGGCAAGCAGATGAGCGCGGCGCACGGCACCAAATTTGTCCGCCCGGCGGCCGATGTGCTGGCCGGAACGCCCGGTTTGCCGGAAGCGGAGCGCACTGATGACGAGGCCAAGCGCCAGCGCGACCAGCATCTCGATGCCTTGATCGCCAATGCCAAGGTCTTGCTCGGCGCCGACTGGACCTACGTGCATCAGCATGCCTTGTCCGAGCAACTGGCCGATTGCCGTGACGATCTCGAACAATTCGGCGTGCATTTCGATGTCTGGTTCTCCGAGCAGGCGCTGTTCGATACCGGCCTGGTTGCCCGTTGCGTCGATCTGCTCGAAAAGAACGGCCATCTGTACGTGCAGAACGGCGCCCGCTGGTTCAAATCGACCACGTTTGGCGACGAGAAGGACCGCGTCGTTCAGCGGGAAAACGGTCTCTACACCTACTTCGCCTCCGATATCGCCTACCACCTGAACAAGTTCGAGCGCGGTTTCGACAAGGTCATCAATATCTGGGGCGCCGATCACCACGGTTACATTTCCCGCGTTAACGGGGCGATCACGGCCCTTGGGCTGGACGCCAGCAAGTTGCAAGTAGCACTGGTTCAGTTTGCAGTGCTTTACCGCAATGGCCAGAAGGCCTCGATGTCGACACGCTCCGGCGAATTCGTTACGCTGCGTGAGCTGCGCGGTGAAGTCGGCAACGACGCCTGCCGCTTCTTCTACGCCTTGCGCAAGTCCGATCAGCATCTCGATTTCGACCTCGATCTGGCCAAGAGCCAGTCCAACGAAAATCCGGTCTATTACATCCAGTACGCCCATGCTCGCGTCTGCTCGGTGATCAATCAGTGGAGTGGCGATCCGTCGGCGCTGACTGATGCTGATCTTGCGCTGCTCAGCAACGGGCGCGAACTGGCTATCGCCAACAAGCTGGCCGAGTTCCGCGATGTCATCGAAAACGCCGCCCGTGATCTGGCGCCGCACCTGATTGCCTTCTATCTGAAGGATCTGGCCGGCGAGTTCCACGGCTGGTACAACGCCGAGCGCATGCTGGTCGACGATGTCGCGCTGCGCGATGCCCGTGTCGCGCTGGCGACCGCCGTCCGTCAGGTAATTCGCAACGGTCTGGTCATTCTGGGCGTCAGTTGCCCGGAATCGATGTAAGGAAAGATGAGCATGAGTCGCGATATGAAACCTCGCAAGAGTCAGCCGGCCAGGAAGAAATCCGGTGGCGGCACGCTGATCGGCATGTTCATCGGCCTGGTCCTCGGTGTCGGCATCGCGGCCGGTGTTGTCTGGTATCTGAACAAGTCGCCACTGCCTTTTAACAAGCAGGTGCAAGTGCCAACCCGCCAGGATGCCCTGGCCGCCAGTGGCAATGTTGGCAAGGTGGCGCCGGCGAATGGCAATGCTCAGGCCACAGGGCCGATGGCGTTGCCGGGCAAGCCGGGCGATCCGATTCCGGAAAAGCGTTTCCAGTTTTACGACATCCTGCCTGGCAAAGCCGATGCCATGCCGGAGAGGGCTGGCAAGCCCGAAGCCAAGAAGGAAGAACCGAAGAAAGAGGAAAAGAAGGAAGAGCCCAAGGAGCAAAAAGAGAGCAAGACGCCGTTGTTCCTGCAGGCGGGTTCTTTCAGCACGGCGCAGGATGCGGACAACCAAAAGGCCAAGCTTGCGTTTATGGGAGTGGAGGCTGTCGTCCAGCAGGTGATGATTCAGGACAAGACCCTCTACCGCGTTCGGGTCGGTCCCTACACGAAGATCGATGAATTGAACAAAGTGCGCGCTGAACTTGCCAAATCAGGCATTGAAGCCCAGCTTTCCAAATAGGAGTCACGCATGAAGTTTTCCCGCCGTATTTTCCTTGGTGTTGCCACGGGTGCAGCTTTGGCTGTTGCCATGCCTTCCATTGCCCAGACCGTCGGCAAGGATTACACCTTGATTTCGCCGGCGCAGCCCGGTGAGGATGCCTCGAAAATCGAGGTGCTTGAGTTCTTCAGCTATGGCTGCCCGCATTGCGCTGAATTCAATCCCGTCCTCGCCGCTTGGATGGCCAAGCTGCCGGCAGATGTCGTTGTCAGGAAAGTGCCGATCACCTTTGGTCGTGCGGCCTGGGCGACGATCGCCAAGCTTTATTACACGCTGGAAATCACCGGCGATGCGGCGCGCCTCGAGAGCGAAGTTTTCAAGGCCATCCACAATGAACGGGTCAATCTGTTCGACGAGCGCACCGCCACCGAATGGGCCGTCAAGAAAGGCGTCGATGCCAAGAAATTTGCCGATACCTTCAATTCCTTCGGCGTGAATAGCAAGGTCAAGCGCGGCGATCAACTCGGTCAGGCCTACAAGATCAGTGGCGTGCCGGCACTTTCCGTCGACGGCAAGTATCTGGTCGGCGGGCAGGATTTCAACAGCCAGCTGGCAATTGCCGACAAGCTGATTGCCAAGGCGCGCAGCGAGAAATCCGGCAAGAAATAATTGGCACTGAAGGTCTTCATTACGGGCGCCTCGTCGGGAATCGGCGAGGCGCTTGCCGTTTACTACGCCGCTCGGGGGGCGACGCTCGGGCTGGCGGCGCGCCGGGCTGAATTCCTTCAAGGGCTGAATCAGCGACTCGGCGGACAGCACGCCTGCTATCCGCTCGATGTCTGCGATGCGCCGGCGCTTCATGCGGCGGCAACCGATTTCCTCGCCCGTTTTGGCGCGCCGGACATCATCATCGCCAATGCAGGCGTTTCGGCCGGTACGCTGACCGAATTCGAGGAAGACCTCGAGGTTTTTCGCCGGGTGATGGATACCAACGTCTTCGGCATGGCGGCGACCTTTGCCCCATTCATTTCGGCGATGAAGGCGGCCGGTGGCGAAAGACGGCTAGTCGGTATCGCTTCGGTTGCTGGTATTCGTGGTCTGCCAGGGGCGGAGGCATATTCGGCCTCGAAGGCGGCGGCGATTGCCTATCTGGAGAGCCTGCGGCTTGAGATGCGGCCCTACGGCATCAAGGTGGTGACCATTGCGCCGGGCTATATCGAAACGCCAATGACTGCGGTCAACCCCTACAAAATGCCTTTTTTGCTGCCGGCTCATAGGGCAGCTGAACGTTTTGCCAACGCTATCGAAGCTGGGGTTACTTACACGGTGATTCCCTGGCAGATGGGCGTTGTCGCCAAAATCCTTCGCCTTTTGCCCAACTGGCTGTACGACCGCCTGTTCACAAGCGCCCCGCGCAAACCGCGTGGCTTGCTAAAATAGCCCGATGCCTGAAATCAAGATCAATGGCGAACCTCGCCAGATACCCGAAGCGCTGACTGTAAGCGGGCTGATTGACCAGCTCGGCTACGCTGGCAAGCGCATTGCCATTGAACGCAATGGCGAAATCGTCCCGAAAAGCCAGCATGCGACGACCGCGCTGGCCTCGGGCGATCAACTAGAAATCGTCGTCGCCGTCGGCGGCGGCTAATCCGGAGAAAGCTCCATGCACCAATTGACCATCGCCGGCAAGGCGTACCGTTCCCGTTTGCTGGTTGGTACCGGCAAGTACAAGGATTTCGCTGAAACACGCGCCGCCATTGATGCCTCCGGCGCCGAAATCGTTACCGTTGCAGTGCGTCGCGTCAACATCGGCCAGGATGCCGGCCAGCCCAATCTGCTGGATGCCATTCCGCCCTCGAAATTCACCATCCTGCCCAACACCGCCGGCTGCTACACGGCTGACGACGCAGTGCGTACCCTGCGTCTGGCCCGGGAACTGCTCGACGGCCACCCGCTGTGCAAGCTGGAAGTGCTGGGTGATCCGACCAATCTCTTTCCGAATATGCCGGAAACGCTGAAGGCCGCTGCAACGCTGGTCAAGGATGGTTTTCAGGTCATGGTCTACTGCGCTGACGACCCGATCCAGGCCAAGATGCTGGAAGAAATCGGTTGCGTCGCGGTAATGCCACTGGCCTCGCTGATCGGCTCCGGCATGGGCATCGTCAATCCGTGGAATCTGCGCCTGATCATCGACAACGCCAAGGTGCCGATCATTGTCGATGCCGGTGTTGGCACCGCTTCCGATGCAGCGATTGCGATGGAGCTTGGTTGCGATGGCGTGCTGATGAATACCGCCATTGCCCACGCCAAGGATCCGGTGCTGATGGCCAGCGCCATGAAGAAGGGTGTCGAAGCCGGTCGCGAGGCTTTCCTGGCTGGCCGCATGGCGCGCAAATACTACTCTGCTGACCCGTCGTCGCCGACATCGGGATTGATCGGTTCATGAGCGATATTCAGCTGATACCAACCCATGCCGAAGAAGATGGCATCTACACCGAAGGTCGTGAAGGCCACGGCCACATCAAGAGCTACGTCCGCCGCGCCGGCCGCATGTCGTCGGCGCAGGAAAACTACTACGCCGAGATGATGCCGAAGATTGGCCTCGTCTACGCACCGCAGGCTATCGACCTTGCTGCGGTATACGGCCGAAATAGCCCGAAAATCCTCGAAATCGGCACCGGCATGGGGGAAACCACTGCCAAAATTGCCGACACCAACCGTGATAACGATTACCTTGGCGTCGAAGTGCACACGCCGGGCGTTGGTGCGCTATGCAAGCAGATCGCCGAGCGCGAACTCACCAACCTGCGGATCTGCCAGCACGATGCCGTTGAAGTTGTGCGCGACATGCTGCCCGAAGCTTCGCTCGATGGCGTTCATGTCTTCTTCCCCGATCCGTGGCATAAAGCCCGCCACAACAAGCGCCGGCTGATCCAGTCGCCGTTTGTGGCGCTACTGGCTTCCCGACTGAAGCCGGGGGGGTATTTCCATTGTGCGACGGACTGGGAGGAATACGCTCACCAGATGCTGGAAGTGCTTTCTGCGGAGCCGACTTTGATCAATTCGGCGGAGGGTTTTGCGCCTCGCCCCGAATACCGTCCGCTGACCAAGTTCGAGAACCGTGGCCTGCGTTTAGGCCACGGGGTGTGGGACGTTATTTTTAAAAAGCGCTGAGCCTCAGGCGGACTGCTTGCGGCGACGCAGTCCAGCCAGCCCCAGACCGCCGAGAGCGGTCAGCATCAGCGCAGCCATGCCCGGTTCGGGAATGCGATTGACCACAAGGAAGTCCTGATAACCGGAGGTCCCGGCCTGGCCAACGGATCGGCCGCTGATGAAAAGCTCGTAGGAATAGTTTTCACGGCCATAGACGCCGTCAATGTGGCTCAGCAAGGTATTCGCTGCAGTAAGCATGCTGGCGTTGGTGCTTGCTACCTTGCGGACAAGTCCGGCGGTGAGGTCCGACTGCAGACCGATTGCTGCCCCGTCATCGGCAATGATTTCCCAGAGCGCCAACTGGAAGGCCGCTGCATTCAGTTTGCCCGGGTCGCCGGCAAGTAGTGTGCCGCTATAGGCTTCGGAATAAAGCTCGCGAATGAAATTGGCCTTCGGTGCGCCAAAGATCGTATCGAGGTTGCCCGTGCTGTAATTCTGGTTGAAGCTTGATGACCACTCCCAGGGATCGACACAGAAAGCCAATACCGACTTGCTGTTGTCGATCAGCAGCGTTTGAAGGCCGGACCAGTAACCGCGTGCATTGTTGGTGTCGACAGGCAGAATCAGGCCGTTAGTCCAGAGCCCGTTGCCCAGGCCGGTTTCCTTGATGATCACCGGGTTGGCGTAGGCTGACAGCGAGGTCAGGCAGGTTGCCGAAACGAGTAAGACTTTCTTGATTGAGGTTTTCATGTGGATGGCCTGCACTTGATTGCTGATTTGGATGCTTTCGAGGATAGCCCTGCAGCCAAAATGGCCCTGTGAATTTGCTCACGTTTTCATGTATTTGAAGTTTTTGGCAAAATATCTGGCTGGCATTTTGCGTCGAGCCTTCATGCCGCAAGACAGCCGGGCTGCTAAACTCCCGCTCCTGCCATTTCGGCTGCGATTGACGCGCCGAGGCTCCTTATTCCGGAAGATCAATCATGTGGTTCAAAAACCTTCAGCTTTACCGTTTGCCTACCCCCTGGAACCTTGACCTCGCCAAGTTCGAGGAACAACTGGCTCGGGCGCCTTTCGTCAAATGCCCGAGCAACCAGCCGATGAGCCGGGGCTGGGTATCGCCGCGCCGGGATGGCGCGCTGGTCTATTCGTCAAACCGGCAATGGCTGGTTGCTCTTTCCGTCGAGCAACGTCTGCTGCCGTCGTCGGTGGTCAATGAAGAAGTGAGGGAGCGTGCCGAGGCGATGGAAGCCCAGCAGGGTTACGCCCCCGGCCGCAAGCAACTGAAGGAAATGCGCGAACGCGTTACCGAGGAACTGATGCCGCGCGCCTTTACCCGCCGTCGCAGCACCTTTGTCTGGATCGATCCGCAAAATGGCTGGTTCTGCGTTGATGCCTCCAGCCCGGCCAAGGCTGAAGAGGTGATTGAACACCTGCGCCATTGCCTCGACGATTTTCCGCTGACCATGCTCCACACCCAGTTGTCGCCGCAATCGGCGATGGCCGACTGGCTGGCCGGTGGCGATGCCCCGGCTGGTTTTACCATCGATCGTGATTGCGAACTGAAGGCGGCCGGTGAGGAAAAATCGGCCGTGCGCTATGTCAAACATCCGCTCGACGGCGACGATATCGCCGGCGAGATCAAGGCTCACCTGGCGAGCGGCAAGCTGCCGACCAAGCTGGCCTTGACTTGGGATGACCGAATTTCTTTCATCCTCGGCGAAAAGCTGGAGATCAAACGGCTCGCTTTCCTCGATCTGCTCAAGGAAGAAGCCGAGAAGAGTGCCGAGCGTGCCGACGAGCAATTCGATGCCGATTTTGCGCTGATGACCGGCGAACTCTCGCGCTTCCTGCCGCAACTGATCGAAGCCTTGGGCGGCGAGGTCGTCGCGGAATAATGGAGGCCTGTCCCTGCGCGAGCGGCAGGCCGTACGCCAGTTGCTGCGGTCGACTGCACTCCGGAGCAGAAAATGCCCCGACTGCCGAAGCCCTGATGCGTTCGCGTTACAGCGCCTATGTTCGGGGTCTGGAGCCCTACCTGCTGGCAACCTGGCATGCCTCAACCCGGCCGGCGTCGCTGAATCTGGCCGAGGAGGCCGGCACCAAATGGCTGGGGCTGGACGTCAAGCGTCACCAGCAGCGTGACGAAACCCACGCCATTGTCGAATTCGTTGCCCGCTACCGGATTGCCGGGCGCGGCCATCGTCTGCATGAAACCAGCAATTTCGTTCGTGAGGATGGGCGCTGGTTTTACGTCGATGGCGAGGTGAACGGCGGAACAGGCTGAGCCCTTTTCGGTTGCTTCGAAGGTCGCTTGTTTGCGATCATCCGGTGATGCCTTGGAGGGGACAATGGATTCAAACAACAAGCCGGTGAGCGAAGCGCCGTGGACTCAGTATTCGGTGCTGCTGGTCGATGATGAACCGGGCATGGTCAGCTTTTTGCAGCGGGCGCTGGCGCCACGCTGTGGCGTGGTCGACACCGCCGGCAGTGTTGAGCAGGCCGAGCCGCTGTTGCGCCGTCGCCTGTACGACCTGATCGTGCTCGACATCGCCATGCCCGGCCGTTCCGGTATTGAATGGCTGCACGAGCTGCGGGCCGAAGGCTACGCCGGTGATGTCGTGATGATGACCGCCTATGCCGACCTCGATACGGCGATTGGCGCCTTGCGGGCCGGCGCGGCCGATTTTCTGCTCAAACCTTTTTCTCTGGCTCAAGTGCTCAATGCCATCCAGCGTTGCTTTGAGCGCTCCCGGCTGGTGCGGGAAAACTTCGTGCTGCGCCGCGAAGTCAGCGAGCGCGCCGCCGATATTGAAGGCGTGGTCGGTCATTCCGAGGCGATGCATGAAGTCTGCGAACGCCTCCGGCGAATTGCCCCGACCCCGGCCACCGTTCTGCTGACCGGCGAATCCGGGACTGGCAAGGAGGTGGCGGCGCGGGCGCTGCACCGGATGAGCAACCGGGCGAGTGGCTCGTTTGTGCCGGTTAACTGTGCGGCGATTGCTTCCGAACTGATTGAGTCCGAGCTGTTCGGCCACGTCAAGGGCGCCTACACCGGGGCCCAGCAGAGCCGCGAAGGGCTGTTCTACTACGCTCGTGGCGGCACGCTGTTTCTCGATGAAATTGCCGAGATGCCCCCCGCCGCGCAGGCCAAATTGCTGCGTGTGCTCGAGGAACGGCGCATCCGGCCGGTAGGTTCGGAACAGGAAATCCCGGTTGATGTGCGGGTCATCGCGGCGACCAATCGTGACCTGAAGGCCGAGGTGGCGGCGCATCGTTTCCGACAGGATCTCTATTACCGTTTGCAGGTCGTCGAGGTCACGCTGCCACCGCTGCGCGATCGGCCGGAGGATCTGCCGCTGCTGATCGAACACTTCATGGCGCAGCTCTCCCCCTATCTTGATGTGCCGCGTCTGGCCCTCGATGCCAGGACGCTGGCCCGGATGGCGGCCTACGAATGGCCGGGCAATGTGCGGGAACTGAAAAACTTTATCGAGCGTTCGCTGATCCTCGGCTGGTTCGATCTGGGTCCGGAGCCCAAAGCCAGTGCGGCGCAGGTTGGGGCCACCGATGAGTCGCTGGAAGCCGTTGAAAAGCGCCATATTCTTGCCGTGCTCGCCGCCTGCGAGGGTAACAAGTCGGAAGCCGGGCGCCGTCTCGGTGTCTCGCGCAAGACGCTGGACAGGAAATGCCAGGCCTGGGGCCTGGCCGACGCCAATTGAGTGAAAACGGCGACGCGCTGTTGATGCCGACCAACCGGCGATCGATCCGTATTCGCCTGTTGTTGCTTGCCTTGTTGCCATTGGGCGTGGTGCTGCCGGTCTTGGTGGCAGTACTGGCGATCTGGGGTGGCGATTATTTTGATCGCCTGCTGATCACCAAGGTGCGGACTGATCTGGCCGTGGCGCATGGTTATTTTGAGCGCGTTGCCGAAGGGCTGGGGCGCTCGGTGGAAGGCCTGGCCGGTTCGGAGCGCCTGGCACGCGAGCTGCGCCAACCGGGAGCGCGACGGGAGGCAGCAGTTGCGAACTTGCTGGCCGAGGTCAAGGGCGTGCAGAAACTTGATTTTCTGCATTTTCTAGACGTTGACCGCAGCAATGCCGCCGCTCCGACCTGGCCGGTGATCAGGCAGGCCCTGACGGGTTCGGCGAGTACCGAGACCGAGATTTTTTCAGCGGATCAACTGTTGGCCATTCGCCTGGATCTGGCGGATCGGGCGCTGACTCCGCTGGTTGCTACGGCCAATGCCAAGCCGGATCAGCGGCTGGTCGAGGATCGTGGTCTGGTCATCCACTCCGCGGCGCCGGTGCATGATGCTGCCGGGAAGCTGGTTGGGGTGCTGGCCGGTGGTGTGCTGCTCAACAAGAATCTCGAATTCATCGACCGGCTGAATGAAATCGTTTATCCCGAAGGCGCCTTGCCTTTTGGCAGCGCCGGAACAGCCACCATCTTTCTCGGTGATGTCCGGGTAGCTACCAATGTGCGCTTGTTCGAAGGCGGGCGGGCAATCGGCACACGGGTTTCGGCGGCAGTGCACAAGGCGGTGCTGGATGAAGGCAGCACCTGGCTGGATCGCGCTTTCGTCGTCAAGGACTGGTATGTCTCGGCCTATGAGCCGTTGCTCGATGGCCGGCAGCAGCGGATCGGCATGCTTTACGTCGGCTATCTCGAAGGGCCGTTCGCGACGGCGCGCAAACAGGCCTTTGCCGTTGTGGTCGGGCTTTTCGCGTTGGCCATGGGGATTGCCGGTGTGTTTGCCGTGCTTTGGGCGAGGCGGGTTTTCAAGCCGATCGAACGCATGCACGCCACTATGCACGCGATCGAACATGGTAATGCCGATGCCCGCGTCGGTGCGGTGCAAAGTCAGGATGAACTGGGCGTTGTTGCCGCACACTTCGACCGCCTGCTGGATCGTCTGCAAGCTCAGGCCTCGTCATTGAAACGCTGGGGCGAATCGCTCGACGTCAAGGTGGCTGAGCGGACGGCCGAACTGGAAAAGGCCGTGGCCGACCTCAAGGCGGCGCAATCGCAACTGGTGATGAGCGAGAAACTGGCGGCCATCGGCCAGCTGACTGCCGGCGTTGCCCACGAAATCAATAATCCGGTCGCCGTCATTCAGGGCAATCTGGATGTGCTGCGCGACCTGCTCGGCCCGGCCGCCAAGCCGGTGGCGCCGGAAATTCGGCTGATTCACGAGCAAGTGCATCGCATCCGGCTGATTGTTGCCAAATTGCTGCAATTCGCCCGGCCGCAAGACTACGTGGGCTACCTGGAACCGGTAGCGCCGGCACAACTGATTCAGGATAGTCTGGTCCTTGTCGGCCATCTGCTGAAGAAGGGCAATATTGCCATCGAGCAGCATTTCGATTCGCGCCGCAACGTGCTGTGTAACCGCAACGAGTTGCAGCAAGTCCTGATCAACCTGATGGTCAATGCCATTCAGGCGATGCCGGAGGGCGGCGTTTTGACGCTGGCGGCTGAAGACTGGGATGAGGCCGACATGCCGGTGGGCCTGCGGCTGGTTGTTTCCGATTCCGGTTCAGGCATCAGCCAGGAAGATCGCGAGCGGCTGTTCCAGCCTTTCTTTACAGCCAGGAAGCCGGATGGTACCGGCCTTGGGTTGTGGGTCAGTCAGTCGCTGGTCGAGCGCTATGGCGGATGGATCAGCGTCGATAGCACGCCGGGGCGGGGTACCCAGTTTGCTGTCTGGTTGCGCTTCGAGCCCTTGCCGCTCTAGTCCGCCTTGTGCCCCGGCTTGATCAGCCAGTGGGCGACGGTGTTAACCAGTTCGTCTGGATCGACCGGCTTGCCGATAAAGTCGTTCATACCTGCTGCCAGACATTCCGCCCTGCTTTCGGCGAAGGCATTGGCGGTCATGGCGATAATCGGAATGTCGCGGTATTCCGGTAGCTGACGAATCGCCCGGGTTGCCTCAAGACCGCCCATTTTCGGCATCTGCATGTCCATCAGGATCAGGTCGTAGTGCTGCTGGCCCACTTGGGCAAGCCCCTCGCGGCCATCGTCAGCGGTGTCGATCTGCAGGCCCAGATCGCGGAGAAATTCGCAGGCAAGTTCCTGATTGATCGGCTCGTCTTCGACGATCAATACGCGCAATCCCCGGATGGATTCGGTTTCGCGTGGCGAGGGCATTTCTTTTGTCTGCTCGTGTTCGGTCTGGCCTGCGGGCGCCTGGTGCAACAGGACGGTGAACCAGAAAGTGCTGCCGACGTCGGGCTGACTTTCCGCACCGGCCGTGCCGCCCATCAATTCGGTCAGGCGCTTGGTGATCGACAGGCCCAGCCCGGTACCGCCGTATTTTCGGGTGGTCGAGTTGTCGGCCTGTTCAAAGGCGTTGAAGAGCAAGGGCAGGGCTTCTGGCGCGATACCAATTCCGCTGTCCTGAACCTCGAAGCGCACTTCGGTGCCCTCCGCGCTCTCGGCTACTTTTCTGGCGCGCAGGATGATCCGGCCGCTTTCGGTAAATTTGATCGCATTGCCGGTGTAGTTGATCAGGCTTTGGACAATTCGTGTGGGGTCACCCATCAGGGCTGCCGGGAAGCTGTCGCTCTCGATACTCAGTTCCAGGCCCTTGGCACTGGCCCGTTCGCCCAGCATGCCGACGACCCGGCTGAACAATTCGGGAATGTCGACGAGTTCCTCGTCGAGGGTGAGTTTGCCGGCTTCGATTTTTGACAGATCGAGAATGTTGTTGATGACGCCGAGCAGGTGTTCGGCGGCACCATCGATCTTGTCCAGTCGTGCAATCTGGGTTTCCGTCACGCCGTCGCGCCGGATCAGGTGCGCCATGCCGAGGATGGCGCTCATCGGTGTCCGGATTTCGTGGCTCATGTTGGCGAGGAAAGCGCTCTTGGCCTGGCTGGCCGCTTCCGCAACCTGTCGGGCGGCAGCCAGTTCAAGGGTGCGTTCTTCGACCAGTTCTTCAAGGTTGTGGCGGTGGCGCTCAAGTTCACCGGCGACCCGCACGCTTTCGGTGATGTCGGTGAAGACCGCGACGGCGCCGCGCAGTTCGCCTTCCATGATGAGGGCTGTGACGGTCAGTTGCACCGGGAAGCCTCTACCATCCTTGCGCCAGAACCAGTCGGTGACGCGGCGCGTCAGGCCATCAAGGCAGGTTTTTCGGACCGGGCATTCATGGGCCGGGTAATTCGCGCCATCGGCCCGGGAGTGATGGAACAGCGCGTGCTGATTGTGTCCGAGGACTTCATTGGCCTCCAGTCCCAGCATGGTTAACGCCGTCTGGTTCATGAAGGTACAGAGGCCTTGACCGTCGACGCCATAAACGCCTTCACCAAGCGACTGCAGGATTGTCCGCTGCCGGTTTTCGCTTTCGATCAATGCGTGCTCGGTTTGCACCAGGGCACTAAGGTCGACGTCAAGGCAGAACATTGTCGTGCCATGCTCGGCTGTCTCGACCACGGTATGGCTTGAGTAGACAGGAACCGTGTGGCCGGACTTGTGTAGCAGTTCGAGGCGGGCAGCCGGCACGCCCTGATGCTGCTCGAACATCCAGCTGACTCCGCCCTTGACTACATGGCGCATGGCAGGCGGGATGATCAACTCGAACAGCGATCCGCCGATGGCCTCTTCCTGAGAATAGCCATAAATCTTTTCCGAGGCGCGGTTCCAATAGACCACGGTGCCGTCAGCCGTATAACCCTGAATGGAAAGCGCATCAACGTTCTCGAAAATGGCACGGAAACGGCCTTCTGCCTCTGCCAGGCGCTGCATCGACACTTCGGCGCGGGCCTGCTCCTGATGCAGGCGACGGTTGGTGCGCACCAAAGCGAAGACAACGACCAGCAAGCCGGCCGCCAGCAGCAGAACTCCGTAGATGACAATATCCTGAATCATCGCGCCTCCGTTGGTGTGATGAGGTTTTTGCGTCGTGGCATCAAATGCCAATCGAATTGACGAAACTTTAATCCTACTCTTTTTGCCTTAGGGGAGAAAAGTTTCGCGCCAGTGTCATGTCTGGTTGTATTGGTGTGAAAAGTCGGGCGTTCGCAATTTTTCACATTTCCTGTCATGTCGTTCGGCTACGATGCGCCATCAATAACTCAATGGAGCATCAGACATGGGCCTTCTCGATCAGGTTGTCGGCGCACTTGCCGGCGGGCAGTCAGGCAGTGGCAACAATCAGCTGATTCAGACCGTATTTCAACTCATCAACAATCCGCAGGTCGGCGGTCTGGATGGTTTGCTCAAGACACTGCAGCAGGGCGGTCTGGGCGAGGCAGTCAGCTCATGGATTTCCACCGGTCAGAACATGCCGGTCTCGGCCGAGCAGATTCAATCGTCGCTCGGTGGGCCGATGCTGGATGGCTTCGCCGAGCAAGCCGGCATGACGCAACAGCAGGCATCAGGCAGTCTTGCCGAATTGCTGCCGCAACTGATCGACAAGCTGACGCCGAATGGCCAGTTGCCGCAAGCGGGTCAGGGCGATCTGCTCGCCCAGGGGCTGGATCTGCTGAAAAAAGGCGGCTTGTTCAGCTAAGCGCTCAGCGGTCTTCCAGAAAACGTTCGAGCAGAACGTTCAAAAAGCGCCGGCCTTTCAGGGTCGGCGCAATTTTTTCCGGGCCGACATCAAGCAAGCCTTCGGCTTCAGCCGCCCGTAATTGGGGCAGGATGGTGCTCAATGGTCGGGCCGTCCGGGCTTCGAACAAGCCCGGGTGGAAACCGTCGGCCAGGCGCAGGGCGTTCATCAGGAATTCAAAAGGCAGGCTGGCTACTTCGACCTGATTGTCTTCCTGCACCGGATTGCCCTTGCGGCTGTTCTCCAGATAGGCTTTCGGATGCTTCCAGCGCATCTGGCGCAGGACACTATCGTGCAGGGTCAGCTTGGAATGGGCGCCGGCCCCGATCCCCAGATAATCGCCAAAGTACCAATAGTTGAGGTTATGGCGGCATTGCCTGTCGGGTTGGGCAAAAGCCGAGGTTTCGTAGTTGGCGTAGCCGGCCGTTGCGAGGCGCGCCTCGATGGCTTCCTGCATGTCAGCGCAGGTATCGCCCTCCGGTAATTCGGGCGGGAAAGCGGCGAAACGGGTGTTCGGTTCCAGCGTCAGCTGGTAGCAGGAGAGATGCGGTGGCCTGAAGCTCAGCGCGATCTCGACATCGCTGAGCGATTGTTTCAGCGTCTGGCCGGGCAGGCCGTACATCAGGTCGAGATTGAAGGCTGGAAAATATTCGCCGGCCAGCTGTGCCGCGCGCCGGGCTTCGGCGGCGCCGTGGATGCGGCCCAGCGCCTTCAGGTGATCATCGTTGAAGCTCTGGATGCCGAGCGACAGGCGATTGACGCCGGCGGCGCGAAAGCCGGCAAACTTCCCAGCTTCGACGGTGCCGGGGTTGGCTTCGAGCGTGATTTCGGCCTCTGGCGAGAGCATCGCCAGCGCCCGGAAGGCGGCGATCAGTTCGTCGATGGCGGCTGGCGAGAGCAGGCTGGGCGTACCGCCGCCGAAGAAAACGCTGACCACCGGCCGGCCCCAGATCAGCGGCAGGGCCGCTTGCAGGTCGGCAATCAGGGCATCGACATATTCGCGCTCGGGAATCGCGCCGTCGGCTTCGTGCGAGTTGAAGTCGCAGTACGGACACTTCTGGACGCACCATGGCACGTGCACATAGAGCGCCAGCGGGGGTGAAACGCGGAATTCGAGGGATGCTGCGGTGGACTGCCTTTTTTCGGCAAAAATCGGGATGGTGCGTGCCACGGAATTAAAGCGCAGGCAGCCGGGCGATCAGTTGCTGCATGGCCTGACCACGGTGCGAAATCCGGTTTTTGGTATCGGCATCGAGCTGGGCGGCGGTTTGCTTGTATGCCGGCAAATTGAACAGCGGGTCGTAGCCAAAGCCGCCTTCACCGCGCAGCGTTGGCAGAATCTCGCCATGCCATTCGCCTTCGGCGATCAGCGGTTGCGGGTCGTCGGCGTGACGGACGAGGACGATGACCGAAACGAAGTGGGCGCGGCGGTCAGTGTTGTCGCCAAGTTCGGCCAGCAGCTTTTCATTGTTGCGCGCGTCCGATTTTGGCTCGCCAGCATAGCGGGCGGAATAGACGCCGGGGGCGCCACCAAGCGCCGCGACGCAGAGCCCGGAATCGTCGGCCAGTGCCGGCAGACCGGAAAGCTTGGCGGCATGCCGGGCCTTCGCCAGCGCGTTCTCGACAAAGGTGCAGTGCGGCTCTTCGGCTTCCGGAATGCCCAGCTCCCCCTGCGGGATGACTTCGAAGCCGAGCGGCGCCAGCAGCGCATTCAGCTCCTTCATTTTCTTGGCATTGTTGGAGGCAAGGACGAGTTTTTGCATGCGCGAACTCACGACGCCAGCGCAGATTGCTGGGCGGCGATCAACTGGCGGATGCCCATTTCGGCAAGATCGGTCAGCGTGTTCATCTGGGCGCGACTGAACGGTTCGCCCTCGGCGGTGCCCTGGACTTCGACAATGCCGCCGGCGCCGGTCATCACAACGTTCATGTCGGTATCGCAGTTGGAATCTTCCGGGTAATCCAGATCAAGTACCGGCGAGCCCTGGTAGATGCCGACCGAGATGGCGGCAACATGGTCGCGTACCGGATTGACCGGCAGCTTGCCGGCAGTGACTAGCTTCTCGCAGGCTTCGTAGAGAGCGACCCAGGCGCCGGTGATCGAGGCGCAGCGGGTGCCGCCATCGGCTTGCAGAACATCGCAATCGAGCGTGATCTGGCGTTCGCCGAGTGCCTTGAGGTCGGTGACGGCGCGCAGGCTGCGGCCGATCAGGCGCTGGATTTCCTGGGTGCGGCCGGTCTGCTTGCCTTTGGCGGCTTCGCGGGCGCTGCGGGTGTGCGTCGAGCGCGGCAGCATGCCGTATTCGGCGGTGACCCAGCCCTGGCCCTTGCCGCGCAGGAAGGGCGGCACGTTTTCTTCAACGCTGGCGGTGCACAGGACGCGGGTATCGCCCATTTCAATCAGCACCGAGCCTTCGGCGTGGCGCGTGAAATTGCGAGTCAGGCGAACCTGGCGGAGTTGGTCAGGCTGGCGTTGGCTGGGGCGCATCGGTGATCCTTATTTCTTGGGGTTGAATTTGTCGATGGTGGAGCGAATCTCGTTGATCGCTTTTTCGATTTCGTCTTCGGAGAGCTCGCTCTTGTAGGCCGGGTTCCGGCCGAATTCCTCAAGCCGGGTAGTCACCTCGTCCTGAGTCATGGTCAGGGTCGAGATCGCACTGCTGGCTTCCTCGACATAGCTTTCTTCCCAGCGCACGGCGACGGCGGATAGATTGTCGCCATGAGTGCCGCCTCTGACCTCGGCCTGCGTAAGCAGCATCGGCAAGGCCTGCAACAGGTTGGCCCCTTTCATCGCCAGTGCCATCTGCTCACCGGAAGTCACCCCCCACAGGCCATCGGTGCAGAGCAGCACGATGTCGCCGTGTTCAAGCGGTGTCTTGCGGGAGAACTCGATCTCCGGCACCGTCGGGCTACCCAGGCAACTGTAGATCTTGTTGCGGTCAGGATGAATCGCCGCCTGAGCTTCGGTGATCATGCCTTCCTCAATAAGCAAGCGAATGCGCGAGTGATCCTTGGTCTGCGCAATGATCCGGCCAGCCCGCATCAGATAGAGCCGCGAGTCGCCGGCATGCGCCCAGTAGGCGACGTTATCCTGGACGACGCAGGCGACGCAGGTCGTGCGTGGCGTGTCTTTCAGGCGGTGCTGGGCGGTGTAGTCGAGAATGGCGTGGTGAGCATTGGTCATGCTCTTCTGCAGGAAGCGGAAAGGGTCGCCAAGCAGCGGCCGCGCTTCGCGCTGGAACGTGTCGGCCAGGGTCTGGATGGCGATCTGGGCAGCAACTTCGCCGTAGTGGTGGCCGCCCATGCCATCGGCGACGACCATCAACAGCGCATCGCGCGAGTAGCAGTAGGTTGTCCTGTCCTCGTTGTTGGCCCGGCCGCCCTGGCGGCTCTCCTGGTAAATGGTGAATCTCATTTATTGGACTTTCTGAATTTGTCGACGAAGCGATTCAGCCAGTTAGGTTCGCTTTTCGGGCTGGGCGGCGTGACGGTTTCGACCAGCGCTTTCTGCAAGGCGAAGACGCTCTGCGGCCGATAAAGATGGTTCAGATTCAGGCACCAGTCGATGATCTCCAGCAGACGATCGGAGAACTGGCCGTCCCAGCGCATCATTGCCGGCGACAGGGTGTCCTTCTTCAGGCGCTCATCGGCTGCCTGCGGCGCGCAACCCGCCAGGCAGGCGTACATTGAGGCACCAACGCTGTAGATGTCGCTCCAGGGACCGAGATCGGTACGCGAGCCGTAGTGTTCCGGTGAGGCAAACCCCGGTGTGTACATCGGTTTGAGCATCGGCTGGTCGGTCAGCAGGGTCTGCCGGGCGGCGCCGAAGTCGATCAATACCGGCGTGTTGTCGCTGCGCAGGTAAATATTCGAGGGCTTCAGGTCGAGATGCAGCAGCTTGTGCGAATGCACTTCGCGCAGGCCATTCAGCATGCGTGTGAAAACGCCGCGGATGAAGCGTTCGGAAATGTGCCCCTGGTGCTTCTGGATGAACTCCTGCAGCGTCCGGCCATGTTCGTATTCCATGACGAGATAGACCGTGTCGTTGGCGCGGAAGAAATTCAACACGCGGATCACGTTCGGGTGCGATAGACGGGCCAGCGCCCGGCCTTCTTCAAAAAAACATTTCATGCCGTAGCGGAACGCACCGAGGTGGTCGCCGGTGATGATCGGCTTGATGTCACCCTTGCCGCGCAGCGCCAGGCTGTTGGGCAGATATTCCTTGATGGCGACCTGCCGGCCGTCGGGATCGGTGGCGAGATAGACGATCGAAAACCCGCCGAGCGAGAGCTGGCGGTCTATCGTGTACTCTTCTAGCGGGTGGCCGTTGGGTAGCGGCTGATTGGCTTGTTGCGCCATCGATCTCGCGGTTATGATGCTGATTCAGGCATTCTCGGGCGTGTTGTCCGGCCTGTAAAGCCGGAGACCCCACTTAATGATTTGTAGTATGACTGGTTATGCCGTTAAAACGCGAGATGTCGAGCGCGGATCACTGCAACTTGAACTCAAAAGCGTCAATTCGCGCTACCTCGATTTTCATTTCCGGATCACCGAAGATTTGCGCGCGCTGGAAATGCCGCTGCGCGAAATGCTCGCCGCCAAGCTGACGCGCGGCAAGGTAGAGTGTCGCCTGGCTTTCAACGCTGCCTCGGCGCGGGCTGAACAACTGGAACTCAATCCCGGTTTGCTGGGCGCGCTGAAAAGCCTGAACCAGAAAGTTTGCGCTGAAATGCCGGAAGCCAAGCCATTGTCGGTCAATGATGTGCTGCGCTGGCCGGGCATGTTCGGCGACCAGAGTATCGATTTCGCTGCTCTTGGCCCCGAAGTCATGGCGCTGGCTCGTGAAGCGCTGAGCGATTTCTCCGCCACACGTGGTCGCGAAGGTGAAAAGCTGGCTGCAATGATCGTCGACCGCGTCAATGCCATCCGCGACATCGTCCGTCAGGTAGCGCCGCGCATCCCTGATGCGCAGGCGATGTTCGCCGACAAGCTGCGGCAGCGTCTGACTGAAGCGCTCGGCAACGCCAGTGATGACCGCATTCTGCAGGAGGTGGCAGTTTTCGCCAGCCGCATCGACGTGGCCGAGGAACTGACCCGGCTTGGTGCCCACCTCGATGAAGTCGAGCGGGTACTGAAGCATGGTGGTGCCTGCGGCAAGCGTCTCGACTTCCTGATGCAGGAACTCAATCGCGAGGCCAATACGCTGGGGTCAAAATCGGCTCTTACCGAGGTTTCGCAGGCCGCCATGGACCTCAAGCTGCTGATCGAGCAAATGCGCGAGCAGATTCAGAACCTGGAGTAGGGCATGGCAGGCAATCTCTATGTTGTTGCTGCGCCATCCGGTGCCGGCAAGACCACACTGGTGCGTCTGCTGCTTGAGCAGGAGCCGGCAGTTCATCTATCCATCTCTTTCACCACTCGCGGTCCACGCCCGGGTGAATTGAGCGGGCGGGAGTACCATTTCGTCGATAGTGCCGAATTTCACGCCATGATCGGTCGTCAGGAATTTCTCGAATGGGCCGAGGTGCATGGCAATTTCTACGGTACATCGAAAAAATGGATCGCCGATCAACTGGCGGCCGGTAGCGACGTGCTGCTCGAAATCGACTGGCAGGGCGCGCAGCAGGTCCGCTCGATTTTTCCGGAGGCGATTGGAATCTTTATTTTGCCGCCTTCGATGGAAGAATTGACCCGCCGTTTGACGGGGCGCGGCACCGACAGCGCCGATGTAATCGCCCGCCGCTTGTCCGCTGCACAGGCCGAGATGCGCCATGTCGGTGAATTCGACTATGTTATTATTAACGACCAGTTGGCGTTGGCGGTGGACGATTTGCGTGCTGTGGTACGTGCCTCCCGCCTCAGTCTGACTGCGCAGCGTGCCCGGCACGCCGCCCTTTTTGCCCGCTTGATCTGATTTAGAGGTTTTACATGGCCCGCGTTACCGTCGACGATTGCATGAAACGTATTCCCAACCGCTTCCAGATGACTCTGGCCGCAGCTCACCGCGCTCGCCAGCTGGCTAACGGTGCAACGCCGCTGGTCGATCCGGAAAAAGACAAGCCGACTGTCATCGCCCTGCGCGAAATGGCCATCGGTAAGGTTGGCCTGGAAGTGCTCAACCGCGGTCAGGGCTGAAGGCCGGGGCGGTGAAGAGAGATGGACCCAGCGCCGTCGCCTCTCACGCCCGCTCAAGAGGAACCCGCCTACCGGGTTTTCCTCGATAGTCTCGATTATCTTGCTCCTGCCGATGTAGAACGTATCAAGGCGGCGTATGCCTACGCCGAGCGCGCCCACGCGAATCAAAAACGCATGTCGGGCGAGGCTTACATCACGCATCCTCTGGCTGTGGCCGGGGCGGTAGTCGAATGGCGCATGGATGCCGATGCTGTTGCGGCGGCGTTGCTGCACGACGTTCTTGAGGACACCGGAACGACCAAGCGCGAGCTCGCCGAAAAATTTGGCAAGGAAGTCGCCGAGCTGGTTGACGGCCTTTCCAAGCTCGACAAGATGGAATTTGCCTCCTATCAGGAGGCCCAGGCTGAAAATTTCCGCAAGATGCTGATGGCCATGGCGCGCGATTTGCGCGTCGTGCTGATCAAGCTGGCTGATCGGCAACACAACTTGCAGACCATGTCGGCGATGCGTCTCGACAAACGCGCCCGCATTGCCCGTGAAACCCTGGAAATCTATGCGCCGATCGCCTTGCGCCTGGGTTTGAACAAGCTTTATCGCGAGTTGCAGGACACTTCGTTCCGCCTGATCTATCCGCATCGTGCCGAGGTACTGACTCGGGCGCTGAAGTATGCCCGGGGCAATCGCAGCGAGTTGCTGACGCTGATTCTCGACGGCATCAAGAACAAGCTCTCCCACGCCGGCCTGAAAGCGGAAGTTTTCGGGCGCGAGAAGAGCCTGTATTCGATTTTCCGCAAGATGAAGGAAAAGCGTCTTTCCTTCTCGCAAGTGCTCGATATTTATGGTTTCCGCGTGGTCGTTGAGAACGTGCCGACCTGCTATCTGGCCATCGGCGCGCTGCATGGTCTGTTCAAGCCGGTGCCCGGCAAGTTCAAGGATTACATCGCCATTCCCAAGGCCAACGGCTATCAGTCCCTGCATACGACGCTGATTGGTCCTTATGGCACGCCGGTCGAGGTGCAGGTCCGGACGCGCGATATGCACAATGTCGCGCAAGAGGGCGTCGCGGCGCACTGGCTGTACAAGGATAGCGAGGATACCGGTGCCGACCTGCAGGTCAAGACGCACAAATGGTTGCAGTCCCTGCTCGAAATGCAGGGCAATGATTCCGCAGAGTTTTTCGAGAACGTCAAGATCGACCTCTTCCCGGACGAGGTTTACATTTTTACGCCCAAGGGCAAGATCATGGCCATGCCGCGAGGCGCGACGGTGATTGATTTTGCCTATGCCGTGCATACCGATGTTGGCCATCACTGTTCGGCCGCCCGCGTTAACCAGGAATTGGCCCCGTTGCGCACGGAGTTGCGCAATGGCGACCTGGTTGAAATTGTTACCTCGACCCAAGCCAGTCCGAATCCGGTCTGGCTGACCTACGTCAAGACCGGCAGGGCGCGCAGCAAGATACGGCATTTCCTGCGCACCATGCAGAATGAAGAGTCAGCGCGCCTGGGCGAACGTTTGCTCCGTCAGGAACTGCTTTCGCTCGGTGTAGTGCCAATTTCCATTCCAGCCGAGGCCTGGGATCAGATGGTCAAAGCCGGCGGCCAGAAATCCATGGAAGACGTTTACACCGAAATCGGCCTCGGCAAGCGCCTGCCCTCGGTGGTTGCCCGTCGTCTGCTGGCCCGCGAGAACATGGTGCCGGATATGCCGAGCAACATGACGCTGGCTATCCACGGCACCGAAGGCATGGCGATCCAGCTGGCCCGTTGCTGTCAGCCGATTCCGGGTGATCCGATCATCGGTTCGATCAAGAAGGGCAGCGGTCTGGTCATTCATACCCATGATTGTCCGACCATTCGCAAGTCACGTTCCAGTGAGCCGCAAAAGTGGATCGATGTCGAATGGGAGCCGGAAGAGGGCAAGCTGTTCGATATCCGGATCGGGATCGAAGTCAAGAATACGCGTGGCGTGCTGGCTCAGGTCGCGGCAGCGATTGCCGAAGCCGGCTCGAATATCGAGCATGTCTCGATGGATGCCGATCCGGAGCGCCTGTTCACGGTGCTGCGCTTTACCATTCAGGTCGCCCATCGCAACCATCTGGCAGCGGTCATGCGCGGCATGCGCCACATCCCCGAAGTCACCCGCATCGTCCGTGAAAGGGGTGGTGAGGTTTGAAAGTCGTTGTGCTGGGGGCCGGTGTAGTCGGCACGACGAGTGCGTGGTATCTGGCTCAGGCCGGGCACGAGGTCTCGGTGGTGGACCGCCAGCCGGTTGCCGGGAACGAAACCAGTTTTGCCAATGGTGGCCAGATTTCGGTCTCGCATGCCGAGCCATGGGCCAATCCGCATGTCTTGCAGCGCATCATCAAATGGCTGGGTCGCGAGGATGCGCCACTGCTCTGGCGCTGGCGCGCCGATCCGGCCCAGTTGGCCTGGGGGCTGCGATTTCTTGGTGAATGCCTGCCGGGGCGGACGCGCCGGAACATGGCCGACATCGTCGCCCTGTCGCTCTACAGCCGGCGTCGATTGCGTGCACTGCGCGAAGTGTTGGGCCTGCAATACGATCATCTCGAACGCGGCATCCTGCACATTTATACCGACCGGCAGGAGTTCGCTGCTGCCATCGAGGCGACGCGCGTTATGCGTGAGTTCGGGCTCGATCGCGAGACGGTCGACGTCGAAAAATGCCTGGAAATCGAACCGGCGCTGGCCGATGCGAAACACCTGCTGGTCGGCGGCGATTACACACGCTCCGATGAATCCGGCGACGCCCATAAATTCACCCGAGCGCTGGCTGAACGGGCACAGGCGGCAGGCGTTGATTTTCGCCTCAATTTGACCGTTGACCGCATTGCTCCCGGTGGCAGCCAGATTGCCGGGATTCTGGTCAGCAGTGCCGACGGGCAGGAGTTGTTGACGGCCGATGCCTACGTCGTCGCGCTTGGCAGTTACTCGCCGCTGCTGGTCAAGCCGCTCGGTATTGGCCTGCCGGTCTATCCAGCCAAAGGCTATTCGGCCACGCTCAATCTGCTTGAGGGCTCGCCGGCCCCGGTGGTCAGTCTGACTGACGACGAGCGCAAGCTGGTTTTCTCGCGCCTCGGCAATCGTCTGCGCATCGCTGGCACCGCCGAATTCAATGGCTACAACCTTGATCTCAACCCGGTTCGTTGCCAGGCGTTGATGCAACGGGTGCGGCAGCTATTCCCCCGCCTGCAGGTCGAGGGGGAACCGGATTATTGGTGCGGCCTGCGCCCGGCAACCCCGTCGAATCTGCCCTATATCGGGCGAACCCGTTACAGCAATCTCTGGCTCAACACCGGCCACGGTACCTTGGGCTGGACGATGGCCTGCGGTTCGGCGGCAGCCTTGGCTGACCAGATGAGCGGTCGACGCCCGGAACCGGATTTTCCCTTCCTGAAATGATGATCGATACCCACTGCCATCTCGATGCGGCCGAATTCGATGCCGATCGCGATGCGGTGCATGCGGCAGCGCTCGCCGCCGGGGTGGCGCGGATGGTGGTGCCGAGTGTTGCGGTGGACGGCTTACAGAAGGCAAAAACCATTGTTGCGCGTTATTCCGGTTGCGTTGCCGCTTATGGGATACATCCGATGGCCGTGATGACGGCTCGGGAAAGCGATATCGCCACGCTGGGACAATGGCTGGCGGCTGAAGTGCCGGTTGCGGTAGGCGAGATCGGGCTTGATCACTACGTGAGAGATATTGATCCTGCGCGTCAGGAATGGTTTTTTGTCGAGCAGTTGCAACTGGCCGGAGCGTTCGATCTGCCGGTGATCCTTCATGTCCGGCGAGCCATTGATCCGGTACTCAAGCAACTGCGTCGATTCAAAGTGCGTGGTGGCATCGCCCACGCCTTCAATGGCAGCCGGCAGCAGGCCGAGGAATTCATCAAGCTCGGCTTCAAGCTGGGCTTTGGCGGCGCGATGACCTTTGACGGTTCGACCCGCATCCGCGAACTGGCGGCGACTCTGCCGCTGGAATCCATCGTGCTCGAAACCGATGCGCCGGATATTCCGCCCGCCTGGCTCAATCGCGGGCGAAATGCCCCGGCCGAATTGCCGCGTATCGCTCAGGTAATGGCTGATTTGCGCGGCATCACCTTGGCTGAACTTGCCGTGGCGACCAGCGCCAATGCCCGTCGCGTGCTGCCCGGACTTTGAGTCCGGCCAACAGCGGCATGGTTTTTCCGGATGGTTTGATCTAGGCTAAGTATTCGAAAATACTGATGGAGTAGATTGTGCACATCAGGTTTTCCCCCGGAACAAGGCGTCAGGGAGTGCCGTGCTCAGGGTGGGGTGCAAGCCCCACCCGGCGGCTGATCCCCCATCATGAAACCCTCAGATAAAACACCCGGCAAGTCCGGCGCCGCGCGCCGCCAGTTCATTTTCGATTCAGCCAAAATGGCTTGTGGCGTTGGCATGCTGGGGCTGGGCCTCGGGCTTTACGCCAAGCAGTCGAAGGCCTTGCCGGCGCTGGCGCTGCGTCCGCCCGGCGCCTTGCCGGAGGAGGATTTCCTCGGCGCCTGCATCCGTTGTGGCTTGTGCGTCCGTGACTGTCCTTACAACACGCTGGAACTTGCCAAACCGGAAACGCCGGTAGCGACCGGGACGCCCTATTTCAACGCCCGCAACATCCCGTGTGAAATGTGTGAGGACATTCCTTGCATCAAGGCCTGTCCGACCAAGGCGCTCGATCACGCGCTGACCGACATCAATAAAGCGAAGATGGGCATTGCAGTCCTGATCGACCACGAAACCTGTCTCAACTTCCTCGGTCTGCGCTGCGACGTCTGCTACCGCGTCTGTCCTGTCATCGACAAGGCGATTACGCTGGAAATGCTGCCCAACCTGCGTACCGGCCGGCATGCCATGTTCCTGCCGACGGTACATTCGGCGGATTGCACCGGTTGCGGCAAGTGCGAAAAATCCTGCGTTCTGGAAGAATCGGCGATCCGCATCTTGCCGCCCAAGCTGGCCAAGGGTGAGCTTGGCAAGCATTATCGCATCGGCTGGGATGAGCAGAAGAAGGCGGGGCGCTCACTGATGGATGAGTCAAAGATTCAGGATTTGCCGGACCGGATGCCCGAGGGTGCCGTCCTGCCGGGGCATTACGATCCAGCCAGCGGCCAGACGGCGCCGGCACGCGGCCTGCCGGGTAGCGAGGCCGGGGCGATTCCCAGCCTGCCGCCGGGCTTGGGGGGCAAGCCATGAGCTTGAAACGGATCGGTGCCGATGCCGTCGCCGAAAAGGGTTGGCTGAAGGCTCACCAGTGGCTGATCCTGCGCCGCATCTCGCAGCTCGGCATTCTCGCCCTGTTTCTGCTCGGCCCACTGGCAGGCATCTGGATCGTCAAGGGCAACCTGAATTACAGCTACACGCTGGGCGTCCTGCCGCTGACCGATCCCTACGTTGCGCTGCAGTCGCTGATGACCGGACATGTCCCGGAAAAGCTGGGCCTGATCGGTGTCGTCATCGCCCTGCTGTTCTATTTGCTGCTCGGTGGTCGGGTCTATTGCAGCTGGGTTTGCCCGGTCAATATGGTGACCGATGCCGCCGGCTGGCTGCGCGAGCGGCTTGGCATCAAGGGCAGCGTGCATCTGGGGCGCCATACCCGCTACTGGATTCTGGGCATGACCTTGCTCGGCTCGGCGCTTTCCGGCGTGGTGCTGTGGGAACTGATCAATCCCGTCTCGATGCTGCATCGCGGGCTGATTTTTGGCCTCGGGGCGGCGTGGACCGTCGTCCTTGCTGTTTTCCTCTTTGATCTTTTCGTGATGAGTCGCGGCTGGTGCGGTCACCTTTGCCCGGTCGGTGCTTTTTACAGCCTGCTCGGTCGCTGGAGCCCGGTTCGTATTGCCGCACAGCAACGTGCTGCCTGCAACGATTGCATGGACTGCTTCGAAGTCTGCCCCGAACCGCAGGTCATCCGGCCAGCACTCAAGGGTGCCGACAAAGGGCTCGGGCCGGTAATCCTGGCCCCGAACTGCACCAATTGTGGCCGTTGTATCGACGTCTGTTCAAAAGACGTATTCACCTTCGCGCTGCGTTCCAGCAACAAAACTGCGGCGGGCTGATCCCGGCATTTGACGCGGGTCAACATACCCCCATGATTTTTGGGGGATTTCCCACTATTTGATGTGTGCTAAAGAAGCCCCGGGCCAGAGGCGTAGATTTCCTTCGCTGACATAAAACTGACTGGGTATCGAATGGGCGAAGTGATCTCTCCGGGCGTCAATATTTCCAGTGTGCTGCTTGGCGTTTCGCCGGGCGACCCAATGGGGGCCCGAGAGCATCTGCTGGCGATGGACGGCGTGGAGGTTCACGCCGTGGCCGAGGACGGCCGGATGATCGTGACCATCGAGACTCCATCCGAAGGTAGCACGGTCGAAATTTTTGAGGTGATCCGCCAGTTGCCGGGAGTGCTCTCGGCATCGCTGGTATTTCACCAGTACGAAACCGATCCAGATGAGGAGGTTTGAGATGGTGGATATGAAACTGACCCGGCGTGATTTCATCAAGAGCAATGCCGTTGCTGCGGCGGCGGCCACGGCTGGCATCAGCGTGCCGGGCCTTAGCCTGGCCCAGCAGAAGACCAATGATGGCGTGCGCTGGGACAAAGGTGTCTGCCGCTACTGTGGCACCGGTTGCGGCGTCCTGGTGGGCGTCAAGGAAGGCCGCATCGTGGCCACCCAGGGCGACCCGGATGCACCGGTCAATCGCGGCCTGAACTGTATCAAGGGCTATTTCCTCTCGAAAATCCAGTACGGCAAAGACCGCCTGACCTCGCCGATGTTGCGCATGAAGGACGGCAAGTACGACAAGACGGGCGACTTCAAACCGATCACCTGGACCCAGGCGCTCGACATCATGGAAGAGAAGTGCAAGGCCGCGCTCAAGGAAGGCGGGCCACGCAATATCGCCATGTTCGGCTCCGGCCAGTGGACGGTATGGGAAGGCTACGCCGCCGCCAAACTGTTCAAAGCCGGCTTCCGCTCCAATAACCTCGACCCCAATGCCCGCCACTGCATGGCTTCGGCCGTCGCCGGCTTCATGCGTACCTTCGGCATCGACGAGCCGATGGGTTGCTATGACGACGCCGAGCACGCCGATGTCTTCGCGCTGTGGGGTGCGAACATGGCTGAGATGCACCCGATCCTGTGGTCGCGCATTACCGATCGCCGACTCAGTGCCAAGCACGTCAAGGTGCACGTGCTGTCCACTTTCAGCCACCGCTCCTGCGAACTGTCGGACAACACGCTGATTTTCAAGCCGCAGTCCGATCTGGCCATCCTTAATTACATCTGCAACCACATTATTCAGACCGGTGCGGTCAACAAGGATTTTGTGGCCAAACACGTCAAGTTCGCCAAGGGTGTGACCGACATCGGCTACGGCCTGCGTCCGAATCACCCGCTGGAAAAGGTGGCCATGAACAACGGCTACCCGGGTGAAGAAGGCAAGCCGAAGGGCAACCCGAACAATTCGACGCCGATGACTTTCGACGAGTTCGCCGCCTTCGTTTCCGAATACACACTGGACAAGGCGCACGAGATTTCCGGCGTGCCCAAGGAAAATCTGGAGGCGCTGGCCAAGGCCTACGCCGACCCTAAGGTCAAGGTGGTTTCCTATTGGACCATGGGCTTCAACCAGCACACCCGGGGCACCTGGGCGAACAACATGATCTACAACGTGCACCTGCTGGTCGGCAAGATTTCCGAGCCGGGCAATGGGCCGTTCTCGCTGACTGGTCAGCCATCCGCCTGCGGCACGGCGCGCGAAGTCGGCACCTTTGCCCATCGCCTGCCGGCCGATATGGTGGTGATGAATCCCAAGCATCGCGAGCTATCGGAAAAGTTGTGGAAATTGCCGGCAGGCACCGTTCCCGACTGGATCGGTCTGCACGCCGTGGCGCAAAGCCGGGCGCTGAAGGATGGCAAGCTCGGTTTCTACTGGACCTCGACCACCAACAACATGCAGGCCGGGCCGAACATCAACGATGAAATCTACCCGGGCTGGCGCAATCCCAAAGCCTTTGTGGTGGTTTCCGACGTCTACCCGACCGTTTCGGCCATGGCCTCCGACCTGATCCTGCCTTGTGCTATGTGGATGGAGAAGGAAGGCGCTTTCGGCAATGCCGAGCGTCGCACCCAGTTCTGGCGGCAGCAGGTCAAGGCACCGGGTGAGTCGAAGTCCGATCTCTGGCAGTACATGGAGTTCTCGAAGCGCTTCAAGACCGACGAGGTATGGCCGGCCGATCTGCTCGACAAGAACCCGGAATACAAGGGCAAGACTCTGTACGAGGTGCTGTTTGCCAATGGCCAGGTCAACAAGTTCGGCCTGGACGAGCTGCAGAAGGTCAATGGCCAGGCGATCAAGGGCTATACCAACGACGAATCGCAGGCCTTTGGCTTCTACGTTCAGAAGGGATTGTTCGAGGAATATGCCACCTTCGGTCGCGGCAAGGCCCACGATCTGGCTTTGTTCGATACCTACCACCGCTCGCGCGGCCTGCGCTGGCCAGTGATTGATGGCAAGGAAACGCTGTGGCGCTTCCGCGAGGGCTACGACAGCTATGTACCAAAGGGCGAAAATATCCGCTTCTACGGTTTTCCGGATGGCAAAGCGGTCGTTTATGGCCTGCCTTACCAGCCGGCAGCAGAAATGCCCGATGCTGACTTCGATCTCTGGTTATGTACCGGGCGGGTTCTCGAACACTGGCACACCGGTTCAATGACCCGGCGCGTACCGGAGCTCTACAAGGCGATGCCCGATGCCGTGATCTACATGCACCCGGAGGATGCCAAGAAGCGTAGCCTGGCGCGCAATGATGTCGTCAAGGTCAGTACCCGGCGTGGCGAAATCCAGTTGCGGGTTGAAACCCGCGGTCGCAACAAGCCGCCGGTCGGGCTGGTCTTCGTGCCCTTCTTCGATGAGCATCGACTGGTCAACAAGCTGACGCTGGACGCGACTTGTCCGATCTCGAAAGAGACCGACTTCAAGAAATGCGCCTGCAAGGTGGTCAAGGCATAGCGAAGGGAAAATCAGGAGGTGCCGGCGCGGGTGAGCGACAGGTTCACCGCTGCCGGCCCGGCCTTTGAATGGCCCGAATGGAAGTGATGATCGAGTATTAGAGGAGGAGCGCCCGATATGAAACAAACGCTAAAGACGATATTTGCCGTGCTGGCCGCCGCTGCTTGTTGGGCGGTTGCCTCGCCGGCAATTTCCGATGAGTCGCTGAAACCGATGCGCGGCGCCGACGTTGCTGCGGTCGACCAGGCTCCTGAGGCAAAAAAGTACGTTGGTGGCAAGCCTGGCGGCCAAGTGAAAGTGGGTCGCACATTTCGTGACCAACCGCCGGTGATTCCGCATGCTGTCGAGAACTTCGACGAAATCACGCTGGAGGAAAATCAGTGCCTGACCTGCCATTCAGCAGCCACTTATCAGAAGAAAAAAGCCCCGAAGATTGGCGATAGCCATTTCCTTGATCGCGAAGGGCGTGTTCTTCCGGAAGCCTCGGCGCTTCGCCATAGCTGCGTCCAGTGCCATGTGGCGCAGGTTGATGCGCCACCGCTGGTTGAAAACAGTTTCAAGGGCGATATCGTCGCCGGCAAGGGCAGCGCTGCGGCCAAGAAAAAGAACTGATCAGGTAATTCGGAAAAACGAAGGGGAGCGTCAAGCTCCCCTTTTCGATTGTGCGGCGATGGTTTTCAGGCAGCGACCAGAACGCCCTTCATCTTCTGCAGAGCCTTGACTTCAATCTGCCGGATGCGTTCGGCCGAGACGCCGAATTCGTCAGCCAGGTCGTGCAGGGTTGATGCCTCACCGTCATGCAACCAGCGGGTTTCGATGATCCGGCGGCTACGCGGGTCCAGCGCGCCCAGTGCTTCTTGCAGGCCTTCATTCTGCAGGCGGGCCAGCGCCTTGTTTTCCAGCACGCGGGTCGGTTCGTAGCGCGAGTCGGCCAAGTAATCAATCGGCGCAAAGACCTCGTCGCTGTCATCCGGGCTGCCTTCCAAAGCGAGGTCGCGGCCGGTGAGGCGAGTCTCCATTTCAACGACTTCAGATTGCTTGACGCCAAGACGGCTCGCGACTTCAGCGGCTTGCGTGCCGTTTAGTGTGTCAATGCCTTCGTAGCTGCTCTTCTGGCTGCGCAGGTTGAAGAACAATTTGCGCTGGGCCTTGGTTGTGGCGACTTTGACCAGACGCCAGTTTTTCAGGATGTACTCATGAATCTCGGCCTTGATCCAGTGCATGGCAAAGGAAACCAAGCGCACGCCACGCGTTTGATCGAAGCGTTTGACCGCCTTCATCAGGCCGATATTACCTTCCTGGATCAGGTCGGCATGTGGCAGACCGTAACCAAGGTAGCCGCGGGCGATGGAGATCACCAGACGCAGGTGTGAAAGCACAAGCTGGCGCGCCGCTTCCACATCACCATCATTGTGGAAACGCTCGGCCAGCCGGATTTCCTCAGTCTCGGTAAGCATTGGATAACGGTTCGCTGCCTGAATATAGGCATCGATGTTTCCAACAGCTGACGGGATCGGGTAAGCCAAGGCGTGGGTCATAGCGTAGTTATCCTCCTGCAGGTTTCAGTCCCATTTTAGCACTCGCTGCCTGTGAGTGCTAACGCTGGAAAAAGTTTCCAGCGCAAAAATTTTTGTTCCGGGCAAAAAAGTCGAAAACTGCTTCTGCGCGGCGCTTAATGAAGAATTTATGCCTGAGGTTCGGTCAACACCGTGCGATAGCCCACATAGACAAGCAGCCAGTGACGAGTATTGCCGGTGTGAGCAACGGAGCACTCAGGATTGTTGCCGTCGGTGCTGCCAAATATCGAGAGCAAAAGAAAAGCCCGGCATGAACCGGGCTTTCATCGTCAGAGTGGATCTGACCTGTATTACACCGGCTGAATGTTGCTCGCCTGCAGACCCTTGGGGCCTGTTGTCACGTCAAAGCTGACTTTCTGGCCTTCGGTCAGGGTTTTGAAGCCGCTGGACTGAATTGCAGAGAAGTGGGCGAACAAGTCTTCGCCACCCTGGTCCGGTGTAATGAAACCAAAACCTTTTGAATCGTTAAACCATTTGACGGTACCTGTTGCCATGCCTTGAATCTCCGAATAATTGACGGGGCCATGCCCCTGATAAAGGGCGATGATCAAGACAGCAAGGTACAGATGGGGCATTGCGCCGCATAACTGCGGATACCAGACCAACCTACAAAAGCAGCACTTGAAAATCGCTGTGCTCACTATGCCTTGCATTGCCGCGAAGGACAAATGGTATTTGTCTGAAATGGCAGGGAATTTTGTGAAAATACGTCCTTTTTATACATTTTGTGCGATAGCCTGTTATTTTTCCTCCAGGCCTGAGTGAGTTTCGACTTTGCGATTCCATCAACAAAAATCAGATGCTTCGGACTCCGCATGAACAAATGCTACCGCGGGCGCTTCGCCCCGTCGCCGACCGGCCCGTTGCATTTTGGCTCGCTGGTTGCTGCCGTCGGCAGCTATCTTGATGCCCGGGCGCACGCGGGCGAGTGGCTGGTCCGGATGGAAGATATCGATACGCCACGCAACGTGCCGGGAGCGGCTGAAGGCATTCTTGCCACGCTGGAGGCCTATGGTTTCGAGTGGGATGGTCCGGTGCTCTGGCAGAGCCAGCGGCTGGCGGCTTACGCCGAAGCGCTGGCCCGTTTGCAGGTGGCTGGGCTGGCGTATGGCTGCGCCTGTTCGCGCAAGGAGATTGCTGATTCGACAACGCGTCCGGCCATTGACGGCGGGCTGGCCTACCCCGGCACCTGCCGCAGTGGCCTGCCAGCCGGTCGGCAGGCAAGGGCGTGGCGGTTGCGGGTTGGCAACGAGGAGCTGGCTTTTGAGGATCGCCTGCAGGGACGTGTCGCCCAGCACCTTGAGCAAGATGTCGGCGACTTCGTGCTGTGCCGCGCTGACGGTCTTTTCGCCTATCAACTGGTTGCTGCGGTGGACGACCATTTTCTGGGTATTTCCGACATCGTCCGTGGCGCCGATCTGCTCGCTTCGACGCCGCGCCAGATCTGGCTACAGCGTTGTCTGGGTTTTGCCGAGCCGCGTTATGCGCATTTGCCGGTGGCGAGCAATGCTGCCGGTGAAAAGCTGTCGAAGCAGACGTTGGCGCCGCCACTGGCGGTCGAATCGGCTGCAGCTGAACTGGTGCGCGCCTTGCAGTTTCTCGGGCAGGCGGCGCCGGATGAATTGCGCCGGGCGCCGGTGGCCGAAGTCTGGGCCTGGGCCCGGGAGCGCTGGCGTTTTGCCGCTATTCCAAGGGTGACTTCTGTTGTTCTGACGACTTCGGGGTAAGGCCGGGTGTTTCCTCGCCAGCCTGCCAGTGCCTCGGCCCGTAGCCGGTGAGGCCGACCATCAGGCGCACCAGGCCGTAACTCAGCCAGCGCATGAAGTGGGAGTGCCAGGGCTGGCGGCGGAGGTCTTCAGGGCTCATTTCGCGAGCGCCGCCGGACATGGCGTCATGGATGCTGGCGCGCAACTCGCCGGCAAAAACGGCATCGCGCACCATCAAATTGGCTTCCTTGGCCAGCAGCAGGCTGAATGGGTCGATGTTGGACGAGCCGACGGTTGCCCATTGCCCGTCAATGACCGCCACTTTGGCATGCATGAAACTTTTTTCGTATTCGAAAATCCGTATGCCGTGCTCCATCGCCACGGCGTAGAGCGCCTGCGTGGCGAAGCGCAGCATCGGATGGTCGGTCTTGCCCTGGAGCAGGATGGTGATCTTGATGCCGCGTTTGGCTGCTGCCTGGAGTGCCAGACCGAAGCGAACGCCGGGCAGGAAATAGGCGTTGGCGATCAGGATTTCTTCCTGTGCCGCGTTGATCGCTTCGATGTAGCCATGCAGGATGTCATTGCGGTGGCGGATGTTGTCGCGGATCAGAAAGGCGGCGGTCTGGTCGCCGACGCCGTTACAGCACGGGTTAGTCGCCGGCGAGAGCCGGAAGCGGCGCTTGAAATTGACCCAGGAAACGATTTCCCACATGCGGCGAACCGCGTGGTGCACCTGACGCAAGACCGGCCCTTCGATACGGACGGCGTAGTCGTAGCGCGGGCACATATCGGCGGGGGCATTGTTGTCATCGACGATATTGATGCCACCAACAAAGGCGATGCGGGCGTCGATCACGACCAGCTTGCGATGCAGGCGGCGCAGGCGGTGGCGACGCAGGTGGAAACGGCCAATTTCGGGACGGTAAAGCATGGCGCGAACACCGGCGGCGGTTAGTCGCGGGAGAAAATCAGTGACGAAATTTCGGCCACCAAAGCCGTCGACCGTGATATTCACTACAACGCCACGGGCGGCGGCGCGGCAAAGTGCGCCGGTGACTTCATGGCCGATTTCGTCATCGGCAAAGATGTAACTTTCGAGATAAATCTCCAGCGTCGCCGATTCGAGCGCGGTCAGCAGGGCGGGGAAATACTGGGCGCCGGAGTTGAGCAACGTCAGCCGGTTGCCGGGTAGAAACTCAGCTGCCATGCCGGGCCAGGTGAGCGGAGAGCGCGGCGTGATCAGAAATTTTTGACCAGGGCTGGCCGCAATGCACTTTGGTCTGTTGCACGTTGAAACCACGAACGTAGATGCGGTCAAGCCGGAACATCGGCATCGCTGCCGGAAAGCTCCGTACCGGCAGACCGCCGCGGTCGCTGAAGACCTCGGTCAGGCCGAGGCTTTGCGTCAGTCGCCGGCCGGCCCCATTGCCCCAGTCGTTGAAATCGCCGGCAATGATAAGTGGCGACCTGGGCTCGGCCATGCGGTTGAGGTAATCAGCCAGAGCGCTCACCTGTTTGCGCCGGGAGTAACCGAACAGCGACAGGTGGACGCAGACGCAATGGACGGCCGGTCCGTTCGGGACTTCGATGCGGCAATGCAGCAGGCCGCGCTTCTCGAACTGCAGGTGGGTGACATCCTGGTTGTGCGAATGCAGGATGGGAAAACGGGACAGGATGGCGTTACCGTGGTGGCCGTGATCATAGAGCACGTTGTGGCCGTAGGCAGAGTCCGACCAGACATCCTCAGCCAGGAACTCGTGCTGCGCCGAGTCCGGCCAGTCGTCATGGTTCTCGGCATGGCCGAGGTGCAGCCCCTGCACCTCCTGCAGGAAGACGATATCGGGATTGAGGTGGCGCAGACTTTCGCGCAGCTCATGCACCATCATCCGCCGGTTGAATTGCGAGAATCCCTTGTGGATATTGAAGGTGGTGATGTGCAAATCGGGAGGGAACACCTTGACCGGCTCTCTTGTAGTTTGCCGGATCGAACGATCCGGAAGCTGACAGAGTAACAAGCCTTGGCGCTTATTGCAGCATGAAGGTCTCGTATTCCAGTCGGCCGAGCTGGCGGGAGAGCAGCCAGAGGGCGGTGACCAAGGTGATCAGCACCGACAGCGTGAAGCCGTAGCCGTAGAAGGCGGCGCCGAGTGCGAGACTGGCGGCGGTGAGCAGGCAATTGAGGACGACGAACTCCAGGCAAAGCCAAAGCACGATGCGCCGCTGGTCGAGGTAGAAGAAGACGTTGAGGATGGCCATCAAGCCGACCTGCAGGCCGGCACCGACGACCTGCACGTGGAGCAGGGGCAGGTAGAGTAGCGAGATGCCGAGGGCGTCGAGCAGGGCAGGGCCAGCGACGAAAGTGACGAGGACGGCGAGGGCCTGGATCTTGCCAATTTCGCTGAGGCCCTGCTGGATGGCATAGACCATCTCGTCGCGCATGTTCTCGATGTATTCCAGCGAGCCGCCGCTGCGTACGGCATCGTAGAAGCGATCGTAGTATTCGACGAAGTCGGTTTCGATGCGGACCAGGAAAACCGCCATGCCGGGGATGATCGACAGGTAGGAGAGGAAGACAGGCAGATCGTAGATCAGCGAGGCCTGCAGGCGGCCGATGATCGGGTCCGAGGTCGGCGGGAAATACCAGAACATGAACTTGTCGATCCAGATGCCGAGGTTGTAGAGGAAACCGATCGCCATCAGCGAGGGGTAGAGCCAGTCGCGGCGAAGGAAGTCAAAGGTGATGAGCGGGCCGGGCATACGGAAATCGCGCACGGTTAGCACCCACATGCCGACCATGAGCAGCAGGTTGCCGCCGACGAAACCCCCGAGCAGGCCTTCCAGTCCGTAACGGCGCAGCCACAGGGCAGTGGCGACGATCAGCGCGTAGGAGAGGGCGAACAGGAATACGATGGCGCGATAGCGCTTCATGCCCGAGAGCAGCACGGTCAATATCCAGACGCCGCACATGGCCGCGAAGCCGGTCAGCATGAGCAGCCGGTAGAGTAGCCCCTGGCCGGGCAGCAGGACGAACAGTGCGAGGCTGCCGAGGCCGCCGGCAGCGGTGAAGACAAGCAGCAGAAGACCGTGCAGGTTGGGCAGGATCATCGACTTCTTTTTCTCGAACAGGCGGTCCGAAATAAAGCGCGTGAAGGCAAGCTGGACCAGGCCGGTGAGGATCAGACTGCTCGCTACCAGATAGGTTACCGAGGTCTGGAACTGTGTTACCAGATGGTCGGGCACAACGACGCTGGCGCTGAAGATGCCGATCAGCAGGATGCCGACGATGGAGAAGACCCACGGGCCGGAGCCGATGATGCCGGCGTAGGCGTAGGCCTCAATCAGGCCGACCAGGGTGTTCTTGCGCAGCAGGCGGCGCAGTTCGAAGCCGATGCCAGCCATTAGCGAAAGCCCTCGCTGCGCGCCAACGCGCCTTCATAGACATCGCGATAACGACCGAACATCAGGTCGTCGGTGTAATAACGTTCGACGCGTTCGATACCGGCCCGGCTGGCGGCCTGCCAGTTTTCCGTATGGCTGAGCAAGGCGAGCGCGGCATCGGCCAGCGCCTGCGGTTCGGCGATCGGCACGACAGCGCCGGACACGCCAATCGCACGATCCGCCTCATCGAGGCCTTCGATCAACTGGCGGCAGGAGCCGACGTCAGTCGATACGGTTGGTACCCCGGCGGCGTAGCCTTCGAGGATGACCAAGGGCAGTGCCTCGCTGATCGACGAGAGAATGATCAGACCGATTTTCGGCATCAGTTCTTCGACCTTCTGGAAGCCAAGGAAACGGACATGGTTCTCCAGGCCCAGACTGCGCACCAGGTCATGGCATTCCTCGGCGTAGGCAGGATCTTCATCCTCGGGGCCGGCGATCCAGCCTTCAGCATCGGGCATCTGGTTGACCACGCGGCGCATGGCGCGGATGAAGGTCTTGATGTCCTTGATCGGCACGACGCGGCCGATCAGGCACAGTACCGGCGGTGGCTCGGTGGGACGGAGGGGGCGCAGCGGCGCGAAGCGCTGAAGGCTGATGCCGTTCGGGATATTGCGGGTGCGCGCCGGATCGGCGCCGTCGGCGACCTGGCGCAGGCGGTTGGTCTCGTAAAGCGCGACGATGGGATCGGCGGCGTCGTAGCAGAAACGGCCGAGCCATTCGAAGAAACGGATCCACATCTGACGGAAATAAGAGAGCTCGGTCGGGTCGCGCTGAAAAACGTTGCGGTTGTCGCGGATCCACTCGCTCTTGAAGAGGTCGATCTTGCGTTCCTTGGTGTAGATGCCATGTTCCGAGAGGACCAGCGGCAGGCCACGCGCCTGGTGCAGCAGGGCGCCGAGGAAGCCGGCGTAGCCGGTCGACACGGTATGCAGCACCTTTACCCGCGGCAGGTTCTGGGCGATGCGGGCGAGCTTCCAGAGCGGCTGGTGCATGATGCGCACGGTCCAAAAATAGTCGACGAAAGAGGGATCGGTGCAGTGGCGCCGGTAGCGGTCGCAGATGATGTTCCAGGACTCCTCGCTATAGAGGAAATCCTCCAGCGTCAGCGGGCCACTTGGCAGCATGGCACGCGCCACGTCACGGAAGGAGGCGAGTGCAGCAGCAGGGTCGTCGGACAGGTGGAGATGTTCGTGTAGTTCGGTTGCGGCGGCAAAGGCTGCAGAATTGCCGGCACGCCCCCGTGGTTTTTCATTTTTGCCAAGATCGCCATAGAGGTAATGCGTTTCGATATGCACGACATTGGCCGGCAGTTCGTACTTCCGCGGACCGTAATCCTCAGGCCGGCTGCCCAGAAAGACGATGGCGAAGCGGTATTCGGGATAGGCCCGGATGATCTGGTTGACCCAGCTCGACACCCCGCCGCTGACATAGGGGAAGGTGCCTTCGAGCAGGAGAGCGATGTCGGCCTCGACGACCGGTGTGGCATTCATTGCTTGCTCCAGCAATCGATTACCGGCTGCAGGCGGGGCAGCGAGCGCCATTGCGACAGTTCGTTCATGATTTTGCGTACGGCCGGGAAATCACGGCGGATGTAGTGAATCTCCGCCTGGTAGGGCAGAACACGGGTGGCTGGCAGGCCGAGCGCAAGGGCCTGGTTGTAGGCTTCCCCGGCTTCGTCGTCGTGGCCGAGAGCATGCAGAAGGCGGCCGCGCCGCAATTTGAGCGGCGCGTGTTCGGGCTGACTGGCGAGAAACCGGTCGCAGTAGGCGAGCGACTCGCGGATGGCATAGTCGCGCAGGTCACCCTGGGCCAGCTCCTGGTAGACAAGTTCCCAGTAGAGGTCGGAGAGGCGTTGCGCGGTGTCCATCGCCAGTATTTCGTCGCGGCTTTCTTCAGCGGCGCGGAGTTGTCGCAGTGCCGCATCGATCGCCCGATTGATGCCCTTTTCCTTGTTGTCGAGCATGCCGTAGGCGAGCAGCCTGATGTCCTCGTTGGTGTCGCTTAGTACGCCGCGCAGCAGGGGCGAGGAGACCCGGCCGGGGACGTACTGCAGGGCGACCATGGCGCCGACGCGGGCTTCGGCCGGCACCTGCGGATTGCCCAGGAAGGAGCGCAGGCCGGACTGGCGGAAAGCGGCATGTGGTCGCTGGTGGGGGTCGAAAGCGGGTAATTGCACGGCCTCGAAGCTGTCCGGTGCCACTTGGCTGCGGTAGTGGCGCAGCCAGATGGCGGCGAGACAAACGCCGATGAAGCCAACCACCGGAAGGGCATAGCTGATTGCCGCGATCAGGAAAAAGCGCGGCCGGCGTTTCTGCATGCCGTCGTTGGGCAGCAGCATTGCCGCATAGAACGCCAGCGCCACGCTGGCCAGCAGATGGATGGCGAGATAGGAGGCGAGCGCGGCGTCGCTGTGGGACCCGAGAAAGAGCGGGCCACTCCAGGCGCCCAGTTCGAGCATCGTGGCCAGGTAGGCGAATTTAATCTGGGGCATGGGCGATGCGGGCTAGGCGTTGGATGACCTCGCGCGGCGGTGCATTGTCGAGGAGCAGTACGTGCGGGAAAACGCCCAGTTCGCTGAGCCTTCGGTCGCCCTTCTGGGCAGCCCACTGTTCCAGTCGCGCGAGATAGCCTTCGGCTGATGATTGGTCGCCGAGCGGCATGAGTGTCGCCAGGGTCAGGCCGCTTTCGGTGGCAATCAGCCAGTATTCGTCGAGGCCGCGCTTGAGGCGCATGATCTGCAGCGGCAGGTCGGCCTCGATGGCGCGCATATGGAATTTGAGGGCGACTAATACGCTCGGAATGCGGGTTGCCTGGCGCAGGTGCCACAGACGCTGCATTTCGAAGGCGAAGGGTTGCGGGCAGTCGGGGAACTCGGCAAGGATGGGGGTCGCCAGTTTCTGGGCGGCCAGGCCGTCGGCGTAGTAGCTGAGCAGGAGGTTGATGGTCTGCAGGGTTTCGTCCTGCAGCGCGAAGAAGGGCAGTTCCTCGACGGTGAGCAGGCCGAGAACGTCGCCGTTGAGGTCGATCGCGGGGGCGACTATGAGATAGCGCGTGCGCTGCTGCATCTCTTCGCTGGCCTGGCCTACGTGGCAGAGGCGACGCATTTCCAGCGCCTGTTCGACCAGGGGGTCGCCAGTGCGGAGATTGTCGGCGGTGCCGATACGGGCGACCGGGATATGTTCCGGCAGGCCGTTGATCATGCGGTGGAAGGCGGCTGATTCGAGCTGGCAATACTGGGCCAGCAGGCGGAGCAGGGCGAGGCCGCTGCTAGCCGCGGCCTCGCCGCTCTGTTCCTGAAGCAGGCGCAGGGCATCGCGCATCGACATCGGGCGGCTGATCAGGTCCTGTTCCAGACGGTCGTGCGACAGGCGCAGCAGGTAGTGCTGGTGGGTCAGATGTTCGAGACGCTGGTCGAGGTAGATCTGCATGGTCTCGGCGCGCCGGGTACGGGCCAGCCAGAGGCTGGAAAATTCGCCGACCAGCATGACGAGGATCAGGCCGCCGAGAAAGTGAAGCTTGGGGAAGTCGTCGTAGTGGCCCGCGTTGAGCGCCAGCCAGGCGGCGAGCAGGACGCCCGCACCGCCCAGTCCGGCGAGCGGACCGTAGCGCAGGGCGAGGATGATCGGGGCGAGCCAGGTCCAGGGGAAGCTGGTTGCGGTCAGCAGCGGGTCCTCGGCATTGACCGCCGAACCGATGACGACGGCGGCCAAGGGCAGAAGCAGGATCTCACCGAGCATCGCGGCAGGCCGCACGCTGGTCGAGGTCAGCTTGCCGAGCACGATGTCGGTCAGGTCGCCGGGCTTGCCGTCCCGGGAGTCGGTGCCGATGTTGCCGGTCATGCTGCGCGGCCGGCGGCCGAGAAGCCCGTGGTTCTTCATCTTCGTCGCCGCCGTCGCTTAGCGAGCGCCGGCCAGGCCGGTCTTGAGCAGGTCGCGGATCAGTTGTTGCGCCACCGCCGAGAGCGCCTCGCGGCTCCAGCCGCTCTTGCCGCCGGTGCCGCTCCATAGCGTCTCGCCGCTGGTCACGTCGATGATTTGCAAAGTCACGCCGGCCGCCGGCTCGCCATCGACACCGACCTTGTAGCGCCATTCGTCCACCGCGCCGCCGAGGGCGTAGCGGGCACCCTGCTGCTTCGCCCAGGCCAGGGCCTCGTCCTGCTGCTTGCGCTCGCCAGCATCGAACAGCGCTTCCTGCTGCGCCGCGCCGGGGTGGCGCTTGACCGACTTCATGCCGTTGGTGCGCAGCAGGGCCTCGGCGATTGCCTCGGCGCGGCTTCCGGCGAGCGGCGTTTCGGTGTGGTTGGCGAAGGGTAGTACGACCCAGGCCGCATTGCGGTCGAGTTCGGGCGACTGGCCTCGATCCATGGTGGTACAGGCGGCGAGCAGACAGAGGAGGCCGGCGGCGAACAGCAGGCGCAGAGGTGTTGGGCGGTGGGTCATGGTGTTTTCCCGGTTAGGTTGATTGATGTGGTCAGTAATGGATGCGGTAGGTCAGTTGCAGGTCACGCACCTGGCCGCCCAGTTGTATCCCGGATTTGGCGATGCCCAGGGTAAGGGCGATATGATCGGCGCCGAAAACGCTGCCGGCAATACCCAGGCGCAGGTTGTAGCCGGCGCCGAGGCTGCTGTGCCATGTGCCGGCCAAGCTGCCGAAGGGGCGTGTGGCGCGGGTGTATTCCTTTTCGTGGCGGACGTCGGACGAGACACGCAGGCCATAGAAGCTGAAGTCTTCCGGCAGGAAATAGCCGGGGCCCGGCGTGAAGCCAAGTGGATAGAGGCGTGAGACGACGGTATCCTGCCGATTGAAGTGACTGAGGTCGTCCTTGCGGTCGTACTGATGGTTCGACCAGAAGGCGCTGAATTCGAGGTCGCGCGCCTCCTGGCGATAGGTGTGCGAGTAGGTCAGCGCCGTGTGCATGCCGCTGCCCAGCTCGCCGCCTGTCTGTAACTGGTAGCGTTCGTGCCAGTGTTCGAACAGGATCTGGTCGAGCCGGGTCGGGCGGTAGCGCAGGCTCAGCGCTACCCGGTCCTTCATGCCGGCGACGCGCAGGGCCAGGGTATCCGAGGTGGGCAGTTGGGTGCCAGCGGTGAATCCGAAGCTCAGGCGGTTGTCGATGCGCTGTTCGCGTTCGACTTGCAGCGGGGTGTAGCGGGCGAAGCTTTCGCGCTGGCCGAGGGTGATACGCGTTTCGCCATCGCCATGCTGCCAGTTGAGACGGGCATTGAAGAGGGCTTCGCTCGGCACATTGCGAATGACGTTTTCGTCGCGTACCTGCCGGTCGATACGGCCGGCGTCTATGTCGAGCGAGAGGCGCGGTTCGATCGCCAGGTGGTAGCTGGCACCGCCGAGGAGTTCGTCGATGCTGACCAGTTCGCGGCGGGCGAGGGCGATGCCGGCGCTGTCGCTGAAGGCGAGCAGGGTTTCGGTCAGTTGCAGGTGCGTCGGGTCATCGTCAGTCTGGTCGGACTGCGCCTCGAAGGCGGCAGTCTGCGCCAAGCGCAGATCATGCACGGCACGGGCGGCATTGACCCGGTCGTAACGCGGCAGGCGCTCGTCGAATTCGCTGAGCAACTGGCCGGTCGCCGCCTTGTCGTCCTCGGCCAGGGCGGCCGTGATCTCGGCCCAGAGTGGCCGGTTGGCCTTGCTGCTGCGCGTTCGGGCGTACTGCTGCCAGAGGAAGCCGCGTTCGGCCGTGTATTCGCCGCTGTCCTGAAGCCAGCCGATGGCGGTTTCGGCCGCGGCGTTCGAATAGTTGCCGCGCGCATCGCGATCGAGGCGCAGGAGTTCGCGCAGGGCATCACGGCCGACGTCACCAGGGCGTTGAGTGAGCAGCAGGCGGGTCCGGGCGAGGCGCCGCGTCTGGTCGAGGCCTTCCTCGGTGAGCCAGCGACGACGTGCTTCCAGCCGACTGGTCTGGCCCCGGGTGGCTTGCCATTCGGTGCTCAGCAGGTGGCGGCGCAGCCGCCAGGCGCGGTCGGACTGCTGATTCTGGTCAAGGGCGTCGGCGTAGTTCATAAGCCAGAGAAAATCGTCGCGGTGGTTGGCGATGCGCGGCGTCAGGTAGCGTTGCAGCGCTACCTGGGGTAGCGACAGTGCCTGGTAGGCCGAGGCTAGCGTGTCGTGCAGGCCGGCATTGCGACGCCAGGCCATTTCGTGGCTGGCGAGCAGCTTGCGCAGCGCGACCGCGTCGTTGCCATCGATCAGTAGCCAGAGCAGGGCCTGCTGCATCTCTGCCGAATCCGGTGCGAGACGCAGTCCGGTTTCGAAGCTGCGGCGTGCGGCGACCAATTGGCCGGTGTTCTGCTGCCAGGTGCCGAGCAGGCGCAGGAAGGCCGGGTCGGCCTGAAGTGCATGCCGGGGCGCGGCCGGGTCGGCAGCGAACTGGCGCAGCAGGGCGCCCATTTCCGGCCAGCGGTTGCGTCCGGCGTAAAGCGTCAGCGCCTGAATCAAGTGGCGTGGTTGCTCGAAGCGTTGCCAGGCCTGGGCGGCAACTTGGGCGGCTTCCAGTGGCCGGTTGCCGGCAAGCAGGCGGATCAGGCCGTCGTGGTCGCCGACGTTGGCGTGCGAGGATGCGGCGAGGCGGCGGAAGGCGTCGATGGCCAGTTCATCCTGCTCCTGGATTTCGGCGAGCTGGCCGGTCAGGCGCCAGTAGTCGACGTCCGCATCCGAGCTCAGTGCCGCATTGGCGCTGGCGCGCTCCAGCCATTTCAGGCCTTCCTCGCCACGACCTTGCTGCAGGAGCAGGCTGGCCAGTCGCAGGGCGCGGCCGGAAGTCAGTTGCGCCGGGTTGGCGAAGAGGCGTTCCCAGGCTGCGATGGCGGTATCGGTTCGGCCGGCGCGCTCGGCCAGTTCGGCAAGCAGTTCGAGTAAAGCCGGCCGATTCTGGCGTTCGAGCAGGGCGATGGCTGGCAGCGGCTCACCATGGCGCTCGTAGGCGGCCACCAGCTCGCGCGCCAAGCGGAGGTCGCCGGGTTTGTCTGCCAGTTCGCGGCGCAGGGCAGGAATCAGGGCAGCATCATCGAACAGGCCTGGGGCCAGCCGCAACACGGCTTGCCAGGCTTCATCCTTGTCTACCGTCTGGGCGACTTTCAGCCAGTTTTCCAGGGCGATCTCGGGGCGGCCCGTCCATTCCGCAACGCGCGCCAAGCGTTCGCGCCAGGCCAGGTTGTCGGGTGCCTGGCGTACGGCAGAACTGGCGACCTGCCAGGCATCCTCCAGCTTGCGCGCCTCCAGGAAGACGTCGTAGCCGAGGGTGTAAATCCTGTCGTCGAAGACGATGCCCGGGCCGCTTTGCTTCGCCTTTTGCGAGACGCCGATGATGCTGCCGTCGCCCCAGGCGCGGGCAATCTGCAGGGCCTGCCACTGGCGTTGCAGGGATAGGCGCAGCAACTGGCGGACGTAGCGCTCGGCAATGTCTGGACGGCCGGCGGCGCGGGCCAGGCTGACCATCAGGAGGAGGGTTTCCTGGTCGTCGTCGAACTCGCCGAGACTGCGTTCGCCGAGTTCGACAGCGGCCAGCGGCTGATTGCCGGATTGCAGGGCGCGCAGAGCTGCATGAAGGTAGCGGCGGGCCTCCGGGCGCTCGCTCGTGCTCCGGCGGGCGAACAGGTAAAGCTCGGCGCTGCCCGCGTAATCGCCGGCCCCAAGCGCCGTATTGGCGGCGTGGGCGAAAAGCGTGGCGGCTTCGTCCGGGTCGCGGATATTGGCGGCAATGCCTTGGTAGAGCCGGCGACCGAGTGCCCCCTCGCCCAATTGAAAGGCTTTGCCAGCGAGTGCCATCTGCCGTTCGAGTGGCCAGTTTTCCCGGACCAGTTCCTTGAGCAGCGCACGCATCCTGTCTTCCGCTGACTGGCGTTCGGCCGGCGAGCGGCTGGCCGCTTGCTGGGCAAGCTGTTCCTCAATGTCCCACAAGACCCAGCGGGCTTCCAGGCGCAACGCCGCGTCACTTGCATGGATCGCCGGTTGCAGGGTCTGGCGGGCCTTTTCTCCCTGGCCGAGATGGGCCTGGCGGCGGGCGAGAAGCAGGCGGAGCTGCGGATTGTTTGGGTCGCTGCGTAGCAGATTGTCGAGATAAGCTTCGGCAAGTGGCGTGTCGGGCGTCGCGGCGAGCAGGCGTTCAAGATCCTGCCGGGGATACAGCAGGATGAGCGCGATGCAGACAAACGCAGCCAGCAACGCGATCAGCCACAGGGGCGCCAGATGTGGGCGCTCAGCGGGGCGGGCAGCTAAGCCGGATCTGCGCAGCAGCATGGTCGAGTCGGAATGTCTGGCTGATGGTGCCGGCGGTGTTTTCGCTACGGGCAGCGACGGCCGGTCGGCCGTCGATCCGCGTCTGACAGCGCGCTGCATTGGCGAGCGTGAATTCGAGCGGGGCGTGGCCTTGCAGGCGGAAGGACAGGTCTCGCCCATTTTCCTGCCAGTCGACAAGGCGGGCGTTGGCGTCGCGCAGCCAGGGCCGGTCGCCCGCAACCGATGGTCCGGTGCGGAACCAGGCCGCCGCGTTGCCGAGATGCAGATAGTTGCCCTCGCTGCCCAGGCTGAAGCCGGCGATGCCGCGTGCATCGTTGAGCTGCGCCGTGCCCAGCGCCGCGGGCAGGCGCAGGGTGCGCAGGTTGCCGTTGCCGCGCACCCGCCAGCCGCCGCTGTCACGAGCCAGTGCGATGTCCTGGAAGTCGCCCACCTTCATGATGAATTCGGAGGCGAATACCGGGTGCAGCGGTTGCGTCCGGGCCCAATCGTGGGCCTTCTGCAGGGCCTTGAGACCAGCTCGCTTACTGGTCGAGTAGGTGTGGTAGTAGATGTCGACCGGCTTCAGGCGGCGCGGGCGCTCGGTCATCTCGAAGGATTCGATGACGCGCTCGTAGCCGTAGAACGGACCCTTCCACAGGTTGGTGTAAATGTTTTCGTTGGTGATCGGCGCATGCACCTGCAGATAGCCGCCCTTGGCGATGCCGAGGGCCCCGACCGCGGTGAGGGACGGATTGCTGCGGGTGATCGAGGTGTCGCCACCATTCATGTTGAGCAGGCCGGCCTTTTCGGTGATCTCCAGGGCTTCGGCGCTGGGTGCCGTATCACCCGACCAGAGCAGGATGCGCACCGGCTTGCCGGGCGGAGCCAGGCGCTGGCGAATATAGTCGGAGGAGCCGACGATTTCCCGCGTCAGGTCGAACTTGTAGCCGGGAATGTCGAGGCTGTAGGCGGCTTCGCCCCCTTCCGAGAAAATACCGTGACGAACGCTGCGGTCCCAGAGGAAGGGGTGCGACCAAGTGTGGCTGGCGATCTCGACATGTGGCAGGCGGAACATGCGGCGGGCGATCTCCTCCATCTCGGCACTCTGCTTTGGATAAAGCCCGTGCGGCGCGACTTCGGACTCGATCACCGACATCGTCGTCGGAATGCGATACTTCTCCAGCACCTCCTTGAGTAGCACCTCGGCGGCAAGCGGGCTGCCGGGGAATTCGGCGCGCGAGGCGAAGCCGTCGCCGTCGATGTGCGAGAAAAAAAGGCGACGGCCGTTTTCCGTCGTGGTGTCGGGAACCGGCAGGGATGGCAGGCGCAGCGCGGCTTGCAGGAAGGCGAAGGGATCGACCACCCAGCGAGCCTGTTCGCTGCCCGGTATCTCGTTCAGGACGTAGGGGTCGAGCAGGTAGGCGCCCCAGGGCATCAAGGCGCCGGCGACGTAGCGCATGCCGCGCTGGTCTTCGAGTTCGATCAGGGCCCTGCCTGCACTATCCGCCAGTTGCAACGTTGTCAGTTCGTTGCGGCCAGGTTGGGGGCGAGTCTCGAAACCGAGCATGGGGTGCTGCCCGGCGACGCGCAACTGCTTGATGTTGTCGGTCGATGTGTTCTTCAGCCCGAGCCGGCCGAGTGTCGTGCTGTCGGGTACAAAGCCGAAGTCGCCGAGGATGGCGAGCGGCATGCCTTCCTGTTGGCGTGCCAGTAACCAGCGCAGGACGGTGCTGCCATTGGCGGCGGGCAACTGCCCGGTAAACCAAGTGACGATGCCGGCATAGCGGTCGCGGTAGACGTCTTTCGGCAGTGCCTGGCGCGCATCGATAAAATCAACCACGTAGCCGAGGTGGTTTAACGGCATGTGCAGGAAACGATGGGCGTTCGAGTAGTTCAGGGAGGGTGATTCGGCGCCGTTGTAAAGAACAAGAACCCGCCGCGGTACGGCTTCTATGCTGCCGACTCCGATGCTGTCGAGGGCGCTGTCGGTTACCCAGGGAATGAAGCCGAGGGAGCGGATCTTCTCCGCCGTCTCGCGGGCGAGTTTGCGATCTTGTGGGGCGATATAGTCGATGGCCAGGATGTCGATGCCATAACGCTGGCGGATGCTCTGCAACTGCCCGAGCAGCCAATCGCGGTCGCTGGCCTTGACCGGCTCGTAGCGCCGGGCGCTGGCATTCCAGCCCTGGTAAAGCGATTCGGCAGCGACCATGCGAACCTTGTCGCGAACCCGTGGGACGATCTCGAAACCACGATTGAGGATGAGCTGGATGCCGGGGAAGCGCTGGTGCAGTGTTTCGATGACACGGACCAGACCATCCTGTTGCGCTGCTTCGTCAAACTTTTTGGCCAGGCGGTAGGAATCAAGCGTGTCGAGGAAAAAGCCGCGATAGCCTTTGGCCCAGAGTGGCCCCACCACCTTGTCGGCAAAGAAGGCCGGCCAGTCGGCAGGTGTTTGATCAATGACCTCGGCGTCCCAGTCGTTATTGCGAGCCAACTTCCAGGTGGCCGGAATTCCTTTGTAATAGGGCCGGCTGACCTGTACTTCGGCGACCGAGACATAAGCGTACAACTCACCGTCGCCAGCCTGGCGGCGGCGCGGGTCGTGCCCGTGGTCGGGTTCTACGACAACTATATCGAAAGCACGAAATTCGCTAACCGCTATGTTCTTGCCGTAATAGAGCGCAACGGCCGGTGCGCTGGCGGCCGTAACGGGCTCGCAGAAAGCGAAAAGCAGAATCAGGAGTCGCAGGAAGTGCACTCGGGAATTTCGTTGGGTGAAAACCCGAGATTAAAGCGTAGCTACCCTTGTTTCCAAAGGGTTATGCGGCATTGTCCGTGAGATGTCTCACGGAGGCGTCCATTCAGTCGGGAGAAGCGTCTCAGGAAATCGCCAGCATGCGGTCGAGCGCCAGTTTGGCGAGTTTGGCTTCGTGCTCCGGTACGCTGATCTGGTTCACGACCTTGCCATCGACCAGATTTTCCAGAATCCACGCCAGATGCTGCGGGTCGATGCGCTGCATGGTCGAGCACATGCAGACCGTGGTCGCCATGAACTGGACAATCTTGTTCTGCGGCAGAACTTCCTTGGCCAGCCGGTCGACCAGGTTCAGTTCGGTGCCGACCAGCCAGCGCGTGCCTTCCGGTGCTTCCTTGATGATCCTGACGATGTACTCGGTCGAGCCGACGAAATCTGACGCTGCACAGACTTCGAAATTGCATTCCGGGTGGGCGATGACCTTGCCCTCCGGATACTTGGCGCGGAAGGCGTCGATGTGCGATTTCTGGAACATCTGGTGTACGGAGCAGTGGCCCTTCCAGAGCAGGATTTTGGCCTTCTTGATCTGGGCCGGCGTCAGGCCGCCAAGTTCGAGGTCAGGATCCCAGACGACCATTTCATCCATCGGAATCCCCATGTTGTGCCCGGTCCATCGGCCGAGATGCTGGTCGGGGAAGAACAGCACTTTGGGGCGACGCTCAAAGGCCCATTTGGCGATGATGCCGGCGTTCGACGAGGTGCACACGATGCCGCCATGGTCGCCGCAGAAGGCTTTGAGATCAGCTGCCGAGTTGATGTAGGTGACCGGCGTGACTTCCTCTTCGGCATTCAGCACCGTGTTCAGTTCGCGCCAGCAGCGCTCGACCTTGGCCAGGTTGGCCATGTCGGCCATCGAGCAGCCGGCGGCGAGGTCGGGCAGGATGGCTTTCTGGTGCGGCGCGGTCATGATGTCGGCGACTTCGGCCATGAAATGCACGCCGCAAAAAATGACGAATTCGGAATCGGTCTGTGAGGCGAGGCGCGACAGCTTGAGCGAATCGCCGGTCAGGTCAGCGTGCTGGTAGATGTCGGCACGCTGATAATGGTGGCAGAGGATGACGGCCTTCTTGCCGAGCTTGGCGCGGGCAACGCGAATGCGTTCCTGGCAGGCTTCATCGGAAAGCTTGTTGAAGGGGTCGAAAGAGATGGTGGCTGTCTGCATGCTGTTCTCTGAAAAATGGCTCTTTTAGGCGGTCGACCGCAGCATTATCCCTGATGCCAGGGCAGGCCGGCGCGGCGCCAGCCGCCGATGGTGTTGCGATGGCCGTTGGCGTCCTTGTCGCCTTCGAAACCTTCAAGGATGTTGTAGCAGCCGCCATAACCGGCTTCGGTGGCGGCGACTGCGGCAGCGATCGAGCGGACGCCACTGCGGCAGATGAACATGATGAGAACTTCCGGATCGACCTGGCGTTTTAGTTCGGCCAGGAAGTTCGGGTTACGGACGCCGCCGGGATATTGGTTCCATTCGATTTCGACGGCGTCGGGTACGCGGCCGACCCAGTCCCATTCGGCGCGGGTCCGGACATCGACAATTTTGGCACCGGGGGCAAGGCGCAGCAGGTCGCTGGCTTCCTGCGGCGTCAGTTCTCCCTGATAGGGGCGCTCCAGAGCGCGGCCTCGCGCCTGAGCCAGGGTGAGGATTTCGTTTAACTTTCCCATAATCATTGGCTGCTAGAATCTCGACCCGACAGTATAGGGCAGACAATATGGAACACGGACATCACCCGCAGCCGGCGTCAGCCGCCGATCGATCAAGCGAGGCGCAGCGCGCAACCTGGGTCAGTGTCGCGGTCAATCTGGTGATGACGCTGGTGCAGATCGTGATTGGCTGGCTGGCCCACTCGCAATCGCTGGTGGCGCATGGCGTGCATTCGTTTTCCGATCTGCTGTCGGATTTTCTTGTGATCTACGCCAGCCGGCAGAGCGCCCATCCAGCCGATCAGTTGCATCCCTATGGCCATGCCCGGGTGGAAACCGCTGCGACGCTGGTGCTGGGCGCCTCGCTGACGCTGATAGGCGGCGGCATTCTGTGGCAGTCCGGTTTGCGTTTGCAGCATATCGAGGTACTCGTCCCGGTTGAGCTCTCGGCCCTCTGGGTGGCGGTGGCGACGGTGATTTCCAAGGAAGTGCTGTATCGCTATCTGATCAAGGTGGCCGAACGCCTGCGCTCCCAACTGATGATTGCCAATGCCCTGCATACCCGGGCTGATGCAGCGTCGGCACTGGTTGTCGTGGTCGGTATTGGTGGCGCCTTGCTCGGCTGGACTTTCCTCGATCTGCTGGCGGCAGCGATTATGGGCTTCATGATCCTGCGCATGGGGGCTGAACTGGCTTGGGGGGCGATCAAGGAACTGATCGACACCGGTTTGGACGAGGTGCAGGTTGAAGCGATTCGCCAGAGCCTGTTGGCGACACCCGGCGTGATCGATTTGCATGAATTGCGGACGCGGCGTATGGCGCATCAGGCGCTGGTCGATGCCCATGTCCAGGTGAATTCATGGATCAGTGTTTCGGAAGGTCATCGCATTGCCGAGTCGGCGCGCGCCCGGGTTTTGCGCGAACACCCCGAGGTGCTTGATGTGCTGGTGCATATCGATCCGGAAGATGACCTTGATCCCGATGTGGCAGTGTTTCGCCTGCCCGGCCGGGACAAGGTGCTGATCGAATTGAAGCCGCTGCTGGCCGATCTGCCTGAACCGGAAAAGGTCGTGCTGCACTATCTCAACGGCGGTATCGAGGTGGAGGTTTTTCTCGATCACGTGTTTTTCGAGAATGGCGATGCGTTGCGTCGAGCCGAATTGATGGTGGCGGAGCGGCTGAAATCGCACCCGACCATTCGTCGAGTCTCATTGAATTGCGGATTTGCACCAAAATAGTGCAAACATCCTGTGTTTTGCACGTTAGTGGTGCGGGAAAATCTTGCTTAAACCCCGCATCTCCTTGTGGCAAAATACGAAATTCAGTCGCAGGCCTTTGGCACGCTTTCTGCTAAAACTGCCGCGGTACGAAATTTTTATTGTCGCCGGATTAGCCGGCAACCTGTTTTCTTAGGAGACTTTCGCTCATGGCAACCCCGCAAGACGTACTCAACATGATCAAGGAAAACGACGCCAAGTTCGTCGATTTCCGTTTCACCGATACCCGTGGCAAGGAACAGCACGTCACCGTGCCGGTTTCCGCCTTCAGCGAAGACAAGTTCGAAAACGGCCACGCTTTCGATGGTTCTTCCATCGCTGGCTGGAAGGGCATTCAGGCTTCCGACATGCAGCTGAACCCGGATCCGGCAACTGCCTACATCGACCCGTTCTTTGACGAAACCACCGTCGTTCTGACCTGCGACGTCGTTGATCCGGCCGATGGCCGTGGCTACGACCGTGACCCGCGCTCCATCGCCAAGCGCGCTGAAGCCTATCTGAAGTCCTCCGGCATTGGCGATACCGCCTACTTCGGTCCGGAACCGGAATTCTTCATTTTTGACGGCGTCGATTGGTCTGTCGACATGTCCGGCTGCTCCCTGAAGATCCATTCCGCTGAAGCAGCTTGGGGCTCGGGCGAAAGAAATGACAGCAATGGCGGCTCCACCGGCCACCGTCCGACCGTCAAGGGCGGCTACTTCCCGGTTCCCCCGGTCGACAGCCTGCACGACATTCGTTCTGCCATGTGTCTGACCCTGGAAGCCCTCGGTTGCCCGGTTGAAGTTCACCACCACGAAGTCGCCACTGCCGGTCAGTGCGAAATCGGTACCGTGTTCAACACCCTGGTCAAGCGTGCCGACCAGACCCAGATCCTGAAGTACGTGGTGCACAACGTTGCTCACCAGTACGGCAAGACCGCCACTTTCATGCCGAAGCCCATCGTTGGCGACAACGGTTCTGGCATGCACGTTCACCAGTCGATCTGGAAAGACGGCAAGAACCTGTTTGCCGGTGACGGCTATGCCGGTCTGTCCGAACTGGCCCTGTTCTACATTGGCGGCATCATCAAGCACGCCAAGGCCCTGAACGCCATCACCAATCCGGGTACCAACTCCTACAAGCGTCTGGTTCCTCACTACGAAGCGCCGGTCAAGCTGGCTTACTCCGCCAAGAATCGTTCGGCTTCCATCCGCATTCCGTACGTTGCCTCCACCAAGGCACGTCGTATCGAGACCCGCTTCCCGGATCCGATCGCCAACCCGTACCTGTGCTTCGCCGCGCTGCTGATGGCCGGCCTGGATGGTATCCAGAACAAGATCCACCCGGGCGATCCGGCTGACAAGAACCTGTACGATCTGCCGCCGGAAGAAGACGCGATGATCCCCACCGTTTGTGCCTCGCTTGAAGAAGCGCTGGCCAATCTGGACAAGGATCGCGAGTTCCTGACTCGCGGTGGTGTCTTCTCCAACGACTGGATCGATGCCTTCATCTCCCTGAAGATGGACGAAGTCAACAAGGTCCGCATGACCACCCATCCGGTCGAGTTTGATCTCTACTACTCTTGCTAAACAGCGGGTTTGTGGGTGAAAGGGCGGGTTACATCCCGCCCTTTTTTTGTCCACTTTTTGTCGTGATGACCGTTAACCCGGTACACTGAAACGGTTACAAGGATTGATGACAATGACACGTAATGCACTTGTTTTGCTGATTGCCGCCATAGCCGCTCCGGCTTCGGCGCAGACCATCTACAAATGTACGGATGCCAACGGTGGTACGTTGATTTCCAACGCGCGCGTCGACAAGAATTGCAAGGCGGTGGTCAGTAGTCCGGAAACAATTTTGCCTGCACCCAAGGCCAGGGCGCCGGGAGCTGCCGCGAATCCGAGCCCCGCGGGATTTCCCCGGGTTCAGGAAGATACGCAGAAGGCCCGCGACGGTGACCGTCGGCATATCCTTGAGCAGGAACTGGCGGGTGAGCAACGCAGCCTTGAGCAGGCCAGGAAAGATTTCAGTGAGCAGGAAGCGCTACGTGGTCCGGCCGATCGCTTGGTGCCATACCGTGAGCGGGTTGGGCAGCACGAGCGCAATATCCAGGCTATCCAGAAGGAACTGGGGAATCTCAAGTAGTTGTTAGCAATCAGGAACGAGGATTCAGGGAATGTTTGAGGGCGCCTTGGCGCCCTTTGTTTTTACTAATGACTAACAGCTCGATCCTCTATCCTGACTTTATACCAAGCGGCATAGAGCGCTGGCAGGAAGAGCAGGGTCAGCGCGGTGGCGACAATCAGGCCACCCATGATGGCAACTGCCATCGGTCCGAAGAAATCATTTCTCGACAGCGGAATCATCGCCAGGACTGCGGCGGCAGCGGTCAGGACAATCGGCCGGAAGCGCCGCACGGTGGATTCGACAATTGCCTCCCGGCGCGGCTTGCCAGCTGCCATGTCCTGTTCGATCTGGTCTACCAGAATCACTGAGTTGCGCATGATCATGCCGAACAGTGCAATGGTGCCAAGCAGCGCCATGAAGCCGAAGGGCTGCCGGAAGACAAGCAGAAACAGTGCAATGCCGATGATGCCGAGCGGGGCGGTGAGCAGCACCATGATGACACGCGAAATGCTCTGCAACTGGATCATCAGGATCGTCACCACGGCCAGAATGAAGATAGGGATGCCGGCCATGACTGAGGTCGAGCCCTTGGCTGATTCTTCGACGGAGCCACCGGTGACGATACGGTAACCGGCCGGCAGGGTAGCCTGGATGGCGCCAATTTCCGGTGCGATGCGGTCGACGATGGTGGCGGGTTGAATCTTGCCGTACAGATTGGCGCGGACGGTGATCGTCGGCAGACGGTCGCGGCGCCAGATCAGACCGGGTTCAAAACTGTATTTGATGCGGCCGATTTGGCTGAGCGGCACACTCTTGCCGCTGCGGGTCGGGACGGCGAGGTCGGGCAGGGCAGATAGATGCGCCCGTTCCTCGGCATCGCCGCGCAAAACGACATCGATGCTTTTCTCGCCTTCGCGGTAGCTGGTCACGGTGAAGCCGTTCAGCGACATGTTGAGCAAGGCCGCCAGATCCTGACTGGAAACGCCGAGCAGACGTGCCTTGTCCTGGTCGATCTCGATTTCGATGGCCTTGGAAAGCTCGCTCCAGTCGAAATTGACGTTGGACGTCTCCGGGTTCTGGCGCAGGACGTCAGCGACTTGGCTGGCCAGTTTGCGCAGCGTTGCCATGTCTTCGCCGGAAACGCGGTATTGGATTGGGTAACCGACCGGTGGCCCGTTTTCGATGCGGCTGATATTGCCGCGGGCATTGAAGCTGTCGTTTTCAAACAGTTTGATCAGTCGACCGCGCAAGGCTTCCCTCGCCTCGACGTTGCGCGTCACGATGATGAGCTGGCTGACGTTGCTTGATGGAAGTTGCTGGTCGAGGCCCAGGTAATAGCGCGGCGAGCCGGCGCCGACATAGGTGATGTAGTGCTCGAACTGGTCGAATTCGGCTTTGTCCTTGTCCAGCCAGGCCTCCAGCCGTCGGGCTTCGGCATCGGTGGCGGTCACCGAGGCACCTTCCGGCAGACGGAGTTCGACATTCAGTTCGAGGCGTGTCGAGTTCGGGAAAAACTGTTTCTGCACTTTGTTCATGCCGACGATGGAGAGGGCGAAAAGAGCGATGGTTACGCCGATCACCAGCCAGCGGTGAGATACGCACCACGCCACCAGTTTGCCGAAGCGAAGGTAGAAGGGGGTGGCGTACACGTCATGTCCCTCGGCATGGGGGGCAGAGCCAATGATGCCCATCCTGGCAAGGAGGCCGGCCAGTCGCGGCAGGCGGCGCTCGATCACTCCAGGCTGCCGAATAGCCCGCGGATTGGGCAGCAGCTTGTAGCCCAGCCAGGGGATGGCGACGACGGCGGCCAACCAGGAAATCAGCAAGGCGACGGCATTGATCTGGAAGAAGGCGAAGGCGTATTCGCCGGTGGCCGATTTTGCCAGGGCGATCGGCAGGAAGCCGGCAACGGTGACCAGGGTGCCGGAAAGCATCGGGCCGGCGGTGCTGGTGTATGCGAAGGAAGCGGCGCGGGTACGTTCCCAGCCCTGTTCCATCTTCACCCACATCATTTCGACGGCGATGATGGCGTCGTCGACCAGCAGGCCGAGCGCCAGTACCAGCGCGCCGAGTGAAACCTTGTGCAGGCCGACGTTGAACAGGTTCATGGCGAGGAAGGTGGCGGCCAGCACCAGCGGGATCGAGATGGCGACGACCATGCCGGTGCGAATGCCCAGGCTGATGAAGGTGACGAGCAGCACAACAATCACGGCTTCTGCCAGCGATTGCACGAAGGCCTGTACCGAGCGCTTGACCGCTTCAGGCTGGCTGGCGGAGGCGCTGATCTCGATGCCCAACGGCAGTGCTGCATTGAGTTTGGCGATGCGAGCACTCAATTCCTTGCCGAGAACGATGATGTCGCCGCCCTTGGCCATCGAAACACCAATCGCCAGTGCCTGCTTGCCACCAAAGCGGACCTGGGTGCCCGGCGGGTCCATCGTGCCGCGTTTGATAGTGGCGATGTCGCCGAGCCGGAAGCTGCGGCTGCCCGAGCGAATCAGCGTATCGGCTACCGCCTGTTCGGTGCTGAAGGCGCCGCCCGGGCGAATCTGGATGCGCTCGCTCTCAGTCTCGAAAAAGCCGGCGCCGGCCACGGCATTCTGCTGGTTCATCGCCTGCACGATGGTCGCCTGGTCGATGCCGAGCGTCGCTAGCTTGGCATTCGACAGCTCGATGAAGATTTTCTCGTCCTGGATGCCGAACAGTTCAACTTTGGCAACATAGGGGACGCGCAGCAATTCGTCGCGAATACGCTCGGCGGCGTCCTTCAATTGCGGGTAATCGAGGCCTTCTGCGGTCAACGCGTAAATATTGCCAAAAACGTCGCCGTACTCATCGTTGAAATAAGGCCCTTGAATGCCGGCCGGCAGGTTCTGGCGGATGTCACCGATCTTTTTGCGAACCTGGTAGTAGACGTCCGGCACCATGGCGGGTGGCGTGTTGTCCTTGGCGAAGAACATTACCGTCGACTCGCCGGCGCGCGAGAAACTCGAGACGCGGTCGATAAACGGCATTTCCTGCAGCCTCTTCTCGATCTTGTCGGTCAGTTGCTGCTCGACCTGGCGGGCCGTGGCGCCGGGCCATTGGGTACGAATCACCATCAATTTGAAGGTAAACGGCGGGTCTTCCGCCTGGTTCAGCTTGCCGTAGGCAAAAACGCCCATCAGGGCGATGGCGAACAGAAAATAGCCGACCAGCGTGCGGTGGTGGAGTGTCCAGTCGGAAAGGTTGAAGCGCTGGCTCACGGTTTAGCGTTGCAGTGCCGGCGGCGTTACCAGCTTTGGCTCGACCGTTTGGCCCGCCACCAGCCGGCCGGCTCCGGCCACGACCACCAGTTCGCCGGGCTGCAAGCCATCAGCAACGGCGGCACCATCTTCCTGAAAGCGACTGATCCGGATGGGGCGCGGGTTGGCCTTGCCGTCGCTGACCACCCAGACCACCGGCCCCTTGCCCTGGTCAAGCACCGCAGTCAGCGGGACGAGCAGGCTGGCGTCACCGGCGGCATTGAGCCCGACGCGAGCAGTCATGCCGAGCCGGACTTCCGGTGACGGGTTGTTGATGCGGATGCGGGCGGCGTAAGTGCGGGTTGCCGGGTCGGCGGCTGGCGAGAGTTCGCGCAATTCGCCACTCATGCTGGCTTTGGGATCGGCCCACAAGCTGATTGCCAGGGCCTTGGCTGCTTTCAGTTCGGCGACACGGCTTTCCGGCACTGCGATGAGCACTTCTTTCTCTTCCGGGCGAGCGATCTTGAAGACGGCCTGGCCGGCGCTGACCACCTGGCCGGCATCGGCCAGAACTGCGGTAACGACGGCCGGGAATTCGCTGCTCAATGTACCGTAAGTGGCCTGATTGCCGCTGATCTGGCTTTGCGAGCGCGCCTGCGCAAGACGGGCGCTGGCGCTGTTGAAAGCATTGTCCTTGGCTTCAAAAGCCGCCTGGCTGACAAACTTTTTGGCGAGCAGCCCGGCGTAACGTTCGCGCTCGGCGCGGGCGGTGGCGTGGTCGCTCTCGGCTGCTGCAAGTTGGGCTTTGGCGGAATTGGCTGCCAGTTGCAGGTCAACCGGGTCGAGACGGGCCAGCGGCTGGCCGGTCTTGATTTCGGCACCGGCGTCGACCAGCCTTGCGGAAATTTTGCCGCCGACACGAAAGGCCAGATCGACCTCGTAGCGGGCGCGTATTTCGCCGGTATAAACGCCCGTCGTCGGCCCGGCGCTCGTTGCCGCTTGCACCAGCACCGCGCGGTTGCTCGCCGGTGGTGGGGTGTCAGCGCCGCAACTCACCAACAGCCAAGCGGTGCCGAGCAATAGCGATGCGGAACGATAAGGGATCTTGACCATGGTTCTGCGCCAGATTCGAATCGTTCAATAATAATGAACGATCGGTCAGTAACGCAAGTTGTCATTCTGCCGGGGGTTCAAATAGCTACAATGGCGGACATGAATGTGACCCATGCTTCCTTCGCCGGGCTCGATCTGCTGGCATCGGCGGTGCTGCTTCTGGACGACGGGCAGTTGATCCGCTATATCAACCCGGCCGGCGAGAATCTGCTGGCCGTGAGTGGTCGGGCGATGGTCGGCAAGACGTTGGCCAATGTTTGTACCTGCTCGGTCACTTTGCAGTCGGCGCTCGACAATGGCCTGCACAATAACTGGGGCTATACCGGCCAGAATATTCAGTTGAAGCGCAGCGATGGCGAAGTGCTGCACCTCAATTGTACGGTGACGCCGCTACGCCCCGAGATTGCCGCGGGCATGCGCCTGTTGCTGGAATTGCAGCCGATCGAGCATCATCTGGCAGCGACTCGCGAAGAACGTCTGATCGAGCAACAACAGGTTAGCCGCGAACTGATCCGCAACCTGGCCCACGAAATCAAGAATCCGCTGGGCGGTATCCGCGGCGCTGCACAGTTGCTGGAACATGAACTGGCCAATCCTTCCCTGAAGGAATACACCCAGGTCATCATCAAGGAAGCTGATCGCCTGCAGGATTTGATGCAGCGACTACTGACGCCGCATCGGGCGATGCTGCCGACGACGGTCAATATTCATGAAATCCTGGAACGTGTGCGCAGTCTGCTGACTGCCGAGTTTCCCGGCTCGCTGGAAATTGTCCGTGACTACGACACCAGTTTGCCGGAGCTGGTTGGTGACCGTGAGCAATTGATCCAGGCGGTCCTGAATGTCGCACGTAATGCCGCGCAGGCGATGAATGGCGAGGGCGAAATCATTCTGCGGACCCGCTCCCTGCGGCAAGTGACGCTGGCCAAGAAACGATACCGGTTGGCCATGGAACTCAAGGTGGTCGATAACGGCCCGGGTATTCCCGAAGATATTCGCGAACGCATGTTCTACCCACTGGTTTCCGGGCGTGAAGGCGGCAGTGGTCTGGGGCTGACAATTGCCCAGAACTTTATTCAACATCACCATGGGACGATTGATTGTTCCAGTCGCCCGGGAAATACGGTGTTCACGCTGCGTCTGCCGGTTGAGCAGGCCTGAGTTTTGCTAGTAAGTTGGCCATGCTAATGAACAGATGAGTCACAAAAATATGAAACCGGTCTGGATCGTAGACGACGATCGTTCTATCCGCTGGGTTCTTGAAAAGACCCTTTCCCGCGAAGGAATCCCTTTCAAGAGTTTCGCCTCGGCGACGGAAGCGATTTCCCAGCTTGAACAGGGCGTCGAGCCGCCACAGGTGCTGATGTCCGACATCCGGATGCCCGGCCAGTCTGGCCTGGAGTTGCTGCAGGAGGTCAAGACCCGCTTCCCGTCGGTGCCGGTCATCATCATGACCGCCTATTCCGATCTTGAAAGTGCGGTCGCGGCATTTCAGGGCGGCGCTTTCGAATATCTGCCCAAACCCTTCGATGTCGATCAGGCTGTTGAGCTGATCCGTCGGGCGATTGATGAATCCATGCACCAAAGCGGTGCAATGGAAGAAGAGGGGCTGGTTCCCGAGATCCTCGGTCAGGCGCCGGCCATGCAGGAAGTCTTCCGCGCCATCGGTCGCCTGGCCCTGTCGCATGCAACGGTGCTGATCAACGGTGAGTCCGGTTCCGGCAAGGAGCTGGTGGCACGTGCCCTGCATCGGCACAGTCCGCGAGCTGAAAAGCCTTTCATTGCGATCAACACCGCGGCGATTCCGAAGGACTTGCTGGAATCGGAGCTCTTCGGTCACGAACGAGGTGCCTTCACTGGTGCCCAGGCGCAGCGCCGGGGGCGTTTCGAGCAGGCCGAAAGCGGCACTTTGTTCCTCGATGAAATCGGCGATATGCCTTCCGAGCTGCAGACCCGCTTGTTGCGCGTGCTGTCCGATGGCCATTTCTACCGCGTCGGTGGCCACTCGCCGATCAAGGCCAATGTCCGGGTAATCGCGGCGACCCATCAGAATCTGGAAACCCGGGTCAAGGAAGGCCTGTTCCGGGAAGACTTGTTCCACCGCCTGAACGTTATCCGCATTCGCCTGCCTTCGCTGCGTGAGCGGCGCGAGGATATTCCACTGCTTACCAAGCACTTTCTGCAGAAAAGCGGCCGCGAACTCGGGGTGGAAACCAAACGACTCTCCGAAACGGCGCTGAAGTATTTGAGCGGCCTCGATTTTCAGGGCAACGTTCGCCAGCTGGAAAACCTCTGTCACTGGCTCACCGTGATGGCACCCGGGCAGCAGGTCGATATTGGTGATCTGCCGGTTGAGCTACGCGAGTCGACGCCGGTATCGCTGACGACTGACTGGGAAAGTGCGCTCGAAGGTGAGGTTGATCGCTTGCTGGTGCGTGGTGTGCCAGATGTACATGGGCTGCTCTCGCAGATTTTCGAGCGCATTCTGATTTCGCGGGCGCTGGCCCATACCGGCGGACGGCGGATCGAAGCAGCGCAGGCACTGGGCATCGGGCGCAATACGATCACCCGCAAGATCGCCGAACTCGGCATCGACGGCAAGGACTCTGCGGCGGGTTAAAATCCGCTGCATGTCACTGATCGATCTCGTTTTGCTCAAATCCCGGCTGGGTGATCAGGCTGGGCGTTTTGATGTCGACGCGCTGGACGAATGCGATTCGACCAATAGCGAACTGATGCGTCGTGCTGAGCGTGGTGCTCCGGCCGGCACCGTGGTCGTGGCCGACCGGCAAAGTGCCGGGCGTGGCCGGCGTGGTCGCAACTGGCTGTCAGCCCCCGAGTCCAGTCTGACTTTTTCCTTGCTCTGGCGTTTTGCCGGTCCGCTGTCCCGGTTGAGCGGGCTGTCGCTGGCGGTGGGCGTCGGTCTGGCAAGGGCGATGGAAACCCTGGGCGCCGAGGGAATCGGCCTGAAATGGCCAAATGACCTGCTGCTTTGTGACGGTGATCGCCATGCCAAGCTGGCCGGTATTCTGGTCGAACTTTCTTCGGACCGGCGCGGCACGCAGGCGATTATCGGCATCGGCCTGAACCTGATGCCGCCGGCTGGCGACTTGCCGCAGCCAGCGGCCGGCCTGAGCCAGGCCTGCCAGCATTTGCCCGAGCGCCATGTCGTGTTGGCCGTTATTTTGCGGGAACTGGCCGGGGTGCTGGAGACTGCTGCGGTGGACGGCTTTTCTGGGCTAAAAACCGATTGGCAGCAACGCCATGCCTGGCAGAACCAGATTGTGGAGATACTTGATGAAGGCGCCGTCCAGTCTTGCGGGCGCTGTCTTGGCGTTGATGACGAGGGCGCGCTGTTGCTGGAAACAGCGGCCGGCATCGAGCGCATCCATTCAGGCGATGTCAGCCTGCGCCGCGCATGATCGTCTGTCTCGATAGCGGCAATTCCCGCATCAAATGGGGTGTCCACGACGGCCAGCAATGGCTGGCTCAGGGCGCAATCGCGCACGCCGACAGCGCTGAACTAGCTGCGCTGCCAGTGAATTTTCCGATGCCGGACAGGGTGATGCTGGCGAATGTGGCCGGCGATCTGGCGGCGGCACGTATCCGCGAAAATCTGGCACCGTGGGTTGCGCTATTGCATGAGGTGAAATCAGAGACGAAGCGTGGCGACGTGACCAACCTTTACCAGAATCCGGTGCAACTGGGCGTCGATCGTTGGTGCGCCCTGATCGGCGCGCGCCGCCAAACCCGTTCTGCCTGCGTCGTGGTGATGGCGGGAACGGCAACGACGATTGATACGCTTGATGCCGAGGGCAATTTTCTTGGCGGAATGATTCTGCCCGGAAGCGACCTGATGCTGCGTTCGCTAGCTCGTGACACCGCCGGGCTGCCTTTTGCCTCGGGGCATTATTTTCCCTACCCGCGTTGTACGGACGACGCCATCGTCAGCGGTGCGATCGAGGCACAGGCGGGTGCTGTCGAGCGGGCATTTCAGCGGATTCAGGGCAACAGCGGTGCAGCGTGCCTGATTTCCGGAGGCAACGCCCATCGGCTGGCTGATTACCTTGTCATTCCCCACGTGGTGGCGCAAAATCTTCCCCTAGAAGGGTTGCGAGAGCTGGCTCTCAACAACTGATCAAATCCTGCGAAAAGGCTATGGAAATAGTATCGGTCGCCGAACTGAAAATCGGCATGTTCGTTGTCGAGCCTGATTGCGCCTGGACCGAGTTGCCGTTCGCGCTGCAGGGCTTCGTCGTGTCGACGCCGAAACAGGTAGATATCTTTCAATCGAAGTGCCGTTTCGTTCAGGTTGATTTCTCGCGCTCGCTCGGCGACTACTATCGGGAAGCCAAGCGAGAGTTTGACCGGCCACGGCGTGCCTCGGCACCCACCCAGAGCAAGACGCTTGAAGAGGCCGCTTCCCGCAAACGCCCGGCGGCTTTTGCCATGAGCGAGCCATCCGAGCAGATCAGATTCCGGCGCCAGCGCTTCCTCGGATTCCTGCACCAGCAGGACCATAGCGAATATGCTCGTGAACTGTCCGGTGAGCTGGCTTATATCGAACCCCGCTTTGACGATTTCCAGAGTGCCCTGCAACTGACCTTTCAGCATGTCGAGGCTGAACAAAGTATTGATCTGCGTAACGTGCGCGAAGGTGTGCGGGATATGTCGGGCAGTCTGAAGCGCAATCCGGATGCACTGATGTGGTTGTTGCGCCTGAAGCGGGCGGATCAATACAGCTTCGATCACGCCGTCGATGTCGCGGTGTATTTGCTGCTGCTTGGCAACCACATTGGTTGGCGCGGCCAAAAATTGATCGAGCTGGGGATAACGGGCTTGCTGCAGGATGTCGGCAAGACCCAGTTGCCGGCCGAATTGCTTGCCAAGAAGGGTGCGCTGTCATCGGAAGAGCAGTCGCTTATCCACTCCCATGTGGCCAGTTCGCTGGAAATACTATATTCCCATGCGCATTTGCCCAGTGACGTACTGGTCACTGTTTCCCGACATCATGAGCGCTGGGATGGCAGCGGCTATCCGCGCGGCCTGGAGCGTGACCAGATCGGGCTGGCGGCAGAAATGGCGGGCCTCGTCGATTCCTTCTGCGCCATGCTGAAAGACAAGCCCTATCGAAATGCTCTCGGGCATCAGGGGGCGCTTGAGGAAATCTACAATCAACGGGACCACAAATTCAATTCGGCATTGATGGAGCAGTTTGTTCAGTGCGTTGGTCTCTATCCGATAGGTACGCTGGTCGAGCTGGACAGTGGCGAGGTCGGGGTCGTCATCCAGCAGAACCGTGTTCAGCGTTCTCGCCCACGAATTCTGTTCTTGCTCGATGCTGAAAAAGCGCACGTGCCCGGCTACAAAGTGATCGATCTGCGTGACAAATCATTTGAGCAGCTGCGGGTTGCCAAAACCTTGCCGGCTGACGCCTACGGCCTTTCCAGCGATGACTACTATCTCCGATAAGCCACCGGGCCGCGTCGACCTGGCGGGCTTCGGACTGTCGCCGGAAGATTTGTTTTCGCTTCAGGCATTGGCGGCAGAGTGGTCGGCGGCTGTCGGTGAGGTCTTCGCCGAGAGTTGTACGGATCCTGTTGTCAGCGCTTTTGCCGGGGAAACCCGGCTGCTGGCCGGGAAACTGGGTGATCCTGTCTGGCAGGATAGCTGGTTGCGACATTGGCAGAAGATATATGGACATGGCTTTCCCAGTTCTACCTTGGCGCAGCTGATGAGTCATGCGCTCGATCTTTGCGAGCGCTCGCTGTTCTCCTCGGAAAATGCAGTTCCACGCCTTCACCTCGCACTTTTCTCGCTGCTCCGCCGGGCCGTCATGGCGGTCGTCAGCTGTGCCGTCGATCTGGGCGAGGAGGCTCGCCTGGCTGAGGTCGGGCTGCCGGGAGAGCTGGCGGCTCTGGGTTGTCTGCAGGAACTGGTGGGGAAGTGCGGGCAACTGGCCGTCCTGTCCGTTTCCGTAGTCAATCGGGATGCCTTCGTGCATCTCTCGGCGAGTGATCTGCAGAGTTTGCCCGGGCTGGTGTCCAGTCGTATCCAGAAGCAGCTGCGGGCGCAGGATTGTCTGTTTTCCGGCCGCGACAGCGAGTGGCTGCTGGTGCTGCCGGAGGTGCGTTCGATGACGCAGCCAGCTTTGGCGGCGGCTTACCTGCAGCGCGAGTTCTCGCAGCCGATCTGGCTCGCCAGCGGCAAGGCGCTGTCCTGCGACGTCATTGTCGGGGCGGCGATGTTGCCCGAACATGGCCGCGACCCTGAAGCGGTGATCGCTGCCAGTCGGCTGGCCCGCTGGAGTCTGCTCACAAGCCATCAGACCTTCGGCTGGTTTCATCCGGATATCCAGGCGGACTGGAACAAGCGCTTCGCGCTCGCTGCCGAGTTCAAGGCCGCCTTGAATCAGGAAACCATGCAGCTCTATCTGCAGCCGCAGATTGATGCCCGCAGTGGGGAGTGCGTCGGGGCTGAACTCTTGTTGCGCTGGCAGCGACAAGGTGGCGACTGGGTGGATCCGCAACTGGCCATGGAAATTGCCGAAGAAAATGCCTGGCGTCCGCTCTACACCGACTGGTTGTTTCGTTCCGCCCTGCGCATCGCGCATGACCTGGAGGCGGCCGGTGCTGGTGTCAGGCTTTCGCTGAACCTGACGGCGGGTGATCTGCTCGATGAAGATCTCGTCGAAATGATCGCTCAACGTCTTGAAACCTGGCAGATGCGTGGCGAGCGCTTCGCCCTGGAACTGACCGAGTCGGCGATGCTGCTCAATCGCGAGCGTTGCCTGGAAACCCTGTTCAAATTGCGCGATCTTGGCTTTCGATTGGCGCTCGATGATTTCGGCACTGGCTATTCCTCGCTCAGTCATCTGGTCAGCCTGCCGGTCAACGAGCTCAAGATCGATCGTTCCTTCATCATTGCCATGAACCGCTCGGATGAGCATCTGCGCATTGTGCGAACCATCATCGACCTCGCACGGGATCTTGAAATGACCTCTCTGGCCGAGGGTGTCGAGGAGGTGGCGCAGGTTGAACAACTGCAGGCGCTCGGCTGCCATCACATTCAGGGTTTTCTCTATGCTCAGCCGATGCCGCCGGAAATGTTTATTGCCTGGCTGCAGTCGCGTCAGGCTTGAGTTTACTTGGCGCTACGGTGACAATCCTTCGCTGTCGCATCATGTCGGGGAGATAACATGTTCGATCAGGTAGTCAGCAGTTTGCCGGCCTTTGCCAGCTTTTTTGTGACCGCGGTGGTGCTGCTTGCAGTCTTCCTATCGCTCTACGTTTTCGTCACGCCCTATAGCGAATTGGCCTTGATCCGCGCCGGCAACGAAGCGGCTGCCGTCAGTCTGGGCGGGGCCGTCATCGGCTTTGCCCTGCCCATCGCAGTTTCGGTAGCAGTCAGTCACAACCTTTACTCCATGATCGGCTGGGGGCTTGTTGCCTGCGTCGTCCAGTTGCTGACCTTTACGGCGGCCCGGCTGGCTTTGCCAACGATCAATCACAATATTCCCGAGGGCAAGCTGGCCTCCGGCATTTTCATCGCATCGCTTTCGATCGGCGTCGGTATTCTCAACGCTGGTTGCATCGCCTGACACACCAAGGAGGCAGACATGGCACTGATGGACTTCATCAAGAAACAATTTATCGACATCCTGCAATGGACCGAGGATGCCGACGGCACGCTGGCCTGGCGTTTTCCGATGCAGGAAATGGAAATCCAGAACGGTGCCAGCCTGACCGTGCGCGACACGCAACTGGCGCTCTTCGTCAATGAAGGCACCGTGGCTGACGTTTTTGCGCCCGGCATGTACAAACTGACGACGCAGACACTGCCGGTCCTGACCTACCTGAAGAACTGGGACAAGCTGTTCGAATCCCCGTTCAAGTCCGATCTTTACTTCTTCTCGACGCGCATCCAGCTTGACCAGAAGTGGGGCACGCCGAATCCGATCACCATCCGCGACAAGGAATTCGGCATTGTCCGGATGCGCGCCTTTGGTATCTACAGCTATCACCTGACTGATGCCAAGACCTTCTACCAGAAGATTTCCGGCACCCGTGAAAGTTATGGCCGTGAGGAACTGGAAGGCCAGTTGCGCAATACCATGGTTGCCGGCATGACCGACCTGTTCGGTGAATCAGGTGTCGCCTTCATCGACATGGCGGCGAGCCAGGATGAATTCGGCAAGGCGATGTTCGCCAAGATGACGCCGATGTTCGCCGAGTACGGTTTAACGCTCGATACCCTGGTGGTCCAGAACGTCTCGCTACCGGAAGAGTTGCAGAAGATTCTCGACCAGAAGATCGGCATGAACATGATCGGCGACATGCAGCGCTACACGCAGTATCAGGTCGCCAATGCCATACCTGAAGCCGCAAAGAACGAAGGCGGCATGGCCGGCATGGGCGTGGGGATGGGCGCCGGGGTTGGTCTTGGTCAGGTTATGGGACAGGCGATGGCCTCGGCGATGCTGCCGGCCGGGCAGGCTGCGCCGGTGGCAAGCATCTCGGCCGACGAGGTCGTGGCGACGCTGGAGAAACTGCATGCGCTGGTCGAAAAAGGGATTCTCAGCCAGGCCGAGTTCGATGGCAAAAAGGCGGAATTGCTCAAAAAACTGAGTTGACCGCAGTACTGTGGCTTTAACTGCCTCCTGCCCTTCCTGCGGTGCGCCGGTTGTCTTCCAGTCGGCGTCGTCGATCTTTGCCGTCTGCGAATACTGCCAGAGCACGCTGGTCCGGCACGACCAGGCGCTGGAAGACATTGGCAAGATGGCGGCGCTGGTCGAAGACCGTTCGCCGCTGCAACTGGGGGCGGAGGGCAGCTACAAGGGCGTGCATTTTGCGCTGATCGGGCGCATCCAGATCAAGTACAGCCAGGGCTACTGGAACGAGTGGCATCTGCTCTTCGACGACATGCGGACTGGCTGGCTGTCGGAGGCTGCCGGTCAGTATGTGCTCACCTTCGCCCAATATGTTCCGGAGCAACTGCCGAAATTCGATGAATTGAAAATCGGCCAGCGTTTCGTGCTGGCCAGCCAGACCTGGACCGTCAGCAATGTCGAAAACGCCGAGTGCGTCGCTGGTCAGGGCGAGTTGCCGTTCAAGGTTGGTGCCGGATACCCGGTTGCTGCGGTGGACCTCCGAAATGGGGCAAATTTCGCGACGCTCGATTATTCCGAAACGCTGCCTCTGCTTTTCGTCGGTCAGGCGGTTGATTTCAAGTCGCTGAAAATGTCCAATCTGCGGGAAGGCATGGCGATCCCGACGGTGGCCGTCGAAGCCAAGGTCTTCCGTTGCCCGAGTTGTGGCGCGCCGATGCAGGCCCGCTCGAAGGACATTCTGGCGGTGGGCTGTGGTACCTGCGGGGCGGTCGTCGATACCGCCGACCAGAACTACAAGCTGCTCTCGAAGGCGCTCGGCAATCGGGATGAAAAATATCTGCCACGCCTGGCGCTGGGCAGCAAGGGCACCTTGGAAGGCAAGCCGGCCGAGGTGATCGGCTTTCTCGTCAAGCAATGCAAGGTCGATGGCATTGCCTACGACTGGCGCGAATACCTGCTGGCCGGAGAACACGGCACCTACCGCTGGCTGACCGAATACAACGGTCACTGGAATATTGCCGATGTGCTCTCCAATCCACCGAGCAGCAGTGGTGCGATGGAACTGGCAGATGTGCGCTGGAGCGGCCAGAGTTTCAAGCATTTCTCGACAACGCCGGCGGCGGAAGTCATTCAGGTCGCCGGTGAATTCACCTGGCGTGTCCGACGCGGTGAAACCAACCGGGTGATCGACTACGTCGCGCCGCCGCTGATGCTCTCGCGCGAATCAACCGACAATGATCTGACCTGGTCGCAGGGCATGTACGTTGCTCCTGCCGTGATAGCCGAAGCGTTCAAGCTGCCCGATGGTCGCTTGGTTGACCCGGTCGGCGTTTACGCCAACCAGCCGAATCCCTGGGGTGATACCCATCAGCGTGTCTGCAAGCTGTTCTGGAAACTGGCCGTGTTGGCGGTCGTGGCTCAGGCCTTTTTTGTTTTGATTTCGGGTGGTAAATCACTGCTTCGTCAGGACCTTGCTTTCTCGCCACAAATGGCCGAAGAAACGTTGGTGACGCGCGAATTCGAAGTCCGCGACAAGCCCCGCAAGCTGACGGTGCGCAACACCACGACGCTCGACAACAACTGGATCGGCCTTGACATGCTTCTGGTCAACAAGGCCACCGGCCTCGCCTGGCCGGCTGCCCGCGAACTGGCCTTTTATCAGGGCTATGACGACGGCCACTGGACGGAGGGCAGCAACGAGGACGAGGTGGTTTTTCTTGATGTTCCGCCCGGCACCTACTACCTGACCGTCGATCCGGACATGGCGCCGGAAAAGCCGGTGCCGGTGCGTGACACCATCGAAGTCTTCAGCGGTGGTGCCGGCTGGTCGAATTTTGTAATGGTGATGATTTTCCTCGTCATTTTTCCGATCTTCACGCGACTACGCCACGCCGCTTTCGAAGCGGGACGCTGGGCGGAAAGCGACCATGCGCCGATAAGCAGCAGCGATTCGGATGGGGACGACTGATGTTCAAGCATTTCAATCTCGCCGCTGGCGTCCTTGCCCTGATGCTTTTCGGCTACGCGCAGCATCAGGGCTGGAACATGTTCGACAACGTCGCGAATCCGGGTGGTCGCTCGGGCGGTGGCAGTCGCATTTATCACAAGTGATGCGGCTGGTGGCCACCTTTGATCAAGACAGTTCGTCGGGGAGCTAGCCGTGCCGAGCAAAAATGAACAGTTCAGAGTAATCAACACCCATTTCCCCGATATGGTGGAACGAATCATCACGCTTTGGGGATCTGCTGAGCTCAGTGAATTCATCAACGGTTTGCTGCTCGATGAGCGGGATCACGCTGGCCGAAAGCTGGAACAAGAGATCACGAGCGCACTTTCCGGCCTTCAGGCAGAGCACGACAGGGAGTTTCCAAAACATGCCCTGCAAGCAGGCACCTGTTCGGAGAAGTGCCTGGATAACGAGCATTTCAAGACAATAAATGCACGGTTTCCGCGTATTGGCCGACAGCTTCAGGCGAAGTGGGGGCGGCCGGCATTCAGCGAATATGTCCATGACCTGCTGAACGATAGCCGCACCGGTCGGCAAGGTTTTCCGGAAGAAGCGATGCTGGCCCTTTTCAAGCTGATGGAGGTGCACGACAAGGAATACCCGCAATACGTCAAAAAGATAACGGATATCTGGACGCTGGGTAACCCGACTTGAGGTCGGCTACAGGCGAGCCCGAACGTGCGCCATAATTGCCCCATGCGTTCGATTTTAATAATTCTTCTTGGCTTTCTGCTGTCCCCGGCTTTTGCGCTGGAGAAGGTCAGCGTGCAGTTGAACTGGAAGCATCAATTCCAGTTTGCCGGCTATTACGCGGCGATTGAGAAAGGCTATTTTCGCGACGCAGGGTTTGATGTCAGCCTGCGGGAACTCGCCGAAGGTGCCGACCCCATCGTTGCTGTCCTGAACAGCGAGGCGGATTTCGGCGTAGCAGCTTCCGAACTGGCGCTGCATCGGGCGCAAGGCAAACCGGTGGTCGCTTTGGCTGTGATCATCCAGCATTCGCCGCTGGTGTTACTGGCTGATCGGCGCAAGATTCCCAGTATTGAGGCCCTGAGCGACAGTCGCATCATGCTGTTGCCACATGAAGCCGAACTGATCGCGTACCTGAAACGTGAGGGAGTCAATGCTTATACGGCGGTAGCGCATAGTTTTGATCCGGAGGATCTGATTTCCGGGCGGGTAGATGCCCTTTCAGGCTACTCCACCGACGAGCCTTTCCTGCTGCAGCAGAAAGGATTCCGTTACCTGGCCTATACCCCGAAGGCGGTGGGCATCGATTTCTACGGCGATACGCTATTCACACTGGAAAGCCGGATTCATTCGTCGCCCGAGGGGGCGCTTGCATTTCGGGCAGCTGTGCTGCGCGGCTGGGTATATGCCATGGCCAATACTGAAGAAGTCGCCGACCTCATTCTCAAGCGCTACTCGACGCGCCACAGCAAGCCGCATCTGCTGTTCGAGGCGATGGAAATGAAGCGACTGATGCAGCCTGATCTGGTTGAAATAGGCCAGATGACGACCTCGCGCTGGCAGCAGATCGGCCAAACCTATGCCGAGCTCGGCATGTTGCCTGCTGACTTCACGCTTGAAGGACTGGTTTTTGAAAACAGGGAGCGCAAGCTGCCCATCTGGCTGTGGCCTTTTTTGGGGATGGCTGTTTTTATATTTGTTCTGGGCATTCTGTTGGCCCTTTACTTTTCTCGCCTGAACCATCGGCTGAGCAAGGAGGTTGAGATCCGCCATGCCGCCGAAGCTGCACTTGTCGGTAGTGAGGAGCGCTATCGCCGACTGGCCGAGCAAAGCAAGGATGTTATCTGGACGCTGGATCTGGCCAGCATGCGCTTCACCTTTGTCAGCCCGGCAGTTCAGGCCGTGCGGGGTTTTACCGTCGATGAGGTCATGCAGCAGTCGGTGGAGGATGCCATGACGCCGGCGTCGTACAAGGTGACGATGGATATCCTGCAGGATCACCTGAAACGGCTGGCTGCCGGTGACCTGGCGGCGATGTCGGCGATGGCGGAGATCGAGCAGCCGCACAAGAACGGCGGCGTGGTTTCGTCAGAAGTGGTTGGAAGTTTCATTCTTGACGATCACGGGCAGCCGACCACGCTCCTTGGCATATCCCGCGACAATTCGGCGCGCCGAGCGGTCGAGGCGCAGTTGCGTGCCGCCAACGCCAGCCTGCGCAACCAGTTGCAGGAAATCGAGCAACTGCAGGTGGCCTTGCAGGAGCAGGCGATTCGGGACAGCCTTACCGGCTGCTTCAACCGTCGCTATCTCGATGAAACACTAGAGCGAGAGCTGTGGCGCGCCCGTCGCGAGGGCTACCCGCTGTCACTGGTCATTCTCGATCTGGATCATTTCAAGCAGATCAACGATACCTATGGTCATCAGGCTGGTGACGAGGCGCTAAGGGAGTTGTCCACCCAGCTTCGGGCTGATATTCGCCACGAAGACGTGCTTTGTCGTTACGGCGGTGAGGAATTCGTTGTTCTGATGCCGCGCATGCCACTTAGTGTGGCTACCGAGCGGGCCGAACGCTGGCGAAGGACGATTGCCGGTATTCAGGTTCATTTCGGTGCTTTTGAACTGAAGTTCACCACCTCCGCCGGAGTGGCTTCATACCCCGACCATGCCAGGATGCCCGATGACCTTATGCAGTGCGCTGACCTGGCGCTGTACGCCGCCAAGAACGAGGGTCGGAACCGCGTCGCGGTCTACACGCCGCCCGGGCATTAATCGCCGCCGCATCCACCTCCGCCGTCACCATCAGAACTGCCTGAATCCCCGGAGCAACCACCGCTGCCGCAGCCGATATGGCTGGCACAGAAGCCAGTGCCCATGGTGCCGTTCGGGCCGGCCAGGCAATCAAGTTGATAAATGAAGCCGCCGGCAATGGCCAGGCTGGCGTCCATCGCAAAAATCCGGGGCAGGCGGTCCGGCTTCTTCGGATTGATTCCTTCGCGCCGGCACGCCAGTCGCCAGGCCCGCTTTATGCCCTCACCGGCCTGTGTCGGCGAACTCATGGCCTCGGCCGGCGTATGGTGCAGGAAGCGGCCAAAAGCGTGGCGGCAGAACTTGTCGTACTGCCGAGTGAAAAGAATGAACTCGTGCCAGGCGTCGTCGACCGCCTGTGAGGGCATGGCCACCATGCGCCGACCTGCCGTCTGGCACATCTGGAAATAATCGACCAGGCCAGCGAAAACCTCGGCCCGCTGCTCCGCATTCAGTTCCGGCCGGCGTACGGCCAGCCGCTGGTCGAGCCAGCGTTGATAGGGATAGGCATCAATGTAGGACGATTGGCCGGCTTGCCGCCATTTTCGCCAGAACAGGTAGGCCAGCAGGCTCAATCCGACAACAAGGAAGATTTTCATCATTGGGTGCTTGAAAAATCCTGTAAAAACGGTAAGTTATAGTATGTTTCAAGAAAGCGCTTTAACAAAATGCATGTTCCCGTCCTGATTCCTGTTGTACTGGTTACGTTGTGGCTGGCTGCCTGTGGCGGCCCGGCAACCCGTCAGGACGCGTCGATCGAAACTATATCGCAACAGTCAGTGGTGGTCAGCGAGAAGGGCAACGAGGTGGCAATTTACGCGCTGGGGCTGATTGATACCGGTTACCGCTTCGGCGGCAAGAATCCCGAAGCCGGGCTCGATTGCAGCGGCATGGTCAGTTACATCTACGGGCAGGCAGCGGGAATGAAGGTGCGCGGCAGCGCCGCCGACATCGCCCGCAATGGCCGGGCGATCGAGCGAGCCGCCTTGCGACCGGGAGATCTGGTTTTCTTCAATACGCGTAATCAGCCGTTTTCACATGTCGGCATTTATCTGGGCGAGGCGCGCTTCATCCATGCGCCAGCCACCAACGGTCGGGTCAGGATTGATCGGCTGAACGACCGTTACTACGCGCAGCGTTTTGAAGCAGCTCGCACGTTTTTCGATTAATCGTGCGCAAGCGCGGCGATCAACGCCAGCCTGCCATGGACGCAAGATCAGGCAGGGGGTAGAATGCGCCCTCCCAAGCGCCCGTAGCTCAGCTGGATAGAGTACTGCCCTCCGAAGGCAGGGGTCGGGGGTTCGAATCTCTCCGGGCGCACCAGATATTCAACGGGTTAGGTGATCTTCACCTAGCCCGTTTTCGTTTCGGGCCCATTCCGTGCGGAAAATGTGCCTCCAATCTCGGAAGTGAATTCAACGAACATGACCCGCGTACCGAAACCTGATGTTTGCCAGCCGACCGGCTCGGCTGAGTTGGCCATGCTGGATGTCTATATGCCGATGATGAAATCGTCAGCAATCATTTCGGCTGGACGGTTGGGGTTATTTGAAGCATTGGCCATGGGCCCGCTTTCGGTGCCGCAACTGGCGGAAAAAATTGATTCCAGTCTGAAGGGCACTGCGACGTTGGCAGATTTTCTGATCGCACTCGGCTATCTGGAAAAGCGGGGCGAACTCCTGGCGAATACGGCTAGTACGCAACGCTGGTTCACCAGTCTGGGGCAGGTTGATTACACGCCGGGTTTGTTATGGACGCACGAGGCCTGGCCGATGATGGGTGGTCTGGCCGAAGCGGTACGTAGTGGTCACCCGGAGAAAATGCTCTGGGATGCGATGGTGGAGCAATCTCATCTTGGTGAATTGTTTTCGTCGTACATGGCGGCGTTTGCTTCCGATCTGGGGCCGGATCTGCTCAAGCACGTTCCGGTGTCACCGGCGTATCACCGAATGCTGGACCTGGGCGGCTCGCATGGCCTGCATGCGATCCGGTTTTGCCAGCGCTATCCGCAGCTCGGCGCGCTCATCGTCGATCTGCCCAGTGCCCTGACGGAAACCGCGGCGACCATTGAGAGTGAGCAGCTTTCAGCGCGTATCCGGTTGTGTCCCGGTGACCTGCAGGAGCAGGACTGGGGTGGCGAGCATGATCTGGTTTTTTACCTGTCGGTAGCTCACAACCATAGCGCGGAAGAGAACCGCCACATCATCCAGCGGATTGGCAATTCACTTGGCCAAGCCGGCTTGCTGGTCATCCATGAATACCTGTCCGAACAGCCGCTGGATGCGCTGGATGCCGCATTTCGCCTGACCCTGCTCGTGGAAACCGGCACCCAGACCTATCGTTACGAAGATTATTGCAGTTGGCTGGCGGCTGCCGGATTCGAGTCTGTTGAACGGATTGATCTTGATCCGCGCGAAAAAGGCTCATTGATATTGGCACGTCAGGGTGGCTTGGGGGCGGCGCTGACGAGTTGCAAACCCATGTAAATGAAAAGCCGGGAATCGCCCCGGCCTTTTTGTCCCACTGGATGCAGCACCTTAGCAAATGTCTTCGCTGACGTTTTTGCCAACGTTTTTAATCATGAAAACGGCGAAGAAAAAAACCACAGAAGCAAAGGCAGCACCCATCCACGGAAATTCATCCATTTGAAACACCTTGTCGATTTGTTGAGATTGAGCGCAATTTGACAGTGAGTTTGTAAGTAGTTCCCGGTCAGGCGAACTACTCACAGGCCGGTCGCCGGCCTCCGGGTCATTTGAATACCTCCCCGAGCCAACCGTTCCCCGGTGGCGAATACTTTCCGGCGTCAGTGGCAGGTTCACTCTGAAGCCAGCCTTGAAGGCCATTGCGCTTCTGCCAATGCTGACGAGCACGGTCAAATAAGTCACTGCCTGGTTATTGGTAAATGCTATTGATCGAATACGAACCACTTATTGGCACTAATCAACCGGTGCACCTAAACTGCAGTTATCAAATCGTTGCGGACGTGATCCCAAGAGTCAGGTCTACAGACTGAACAACAGAAATTTTCAGCCTTCGTCCAAACGGAGAAATACGATCTCTTCCGATTTCAAGCGTTAAGGAAAGCCAATGATTGCCAAGCTCGAAAAGTTTCTTCATCCCGCCAAGACTCACGCCGCCAGCGGCAGTGCCCGTGCCGTCTCGGATGCTGGACTGCCCGATGTTCAGCGGAATTCATCCATGACCCTCGGTGGCAAGGGCTTTGCGACCATTCAGGAGCAACCGTTTGCTACCAGTTAATCTGCCTGTTTCCTGAGCACCATCCAATTTGTGGCGGATTCGCATCGCCCGCAGGCATGGCATCAAGCGCGTATGTATCCAAACGCTTGGTTACTCGATTGAAATGCATGAATTTAGTCGGTCCATCCATCCCAGATAGACCCTGAAACAAAGGAGAAAGTCATGAGCAACGAAAGCAAATGCCCATTTTCAGGAACGCAAGGCGCCCGCACAACAATAGGTGGTCAATCGAATCGCGACTGGTGGCCGAAAGTACTGAATCTGAATATTCTTCATCAACATGCCCCCGCTTCCAACCCAATGGGCGAAGATTTCGATTACGCGACAGAATTCAAAAAACTCGACCTGTCAGCTGTCAAGAATGACCTCTACGCGCTGATGACCTCCTCGCAGGACTGGTGGCCTGCCGACTGGGGGCATTACGGCGGCCTTTTCATCCGCATGGCCTGGCACAGCGCCGGCACCTACCGCACGGCCGACGGCCGGGGTGGAGCTGGTACTGGCAACCAGCGCTTCGCACCGATCAATAGCTGGCCCGACAACGGCAACCTGGACAAGGCGCGTCGCCTCCTTTGGCCGATCAAGCAGAAGTATGGCAACAAGATCTCCTGGGCCGACCTGATGATCCTCGCCGGCAACTGTGCGCTCGAGTCCATGGGCTTCAAGACCTTCGGCTTCGCTGGTGGCCGCGCCGATATCTGGCAACCGGAAGAGGACATCTATTGGGGGGCCGAGAAGGAATGGCTGACGACCAGCGACAAGCCTGACAGCCGCTATTTCGGCGACCGGAAGCTCGAAAACCCGCTTGCTGCAGTGCAGATGGGCCTGATCTACGTCAATCCAGAAGGGCCGGATGGCAATCCGGATCCAGTTGCATCCGGCCGTGACATCCGCGAAACCTTCGCCCGCATGGCGATGAACGATGAAGAAACGGTGGCCTTGACCGCCGGTGGCCACACCTTCGGGAAGGCGCACGGTGCCGGCGATCCGGCTCTGGTTGGCCCCGAGCCGGAAGCTGCCGCGATTGAGGAACAGGGCTTGGGCTGGATCAACAAGTTCGCTACCGGTAAAGGCATTCACGCTACGACCAGTGGCATCGAGGGGGCCTGGAAGCCCAATCCCACGAAATGGGACAACGGTTACTTCGACATGCTGTTTGGCTACGAATGGGAGCTGACCAAGAGCCCGGCCGGCGCCAAGCAATGGGTGGCCAAGGATTGCAAGCCTGAACATCTGATTCCCGATGCACACGATTCGAGCAAGAAACATCCGCCGATGATGACTACTGCCGATCTGGCAATGCGCTTTGATCCGATCTACGGACCAATCTCTCGCCGTTTTCATCATGACCCGGCTGCTTTCGCTGATTCTTTCGCTCGTGCCTGGTTCAAGGTGCCCCACCGTGAAATGGGACCCAAGGTGCTCTCCCTTGGTCCGGAAGTCCCGGCGGAAGACTTGATCTGGCAGGACCCGGTGCCAGCCGTCGACCATCCATTGATCGATGCCAGGGACGTTGAAAAACTCAAGGTCCAACTCCTTGCATCCGGTCTTTCGATCGCTGAACTGGTATCAACTGCCTGGGCTTCGGCATCGACCTTCCGCGCCTCCGACAAGCGTGGTGGTGCAAATGGCGCCCGTATCCGCCTGGCGCCGCAAAAGGATTGGGAGGCCAACCAACCAGCCAGACTCGCCAGGGTGCTGGGTGTGCTGGACGGCATCCAGAGGGAATTCAACGCAGCGCAAACTGCCGGGAAGAAAATCTCGCTGGCGGACCTGATCGTCCTTGGCGGCTGCGCAGCAGTTGAAGCGGCAGCCAGGGCGGCCGGCTACCCCGTACAGGTACCCTTTGCTCCCGGTCGGACTGACGCTTCACAAGCGCAGACTGATGTTGAGTCCATTTCGGTGCTTGAGCCGGAGGCTGACGGTTTCCGCAACTACCAGAAAAATGCCTACACGGTTTCGGCCGAGGAAATGTTGCTGGACAAGGCGCAGTTGCTCACGCTGAGCGCGCCCGAAATGACAGTGCTGGTCGGTGGCCTGCGCGTGCTGGGTGCAAACGTGGGCGGGTCGCCGGATGGTGTGTTTACAAAACATCCGGGACACCTGAAAAACGATTTCTTCGCTAATCTGCTTGATATGGGGACGGTCTGGAAACCCCTCCCTGAGTCTGCCGGTCACTATGAAGGACGTGATCGCAAGACGGGCGAAGCGAAGTGGTCCGCCACTCGCGTCGATCTGATCTTTGGTTCAAACTCTCAGCTCCGCGCCTTGGCCGAAGTCTATGCTCAGAGTGATTCGCAGGAGAAATTCGTGCGTGACTTCATTGGTGCCTGGACCAAGGTCATGGAACTTGATCGTTTCGACCTGAAGTGAGGTATCAAGGGCGTTTCGAAGGTCGAGCCTTAAGAGACTTCCGGGACGCCCTCCAGCTTCGAGCTAGGCTGGTCCAAGGTGGAAGGCTGACAATTGGCGCTCAGGCTAGCAGCCCCTTGTGGCGGGGAAATCATTCGAACTGAAGCTCTTCAGGCCAGTAGACTGCCAGTCGTGCTGAATGCAAATTAGAGATGGTGCGACATGATCGCCAACACGCAAGGGTGTGTTATCCGTCGTTGAACTGATAGTGCGAAATACTCAATCCGGGTTTTTTCGGCCTGGCCGAGCACGACGAAATCGCCAGAGGCCAAGTATTTTTCCGTGAGCACGCTAGGGATCGGGAAAGCTCCAACCATTTCCCGGCCGAAGGCCGCCATGAGTGCAGCATCGTCAAACTCGCCGGCGACGGTAATTCGCAGCTTGTGTTTGCCCAGCCACTCAGTGACCACACGTCGCAATGACGAGTCTTCGCCTGGCATCAATAAGGGCAAGTGTTCCAGGCACCCGGGGAATGGAGTGCTGGCATTCTCGAGCAGTTTCGGGTGTGCAAGAAAAGAAACCCCTGACTCTCCAAGCTTGTGGCTATAAGCGCGCACGTCAACTTTGGAAGGGACTGGCGCATCCGAAATCACCAGATCCAGTCGGTGCAGGGCGAGTTCAGCAAGCAAACGATCCAAACGCCACTCGCGGCAAATGATGCGAACAGGATTGGGGAAATCTATGGCCGGGCGCAGGATTCGATAGGCCAGCGATTTTGGCAACGCATCGGACACTCCCACCCGAAATTCGGTGGGGCGCTCTTTGGGGAAGTTCTTCAAGACTTGGTCGAGTTCAGCGCCAAGCGCGAACATATCCTCGGCGTACTCGAAGGTAACCTTGCCGGCCTCGGTCAATTCCAGGCAACGTCCCTGTCGTTGAAAAAGCGATATTCCAAGGCGTTCCTCCAGCAACTTGATCTGGCCGCTCAGGGTTTGGGGCGAGATGTGAATCGCCTCCCCCGCGCGCATCACTCCGCCATGTTTGGCGACCTTCCAGAAGTAATACAAATGTTTGAGATTCATGCGGTCATGTTGTTTGCGTTTACCGTAGTGTAGGTGCTGATAATACGAATATACCGCATGATCAAGACGCGATATGTTGTCATCACCGCAGCTCAAGCTGCGATTTTCGAGGAGCAGCATCATGCACGTCCAGATTCAGGTGAAGGGTTTGAGCAAAGCCACGCAATTGCGCCGCTTTGCTTCCCGCAAGCTCGAAGCGGCTCTTTCCCGTTTCTCTCATGTGATTCAGGATGTCAACGTTCGTATCAACGATATCAACGGCCCCGATCGAGGAGGCGTCGATAAGCTCTGTCGGGTTGTTCTGCGCTTCAAGGATAATTCGATCATCGTGATCGAAGAGCTGGGCTCTGAAGTGCTCCAGGTCATCGATCGTGTAGCCGATCGTCTGCATCAGATCGTCTCCCGTCAACTGTCCCATTTGGTCAAAGTCGATCAGCACGGGATACGTCAAAGCAAGCTGCTTGCTGCGAATGACTGAATAGCGCGAGCCACTCCTGAAGGTGTCTGCCAATGAGCACACTGCCATCTGTTTTGATCAAGAACATCGTTGTCGCCGCGGAGCCTGCGGCTGCTCCTGCCAGGCATTGTGGTGCCAGCCTGTGGGTGCTGCCTATGTTCACCGACGGTTCCGGGGTCTATGTCAAGGGTTCTGGCAGCCCACAACTCCGCTTCCATCGCTGCCGCCCGGGAGCAACGTTGCCATGAACTTGAAAGCCTTGTTGCTTTTGCAACCCGAATTCATCATCCGGTCGGGCATTCTTGTCTTGTGCATGCTGATCACGCTGCTGGTGGGTTATCTCCACACCCTGACCGGCCTGGCTTATGATTTTCACGTTTTCTTCATCCTGCCGGTGCTGGTCGTCAGTTGGTTTAACGGCAGCCGGTTCGGGTACGTTGTGGCGGTGTTGGCCGCTATCGAATGGTACATTGCCGACCGGTCATTGTTGGGCGATCAAGCTAACGACTTGCCCTTGATCTTCAACACAACCATGCGCCTGGCCATCTTTCTTTATGGTGCATGGCTGATTGGGGAAATGCGGCGTGTCCTGCTACGGGAATCGCGCATGGCGCGCGAAGATGCCCTGACGCAACTGCCCAACCGCGGCGAGTTCCATGAACGCGGGCTACAGGCGCTTGCGCAGGCGCAACGGCAGGGTGCCTCTTTCACTGCGGCCTTCATCGACCTTGATTGGTTCAAGGAGGTCAATGACAAGCTGGGGCATGACACCGGCGATGCGCTACTTGTTGTGGTTGCCCGAATTATTCGCGAGCAGGTTCGGATCAGCGATATTCCAGGTCGTCTGGGTGGAGACGAGTTCGCTCTCCTGCTGCCGAACATGGATGCCCAGGCAGCCTCCGGCTATGTTGAAAAACTACGCAATCGCTTGCTCGCCGCAATGAGAGAGAAAGGCTGGCCGGTAACCTTCAGCATTGGTGTTGCCAGCTATAAAGTCGCCCCGCAGGATTTTGACCTGCTGATTAAGCAAGCGGATAGATTGATGTATGAGGTCAAGCACAATGGTCGCGATCGCGTCCTGCAGAAGGAATTTTGAGAAAGAACCGGCGAAGGCTGGTCACGGCGAGGGCTGCGCCAGCCATTGCGTTACGCGGCCTGCGCGAACCGCATTTCACCGGCGAAGTGATGGAGGTCGCACGCGCGGAGCTCGACGGTGCTCCCTGAAAACGCTGGGTGAACCGACCATTCGCTACCCGATACGCAACGCGGTCGATTACCCTGTCGGGGACATGGCAGCAATCATCGGGAACAACGAGGCGGTAACATGAGTCACTCCTGCGACAAATTACCTGCAACAACAATTACCACGATCACGTAATCACCATGGATCATCTGGTTCAAATCATCCTGCTGCTGGCAGTGAGCGTGACTGTGATGGTCGCCTTCCAACGGCTTCACATCCCTTCCAGCCTTGGTTACCTGCTGGTCGGCCTGATCCTTGGTCCGCACACCGCCGGACCGACCGTGCATGTCCCGGAATTCAAGGTGCTCGCTGAGTTCGGCGTGGTCTTCCTGCTGTTCTCGATCGGCCTCAACTACTCGCTGCCGCAACTTCATGCGATGCGTCATCAGATCCTTGGCCTGGGTACCGCGCAGGTAGCCCTGACCACGGCTGCCGTAGCCACGTTGCTATGGCTGGCAGGGATGAATCCCGTTGTGGCCTTCGTCATTGGTGCCGTCTTCGCCCAGTCATCCTCCACCATCATCGGCCGGCAACTCGCCGAACAGGGCGAGGAGGCCGCCCCGCACGGTCGACTCGGCCTCGCCATTTCCGTATTTCAGGATGTCACGGCTGTGCCGTTCCTGATCCTGATCCCCGTACTGGGCGCCGCCACGGGCATGAACGCGCTCGCCGCCGAACTCGGCTGGGCCATGGCCAAGGCTGTGCTGGCCTTCACCCTGGTGTTTTATGCCGCACGCTGGGCCTTGCGCCCGCTTTTTCACTTGGTCACCGAACGGCGTTCCTCCGAATTGTTCACGCTTACAGTCCTGCTGGTGGTGTTGGCGGCCGCCTGGACGACCAACAGCTTGGGCTTGTCACTGGCGTTTGGCGCCTTTCTGGCAGGGATGATGCTCGGCGAGACAGAATTCCGTCATCAAGTGGAATCCAGTATTCGTCCATTTCGCGATGTCTTGCTCGGTCTGTTCTTCGTCGGCATCGGTATGCTGATTGA
>JAUYSK010000025.1 GCA_030696345.1 Azonexus sp.
TTATTGATCAGGCCCGATGAAGTCATGAGTATTGGTAGAGCCAACAAGGTTGAAATCCTGCAATCCGCTGGGAAAAACAGGGCGAACAGTTAATACTTCACAGGGCCGGAGCAATAGGTACAACGGCTCGCCGCCTTCTGAACGATCTTGGCATAGGGCGAATTCAGGGGAAAACGCTATATTTGAGCGACCGCGATCAGCAAGAGATACGCGAGCTGTTACTGGCAAGGGGATATTCTTTAACGCCTGTGTCCTTGAAAGAAATGTCCCGTAGCGACCGATTGGCTACGGCCTCTCCAAATGAGAAGGCAGGCAGTGGCCCATTGAAAACTGGACGAGTTTCCAAAAAAGCGTTGTCTGGTAAGACTCTTAATATCGCGGATGAGACGCTATCGCTGCCGGATGGTTGCCATGTCGATATTGACTGGCGGAAGGTCGCAAGCATAAAACATGACTCAATCATGTTGGTTGAGAACTATGAGGTATTTGATCAGCTACATCAGCTGACTTTTGACTTTCCAGATCACTGTAAAAATCCGCTCGTTATCTATCGTGGGGATAAGACGGAAAGCCGACTTAACAACGTGAAAGCATTTCTCGTTGCGAGCGACCTGCCCGTGCTTGCATTTGTCGACATCGACCCGAAGGGATTGCATATTGCCGTTGGTTGCCCTCGTCTACAGGGCGTTGTGGCCCCAGATTATGCTGATTTGGAAGCCACCCTGGATTCACCTGCAACTGCAAGGCACGACCTCTACAGCCTTCAGCTACCTGGTGTGGGCAATTATCTGCGATCTATGTAAGCGGGTGGCAAACCCATCTGTAGAAATTATCTGGGTTTAGTGAAAATAGTGTCCACCAACAACGCAAGTGGACACTTATGGAAATCAACAAACCGAGCCGGCGCCGGCGATATCACGAAGAATCGTTCAAGCAAGCTGTTATAGAAGCCTGTCGGGAACCCGGCACCTCGGTGGCCGGTATTGCGTTAGCCAACGGGGTGAATGCAAACCAGGTACGGCGCTGGATGCGGGAGCGAGGGATCGCGCCGCCGAACCGGCGCACCGCGCTGGTTGCATCAGCGCCACCTGCCTTTATCCCTGTCACGCTTGCGCAGACGGGGGGTTCCTTGCCTGATATTCGTCTGGAACTACGTCGAGGCGATGTGACGGTGGCTATTCAATGGCCGGTTGGTGCGGCAATCGAATGCGGTGCCTGGTTACGGGAATGGCTACGATGATTCGCGTTGATCAAATCTGGCTTTCAATGCGACCACTCGACATGCGGGCGGGCACCGACACACTACTCAGCCGAGTCGTTGAAACCTTCGGCGAGGCAAGGCCGCATCAAGCCTATCTCTTTGCCAATCGTTCAACCACCCGGATGAAAGTCCTGATTCATGACGGGATCGGCATCTGGCTGGCGGCACGCCGATTACAGCAGGGGCACTTCATCTGGCCCAAGGGAGAAAGCACGGCCACCCTGAACCGGCAACAGTTTGATGCACTGATCCTGGGCTTACCGTGGGAACGCCTCGGCGATGGCGGCATCATCCGGATTGTGTGAGCACAGGCAATCGTGGATTTCACCAATAGCTGCTCGCCAGCCGGGCTGGCATCATGCTTTCCATGCTGATGCCGACCCAACTTGATCATCTGACTACCGATGAACTGCGCCAACTGGTGCAGGGCTTGTCGTTACATGTCACGCATCAGGATGAATTGATCGGCAAGAAGGATCAGGAGCTTCATTGGCGCCAGACCAAGATCGACAAACTGACGCATGAGTTGGCCATGCACAAGCGCTGGCGCTTCGGCGTCAAGGCGGAGCATTGGCCCGTCGAGCAGCGTCACTTGTTTGCAGAAACCGCCGACGCGGATGTCGCTGCGATGGAAAGCGAGCTCGAAGCGCTGTCGACCGCAAAAGTACCCACCGAGAAGCGCCAGCCAAAACGAGCAGTCCTGCCCCCCGAGTTGCCACGCACTAACATTGTTCATGAACCGGAATCAACCTCCTGTCCCTGCGGTTGCAGCCTGAAGCGGATCGGTGAGGAAATTGCCGAGAAGCTCGACTACACGCCCGGTGTCTTTACCGTAGAGCGCCACATTCGCGGCAAGTGGGTGTGTGCCCAATGCGAAACACTGGTGCAAGCACCGGTGCCAGCGCATGTCATCGACAAAGGCATCCCGACCGCCGGCTTGCTGGCCCAAGTGTTGGTCGCCAAGTATCTTGATCACTTGCCCTTATACCGGCAGGAGAGCATCTTTGGCCGGGCGGGCCTGGCCATTCCCCGCTCGACGCTGGCGCAATGGATTGGGCGCTGTGGTGTTGCGCTGCAACCCGTGGTTGATGCCCTGAAAGCAGAAATGCTGGCACGTGAGATTCTGCATGCTGACGAAACGCCGGTGGCCATGTTGAATCCCGGCGCCGGCAAAACGCAACGCGCTTATCTGTGGGCTTACTGTACAGGGGCATTCGATCCGATGAAGGCGGTGGTCTATGATTTTGCCGAGAGTCGGGGTGGCAAACATGCCCGCGAATTCCTTGAGGACTGGCGTGGGACACTGGTTTGTGACGATTACTCGGGTTACAAAGCGCTACTGGCCGAGGGCGTGACCGAAGCCGGTTGTATGGCGCACGCCCGACGTAAATTCTTTGAATTGCACGCCAACCACCAGAGCCAGATTGCCGGCGAGGCCCTTGAGTTCTTCGGGCAACTGTATGGTGTTGAGCGTGAAGTGGCCGAACTCAGTGATGAGGCGCGATGGCGAATCCGACAGGAGAAAGCCAAACCGATCCTCGACTTGCTCCATCGCTGGCTGACGACGCATCGCCAGAAAGTCCCCAATGGCTCATCGATCGCCAAAGCCATCGACTACAGCCTGAGGCGCTGGACAGCGCTATCGCACTACGCAAACCATGCGCAAGTGCCGATCGACAACAACTGCGCCGAAAACCGCATGCGTCCGATCGCCATCGGTCGGAAAAACTGGCTGTTCGCCGGGAGTTTGCGCGCGGGACAACGGGCGGCTGCCATCATGAGCCTGATTCAGTCCGCGAAACTGAACGGCATCGAACCCTTGGCCTATCTCAAGGATGTGCTCAATCGCTTGCCCACTCAGCCTGCCAGTAGAGTCGCTGACTTACTGCCGCATCGCTGGCAGCCCGAAATCGCCTCCTGCTGATACTGCTGGAGTGGGTTTGCCACCCGCTTACCGATCTATTGCAGTTGACTCACCTATTTCAGCCCTTTGGATACTTTTGCAGCAGCACCGCGCTGGAGTCGTCCAAGAGCGCTGGCTTATAGCAGGATTCAAGCTCGTTCTTTGGGGTGAAAGCCGCTCCAGACAAATTTGACATTACCCCCCTTAGGTCAGGAATTCGGCCAGTGCGGTCAGTGGGGTGCTGTGCCACCACCGGCGGCAATGCGCAGGTCAGCGGTCGTAGGTTTGGAATTCAGCTCGAACGACCGCTTGGCTCCTTCGGCTATTTCTGGATTGTTCCCAGAACTGCCATAGCTGTTTCCCGATAGCGGCCAGTCAGCCAAAGCCAGGTTTTTCGAACCGGACTGCCACAAAGCGGCCGTCGGCGACCTCACCCTACCTGCTAGAAGCGGGTATTCGCGAGTGACAGCTGCAGGGTAAAGAAGTACTCCCTGCTTAGGACTGCGCCTGCAACAACAGACGTTTGACAAATTCTTTTTTATCCCTCGATGTCGCAGAGGATCTGCCGCGAACTCCGCGTTGATAGGTGCAGTCTTAAGTCCTCGGGGGAGGTAGTGTCAACCAGCGATCAGGAGCTGTGATGGTTAGGCTTCTCGTTGCTCGCGATATCGCTACATAAAAGAGCTTTGCCTGTGCGTTTCGCTGCGTTGCGAAATGCGATGCGTCAGGTATCACCACATGGTCGAACTCCAACCCCTTTAACAGCAATGGTGTTGACACGGTTCGCTTGGGCAACTTTCGACCCGACATGCTCACGCGCTGGCGCACGTTTGTGGTCGCCTTGTCCATGGACTCTGCGCGGCCAGCAGCGACTTCAGTCGCTGCTCGTTCAGCATCGCGCCACAGTTCGCTGCGGAATAGTTTCCAACGCGAATGCTTACGCGTGAGGGCCATGATTTGAGCCGCAGCCTCTGCGCCATTACCGACATTGAGAGCCGGTTCGATTTCCCGCAATGCGGCTTCAAGGGCGGCATCTGCTGGATCGACATCAACGCCATCCGCAGGAATCTTGATTGAGAAGCTATCGCTCAGCAGACTTGTGATGGCCCTGAGCCGTCCTGTGCCATCAGTTGCTCTATCCCAAAGGTTTGCGAATTCCCGAAGACGGCCAGCGGCTATTTCTTCAATCGCCTGGTAGCCGCCACCGGCGGCCTTCGCCAATCGATAGCAAATGGTCTTGTTGCAATGAATGGCTGCGAAGCTGCCCTCTTTGCCTTCGATGCCCTCAAAGAGTGCGCCTAGATCGAATGCGTCGTCGGACTGCCTGAACGTGACTCGCGGATCGGCTAGGTCGATGGGTTCACCCCTCAGAAGCTTCTCGCGGGTTTCTGCGATCCACTGCCCTAGTTCGGGATTCTTTCCAGTCCAACGGAGGGGCGTTTCAAGAGTTCCCGAGAATGGGAACAGTGGATGGATTTCAGCGTCACAACTCAGAGTCGCTCCGGCGAATTCGAAGATGCCTTGCATGTGGTCGCCGAAGATCAGCGTTGGGACAATGCGCGCGAGTTCGGTCGCCAATTCGTGCTGCAGGCTGCCGCAGTCTTGGTATTCGTCGATCAGGATTCGGTCATAGGATGCCGCGACCACGGCGCGGACGGCGGCGACGTTCAAGGCCAAGCGAGCGCCGCGGTAGAGCTGATCACATTCGGCGCCTTGTGGCATGCCAGCGGGAGGTTTTGCAATTCCCGGGAATGCATGGGCATATCGCATTGACCATCCGGCGATGGTGTCAACGGCGACTCGGGATCGAGGTATTCCAAGGCGTTTGAGGCGTGAGCGAATCGCATGAACCCCAGCGTGGGTGTGAGTCAGGATCAAGGCACGTTGGCCCAAAGCGGCGACGTTGGCGATGATTTCGGTTTTGCCATGCCCGGCAGGCGCGACGACAGCTGCATTTCCCAAATTGAACAAGTCTGAGGCCTCAGGCATACAACCATGCCTCAGCTTGATGAAGGGCTGTCGCCAGCGAGGATCCAGGGGCGGCCTCTGCGATGCGCCAAACCATCGAAGAGAGGCCTCGCCCAATCCGCTGGTCTTTGAACCACTTCTTGCGAACAGCTACTTCGGCAATGGCTTCGCGAAGTTGAAGGCCTTCGAGCTTCGAAAACAATTCCCACGCACTAAACGTTTCGCGGATCACAGCAAGTGTCAGGTCGGGAAGCTTGATGTCGATATTGTTGTCGATGGCGTCATCCCCCCGCTCCTCGCGAGCGAAGTTCAAGAGTTCTTGCACAAGTTCGTCGGAGGCGACACTGAAGATCGCTTGTTCAGTATTGAGATCGCCCCCATATTCAAAGACTTGGATGCCCGCAGCGGCCAATGACGTTTGCTCGGCAGGGGAAAGCGATGTGTCGGAGTCCCGAAAGATTGCTGTTTCGTAGCCCAATTCATGCAGGGCCAATGCCATGGCAGGCGCTTGTGCGCCATTGCCGTCGGCAATCGCGACACCCAGTTGCTCAATGGGCTTTCCAGCATGCCTGGCGGGCCAATGCTCCCGAATGCCAAGCAGCATTCCAATCTCGGTGTTCCCTTCGGTCACAAGGATGCGGCGGGCGAACAATGCCCTCGGAGTGAATCGCATCAATGCGCGGATCGAATCGGGCGCAGTCGGAGCCAAGACAGCCCCTTGTCGCCCTGGCCGGGTCATTTGCACAACTCTCAGGCGTTCTGGCCCGGTTTCTCCGATTGCGACATCCGAATGGGTCGTCATGAGCACTTGGCCGACAGGCCGCCCAGCCGCAACCGATCCATCCTGATCGGCCTTGAGCTGTGCGATGGCTCCGATGATCCGATGGGGTTCCAAACCGTGCTCGATTTCATCGACAAGCACGATGGCCCCTTCGCTGATCGCGGACTTCTGGATGGCCAAGGT
>JAUYSK010000009.1 GCA_030696345.1 Azonexus sp.
GATGACCCGCGACGAACTGAAAGACCTGGCTTGCCTCGGTTTTTCCGCCGATCTGGTCATGCAGTCCTTCTGTCACACGGCCGCCTATCCGAAGCTGGTTGACGTCAAGACGCATCGTGAACTGCCATCCTTCATCTCGACCCGTGGCGGCGTTGCGCTGCGTCCGGGCGACGGCGTTATTCACTCCTGGCTGAACCGCCTGCTGCTGCCGGATACCGTCGGTACCGGCGGTGACTCGCACACCCGTTTCCCGATCGGCATCTCCTTCCCGGCCGGTTCCGGTCTGGTCGCCTTTGCCGCTGCTACCGGCGTCATGCCGCTGGATATGCCGGAATCCGTGCTGGTTCGCTTCAAGGGCAAGATGCAGGACGGTATTACGCTACGCGATCTGGTTAACGCCATTCCGCTGTACGCCATCAAGGCTGGTCTGCTGACTGTCGAGAAGAAGGGCAAGATCAACGTCTTCTCCGGTCGCATTCTCGAAATCGAAGGCCTGCCCGATCTCAAGGTCGAGCAAGCCTTTGAACTCTCCGATGCAGCCGCCGAGCGTTCCGCCGCAGCTTGTTCGGTGCGTTTGAACAAGGCGCCGATGGTTGAATACATGCGTTCGAACATCACGCTGATGAAGTGGATGATCGCCGAAGGCTATCAGGATGCCCGCACTCTGAAGCGTCGCATCACCGCCATGCAGGACTGGATCGAAAACGGCGTGTTGCTGCAGCCGGATGACAATGCCCAATACGCTGCCGTCATCGAAATCGATCTGGCCGAAGTCACCGAGCCGATCCTGGCTTGCCCGAACGACCCGGATGATGTGAAGGTTCTGTCCGAAGTTGCCGGCGCCAAGATCGACGAAGTCTTCATCGGTTCCTGCATGACCAACATCGGCCACTTCCGTGCCGCCGCCAAGGTTCTTGAAGGCAAGTCCGACATCCCGACCCGTCTGTGGATCGCACCGCCGACCAAGATGGATGCGCTGATCCTGACCGAAGAAGGCTACTACGGAGTCCTCGGCAAGTCCGGAGCCCGTATGGAAATGCCGGGCTGCTCGCTGTGCATGGGTAACCAGGCGCAGATCCGCAAGGGTTCCACGGCGATCTCCACCTCCACCCGCAACTTCCCGAACCGCCTCGGCATCGACACCCAGGTTTATCTGGGTTCCGCCGAACTGGCCGCCATGTGCGCCCTGGCCGGCCGCATCGTGACCGTTGCGGAATACATGGAGCAGATCAAGCTGGTGAACGCCAAGGCCAGTGAAGTCTATCGCTACATGAACTTCGACCAGATTCCGGAGTTTGTCGAGCAGGCAGCGACCGTCGAAATGTAAATTTCAAATTTGGCCGGTTTTTCCGGTTGACCGTAAAAGCCCCCGTCGGGAAACCGGCGGGGGCTTTTTTTGCGGGATTGGTGGGCCACATCCGTGAGGCACACCAGCGGCGATGGTTCGGTACGCCGCGATTTGCACAAAGGACGGTATATACAGTTATTTGTCCCGATCCCCCGATCAGGGTGCTCATGCCTGCCGACGCCGTCGCGTGAGCCGCTTCGCGCATCCCACCTATCATCGTCGCCAGCCTCAACGCACCGTGCTTTACCGCGCCGTGCAGTCTCACCGGCTACCTGGCTCAAACTGGCGCAGGATGAATCGGGCCGTTCGGCGCCGGCTCATGTCGAACGGGAATTTCGCCGCTACATCGAATGCGGCATTCTCGCCCACGGATTACGGGCCGCCTGTTCAGGGGCTCAAGGCAGAACGGCACGCATCGGTGCCGTCGCCTTCATCCACCGCTTTGGTTCACTGCTCAATCCGCATGTGCATTTTCACTGCGTGGTGGTTGACGGGGTATTTGAGTCCGCCACGGGGGGGGCAATTACCGGTGCGCTTTCACGAAATGCCGGCCCTTGATGCGCAACAACTGGCCGACATCCAGTGCAACATCTGCCGCCGTCTGTTGCGCGTACTCATCCTCGAACCCCAGGTCGCAGAGCACTACTATTGGCGCGCATCTAAGAAGCGCTCCCGCTGGTCTGCCCGAAGTGCACCGTGCGGATCATCGCCTTCATCAACGAATGTCCGGTGATTCGCGAAATTCCCGGTCACCTGAGCGAGCCGATCTCAGCGCCGCATCTGGCACCGGCGCAGCGATGCTTACCTTAGGGGCGTTGAATTTCCATTCCTTTCTCCCCAAAACCTGGCTTTTCATATAACCTTGGTAATAGTTGTCGTCACTGCTTCGCAAGAGTGGAGTTTGGCCATGATTCTCAAAACGGCGCGCATCCGCCTACTGATTTCGCAAGCATTGTTGTGGCTGCTGATTGCCGGTTTTGCCGCATATGAAATCGAACGCAGTCGGCGCGAGAGTCTGCGTGAAGCAGAGACATCGACGGTCTTTCAGGCCCAGGCGTTCGCGGAAAACACGCGGTCGACAATCAAGCGCCTGAACGAATTGCTGCTTAATCTGCGGACGGAATGGGACGGCGACTGGGAGCGCTTCGCGGCAGTTGTCAAAGCCCGTCAGGCGCATATCCAGGACATCACCTTCCAGATTGGCATCATCGACGCCGAAGGACTGCTGGCCTATTCGAACCTCGCACCGCCCAAGGACCGCGTCGACCTGAGCGACCGGGAACACTTTCGTGTGCATCGCGACAGCGTCGAGGATCGGTTATTCATCAGCAAACCGATCAAGGGGCGGGTGACGGGCAAATGGACCATCCAGTTCACCCGCCCGATCTTTGTGGGTGGCACGTTCAAGGGCGTCATCGTGGCTTCGATCAGCCCGGACAACCTCATTGCTTTCCACAACACGCTCAATCTTGGCGAGTTCGGCGCCAGCAGCATCCAGCGCAACAATAGCGAGATCATGGCGCATGCGCCGAACGGTGATGAGTATCTGGGCAAGGTCATTGCGTGGCCGCTTCAGGATGCCGCATCACCCGTCTCGGGTACGTTCACGTTCGCCAACCAGCTTGATGGCATTGAGCGTGTGGTCGGATACCGCAAGCTGCCCGAGTACGGGGTGACCTGCTTTGTTGGCGAGGCAACCAAGGACCTGCTGGCACCCCACCGGCAGCACACACGCAACGTCATTGGCTATTCCCTGGGTATCGCGGCACTGCTGTCGATTTTGATCCTGATGCTCCACCGTGCCGCGGTGGCGCGCAAACAAGCGCTGGCCAAGCTGCATGAGAGCGAAGCGCAACTCCGTTTGCTCGGCATGGGGATGGCGCAGACAACCGCTTCCCTGGTGGTCACCGATACCACGGGCGCCATCGTCTTCGTCAACGATGCCTTCGTCCGCGCCAGCGGCTACGCGCGCGAAGAGGTGCTTGGACAGAATCCGCGCATGCTCAAGTCCGGCCTGAACCCGCCGGATTTGTATGAGGACTTGTGGGGCACCATCACCTCAGGCAAGACGTGGCGTGGCGAACTCCAGAATGTCAGGAAGGACGGCACCATCTATTGGGAATTGGCGATCATCTCGCCTGTTACCGAAGAGAATGGCGCCATTTCCCACTTCATCGCGGTCAAGGAGGACATCACGGAGCGCAAGCGCACCGAAGACGAACTTGCCGAGCAGCGCAGAATCGTTGAATTGATCCTTGAACAATCCTTGGCGGGCTACTGGGATTGGTGGATCCAAAAGAATGAGGAATACCTGAGCCCCTCCTTCAAGAAAATGTTCGGCTATGAGGACAACGAAATGCCGAACTCGCCGGAGGCCTGGCAGAAGATCATCTTTCCCGAAGACCTGCCGGGCGTGCTCGCGGCTTTCAATAGTCATGTGCAAAGCAAAGGTGCGATTCCGTTCTACAACGAGGTGCGCTATCGACACAAAGAGGGATCCATTGTCTGGGTGATATGCACAGGTCGGGTGATCGAATGGGATGAGCAAGGTCAGCCGGTACGCATGATCGGCTGCCACATTGATGTCTCAAAGATCAAGCAGGCAGAGGCGGAGATCAGGCAACTCAACGCCCATCTTGAATCGCGTGTCGTCGAACGCACCGCGGCGCTTGATATTGCACGGAAGGCCGCCGAAGCGGCCAACATCGCCAAGAGCGTCTTCCTCGCCAATATGAGCCACGAAATCCGCACGCCGATGAACGGCATCATCGGCATGGCCAACATCCTGCGCCGCGAAGGCGTGACGCCGCAGCAGGCAACCCGCCTCGACACGATCGACATCTCGGCCCAGCACCTGCTGTCGGTCATTAACGACGTTCTCGACCTCTCGAAGATCGAAGCCGGGAAGTTCACCCTGGAGGAAGTCCCGGTCGCCATCGGCAGCCTGCTGGCCAATGTCAAGTCGATTCTCGCCGAGCGCGTCAAGGCCAAGGGTCTCCACCTGCTGATCGAGACCGGGCCCCTGCTGCATCAACTCCTGGGCGACCCGACGCGCCTGCAACAGGCCCTGCTCAACTACGCCACCAACGCCGTCAAGTTCACCGAAACGGGCACGGTGACCTTGCGCGTTCTCATGCAGGATGAAACAGCCGGGGAGGTTGTGGTGCGCTTCGAGGTCCAGGATACCGGTATCGGCATTGCTCCCGAAGCCATGTCGCGACTCTTCAGCGCCTTCGAGCAGGCCGACAGCTCGATGACCCGCAAGTACGGCGGCACCGGCCTCGGCCTGGCAATCACCCGGCGCCTGGCTGAGTTGATGGGCGGAAAAGTCGGCGCTGACAGTACGGCAGGCGTCGGCAGCACCTTCTGGTTCACCGTGAAACTGAAGAAGGGCGGCGAGGTGGCGGCAGCACCGACGGCAACGGCAGTCGAAGCTGAAGCAGAAGCCGAGCTGCGGCAACGCTACGCCGGCCAGCGCATCCTGCTGGTCGATGACGAGCCGATCAACCGGGAAGTTGCCTTGATGCAGCTAGAGGATGTCGACCTGCTCACGGACGCCGCCGAGGATGGCGAGGAGGCTGTCGCCATGGCGCGGAAGACGGATTACGCGGCCATTCTCATGGACATGCAGATGCCGAAGCTGAACGGGATTGAGGCAACGCGGCAGATCCGCCAGCTTCCCGGCTATCAGGACACGCCAATCATCGCCATGACCGCCAATGCCTTTGCCGAGGACAAGGCGCAGTGCCTGGCGGCGGGCATGAACGACTTTCTGAGCAAGCCGTTCAGCCCCGAGTCGCTGTTTGCGATCTTGCTGCGGGCGTTAAGCCGGAGCGAAGGATAGCGGCAGGTTCCGGTTCGGTCGGTCGATTCGTCTTGGCGAGGTGCGCAGCGCGGTGTCTACGGCGCCGTCCCACAAGGGGATACCGCTTCGCGCAACTCTTCAAGCCTTTCCGAAACGCGCCCTGAGACCGGCCTCCGTGTCGTTGGCGCCGCGCACCCGCCGGAAGGTGCCGTCCTTGTCGGCGCGTTCCTCCAGCACCTCACAGCTGGCGAAGATCTCGCCGCGACGCTGCTGGGCCGACCAGGGCAGGAAGAGTTCGGCTTCGACCTGGCACGACTCCCAATCCCGACCCGTCCCACCACGACTGACTCTCCACCGGCTCTATGACAATGCCAGTCGACACGGCTACAGGGGGTCGGTCGGGTCGGCGGCGCGCTACTTCATGCCCATGCAGTTGGCGTAGTAGCTGACGGTGGCTGGCCAGTCGGAGAAGATGCCAAGGCTGGTCTGCTGACCGTCGAGAAGAAGGGCAAGATCAACGTCTGTTCCGGCAAGGTTCTGGAAATCGAAGGTTTGCCGAATCTCAAGGTTGAGCAAGCATTCGAGCTCTCCGACGCTGCCGCCGAGCGTTCTGCTGCTGCCTGTGCTGTCACCCTGAACAAGGAACCGATGGTCGAGTACAGGCGTTCGAACATCACCCTGATGAAGTGGATGATCATCACGGTTGCGGAATACATGGAGCAGATCAAGCTGGTCAATGCCAAGTCTGCTGAAGTGTATCGCTACATGAACTTCGACCAGATTCCGGCGTTCGTTGAACAGGCTGCTACGGTCGAGATGTAATTAGCGAAAATCGGCCGGTTTTTCCGGTTGACCGTAGCAATTAAAAAGCCCCGTTGGGAAACCGGCGGTGGCTTTTTAATTGGGTTCAATCTTCCTTGCTCGTAACAGAAAGTTCAAGGCCGGCCAAATTCGGCCGGCCTTGAACTTTCTGGAAGTGGTTACGCTTGGACGAGTGCGATTTCCGGGTGAATTTTCTCGTTGTTCTCGTTTGGCATGGAGCGAAAAGCGCGATGATACTTATCTTGGTAGCGTTGAACTTCCTATCCTTAGAATCATTCAGCTGACATGTATACGCCCGGTAGGGATATCTCGTAACATTGCTTCTGGAAAAGAAAAATCAATTCGTCGCCAGGACAGCGTAGGCATTCACGAACGGGAGAAAGAATGCTGCGGGATGGTTTCTTCAACAATCCGGGGTTTGCCAACAGTCTGGTACTGCGTATCGGCCTGCTTATCCTGCTTTCGCTCGCTGTCTTCGCGTTCAGCTTATATACGCTGATCGGTCGGCCCACTGTCGACCGGCTGGCCGAATCCCAGATGCGGCTCGCCGCTGAACAGCTCGAAGCCCGCGTCACCCGTCTTTTCAAGACCGTTGAAGTAACCCTGCGCAGCAGCCACGGCTGGGGCGTCAATGGCGATATTGATCAGACGCAACTGCTGCGTTTCAACGAATTCTTCTTCCCCATCATCGCCAACCATGGCGAAATCACTTCGGTTATTTTCGCCCACGAATCGGGTCGTGAAATTCTGCTCCTGATGACTGACGACGGCCAGTGGATCAACCGCATCAGCAATCCGGCCGAATGGGGAAACCAGACCTACTGGATCACCTGGGACAAGAACCGCCAGATCGAAAACGTCGAAATGCGCGAACGCAACTACGACGCCCGCAAACGCCCGTGGTTCAAGGGGGTCATGACGCAGACCGACCCCCGGGCGGTGTACTGGACCGAGCCATATATCTTCTTCACCACCAAGGAACCCGGCATCACGGCCGCCATGCGCTGGACAGCTAGCGACGGCTCGACCTACGTCATCGCCCATGACGTCCGCCTCATCGACATTGCCGAATTCACCACCCACATGACTTTCGGCTCGCAGGGCAAGGCGGCGCTTTTCCTGAAAGAAGGCAAGCTCATCGCGCCGCCGCGCGATGCCCGTTTCAACGACCGCCAAGCCATCAATCAGGCCCTGCTCAAAACATCCGAAGAGCTCGGTCTGCCCGAATTCGCCGAGGCATTTCATCGCTGGCAGGCGATGCCAGCGGCCACCCACGGTGTTCAGCGCTTTGATCGCCCGGATGGGCAGTGGGTCAGCCTGTTCCGCCCGCTCGAAGGCAACGCCAGCGGCATCGTGCTCAGCGTTATCGCCCCGGAAAACGATTTCGTCCCGATTTCCCGCGAGGATCTGCTGCTCCTCGCCCTCATCACTCTCTCGGCGTTGGCGCTGGGCATGGCCGTCGCCATCCACATCGCCCGCCGCTTTGGCGTGCCGCTGCATGCGCTGGCCAAAGAAAGCGCCCGCATCGGCCGGCTGGAACTCGACCAGCCCGTTACCACCGCGGCCCCCTGGCGCGAAGTCACCCGGCTTGCCGCAGCCCTCGAAGGCATGCGTGAGCACCTGCGCAGCGCCCGCCAGGCGCAGGAGGACGCCCAGATCCAACTGGAACTGAAAGTCGCCAAACGTACCCAGGCTTTACGCCAGAGCCAGGACATCCTGCAAAAACGCGAAGCCTTCTTCCGTGCGATTTTCGACAACGCCGCGGTCGGCATCGTCAGCCTCAGCCCCGAGCATCGGCCAACGCTGGTCAATCCGGCCTTTGCCCGCTTCGTCGGTCAGCCCATCGATGCCCTGTTGGCGCACCCCGAAGACATTGTCCTGCCGGCAGAAATTCAGGCCCGGATGAACGAGGTTCTGCCGCAGATTGCGTCCGGACAAAACACGGGCCTTCGTCATGAATTCAAATTCGTCGATGCGCATGGCAAAACCTGCTGGGGCGACGTCCAGATAGCCCCGATCCGCGACGAGGACGGGAAGCTCGACTCGCTGCTCATTACCGTCCTCGATGTCAGCGACCGCCGCGAAATCGAAGGCGAGCTGATCCGCCAGTTCACCTTCATGCAGGCCCTGATCGACACCATTCCCAACGCCATTTTCTACAAGGGCGAGCACACCCGTTTCCTCGGTTGCAACCGGGCTTACGAGGTATTTTTTGGCATTGACCGTCAGCAGTTGATCGGCAAGCGGGTGCTCGATCTCGACTATTTGCCGGAAGAAGCGCGGTTAGCCTATCAGGCCGAAGACGAAAGGCTGATTGCCGAGTGCGGCTGGACGACGCGCGAAGTGCAAATGACCAACGCCAACGGGGAAGTACGTGACACCCTCTACTCGATCAGCGGCTTTCTCTCGCCCGACGGCACACCGGGCGGCCTGATCGGCATCATTGTCGACATCTCTCCGCTCAAGGAAGCCAATCGCATCGCCCAAAAAGCCAAGGCCGCCGCCGAATCGGCTGCCGCCGCCAAGGCCGACTTCCTGGCCAACATGAGTCACGAAATCCGTACGCCAATGAATGCCATCATCGGCATGACCCACCTCGCCTTGCAGACCGACCTCACTTCGCGCCAGAAAAACTACCTGAGCAAGGTCGACAATGCCGCCAAGGGGCTGCTCGGCATCATCAACGACATTCTTGACCTGTCGAAGATCGAGGCCGGCATGATGCATTTCGAGCAGGCCTCCTTCAGCCTCGACGCCAGCCTGCGCCACCTCGGCGACCTGTGCGCGCAGAAAGCCCGCGAACGCGGTCTGGAACTGCTCTACGACGTCGGTGCCGACGTTCCCGATCGCCTGATTGGCGATTCGCTCCGCCTTGGCCAGGTCCTGCTCAATCTGGTCGGCAATGCCATCAAATTTACCGAGGCCGGCGAAGTCACGGTGGTCGTTCACCGGCTGGCAGGCAGTGACAGCTCGGTCGAACTGGGCTTCGAAGTCCGCGATACCGGCATCGGCATGAGCCCCGATCAGCAGGCGCAACTGTTCTCCGCCTTCACCCAGGCCGACACCTCGACGACCCGGAAATACGGCGGTACCGGACTCGGCCTGTCGATCTGCAAGCGCATTGTCGACCTGCAGGGCGGCAGCATCGACGTCACCAGCCGGCTGGGCGCCGGCAGTTGCTTCAATTTCCGCCTCGGTTTCGGGCTGGCCGTCGGTGACGACGCGATGCCGCGCCGCATCGGGCTGCCCGACGATCTGCGCGCCCTGGTCGTCGATGACAGCCCCGGTGCCTGCGAAGTGTTCACGCAGATGCTGACGGCGCTGGGCATCGCCTGCCATGCCGTAGCCAGCGGCAGCGCGGCGCTGATTGAACTTGCCGCCGCCAGCCAGAGTGGCCAGCCTTACGGACTGCTCATCATCGACTGGAAAATGCCGGGCATGGATGGGGTCGAACTGGTCAGCCAGATCGGTCAGTCTGTGCCGCCTGACAAGGCGGCCATCGTGATGACCACCGCTTTCGACCACGATGAGTTGCAAGCAGCGCTTGGCAGCCTTGAAGTCGGCGCCATCCTGAGCAAGCCGGCCACCCCCTCATCGCTGTTCGACAGCATCATGGTCGCGCTGCATCGCGACACCGCCCTGGCCGCCGTCCCGCCGGTGACGCCGGCCAACCTGTCCCGCCAGTTCTCGGGCCGGCGCGTGCTGCTCGTTGAAGACAACGAGGTCAATCGCGAACTGGCGCAGGAAATGTTGAGCAATATCGGACTGACCGTCGATACGGCCGGAAATGGCCAGCAAGCCGTCGATGCCGTGCAGCGTACCGCTTATGAACTGGTCCTGATGGATTGCCAGATGCCGGTCATGGACGGCTACGTGGCCACCGCCATGATTCGCGATGAACTGAAAATGCGTCATCTGCCCATCGTCGCCATGACCGCCAACGCGCTGGCCAGCGACCGTGAGCGCTGCCTGACGGCGGGCATGAACGACCATATTCCCAAGCCCATCGACGTCGCCGTCCTTCACGCCACGCTGGCCCACTGGCTCAGATCTGGCGAAGGCGAAGGCCTGCTGCCGACCACCGTCATTCCGGCACGTGTCGGCCCGGCGCCAGATATCGACACAGCCGGCGCGCTGGCGCGGATGGGCGGAAATCGAAGCATGTACGACCGGCTGCTTGTCCGCTTCGGCGAAAATCAGGGCGACGTGGTGGACCGGCTGCAAGCCGACCGGCAACAGGGCGACAGCACCGCCATGATCCTGCGCGCCCATACCTTGCGTGGCCTGGCCGGGAATATTGGCGCCGTCACCCTGGCCCATCTGGCCGGTGAAATGGAAGAGAAGCTCAGAAAAGGAACGCCGGTCGACGACGAGGGTATCGACACGCTGCTGGCCCAACTGGGCGCGGCGCTACCGACGGCCCTGGCCATTTCGGCGACCTTCCTGGAAGCTGAGCCAGCGATCATGCCCGCTCCCGTTCCCGAAGTGATGGCCAGTGCGCTTTTCAAGCTGCGCCAGCTTCTGGACAGTGACGATGCCGCAGCCGTCCACCATTTCGAGGAAATAGCCGCCAGGCTTCGTCAGCGATGCGACCCGCAACTGGTCGAGCAACTGGCCCGCCAGATCGGCCAATACAATTTCGAAGAAGCAGCAGCCACCCTGCAGCAACTCGCCCCGCACCCGGGCAACCCTTGAGTCAATCGCGAGAACCCACAGCTCATGTCCACACTGCTCCCCAAACAATGCATCCTGGTCGTCGACGATAGCCCGGAAAATATCGATCTGCTCAGCGAAGTGCTGCGTGGCGACTATCGAATCCGTATCGCCACCTCGGGCGAGAAGGCGCTCAAGATCGTCTATTCCGACGAGCCGCCCGACTTGATCCTGCTTGACATCATGATGCCCGGCCTGAGTGGCCTGGAAATCTGCCGACGCCTCAAATCCAACCCCGACCGCCGGCGTATTCCGATCATTTTCGTCACCGCCATGACCAGCACCGAGGACGAACAGTGCGGCCTGGAAACCGGCGCCGTCGATTACATCACCAAGCCGATCAGCCCGCCCATCGTCAAAGCGCGCGTCCGTGCCCATCTTGCGCTTTATGACCAGTCACGCGAGCTCGAACGCATGGTCCGCCAGCGCACCCACGAGCTACTGACGACGCGCCAGCAGATCATCCGTCGTCTTGGCCGGGCCGCCGAGTTCAAGGACAACGAGACCGGTAACCACGTGCTGCGCATGAGCCACTATGCCCGCATTATTGCCGTTGCCCATGGCCTCGGCCACGAAGCGGCCGACATCATCTTCAATACGGCATTGATGCACGACATCGGCAAGATCGGCATCCCTGACGCAATCCTGCTCAAGCCGGGGAAACTCGATGCCGGCGAATGGGAGATCATGCATCAGCATCCGTTCATGGGCGCCGAAATCATCGGCAAACACGACAACGAGCTTCTGGAAACCTCCCGCATCATCGCCCTGACCCACCATGAAAAGTGGGACGGTAGCGGCTATCCGCAACGATTGAAGGGCGAGGAAATCCCGCTCGAAGGCCGCATTGTCGCTATCGCTGACGTCTTCGATGCCCTCGTCTCGGTCCGTCCGTACAAAGGAGCGGTGCCGATTGATCAGGCGCTGCAATATCTTTACGAGCAGTCCGGGCGACATTTCGACCCAACCTTGATCGACGCTTTCCGGCGCGCCCTGCCGGAAATTCTCCGCATCAAGGAAATCTACGCCGACGAACACGGTGCCCTCACAGATCTGGAGTTCCAGATCAACGAAATTTTTCACCACAAGGACAATCTCGAAGCGTACCCGGCGATGTTGGTCAACCCCGAAAAGGGCTGAGCGAAGCCGACTGCCTGCTGATAACCGCCTGTCGGGAAAACGGCAGGGCGTTTTCGTGCGATCAGCGGGTGGCGTGTCAGGAAAACCTGCGCCAATGAGCCGCCTAGGCTGCGATTTGCTTAATCAACTGCGCATCTGCGATTTGCCGCTGCGCTGCTGCCCCTTACTGCGGCCAGCACTCGGTCTACCGCTTTTGGAACTGCCGATGGAGGGTCTGGTAGACGGTCAGGCAGAGCGGGAAATCGATCTGCAGGCCAAACTAACGTCTGACTCCGGCGACTTCCTGATAGGCATCGATGCAGCCTGATCGGCAACGCCGGTGTCGATCGCCGAAAACCAGATTCGGTGTCAGGGCCTTTTTCCGGCAAAATGCCACTTTTCTGCGATAGCGCACCAGCGCCCACCAAACGACCACCAATGAATAATCCCGTCCCCGATCCGAAGGAAATTGTCCGTGCCCCGCACGCCCCGCTCACCGATTACTACGCCAGTGAGGATGAGCGCCGCGGCTTCCTGCTCGGTATCTTCGACAAGACAGCGCAGGATTACGACCGCGTCGAACGCCTGCTGGCCTTCGGCAGTGGCCCCTGGTATCGCGGCCAAGCGCTGAAACGTGCCGGCCTGATGCCGGGTATGAAGGTCGCCGATATTGGCGTCGGTACTGGTCTGGTCGCCTGCGAGGCGGTCCGCCTTGTGGGCGATCCGAAATTGGTCACCGGCGTCGATCCGAGTCCCGGCATGCTGGCCAATGCCCGTGTGCCGGAAGGTGTGACCCTGCTCGAAGGGCGGGCCGAATCGATTCCGCTGCCCGATGCCAGTGTCGATTTTCTCAGTATGGGTTATGCGCTGCGACATATCAGTGATCTCTCGGCCGCCTTTACGGAGTTCCACCGCGTCCTGAAACCGGGCGGTCGCCTCTGCCTGCTTGAAATCACCGCGCCGGAAGGTCGCTTCGGCCGCGGCCTGCTGCGCGTCTACATGCGTGGCGTCGTGCCGGTGCTGGCCCGCCTCTCCGGTAGTGGCGCCGACACCGCCCTGCTTTGGCGCTATTACTGGGACAGCATCGACGCCTGCGCGCCGCCGGCCCGCGTCATCGATACGCTGCAGGCAGTGGGTTTCATGCAGCCGCGCCGCCATGTCGACCAACCGGTCCTCTCGATCTTCTCCGAATACCAGGCACAAAAGCCCTGAGTGCCGGCCCGATCGCCGATGCCGATGTTTGCCAGACTGCTGCGGTCGACACGCTAAAAGCCTGAAAATGCTGGGTGGCTGGGTGGCTGGGTGGCTGGGTGCAGCGCGGTCTATTGGAGCACTTGCCGGGGGCCGGCTTTTGCCTCCAGATTATGAAGAAATCCGGGTTCAGCTTGCCCGATTCTCCAGAATCTCCGTATCGGCCGCATCATAGGCGGGGGTGCAACAGCACAGAACGCGCAGCGGCACTGGCCAGGTGTTGTGCAGGGCGTGTGGCGTGCCGGGAGGAATCAGGATGGTGTCGCCGACGCCGATGGCGAAGCTTTCGTCGCCGAGGATCATCGTGCCCTGGCCAGTGGTGACGTGATACAGCTCTTCGGTGACGTGATGGCGGTGGAGCAGGGTCCGTTGCCCGGCGTACACCGTGGCTTCGGCCAGGCTTTGGGCCTTGTTGCCGTGGCGTGACGGGTGCATCAGCTCACGAATTTCGGAGCCATCCTTGGCGGTGATGGGTTGGGCGTTGTTGTAAATGCTGAGGTGCTTGTTCATGACGTCTCCGAAATGGGCTTTGGCTGTTTGCAGCCGGCATCGTACTGGAATTGCGGGCTTTTGCACGGGGCGCCGCTGCTGCCGGGAATCATTCATGGTCGGTACAAAATGCCGCTAGAATGAATCGACCTGTTCGCTCTCTTCAAGGAGAACTCCGTGCCACCTCATTCACTTCGCTTTACGCGCCGCCTTGCGCTGCTGGCAGCTTGCTTCTCGCTTCTGGCGAGCAGTGTTTTTGCTCAGCTTCCGGATAACCTGCCGCCACAGCAAAACTATCGTGGAGAAATTCGCCGGGGGCCGGATGGCAAGTTGATGGTGCTGCCGGAAGCTGAAGTCGCGGCCAAACGCGCTGCAGAAGCTGCGCCAAAGGCGACGATGATTGTCGGTGTTGGCGAAAAAATCAGTTCCTTGACCGAAGCATCGCGCTTGGCCAGGGATGGCGAGGTGATCGAGATTCGCTCAGGCAATTACCGCGGTCAACCGGCAATCTGGAGCCAAAACAACCTGATTATTCGTGGCGTCGGTGAGCGGCCGGTGATGCTGGCCGATGGCAAGAGTGCCGAGGAAAAGGCAATCTGGGTGGTCCGGGGCGGTAAGGTCAGTATCGAAAATATCGAGTTTCGTGGGGCGCGTGTGGCGGATCGCAACGGCGCCGGAATCCGCTTCGAGAAAGGTCAACTGACGGTTCAAGGCTGCCGTTTTGTCGATAACGAAAATGGCATTCTCACCGGAAATTCAGCCGAACAAACGCTGGAGGTGGCCGACAGTGAGTTTGGCGACGCGCCCAAGCATGCCGGCGGCCTGCATCACCTGCTTTATGTTGGCGCGATCGGCAAGTTCGTCCTGCGCGGTAGCCGTTTCTACAATGGCTATCTTGGTCATCTGGTCAAATCACGGGCCCGCGAGAGCCATGTGCTTTACAACATGCTGGCCGATGGCAAAGACGGCAAGGCGTCCTACGAACTGGAGTTTCCCAATGGTGGCGTCGCCTACGTCATTGGCAATGCGATTGCCCAGAGTGCCAGTACGGACAATCCGAGCATCGTCGCTTACGGTGCCGAGGGCCAGCGCTGGCCGGACAACGCGCTGTATCTCTCCCACAACACGTTGCTGAACGACAACTACGCCGGCGATTTTCTCCGCGTCTGGGCCGAGAAATTTGCCGCCGGGATCGAGGTATGGGCGATCAATAACCTGACGGTAGGGAGCGGGAATTTCTTCCAGCCGGCTCAGGGCCGGTTTGAGGGCAACAAGACCGTGCAACGGGCTGAATTAATCGATGTCGGCGGCTTGCCCTTCCGACTGACCAATCTGGCGTCCCTGCGGGGAACGGTCAGGCCACCGGGGAATGTGCGCGGGGTTGAATTGCTGCCGAATGCGGAGTTCAGTTTTCCGGTCGGGAGCCGGGCAATTCGGGTGAGCAGTTCGCTGGCACCCGGCGCATTTCAGTGAATGACCCGGGTACCTGATCAGTCGTCAGTTCAGGGAGCTTCTGCAACCTGCTTGAGGTTGGCCAAGCCTTCCTCAAGTTTCTTTCCGATCATCTTGTCCACGTTGAAGAAGATTCCCATAAGCCGGGCAAAGTAGGGGTTGGGGCCCGACATCGCGTGGCTGACTAGAGTGCCGTCGCCCTGGGGGGTAATGGCAAATTCGACGTTGTTATGGGCTTCGAACGGGACGACGATATCGATCTTGATCAGCACTTTGCCGGGCGACGTCGAGTCGGTGATTTCCATGCGGCCCTGGCCGACTTCCTTGTTGCCAAACCATTCGCAAGCAGCACCTTTGCCGCTGGCCGGCCCGCTATAGTTCCGCTTCAGCGCCGGGTCAACCTTCTTCCACGGCGACCAGTTTTCCCATTGTTGCAACTCGTTGATCATGGGGAATATCTTCTCGGCCGGGGCCTTGATGCTGATCGAGCGCTCGACGCGAAAGGTGTCCGGCCTGGTTGCAGCGTAGATCAGCAGAATGACCGGGAGCAGGGCGAGTGCTGTAAGAACTATCTTGAACATGGGTTGTTCCTTGAGTGCTGCAGCCGGCTGGATTGCCGAGGTAAATCGAAAGCAGTGTCAGGGCAGGGCAGGCTTTTGGCCCATATTTTCGCCCATGCGGATGGCGCGGGTTGGCGTCCAGTCCGGATTGAAGGCCAGCGTGTTCTTCGGGAAGAGCATGACGACGGTGGAGCCGAGCAGAAAGCGGCCCATTTCTTCGCCTTTTTTTAGGTTGACCGCAGCATTGCCGTCGTAACGCCATTCGCGCACGACGCCGGGGCGCGGCGGATTGACCATGCCGTGCCAGACCGTCGCCATGCTGCCGACAATGGTGGCGCCGACCAGGGTCAGTACGAAGGGGCCAAACTCGGATTCGAAGACGCAGACGACGCGTTCATTGCGGGCAAACAGGCCGGGTACGCCGCGTGCCGTGGTCGGATTGACCGAAAACAGCGCGCCGGGAACGTAGATCATCCGGGTCAGCTTGCCGTCGCAGGGCATGTGGATGCGGTGGTAGTCGCGCGGGCTTAGATAGAGCGTCGCGAAGCTGCCGTCCTGAAAATGGGCGGCGAGTTCGCGATCGCCACCGACCAGCGCGGTGGTCGAATAACTGTGGCCCTTGGCCTGGAAAATCTGGTCGCGTTCAATCGGCCCGAACTGGCTGATTGCACCATCGACCGGGCTGATGAAATCCGCTTCGGCCTGCGGGCGGGCGCCATCTTTCAGCGGTCGGGTAAAGAACTCGTTGAAGCTCTTGTAGCTGGCGATGTCCGGGTTGGCCGCCTCGGCCATATTGACGTTGTAGCGGCCGACGAACCAGCGAATGACGCTGGTGGTCAGGCTGCCGGCTTCCTTCGAGGCGAGTTTGCCGGCAAGGATGGTCAGCGCCTGTTTCGGAATCAGGTATTGGGGCAGGACGGCAAGTCGATCGGACACGATAGGTTCTGGCAGAAAATGGACCGCCGATTATACGGGCTCGGCCGGCACGAAGGAGCTTTCGCTGCGCGTCGTGGTGACTTCTGACCAGCGTTCCTTGCGCCATTTTTCGCGCTCGCCGTTGCCGCAGAAGGTCCAGGCAACGAAGCGGCTCTGCTTCTGGCCCTGGGCCATGGCGATGGTGCGCGATTCGACGACCTTGGCCTTCTTCAGCGCCTCTTCGATGTGCACCAGGTTGTCGGCCTGAGAAACCAGGCTGGTGAACCACATCACCCGTTTCGGGATGGCGGCGCTCTGCTCGATCATCTTCTTGACGAAGGCGCGTTCGCCACCGTTGCACCAGAGTTCCGTGCCGCCGCCGCCGAAGTTGAGGCGGGGTTGCTGCACGGCGCCTTTTTTGGCACCGGGCTTGTTCAAATTGTTCCACTTGCGCTGGCTGACGGCATGGACGTCGTCTGGCGAGTTGTGGAAGGGCGGGTTGCAAATGCTCAGTTCGAAATTTTCACCGGAGCGCAGCAGGCCTGTGAAAATGTTTTCCCAGACGGTCTGGTGGCGCAGTTCGACGGCGGCCTCGGTTTCCGGGTTCTTGCCGAGAATCATCCGGGCATTGGCCAGCGCAGCTTCGTCAATTTCGACACCAAGGAAGTGCCAGCCGTATTCGGCGAAGCCGATCAGCGGATAGACGCAGTTGGCGCCGACGCCGATGTCGATGACGCGCACACCAGAACCGGTCGGGATGACTTTCTTGTTGCTGGTGGCGAGCAGGTCGGCGGCGTGATGGATGTAGTCGGCACGGCCGGGAATCGGCGGACAGAGGTAGCCGGCCGGGATTTCCCAGCCGCGCACGCCGTAATGTAGGGCGAGCAGGGCGCGGTTGAAGGCTTTGACGGCACTCGGGTTGGCAAAATCGATGCTGGGCGTGCCCGCCTTGGTGGTGATCACGAACTTGACCAGAGCAGGCGCAACAGCTGTCAGCGCGGCGAAATCGTAACCGGCCGCATTCTTGTTGCGCGGATGAAGTCCGGGTTTCTGGGCTGGTACGGTCATACATTTTCCGATCGTTTGGCAGGGGGCGGAGTATCCCACGGATTGATTGTCGCAAGAACGACAAGCGTACTGCTTAGCCAAGTTATTGTTTAATTTGGATTCACGGCTGGAAATGAATCGGCACGGAACTCGCTAGATAGCCCGAAACAACCATTCTCGGGAACCGAATCCATGAAGCTGCAAATCGAACGAGTGCACATCGAGGCCATGCTGTCAGTCTTTCCGCGACTGGCATTTGTTCAGGATCAATTGCGCTTCGGCCACAAGGTGGAAGTCTCGTTCAACCAGTTGAATGATGACGAGCTCAACTTCTTGCGCGAACTTTACGCCGAGGGCAGCCCCGAGCTGCGCGCCAAGGGTGCGCAGATTGCCACGCTGCAAAAGGCGCTGCACGACGACGGCGTGCGCTTCGAGGCGGAAGACCTCGAAATGCTGGTGCCGGCCATCGCGCGTTATCTGGCCGAAGGTTCGGAGCGCGGCTGGGTGTTCTCGGCCAATATCACTGGCAAGCCGCTGGCTTACGTCGTGACCCGGCTAGATTTCACGCCACCTTCAGACGAGGAGACCGGCAAGGTCTTCATCGAACTGAAAGCCAATGCCAAAGCGCGGCTGGCGACGGCAACGTTGCGGATTTCCGGGCCGGACGTGGCCGGGCGAACGGTGGCCGAAATGTTTGCCGCCAAAGGCTTCGTCAAGGAAACACCGGAACTTCTCAAGAGCTACGACGAGGCGGCCGAGCGCTATTTCGAGTGGCGGGCGCAGTACGGCGCGCAGTTTTCCGGCTCCGGTGTCGGCTACTTCGCCGAGAATCCGACAGCAACGCATCGCGATACTGATTATTCCCGTAAGGACGTGATCATCCTCTCCTCAACCGGCGCTTCAGCGCGTCTGGTAAACGATGAGAGCATTCTGGGCGACCGTGCGCTGGCGCTGGATGCGACCGGCGACATCATGAGCAAGTTCGTCCGGCGGGTGGCGCGCAATTCGCGGCTTTCCGGCAAGGAAGAGGCTGAGGTCGAAGAAACCCAGGCGGCGATGCCGAAGGGCTTGTTTACCGAGCTGCCAGTGCATTTCTACATTCTGATGTTCCACCTTGAACTGCATCATTACCTGTGGGTGCACGTCGACGACATGAAGCCCTACGTCTACCAGCCGGAACTGAAAGACAAGCTGGTGCTGCCGCCGGAGCAGACCGATCTGATCGATATCCTGACCGCTGAAATGGATGTGCTGATGGACGATATCGTCGCCGGCAAGTCAGGTGGTACGACCGTGCTTTGTGCCGGTCCGGCCGGGGTCGGCAAGACGCTGACGGCGGAGGTGTATTCGGAAATCATCAAGCGGCCGCTTTACCGCGTGCATTCCGGCCAGCTTGGCCTGAATGTCGCGGCCATGGAAGTGGCGCTGAAGGATGTACTGACCCGTGCCCAGCGCTGGGGGGCGGTCATGCTGATCGATGAGGCCGACGTTTACATCAAGAAGCGCGACGACAACATCACGATGAACGCCGTGGTCGGCGTCTTCCTGCGCGTGCTGGAGTATTTCAACGGCCTGCTGTTCCTGACGACCAACCGCGTTGATGACATCGACGAAGCCATCGTTTCGCGCTGCATTGCGATGATCAAATTCCATCCGCCCGGCCGTGACGACCGCGCGCGAATCTGGGGCGTCATGACTGAACAGTTCGGGGTGGTTCTCGAACCGGCCTTGCTCGAAAAATTGCCGGATATCTTTCCGGAAGCCACCGGTCGCGACATCAAGGGCTTGGCCAAACTGGTGGCGAAATACTGCAACCAGAAACAGGAGCCGCCGAGTGTCGAGGTCTTTCGCCGCTGCTCGGTTTTCCGCGGGATGGAACTGGCGGCTTAAGTCGGTGGCGTCGCGTGCTTGGCGAGAAATCGGTCAAGCGCATTGCCGAAGGCCTGGCGGTCAGCCTGACCGAGTGCGGCCGGGCCACCGGTTTCAACACCGGCGTTACGCAGGCTTTCCATGAAGTTGCGCATGCTCAGGCGTTCCTGAATATTGGCCGTGGTGTACAACTCGCCGCGCGGATTCAGCGCATGCGCACCGCGCTCGATGACAAAGGCAGCGAGCGGGATGTCGGCCGTGATGACGAGATCGCCGGGGGCCAGCTGATCGACGATATGGCGGTCGGCGACGTCGAAACCCGAAGGCACCTGAATGGCGCGAATATATTTCGATGGCGGCGTCCGCAGCATCTGGTTGGCGACCAGGATGGTGGAGACTTTCAGCCGCTCCGCGGCGCGAAAGATGATTTCCTTGATGACGACGGGGCAGGCGTCGGCGTCGACCCAGATTTGCATCAGTGTTCCTTGCCGTCGAGGCGGGCTTGAAAAAGGATGGGAATATACCGCCAGCCGAGGATGCCGAAGCAGCCGAGCCAGCAAGCAGCAGAGAGCTGTAGCCAAAACAGATAGCCGGCCGGAAAGACTTGCGGCGCAATGATGCGAACGACCAGCGCGCCCAGCATGATGTAAAGCGCCAGTTTGTCGAGCCGGTCGAAAACCACCTTGCGCCCGGTGTGCCCTTTCGAGATGCGAATGATCATGGCCGGGATTACCGTACCCATGGCACCAAAGGTGAATAGATGTACTGAGACCGAGCCGACCCAGACAAACTGCATGACATGGCCCAGTGCCTCGATCAGCAATTGGCCGGCGATGGCGAGATAGCCGATATACATGATCCCGATATCGATCCGGCGCAGGGCGAGTTGCGGTTTCCAGAAAATGAAGCGGAAAAGCAGCAATGCGGCGAGTGAAAAGGCGATTGCTGCGGTCAACGGCCTGGGCAGGGCAAAATCAATGACCAGCAACAGGCCGAGCAACTTGATCGCCATGTCCAGCTTGGGCTGGCGCAGGATCGCCACCTGGAAACCAGCTTTCATGAACGGCGTTAGCGTCCGTTCCAGCATGACCAGCAGGGCCAGCCGGAACAGGCCGATGGCCATGCCGTAGCCAGCCGTGAATTGGTTGCTGTAAAGCATCAGGTATTTGGCGACGAGAAAGGCGGGCAGCAGCACCAGAAAGTAGGCGTTGTCGCGGTAGCTATCCTGCTCGCGATGGCGAATCAGCGTCCAGAGCAACATGGCGACAATGCTGCCGAGGAACAGGTTGTTCGAGATCGCGAACAGTGGAGTCGGCCAGCTGCCACCGAAACTCATGCCAATTCGTTCGATGATCCAGCTGCCGGCAAGCAGCATCAGCGCCGGGCCATGGTAACCGCGGATATTCACCCAGTTTTTCGTCGACGTCAGAAGAAAGCCGCCCAGCACGGCCCAGCCGAAGCCGAAAAACATTTCGTGGGCGTGCCACTGGATGGCGGTGAAATTGCCGTCCGGGGTCGGCAACATGCTGCTAAAAATCAGCACCCAGATCACTGGCAGGATCATTCCCGCCAGACAGGCCAGCGAGAAAAATGGACGAAAGCCAACCAGCCAGAGCGGATGGGTCGAAAACTTCATATCGAACCTTTCAGTGTTGCCGGTGCTCAAAGTCGTAAGTTTAGCGACACGACAAGGTCGTGGCCTTGATTTATCCCGGCCCGGGCGAGCATGAACCTTAACATTCGCGTAAAATTATTCCCTTGGTCGTGGCCGTGGTTGCGCAACCCGGGCGGGCTACTTTCCTGAAGGATGAAGATGAAGCGTGTGGATGATTTCCGCTTGCGGCTTGGCAAGCACGAACTTGTGCCGATCATGATCGGCGGCATGGGGGTTGATATATCGACCACCGATCTGGCGATCGAGGCAGCCCGCCTGGGCGGCGTCGGCCATATTTCGGACGCGATGATCAATACCGTGGCCGACCGCCGCTATAACACCAAGTACGTCAAGGAAAAGCTGGCGATCTACAAGTACAACGTGAATAACGAAGACAAGTCTGCGGTCAAGTTCGACCTCGGCATAGTTGCCGAGGCAACCCGTCTGCACGTTGATAGCGCGATGAGCCGGAAGCAGGGCTCCGGCCTGGTCTTCATCAACTGCATGGAAAAGCTGACCATGAACGCGCCGAGAGAGACGCTCAAGGTTCGCATGACAGCAGCGCTCGATGCCGGCATTGACGGCATGACGCTGGCTGCTGGCCTGCACCTCGGCTCGTTCGGCCTGATCGAGGATCACCCGCGTTTCCGCGACGCCAAGCTGGGCATCATTGTTTCCTCGGTTCGCGCTCTGCAACTGTTCCTGAAAAAAGTTGCCCGTACCAACCGCCTCCCCGACTACGTCGTGGTCGAAGGCCCGTTGGCCGGTGGCCACCTTGGTTTTGGCATGGACTGGGCGCAGTACGATCTGGCGACTATCGTTGCCGAGGTCATGCAGTTCCTGAAAAACGAACATCTCGATATCCCGGTTATTCCGGCGGGTGGCATCTTTACCGGCACCGATGCGACACAGTTCCTCGAGGCTGGTGCTGCCGCCGTGCAGGTTGCCACTCGATTTACCGTCGCCAAGGAGTGTGGCCTGCCCGAAAAGGTCCAGCAGGAGTACTACCGAGCCAGCGAAGACGATATCGAGGTTAACCAGATTTCCCCGACCGGTTATCCGATGCGGATGATCAAGAGCAGCCCAGCGATCGGCGACGGCATCCGTCCGAATTGCGAAGCTTACGGCTATCTTCTCGACGCCAATGGCAAGTGTTCCTACGTGGCCGCTTACAATCGTGAAGTGGCAGCTCATCCTGGCGCACGCAAGGTTTCGGTGCCGGACAAGACCTGTCTTTGTACCCACATGCGGAACTTCGACTTGTGGACCTGTGGACATTTGACCTATCGGCTGAAGGATACGACCCACAAACTGGCCGATGGCAGTTACCAATTGTTGTCCGCTGAACATATCTTCAAGGATTACCAGTTCAGTACCGATCAGAAAGTGGCCTTGCCGGAACCTGTGGCAGCCTGATTGCAGTCTTGTCGAACTTCAAAAACCCGGCCCCAAAGTCGGGTTTTTCTTTGGGTATGCTCAGCCAGTTATTCGTAAAATTTGCCAATTCAAGGACACCTTCACCTGGATGGAGGTGGCTGGTTGTCGCCCTGGTAATGCTTCAGCTGGTGGCAGGTGTCGCCCGTGCTGATCACGAAGACAGTTTTACCGTGCATGGTTTCGGGACGCTTGGTGTTGCCCGCACGACGAGTGATCAGGTCGAGTTCGTCCGCGATATTTCGCAGCCGCGCGGTGCCCGTTCCGATTGGGACGGGCGGGTTGATAGTGTTCTTGGTCTGCAGGCCAACTGGCGGGTCACCCATAACCTGGAGGCCGTGGTGCAGGGCGTCAGCCGGTATCGTTATGACCGAAGCTTCACGCCGGAAATTGCCTGGGCTTATCTCAAGTACGATCCGACGCCGGCATTGAGTTTGCGGGCCGGCCGGCTGGGAACTGAGTTCTTCATGCTGGCGGATTCCCGTCTGGTCGGTTACTCCTACCTGACCGTGAGGCCGCCGGGCGACTATTTCTGGTACCTGCCTTTTTCCAGCATTGACGGTGCTGATGTCCTGCTGAGCCTGCCGCTAGGCGACAATGTCCTGCGCGGGAAAGTGTTTTACGGTATTTCCGATAGCAGCCTTCCTTTGGCGGATCGCCAATGGAAAATTGACGGCTCACCGATGGTGGGAGGCTATCTTGAGTATCAGCTGGCGTCCTGGCAGATGCGCTTGAGTTACGCCAATATAAAGTTCCGGAACAGTTTGCCGATTGCCCAGGATTTTTACGCCGTTCCACCGGCCCTGCTGTCGCCGGCAGCGGTTGATGCTTCGCTCGATTATCTGGAAACAGCCAACACCCGCAGTCACTATTATTCTCTGGGTGTCGTTTATGACAGCGGGCCATGGCAACTGCAGTTCATGCTCAATCACGTTGATCAGGGCAGCAATGCTTTCGAGAGTTCCAGTGCGGGGTATGTTTTGGCGGGATACCGGATTGGCCAGGTGACGCCATTTTTAGGCTACTCCCGGGTGGAGTCCGAGCGTCGCGCTAACCGGATGAATTGGGCTGTCGACCGGGTAATGGCTGATTCCCGATCAGTGCAGGCAACGACCATCGTCGGTGCGCGCTGGGATGTGGCGCGTAACATCGCGCTCAAGGCACAATGGGATGGCATTCGCGGCGATTCCAGCTCGATTTTTCCTTACCGTCGTGAGCAACCAGGCTGGAGCGGCAAGCTGGATGTCTTTTCGCTGACCATGGATTTTGTCTTCTGATGCCATGATCAGCCACCGACTTCGCCTTCTTCTCGTGAGTTTCTGTCTGCTCTGGCTACCGGCCAGAGAGGCGCTTGCCGATTTGGTCGTTGTGGTCAATGCCCGCTGTGGCGTGGCGGCGATGACGCGCAATGAAGTGGTGAATATTTTCTTTGGTCGCTATCGCCTGTTTTTCAATGGACGTGAGGCGCAACCGGTTGATCTGACTGACTCGCACCCGGATCGGGCTCGTTTCTACAGTGGACTGGTCGGCAAGGATCTGGCGGAGATCAATGCCTACTGGGCACGTCTGGTCTTTTCTGGCCGCGTGCAACCGCCACATAAGGTGGCAACGCCCGATGAAGTTCTGAAATGGATCAGTGCCAATACCTGCGGCATCGGCTTTGTCGAGCTTGCCAAGGCGGATGCGCGGGTTCGCGTTGTTTACGAGTTGCCTCAGTGAGGCAGAAAATTTTTGGTGTTCAAATTGAACGTTGAGCTGATTGGCATGGTCATCATCTTTGTGGTCATTGCGGTGATTGTAATAAAGCTGGGTTAATCTCCGCGTGGCTGTGCATCCCGTTTAGCCGGGATCACATTGCTGATTTTTACAACAACGTAGGAGACAAATATGCCCAATCGCATCATTAGCAACATCATCGCCGGCCAGACCGTCGTTTCTGCCGGCAAAGATGCCACAGTTCGTTCTGCTTGCAGCCTGATGGCCCAAAAGCGTATCGGTGCTTTGCTGGTCGTCGACAGCAATCGGATCGTCGGCATCTTCACCGAGCGTGATGCGCTCAACAAGGTCCTGGCGGGCAATCTCGATCCGGACAAGACCACTTTGGCTCAGGTCATGGTTGCCAATCCGCAAACGATTGGTGCCGACAAGCCTCTGGGCTACGCCTTGCAGTACATGGTCGATGGCGGTTTCCGCCATGTCCCGGTGGTGGATCAGAATGGTGCTCCGGTCGGTATGGTTTCAGCTCGCGATGCACTGGGCCAGGACATGGTCCAGCTTGAGCGCGACCTGAAGTTCAGGGAGCACCTCGAGGAAAATATCGCCTAATCTGCTTCAGGCGGCCAGCCAAAACGCGCCAGTATCGCGGCAAATTCGCCAGATACTGGCGCTTTTATTTCCAGCCGCTGGCCGCTGACCGGATGATCAAAATTCATTTGTGTGCAGGCCAGCAATAGCCGATGGCAATCGAGATGTTCGGCAAAGTAGCGGTTGTGCTGCCCTTTGCCGTAGGTCGAGTCGCCAATGATCGGATGGGCGAGATGCTTGAGGTGGCGGCGCAACTGGTGACGACGGCCGGTGATCGGCAGAAGTTCAAGGAGGGCGTAACGGCTGCCTGGATAGCGGTCCACCGCAACGGGTAGTTCGATTTCGGCCAGTTTTCGGAAATGGGTCAACGCCGACTGCGCTTCCTGGCTGCTTTGTTCGCCCTGAAATTCATAAGGGTCGCGCTGTCGGCTTAGCGGATGGTCGATGCTTCCTTCGGGCGATGGATGTCCGCGTACGATGGCCCAGTAGCGCTTGTCCACAGTTCCCGCTTCAAACTGCCGACCAAGCCTACCGGCGATTTCACGGCTCAGGCCAAACAGCAGAACGCCCGAGGTGCCGCGATCCAGTCGGTGCGCCGGCCAGACATGTTGGCCGATCTGGTTGCGCAGGATCTGAATGGCAAAGCGGGTTTCGTGACGGTCAATTTCAGAGCGGTGGACGAGTAGCCCAGGCGGTTTTTCGATGACGACGATGTGCTCGTCACGATAAAGAATCTGAAGCTTTTCAGCCAAAGAAACGACTCTTGGCCTCGGTCGGAACATCCATTCCGGTGACGTGGGCGCGTTCCAGCAATTCCCAGTAGTAGCGGTAGGAGGCACGGTCGTGCAGTTTTCCGTCATGCTGGATCGGACCCCAATCCTTGTCCTGGGCGGCGATCAGGATGTCGGTTGCGGCATGGACCTCGGAAAAATCAGGGCGCATGGCTTCGACGATCGGCATGATCTGGTTCGGATGAATGCTCCACATGCGCAGATAGCCGAACTCGGTGCGGGCGCGCCGGGCATCGTTGCGGATATATTCGATGTCCTTAAGCTCGGTCGTGACGTTGTGCGACGGCACCACTCCGCAGGCCAGCGCTGCGGCACTGATTTCGCACTTGGCGCGGGCGACCAGCGGATGGTCGAACTGGCCAGGGCTTTTCATGGCATTGCCGGGAATGGCGCCATGGTGGCCGGAGACAAAATCCATCAGGCCGAAATCCAGGCTTTCGACGCCGGGCAAGGCGGCAATCTCCCAGACCTCGCGCAAGGCGCCATGGGTTTCGATCAGCACATGAACCGGAATCCTGCGGTCAACGCCAAAATTCAGCTCAATTTCACGTAGTGCTTCGATCTGAACTTGCACATCGCCGGCGCTACAGGGCTTGGGCAGGGTAATGAAAGGCAGTCGGCTACCGGCAATACCGACCAGGATTTCCATATCCTGCCGCCAGTGTGGATGCGTGACGTCATGAACGCGGGCGCCAACCCGGTTGAACAGGTTGTCTTCGGACATGATCACGGCAGCCGCCATTTCGGCATGTTCGCGCTCGGCCCCGGCATGGGCTCCGTCTTCACAATCGCAGGTGATGTCGAAGATCGGGCCGAGTTCTTTCTGCAGTTGCAGCGCCTTTTTCATCAGCTTTTCCGAGCCGGCGTAGTGGTCTACCGCAGGCAGGATCGGAAAGGGCTTTTCGCCGGCAAAGAGAACTGCATTGGGATGGCGCATGGTTTCAGTCGTCAAAAAATAAAAAAGGCCACGGCATTTTACCGTGGCCTTTCGATGAAGCTAAGGGCTAATGCTGGATTACAGCATGTCCTTGACGGCTTCGGCTTCGTCGGTCAGTTCCTTGAGCGTGAAGTTGATCTTCTCACGGCTGTACTCGTCGATTTCCAGACCCTGGATGATCTTGAACGAACCACCCTTGCACTCGCAAGGGAAGCCGAAAACGATACCGGCCGGGATGCCATAGGAGCCGTCAGACGGCACGCCCAGGGTAACCCATTCGTCGGAACCGAGCACCCAGTCACGGATGTGGTCGATGGCGGCATTGGCAGCGGAAGCAGCCGAAGACAGGCCACGGGCTTCGATGATGGCAGCGCCACGCTTGCCGACGGTCGGCAGGAAGACGTCGTTGTTCCAGGCGTGATCGTTGATCAGGGCCTTGACGCTGTCGCCATTGGAAGTCGTGTTGCGGTAATCGGCATACATCGTCGGGGAGTGGTTGCCCCAGACGACCAACTTCTTCAGGGAAGCGACCGGACGGCCGATCTTGTTGGCCAGTTGCGACAGGGCGCGGTTGTGGTCCAGACGCAGCATGCCGTGGTAGTTGTTCGGGTTGGTGCGGCCAACCTTCTTGGCAGCAGCAGCGGCGATGAAAGCGTTGGTATTGCAGGGGTTGCCGACAACCAGAACCTTGACGCCTTCGCTAGCGTTTTCAGCGATGGCCTTGCCTTGAACGGTGAAGATGGCACCGTTGGCGGTCAGCAGGTCGGCACGTTCCATGCCCTTGGTGCGCGGACGGGCACCAACCAGCAGGCAGACGTCAGCATCCTTGAAGGCAACGTTCGGGTCATCGGTGGCAACCATGCCAGCCAGCAGCGGGAAGGCGCAGTCTTCCAGTTCCATCATCACGCCCTTGACGGCTTGTTGAGCCTGCGGCAGGTCGAGCAACTGAAGGATGACCGGCTGGTCTTTGCCGAGCATTTCGCCGGAGGCGATGCGGAACAGCAGGCTATAACCGATCTGGCCGGCGGCGCCGGTAATGGCAACGCGCATGGGGGCTTTGGACATATGTCGCTCCTGTATGAGACAGCGTGATTGAAATTGTTCAATTTTGCTCGAATGCCGGCCTTTGAACTGCACCTTGCGTCAGCTGGCACGAGAACTCAAGATGTTAAAAGTTCGGCGCCTGACTGTCAATTCATCATCTGTCTTATATAAGATAACTTTTCGTGGACGCTTCCCCTGAAATGTGCTGAAATTTCCCTCCATGACCCGTGATGCATCCCGTGGCGCCCAGCGTGCCCATTCCCCGACTTTCAGCCCGCTCTATCGGCAGATCAAGGATTTCTTGATTCGTAGTCTGGAGGAGGGCGAGTGGGGGCCTGGCGATGCCATTCCCAGTGAAGGCGAACTGGCGACCCGATTCAATGTCAGTCAGGGAACGGTTCGCAAGGCGATCGATGAAATGGCTGCCGAGAACCTGCTGGTCCGCCGGCAGGGTAAAGGCACCTTTGTCGCAACGCACAGTGACCCGCGCTCTTTCTATCGTTTCCTGCGGCTGGTGCCGGATGATGGCAATGCTGCTCATGGCGTCAGTGATCCGCTGTCCTGCGAGGTGATTGCTGCGACGCCGGATGTTGCTGCAGCCTTGGGCCTGGCGCTCGGTGCCCCGGTGATCTATGTTCGCCGCATGCTTCGTTTCAAAGGTGAGCCGGTTGTTTTTGATCAGATTTTTCTTGTTGCCGAGCTGTTCAGTGGCTTGGCGCTTGATGGTTTGCGGGGCGGGGAGCGTTCCTTGTACAGCCTCTTCGAGAGTGATTACGGTGTCCGCATGATTCAGGCTGAAGAGCACTTGCGGGCGGTTGCCGCAGATGCTGAGAGCGCCGGCTTGTTGGGGGTCAATCCGGGAGATCCTTTGCTGCGCGTCGAGCGTACGGCATACACTTATGGAAACAAGCCGGTGGAGTGGCGGCTAGGTCTTTATTGCACCCGTCACCACTATTATCGGAACGATTTGGGCTAGAGGTTATCGTGCCTTGGATTGGGTTGAAATCGCCCGGCGCGGCATGCCCCGCCTGATTTTGAATGTATAATTATGGTTCTTTTCAAACGACGTACAGGCGGAAAACCGCTCACTCACGCGAGGGATGACGTTCATGGCAGAAATGTCCATCAAGAAGCGTCCAATAAACTTGGACTTGACCACTATCAGGTTGCCGCTGGCGGGCAAGGTTTCAATTCTGCATCGCGTTAGCGCTGCCGGTTTGTTTCTTTGTTTTCCGCTGTTGCTCTGGCTGTTTTCGGCCAGCCTGAACTCGACAGATAGTTTTGCTACTTTCAAGGCGGTGGCTTCATCGTTGCCGGCAAAGGTTGTGTTCGCAGGCCTCATCTGGGCTTTCGTTCATCACTTCTGTGCAGGTATCCGTTTCCTCCTGCTCGATCTTCATATCGGCATCGAGAAAGAGGCTTCCCATAAATCCGCAGTGATGGTGCTGGCCGTCAGTATTCCGCTGACCCTGATTCTCTGGGGGGTGTTGCTGTGATCAATCGTACTGTTGTTGGAGCGCATTACGGCCTCAAGGACTGGATTGCCCAGCGCGCGACCGCCGTCATCATGGCTGTTTATTCGGTGCTGATCTCCGCGGTTCTGTTGATCGTGCGTCCGGGAACGTTTGAAGCCTGGCAGGGTATTTTTGCCAATGGTGTCATCAAGTTCCTGACCTTCCTTTTCTTCGTCAGCCTTTTCTACCACGCCTGGATCGGCGTGCGTGACATCTGGATGGACTACGTCAAGCCGACAGGCCTTCGCCTGACCTTGCACGTGCTGACCATTACTGCGTTGGTGGGTTACACCGCGTGGGCTGCTGCGATTCTCTGGAGGCTGTAAGCGTGAGTATTCCTGTTCTCAAGTTTGATGCGGTCATCGTCGGTGCTGGTGGTGCCGGTCTGCGTTCCGCGATTCAATTGTCCGAAGCCGGCCTGAAGACGGCCGTGCTGTCCAAGGTTTTCCCGACCCGCTCGCACACCGTTGCGGCACAGGGCGGGGTGGCTGCTTCTCTGGGTAACTCCGAGGAAGATCACTGGACATGGCACATGTACGATACCGTCAAGGGTTCCGACTGGCTCGGTGACCAGGATGCGATCGAGTTCATGTGCAAGAAGGCCAATGAAGTTGTCGTTGAACTCGAACACTACGGCATGCCGTTTGATCGTACCGATGATGGCAAGATCTACCAGCGTCCGTTTGGTGGTCACATGTCGAACTTCGGTGAAAAGCCGGTGCGTCGCTCCTGCGCTGCCGCTGACCGTACCGGTCACGCCATGCTGCATGCCATGTATCAGCGTAACGTCAAGGCCAATACCCAGTTCTTTGTCGAATGGATGGCGCTTGACCTGATTCGTGACGAAGAGGGCCATGTCCTTGGCGTTACCGCCATGGAAATGGAAACCGGCCAGATCGTGATCTTCCACGCCCGTGCCACGATTTTCGCGACCGGCGGTGCCGGCCGTATCTTCTACTCTTCGACCAATGCCTTCATCAATACCGGTGACGGCCTGGGTATGGCGGCGCGTGCCGGCATTCCACTCGAAGACATGGAGTTCTGGCAGTTCCACCCGACCGGCGTGGCCGGTGCCGGCGTGCTGATTACTGAAGGCGTGCGCGGCGAAGGCGGCATCCTGCGTAATTCCAGCAAGGAACGCTTTATGGAGCGCTACGCGCCGAACGCCAAAGATCTGGCGTCGCGCGACGTGGTTTCCCGTGCCATGGCGACTGAAATCAAGGAAGGCCGTGGCTGTGGCGTCAATAAGGACTATGTTCTGCTCGACATCACCCACCTCGACCCCGCCACCATCATGAAGCGCCTGCCGGGTATTCACGAAATCGGTATCCAGTTTGCCGGTGTCGATTGCCTGAAAGAGCCGTTGCCTGTTGTGCCGACCTGTCACTATCAGATGGGCGGCATTCCTACCCATTACTCTGGTCGTGTCGTTATGCCGCAGAATGGCGACATGAGTGCCGTGGTTCCGGGCTTCTACGCCGGCGGTGAATGCGCCTGTGCCTCGGTGCACGGTGCCAATCGTCTCGGTACCAATTCGCTGCTCGATCTGCTGGTCTTCGGTAAGTCGGCCGGTGACTCCGCTGTTGAAGATCTCAAGGCGGGTCGCGCGCATCGCGATCTGCCCAAGGATGTTGCCGACAAGACCTTGGCTCGCATCAGCGCCCTGGATAACCGTAAGGGTGGTGCCAATGTGCATGAAACCCGTCTGGCGATGCAGCGCACGATGCAGGATCATGCCGGTGTGTTCCGTTTCAGCGACATGCTGAAGCAGGGTGTCAGCAAGATCCTTGAAGTCGAGAAGGCTGCCCGGAATCTGGAAATCAAGGACAAGTCCATGGCCTGGAATACGGCCCGGACCGAGGCTCTGGAAATGGAAAACCTGATCGAAGTCGCCAAGGCCACGATGATTTCGGCCGAAGCGCGCAAGGAATCCCGTGGTGCCCACGTTCGCGACGATGCGCCGGATACGGCTGAGTTCCCGAATGGCCGTAACGACGCTGTGTGGCTCAAGCACACGCTGTTCTCGCCGGTGGATAATTCGATCAGCTACAAGCCGGTCAACATGCAACCCCTGACCGTCGAGCCTGTCGAGCTCAAGACGCGCTCGTACTAACTGGAGTCCAGAATGAGCAAACGCATGGTTCAATTCAGTATTTATCGCTACGATCCGGACAAGGACGACGCGCCTTACATGCAGGATATTTCGGTCGAACTTGAGCCGACTGACCGCAAGTTGCTGGACGCGCTGACCAAACTGAAGGCCAAGGACGACGCGATATCCTATCGCCGCTCCTGTCGCGAAGGTGTTTGTGGCTCTGACGCCATGAACATCAATGGCAAGAACGGTCTGGCCTGTCTGACGGATATCGACAGCCTGAAGCAACCGATCGTGCTGCGTCCGTTACCGGGCCTGCCGGTCATCCGTGACCTGATCGTCGATATGACCCAGTTCTTCAAGCAATACCACTCGATCAAGCCTTACCTGATCAACAACGATCCGCCGCCGGAGCGCGAGCGTCTGCAATCGCCGGAAGATCGAGAAGAACTGAATGGCCTGTACGAGTGCATCCTGTGCGCCTGCTGTTCCACGTCCTGCCCCTCGTTCTGGTGGAATCCGGACAAGTTCGTGGGTCCGGCCGGACTGCTGGCTGCTTACCGTTTCATCGCCGATACGCGCGATCAGGCAACCAACGAACGTCTCGACAACCTCGAAGACCCGTACCGTCTGTTCCGTTGCCATACCATCATGAATTGCGTTGACGTATGTCCGAAGGGTCTGAATCCGACCAAGGCCATCGGCAAAATCAAGGACATGATGGTCCGTCGTGCGGTTTGATGGAAAGAGCTGACTACGAACGCCTGCGCTGGCGCTCTATTCGACGTGCGCTGCTTGAACTCGACATCACCCTGACGCGTTTTCTTGATGGTGGCGAGTTTGACAAGCTGAACGACGATCAGCAGCAGGCTTTTGCGGTGCTGGCCGATATGGAGGATTACGATCTCTGGGACCTGATTAATGGCAAGGCAGAGATTGATGATCCTCGACTGGCATCCATCGTGGAGATGCTTCGTAAGAGTTGAGTAAGGTTGGCGTTTTAACTTTGGAACGTTTACCGCTTTTTTGGCAGTGCAGTGATAACCAACACCTGAACAGGGATAACACCATGACGACCGAACGCAAGGCAACTTTGACAATTGATGGACAGGCTCCCGTCGATTTCCCGATCATGTCCCCGACGCACGGCAACGATTGCGTCGACATTCGCACGCTGGGTGCCAAGACTGGTTTGTTTACCTACGACTCTGGCTTCCTCTCAACCGCTAGTTGCAAGTCCACCGTTACCTTCATCGATGGTGACAAGGGCGAGTTGCTGTATCGCGGCTACCCGATCGAACAACTGGCTGAAAAGTGCAACTTCCTTGAAGTTACTTATCTGCTGAAAAACGGCGAACTGCCGAACGTCAAGCAAAAAACTGATTTCGAAAACACCATCAAGAATCACACGATGGTGCATGAGCAGCTTTCCAAATTCTTCTCCGGCTTCCGTCGTGATGCCCACCCGATGGCGGTCATGACCGGCGTCGTCGGTGCGCTGTCGGCGTTCTACCACGATGCGATGGACTTCTCCGATGTCGAGCACCGCAACGTCAGCTTCAACCGTCTGGTTGCCAAGTTGCCGACCATCGTCGCCATGGCTTACAAGTACAACACCGGCGCGCCGTTCATGTATCCGGACAACGACCTGGATTACACCGCCAACTTCATGCGCATGATGTTCGGTAACCCGTGCGAGAAATACGTGCCGAACCCGGTTCTGGTTCGTGCGCTGGACACCATCTTTACGCTACATGCCGATCACGAGCAAAACGCCTCGACCTCGACGGTTCGTCTGGCCGGTTCCTCCGGTGCCAACCCGTTTGCCTGTATCGCTGCTGGTATCGCCTGTCTGTGGGGCCCGGCACACGGTGGCGCCAACGAAGCCTGTCTGCAGATGCTCGAAGAAATAGGCGACGTTTCGCGAGTTCCTGAATTTATCGCTCGCGCCAAGGACAAGAACGATTCCTTCAAGCTGATGGGCTTTGGCCACCGTGTTTACAAGAACTTCGATCCGCGTGCCACGATGATGCGCAAAGTCTGTAACGAAGTTCTGAACGAACTGGGCCTGCAGAACGATCGTCTGTTCAAGCTGGCCATGGAACTGGAGCGCATTGCTCTGGAAGATCCGTACTTCGTCGAGAAGAAGCTCTACCCGAACGTCGACTTCTACTCCGGCATCGTTCAGAAGGCCATCGGCATTCCGACCGAAATGTTCACCTGTATTTTCGCCCTGGCCCGCACGGTCGGCTGGATGACGCAGTGGGAAGAAATGATCACCGATCCGGAATACAAAATCGGTCGTCCGCGTCAGTTGTACATCGGTGCGGCTCGTCGCGACGTGGTACCTCTTGGCCAGCGCGGCTAAGTTGAAGAACGGGCGGCCGTGTGGCCGCCCTTTTTTTCCGCGGAATTTTGTTACACATCACCCGCAGCTACCCAAAAAGACAACACCCTAGAGGGGACGCCTATGACTACGATGAATGATCTGTTCGACAGCACCATGTACTTTGGCGGCAATGCGCCGTTCGTTGAAGAGCTGTACGAAAAATACCTTGATAATCCGACCGCGGTGCCGGACGAGTGGCGCGACTACTTTGATCGCCTGGCCCAGATGCCGGGCTTTGTTGCTCGCGACGTCGCCCATGCGCCGGTTATTGCTGCCTTTGCCGAATTGGGCAAGGATGGTGGCTTCCGTCCGGCCGCTGTAACAACCGGTGGTGACGGCAAGAAGCAGTCGGCCGTTGGCCAACTGGTCACTGCCTACCGCTCGATGGGTACTCGCTGGGCCGATCTTGATCCGCTCAAGCGCCTGCCGCGCCCGAAAATCGACGAACTGGATTTGGGCTTCTACGGTTTTTCCGATGCCGACCTGAACCAGAGCTTTAGCGTTGGTTCCCTGAAAGGTTTGTCGGAAACCGCGAAGCTTGGCGACATTCTCGAAACCCTGAAGCAGACCTATTGCGGCTCGGTCGGTGTCGAGTACATGTACATGTCCGACTACACCGAAAAGCGCTGGCTGCAGGAGCGTCTGGAGCCGGTCCGTTCACGTCCGAACTACAACGCTGACCAGAAAAAACGCCTGCTGGAGCGGTTGACCGCAGCAGAGACACTTGAGCGTTATCTGCATACCAAATACGTCGGTCAGAAGCGTTTCTCGCTTGAAGGCGGCGAATCCCTGATCGTCTCGATGGATGAAGCCATCCGCGTCGCTGGTACCAAGGGTGTCGATGAAGTCGTGATCGGTATGGCGCACCGTGGTCGTCTGAACGTGCTGGTCAATACGCTGGGCAAGGCTCCTTCCATGCTCTTTGCCGAATTTGAAGGCAAAAAGAAGAGCGATCTGTCGGCTGGTGACGTCAAGTACCACATGGGCTTCTCGTCCGATGTGTCCACTCCGGGAGGCCCTTGCCACCTGACGTTGGCTTTCAACCCATCGCACCTCGAAATCGTAAACCCAGTGGTTGAAGGTTCGGTCTACGCCCGCCAGGTTCGTCGTGGTGAAGAAGGCAAGTCCAAGGTGTTGCCAGTCGTCATTCATGGCGACTCCGCCGTGGCCGGCCAGGGCGTTAACCAGGAAATGCTCAACTTCGCCCAGACCCGTGGCTATGGCACGGGTGGTACGCTGCATATCGTGGTGAACAACCAGATCGGTTTCACCACCAGCGACCCGCGCGACTATCGTTCCGGTCATTACTGTACCGACATCTTCAAGATGGCCGATGCGCCGATCTTCCACGTCAATGGTGACGATCCGGAAGCGGTGGCACTGGTGACGCAACTGGCGATCGACTTCCGCCAGGAATTCAAGAAGGACGTCGTCGTCGACATCATCTGTTTCCGCAAGCTCGGTCACAATGAGCAGGACGAGCCGATGGTCACCCAGCCGCTGATGTACAAGAAAATTGCGCTGCATCCGGGTACCCGCAAGGTTTATGGCGACAAGCTGATTGCCGAAGGTGTCTTGCCGGCTGATGGTCCGGATCAGATGATCAAGGAGTACCGTGAGCATCTGGACAAGGGCGAACTGCTGTACAACCCGGTTCTGGCTGGCTACAAGCACCCTAATACCATTGACTGGACGCCGTTCCTGACCAAGGGCTATATCGAAAATTGCGATACGACCGTGCCGCTCAAGGAGTTGCAGCGCCTGTCCAAGCGTCTGACGACGTTCCCGGAAGGCTACACGCTGCATTCCCGGGTCAAGAAAATTGCCGATGATCGCGCTGCGATGGGCGAAGGCAAGCTGCCGGTTGACTGGGGTATGGCCGAGAATCTGGCTTACGCCTCGCTGCTGGTTTCCGGCTACGGGGTGCGCATCTCCGGTGAAGACGTTGGTCGCGGTACCTTCTTCCACCGTCATGCTGCCTTCCATGACCAGAATCGTGAGAACTGGGACGAGGGTACTTACCACCCGCTGAAGAACCTGCAGGAAAAGCAGGCTGCTTTCCAGTGTTACGACTCGGTGCTGTCCGAAGAGGCTGTTTTGGCATTCGACTACGGTTACGCCTCGGCCAATCCGTACGAAATGGTGGTCTGGGAAGGTCAGTTTGGCGACTTTGCCAACGGCGCCCAGGTCGTCATCGACCAGTTCATTGCTTCCGGCGAAGCCAAGTGGGGCCGTGCCTGCGGTCTGGTCATGCTGCTGCCGCACGGGTACGAAGGTCAGGGTCCGGAACACTCTTCGGCTCGTCTCGAACGCTACATGCAGCTTTGCGCCGAGATGAACATGGAAGTTTGCGTGCCGACCACTGCCGCGCAGGTTTTCCACATGCTGCGTCGTCAGGGCGTTCGCATGCAGCGGAAGCCGCTGATTGTCATGACGCCGAAGTCACTGCTGCGCCATAAGGATGCTGCTTGCTCTCTGGAAGAGCTGGCAACGGGTCAGTTCCAGCCGATCATTGGTGAAATCGACAAGATCGATGCCAAGAAGGTTACCCGTGTCGTCCTGTGTTCCGGCAAGGTCTACTATGACCTGCTGGCCGCACGTCGTGAAAAGAAGATTACCAACATCGCCATCGTTCGCGTTGAACAGCTCTATCCCTTCCCGAAAGATCATCTGGAGAAGGAACTGGCCAAGTATCCGAAGGCGACCGAAATCGTCTGGTGCCAGGAAGAGCCGCGCAATCAGGGCGCCTGGTACTGGATCGCTTCGCGTCATCACATGGATAGCCAGATCAGCAGCAAGCAGAAAATGCTGCTGGTTTCCCGTCCCGCATCTTCTTCGCCGGCCGTTGGATATCTGGCCAAGCACAACGAGCAACAAAAGGCACTGGTCGAGTCCGCACTGGGCAAGATTGAGTACTAATAACTAAAGCAGAGTGGAGTCACTATGAGCATTATCGAAGTCCAAGTTCCCCAGCTGTCCGAGTCCGTTGCCGAAGGTACGCTCGCCACCTGGAAAAAGAAAATCGGCGATTCCATCGCGCGCGACGAAATCCTGGTTGATATCGAAACCGACAAAGTCGTTCTGGAAGTTCCGTCACCGGGTGCCGGCGTGCTGGTCGAAATCGTCAAGGCCGACGGTGAAACCGTTGTCTCCGGCGAACTGATCGCCCGTATCGACACCGAAGCCAAGGCTGGCGCTGCTGCACCGGCTGCAGAAGCACCGAAGGCTGCAGCGACCTCCGCTCCGGCTCCGGCCGCAGCTGCGCCGGCTGGTACGGCCAGCCCGTCTGCCCGCAAGATCCTCGACGAAAAAGGCATCGCTGCCACTGACGTCGCCGGTTCTGGTCGTGGTGGTCGTGTGACCAAGGAAGATGCTGTTGCTGCTGCACCGAAGGCTGGCCCAATCGCTTCACCGGCTGCCGCCAAGGTTGCCCTGCCGACCCCGCCGGTTACCGTTGCCCTCGGCGATCGTACCGAACAGCGCGTGCCGATGAGCCGTCTGCGTTCGCGTATTGCCGAGCGTCTGCTGCAATCGCAAGCAACCAACGCCATCCTGACCACGTTCAACGAAGTGAACATGGGCCCGATGATGGCCTTGCGCAAGCAGTATGGTGAGAAGTTCGAGAAGGCGCATGGTGTCCGTCTCGGCTTCATGGGCTTCTTCGTCAAGGCCGCCTGCGCAGCCCTGCAGAAGTTCCCGGTGCTGAACGCATCGGTTGATGGCAACGACATTGTCTATCACGGCTTCATCGACATCGGTATCGCTGTCGGTTCGCCGCGTGGTCTGGTCGTGCCGATCATCCGCAATGCTGATCAGATGTCCATCGCCGAAATCGAAAAGAAGATTGCCGAATTCGGCTCCAAGGCCAAGGACGGCAAGCTGACGATCGAAGACCTGACCGGTGGTACGTTCTCCATCTCCAATGGCGGCATCTTTGGTTCGATGATGTCCACCCCGATCATCAACCCGCCACAGTCCGCGATCCTCGGCATTCATGCCACCAAGGACCGCGCCATGGTTGAGAACGGTCAAGTTGTTGTGCGTCCGATGAACTATCTGGCCATGTCCTACGATCACCGCATCATTGACGGCCGCGAAGCCGTTCTCGGTCTGGTGACCATGAAGGAAGCGCTGGAAGATCCGTCACGCCTGCTGCTCGGCGTCTAATCGACGTTTGCCGGCGCCAGTGTCCCGCAAAGGGCGCTGGCGCTTTTGCACATCTGAAATCTGAAAGGTTTACACATGTCCAAGCAATTTGACGTGCTCGTTATCGGTGGTGGTCCTGGCGGTTACATCGCAGCCATTCGCGCTTCGCAACTTGGCTTTTCCTCTGCATGCGCCGAATCCAATCCCTATGCTGACCCGAAGGGCGAGCCGCGTCTTGGCGGTACCTGCCTGAATGTTGGCTGTATTCCCTCGAAGGCCCTGCTGCACACCTCACACTTGTTCGAAGAAGCTGGTCACAGCTTCGAAGCTCAGGGCATCAAGGTTGGCAAGGCCACCATTGACGTGCCGGTCATGAAGGCACGCAAGGATGGCGTGGTCAATCAACTGACCTCCGGCATCAAGATGTTGCTAAAGAAGAACAAGGTCACTTTCCTGGCTGGCCACGGTTCCTTCGTCGGCAAGGAAGGCGACTTCTGGAAGGTCAAGGTTGGCTCCGAGGAGGTGCTGGCCAAGCAGGTCATCGTCGCTACCGGTTCCAAGGCCCGTCACCTGCCGAATCTGCCGGTCGACCAGAAAATCGTCATGGACAACGAAGGTGCGTTGAATCAGGAATCCGTGCCGAAGAAGCTGGCCATCATCGGTGCCGGCGTCATCGGTCTGGAAATGGGTTCGGTCTGGCGCCGCCTCGGTACCGAAGTCACTGTCCTTGAAGCAATGCCGGATTTCCTGGCATCTGCCGATATCGATATGGCCAAGGAAGCCTTCAAGCTGTTCACCAAGCAAGGTCTGAATATCCAGATGGGTGTCAAGATCGGCGACATCAAGGCTACCAAGAAATCGGTTTCCATCGCTTATACCGACAAGGATGGTAATGCCCAGAAACTTGATGCTGATCGCCTGATTGTCTCCATCGGCCGTGTGCCGAATACGGATGGCCTGAATGCTGAAGGCGTTGGTCTCAAGCTGGATGAGCGTGGCATGGTTGAAGTCGACGGCCACTGCAAGACCAATTTGCCGGGTGTCTGGGCAATCGGTGACGTCGTTCGTGGCCCGATGCTGGCGCACAAGGCGCATGAAGAAGGCGTCATGGTTGCTGAATTGATGGCTGGCCAGGCTGGTCACTGCAATTTCGACACCATTCCCTGGGTCATCTACACCTCGCCGGAAATCGCTTGGGTCGGCAAGACCGAACAGCAGCTCAAGGCTGAAGGCATCGCCTACAAGGCAGGCAAGGTGCCCTTCCTGGCCAACGGTCGGGCGCTGGGCATGGGCGATACCTCTGGCTTCGTCAAGATGCTGGCCTGCAAGGAGACCGACCGTATCCTTGGTGTGCACATCATTGGTGCCAATGCCTCAGAGCTGATTTCCGAAGCCGTCGTGGCGATGGAATTCGGTGGTGCTTCGGAAGATCTGGCGCGTATCTGCCATGCGCATCCGACGCTTTCCGAGACCATCCATGAAGCAGCACTGGCCTGCGACAAGCGCACGCTGAACTTCTGATCGCTTAGTCAGTTTCTCGAAAGGCGGGTTGCGGCAACGCACCCGCCTTTGTTTTTTGGCAGAATACGTTTTTACCCCAAAAGATTTGCCCATATGCCGCATAAAAAATTGAATGTCGCCGCCCAGGGCATGCTCGACGCCTATAAGAACTTGCTTGATGCCCGCGGCTACATGGCCGATGCCGCCCAGATGACGGCCGCCTCGGCCTTGCAGTCCTTGTATACCAATCTGCTTTCCTTCAAGGTTAACCGCAACAGTACGTTCAAGCGCTTGCTGTCCCGGCCGATGCCACCCAAGGGTATTTACTTCTGGGGCGGGGTGGGGCGCGGCAAGAGTTTCCTGATGGATTGCTTCTATGACTCGGTGCCATATCGCCGCAAGAAGCGTCTGCATTTCCATTCCTTCATGCAGCAGATTCACCGCGATCTTGAAAAATACAAGGGTGAGCCGGACCCGATGCTGCGGCTGGCCGAACAGATCGCCAAGGATGTCCGCCTGCTCTGCTTTGACGAGTTCCATGTCTCCGATATTGCCGATGCGATGATTCTTGGCCGCTTGATGGATGGCCTGTTTGCCAATGGCGTCATCATCGTCATGACCTCGAATTACCCGCCATCGATGCTCTACCCGAATGGTTTGCATCGCGAAAGCTTTCTGCCGACCATCGCGCTGTTGCAGAAGCATCTCGATATTTACGAGGTGGATTCAGGAATCGATTACCGCTTGCGGGCATTGGAGCAGGTCGAAATATTCCACCATCCGGCGGACGATGCTGCCGAGAAAAAAATGCTCGACTATTTCCGCATGGTGGCCGGCGAGGATGGCAAGAAAGGCGGCCATGTCGAGATTCTTGACCGCAATATCGATACCGTGCGCCGGGGGCATGGCGTGATCTGGTTCGATTTCCGGACGCTATGCGGCGGACCGCGCTCGCAGAACGACTACCTGGAAATCTCCCGGGCCTTCCATACGGTCTTGCTGTCGCACATTCCCCGGATGACTGCCCATCAGTCTTCGGAAGCGCGGCGTTTTACCTGGCTGGTCGATGTTTTTTACGACAACAAGGTCAAGCTGATCGCCACCGCCGATTGCGCGGCGGACGAGCTCTACACCGAAGGTACCCAGGCCAGCGAGTTCAAGCGTACAGTCAGCCGGCTGACCGAGATGAATTCGCGTGAATATCTGGCCTTGCCACATATCGTTGCTCCCTGAGGAGTTGCCGTTGAAAAATGCCCTGAAAACACTGTTGACCGCAGCATTCGCCCTTTGGGTCGGGCTGGCCTTGGCGCAGCAGATGGAAATCATCGAGCTGAGAAGCAAGAGTGCCGATGAGGTGCTGCCGACCCTGTTGCCGCTTGTCGAGCCCGGAGGCACGCTGACTGGTGTTAACAACCAGCTCTTCCTCAAGGCCTCACCGCGCAACCGGGAAGATATCAAGCGGGCGCTGGCGGCGATCGACAAGCCGACCCGGCGACTGATCATCCGCATTTCGCAAAATCGTCAGGCAGAAGACAGCGCGCGTGGCGCCGAAGCCAGCGGCCAGGTCGTGCTTGGCAGCACGCGGCGGAGCAATGTCAGCGCCAGCGTCTGGGACACCAAGAGCGTTCGCGGCGAGAGCGCCTCGCAGATGGTGCAGACCGTTGAAGGTGGTCGCGCCTATATTCAGGTGGGGCGTTCGCTGGCCGTGCCGATGCGCCAGACAGTCATCGGGCCGGGTGGCGCGATGGTCACTGAAGGCGTGGTCTATCGCGACATCGGCAGTGGCTTCTACGCGACGCCTCGCGTCAACGGGCAGCGCGTCACGCTGGATATTTCCCAACAGGCAGAGAATTTCGATCCGGCCTATGGCCGTGGCACCGTCAGTTCGCAGCGGCTGGCGACAACCGTTTCGGGAACATTGGGTGAGTGGATAGAGTTGGGTGGCACCGGCAGGCAGGCGGCTGGTCAACAAGGTGGTACATTCAGCGCCGGCACCAGCGATGCCCGGGACAACCGTTCCATCTGGCTGAAGGTAGAGGAAGCTGAATGACAAGAAAACCACGTCACATCGGGCACAAGATCGCCCTCGTTTGTGCAGCGCTCTGTGCTCTGATGATGTTGCCCGCCCTGGGTGGCTTTATCTGGTTCTGGTACACGCGAGGCCTGGCCGATACCTGGACGCCCAGCCTGATGGCCACGGTCGCCTTCTTTGGTTTCTGCTCCGGCGTGCTTTACGCCACCAGCGTGCCACAGCCAATTTTGCCGCCGGAAGAGACTGCTGCGGTCGACGCCTGAAATCGGCGATTTTCAAAAGACGAACCCGGCATCAAGCCGGGTTCGTTGTTTCTACGGTCGAAAAAATCAGGCGGCGTTCAGTGCCTGATCCAGATCGGCAATGATGTCGTCAATATGCTCGATGCCGACCGACAGGCGGATCATGTCTTCCGAGACGCCGGCCTTGGCCAGTTCGGTCGGTGACAACTGACGGTGCGTGGTCGAAGCCGGGTGGCAGGCCAGCGTCTTGCAGTCGCCGATATTGACCAGACGGGTGACCAGTTGCAGTGCATCCTGGAACTTGCCGCCAGCGACGCTGCCGCCCTTGACGCCAAAATTCAGGATGCCGGAAGCGCGGCCACCCATGTACTTCTGGACCAGCGCGTGGTCCTTGTGGTCCGGCAGGCCGGCGTAATTGACCCAGCTGACCTTCGGGTGGTTCTGCAGGAACTTGGCGATGGCCAGAGAATTTTCGCAGGTACGGTCCATGCGCAGGGCCAGGGTTTCAATGCCTTGCAGGATCAGGAAGGCGTTGAACGGGCTGAGCGCGGCACCCATGTTGCGCAATGGCACGACGCGAGCGCGACCGATGTAGGCGGCGGGGCCGAGGGCTTCGGTGTAGACGACGCCGTGGTAGGAAACGTCCGGCTCATTGAGGCGCTTGAACTTGGCTTTGTGCTCGGCCCACGGGAACTTGCCGCTATCAACGATGATGCCGCCGATGGAATTGCCATGGCCGCCGAGATACTTGGTCAGCGCATGGACGACGATGTCGGCGCCATGTTCGAACGGACGGCACAGGTAGGGCGAGGGCACCGTGTTGTCGACGATGACTGGCACGCCATGCTTGTGGGCGATTTCGGCGAGCTTTTCGAAGTCGGTGACATTGCCCAGCGGGTTGCCGACCGATTCGCAGAACACGGCCTTGGTCTTGGCATCGATCAGCTTTTCAAACGCAGCCGGATCGCGGTAATCAGCGAAGCGGACATCAATGCCGTATTGCGGCAGCGTGTGGGCGAACAGGTTGTAGGTGCCGCCGTACAGCGTGCTTGAGGTGACGATGTTGTCGCCAGCTTCGGTGATGGTCTGGATTGCGGCGGTGATGGCCGCCATGCCGGAGGCCAGGGCCAGCGCGGCAATGCCGCCTTCCATCGCGGCGACGCGCTTTTCCAGCACGTCGGTGGTCGGGTTCATGATGCGCGTGTAGATGTTGCCAGCGACCTTCAGGTCGAACAGGTCGGCACCATGCTGGGTGCTGTCGAAGGCGTAGGAGGTCGTCTGGTAAATCGGCACCGCGACGGCCTTGGTGGTCGGGTCAGGCGAGTAGCCGCCGTGGACGGCAATTGTTTCGATTTTCATGCGTGTGTCTCTCTTCTTTTATGGAGTGAAAGCCGAGAGTTTAGCAGGGCGGCAGGCTCGTGGTATGCCCTCTCTGGTATATCAAAAAGGCATCGTTCAAATGAAAATGTAGCGATGGGTGTGGGTCTCGCGTTGCAGCGCCTGGGCGCCTTCGCTGGCGGAAAACCGGACAAAGCAGACCAGCCATTGGCGGCGATCGCTGCAATGAAGCAGTGGCAATTCGACCGGCTTGCGGGAGGACGCGCCAACAGCGGTGTTGCCCGGCATGCTGACCTGGCTGGCTTCCAGCCGGAAGAAACTTTCCGGCTTGTTCAGCCAGGAAATCAGGCCACGCAGCAGATTGTCGGGCGTCAATTCCTTGGCGGCGTAAACGTATTCCGGATTGCCCCCGTTATCTATGGTCTTGGCGACATCATGCTGCAGGTTCCATTCCCATTCCAGCTTGAGCAGTCGTTCCTTGCGCCGTAATTTCTCGACGTGTTCGGCAAAGTTTCTCACCAGGCGGTCAAAGGCAGCAAGACGCAGTATCTCCTTGGAATGGGATTCGGTCGTTCCCAGGCTGTGTAGCGTGTGATCGGCAAACACGGGCGCCGATTCGTTATCGGGTCGGATACGCAAGCCGAGCAGGGCATAAATTTCATCATGGCCGTTCTGAATCAGGTCGGGCAGCGTTTCCTTGACGGCAAGACTTCGGCCCAGCGTTCGGCCCAGTTCATCGGCTTCGGGAAAGAGGGTGGAGACGCCGGCGGCGGCAGCGAACAGCTCCCCGGAAAGCGTCTGCGCGGCGGGGATGCTGGCCATCTGCCGGTCAAAATATTCGATCGCAGAATTGATCGCAGGTAGCAGCAACTTGGCAAAGTCATTGGCTTCACCGATGTCGGTGCCGACGGTGGTTATGACCCGGGCGAGCAGTGGATGTTGCCGAGTGAGGGAAGCATCGCCGGAGCGAATGAAACGAACCAGTTTGCCGAGCATGGATGCGCATCTCCTGAAAAGGAATGAGGACTTCCGGGTGCCGGGGGAGGCGTCGCCTTGGCAATCTCTGGTGTCGAGACGTAGGCTAATAGTTATGGGTAAGGCCTTACAAAGTGTGTGGTTTTATTACAATGTGTTGGGCATGTCAATGATGAATGGAATCGACCGCAATGCCATCTGATAAACGGTATGGGTGAGGCTAGGTTTCGTTCGTTGGTGCGACTAGCTGCTGGGCAGACTTGAGCATGAAGCGGCCGGGATCGATGGCGTCCACGAGATCATTTTCCAGCGGCAACGGTTCGCCTTCGAGCTGGCTGAGCAGCAAGTCGGCCATCAATGCCGACCAGACGATACCGCGCGCACCAAAGCCCTGGACGCACCACAGGCCGGGCTGGCGGGGCAGGGCGTGGAGGCGGGCATTGCTACTGACCGCGCTGAGTGCCGGCACTTGACCGACGATGGGCATGCGGTCCGGCGACATCGGGCGAAAGCCGACGCGGCCGGTTAGCGTGGACGGGTCGAGCTCGGGAGCGAAGCCGGGCAGTATCTGGTTGAGGTTGGCCAGATTTTCGCTGTGGTCAGCCCCTCGTTCGTTCGAATCGTTGTCATTTTCCTGATGCGTTGCGCCGGTCAGCCGGATGCCATCAACCTCGGGAATGGCATAGCCCAATTTGCAGACGACAGCGACATTGATCGCCGGTGTGTTGGTGGCAGGCAGATGGCTGACCTGGCCGCGGGCGGCATATTGCGGCAGCCAGGCGAATTGCTCGAAGCTCAGTGCGGCGACCCCGCTCGCCATGACGACGATGGGCGCTTCAGCCATTTCGCTGCCGTAGGCATCCAGCGCCCGCCAGCCAGTTTTTGTCTTTTCCAGGCGGTCCACCGCAGCATCGAAGCGGACGGTGATGCGTTCCGGAAATGCCGCCAGTGCCGCCCGGCAGACGGACGGCGGTTGCACCCAGCCACCGCTTGGAAACCACCAACCACCAGCGTAGGCAGGCCAGCCGAGTTTTTGGCTCGCTTCGTCGGGTTCGACAAATTGCAGCAATTCGGATGGCCAGCCAAGCTTCTCAACGGCCCGCCGCTGTTGCGCCTCATGCTCGGCATCACGGCCAAGATGCAGAATGCCGCAGTCAGCCCAGCGGGCCTCGGGCAGTTCGGCCAGCAGGGCGCGGGTAGCGAGAAAGCCGGCGCGGGTCAGCCTCGACAGGCGGTTGTCGTCGGCGCTGGGCAAGGGCCGGAAAATTCCGGCGATATTGCTGGAGGCTCCTGTCGCCGGTGCGCTGGCCTGCTCCAGTACGGTGACCTGCCAGCCGGCGGCAGCCAGCCGGTGTGCCGTGGTGCTGCCAGCGATGCCGGCGCCGATGACGATGGCGCGGCGATCGGTCGGTGCGCGGTGGCGATCGGGGCGGCGCGAGCGAAAGTGGCCGACCAGCATCTGCCGTTTGCCACCAAAACCGCGCTTCTTTTTTACATCGAATTCGGCGCTGGTCAGTGCTTCGCGGATATGTCCAGCAACCGTCCAGGTCGCCAGTGTGGCGTCAGTTGCGGCGAGGCGGGTTAAGCCCTTGCAGAAATAGGGCGACCAGATTTCTGGATTTTTGGCCGGTGAAAAGCCATCGAGAAAGAAAGCATCGACCGCAGCATCAAGCGTGCGCAGACGAGTCGCGGCATCGCCAAAAATCAGGGTCAGGATGACTTGGCCACCATCAAGATGCAGGCGGTGTATGCCCGGCGTCAGTACCGGCCAGAGCTTTTGCAGTTCAGCAGCGAGTTCGGCGAATTCCGGCCATGCTTGCTGGGCAGTGGCGAGATCTGCTGCGGTGAACGGGTGTTTTTCGAAGGAAACGAAATGCAGTCGCCGGCAACGCTGCGGGTCGGCGCGCCAGGCTTGCCAGGTGACGAGAAAATTCAGCCCCAGCCCGAAACCGGTTTCGAGAACGACAAAGCGGTCCTTGTCCTGCCAGCGTTGTGGCAGTTCATTGCCAGCGAGAAAGACGTAGCGGGCCTGTTCCGGACCGCCATAGGCCGAGTGGTAAACATCGTCGTAAGTGGCCGAGTACGGTGTGCCTATCGTCGCGAACTCAAGGCGGGCCGGCTGCAGGATTTCCATTACCGAGCGGTCGACTGAACCGTCTTCAGCATGTCGACCAGGATGATGACGCGGCGGATTCCCTTTTTTGACCAGCGCTCGAAAAGGCTGGCGAATCCGGCCAAGCGGCTCAGCAAAGGCAGGGCGCGCTGGATAACCTGTTTGATTTCAGGGTCCGGGTTGGTGGCAAAGTAGCTATCGAGCAGCTTCGGCATCAACTCGCGTGCTTCGCTTTCGACAATCGGCCCAGCCAGCGAGATGGAGTTCAGGAAGAGCGCGAGATCCGCGGTCTGGGCAACGTTCAGGGGCAGATATTCGCCGAAATTCTCTTCGAAATCGATACGGTAACTGACGCCATCCTGCAGCGTGATGTTCTTAATCTGAGCCCCACCGTGCCAGTGGCCGGCGCGGTGGAATTCGCCGAGTTCGGTTGCCAGCTGGAGCAGCTCAGCCCGCCAGATTTCCGGCGTCCAGGCTTCCAGCAAGCTGGCGACAACGGTACCGCAAAACTCAAGGACAAAGAATTCAGGCGTGAGCAGTGCCAGGCGTGGCACGCGGACACCGGCTGCCGCCAGAGCGGTCAGTCGCCGGGCCTCAAAATCCATGCTGCTGGCCGCTTCGGAAAGAGCCAGAGTGCGCATCGGCAGCGGCTGTCCGGTAATGCGCTTGACCAGCCAGCGCATGAACAGCGTTTGCAGCAGCTTGCGCGGCTTTTCGGCCAGGCGCTTGATGACATAGCGCTGGCCGTCGAGCTCGAAGACGACGGTGCGGCTGTTGCGCCCGGTCAGTGCCGCTCGCGCCGCTGCTTCAAGTGCATTTTTTTCGGTCACAAACAGCGCGCCGTTTCGTCAAGCGCAGCCAGCCACCGCATTATTCAGGGCGCATTTGGGGAAAGAGTATGACATCGCGGATCGCGGCGGCATCGGTCAGCAGCATGATCAGCCGATCAATACCGATGCCACAGCCACCGGTCGGCGGCAGCCCGTATTCCAGCGCCCGGATGAAATCAGCGTCGTAATACATGGCCTCTTCATCACCGGCGTCCTTGGCCTTCATCTGTTCCTGGAAGCGGGCGGCCTGATCTTCGGCATCATTCAACTCGGAGAAGCCATTGGCGATCTCGCGGCCGACGATGAACAGTTCGAAACGCTCGGTAATTTCCGGATTGGTGTCCGAAGCGCGAGCCAGCGGCGAAACTTCGACCGGGTAGTCGATGATGAAAGTCGGTTCCCACAACTGGGCTTCAGCGGTTTCCTCGAAGAACAGCAGTTGCAGGCTGCCGAGGCCCGGTGTGCCCCTCAGCTCGACCTTGCGGGCAATCAGTTGCTGGCGCAGCCAGTCGGCGTCGTTGAGTTGGGCTTCGCTGTACTGCGGGCAATATCTCAGCACGGCCTGAACCATGGTCAGGCGGTGGAAAGCCTTGGAAAGATCGAGTTCGCGGCCCTGGTACTGGAAGACTTCCTTGCCGAGGGCTTCGCGGGCGGCATAACGGAGCAGGCCTTCGGTGAAATTCATCAGCGTCTGGTAGTTCGCATACGCCTCGTAGAATTCCATCATCGTGAATTCCGGGTTGTGGCGTGGCGAAAGGCCTTCATTGCGGAAGTTGCGGTTGATTTCGAAAACCTTCTCGAAACCACCGACCACCAGGCGCTTCAGGTAAAGCTCGGGGGCGATGCGCAGGAACTGCTGCATGTCCAGCGCGTTGTGGTGCGTGACAAACGGCTTGGCCGAGGCGCCGCCGGGAATGGGATGCATCATCGGTGTTTCGACTTCGAGGAACTGGTGATTCGTCATGTAATTGCGGATCGAGGTGACGATGCGGCTGCGCGCCAAAAAGGTGAAGCGCGTTTCCTCGCTCATGATCAGATCGACATAGCGCTGGCGGTATTTCATCTCGATGTCGGCGAGACCATGGAACTTATCCGGCAGCGGGCGCA
>JAUYSK010000010.1 GCA_030696345.1 Azonexus sp.
CGGACGCGCTCCACCGCCCCCACCATGATGGCGGCGTTCAAGTCGGCGCGAGCAAACGCACGGCCTTGCGCGTCGCTCCTTGCTTTGGCCTCGACCAGCGCGTGGTCGAGATAGATCAGCATGATGACGCCGGTTTCGGCCGCCACGCCGGCGAGCGCGATGAAGCCGACGGCGACGGCGACCGACGTGTTGAAGTCGAGCCACCACATCAGCCAGATGCCGCCGACCAGCGCGAAGGGCACCGAAAGCATGACGATCAGGGTTTCGGTGATGCGCCGGAAATTCAGATAAAGCAGCAGGAAGATGATGAGCAGGGTGAGCGGGACGACGACTTTCAGTTTCTCGATGGCCCGTTCCATGTATTCGAACTGGCCGCTCCAGGTGACGTAGGTGCCGGGGGTGAATTTGACCTTTTCGTTGACCGCTTTCCGCGCCTCGGCAACGTAGGAACCGATGTCGCGGTCGCGGATGTCGACGTAGATGTAGGCCGAGAGCAGCGCATTTTCGGTGCGGATGGCCGGGGCGCCGGTGCTGATCTTAATTTCCGCGACCTGGCCGAGCGGGACCATGCTGGCCGGCGCACCCATTTCGGCCGGCACCGGAACCAGCACTTCGCGGGCGATGGCCTGGGGATCGCTGCGCAGGTCGCGCGGGTAGCGGACGGTGACGCCGAAGCGCTCGCGGCCTTCGACGGTGGTGGTGACCATTTCGCCACCGAGGGCAGCGGCGACGACGTCCATCACCTCGCCAACGGTCAGGCCATAGCGGGCCAGCGCGTTGCGGTCGGGCACGATGTCGAGGTAGAAGCCGCCGGTGATGCGTTCGGCGAAGGCGCTGCTGGTGCCCGGCACGGCCTTGACGACACTTTCGATTTCCTTGGCCAGTCGCTCCATTTCAACCAGATCGGTACCGAAGACCTTGATGCCGATCGGTGTGCGGATGCCGGTGGACAGCATGTCGATGCGAGCCTTGATCGGCATCGTCCATGAATTGGCGACGCCGGGGAATTGCAGCGCCTTGTCGAGTTCGGCGATGAGCTTGTCTGTGGTCATCCCGGCCCGCCATTCGGATTCAGGCTTCAGATTGATCACCGTCTCGAACATTTCCATCGGCGCCGGGTCGGTGGCGGTCTGGGAGCGGGCGGCCTTGCAGATGACCGAGGCGACTTCCGGGAAGCTCTTGATGATCTTGTTCTGGGTCTGCAACAGTTCGGCCGCCTTGGTGACCGACAGGCCGGGCAGCGTGGTCGGCATGTAGAACAGCGTGCCTTCGTTGAGGGTCGGCATGAACTCCGAACCCAGACGGCTGGCCGGGATGATGCTGACGGCCATGGCGATCAGGGCAAGGGCGATGGTCATTTTCTTCCAGTTCATGACGGCGGCGATGATCGGGCGGTAGATGCGGATCAGGAAACGATTGACCGGGTTTTCGGCTTCCGGCCGGATATGGCCGCGGATGAACAGCAGCATCAGCACCGGCACCAGTGTTACCGAGAGGAAGGCGGCGGCCGCCATGGCGAAGGTCTTGGTCCACGCCAGTGATGCGAACAGCCGGCCTTCCTGGGCTTCGAGCGTGAAAACGGGGAGGAAGGAGACGGTGATGATGAGCAGGCTGAAGAAGAGGGCGGGGCCGACTTCCTTGCAGGCGGCAATGATGGCTTGGGCGCGGGCGTCGAGACCCATCCCCCTCCCGGCCTCCCCCTTGAAGGGGGAGGAGATGTTAGCTCCCTCCCCTTCAAGGGGTGGGTTGGGGTGGGGATGGGTCGCCTCCAGCCGTTCCAAATGCTTGTGCGCATTCTCGATCATCACAATCGCCGCATCGATCATTGCCCCGACGGCAATCGCAATGCCGCCCAAACTCATGATGTTCGAATTGATACCCAGCGCTCGCATGCCGATGAAAGCGGCCAGGATGCCGACTGGCAGCATGATGATGGCGACCAGTGCCGAACGCAGGTGGAGCAGAAACACGATGCAGACAAGTGCAACGATCAGACTTTCCTCGGCCAGCGTGCGCTTGAGTGTGGCAATGGCGCGCTCGATCAGTTCCGAGCGGTCATAGACGGTCTGGATGCTGACGCCTTCCGGTAGGCCGGCGCTGATTTCCCCAATCCTGGATTTGACGTTGTGGATGACATCCAGCGCGTTCTGGCCGAAGCGTGACATGACGATGCCGGAAACCACTTCGCCTTCGCCGTTAAGTTCGGTAATGCCGCGCCGCTCGTCGGCGACCAGCTCGACGCGGCCGATCTCGGCCACCCGCACCGGCGTGCCGTTCTGGGCCTTGAGCACCAGATTCTCGATGTCGCCCTTGCCACGCAGGTAGCCCCGGCCGCGCACCATGTATTCGGTCTCGGCCATCTCCAGCGTCCGCCCGCCGACGTCGCGGTTGGAGTTGCGGATGACTTCGGCGACGCGCATGAGCGGGATGCCGTAGGTTTTCAGCTTGATCGGATCGACGGTGACCTGGTACTGCTGGACGAAGCCGCCGATGCTGGCCACTTCGGCGACGCCGGGCGCCTTGGCCAGCTGGTAGCGCAGATACCAGTCCTGCTGCGTGCGCAGTTCGGCCAGCGTCTTGTTCTTGGCCAGCACGGCGTACTGGTACACCCAGCCGACACCGGTGGCGTCCGGGCCAAGCGTTGGCGTGACGCCTTTCGGCAGCTTGCCGGAGACGGAATTGACGTATTCCAGTACGCGGGAGCGGGCCCAGTAGATGTCGGTGCCGTCTTCAAAAATAACGTAGACGAAAGAGGCTCCGAAGAAGGAGAAGCCGCGGACGACCTTGGATTTCGGGACCGAGAGGAGGGCCGTGGTTAGTGGGTAGGTGACCTGGTCCTCGACGACCTGCGGCGCCTGGCCGGGGAATTCGGTGTACAGGATGACCTGGACGTCGGAGAGATCTGGGATGGCGTCGAGGGGGGTTTTGAGGACCGACCAGATGCCGGCGATGATGATGAAGAGGGTGGCCAGCAGGACGAGGAAGCGGTTTCTGGCTGACCAGTCGATTAGGGCATTAAGCATGAGGGGCTTTTTCTTGGGGCTTGCCCTGCGTGGGCTGGCGGGCGGCTAATTGGCAGGGGGTTCCGCCCTTGCGGGGCGTCATACTTTTTCTTGCTTCGCCAAGAAAAAGTAAGCAAAAAGAAGGCGACCCTGGGTCGGTGCCGGCGTTGCCGGTTCCCTGCGCTACTCGAAACACCGGGTGGCTGGCTAAACTCGCCTGCAGCTCAGACAACGCCAGCCAAAGACCCCCGGCGTTTCTGCGTTGCTCGGCACCTCTCAAGGGGCCCGGTAAGTCGTCCACGCTGAGCCTGGGGATTTCATTTTTTAGCTTTTTCCCCGGTTGATCGCAGCAATGCCCTTCTATGGCGTAGCGGTTGAGCCAGGACGCCTTTGGGGTCCCCGTGGAAGGCGCTGAGCAACGCAGGAATGCCGGGGGCAGTCGGCTGGCGTTGTCTGAGCCGCAGGCGAGTTTAGCCAGCCGCCCGGCCTGCCGAGTAGCGCAAGGAACCCGAAGGGCGCCGACCCTGGGGTCGCCTTCTTCTTTGGCTACTTTCTTCTTGGCGAAGCAAGAAGAAAATACGCCCGCCAACAAGGCGGAACCCCAAGGTTGAGAAAACGAGAGCCTCATTTGGCTACCACCGAAGTCACCACCCATTCCCCCGGCCCCCGCTCAACAAACTCAAACTCCACCATCGCACCCGGCTTAAATCCAGCCACCAGCGAAGGATTCGCCAAAACAAAATCCATCTTCATCGAAGGCCATTTCAAACTCGCCACCGGCTCATGCGAAATCGTCACCGTGCCGGAAGCCGCATCAACCGCATTCAAAACCCCCACCGCCTTATGCCCAACCACCGCCGGCTTGGCTGCCTGCATCCCGCCAAGTGCCGCCTTCAAATTACTCTCCGCATCAATCAGGAAATTGGCCGACGAAACCACCATCTCGCGTTCCTTGACACCCTCCAGCAGCTGCACAAACTCACTGCCTCGCGCACCAAGCTTCACAACCCGCGGCTCAAAGCGCCCTTCGGCCAACTGCACGATAACCACCTGTTTGCTGCCACTATCGATCACCGCCGAATTCGGCACGGTGACGACCGGCGTCGCCCCGGCCACCGGAATCTCCACCTCGGCAAACATAGCCGGCTTCAATCGGCCCTTCGGATTGGCCAGTTCGATGCGCACCGGTACCGTCCGCGTTTCGGCCTTGAGCGTCGGATAAACGTAGGCAATGCGCCCCTCGAAAACTTCGCCGGGATAGGCGTTGATCCTGATTTTTGCCTTCTGGCCAACGTTGACCGCAGCAATGTCCTGTTCGAAGACATCGGCCTGGACCCAGACCGACGACGTATCCGCGATCTGGTACAGAACCTCGCCGGGCATGAAGCGCATGCCCTGGACGGCCTTCTTCTCGGTGACGATGCCAGCCACCGGCGCGCGGAAGGTCAGCGTCCGTTTGGCATTGCCGGACTGAGCCAGCGTCTTGATCTGTTCGTCGGAAATGTCCCAGTTTCTGAGCCGCTGCAGGCTCGAATCGGCCAGTTGTTTCATCGCCGACTGCGCTTCGCCGCCAGCCTCGTTGAGCTTGCCAACGCCCTGCGCGGCGATGGCGTATTCTCGCTGGGCCGAGACCAGTTCCGGGCTGTACACCTCGAACAGCGGCTGGCCGCGGCCGACCGGCTGGCCGGTGGTGTTGACGTGCAGGCGCTCGATGTAGCCCTCGAACTTGGCGGTGACCGTGTAGCTGCGGCTTTCGTCGATCTCGACCCGGCCGCTGGCGCGCACGCTTTTGTCGAGCACTTGCAGCTTGGCCGGCTCGGCCTTGACGCCCATTTTCTGGATTTTCTCGGCGCTGATTTTCAGGCCGCCGTCGCTATCAGCTTCGCCTTCATAGACCGCGATGTAGTCCATGCCCATCGGGTCTTTCTTTGGCGTCGGCGACGTGTCGGGCAGGCCCATCGGGTTGCGGTAGTAAAGCAGTTTTGGTTTTTGCCCTTTATCCGGGTTGACCGCGCCCCGAAGGAACTCCTCTTGGGGGACAGCAACCGTTGTCGCGCCATCCGTTTTTTGCCGGGCAAACTGAAAACCGCCGGCAAAGCCGCCGACGGTGAGGGCGACGGCAATAAAAATGAATATCGGGCCGGTTTTCACAGGTCTTCTCCAAGCAGGCGTTCAATCTCGGCCAGACGCATCTGCTGGCTGGCCTGCGAGCGCAATAGCGCGAGGCGGGCGTTGCGGATCTGGCGCTGGGCATCGAGCAGGGTCGCGAAATCAACCTTGCCGTTCTCATAGCTGGCCAGCGCCGATCTAAAAGTCAGTTCGGCCTGTGGCAGCAGGCGGGTGCGGGTGATCTGCTCGGTTGTTCGCGCTGCTTCCAGGTTGGCCACGGCACCACTCAGTTCGCCGTGCAGGCGGTGACCCAAGGCTTCCTTGCGCGCCGCAGCTGCTTCCAGCATGCGTTCGCTTTCGCGCTCCTGGCTGCGCCGGGTTCCTTGTTGCAGCGGCAGGTTCATTTCCAGCATCAGGCTCCAGGCGTCGACGCGGTTGCCGACCTGCATCGGTACCACGCCAAGTGTGAGATCCGGGTAACGGTTGCGATAGGCCAGTTCGCGACTCTTCTCGGCGCCGCCGACGCGGGCAGATTCGATGGCGAGTTGCGGATTTTTTGTTGCCAGGCGTTCGCTCAGGGCTGCCGCGTCAAGTCCGGCCGGCAACTGGCGCAAGGCACCCGGTTCGGCCAGCGGCGCATTGCCGGAACGCGCCAGCATGGCATTGATGAAGATGCTTAGCTGCCGGTATTCAGTTTCCATGCCGACCAGCTCACTGTCCATGGTGCTGCGCTCGACCTGGGCACGGATGGCATCCTGCTGGGCGGCGAGGCCGCCGGCGTAACGTGCCTGGGCGATCTGTTCCAGTCGGCGGGTCAGTTCGATGTTCTCGTGGCTGAGTTGCAGCGCCTTGCTGGTCAGCCAGTATTGCGCGTAGAGACTCTTGATGCGGGCGGCGACTTCGCTCCAGGTATCGACGGCGCGACCGCCGGCCTGTTCGGCTTCGGCGCTGGCGACATCGCGCCGTAAGTCACGCTTGCCCCAAAAGGGAATCGGCTGCATCAGCGTGTATTTGGTATCACCAACTTGCGAGGGTGACAGCGTGGCGCCCCGGCTGCCGTTTTTCGTGATGTTTTCCAGCTCGACGCGCAGCACCGGGTCGGGCAAGGCGCCGGCCGGCTGAATGCGCTCTCGGGCCGCTTCGGCTTCAAGGCGGGCCATCCGGATGTCCGGGCTCCCCTCGCGGGCGATGGCAAGCAGCGATTCAACGCTGGCGCCGGGCAGCGGCTCGGCCTGCACGGAGGCAGTGAAGGCCAGTGTCAGCAGAACGGCGCCGATTGAATATTTCATTTCGCCATTTCGTAATGGCTGACGATGGCGTTGCCACCCTTCATCTCCGCTGCGAAGCGAATCTTGTCGCCAGCCTTGAGCTTGCCCAGCCAGGCCTTGTCGGCAACGCCGAAAGCCATGGTCATCGGCGGCATGCCGATGCTGTCGAGCTGGCCGTGCTGGATGACGATTTCGCCGGCTTTGGCATCAATTTTCTTGACTAGGCCATCGCTCAGCGGCGCGGTTTGTGCGGCGGCCGGTTTGTGCGCGCCATGATCGTGCTGGGCAAAGGCGGGCAGGCTGAGGGCAAGAAGCAGCGGAAGAATCAGGCGCATGGTGTTTCCTTTAAGGATCGATGGTCTGATTCTCGGTTGCTGCGGTCGACCGGCTGCTGACGGCAAAATTACAAGTTTGTAATCTGCGGACAAACGAAGCGGCGCTCGGGCAAAATGCAGCCATGAAAATCCTCATCGTCGAAGACGAAGCGAAGACCGGCGATTACCTCAAGCAGGGGCTTTCCGAAGCCGGGTTCACGGCTGATCTCGTGCGCAATGGGCTGGATGGCATGCATGAGGGTTTGTCCGGCGAGTTCGATCTGCTGATTCTCGATGTCAATCTGCCGGGCCTCGATGGCTGGCAGGTGCTGAAGGCACTACGCGCCGCCGGGCGTGATTTGCCGGTGCTGTTCCTGACGGCTCGCGATCAGGTCGAGGATCGGGTCAAGGGGCTGGAACTGGGCGCCGACGATTATCTGGTCAAACCCTTTGCCTTCTCGGAGTTGCTCGCTCGCGTGCGGACGCTGCTGCGCCGGGGCCGGGCCAAGGAACCGGAACGGCTGGCCCTGGCCGATCTTGAACTCGATGTGCTGAAGCGCCGGGCAACCCGCGCCGGCCAGCGTATCGACCTGACCGCCAAGGAATTCGCCCTGCTCGAACTCTTTCTGCGCCGGCAGGGCGAGGTGCTGGCCCGCAGTTTCATCGCCTCGCAGGTCTGGGACATGAATTTCGATTCCGATACCAACGTGATCGAAGTGGCCATCCGTCGCCTGCGCGCCAAGGTCGACGACGATTTCACGCCCAAGCTGATCCACACCCTGCGCGGCATGGGTTACGTCATGGAAATCCGGTGAGTCTGCGCCACTCGATCACGCTGCGCCTGTCGCTGGCTTTCGCGCTGCTGGCGACACTGGTTTTCGCGGCGCTGGGTGTCTATCTGAGCCGTTCGGCCGACCAGCACATGGCCGAACTCGATGCCCATGAACTGATGGGCAAGCTGGCGCTGGCCCGTCACGTCGGGACGCAGGAAATGTCGCCGGCGGCGCTGGCCAGCCGGCTTGCCGATGCCCTGGTCGGCGAGCATGGCGTGATGGTTGCGGTGGACGGTGAAAAAGGGGCAATTTTCCGCTGGCCGGCGAGCAGTCAGGCCGGCGCGCTGGCCAGTGCCTCGGCCGAGATCGGCGAAACCCCGGTCCGCCTGAACCTGGCCGGACAGGAGTTGCGGGTTGTGGCCGGAATGACCGAAACTGGCTGGGGCGAAACCGCCCGCGTTGTCGTGGCTCGCGACATCCATCATCACACGGCTTTCCTCGATCAACTGCAGCGCGATTTCTGGCTGGCCGTGCTGGCGGCAGCGCTGCTCACGGTGATTGTCGGCATGCTGATTGCCCGGCGGGGAATGCGTCCGGTGCTGGATCTGGCGCAGGCAGCGGGGCGAATTTCAGCCGGGCAACTGGCCGAGCGCATTCCTGAAAACAACGTGCCGCCGGAACTGGCTGAGCTGGTGCAGGCCTTCAACGCCATGCTCGGTCGCCTCGAAGAATCTTTCCAGCGCCTTTCGGATTTTTCTGCTGATCTCGCCCACGAACTGCGGACGCCGATTCACAGCCTGCGCATGCAGACCGAAGTCTCGTTGAGCAAGACGCGCAGTGTTGATGACTACCGCGATCTGCTCGCTTCCAACCTTGAGGAATACGAGCGCTTGGCCAGAATCATTGCCGACATGCTCTTTCTGGCCAAGGCGGATCACGGGCTGGTCATACCGCAACGCGAGCCGATTGCGCTGATGGCGCTGTGTGAGCGGCTGTTTGAATACTACGGACTGCTCGCCGAGCATCTCGATTTCCGGCTGGAGGGGGAAAGCCCCACGGTGCCGGGCGACCGGCTGATGCTGCAACGCGCTATTGGCAACCTGCTGGTCAATGCCATCAACCACACGCCGCCCTCGGGCAGTATCGTGCTCAGCCTGAGCCAGGAAGCGGGGCTGGCGCTCATACGTGTCAGCAATACCGGGGTGGCGATTCCGCCGGAGGCGATCGAGCGAATTTTTGACCGCTTTGTCCGCCTCGATCAAGGCGGCGAGGGCAGCGGCCTGGGTTTGGCCATTACCCGTTCAATCGTGCTGGCGCATGGCGGCAGCATTGAAGTGACTGCCTTCGGGCAGAAAACGGAGTTCTGCATTCGCCTGCCTCTGTGATTGACGCCTGCCATGCCGGGTGTTTGGTGTGCCAGCGCACAGAGTGTTACTGCCCGGGCGGATAACGTAGTCGTTGGTGACTGATGATCCGGACACCCAACGCACGTAGAGGGAATCTCATGAACAACATCATTTATATCGTCGGTCTGGTCGTCGTCATTCTGGCAGTCCTGTCGTTTTTCGGGCTTCGCTAAGGCGCGCTGACAACGGCGACTGGCGATGAGTGCCTCCAACAAGAATGGCGTCGCCTACCTTGAGAGCCGGGCATTTTTGCTCCTGTTGCTGGCTGTCACGCTTGCACTCGGCTGGATTCTGCTGCCGTTTTACGGAACGATCATGTGGGGCGCCATCATTGCCCTGCTGTTCTCACCGCTCTATCGCCGACTGCTGCCGCCTCTGAAGCAGCGCAGGACACCGGCAGCCTTGCTCACCCTGCTGGTCGTGCTGGTCATCGTCATTATTCCCTTTGCCCTCGTCACGGCGTCGCTGGCTCTCGAGGTGACGCAGATTTACGGGCAAGTTCAGTCAGGTGAAATAAACGCTGCACGCTATTTTCATGGGGTGTTTGATGCCTTACCGGCCTGGGTAAGCGCATTGCTCGAGCGCTTTGGCCTGGCCAACTTTTCCACGTTGCAACGCAAACTGACCACGCTGCTGGGGCAGGGTAGCGAATTCATCGCAACACAGGCCTTCAGTCTGGGCCAGAACACCTTCGATTTTGTCGCCAGCCTGTTCATCACACTTTACCTGGCATTTTTCCTGATTCGCGATGGCGATTCCGTAATCAATGCCTTGCGTAAAGTGATTCCGCTAACCCCTGCCCACAGGCAGGAACTCTGTGACAAATTCACCACCGTCATCCGCGCCACGGTCAAAGGTAATTTGCTGGTCGCCGCCATTCAGGGCGCCCTGGGTGGCCTTGCCTTCTGGTATCTCGAAGTCAGCGGTGCCTTGCTCTGGGCTGTGCTGATGGCCTTTCTTTCGTTGCTGCCGGTGGTGGGGGCGGGGCTGGTCTGGGTGCCGGTCGCGATCTACCTGTTTGTGGTCGGCGACGTCTGGCAAAGCATTGGACTGCTGGCTTATGGCGTACTGGTGATCGGCTTGGTGGATAACCTGTTGCGGCCGATTCTCGTCGGCAAGGACACGCGCATGCCGGACTACGTTGTCATGATCACTTCACTGGGTGGCATGGCGATCTTCGGGATCAACGGCTTTGTGCTCGGTCCGACCATCGCGGCGATGTTCATAGCGGTCTGGCACATCTACATCACGACGCGCTCAGTCGAGACGTCAGTTTATTGAGCCATAGTCTGGCGTTACATTTTAACGCCGAACACCTTGCCGATGGCCTCGATCGCTTGCGGGCTGTCCCATTCCTTGGCGCCATAGAGCTTGGCAAGAACGCGGCCGTCCGCATCGATCAGCACGGTCAGCGGCAGACGATCGGCGCCGAGCATGTTTTCAAGCAGGAGTTTGCTGTCGATGTAGTGGGCGAAACCGGTTTTGGCCTGTTGCAGGAAGGCCTGGGCGCGATCCGGATAGTCGTCGGTGGAGATGCCGATAACGACGAATTGCTTGCCGCCATAGCGACGCGACAGGCGGTCAAGCGAACCCATTTCCGCGCGGCAAGGCCCGCACCAGCTGGCCCAGACATTGATGATCAGCGGCTTGCCGCGATATTCGGAGAGTTTCCGGGAGCTTCCGGACAAGCCCTGCATCGTGGCATCGCGCAGCAGGCTGCCAACTTCAACTTCGCCGGGCGTTTTGGCCCAAGCCAGGGGCGTTGTGCCGAGCAGCCAGAGCAGTATCAAGGGAAGGATTTTGTTCATGGTCTGATTTCCAGCTGCGTGCCGTTATTTTTCCGGGGAGTCGTTGATCGAAGCCAGCGCCAACGAGGCGGCTGCCGGTTTCATAATTTGAAAGGCCAATGTCGTCCGGCCGCGCAGCCTGAGTAATTCCTTGTCCTTGCTGACCAGGATGTTCGCGCCGCAGCGGGCAGCGAGTTCGAGGAATTTCTGGTCGTCGCGGTCCTTGCAGCGGGGCAGGTGGGGCGCTTCACCGGCCGGAACGAGTTGCACCAACCCGCTGTAGCGGGCGTAACGCTCGGTCATCATTTCCGGCGTCATCTTCAGTTGCGGGTAGGTCAGCACCCGTTGCAGTTCGTCGAGCGTGCGTTCGTCGGCAAAACATTCGATCCGGCCGCTTTCGAGCGCCGCCATGATCGGCACCGCATCGGTGTTGGCCCAATGGAAGAGGTCGAGGACGACGTTGGTGTCGAGAACTAAGCGCAGCATGGCGCGGATTATAATCTAGAGGGCCATCTAAACATAAACCAAAGGCAACTGTAACAACATGATTTATATGATTTTATCTCTGTAGTAACGAAGGTGGCAGCGGGGCCGCTACTGCGGCCATTCGAGTGAGGAATGCCGATGAGTGCACATGGCCAACAAGAGACACTCAGTATCGATAACCATGGCTCTTCTGATCGACCGGTAACAGCTCCGAAACCCGACGCACTTCGGTATCAAACCCAAGCGCAGCTCTCCGTCGCGTGCGTGGTCTATAAAAATCAGTGCACCCATTGCCCAACCAGTGGCACCACCATTACCCCCACCCCGATCAAGACTGATTGCAGCGCGAAGCTGCTGCGCTGGCGGTGGAGCAGGGGCAGCAGATCGGCCACGGCGATGTAGATAAAACTGGCTGCGGCGATGGTCAGGACATAGGGCAGGAACTGCTCAGCGCCATCCAGGGCAAAGTAGCCGAGCAGGCCGCCGAGGACTGAGGTCAGGCTGGAGGCCGCATTGGCCAGGAAGGCTTTGCGCCGGCTCCAGCCGGCATTGAGCAGGAGTACGAAATCGCCCAGTTCTTGCGGAATTTCGTGAGCGACTACGGCCAGTGTCGTGGTTACACCCAGCATCGGGTCGGCCAGGAAGGCGGCGGCAATCAGTAGGCCATCGACGAAGTTATGAAAAGCATCGCCGATCAGTATCAGTGGGGCTGCCACTTCGCCATGCAGCTCGCCTGTAGCCGCGTCGCAGCCGGCGTGCGAGTGACGCCACAGGGCGAGCCGTTCGAGAGCAAAAAAACCGAGCAAACCGGCGAGCAATACGGCAAACAGGGTGGCGGCGGGAGCGTCGTGGGCATGGCCGGCATGTTCCGCCGCATCCATGTGCTGCGGCAAAGAAGCAAAAGCCTCAGGCAGGATATCGAGCAAGGCTGAGGAGAGCATCACGCCGGCTGCGAAAGCCACCAGTGTTGCGGTCGACCGCCGGGAGAGGCGAAAAACCAGCCCGGCAGCCGCCACCATGCTGAGCAAGCCGCCGAGCAAGGTGGCCAGAACAATCATTGTCAAGGTGGTCATTTTGCGCCCTTCGGCAATCCGTAAGAATCAAGTCGATCGGCAATCATCCGGTAGCCATAGATACCCAGGCTGCTGTCACCGCGTTGCAAACCGAGCGTTCCGCTGATCCAGAAGGGATCCATCATCTTCATGCCCTCCGCCGGCTTTTTCAGAATGACATGGATGATCTGGTTGGCCGGCGGGGGAGGGGTATGGATGCAGGCGCCGAAATACGGCACCAGCAGCAGTTCGAGCACGGCATCGCCCTTGCGCTCAAGCGGCACGACGAAGCCGGCCAGCTTGACCCGTTTGCCGTCGAAGGAGGATTCGACCGGCGCCTCGGCCCAGGCTGCCTTCATCTTTTCCAGCGCTTCGATGGCTTTCGGGTCGCTATCCTTGAGCCGGCGCATATTCAATCCCTTGAAAGCGGCCATCGGGTCCCAGCCTTTCGGGATCAGCTCATCCCATTCAATTTCGCGGTAATTGACTGCAGGCGTTGTCTTGCGCGGTGTCAGGCGCTCGCCAACGCTGTAGTCCGCCGCCATGGCGGGGCCGAGCAAGGCGAGGAGAAGGAGCGGGATTAAAAGGCGCATCGTGGGTGAGCTTTCATAGACGGGGAATCAGGCCATCGGCCAGCGACAGCCGGTAAGCGCGCCAGGCCGGCCATAGACTGACCAGCAAAGCAGCGGCAAAAATGCCGGCGAGCAGGCGTAATTCGCCCAGTGAAACAGCCAGCGGCAGGGTTGATAAACCGAACTGCGCGGCCAGCCAAGGGCCGCCGAGCCAGGCAGCACAAGTCACCACGGCAAGGCTGAGCAAAACACCAAGCAGGGTGACCAGCAGGCTTTCGAGCACCAGCAGGAACAGGATGTGGCGCGGCCCGGCACCGACCGAGCGCAGTACGGCGAGTTCACGCCGTCGCTCGTTGAGGCTGGCCAGCATCACCGCCGCCAGGCCGGCCAGCCCGACCGCGAAGACCAGCCAGGAAATGCCGAGCAAGGCCTTTTCGACGACGCCAACCGTCTGCCACAACTGGTCGAGGGCGACGCCGGGCAACACGGCAAGCAGCGGTTCGGTGCGGTAGTCGGCGATCTTGCGTTGCAGCCGAAAAACGGCGCTGCGCTGATGCAGGCCGAGCAGGAAGGCGGTGATGGTTTTCGGCTGCAGGTCAAATTTGCTGACGACATCGGCCGGGATGGCCAGGCCGGGAATCGGCGTGCCGCCCTGCCAGTCAAGGTGGATGGCCTCGATGGCGGTGAGACTGATGTGCACCCGGCGGTCGACCGGTGTTCCGGTCGGCGCCAGGATGCCGACCACGGTGAATGGCTTGTCGGCGTGTGCCTGGCCGGGTAACTGCCCGCTGCCGTGGCTGAGCGTGATGCGTTCGCCGAGCTTGTAACCAAGTTTCGTGGCGACCTCTGCCCCGAGAACAGCGTCGAACAGGCCGCTGAAGGGCTGACCGGCGGCAAAAACCAGCGGCTGACGGTCGCCGTAGCGATAGTGTTCGAAATAGGCGGGCGTCGTACCGAGCACAGGGAAGCCTTGGTGCGAGTCACCGAGCGCCAGCGGTATGCTCCACGCCACGGCCGGGTCGGCGGCGATGGCCTGGTAGCTTTTCCAGTCAACATTGTTGCTTGCCTCGCCGACATGAAAGACAGCGTAGAGCACCAGTTGTAGCGGGTTGCTGCGGGCGCCGACGATGAGGTCGGTGCCGGAGACTGATTGGGCAAAGCCATCGCGCGCCGCCTGGCGAACGCGCTCGACCGAGAGCAACAGCGTCACCGCCAGAGTGATGGCGAGCAAAGTCAGGCCCAGGGTCAGCCGGCGGTTCCAGGCGCTTTTCAGGGCGATGTGAAGAAGCGGTTTCATGTGCTCAGCGCCAGACTATGGTCGAAATGCGTCGCCAGTCGCAAATCGTGGCTGACGAAAACGACGGCGCTGCCGGCCCGTTTGGCCTCGCTCAGCAGGAGTTCGACAAAGGTGGCCTGGCGTTCGGCATCGAGGGCCGACGTCGGCTCGTCGGCGATCAGGATTTCCGGCTGGCCGATCAGCGCCCGTGCCGCCGCCACTCGCTGCTGCTGGCCGACCGAAAGTTCCGCCGCCGGACGGCCGAGCAATGCCGGGTCGAGGTCGAGTCCGGCGAGCAGGCGCCGGGCTTCTGCCTCCGGTTCGCTCACCCGGCTGGCCCGCCGGGCGGAAAAGCGGCAAGGCAGCAGCACGTTATCAAGCACCGACAGGTAGGGAATCAGGTTGAACTGCTGGAAGATGAAGCCGAGGTGATCGGCGCGGAAGGCATCGCGCCGGCTGGCCGACAGTTCGCCCAGCGGCTGGCCGAGCAGGCTGACCGAGCCGCGCGCCGGCAGCAGCACGCCGCCGATCAGGTTGAGCAGCGTGCTCTTGCCGCTGCCGCTCGGGCCATGCAAAAACAGGCTTTTTCCGGCGTCGACCGTAACATTCGCCAGTTCCAGGCAGAATGCTTCGGCGGGCCGCCAGCGAAAGGTCAGATTCGTGATGGCGATGGCAGGCGACTGCATATTCACCAGCTGAAGCGCGGATTGCGCGCATCGAGCCGCCCGGCGCGCTGCCCTTGCGGCCCAGCGAATTCGACGGTAATACGCTGCAGCCGCGGGAAGTCGGCAAACAGACCGGCCGCAATCTCGCGCAGGGCCTCGGATTTTGCGCAACGCCAGGTGTAGCGGGCATCTATGTCGTTGTGGCCACCGGGTTCAGACTTGCCGCCGAGCACGGGTGAGTCGAGTGCGACACCGGTCGATGTGCATAGCGCCGCGGCACTCGGCATCAGGACTTTGCCGGCATCTTTAAGTTTTGTCGCCATGCCTTGGACTGCTTCCCTTTCGCTGGCATTGCGCGGCGCGCGCTCAAAACCAAGCAGGCTGTCGAGCGGGATTTCCAGTGCGACGACCAGCTGCTCGCGGTCGACGCTGATTTCCATGCGCGCCTCGCCGTGAACGTGGCCCGGGGCGGCGTGGGCAATTGCCACGGTCAACCCGAAAAAAAGGCTAAAAATGAAATCTTTCATGGGCTCCTCCCGTTTGATCACCAGCCTGCATCCATCGCCAGCAGGACGCGGGGCGCCTCCTCGGCAGCAATGGCAGGCGAACGATGCACAATGCCTCGCCCGTCATTGCCCTGCCACAGGCTGCCTTTGAGCAAGGCCACGGCGAAGGGTGGAATGCTTTCGATGCGATGCCCGGTCAACAGCAGGCCGGATACATCATCCGGCTGACCACCCGAGGCGGCGCCCAGGAAGCGGCGATCGACCTTGGCATCCTCCGCCCATTCCGTCCCCGGGCCGCGATAGGTGCACAACAGCCGGATGCCGACGCGGTCGACATGCAGGCGCGGGCACATCGCCTTGCCGACCACTTCCAGCCGGAAGCCAATGGTCGTTGCATCGAGCAATTCGCCGAGTATCTCGGCGAGCAGGGCGATGTCGGCGGCCAGCGCCTCGCGACCGGCACCGGCCGGCAGGCGGCTGAGATCGGGCAGCTCCCCCGGGGCAAGTGTCTGGCGCAAGCCGCCGCCCAGATCGCTGGCGTGCTCGTCCAACCAGTTGGCGATGACTGTATCGGCAGGCCGTCGCCACTGGGCAAGCTGTATTTCCGGATCGAAGATGCGCGTCAGGCCGAGCGGATCGTCGGTGATGGCGCAATTGCTCGTTACCTGGCGGGGCATGGCGGCGTTCATGGAATGCTCCTTCTGCTACGGTCAACCGGAAAAAATGCGTAAAAATGAAAGTGCCAGGCTACGGTAGTGTGCGTGCGGGACACATCGACCATTGCCAGCAAGGCCATCTTCAAAAGAAGCCGATGAAGACGTTGTTGCCGACCACACAAGGGCCATGCACGATGGAACGATGGGCGATCGAGGTGTGTTCACCGATATCGACCAGGGCGCCGGATTTGGAGTGAATGACGACGCCGTCCTGAATGTTGGAATGTGCGCGGATGCGGATCGGTTCGAGTTCGCCAGCGGCATCGACCTCGTCGGCGCGGATCACGGCATAGGGGCCGACGAAGACGTTTTCCTCGATGATGACCTTGCCGCAGATGATCGCGGTTTGGTCGACGTAGGCGGATTCATGGATTTGCGGCAGGTCGCCGCGTGGATTTTTGCGGATCATGGTTCAGACTCGGAGGGGATTGGCGAATCGCTCGCGGCGTTTGAGCTTGTCGAACAGCTCTGGATCGGGCCAGTCGTTGCGGATGGCTGGGGAAAATTCGATGTCGTCCAGCGAAATCAGGCCCATTTTCGGGTTGACCGCATCCTCGCGAAAACACTGGGCGTAGCCGGTTTCGGTTTCATGGACGATGATTGAATGCAGGCGAACGTCGGCCTCGCCATTGGCCATATCGGTGAGGTCAAGCAGGCGGTCGATCAGCACGAAAAACAGCCGCGAGAACTGCTCGGCGCTGGGCGAGACGGGGATGCGTATCCAGCGCTCGGAAAAGCGCTGGCAGGCGGCGATGTAGTCGGGGGCGTCGCCCGACCACAGCGCCACGGCGTGGTCGAAGGCATCGATCAGCGTGCGCGGCCCGTGTTTCAGCAGGCCGAAGTCGTAGACCATCTGGCCGTGGTCCAGCGCTTGGGCTTCGAGCAGTAGTTCGACTTTGTAGGAATGGCCGTGGATCGAGTGCGAGCAGCGCCGAGTGCTGCAGCCGCGCACGATGTGGGCGTTCTCGAACTTGAATACTTTGCGGATCAGCACGTTTTCGCTGGCTCCCCGACATCGCGGGCATCGCAGAACATGGCGAAAGCCTGTTCGATCATCGACTGCGGCAGGTCGCGGACGATGAAGACCAGGCGACTGCGCCGATCGTTGTACGGTGCCTCAGCCGGCCAGTCGTCGAGCCGGGAATACGGGTACATCACGTGCTGAACGCACTGCACGACGCGCGGCTTGTGCTCGCCGACGACGTTGAGCAGGCCCTTGATGCGCAGGATGCGGTCGCCCATGGTGTCGAGCAGCGTGGCGACGGCATCGGCGAAGAACACCCATTGCAGCGGCTGGTCGAAAGTCAGGGCAAAGCTATAGACGTGCGCGTCGTGGCGGTCGACATCGTGGTCATGGTGATGATGGCCATGCGCTTTGCGCCGTTCCTCGCGCACCTTTTCCTCGGCCAGCCAGCCGGCGACATCGGGCGTTTTGCTGCCGGGGTCGTAGAGGCCGCAGTTGGTCAGCGAGGCGACTGCAACCTCGCCCCGCCGCACGTAAATCTGAGCGGCTGAAGGATTGAGGCGCGTCAGGGTACGGCTGACGTCGGCCAGTTGCTCCGGTGTCGTCAGGTCGCACTTGCTGAGCAGCAGGCGGTCGGCCATGGCGATCTGCTTGACCGGTTCGGCGTGCTGCGCCAATTGTTGCAAGGCATGCGTCGCATCAACCACGGTGACGACGCCATCAATGCGGAAGCGCTCGGCGACGAAGAAGTCTTCCATCAGTGTGTAGATCACCGGCGCCGGGTCGGCCAGCCCGGTGGTTTCGATGATGACGCGGCTGATTGGCTTCAGCTCGCGGCGCATGCAGCGCATGAACAACTCGGTCAGGCTGCGCGTCAAATCACCTCGCACCGTGCAGCAGATGCAGCCGGAATCGAGCAGGATCAGGTCTTCATCGATTTTGGTGACCAAATGATGGTCGACCGCAACACTGCCAAATTCGTTGATCAAGACTGCCGCTGTAGCCATTTCCGGCTGGCTGAGCAGATGGTTGAGCAGGGTCGTTTTGCCGGCACCGAGAAAACCAGTGAGCAGCGTGACCGGGATGCGACGTTCAATATTCTGGACACTCATCGCTTAGGCCTCGTCGTCCTGCTCAATGCTCCAGGCTGGAAACGGATCTTCATAACGCCCCCAGGCTTCCGGCCCCGCTGCCAGTTCGGCATCGTTCAGCAGGCAGGCATCGAAGGACTGGCGCAACGCAGCTTCATCCATCTCGATCCCGATCATCACTAGTTCCTGCTGTGCATCGCCGTAGGGCTCGACCCAGCGCTCCAGGATGATTCGGCGGTTTTCCTCATCCTGCGGCCATTCCGCTTCGGGCACGGCAACCCACCACAGACCGCCCAGCTCGTGCCGGGTCACCGGGCCGGCCTGCGACCAGCTACCGACCAAACCGGGGCGTGAAGCCAGCCAGAAATAGCCTTTCGAGCGGATGACGCCGGGCCATTCCTGATTGATCCACGCATAAAAGCGCGCCGGATGGAAAGGCCGGCGAGCGTGATAGACGAAGCTGGAAATGCCGTATTCCTCGGTTTCCGGAATGTGTTCGCCGCGCAGTTCCTGCAGCCAGCCGGGCGCCTCCGCCGCCTGCTCGAAATCAAAACGACCGGTGTTGAGGATGCGTTCGAGCGGCACCTGGCCGAAACGCGCATGGACGATGTCGGCGCGCGGATTAAGGGTGTGCAGGATGGCTTCGAGGCGGGCGACGTCTTCCGGCGGCAATAGATCGGTCTTGTTGAGGACGATAACGTCACAGAACTCAACCTGCTCGACCAGCAGATTGACCACGGTGCGCTGATCCTCTTCACCCAGGCTTTCGCCTCGGTCGGCGATGTAATCTTGCGAGCTGTAGTCGTGCAGGAAGTTGAAGCCGTCCACTACCGTGACCATGGTATCGAGCCGCGAGATATCCGAAAGGCTGGTGCCGTCATCATCACGGAAGGTAAAGGTCTCGGCCACAGGCATCGGCTCTGAGATGCCGGTCGATTCGATCAGCAGGTAATCGAAACGTTTTTCCTTGGCCAGGCGGGCGATTTCAATCAGCAGGTCTTCGCGCAGCGTGCAGCAGATGCAGCCGTTGCTCATCTCGACCATCTTTTCCTCGGCGCGCGATAGCTCGGCGCCACCTTCGGCCACCAGCCGGGCATCGATGTTGACCTCGGACATGTCATTGACAATGACGGCAACGCGCAATCCATGGCGGTTATTCAGGATATGGTTGAGCAGCGTGGTCTTGCCGGCGCCGAGAAAGCCGGAGAGAACCGTGACGGGCAGGCGGGAATCTTTTTTGCTGGGTTGGGTTTTCATTCTTTGTTTTGATCAATGGGGAGTTGAAGCGGGGTCGAAATCACTTCAACGCGATCGTCTTTGACCGCGTTGTAAAAGCAGCTGCGCCGCCCGGTATGGCAGGCACCGCCGAGTTGGTCGACGAGCAGCAGGATGGCGTCGCCGTCACAATCGAAGCGGGCTTCGACCACACGCTGCCGGCAGCCGGATGTTTCGCCCTTGCGCCACAAGGTCTGCCGGCTTCGCGAACAGTAACAGGCAAAGCTGGTGGCAAGGGTTTCTTCGATGGCGGCGCGGTTCATCCAGGCCAGCATCAACACCTCCTGGGTGTCGAATTGCTGGGCGATAGCGGCGACCAGCCCTTGCTGATCAAACGGCAAATTGGCCAACATGTCGGCAAGCGGCAAGCTTGCGCCGATGGGGGCGCCTTCGAGTCGGGTTAACATAGGGGCTTCTGGATACAAGGAATGCAATGTTATAACATTGCATTTGTGCCACCAAGAGCAAACTGATGACTGCCTCCATTCCCGATATTCAATCCGTGCAACCCTGTGGCGCTAACACTGAAGCCCTTGACCGGGCCGAAGCCTCTTGCCGGGCGAGGGGAGCCAGTCTGACGGCGATTCGCCGCGAAGTGCTGGAACTGCTTTACCGCAGCCCCACCGGCGTCAAGGCCTATGACCTATTGGCGCGGATCAAGGAAGCCCGGCCCGGCGCCTCTCCGCCGACCGTCTATCGCGCGCTGGATTTTTTGATCGAGCAGGGGCTGGCCCACAAAATCGGGCGGATGAATCTTTTTGTCGCCTGCCGCCATGCTTCCCATCAGATTCCCAGCCTGTTCCTGGTCTGCCCGAAATGTAGCGGGGTGACGGAATTGCAGGAACAATCGGTGATGAGCGCACTATCAACAAGCCTGGCCGAGGCAGGACATCGCCTGGAAAGCCCGGAGGTTGAAATAAGTGCGCTGTGCCCGAAATGTGTCAGTGTGCAATAGAGGCAACATTTTTATCCCGGAAATTACCGCCTCAGCAAGGCATTTCAACGAGATTTATGTCATAGAAAATGGCGGCTTCGGAATCAGAAAACTGTCAATCATGATGAAAAAAATCATCAGTCCGGATTGGGCACCAAACTGCCGGTGACAGTCAAAACCAGACTGTCCGCACAGCTAACGCAGGTTTCGCCCTCCCACATTAATTTCGCTCGTTGCATTTCAAGATGGATTGAATTTTGAAATCACGATAACCAGAATTTGCCTTGAAAACCCATTAAAATTAAATAGTTACATTGTTTTCTGGTTAGCGTTTTCATGGTCTCTAGATTATAATGCGCGGCTCCTCAACGCCTTCCCCGGAAACTGATGTCCCGCATTCTTCTCGCCCCGATGGAAGGGCTCGCCGACGATCTGCTGCGCGGCGTGTTGACGTCTATCGGCGGCTACGACTGGGGTATCTGCGAATTCGTCCGGGTCTCCAATACCCTGTTGCCGGCCAAGACCTACGAGCGCATCTGCCCGGAACTGCTCAATGGCAGCCGGACGGCCAGCGGGACACCGATGCGTGTGCAGCTTCTGGGTTCCGATCCGCTGATGATGGCCGAGAATGCCCGCCGATTGGTGACCCTGAACCCGGCCGGCATCGATCTCAATTTCGGCTGCCCGGCGCCGACGGTCAATCGCCATCGCGGCGGCGCTGCATTGCTCGGCGAGCCGGAGCTGCTGCATGCAATCGCCGCCGCCGTAAGAGCGGTTGTCGCGGTGGACACCCCTTTTACGGCAAAAATGCGGCTCGGCATCGACGATACCAGCCGGGCTGTCGATTGCGCCCAGGCCCTGGTCGCTGCCGGTATTGATGAACTGATCGTGCACGGCCGGACCAAGGCCGACGGCTACCGTCCGCCGGCGCGCTGGGAATGGATCGACCGGGTGCGGGCAGCCATCGACATCCCGTTGATCGCCAATGGCGAGGTCTGGACCGTCGAAGATTTCCGCAACTGCCAGCAGGCCACCGGCTGCCCTGACATCATGCTGGGTCGCGGTGCCGTCGCCGATCCGCTGCTGGCTCGGCGCGTGCGCGGCGAGGCGGTGGGCGGCTGGGAAGAAATCCTGCCCGGTGTTGGTGATTATTGGCTGGGGATACGTCGCAAGGTCGTGCCGCTGCATGCCGGCGGTCGCCTCAAGCAATGGCTGGCCATGTTGCGGCGCAATTATCCCGAGGCCGAGGTACTTTTCCAGCAGTTGCGTCCGGTCAAGGCGGCGCATGACATCGACCGGCTGCTGCTTAAGGCCGGTATTCTTGCTACCTTGCCGCCGGCTTTGCGCGAGGGCTGCTGACCTCAATGTTCAACGATTAGCGGCAAATTCACCCCTTTCCCCATGTCCCCGCGTTTACCGGAACAAGACCTCAGAACCGACGAAGGCCTGATGCTCGCCTACAGGAACGGCGATGCGGCAGCTTTCGAGGTTTTGTATGGTCGATGGCGCCGGCAGCTTTTTCGCTATCTGGTGCATCAGTGCGGACAGGATGGCGCAAGCGATGAACTCTTCCAGGATGTCTGGCTGCGGGTGGTCAATGCCCGGCAGCAGTACGAAGTATCTGCCCCGTTTCATGCGTGGCTGTTCCGTATCGCTCACAACCGGCTGGTGGATTACTGGCGCTCGACCAATCGCAGCCCCATTCAGGACATGTCCAGCCCGGACGATGAGGAATTTGATTTCATGGTGACCGTGCCGGCCCCCGACGACACCCGCCCGGACCGCCAGGCCGAGCGGAAGGAGCAGGCTGCGCACCTGCTGGCCGCAGTACAGTCGCTGCCCGATGCGCAGCGCGAAACCTTCATCCTCGCCGAGGATGGCGGATTGAGCCTTGAGGAGATCGCGAGCGTCATGGAAGTGGGTCGAGAAACCGTCAAAAGCCGCCTGCGCTATGCTGTAGGCAAATTGCGCCTGGAGTTGTCGAAATGGCGATAAAACCGTCCGATCAGGAAATCGGGGCACTCTATCGGGAAGCCGGTAGTGCAGAGCCCTCCGCCGAGCTTGATCACAGCATCCTGATGGCTGCCCGCGCGGCCGTTGCGCCCAAACCTTTGCCTTCCGCTTGGTGGCAGCGCTGGCGTCTGCCGATCCAGGTGTTGGCGTCGGTGTTCGCGGTCGCCAGTTTGGTTGTCATGATGGAGCGCAAACCGCCGGACGCCCCTGCCGTTGGCCAGATTGCCCTGAATACGCTGCCGCCAGCCGCCGACTCGGCACGCACCGAGAGCCTGGCGATGGACAAGGCGATGCCGCCCGTTGCCGACAACCGGGCCAGGATGGCGGAGAGTGCGCCTGTTCAGCGCATGCCGGCGGCGCCAGCGGCAAGCGTGGCACGCGAAATTTCAGCACCGCCTGCCGAATCTGTTGCCGCCGCCAGCGCACCAGCGCCAGCAGTGCGCGCAGCCTCGGTGGCCGCCGATGCGGCAGCTCTCCCCACGGAAAAATCCGAAGCGGCAGGTAGTGCCGAAGCAAAAATGACAGCCAGGCAGGCTGCCGCCCCGGCAGCAAACGCCGTCCTGCGGGAAAAAGAGTGGCTCGACGCCATACGGCTTCTGATCGACCAGGGCCGTGTCGTGGAAGCAAGGACCAGCCTCGAAGCCTTCGAGCGGGCCTACCCGGCCGTTGTCGTGCCGGAAGCCATGCGCAAGCAGCTGAAGCAGTAAGTTTCAGGGGCGAAAATATTTTTGCGGTCGTTTAACCCCATTCTCATTTTCAGGTCGTTTTAAAGAGCGTCTTCCACATCACACAGGATGCTCAACATGAAAAACTTTCTTTGCCATTTCGCCGCTGCCCTCGCTTTCTGCTCGCTCTCCGCTTGCTCGACGGCCGCCACCCACGCCGATATCCGGATCATCAACCGCAGCACAGGCGAACAACTGCCGACCTACCGCCACAAGGGCGAGCTCTGGGTGGCCGGCAAGCCCGGCGACCGCTATTCGATCCTGGTCAATAACCGAACCGGCGGCCGCCTGCTGACCGTGGTCTCGGTCGACGGTGTCAATGTCCTCAGCGGCGATACGGCCGCCACCAACCAGCGCGGCTACGTGCTGTCGCCCAGGGACGCGGTGGATATCGCCGGTTGGCGCAAGAGCGAGCGCGATGTCGCCGCCTTTTATTTCACTTCGCTTGATGACTCCTATGCCGCCCGGACCAAGCGCCCGGACAACGTGGGTGTGATTGGCGTCGCGGCTTTCCGTGAGTATCAGGTACCGGTTCAGGTGCAGGAGATGTCGGCCAACGCTGCCAGCGCCCCGATGCGCAGCCGTGAAGCGGCAGCACCCGCAGCGGCAGCGGACAAGGCCGAAAGCAAGCTGGGAACGGGGCATGGCGAAAGGGTGTATTCCCCGACGCAAACCGTCGAATTCCAGCGCGCCAGCAATACGCCGGATGATGTCATTACCGTGCGCTACGACTCGTACGCGAATCTGGTGGCCCGGGGCGTCATCCCATCACCTCGTCGCCATCCTTCGCCGAATGCCTTCCCCGGTGGCAACTACGTGCCCGATCCTTCCTGAGCCCATTTTCAAATTTGTCATTCCCGCGAAAGCGGGAATGACGCTTTACTGAATAGGTTTTAGGTTCTGGAAAGGCGGTTTTATTGCGAGAATGTCGTCCTCACAGGCTTTTCCTGTTACTTGCTTATTTCTGAAGTCGAAATTTTGCCGTCTCCTATTTTGAAAATCTGCGCTCCCGATCTTGCCAGCGCTGCATCAATCATCGGCAAACCCGAATGATCGAAGGCAATTCGCGCTTCATCAGTAGCGCTCAGGAGGGGCCGCATCGCGATCTTGAGGCGCTGGTGCGCCGCCACATGACGCATCCGTTCCGCAAGCCGATTGTCGATTACAACCGGGAAGCGTTCGCGGCGGCACTCCTTGCCCGCGAACAATGGCAAGCCGGTGCGCCGCTGATTCTCGATGCCGGCTGCGGTGTTGGCTGGAGCACGCAGCGCATCGCCGAGACTTTTCCGGATCATTTTGTTTTTGGCGTCGATCAGTCGGTCGACCGCATCAATCGTGGCAAACCCCTGCCGATGCCAGCAAACGCCGTGTTGATTCGGGCTGATCTGGTCGATTTCTGGCGCCTGCTTGCCGAAAACGGCGTTCGTCTGGCCCGGCACTACAACCTTTACCCGAACCCGTGGCCGAAGATCGGCCATCTTGCCCGCCGCTGGCAGGGACATGCGGTGTTTCCCGTCTGGCGCGAACTCGGCGGTGAAGTGGAATGCCGCAGCAACTGGCACATCTACATCGAGGAAATGGCCCAGGCGCTGACCCTGCTCAGTGGCCAGCCGGTTGTCGCCGAGCCCTGGCAGACGGCTGATCCGATGACGCCTTTCGAGAAAAAATATCTCGCCTCCGGCCATCATCTCTGGCGCTGCCGGGTGACCTTGCCGTGAATGTCTGCCAGAGTTGTGGCGCCTGCTGTGCCAGCTTCCGCGTCGATTTTCATCCGGTCGAACTGGCCGGTGGCGCGTTTGCGTGGGGGCAGGGTGTGCCGAAAGAAATGACGTTGCCGGTAACGCCCGCTATCGTCCGCATGTGTGGCACTGACACGGCCGAGCCGCGTTGTGTCGCGCTGGCCGGTGAAGTCGGCAAAGCTGTGGCCTGCAACATCTACGACGCGAGACCATCGCCATGCCGCGAATTCGATGTCGAACACGCCGCCTGTAACCGAGCTCGGCAGCGCCACGGTTTGCTTCCGCTATAAGTGCTTCTTATCCCCGTTTTAGTCGGGTAAGTCTGTGGATAAGCTCGGGATAGATCGTCTAAGGCACTGAGCCATTGGTCTTTTGAGCCTTCTGCCTAAAACTTTGGCAGCTCTCGCGGTGTCTACGCTTGTTCACATCCCAGGCTTGGCACAAAAATTTGTTACAGCAACCCGTTGTAACCGGCCAATCATCCAGCTCAATAGTCCGTCAAAGTGCGCCTGCTCGCCTCATATTTCCGACTTCTTCAGTGAAGTATTGAATCATCACAATGATTTGAGTGAATCGGTACGCCGGTTATTGGCAAAGCGGTTTCAATATATGCCGAAATGTATCATCGAGTATCAAAAAAATGATATGCAGTATCAATTACGATGTTTTGTTGTATTATCTGGTTTGCTTTTGGTCTGGGTTTCGGTGATTTAATGCTCGAGCAACGAATAGGCAATCTTCATTCTGCGTAATTTTTCGGATGTACTTCCGTTTGAGACTACCTCGCATGTAGCTCCGCAGCATTTTTTGTTCAAGACATGGAGTCAATCTGATGCTCTCGCGAAAGCCCGTCATCCTCGTCATCGACGATAGCCCGGAAATACTGGTTCTCCTGGAGCGGTCTCTTGCTGTCGACTTCCTGGTTCGTACAGCCAAATCCGGGGCAGAGGGCTTCGATCTTGCGATGAAGGCTCCTCCCGATTTGATCCTGCTTGATGTGATCATTCCTGATACGCACGGCTTTGATGTTTTTCGGAAGCTGAGAGCCGCGAAGGAATTGCGAAATATTCCGGTGATGTTTATCAGTGGCTCAGGTGATCTTGATAGTGTCGGACAAGGCTTGGCTCTGGGGGCTGCTGACTATCTGGTCAAACCTTTCAATATCAGCCTGACCCGGCAGCGCATCAGCAATCTGCTGGAACGAGAGCAGCTGCGCAAAGACCTGGAGCTACATCGGGATCAGCTGCAAGAGACTGTTGCAGATCGAACCCGTGAACTTTCAGTTGCCAAAAAAGCAGCGGAAGCCGCGAATCATGCCAAGAGTGTCTTTTTGGCGAAGGTAAGCAATGAGCTACGCAGCCCGATGACCGCTATTTTGGGAATGACTGATCTGGCGATGAAGCGTGCTGCGGACGATGAGTCAGTCAGGCAACTCGATACTGTCAAACGAGGGTCTGAGCATCTACTGACCTTAATAAACGATTTAGTGGATCTTTCCAGGATCGAGGTAGGCAGCCTGATACTGGAGCGTCGCCCCTTCCGCCTTGGCAGTGTCACGGACAAGGTGGTCCAGAAGTTAAGTGGGGATGCTGCAGCGAAGGGGCTCGCACTCACTGTGGAAATTCCGCAAAAACTCGCGGGCTGCACGGTCGAGGGAGATCCTGAACGACTGGGTCAGATATTGCTAAACCTCGTTTCCAACGCAATCAAGTTTACGGAACGAGGATGCATTGGTATTCGCTTGTCCGAAGAGGATTCTTCTCCCGGTGAAATGATGATTCGCCTCGAAGTATGGGATACCGGAATTGGCATCTCCAAAGAGATGCAGCAACGTTTGTTTCGTGGTTTCGAGCAAGCCGATTCTGTTTCTGAAGGGCTTGGGCTTGGCTTGGCAATTTGCCGGCGCCTGGCCAACATGATGAATGGCACGATTGGCGTAGAGGCCAGCCAGGGTGTAGGCAGCACTTTTTGGGTAACGGGGCGGCTGTTCCAGTCGGCCGAATTGGCAGCACTCGAGGCTGTGCCACGGCCGGCCGATATCTCTCCGGAAGCCTGGCTGAAACGTCACCACGCAGACGCTCATATCTTGTTGGCCGGAAACGATCCAATAACCAGTGAGGTTGTTGCGTGGATGCTAGACAAGACAGGAATCCGCTTTGATGTCTCAGTGAACACCAATGACATCCTTCAGAAGGTCAAGGAAACAGCCTACGACGCAATCATGATTGATGTGGGAATGCTTGCTGCAGCAGAAGTTGAAATCGTTAAATCCATTCGCGCCATGCAAGGCCGCAAGCATACGGTGATCATTGGAATGACCGGAAAAGCCATAGACGAATGCCGCCAGTACAAGGAGAGATTGGGCATTACCGATTGGGTTGAAAAGCCAATTGATGGCAGGCAGTTATTCGAGGCACTGTTGCAATCACTGGATAATCACAAAACCGGGCAGGCGTTGAATGATCAGCGTTTTCAGATGCTTGCAGATATTGCCAAAGAGCTGGAGGGGGATGTCGTATTCCCGATCTGCCTTGATATGGCAATCAAGGTCAATCAACAACTGCAAAGGAAAAAGGGGGCCTTCAACAAGGTGGTGTCGTTGATAGAACTCGATCCGCTAATTGCCTGCAAGCTTGTTCGACTCGCCAACTCGCTTTCAAAACCGGGCATTGAGGTTCGAGATCTGAAAACGGCACTGATATCCCTTGGAGAGGATCAGGTGCGGTCGATTGTTAGTGAAACGGTTGCAACGCAGTTGCCACTGAGCCATCGAATCCCGGAATTTGAAAAGATGGCGGAGAATTTGTGGCAGCACTCGATAGATACAGCAGCAGCGGCATTCGTGCTGGCCAGGCGCCTAACCAAACTAAATCCAGATGAATGTCTGTTGGCCGGCCTAGTGCATGATCTGGGGGCCTTCTACATGCTCTACCGGGCCACCAAGTATTCCGAGCTTCGTTTGCGGCCGGATACCGTATCCCATCTGGTCTGGCAATGGCATGAAAGTATTGGCTTGAGCCTGTTGAACGCACTGAAGATGCCTGAAGCGATCGTCAATGCCGTGTCCGAGCATAATCAAAGACGAGATATCCCCAAGGTCTTGGAGAGCATTGGCGATGTGGTCTACGTTGCGAATCTGCTGACCGAGAATGATGGAGAACTTGTTCATTCTGAGAAGGACGCGGAGCGGTGCGCCGAACTCGATGTGCTTCGACGTGCTTTTGATGCTGAAATCAAGCAACAGGCCACGGCCATGCGAGAGGCGCTTGCAGGATAGAGATTGATCCGCATCCGCGATCTGTGGGGCCCAGAAAATCTTGAATCCCTATGTGAATGTGAACTCGCGCGCACCCCTGATAAAGAAACCTTAAGGTGGACGGAGCATCCTGTATTCTCGGAAAGCACATCTGTTTGTGAGTTCGGTTTCAGGATAACGAGAGATTGCTGCAATGAAAGACGAAAAATCCCATCAAGTGGCTGAAGGTATCCGCTGGCAAGTCATTGCGCTACTGGAGGATAGGGAGTCCGTTGTGCAGCGTGGCTTGTGTGATGCTCTCGATCGATTTTCCGAAATTGCTCGGAGCAGCATTTCGTTTGAAGCTGCTGGTCAGATTGCCCGATCTCTTGCAATTTTGCTTGCGGATTACGAAGGTCAATTGCTCGATGAGCAACTACGAATCCAGGTCAATGCGATTGTCCAAAGCCTGCTGGAGGCCTTGGCTCTGGATATGGAAGCCCAGCCTCCTGAGGATCTGAGCCCGTTGGTTACCCCGATTTCTCCAACGTCGGAGCGGGTCAATAGTCATGTGGCCCTATTCGTGGATGGCATTGCAGTCCAGACCATGCTTCAGGAAGTATTGAGGCAGGAGGGCTTCTCGACAATAACCGTAAATTCTCTGGATGAACTCGCGCAGATCAATGAGGAGTTTCAGCCCGCAGCAATTTTCGCTGACATTAGCCTTATCCAGTTGATGCCAAATGCGATAGAGATATTTTCCGAACTGCGTCAGAAAACCAATCCACCGCCCCATTTATTCTGTTTTGCAAATGCCAACGACGCTCCTGCTCGCCTGGATGCTGTCCGTTTGGGGGCTACGCGGTTCGTTAGCAAACCAGTCGATGTTGTCCGCCTGATAGCTGTATTGAAGGGTGTAACAGTACAGACCCAACAAAAGCCGTTCAGAGTATTGCTGATTGACGATGACTCGATTCTCGCAAAAATTCATGAGATGGCTCTCAGCTCGGCGGGGATTGAGGTTCAAATTTTGAGTGACCCGCTTCAGGCGCCATATCAGATATTCAAGTTGGAGCCCGACGTTATTGTCAGCGATGTCTATATGCCCGGTTGTAATGGCCTTGAATTACTGGCGGTGCTTCGGCAGGACGATGCGCTGGCGGATACTCCCGTAGTATTCCTTTCCAGTGAAAATGATCCGCGGCGCCAGATTGAAGCACTTGACCTGGGAGGAGATGACTTCCTGACAAAGCCTGTTGATCTGCCCTTGTTCGTCGCGACAGTTATTGCACGTGCCAAGCGCTCAAGAAGGCTCAAACGTAGTCGGAGCGAATATCACCGCATGCTTGAAAGAGTGCGCGAAATTGAACGCCAATTGCCAGAAAGCTTTCCTGGCGATGATAAGGCGCAGTTTCAGGTGGATTATATTTTTCCAGATCAAATTCCTCCGGCGGATTACGTGCTCACAGAGGGGGCTGGCAAGCCAGGGGTCTCTTAGTAGCAGACTCCTTGAGTCAATGCTCGCCTGTAACGGGTTCGGTTTGTCGGATACCGGAGGCGCCGGAGATTCGCAGGCTGTAATTCGGCGGTACAGGATGCAAAAGTGGAGGCAAGGAGCTAAAGAGCTTGGGCTCATCGTCGTCAGTGGGGTTTGAGTGCCAGCGTCGATAATATATAATATATAAGACTTGCGAGCCGGCCTGGGGAAGCAATACGCCGAACCATCCGGCAGCCGCTGTTGTCGTAAAATACTCGTTTCCCCAGAGCAACCCCTTACGAAAGGAAGTCGCCGTGCTTGAAGCCTATCGCGCCCACGTAGCAGAGCGTGCAGCCCTTGGAATTCCCCCGCTGCCCCTGTCCAAGCAACAGACCACTGAACTGGTCGCCCTGCTGAAGAATCCGCCGAAGGGCGAAGAAGCTACCCTGGTCGAGCTGATCACTTACCGTGTTCCGGCCGGTGTTGACGATGCCGCCAAGGTCAAGGCCGAGTTCCTGGCCAAGGTCGCCAAGGGCGAAGAAGCCTGCGCCCTGATCTCCAAGGAAAAAGCCACCGAACTGCTCGGCACCATGCTCGGCGGTTACAACGTCAAGCCGCTGATCGATCTGCTTGGCGATGCCACCTGCGGTACCGTTGCTGCCGAAGGCCTGAAGAAAACCCTGCTCGTTTTTGATTTCTTCCACGATGTTGCCGAACTGGCCAAGTCCAGCAATGCCACCGCCGCTGCCAACGCAAAAGCCGTCATGCAGTCCTGGGCCGACGCCGAGTGGTTCACCTCGCGTCCGGAAGTCCCGGCTTCCCAGAAGCTGACCGTTTTTAAGGTCACCGGCGAAACCAATACCGACGACCTGTCGCCGGCCCCGGATGCCTGGTCGCGTCCCGACATCCCGCTGCACGCCCTGGCCATGCTGAAGAACCCGCGTCCGGGTATCGAAGCTGACGAGCCGGGTTCGCGCGGTCCGTTGAAGCAACTGGAAAAGCTGGCTGCCAAGGGCAACCTGATCGCCTACGTCGGTGACGTGGTCGGTACCGGTTCTTCGCGCAAGTCCGCTACCAACTCGGTGCTGTGGTTCACCGGCGAAGACATTCCTTTCGTCCCGAACAAGCGTTTTGGTGGTTTCTGTCTCGGTTCCAAGATTGCCCCGATCTTCTTCAACACCATGGAAGATGCCGGCGCCCTGCCGATCGAAATCGATTGCAGCGCCATGGACATGGGCGACGAGATCGAACTGAAGGTCGATCAAGCTACCGGCAAGGTCACCGCCACCAAGAACGGTGCCGTGATCGCCGAATCGCAACTGAAGACCCTGGTGATCATGGATGAAGTCCGCGCTGGTGGCCGTATCCCCCTGATCATCGGCCGTGGCCTGACCACCAAGGCACGCGAATTCCTCGGCCTGCCGCAATCCACGCTGTTCCGTCTGCCGCAGAACCCGGCCGACGACGGCAAGGGTTACTCGCTGGCCCAGAAGATGGTCGGCAAGGCCTGTGGCGTGACCGGCATCCTGCCGGGCACCTACTGCGAGCCGAAGATGACCACCGTGGGTTCGCAAGACACCACCGGCCCGATGACCCGCGACGAACTGAAAGACCTGGCCTGCCTCGGCTTCTCCGCCGACCTCGTCATGCAGTCCTTCTGCCACACCGCTGCTTATCCGAAGCTGGTCGACGTGCGCATGCACCGCGAACTGCCGTCCTTCATCTCGACCCGTGGCGGCGTTGCGCTGCGTCCGGGCGACGGCGTCATCCACTCCTGGCTGAACCGCCTGCTGCTGCCGGATACCGTCGGCACCGGCGGTGACTCGCACACCCGTTTCCCGATTGGTATTTCCTTCCCGGCCGGTTCCGGCCTGGTCGCCTTTGCCGCCGCCACAGGCGTCATGCCGCTCGACATGCCGGAATCCGTGCTGGTTCGCTTCAAGGGCAAGATGCAGGAAGGCATCACCCTGCGCGATCTGGTTAACGCCATTCCGCTGTACGCCATCAAGGCCGGCCTGCTGACCGTCGAGAAGAAGGGCAAGATCAACGTCTTCTCTGGTCGCATCCTGGAAATCGAAGGCCTGCCGGATCTCAAGGTCGAACAAGCTTTCGAGCTGTCCGACGCTGCCGCCGAGCGTTCCGCTGCTGCCTGTGCCGTCGCCCTGAACAAGGAACCGATGGTCGAGTACATGCGTTCGAACATCACCCTGATGAAGTGGATGATCGCCGAAGGCTACGCCGATGCCCGCACGCTGAAGCGCCGTATCAACGCCATGGAAGACTGGATCGCCAACGGCACGCTGCTCAAGGCTGACGCCAACGCCCAGTACGCTGCGGTCATCGAAATCGACCTGGCCGAAGTCACCGAGCCGATCCTGGCCTGCCCGAACGATCCGGACGACGTCAAGATCCTCTCTGAAGTCGCCGGCGCCAAGATCGACGAAGTTTTCATCGGCTCCTGCATGACTAACATCGGCCACTTCCGTGCCGCCGGCAAGGTTCTCGAAGGCAAGTCGGACATCCCGACCCGTCTGTGGATCGCTCCGCCGACCAAGATGGATGCGCTGATCCTGACCGAAGAAGGCTACTACGGCGTCCTCGGCAAGTCCGGCGCGCGCATGGAAATGCCCGGCTGCTCGCTGTGTATGGGCAACCAGGCACAGATCCGCAAGGGCTCGACGGCGATCTCCACCTCGACCCGCAACTTCCCGAACCGTCTCGGTATCGACACCCAGGTCTACCTCGGTTCCGCCGAACTGGCCGCCATGTGCGCCCTGGCCGGTCGCATCGTGACCGTTGCGGAATACATGGAGCAGATCAAGCTGGTGAACGCCAAGGCCGGTGAAGTGTATCGCTACATGAACTTCGACCAGATTCCGGAGTTTGTGGAACAGGCTGCGACTGTCGAGATGTAATTGCGAAAATCGGCCGGTTTTGCCGGTCGACCGCGGCAATCATAAAAAGCCCCAGCCGACTCAGTGGGTACTGAGGGGCGGGGGCTTTTTGTCTTTTATGGATCGCCATCCCCTCGTTTCAGGGGACGGACTTTTGCACACAAGTCAGAACACTATCTTATGTTCAATTGCGGCTATCGTGCCTGTGGATTCGCGCGTTGAACTTGAATCGGTTTCGCCAAAAATAGTAGGTAATCAGGGCGCACACTGCGGCTATCATCGAAAAACAGATTGCCTTTGTGGCCCCGTCGGATGCGCTGAATAAATTCACCTTCTGCTCCAGAAAGACCCCAAAGACTACGCTGCATGAGACCGAGTTTACGAGCGCGTACTTGATCCATTGCTCCTTCATGCCATGCTTCTCCCGCTTATTTGCTAAATGGTGGAGCCATGGCGACCGAAGAGGCCGGCCGTCATGGCTCCACCTGCGTTGTGGTTGACGCAATATGCTCCCAAGAGACTATCGAGCTAGGAGAGCACAACTGCTTGCCGATTTTTACTGCACCCAGTACGGCTCCCCCAAAATCCAGTCAACGAAATTGCCAATTTCAGTACCATAATTGTCATTAATCGCCGTACCAATTTCCCATCCTATGCCCGCAGCAAACTGTCTTTCGACTGCCTTTGTGAGGCTAGGGCATTGAGGCGATTTTCAATCTGCTCATTTATGAGGGCCGCGGTTTCCTTGGTTCCGGTCGGCATTTCGGTCGGCCGGTCGGTATCGAGAACCATCAGGGTTTCTCCGGCGAGTACCGTCTGGCCCTCTTTGATACGCAGTTCCATCACCCGACCAATAGAGGGAGCTGTGACGTTCAGTTCGCCGCCTTGCGAAACCAGAATCCCGCTGACGCGCGCTTTTCTCGCGTATGTTCCAAAAATTCCGTAGGCGATCAGGGATGCGGCTAAAGCAACGGCGGAACAGGATGCAATCCATGTCGGAATTGAATGAGCGAGGCGCAGTTCACCTATCCATGATGTGGCGTTGCTCTGCGAGACTTCTGGTCGGAATAGCACTGTTTTATGCGATGCAAATTTTTAGTCTGCGGATTCTATATTTTGCTTTGATGGATTCCCATGTGGCATATCGCCGCATAACTTTTGTCTTGCAGATATCGACGTCCGCATGCACCGCGAACTGCCGTCCTTCATCAGCACCCGTGGCGGCGTTGCGCTGCGTCCGGGCGACGGCGTCATCCACTCCTGGCTGAACCGCCTGCTGCTGCCGGATACCGTTGGTACCGGTGGTGACTCGCACACCCGTTTCCCGATCGGCATCTCCTTCCCGGCCGGTTCCGGTCTGGTCGCCTTTGCCGCCGCCACCGGCGTCATGCCGCTGGACATGCCGGAATCCGTGCTGGTCCGCTTCAAGGGCAAGATGCAGGAAGGCATCACCCTGCGCGACCTGGTCAACGCCATTCCGCTGTACGCCATCAAGGCTGGTCTGCTGACCGTCGAGAAGAAGGGCAAGAAGAACGTCTTCTCCGGCCGCATCCTGGAAATCGAAGGTCTGCCGGATCTCAAGGTCGAACAGGCCTTCGAACTCTCCGACGCCGCCGCCGAGCGTTCCGCCGCCGCCTGCGCGATCGCCCTGAACAAGGAACCGATCGTCGAGTACATGACGTCGAACATCACGCTGATGAAGTGGATGATCGCCGAAGGCTACGCCGATGCCCGCACCCTGAAGCGTCGTATCAACGCCATGGAAGACTGGATCGCCAACGGCACGCTGCTCAAGGCTGACGCCAACGCCCAGTACGCCGCAGTCATCGAAATCGACCTGGCCGAAGTCACCGAGCCGATCCTGGCCTGCCCGAACGATCCGGACGACGTCAAGATACTCTCCGAAGTCGCCGGCGCCAAGATCGACGAAGT
>JAUYSK010000013.1 GCA_030696345.1 Azonexus sp.
GGCGATTTCTTCGACCTTGAGGCCGGCCGCTTCGGCCTTCTTCCAGGAAGCGCCTTCCTTGCGCAGGCCAACGGTGACCTTGACGCCGGAATCCTTGAGGTTCTGGGCGTGGGCATGGCCCTGCGAGCCGTAACCAACGATGGTGACCTTCTTGCCCTTGTTGAGGGAGAGATCGGCGTCCTTGTCGTAATAAACTTTCATGAAATCCTCTTTATGTACAGATAGTTAGACTTTAAGAATACGGTCGCCACGACCGATGCCACAGACACCGGTACGGACGGTTTCGAGAATCAAGCCGGCATCGAGCGCGGCGATGAAGGAGTCGAGCTTGGAGCTTGCGCCGGTCAACTCGATGACATAGGTCGATTCCGTGACGTCGATGATGCGACCACGGAAAATATCGGCCATCCGCTTCATCTCTTCGCGATCCTTGCCGGTGGCGCGAACCTTGATCAGCATCAGCTCGCGCTCGACATGAGCAGCTTCGGAGAGATCGACCACCTTGACCACGTCGACCAGCTTGTTGAGCTGTTTGGTGATCTGCTCCAGCACCTCGTCGGAGCCGGAAGTCAGGATGGTCATCCGGGACAGCGAGGGATCCTCCGTCGGTGCCACGGTCAGCGATTCAATGTTGTAGCCACGCGCAGAGAACAGCCCTGCCACGCGGGAAAGCGCACCTGATTCGTTTTCGATCAGGATGGAAATGATATGTCGCATTTTCTTTTCGTCCATCACTTACAGGTCTTCCGCAAGGATCATTTCGGTCAGGCCCTTGCCCGCCGCCACCATCGGGAAAACGTTAGCCACCGGATCAATGATGAAATCCATGAACACCAGATCATCCTTGTGCTCGGTGAAGGCCTTGCGCAGCGCTGGCTCGACATCTTCCGGTTTTTCGATCTTCATGCCGACATGACCGTAAGCTTCGGCCAGCTTGACGAAATCAGGCAGCGACGTGACATAGGACTGCGAATAGCGCTTGGAATAGAACATTTCCTGCCACTGACGCACCATGCCCAGCATGCCGTTGTTCAGGTTGATGATCTTGATCGGGAAACCATATTGCTTGCAGGTCGACAATTCTTGGATACACATCTGGATCGAGCCTTCACCGGTGACGCAGGCCACCTGCGCATCCGGATTGGCCATCAGCACGCCCATGCCGTAAGGCAGGCCGACACCCATGGTGCCCAGACCACCGGAATTGATCCAGCGTCGCGGCTTGTCGAACTTGTAGTACTGCGCAGCAAACATCTGGTGCTGGCCGACATCGGAGGTGATGAAGGCTTCACCCTTGGTCACTTCATAGAGCTTTTCCATGACGAACTGCGGCATGATGTGTTCGGCCTGCTTGTAACGCAGGCTGTCGCGACCACGCCATTCGTCGATCTGCCTCCACCAGTTGGCGACTTCCGGATCGGTCTTGAAATTGCCGTCCAGCAGCTTGAGGATTTCGTCCAGCACGTCAGGCACATTGCCGACGATGGGCACATCAACCTTGACGCGCTTGGAGATCGATGACGGATCGATGTCGATATGAATGACGCGCCGCCTTTCCTCGCCGAAATGCTCGGGATTGCCAATCACACGATCATCGAAGCGAGCACCAATGGCTAGGATGACGTCGGCAAAATGCATAGCGTTATTGGCTTCGAACGTCCCGTGCATGCCCAGCATGCCGACGAACTGCCGATCGGTCGCCGGGTAGCCACCCAAACCCATCAGGGTATTGGTCACCGGGAAATTCAACTTGCGCGCCAGCTGGGTCAGCTTTTCAGCCGCATCCGACAGGATGACGCCGCCGCCCGTATAGATCACCGGACGCTTGGCTTCCTGCAACAACTGGACAGCTTTCTTGATCTGCCCGAGATGCCCCTTGACCACCGGGTTGTAGGAACGCATCTGAATATTCTTGGGATAGTCGAACTCGCACATCTGGGCGGTAATATCTTTGGGGATATCGACCACGACAGGACCGGGACGACCGGTCGCTGCGATATGGAAAGCCTTCTTGATCGTGATCGCCAGATCCTTGACGTCCTTGACCAGGAAGTTGTGCTTGACGCAGGGACGCGTGATTCCGACTGTGTCGCATTCTTGGAAGGCATCCTGACCGATGTAGAAGGTTGGCACCTGACCGCACAGCACCACCATCGGGATTGAATCCATGTAAGCTGTGGCAATTCCGGTAACGGTATTGGTCACCCCCGGGCCGGAAGTCACCAGGGCGACACCAACCTTTTGCGAGGAACGCGAGTAGGCATCTGCCGCATGAACTGCGGCCTGCTCGTGACGAACCAAGATGTGCTTTACCTGCTCCTGCTTGAAAAGGGCATCATAAATGTGAAGAACGGAACCACCTGGGTAACCGAACACACAATCGACCTTTTCTTCCTGCAGGCACCTGATTACAATTTCTGCACCGCTGATCATAATTCTTGAGCCCAAAAAAGCTGTTGCTGAAAAGGGCATTACCTTAATCGACCGACCCTTTTCGGTCAAGGTTTCCCGGCATAACCACACGGGGCTCAAGGCTTTTACTGAAAGAGACACCCCTGGCATCATCCCGACAACTATCCAGCTTCCTCGAATCCGTCGAGCGACGAGCATTCAAGCAGGCCATGTTCGCTGTCCACGACGAAGAAGCTGCGCTGGATATTGTCCAGGACTCCATGCTCAAGCTGGCCGAAAAATACGGTGACCGGCCCGAGGAGGAGTTCCCCATGCTCTTCCAGCGCATCCTGCAGAACACCATCCGCGACTATTACCGGCGCAGCAAGGTGCGCTCGATGTGGACAACGCTGCTCTCGGCATTCTCATCGGATGACGATGATGACTACGACCCGCTTGAGACGCTGGCAGCCGATGAGGACGCCGCCGGCCCGCGAACACCGGAAAGCAAGCTCCTGCAAGCACAAACACTGAACATTATTGACGACGAAATAAAAAAATTGCCGGCACGTCAACGCGAAGCCTTCCTCATGCGTTACTGGGAAGACATGGACGTCGCTGAAACCGCAGCGGCGATGGGCTGCTCAGAAGGCAGCGTAAAAACTCATTGTTCGCGCGCCACGCACGCGCTGGCAGCCGCCCTGTCGGCAAGAGGCATACAACTATGATTGAAGAACGTTACGCTCATCGCGTTCGGCAAGCGCTGAACCACGGATTGAAAGATATTCCCCCGGCCGCCTCACGGCGCCTTGAGGCGGCGCGCCATCTTGCGCTTTCGAAGCAGAAGCAGGCCGAGCCACAGCTCGTTCTGGCCGGCATCAGCGCCCAATCTTTCAAATCAGGTTCGCACATCCCCTATCTCAAGCAGATACTGTCTGTTATTGCTTTGCTGCTTGGAATGTGGCTCTCTTTTTACTGGCACAGCGTCCAGTACGTGACTGAACTGCAAGATGTGGATAGCGCCCTGCTCGCCGACGACCTCCCGCCGGAGGCATTTCTGGATAACGACTTCTTCGAATGGCTAAAAGACGATTCCTCCGACGATTGATTTTCTGCCTAGCGCTAACCGGCTCGGTATCAGCAGAACCACCAACCTCAGTCATCATCGGAACACCTCCCCAGCCAAGCTGGGGACAATTGAGTGCACCACAAAAGACCATCCTTGCCCCGCTCGCCAAAGACTGGGACAAGATGGAGAGCATTCGCAAGAAAAAATGGCTGGGAATCGCCGAACGCTACCCGGCAATGAAACCTGACGAACAACAGCGCACACAAGACCGGATGCATGAGTGGGCAGCCCTGACCCCGGAGCAACGCACGAAAGTTCGCGACAGCTACAAGGATTTCAACCAGCTGCCCCTCGACCAGAAACGGGTAGTCAAACAGAAATGGGAAGCCTACTCAAACCTTCCGGCAGATGAGAAGCAACGGGTTCGCGAATCCGGCAAGTCATCCAAACTACTGAATCCGCAAGCACAACCAACAGACGCCGGCCAGTCTGTGGCGACCATATCTACCGAAGGCGGCACGGGGAGTACAACCGCAGGCACGACCACGCCGGGTTCTGAAGCCCCCAAACAGCAATGACGACCTCGCCACCTGCCACCATTGGCCGACGCCTGGCTAGCATGCTCTATGAAGGCCTGGTAGTTTTTTCGATACTGCTGATTGGCTTCTGGATACCCCAGGCCCTGCTTTCGGGCATCGGCATCGTTTTTAACGCCCGGGGACTCTGGCTGCACGTTTTTGTGTTGCTGATGCTCTATTTCCTGTGGTTTTGGCTCAATGGTGGGCAAACCCTGCCCATGAAAACCTGGAAACTACGCATTGTAAATTCTGATGGCAGCCCACCACGCCCCGCACAGGCACTGCTACGCTACCTTGCCGCCTGGCCAAGTATTGTCCTTTTTGGTTTGGGTATCGCCTGGGCCTTGATTGACCGGGACAAACAGTTTTTCCACGACCGAATCGCCGGCACGAGAATCGTCAGCACAGCAAACTGATCAGCGACGCTCAACCCACCACAGCATGCCGATGGCTGCCAGCAGGAACATGGCTGACGGCAGCGTAGCACTTGCAAACGGTGGCCAGGCGTTGATGATGCCAAGATTCGAGAACAGCCCATTCAGCGCGTAGAACAAGATACCGAGCATGACACCAGCAAAGATTCTCATGCTGACACCGCCCACCCGGTCGTGTGAGTAGCCAAAGGGCAAGGCAAGCGCCACCATGACCAGCGCCGCCAGCGGGTAGACCAATTTTTTCCAGATCGCGATCTCGTAGCGCTCCGTTTGCTGCTTGTTATCGGAGAGATGCCGCGTGTAATTGACCAACCCGAACAGCGACATGCGCTCTGGCGCGACCATTAATACAGCAAGAAGATCAGGATTGACGGCGGACTGCCACTCGGCAGTTTCGCTGCGCTCAACGCGCGAAGTGTCGCCATCGATAATGGTCTTTACCACCCCCTTCAGCTGCCAATGATCAGGAGGCTGGAATATCCCTTCCCGAACATCAGTCACTGAATCAAGCGCGTTCTGATCGTCAAATTTATAAATCCGCACATTCTTGAGCTTGCCATCTGGCGTCGCCTCGCGAATGTTGATGAAGCTATGCCCGTCCTTGACCCATACGCCAGTCTCAAAACCTTGCTGGGCAATAACGCGACTCAGGGCATTGGCCCGAATTTCGTGCCCGAGGCGCTCAGAGAAAGGCACCAATCCTTCGCCCACCAGAAAAGTCAGCAAGGCCAGCAATCCTGCCACCCGGAACAAAGTCATCAACATGTCTCGGGTTGCCAAGCCGGAAGCTCGCAAAACGGTAATCTCGGAGTGGCGAGCCAGTGTCGACAGGGCGTAAAGGGTTCCGATCAGTGCAGCGATCGGAATCAGTTCATAGATCAGCCCTGGCAGACTGAGCGCAACAAATACGATGGCGTGCCCCAACTGGTAACTGCCCTTGCCCACATTACGCAATTCGTTGATCAGATCGAAGAAGCTGAACAACGCCAGAAAAGCAGCCAACACCAGGAAGATCGCGGCCGACGTCTCGCGCATCAGATAGCGCTGATAAAGACAGAGACGAAACATCAGCCTCTCCTCTGCCAGGGCATGCGCATTGCCACCCTTCGATAAAAGAGCAGTACGAGCGGCAGCAGCATCACGGCATGGACCGCCCAGACACCAATCCAGAAGGAAATCTTGCCCTGAGCCACCCAGGCCTGGCTAACCGAAATAAGGTTGCTGTAAATGGCGTAGATCAGTATGGCGATCAACATATTGGCCGAACGCCCGGCCCGCGGATTGACAAAAGAAAGCGGAATAGCCAGCAGTGCCAGGATCAGCGCAGAAACCGGCATGCCAATGCGCCAGAGCAGCTCCCCACGCGCCTGATTGCTGCTTTCAAAAACCAGTTCGTCGAGCGGCAGGCGATTGGGTGAACGTTCGGCCGGTTTTGCCACACCATCTTCGGTCCGTACCTTGTATCGCTCGAACTCCATCACCTTGAACTCAGGCGTGCCGGGCTCAACCTCATAGCGCCGGCCTCGTTCAAGCACCACGAAACGGTCACCATTCTCAGCCGTTTCCTGATAACCCGAATTTGACATCACCACACCCAGCTTGCCCTCCTGGATTGAAGCAACGAACACGTTCCCAACCCGGCTGGCATCCTCAGCCAATGCCTCGACGAAGAAAACCCGCTGGCCTCGCTTCGCCTCACGAAAACTGCCGGGCGAAACTTGCGACAGTTCGCTGCGCGCCGACAGCTTTTGCTTGTAGTCGGCGGTATTTAGATTCGCCCAAGGCGAAAGGAACCCGGAAAGCACGGCAATCGCTACCACAATGGGTAGCGCAAACTTCAACACAGGCCGCACCCAGGCCGTTAATGGCTGGCCGCATGAAAACCAGACAACCATCTCCGAATCTCGATAAGCCCGGGACAAACTAAGCAAAATAGAAACAAAAAGCGTCAATGAAAGCAAAATAGGCATGAAATTCAATGCCGCGAAGCCCAACAACGAGGCCACCGCTTCAGGCGCAATATAGCCACCGGCTGCATCTTTGAGCAGTCGGATCAACTGGGTGGAGGTCAGGATGGCCAGCAACGCAACACTGATGCCGGCTGCTGCCTGAGCGAATTCGCGCCGGGCGGCGCGCTCAAATATCATGCTTTGACGAAACCGAAAAAATACGGGGATAATCCCGTGAATACTGATATTTCCTTGAACAGGAGCAGCCTGTGGAATTTAGCATAAAAAGTGGTAGCCCGGAAAAGCAGCGTAGCGCATGCGTTGTGGTCGGCGTTTTTGAATCGAGAAAACTCACCTTGCCGGCTGAACTGCTTGACAAGGCAGCCAATGGCTACATTTCCGACATCGTCCGTCGTGGCGACATGGAAGGCAAAGCGGGCAGCACGCTTCTTCTCCACAACCTTCCGGGAACGCTGTGTGATCGCGTTCTTCTGGTCGGTCTGGGCAAGGAAAAAGACTTTCGTGAAAAAGAGTTCGGCAATGCCATTCGCACGACCGTCAAAACGCTGAATGAAACGGGCGCCTTTGATGCCTCGATCTTCCTGACCGAGCTTGCGGTCAAGAAGCGCAGCATCGCCTGGCGCGTTCGCCAAACCGCGATGATCGCCCTCGATGCCACCTACAAATTCGACCAGTTCAAAAGCAAGAAGGACGAGGTTCGCCGTCCGCTGCGCAAACTGACGCTGGGCGTTGAGCGACGCAACGAACTGGCGCAGTCGGAAGAGGCACTGAACCAGGGCCTGGCCATTGCCGAAGGTATGGCACTCGCCAAAAACCTCGGCAACCTGCCGCCCAATGTCTGCCACCCGACCTACCTTGCCGAACAGGCACTGGTCATGGCCAAGGAATTCAATCTGGCCTGCGAAATCCTTGAGCGCCCCGACATGGAAAAGCTCGGCATGCACTCGCTGCTATCGGTCGCGAATGGCGCCCACCAGCCACCCAAGCTGATCGTCCTGAGCCACAAGGGAGCCAAGGCTAGCGAGAAGCCACTGGTTCTGGTCGGCAAGGGCGTCACTTTTGACACTGGCGGCATTTCCTTGAAACCATCCGCCGAAATGGACGAGATGAAGTACGACATGTGCGGCGCGGCGAGCGTCCTTGGCGTCATGCAGGCGGTCGCCAGGATGAAATTGGCGATCAATCTGACCGTAATCATCCCCGCCACTGAAAACATGCCGGGGGGCAATGCAACGCGACCAGGTGACATCGTCACTTCGATGTCTGGGCAGACCATCGAAATTCTCAACACCGATGCTGAAGGCCGTTTGATCCTGTGCGATGCATTGACCTACGTCGAACGCTTCGAACCGGACACCGTGATTGACGTCGCAACGCTGACCGGCGCTTGCGTTGTCGCTCTAGGCGGCGTCGCCAGCGGCCTGTTCGCCAACAAGGACAGTCTGGCGCGCGAGCTGCTGGATGCCGGCGATGAATCCCATGACCGTGCCTGGCACATGCCGCTGTGGGACGACTACCAGGAATTGCTCAAGAGTCCATTCGCCGACATGGGCAATATCGGTGGCCGCTGGGGCGGCGCCATCACGGCCGCCTGTTTCCTGTCGCGCTTCACAAAAAAATACGACTGGGCCCACCTCGACATCGCCGGCACAGCCTGGAAATCGGGCGCCGACAAGGGGGCAACGGGCCGCCCGGTGCCGTTGCTCACCCACTACATTCTGCAACGCGCCGGCAAGCTCAATTGACCGAGGTTTTCTTCTACCATGGCGCGGCGGACAAGATTGCCGCCGCCTGCGCATTGCTCGGCGGGGCATACGCCAAGAAAAAGCCGATGCTCGTCTTTGCCCCGGAAAGTGACATCGCCAACAGTATCGACCGCATGCTCTGGACACAGACTGCGCTCAGCTTCGTGCCGCATTGCCGGGCCGACTCCCCGCTGGCTACCGAAACCCCCATCCTGATCACAGATACGCTGGAGAACATCCCGCAGAATGAGCGCCTGATGAACCTCAGCCAGGTCGTCCCGCCCGGGTTTTCGCGCTTCCAGAGCCTGATTGAAGTTGTGGGCCAGGAAGAGGAAGAACGCATTGCCGCCCGCGAACGCGTCAAGTTCTACAAGGACCGCGGCTACGAGGTTCGCTATTTCGATTTGAGCGAGCGCTAGTCGATGACAAGCCCCATTCTCGCCCGCGCCGATGCCCTGATGCAGCGCCGTCGCCAGAACAGCACCGAACTCGACGACATCCCCTTGTTGACCGACACCGTCAATCCCGTCGAGTCAGATGACGATGTGCCCGTGCTGCTGGATATTGAGCCCGTTTCGTTACAGGCCGAGCCGGAGCAGGCCATTGAGGAAATTGACGAGTTGCTGCCGCCCGAACAGGAAGCTGCGTCAGCCGCACCGGCTTTCGATGCCGCCTTGCACGACATCATCGCCCATGAAATTGCCCGACGCGTCGAGCAGCGCCTTGCTGACGAATTACCCCGGATCATCGAATCCACGGTCCGCGATTTCTTGGCCGAGCAGGCAAACATCGCCGCCTTGCAGTCGCGCGACTGAGAAGGCGGCGAAGCCGGGGCGGTGCTCCGGTATAATCATGGGTTTTCCCCTTTTCCGACAAGCCCATGGAACTCGCCAAAGCCTTTGAACCAGCCGATATCGAACGCCGCTGGTACCCCGAGTGGGAATCCAAAAATTACTTCGCTGCCGGCGTTGACCGCAGCAAGGCACCTGACGAAAACTTCTGCATCCTGCTGCCGCCGCCGAATGTAACCGGCACACTGCACATGGGCCATGGATTCAACCAGACGCTGATGGACGCGCTGACCCGCTACTACCGGATGCGCGGTCACAACACGCTGTGGCAGCCGGGCACCGACCACGCCGGCATCGCGACGCAGATCGTTGTCGAACGCCAGTTGGACGCCCAGGGCATTTCGCGCCACGACCTCGGCCGCGAGAAGTTCCTCGAAAAGGTTTGGGAATGGAAGGAATACTCCGGCAACACCATCACCAAACAGATGCGCCGCATGGGCACCAGCCCGGACTGGAAGCGCGAACGCTTCACGATGGATGCCGGCCTCAACAAGGTCGTTACCGAAACCTTCGTCCGCCTCTTCAAGGAAGGTCTAATCTACCGCGGCAAGCGCCTGGTGAACTGGGACCCGAAGCTGCACACCGCTGTTTCCGACCTCGAAGTTGTGCAGGAAGAAGAAGACGGCTTCATGTGGCACATCCGCTATCCGCTGGCCGACGGCTCGGATAGCCTGGTCGTTGCCACGACCCGTCCGGAAACCATGCTCGGCGACACCGCCGTCATGGTCCATCCGGAAGACGAGCGCTACAAGCACATGATCGGCCGGATGGTGAAGTTGCCGTTGACCGATAGAGAAATCCCGATCATCGCCGACAGCTACGTCGATCTCGAATTCGGCACCGGCTGCGTCAAGGTGACGCCGGCGCATGACTTCAACGATTACGCGGTTGGTCAGCGCCATGGCCTGCCGTTGATTTCGATCCTGACTTTGGATGCGAAGATCAACGAGAACGCCCCCGAGAAATATCGCGGCCTCGACCGCTTCGACGCCCGCAAGGCCGCTGTCGCCGATCTCGAAGCCCTCGGCATCCTGGTCAAGACCGACAAGCACAAGCTCAAGGTGCCGCGCGGCGACCGGACCAATGTCGTTATCGAGCCGATGCTCACCGACCAGTGGTTCGTCGCCATGTCCAAGCCGGGCGATGACGGCAAGTCGATCACCGAGAAGGCGCTTGACGTCGTCCATTCCGGCGAGATCAAGTTCTACCCGGAAAACTGGGTCAATACCTACAACCAGTGGCTGAACAACATCCAGGACTGGTGTATTTCCCGCCAGCTCTGGTGGGGCCACCAGATTCCGGCCTGGTACGGTGATAACGGCCAGATTTTTGTTGCCCACAGCGAAGCTGAAGCACAAGCCGAAGCCGCCAAGCAGGGCTACACCGGCGCCCTCAAGCGCGACGACGACGTCCTCGACACCTGGTTCTCCTCCGCCCTGTGGCCGTTCTCGACGCTGGACTGGACGGGCGATGAAGCCATCGACGCCGCCAACCCGATTTTGCAGCAATATTTGCCGTCGACCGTGCTGGTCACCGGTTTCGACATCATCTTCTTCTGGGTTGCCCGCATGGTCATGATGACCAAGCAGATCACTGGCCAGATCCCGTTCAAGCACGTCTATGTACATGGCCTGATCCGCGACGGCGAAGGCCAGAAGATGTCGAAGTCGAAGGGCAACGTGCTCGACCCGATTGACCTGATCGACGGCATCGGCCTCGACGCGCTGATCGAAAAGCGCACGACCGGCCTGATGAACCCGAAGCAGGCGGAAAGCATCGCCAAGAAGACGAAGAAGGAGTTCCCGGAAGGCATCGCCTCTTTCGGCACTGACGCGCTGCGCTTTACCTTCGCCTCGCTCGCCTCGCCCGGTCGCGACATCAAGTTCGACCTCGGCCGCTGCGACGGCTACCGCAATTTCTGCAACAAGCTGTGGAACGCCACGCGCTTCGTGCTGATGAACGTCGAAGGCCACGATCTGGCCCTCGAACACCAGCAGAACGGCCCGGCCTGCGGCGGCAATGCGCCGCTCGAATTCAGCTTCGCCGACCGCTGGATCGTCAGCCAGTTGCAGCGCGTCGAGAAAGAAGTCGAGCAGCACTTCACCGACTACCGCTTCGATCTCGTCGCCCAGGCCATCTACAAGTTCATCTGGGATGAGTTCTGCGACTGGTACCTCGAAATCGCCAAGGTCGAGATCCAGACCGGCAACGATGCCCAGCAGCGCGGCGCCCGCCGGACGCTGGTGCGTACGCTGGAAGCTGTACTGCGCCTGGCCCATCCGCTGATCCCGTTCATCACCGAAGAGTTGTGGCAGACCGTCGCGCCCATCGCCGGCCGCAAGACGCACGACTCGATCATGCTCGCCGCCTACCCGCGCGCCGAGGAGTACAAGCTCGACCCGGCCTCCGAAGCCAAGGTTGAGCGCCTCAAAGCCCTGGCCTACGCGACCCGCAACCTGCGCGGCGAGATGAACGTCTCGCCTGCCCTGCGCATGCCCTTGCTGGTCGCCGGTGGCGGCGCCGAGATTTCCGAGTTCGCGGCGATCCTGCAAGCTCTGGGTAAGCTCTCCGAGGTACAAATCGTTTCCGACATGCCGGCCGACGCCATGGCACCGGTGGCCGTGGTCGGTGAAACCCGCCTGATGCTCAAGGTGGAAATCGACGTTGCCGCCGAACGCGTGCGCCTCGCCAAGGAAATCGAAAAGCTCGAAAAGCAGATTTCGATTGCCCAGGGCAAGCTCAGCAACGAAGGTTTCGTCGCCCGCGCGCCGGCCGCCGTGATCGATCAGGAAAAGCAGCGAGTCGCCGACTTCACGGCGACGCTGGAACAACTCAAACCCCAGCTTGCCAAGTTGGGTAACTAAAAAGGATTCAAATGTCCCAAGACAAACGCGGCCTTCTCGCGAAGATATTCATAGCACTGATGATTTTCTCGGCGCTGGTTGGCGCCTGGAGCGTCGCTTTCATGATCTCTTGGCCAAAGGACAAGACCGATGTCTGGAAGCCCGAGTTCCGCGTCGTCGCCATCTGCGCCGACAAGGAACCCTGCGGGTTTGCCTACAAGGATCTGCCCGACGCCAAGGCCAAAGGCCTGTACACCTCGCTGACGCCGACCGAGCCGGCCGGTGACATTCAGGAAGAAGATAACTGGCTCAAGTGGAAGATTGAAAACGGAGTTTTCGAGGTCAAGGCGTCGTCCTGGCACTTCCAGACCACGATCCGTTACACCGTCGAAAACGATGTGCCGATCCTGCTCGATTATCAGGACATTGATGTCCCCAAAGCCTTCTTTTACGGCATTGGCGCTGCGCTGTTCTCGATGCTCGGCCTCTACCTGCGCAGGCTACGCAACTGATTGCTGCGGTAGACGGCCTGAAAACGCTGTTTTTCAGGCCGCTTACGGCACCAGCAGTTCAATCGGTATCAAACCACGTAATGCATTTCCCAGCCAAAAGCCCGATTCAAGGTCTTTCGGCAGCAAGACTGCCTCTCGCGCCTGACCACTGGCGAGCAATTCGGCGCGCAGGACACCTGGCAGGCAGCCACTCGCCAGCGGTGGCGTTAGCAGAATACCCTCACGCTCGACAAAAACATTGCTGCGAGCCCCTTCAGCAACCTCGCCCCGTTCGTTCATGAAAATCAAATCGAAGATCGACGAATCGGCTGGCAAGCCCTTCAAGGCTTCGTCGTAAAGACGGCGCTCGGTTGTCTTGTACCGACGCAACGGATCAGTGGACTCGATTGTCGCTTCAGCCAGCCGGGCGTGGCGGTTAGTCAATGGCTCCGCCGCCAGCGGAAAGGATTCAATCCCGAGATCACCCGTCTTGGCCAGCGTCAGTCGAACCCGCCAGAGACCTTCGGGCGGTTGAGCCTCAAGTTGTCGCAACAAGTCGGCCTCATCCAGCGCGAATTCCAGCCAGTCTGCCGAGCGCCGCAAGCGGTCGAGGTGCCCCGCCAGGCGAGGATATTGGCCATTTTCGCGGCGCAATGTCTCGATCAGTTTCAGGCCAGGGTCGCAGTCGCGCAGGAAACTGGCCTTCAGTAAGCATTCCTGCCATTCGGCCATCGGCGGCGAATCGGCCACGATGCCGCTACCGACCCCGAGCTTCCCGAGGCCTCCCGCTGCAAGTTCCAGTGTACGAATCACCACGTTGAGCCGGAAATCACCATTTGGCGCCAGCCAGCCCAAGGCCCCGGTATAGAGGCCGCGCGGCGTCTTTTCCAGTTCCGCAGCAATCTGCATGGCGCGAATCTTGGGCGCACCGGTAATCGAGCCGCAAGGGAAAAGCGCCTGCAATACCTCGCCGAAGCGACAGTCACCGATCCGTGCAGAAATCGTCGACACCATCTGCCAGACCGTCGGGTAATCCTCTACCTCGAACAGGCGATCGACCACGACGCTGCCATTCTCTGCAATCCGGCCGAGATCGTTCCGCAGCAGATCGACGATCATCAGGTTTTCGGCCCTGTCCTTTTCCGAGGCCAGCAAATGGCCTACCGGCGCACTACGCGGTGCCGTGCCCTTCATCGGCCGGGTCAACAGGCGATCCGCCCGCCGCTCAAGGAACAACTCAGGGGAAAGCGAGATCAGTCCATGTTGCGCGTCGCCAATGAAACCGCCATAGCGCACGGGCTGACGCTGGCGCAGCCGCGCATAGAGATTGAGCGGGGCACCAAACCATTCAAAGCTCAGGGGAAAGGTGAAGTTAACCTGATAGCAATCGCCCTCGGAAATCAGGTGTTTTATGCGGTCGACCGCAGCAATGTAGTTTTTCTCGGAAATTTCCGGCTGCAGCCCGCCGATGCCCGCCGCGTCTGAACCTGCTCGCTCGGCCAGCCATTCCTCGGCCTCCGCCTGACTCATGGAAAGACGATGCGCAAAGCGCCAGAATCTGGCCAAAGGGCGGCTTTTATCGACCTTCCAATCGACCGGGGCAGACTTGGGTTCCAGCAAATAGCCAAGTTCGTAATCCAGCGCCACCACCGCCCAGCCGGGATCAGACGTCAATTCCCCCAAAACCTCGGCCAGGGTCGCCGCATCCCAGGCAACCCGGCAATCAATCAGCCCTTCGAAACGCCAAGCGGCGGGCTCCCCCAAAGGGGCCCGCCGGTCTTCGAAAAATGCGTGCAACGGGGGCGTTATTTGCGCTTCAGGAAAAACTCGAAAACGCGGTTCTCTTCTCTTTGCTCAAGCAGTTCGTTACCGGTCTGCTTGGAGAAAGCGGGGAAATCCTTCAGTGAGCCTGCGTCGGTCGCACGCACGCGCAAGACCTGACCCGACTCCATCTCGGCAAGCGCCTTCTTGGTACGCAGGATAGGCAAAGGGCAGTTGAGTCCCTTGACGTCAAGATCGCGATCAAATTCCATGATGATTTGGCTTCCAGATTAGAGATTCGATTTTAACCTTAATTGCGTTTTTCCTTGAGTTCCTCAAGCTGCCGACGTTTCAATTCGCGCAGACGTGCATCGATCGCCGACATTTCATAAAAATTCGCATCTCCCGCATTTTGGGCCAACTCCATTTGCCGCACGGCTTCTGCCGTCAGCCCCTGCAGAGCGAACACCTCGGCCAGAGACTGATGCTGCAGCGCCTTGCGGCCCAAGCCGGCAAAACTCTCGGCCCGCATCTTGTGGAAACGCACATCATCCGGAAAATTTTGCAGCTGGATTTCAGCAAAGCGCAGAGATTCGCCGAAGCGCTGCGCACCGATCAAAGCGCCGCCATAGCCATAAAGCAAGCCTTGATTCATTGGAAAGCGCACCATCGCGTTGCGGTAAATACCCAAACCATCGCCGACATCACCCTGGGCAATCCGGATCTCGGCCAGCAACCTCTCCAGGATGGGCGCCGACACCTTCATTTCGCGCACTAGCTGCGCTTCGCGTTCGGCCCCAGCCCAATCGCGCCCGCGGAAGAGGGCATAAGCCAGACCAAAGCGCGTGGCCGATTCGGACGTATATTTTTTGTCTCGCAGCAGGCCGGAGAAATCGCGGAGTGCCTCACCGGGCGTTCCCAGCATCGCCCTCAGTTTTGCCCGCACCAACTGGAAGTCAACGCTATCGGCAACCTGACGATAGGGAATCGCCTGCTCGCGATTCTGCATGTCGGTCATGCGTTCGCCGGTGAGCGGGTGAGTCCGCAGGTAGGCCGTCGCATTATTTTCGTAGAGGCGAACCGATTGCTGCAGGCGCAAAAAAAATGCCGACATACCGCGCACATCAAAGCCCGCCTTGCGCAGGATTTCAAAACCATGACGATCTGACTCGCGCTCAAAATCCCGCGAAAAAGCCAGCCGGGCCGAAATCGCTCCAGCCTGGGTCGTGGCAATGGCAGCGCCAGCCAGTTGGGAATTCGAACGTGCCGCCAGCAGCGCCAAACCCATCGCCAGCATGGAAGCCATACCCAATTGCTTCGACTGGAAAACCTGGCGGGCAATGTGACGCTGCGTCACGTGCGAGATTTCGTGGGCCATGACGCCGGCCAATTCGGATTCCGTCTGGGCCGAGATGATCAGGCCGGTATGCACGCCGATAAAACCGCCGGGCATGGCAAAGGCATTGATGCTCGGATCGTTGATCGTGAAAAAGAAGAACCCCATCCCCGGATCATTGCTGACCGCCGTCAGCCGCCCACCAAGCTGGTTCAAATACGACTCGACATCCGAATCGTCCAGATAGGAAGGCTCCCGCCAGCGAATTTCGTGCATGATCTGCCGCCCGATTTTCCTCTCGGTACTGAGCGACAAGTCATCACTGGCGATATCACCCAGCTCCGGCAGATCATCAGCCCGCAACGGCTGAAAAGTCAGCGCACAGGCAAGGATTCCGGCGAGCAATCGTTGAGCAAGAGGCATGGTGCTATGATACCGCAGCCCTCCAGATCGCCTTCCCGGGCGAATCGTAACCCTGTGTAAATTCCTGTGACCAACCAGAACCTCACCCACTTTGACAGCGCCGGCCAGGCCCATATGGTCGATGTCGGCAGCAAGGCCGAGACCGCACGCGTTGCGCGCGCCGCGGGCAGCATTTTCATGAAACCTGAAACGCTTGCCCTGATCAAGTCCGGCACAACCAAGAAAGGTGACGTGTTGGGGATTGCCCGAATCGCCGCCATTCAGGCCTCGAAGCGGACCGGCGACCTGATCCCGCTTTGCCATCCGATTGCGCTGACCCGCGTTGCCGCCAATTTCACCATTGACGATGCGCAAAGCGCCATACATTGCGAAGTCACCGCCGAATGCTTCGGCAAAACCGGTGTCGAAATGGAAGCGCTGACCGCCACCACAGTCGGCCTGCTGACCATTTATGACATGACCAAGGCAGTCGACCGCGGCATGCACATTGAGAACGTCCGCCTGCTGGAAAAATCAGGTGGAAAATCCGGTCACTGGCTTGCCGAATAGTTTCGTAACGGAAAAATCATGCTCGAACTACGCAGAAAACTACTGAAAGGCGGCGCTTCGGTTGCCCTTCTCTCGCCACTCCTCGGAACCGGACTGCTAATGCCGACCGCCGTGCTTGCGGCCGAGTGGAACCGCAACGCCTTTGCCGCCCGCAACGTCAATGACGCGCTGAAAGCTTACGGCAGCGCCAATGCCCCCGAATCGCGCGACATTGTGATCAACGCCCCGGAAATTGCCGAGAACGGCGCCAAGGTCGAAGTGGATATTACGAGCAACATCGCCAACACCCGCAGTCTGGCCGTCTTCGCCGACAAGAATCCGATGCCGTTGTGCGCTGCTCTGGAGTTCTCCGGCGCAGCCCTGCCCTATGCCCGAGTGCAAATCAAATTGGCGGAAACAACCCGGATTCGCGCCGTCATCAAAACAGCCGATGGCAAAACCCATGTCGCATTCCGGGAAATCAAAGTCACCCTTGGCGGGTGTGGAGGTTAACCATGGCAGACCAGATCAAGATTCGCGCACAAATTCAGGGCGAAATTACCGACATACGCATCCTTATGCAGCACCCGATGGAAACCGGGCAGCGCAAGGATGACAAGGGCCAGACCCTGCCCATCCATTTCATTCAGGTTTTTGCGGTCAGCCATAACGGCAAGCCAATGATCGACGGACAACTCAACACCTCGATCTCGAAGAATCCGCTGTTCGCCTTCAAGGCGCGCGGCATCAAGGCCGGCGACAAACTGACCGTCAATTGGCAGGACAACACCGGCGACAAACGCCAGGACGAAATCACTGTTGCCTGAGTAATTCCAGGGCCCAAAGAAAAAAGCCCGTCTGAAACCAGACGGGCTTTAACAAGTTGTTTATCCAGTAATTAGGTGTTCTGGATGTTGGATGCCTGCTTGCCCTTGGGGCCTTGCACGACATCGAAGGAAACTTTTTGACCTTCCTTCAGAGTCTTGAAACCATTCATGTTGATAGCGGAGAAATGCGCGAAAAGATCTTCGCTGCCATCATCAGGAGTGATAAAACCAAAGCCCTTGGAATCATTGAACCACTTGACAGTACCGATTGCCATGTTTGCAACTTTCTTACAGTAAACGAACAAATTTACGGGTCGCCCCGACTCCCTGTTTGAGCCCAGTGAACCGGTGCATTGCGGCACCATTGGCGCATCTTCAAGCCAAACACGATTGCTTTCTACGCCAGTTGAATTATGTCGTCAACAAGTATCGATGCGGCAGCGCAGCAAAAACCCGGGCAAGAGAATTGCTTATATTCCTCTGGAAATTCACGACATTGATCCCCATCTTTCAGGTTGCAGATTGAATCGGACTGTATAGAATCGAACGCATGGCTACAAAGATTAAGGAAGGCGGGCAACTTGAGGCTCAACGCACCAAGCCTGAGCCGCCGAAGATGTACAAGGTGATGCTGCTGAATGACGATTACACGCCGATGGAATTCGTCATTGCCGTTCTGCAGCGTTTTTTTTCTCTGGATACTGAACAAGCGACGCGAATCATGCTCAAAGTTCACAATGAAGGTCGAGGCGTATGCGGGGTCTTCCCCCGCGACATCGCGGCCACCAAAGTGGAACAGGTGAGCGCCTTCGCCCGCCAGCACAACCACCCGCTTGCTTGCGTCATGGAGGAAAATTAATGATTGCCCAGGAACTCGAAGTCAGTCTGCACATGGCTTTTGTCGAGGCGCGTCAAAAACGCCACGAATTCATCACCGTCGAGCATCTCCTGCTCGCGTTGATCGACAATCCATCAGCAGCCGATGCCTTGCGCGCCTGCGGCGCCAAGCCGGATGCCTTGCGCAAGGATCTGAGCAACTTCATCAACGAGCACACGCCGACAGTTTCCGGCGAAGACGACATCGACACCCAGCCGACCCTCGGCTTCCAGCGAGTCATCCAGCGCGCCATCCTGCACGTTCAGTCGTCTGGCAAGAAGGAAGTCAATGGCGCCAATGTGCTGGTCGCCATCTATGGCGAGAAGGACTCGCATGCGGTGTATTTCCTCCAGAAGCAGGGCGTTACCCGGCTTGATGTCGTGAATTACATTTCCCACGGCATCAGCAAGGTGCCGCAGCAGAAGGCCCCGGCTGAAGGCGAGCAGGTCGAGACTGAAGGCGAGAAGGAACAGGCCGGCCCGCTTGAGCAATACACGATCAACCTCAACGCCCTTGCGCTGCAGGGCAAGATCGACCCATTGATTGGTCGCGACAAGGAACTGGAGCGCGTCATCCAGACCCTTTGCCGCCGCCGCAAGAACAATCCGCTGCTGGTTGGCGAAGCCGGTGTCGGCAAGACTGCCATCGCCGAAGGCCTGGCCCGGAAGATCGTCGAAAGCGACGTGCCGGAGATCCTCGCCAAGGCCAATGTCTATTCACTGGACATGGGCGCGCTGCTGGCTGGCACCAAATATCGCGGTGATTTCGAGCAACGCCTGAAAGGTGTCCTCAAGCAGTTGAGCGACAACCCGAACGCCATCCTCTTCATCGACGAGATCCACACCCTGATCGGCGCAGGCTCGGCCTCGGGCGGCACACTCGACGCCTCGAACCTGCTCAAGCCGGCACTCTCGTCCGGCCAGCTGAAGTGCATCGGCGCCACAACCTATACCGAATTTCGCGGCATTTTCGAGAAGGACAGCGCGCTCTCGCGGCGTTTCCAGAAGATTGATGTCAATGAGCCCTCGGTGGCCGAAACCATCGACATTCTGAAAGGGTTGAAGTCTCGCTTCGAGGCCCACCACGGCGTCAAGTATTCCGCCACGGCGATCACCTCGGCCGTCGAGCTTTCTGCCCGCTACATCACCGACCGTCACCTGCCTGACAAGGCGATCGACGTCATCGACGAAGCCGGTGCAGCCCAGCGCATCCTGCCCAAATCAAAGCAGAAGAAGGTGATCAACAAGACCGACATCGAAGAGATCGTCGCCAAGATCGCCCGCATCCCGTCGCAACATGTGACGCTGGATGATCGTGGCGCCCTGAAAAACCTGGACCGCGACCTCAAGGCTGTTGTCTTCGGTCAGGACAAGGCCATCGACGCGCTGGCGAAAGCCATCAAGATGGCCCGTTCGGGTCTTGGCAATCCCGGCAAGCCGATCGGCTCCTTCCTGTTCAGCGGCCCGACCGGTGTTGGCAAGACGGAAGTTGCCAAACAACTGGCTTACTGCCTCGGCGTCGAACTGCTGCGTTTCGACATGAGCGAGTACATGGAGCGCCATGCCGTTTCCCGTCTGATCGGCGCCCCGCCGGGCTACGTCGGCTTCGAGCAGGGTGGTCTGCTGACCGAAGGGGTCACCAAAAAGCCCTACTCCGTGCTCTTGCTCGATGAAATCGAAAAGGCGCACCCGGACATCTACAACATTCTGCTGCAGGTAATGGATCACGGCACGCTGACTGACAACAACGGGCGCAAGGCTGATTTCCGCAACGTGGTGATCATCATGACGACCAATGCCGGCGCTGCCGACCTGCAGAAATCGAACATGGGCTTCACCAGTTCGAAGCAGACCGGCGACGAGATGGCCGAGATCAAGCGCTTGTTTACTCCGGAATTCCGCAACCGTATAGACGCCTCCATTTCCTTCGCGCCGCTTGACCACGAGGTCATCCTGCGCGTCGTCGACAAGTTCCTGATGCAGCTTGAGGAACAGTTGCACGAGAAGAAAGTGGAAGCTCACTTCACCGATGCAGTCAAGGAACTACTGGCCAAAAAGGGCTTCGACCCGCTGATGGGCGCCCGTCCGATGGCAAGACTGATTCAGGACACCATCCGTTCAGCCCTGGCCGACGAGTTGCTGTTCGGAAAACTGGCCAGCGGTGGGCATGTCACGGTGGACCTCGATAAAGAAGGCAAAATCAAACTCGATTTCGAGGAAGAAAAAACCGAAGCCGTCGTTTAAACTTCATTCACATTCCAACAAGCCATGCGACGCATGGCTTTTTTTCTGCCAGGGAGACCCGCATGACCTTCAAGACCCCCGACCTTTGCGATGAATTCGAAACCGAGCTGGGCACGACCGTCCGCGTCGTCGCCCCGATGTTTCAGCGCTACGGCGGCCGCAACAGCTTTTCCGGCGAAATCGTCACGTTGAAAATTTTCGAGGACAACTCGCTGGTCCGCGAAGCCTTTGCTGAAGATGGCAAGGGCAAGGTTCTGGTCATCGACGGTGGCGGCTCGCTGCGCTGCGCGCTGGTCGGCGACCAGCTGGCCATTCTGGCGAAAAAGAACGGCTGGGAAGGCGCTATCGTCTATGGCTGCATTCGCGACTCCGGCGCCATCAACGGCATCGATATCGGCGTCCGGGCACTCAACACGCATCCGCAGAAGAGCATCAAGAAAGGCGTCGGCGACAGGAACATCGCCGTAACTTTTGGCGGCGTCACCTTCAACCCGGGTGAATATCTCTATGCCGACGAAGATGGCGTTCTGGTCAGCAGCAAAACTTTGTGCTGACGCAGCGCAATTTCGTTTCATAAAAACAATTAGCGTTTTGCATCGTGAAATATAAATCGCAACACGCTGTTTTTATTTGATAAAAAAATGTCTTATGTCTTATATAAGACTGTTGCTGCCCTGCAAAAAAATCACTATACTTTCTCCCATCGGCACTGCAACATTGTCACCCGGTTCATCGCCGAAACCCCGAAACCAAATTACCTGAGGAATTCACATGAGCACTCGCGAACAGCAAATCGCCGCCCTCGAAAAAGACTGGGCTGAAAACCCGCGCTGGAAGGGCATCAAGCGCCCGTACTCTGCCGCCGACATCGTCCGCCTGCGCGGTTCTGTTGCGATTGACTACACCCTGGCCACCCGTGGCGCCAAGAAACTGTGGGATCTGGTCAACAACGAGCCGTACGTCAACTGCCTCGGCGCGTTGACCGGTGGCCAGGCCATGCAGCAGGTCAAAGCTGGCGTCAAGGCCATCTACCTGTCCGGCTGGCAAGTTGCTGCTGACAACAACGAATACTCCGCCATGTACCCGGACCAGTCCCTGTACCCGGTTGATTCCGTGCCGAAGGTTGTCGAGCGCATCAACAACGCCTTCACCCGTGCTGACGAAATCCAGTGGTCCAAGGGTGCCAACCCGGGCGACGCAGGTTACATCGACTACTTCGCACCGATCGTGGCTGACGCTGAAGCCGGTTTCGGCGGCGTGCTGAACGCTTTCGAACTGATGAAGGCGATGATTCGTGCTGGCGCCGGTGGCGTGCATTGGGAAGACCAACTGGCTTCCGTCAAGAAGTGCGGCCACATGGGCGGCAAAGTGCTGGTCCCGACCGCTGAAGCCATCCAGAAGCTGGTTGCTGCCCGTATGGCGGCTGACGTCTGCGGCGTGCCGACCCTGGTTATTGCCCGTACCGATGCGGAAGCAGCTGACCTGATTACTTCTGACTACGATGCAAACGACAAGCCATTCCTGACCGGCGAGCGTACCCAAGAAGGCTTCTACAAGACCAACAAGGGTATGGATCAAGCCATCTCCCGCGCTGTTGCCTACGCTGAATACGCTGACCTGGTGTGGTGCGAAACCGGCACGCCGGATCTCGAATTCGCCCGCAAGTTCGCTGAAGCCGTGCATGCCAAGCACCCGGGCAAAATGCTCGCCTACAACTGCTCGCCGTCCTTCAACTGGAAAAAGAACCTGGACGATGCCACCATCGCCAAATTCCAGAAAGAACTCGGCGCCATGGGCTACAAGTACCAGTTCATCACTTTGGCTGGCATCCACTCCATGTGGTACAACATGTTCGATCTGGCCCAGGACTACGTCGCTCGCGGCATGACCGCCTACATCGAGAAGGTTCAGGAGCCGGAATTCGCTGCCCGCGATCGTGGTTACTCCTTCGTCTCGCACCAGCAGGAAGTCGGCACCGGTTACTTCGACGAAGTCACCACCGTCATCCAGGGTGGCAAGTCCAGCGTTACCGCGCTGACCGGCTCGACCGAAGAAGAACAGTTCCACTAAGCAACACACCGCTTTGAATTGCTGCCCAATCGGGCGGCAAACGAAGGCCGACACTCACGAGGTGTCGGCCTTTTTCGTTTGGCGGGGCAATTGCTGCGGTCAACCGCCAAAAACGGCCAAAACCAAAACCGGTATTCGGGCAGCAACATTCCGGCAGTGGCGACACGACGATAAATCTGCATTAATCCCTGAAACACGTAGGGGAAAGCGCCACCGGGAGGGGGAATTAGGGGTAGCATGAAAGGATCTAGATCCGTCCTGGCTTAACGGAAATGTCTCCTCGACACCGTTATGACGGGGGGGGGGGGGGGGGGGGGGGGGGGGGGGGGGGGG
>JAUYSK010000014.1 GCA_030696345.1 Azonexus sp.
AACCTGGCCGTCTTCAATGCCGGTGGTGGTGCCGCTGATCGTCAGCGGCAGGCCGCGTTCGGCCGCGGTGATGACGTCAGCACTGATTTCGTCGAGCGTGATCGTGCCGGCCGTGGTGTCGGTGGTCGACGTTACCGAAACCTGCTGAATGTCACCTCGCACCAACGGCGCGCCATTGAACGTATCCAGCACCCGCCCACGCTCGGTACCAAACTGGAACGCCAGCGGATCAACCGTTTCCACGACCCGCAGAAACTCGACAAAGCTATGGCCCTCATTACCACCAAGCCCGAGAGCACCGGCTGCCGGGTCTTCAAGCAAGTCATCCAGTTCGCCGCCCGAGGTCAGGGCCTTGGCAATTGTCTGAAAGCCTTTTTGATTGCTGGCAATAGCGCTATCGGCGGCATCCGGCATTACGAGCGCGGCGACTTCGGCGTCAAGTCTGGCAGTTTCGCCCGGACGAACCGTTATTTCTCGGCCATTGGCCAGTTTGAGGTTGACCTCAGAGCCATCAGCGGCGACCACGGCCTCGCCTTCGCGAATTTGGTCCCCCGCCTTGAGCCGGCGCATCTTGCCGGCGCTGTCGCGGGCGAATGCCTGACCGGAAAGGGAAGAGACGGTGGCGATGACTTGGGCTTGGGCCATGGTGAAACTCCAGACACTGTTTTCGATGTTGCCAGTGTAGAGAGTGCGAAGCCGTGCTTCTATTGGACCAAAGTACAGTTCCGGGTCAAAAACGTGAGATTGCTCACGCCCGGGATCAGATCGTCAGGCCGTTTATTCTCAGCGAAAGCTGAAGGCGATCACGCAGCCCAAGCTTTTCAAAGACAGCGGTGAGATGCGCCTTGACTGTTCTTTCGGCAATCGAAAGATCGCGGGCGATTTCCTTGTTGCTGGCGCCACCAGCCACCAGACGAGCGACCTGAGCCTCGCGCTCGGAAAGTTTCGCTGACCAATCATCATTTTTCGTCGCGGCAGGGCGCTGGCTGAGGATGCGCGAGGTGCTATCGACCAAGCGTTGCAGCAACGCCTGCCCTATCCACAAACCACCGTTGCCAACCACCAGTGCCACTTGCCGCAGCACGTCGGGCGCGGCAAAACTGTTGCAGCACCCAGCGGCGCCGGCGGCCATCGACTGCATCACGATCGCCTCATCCGGATCGTCACAAAGCACGACGATATGCTGTGAATCAGCGAGCGAGATTTGCGGCAACACGTCACCGAGTGCTTCGCCGGAACGCAGGCGAAACCAGAGGATGCCCGGCTCCACCAAGTCGACAGTGCAAATCTCATCACGTCCAAGCACCTTGGCTTGCGGCAGGGCTTCCAGCCAGGATGGCAACGCCCTGCCCTCGATGGTGAATATCCAGTGCTGCATCAACGTTCCGTCATGGCAACGCTTTTCGCCCGCAAAACCGGCTTGAGCAAGTAGGCCAGCACACTCTTCTTGCCGGTCAGAATATCAACCTCGGCGATCATCCCGGGGATGATCGGCAGATTGGCATCGCCGAATCCCGGCCGGTTGGTCCGCACCCGAACCGTGTAAAAGGCATTGCCTTTGTCATCAGTAACGGTATCGGCACCGATATGCTCCAGCGTGCCTTCCAGTCCGCCATAAACCGAGAAATCGTAGGCGGTGAATTTGACCATCGCTGGCTGCCCGGGTCGCAGAAAAGCAATATCGCGGGGGAGCACACGGGCTTCCAGCAACAAGGCGTCCTCCAGCGGCACGATCTCGATCATGTCCTTGCCGGGCTGGACGACGCCACCCACGGTATTGACCAGTAGACGCTTGACCGTACCTTTCACCGGCGAACGAATCGATGACTGCTTGACCCGGTCGGTCAGCGCCACACCACCTTCAGTCAGGCTGTTCAGCTTGGAGACCGTTTCAGAAAGCTCTTTACCGGCATCGTTGCGGAAGGTCAGCTCGACCTCTTCGATCTTGCGCTGGGCCTCGTTGATCGAGGACTGGACCCGCGTGATCTGCGCCGAGGCCTGATCACGCTCGCCGCGATAGCGCGAAACGTCGCGTTCAAGACGCAGCAGTTCGACCTCTGAAACCGCACCCGAGTTGATCAATGGTTTGGTCACGGTCAATTCCCGGGAAGTCAGATCGTAGCCCTGTGATGCCTGAGCACGTCGCGCCTGCACCTCATTCAATTCCTGCTGGCGCTGAGACAACTGCTGGCGGGCAATCGATACGGCAGCGTTCATTTCATCCCGCTTGGCCTGGAATAGCTGGCGCTCCTGATCGACGACATCCGGCGCCCCCTTGACCGCCTCTGGCGGCGGGATGAAGTCCTTGCCATCCGAAAGCGCCTTGAGCCGCGCCGCCTTGGCCATCAGGCCGACGGCTTGCGACTGATTTTCCTTGACCGAGGAAGCGAACCGGGTTTCATCAATCTTGATCAACAACTGGTTGGCCTGAACGACATCACCTTCGCGCACGGATATTTCCGAGACGAGACCACCGTCGATGCTCTGCAACACCTGAAGCTGCCGAGACGGGATGACCTTGCCTTCGCCACGGGTCACCTCGTCGAGTTGGGCCACCGCCGCCCACAGAATGAAAATGGCAAAGACGACGCCAATCGAACGCAACAACACACGGGCTCGCAAAGGCTCCTGACGCAGCATGGCGAGATCGGCATCGGTGGCAAAATCGACTACCTCGATCTCCTCCCGGCTGGGCAAACGCCCGAGCAACTTCTCGACGCCGGGTGCACTCTTCTGGGCAATTTGCTCCAGCCGGGCGTGTACCGCAGCAATCAGCGATTTCAGCCACTTCATGAGGCTCTCCCGACGCGACCGCTCTGCAAGGCCTGAATAACCTGGTCGCGCGGACCATCGGCGACAACCTTGCCGTCATCAACCACAATGACGCGGGTAGCCAGATCAAGCAGGCTATTGCGGTGGGTGACAATGATCACCGTCTTGTGGGCAGCCGTCTGCTTGAGGCGCTCCTTGAACTGTTGCTCGGAAGAAAAGTCCATGGCACTGGTCGGCTCATCGAGCAGCAGGATCGGCGGATCCATCAGCAGCGCCCGGGCAATGGCAACGCCCTGACGCTGTCCGCCGGAGAGCGAGTCACCGCGCTCGCCGATCATCATGTCAAACCCATCCGGGTGGCGATTGACAAAATCGGTCAAGCCGGCCGCTTCGGCAGCGGCAACAATAGTCGCATCGTCGGCATACGGCGCGCCGATGGCGATGTTGTCGCGCAAGCTGCCATAAAACAGCGTTACATCCTGCGCGACATAGCCGATGTTGCGCCGCAGGTCGGCCGGGTCAAGTTGTCGGAGATCCACCCCATCGATGCTGACGGCACCACCGGTGGGCTGGTAGAGACCCAGCAGCAGTTTCTGCAGCGTGGTCTTGCCCGAGCCAATGCGCCCGATAACAACCACCTTGTCGCCAGCGGCGATCTTGCAGCTAAAGCCCTTCAGGGCGCTGACCGAACAATTGGGATAGGTGAACTCGACATCACTGAATTCGATATTGCCCTTCAGTTCCGGGCGATGCACGAAAGCCGCGTCATTTGGCCGCTCGACCGGATTCGACATCACCTCCTCCAGCGAGGCCAGCGAAACCTTGGCATTGTGATACTGCATCAGCAGCCCGACCATCTGGCCGAGCGGCGCCACGGCCCGCGAGGTCAGCATCGTGCAGGCAATCAAGCCCCCCATGCTGAGCTTGCCATCTCCGATCAGATACACCCCGGCAATGATGACGACAATATTGACCAGTTGCTGGATTTCCATTGCGCCATTGGTGGCGGCAGCGGAGAGGAAACGCATCTGGTTGTTGACCCGCGAAACGAAGGCCACCGACTTTTCCCACTTGGACTGCATGACGCCTTCGGCGCCCTGCGTCTTGATCGTTTCCAGCGCCGTCAGACTCTCGATCAGGGTGGCATTGCGCAAGGCGGATGCCCGATAGGTCGTTTCCGACAGTTCATGCATCTTGTGCTGCAGGATGTAGGCGTAGATGACCACAGCAACAATTGCCAGCAGGACAGGAATGATCAGTTGCCAGGCAATCAGGGCGATGACAAAGACGAAGATGAGGGCAAACGGCAGATCGATGAATGCCGTCACCGAAGCCGAGGTAATGAAATCCCGCACCGACTCGAATGAACGAAGATTGGACGAGAAGGCACCAACCGCTGCCGGTCGCGATTCCATGCGCACACCGAGCACCCGCTCCATGATCTTCGCCGACAGTTGCATGTCGATGCGCGCACTGGCCAGATCGATGAAATAGCCGCGCAACGAACGCAGCATCATGTCGACGCCGATTAGCAGCACCACGCCAAGACCGAGCACCCAGAGTGTCTCGATGGCCCGGTTGGGAATCACCCGGTCGTACACATTCATGGTGAACAATGGCATGGCTAGGGCCATGACATTGATCAGCAGCGCCGCGCCAAGCACATCGCGGTACACCTGCCACTGATCGGCCAGCGCGCCCCAGAACCAGTGCCGCAGCTTGATATCACCGACCTGCGGTGTACGTTTGTCAAAACGGAAATGTGGCCGGGAAAAAATGGCGACGCCGGTGTAGCGTGCCGCCAATTCCTGCCGCGCCATCAGCACGGAACCCTGCCCAGTCTCGGGAAAGAGCAGTCGGGCGTTGTCGCCGGTGTCGTCCCAGCCGAGCAGGACGCAGGCCTCTTCACCATGCAGCAGAAGAACAGCCGGAAGCAGCGCGTCATCGATCCGATCAAGCGGACGCCTGACCAGCTTGGCGGAAAGGCCAGAGCGACTGGCCGCACGCCCGAAAAGCGAAGGCGTCAATGAGCCATTTTCCAGCGGCAGACCGGCAACCAGCGCGGCGCGTGTGCTCGGGCGCCCGTGAATGCGGGTCAGCTCGACCAGACAGTCCAGCAACGGATCGTGGTGCAGGATATCTTCCCGCATGCCTGAATTGCCCAAATCTCCCGAACCGCTCATATGCTCGCTCATGCCCCCTACTACTTTCGTCTGATTCTAACTTGGTCCTAAAATTACAGTCTAAAAATATGTAAAAAGAAAAAGGCGGTCGAAACCGCCTTTTTGTCGAAAAACTCCTGAAAAATCAGGCAATCAAGGGCACGATCAACAGCGCAACGAGGTTGATGATCTTGATCAGCGGATTGACCGCCGGGCCGGCTGTATCCTTGTAAGGATCGCCAACCGTATCACCAGTGACGGCGGCTTTGTGTGCATCAGAGCCTTTGCCACCAAAATGGCCATCTTCGATGTATTTCTTGGCGTTATCCCATGCACCACCGCCGGTCGTCATCGAGATGGCGACAAACAGTCCCGTGACGATGGTACCGACCAGCAAACCACCGAGCGCCTGCGGGCCAAGCAATAGTCCAACCGCAATCGGCACCGCAATCGGCAAAATCGATGGAATCATCATTTCCTTGATCGCGGCCACAGTCAGCATATCGACGGCACGGGAGTAATCCGGCTTGGCCGTACCTTCCATGATGCCCGGGATTTCCTTGAACTGACGACGCACTTCCATGACCACGGCACTGGCTGAACGCCCGACCGCTTCCATCGCCATCGCACCGAACAGGTAAGGAATCAGGCCACCGATGAAGAGGCCGATGATCACCAGATGGTTCGACAGGTCGAAGGTAAAGGCCTTGCCCGAAACGGCTTCGAGTCCATGCGTGTAGTCGGCGAAAAGCACCAGCGCAGCAAGGCCGGCCGAACCGATCGCGTAGCCCTTGGTCACCGCCTTCGTGGTGTTGCCGACAGCATCCAGCGGGTCGGTAACGTCGCGGACTTCCTTCGGCAAACCCGCCATTTCGGCAATACCACCAGCGTTGTCGGTGATCGGGCCGTAGGCGTCAAGCGCCACGACGATACCGGCCATCGAGAGCATGGAGGTGGCAGCGATAGCGATGCCGAACAAGCCACCCATCGCGTGCGCTGCGAAAATCGCCGCACAAACCGACAGCACCGGCCAGGCGGTTGATTTCATCGAAATGCCGATACCGGCAATGATGTTGGTCGCATGACCGGTCTGGCAGGACGACGCCACATGTTTGACCGGCGGGTAATCGGTGCCGGTGTAGTACTCGGTGATCCAGACCAGCGCTGCAGTCAGCACCAGTCCAACAACGGAACAACCAAACATGGTCATGGTGTTGATCACCGAGCCATCCGGCAGCGTTGCGCCATCACCAATCAGCCAGGCAGTGACCGGGTAATAGGCGGCCAGCGCCAGCACGGCTGCAACGATCAGGCCACGATACAGGGCAGCCATGATCTTGCCGCCTTCTGTGGCCTTGACGAAATAACAACCAACGATCGACGCGATGATCGAGACGCCTCCCAGCGCCAGCGGATAGACCACCAGGTTTTCACCGAGGCCGGTCGCCGTCTTGATGATCAGCGCTGCCAGGACCATTGTTGCCACCACTGTCACGGCGTAGGTCTCGAAAAGGTCAGCTGCCATGCCGGCACAGTCGCCGACGTTATCGCCGACGTTATCGGCAATCACCGCCGGGTTGCGCGGGTCATCTTCCGGAATGCCGGCTTCGACCTTGCCAACCAGGTCAGCGCCGACGTCAGCACCCTTGGTGAAGATGCCGCCACCGAGTCGGGCAAAGATCGAAATCAGCGACGAACCAAAGGCCAGTCCGACCAGCGGCTCAATGACATGGTGCAGGTCCGCACCGGGGCCATTGACCGATTTCAGGAATACGTAATAACCGGCCACGCCAAGCAAGCCAAGTCCAACGACCAGCATCCCGGTAATCGCGCCGCCCTTGAAGGCAACGTCGAGGGCGGCTGCAATGCCGTGACGGGCCGCTTCGGCGGTCCGCACATTGGCCCGCACCGACACATTCATGCCGATGAAGCCAGCGGCGCCGGAGAGCACGGCACCGATCAGGAAGCCGAAAGCTGTCAGCCAGCCCAATTGCGGAACAACACCGATGAGCAGGAAAATCACCATACCAACCATCGCGATGGTCTTGTACTGTCGGTTCAGGTAGGCCTCCGCCCCTTCCTGAATTGCCTTGGCAATTTCTTGCATTCGCTCGTTGCCGGCAGGCAACGCGAGGATCTGCCGACTGGAAATCCAGCCATACAGGACAGCCAACACAGCGCAAGCTAGCGCCAATAACAACGGATTCGACATCACTTCCCCCTTTTTGTGGCAAACAAAAAATTAGACCTTGAACGTCTCCAACTTTTTTTCTATCGAAATGTTATTCAGTCGAACATAGTCCGGCAAACCCTTGCGATACGGCGGCGGATCCTCTCCCTCGATCAGCGGCTGCAGGTAGGTTCGGCAGGCATCGGTGATATGGAAGCCGTCGGCCGAAATGAATTCCGGCGGCATTTTTCGCTCGACGTTGGCAATATCTTTCAGCGGCGCATCGCCAATTTCCCAGCGATAGGGCGAATCAGCCAGCCGGTTGATGGTCGCCATCACCGCGTTTTTGCCCTGCAAAGCAAGGTCGACCGCAGCAACACCCAGCGCATGCGCCTGTTCCACGTCAGTACGTGAAGCCAGATGGCGGGCCGAACGTTGCAGGTAATCAGCCAGTGCCCAATGGTATTTGTAGCCCAGCCTGTCCTTGATCAGCTGCGCCACAATCTGTCCGACGCCGCCCAGTTGCGAGTGGCCGAATGCATCCTTGGTGCCGGACTCGGCAATCAGCTTGCCGTTTGCATCGGACAAGCCCTCGGATACTGCAATCGTGCAGTAGCCAAATTGCTTGACGCATTCATCAGCCCGCGCCACAAACCGCTCCGGGTCAAACGGCACTTCCGGGAAGAGCAGGATATGCGGCGGCTCACCGACATTTTCGGATGCCAGGCCACAGGCAGCGGTGATCCAGCCAGCATGGCGACCCATCACTTCAAGCACGAAAACTTTGGTCGAGGTACGAGCCATCGAAGCGACGTCATAGCCGGCTTCGCGGATTGAAGTTGCCACGTATTTGGCAACCGAGCCAAAGCCGGGGCAGCAATCGGTCAGCGGCAGATCGTTATCGACCGTTTTTGGCACCCCAACACAAACCACCGGGTAACCCATTTTTTCGGAAATCTGCGACACCTTCCAGGCGGTGTCCATCGAGTCATTGCCACCGTTATAGAAGAAATAACCGATGTCGTGCGCCTTGAAGACGTTGATCAGGCGCTCGTACTGGGCACGATGCTCTTCCAGGCTTTTCAGTTTGTAGCGGCAGGAACCGAAAGCTCCGGCCGGGGTGGAGCGAAGGCGGGCGATGTTTTCGTCGGATTCGAGGCTGGTATCAATCAGGTCTTCGGTCAGCGCACCGATGATGCCATCGCGGCCGGCGAGAACCTTCCCGATCTTGTCGGGATGACGACGTGCTTCCTGGATGAGGCCGCACGCCGTTGCATTGATGACGGCGGTGACGCCCCCTGACTGTGCGTAGAAGGCGTTTTTCACCGTCATTTTATTTCCTTATTTCAGTGCGTCAAAAACACTCTTGGTGATGTCGTCGACGTTGCCGACGCCTGCCACCTTGAGAACTTTGGGGGCCTTGGCATCGCCAGTAGCCGCCCACTTGCCGTAAAAATCAACCAGCGGCTTGGTTTGTGAATGATAAATATCCAGACGCTTCTTGACGGTTTCTTCCTTGTCATCGTCGCGCTGAACCAGATCTTCACCCGTCACGTCGTCCTTGCCCTCGACCTTGGGCGGGTTGAACTTGACGTGGTAGGTGCGACCGGAGGCCAGGTGAGCGCGGCGACCAGCCATACGGGTGACGATATCGCTATCCGGGACATCGATTTCAAGTACGAATTCGATCGCCACGCCAGCGTCCTTCATGGCGTCAGCCTGCGGAATGGTGCGCGGAAAGCCGTCAAACAGGTAGCCGTTCTGGCAATCAGCCTGGGTCAGACGATCCTTGACCATGCCGATAATCACTGCGTCCGGCACGAGGCCGCCCGCATCCATGTGCTTCTTGGCCTCGAGACCCAGCGGCGTACCCGCCTTGACTTGAGCCCGCAACATGTCGCCGGTAGAAATCTGCGGAATTCCAAATTTCTTGGAAATGAACGTCGCTTGCGTACCCTTGCCGGCGCCTGGCGCGCCCAACAAAATCAATTTCATGAGAAGTCCCTCGGTTTAACTATCAATAAATATTGTTATTGGCGTCGAAGCAGTGTTCGTGGCGGCCGTTCTCTGAAGGCGAAAAATTACTCGCTATTTCCGGCTCGGTCAAACAATTTGCGCATCCGCTCGGCATCTTCAGGCGTATCAACGCCAGGCGCAGGCGCCGCATCGATCAGGGTAACGCTGATTCGATAGCCGTGCCAGAGCGCTCGCAGCTGCTCCAGTGACTCGAATTGCTCGGTTGGCGCTACGCTCAACCCGGCATAAGCCTTCAAAAAGCTGGCCCGATAGGCATAGAGGCCGACGTGGCGATAGGCCGGAAAACTGGCGGGCAGGGCTTTCCCACCGTTCTCGCGGGCGAAGTGATCGCGGGCATAGGGAATCGGCGCCCGTGAAAAATAGGCGGCATCGCCATCAGCCCGGCAAACCACCTTGACCACATTCGGATTGAAAAAATCGGCAGCCTCGGTGATCGGGTGCGCCACGGTGGCAATATCGGCGCCGCTGGCCGCCAGTTGGCGAGCCGTCTGAAGGATGACCGCCGGTTCGATCAGCGGCTCGTCGCCCTGCACATTGACGATGATCGTATCGCTGCCCCAGCCGCGCTGCTCGACGACTTCGGCCAGGCGATCAGTGCCGGTCAAGTGATCGCTCCGCGTCATCAGCGCCGCGACTTCATGCGCCTCGGCCGCTGCCCAGACGTCCGGATGATCGGTCGCCACCCAGACTTCCTCCGCCCCCGAAAGCCTTGCCCGCTCGGCGACGCGCACGACCATCGGCTTGCCGCCAAGATCAAGCAGCGGCTTTGCCGGCAGCCGGGTCGACGCGTAACGCGCCGGGATGACCACCTTGAAGGCAAGAGCGGACATTACTGGCCGTCCGCCGTCAGCTGGCGCGCCTCATCTTCGAGCATGATGGGAATGTCGTCGCGAATCGGGAAAGCCAGCTTGCAGGGTTTGCAGACCAGTTCCTTTTCAGCTTTGCGGTGTTCGAGATTGCCCTTGCAAATCGGGCAGACGAGGATATCAAGCAGCCTGGCGTCCACGGAGTTTCTCCAGAATAAGATCAATAAGTGCCGGCGAAAGCTCGGCCTCGACAGGCAAAACCCAAGTTTCGCCCAGCGTCAGACCGGCGCATTTTACTGCATCCTTCTCGGTCATCAGAAGAATGCCGTCGCTGGCAAAAGCCAGGTCAGCCTCGGCATAGGCATGATGGTCAGGAAACGGATGCGCCTCGAAAACAAGTTCCAACCCGGCCAAAGTCCGGAAAAAACGGCCGGGATCACCGATGCCAGCCAGAGCGTACAGCTTTTTCCCTTTTAAATCATTGGCACCACAGGTCTGCCCGACCTTGTCGAGACGGTGGAAATCACCAGCCCGCAGGCACATGTCGAAGCGGGGCGTGCCGGAGGGAATCCGCTCGTCCGGCAAACCATTGCAAATAATGGCGTCCACCGCAGCAAGTCGGCTCAAGGGTTCACGCAACGGCCCAACCGGCAATCGCCAACCGTTACCGGCACCCCGACCATCGAATACCGCCAGCTCGACATCACGCACCAGTCGGTAGTGCTGCAAGCCGTCATCGCAGAGGATGACATTGACTTCGGGATGCGCCGCCAGCAAAGCGCTACCGGCAGCCGCCCGATTGCGCCCGACCCAGACCGGCACTCCGCTGCGCCGGGACAACAAAATCGGTTCGTCGCCGACCTCGGCGGGCAGCGAATTGGCGCCAACCGGACGCGCTTCGGCATTGGCGCCGCCGTATCCCCGGCTGACAATACCCGGTCGCCAGCCCCGCTGACTCAACTGAGCCGCCAGCCAGATCGTCAACGGCGTTTTGCCGGCACCCCCGACCGTAATATTGCCAACCACAATGACCGGCACGGCCAGGCGCTCAGGCGACGCATTGCGCCGATTGAGCCAGGCCAGCAGCGAGAACAGCCAGGATAGCGGCAGCAAAAGCCACAACGCCGGCGAAAGCCGGCGTTGCTCAAACCATAGACGCTGTAACCAGCGAGCGAGCATCAGCGTGGCGACTGGGTCGCAAAAGAGATGTGCGGATAGCCCGCCGTCTGGGCACCCTGCATGACATCGATGACGCTTTGATGCGTCGCCTTGGCATCGGCATTGATGACAATCACCGGATCCTGCCGTTCGCCGGCAGCGCGCCGCAGGGCTTCCGAGATGCCTTTGACGTCCGCTGCGGTCAACGGTGATTTATTGACCAAAACCTGCCCGCTGGCCGTGATTGCCACATCGATCTCGTTCGGCTGCTCGGCCTGCTTGCTGGCATCAGCCGTCGGCAGATTGATTTCCAGCCCGGAAAACTTTGAATAGGTCGTCGTCAGCATCAGAAAAATAATAATGACCAGCAAGACGTCAATCAACGGAATCAGATTGATTTCCGGTTCTTCCTTGGCCCGACCGCGTTGAAAATTCATGACTTACTTCCGGTCGCCGTGCATGTATTCAACCAGGCGAATCGCCTGCTGCTCCATCTCGACCACAAAGCCATCAACCAGGGCGCGGAAATGGCGCCAGAAAATCAGGCTGGGAATCGCGATCACCAGGCCAAAGCCCGTGTTGTAGAGCGCGATGGAAATACCGTGCGCCAACTGCTGCGGGTTGGAACCGCTCGGCGACTGCGAGCCGAAAATCTCGATCATGCCGACGACGGTGCCGAACAGGCCCATCAGCGGGCTGATCGAAGCGATGGTGCCAAGCGTAGTCAGGTAGCGATTCAGTTCATGCGCCACTGCATTGCCGGCCTCCTCGATGGATTCCTTCATGATTTCCCGGGAAGCGCCAACATTGCGCAAGCCTGCCGACAGCACCCGGCCCAGCGGCGAATGCCGGTCCATCTCTTCGAACAGCTTGTCGTTATTGGCGCCGCGCTTGTACTCGCCGACAGCCCGCTGCAGCAAACCATGTGGCGCCACCTTCGAACGGCGCAGCGCAACCAGGCGCTCGATAATCAGCGCCACTGAAATGATGGAGGCCAGCAGCAGGGGATAGATCGGCCAACCGGCAGCCTGAACGATTGCAAACACGTGAGGAATCCTCGTTGGAAATTCAACCCGGGATTTTGCCTCGCCTCAGAAAGCGGGGCAAGCGACAAATTGCCACGGCAAAATTTGTCGCACCCGGCTTATCCCCAAAAGCTGTGGATAAGTCTGTGAATGAGCTGTCATCAAGTGCCTTAACCCCGCTCTGGCAAAGGACTTTTCCTGCTCTGCCAAAAAACAAGGCAGTTAGTTTAAGCATATAAGAATCAATAACTTAAGAAAATCTCCCAGTGTCAACATAAAAACATGCAACGGTTCGGGGGGGTTACAATCCGGCCATGACCAGCCTCATCTCCCTTGTTAATGACTCCATCCTCTCAGTATCCAGTCTGAATCGACTGGTTCGTGATTGCCTGGAGGCCACGTTCCCCCTGACCTGGATCAATGGTGAAATTTCCAACCTGACGTATGCCGCCTCGGGACACGTTTATTTCTCCCTGAAGGACGCTGCTGCCCAGGTGCGCTGTGTCATGTGGCGCAGCCGGGCGCAACTGCTTGGCTGGCGACTGGAGAACGGGCAAAAGATCGAAGCGCGGGTTCTGGTTTCGTTTTACGAGCCACGCGGCGAATTCCAGCTTAACGTCGAAGCCGTTCGTCGCGCCGGGCAGGGCGATCTGTTCGAGCGTTTCCTGCAGATGAAAGCCCGGCTCGAAAACGAGGGCCTGTTTGCCGCCGAAAGAAAACGTCCGCTGCCGGTGTTCCCGCGTCACCTGGCTATCGTCACCAGCCCGCAGGCAGCGGCTTTGCGCGATGTACTAACGACTTTGCATCGCCGCGCACCGCATCTACGCATCACGCTGTTCCCGACCCCGGTGCAGGGCGAAGGCACCGGTGACAAAATTGCCACCGCTCTCGCCCAAGCCAATAACTGCGATTGCGATGCGATCATCCTTTGCCGTGGCGGCGGCAGTATCGAAGACCTCTGGGCCTTCAACGAAGAATGTGTCGCCCGTGCGATTGTCGCTTCAAGCATTCCGGTGATTGCCGGCATCGGCCACGAAACCGACTTCACCATCGCTGATTTCGCCGCCGACCTGCGCGCCCCGACCCCCACCGCTGCCGCCGAACTGGTCAGCCCGGACCGCGACGCCCTGCTCTCCCGCCTGGCCGAACTGCAACGCCACCTCGCCCGTCGCATGGAGCGTTCGCTGGCAGAACAGCAACAACGCATCGACTGGCTCGCCACCCGCCTGATCCACCCTGCCGACAAAATCAGGCAGCGCAACGCCGATCTCCAGTCGCTCGGTAACCGCCTGCGACTGGCCTTGCGCCGACAAAGCGAGGCCAGCCAGTTGCGCCTGAGCAGCATAGGACAACGTTTCAGCACCAGCCGGCCGCACCCGAAAAAACTCGCCGAAGGCTTGGCGCACCTTCAATTCCGACTGAATAGCCAAGTCCGCTGGCAATTTTCCCAGCAGATGGCGAAACTTAATTCGCTAAGCAGCGGTCTGACCCAACTGGATCCCAATGCCGTACTCGCCCGGGGTTATGCGCTGGCCATCGGGCCGGATGGGCGCGCCGTTCGCGACGCTGCCACGCTCACCCCCGGCAACCTCCTGAAACTCAGTTTTGCCCGCGGTTCGGCGCAAGCGACGGTAAATCAGGTTGTCGCAATGCCCGAAGCTGACTAGAATTTTCGATTCACCCCTCAAAGACAACGGAGAACATCAATGGAACACCAACTGCCCCAGCTGCCTTTCGCCAAGGATGCCCTCGCCCCGCACATGTCGGCCGAGACCTTTGACTATCACTATTCCAAGCACCATCAGGCCTATGTCACCAACCTGAATAACCTGATCAAGGGTACCGAGTACGAAAGCCTCGACCTCGAAGCCATCGTCAAGAAGGCACCGGCCGGCGGCATTTACAACAACTCCGCCCAGGTCTGGAACCACACCTTCTTCTGGAACTGCCTGACCCCGAACGGTGGCGGCGCACCGAAGGGCGCGCTGGCTGATGCCATCAACGCCAAGTGGGGTTCGCTGGATGCCTTCAAGGCCGCTTTCCAGACCTCCGCTGTCGGCAACTTCGGTTCCGGCTGGACCTGGCTGGTCAAGAAGGCTGACGGCTCCGTCGACATCGTCAACATGGGCGCCGCGGGCACCCCGCTGACCACCGGCGACAAGGCACTGCTCTGCATCGACGTCTGGGAACATGCCTACTACGTCGACTACCGCAACCTGCGTCCGAAATTTGTCGAAACTTTCTTGAATAACCTGGCCAACTGGAGTTTCGCCGAAGCCAACTTTGCCTGATTTTCAGCGAGAACCCGAAAAACCTCGCTCCGGCGAGGTTTTTTCATTTCAGCCGGGAAATTTCCGGCAGAAAAACTTCCGTCACCAAGACCTGCTGCCCACCGAGCCGATGCAGCGAGCGACGCGCCCACAGCGTTTCGCCCACATCGCCAAGCCTGGCAGCTCGCTGATGGAGCGGGTGGCGTCGGTCAAGCTGCAGATATTCGATTGGCCCACGTGTGAAGCCCGGATAGGCAAACAACAGCGAACCCAACGAACGGTTGCCGAGACCGGCCAACCAGCAGGTCAAGCGGCCACTTGCTGCGGTGGACAGCGTTGTGTGGGCAAAAATGACCGGGCGGCCGTCGCATTCGAGCGCCACTTCGCGCACCCAGGCCAGCCCCCTTCCGGGTCTGCCGCCAGCCGCCTCGTCAGCCAGTGGCCGGGCCTTTTCGTAACGCAACAGGCGCACACGAAAATCTGCACAGTCACGCTGGCAGCGAGCGGTCAGCGAGTCCGGCTCAGTCAGCCAGGACCGTAGTAGCGGATCGAGCTGACTTCTCGCGAGGATTTGTCGCCACTTGCTGCGCTTCACTGAGGACGTGGCGCCTGCTCGATTCCCTTGAGCTTGACGCCGGGTTTGATGCCGCGCTGGGCAAACCAGCCGAGATTCATTTCCAGCGCATAGCGCGCCGGCACCTTGGCGCAATGATTGTTCTCGGTCTGCGGCTGCATGTTCTCGATGTTGATGATGATCCCGTCTTCATCCAGAAAGGCCACCGACAGCGGAATCAGCGTGTTGCGCATCCACATGCAGTGGGTGTTTTTCTGCGCAAAAACGAAAAGCATGCCGCGTTGCGGTGGCATCGTCTGGCGATTCATCAGGCCGACCTGACGGTTCTGGTCAGTGGCCGCGACTTCGGCTTCGATGCGATGGAAGCCGGCACTCAGTTCCAGCATCGGCATGGCGCCCTGCGCCCAGACGGCGCCGCTCAGCAGAAAACCGGCAAACATGCCGATCACAGTCTTAGTCATTGAATGTTCCTTGCAAATCCAGGTAATTACCCTCGATCTGTCGCCATTGCCCAAGCGCCAGACCGTCCAGCGTCGCCGCCCCGATGGCGGCCCGTATCAGACGCAGCGTAGGATAACCGATGGCCGCTGTCATCCGCCTGACCTGGCGGTTCTTGCCTTCGCGGATGCGGATTTCGAGCCACGAAGTCGGGATTGCGGCACGAAAACGGATCGGCGGATCGCGCTGCCACAAGCCGGGCGGTTCATCGATAAGCCGCACTTTAGCCGGCAGCGCCGTGAAATCGGAGAGTTTGATGCCGGCGCGTAGTTTTTCCAACGCCACCTCGTCCGGCTCGCCTTCGACCTGCACCCAGTAGGTTTTTTCCAGCTTGTGCCGGGGATCAGCAATTTTGGCCTGCAGCTTGCCGTCGTCAGTCAGGATCAGCAGGCCTTCACTGTCAGCATCAAGCCGGCCGGCGACATAGACATTCTTGACCGGAATGAACTCGTCGAGCGCCCGCCATTTGCCTTCCGGCGTGAACTGGCTGAGAACACCGTAAGGCTTGTTGAGAAAAACGAGTCTGGACACGTGGGCTGGCGAAAAGCGACAAATCGCGATTTTCGCCGATTTTGGCCGTTGCCCCTAGGGCCAGCCGTTGTTTCTATGGTCGCAGCATTCTCAGTGGTAGAACGCGTAGCCGATCAAAATCGCCCCGACCAGCCCGACGGCATCGGCGATCAGGCCACAAGCCACGGCGTAGCGGGTTTTGGTGATGCCGACACTGCCGAAATAGACCGCCAGCACGTAGAAGGTTGTTTCGGTCGAGCCCTGGATGATGGCGGCCAGTTTGCCCTGGAAGGAATCGACGCCGTAGGTGGTCATGACGTCGACCATCAGGCCGCGGGCGCCGCTGCCACTCAACGTTTTCATGAGACCGACCGGCAGCGCCGGGACGAAATCGTCGTTGAGTCCGAGCGCCAGCACGACGCTGCGGATGCCGGCGATGACGTAGTCCATGCAGCCGGTGGTACGAAAGACCGAGATGGCGACGAGCATGGCGATCAGGTAGGGAATGATCTGGATGGCGACGCCGAAACCTTCCTTGGCGCCGTCGACGAAGCTTTCGTAGACGTCGATGCCGCGCCAGGCGGCGACGGCGACGAAGAGCACGATGATCGAGACGATCAGGCCGCTGCCGAGCAGGCCGATCATTTGCGACATTTGCTCGGGCGGCATGCCGGCCAGCCAGAAATACAGGCCGCCCATGAGCGCCGCGAAGCCGGCAAAGAAGGCGAGCACCGGCCGGCAGAAGAGGTTGATGCGCTGCCAGATGGCGACGGCGATCAGCCCGGCGCTGAAGGAAACGAAGGTGCCGAGCAGGGTCGGCAGGAAGATATCGGCGGCGTTGAAACCGACCAGTCCCTGCTTGAGCGCGATGCTCTGGCGGATGGCGATGACCGTGGTCGGGATCAGCGTGATGCCGGCGGTGTTGAGCACCAGGAACATGATCATCGGGTTGCTGGCGGTGTCTTTCTGCGGGTTGATTTCCTGCAGCTCGCGCATGGCCTTGAGGCCGAGCGGTGTCGCCGCGTTGTCGAGGCCGAGCATGTTGGCGCTGGCATTCATGACGATGCTGCCGCTGGCCGGGTGGCCGACCGGAATGTCAGGAAAGACGTGGCGGAAGAAGGGTGCGACGACACGACTGAAGAGTTCGATCAGCCCGCCCTTCTCACCTATTTTCATGATGCCCAGCCACAGGCTCATGATGCCGACCAGGCCGATTGAAATGTCGAAACCAGTCTTGGCCGTGTCGAACAGGCCGGTCAGCACGCGCGCAAAAATATCGAGGTCGCCTTGCAGCAACCGCGCCACCGCCGCGACGAAGCCGACGAGGATAAAGGCGACCCAGATTTTATTGAGCACAGGCGGAGAGGCGGAAAGGTTGAAGGCTCGCCAGTCTAGCCGGCTAGTTGAACGCTGTCACCGACGCGACCAACGCCGCCCGTCGGGCAGGACTAGGGAGAGGGAGTTACCCCCGGCAAACCCCAAGCCTCGTGCAGTCGCTCGTACTCCACCAGCGGCAACTGCACCAGCAACGGCGCCGCGCCACCATCCAGCCAGCCGGCAATCTCTGTCATATCGGCCAGCGACATCGCCGTGCAACCCGCCGTCGCCGCCCCTTCGCTTTCCCAAACATGCAGAAAAATGCACGACCCCGCACCCGGCTCCGGCGGCTCGGCGTTGTGCGCAACCACCGCCCCCACGGCATAGCGCTGGTCGGCGCGCAGCATGTCCTCGCACGAAGCCCAGTCGGGCCGAGCTATCGAAGACTGATCAACAATTTGGTTGTAGTGCGCCGAAGCCGGATCGTCGATCGCCTTGAGATCAGCGGTCGCAGGCCGGTAAGGCAGCTTCGCCGCAAGGGCGAATGCGCTATCCGGGGCAAAATTACCGAACAGCGCGGTAATCGCGAAGATGCCGGCCGGCGCACGCCCATCGCCCTCGCGCTTATCCGGCTCAACCCCGCCGACTTGCGGATACAGCCCCCGCCCCCAGGCCAGTCCGGACTTGCCAAGGCTCACCGCAACGGGCTCTCCGACCGACCGCCAATCGCCATCAAGGGTCGCGCGCTCAAAGCGCTGCAATTGTGCTGTACGACTGACCCACCCCGGCGCAACCACAAGGAGCAGTTGGCGCGATGATGCCAGCGCGGAAAATTTCAAAGGATTGCTCAACATGAGGCCACGTTAATACCATGGCACACTCGCTGCAACACTGACGCCTTTGGGCAATCCAGCCTCAGACCTTGACCTTCTCCATCTGTTCCGGCGCCAGGCCAAGCTGGGTTACCAGACTACCGTCACTGACGTTCCACCAGACCACGACCCAGGCAGTTCCGTCAGGGTCGATCCGCTCGATGTCGCAACTGGAGCCGATCATGTTGATGAACATGTCCAGATCGTCCTCATCGAGATCGGGGTCGGGCGTGATGCCGAGGATGCGGACCCGGTCGCCGGGCGCGACGCTCAGTCCGTTGCAGTCAGTGGTGGTAGTCATGGTGAACTCCAGGCTTGGGGTTGGCTTGCCTTGTCGCAAAGTCGACGTTTCGGACACGATTAGCCATTCAAATGGGTCAGAAACCAATGGCCCTGTGGCAGCGGCCCAACATCACGGCAAATAACCCACCACCAAGCAAGTACTGGACCCAGCACTGCTGCGGTCAACGCCCATTTTCAACCAAAACCGAATCACCTCAGTGGCTGGTGCCCTCCGATTTCGTGATCTTGTTCCAGACGTTGTACTTGCCGACCGGCTTCTTCATCGGCAGGCGCTTCACTTCCTTCAGCGTCACCGCGTCGTAGATGATCAGCGCACCGTCCATTTCCCACAGGCTGGCCAGCACGTATTTGCCGTCCTTGGTGAATTCGACGTGGGCGAAGGTCTTGCCCGGCTCCGGCTTGAGTTCGGCAACAACTTCCAGCGTTTCCTTGTCGATGATCTGCATGGTGTCCTTGAACTCCTTGCTCATCATCGAATCGGTCCAGGCGTAGCGGCTGTTTTCGTGGCTGCGCATGAAGAACCCGGGGCCGCGAGTCTTGATCTGCTTGATGGTTTTCCAGGTCTGCATGTCGATGATGCTGATCAGCCCCTCGTTGAGATTGGGCGTCGCCATCACCGTTCTGCCCTGCCATTTCCAGCTGATGCCGGAACCGAGGTGCGGCATGCCGGGCAGTTCGAGATTGGCGATTTTCTTGCGCGCATCGAGGTTGACCACCTGACCGCTGACGGCGCTCTTGGTGTCGTTACGCGAGGCGCCCATCACCTCGTCGTAACCCTGGGTGAAATAGAAATCGTCGAGATAGTCGTCAAGCTGGCTGCGCTGCGGATTGAGGAAACCGGGGATGAACGCACCTTCGCGATACTTGAAGTCATGGATCATGCCGGTCGGAATTTCATCGGCCTTCGGGTTGTACGAAACCTCCCAGACCTCTTTGACGTCCTTAAGCGCGGCCACGAAACTCTGGCGCGGCGAGGCATCGTAGACGGCCGAAACACGGGAAGTCACCTTGCCCTCCTTGTCGGTCACCGGCAGGATTTTCTTCAGATTCAGATCGGCATCGAGAATGACCAGGCTGTGCGGCAGGTAGTTGGCCACCGCCACCCATTTACCATCACCGGAAACCGCGGCATTGCGGGTGTTGATGCCGGCCCGCACTTCGGCGATCACTTTCAGGTTCCACATATCGAACTTGGTAACCCAGCCGTCACGCGAAGCGAAGAAAACATAGCGCCCGTCCGGCGTGAATTTCGGCCCGCCATGCAGCGCAAAGCGGGACTGGAAGCGGTGGATCGGTTCCAGCTTGTCGCCATCGAGGATGGAAATATGGTGGTCGCCGGTTTCCACGACGACGAACAGGTTCATCGGATCGGCCTTGAACACAGGCTTGGCAGGCAGGGGCTGTTTTTCGTAAACGATGCGCGAGGCAGCGATTTCCTTTTCGCCCCAAGCCGGCATCGGCGTGATCGGCGTATAGGCGTAATCAACCAGCGCCTTGATCTCATCGGCCGACAGCTTGTCGCCAAAGCCCGCCATCTGCGTTGCCAGGCGGCCATCCTTGATGATTCTCTCCGCTTCGGCCTTGCGCAGCCGCGCCAGGTTTTCCGGGATCAGCGCCGGGCCGATACCGCCGAGGCGCGCCTCGCCGTGACAGGCGGCACAATGCACCTTATAGGCGCTCGGCGCGTCGGCCGCCTGCGCCAGCTCGGCCATCATCAGCAGGTTACAGGCGGCAAAGCCGGCCGGAATCAGGATATTCCATTTGATCATGCTGAAATCTCTTCATCTGAAAGGTAGCAACCCGGATCTTCGGCCCAGGCATCGCCGGTCATCTGCTGGGCGCGCACGCGAGTGTTGCCGTTGCAGATCGGCAAATAGGCGCAGCTACCACAGCGCCCCTTGACCCCGCGTGGATGCTGCTTGAGGCCGGCCATCAGCACATCCGAGGTATCCGGCCAGATTTCCGAGAACGGCCGATCCTTGACGTTGCCCAAGTTGTGGTGCCACCACATCGTATCCGGATGCACATTGCCCAGATTGTCGATGTTGGCGACATTGACACCCGACGAGTTGCCGCCCCACTGGCGCAGTTTGGCCTCGACATGCGCCGCCTTGTCCGGAAAGCACCGACGCACCCAATGCAAAAAATAGACCCCGTCAGCATCATTGTTGCCGGTGGTGAATTCCTTGCCCAGGCCGCGCTGCTGATACTCCCAGCAGGTATCAAAGAGCAGGTCCATCGCCTGCCGGGTCAGCTGAAACTGCGCGTCATCCTTGCGGTTCTTGTTGCCGCGCCCGGCGTAATTGAGGTGCGAGAAGTAGAAACGATCAATGCCTTCGTCCTCGACCAGCTTCAACAAGCCCGGCAGATCATGGGCATTGTCCTGCGTCATCGTGAAGCGCACGCCGATCTTCAGCCCAAGATCGCGACACAAGCGGATGCCCTTCAACGAAGCCTCGAAAGCGCCATCCATGCGGCGGAACTTGTCGTGTGTCTCGCGAATGCCATCAAGCGAGACACCGACGTAGTTGAAATCACATTCGGCAATACGGTCGATATTGCTTGTATCAATCAGCGTGCCATTGGACGACAGGCCGACATAAAAGCCCTTGGCCTTGGCCCGCTTGGCGATGTCAAAAATATCCAGCCGTAGCAACGGCTCACCGCCGGAGAGAATCAGCACCGGCACATGGAAGTCTCTGAGGTCATCCATCACCGTATAGACCTGATCGGTGGTCAGCTCGCCAGGGAAATTGGTATCGGCGGAAATCGAATAGCAATGCTTGCACGTCAGGTTGCAGCGCCGAATCAGGTTCCAGATCACCACCGGGCCCGGCGGGTTGCGTTTGGGGCCCATCGGCGTCGGCGCGGCGATTTCCTGCATGTATTGAGAGATGCGAAACATGGGCGTCCTTGTTCTGTGTTTGGGCTATTCAAAGGCAACGGAGTCCACAACGCCTTGATCCGGGTCAAGCTTGGACAAACCGGGGCACGCGAAGAGCATCGCAGCCCATGCGGTATACTCACTGGATGACCCCAAATGCACAAATCCTTGCCGGCAACGATCCGGCCCTCCCGAGCAGATGGGCTGCCGAGGTTGATACAAGACTCGCTACTGGCGAAAATATCCAGGCTTGGCTTGAAATTGACCTCGACAATCGATTGCAATACGCGGCCGGCCTCGTGCTCGTTACCGACCGACGTTTTCTCGCTTTCGCGCCGGGCAACACCCATTGGCAGGAATGGCCGCTGCGTGGAGGACTGACGCTGGGTCATTTCGACCACGCCGGGGTCGGTGCGCTTGAACTGATCGATGAAAACGGCCAGCTCGCCACCTGGCGCTACACGCTGGCCAAAAACCTCGCTGCACTGCGCGTCATCAACGAATTCGACCTGCACCGCGACAGCATTGTTTCCGGCCAGCCCGTGCACCGGGCCGCCGAAGAAGACTGCTGCCCGAAATGCAATGCGCCGCTAGCGCCCGGCGAAGACGAATGCCCGGTGTGCAATCGCGAGGCGACAGTCGCCCCGTCCACCTGGACGCTGTTCCGTCTCTGGCGCTTTGCCCGCCCCTATCGCTGGCAACTGATTCTGGGGTTTGCCCTCACCCTGGCGTCGACCGCAGCAACCCTGGTTCCGCCCTACCTGACCATGCCGCTCATGGACGAGGTGCTGATTCCCTTCCAGAACGGCAAACCGATCGACTGGCCGCTGGTCAGCATGTACCTCGGCGGCCTGTTCGGTGCCGCGACACTGGCCTGGGTGCTCGGCTGGATCCGCACCTACATTCTGTCACTCGTTTCCGAACGCATGGGCCGCGACCTGCGCACGCAAACCTACGACCACCTGCTCAGCCTCTCACTCGAATACTTTGGTGGCAAGCGGACCGGCGACCTCATGGCGCGCATCGGCAACGAAACCGACCGCATCAACATCTTCCTGTCACTCGACCTGCTCAACTTCGCCACCGACGTGCTGATGATCACGATGACCGCCGTCATCCTGTTCAGCATCAACCCGTGGCTGGCGCTCGTGACGCTGCTGCCGCTGCCGATCATCGGCTGGCTCATCCACTTTGTACGCGAAAAACTGCGCACCGGCTTCGAGAAGATCGACCGCGTCTGGGCCGAAGTAACCAATGTGCTGGCCGACACCATCCCCGGCATCCGCGTCGTCAAAGCCTTTGCTCAGGAAAAGCGCGAAGGTGAGCGTTTCCGCGCCGCCAACGAGCACAACCTGCAGATGAACGACAAGCTGAACAAGACCTGGTCGCTGTTCACACCGACCGTGACGCTGCTCACCGAAATCGGCCTGCTCGTCGTCTGGGTCTTCGGTATCTGGCAAATTTCCAAGGGCGACAGCTCGGTCGGCGTGCTGACCGCCTTCCTCGCGTACATCGGCCGTTTCTACACCCGTCTCGACTCGATGAGCCGCATCGTCTCGGCCACCCAGCGCGCCGCTTCCTCGACCAAGCGCATCTTCGACATCCTCGACCACGTTTCCAGCGTCCCCGAGCCGACCAACCCGGTGCACCTCTCAGGCGTTACCGGGCGGCTTGAACTCAAGAAAGCCAGCTTCCGCTACGGCACCCGCTCGGTCACCCGCGACGTCGATCTGGTCATCCAGCCCGGCGAAATGATCGGCCTGGTCGGCCATTCCGGTTCCGGCAAGTCCACGCTGGTCAATCTCATCTGCCGCTTCTATGACGTGTCCGAAGGCCAGGTGCTGATCGACGGCGTCGATGTCCGCTCCGTGCCCGTCGCCGAATTCCGCCAGCACATCGGCCTCGTGCTGCAGGAGCCCTTCCTGTTCTTCGGCACCATTGCCGAGAACATCGCCTACGGTAAGCCAGACGCCACCCGGGCGGAAATCGTCGCCGCCGCCCGCGCCGCACACGCCCACGAGTTCATCCTGCGCCTGCCGCAGGGTTATGATTCCCTGGCCGGCGAGCGCGGCCAGGCCCTGTCGGGCGGCGAACGCCAGCGCATCTCCATTGCCCGGGCGCTGCTCATCGATCCGCGCATTCTGATCCTCGACGAAGCCACCTCGTCGGTTGATTCAACGACCGAGAAGGAAATCCAGAAAGCCCTGGATAACCTGGTTCAGGGACGAACCACCATTGCCATTGCGCATCGGCTTTCCACCCTGCGTCGCGCCGACCGGTTGGTGGTACTCGATCGCGGGCAGGTTGCAGAGGTGGGCAATCATGACGAGCTGATAGCCCGCGAGGGCGCCTATTTCCGCCTCTATCAGGCGCAGGCGCGCAACGTGGATACCGACATGGACGACAAGGTGTGGAATGCCGAGCCCGAAACCAAGGAGGGCGTTGCATGAACAAGACCATTGATTTCAAACTCACCCGTAATTCCTTCGGCAGGCTGGTTTTTACCGGCGCTGATGGCGAAGTTCATGATGGCGTGGTGCCCGTACACGCCTTTCCCATTGCCGCCCCCGCAGAGGGAATTTCACTGGTCACTGCCGACGGTCACGAACTGGCCTGGATCGATTGCCTGACGGATTTGCCGGATGACGCACGCATTCTTCTGGAAGAGGAACTGGCGAGCCGGGAATTCATGCCGGAAATTCGCGGTATCCGCCGCGTCTCCAGCTTTGCTACGCCCTGCACCTGGCAGGTGGAAACCGATCGCGGCCCCACCACCTTCATCCTCAAGGGGGAGGATGATATCCGCCGCCTTGCCGCGTCCATCCTGCTTATCGCCGACAGCAACGGGATCCATTTCCTGATCAGGGATATCCAGACGCTGGATCAGGGCAGCCGCAAGCTGCTGGATCGATTCCTTTAGCCCGATATGTGGGCACGTGTAACGACTTTTCTTTTTGCTGCGCTGATGGTCTCGCCCGTGTGGTCGGTCGAGTCCGGAAAAACATCGCCGAAGGAGATCGAGAACTTGCTGGGCATGAAGTTCGTTTTGGTCCCGTCTGGCGAGTTCATGATGGGGAGTGACGAGTCGGCCGAAGCGCTCGCAAGCGCCTATCCGCAATACGGCCGCGAGCGTTTCGTGGAACTGGTCGACGAAGCGCCGGTGCATAAGGTGCGCATCACTCGGCCGTTTTACCTGGGGCAACACGAGGTGACGGTCGGCCAATTCAGGAGGTTCGTGGAGGCGTCGGGCTACCAGCCGGAATCGGAGGCCGATGGCACCGGCGGATACGGCTACAACCCCGATTACGATCCCGAAAAATCGGAGCGGGGCGATGCCTTCGAGGGGCGAAATCCAAGGTATTCGTGGCGCAACCCCGGTTTCAAGCAGGGGGACGACCATCCGGTGGTGAATGTCACCTGGAACGATGCCGTGGCGATGAGCAAATGGCTCAGCGAGAAGGAAGGGAAAAAGTATCGTCTGCCGACCGAAGCCGAATGGGAATATGCCGCCCGCGCGGGCACCCGAACGCGTTACCACAGCGGCAACGATCCGCAATCCTTGCTGAAGGCCGCGAATACCTTCGCCGCCGATACGATGATGCGCTGGCCGCAGTGGAAAGACTATGCGCTTGCGGGGCACGATGGTTTCGAGTTCACTGCCCCGGTGGGCAGTTTCGCGCCGAATGCTCTGGGCCTTTACGACATGCACGGCAACGCGTGGGAGTGGTGTGCAGACTGGTATGACGACGATTATTACGCAATGTCGCCGGGCTATGATCCCCTAGGCCCCGCATCGGGCAAGGTGCGCGTGCGCCGCGGCGGATCGTGGCATACCTGGTCGTTCTATGCCCGGTCGTCGTACCGCAACTGGAATTCGCCGGAGACGCGCTACACGCTGGTCGGCATGCGTCTGTTACGCGAAGCCGATGCGGATGAGCGTTAGGATGCCCATAAAAAAAGGCGGGGAAAACCCCGCCTTTTTCGTTTCTTGCGCCGGTATTACTTGGCAGCAGGAGCAGCTTCCATAGCAGCGTCAGCTTTCTTGGCTTTAGCTTTCTTGGTAGCTTTTTTAGCTTTCTTGGCAGGCTTGGCCGTTTCAGCCTTAGGAGCTTCGGCGGCAGCAGGAGCAGCAGCAGTAGCAGGAGCAGCAGGAGCAGCAGGAGCAGCAACAGCGGAGAAGGTAACAGCGGCGAAAGCAGCGGCGATCAGTGCGGACAGAATTTTGCTCATTTTGGGTTCCTTTAATTTAACTGGTTAAATTTTAAATTCAAGTGACACGATGGCGCGTCACATCCAATAACGACTGGTTTGGGGTGCGGTTGACAGCAGGATACAAATTTTTTCAAGTATTGAGGTTAAAGCGTTATTTCACGCCATTCGCCCTGAGCCAGGCCGGTGAGGGTCCAGTCGCCGATGCGGTGCCGTATCAGGCGCAGGGTGGGGAATCCGACCTTCGCCGTCATGCGCCGCACCTGCCGGTTCTTGCCTTCCCGGATGACGAGTTCGATCCAGCTGGTGGGAATTTGCTTGCGGAAGCGGACCGGTGGCGTGCGTGGCCATAAGTCCGGGGGCTCATCAATGAGGCGCGCCTCGGCTGGCCGGGTGATGAAGTCGCCCAGATCCACCCCCCGGCGCAGGCTTTCCAGCGCGGCTTCGTCAGGAATCCCTTCCACCTGAGCCCAATAGGTTTTAGGCAATTTATGGCGGGGGTCGCTGATGCGGTGTTGCAACTGGCCGTCATCGGTTAAAATGAGCAGCCCTTCGCTGTCGGTGTCCAGGCGTCCCGCCGGATAAACGCCGGGCAGGGGAATGAATTCTTTCAGCGTGGCATGCTTGCCGTCGCTGCTGAATTGGGTGATGACGCCGTAGGGCTTGTTGAACAGGATAAGTCGGCTCATGGAAAACATTATACTGGAGCAAACATGATGCAAAAATTTCAAGTGCCGCAGCAGGGCAGCAAAATTACGGTGAATGCCGATTTTTCCCTGAATGTGCCGGACAACCCGATCATTCCCTTCATCGAGGGCGACGGCACCGGCGTGGACATCACGCCGGTGATGCGCAAGGTAGTGGATGCGGCTGTGGAAAAATCCTATGGCGGCCGCCGCAAGATCGCCTGGATGGAAATCTACGCCGGCGAGAAAGCGACCAAGGTTTACGATCCCGATACCTGGCTGCCCGAAGAAACCGTGCAGGCGATCAGGGAGTACGTGGTGTCGATCAAGGGGCCCTTGACCACGCCCGTTTCCGGCGGTATCCGCTCGCTCAACGTGGCGCTGCGCCAGATGCTGGATCTCTATGTCTGCCTGCGTCCGGTGCGCTATTTCCAGGGTGTGCCGAGCCCGGTCAAGGAGCCGGAAAAGACCGACATGGTGATTTTCCGCGAGAATACCGAGGACATCTATGCCGGCATCGAGTGGGAAGCCAATTCTGAAGAAGCAAAGAAGGTGATCGCTTTTCTTCAGAATGAAATGGGCGTCAAGAAAATCCGCTTTCCGGCATCCTCGGCGATCGGCGTCAAGCCGGTTTCGATCGAGGGTAGCGAGAGGCTGGTGCGCAGGGCGATCCAGTACGCCATCGACAACCAGCGCAGCTCGGTGACCCTGGTGCACAAGGGCAATATCATGAAGTTCACCGAGGGCGGATTCAAGAAGTGGGGCTACGAGCTGGCCCAGCGCGAGTTCGGCGCCGAACTGCTGGACGGCGGGCCGTGGATGAAGTTACCCAATGGCATCGTGATCAAGGACGTGATCGCCGACGCATTTTTGCAGCAGATCCTGTTGCGGCCCGACGAATACGACGTGGTTGCGACCCTGAACCTGAACGGCGACTATATTTCCGACGCGCTGGCTGCCCAGGTGGGCGGCATCGGCATCGCGCCGGGGGCCAATCTTTCCGACAGCGTGGCGATGTTCGAAGCAACCCACGGCACCGCGCCGAAATATGCCGGCAAGGATTATGTCAATCCCGGTTCCATCATCCTGTCTGCCGAGATGATGCTACGCCACATGGGATGGATCGAGGCGGCCGATTTGATCGTCAAGTCGATGGAGCGGGCCATCGATGCGAAGAATGTAACCTACGATTTTGCGCGGTTGATGCCCGGTGCGACTCAGGTTTCCTGTTCGGCTTTCGGTCAGGCGATGATCGATCGGATGTAAGCGTCTAGCCGTTCCCGGCTTCTTTTCGGCAGACCGAGTCGGGTTCGGCGGGCGGGGTCACGCCTGCGCTTCGCAGCAAGTTGATGAGATCTTCGCCCACTACACCCAATTCGTCACGCAAGGCTTCCAGTCGTTCAAGCAATAAAGCGGCTTGCCTGGATTCCAGATCGATGTGTACCTCATGGTTGTCGGGCTCCATTAATATTTCCCCCTGGGCGATGCATAAACTATTAAATTAATTATTAGCATATCGCATTGAAAATGCCAGAAAATATCGCTGGATGGGTGGGAATCGGGTTGCACTCTGATTATTATTTATCTAGATAAATTATGGGGATGAGCTAATATGTATAGAAATTGGTTTTACATTTATTGCGGAATTGGTCTACACTTTGAAGCAAGTTCTTAAGTCCTGGTTTCAAGGAGGAAGCATGCGGTTAAACTGGGTGGTGGGATGCGCGTGGTTCATTGCATCCGCAACAATAGCTGGCGAGATCGGCCAGGCGCAGAGCCAGATGGATCAGGCTGGGGGTATTGCGCTCCAGGCCGAGACCCAACTCGCGAACGAAGAAGCGCCGATCGCCTTCCGCAATTCCGGACTCAACCTGCGTTCGTCGTCGGCGATGGTTGTGGATCAGAAGACCGGCCGCATTCTGTTCGGCAAGAATACCGATGCGCGCATGCCGATTGCCTCCATCACCAAGTTGATGACGGCGATGGTGGTGCTGGACGCGCAACTGCCCCTCGATGAAAAAATTGCCATCAGCAGCGAAGACAGGGACGCGCTGAAGGGTACGCACTCCCGGATCAAGGTCGGTACGAAGCTCAGTCGCCAACTGGCTCTGCAACTGGCGCTGATGTCCTCCGAGAACCGTGCGGCGGCGGCTTTGGCCCGTGCATATCCCGGTGGTTTCCCGGCCTTTGTCGTTGCGATGAACCGCAAGGCCGAAAGTCTTGGCATGTCGCATACCCGGTTTGTCGATTCCACCGGCCTGAATAGCAATAACATCTCGACCGCGCAGGATCTGGTTACCATGGTCAACGCGGCCTACCGCTATCCCTTGATCCGCGACATGACGACCACGGGCTTCTATGACGTGGCGTTGCGCGGCGGGCCGCGCCGGGTTCAGTTCAAGAACACCAACATGCTGGTGCGAAACAAGACCTGGGAGATCGGGCTTTCCAAAACCGGCTTTATTAACGAGGCCGGCCATTGCCTGGTGATGCAGGCAAATATCGCGAACCGGCCGACGGTGATCGTGCTGCTCGATTCCTGGGGCAAGCTGTCGCGCGTCGGCGATGCCCAGCGCATCAAGAAATGGATAAAATCAGCAAAGGCGCCAAGCATCGCTTCGGCTAGTTGAGCCGCTTCTAAAAATGGCCCGGCAGGAGTCCTGCCGGGCCATTTTTATTCTACAGTCCTGTTGCGGCGTGGCTTACACGCATTATCGGGTTTCGACCCGTTCTCCGCCGGCGGCCAGTTCGTCCGCGGTGTTGAGGTTGAGAAAACTCCGTTCGTCGTCGAATGGCACTTCGACGCGCCGCAGCATGGATTGCCATTCCCCGACCCGCCGGCCACCCTGAACGAGAAAATTTTCCAAGCCGGGCAAAAGGCTGCGCCGGCACAGGCAAACTGCGCGGTGAACCTGCTCACCGCAAACCGGGATGGCAATGTCTGCTCCGCTTTCCTCGAGCGCGTCAGTCAATCGCCCAACCAGATCGTCAGGCAGAAAAGGGGTGTCGCACGGCACGCTTAGAATCAGCGGGTGGGCGGCTTCGGTCATGGCGCGGAGCAACCCGGCGAGCGGCCCCTGAAAGTCGGGGGATGCGTCAGGCAGCACCGGGCGACCGAAGAGGCGGTATTGGTCGAGGTTGCGGTTGGCGCTGATGAACAGCTCATCGACCTGCGGCGCAATGCGTTCCAGTACCCAGACGATCAGGGGGCGGCCGTTCAGGAGCGCCAGCCCCTTGTCGGCGCCGCCCATGCGCCGAGCCCGGCCTCCGGCCAGAATGACTGCGCTAATCTTTACTCGTTCGGTAGTCACTGCGGACCTGTTCATAAAATGGTTGCCCGGAATGAACAGATGTTAGCAAGTCTCTCGTCTGCCGCCTAGTTGATGGGGAACGTGACGGGGGAAATAGGTAGACTATGCTGGCTTCCTGACACCCTTGCGCTACGCCTGAGCCATCACCCCACCAGCGGGGTGATGGGCAAATACCCGCGCGACATTGCGGAGGGTTGAGCCGGGATAATGGTTACGCTTATGCCTTAGCGATCACGGCCACGGTCGCCACGGTCGTGATCGTTGCCTTGGCGGTCGCTCTTGTTTTTCCCGCGATGATCATCCTTGCGCTCGTCACGACGATCGTCCCTGCGCTCGCCACGGCCATCATCCCGGCGATCACGATGAAGTTCCTGGTAACGCGGAACATACTCGCGGTTGTACCAGTTGTCTTGCACAAAGTAGACTCGCTCGCCGCAGGCGTTGTATTTATGGCAGTTCTTGCTCCAATGTTTGGCGTGGCCCGGAGGTACGCGCAGATAGATCGGCGGGCGGTTCATCGGCACCCGTTCGATGACCATCGGCTGACGATAGATCACTTGTGGCTGCGGAAAGTCGCCGATGTCGATTTGGCCATAGAAGCCCGGTTGGCCGATGCTGACCGAGACTCCAACGTCGGCAGCGAGTGCCGGGGTGGTGATGGTGGCAACGGCTACTACCGCCGCTGCGATGAGAAAACGTTTCATGTTGAATCTCCTGTTGTTGGTGGTTTTTGATTAACGCACGAAGACATGATCCGATGACTTTCCTGTTGTTACGTTATGTAAGTTCAAGTAGATCGGATCAGCTTGTATTACTCATTGCGATCCCGACCTCGCTCATGCTCTTGCCCTTGTCCTCGTCTTTGTTTTGGCTCGCGCGTGGCGTCCTTGTCTTGCTGTCTTTCTTCCCGGCCCTGCGATCTTGGCGTCTGCTGCTCACGCTGGTCTAGCTTTGGCTGTGGCGGCTGCCTGCGATCTTGAATTTCCGTGCGTCCCTGTTGTGGAGAGGCTGGGATTGACCTCTGAATGTCTTCGCCTCCCCTTTGCGGTGACTGAGAGCGCGGGGCGGTTGGACCATCCTGCTGGCGTGGCGCAGAACGCTGGATATCCTGCTGCCTAGAACCTCTATCTTCAGGCGCTCCCCGTTTTTCCTGCTGAGAAGGCGCTCGCGGCACTGCCCGCTCCTGATAGTGTTGCCGCACTACGGGGTCACGCGGCTGGTAACGGTAATTCTGCTGGTGAAGTTCCTGCTGCTGCTCCACTTGTCGGGGATAACGATCCCCTGAATACTGCCGCTGGTAGACAGGCAGCGGGGCAGGCGGCGGGACGGCGCGGCGGTTCCATCTGTCCCAACCGCTTCTACGCTGTTCCCAATCATGGCCCCAGTGATCACCCCAACGTGGTGGCGCATCCGGCCGCCACCCGCGGAAGTACGCGGGTGGCTGGCGGTAGAAGCGTACAGGGATACGCAGGATGAACACTGGCACAGCCTCTGGACCCACAAGCCACCAAGGCCCGTTGTACCAGGAACTCGCGTACCAGTCATCATTCTGATAGACCCAGTACATACCGTCATAAAAGAAGAAGTTCACTTCCAGCCGTGGCGCGTAGTAGACCGGGTAACCTGGCACGGCGACGAGTTGCGGGTATACCGGCAGGTTGATCCCGATGCTTACGTGTGGAAGCCCGATCCCGATGCTCACCTGAACAGCAGCAGAAGCCACTGAGGACAACAGCATCCCTAGCACAATGAATACGTAGCGAATTTTCAGCATTTTGTGACCTCCAGTTCGATAACCCAAGTCGGAGCCATGGTTGTCAACGGAATGCGACACCAACTCTAACTCTTCACATACTACCTGCTCTTACCCAGGCACTTCCGTGCGGTAACGCACATAAGGCGATCGGATAGGCTTGTTAGCCTTTCGAAAAACTATATTTCCAAAAGGCTTAAAACTTTTTTAAGCATAGCACAGCCAATTCCTGAGTTTGCCCCGGTAACAATCGCT
>JAUYSK010000003.1 GCA_030696345.1 Azonexus sp.
CCACGTCTCCAGCGTGCCCGAGCCGACCAACCCGGTGCACCTCTCCGGCGTCACCGGCCGGCTTGAATTGAAAAAGGCCAGCTTCCGCTACGGCACTCGCTCGGTCACCCGCGACGTCGATCTGATCATCCAGCCCGGTGAAATGATCGGCCTGGTCGGCCATTCCGGCTCCGGCAAGTCCACGCTGGTCAACCTGATCTGCCGCTTCTATGACGTTTCCGAAGGCCAGGTGCTGATCGACGGCGTCGACGTCCGTTCCGTGCCGGTCGCCGAGTTCCGCCAACACATCGGCCTCGTGCTGCAGGAACCCTTCCTGTTCTTCGGCACCATCGCCGACAACATCGCCTACGGCAAACCCAACGCGACGCGGCAGGAAATCATCGCCGCCGCCCGCGCTGCCCACGCCCACGAGTTCATCCTGCGCCTGCCACACGGCTACGATTCACTGGTCGGCGAACGCGGTCAGGGCCTATCCGGCGGCGAGCGTCAGCGTATTTCCATCGCCCGCGCCCTGTTGATTGACCCGCGCATCCTGATCCTCGACGAGGCGACCTCTGCGGTCGACACCGAAACCGAGAAGGAAATCCAGAAGGCGCTCGACAACCTCGTCAAGGGCCGCACCACCATCGCCATCGCCCACCGCCTGAGCACGCTGCGCAAGGCCGACCGGCTGGTGGTCATGGATCGCGGCCGCATCGTCGAGATCGGCAACCACGATGAACTGATGGCGACCGAAGGGCAATACTTCAAGCTCTACATGGCCCAGGCCCGCAACGTCGATACCGAACCCATGCTGCCGCGTTCGCCGAACCAGCCTAAAACTCATGCGGAATAAGCCCATGTCGAATACCCATTTCCAACTGCAGCGTGATTCCTACGGTCGACTGGTATTAACAGCCGAAAATGGAGACATCCACGAAGGCGTCACGCCGGTGCGGGCTTTCCCCATCGCCGCCCCCGACGAAGGCCTGTCGCTGGTCAATTACGAAGGCCACGAGGTCGCCTGGATCGATCACCTGGACGATCTGCCGCCGACCATCGGCCAACTGATCGAAGCAGACCTGGCCAGCCGCGAATTCGTGCCGGAAATCGAGCGCATCGAAGCCGTTTCCAGCTTTGCCTGCCCGAGCACCTGGCAACTGGTCACCAATCGCGGCGATGCCGAGCTGATACTGAAAGGCGAGGAAGACATCCGCCGCCTGAGCCAGACGCGTCTGCTCATCGCCGACGCCCACGGAATCCAGTTCCTGATCCGCGATTTGAGCGCACTGGACCGGCACAGCCGCAAGCTTCTCGACCGCTTCCTGTAACGCTTTGTCCGGTTGCGTGACATTTTTAGACGGCGGTCAGCCGCAAGCGGACGAAAGCGTTAATAATGCTGAAATCAAACATTCATCACCGCAGGCCAACGGAGCCAGAGCCAAGAGCATGAAGAAAAAGGACATCATTTTCCAGGACACGATTTCATTGCGTGGCCCCAATATCTGGACCTACCCCCCGGTCATCGAGACCTGGATCGACATCGGCGAACTCGAAGACTTCCCTTCCGACAAGATTCCCGGCCTTTACGAGCGCCTGAGCGCCTGGCTACCCGGCCTCGTCGAGCACCGCTGCAATTACGGCGAGCATGGCGGCTTCCTGCGCCGCCTAAAGGAAGGCACCTGGCCCGGTCACATCCTCGAACACATCGTGCTCGAACTGATGACGCTGGCTGGCCTGCCTGACGGTTTCGGCCGAACCCGCGAAACCACGACGCGTGGCGTTTACAAGCTGGTCGTTTCCAACTTCCATGAAGAAGTGACGCGCATGTCGCTTGACGTCGGCCGCGAACTGCTGCTCGCTGCCATCGCCGACGAGCCTTACGATCTCGATGAAGCCGTCCGCCTACTGCGCCGCAAGGTTGATCGCAAATACCTCGGCCCCTCGACCGCCGCCATCGTCCTGGCTGGCGAAAAGCGCGGCATTCCGCACATCCGCCTGCTCGACGACGGCAACCTCGTCCAGCTTGGCTACGGCGCCGCCATGCGCCGCATCTGGACAGCCGAAACCGACCGGACCAGCGCCATCGCCGAAACCATTTCGCGCGACAAGGATTTGACCAAGGAGCTGATCTCCTCGGTCGGCGTCCCGGTGCCGGAAGGCCGCGAAGTCGACAGCGCCGACGACGCCTGGGAAGCCGCCGAAGACATTGGCGTGCCGGTCGTCGTCAAGCCGACCGACGGCAACCACGGGCGTGGCGTTTTCATCGACCTGACAACCAAGGAAGAAGTCGCCAAGGCCTATGCCATCGCCGTCGAGGAAGGTTCCGGCGTCCTCGTTGAACGCTCCATCCAGGGCATCGAACATCGCCTGCTGGTCGTCGGTGGCAAGCTGGTCGCCGCCAATCGCAGCGACTTGATCACCGTGACCGGCGACGGCAAGTCGACCGTGCTCGATCTGATCGACAGCCAGGTCAACGTTGACCCGCGGCGCGGCACGACCGAACTGCATCCGCTGTCGATCATCAAGGTCGATACCGCCGCCAAGATAGAACTCGAACGCCAGGGCCTCAACGCTGACAGCGTCCCGGCCAAGGACCGCGAAGTGCTGATCCAGCGCAACGCCAACCATGCCTTCGACTGCACCGACGACGTCCATCCCGAAACCGCCCAGGTTGCTGCATTGGCGGCCCGCGTTGTTGGCCTCGACATCGCCGGCATCGACCTCGTCTGTCAGGATGTCTCGAAGCCACTAGCGGAGCAAGGGGGTGCCATCGTTGAAGTCAATGCCGGTCCCAGCCTGCTCATGCACATCAAGCCGGGCATCGGCAAGCCGCGCCCGGTCGGTCAGGCCATCGTCGACAATCTGTTTGCCCCTAACGAAAACGGGCGCGTGCCACTGGTTGGCGTCACTGGTACCCACGGCAAGAACGCCGTAGCCAAGATGGTCGCCCACCTGATCTACCTGTCCGGCCAGCAAGGCGGCCTGGCCTGCAAGGATGGCATTTACCTCAGCCGTCGCCAGGTCCAGAAAACCAGTGCTGCCAACTGGGAAGGCGGTCGCCGCCTGCTCATGAACCGCTCGGTTCAAGCTGCGGTGATCGAAAACGGTGCCAAAGTCATTCTTGGCGAAGGCCTGGCCTACGATCGTTGCTCGGTCGGTATCGTCACCAACATTGTTTCGGAAGAAGAAGACCTGTCGCGCTGGGATACCCAGCCGACTGGCGGCGAGTACTACACGACACCACGTTCGATCTACCGGACGCAGGTCGACGTCGTGTTGCCCAGCGGCCATGCCGTGCTCAACGCCGAGGACGAACTGGTCGCCGACTTTGCCGAGTTGTGCGATGGCGAGGTGATTTTCTTTGCCTGCGACCCGGCCAACCCGACGCTGCTCGCCCATCTGGCTGCCGGCAAGCGGGGCGTCACCGTTGCCGACAAACGCATCGTGCTGCGCACCGGTGCCGATGAAATCCGCCTCAGCCGACTGGTTGATGCGCCTTACATCGGCAAGGCCAAGCAGCCAAAAAACATTGCAAACGTGCTGGCCGGCATTGCTGCCGGCTGGGCCATGGGTCTGAGCAAGGAAGTGATGACGACCGGCCTCAAGACCTTCGGCCTCGAACTGATCGACCCCGCCGCGCTGATTCTGCAGCCCGCCAAAAAGTCGCAACCCAAGAAGCCGGCTACCGCCCGCAAATAACGAGGAATCAAGCGTCATGGACGTTTCCCGCATTCGTGCCCTGCGCGGCCCCAACCTGTGGAGCCGGCATACCGCCATTCAGGCCATCGTCACCTGCGAAGGTGCCGAGGTCGCCATTTCCGACCTGCCCAATTTCGAAGCCCGCCTGCGCGAGCGCTTCCCGGAACTGGGTGACCTGATTCCCTCCGACCACCTCGATACCGTGTCGATGGCCCACGCCCTCGAATTCGCCGCCCTTGGCCTGCAAGCTCAGGCCGGTTGCCCGGTGACCTTCAGCCGCACGGCGCAGACCGTTGACCAGGGCGTCTATCAGGTCGTCGTCGAATACACCGAAGAAGACGTCGGCCGCCTGGCCTTCGAACGCGCCGAGCAGCTTTGCAACGCTGCGCTCAACGACACGCCCTTCGATCTGGACGGCGTCCTCAAGGAGCTGCGCGACCTCGATGAAGATATCCGCCTCGGACCATCAACCGGCGCCATCGTGTCGGCCGCACTGGCCCGTGGCATCCCGATCCGCCGCCTGACGCAGGGCAGCCTCGTCCAGTTCGGCTGGGGCAGCAAGCAGAAGCGCATCCAGGCCGCCGAAACCAGCCTGACCAGCGCCATCGGCGAATCGATTGCCCAGGACAAGGAACTGACCAAGAAACTGTTGCACGCTTCCGGCGTCGCCGTGCCCATCGGCCGCCCGGTCGAAGACGAAGACGATGCCTGGAAGGCTGCACTGGAAATTGGCCTGCCGGTCGTCGTCAAGCCGCAGGACGGCAATCAGGGCAAGGGTATTTCGGTCAACCTGACCACAGAGGAACAGGTGCGCCGCGCCTACCGCGTTGCCATCGAGTTCCGCGACGACATCATGGTCGAGAAATTCCTGTCCGGCCACGACTGGCGCCTGCTGGTCATCGGCGACAAGCTGATCGCCGCCGCCCGCCGTGACCCGCCGCTGGTCATCGGCGACGGCACGCATACGGTCCGCGAACTGGTCGATATCGTCAATCGCGATCCGCGCCGTTCGGATGGCCACGCCACCTCGCTGACCAAGATCCGTTTCGACGAAATCGCCCTCTCCCGCCTTGAGGAGCAGGGTTACACCGCCGACTCCGTTCCCGGTCGCGGCGTTCGCGTCGTTCTGCGCAACAACGCCAACCTGTCGACCGGCGGCACCGCCACCGATGTCACCGACGACGTGCACCCGGAACTGGCTGCCGCCGCCGTCGCCGCCGCCCAGACCGTCGGCCTCGACATCTGCGGCATCGACGTCGTTTGCGACACCATGCACAAGCCGCTCGAAGAACAGGGCGGCGGCATCGTCGAATGCAACGCCGCACCCGGCCTGCGCATGCACCTTGACCCGTCCTTCGGCAAGGGCCGGGCGGTCGGCGAAGCCATTGTCGGCATGATGTTCCCCGACGGCGACAATGCCCGCATCCCGGTCGTTGCCATTGCCGGTACCAACGGCAAGACAACCACCAGCCGCCTGATCGGCCGCATTTTCGAAGCCGACAAGCTGCGGGTTGGCATGACCAGCACCGACGGCATCTACGTCGAAGGCCGCCGCATCGATACCGGCGACTGCTCCGGCCCGCGGAGCGCACGCAACGTACTGATGCACCCGGATGTTGACGCAGCCGTCTTCGAAACCGCTCGTGGCGGGGTACTGCGCGAAGGCCTAGGTTTCGACATGTGCAACGTGGCTGTCATCACCAATATCGGCATCGGTGATCACCTCGGCCTCAATTACATCACGACGGTCGATGAACTGGCCGTGGTCAAGCGCGTCATCGTTGAAAACGTGGCGCCCTCCGGCACGGCCGTTCTCAACGCCGCGGACCCGGTTGTTGCTGCCATGGCTCACCACTGCCAGGGCGACATCATTTTCTTTGCCCGTGACCGCATGAACCCGGTTCTTGCCACGCACCGCGCCCAGGGAAGGCGGGTTGTTCATGTCGAACGCGAGTCCATCGTCTGCAGCGAGGGACGCAAGAAACATCGCATCCCACTGGCCAATATTCCGCTCACCCGCAACGGCACCATCGGTTTCCAGATCGAAAATGCCATGGCCGCCATCGGCACTGGCTGGGCGCTCGGCTACGACTGGGACATCATCGAGCGCGCCTTGGCCAGTTTTGTCAGCGATGCCGCATCAGCCCCTGGCCGCTTCAATGTTTTCGACTACAAAGGGGCGACCTTGATCGCCGACTACGGCCACAACCCGGATGCCATCCAGGCGCTGGTCGGTGCCATCAACAACATGCCGGCCGTGCGTCGCTCGGTGGTCATCAGTGGCGCCGGCGACCGGCGCGACGACGATATTCGCCAGCAGACCGAAATCCTCGGCGATGCCTTCGACGACGTGATCCTCTACCAGGACGCCTGCCAGCGTGGTCGCGAGGATGGCGAAGTGATCCGCGTGCTCCGTGAAGGCCTGGCCAATGCCAAACGGACAAAACAAATCGATGCCATTGATGGTGAATTCATTGCCATCGACCACGCGCTGAGCCGTCTGCAACCGGGTGATCTGTGCCTGATCCTGATCGATCAGGTGGAAGAGGCGCTGGCCCATATCGAGAAACGCCTGGCAGAAAACTGACCCGCCCCAAGTGCGGCCGGTAACGAATCCCGACAGCTAACGCAGTATCGGGATTTTTTCTATTCAGGTGAGCATTTCAGCAATCAATTTGCTGCGCACCCAGAAAACCCTCGGCGTACTTGCGATAGACCTCGCTCTTTAGGAAGACCTCATGCAAATCGGGATCGATGTGGCCATTCTTCTTGAAATTTTCGAGAATGCTCAAGGCCTGGGATAGCTTCATCCCTTCCTTGTAAGGCCTGTCCTTTGCGGTCAACGCCTCAAAAATGTCGGAAATACCCATCATTCGTGCCTGCCAGCTCATCTGCTCGCGCTTGAGGCCTTTCGGATAGCCCTTGCCATCCATGCGCTCATGGTGACCACCGGCGTACTCAGGCACATTTTTCAGGTGCTTCGGCCAGGGCAGCTGCTCCAGCATTTTTATGGTCGCAACGATGTGGTGATTGATCGTTTCACGTTCGGATTGCGTCAGCGTACCGGCGCGTATGGTCAGATTCTCCAGTTCGTTGTCGCTCAGGAAGGCGACCTCGTTACCCTCCTCATTGCGCCAGCGATACTCGGTTCCAATACGTTTGATGCGCTCGATGTCTTCATCGGACATCCTCTCGCCACCGACATTGGCCTTGCGAAGAAATTCGCGGTCGGCATCGCATTGCTCACAGAATGCCAGATATGAACTCTCGGCCTCAGTCGCGGCCTGCCCTTCGGCAATGCTGCGCCATTTGCGCGCTTCGGCATCGCGCTTGAGCACTTCAAAGCGGGTATCGACCAGATGAATGCGATCATAGATGGTCTGCAACTTGGTCGCCTTGTCGACCACATGAACAGGCGTCGTCACCTTGCCACAGTCATGCATCAGTGCAGCAATGCGCAGCTCGTAGCGATCCTTGTCGGTCAGCCTGAAATCGGCGAGCGGGCCGCTATTGGTCGCGTCCACCGCATCGGCCAGCAGCATCGTCAACTCAGGCACGCGCTGGCAGTGACCGCCGGTGTAGGGCGACTTTTCGTCAATCGCCAAGTTGATCATCTTGATGAAGGCTTCGAACAGCGTTTCCAGCTGCTGCACGAGCTGTCGATTGGTCAGCGCTATGGCGGCCTGCGAGGCGAGTGACTCGGCCAGTCGCTGGTCGGCCTGCGAAAAATCGACCACAAGCTTGCTGTCAGGGCGAATGGCGTTGATCAACTGCAGCACACCAATAATTTCGCCTTCATGGTTCTGCATCGGCACGGTCAGGAATGATTGCGAGCGGTAGCCGGTGCGCTCATCGAACTTGCGCGTACCCGAAAAATCGAAACCTTCGGCGACGTATGCGTCAACAATATTGACCGTCTTGCCGGTGATCGCCGCATAGGCGGCAACCATACTATTATTGGCCGTGCCGTCATCCCTGTAGAGTGGCAAATCGGGAAACTTGCCCGAGGTTGACTGGCCGCTGGAGCCGCCAAAGGCAATATTTAGCGAGTCGGTACGAACGATCTCGAAATGCAGGTGCTGCTTGTCTTCGGAAAGCAGATAAAGGGTGCCGCCATCAGCCCGGGTAATGGCCTTTGCGGCCAACAGGATTTTTTCCAGCAACAGCTTGAGGTTGCGTTCGTTGGAGAGCGAAGCGCCGATGTCGTTAAGCTGTTCAAGGCGACGAAAGAGATCGTCGAGCGTTTCCATGGTGCCCCCTATTTGATGCAAACGGCCCGCACTTGCTTGATGTCGGTAATGCCCTGAAGAATCTTCTCGATACCATCCATCTTCAAGGTGCGCATGCCTTCGTTCAAGGCGCAGGCAAGAATTTCCGCAACCCGGGCCTTTTCCTGAATCAGTTTCTTGACCGGGTCGGAGCCGACCAGCAATTCGTGCAGGCCGACGCGGCCCTTGTAGCCGGTATCGTTGCAGTTGGGGCAGCCCTTGGCGCGATAGAGCGTGAATTGCCCATCCTTGCCAAAGCGGCTGGACAACTCCTTTTGGATGGCATCAAGTGAGCCTGTCGGGTCTTTTTTCCAAGCGTCCGTATTGGTCAGCTCATCACAGTATTCGTGCAACAGCTGCTGAATTTCCTCTGGCCCTGGGTGATAGGCCACCTTGCAATCCTTGCACAGGCGCTTGCCGAGGCGCTGGGCGAGAATGCCAAGCAGGGCATCGGAGAAGTTGAAGGGGTCCATGCCCATGTCGAGCAGGCGAATGATCGACTCGGGTGCCGAATTGGTGTGTAGCGTAGCGAAAACCAGATGCCCGGTCAGAGAAGCCTCGATACCGATACCAGTGGTTTCCGGATCGCGCATTTCACCAACCATGATGATGTCCGGATCGGCACGCAGGAAGGCCTTCATCACGGTCGCGAAATCGAGGCCTGCCTTTTTATTGACCTGGACCTGGCGCAGACCCTTCTGGGTAATTTCCACCGGGTCTTCGGCCGTCCATATCTTGGTTTCGGGCCGATTGAGATGGCCAAGCACCGAATGCAGCGTCGTCGTCTTGCCGGAACCGGTCGGGCCGCAAACGAAGAACAGGCCGTAGGGCTTCTCGATACACCTGATCAGGTTGTCGCGATTGCGAGGCGAAAGCCCCAGTTGGTCAAGCTTGATCGGCTCGCCGGCTGCCAGGATGCGCATCACAACATCCTCGACACCACCTGCCGTCGGGATGGTGGCGACTCGCAGTTCGATATCCACCGGGCCATATTTCTTGAATTTGATCTTGCCGTCCTGCGGCTTGCGCTTCTCGGAAATATCGAGGTCGCACATGATCTTCAGGCGGGTAATCAGGGCCGAACGATAGGAGGCAGGGATTTCGATGTAGTTGACCAGCGATCCGTCCTTGCGGAAACGGATCATGGTCTTGTCCTTGCCCGGCCTCGGCTCGATGTGAATATCGGAAGCACCCTGCTGATAGGCCTCGACGATAATCTTGTTCACCAGCCTGACCAGCTCGTTGTCCGATGCCGCCGTCGCCTCATCGCCGACCTCACCGCCTTCCTCACTTTCGCCCATACCGGAGAGCAGGTCATCGACCGAGCCCATATCGGAAAGTGCCCCAAAATACTGGTCCACCGTAGCAGCGAACTCGCGTTGGGTGCTTACCCGGTAAATGATCTTGCTCTTGGGGAAGATGTTGTTGACCATCCGCGAACTGCGGACGCGCTCGGGGTCCGGCGCCATGACGACGAGCCCGGCGGTGGTGTCCTCAAGGGGCAACCAGCGGTTTTCGTCGACATATTCGCGCTTGATGTGGCGTAGCAGGTCGATCGGCTTGATCCGTTCAGCCTTGAATGGCTCATAGGGAACGCCGAAAAATTTGCCGAGTGCATCACCGATCGCTGCCGGTCTGACGCTGAACTCCTTGACCAGAACCTCTTCGAGATCACTCCCTTTCTGCCGGGCTGCACGTTGCGCCAGATCCATCTCGGCCGCCGCAAGCACACCATCAGCAACCAGATGGTCGTACTTTGAACGGGCGACAAAGGGCGCGTTACGGCGCTGAACGAAGGCGATGGCCATGGTTTTGGCCAGCTCGCCTGCCCCCTCCTGGACATCGACGGGAAACGATACATCCTGCCGGTGATTGATCAGTTGCAGAACGCCAAGCAGTTCACCCGCGCTATCAAGCACCGGCACGACCAGCATCTGCTTCGAACGATAGCCCGTCCTGCGGTCAACCTCCTTCAGGAACTGCATTTTCGGGCTGTATTGCTTGAGCTCGACTTCGTCGTAAACATCGCTGATATTGACGGGCGACTTGGTCGCCGCGACATAACCAGCGACGCTCTGCTCGGAAATCGGCAGCCGGATGTCCTTGAAGGAGTTCAGGCCTGTCTTGACCTTGGAGACGATGGACAGTTTGTCCTCACCAACGACGTAAATACTCAGGCGGTCGGCGTTGAACAGGTTGCAGATATCCTGCGATAACTCCAGCATGATCTCGTCAATATTGCTGGTAGCGTGAATTTTGTTGGTAACCGTCTGCAGATTTTTCAGAAACAGCAGACGACTGGCGACATCACTCATGTTTTCTCCAGGACGCCCAGGCCACCCTGTAGCCAGCCAGCCTTGAACCCATGCTGAGCAAGCAGGAAAGCGGCGGCGGAGCTGCGCCGTCCGCTTTGGCAATAGACGATGTACTCGCGATTTTTGTCGAGCAGCCCCAGCGCGCTGCGAATTTCATTAAGCGGCAGGTTGATCGCCCCGGGCAAACCATCTTCGGTAAATTCGGCGGGGTAGCGCACATCGAGCCAGCTGGCTTTCCCGGCTGACACTCTTAGATCAGCATCAACGCGATCAACGGCGTGCAGCAACGGCGCCTGCAATAATTCGACGAAGTCCGGCTTGGCCAGACGCTGCAGTGCGCCGTCGGTTTTCATGGTGACCGAGGCATTCCGCCGGCAATCCGAAACCAGCGCCTCTTCACCAAAGGAGTCACCCGATTTCAACTCGGCCAGACACATGTCGGTTCCGCCCAGACGCTTGGTCACCTCGCAGCGGCCTGACTCGATCAGATAATAATAATCGCCGGTCTCACCTTCGCGAATGATGGTCTGGCCGCGTTTGACCTTGATCCGCTCGAAGCGCTGCAGCAGTTCATGAATGTGCGCTGCCGGCAGTTGCGCCAGCGCGCTGGAAGTCAGCGCCTGCGCACTGAAGGCGCCGGTCATCGTGCTCCACTGGGCAGCATCGTCGTTGCCCTGCTGCGGCTTGCTCTCGGCGACCGAAGAGAGCTCGTCCCAGGTCATCATGATGTCAAGCAGATCAAAGTCGATCCGCAACAGTTCGATCGGCGTAACGGCCTTGCTGCTCACCGGCAGAACTGTCTTGTACCCGATCGGCCAATTGGCGATGTCGCAACCACCCACCAGCAGCCGTACGCTCAGATCGGGCAGGACAATCTTCATCTCACCGGAGAGCAGGTAAATGAACTGGGCGACACCACTTTTCTCCTGCAGGGGGTCAGCGCCCAATGGCCATATCTCGGCCTGACACAGGCTGGCAAGCTCTTCCAGACGTAGCGATGACAGGCCGCGAATGGGCTCAAGCCGGGAAAGTATGTCGACAGTAAGGGCCATTTAAAACTCGAAAATCTGGTTGTTTTGCAGCATCCGGGGCTTGAAGTCGCCGAGGCATTGCTCGATTTCTTCCATGGTCAGTTCAATCTGCCCTGGTTTGAGGTGGGTAATGTGAATTTCGCACTCCCGCTCAAGTTTCTGTAGTTCTGCCGCCAGCATATCCGGGCATAGGTGCTTGGAAAGCGTTGCCAGCCGCTGCTCGCGATTCGAAAAAGCGCATTCGATAATCAGGTGTTTCAGGTCGGGAATGCGGTTGACTGCCCGCCAGAAGGCATTGCAGATCCCGGTATCACCCGAGAAGACCAGGCTGGCAGCGCCGGAACTGACGTGATAGCCGACCGCCGGCACTGTATGCTCGACCGGCAGGGCGGTAAAACTGCGGCCATCGAGCGTAACCGTCTGGCCTAGCTCAATCGCTTGGTAACGCATGAAGGGCTTTTCGGGATTGGGAACTTCGGAAAAATCCGGCCAGATTGCCCAGTTGAAAATATGATTGCGCAGGATGGTCAGGACAGCCTCGGTGCCATATACCGTCAGCGGTTTGTTGCGGCGATCCGCCACGGTATCGATCATCAGCGGCAAGGAGGCGATGTGATCGAGATGCGTATGGGTGATAAAGACATGATCGATCACTGCCAGTTCGGCAATCGAGAGATCAGCCACACCGGTACCGGCATCGATCAGGATGTCGTGATCGACCAGCAAGGAGGTGGTGCGCAGGTGCCTGCCACCGATACCGCCACTACAACCAAGAACGCGCAGTTTCATGTCTATTTGGTCTGGTAAATTGTGACACCGCACCAGGATTCATCCGGCGGGCTAGCCCGCAAGGTGACGATGCGCTCCGCATACAACGAATACAGTCGACAACCCGGCGAGCGCTGGCTCAGATTGTAGAGTTGCAACTCTGCCTGATCCCAATCCTGCGCACGATAAAGCCGCAGGGCATGTTGCCACAGTTTCAGTTCTTCAAGGGTTGCTGCCGACAATTCCGCGGTCAGCCCGAGCGGTTCGTAGATTGCTACCGATTCATCCTTGCCTTTGACCTTGACCTTGTCGAGTTCCCGGAAGCTGACGTCAGGGACACGTTCCCTGGTCAATTCGCCAACCACGATGCCAACACCGTATTCCTTGGTGATACCTTCCAGGCGAGAAGCCAGATTCACGGCATCGCCCATTACGGTGTATGCCTTGCGCACTGGCGAGCCCATGTCACCCACCGTCATCATGCCTGTATTCACCCCGATACCGATGTGCAGTTCTGGCCATCCCTTTGCCTTGAATGGCTCGGCCAGGGTCTTGAGACGAGTCTGCATGTTGAGGGCGGTCAACAGCGCGTGACGGGCACTTTCCGGATCACTGACCGGCGCGCCCCAGAAAGCCATGATGGCATCGCCGATATATTTGTCGAGCGTGCCCCGGTTGGCGCGGATCACATCGGTCATGGCACCAAGATAATCATTCATCAAATGGGTCAGTTCTTTGGGATCCATGCCTTCGGAGAGCGTCGTGAAGCTGCGGATGTCGGCAAAGATCACCGTAAGTTCCTCGTTGCGCCCCTCCATGCTGTAGCTTTCCGGATTTTTGGCCATCTCATCAACCAGTTCCGGCGGCACGTATTGCCCGAAAAGATCGGTAAACTGCCGCTTGGTGCGCGACTCGACAAAATAGCCCCAGGACATGTTGAATCCGTAGAGCAGCAAGGTCAGCAAGAGACCGGAAGCGACCGGCAGGACCAGATTTGCCGAATTCCACAGCCACATGCCGAAACCCAGCGTAACGCCCAGCGTTGCCAAAGCGAGCAAGGTTCCCCTCAACGGAGAAAGCAGGGGCAGCAACGCCACCAGCATGCCGCCGAAGAGCAAGATCTGCAGAACTTCGATGGCAAGTACGTAGCCCGGCTTTTCCTTGATTGTCCCGGCCAGCATGCCTGCAATCAGGTTGGCGTGCACTTCGACCCCGGGGTAAGCACCGCCAACCGGCGTCGCCCGCAAGTCCATCAGGCCGGGGGCGGTCGTACCAACCAGCACAACTCGCCCGGCAAGTTGCTCAGAAGACACACGCCCCTTCAACACGTCGACGGCTGAAATATAGGGGAAGCTGCGTTCATGCCCACGATAGGGAATCAGTGCCGAAACCTGCTCATCAACGGGAATATGGACACGCCCGCGCTCGCCTTCGACATCCAGCCATTCGATCGTCTTTTCACCTTCGGGAAAGCCCGGCTTTATTTGGGCCTCACCAAGCACGTGGCGCAGCACAGCCAGCGAAAGCGCCTCATAGTATTCGCCCTTGAACTCGACAATCAGAGGTACTCGCCTTGAAATGCCATCGAAATCAACTAGTGGATTGAAATGCCCGCTGCTGGCGACCGCCTGCTGCAGTTGCGGCAAATTTGCCCCGTAGCCAGCCCAGCTGACAAACGGTATGTCGCGACCGGCAAAGCTGCCCGCCGGAAACACCGGCGGTGGCAAAGTCCCTGCCTGCTGTGCGCTTTGAGTACCGGAAAAATAATAGCCGAGCACCACCGGCCTTCCGGTCAGTGTGTTGGCCAGAACACGGTCGTAATCGAGACTGGATCGCAACTCGCCCAATGCGCGCTGAAAGCCGGGTTCGCCTTTGAGTTGCTGGCGCCCGATCGTTTCCAGCACCTTGAGCCCGGAACTGTCATCCGGCTCGGCAAAGACAACGTCGAAGCCAACAACCGCAACGTGATAGTCATCGGTCAAACGGCGAACCATTTCGGCCACCGTATTGCGCCCCCATGGCCAGCGCCCGACTTCCCCCAGACTTTTTTCGTCGATGTCGACGATGACGACTCGCTGATCAACGGTATTCGGCATGGAAAGCCGGACCCGAACATCATAAAGATAGGCGTCCAGCGCCGTTACGAAGGGAATCTGCCAGAGCCGGCCGACATGGCCGAGAAGAACCAGGACACATAGCGCGCCGAGGAGGAAGCGGATCAGGTGCTTTTTCACGGCGGGATTTCTGAAAAGATCAGGCCTTCAGGAAAAACTCCATTTTTATCCCGGCAATTTCAATCACATCGTGATCTCCCAGCGGGTGCGCCTGAGCATCCAGCGTCTCGCCATTGACCACCGGGAATTGTCGACCTTCAACGTGCGTGATGAAATAGCCATGCGGCCGACGTGCAATCACTGCCACCTGCAAGCCGGGCTTGCCGAGGGTAGTCAGGGTCTTGGTCAGCTCCAGCTCCTTGCCTGCGTTGGGACCGTTAAGCAATTGGATGGCTGCGGCCGGAATGCTCGGCGCTGGCGGCGTCGGAGGAAGACCAATGTTGGAGCGGGTGGGCGAACCGGTCGGGGCAATCTGCATCTCCGAAGCCAGCTTGGCCATTCCCGGGCGCATCAGGGTGGTTTTCTCGAAATCCCCGACCTCTGCGCCGCGCTCGCCTTCTCCCATGTACTTCAACTTGTACTTGCCGAGTTCGATAACGTCGTTGTTACGGAGGATGTGCTTCTTGATCGCCTGACCATTGACCAGCGTTCCGTTGGTGCTGTTCAGGTCTTCAAGGAAGGAATCGTTCAGGATGGTGACGACCACGGCGTGCTCGCCGGAAATCGCCAGATTGTCTATCTGAATGTCGTTTTGCGGCTTGCGGCCAATGGTCAGGCGCTCCTTGTTGAGCGCGATTTCCTTGAGCACCAGCCCGTCCATCGAAAGGATCAGTTTTGCCATCTTGCCTTCCTCGTTTTACTTCAAGCAGGCCAGCAGCTTTTGCCACCAGCCTCTGGGCGAAGAATAGTCGCCCCGCACCTTGACCAGAACAACCGAAACATTGTCCCGTCCGCCATTGTCATTCGCCAATTGCACCAGTTGCTCCGCTGCGAGTGCCAGATTGCCACCGAGCGTTTGCAAGGTGAGAGCAATTTCATTGTCATCAACCATGTCATTCAGGCCGTCCGAACAGAGCAGCAATATATCGCCGGACTGGACATCATAGGCGTGAATTTCTGTCTCTACATCAGGATCTACACCGAGTGCTCGCGTCACCAGATTCTTGTTTTGCGAATAGCGGGCCTCTTCGGGGGTAATCATGCCACTATCAAGCTGCTCCTGCAAAAGGGAATGATCGCGAGTCAATTGTTCCAGAGCATCGTGGCGCAACCTGTAAAGGCGCGAGTCACCAAGATGCGCAACACTTACCCGATTGTCGTAGAACCAGGTCAAGACCAGCGTCGTTCCCATCCCGGCGTATTGCGGCTGACTTTGGGCGGCATTGAAGATGGCCGAGTTGGCGGCCGCGACCTCGCCAGCGATATGTCTTTCCGCAAACCCGGTGTCGCAAAACCCTTCCGAACGATCGGAACGGGTTGGAATAAAACGGGAGAAATTGGTGGAGAGCAAAGTTGTCGCCATGCCGCTTGCGACCTCGCCCGCGTTATAGCCACCCATGCCATCTGCCAGTATCGCAATGCCCAATTCGGCATCAGCAAAGACGGCATCTTCGTTATGCGAACGGACCATGCCCGGATCGGTGCGAACGACCATCTCCAGAGCCTCTGAAAGTTTCATCTAGAATATTCCTCAAAGGCAGTCATCAAGCAGGGGCTGCCGACAGTTTGGCGATGCAGGCACGCAAATCGGCGGCCATTTCGGAGCCACGCTGATAACGCACATCAATGTTCTTGTTCATGGCCTTGTTGATCACAGCCACCACCGTCGGCGGCAAGGCGGGAGCTACGGTCAGTATGTCCGTAGGTGTCTCATTGGCAATCTTGAACATCAGTTGCGCCAGGGATTCTCCGATAAATGGCAGTTGACCGCAGCACATCTGGTACAGCGTCACACCCAGCGAAAAAAGGTCGGAACGGCCATCGATTTTCTTGCCGGCCAGTTGCTCCGGTGACATATAGGACGGCGTGCCGAGCACCATCCCGGTCTTGGTGCGCGAGGAATCAGTGATGCGGGCAATCCCAAAGTCAGTCACCTTGACCTGATCACTTTCCGGCTCATACATGATGTTGGCCGGCTTGATGTCGCGATGAACGACGTGCTGGCTGTGCGCATAATCCAGCGCATCGGCGACCCGCGCAATAATCGACAGGACGCGCGGCAAGGGCAACAACCCCGCCGGTTTCGTCTGCGGCACGAGATCCCGGCCCTTCAGGAACTCCATGGCGATATAGGCGAGATCATGCTCTTCACCCGCGTCATACATCGTGACGATGTTCGGATGATTGAGACGCCCAGCCGTTTCGGCCTCCCGGAAGAAGCGTTGCTTGACGTCATCCAGTTCATCGGCATCGAACTCTTGGGCCAGTGCCATGGTCTTGATGGCCACGACACGATTGATCTTCGGATCGCGCCCCAGATAAACCACGCCCATCGCGCCCTTGCCCAACTCCTTCTCAAGCTGATAGCGGCCCAGCATCGGCTTTTCGACCTGGCCATCATCGACAATCATCGTACTGGCATTGGTCTGGCCTCGCCCGCCGGCCAGCATCACGGTCTCCGACATCTGCTTGGCACGGCTGAGACGCGTCTGAATATCGCGGAATTTCGGGTTGAATTCAGCCATGCTGCGGAAAACCGCTTCCGCCTTGTTGAACTGGCGCTTGCGCTCGTAATCCAGCGCCAGGTTATACATGTTCTCCATCAAGCCGTTGTCCATCGGGCATTTGCGGAACTTGTCGAAAGCCATGTCGAGCTGGCCTTGCCCCTGAAATGCCAGGCCCAGCATGCGATTCGACTCGGCCGAATCGAGATCCGATTTTTCCTTGCCCCGCTCGGTTACCAGGAAACGCTTGGTAGTCAGCAAGAGATGCCCGACCACCAGCAGACTGACCGCCCCCATCAGCGGAATCCACATACCCGCCCCGAGCATCAGGCCAAAGTGCGTCCCGAACAAAGCCAGCAGGAAGACCAGGGTAGCGACGGCCCCCAAGCCCGCCCCCAGATGCGGCAGCGCGAGAATAATGTAGAGCCCGACCAGCACAATCGCCCCCAGGCTGGCCCAGACGCCCCAGGTCGGAGTCACGAAGAAATGCTCCTGCAGGATGCTCGAGACTGCATGCGCCAGGCTGAGCACCGGTGCCATTGCCGGCGAAATCGGGGTTACCTGAGGCGAGCCAACCCCTGCTGCGGTCGCCCCGATCAGGACAATCTTGCCGGCATACTTGCTGGCTGGAATCTTGCCGCTCAGGACATCGTAGAAAGAATCGACCTGAAATGCCGGTCGCCCTTCGGCTCCTTTGTAGAAGAAGGTGTTCATCCGCGTTGCCGAGTCAGTGGCGATCCGCAACTTTCCAAGGCGGACTTCCTCACCCAGACGCACCTGCATGTCGCCGGGGCCGAGATTGAGACTCTTCGCTGCAATCATCAGCGACAGCGCCGGATAGAACTGGTCGAAATATTGCACCACCAGCGGCTCGGTACGCACGCCACCATCAATATCCGGGCTGCTGTTCAAGTGCCCCAAGGCAAGCGCCTTGTCGCCCAGTGCTTCGACCGGAATCTGCATCTGCATGGCCGGCAAGGCAAAACCATTGCCTTCAACAACCTGCGCCATCCTGTTCTTCGCCACGAATTCGGGTAAGGCTTTGTCGGGGCGACCGCGCGCTTCGCCCAATTCGAACAAGACCGGCAACAGGATGTTTCCCGCCTTGGCGTAGCTCTCAGCCAACTTGCGGTCAGTATTCAGGGCAATCTCGGCCTCAGCCAGCAGGGCAGAAATCTTTTCGTTGTCGGGATTCGCCACCGCGCCCTCGGCCAGGGGCTGATTGACGATCTCGATCAGTTTGGTGATGTAGGCATAGCCAGGATCAAGCTGCGGCTCGGAGAAGAAAAGCGTGTTGCCAATGACCTTGACCTGAGCAGCCGCCAGCAGATCAGTCATCCGCGCATGCAGTTCGCGCGACCACGGCCAGCGGCCAAGATTGGCGATACTCTGGTCGTCAATGGCGATCACTGCTACGCGGTCGGATGGGGTGTGACTGGATGCCTGCACCCCCATGTCGTAAGCCTTGCGCTCAAGACTCTGCAGCAAGTCCGACCCACTGGCGACCAGCATCGTCAGGGTCACAAGTAACCCGAGAAGCCAGTCAGCCTTCCAGAATGCTGCCTTTATCATCCATTCCCCCTGTTTTCAGCGCCGAATGCCAAACAACATCGGGCCGGGGCGTATTTTTACGCCCACTTGCCGCGCCGGTCAAACCTCATTGCACCGGAATCTCCTGACCGAGGCCCGCAGCCTCTGCCGCCGCCAGCACTCGCAAGCCAACCGCCAGATCCTGAATCGCCATACCCTGGGACTCAAACAGCGTAATTTGCCCTGCTGAACTGCGCCCGGCATGGCGTCCGATGATGACATCGCCAAGTTCTACCAACTGCCTTGAATGGAGCCGCCCCTTTTCAAGCAAGGAAAGCAAATCTCCCGCTTCGGCCAGTGCGGTTGGCACAGCATCGACCGTAATCAGGTCACAACGCTTGACGGCAGCCTCCGACAATTCCTGGCGGATCAATGCATTCGACCCGGCGGCATTGATATGCACACCCTCTTCCAGCCAATCAGCCTCGAAAAGCGCTTGCGTTGCCGTCGTCACCGTCCCCAGCAAATCGCTGCCACGCACCGTTTCCTCGGCACTTTCAGCCGGCACCACGGCGACGCCGGTAACTTCGCTCATCCGTTGGCAAAAAGCCTGCAACTTGTCCGCTTTGCGGCTGAATACCTTGACCCGTTCCAGCGGCAAGGCAGCGCAGATCGCGCGAACATGGCCCTCCGCCTGCCAGCCCGCGCCGAATATACCCGCAACAGTGGAATCGGGCCGCGCCAGCCACTTGGCTGCCAGCCCGCTGGCCGCGCCAGTGCGGATCATGCCCATGTAATCGGCCTCGATCACGGCACGCAATCGACCGCTCGCCGCGTCAAACAGATGCACCAGAAAACGATTGCCGCTGCGGTTGGTGGTGTAGGCCTTGTAGCCAATCACGCCTTGCGCCGGCAGCGCACCTTGCAGGATATGCAACACGGTTTGCGGCAAACGACTGCGCGCCCGCGGCGTGTCCATGGCCTGCCCGAGCGCTAGGTCGCGATGTGCCGACTCGACGCCCTCAAGCGCCATTGCTACGGTCAACAGCCTTTTTACATCACTTTCTGAAAGAAACAGCGCCATCTCCCCCCCTTAAACGATGGTGATATCCTGACGGGCCAGAATCCGTTGTTCCAGCCAGCGGCCAACCCCGACCACCATAAGTGCGCCAATAACACCAGCCACTCTGGCCGACCACGCCGGCATCGGCGGTAAGAGGCCAAGCACGCCGGGATCGGAAAAGATCATCTGGCCAGCAACGTAACCCAGCAATGCCGCGCCAAACAGGACAATCGACGGCCAGCGCTCCATCCAGTGCAGAATAAGCTGGCTGGACCAGACTATCAGCGGAATGCTGACAGCCAGCCCGAACAATAACAAGGCCAGGCTGCCATGCGCCGCACCAGCCACTGCGATCACGTTATCGAGGCTCATGACAAAATCGGCAACGATGATGGTCTTGACGGCCCCCCACAGGTGAGCCGAGGCCTTGATGTCATGACCTTCTTCCTCTTCCGGCAACATCAGCTTGACGGCAATCCAGATCAGCAACAAGCCACCGACCAGCTTGAGCCAAGGCAGGTTCATGACCATTGCAGCAAATACCGTCAGCACGACACGTAAACCGATGGCACCGGCCACGCCCCAGAAAATCCCTTTGGTGCGTTGCTCCGGTGACAGGTTGCGACAGGCCAGCGCGATGACCACTGCGTTGTCGCCGGAAAGCACAATGTCGATCAGGATGATCTGGCCGACAGCGATCCAGAACAAGGAGGAGGTGAGATCAAATTCCATTAACCTGCAGACGTAAAAAAGGCGGGCACACGGCCCGCCTTTTGGTTGAGCTAGGCTCGAATTTTACAGCAGACCCTTGAGCAGCTTGGCCATTTCGGACGGATTGCGCGTCACGGTGAAGCCGCAGGCTTCCATGATTTCCAGCTTGGCATCAGCCGTGTCGGCACCGCCGGAGATCAAGGCGCCAGCATGGCCCATGCGCTTGCCGGCCGGAGCCGTAACACCAGCGATGAAGCCGACGATCGGCTTCTTCATGTTTTCCTAGCACCACATGGCGGCTTCAGCTTCGTCAGGACCGCCGATTTCGCCGATCATGATGACCGCGTCGGTATCCGGATCGTCGTTGAAAGCCTTCATGACGTCGATGTGCTTCAGACCGTTGATCGGGTCACCACCGATACCGACGGCAGAAGATTGACCCAGACCGATTTCGGTCAACTGGCCAACAGCTTCATAGGTCAGGGTGCCGGAGCGGGAAACGACGCCGATACGACCCTTGCGGTGGATGTGACCCGGCATGATGCCGATCTTCACTTCGTCCGGGGTGATCAGGCCGGGGCAGTTCGGGCCGAGCAGCAGGGTCTTCTTGCCGCCCTTGGCTTCCTTTTCCTTCATCTTGTTGCGCAGGATGAGCATGTCGCGGACAGGAATGCCTTCGGTGATGCAGATGGCCAGATCGAGGTCGGCTTCAACGGCTTCCCAGATCGCAGCGGCAGCGCCCGGGGGCGGTACGTAGATGACGGAAACGGTGGCGCCGGTAGTCTGGGCAGCTTCCTTAACGGAACCGAAGATAGGAATACCGAAGATGCTTTCGCCAGCCTTCTTCGGGTTCACGCCAGCGACGAAGCACTCTTTGCCGTTTGCGTATTCCTGGCACTTTTCCGTATGGAACTGACCGGTCTTGCCGGTGATGCCCTGGGTGATGATGCGGGTGTTCTTATTGATGAAAATGGACATTCAATAGCTCCTTACTTGACCGCAGCAACGATCTGGGTGGCGGCTTCGGCCATGGAATCGGCAGAGATGATGGGCAGACCGGACTCTTTCAGAATCTTCTTGCCCAAATCTTCATTGGTACCCTTCATGCGCACGACCAGCGGCACCGACAGATGGGTTTCCTTGGCTGCGGCAACAACACCGGCAGCAATCGTGTCGCACTTCATGATACCGCCGAAGATGTTGACCAGGATGCCCTTGACCTTGGTGTTCTTGAGCATGATCTTGAAGGCTTCGGTGACCTTCTCGGTCGTTGCACCACCGCCGACGTCGAGGAAGTTGGCCGGCTCGGCGCCGAACAGCTTGATCGTGTCCATCGTCGCCATGGCCAGACCGGCACCATTGACCAGACAGCCGATGTTGCCGTCGAGGGAAATGTAGGCCAGATCGAACTTGGAAGCTTCGACTTCGTCGGCATCTTCTTCATCCAAGTCGCGCATGGCAACGATCTCTTCCTGACGGTAGAGGGCGTTGGAGTCGAAGTTGAACTTGGCGTCAATCGCCTTGACGGTGCCGTCGGTCTCGTGGATCAGCGGATTGATTTCGGCCAGCGAAGCATCCGTTTCCATGTAGCAGGTGTAGAGCTTCTTCAGCGTGTCGATACACTGCGGAATCGAGGATTCCAGCATGCCCATGCCCTTGGCCAGCTCCATGCCCTGCGCGTCAGTCAGGCCGACCAGCGGGTTAATGAAAACCTTGACGATTTTTTCCGGGGTCTTGTGGGCAACTTCTTCGATGTCCATACCACCATCGTAGGAGGCCATCATGGCGACGGACTGCGTGGCGCGATCAGTCAGCGCAGCAACGTAGTACTCGTGCTGGATGTCAGCACCCTCTTCGATCAGCAGGTGACGAACCTTCTGGCCTTCCGGACCGGTCTGGTGCGTAATCAGCTGCATGCCGAGAATCTGGCCGGCGTATTCGCGCACTTTTTCGAGGGAGGTTGCGACCTTGACGCCGCCACCTTTGCCACGGCCACCAGCGTGGATCTGAGCCTTGACGACCCAAACCTTGCCACCGAGGGTTTCAGCTGCCTTGACTGCGTCTTCGACGGTCGTGCAGTGAATGCCGCGGGGAACCGTAACGCCGAATTTCTTCAGGAGTTGTTTGCCCTGATATTCGTGAATTTTCATGCGCTTTCCTTGCGTTTAGTTAAGTTGCGAGCAATGAGCGGTGGCCCAAAAATCCCCTGACCCCACCCGGTTATACTGGATTCAGCCCAAAATTTTACCACAGACCCAAAAGTTTTTTGCGCACCGAAATTCATAATTACGGCGGTGATTCCACGGCCTTCACCGCCTTGCGCAAAAGCGGCAAAAGCATCGCCGCCGCCAATACCAGGCCCAGCACGTTGGCCAACCAGAACCCGGCCACGCCAAGCGCCGGCTGCCAACGAAAACACAGCCAAGCCCCGCCCAGCAGCCCAATCCCCCAGAAACAGAATATCTGCACCAGCATCGGCACAAAAGTTACCCGATAGGCCCGCAATGCGTGTCCGGCAACCGTCTGAAGCGCGTCAAAGAACTGGTAGATCGCAACGTAGATGACCAGACTCAACGCAATCGCCCGCACCGCCGGGTCGTTGGTATACGCAGTGATTAGCGGCTCGGCCGCCAACCAGAGCATGAGGCCGGCCAGCGTCGATAACGCTGCCGCCAGCAATAAGCCGGCCCGGATAGCGGCGTGAGCCTTCGGCCAGTCGCGCCCGCCCACCGCCTGGCCAACTGCGGCCATGGTGGCGATGGCGAGCGACAACGGCAGCATATAGGTCAGGGCCGAAACGTTTGCAATAATGCGGTGACCGGCAACGACCGTCGCTCCCAGTGATGCCACGAACAAGCTGATCAGGGTGAACGAGGTGATTTCCACCAGATTGGACAATCCCATCGGCAGCCCAAGACGCAGCAACTCCCGCCACATCGGCCAACGCGGCGCCTGCCAGTTGCTGAACGGGCGATAGCGCCGCCCGAGCGGGCCGAAGGCAAGATAGGCAGCGCCACTAAAACAGGCCAGCCAGCCAATCACGATATTGGACAAGGCGCAGCCTACGACCCCGAGCGGTTCACCCAGCCAGCCCTGCAAAGCCAGCCCCCAGGCGAGCAAGGCATGCAAGGCCAGGCTGCACAGGCCAACACCCATCAATACTCGGGGCTTGCCCAGGGCATTGCAGAAAGCGTAGAAGGTGCGATAACCAAGCGCCGCCGGCAGACTCCAGGCAAGCAGACCCAAATATTGCCGAACTTTGGCGTCCACCGCAGCATCCATGTCCGCCATGCCCAGCAAGGCTCCGGGGTGCGTCAGAAAGAGCACACCGGGCACGGAGAGCAACAAAGCCAGCCAGAAAGCTTGCTGCAGGACACCCGCCACTTCATCGTCGCGCTTCGCACCATGCAGATGCGCGACAACCGGAGCGACGGCCTGAAGGATACCCACCAGCGCAAAAACCACCGAAACATGAATGCCGCCACCGATCGCCACGGCGGCCAGGTCGAGCGAACTGACATGACCGAGCACGGCGGTATCGACCACCATCATGCCGATAGAGGCAAGTTGGGCGACCAGGATGGGGAAAGCGTGGGCGATCAGCCCGCGGGCAGCGGCAACAAACATGGGGCCAGATTGTCGCACGCACCACAAGAACGTCACGGTCGACTGGCAAAAACAGACCGGATTGATCTGGCTCAAGCAGCCAGCCGGCATGCCAGACGAAAATTCGGGGTTCAGGAGGGAGTACAAAATGAATAAAGGCCTACACGCCATCGAAACCGCCAGCCGTGACGAAATCGTCGCCCTGCAGACTGAACGTCTGAAATGGACGCTGCAGCATGTTTATAGCAACGTGCCACATTACAAGGCCAAATTCGATGCAGCCGGCGTCCACCCGGACGACCTCAAGTCGCTGGCCGACCTGGCGAAGTTCCCCTTCACCACCAAGCAGGATCTGCGCGACAACTACCCGTACAGCATGTTCGCCGTTCCGCGCGAAGAAGTTGTCCGCATTCACGCCTCCAGCGGCACGACGGGCAAGCCCACGGTGGTTGGCTACACCCGGAAGGACATCAGCACCTGGGCCGACCTGATTGCCCGCTCGATCTACGCCTCCGGCGGCCGCAAGGGTGACATCGTGCATGTTGCCTATGGCTATGGCTTGTTCACCGGCGGACTGGGCGCGCATTACGGTGCCGAGAAGCTTGGCTGCACGGTGATCCCGATGTCCGGCGGCCAGACCGAGAAGCAGGTTCAGCTGATCACCGACTTCAAGCCGAGCATCATCATGGTGACGCCGTCCTACATGCTCAATATCGCCGACGAGTTCCGCCGCCAAGGCATCGATCCGCGCAGTACGGCGCTACGCATCGGCATTCACGGCGCCGAGCCGTGGACTGACGCGATGCGCGGCGAAATCGAGGCCGCCTTCGGCATCGACGCCATCGACATCTACGGCCTTTCGGAGGTGATCGGTCCGGGAGTCGCCAACGAATGCGCCGAAAGCAAGGATGGCCCGGTGATCTGGGAAGATCACTTTTTCCCGGAAATCATCGACCCCAGCACCGGTGAAGTGTTGCCGGAAGGAAGCCAGGGCGAGCTGGTTTTCACGTCGCTGACCAAAGAGGCAATGCCGGTCATCCGTTACCGCACCCGCGACCTGACCCGCCTGCTGCCGCCCACCTCGCGCTCGATGCGCCGGATCGGCAAGATCACCGGCCGATCGGACGACATGCTGATCATTCGCGGCGTCAACGTCTTCCCGTCGCAGATCGAGGAACTGATCCTCAAGCAACCCAAACTTTCGCCGCATTACATTCTGGAAATAACCCGCGACGGCCATCTCGACTCGATGAAGGTCAATGTCGAACTGAAGCGGGAGTTCGAGTTTGCGAGCAGCGCCGAAAAGGAATTCGTGGCGCACGACCTGCAGCACCACATCAAATCCTATATCGGCATTTCGGCGCGGATCGAAATCGTCGAGGTTGGCGGCATTGAGCGCTCGGTTGGCAAAGCCAGGCGCGTCATCGACAAACGGCCGAAATAAGGCTCAGACGATGCGGGCACGCAACGTACCGACACCCTCGACGCCCGCTTCCAGCAAATCCCCAGGCACGATCGGCCCGACACCGGCCGGCGTGCCGGTATAGATCAGGTCGCCAGCCTCAAGTCGCACGAAGGTCGACAGGTTGGCAATAACATCGGCCACCGTCCAGATCATTGCCGACAGATCACCGTCCTGACGAATCTGGCCATTGACCGACAGCCAGATTCGACCGCGATCAGGATGGCCTGTCTGCTCGACGGGATTAATCGCGCCAGCCACCGCTGACTGATCGAACCCTTTCCCCATGTCCCACGGCTGACCTTTCTCCTTGGCCCTGGCCTGAATATCGCGGCGGGTCAGATCAAGGCCGACCGCATAGCCGAAAATCATGCTTTTTGCCGCGTCCACCGCAGCATTCGCTCCACCCGAACCCAGAGCTACGATCATCTCGACTTCATGGTGCAGGTTTTTCGTCAGCGGCGGATAGGCGACGCTGATTTCCCCTTCAGCACTAACGATGGCATCGCTCGGCTTCATGAAGAAAAACGGTGGCTCCCGCCCGTCCGCCTGCTCGACAGCCCCCATCTCACGGGCGTGATCAGCGTAGTTGCGGCCAACGCAAAAAATGCGACGAATCGGGAAGCGGCAAGTACTGCCTGAAATGGCCAAGGAAGCCGCCGCCGGCGGTGAAAATGCGAAATTCATGAGCAAAACCACTCCGAATTGATCAAAGTCAGAAGTGTGCAATATTTCATGTGCAAGGGCGATAACACAGTGCTATCGTTCTCAAAACAGATGAGAAAAATTCCAAAAGGAATAGATATGCGCCCCGCATTTTACCACCTCAGTGTTCTCAGTCTCGCCATTCTTTCCTGCCAGGCCGGCGCCGTCGGATTTGGCGAGATAGTGCTCCATTCCCGCGTCGGTGAGCCCCTCCGGGCTGAAGTTCCGATGTTGGTCAGTGCTGGCGAGTCGATTGATACCGCCTGTTTTTCTCTTGCTGCACTGCGCGGTTCCGACCTTCCCGTCGTCAGCGCCGCACGCACCCGACTGGTTCGCAACGGATCGGGTTATCGGCTGATGATTAACGGCATCAAGCCGATTGCCGAACCGATATTCATCATCGGCCTGCGCGCAAACTGCGGTGTCGAGCTGCAGCGTGACTACGTCTTGATGCCATCAGCGCCGATGATGCTGGCCGAGGCAGGCTATGACGCACCGCCAACAGTTGTCGTCCGTCCAAAAAAGACGGGCAACTTCCGTGAATGGCAAGCCCGCGAAGGCGATACGCTCGAGAGCATTGCCGAATCCCAGGCACCTGACAGCATCATCGAACAACGACGTCTGCTAGCCGCGCTGAAGCGCGCCAATCCTGGCATTTCGCCGGAACAACCATTGGCTGATGGCACACCAGTACGGATACCCAATCTTCGTCAGCGCATCCCTGCCGAGAGCGACTTGGACACCGCGCCTCCGCCGAAACCTCGCCGCGCCCAGTCCAGCGAAACCCCGCAGCCCAGGCCAAAGAAAGCTGTTCCGCGCGACACCCAGCCCACCCTCGCAACAAAAGGTGCTGACCGGCTCGTCCTGGGCTCGCCACCGGAAGAACTGAAGGCAGGTGAAAAAGCAGTGGCACCCCGTGCCAACATGAGCGAGATGGAAGAGCGCATGCTCAAACTGGAGACGACGCTACACACGCTGAATCAGGAAGTCGACAAACTGAACAGCGCGCTGGCGCTGACCACGGAAGCACTAGCCGTCCAGAACAAGATTCAGGCAGCACAGACTGCTCCTCCCGCGGGGGCACCGACTGTGGCAGCTACGGTTGCAACACCGCCTGCCGCAGATCGCTCGAATCAAAGCAACTGGCTTGAGTTGCTGCTCAGCGCCCTTGCCGGCGGCGCCATTGCCGCTGGTATGGCTCACCTGCTCGGGCGCAAGCCGTCACACTTGATCGAAGATGAACTACCTTTGGCTGTTTCGGGCTATCGCCCGAAAATTCAGGCCAAGCCAAATGAGTCGGGCGCCCCTAGGGAACAGCGCCCCATCCCTGCCACACCATTGATCGAAGCAGAGGCTGTACTGCCAACGACAACCGTCGACATCCCGCTTGAGGCAGAAACTGCCAATTTCGAAGAAGGCGAAAGCTCAGCCGTAGACGTCAATTACAACGATGGCGATTCGGCGCTCGAACTGGCCGAAATCATGCTGTCATTCGGCCGGGTACGGGGTGCCGCAGAAACACTGGCCGTTCATATCGAAGAAAGCTCGCCGAACAACATACAGCCCTGGAGCATGCTGCTGGATCTCTATCGCCGTGGAGACATGCGTGACGAGTTTGCGAAGCTGGCCGAGACAATGCGGGAAAAATTCAATGTTCACGTGCCGACCTGGGAAGATACCAGCACCCCGGTTTCCGGCCTGAAATCGCTTGAAGACTATGCCCACATTGTCTGGCGTGCGGCAAACAGCTGGGGCAAGCAGGAGTGCCTGGATTATCTTTACGACCTCGTCCATGACAACCGGGCCGGCCAACGCAGCGGCTTCCCGCTTGAAGTCGTCGAAGAAATCGCCCTGCTCATGCGCGTTCTGGAAGAAGGCTACGGACTGAAGCGCCCGAACTAGACCGGATTCTCGACGTCGACAAACTCACAGTCCAGCCCGCAACGCTCGGTGAGATGCATGGCCAGCGCCTGCACGCCACCGCGCTCGGTGGCGTGGTGACCGGCGGCGAGATAGGCGACTCCGCTTTCCCTCGCCAAATGAACCGTCTGCTCTGAAATTTCGCCAGACAGGTAGGCATCGACGCCCAGTGCGATAGCCTGCTCGAAGTAAGCCTGCGCCCCGCCGGAACACCAGGCAACGCGCCGAACCGGCTTTTGCAAGGAACCAATCACCAGCGGTTCCCGCCCGAGCATCGCCGTCACATTGCTTGAGATCGAACCAAGATCGGCTGGCTCGGCCAACGCTCCCAGCCAGGCAATATCCTGCTCGCCAAACCGCCCATCAGGCAGCCACCCCAGACTGCGGGCCAGTTGGGCATTATTGCCAAGTTCCGGGTGGGCATCGAGTGGCAGGTGATAGGCAATCAGGTTGATATCATTTTCAATCAGGGTAGCAAGGCGCTGCCGCCGAATACCGGTGACCCGCCCATCCTCGCCTTTCCAGAAATAGCCGTGATGAACCAGAATGGTGTCGGCACCTCGGGCAACAGCGGCATCAAGCAAGGCCTGGCTGGCCGTAACCCCGGCCACGATGCGCCGGACTTCGTTGCGTCCTTCCACTTGCAGGCCATTTGGGCAATAATCCCGAAACCTTGCGGGCTCAAGCAGCCCATCCAGATAGCTCACCAATTCTTCACGTTTCATTGATACGGTCTTTCATGCACAGGTTGTGGCTGATTTTTGCACAAACGGTTACCGTTGCGGTGGCCATTCTGTTCGTCGTCACAACCCTGAAACCGGAATGGCTGCCCCGCCACCAGTCCCTGGTTTCATTGCAGGAAGCCCCCGCCTCGGCAGATGATGAAAAGCGCGCCCCGACCGGCTCCTATCGAGATGCGGCCCGCGCCGCACTGCCTTCCGTGGTGCACATTTACACCACGCAGAAGATCAAACAGCAGCAACATCCGCTGTTCAACGATCCGATTTTTCGGCACTTCTTCGGTGAACGGCCGGAAGGCCAGTCGCCACAAAACTCCGGCCTTGGTTCGGGGGTTATCGTCAGCCCCAACGGCTACATCCTGACCAATTTCCACGTCGTTGAAGCGGCCGACGACATTCAGGTATCACTCAATGATGGCAAAACCCACAAGGCCCGTGTCGTTGGGAGCGACCCGGAATCCGATCTGGCCATATTGCAGATCAAGGCCGACAAGTTGCCCACCATTACCTTCGCCCAGGCTGAGGGACTGCGTGTCGGTGATGTCGTGCTGGCCATCGGCAATCCTTTCGGCGTTGGCCAGACAGTCACCATGGGCATCGTTTCGGCGCTTGGTCGCTCGCACCTCGGCATCAACACCTTCGAAAACTTCATCCAGACAGACGCCGCCATCAACCCAGGCAACTCGGGTGGCGCCCTGATCGACGTCAATGGCAACCTGGTCGGCATCAATGCGGCAATCTACTCACGTAGCGGTGGCAATCAGGGTATCGGTTTTGCCATTCCCGCTTCCAGCGCCCGCAGCATCATGGAACAGATCATCCAGCACGGTGCCGTCACCCGCGGCTGGATCGGCGTCGAAGCCCAGGAAATCACCCCGGAACTCGCCGATTCCTTTGGCCTGCCGGGAACCGAGGGCGCCTTGATAGCCGGCGTCATGCGCGGCAGCCCGGCCGATGCAGCGGGAGTTCGTCCCGGCGATGTCTTGCTGACGGTGGGCGGCAAGGAGGTCAAGGATCCGCAGGTCATGCTCGACCTGATCGCCGCCCTCAAACCCGAGGAACGCGCCAGTTTCCGCTTGCGGCGCGACAAAAGCATCGTCGAGGTTCAAGTCAAGATCGGCAAGCGGCCGACCGCCCGGCCCGAGAAGGAATAAGCCATGTGCCAGTTGCTCGGCATGAACTGCAATGTGCCGACCGACATTTGCTTTTCCTTCACTGGCTTTCAGGCCCGGGGCGGCGGCACCGACGTGCATTCAGATGGCTGGGGCATCGCTTTTTTCGAAGGCAAGGGCACACGCCTCTTCCTTGATCCACAGCCTTCGTGCACCTCACCGCTGGCAGAACTGGTCGGCCATTACCCGATCCGCTCGAAGAATGTCATTGCCCATATTCGCAAGGCGACGCAAGGCTCGATTGGTCTGGAGAATACGCACCCTTTCATGCGCGAGCTTTGGGGGCGCTACTGGATTTTTGCCCACAACGGCAATTTGTTCGACTTCAATCCCGAACTTGACGGCAGCTTTGTTCCGGTCGGCCTGACCGACAGTGAGCGGGCATTCTGCTGGCTGCTACAGGAGTTACGCCGCAAGTTCGGCAGCACTGCTCCGGCCCGGGCCGAGTTGTTCGCTGCCGTTTACACGCTGACGCTGGCGATTGCCCGTCACGGCGAATTCAATTATCTGCTGTCCAACGGTGACTGGCTATTCGCCCACGCCTCAACCAAGCTGAGTTTTGTTGTGCGTCAGGCGCCCTTTACCCAGGCGCACCTCAAGGATCAGGATGTCACCGTGGATTTCAGCGACATGACGACACCCAATGATCGGGTCGCCGTAATTGCCACTTTGCCACTCACCGACAATGAGGCATGGACAACAATGCCCGCCGGAACACTATGGTGGTTTGAAGAGGGAGAGCCAGTGCAAACTCTGGCAACCATGCCCGGGCCCAACAAACAGCCAGCCTGATTACTTGCCGGTCAGCTTGCGGAAATCCTCTTCCGCCGTATTCATCTCGGTTTCCATGTCGGCATCGGTTTTTACCGAATTTTCAGCGTCCACCGGAGCAGTCTCTTTGGGTGCCGGCTTGGAGACAAAACGCGCCGCAAAAATGCCGACTTCGTAGAGCAAACACATCGGAATCGCCAGCGCGAGTTGCGATACAACATCGGGCGGCGTTACTACCGCCGCCACGACAAAGGCACCGACAATAAAGTAGGAACGCCACTCCTTGAGTTTCTCGACCGTTACTATACCCAGCTTGACCAGGACAACCAGGGCTACCGGTACCTCGAAGGTCAGCCCGAAAGCCAGGAACATGGTCATGACGAAAGACAGATAAGCTTCTATATCCGGCGCCGGCGTAATGCTCTTCGGGGCAAAACTGTTAATGAAACCGAAGACCTGCCCGAACACGAAAAAATAGCAGAAGGCCATGCCCGAAACGAAAAGCAGCGTGCTGGAAATGATCAACGGAATACCCAGGCGCTTTTCATGGGCATACAGACCGGGTGCGATAAACGACCATACCTGATAAAGAATAAAGGGCAAGGCCATCACGAAAGCCACCATGGCCGTCACCTTCAGCGGCACCATGAAGGGCGTGATGACGCCGATGGCAACCATTTTGGTGCCCTCGGGAAGCGCGGCCGTCAATGGTGCCGCAAGAATGTCATAAATTTCGCCAGGCCCGGGGTAGAGGCACAGGATGCCCATCAGAACACCAACGGCAATCAGGCTGTGCAACAGGCGGTCACGCAGTTCGACCAAATGCGAAATGAATGACTCTTCCTGCGGGGAGTTTGCCTGTGTATCGCTCATGCAAGCGGCTTGGCTGGCGTTTCAGTAGCCGGCAACACAGCGGCCACACTCACTTGGGCAGCCGATTCCAACTCACCCACGGCCGCCTGTACCGGCGCCTCGATGCTGCTACGCGCTGTGTCATATTCCTTGCGGACTGAACTTTCCAGTTCGCGGGCTGAATCGGTCACCTGAGTCTGCAATTTTTTCAATTCGTCGAGCTGGATTTCGCGACTGATGTCGGACTTCACGTCACTGACGTAACGCTGGGCGCGACCGAGCAGGTGGCCAAGCGTACGCGCCACCTTCGGCAGTCGCTCTGGCCCGATGACGAGCAAGGCGACGACGCCGATCACCATCAATTCGGAAAAGCCGATATCAAACATTCATGGAAACTCGGTGGACGAGCGAAGTATGTCCGCTCATCGATTAGGACTTGGTCTTTTCCTTGACTTCGACGTCAATGGTTTGGCCGTTAACTTGCTGTGTCGGCTGTGCCTCAGCCGGCTTGCCTTCAGCCGTGGCGTCCTTCATGCCATCCTTGAAACCCTTGACCGCGCCACCGAGATCCTGTCCGACATTGCGCAACTTCTTGGTACCAAAAACCAGCATGACGATGACCAGAACGATCAACCAGTGCCATATGGAAAAACTGCCCATGTTTGTCTCCTAGAGGCGTTTCAGCATGGGGCCGACCGGGTCCGGTCCGCCCACGATATGTATGTGCAGATGCGGCACCTCCTGCTGCCCCACCCGACCAGTGTTGATGATGACACGAAAGCCATCCGGACTACCCTGCAAGCTCGCAATTTCATTGGCTTTTGCCAGCATCTTGCCGAGAACCAGCGTGTCCTCGGGTGTCACGGTAGCCAACGAGGTGATGTGCTTTTTCGGAATCAGCAGCACATGCACCGGTCGTGCCGGACTGATGTCGTTGAAGGCAAGCATGTCGTCGTCCTCAAAGACCTTCTTGGCCGGAATCTTTCCTTCGACGATCTTGCAGAAAAGACAGTCACTCACTTCGTACCCCGTGCCGCCTTTTCGTCAATGCCGGAGATGCCTTCGCGACGGCGCATTTCCTGGGAAACGTCCTCAATGCTCAGGCCATAGAAGGCGAGAAGTACCAGCACGTGATAAATCACGTCGGTCGATTCCCAGACCACCTTCAAACGCTTGCCCTCCTTGCCGGCCATGATCAGTTCGGCACATTCCTCACCGATCTTTTTCAGGATGGAATCCGGGCCTTCGGCAAACAGCTTGGCCGTGTAGGATTTTTCCGGATCAGCATTGCGGCGGGAGGCCAGCGTCTCGGAGAGACGGTGCAGGATGTCATGCGTACTCATTTTGCGTAAATTTCCTTAGGGTCTTTCAAAACCGGATCAGCGGGAACCCAGCGCTCCCCCTGCAACTCGTTAAAGAAACAGCTTTCGCGACCAGTATGGCAAGCGATTCCGCCCACCTGCTCGATCGCCAGCAACAGCACGTCGCCGTCGCAATCAGTGCGAATCGACTTCACTTTCTGAAAGTGACCGGATTCTTCACCTTTGCGCCAGAGCCGCTTGCGTGAACGCGACCAGTATACCGCGTTGCCGCAATTGACCGTCTCCCGAAGCGAATCGCGATTCATGAAGGCGAACATCACGATCCGCCCGCCTTCATCCTGGGCAATGGCCGGAATCATGCCGTCAGCGTCCCATTTCAACGCCTCCAGCCAGCTCAGGGAATTATCGAGGTCGCTCACAGACGAACTTCAATACCGCGACTGGCCATGTATTCCTTGGCCTGCCGCACGGTGTATTCACCAAAATGGAAGATGGAAGCCGCGAGCACCGCGTCGGCTCGCCCTTCAGTGACACCATCGGCCAGATGCTGCAGGTTACCGACGCCGCCGGAGGCAATCACCGGGATTTTGACTGCGTCGGATACTGCCCGCGTCAGCGCCAGATCGAAACCATTCTTGGTGCCATCACGATCCATGCTGGTCAGCAGGATTTCACCGGCACCGAGCATTTCCACCTTTTTTGCCCAGTCCACCGCAGCAAGCCCGGTATCGTTACGCCCACCGTGCGTGAAAACATGCCACTGGCCCGGCGCTACCTGTTTGGCATCAATCGCTACCACGATGCACTGTGAGCCGACTTTGCTGGAAGCATCGAATACCAGATCCGGGTTCTGGACGGCTGCCGTGTTCATCGACACCTTGTCGGCCCCGGCATTGAGCAGGCGCCGCACATCCTCAACCTTGCGCACACCGCCGCCGACCGTCAGCGGAATGAAGACCTGCTCGGCACAGGCTTCGATGATGTGCAGAATGATGTCGCGCTGATCGGAGGACGCCGTGATGTCGAGAAAAGTCACCTCGTCGGCGCCCTGCTCGTCGTAGCGGCGGGCAATCTCGATCGGATCGCCGGCATCGCGCAAATCAACGAAGTTGGTCCCCTTGACGACGCGCCCTGCCGTCACATCGAGGCAGGGGATGATACGTTTAGCCAGCATCAGGCGCCCAGTTCATCGGCCATTTGCTGCGCAACCTTGAAATCGAGGGAGCCGTCATAAACAGCTCGGCCGGCAATGGTTCCAACCACGCCTTCGCTTTCGACTGCGCACAAGGCCTTGATGTCGTCCAGATTGGACAAGCCGCCGGAGGCAATCACCGGAATGGTCAGCGCCTGTGCCAGACGAACGGTCGCTTCGATGTTGATGCCCGACAGCATGCCGTCTCGGCCAATGTCGGTGTAAATAATGGACTCGACGCCGTAATCTTCATATTTCTTGCCGAGATCGACGACATCATGCCCGGTCAGCTTGGACCAGCCATCGGTCGCCACCTTGCCGTCCTTGGCATCAAGCCCGACGATGATGTGGCCAGGGAAGGCAACGCAGGCATCGCGCAGGAATCCGGGGTTCTTGACGGCAGCCGTGCCGATTATGACGTAGGACAAACCGTCATCGAGGCAACGCCCGATGGTGTCGAGATCGCGAATACCGCCGCCGAGTTGCACGGGAATATCGTCGCCGACGACTTTCAGAATCGCCTTGATCGCCGATTCATTCTTCGGTTTGCCGGCAAAGGCACCGTTCAGGTCGACCAGATGCAGTCGGCGGGCGCCTTGAGCCAGCCAGTGCAGGGCCATTTCGGCCGGACTGTCGGAGAAAACGGTGGCCTGTTCCATCAGGCCCTGCTTCAGACGGACACATTGGCCGTCCTTCAGATCAATGGCGGGGATAATCAGCATGGGTTTTGGATGAGAAATTAAACGGCAGACATCGTCTTACGGACGCCACTCAACGAAATTTTTCAAAAGTTGCAGGCCGTCCTGGGCGCTTTTCTCGGGATGGAACTGAACGGCGAAGATATTATCCCGCCCTACCGCACAGGTAAAGGGAACACCGTATTCCGTCGTGCCAGTTACCACGGAAGCATCAGCCGGCTGGACACAATAACTGTGCACAAAATAAAAGCGCGCCCCCTCGGATATATTGGCCCACAAGGCATGCGGCTTCTGTTGCAGCCGGTTCCAGCCCATATGCGGGACTTTCAGGCGAAGGCCGTTAGCATCCTGCATTTTGTCATCGGGAAAACGCTTCACGTCGCCTGCAAAGACGCCAAGGCCCGCCACATTGCCTTCTTCGCTGTGCTCGAACAGCATTTGCAGGCCGATGCAGATACCGAGAAATGGCTTCTCCTTCGCCGCCGCCAGCACAGCCGGACGCAAACCGCGGGCATCAAGCTCTCGCATGCAGTCGGGCATGGCACCCTGACCGGGGAAAACGACACGTTCAGCCATTGCCACCACCGCCGGATCGGCGGTAACGATGACGTCTTTGCCGCCTGAAACATGCTCCAGCGCCTTCGACACCGAGCGCAGATTGCCCATGCCGTAGTCAATGACCGCAATGCTCACAGCGAGCCTTTCGTCGACGGCATGGCACCGGCCATGCGCGGATCGGCAGTCACCGCCATGCGTAGCGCGCGGCCAAAGGCCTTGAAGACCGTTTCCGCCTGATGGTGCGCATTCACCCCGCGAAGATTGTCGATGTGCAGCGTCATCCCGGCGTGATTGACCAGGCCATGGAAGAATTCGCTGACCAGATCGACATCAAACTGGCCGATCACGGCGCGCGTAAACGGCACATTGAATTCGAGGCCCGGCCGACCGGAAAGGTCGATCACCACACGCGACAGCGCTTCATCCAGCGGCACGTAACTGTGGCCGTAACGGGTCAGCCCCTTCTTGTCGCCCCAGGCCTTCGCCAGCGCCTGACCGAGCGTGATGCCGATGTCTTCAACCGTGTGATGCGCATCGATATGCAGATCACCTTTCGCCTGCACATCGAGGTCGATCAGGCCATGACGGGCGATCTGGTCGAGCATGTGATCGAGGAAGGGAACGCCGGTGGCAAACTTGCCCTGACCGGAGCCATCGAGATCGAGACGCACGGTAATCTGCGTCTCCAGCGTGTTGCGAGTAATTTCGGCTTGCCGCATGGATAAAGGCTGAAAAGGCTTTTGATCGGAGGGCCATGATACCATTTCGGCCTACTTTAAAGCTTTCCGTGAAAACCCCATGAGTCGCTTCTGGAGCCAGGTCGTCCGCGACCTCACCCCCTACGTACCCGGCGAGCAACCCAAGCTTGCCAAGTTGATCAAACTCAACACCAACGAGAACCCGTTTCCGCCCTCGCCCAAAGTGCTGGCAGCGATTCAGGCGGAACTCGGGGAAGACGCAGCACGCCTGCGCCTCTACCCGGATCCGAATGCCGACCTGCTCAAGACCGCCATCGCCAAAACCCACGGCGTAACGACACCGCAAATATTCCTTGGCAACGGTTCGGACGAGGTTCTGGCCCACATTTTCATGGCTTTGCTCAAGCACGAGCAGCCGATTCTGTTCCCCGATATCACCTACAGTTTTTACCCTGTTTATTGCGGGCTGTATGGTGTTGCTTACCAGACCATTCCGCTTGCTGAAGATTTCAGAATCACTACGGCCGATTACTGTATCCGCCCGAATGGCGGCATTATTTTCCCCAACCCGAATGCACCGACCGGCTGCCTGCTGCCATTGGTTGCAGTCGAGCAAATACTGCAGGCCAACCCGGATTCAGTAGTCGTCGTTGATGAGGCTTACGTCGATTTCGGTGGAGAAAGCGCCATCAAACTGGTTGATCGCTACGACAACCTGCTGGTCGTCCATACGCTCTCCAAATCCCGCTCGCTGGCCGGCCTGCGCGTCGGCTTTGCCGTTGGTCACCCGGCCCTGATCGAAGCCCTGGAACGGGTCAAGAACAGCTTCAACTCCTACCCGCTCGACCGGCTGGCTATCGTCGGTGCCGTGGCCGCGATGGAGGATGAAGCCCACTTCACACAATGTTGCCAGGCCGTTATTGCCACCCGCGAGGCGTTGACCGCAGCACTCCAGTCACAAAGCTTTGAAGTCCTGCCCTCGGCCGCCAACTTCATCTTCACCCGCCATCCGAAATTCGACGCCGCTGAACTGGCCAAATCATTGCGCGAAAAAAGCATCATCGTCCGCCACTTCAAGCTGCCACGCATCGACCAGTTCCTGCGCATTACGGTGGGCACTGCCGCGGAATGCAAGGCGCTGACCGATGCGTTGCGCGAGATCATTGGCTGACTCGTAAAGACAGTACTCAAACCAGCCCGAGCAGTCCCAAGGTCGCGCCGACGCCGATAAACCACAGCGGATGCAGGGTCGTGCGCAAATTGGCGATGACCGTCAGCGCGACCAGCAGCCAGGCCGCCCAGCCCAATTCCGCCGATCTCGCGATCAGGGTCGCGCCAGAAAAAACCAATCCGACGGCCAGCGGCGCAACGCCAAGGCTGATGGCTTTTTGCCAGCGCTTGCCGGCAAAACCTTCCCAGCGATCAATCAGCAAATAGATGACGACGCTCATCGGCAGGCACATCGCCAACGTTGCGGCCAGTGCGCCGAGCAGTCCGGCAACCTCCCAGCCGATCAGCGTAACCACCAGCACATTCGGCCCGGGCGCGGCCTGGGCAATGGCATAGAGGTGGGTGAAGGTGGCATCGTCGAGCCAGTGATGGTTTTCGACCACGACCCGATGCATCTCGGGCAGTAGTGCCGTCGCACCACCAAAGGCAATGAAGGAAAGCAGCGCAAACGCGAGAAAAAGTTCGAGGACGAGGCTCATTTCCGGCCCAGTTTCCACCAGGCGACGCCACCGGAAAGCAACAGACCAGCGATCATTACCGCCGGCATCGGCCAGCGCAGCCCGGCAATGGTTGCTGCGGTCAACACCGTAAAAGGCAGGAAAACCGCCTTGTGCTTGAGCGCCATTCCCATGCGCCAGGCCATCGCGAAGAGCAGGCCGCAGCCAACGGCAGCGATGCCGCGCAGCATGGACAGGGCCAGCGGCAGGTTGCCGTAGCGGTCGTAGAGCATGGCGAGCAGCAGGACGATGACAAACGGCCCGGCGAGCAGACCAACGGGGGCCGCAATGGCACCGGCCAAACCGCGGTAGCGCTTGCCGACAACCACCGCCAGATTGACCACATTCGGCCCGGGCAGAAACTGGCAGAGGCCGAGCTGGGCGTTGAACTCTTCTGCCGTCATCCAGCGTTTCTCTTCAACCAGCATGCGCCGGGCGAAGGGCAGCACACCGCCAAAACCAGAGAGGCCCACGGAGGAGAAACCCAAAAAAAGCGCCCGGAGGTCCGGGCGGATTTTTGCTTCGTCGATCGCTGCACCCCAAGGGTGCTTCTTGCCGGGCGCGGTCAACGGCGTTTCCGGCCTATTTTTCCAGCCGGAATTCGGCCGACTTGGCATGGGCTGGCAGACCTTCACCATGCGCCAGCGTCGAAGCGATCTTGCCCAGCGTCTGCGCGCCGGCCTTCGAAACCTTGATCAGACTGGTCCGTTTCTGGAAATCGTAAACACCAAGCGGCGACGAGAAACGTGCGCTGCCGGAAGTCGGCAGCACGTGATTCGGGCCGGCGCAATAATCGCCCAATGATTCCGAAGTGTAGTGGCCAATGAAGATGGCACCAGCGTGATGAATTTTCGCCACCCACGGATCGGGGTCAGCCAGCGCCAGCTCAAGGTGTTCCGGCGCGACGCGGTTGGCGATGGCACAGGCTTCTTCAAGATCGCGCACCAAGATCATTGCGCCGCGGTCGGTCAGGGAGGTTTCGATGACTTCACGCCGCGGCATGGTCGGTAGCAGCTTTTCGATGCTGGCCTGAACGCGGTCGATGAAAGCGGCATCAGTACAGATCAGGATGGATTGCGCCAGCTCGTCATGCTCGGCCTGCGAGAAGAGGTCCATCGCCACCCAGTCCGGATCGCTTGTGCCATCAGCCACCACCAGAATTTCCGAGGGGCCGGCCACCATGTCGATACCGACGATGCCGAAGACCCGGCGCTTGGCGCAGGCGACATAGGCATTGCCCGGACCGACAATCTTGTCCACCTGCGGCACCGTCTGCGTGCCGTAGGCCAGCGCGCCGACAGCCTGCGCACCACCGATGGTGAACACGCGGTCGACACCGGCCAGACAGGCCGCTGCCAGCACCAGCGCATTCTTCTCGCCGCCCGGGGTCGGGACGACCATGATCAGTTCCTTGACGCCAGCCACCTTGGCCGGAATCGCGTTCATCAGCACCGACGACGGATACGCCGCCTTGCCACCCGGCACGTAAAGGCCAACGCGATCGAGCGGCGTGATCATCTGGCCGAGCATGGTGCCGTCGGCCTCGGTGTACGACCAGCCTTCCAGACGCTGCTTTTCGTGATAAATCCGCACGCGATGCGCCGCAGCCTCCAGCGCCTGACGCTGCTCGGCCGGCAGGCCATCAAGCGCCTGCTGCATTTCGAGCTGGGTCAGTTCCAGATCGGCAATACCATTCACCGACAGACGATCGAACTTGTTGGTACATTCGATCACGGCGGCATCACCGCGCGCCTTTACATCGGCCAGAATGCTGACGACAGTGCGTTCAACGCCTTCATCTTGCGCCGCCTCGAAAGCCAGCAGCGCATCCATTTTTGCCGTGAAATCGGCGTCCACCGTAGCAAGTCGTTTGATCGCAACCATAAGGTTTACTTCTCCACCGCCCGAGCAAAGGCATCAATAATCGGTTGCAGGGTTTCGCGCTTGACCTTGAGCGAGGCCTGGTTGACCACCAGCCGGCTGGAAATATCCACAACGTGTTCCACGGCCACCAGTTTGTTGGCCTTCAGCGTACTGCCGGTGGAAACTAGATCGACAATCGCATCAGCCAGCCCGGCCAGCGGCGCCAGCTCCATTGAACCGTATAGTTTTATCAGGTCGATATGGACACCCTTGCTGGCGAAATGCTCGCGCGCCGTCTTGGTGTATTTGCTGGCAACCTTCAAGCGATTGCCCTGGCGCACGGCATTGGCGTAGTCGAAACCTTCCTGCACAGCGACCATCATCCGGCACTTGGCAATATTCAGGTCGAGCGGCGAATACAGACCCTCGCCGCCATGCTCGATCAGCACATCCTTACCGGCCACGCCAAGATCGGCCGCGCCATACTGGACATAAGTCGGGACGTCGGTAGCGCGAACGATGACCACGCGCACATTGGGATTATTGGTTTCAATAATCAGCTTGCGCGAGGTTTCGGGGTTTTCGGCCGGAACGATCCCTGCCGCAGCGAGCAACGGCAGGGTTTCGTCAAAAATGCGGCCCTTGGACAGGGCAATGGTGATGGTCGTCACTGGGAGGCTTGCTAAAAGGCGAAAACGCCATTTTAGCAGAGCCCTGAAGATACCCGAGGCGACACGCTAGCCAAAGCATCAATTCGGGGACAAAAGTCACCAACATCCGATGGCTTGAGACGTAAACGCAAAAAAGCCCGGAAACCGGGCTTTTCTTTAAACAGGCTTCGCGGTGACTTATTCAGCCGGGCGGATGTTTGCAGCCTGCTTGCCCTTCGGGCCGGTGACGATATCGAAAGTCACCTTCTGGTTTTCGGCCAGAGTCTTGAAACCGTTGCCTTGAATAGCAGAGAAGTGAGCGAAGAGATCTTCACCACCTTCAGACGGGGAAATAAAACCAAAACCTTTGGAGTCGTTGAACCACTTAACGGTACCATTTGCCATTTATAGCTTCCTTGGAAAAAATTAAACAGGCTTTCGCCCAAAACAATTACGAGAACCAAGACCGAGGAGAGCTGACAAACCGTGGTACGGCGCAGGAACAAAACACTGCCTGGAAATCCCGAGCGAACAGTATGGGGGAGTGTTTCGAATAAGCAAAGCATTTTTTGCGTTTTTCTGCAGTTGACCGCAGCACACAAATCAACCCAGTGCCGAAAAGCGACTTTTAATGGACTCGCTTGACACAGGCCCCCAGCTTGGCCAGTTTCTCCTCGATCCGCTCGTAACCGCGATCAAGGTGATAAATGCGGTCGATCAAGGTTTCGCCTTGTGCCACCAGTCCGGCAATGACCAACGAAGCCGAGGCCCGCAGGTCGGTCGCCATTACCGTAGCACCTTCCAGATGGTCGACGCCGCGCACGATTGCATTGTTGCCCTCAATCTGGATATTGGCGCCGAGGCGCATCAGCTCATTGACGTGCATGAACCGATTTTCAAAAATGGTTTCACGGATGGTTGCGACACCATCGGCAATGCAGTTGATAGCCATGAACTGGGCCTGCATGTCGGTCGGAAAAGCCGGGTAAGGCGCCGTGCGCAGACTGACCGCTTTGAGGCGCTTGGGTGCAATCAAACGAATGGCATCACGTTCAACCGTGATCTCACAACCAGCATCCATCAATTTATCGACAACTGTATCAAGGTAGGCACCGGAAGTCTTCAGCAGGCGAATGTCGCCGCCAGTAGCCGCCGCTGCACATAGATAGGTGCCGGTCTCGATACGGTCCGGCATGATGGCGTGGGTTGCGCCATGCAGCTTTTCGACACCCTGGATACGGATGACATCGGTACCCGCACCGGAAATCCGCGCCCCCATGCTGACCAGACAATTGGCCAGATCAACCACCTCGGGCTCACGCGCAGCATTTTCGATGATCGTTTCACCATCCGCCAGGCAGGCCGCCATCATCAGGTTTTCAGTCCCGGTCACGGTCACCATGTCGGTACAGATGCGGGCGCCCTTCAGTCGGGTGGCCTTGGCGTGGACATAGCCCTGCTCAACAGTAATTTCGGCGCCCATGGCCTGCAGACCCTTGATATGCTGATCGACCGGGCGCGCACCAATGGCGCAACCGCCCGGAAGCGAGACGCGAGCCTCGCCACAACGGGCGACCAGCGGTCCGAGCACGAGAATGGAGGCACGCATGGTTTTCACCATTTCGTAGGAGGCCACGGCATTGTTCAGGCCGCCACCATCCAGCACCATGCCATCGACACCGTCCATCGTCACACCGACGCCCATGTCACCGAGCAGTCGGAGCATGGTCGAAATATCGTTGAGATGCGGCACATTGGTCAAATGCAGCGGATCAGTCGTCAGCAATGAGGCGCAAAGAATCGGCAGGGCCGCATTCTTGGCACCGGACATGGCAACTTCACCGGAAAGGGCGGCACCTCCCTGAATCAGCAATTTATCCATGTTGGGCGCTCCATTCTTCCGGGGTCAGTGTCTTGAAGGACAGTGCGTGCAACTCGCCGGTCGCGAGCTTTTCCTTGAGGGTCTGATAGACGCGCTGCTGGCGCTGTACTCGGCTCTTGCCGACGAATTCGGCGCTGACCACGAGGGCTTCAAAATGCTGACCGTCGCCGTCAAGGGCAAGGTGTTCGCAGGGCATGCCGGCGAGAATGAGTTCTTTGATTTGATCTGGGTGCATCATGGGTTCAGGTTCTTAGTTTCCAGCCGCGCTTGAGCAGGTTCAGCGTCAACGCCGTGACGACTGCAAAGCAGGCAAAGACGACCCCCAGACTGAATTCCGGTGCTACATCAGAGACACCAAAAAATCCGTAACGGAAGCCGTCGATCATGTAAAAGACGGGATTGTAATGCGACAAGCGCTGCCAGAATGTGGGCAGTGTGTAAATTGAGTAGAAGACGCCCGAGAGCATGGTCAGCGGCATGATCAAAAAGTTCTGGAAGGCAGCCAGCTGATCGAACTTCTCGACCCAGATACCGGCGATCATACCCAGCGCCCCGAACAATGCCCCGCTGAGCAGGGCAAAAACGAGAATCCACAGCGGCGCCACGACCCTCAACTCGGCAAACCAGAGTGTCGCCAGCAAGACACCGACGCCGACCATCAAGCCACGCACCATGGCCGCCAGCACATAGGCAGCGAAGAACGCACTATATGGAATCGGCGGCAGGAGCACGAAAACAATCGACCCTGTGATCTTGGCCTGAATCAAGCTGGACGACGAATTGGCAAATGCATTCTGCAAGACCTGCATCATGACCAGACCGGGGATCAAAAAACTGGTGTAACGCACGCCATGAACCAGAACATGATCTTCAAGGACATGCCCGAAGATCAGCAGATACAGCAGTGCAGTCAGTACCGGCGCGGCCACGGTCTGAAAGGCGACCTTCCAGAAGCGCAGCAACTCCTTGTAGAAAAGAGTCCAGAAACCAATCACTGATTCATCGTCCGGACAAAAACCTCTTCCAGCGATGCCCCGGGATAGGCCGCCATCAGATTCGCCGTGGTATCCAGGGCGATGACCCGGCCCTGTTTCATCAGGGCAATTCGCCCACAGAGCGCTTCGGCTTCCTCAAGATAATGCGTCGTCAGGATGATGGTGTGCCCTTCGTTATTCAGGCGGCGCACGAATTGCCACAAGCCCTGGCGCAACTCGACATCAACGCCGGCAGTCGGCTCGTCGAGAACAATCACCGGAGGCTTGTGTACCAGCGCCTGCGCAACCAGCACGCGGCGCTTCATCCCGCCTGATAGACGGCGCATATTGACGTTGGCCTTGCTGGTCAGATCTAGGTTTTCCAGAATCTCGTCGATCCAGTCGTCGTTCTTGCGAATGCCAAAATACCCCGACTGGATCTGCAGGGTTTCGCGGACATTGAAAAACGGATCGAAAACCAGCTCCTGCGGCACCATGCCAAGCAGGCGACGGGCCTGACGAAAATCCTTGATGACATCGTGACCGAGCACCTTCAACGAACCCGAATCCGGCCGGGCCAGTCCTGCCAGCGAGGAAATCAGCGTTGTCTTGCCGGCACCATTCGGGCCGAGCAAGCCAAAAAACTCACCTTCGGCAATTTCCAGTGAAACCCCTGCCAATGCTTGCAGGGAGCCAAAGTTCTTGACGACGTCAACGATGGAAACAGCAGCAGCCATGGCTCTCCCTCAGGCGAGGGACAGGAGTTCGGTGACGCCGTAAACCTCAGCCAGCGAGCGCACGCCGGCTGGAATATGGGCAAATTTGATGGTCGACCGCAGCATTTCTGCCGAGCGCAGCCAGCCCAGCATGACCGCTAGCGATGAAGAGTCGGCTTCGACGACTTCAGAGAAATCAAAAACCTGCTCACCCGGCTGCAAAGCAGAACGGCCTGCTTCGAGCAGGCCGCGCGCATTGGCCATGATCAGCGGCACCTTGACGATAAGGCGCCCGCCTTCACGTTCGATCATTTTTTCTCGACCTTGGCCAGATTCGCTTCCATCGACTTGTTTTTGTTGGCAAGCGAGGCAATCAAACCATCAACGCCGCCATTGCGAATTTCCTGACCAAACTGGTCCCGGTAATTGGTGACCAGGCTGATACCGGCGACCACCACATCGTAAACTTTCCAACCAGAGTCCAGTTTTTCCAGACTGTAATCAAGTTGCACCGGCTTGCTGCCCGGCTGCAGAACTTCGGTGCGAACCAGCACATCGGTCTCGCCAGAATTCATCTTGAACGGCTTGTAAACCACTTTCTGGTTCTTGTAGCTGGTCAACGCATTGGAGTAAGTACGCACCAGCAAGGTTTTGAACTCGGCAATCAATAGCTGCTGCTGCTGGGGAGTAGCCTTCCGCCAGTCCTTGCCGAGCGCCAGCGCGGTCATGTGCTGAAAATTGAAATGCGGCAGCACTTTCTTGTCGACCAGCTCAATCGCCTTGTTCGTGTTGCCACTCTGGATATCCTTGTCCTTGCGGATGATATCCAGCACATCTTCAGTCACTTGTTGAATCAAGGCATCCGGGGCTTCCTGAGCGAAAACAGAGGAGGCCACGAAACCGGCAAAAAACAGGGCAAAAAGCTTTTTCATCATCACTTTTCTGAAAGGTCAGTCATCCAGGCGCGGCGGGCGGCCATCAAAAATCTGGTTACGGCGGCGCTGCAAATAAGCGTCACGAACATAGGCGTATTTATCGAGAGCAGCCTCCTCGACCACTTTGTCCGCCGGCAGCAGGCTGGCACGAATGTCGACAAAACGCAGTGCCACCAGGCTGTTCCGCACAGAAATCGGGCGAACGCGCCAGACCGGATCAACGTAAGAGTCGATCATCCAGCCCGCCGTATCGCGCATGGTACGCGGCCCGATAATCGGCCAGAACAGGTAAGCACCATCACCAACGCCCCAGACAGCAAGCGTCTGGCCGGAGTCTTCATCATGCTTTTCCAGACCCAGTTCACTGGCCACATCAAACAGCCCGAAGATGCCCACGGTGGAATTGACCAACAGGCGGCCAAGGTCAATGCCGGCATCGCCAAACTTCCCTTGCAGTGCGCCATTCACGCCTATCCACAAATCCCCGACGTTGCCGAAAAAGTTGCCGACACCTGCCTTGACAGGCAAAGGAAAAGCCTTGTCATAGACCTGGGCGACCGGCTTGGCGGCGAATTTATCCACCGCCTCGTTAACGGAATACATGGCGCGATTGAAACCCTCGTAAGGGTCGCGCGGATTGCCTTCTGCCATCACAACACCGGAAAATGCGAGCCCCACCACGCCGGCGGCGAGCAGCCTGTAAAATTTACGCATCCCCGACGCCCCGAGCACCATCATTTTTTATCCTGTCCATCAGCAGCCTTGCTGAAAAGAAACTGGCTGATCATTTTTTCAAGTACAACGGCCGATTGCGTCTTGGCAATCGTATCGCCGGCCTTCAACATCTTCTCGTCACCGCCGACATCGAGGCCGACGTATTGCTCACCGAGCAGACCTGCGGTGTAAATCGATGCAAAAGTGTCTTTCGGAAACTGATAACGGCCATCTACATTCAAGGTAACAACCGCCTCGTAGGTCGCCGGGTCGAATTTAATGTCCGAAATCCGTCCAATCACTACCCCCGCGCTTTTCACAGGGCCACGAACCTTCAGTCCGCCGATGTTATCAAATTTGGCATGTAGCACATAAGTTTCAGACAGGTGCCCCGACGAAAGGTTGCCCACCTTGAGTGCCAGAAACAACAAAGCAGCAATACCAATGGCGACAAAAAATCCGACCCAGAGGTCGAGAACGGTACGGTTCATGAAGTTCCCCGGAACATGAACGAAGTCAGAACGAAATCCAGCGCCAGAATGGTCAGCGCGGAGGTAACCACGGTGCGCGTAATCGCCCGTGAGACACCTTCGGCGGTTGGCACCGAATCGTAGCCTTCGTAAACGGCGATCAGCGAAACCGCGACGCCAAACACAAAACTCTTGATGACACCATTCAGGATGTCATAGCGAAAATCTACGCCTGCCTGCATCTGCGACCAGAAAGCGCCGTCATCGACACCGATGAAGACAACCCCGACCAGCCACCCGCCAAGCACACCCATCGATGAAAACAGGGCCGCGAGCAGAGGCATCGAAATCACCCCGCCCCAGAAACGTGGAGCAACGACGCGGGCAATCGGATTGACCGCCATCATGTCCATCGCCTTCAACTGCTCGGTTGCCTTCATCAAACCAATTTCGGCGGTTACCGATGAGCCAGCGCGGGAGGCGAACAACAGACCAGCGACCACGGGGCCCAATTCGCGTGTCAGCGACAGCGCCACCATGACGCCCAATGCTTCGGTCGACCCGAAGCGCTGAAGCGTTTCATATCCCTGCAAGCCCAACACCATGCCGACAAACAGGCCTGAAACCATGATGATCAACAGCGACAGTACACCGCTGACATAGATTTCCCGCAGTGTCAGCGGAAAGCGACGAAAGGACGCGCCGGAATACAACAAAACTGCAGCCATGAACCGCGCCGCAAACCCCAGGCGCCAAATACGCTCAACCGTGGCATGGCCAAGTTTTCGTACCAGAGAAACGGGATTAAACATGCGCAACCCCGGGCAAAAACTCCTGCCGTACCGACTGCGCGGGGTAATCAAAATGTACCGGACCATCGACTTCAGCATGAACAAACTGATGCACGAATGGGTCTCTGGAAGCCCGGATCTCGTCCGGCGTCCCCTCGGCGACAACCTGCCCGCCATTCATGAAATAGATGTAATCGACAATAAGGAGCGACTCCTGCACATCATGGGTCACCATGATCGAGGTCGCACCCAGGGCATCGTTCAGCTTGCGAATCAGCTGGCCAATCACGCCCAGCGCAATCGGATCCAGTCCGGTAAATGGCTCGTCGTACATGACCAGCATCGGATCAAGCGCAACCGCGCGCGCCAGCGCCACCCGTCGGGCCATGCCCCCAGACAACTCGCCCGGCATGAGCTTTTGCGCGCCACGCAGGCCGACGGCCTCCAGCTTCATCAGCACGAGATCGCGGATCATTTCTTCCGACATATCCGTATGCTCGCGGATCGGGAAGGCCACGTTATCGAAGACCGACATGTCGGTGAACAGGGCGCCAAACTGGAAGAGCATGCCCATCTTGCGCCGTAATCGATACAACTCGTCATGCGACATTTCGCAGACACGATGCCGCTCCAGTCGCACACGCCCGGCACTGGGTCGCAACTGGCCGCCGATACAGCGCAACAAGGTCGTCTTACCGCAGCCGGACCCCCCCATGATTGCCACCACTTTGCCGCGCGGAATCTTCATGTTGATTCCCTGCAGCACGGGTCGGCCGTCATAGTTGAAGTGGAGGTCTTCGATATCGACCAGAATGTCGTCAGGCAAAGCACTTTCCTTGGAAAAAGTCGGGCGATTTTAACAGACTCGCCCGCCTAATCCCTGAAGTGGCAAGGCTATAATCGAGACAAATTTCACATGGAATGCCAATTACTTGTCTGCTGCAAAACCCCTCCTGCTGATCGTCGATGACGATTCGCTGATCAGCGAATCGCTCAGTTTCGCCTTCGCGCAGGAGTTCGATGTTGTCACCAGCCACTCCCGCCCGCATGCCCTGACCCTGCTCCGTCAATTGCGCCACGCACCGCAACTGGCTTTGGTCGACCTCGGCCTGCCACCATTTCCGCATCGACCCGATGAAGGATTTGCCCTGATCAGCGATTTGCTTGCCCTGTCACCGGACATGAAAATCATCGTGCTTTCCGGGCAAAACGACGAGGACAACGCCCGTCACGCCCGCACCCTGGGCGCCGTCGATTTTGTCGGAAAGCCTTGCGACCCCGGGCGCCTCGCCGTGCTGTTCCGTCAGTCCCTTAGCTTCACCGGCGGCGGAAGCCAGACGCCCGCCGCTGGCCTGATTGGCGACAGCCTGCCGATGCAGCGCCTGCGCCTGCAACTCGGGCAATATGCCAATCTCGCCTTTCCTGTGCTAATCGAAGGCGAATCCGGCAGCGGCAAGGATATCGTTGCCAGCCATTACCTGCACCGACTGACCGAGCGCCGCCAGAAACCGTTTCTGGCGCTGAACTGCGCTGCCATTTCACCAACGCTCCTCGAGCCAACGCTCTTCGGCTATGCCAAGGGCGCGTTTACCGGCGCCACCTCGGCCAAAGCCGGCTATTTTGAAGACGCCGACGGCGGCACGTTGTTTCTTGATGAAATCGGCGAATTGCCGCTCGACCTTCAACCCAAACTGCTGCGTGTTCTCGAAAACGGCGAATACCAGCGAGTTGGCGAGACGCAGACACGGATTTCCCAAGCCCGCATCATTGCCGCAACCAATCGCGACCTGCGCCAGGAAATCCGTGGCGGACGCTTTCGTGCCGACCTTTTTCATCGCCTGTCGGTGTTCACCGTAGCAGTCCCGCCATTGCGCGAAACCGGGGCCGACCGCCTGCTGCTGCTTGATCACTTCAAGAAAATTTACGCCGAACAAGCACGCCAAAGCCCATTCACCCTGAACCAGGCCGCAACGCAAGCCTGGCTGGATTACGCCTTTCCCGGCAACGTACGCGAACTGCGCAATATTGTCATTCGCCTGACCACTCGACACGCCGGCCAGACGATTGGCCTGGAGCATTTGCTCCCGGAGTTCGACGCCGACGATGCAGCCGATATCAACACGAGCGACATCAATGGGCTAGTCACGGATGATCTGGAGAAAGCCAAGCAGGCAGCCCGCAAACACCTGCAAAACTCGATGCGACTGAATCTCGATGCCACGCTTGAACTCTGGGAACGTGGCTACATTGAAGCCGCAATCGAACTCAGCGCCGGCAACATGAGCCAGGCCGCGCGCCGTCTCGGCATCAACCGCACCACACTCTACAACCGCATGGAAGGCTGGAGCCGTCGATGAGCCTTTACCTCGAACACTTCGGGCTGCGCGAGCCACCATTTCGCATCACGCCGCACACCGATTTCTTCTTCTCCGGCGCCAACCGTGGCCCGACCCTTGACGCACTGATCTATGCCATCACGCAGGATGAAGGCATCGTCAAGGTCACTGGTGAAGTGGGCAGTGGCAAGACCATGCTCTGCCGCATGCTGCTCGAACGGCTTCCGGCAAACGTTGAAACCCTCTATCTCGCCAATCCATCGCTTTCCCGCCAGGAAATTCTTGGCGCCATCGCCGATGAACTCGGCATCCCGACCGACGGCAAAGCTACACATTCACTGACCCGGTCGCTGCAGGATGCCCTGATTGAACGTTATGCGGCTGGCAAGCGGGTTGTCATGCTGATCGACGAAGCCCACGCCATGCCGGCCGAATCGCTTGAGGAAATTCGCCTGCTTTCCAATCTGGAATCGAAGGCCACCAAACTTTTGCAGATCGCTCTCTTCGCCCAGCCGGAACTTGACGAACGTCTGGCCGCCAACGACATGCGCCAGCTGCGCGAGCGGATCACCCAACATTTCGACCTGGCCCCGCTCAAGCGAGAAGATGTCGCCAGCTATATCGAATTCCGCCTGCGGGCTGCCGGCTATCACGGTCCAAACCCCTTCACCGAGTCGGCCGTAAAGTTGATTGCCGACATCTCGGAAGGTCTTTCGCGACGCATCAACATTCTCGCCGACAAAGCCCTGCTGGCCGCTTATTCGAATGGCCGCCACCAAGTTGATACCGCTGAAATCCGGACGGCTGAACAGGACGCCCGTTTCTCCCCGCTACAACAAAAGGCTGCCTTCGACGCCAAGCCTCTGTTGTGGACGATTGCCGCAACGCTGCTGGTCGTGTTGCTGGTCGCGGTTTCTTTCACCCTGGGCTCACACAACAGCAAGCCAGTTTCTCTTGAAGCGGAAAAACCTGCCTCGCCCGCAGAGATTACAAGTAACAGGGTCGCACCAGCCGCCAGGACTCAGCCACCGCAACTGCGCCCGATTGAATCGGGACGTACTGAATCCCCTGACAACATCCGGTTCGGAGCGCTTACCCGCCAACACTTGATGCAATACGAACAATGGATCGAAAACGCCCCGCGTCAGCACTACTTCATCCAGTTGCTGGCCACCGAAGCTACGCACACCGGAGAAATTGAAGGCTTCCTGACCCGCGCCTCGCGCCTTCTCGACCCTGCAGAACTCCGCGCCTATCGTTCCAGCCTGTCAGGCAACGATCGGGTTGGTGTTATCTATGGCGATTACCCAACTAGAGAGGCTGCCGCCGCAGCCATGCAGGCCCTGCCTGACTCGATCAAGGCCGCCCAGCCCTTCCCGCGCCAAGTGAGCCGGCTACGCTAGATGCTGCACCGGGCAAACCATGACACCTTCACAAATTACGTGCTAGCATCATTTAGCTATCCGAATAACGTGACCCTTTTGTTCAGACAAGGCAAAGCCCGATGAAAATCGGTTTTCTCAGCGCGACGCTGCTCTCCCTGCTGCTGGCCGCATGTGCGGCGCCAGTTCCGCGCGAACCTCTCAAGGGGCACATCAGCTCCGAAAACACGCCGGTTTCAGCGCCCGTGGCCAACATTCCAGCGCCTGTCGAACAAACCCTGGCTCTGCCCAAACCTCGCGTCACGCCCAAGGCTGAAACTTACAGCGTCGTCGTCAACAACGTTCAGGTACGCGACCTGCTGTTCGCACTCGCCCGGGATGCCAAGGTCAATGTTGACATCCACCCCGGCATTACCGGCGTCGTTTCGCTGAATGCGATTGACCAGACCCTGCCACAACTACTGACCCGGATCTCGAAGCAGGTCGACATGCGGTTTGAACTGGATGGCCCCAACATGGCCGTGATGCCGGACTCGCCATTCCTGAAGCATTACAAGGTCGATTACGTAAATATGTCGCGCAATGTAACAGGCACCGTATCGACCAACACCCAGATCGCGACGGGGCTTCCCGGCACGACAGGAGCATCCCCCGTAGGAGGCACGGCAGGCGGGAACATCTCCAGCACACGCATAGAAAACGCCTCGAAAAACCAGTTTTGGGAGTCACTGGAAAAAAACATCAAGGATCTTTTACGTGAAACCGACAAAATCCTACCGGAAGGATCAAGCGAAACTGTAATCGAACAGACGACTGCTCAGAATGCTACCGGCGCGGCTGCCCTGCCACAGGGATCAGGACAGCGTGCGGCGCAAGCCATCGCCAATGCGCTTCAAGGCAATCCCTCACCAGGATCGAGCAGTCAGGCAGTAGGAAACTCCGTGGTCCGCCGCAATACCTTCCGTGAAGCTGCGTCGGTCATCATAAACCCTGAAAGCGGCGTCATTACGGTTCGCGCCACCCAGCGCCAGCATGACAAGATTCAGGAATTTCTTGATCGAGTGATCAATTCGGCACGGCGCCAAGTATTGATCGAAGCGACCATTATTGAAGTTGTACTCAAAGACGGGTATGAGCAGGGCATAGACTGGACACAGATAAGTAGCGGCGGCATCGTCAAAATTCTCAGCCGACAACTTGGAGGGGTTGCAAACCTGAGTTTTGAAAAAGGTGACAACCCGACAGCGCTGATCAATCTTTTAGAAACGTTTGGCACGACAAAAGTACTCTCCAGCCCACGAATTTCGGTACTAAACAATCAAACTGCCTTGCTCAAGGTCGTCGAGAACGTTGTCTACTTCAACGTAAAATCTGACATTTCAGCGGCCACTCAGAATGCTGGAGCCCTGAAGGCGTATACCACGACGCCGCAAACAGTCAGTGTCGGTCTGGTACTGACAGTCACTCCCCAGGTCAGTGAAAACAATCAGGTGATCTTGAACGTCCGCCCGACTATCACCAGCATCGCCTCCTTCGTAAGCGACCCGAACCCCGACCTGAAACTTCCTAATCTGATCCCGCAAATCCGTACCCGCGAAATCGAATCCGTCATGCACGTAGCCAGCGGCAACATCGCCATTCTGGGTGGTCTAATGGAAGACAAAATTGACTATCAGAATCTGCGAATTCCTGTCGTTGGGCAAATACCAGTAGCTGGCGAGTTACTGAACAACAGAAACAACGTTGCCCGAAAAACCGAGCTTGTCATCCTCCTGCGCCCGGTTGTCATCAAGGATGCCAGCCTTGACGGCGATTTCGCCGGAATGCGTGGCTTCCTGCCAAACGAACGCTTCTTCAACCCGCCGAACGAAGCGCAGCCGTTCAATATCGTGCCGAGTCGCTGAGGACTGGGGATGAGCCTGTTGATGGACGCCCTGAAACGGGCTGAAACAAGCAAACAGGAAGCGGCGCGAGCGCTGACTGGTCGGGACGCGGTGTCGCACCCGGATGAAGCCTTGAGTCTGGAGCCCATTACCAACGAACCCGTGAAGTTTGCTGGCAGCCCCCTACCGGAGCTGGCCAAGCATCTTGAAGCGGTCGATGCCGATTTGGCAACGACAGCACAGCCCGAAACCCCGTCTCGGCCGCGCCCGGTTTCGCCCGCCGCCCCGACGGCAGCAGAGCAGGCTACCCAAAGTGGGCGGGATGCCGTACGCAATGCCTTTACCGCCAAGCAATCCGCCCCGCCGTCGAAAGCGCCGCTCTGGCTGGCTCTGGGCACGCTCGGGCTCGCTGGCATCGCGATCGGCGGCTATGTCTGGTATCAGTTGAACAATATGAGCGGCAATACTCTGGCACCGAGCAGTGTGCGCCCACCAGTCGCTTCGGCGATGGCACCTCAGTCGGTTGCCCCAGCAGTTCCCGTCAACCAGATAGCCGTTTTTGCCAATTCTGGCCCGTCTACCGCAGCAGACAGCCCCGCCTCGGCTGAAACACGTCTTTTCGCGCCCCCACCTCCTCGGCCATCCCGCGCCCTGCCTGCTGAACGAGAAGTCGCGCCAGAGCCACCAATTCGCCTGACGCGAACCAAACCAGAGCCCGATGCCAATCTGATGCGTGGGTACGCCAACGTTCAAAGCAATGATCTGGAGTTTGCCCGTCGTGATTTCGAGCAAGCCCTGCAACGGGACCCAAACAATACTGATGCCCTGCTCTCGCTGGCGGCCATTGCCCAGCGTCAGGGCCGACCGGCGGATGCAGAAGGCCTTTATCAGCGAGCCGTCATCGCCAACCCGAGCGACCCTGCCGTGCAAGGGGCCGCACTGAATGGCGCCGTGGCCGGCGCTGACCCACAAAATACCGAAAGCCGCCTGAAAACCCTGCTCGCCGGCCAGCCGGATTCAGCACCGCTCAATTTCGCGCTTGGCAACCTTTACGCCCGCCAAAAACGTTGGTCTGAAGCACAGCAGGTTTATTTCAATGCCGTCGCAGTCGATAGCGACAACCCGGATTACCTGTTCAATCTGGCGGTGAGTCTCGATCACATCCGGCAAGCCCGACCCGCGGCGCAACATTATCGACTGGCTCTGGAAGCAGCCGAAAAACGCCCCTCAGCCTTCAATCGCGACCAAGTCCGGAAGCGCTTGATTGAGCTTCACCCCTGAGGTCGCAATGAGTACATCAATGCTGCAACGCCGGCCCCTGGGCCAGATTCTGATCTCCGAAGGCATCCTTTCGGAAGACCAGTTGCGCATTGCGCTGCTTGAGCAGATGAAGCTCAACCAGCCGATCGGCAAACTGCTGGTTTCGCTCGGCTTCGTTTCAGAGGCGACGCTGCGCCAAGCGCTGTCAGAAAGCCTGGGCAAGCAAAGCATTGATTTGACGCATGCGGTCATCGACCCGCAAGCGCTCAAGTTGGTGCCGCGCGACATGGCCAAGCGTTATCACTTGCTGCCGCTTGACTATGACCGAAACCGTCGGCGGCTGACGCTGGCGATTTCCGACATCAACGACATCGTCGGCCTAGATCGGGTACGCACCCTGCTCGAAGATGGTGCCGAAATCGAAACGCTGCTCGCGGGCGAATCGGAAATCGACCGCGCCATCGACCAGTATTACGGCCACGAGCTGTCGATCGACGGCATCCTGCATGAAATTGAAACTGGCGAGATCGACTGGAAGAGTCTGTCGACCACCGACGATGAGTACAGTCAGCCCGTCGTTCGCCTGATCGACTCGATCCTGACCGATGCCGTCAAGCGCGAGGCTTCCGACATCCACTTCGAGCCGGAAGCCAATTTCCTGCGCATCCGCTACCGCATCGACGGCATGCTGCGTCAGATCCGTGCCCTGCATAAGTCGTATTGGCCGGCAATGACCGTCCGCATCAAGGTGCTTTCCGGCATGAATATCGCCGAAATGCGCGCCCCGCAGGATGGTCGCATCAGTCTCTCGGTTTCCGGCCGCCCGGTCGATTTCCGCGTCGCCAGCCAGCCGACCATTCACGGCGAGAACATCGTGCTGCGTATTCTCGACCGGCAGAAGGGTATCGTGCCGCTGGAGAACCTCGGCTTGGCCGAGGAGCACCTGCACCAGTTGAAACTGATGATTTCCCGGCCGGAAGGCATCATTCTGGTCACTGGCCCAACCGGTAGTGGCAAGACGACGACGCTATATTCGGTGTTGAACCATATCAACGCCGAGGGCATCCACATCATGACCCTCGAAGACCCGGTCGAATATCCGATGGCGCTGGTCCGCCAGACCTCGGTTGCCGAGAACTCCAAACTCGATTTCGCCAACGGCATCCGCTCGATGATGCGCCAGGACCCGGACGTCATCCTGGTCGGCGAAGTACGCGATGCCGAAACGGCCGAAATGGCCTTCCGCGCCTCGATGACCGGCCATCAGGTGTACACGACTCTGCACACCAACTCGGCCATTGGCGCTGTTCCCCGCCTGCTCGACATCGGTGTTCTGCCTGACATCATGGCCGGCAACATCATCGGCATCATCGCTCAGCGCCTGATTCGCCGCCTTTGTGAGCATTGCAAGTCGCCCTACCACGCCGAACCACACGAAGCCCGCCTGCTCGGCCCACTCGCCGAAGGCTCCCGGCCGGTGCTTTTCCGGCCAACCGGCTGCGAGTTCTGTGATTTTCAGGGCTATCGCGGCCGGGTTGCCATCATGGAATTGCTGCGCATCGATGCCGGCCTCGACGAGTTGATCGCCCGCCGGGCGACCACACATGAAATACGTAGCCGGGCGCTGTCCCAAGGTTTCATTACGCTGGCTGATGACGGCTTGCGCCGCGTCCTCAACGGCACGACTTCGCTGGAAGAACTGGCTCGCGTCGTCGACCTGACCGACCGGATGTAGCCATGCTATTCGACTACAAGGCGGTGAGCGCCGAAGGGCGAATGATCCACGGGCGACTGGACGCCATTAACCTGATCGACCTCGAAATGCGCCTGAAGCGCATGGAACTCGATCTGGTCACGGGTACGCTGGTTCAGCACCACGCCTTTTTTGGCAACAATAGGATTCCACGCCCCGAGCTGATCAATTTCTGCTTCCATCTCGAACAACTCGCCCGGGCCGGCGTGCCAATTCTCGATGGCCTGACCGACTTGCGCGACTCGATCGAACACCCGCGTTTCCGTGAAGTCATCGCCGTCATCATCGAAAATATCGAAGGTGGCCAAACCCTGTCGCAAGCCATGGCCATCCATGCGGATGTCTTCAGTCAGGTATTCGTGAACCTGATCCGGGCCGGTGAATCGAGCGGCCAGTTGCCTGAAGTGCTGGTCAGCCTGACCGAGTCGCTGAAATGGGAAGATGAACTCGCATCCCACACCAAAAAAATCCTGATGTACCCGGCCTTTGTCGCCACCATCGTGCTCGCTGCCACCTTTTTCCTGATGATCTACATGGTGCCGCAGCTCAAGATGTTCGTGAAGAACATGGGGCAGACCCTGCCAACGCAAACCAAGGTGCTGTTCTTCGTTTCCGATCTGCTGGTCAATTTCTGGTACATCTTCCTGCTGGCGCCGATCGTCGGCTTCATCATCGGACAGTTCATCCTGCGCACCAACCCGCTGGCCCGGACGCGGCTGGATGGCATCAAGCTGCAGTTGCCGATGGTCGGCCCCATCCTGAAAAAGATCATCCTCTCCCGCTTTGCCAACACCTTTGCCATGCTTTACGCCGCCGGCATCCCCATTCTTGAATCGATCCGGACGACTCAGGACATCGTCGGCAACCGCGTCGTTCGTCAGGCCCTGCAACGGGTCGAGCAATCAATTCGGGAAGGGCGCAACGTTGCCGCCGCCTTTCACGACGTCGGGCTGTTTCCCCCACTTGTCGTCCGCATGCTGCGCGTCGGCGAAAGCACCGGTGGGCTGGACAAGGCTTTGCTCAATGTCAGCTATTTCTACACCCGTGACGTCAAGGAATCGGTCAGCAAGGTTCAGGCGATGATTGAGCCGATGCTGACACTTTTCATGGGCGCGTTGCTCGGCTGGATTATGCTATCGGTTATCGGACCCATTTACGACGTCATCAGCAAGATTAAAACGTGACCGCCCGCCGCCTGCTCTATCTCAACACGCATCGCCTCTCGGCTTATGCCTGGCGGCAAGGCCGGCTGTTGGCTGAAGGCGTCTTCGAGAATGATGATGACGGCCTCACCCAGTTTGCGGCTTACCTCAAGAGCCACCGAACCAGCCATTTTTCGCTGCTGGCCAATGTCGCTGAAGAGGGGCACGCTCTTGAAACCATCCCTTTCCTGCAAGGTAGTGACCGGCAAGCGCTGATAACCCGCAAGATCGGCCAGCACTTTCTTGGTACACCGCTGGCCGCCGCATTCTCCCTGGGCTACGAGAAGGACAAGCGCAAAAACGAAAAGCTGCTGATCTCGGCACTGACCAATCCGGCTCACTTCGAGCCCTGGCTGCAGCGCATCAGCGCGGCCGAAGTACCACTGAGCGGCATCTATTCCGTTGCCCAACTGGGCGGCCAGTTGTTGAAGAAACTCGACCTGGCCAGCAGCCGCTGCCTGCTGCTGACCATGCAGGATCACTCTATCCGCGAAAGCTATCTGGTCAATGGTCAGACACATTTTTCCCGCATGGCGCCAATCACCGACAGCAGCATTGCCGGCATTGCCAGCAGTTTCGGGGCTGAAGCGCGAAAGCTGCACCAGTATCTGATCGGCCAACGCCTGATCGGGCGTGACGAAGCCTTGCCCGTTTTCATCGTTGCCTATCCTCAAGCCATCCCGGCCATCGAAAAGGCCTGCCCAGATCATGGTCATCTGAGCTTCTCGATTCTCGACAGCCAGGTCGCCGCCCATAAAATGGGCCTGCATACCCCGCCGGAAGATAACCGCTGCGACGTCCTCTTTCTCCACCTGCTGGCAACTGCAACGCCACGCCAGCAGTTCGCCGGCGAAGCGCCGCGCCACGATTTCCTTCTGGCGCAAATCCGCCAGGGCATCATCGCCGCCGGCCTGATTGCTCTTTTCGGCAGCCTGCTCTTTTCGGCCAAGGAAATTTACGATGCCTACACGTTGCGTGAAGAGGCCCAGGCACTGAAAGTCAGCGAAGCCGATCTCAACTGGCGTTATCAGGAAATTTCGGCCACCTTCCCGCAACTGGGCATCGACAACGAAACTCTCCGCCGCCTGACGACGCGCCATTCCGACCTGAGCTGGCAGCAGCGCCAGCCCGATTCCGCCTACCGTCTGATCAGCCATAGCCTGAGCCAGATGCCGAGCATCACACTGGAAAGCATCGACTGGAAAATTGGCCTCCAGGGGACGTCCACCGCAGCAAGTATCGAAGGCAGTGAAGAAATTACAACAGTGCGCGGCGTCATCCTGCCGCAGAAAAACGCAACGACCCGACAGATTCTGGCGACCTTCGAACAGTTCGTAACACTTCTGCGGGAAAACCCGGATTACAGCATCAACGTTCTGCAGCAGCCCTTCGACATGGAATCCGAACGCGCCCTGCGCGGTGGCAATAACGAGGATGAGAATGCCCAGCCTCGGCCGTTTTCCGTCGAAATCATCCGGAAGATCGGGCCATGAAATTCACTGCCCGCGACCTCGTCAAACTCAGGCTGCCCATGCTCGGCACGCTTGCGCTATTTATTCTGGCCGGGCTGTTCGCCTGGTGGAGCCAGCGCGATGCCGAAAAGGCCGAGCACGAACGCAATGCCGCCACAGCCAGTAAAAACCAGATCGAACAGCGCCTGCGCCAGGTTCGTACGGAAGAACAGGAGCTCAAGGACAGGGCCCATATTTTCCAGAAGATGCAGAACTTCGGCATCACCGGTGAGGAGAAACGTCTGGACTGGACAGAATCGCTACGCCTGATCCAGCAGGAAATGAGACTTCCCGGCATGAATTACGAATTCGGCGTCCAAAAGCCGCTGGAAAACGTCAACGGTGCTGCCTACGCCTACTTTGCCAGCCCCATGCGCCTGCAGCTCCGCCTGCTGCACGAAGAGGACCTGATCACTTTCCTCGCTCGCGTGCAAAAAGAAGCCAAGGCACTGGTCCTCGTACGCAGTTGCAAGCTTTCGCCACTCGGCAGCCAGGCAGCAGGACGTGCAACGGCCCAGCTTGGCGCCGATTGTGAGTTGCAATGGGTTACCGTCCGGCGGTCGAACGGAAAGAAATGACTACCCGTCTGTTTCTGCTCCTTTCGCTTCTGCTCTGTCTGCCAGGTTCAAGCTGGGCGCAGCAGGAACCCTTGGGCCGACTGTTTTTCACGCCGCAACAACGAACTGAAATGGACCGCCAGCGTCTGCTCAACCCCGGCGCCAACTCGGGCGCGGTGGATAACGAGACCAGCCAGACCTTCAACGGCGAAGTAAGGCGCAGCAACGGCCGTAGCACCCGCTGGATCAACGGCGAAGCCAAGTGGAACGACAGCGCCCCTTCACCACGCGTTCCGGTAGGCGACACTTTCCATCCTGGGACCGGCGAGCGCGACAGCTTGTTGGGCGACGGACGAATCATCGTCAAACCGGGCTCTTCATCCAGATGAGCAAATGCGCTCCGCTTAACAGGCAAAGGGGCGTCGCGCTCTGGATGCTCCTGATCGCCGTCGTCATGGCAGGCGGCTACGCCTTCTATCGAACCGCCAATGTTCAGCAGGCCAGAACCCAGCAGGACAACAAGCTCGCCACAGCAATGGCGCAAGCCAAGGATGCGCTGATTGCCTATGCCGTGACCGACAGCGACCGCCCGGGCAGCCTGCCCTGCCCCGACCTGATAACGAACAATGTGGGATTCGACAATTTCCCGGGCGACGGAAAAACCGACATGTTCACGGTTAACCAATGCCCTATTTACGTTGGCTGGCTCCCCTGGGTCACCCTGGATTTGCCAGAGCTGACCGACAACACCGGCACCCGGCTGTGGTATGTCCTCGCGCCAGCCCTGCGCAATCATGACAGCGCCCAGCCGATCAACAGTGACACCCTTCCCGGCCTTCAGGTCGACGGCACCACAGATCAGGTCGCCGCCCTGATCATTGCTTCTCGCGCCCCGCTGGCCGGACAGAACCGGCCGTCCAATCTCCCGGCCGACTATCTGGATGACGAAAATGGCAACGGCAATGATCACAAGTACGTGACCGGCCCCGCCAGCGCTGCATTCAACGACCTCGTTCTCATCATCACCCGCCAGGAACTGATGGCTGCCGTTGAAAAGCGGGTTGCCAACGAGGTTAAAAGCTGCCTCGACCAACATGCCGCATCTGCCGCCAATATCAACCATCGCTATCCGTGGCCAGCCCCCTTCTCGGCCACCAATCGTGAAGGTCGGGCCAACAGCCTGTTTGGCCGTGTGCCCCTCACCCAGCCCGCCAGCGGCCCCGAAGCGGCGCTCAAAGGCAGTATCGCCAAACTGACGCTGGCCCAAACCACGCTCAGCACATCGACCGATGCCAACCAGCAACTGGCTGCGCTGCAGAACCTGAGCGCAACTCTGCTGGAAGCCCGTAACCTCTTTGATGTCATCTTCAGCACGGCCAACCAACTGAAACAGGTAGCCGATGCCGTCAGCAGTCAGGTGCTGCTGATCGATAGCGCAATCGATACAGCGTCACTCAATGGCCGCATCAGCGTCAGTGAAGGCTTGAACATACGAACACTGAATACGGGCACCGACACGCTCTTCAACTCACTGCCTGACCAGTTGGCCAAACTGGGCGTCGATGTCGTGCCCTGGGAGCTGAACCGGCAACGCATCGTGCTCGACGCGGCCAGCACCGCCTCGGACCTGCTCAGCAGCACCACCTATCTCGAACAATTGCTCGGGACAACAGCCACACCACGGCTAGACATCAACCTCGCTCCCGCTCAAGCTGCCGCCACCGCCGCCCGCGTGGACGCCCAGGCAGCAGCCTCCGCCACCGCCACCTCCAACCCCGCCTTGCTGGCCCTTGCCAAAACCTCGGCCACTACATTAAGCGGCGCGCTGAGCACACTGCAGGCCAGCATTGAAGCAACACGCGTCAGCGAACTTTCCAGCACTGTCAGCCTCTGGGGAACCCCAATCAGCACCTTGCAGACGACGCTGCAAAGCACACCAAACAGTGACAACCTGATTGCCTTGCGTAACGCGCTGATAACCGCCACAGCGTCGGTCGATGCCATTGCCACCGGCGTTCCCGGTATCCTGACTGCTCGCAGCAACGCTTCCAGCGCGCTGAACAGCCTGATCGCTGCCACTCAGGTAGCCTTGCCGAACTTCAGCCAGATCAACTCTGACACGACAACCGCACTTGCCACACTGACGGCTCTCTCGGCCACCATCCTGAGCAACGAACAAGTAGACAATAATGTCAGCCACACCAGCCTGAATGCATTGCTGACAGCCTACCAAACTGCCCGTAACGATTTCAGCACACAAGACACCGCCATACCTCGCCCCCTGCAACGCAACATCACCCCCTATGCCACAACACTGGGCAATGCTGCGGTCAACGTCGATTTTTGGGCAAAAATCATTTCTGCCAATACCGGGCTGATTGCACCTCAAGCCAAAGCCGACACGATCGCCGATCCGACGCAAGCTGCTGTGCTCAATAGCTCCGCCTACAGTACGGCAAATGAGGCCCTGACCAGCGTCACCGGCAAGAATGAATCGCTCCAGCTATTGCAGGCCTTCATCGACAACCAGTCTGCGGCAAATCTGGCAAGCGCGACGACAGCGCTGAGTGAAACAAGCACCTTGCTCAACACCCTGCTGGCGCAGGCCGGGCAGCTTGACAGCCTGCTTTCCGGAACAACAGCCAGCGCCAGCCCGATCATCTGGCTGTCCAGCCGTTGTGATTTCCTGCAGGCCAACGTCAATACCTGGTGGAAAAGCAACCAATGGGCAAACACCCTTTTTTACCAGATTAGTCACCCGCTTCAATCCACCGCGGGAACACTGACCGTCAACGGCGCAGGGGCTTATCGCCTGCTGGCCGTTGCTGGCGGGCGCGCCCTTGGTACGCAGAACCATGCCAGCGCCTCCTCAGCCAACTTCCTTGAGGCGACCAATGCCAATGCCTCTCGCGATGGAGATGCCACGGCACCGGCAGTCGCCTTTACGACAGCCCCGCCATCGGCTACCTTCAACGACCGTCTTGCCTACTGAGCACTACCGATGCAACGCTCTGCCCCTTCACAACATGGTTTTTCGCTGGTCGAACTGGCCGTCGTACTGGTCATCGTCGCCCTGCTCACCGGCGGACTGATGCTTGGACTTGCGGCGCAACGAGAAACCGTCACCAATCAAGAGGCGCAGCGACAGCTCGACAACGCCAAGGAGGCCCTGCTCGGCTTCACCATTACCAACGGGCGGCTGCCCTGCCCAGCCAATCCCGCTTTGGCCAACGGGGTTGTTGGTGCCGGTCTGGAGGACTGTGCCATTTTGCCAAGCGGACACGGTGTTCTTCCCTGGGCAACCCTCGGGCTTCCCGAAACAGACCCATGGGGCCAGCGGCTGACTTACTTTGCCAGCACGAAATTCACCACGGTCCTGGTTGCTGGCTCGCTCAGCAGCTTCACCATGGCGACCGGAGTTGCTCCGGATAACGCCGGCACCGCCAATGTCAAAATCACAGAGACTGCCGGCAGCAACATTGCCTCCGACCTGGCTGCCGTGGTCATCAGCCATGGCGCAAGGGGCGTCGGCAGCTACACGACCGCGGGTACAATGATTGGCGGCGCAGCCGGCGATGAAGCCGAGAACGCGGATGCCGACCTGACCTTCGTGGCCCATACGCCGACTCCGGACTTTGACGACCTGCTCACCTGGATCACGCCAGCCCTGCTCAAATCCCGCTTGGTCGCGGTCGGCAAGCTTCCCTAGATCATCTCAAGCACGCCTTTTGGCTTATTGACCTTAACCGCCACCACTGCCAGACTGGACTATGCAACCGTTATGAGTTCAACCAGCCCGTGAGCCAGCACCCCTTCCTTTTCTCCCTGCGCAACGCCGGCATCAATCCTGATGACGATGCCGAAATACGGCTGAAGAAATCACTACTGATCTTTGCCACGGGCCTCGTCTGCCTCGGTTCCATGCTCTGGCTTTTCCTCTATGGCCAGATGGGGCCACAGTTTTCGGCAACTGCACCGTTCATTTTTCAGATACTGCTGGTCAGCAACCTGCTTTTCTTTTTCCGTAGCGGCAATTTCGACTTTTTCCGCTACACACAGTTGGCACTCTTCCTCTTCGCACCTTTTGCCGTGCAATGGAGCATCGGCAACTTCATCACGGCCAGCGGCACCAGCCTGTGGGGCCTGCTGGCGCCGATCGGCGCGGTTCTGTTCTTCGGCGTTCGCGAATCCATCGCCTGGTTCATCGCCTATATTTTCCTGACCGCCCTCTCCGGCTTTTTTGACTACTTCCTGGCTGACAGCCTGGCCGCAACCGCACCCAAAGTAGCGACCCGGACCAGCGTCTTTTTCTTCGCCCTGAATTTCGCGGCAATTTCCAGCATCGTCTATCTGCTGCTGCGCTACGCAGTCCAGGAAAAGGCCAAGGCACAGGCTGAGCTGGAAGCTACCCATTGCCTGCTTCAGGCCGAGCAGGAACGATCCGAACGGCTCTTGCTCAACATCCTGCCCGGCCCGGTCGCCGAACGTCTCAAGCACAACAAGCAGACCATCGCCGACGGTTTTGCCGATGTCACCGTGATGTTCGTTGATATCGTCAACTTCACCAAGATCGCGGAAGGGCTGTCACCACAACAGGTCTTTGCGATGTTGAACCGCATTTTTTCCTCCTTCGATGAACTGGCAGAAGAGTTTGGCGTTGAAAAAATCAAGACCATCGGTGACGCCTATATGGTTGCCGGCGGCCTCAACAACGAGCTGACCAATTACTCGAAATCGATCACCGAACTGGCCATTGCGATGCGCGATCTGCTGCGCAAGGACTTCGCCATCAACGATATGCACCTGGAAGTGCGCATCGGTATCGGTACCGGACCGATCGTCGCTGGCGTCGTTGGCAAGAAAAAATTCATCTACGACCTGTGGGGCGACACCGTCAATCTGGCCAGCCGGATCACCAGTGAAGGCGTACCGGGCATGATTCAGGTCGACGAAACCACCTACCGGCGACTGAGCGAGCACTTTTCCTTCCATGAACCACAAACAATCTATTTGAAAGGCAAGGGGAACACCGTGGTTTATCGCCTGATCGGCCCGCAGGACCAAAGCGATGTTTTGCAAAGCGCCATCAGCGACGAGCTGACAGACTGAATGCCACCCGACCCGGTCGGTTCGCGATCAATTCCAGGCTATAGCCTGCCGCTTCGGCTTGACGGGTGGCGTGAAAAAGACCTATTCCCAGCCCATCTTCCGAACTGACCGGCTCATGCAAAATGGTGTCCGCGACCTCCGAAGCGACCGGCTCACCATCGTCAGCCACCATCAGTCCGGCATGAGCAAAGCTGACTCGGATACCCAGCCCCGGTTGGCGCTGACGTTTGGCTAGCGCGTTCTGCAACAAGTTTTCCACGACGCTATCGAACAGGCTTCTGGGTACCATCTCATCGGGTTCGGGCAGCCCGTCCCAGACAATATCGGCATGACCATAGCGGTCTTTCAAACTTTCCCACCAGACCGCTGCATCAACGCGCTCAGAGCCATCAACTTGAGGCGACTGCAGCTTTTCCAGCGTGACCTTCAGCCGTTCGGTAATCTGCGGCAACTGTCGGCTTAACAGGCCGGCCAGTTCGGCGGGATTACCCGGCCGAGAAGCCGCATAGCAAAGGACCTGTAACGACTGCAGGATATTTTTTACGTCATGAGTGACGCGGGCGCCGGTCTCATACACCGCCTGCAGATACCCCATGCGCTGCAATTGGGAAGCCTGGCGCTTGACCAGATAGAATTCAGCGGCCAGCCGTAGCAACCACTCGACATGCCATCGCATTGATGGCGATGGCGCCAACCGAAAATAGACCACCAGAGAAAATTCTCTGGCCTGGTAAACGTGACTATGCGGGGTTCGCTCGCCCGACTGCCCAAGCTCGCCTGCCGCCTCCCAGGAAGCGCCCATTACCCACGGCATACCTTGCAAACGCTCCATTGCAGCACCGAGAAAACGGCCCGGATCGACCTCTTTTTCGCTTTCCTCGGACAGCTGTACCAGCCATTGCTCAAGGGGCATCCCCACCGACAGCAGATAGCGCGACAAGGCAGAACCCACGCCCGAAAAGCCGGCGCGCGGATTCCAGGCCCAAGCCACGACCAGCAAGGCGCCGGCTACAGTCAGCGAGGTTTTGAACAGGGATTCGACGTAACTGACTCCGCCGACCAGCATGTAAGCCAGCGCGCCCAGCACAAAAACCGCCAGCACCAGAAAAACCAGCATGCCATAGAACAGATCAAAGGCATCACCGGCCCGTCGCCGTGGCGCCCGCGCAGGAAAGACCAGCAGTAGCGGCAGAAGCAAAGGCATCAGGCGAGCAAATATGTCACGCGGCAAGGGGTCGAGCACGACGGCAGGAGAAACCTCCGGGACCACCCCAAATACCGTTACGCCGACCAGATAGCCAAAAGCGAGCAAATAGCCCGTCCGTTCCCCCCGGCGCTCCGTCCACAACACACGCCCACCAATCGCAGCTGCCAGCGCACCGCACCAGATCAGCAACAGCCACGGGCCGAGAAACCAGGTGGAGACCAGCGCCGCTGCAAAAAGCATCGCACCCTGGCGCAAACTGATACGCCGCTCGCCGGCAACGAACGGTTGCCAGATCAGGAACAACCCGAGCGCAACCAGCCATAGCAGTCGGATAGCCGGAATTTTCCAGCCGCCGAAGGCCAGCACATGCAACATCAGCAGATGGCCAGCCAGTAAAAAATGGGGCCAGTCGCCCAACCGCGCTTTGAAATCTCGCTTTTGACCAGTGTTCATTTCAGAAACAATCTGTCCAGTTTTCGACACTTTTTTACGAAAAAACGGGGAAAAATGACAAATTCCCACTTTATATCACTGGCACAAAATTTGCTGATATTCAAACAGGAAAATTCAATCGGAGCATGCCATGAAAAGCCATCAAAAAGGCTTCACCCTCGTCGAAATCGCCATCGTGCTGGTCATTATCGGCCTGTTACTGGGTGGCGTGCTCAAAGGGCAGGAGTTGATCAATAGCGCGAAAGTCAAAAACATGGTTGGGGATTTCCGTACAACCTCAGCTTTGATTTACGGCTATCAGGACCGTTTCAAGAATTTTCCTGGTGACCAAAACCAGGCCCAACTTGACGCGGGATTCGGACTTGGCGTTGCGACAGCCTGCACTCCGGCCGCAGCGGGCCTTTGCACTGCCAACAATGGTCGCCTTGATGGTGACTGGGATGCAGGTGCAATCACTTCTGAAACATTCGTCTTCTGGCAGCATGTTCGTTTGGCTAACCTAGCCACCGGCGCAACAAATACCGGAGATCCCAATTACGCGCCACGGAACGCCGATGGCGGTCGTCTTGGTGTAGAAAGCGGGGTCAGCGCTGCCGGTTTAGCCACACCATTTATCGCCGCCATGCGCGGATCAGCCTATGTCTGTTCGAATGGTGTGCTTGGCCGCTATGTTCGGCAAATCGACACAACCATGGACGATGGCAACACCGCCGGCGGTTCAGTACAGGCCGTTCCAATGGGCTCCGCCCGTGGCACAGCAGCCACAGCGACCATAAACATTCAGGATGGCCAGCAATACATCGTTTGTGCCAGCCTCTGACACTGAGCACATTTGATTGAAGCCCGCTTCGGCGGGCTTTTTCATTTCTGCAGCAGCCTTTCCTCAGCCGCCGAAACCGCCTCCGGGTTGCCCAAAACCACCACCACATCTCCCAACTCAAGCCGCGTTTCCGGCGCCGGTTCAACCGCCCGAATACCGCGCCGCCTTATGGCGCTGACTTCACACCCCAGTTCGTCAAGATCGACGTCATCCAGCGTCTGGCCAATCGCTGCTGAACCCGCGACGAGCAAAATGGAATGCAGGCGGGGCTCATGGTGGTCATCGTCGTCGTCATGTTCTCGATCACTCAGGCCGCGATAGAAGCCTCGAAGCAGGCTGTAGCGCTCGGAGCGGGTCTGACGGATGCGCTTGAGTACACGATTGATCGGAATGCCAAGCAATACCAGCGCATGCGACGCGAGCATCAGGCTGGCTTCCAGCGCTTCTGGCACGACTTCTGCCGCGCCGGCATGTCGTAGCCGGTCCATGTCGCGCTCATCAGCAGTCCGCACCACCACCGGCAAGTCGGGGCGGAGCGATTGCACGTGATGCAATACTTTTTCGGCAAGCAGCGTATCGCTGACGGTGACAATCACCACACTTGCCCGCATCAGGCCAGCCGCAACCAGAGTCTCCTTCCGGCCGACATCGCCGAAAACGACGTTCTCGCCCCCAGCCGCGGCCTCTCTGACACGATCGGGATCAAGGTCGAGCGCGATGTAATTGACCCCCTCCTGCCCGAGAAATCGCGCCAGATACTGACCATTGCGTCCGAAACCGCAAAGGATGGCATGCTTTTCCGTCCCCATCGACTGGGCGGCGATCTTGGTCAAGTGCATCGAACGCATCAGCCATTCGCTGGCGACGAAGCGCATGACGAGCTTTTCACTGTATTGAACGATGAAGGGCGCAATCAGCATGGAAAGTACCAGCGCCGTCAGGGCCACCTGCTCGATCTCTTTCGGCATGCGGGTAATTTCACCGAGCAACACAAAACCGAATTCACCACCGGCACAGAGCCACAGGGCCGAGCGGATCGAATTTCCGGGCGTTGAGCCCAGCCGCCAGGAGAGCAATCCGACGACGACACTCTTGATCACGAGCAGGGCGACTAGCACCAGCAAGACCTGCCACCACAGACCGACCAACAATTGCATATCGAGCTTGACCCCGATGGTGACGAAGAACAGCCCCATCAGCACATCGCGGAATGGCTTGATGTCCTCTTCCACCTGCAGGCGATATTCCGTCTCGGAGATCAGCATGCCGGCAACAAAGGCGCCCAGCGCCAGGGACAGCCCGGCCAGTTCGGTCACCGTGGCAAGGCCCAGCGTAATCAGCAAGACGTTGAGGACGAACACTTCGGAAGACTTGGCCCGGGCAACGAAGTGAAACCACTTGCGCATCAGCTTCTGGCCAAAAACCAGAATCACGGCAAGCACCACCACTGCCTTGAGCAGCGCGATACCGAGCAGGATGGCGAGTTTCTCCGGCGGCTGGGTCAGCGCCGGTATCACTACCAGCAAGGGCACCACGGCAAGATCCTGGAACAACAGTACGCCCATGATTTCGCGGCCATGTGCCGAATCAAGCTGCATGCGTTCAACCAGGAGCTTGGTCAGAACGGCTGTTGAAGACATGGCGAAAACACCACCCAGCGCAATACCAAGTTGCCAGTTGATGCCAAGCGCCATGACCAGCAGGGTCATCAACACCATGGTCACTACCACTTGCAACAACCCCAAGCCGAATACGATGCGCTTCATCGCATAGAGTTTGGGCAAGGAAAACTCGAGGCCGATCGAGAACATCAGGAAAACCACACCGAATTCGGCAAGGTATTCCGCACGATGCATCTCGTTCATCAGATTCAGCGCGTGCGGGCCGATCAGGCTGCCTACCAGAAGGTAGCCCAGCACCGGAGGCAGGTTAAAGCGCCGGAAGATGACAACGGCCACCACCGAGGCACCAAGCAGCAGGAGGACGAGAGACAGTGCGCTCAAGGGGCTTTCCGCGATTCAGGTATACTTCGGCCATCATAACCGCAGCCCGCCCATGAACCCAAGCCCATCTACTTCTCGTTACTCGCCGGAACGCGCTCTGGAACTGGGGCGCCAGACGCTGAGCATCGAGGCTGCTGCGGTCGACGCCCTCAAAAGCCGAATTAATGGCGACTTTGCCAGTGCCGTCGAACTCATTCTGAACAGCCACGGGCGCGTCATCGTCAGTGGCATGGGCAAATCTGGCCATATCGCCCGCAAGATTGCGGCAACCATGGCCAGCACAGGCACCCCGGCCTATTTCGTGCACCCCGCCGAAGCCAGCCACGGCGATCTTGGCATGATTACCCGCGACGACGTGCTGTTGGCGCTGTCGAATTCGGGCGAATCAGAAGAGTTGCTGCGCATCGTGCCGCTGGTCAAGCGCCAAGGTGCCAGGCTGATTTCGATGACTGGCAACCCGGCTTCGACGCTGGCCCGCGAAGCCGATATTCATCTCGACGCTAGCGTCGAGCAGGAAGCCTGCCCGCACAACCTTGCCCCGACCGCCAGCACTACCGCAGCGCTGGCCCTGGGGGATGCGCTGGCCGTGGCGCTGCTCGATGCCCGCGGGTTCGGGCCGGATGATTTCGCCCGCTCCCACCCCGGCGGCTCGCTCGGGCGCCGCTTGTTGACCCACGTCAGTGATGTCATGCGCCAGCTCGACCAGGTGCCTGCCGTATCGCCCGAAACCAATATTACCGATGCCATCGTCGCCATGTCACGTGGCGGCCTTGGGCTGGTGGCGGTTACCGACGCAGAAGGCAAGGCACTCGGCATATTTACCGATGGTGACTTGCGCCGATCCTTTGAAAAACGTATCGACCTGCGGCAGGGCGAGATCGCCTCGGTCATGCACAGCGCGCCGCACAGCATCGCACCCGAGCGCCTGGCGGTCGAAGCCGTCGAAATGATGGAGCGCCTGCGCATCAACGCGTTGCTCGTTGCCGACCCAAGCGGCCGCCTGGTTGGCGCGCTCAACATGCACGATCTGTTCACCGCCAAGGTCATCTGATGGACGCCAAAACCCGCGCTACCCGCATCAAGCTCGTCGCCTTCGACATTGACGGCGTGATGACCGACGGTGGCCTGCACTACACCGACGATGGCGGTGAATTAAAAACCTTCAACGTCCAGGACGGACTCGGCCTCGTCCTGATGCGCCGCGCCGGTATCGAACTGGCCATCGTGACGGGTCGCACTTCAGGCGTCGTTGCCGCCCGCGCCGCTGACCTCGGCATCGAACATGTGTACCAAGGCGTTGCCAACAAGCGCGTCGCCGTTGGCGGCCTGCTGGAAAAACTGGGCCTGCAGTGGGCAGACTGTGCCTTCATGGGTGACGACCTGATCGACCTGCCTGCAATGACCCTGTGCGGCCTCGCCATTGCCCCGGCAAATGCGCGCCCCATCGTCAAGGAGCGTGCCCACGCCATCACCGATGCTGCTGGCGGCCACGGTGCCGTGCGTGAGGCCATTGAATTCATCCTGAAGGCCCAGGACAAGCTGGAAGCGGCGTTCGCGCCCTATCTTGAGTCGCAATGAAACACTGGCCCAGCCAACTCTTTCCGGTGATTTTGCTGGCATTGCTGGCCGGACTCAGCTTCTGGCTGCAAAAAGCTGTCGATATTGGTGAACCCAAACACGATGGCAAGCTGCGCCATGACCCGGACGCCATTGCCGAAAATTTTGAAATTCGCCGCTTTGACTCTACCGGCCAAGTCAAATACCGCTTGACCGCGCCCTATCTGGTCCATTTCCCTGACGATGACAGCTCCGAGCTCAAGTCCCCAAAGCTGACCAGCTATCGACTGAACGCGCCGCCCGTCGAGATCGTTTCAAAGCTGGCCAAAGTGACCTCCAAGGGTGAAACGATCTACCTCTGGGATGACGTCAGTGTTACCCGCGCCGCAACGGCTGATCGCCCGGAAATGGTCGCCCGCATGCCGGACCTGACCGCCCAGCCGGATGCCGGCTTCGCCTTCACCAACAGCCCGGTGGAAATCACCCAGGGGCAGTCCTGGATCAAGGGCGTTGGCGCAACACTTGACGACAACACCTCCACCCTCGTTCTGCAGTCACGGGTCACCGGCCTGTACATCCGCACCAGGACAACACCATGATGCTTCGTATCGCCACCCTGACTCTCTGCCTGCTTACCACGCCACTTGCGCTGGCCGAACGGGCTGACCGTGACAAGCCAATGCAACTCGAAGCCAACCGGATTTCAATTGATGACGCCAAAAAAATCCAGATCCTTGAAGGCGATGTCCTGATTACCAAGGGCACGATGACGCTCAAGGCCGAGCGTGTGGTTGTCACCGAAGATCAGTATGGTTTCCAGAAGGGCGTCGCCTTCAGTGGCAAGGATGGCCTGGCGCGCTTCCGCCAGAAGCGTGAAGGCAAAGAGGAGTACATGGAAGGTGAAGCCGAGCGCATCGAATACAACAGCAACAGCGAAATCACCGAGTTGTTTCACCGCGCCTGGGTGAAGAGCGGTGAGGATCAGGTCAAGGGCGATTACATCTGGTACGACGCTGTCAGCGAAAAATATCTTGTCACCGCCGGCGCGGCTCGTGACCCGAAAGCCCCGCCGCCCCGCGTTCGCGCCATCATCCAGCCGAAAAACAAAAAGAGCGAACCGGAACGCCCGGCCTCCCGCCCCGAACGGCTTGAATTGAAGGGGGCTGGTGGCCTGAGCCTGCCGGATGCACAGCAGTAGTGCATTTGCCAAAATCGCTGCAAGAAAACCCCCAGCCGAAGCGGCTTTTGAGCAGCCACAAGAAACTGTTTAATCAGGAGCTTACGGTCAATTGTGCACCGCACAAAATAATTGTTGACAATGCAACAATCACTTCTATAATTGAGCTCATGGTGCAGTGCAACATAGCTTCTGAAAGAGCGCTGCAACGGTTTTTTCTGTTTAGCATGACCTTTAAATTTTAGGAGATATCCCATGTTCAAGACTCCCGAGCAATTCGCTTCTGCCAACAAGGCTACCGTTGATTCCCTGCTGTCCTTGGCCAATACCGCCCTGGCTTCTGCCGAGCGTATCGCCGCCCTGAACCTGAATACCGCCCGTTCGCTGGTCGAAGACTCTGTCTCCGGCGCCAAAGCCCTGATGGGTGCCAAGGATCCGCAAGAAGCCATGTCGATTCAGGCTTCCCTGGCCAAGCCGAATGTCGAGAAAGCTGTTGCTTACTCGCGCAGCGTCTACGAAATCTCTGCGCAAACCCAGGAAGAACTGTCCAAGATGGTTGAGTCGCAATTCGGTGACTTCCAGAAGACCGTTGCTGCCCTGCTCGACCAGGCTGCCAAGTCTGCTCCGGCCGGTTCTGATGTTGCTGTCGCCGCTGTCAAGAGCGCCATCGCTGCCGCCAACTCTGCCTTCGACAACATGAACAAGGCTGCCAAGCAAGTCGCTGAAATCGCTGAAGCCAACGTTGCCGCTGCCACCAACGCTGCAGTCAAGACGGTCACCACCAAGAAGTCCAAGTAATCAGCTTTGATAGCCCCCACCTGATCGTGGGGGCTTATTTCATCCGCAGCACCCAAATTTGATTGGAGAAGAAGATGAACAACCCGAATCTTGAACAACTGGCCGCTGCCCAAAAAGCCAACACCGAAGTCATGTCTGCCCTGCTGCGCACCGCCTTCAACGGCGTCGAGCGCCTGACCGCGCTGAACATGGCCGCTTCCCGTGAGTTCTTCAACAACACGGTTGCCAGCACCCAGCAATTGATGGCTGCCAAGGATGCAAATTCTGTCGCCAAACTGAACACCGAACTGGCCCAGCCCAGCGTCGAAAAAATGGTTGAATATTCGCGCAGCGTCTATGACCTGGTCGCCGAAATGCAGAAGGAAATCACTTCGGTGATGGAAGCCCAGTACAGCACCTTCACCAAGAATGCGACCAGCGCCGTTGAGAAGGCCAAGTCTTCCGCACCGGTCGGTGGCGATGTTTTTGCCGCCACCATGCAGACCATGCTGGGCGCCTCGACCAAGGCTTTCGACAGCATGAACTCGATGGCCAAGCAACTGTCCGATATCGCTGAAGCCAACCTGCAGGTTGCCGGCAAGGTTGCCGCGCCGGCCAAGACGAGCGCCACGACCGCTGCTGCCAAGAAGGCTGCCGCCAAGTAATACCGGTTGCGCTGCAGCCCACAAAAAACCCGCGACTGAGTTCGCGGGTTTTTTACGTTTACGGCAAGCGTAGACTCAAGGCCGCCAGACCCAAATTATTCCCCTCTTTTCGATCTCAAGGCGGATTTCTTCCATCGCCTGATCGACCAGCTCGGGCGAGCCTTCGACACCCAGTTCCAGATGTTTGCGTTCCGTGCCAATCAGCGATGGCAGCGAGAACAGGCGCAGCGTCGGATAGTCCTTGACGATGCGCTCCATCAGATCGAGCAGGGCGCTTTCATAGGCGGTCGGCCCGGTCAGCAGAAATGCCTTTTCGACCATGCCTTCGACCGGCCTGAAGAGGTCTGCATAAAAGGTATCGAGCGCCCATTCGATCATCGGGTGCGCCATCTGGGGAAAGCCCGGAACGAAATAATGTTCGTTGGCCATGAAGCCGGGTATGCGATTGAACGGATTGGGCACGATTTTGACGCCCGCCGGGAAGGTCACCAGTTGCCGGCGCTGATCGGTAATTTCTTCGCCATTGAAACGGACCTTCAATTCCTCATGGCCCTCCGGATGAAGTTCCAGAGCAACGCCGAGCGCCGCCGCCACGGCCTGCCGGGTGTGGTCGTCCGGCGTATTGCCGATACCGCCACAGGAGAAGACGACGTCGCCGGCGGCCATCGTGCGCTTGAAAGTGGCGGCGAGACGTTCCCGATCGTCGCCGAGATACTCCACCCAGGTAAGACGCAGACCACGCTGCCCGAGCATTTCAGCGATCTTGGCAAAATGCTTGTCCTGGCGCTTGCCTGACAAAATCTCGTCGCCAATGATGATGGCGCCAAAGCTGCGACTCATAAACGCTCTCCCTCGATGGTGACCAGAGCCCCGCCGCGCGACCGGCGCAGCGCCTCCAGCCCGTAATGGACAAATGATAGCGCCGCCAGTGCCGGCACCAGCAAGCCGATTATCGGTATGTGAGCGAGCAGCGCCATGGTCAAACCGAGCATGAATAGCGGTCCCTTGTGCTGCTGCCGGATACTTCGCCACTCCTCGGCCGTGGCGTGCATGGAGAGCGCATCGTAGGCAAAGGTACGGCGATTGAGCCAGGCCATCAGCAACATTGGCAAGAGCAGCGACAGGCCGGGAACAATCCACAAAGGCAGCGTCAATAGCCAGCCGGCGATGAACAAAATCGAGGCAAAAACGCTGTTGACCGCAGCAGCGACAAAACTGTCCTTACCCATCGGCGCGACGTCGCGATATTCCGTTTCCGACAGTCGTTTCAGCATCAGGGGCATAATCACAAGGGCCGCCAGCAGCGACGCCGTCAGGTAAGCGCAGGCAAAGATCGCCATCCAGCCGCCAAGATAGGCCAGGATATGGGCCAGCCAGGCGACGCCCCAACCGATCAGAATGGTCATCGGCGGATGGCCAAGCAGCCAGTCGACCAGTGCGCCCAGCCCCCAGACTGCCAGCGCAATCCACAGCACAAGCGAGAGCAGCGCCGGGACCAGCACATAAACCCAGACCTTGCCGCTACGCAGGCTGGCCAGCGAGCGCATCAGCGCCAGCATCACGTCACCCATGCTGAATTCCTTCCCATTGTTTTTGCAGGCGCTTGACCGATACCGGCACCGGCGTCTTCAGTTCCTGCGCAAAAAGGCTGATGCGCAACTCTTCCAGCAACCAGCGGAACTGGTCGATCTGCGGATCAGCCGCCCCCTGTTTGGCCAACTGCAGGAAACGCCGTTCGTAATTGGTCCAGAGCGGCGCGTATTCGGCCATCAGGCGGGCATCGCGGGCCGGGTCGGACTTGAGTTTATCGAGCCTGACCTGCATCCCCTTCAAATAACGCGGGTAGTGCTGCAGCCGTTCGAACGGTGTTTCCGCAACGAAATTCTTGCCCATCAGCCGCTTCATCTGCGCTTCGATGTCCTGCACCGCCGCCGCATGTATCTTGAACGCCGGCAGCTTCTTGATCACCGCCAGCCATTCGGTCAGCACCGCACCGACCATCCGGCAGACCTCCTGCATGACCAGGCCGAGCCGGGCCTTGCTGTCGCCGCAACGGCCCTTGAAGGCAGTCGGCGTCGTCGGCAAGGGTTCGCTCAGACAGGCACGCTCGAAGGTCAGGGCGATGATCTGGCGCTTCAGGTCGTCGTTGCTGCCCAGCGCCATGTATTGCATGGCCATCTGGCTGAGGCCCGGCACATTCTTGTCGAAATACTTCACCTGATCGCGGAATTGCAGCATGAACAGGCGTAGCAGGCCGGCACGGTGAGCCGACCCGGCCTCCTCGGCCGAGTCGAAAACCTTGAGGCTGACGGTTTCGCCTTCATCGGTCAGCGCCGGATAGCCGATCACGGTCTGGCCTGCGACCGGGACTTCCATCAGTTCGGGCAACTCGCCAAACGTCCAGTCGGTCAGATTGCTGTATTCGGACGGCGTTTCGTGCAGTTCGGCGAATTCCTGCTTGGCTTCCTTGCCCCAGTCGGCGCGCAACTGTACCAGGCTGCGGTTCATGTCGAGCTGACGCGAATGCTCGTCGATCAGCTTGTAGTTCATCGAGAAATGCAAAGGCAGCGCATCCGGCCGGAAGGCATCCGGCGTCACCGCCCAACCCCGGGCGTTCAGGCCACGGGCGACAAGGATGTAATCGATCAGCGGCGGGATCAGCCCCTGATTCATCTTCTTTTCGTTGCCTGCTGCGGTGGACATGAATTCTTCGACAAATTCCGGCACCGGCACCAGCTTCGCCCGAATTTTCTGCGGTAGCGTCTTGATCAGCTGCACCAGCTTTTCCTTGAGCAGGCCGGGCACCAGCCATTCCATCCGGGCCGCCGGAATCTGGTTGAGCTGCGCCAGCGGCAGCGTCAGCGTCACGCCATCGCGCGGTGAACCGGGCTCAAAATGGTAGGTCAGCGTGTAATCGACGCCGCCCACTTTCAGGTGATGCGGAAAGGCCTCAGTGGTGACGCCGGCCGCCGAGTGGCGCATCAGGTCATCTTTGGCGAGGAACAGCAGCTTCGGATTGTCGCGCTCGGCTTCCTTGCGCCAGTGGTCGAAGCTGGCGCCGTTGTGGATGCCCTCGGGAATCAGGTGATCGTAGAAGGCGAAAATAAGCTCGTCATCGACCAGTACATCCTGCCGGCGCTGCTTGTGTTCGAGGTGCTCGATCTCGCGGATCAGCTTCTGGTTGTGCTGAAAAAATGGCCAGCGCTTGGCGAAGGCATCGTCGATTTCCTCGCCGACCAGTCCCTGACGGATGAAAATTTCGCGTGACTCGGCCGGCGCCAGCGGACCGTAATGGATGCGCCGTTTTGGGTTGATCACCACGCCGTAGAGCGTCGTCCGCTCCCAGCCGGCGACCTGCATCGACTTCTTTTCCCAATGGGCATCGAAGTAGCTGCGTTTGATCAAGTGAGCGCCCACTTTCTCCAGCCAGTCCGGTTCGATGCGGGCGACGCAGCGCCCGAAGAGGCGGGTCGTCTCGGTAATCTCGGCTGCCATGATCCACTTGCCGGCCTTTTTCTGCAGCGGCGATGAAGGATGGATCAGGTAACGGATGCCACGGGCACCGAGGTAGTAACCGGTTTCGTCCGCCTTGCAGCCGAGGTTGCCGAGCAGGCCAGCGAGCAGCGCCTGATGGATGGCATCGTAGGTACCCGGAATATCGCTTTCCTTCCAGCCCAACTCCGCCACCATCGCATGCAGCTGGCCATGTACCTCGCGCCACTCACGCAGCCGCAAATAGGAAAGGAAATGGGCATGGCAGTTGTCGATCAGCTGCTTGTTCGATTTCTTGTGGTCGACCGCATTGGCAAACCAGTTCCACAGCTTCCACCAGCTCAGGAACTCCGATTTTTCGTCAGCGAACAGCTTGTGCTTTTCGTCCGCCGCCTGCTGGCGTTCCTGCGGCCGTTCGCGCGGGTCTTGGGCCGAGAGGCCGGCGGCGATGACCATGACTTCCTTGAGGCAACCGAGATCGCGCGCCGCCACCAGCATGCGGCCGATGCGCGGGTCGAGCGGCAGCTTGGCCAGCGACTGGCCGATTGGCGTCAGCACATTTTCGTCGTCAAGCGCCCCCAGTTCCTGCAGCAGCGCGTAGCCATCGGCAATTGCCTTGGCCGGCGGCGGTTCAAGGAAAGGGAAGCTTTCGACATCGGTCAGCTTCAGCGATTTCATGCGCAGGATGACGCCGGCCAGTGAGGAACGAAGAATCTCGGGATCGGTGAAAGGCTGACGTGCGTTGAAATCAAGTTCGTCGTACAAACGAATGCAGACGCCCGCCGCGACCCGGCCACATCGCCCGGCCCGCTGCCGCGCCGCCGCCTGCGAGATTTTCTCGATCTGCAACTGCTCGACCTTGTTGCGGTAGGAGTAGCGCTTGACGCGGGCCAGTCCGGTGTCGATCACATAGCGGATGCCCGGCACCGTCAGTGAAGTTTCGGCAACGTTGGTCGCCAGCACGATACGCCGCGAACTTCCGGAAGGCTTGAAAATGCGATCCTGCTCACCAGCCGACAGCCGCGAGAACAGCGGCAGAATTTCCGGCGCATGCGCTGACGACATCCCGGGCCGGGCCAGCGCATGTTTGCGCAAGGCTTCTGCCGCTTCACGGATTTCCCGTTCGCCCGGCAGGAAGACCAGAATGTCGCCGCTGCCCAATCGTGACAACTCGTCGGCAGCATCGACAATCGCGTCGTAAAGATCGCGCTCGTCGTCCTTCTTTTCCAGATCGTCAACCGGCCGGTAACGCACATCGACCGGATACAGGCGGCCGGAAACCTCGATCACCGGCGCGCCGCTGAAATGCTGCGAAAAACGCTCGGCATCGATGGTGGCCGACGTGATGATCACCTTCAGATCCGGGCGCTTGGGCAGCAACTGCTTCAGGTAGCCCAACAGGAAATCGATGTTCAGGCTGCGCTCATGCGCCTCGTCGATGATGATCGTGTCGTAGGCGCTCAAATACGGATCGGACTGCGACTCGGCAAGCAGAATGCCGTCGGTCATCAGCTTGACCCAACTATCTGCGGTCGACCGGTCCTGGAAGCGGATTTTCACGCCAACCCCCGTGCCGACCTGCGTCTTCAACTCCTGCGCCAACCGTGTCGCCACCGAGCGTGCGGCCAGCCGGCGCGGCTGGGTGTGGCCGATCAGGCCGGCACCACCTCGACCAAGCTCTAGGCAAATTTTCGGCAATTGCGTTGTCTTGCCAGAACCGGTTTCACCACAAACGATGACGACCTGATGCTTTTTGATCAGCGCGGCGATTTCGGCCCGCCGCTCATTGACCGGCAGATCAGCCTGAAACTCCGGCCTGGGCAGCGAAGCCTGGCGTAGTGCCAGCCCGGCCCGCGATTTCTCCAGCAGCAGCGCGAAATCGGCCTGCAGTTTTTCGCGTTTTTCACCGGTCGACCGCAGCATGTTGCGTTGCATGCCGCGCAGCCGCCCGAAATCAGCGGTCAGGCAAAGCAGTCGCTCATTGCTCTCCGGTCGGGGTCTTTTCTGTTCGTTATTTTTTTCCATCATCCAGATTTCGTCAGCAAACAAACCCGCATGCCGCGCCATCTTTTTCCTGCAAAGATCAAGCCGCGAATTTTGCAGTAAATCACCGGCTTAATCCATGAAAGACACAAGTTGTCACCGTTATAAGACGAACCACAAACAGTTTTGCCGGTCGATAGCAGTTAGCATCTAGCGATTTCTTGAACGATGCATCATTCGAGTTGGCAGGAAAGAGTTCATGTACCACGGAGAAAGATTCAATGCCTGGACGCATCTGATCGGTGCCCTGCTCGCCCTGAGCGGCGCCACCTGGCTGATCGTCCTGGCCATGGCCAGCGGTGACGGCTGGAAGGTGTTCAGCGTTGCCGTCTATGGTGTAACGCTGGTCGCGCTGTACAGCATCTCGACGATCTATCACAGCGTGCGCGGCCGGGTGAAAAACTTCCTGCGCAAGCTTGATCACCTGTCGATCTATCTGCTCATCGCTGGCAGCTATACGCCGTTCTGCCTGATCAGCCTGCGCGGGCCGTGGGGCTGGTCACTATTCGCCATCGTCTGGACGCTGGCGGTGATCGGCATGTTGCAGGAAATCAAGCCGCGCTCGGAAGCGCGGGTGCTTTCGCTGATCATTTACGCGGTGATGGGCTGGATCGTTATCGTCGCCGTCAAGCCGCTGCTCGAAACCCTCGGCCTTGCCGGTTTTCTCTGGCTGGCGGCCGGCGGTGTGTTCTACACCGTGGGTATCGTGTTCTTTGCCTTCGACGAGCGCTTCCGCCACTGGCATGGCATCTGGCACCTTTTCGTGATCGCCGGCAGCCTGGCGCATTTCATCGCGGTGCTGTTCTACGTACTTTGATCGACCGGCAATGACGATATCCATCCTCGTGTTTTACGCCCTCGCCAGCACCGTCACATTCGTTGCCTACCTGCTCGACAAATCGGCCGCCCGCAACGGCCAATGGCGCACCCGGGAGAGCACCCTGCACCTGCTCGCCCTGATCGGCGGCTGGCCGGGGGCGCTGGTGGCGCAGAAGCAGTTGCGTCACAAATCGAGCAAGGCTTCGTTCCTGGCGGTTTTCTGGCTAACCGTGCTGCTCAACTGCGGCGCGCTTGGCCTGCTCATGACGCCAGCCGGCAGCAAAGCCCTGAAAACCCTGCTTGGCATGGCCTGATCGTCAGCAAATCAAAGGATGAGTTTTCAGCCGTGAATCCAGGGATTCAGCAGGAGCGACGGTTTTGCGGATTCCAGGAGAACAGGGCACGGGCGGCACGATTCAGGCATTCGAGAACAGACTTGCCCGGCTTGGTCGCAAGCGTCTGGGGGTTCCAGGAGAAAGCCGGACGCAGCGTGTTGGCCAGTGACTCCAGCAGCGAAAGCAGGCTGTTGCCCAGAAGCAGCGCATAAAGGCGCAGGCGTTCGGCGAAGAGTCCTTGCAGACGCTGGATTTCCTGGGCGCGCAGGGCGCGGGCTTGGCATTCGATGGTCGGGATGTCGATGGGGGCCATGATTTTTCCTTTTTTTGCTGCAACGCAACATTGCACGGACCGAACTTTAATTGTCGCGGCTATTTATAACAATGGCCACCGATGGCAAAACATTTGTGAATTTTCGTCCATAATCAAGCCATGGATCGTGCCGCTGAAATGACTGCCTTTGTTCGCGCCGTGGAGGTCGGCGGCTTTTCTGCGGCCGCACGGGAAATGGGGCTGACGCCATCAGCCCTGTCGAAGCTGGTTACCCGCCTGGAAGATCGCCTCGGCGCCCGCCTGCTCACCCGAACGACCCGCCGACTGCAACTGACCGTGGAGGGTGAGGCCTTCTACAACCGGGCCCGCCCTATCCTGACGGCGATGGATGAAGCCGAGGCTGAAGTCGCCGAAGCCGGCACGCATCCGCGCGGCCTGCTCCGCCTGCACAGCGGCTCGGCCTTCGGCATGCATCAGTTGACGCCGGCGATACCGCGCTTTCTGGAAAAGCACCGTAACATCGAGCTGGAAATCACCATCAATGACGTGCCCCCAACCCCCGCCGATGACAATTTCGACCTGACCATCCGCATCGGCACGCTGGAAGATTCATCGACCGTCGCTCGTCGCATCTGCAATCTGGAGCGGGTTATCTGTGCCGCGCCGGCCTATCTCGAACGCTTCGGCACCCCGCGCACGCCGGATGAACTGCAACAGCACAATTGCCTGTGGATCACCACCCTGCCGGCACTGCGGCGCTGGCCATTCGATACCGACGACGGCATCCGCGTCGTCCATATCGGCGGCAACGTTGTCGCCAATAATGCTGAAACCGTGCTGCAACTGGCCGTTGCCGGCGTCGGCATCACCCGGCTGACCGATGTCATCGTCGGCCAGGCCATCCGCCGTGGCGCGCTGATCCCCATCCTCTCCGACTGGCATCACGTCGAGCCGGTACCGCTGTTCGTCACGTATCCGAGCGGCCGCCATCTCGCCCCGAAGGTCAGGGTGATGGTGGATTTTCTGGTTGAGGAATTCGGGCGGGCGCCCTGGCGGGTTTAAGCCGCTTGCCGGACCGGCTCAGGACCAGATGCGGGTAGCCCCGACCGTCAGCAGGCCGAGGTAAGTCGCCGTCAGCGAACCAGCAAAATGAACGGTCGCCAGGCCGATGGCCCAGGCTGGCTGGCCGGCCAGCAGACGTTCGACGACTTCGGCCGAAAAAGTGGAGAAAGTCGTCAGTCCACCGAGGAAGCCGGTGATGGCGAACAGTTTCCAGGCCAGCGGAAAATGGGCGTTAATGTGAAACAGCCCCACCGCCACGCCCACCAGATAACCACCGACCACATTGGCCGCCAGCGTACCGAGCGGCAAGGCAATGAATAACGGGTTGAGCGCCATCCCGAGCAGCCAGCGCACCCAGGCGCCCAAAGCGGCCCCGGCGCCAACGGCGACGAAATTCAGGGCGGAAAGGTTATGCAGGAAGGACATAAGGGTGAATTGTAGCGGCTTGACGGCCTCTGCCGGTTAAAATGGCGCCATTGAAATCCGAGGTTTTACCGTGAGCAGCCCCAACAAACCAGAAGCCGCCCCCGCCGCCAATTTCATCAGGAATATCGTCGAAGCCGACCTCGCCGCCGGCAAGCACGCCCAGCGCCATTGGGCCGGCCAGCCCGGCACCGCTGCCGACCACGCTGCGGCACCGCTTGATGCAGCAAAGCTCCGCACCCGCTTCCCGCCGGAGCCGAACGGTTATCTGCACTTTGGCCATGCCAAATCCATCCTGCTCAACTTCGGCCTAGCCGAGCAATATGGCGGCCGCTGCCACCTGCGTTTCGACGACACCAATCCGGAAAAGGAAGAGCAGGAATACGTCGATTCGATCATCGACGCCGTTAAATGGCTGGGCTGCTCCTGGGATAAGGGCAGCGAGAATAATCTCTATCAGGCCTCCAACTATTTCGACTGGATGGCCCAGTTCGCTGAATACCTGATTTCGGCCGGCCACGCCTACGTCGATAGTCAGTCGGCCGACGAAATGCGCGCCAATCGCGGCACACTGACCCAGCCTGGCAAGGATTCACCTTTCCGCGCCCGTTCGGTTGCCGAGAACACGGATCTCTTCAAGCGCATGCAGGCTGGCGAATTTGCCGACGGCACCCACATCCTGCGCGCCAAAATCGACATGAGCGCGCCCAACATCAACCTGCGCGACCCGGCCATCTACCGCATCCGCCACGCCACCCACCACAATACCGGCGACAAATGGTGCGTCTATCCGATGTACACCTTCGCCCACCCGATCGAGGATGCGCTGGAATGCATCACCCACTCGATCTGCACCCTGGAATTCGAAGACCAGCGCCCGTTCTACGACTGGCTGCTCGAACGTCTGGCCGAAGGCGGCCTGCTGCAACGGCCGCTGCCGCAGCAGATCGAGTTCTCGCGCCTCAACCTGACCTATGTCGTCCTGAGCAAGCGCAAACTGATCCAGCTCGTTGAAGAAAAGCACGTCGAAGGCTGGGATGATCCGCGCATGCCGACGCTCGTCGGAGCCCGTCGGCGCGGCTATTCGGCCGAAGGTTTCCGCCTGTTCGCTGAGCGCATCGGCGTCTCCAAGCACGACTCGCTGATTGATTACGTGCTGTTCGAAGATGCCATGCGCGAAGTCATGAACGAGTCCGACCAGCGCCGCATCGCCGTTCTCGACCCGATCAAGCTGATCATCGACAACTATCCGGAAGGGCAAGTCGAGGAATGCTTCGCGCCGAATCACCCGCTGCACCCGGAACTCGGCCAGCGCGCCGTGCCCTTCAGCCGCGAACTGTGGATTGAAGGCGAAGACTTCATGGAAGTACCGAGCAAGGGCTACCGCCGCCTTTTCCCGGGCAACATGGCGCGCCTGCGTTACGGCTACGTGGTCGAATGCACCGGCTGCGACAAAGATGAAAATGGCAGGATTACTGCGGTGCACTGCATTTATTTGCCCGAAACCAAGTCCGGCACACCGGGCGCTGACAGCGTCAAGGTCAAGGGCAATCTGCACTGGGTGTCCGCCGCCCAATCCTACGCCGCCGAAATCCATTTATTCGAGCGCCTTTTCAAGGTTCCCGCTCCCGGCAACCGCCGTGAAGGTGATGCGCCCGATCTCGAACGCAACTTCCTCGACGATCTCAACCCGGAATCAAAGCAGACGATCACCGCCCAGCTCGAACCCTGCCTGCGCGACGCCAAGCCTGAAGAGCGCTTCCAGTTCGAACGCCACGGCTATTTCGTCGCCGATCATGTCGATTCGAAGCCAGGAACACCCGTCTTCAATCGGGCGGTGACGCTCAAGGATTCATGGGGCAAAGCAGTCGCCTGAACCACCCATGCTCTATCTCGACCTCTTTCAGGCCCTCCATGCCCATCAGGTTCGTTATCTGCTGGTGGGAGGGCTGGCCATGAACCTGCACGGTGTTCCACGGATGACCATGGATGTCGATCTGGTGCTGGCCATGGACGAGGCCAACCTCGACCATTTCATCGATTGCGCAAAAAGCCTTGGGCTGGTACCTCTAGCTCCCGTTCCGCTGAGCGCACTCAAGGATCCGGCACAACGCAAAGACTGGTTCGAGCAGAAACACATGCTGGCTTTTGGACTACAAAACACCAACGCCCGCGTTCCGGTCATGGTCGACATCCTGATTGCTCCCCAGGTCGATATTCAGCAGGCGTTTGAGCGCTCGCTAAGCAGAGACCTGAATGGTCTCCCCATTGCGCTAGCCTGCATTGAAGACATGATCGCGCTGAAAACCAACACGGGCCGCGCCCAAGATGAAAGCGACATCGAACACCTGGAGCGCATCCGTGAGCGCTGAGCGCCGCCCGCAAAAAGCCGGCTTTCGCTATTTCGTCAGCGATGAGCAATTGGCCGCTTTTGGTCGACTGACGCTACTGCAACGCCTCGAATGGGTCGAAGCCGCCCGCGAGTTCACCTGGCTCGCCCAGACGCCCGAAACCCATGCCCGCCATGAGCGCTTGCGCCAGGGCAAATTCATCGATCAATGACGCGCAACATCGAACAACTCGGCCAGGTCTTCACGCCACCCACAGTGGTGGATTTCATGCTCGACCTGTGCACGAACAAGGGACGAGCCCTTGAGCCATCGGCCGGTGATGGCGCCTTTTTCAGCGCGCTGAAAGCCCGTCATGACGATTGCGTCGGCATCGAGATTGATCGCCGCGTCGCGCCCGAAGGCGCTTTGGTTCAGGATTTTTTCGACTACCCGCTGAGCGAGCAGTTCGACAGCATCATCGGCAACCCGCCCTATGTCCGTTTTCAGGATGTTGCGGTGGACACCAAAAAACGCCTTAAATCCGACCTCTTCGACGCCCGCAGCAACCTCTTCCTGTTCTTCATCGAGAAGTGCATCCGTCACCTGAAGCCGGGCGGCGAACTGGTTTTCATCGTGCCGCGCGAGTTCATCAAGTTGACTGCCGCCAGGAAGCTCAATGCCTGGCTATATGAGCAGGGCAGCATCACGCATTTCTACGAAACCGGCGACACGCGGGTTTTTGGCGAGCACACGCCAAACTGCGCCATTTTCCGTTTCGAGAAAGGCCGCACCGACTGCCAGATGGCCGATGGCCGGCGTTTTGTCGAAGTCGATGGCCAGCTGATGTTCCTGCGTGACGATTACGGCGTGCGCTTTTCCGACGTTTTCATGGTCAAGGTGGGCGCCGTCTCCGGGGCCGATCACATCTACACGCATCCCAAGGGCAACATGGAGTTCGTCTGCTCGAAGACCGTGGAAACCGGCGAAACGCGCCGCATGCTCTACGGCATCAAGCACCCGCACCTCGACAAGCACAAGGAAGAACTGCTCGCCCGCCGCGTCAAGACTTTCGATGAAAGCAACTGGTGGCAGTGGGGCCGGGCCTTCCCGATCAACCTGCATCCGCGCATCTACGTCAATGGCAGGACGCGCAAGCCGGAGCCGTTTTTCCTGCACGACTGCAACAGCTTCGACGGTGCCGTGCTCGCACTGTTCACCAAAAACCAGCGCATGCCGCGCCGCGAACTGATCGAATGCACGATGATGTTGAACAAGGAAGTCGACTGGCAGCAACTCGGCTTTGTCTGCGACGGTCGCTTTCTGCTGACTCAGCGTAGCCTGCAGACCTGCCTGCTGCCGGATAAGTTTTCCCGTTTCCTACCGTCTGACAAGCACAAGGACGCCGTATGACCTTTACCAGAATGCTCGCCAACGCCACGCAGAAGAACAATTCCCTGCTCTGTGTCGGCCTCGACCCTGATCCCGCCAAGTTCCCCGAACATCTCAGAGGCCGCGACGATGCCATCTTCGGCTTCTGTGCCGATATCGTCGACGCCACCGCCGATCTGGTCTGCGCCTTCAAACCGCAGATTGCCTACTTTGCCGCCCACCGCGCCGAAGAACAGCTTGAAGCACTGATTGCCCACATCCACAGCAATCACCCGGGCATTCCAGTCATTCTCGATGCCAAGCGCGGCGACATCGGCTCTACCGCCGAGCAATACGCCATCGAAGCTTTCGAGCGCTACAAGGCTGACGCCGTCACGGTCAACCCGTATATGGGCCGCGATTCGGTCGATCCCTATCTGGCTTACCCGGAGAAGGGGGTCATCCTGCTCTGCCGGACTTCCAACCTGGGCGGCAGCGACCTGCAATTTCTCGATGTCGGCGGGGAAAAACTCTACGAACGCGTTGCCCGTCTGGTCGCCACCGAATGGAACCGCAATGGCCAGTGCGCCTTGGTCGTCGGCGCCACCTTCCCGGCTGAAATCGCCCGCGTCCGCGAGATCGTCGGCGACATTCCGTTACTCGTTCCCGGCATCGGCGCGCAGGGCGGCGACATTGAAGCCACTGTCCGGGCCGGCCGCACAGCCAACGGTGGCGGACTGATGATCAACTCCTCGCGGGCCATTCTTTTCGCCGGCAAGGACGAACACTTTGCTGCCAGCGCCCGCAAAGTCGCGCAGGAAACCCGCGACGCCATCAATCAGTACCGTTAAGGAATACCAGCATGCGCATGGACGACCAACGCGAAAGCGACAACCTCGAAGACCGCCGCGGCAGTGGGGGTGGCGGCGGCTTGCGCCTCGGCGGTGGTCGCATGGGCCTGGGCACCATCGCCATCGCGCTGGTCGCCAGCTATTTTCTCGGCATCAACCCGATGACCGTGCTCAACATGCTGAGCGGTGGCGGCATGCCGGCCATCGAGCAAAGCGCCCCGCCCCCGGCCCACCGACCGCCGGCTGAAGACCAGATGGCCAGGTTTGTTTCCAAGGTTCTGGCCTCGACCGAAGACACCTGGAACGAAATTTTCCAAGCCAATGGCCGCCAATATCAGGAGCCCAAGCTGGTGCTATTCACCGGCACCACGCCGACCGCCTGCGGCACCGGCCAGTCGGCCATGGGCCCGTTCTACTGCCCGGGCGACCAGAAGGTTTACATCGATCTCTCCTTCTATCGCGACCTCAAGGATCGCTTCAAGGCCCCCGGCGAATTCGCCCAGGCCTATGTCATCGCCCACGAAGTCGGGCACCATGTGCAGAACCTGCTCGGCATTGCCGAAAAGGTGCACACCACCCAGCAACGCGTCGGCAAGGTCGAAGCCAATGCCCTGTCCGTTCGCATGGAACTGCAGGCCGATTGCCTGGCCGGCGTCTGGGGCAAGCGTACCGACACGATGAAAAGCGTCCTCGAACCGGGCGACCTCGAAGCCGCGCTGACCGCTGCTTCCGCCATCGGCGACGACCGCCTGCAGCAGCAAACGCAAGGCCGCATCGTGCCTGAAAGTTTCACCCACGGCAGTTCGGCGCAGCGCGTCAAATGGTTCAAAAAAGGCTTTGAAACCGGCGACATGAACCAGTGCAACACCTTCAAGGCAGCCCAGCTTTGAGCCCGGAGGCCGAGCCCGCAGCAGAAACAAAACGCCCACGCTGGCGACGCTGGGGACTTGAAGCCCTCATTTTCATCGCCGCCTTCACGGCCTTCCAGCTCTGGCAGGCCCGCAATACGCCACATGGCCCGGCACCGACTTTCGCCGGCCAGTTGCTTGACGGCCAGCCTTTCGAACTGAATACCTGGCGCGAACACCATCCGGGAAAAGCCACCCTCCTTTATTTCTGGGCGGAATGGTGCCCGGTCTGCAAAACCACGGCGGGTAACGTCAGCGCCATTGCCGAGGATTGGCCGGTGACCAGCATCGCCATCCAGTCCGGCCCAGCGGCAACGATCAGCAAAGTGATGCACGAACGCAATTACCGCTGGTCGACACTGCCGGATGAAACCGCAGAAATCCTCAAACTGTATGGCCTGCCCGGCACGCCGGCTTTCATCGTGATCAACCCAGCCGGCAATATTGCTTTCGTCTCCATCGGCTACACCAGTGAAATCGGCCTCCGCCTGCGCTTGTGGTGGGCCGGCCAGCAATCATGATCAAACCCCTTGTTTTACTGCTGGCGATGTTTCTTGCCAACACTGCCTTCGCCCTGCCCCGGCACTCGCCCGTTCCCGGCGGTATTGCCATCGTCGATCTTGGTCCGACCACCCAGCCAGCGCCTACTGCCCGCTGGGGCGAACAGCCGCTTGCCGTGGTTCGTGAAAATGGTCGCTGGTTCGCGCTGCTCGGCATCCCGCTCGACACCCTGCCAGGCGAAATGGAAATTGCCGTTTTAAGCGGGTCCACCGCAGCAGTCAAAAAAATCAGCGTCGGCATCAAGAATTACCCGGAACAGCGCCTGACCATCAAGGACAAGCGCAAGGTCGAACCCAACCCGGATGATCTGGCCCGTATCGAGCGGGAAAAAGAAACCACCGAAGCCATCAAGCGCCGTTTCTCGGCCACTGCCCCGCTGACCGATTTCCACCTACCCGCCAACGGGCCGCTGTCGTCGCGCTTTGGCCTGCGCCGCATATTCAACGGCCTGCCGCGCAACCCGCACGCCGGGCTCGATGTTGCCGTCGGCACCGGCACACCGGTCAAGGCGCCAGCCGATGGCACCATCGCCAATACCGGCGATTATTTCTTCAATGGCAATACAGTTTTCATCGACCACGGTCAGGGGCTGATCACCGCCTACATGCATCTCTCACGTATCAATGTGCGGGCCGGGCAAGCTGTCAGACAAGGCGAGCCCATCGGCGCCGTCGGTTCCACCGGCCGCGCCACCGGTCCACACCTGCACTGGGCCGTGATCCTCAACAACACGCCGGTAGATCCCGAACTATTCCTCGCCCGACCGTAGATGTAATAAAGGCAGCCGAAGCTGCCTTTGCATGCACGCGAAGCAAGCTCACACCTTCGGCTTCGCCGGTGTGCTCATCTGTTTTTCATCTTTAGCCTTGTCACCGCAGGCAATCGCAGAAACGCTGCCGACGGCGAACAGGGCGGCTACCAGAACGGATACGAATTTTTTCATCGGCATCTCCTTGGCTAAACGACAGTCGTATGAGCAAATTTACGGCGCTTGGTTCAATATTGCCGAGTGAAAGAAGAAATAATCCATCTCCATCGCGATGCGCCGGCCAAACCTGCCGAGGGACAAGCCTGCAATGGCTGCGGCGTCTGTTGTGCGCTGGAAACCTGCCCGGCCGCCCGCCTGCGCTTTCTGCAGCGCCACGGCCCATGTCCGGCACTGGAATGGTCGGCGCCTGAGTCTCGTTACCAGTGCGGCCTGCTCATGCGGCCTGGCCAATATCTGAACTGGCTGCCGAGCGCCGGCGAACACCTGGCCAGCCGAGTATTCGCCCGCTGGATCGCTGCCGGGAAAGGTTGCGACTGCTCGGCCCAAGCCTCGCCAGAACAGGGTTGAGCCCGTTCAGCCGATCAGGCCATGGCCTGCCTTCCGCACGGCGATGCCCTGACAGGCGCCGAGCGCCCCTCTCGCGTTTAACAAGCGCATCAGCGAAAGCATCACAACCATGACCGGCAGCAAGACAAAAAGTGCCAGCTCCACGGCAGAGCGTCCGGACTTCAGGAAGATATCGATGAGAATTTCCATGGCGTCGCCATATTCATTGCGATTGAAGACGTAGACCATGAGTATGTTTTCCACGCACGTTACGGATAATCATGGACTGCCACGCGAATGAGTAGTCATTTGCACTGCTGCTCGACTAAGAAAACAACCAGAAAGTCTATGTTCGGTTGCGCACATACGGCATTTATAAAGTTTGGCACTGTGGCCGCTTAAAGCGAAAAGCTCAGAGACTCAAAAAGCCACCATGCAAGTCACAACGATGAAGGTTTTGGCTGTCAAAGATAAGCCAAGGTGAGGAAGTGGATGCTTTCTCGAATAGCTGCCGTTACGAGAATCCTATTATTCGGATGTGGCATGGGTTGCCTCACTGCGATTGCTGCTGAGACGCCTCCCGAAGCACCTACAATCCTGGACGCTCATCAATATTTCGCGTCTGTAGTTTCCAACAACGGTGTTGCAGCGCTTTATACGGTGAGCAGGAACAGAGATGTTCTTGGATACGCAAATTTCCCCCTGCGCAGCTACGAAGGCGTTACATGCAATTCAGAAATCACCCTGACAAATGGGGTGAAAATTCAATTCAACTGGGCACTTGTGAACGAGGCACTAGCCAGTGACGGCCAAATTGGCATGTGGCGACGACCCAATGTTGTCTATGAATACTTTCACATGCTGACGATTGAAGGTGGCGTTGTTGCTCTACCGTCCAACATCATTCCCAAGCTGATCCTCGCTATTAATAATGAAATTTCCAGGAACAGATTGTCGAAAGCCATTGACCTATTGTCTTCCGCTTGCCGGGGAAAATCCAAATTCGATTAGGGTCGTACGCAGGATTGCGCTCCTGTGAGGAATCAGCGCAGTAAGCCGTGATTTGCCGGCGTGTCCTCCATAAAGCACTGGTGCGGGGCGAAGTAAAAGCCCCATGGTGCGCCAGTATGTAGTCAGCCCGCAAAAGGCGCTTTTCTCTCGCCGCTCAAGCATCTGAGTGTCATCGGCAACGGACGGCCATGAAGCGACACTCATCCAACCGCACGTAGTGCTGACCGGCCGGAATGGGCACCGAAGTAATGTAAGCAGCCGACGAAATGAAAAACGGAACCTTAAGAGTTCCGTTTTTTTGCTGACGAACTACCTGAAGCAATCAACACGATTGACCCCAGCTAGCCCGAAAATGGGCATTTTTTATGTCGACCGCAGCAGTCTCAGTCGATTCGCGTGTCCAGCCCTTGCTCGGCCAACTCGGCAGCGCGCAGGACGGCACGGGCCTTGTTCTGTGTTTCGGTCCATTCCGAACTGGGATCGGAATCGGCGACGATGCCGGCGCCAGCCTGGACATGGAGTTGCTTGTCCTTGAGCACGGCGGTACGGATGGCGATGGCCAGATCCATGTCGCCGTTGAAGCCGAGGTAACCAACCGAGCCGGCGTAAATGCCGCGCTTGACCGGTTCCAGCTCGTCGATGATTTCCATCGCGCGCACCTTCGGCGCGCCGGATACGGTGCCGGCCGGGAAGGTTGCGCGCAGCACGTCGAGCGCATCGAGCCCCTCCTGCAGCTTGCCTTCGACATTGGACACTATATGCATCACATGCGAGTAGCGCTCGACGATCATGTTCTCGGTGAGTTTGACCGTGCCCACTTTGGCGACGCGACCGCAGTCGTTACGGCCGAGGTCGAGCAACTGGGTGTGTTCGGCGCGTTCCTTCTCGTCGGCCAGCAGTTCGACGGCGAGGGCGGCATCTTCTTCCGGCGAGGCGCCACGCTTGCGGGTGCCGGCAATGGGACGCACGGTGACGCGGTCGCCTTCGAGGCGGACAAGAATTTCCGGCGAGGCCCCGACAACATGGAAATCCTCGAAGTCGAAGTAGAACATGTAGGGCGACGGATTCAGGCTGCGCAGGGTGCGGTAGAGTGCCAGCGGCGTCGCGCCGAAGGGCTTGGTCATGCGCTGTGAGAGGACGACCTGCATGACGTCGCCTTCGGTGATGTAGTCCTTGGCCTTGAGCACGGCTTTCTTGAAGGCCGCTTCGCCGAAGATGGAGACGGCGGGCTCGGAATGCACCGGCTTCTCGGCCGGGATCACGACCGGCATGCGCAGCTTGGCGAGCAGTTCCTTCAGGCGCGCCCGCGCCTTCTGGTAGGCCCCGGGAAAACCGGGTTCGGCGTAAACGATCAGGGTCAGCTTGCCGGACAGGTTGTCGACGACGGCGATTTCTTCGGAGAGCAGCAGGCCGATATCCGGCGTCCCGATGTCATCCGGCTTGTGGGTACGGGTCAGCTTGGTTTCAACGTAGCGCACGGTGTCGTAGCCGAAGCAGCCGACCAGACCGCCGCAGAAGCGGGGCAGGCCGGCCTGCGGGGCAGCGCGGAAGCGCTTCATGTACTTGCCGATGAAGTCGAGCGGATTGGTGTCATCCTCACGCTCGGCGATGCGGTTGCCGGTCAATACCAGGACCTGATGACCATGCACGACGATGCGGGTCTGGGCGGCCAGACCGATGATCGAGTAGCGACCGAAACGCTCGCCACCCTGCACCGATTCGAGCAGATAGGTGTAAGGCGTGTTGGCCAGCTTGAGATAGATAGAGAGCGGCGTGTCGAGGTCGGCAAACGTTTCCAGCGTAACGGGAATACGGTTGTAGCCTTGCGCGGCAAGCGAATTGAATTCGGTTTCAGTCATGGGGAAGCCTCGAAAATGACAAGCGTTTTGCGGTCTGGTGCGTTGCGCCGGAAGGGCGCGCGAATGAAGTTCAGGAGCGCCAGCGGCGCCAGTCCTGAGCCCCGTCGAAGGGCCAGCCTTGCCATTCGTTCCAGAGTCGCAGAGTCATCATTTGTGTTTGAGGTCTTTAAAAGTAAGGGCTTGCTGGTAGGCAACAAGCAGATCGGATACTAGCGCATCGCAATCGGCACTGTCCACCGGCTCACCCTCGTTGTAGCCGTAGGGCACGGCATAGGCCAGACAGCCGGCAGCATGGGCGGCATGAATGTCGTTGAGCGAGTCGCCGATATGCAGATTGCGATCCGGCCGCACTGCGAAAAGACGGCAGGCATGCAGTATCGGTTCGGGGTGCGGCTTCTTGTGCGCCGTCGTGTCGCCGGAAACGATGACATCGAAGAATTCGGTCAGGCCCATGCGATCGAGCAGCGCCTCGGTGAACATGCCCGGCTTGTTGGTGACGACGCCCATCTTGAGGCCGCTCGCCTTCCAGGCCTTGAGACCTTCGATCACGCCCGGATAAATCAGGGTCAAACAGCCGTTGACCGCAGCATAGTGACGTTTGAAGGATTCGATGGCGGCGTGCAGCTTTTCGGCAGAAGGCGGCTGGGTGTGGGTCAGGCACCGCTCGACCAGTACTGCCATACCCTTGCCAACGAAGCTGTGAACCTCGGCCTGTGTCCGTGGCGGTTCGCCAATTTCAAGCAACATCAGGCGGCAGGCTTCCGCCAGATCGGCGATGGTATCGAGCAGCGTGCCGTCGAGGTCAAAGGTGACGGATTGGAAATGCATCAGACTTTGCCCAGTTCGGCCCGCAGACTGCCGATGATCGAATCGTAGCGATGCGGGTCGCTGTCCTTGCCGGCGCCATAAACGGCGGAACCGGCAACGAAGGCATCGACGCCGGCGCGGGCGATTTCGGCGATGTTGGCAGTGTTCACGCCGCCGTCGATTTCGAGGCGAATGCGACGGCCACTTTCCTTCTCGTAGGCATCCAGTTTGGCGCGCGCCTGCCTGGCTTTGGCCAGCGTACCGGGAATGAACTTCTGGCCGCCGAAACCGGGGTTAACGCTCATTAGCAGGATGACGTCGATCTTGTCGAGGACGTAATCCATGTAGTCGAGCGGCGTGGCCGGGTTGAAGACCAGACCGCCCTTGCAGCCGGCATCACGGATCAGCGACAGGCTGCGGTCGACGTGATCAGAGGCTTCCGGATGAAAGGTGATGATGTTGGCGCCGGCCTTGGCGAAATCGGGAATGATGCGGTCCACCGGCTTGACCATCAGATGCACATCGATGGGTGCTGCGGTGCACGGGCGAATTGCCTCACAAACCAGCGGGCCGATGGTTAAATTGGGAACATAATGGTTGTCCATCACGTCGAAGTGAATCCAGTCAGCACCCGCAGCGATGACGTTTTTCACCTCTTCACCCAGGCGGGCAAAGTCGGCAGACAGAATGGATGGGGCAATGCGGAAGGTGTGGGACATGGCTTGTCTGGGGCTTGGGTGGCGTTGAAATGGCGACAGCGCGCATTTTCGCAGGCCTGACAAGGGCTTGCTGCAGCGCGGTAACATGCCGATCATGTCGAAATACCAGTTCACCTGTGAAGTCGAGCCCCAGTACCTCAGCGAGCAGTCCTCGCCCGAGGAGGATCTGTACGCCTTTGCTTACACCATCACGATCACGAACACCGGTGACGTGACGGCGCAGTTGATCGCGCGCCACTGGGTCATTGACGACGCGCGCGGCCACACCGACGAGATAAAGGGACTGGGCGTGGTGGGCAACCAGCCGCTGCTGCGCCCGGGTGAAGCCTTTCAGTACACGAGCGGCACACGGCTGCACACCCCGAACGGCACCATGCGCGGCAGCTTTTTCTGCGTGGCTGAAGACGGCGAACGCTTTGAAGCCCCGGTGCCGGAATTCGCACTCCAGGCCGGTGGCTCGGGCTCAGGTCCGGCCCGCGTGCTGCATTGAGTGCCTTCGCTCGGCGGGGGCGCGCCCACACCCAAACCGCATGGACCTCACCCGGCTGATTGACGCGCTCGACCCGCAAGCCCCGCTGGCGCAGCGCCACCTGTGGCTGATCGAGTTGCTGCGCTGGGTGCGCGGCGACGCGCAGGACCCGCAGGCGAGCGTGGCGCGCGTGCGCCTGTTTCTGGACGCGGTGCAGCACCGCCCCGAATGGCTGGTCCGCTGGCGCAACTGGTGGCAAACCTTTGTGGGCAGCGTGGACGCCACGCCCCTGCTCGCCGACTACGGTTTTGCCCCACGCACCGCTTTTTTGAGCGAACTGGGCCAGCGTTTGCGCCGCAAGGTACTGCCCGGCACCCCGGAAACCACCGACCTGGCCGAACTGTTTGGCCTGCTGCTGCCCACCCGGTTTGACGTGCTCTGGCTCAAGGCGCTGGACACCGCCACGCTGGAGCGCCTGCGCCGTCTGTTGTTCACGCCCGCCGAGGCGGCGCACACCGACGCGACCCCCGAAGCAGCCGGCTTCTGGCAAACCGCACTCATGGACGCGCTCATTTTCTGCGTGAGCCAAGTCAGCGCCACCGGCTTTGCGTCTGAAATCCGGGTTCGCATGTCGGCCGAGGCACAAGCCGGACGGCCCTTTCACGAGCTGCCCTCGTCTTTTGAGGTGCTGCGCCTGGGGGTGCAGAACCACGGGCCGCACAGCCCCCAGGCGCTGGAGGCGGCCGCGCAGCTGCGCGCACAGCTCGACGCCTGCCGCCACGCCGCCTACAGCGTCTACTCGCACCTGGAGGCGCACGGTGTTTCGGTGGGCATTGTGTTTCGGCTGCGCCAGCTGCGCGAACGCATTGTGCGCATCAAGGAACTGCTGGACTGCCTGCAGTCCGAGCAGCCCGAGCGCGCCACCGCCACCCTGCTGGCCGACCTGGCCCAGGTGGGCCAGGACAACCGCAGCATCCGCGCCCTGATCGCCAGCAGCTCGCAGCTGACGGCCGCCAAGGTGGCCGAACGCAGCGCCGAAAGCGGCGAACACTACATCACCCGCGACGCCGACGAATACCGCCAGATGCTGGGCAAGGCAGCGGGCGGCGGCGCGGTGCTGGGCCTCACCACCTGGGTCAAGTTGTCCCTCTATGCGCTGGGTTTGTCGGCATTCTGGGGCGGGTTTGCCGCCGGACTGAACTACGCCTTCTTTTTTGTGCTGATCCAGTTGCTGCACCTGACCGTGGCCACCAAGCAACCCGCGGTGACCGCCCCGGCCATGGTCGCCAAGCTCAAAGACATTCGGGAGCCGGGCGCGGTGCGCCGTTTCGTGGACGAAGTGGCCAACCTGTTTCGCTCGCAAATCGCGTCCATCGTGGGCAACGTGGGCCTGGTGGTGCCGGTGGTGGTGGTGCTCAGCCTGGTGCTGCAGTTCGTCACCGACGCGCCCATGATTGACGCCAACCAGGCGCAGCACGCGCTGCACGACTTGCACCTGCTGGGGCCCACGGTGCTTTTTGCGGCGCTCACCGGGGTGCTGCTGTTTGCGTCCAGCATCGTGGCCGGCTGGGTTGAAAACTGGTTCGTCTTTCACAAGCTGGACTCGGCCGTGCGGCACAACCCCCGCTTCACCCGCGTGCTGGGGCCTGCCCGCGCCGCCCGCTGGGCCACCTTTCTGCGCAGCAACGTATCGGGTCTGGCGGCCAATATTTCGCTCGGCTTCATGCTCGGCCTGGTGCCGGCCTTTGCTGCCTTTTTCGGCCTGGGGCTGGACGTGCGCCACGTCACGCTGGCCGCGGGACAGGCAGCGGCCGCCGCCGCGTCGATCGGCCCGGGCATTCTGACCGAACCCGCCTTCTGGTGGGCCGTGGCCAGCATCGCGCTGGTCGGCCCGATCAACCTGGCCGTGAGTTTCTACCTGGCGTTTCGCCTGGCGCTGCGTGCCCAAAGCATCAGCGAAGTCAACCGCCAACGCATCCGTGCGGCCCTCTGGCGGCGCATACGCAGCGCATCACTGAGCTTCTTGCTGCCCCCGCGCCGACCGCGCAACGACGCCCGCCAGGACGACGTTGACAGGGAAAAAACCGAAGGTGCGCCACCCGTCGACGCGCCCGACAGCGTGCCGCCGCCCGCAGCCCCCCCGCAGCATGGGTGAGTTCGAACTCATTCAGCGCCACTTTCAGCGCAGCAACCAGACTCCACCCGGACAAGTGGTGCTGGGCATTGGCGACGACTGCGCCTTGCTGCAGCCCTCCCCCGGCCACCAGCTCGCCATCTCTTGCGACATGCTGGTTGAAGGTCGCCATTTTTTTGCCGACGCAGACCCCGCCGCGCTCGGCCACAAAGCGCTGGCCGTCAACCTGAGCGATCTCGCCGCCATGGGGGCTCGCCCGCTGGGTTTCACCCTGGCACTGGCCTTGCCCAGCGCCCAGGACGCCTGGCTCAGCGGCTTTGCCCAGGGCCTGTTTGCACTGGCCGACCTGCACGCCTGCCCACTGGTGGGTGGCGACACCACGCGCGGACCGCTCAACCTCTGCATCACCGTGTTCGGCGAACTGCTGCCGGGCCAGGCCTTGCGTCGCAGCGCGGCGCAGCCGGGTGACGACCTGTACCTGAGCGGTCGCACTGGCGAAGCCCGGCTGGCACTGGCGTTGCTGCAAGGCACCGACTGGGCGCTGCAACACACCGCGCCAGGTGCCCTGCACCGGCTGCGCGGCCGGCTGGAACGCCCGCAGCCACGCATGGCACTGGGCCGGGCGCTGGCCAGCGTGGCCCATGCCGCGCTGGACGTGAGCGACGGCCTGGCCGGCGACCTGGGCCACATCTTGCAAGCCAGTGGGGTGGGCGCCGATATTCACCAGGAGCTGCTGCCCGTGGCCCCCGACCTGCAAGCCCTGCCCGAAGCGCTGCTGCTGGACTGCCTGCTCAACGGCGGCGACGACTACGAACTGCTGTTCACCGCTGCGCCGTCCGACCGCGCCGCCATTGAAGCCGCAGCCCAGAGGAGCCAGACGCCGGTGCACCGCATCGGGCAGATCAGCACCACGCCCGGCTTGCGGCTGCACAAGGCGACGGGCCAACCGGTGATGCTGACACCCCGCGGCTTTGACCACTTTGCCTGAGGTGTCGGTGTTCGGCTTGCACCAGATCTGCGCGCCCGGTTCGGTCCTGGTCACATCGCCATAATCCTCTTCATGCTCCAACCCGTCCCCCCCACCGGCACGCCGTCCATGGTCCGACCCACCTGGGCCTTCCTGCTGGCCCATCCCGCGCACTTCATCGCCATGGGCGGGGGATCGGGGCTGTCCCGCTTCGCACCCGGCACGGTGGGCACCCTTTGGGCCTGGGCCGCGTTTGTGTTGCTGCAACCCGTCATGTCCGACGTCGCCTGGGCCGTCCTGATCGGCGTGGGCGCGCTGGCGGGCTGGTGGGCCTGCACGGTCACGGCGCAGCACCTGCGCATCGCCGATTCGGGCCACATCGTTTGGGACGAAGTGGTGGCTTTCTGGCTGGTGCTGTGGCTGGTGTCACCCGCCGGTTTCTGGGGGCAGCTGGTGGCGTTCGCGTTGTTTCGTTTTTTCGACGCGGTGAAGTTCGGCCCCATGGCCTGGGCCGACCAGGCCTTCAAAGGCTTCGGCCCACGCGGGGGCTTCGGCATCCTGCTGGATGACTTTGCTGCCGCGTTCTGCACCTTGCTCGTGATCGCGATCTGGAGGTATTGAGATGCCCACCATCCCCGAACTGGTCGAACAACTCGCCACCGCACTCAAAGCCCGAGGCCAGTTCATGGCCGCCGCCGAGAGCTGCACCGGCGGGCTCATCTCCGGTGCCTGCACCGACCTCAGCGGTTCCAGCGACTGGTTCGAGCGCGGTTTTGTCACCTATTCCAACGCCGCCAAGTGCGAGATGCTGGGTGTACCGGCCGCGGTGATCGAGGCCCACGGCGCGGTGAGCGAGCCAGTGGCCCGCGCCATGGCCGCAGGTGCGGTGGTCAACGCCCATGCCCACTGGTCGGTGGCCGTGACCGGTATCGCCGGCCCCACCGGCGGCGGCGCCGGGAAGCCGGTGGGCACGGTGTGGTTTGGCTGGGCCACGCCCATGGGCGTGTTCACCGAACGTCAGCACTTCGATGGCGACCGCGCCGCCGTGCGCCAAGCCACCGTGGCACACGCACTGGCCGGTTTGCTACAGCGGCTGACGAACGTCTGAACCAGCGCCAGGCATTCGCCAACCCACGGCATCCATCATGGCCGCGCCTCTCAAGCACCTCATCAACGCAACCACCGTGACCCATGCGGGCCAGCACCTGCGGCGTGTCTGGCCTGCCTTTGACCACCTCCAGTTTGAGCAGCGGGCCAGCCACGGACTGGAAACACGGGCATTCAAGGCCCGCGCCATGCAGCTGGCAGACGCACTGCAGGCCACCCTGCCCGACAACTTCTGCGCCGCCTGCGACGTGATTGAGAACAGCCTGGGGCCGCCGCTCGCGCTGGATGCACAAGGTGAACCGGTGGCCCTGGTGGCTGGTCCACGTGGGGAGGGCCTGACCGGCTGGGTGGTCTGGTCCCTCGGGGAATATGTGGCGCGGCGTGGCATGAACCACGTGCCGCGCGCCCTGGCCTGCCTGCACGCACTCACCCAGCGCTTGACCGCCGAATTCGCGATCCGCCCGTTCCTGCAGCAGCACCCCGAGGCGTCGATCGCTGTGTTGCACCACTGGGTGAACGACCCAAGTGCCCATGTGCGCCGACTGGTGAGCGAGGGCTCACGTCCACGCCTGCCCTGGGGCCTGCGGCTGCAGGCGCTGGTGGCAGACCCGGCGCCCACCCTGCCGCTGTTGCGCGCACTGCAAGACGACCCCAGCGCCTATGTGCGCCGCAGCGTGGCCAACCACCTGAACGACATCGCCAAGGACCACCCGGATCTGGTGGCCGAATGGATCCGTGAGCATCGGCGCGAGGCCAGCGCCGAGCGCAGTGCCCTGCTGCGCCACGCCAGCCGGGGCCTGATCAAACAAGGTCATGCTCCCGCCCTGGAAGCCTGGGGATTCGGGCGGGGCTTGCAGGGAGAGGCCTCGCTGAGCCTGTCCACCGACCACGTCACCGTGGGGGAAGATGTGGGCCTGCACGTGACGCTACGGTCCACCGCGCAGCAGCTCCAGCCCCTGGTGGTGGACTACGCGGTGCACCATGTCCGCGCCAACGGCAGCACCAGCCCCAAGGTCTTCAAAGGCTGGCAACTGACGCTGGCGCCCCAGGAAACACGCACACTGGACAAGCGCCACAGCCTGCGCCCGGTCACCACGCGGCCTTTGTACCCCGGCCGACACCGGGTGGACCTGCGCATCAACGGACAGACCTGCGCCAGCGCCGACTTTGAGCTGCTGCCCTGAGACACCGACCCGGTGCCACCGCGGCTGGCCGCCACGTCCTCGTCCCAGCGCTTCCCCCTGCAAGGCATCCCCAGGCAGCCCAGATCCTGGTTTGACCTGGAAACGGCAGTTGGACAGGCCCGAGTGGGCTGTCAGGGGGTGCGCTGGCAAGGCGTAACCCGCGCAGCGGCGCAGGGTGGGGGCGCGTCAGCTCAAGCGCCGTGGCACTTTTTGTACTTTTTACCGCTGCCGCAGGGACACAGATCGTTGCGGCCGGGGGTCGCTGCCTTGCGCACCGACTCCACCCGGGGACCCAGGCTCTGCCAGAGCTGGCGCAGGTCGTACACCGCCCAGATGGCGGCGCCGAAGTCGTTCAGACGCGTGTCGCTCACACTGGGAGGGCCATCGTCGCTGTGCATGCAGACCGTGGGCTCGTCCGTGTCGTCTTCGGTCAGCGCGACAATCGCGTCCAGCGCGTCGTTGAGCATGGCCGCAGCCTCCTTGTCGCGCGGTGCCGCCCATTCCTCGGCCCAGTTTTCCACCACGAACATGAACCCCAAAGCCCACACCTGACCAAACGCGGGCAGCTCCTGGTCTCCAATCTCGGCCCTCGCCTCTTCGGGCAGACCGGCCACCGCGCCGCGCACATCCATCACCTCGGGGTGGTAGCTGCGCTCGTCTTCCAGGGTTTGAACATCGCTGTTGAGCGCCGCCGCCACCTCGTTCCAGCGCCGGGTCCACAGCGTCATGAACTGCGCCAGTTGCGCCTCGTCGGCAAAAAAGGTGTCTTCTTCGTCGCTGCCGGCCACGCCGGGCGTGCTGTCGCCCGTACCAAGCAAGACCGGGAAAAATTCGCTGGGCAGGACCAGGCGGCGTGTGCACAGCAGCGCCGCAATGGCGCCCTCGCAAAATTCCCACTGCGGCACGTCTTCGCCGCGCGTGCGCAGGTCGTCCAGAATGGCGTCGAGCGCATCAAAATCGTCGGGGTCCATCGGCTCGGTGGACAGGCTCAGGGGTTCGGTTGTCATGGCGGGCAAAGCGTCGGGGTTTTGGGAATTCGGCCAGTGTAGCCTTGCTGAGTCCCCGCAAGACGCCCCAGCAAAGACCCCAAGGCGCTCTGCGCCTGGTGACAGCGCGCCGGCAAGGACGGCGTCTACACTGTGCAGCCATGAAAGGCGAACCAGACTTCCTGCACAACCTGCGCAGCGAAATGGGCGACGGGCGGCAGTGGCTGGACCGGGTGGTGGTGATTGTCTACGCGGTGCTGGCCGGCTTGGCGGTGGTGGGCTTCACCCTGCTGGCGGACGCGGCGTTTGGTCTGTACCAGAGCCTGCGCAGCGCCGCCTGGTGGGCGCCCCTGCTGTGGACACCGCTGCTCACCGCGGCCGTGGTCTGGGCCATTCGGCGCTGGGCGCCCGGAGCGGCGGGCTCGGGCGTGCCGCAGTTGCTGACGGCTTTGGCCCCCGAAACGCCGGTGGGTGAGCGCTCGCGCTTCATTTCCCTCAAGCTCAGCATCGCCAAGATTCTGGCTGTGTCGGGCGGGCTGCTGGCGGGTTTGTCCATCGGGCGGCAAGGGCCTTCGGTGCAGGTCGCGGCTGGGGTGATGCTGCATGCCCGACGCTGGCTGTCGCCCCGCTCCGACATCAGCGACCGCGAACTGATGGTGGCGGGCGGCGCGGCGGGCATTGCCGCGGCATTCAACACCCCGCTGGGCGGCATTGTGTTTGCCATTGAAGAGCTGTCGCGCCGGCTGCAAGAACGCAGCAGCGGCCTGATGCTGGCGGCCATTGTGGTGGCCGGTCTGGTGGCGGTGTCGGCGTTTGGCAACCTGTCGTATTTCGGCCGGGTGCGGGCGGAATCGGTGTCGTGGTGGAACCTGCTGGCGCCCGGCACCCTGGTGGCCCTGGGTTGCGGGCTGCTGGGGGGCTTGTTGTCGCGACTGATGCTGGCCTCGTTCACCGGCCTGCCCGACCGCTTTTGTGCCTACCGCCGCAAGCGCCCGGTCACCTTTTCGGCCCTGTGCGGCTTCGCGGTGGCCGTGATCGCGGTGGTGAGCGACGGCGCTGCCGTGGGCGTGGGCCACCAGCACACGCACACCCTGCTGGACCAGGCGGCCGCAGGTGCCGCTGCCCAGACCCACCAGCCCCTGCTGTTCACCGGATTGAAGTTCATCGCCTCGTGGCTGTCGGCCTGGGCCGGTGTGCCGGGTGGCATATTCGGCCCCAGTCTGTCCATCGGTGCCGGCCTGGGCGCTGACGTGGCCTGGCTGCTGGACTCGCCGCATGGCGCAGCCCTGATTGCGCTGGGCATGTGCGGCTTTCTGGCGGCGGTGACACAAACGCCCATCACCGCCATGATCATCGTGATGGAAATGACCGACGGTCACAGCATGGTGCTGAGCCTGATGGCCTGCGCGCTGGTGGCCAGCCTGCTCTCGCGCATGATCAGCCGCCCGCTGTACAGCACCATGTCGGCCCTCATGATGCGCCGGTGGTGAGCAGGACGGCCCCACGGCGCTGCTGCGCAGCCTCCTCCCGCAGGAGCGCCGCACCTGGTGGCCCGGCCAAGCCGGTTTCACGGGTGCTCCAGGAGCCTGTCGGAAGTGGAAATCGCCGGCCCCAGGTCCGACAGGCGCCCGGGTGAAGGCCGGGCGCGCCGGTGGGCGCGGTGCGTTTCCGTGGGTTCCGAATCAGTGGCGCGTTGGACCGGCCAAGACAGGCACCCGCATGGGCCAGGCCAGCACCAGCCACACCAGCATGGCCACGCCGCACACCGCGAACAGGCCGGTCGCGCCATGTGCACTGGCCAGCCAGCCGCCCACCGCACCACCCACAAAGAAGCCCACCGACTGCAGCGTGTTGTAAACGCCCAGCGCCGCACCGCGTGCGTGCACCGGTGCCAGGCGGGAGGCCAGGCTGGGCTGGCTGGCCTCCAGGGTGTTGAAGCCCATGAAAAACACAAACATCAGCAGGCCCAGCGTCCACAGGCCGGGTGCGGCACCGTCGCCGCCACTGCGCGAGGCCGCCCACCAAAGCCCCAGTTGCACCAGCGCAATCAGGCCAATGGCGCTCAGAAACACGCCACGCAATTTGCCGCGCCGCTCCATGGGAAACAGCACGCCGCCCATGACCACCAGCGAAGCCACCACGGCCGGCAGGTACACCTGCCAGTGGTCCACCTTGGCCAGCCCGGCCTGCACCAGCAGCGCGGGCACCGCCATCCACATGGCGAGCTGCACGGCATGCAGCACAAACACGCCCAGGTTCAGCCGCAGCAAACCGGGGTGGCGCAGCGCTTCGCCCAGGCCACGGCGCACCTGGCGCATGTCGGACGGCTTGTGCACCACCGGCTCGGGCGGTGCCACCCAGATCACCACCGCGATGCCGGCCAGCGCCAGCGCACCCGTGAGCGCGAAAATGCCGGCCAACCCGATGGCAGCGGCCAGCAGGGGCGCCAACACCAGCGAGAGCGCGAACATCAGTGCAATGCTGGCGCCCACCAGGGCCATGGCTTTGGTACGCACGCCGTCGCGCGTCACGTCGGCCAAAAACGCGGTGACGGCGGCCGAAATGGCGCCAGCGCCTTGCACGGCACGCCCGATCGTCAACCAGGTGAGGTCGGGCGCCCAGGCCGCAATGCCGCTGCCCAGGGCAAACAGCAACAGGCCAGCCACGATGGTGGGCTTGCGGCCATAGCGGTCAGACGCGAGACCAAACGGGATCTGCAAAAATGCCTGCGTGAGGCCGTACATGCCCATGGCCAGGCCCACGCGGGCGGCGTCGTCGCCACCGGGCAGGCGCGCCGCTTCCAGCGCAAACACCGGCAACACCAGAAACAGCCCCAGCATGCGCAACGCAAAAATGGCGGCCAGCGAAGCGCTGGCCCGCCGCTCGGTCCCCGTCATGCGGGTGGCTGCGACATCGGTCGTGGCGGGGTTTGCAGGCGAAGGGGCGGCAGGCGAGAGCGACACAGTGTGGAAACCAGCAACACGCAGGCGGTCAGCCTGCGCCATACCGGGGAATGTTGGGCACAAATACATATTGTGCGCCAAGGCGTCTGCGGCCCCGCAGGGCCAAGCGCTCAAGACATGGCTCCCGCGCGTGCATCCCGGCCAGGGCTTGCCCCGAACCACCCGGCCCCGTACACTCCCGCCATGCATTCCCAGCCAAACACATGTGATGGCTTCCTGACCGCTCTGGCTGATGCCAGAGCAAACCACGTCGGGAAGGGCGCAGCCATGCGCCCGCACTGGTTGCACAAGCCGGTCGCACATTCCTAAGCCCGGCGATACACCTCTCACCCTTCTGCGCAAACCTCCATCGCCGGGCCTCAGTCCAGCGCCTTTGCGGCCGCTCCTTTGGTGCACGGCTGCGTTTGATGGAGTGCTTTATGCCGACAGTCAAGAGTGGGGGGCGCACGCTCACCCAATTGGATTTCACACGTCTGTGCAAGCTCAACGGCGGTCTGCTGCCCGATGTCCTGGACGACCACCTGCCGGTCGCTGACCTGGTGAACTCGCGCGAGGTACCCGGTGATGTGATCACCATGTACTCGCAAGTGGAGATTTGCATGCAGGAAACCGGCCTGCGCCTCCGGCTCACGCCGGTATACCCCACCGACGCCGAACCGGTGTCGGGTTTTGTTTCGGTGCTGTCGCCGGTAGGGGCCAGCCTGCTGGGGCTTAGCGTGGGCGACACCGCAACCTGGTGCACACCGAACGGTGACGCCTGCGCGGCAGAGGTGGTCAGCATCCTGTTTCAGCCGGAGGCCAGCGGTGACTTCACAACCTGAACGACCGCCACCCAAGACCCCGACGGGAGGCACCGGCACGCAGCCGGGTTCGGCGTGCGAACCCGATCCGGCTGCGCTGGGCTTGATCGTGGCGGTCACGGACCTGTCCGTTGAATCCGAGCAGGCGCTGTCGCGGGCGGCGCTGCTGGCCGTCCAGCACCGTGCACAACTGCGTTTCGTTTACCTGGCGGGCGGCGCCAGCAGCCGCTACCCCAATCCTCAGGAACGCCTGATGCAGCGCTGCCGGGCGCTGGGTCGCCAGCACAACATCCTGATTGAGCCCGCGGACAACGGGGGCTCTACGCTGAAAAGCGTGAAGGTGGCGGCCAAGGGCGCGAGTCTGCTGGTGATGCACCACCATTTGTCTGGCAAGTTGGGCAGTTTTGTCAAACGCTCGGTCGTCGATCAACTGCTGCGCGAGAGCGACTGTCCTGTGCTGGTGGTCAAGGGCCCGGTCGCAGCTCCCTACCGCAACACCCTGGTTGCGCTGGACCTGAAAGCCGGCTCAGAGCAACTGCTGAAATGGGGGCTTATCGCAGGGCCGAGAACCAAGATGTCGGTCTTTCACGCCTTGGACAACCAGGTGATGCGGTCTGGCCGGGCGACGGTAATCGACAAAACACGTCCGTTACCGTCTGTGGATGAGCGGCGCGCCACAGAGCGCCAGTTGGCACAGACCTACCTGCGAGCTGTGGTCGATCTGCACGTTCCAGCCGGCCAGGCTGCTGAAATTTTCGTGGCTTACGGAGAGCCGGCCCGGGAACTGGCTTCCCTTCAGTGCGCGAGGCAGAGCAACCTGATCGTCATCGGCAAGCGTCACGCCACGTTCATGGATGACGTCCTGCAGCGTTCGCCGGGCCAGCGGGTATTGAACCAATCGTCGGGTGACGTGTTGATCTCGCCGCTGAACGACGCTGCGTTAAGCCCTTCCACCGCCGGAGGACCGGGGGCGACATGGATCTGACACAAACTTTTTTGCGCAAAAAGAGCCCTTGTGCCGAGGGGTTTCGGTGGTTTGCGAGGAACCACCCACTCGGTGACAACTACCAACACGTGCTCGACTCGCTGGTTCAGGCCGGTCGCGTCAAGGATGCCTGCTGGCTGCTCTCCCAGTTCGGCCCAACCAACACGGTGTTGCGGCTGGATGAAATCAGCGCAGACGCCATCGTGTTCGCGGGCACCCTGGAGGTGCGGGGAAACATCGATGTCCATACCGTGGTTCAGGCGGGCAAGTCCATTCGGGCTGGCGGGGGTCTTCGCGCCGGAGACGCGGTCATTGCGGGTGAAGACCTGTGGGCGGGAGCAAACGTGCGAACCGAGGGCACGATTCACTCCGGGGGAAACATTCGAGTCGCCTGGGGCATCGAAACGGGTGCCGACATCGTTTGCGGGGGCGACTTGAAAGCGGCGTGGGATGTGCTGTGCGGCGGCGCGCTCTCCGTGGGTGCAAACGCCGTGGTGGGGCAAGACCTGCACGCTCGAGGCAGCGTGACCTGCGCGAAGGGACTGCGGGTCGGTGGCGCGATGAACAACGCGGACAACATCCATGCAGGTCAGGGCATTCTGGTGGGCGGCGACATTCGCTGCGGACGGCATCTTGAAGCGGAGTGGGGCATCAAGGCGAACGGCCACATCATGGCATCAGGCGCCATCAAGGCCGGCGAGAGCCTCAGCGCGAGCGGCGACATACGGGCGGGCGCCGGTTACGGCGTCTATGCCGGACTCAATGTTCAGGTCGAGGCCTGGGAATCCAGCGGGCAGGTTCACGCAGTGGCCAAACCAGAAGCGCTCCTCAGTGGGCTCTGGTCCGGGCCACTGGCGTTCTGAGCGAAGTGCGCGGCAAAAAACCCGATGGTGAGGGCGTGGAAAGATGGCGCGGCAAGAGCCGAAAGGCTTTCGCATCTGCGAAAAACCGCATGGCGCCTTATCATGCCGGGTTGCCTTTTTGACGCCAGAACCCGCGCTGGTGCACCGCTTTGAACCAGATTTTGCCCCCCTCGCTCTTGAACACGCCGTCAGCGGCACCGCCGGCGCCCTCGCCCGCCCACACAGCGGCCATGCGCACGGCCGCGCTGCTGTCGGTGCGCGGTGCGCGCACGCACAACCTGAAAAACATCGACCTCGACATCCCCAAGCACGCGCTGGTGGTGATCACCGGGCTCTCCGGGTCGGGGAAGTCCAGTCTGGCGTTTGACACGCTGTACGCCGAGGGCCAGCGCCGCTACGTGGAAAGCCTGAGCGCTTACGCGCGGCAGTTTTTGCAGCTGATGGACAAGCCCGATGTGGACCTGATCGAAGGCCTGTCGCCTGCCATTGCCATCGAGCAAAAGGCCACCAGCCACAACCCGCGCTCCACCGTGGGCACCGTCACCGAGATCCACGACTACCTGCGCCTGCTGTACGCCCGCGCCGGCACCCCGCACTGCCCCGAGCACGGGCTGCCGCTGGCCGCGCAAAGCGTGGCGCAAATGGTGGACACGGTGCTGGCCCTGCCCGAGGGCACGCGGCTGATGATTCTGGCGCCGGTGGCGCGCGAGAAAAAAGGCGAATTCACCGAACTCTTTGCCGACATGCAGGCCCAGGGCTATGTGCGTTTTCGCCTCAACGGCGCCGTGGTGGAGGCCGAAGCCCTGCCCGCGCTCAAAAAAACAGAGAAGCACAACATCGACGTGGTGATCGACCGCATCAAGGTGCGTTCGGCTGAAGAGGAAGGCACCAACCCGCAACGCCAGCGCCTGGCCGAAAGCTTTGAAGCGGCGCTGCGCCTGGCCGACGGCAAGGCCATTGCGCTGGAAATGGACGGCGGCGCGGAGCACGGTTTTTCTGCCCGGTTCGCCTGCCCGGTATGCAGCTACACCGTGGGCGAGCTGGAGCCGCGCCTGTTTTCCTTCAACTCGCCCATGGGCGCCTGCCCCACCTGCGACGGCCTGGGCCACACCGAGGTGTTTGACCCGAACCGCGTGGTGGCCTTTCCCACGCTGAGCCTGGCCAGCGGCGCCATCAAGGGCTGGGACCGGCGCAACGGCTACTATTTCGCCATGATCGAAAGCCTGGCGGCGCACTATGGTTTTGACGCCGAAGCGGCTTGGGACAGCCTGCCCGAAGCGGTGCATCAGGTGCTGCTGTACGGCTCGGGTCTGGACGACATCAAGTTCAGCTACGCGCTGGAATCGGGCGAAAAGGCCGGCAAGAAAATCAGCAAAAAGCACCCGTTCGAAGGCATCATCCGCAACTTTGAGCGGCGTTACCGCGAAACCGACAGCCCCGCCGTGCGCGAAGAACTGTCGCGCTACCGCGCCACCCAGCCCTGCCCCGACTGCGGTGGCTCGCGCCTGCGCAAGGAAGCGCGCCACGTGTTCGTGGGCGAAGGCGAGCTCAAGCAGCCCATCTACAAAATCAGCCACATCACGCTGGGCGAGTCGCTGGCGTACTTTCAAAAGCTGCATCTGCCCGGCGCCAAGGGCGACATTGCGGCGCGGGTGATCAACGAGATTCGCCAGCGGCTGAAATTTTTGAACGACGTGGGCCTGAACTACCTGAGCCTGGACCGCAGCGCCGACACGCTGAGCGGCGGCGAGGCCCAGCGCATCCGGCTGGCGAGCCAGATTGGCAGCGGCCTGACCGGGGTGATGTATGTGCTGGACGAGCCCAGCATTGGCCTGCACCAGCGCGACAACGACCGCCTGATTGCCACCCTGCAACACCTGCGCGACCTGGGCAACACGGTGCTGGTGGTGGAGCACGACGAAGACATGATGCACGCCGCCGACCATGTGATCGACATGGGACCGGGCGCCGGTGTGCACGGCGGGCGCGTGATGGCGCAAGGCACGTGCGCCGAGGTGATGGCCACGCCGGGCTCGCTCACCGGCCAGTACCTCAGCGGCGCGCGGGCCATTGCCGTGCCGGCGACTCGCACCCCCTGGCTGCCGGTGGTGAAAACCAAAGCGGCAGCGCCCATCAAGTCGCGCTTTCCCATGAGCCCCGCCGCCGAACGCCGCAGCGCGCGCGAGGCCGCGCACGTGGCGACGCTGGGCGAGCTGCAAGAAATTCGCGTGGTCAACGCCACCGGGCACAACCTCAAGGGCGTCAGCGTGGCCTTTCCAGTGGGCCTGCTCACCTGCGTCACCGGCGTGTCCGGGTCGGGCAAATCCACGCTGGTGAACGACACGCTCTACGCCGCCGTCTCGCGCACGCTCTACCGCTCGCACGAAGAGCCTGCCGCACACGAAGCCATAGAAGGCATTGAACATTTCGACAAGGTCATCAACGTCGACCAAAGTCCGATTGGCCGCACACCGCGCAGCAACCCGGCCACCTACACCGGTTTGTTCACCGGCATCCGCGAACTCATGGCCGAAGTGCCCACCGCCCGCGAACGCGGCTACGGCCCGGGGCGCTTCAGCTTCAACGTGGCCGGTGGCCGCTGCGAAGCCTGCCAGGGCGATGGTGTGGTGAAAGTGGAAATGCACTTTTTGCCCGACGTCTATGTGCCCTGCGAGGTCTGCCACGGCAAGCGCTACAACCGCGAAACGCTGGACGTGCAGTACAAGGGAAAAAACATCGCCCAGATTCTGGACATGACGGTGGAGCAGGCCCACGCCTTCTTTGGCGCCGTGCCCACGCTGCACCGCAAGCTGCAAACCCTGATGGACGTGGGCCTGACCTACATCCAGCTCGGCCAGAGTGCCACCACGCTCAGCGGCGGCGAGGCACAGCGCGTGAAGCTGGCGCTGGAGCTGAGCAAACGCGACACCGGGCGCACGCTCTACATCCTGGACGAGCCCACCACCGGTCTTCACTTTGCCGACATTGAACTGCTGCTGAAGGTGCTGCACCAGCTGCGCGACGCGGGCAACACCATCGTGGTGATCGAGCACAACCTGGATGTGATCAAAACCGCCGACTGGCTGATCGACATGGGGCCCGAGGGCGGTTCGGGCGGTGGCATGGTGCTGGCGCAGGGCACACCGGAAGACATTGCCGCGCACGAGGGCAGCTACACCGGGCGGTATTTGGCGCGCTTGCTAAGGGGTTGAAGGCTGTGCACAAGCGATTTGGATTCGCTTAAATATCGGTCTCCCGGTACCGAGAATACAATTTAAACCGTTGATTAATATTGATTTTTTTCTATCAATTGTCTAGATATTGTCTGAATCCTCCGCCGACTCAGATGATTTAGACAATGGCAGACTCCGCGTCCAGACGGCTCCCACGCACGGCGGTTGGCCACAATGGTCTTGTCTTGGTCAGACATTTCGCTCAACAGATTCTTCACCCGATTGGCTTTTTGCTGAGGCGTCAAACCAGAGGGCATGGCTTCGAGCAGCGTCTGATCAATCTCTTCACGGGTGGCCCTGCCAAACCTGTCGAGCAGGCTGAGCACCAGTTGCTTGAGCGCTGGCTTCTGCAAACCGGCATGGCGGGTGTACTGCCCTCGCTGGTTAATGGCATCGGCCACAGACGCAGCAATAGGTACAGCAGGCGCGCGCCCTTCCACCAACTTCCGGCGCCGAAGATCGGCCAGTATCTTCGTATCAATGGGGCGGCGCTTCTGCAAATGATCCAGTGCAATCACCTCGGACAGCGTGAGACTGGAGGCAGAAAGCAGCGCCCGCGTGAAGGCAGGATCAATTTCGCGACCGTGGATACGCACGGTGACGGTGGGGGGCGTCAACGCAATCTCAAAATCCGGCATCGGAAAGTGCCGCTCCCGCTGGGTGCGGTACATCCGCTTGATGCCACTGCCAAGCGCAGTTCGTGCAGCAGCGCGCCGTCCACGGCGATGCTGGTTTTGGCGGCGGTCTTGACGGGGTATTCGGCCAGGAACACCAGATCGTGTTGCCGGCCCCAGGCCTTGAGCAGGTCTTTGAACGCTTCGCGGACGATGGTCTCGCGCTGGCTGCCGCTGACCTTTCGAATAACGTCGAGCTGCTTGAGGTAGTCGTTGATGAGGAGCTGGCTCATGGGTTCCCTGGATTGGCCTTGCGCGGCGGTGGCGCAGGCTTGCTCGAATTATGCGGGGCGGGCACGAGGGCTTGCGAGCTTGCGCAGCACCTCCATCGGGCCGGGCGCTTCAGTTGTTGCGGTAAGCCAGGCCCATCGTGGCGCCGTACACCGCTTTGCGGCCGACCAGCGGGCTCAGCGCTGCAGCGCCCTGCAACTGCGAGAGGCTCAGGCCGCCAAAGGCGACCCAGCGCCGGCTCAGAGCGGTGGTCATGCTCACGCCCAATGACACGCGCTCCCAGCCGCTGCCCAGGCTGTAAGGCGCACGCCCGGTGGCCAGGGCGGCTTCGGGCGCTATGCCGTAGTGGGTTTGCCGGTACAGGTCGGTGCCCCACACGGCACCGACGCCCAGGTCCCAGTAGGTCTGGTCAGACACGGGGTAACGGTAGTTCAGTCCGGTGTTGAGGTAGAAGCCCCCATCACGCCCCAGCAGGTCTTGTGAGCCGCTCACGGACCAACTCCAGCGCGGCCCCAGAGCCAGCCGGGCCGAAGCACGGCCGCGCAGGGTGTCGCGCACCTTGGGCAGGCCCAGCAACAGCGGATCGGTGCTGAACTTGCGGCCTTTGTCGTACTGCAGCGATGTGCTAAGACGCCAATCGTTGGTGGTGGCCAGCACGGTGCTGAGACCGGGGTCAACGGTTTCGCGGCCCACGCTGAGCAAGCTGCTGGCGCGTCCCGTTGCCAACCGGAAGCGACCGAACTGAAACGCCCACAAGGGACGAAGGCTCAGTCGCTGGTCGGTCTCACCGAGGTGACCAGCCGAGGAAGCGAGCGAGGCGCCCACCAGATAATCGCGGCTGGCTTCGAGCGCCACGGGCTCAGCAGCCTGCGCCGAGGCGCCGGCCCACAGGGCCGCCAACAGGCAAGGGGTCAAGCGGGCGTGGGGCATGGCCACATGGTACGGGCCGGGCAAACCGCAAGGCACCCGGCGCCCGCAGCCGCTTTACAAACCGTGCAGATTTTCAATCGCGTCGATCACCATGCCGGTGCCAATGGCGATCAGCAAAATGTCGGCGGCCACGCGCACGTAGCGATGGCCTGCGGGTGGCAAACCGATCTGTATCGACACGCTGTTGGGCACGGAATGGTAGATCACGTCGGCCGGCAAGACGTAGCCGCGTCGCCACTTCTTGGCCTGGCCCGGCGGCATGCAGCCGTTGCCTTTCTTGGCCAGCCCGGGCGGGCATTTGCCCGCACGGAACTGCGGCTCGTAGTAAGCGAGCGCAGCACGGCGCTGCGGCTCACCGAAGTAGCCGCCGATCTGGATGTTCACCGACGTGTGCGAAGAAGACGAAGAAGAAGACCGCTCGCGCTCACCGTGCTGCACGGGGTGCGAGCCGGCGTTGCGGTCGCTTTTGCCTGGGCCTTTCTCGGATTTCTCCCATTTGTCGGGCTTGCCGCCGCCAGCATGATCGGGTTTTTCGGCCAGAGCGCCGCCCGTGCTCAGTGCCAGGGCGATGCCCAGGGTCAACAGTTTCAAGGCGTTGCTTTTCATCATGCTCATTGGTTGGTGTCAGGGAAAGGTGAAGTTGGGCACCGTCTGGTCATCCATCGGGGTCAGGGTCAGTTCGGACGATGTCCGGGTGATGCCACCGGACACGGCGCTGACCCGGAGTTTGCCAGCAACCGTGCCTTCGGGTGTGAAGATCGGGGTGCCGTTCGCAAAGAAGGTCGCCACTTCCGGTGCGCCAACCGCCAGGTCACCCAGGACGTAGGCGCCGGTGTCCATGTCCACCGGCCGTGACACCAGCTGGATCGTGGTGCCTCCTGGCAGGCTCTGCCAGGCGTTCACCGTGGCGTCGATCGGGGTGGCCACCGGGTTGTAGGCCACCAGGCCGCGCAACGTGCCCGTGGCCGAGACGGCCGGTGCGATGTCCGTGCCGTCCGGCGTGACCCGCACGATCTGGTTTTGCGACACCACCACGTTCTTGACCACAGCAGTCGCCCGACCGGGAGCCGTCACCACCAGGGTGTAGGTACCCGACTCCACGGGCCAGAGCCGGAATTTGCCCTCCGCATCGGCCACGGTCGAGCGCACAGGCAGGCCATCAAGCTGCAGCGAAACGGCTGCGCCGGCCATGGCCGGGAGCACCTCGCCAATGACACCCGTTTCGGTGCGCAGAATCGCCCGCACCACCGGCTTGAGGTTGTAGTTGCCGGAATTGCCCGCCACCACCACCGATTTGCAGGCGTCGAAGTCCAGCACGAAGTCAGCCCGCTGATCGGCTTCCACGGTCATGTTCACGTTGATCTTCAGGCCCGATTGCTGACCACTGGGGGTTTTCAGGGGAATTTCTTGCCCGGATCCCTCGGGGATGGCGCTCAGGCGGATGGAGTTGGCCAAGGGCACATTCGGATTGCCCGGGTTGGCTGCCAGCACCAGCCGCAGTTGGGTGTAGGTGCCCGCCGGCAGTCGGGTCTCGCCCAGCTCGATCAACGCGCCGTTGGTCAGATCCAGCAGGTTGATCTTGCTGGGCGTGGCCAGCACGATTTCCGACCAGCCACGCTCGTTTTCACCGGCGCTGCTGCTCTGGTGCACACGAATTTTCTCCACGGTCACATTGACCTCGTCATAGCCGCAAGCCGGTGCATCGGTCAGGGCCAGGCGCAGCGTGCCGCTGTCTGCGGTACCGCCACCACCGCCGCCAGCATCACCGCACCGCCCAGGAATCGGAGTTTGTTCATCATGTTGTTCACCTGCATGAGTTGAGAGGAAGGCCGCATGGTGTGGCTCCAAGCGGGTTCGCACCATTGTGGCGCGGTGAATTCGCGCCAGGGTTTCCAGATGTAATGCGCTCGACCGACAAACGCCATGATGAAGCCGCTCATCCGACTGGCGCTGGTGGGCGCGAGCTGGCAGACTGATCGGCCACGCCACCTCGGCCACCCGGCCTGCACCCATGTCGCACGAAACCGAACTCAAACTCGCCCTGCACGCACACGACCTGCCGCGTCTGCTGGCCCATCCGCTGCTGGCGGCGCCAGCGCCTCGCCGCGAGCACCTGCGCAACACCTATTTCGACACCGCCTCGCTGGCGCTGATGCAGCAGCGCCTGGCCGTGCGCGAACGGCAGGTGGGTCGGCGCACCCTGTTGACCGTGAAAACCGCCGGCCACAGCGTGGGCGGCCTGAGCCAGCGCGGCGAATGGGAAGGACCCACCCAGCCCGGGCGGTTTGACTTCGCTGCACTGGTGGATGACGCCACCCTGGCGCAACAGCTCACTCAGCTGGCCCCGCAACTGGTGCCGGTGTTTCGCACCGATTTCACGCGCCGCAGCTGGCTGCTGCAACATGGCGATGCGCAGGTGGAGGTGGCGCTGGACCAGGGCTACATCGCCACCAGCGGGGTGCATGGCGCACGGCGTGAGCCACTGCTGGAGCTGGAACTGGAGCTCAAAAGCGGGCCGGTGGACGCCTTGCTGGCCCTCGCCCACACGCTGGCGCTGGGCCCACATGGCCACGCCGCGCAAGGCCTGTGGCTGCACCCCACCGACCGCAGCAAGGCCGAACGCGGGCTGGCTTTGTTTCTCGGCCAGCCGCCCACCCCGATGAAAGCGGCGGCTTTGGCAGGGACGCTCGAGGGGTCGCCCTTGGCGGCGTTTTGCACCGTGGCGCAAGGCAGCCTGGTGCACCTGCAGGCCAACGTGTCGGGCTGGCTGGAAGCCGGGTCGGGCGCCAGCACCGTGCCCGACCCCGAATTCATCCACCAGGCGCGGCTGGCGCTGCGCCGGCTGCGTACCGCGCTGCAGCTGTTTGGCGCCCTGTTGCCACACCCTTTTTTCAGCCACTGGCGCACGCAGTGGCGGGCCACGGCCCATGCTCTGGCCGGCGCACGCGACTGGGACGTGCTGGCCACCGAGTCGCTGCCCAGGCTGCTGACCGACACGCCCGACAGCGCGCCGGTCCAGGCGCTGACCGCCTGGGTGCATGCGCACCGCCTGGCCGCCCACCAGCGTGCGCGGGAGGCACTCAGCGCCCCAGCCCACGCCCTGAACCTGCTCGACTTCACCCGCGCCCTGCTGGCGTTGCAAGACCATTCGAACCACCCGCCTCAGCCACAGCTGAGCCACTGGGTCACGAGCACCGAGCGCCGGTGGCAACGGGCACTGCTGAACAAAGTCCAGCAGGCGCATGGGCAAGATGCCACCGGATGGCATGCGCTTCGCATCGCCTTGAAAAAGCACCATCAGGCTCAGGCGCTGCTGGCTGGCCTGAAGCCTGTTCCGCACCGACAATCCGGTGCCATCCAGCTGGTCCGGGCCCAGGCGGCGCTGGGTTCATTGAATGACCTGAGCGTGGCGCAGAGCCTGCTGGTGGCCTGCCCGCTGCCCGGCGCCGCCGAGCTGCTGCAGCGGCTGCACCAGGAACGGCAAACGGCGCTGCTTGCCCTGCCCCGCCTGCGGCGCCAACTGCTGCGCACGCTGTCCCGCTGAGCGGGTGAGGAGCGCCAGGCATCGGCACAGCGAAGCCTCAACGGTGTTGTCCGCGCACCGCTTGGCAAAACCTCAGCGGCCAGACCACAATGGCTGCCATGTACACCACTGAAGGGATCTTCCGTGTCAGCCATCACCTTGCGTTTTCTGGTCGAGCCTGGCGCGATGGGCCCGGGCGGTCATGTGCACAGCGGCACCGTGATGAAGTGGATCGACGAGGCCGGCTGCGCCTGCGCCACCACTTGGGCCCAGAGCCCTTGTCGTGCGGTCTACATGAGCAGCCTGCGTTTTTTGCGCGCGGTGAAACTGGGCGACCTGGTGGAGGTGCGGGCCCGACTCGCCTTCACCGGTGAGACGCACATGAACATCGTCGTGGCGGTGTACAGCGGTGACCTCGCCACCCACAAGCTGGAAAAAACAGCCGAGTGCCTGGCGGTCTATGTCTCGCTGGATGCCGATGGCCAACCCATGCGCGTGGACAGCTGGACGCCCGAGACCCCCGGTGAAATGGCGCTGGCCAGCAGCGCAAGGGCACAGTTCGACGGCACGCGCCCCGCCCCGCTGGAATAGCGCAGCCCAAGCGCTGCGCGTCGCTTGAAAGGCGTCTGCTGGCTATCTCAAACCAAGGCGCTGGGCCGTGCGGCCACCCGGTCACGCCACGCTTGCAACGCGGCAAAGCCTTCATCGGCGGGCTTGAAGCGCATCAGCCGCCCAAACTCGACGGCGCAAAACGCGGTGATGTCGGCAATGGTGAAACGCTCACCCGCCACCCAGGGCTGGCGCTGCAAGTCGGCGTCGAGCCAGGCGGCGGTTTCACGGGCTTTGACCGCCTGCGACTGGCCGAAGTCGGGAAACTGCGGCTGTTCCAGCGCCGCCAGACCGGGGTGGGTGTGGCGAATGGCGTTGGCCAGCGGCAGCATGAAAGACCACTCCACGCGCCGGTCGGCCATTTCAATAAAGGCGCGTTCTTCGGCGGTGCGCCCCATCAGGTTGGGCTCGGGCACGCGGCCTTCCATGAAGGTGCAAATGGCGCGGGTTTCGGTCAGCACGCGGCCGTCGTCCAGCTCCAGCGCGGGCACCCGGGCCAGGGGACTTTTGGCGCGGTAGTGCGCGGTTTTGTGCTCCTGGGCGTTCAGGTCGATGTTGACCAACTCCAGCCCGTTGATGTTCTTTTCAACCAGAAACATGAGCACGCGCCGGGGGTTGGGCGCACGGGGTGACACGTACAGCTTCATGGTGCGGCGCCCTGCGGGCGCTGCCCTGTTTCCACCCGGCTGCGGGTGGGTTTGCCGAGGCGCTCGGCGGCGGTGTAGCAATTGATCATGCGCGGCGGCACCTCCAGGGCCGTCGCGCATGGTAATGGGCGAGCGGGTTTCTGTCGCGCCCGGGCTGTCGCTTGCGCGAAGCCGGGCGGCTGAGCCCGTTGCCGCTCAGCCTTTGGCGGCTTCGAGCAGGTCGCGGGTGCGCAGCGCCTCGCGGCGGGCGGCGGCGGCAAAGTCGGCGCCGCTGGACGCATACAAAATGGCGCGCGACGAATTGACGATGACCGGGCCGGTGGTGGCACCGCCTTGGGTGCGGTAGCCCGCCCGGATGGTGGCCACCGCGTCGCCGCCCTGTGCGCCCACGCCGGGAATGAGCAGCGGCAGGGTGGGCGCGAGCTCGCGCACGCGCTGAATTTCAGCCGGGTAGGTGGCACCCACCACCAGGCCGAGCTGACCGTTCAGGTTCCACGGGCCTTGCGCCAGGCGGGCGATGTGCTCGTACAGCAAGGGCTGGCCGTCCACCGAGGCCAGGCGCTGGTTTTGCAGGTCGTCGCCGCCCGGGTTGGAGGTGCGGCAGAGCAAAAAAGCACCCTTGCCGTGGTACTTCAGGTAGGGCTGCACCGAGTCAAAACCCATGAAGGGCGAGAGCGTGACGGCGTCGGCGCCGTAGCGTTCAAACGCTTCCATGGCGTACTGCTCGGCGGTGCTGCCAATGTCGCCCCGCTTGGCGTCCAGAATCACCGGCACCAGTGGCGCCACGGCGCGCATGTGGGCCATCAGCTTTTCCAACTGGTCTTCGGCGCGGTGCGCGGCAAAGTAGGCAATTTGCGGTTTGAACGCGATGGCGGTGTCGGCCGTGGCGTCGACGATGGCGGCACAAAAGTCGTAAATGCGGCTGGCGTCCCCCTGGAGGTGGGCGGGGAATCTGGCCGGGTCCGGGTCCAGGCCCACGCACAGCAGGGAACGGTTCTGGCGCTCGGCGCCTTGCAGCATGTCGATGAAGGTCATGGGCTTGATTTTACGGTTCGGCCGCCCGCGCGACAGCGCAGCCGGCGCCGCCAGCACACCCGGCCACGAAGCCCCCTAAGATCGCGGCCATGCACGCCCTGTCTCGCCAGCAACTGACCCTGCTCGTTCTGCTCACCCTGGTGTGGGGCTTCAACTGGCCGATCATGAAATTCGGTGTGACCGGTTTCCCGCCGCTGACGTTTCGCACCCTCTGCATGTGGCTCGGGCTGCCGGTGCTGGCGGCGGTGTTGCTGTGGCGGCGGGTGCCGTTTCAGGTGGACCGCGCGCACTGGCGCGAGCTGGCGCTGCTCACCGTGTTCAACATGTTCTTCTGGCACACGCTGGCCATTCTGGCCATTCAGACGCTGTCCAGCGGGCGCGCGGCCATTCTGGGCTACACCATGCCGGTGTTTTCCGCGCTGGTGGGCGCCTGGTGGTTTGGCCAGCGGCTACCCGGCAGGGCCTGGGGTGGCGTGGCGGCGGCGGCGCTGGGCGTGGTGCTGCTGCTGTGGCATGAAATCACCAGCCTGTCGGGCAAGCCGCTGGGCGTGGCCATGATGCTGGTGGCCGCCGCCACCTGGGCGGTGGGCACGCAGCTGATGCGGCGCACCCGCATTCCACACCCCACGCTGGCGCTGTCGTTCTGGATGACGCTGTTCACCGCCGTGTGGATGACGCTGCTGGCGGTGGTGTTTGAGCGCGACGTCTGGGTCTGGCCCACACCGGCCATTCAGGCGGCCATGGTGTACAACGCGGTGGGGGTGTTTGCGTTTGCGCAGGTGGTCTGGCTGATGATGGCGCGCGACCTGCCACCGATCGCGTCCACGCTGTCGGTCATGTTCATTCCGGTGCTGGGCGTGTTCAGCGGCGCCTGGTGGCTGGGCGAGGTGCTGCACTGGCAAGACTGGGCCGCCGTGGCGCTGGTGATGGTGGCGATTGCGTCGGTGTTGTGGCCGGCGCGGCGCTGACGCGGCTGCCTTTAAAGCTTGGGCGCGACGAGAGCTGCACCTCTTTCGCAGGCACCCACGGAACCGGCTTGGCCGGGCCGTAGGGTGCGTCCCTCCTCCCAGCACCGCAGGCGCGCCAGAGAGGGGGGAAGCCACGTCAGCGGCGCAGGGGGGTGTCCACTGTTTCCATGGCGAGGCACAGGTCGGCCCAGGCCTTGCCCTTGTCGCTGGGGGTGCGCAGCAAATAGGCCGGGTGGTAGGTGACGATGACCGGCACGCCCTGGTAGCGGTGCACCTGGCCGCGCAGCTTGCCGATGGGCTCATTGCTTTGCAGCAAAGCCTGCACCGCAAAGCGGCCCATGGCGATGATGACCTTGGGCTGCACCAGCGCCACCTGGCGCGCCAGATAGTGCGCGCACTGCGCCACCTCGGCGGACTGGGGGTTGCGGTTGGCAGGCGGGCGGCACTTGAGCACGTTGGTGATGTAGGCACCCTGCGCGCCTTCACCGGTGCGGCTGCTGCCCACGGCGCGCAGCATGTTGTCGAGCAGCTGACCCGCGGCGCCCACAAAAGGCTCGCCTTGCAGGTCTTCGTGCTCACCGGGGGCTTCGCCCACAATGAGCCAGTCGGCTGGCGTGCTGCCGGTGCCAAACACGGTGTGCTTGCGCCCTTCGCACAGGCCGCAGGCCCGGCAGCCGGCCACGGCTTCGCGCAGCGCAGGCCAGTCCATCTGCTCGATGCCCGCCGGGAGCGATGCCAGAGCAGCCGCAACCCGCGCGGGTGCAGGGGCCGGGTTGACCGGCCGGGCGCTGGCGGTGACCGGCGGGCGGGCTGCCGCGGGCGCGGCCACGGGCGCGGGCGCGGCGGGTGTCTGCGGGGCAAGCGGTGCTGCCGCAGGGTGGGCTGCGGGCCGCTCGGGCACAGGCTCGGGCGCTGCTGCGGACGCAGCCGGTTTGGGTGCCCACACGCGCACGCCCATTTCGGCCAGCATGGCGCGCTGGCGCGCATCGAGCTGTGGCACAAACGAGGTGTCTGGCGAGTCGGTGTCCGCCGCCGCAGCGGCTGGCGTGGGCAGATCTGTGCTCATGGCGTTTTCTCTTGGGCGGCCTGGGTTTGCGCCACCACCAGGTTCAGGCTCATCACCACGGCGTCTTCGCGCTCGTGCTGGCCCGCGGGGTAGTAGCCGCGGCGCAGGCCCACCTGGGCAAAACCGTAGCGTTCGTACAAGGCGCGCGCCGGCGTGTTGCTGTGGCGCACCTCCAGCCAGAGCCACTGCGCGCGCTGCCCGCGCGACCACAGCACCAGCGCGTCGAGCATGAAGCGCGCCCAGCCCTGGCGCTGCTGCGCCGGGGCCACGGTGATGTTGAGCAGGTGCACCTCGTCCACGCCGGGCATGGCCACCAGGTAGCCCAGCAGCACGCGGCCATCGGCCCGCCCGGGGTGCGCCACCTCACCCGGCAGTGGCTCGCCCAGCAACAGCACCGCCGGGTAGCCCGACTGCAGCGAATCGCTGAAATGCTTGCGCGACCAGGGGTGGGTGTAGGCGGTTTTCTCCACCTCGACCACGGCGTCCAGGTCGGCCTCGGTCATGGGCACAAACGCAATGCGGCGCTGGCTGTGGGTGATCGCTGGGCTGGCGCTCTCCGTGGCCAGCGCAGGCCAGCCGCGCTGGGGCCAGGCAGGGCCTGAAGCCGCAGCGCCAGAAGACAGGGCTTGAACGGAGGGGGCCATGAATCTCAGGCGGCGGGGGCCGTGGCCGCGGGAGACACGGCCCGGCGCAGGGCATCGCGCTCGACGGTGGTTTGCGCCACTTTGTCGCGCACATACAGCGGCAGCGCGTCGCGGGCCGCCGTGGCGGCCCCGGCAGCCAGCAAGCCGGGCGCCAGCCGCAGCAGCGCACTGGCGCTGGGCAAGGCCGGCAGGCGCTGGCCAGGCACATGGGCCAGTCGATCGGCATAAGCCGCAAACACATTGCCCGCCAGCAGGCATCGCCCTTCGGCCAGACCCGCATCGGCCGGCAGGCACTGCGCCAGGTAAGCGCCCAGGTCTTGCGGCGCACACAGGCGCGGCGGCGCCAGCGGGCCCAGGCCCTGAGCGGTGTGGGCGTAGGGCGCCACATACAGCTCGTCCATGCGGGCATCGAGCAAGGCCACGATCACACCCGCCACCGGCTTGCCCGCCTGTTGCGGCGCCTCTTGCAGCGCCTGGCGCGCGGATTCGGCCAACGCCAGCAGCGTGTCCACCGCCAGCACCGGCAAGCCATCGGGCTGGCTGGGGTTTTGCACACCGTAGGCCAGGCCTTGCGCCACGGCGCAGGCGGTGCGCAGCCCCGTGAACGAGCCCGGGCCGCGGCCAAACACCACGGCGTCCAGACTGTGCAGCGTCCAGCCGGCCTGGGTCAACAGTGTTTGCACCAGCGGCAGCAGCGTGGCCGACGCCTGGGCGCCACCCGGGCCGGTGTGTTGCCACAGCGGGGCGCCGCGCACACCACTGCCCAGCGCCACCGACAAGGTGTCGGTGCTGGTTTCAAGGGCCAGCAGGCGCAGGGCGGCCGGGAGCTTGGCAGACAAATCGGGGGCGGCAACGGTCATCCAGACATTATCGGCCACCCAAGCGCCTGTTGACGGGGGTGCGCCGTCGCCGCCCCAGCCCCGCCCGTCCACAAATTCCACCCTTTACACGGCCGGGGTGCAGGGGATCCCGATCACGGCCACATAATGAAAACACCATGTTTTCATTTGTTTCCCGCTCCTTTTTGACGCTGCCGCTGCTGCTTGCCGCCCTGGCTGGCCTGGCCTTGCCGGTGGGTGCGCAGCCTGCGGCCGATGCGGGTGCGCTGCCGCCGGGCGTGTCGGCTGCGCTGGCGCGCGCGGGCGTGCCGGCCAGCGCGTTTTCGGCGCTGGTTGTGCCGCTGGACACCAGCGCCCACGTGCGGCTCAGCTACCGCGCCAGCGCCCCGGTCAACCCGGCCTCGGTGATGAAGTTGGTGACCACTTACGCAGCCATCGACCTGCTGGGGCCCGACTTCACCTGGAACACCCGCTTTTACAGCGACGGCGTGGTGAGCCAGGGGGTGTTGCGCGGCAACCTGTATGTGCGCGGTGGCGGCGACCCGAAACTGGTGCTTGAGCGCATCCAGGCGGCCTTCATGAACCTGCAAGACCAGGGCGTGCGCGTGATTCTGGGCGACCTGGTGCTGGACCACAGCGCGTTTGAGCTGCCCGCCATCGACCCCGGCGCCTTTGACGGCGAAGCCCTGCGCCCCTACAACGCATCACCCGACGCCCTGCTCGTCAACTTCAAGTCGGTGGTGCTGACCTTCCAGCCCGACCCCGCCGCCGGCGTGGCCCGCGTGACCAGCGAGCCGCCCATGGCCGGCCTGAACATCGACGCCACCGTGCCCTTGTCGCGCACCGGCTGCGGCGATTGGCGCGGCAGCCTGCAAGCCCGCTTCAACGACGCCAACAGCATCCGCTTTGAAGGCCGCTACCCCGGCAGCTGCGGCGAACGGGTGTGGCCCGTGGCCTACCAGGACCCGGCCAGCTACGCCGCCCGCTCACTCGAAGGCCTGTGGCGCGCCACCGGCGGCGCCATCACCGGCGCGGTGCGCGCGGGCCTCACGCCGCCCGGCGCGCGCCTGCTGCACGAAGCCCGCTCGCTGCCACTCTCAAACATCATCACCGACGTGAACCAGTGGAGCAACAACGTGATGGCGCAGCAGGTGTTCCTCACACTCGGCCAGCTGTCACCCACGCGCGTGCTCACCGAAAGCAGCCTGGCCGACCGCCTCGCGCCCGTGCGCACCGCCCGCTTTGAGCGCTCGCGCGAGGTGGTGGCGAGCTGGTGGAAGCGCACCTTTGGCCTGCGCTACGCTGCCCCCGTGATGGACAACGGCGCCGGCCTGTCCCGCATTGAACGCATCACCCCCGAAGCCCTGGTGGGCCTGCTGCGCCACGCAGCCGTGCACCCCAAAGGCGAGCAATTCGTGCAGTCCCTGTCCATCGCCGGCGTCAACGGCACCACCGCCCGCATGGCCCGCGGCGCCAACAGCGCCGCACGCGGCAACGCCTGGCTGAAAACCGGCACCCTGCGCGACGTGACCGGCATCGCCGGCTACGTGAACGCCGCCAACGGCTCACGCTACGCCGTGGTGGGTTTCATCAACCACCCCAACGCACCCGCCGCCCGGCCCGCGCTGGAAGCTTTGGTGGAGTGGACGGCGGCGCAGCCGGACTGACTAAGCCTCGGCTTCCCGCGCTGTAGCCATTACAGACTTGACGGGAAATCAAGGCGAATCGACTTCGGGCAGGTCTTGCCAACCGAAACCGCTTGCCCGCCGCCCAGCAGCCAAATGCCTTCGCCGCGAGCACTCCGCGTCCGGCACGGCCCAAGGCACGACAACCCAAAAACGCGCGCCACAGCGGTTAGGCGCCACCACCGCCTGTGCGCCTCAAGGCCTTGGCCGGACTGAAAACGAAAGCCCCTGCGCTGGTAGTAACCCTCTGTTTCCAATTGTGTGCTGGCTCTAACATCGCCTTCTGACAAATAGAACGACCGTTCTTTTTATTGGTCAGATTTCGTTACACACCAGCAGGAGACACGCATGAAGTTTTTGAAATGGGCGGCGATTTCAACCGCAGCCATCACCGTTTTGGCCGCCTGCGGTGGTGGCGACAGCCCCGACGAGGGCAGCAGTTTTGACTTGAGCGGCGCACCCGGCAGCCTGATCGCGAGTCCCACAGCACTGACCACACTCACGCCTGCGGCCTTCACGGCAGCCTTGACCCAAGCTGGGGCCGCCAGCCTGTTGCAGGTCACCGGTGCACCCAAGTGCGACATCACCTTCAACTACTTCCAGTACGGCACCGTGGGTGGTGCGGGCGAAAAAACGTCGGCATCCGGCGGCATCATGGTGCCCGGCGGCGCTGACCCGGCCTGCACCGGGCCACGCCCGGTGCTGCTGTACGCGCACGGCACCAGCACCGACAAAAACAAGAACATGGCCAGCCCGCAAGACGGTGAAGCTGCGTTGGTCGCCGCCATGTACGCCGCACAGGGTTACATCGTGGTGGCCCCGAACTACGCAGGCTACGAATCTTCGCCGCTGCCTTACCACCCTTACCTGAACCTGGAGCAGCAAGCCCAGGACGTGGTGGATGCGCTGACCGCTGCCCGAAAAGGATTTGCCGCCATCAACGCCACGGCCAACAGCAAGCTCTTCGTGAGCGGTTATTCACAGGGTGGCTTCGTGTCCATGGCCGCCCAGCGCAGGCTGCAATTGGCTGGCACCCCGGTGACGGCCGGCGCGCACCTGTCTGGCCCTTACAACCTGGGCTATTTTGGGGACATTGTCTACAGCGGCCGGGTGAACCTGGGCGCAACCCTCTTCAGCCCACTGCTCAACACCAGCTTCCAGCGTACCTACGGCAACATCTACGCTACCCCAAGCGAAATGTACGAGGACACGTTCGCCACAGGCATCGAAACGCTGCTGCCCAGCACCACGCCGCTGAACACGCTGCTCACCACCGGCAAGCTGCCGGCCACCGCGCTGTTTGCGGCAGACAGCCTGCCCAAACCGGCCGGGTTCGAGCTCTTTTTTGGCACGCCGAACCTGATCAAAACCAGCTACCGCAATGCGGTGCTTGCAGATGCCTTGGTCAACCCGACCGCGCCCCGGCACCCGCTGCGCGTGGCTGCCTACAAGAACGACCTGCTGACCCAGAACTGGACACCTGCCCAGCCCATGCTGCTGTGCGGCGGCAACGCCGACCCGACCGTGTTTTTCAGCGCCAACACCAACACCGCCAAGGCGTATTTCACGGGCAAGGGCGTGCCAGACCAGGCTGTGACGGTGCTGGATGTGGACAGCGCGCCGACGAGCAGCACCGATCCCTTCCGCTTGGCCAAGGGCGGATTTGCACAAGCCAAAGCCGCCGCAGGCGATGCCGCAGCGGTGCTGCAGGCCTATCACGGAACGCTGGTTCCACCCTTCTGCAACGCAGCGGCGCGCGGCTATTTCGCCCAGTTTTAAGCCCCGGGTCATAACCTTCTCCATCCACATACAGATCACCACAACATGAAAAAAACATTCATCGCCACCGCCGCCACGCTGGCCTGTGCAGGCGCCTGGTCACAGGTCACGCTGTACGGTCTGGCGGACGTCAGTATCACCCACGTCAGCGGCTATGCCCAAGGCAGCGTCACCAGCCTGTCCAGCGGCCACATGGAAGGCTCGCGCTGGGGCATCAAGGGGGAAGAAGACATGGGCGGAGGCTACAAAGCCCTGTTCACCCTGGAAAGCCGCGTCGAGCTCGACACCGGTGGGCTGGGCAACCGGCCCACGTCGGGCAACCAACTGCCTGACCGCCTGACCGCCGGACTGCCGCCCGCTGTGGCTGCGGCCCTGACCAACGTTGCCATTGGGCCTACGCTGGGCGTCAACCTCAACAACACCGCCTTTGACCGGCAGGCCTGGGTGGGTCTGGTCACGCCCGTGGGCGGTTTTTTGATGGGCCGTCAATACACGCCAGCGTTTGAGACCTTTGCAACATTCGACAGCATGAACACGCAGAGTGCTCTGTCGGCCGCCCAGGTGGCGTCAATTCCGGCCGGACTCGACATTCGCTACAACAACACCTTGCAATACCGCATCGTGCAAGGCCCCTGGAATGCGGCGCTCATGTATGGCTTTGGCGAGGGCAACCGCAGCGCAAACAACCGGCTTCTGGGGATCAACACCCTCTACAAGGGTGGCGCCTTCAACGTGGGTGTTGGCCTCAACAGCAAGAAAAACTCGGCCGGGCAGCAGGCGCTCAAAACCACCGTGCTGGGCGCTTCGACGGCCAGAGGCGACTGGATCGTTTCGGGCATGTTCGCCCGCATTCAGGAGCCCAACCCGTCAGCAGGACCTGAGCTGAGCGCGGGCCTCACGTTGGCCGGTGTACCGGCACCGTTGATCAGCACGGTGCTGGACCGGCTCAAACAAGATGCCAACCTGATCCATGTGGGCGCACGCTACAACATGGGCAGCGCCGGCCACGTCACGGTGGCTTACAACCAGCTCAACGACAAACGCGCGTCCAACGCCGACATCAGCTCGTATGGCGTGGCCTACACCTACCCGCTGTCCAAGCGCACCAACCTGAACGCGGTGCTCACCCGTTTCAACAACAGCGCGAACGCGCAAGCAGCGCCCGGTGGCAACGGTTACCTCGGTGGTGTCACCGCCACGGCGGGCCGCGACGCGACGTCGCTGGCACTGGGCATACGCCACAGCTTCTGAGTATGCCGCCCGCACGGGTTGCGGGCGCCGCTTCAAGGCAGCGCGGCGTGGTTCAAGCCGCAGCGCGCTGCAACCGGTCCCGCACGCCGTCCCACTCGGGGCTGGCGGGCGGGGTTTCTACCCAGATGAGTTTCACGCCTGTGGCGTCGAGTTCGCGCAGCGTGGCGAACAGGGCTTGGGCGGCTTGCGCGGCGTCGTCGGGCATGCGGCGCAGGCTCACACCCCGGGCCACCGCAAGCGGTGCGCGGGCGTACACCGCGATGTGGCGGGCATCGGGTCCCAGCAGATCCAGCGCCGACTGCAGCGGCTGGGCGGCCATGAGCCGCACTTTGGCGTTGGGCGCGTAGTGCGATTCGAGCGTGCCGGAAGCCCTCGGGGCTGCATCGTCGCGCCCGCGCAGCGGCTGGCCGCAAGCCGCTTCCAGCTGCGCGGTGGTGACCATGCCGGGGCGCAGCAACACCGGGTGGCCGCGGGTGCAATCGACGATGGTGGACTCAATGCCCACCGGGCAGGCGCCGCCGTCCAAAATCAACAGCGCTGCGTCGGGCAGCTGCTTGAATTCTTCGGCCACGTGCGCAGCGGTGGTGGGGCTGACGCGGCCGAAGCGGTTGGCGCTGGGAGCGGCCACACCGAACACGCCGTGTGCCCGGGCGGCCGCCAACAGCGCCTGTGCCACCGGGTGCGACGGGCAGCGCAGGCCCACCGAGTCTTGCCCGCCGGCTGACACAGCGGCCACGCCCTCTCGGCGCGGCAAGATCAGCGTGAGCGGGCCCGGCCAGAAGGCCTGCATGAGCGCCTGGGCAAAGGCGGGCACTTCGCGGGCGTAGTGGTCCACCCCGGCGCGCCAGCCTTGTGCACCGTCACCGGGCGCCAGGTGCACGATGAGCGGGTGGTCGCTGGGCCGGCCTTTGGCTTCAAAAATACGGTGCACCGCGCTGGCGTTGTCGGCGTCGGCCGCCAGACCGTACACGGTTTCGGTGGGCATGCCCACCAGCGAACCCGCGGCCAGCCGCTGCGCAGCGGCTTCAATGGCGGCGGGGTCGGTGGCGCTCAGCAGCACAGGCATGGGTGACAGACGCTCAAACCCCGTCAAGCGCGGGCAGGCCGAGCAATGCCAGCACCTTCGCAGCGGTTTCGCGCACCTGTTCCACGGTGGGCGCGGTGATGTTGAGGTGGCCCATCTTGCGGCCCGGGCGGGCGCTGAGCTTGCCGTACAGGTGCAGATGGGTTCCGGGCAACGCCAGCACCTGCGCCCACGGCGGCGACACGGGTTGATCGCTGGGCTTGGCGCGCACGCCATTGGCGTCGAACCACAGGTTGCCCAGCAGGTTGACCATGATGGCCGGGCTGTGCTGGCGCGGCGTGGGCAGCGGCAGGCCGGCCAGGGCCCGCACCTGGGCATCAAACTGCGACAGGTCGCAGGCGTTTTGCGTGTAGTGGCCGCTGTTGTGCGGGCGCGGCGCCATTTCGTTGACGATCAGGTCGAGCCCGCCCTGTCCGTCGTTCACCAGGAAATATTCGACACACAGCACGCCCACGTAGTTCAGGTGGTTGGCAATGGCCACGGTGCTGACGCGGGCGCGCTCGGCCAGCGCGGCCGGCACCGCGCCGTCGTACACGGCGGTCAGCGCCAAAATGCCGTCACGGTGGGTGTTGGCCTGCACCGGAAAACTTACGTTCTGGCCGTCAGAACCGCGCGCCACGATCACCGAGCACTCGGCCTTGAGCGGCATGAGTTTTTCAAGCACGCAGGGCACGCTGCCCAGCTGCGCCCAGGCAGCGGCAAGCTCTTCGGGGGTGTGCACGCGCACCTGGCCCTTGCCGTCGTAGCCCATGCGGGCGGTTTTCAAAATGCCGGGCAACAGATCGGCCGGCACGGCGGCCAGCAGCTCGGTGCTGGTGATGGCGGCATAAGGCGCGGGGTACACACCGCTGATGGGCGCGCACTGCACGAAGTGCGATTTTTCTTTGATGCGGTCTTGCGCCACCGCCACACAGGCGGCCGACGGTGCCACCGGCCGGTGCGCGCCGAGCGTGACCAGCGCGAGCGCGGGCACGTTTTCAAACTCGGTGGTGATGGCTTCGCAGCGCTGCATCAGCTGGGCCAGGCCCTGCTCGTCGTCGTAAGGCGTCTGGATGTGGAAGTGGCTGATCAGGCCGGCCGGGCTGGCCGGATCGGGATCGAGCACCGCCGTGAAGTAACCCATGGCCTGGGCCGCCTGCACAAACATGCGGCCGAGCTGGCCACCGCCCATCACGCCCAGCGTGATCTGCTGGCCGCTGGCCGAGGTGCTGCCGGGAAGAAGGGGCTTGAAGCTCATGGCAAACGATCAAAAATGAGGGCAGGCGGTGCTGCGCCAGGCGCAAGCACCGGGGATGGCTGGGGTCAGACAGGCAAAGTCATACCGCGTGCGGCTTCGGTCTGCGCGGCGCGAAAGGCTTCCAGCCGGTCGCGCAGGGCCGGGTTTTCGCTGGCCAGCAAGGCCACCGCAAACAGCGCCGCGTTGGCCGCACCCGCCTGGCCGATGGCAAAAGTGGCCACCGGCACACCCTTGGGCATTTGCACAATGCTGTGCAGCGAATCCACACCGCTCAGGTGCTTGCTGGCCACCGGCACACCCAGCACCGGCACCACGGTTTTGGCCGCGATCATGCCCGGCAAATGGGCGGCACCGCCCGCGCCCGCAATGATGGCCTTGAGCCCGCGACCCACAGCGGCTTCCGCGTAGGCAAACATGTCGTCGGGCATGCGGTGGGCCGACACCACGCGCGCCTCGTGCGTGATGCCAAAGTCTTTGAGAATCTGCACGGCGTGCTGCATGGTGTCCCAGTCGCTGCTGGAGCCCATGACCACGCCCACTTGGATCGGGTTCATGTGAGTGCCTTTTGCCCGGCCATCTGGTGGTCGGGTGCATGAAGACCGGCCTGGAAAGCGGCCCGTCTCCGGTAAAGTGTCGATTTTACGTTTCGCGCCCTTGAGCCGCCTCGCGCCGCCTTTGGCGCCCCCATTCAGAGCACCGCCATGATCGACGTCACCATTGCCAATTTTGAAACCGAAGTCATCGAGGCTTCGCAACACACCCCTGTGCTGGTGGATTTCTGGGCGCCCTGGTGCGGCCCCTGCAAGGTCATTGGCCCTTTGCTGGAGAAAATTGAAGCGGCCTACGCGGGCCGCTTCAAGCTGGTGAAGATCGACACCGAACAGGAACAGCAGCTCGCCGGTGCCTTTGGCATCAAGAGCATTCCCACCTGCGTGCTGATGATGAACGGCCAGCCCGTGGACGGCTTCATGGGCGCGCTGCCCGAAGGCCAGGTCAAGGAATTTCTGGACAAGCACCTGCCTGCGGCCGAGGTGCTGGAGGCGGCCGAAGAAGAGGCCGATGCGCTGCAAGCCTTGGCAGCGGGCGACGTGGAAGGCGCGCTGGCCAAGCTGCAGCATGCCGTGCAAACCGACCCCGAAAACGACGATGCCCGCTTTGACCTGGTGAAGCTGCTGCTGGAGCTGGACCGGGACGACGAAGCCAAAGTGGCGTTTGCGCCGGTGATTGCCAAGTCGATGGCGGTGCGCCGGCTGGACTCGCTCAACCGCTGGATGAAAGCGCGCGACGCGCAAGACATGGTGGTGGACCCCGAGGCCCACGCGGCCGACTTGCAGGCCAAGATTGCAACCAACAAGCGCGACTTTGCCAGCCGCTTTGCCTTGGCCCAGCTGCTGCTGGCCCACAGCCAGTTTGTGCCCGCCATGGACGAGCTGCTGGAGATTCTGATGCGCGACAAGAGCTGGAACGAAGACCTGGCCCGCAAGACCTACATTGCCATCCTGGACATCATCGAGCCGCCCAAGCCCAAGGTGGCCGAAGGCCAGGTGCCCCCCGAAGACCCGACGGTGGCGACCTACCGCCGGCGGCTGTCCAGCGTGGTGCTGAGCTGAGGATCCTTGCGAGGACCACGCAAGCGGCGCGACGAAGATTTCACGCAACAGGGACCCAGCAACCCTCCGGAAGCGCTTGATGGCATCGCCCGATGAGCGGGAGAACCGCATGTGCCACGGGCTCTGCTCCCGCACCACGTGATCGCTGCCGCCAACCGCACCGGCCGAGGGCGGTGCCGGTAACAGACCCCCCTGAGCCCGGGATTGCACGCACCCGCCTGAGCAGGGTGGCCGCGGCCAGCGGCCGGCCCAGCGCAGGCCAAAACCCCGGGCCATCGAGGTGCTGTCGCCGGCGGCTACCATCAAGCCATGCTCACCATGAACTCTGAGGCCGCCCAGGCGGCCCTGCCTTTTGACCGCCTGATCGCCACACTGCGGGAACACTTCACCAGCACCTGCGAGGTGCCACTGCGCCATGTGCACGACATTGCCAGCCCCGGCGGCGGCAAGATAACCTCGCTCATCATGCCGGCCTGGCTGCCGGGCCGGTACTACGGCGTGAAGATCGTGAACATTGCACCGGGCAATGCCGCCGTGGGTCTGCCAGGCCTGCATTCGGCTTACCTGCTGTTTGACGCACGCACCGGCGTACCGCTGGCGCAGATTGACGGCGACCAGATCACCACGCGCCGCACCGTGGCGGCGTCGGCCCTGGCGGCCTCGTATCTGGCCCGCGCCGATGCCCGGCACCTGCTGGTGGTGGGTGCGGGCGCCGTGGCGGCCCTGCTGCCCGAGGCCTACCGCACGGTGCGCCCCATTGAACGCGTGACGGTGTGGGCACGCCGCGCCGAGGAAGCTCTGGCGCTGGCCGAGCGCTGGCGTCAGCAGGGCTTTGACGCCAGCGCCACCACCGATTTGCCCGCGGCCTGCGGCGAGGCCGATGTGGTGAGCTGCGCGACCCTGGCCACGGAACCCGTGGTGCGCGGCGCCTGGCTCGCTCCGGGCTCGCACCTGGACCTGATCGGCAGCTTCACACCAGCCATGCGCGAGGCCGACGACGTATGCTTTGAAGACGCGCGCGTGTTTGTGGACACCGAAGAAGCGCTGCAGAAAAGCGGTGACCTGATCGGCCCGCTGTCGCGCGGGGTGCTGCGCGCCGACGACGTGCGCGGCACCCTGACCACGCTGTGCAAAGGCATGGCAACCGGGCGCAAGACGCCGACCGAACGCACGGTATTCAAGTCGGTGGGCACCGCGCTGGAAGACCTGGCCGCCGCGGTGCAGGTGTTTGAGGCCGCGCGCGGCTGAAGCGGTGCATCAATCCCGCGGCGGCAGAGCGGCACCAGACGCCGCTGCCACCAGCGTCGAGGCCTGTGCTTGCAGCAGGGCCAGCAAATCAGAGAGCTGTTCGCGCTGGGCCCCGGTCATGCCCGAGAGCAGTTCGCGCTGGATCGCCACAATCCGGGGAAACACGTCGCTGTGCAGGCGCCTCCCCTCGTCGGTGAGGTAGATGTGGACCTCGCGCCGGTCTGAGGGCTTGGGCACGCGACGCACCAGGTTTTTCTGAGCGAGGCGGGTGAGGTTGCGCGACGTTCGGGCGCGATCGAGCATGGCGATGCCGGCCAGTTCGGACGAGAGGACGCCTTCGCGGTTCACCAGCGACGACAGGATGCGCCACTCGCGCCGGGTGATGCCGTATTCCTGCTCGCACATGCGAACCACCAGCGGCGCGGCGGTGGCATGGATGCGGTAGAGGCGGTAGAGCAGGAGTTCGTCCTGGGCCATGGGGTTTTCGATGCGCGACATGGGGAGGTTTTACGCGTTCCGGCTGCGGGTGGCGCGGGGTGGATAGGGAAAACACCGGGAACAATTGATTTCTGCAATTGATTGTCATTCCCTAGCATGGGGGTTTGCACGGGGGAAATACCCGTTTGAAAACCCACTGGAGACCAGCCCCATGCACAGAAGAAGCATTTTGACCACCGCCTTGACCCTGGCCACCTGCGCCGTCGCCCTGCCCGGCCTGGCACAGGAAAAACCGCCGCTGAAGATCGTGGTGGGCTTTCCCCCCGGCGGCTCCGCCGATCTGCTGGCCCGGCTGATGGCCGAGGGTCTGAAGAACGATTTTTCGCAGGTGATCGTGGAAAACAAGGCCGGTGCGGGTGGCCGCATCGCGCTGGGTCAGGTCAAGCGCGCCCCAGCCGACGGTCAGACCGTGATCATCCTGCCGAGCGGACCGATGGTGCTGTTCCCGCATGTCTACAAGAAGCTGGACTACGACGCGGTGACCGACTTCACCCCAATCTCGCTGCTGGCGCACTTTCAGTTCAGCGTGGTGGCCGGTGCGGGCGTGCCGGTGAAAAACGTGAAAGACATGATCGCGCGCGCCAAGGCCGAACCCGGCAAGAGCACCTACGGCACACCCGGCCAGGGCACGCTGCCGCACTTCATGGGCGTGCTGTTCGGCCAGCGGGCCGGTGCCGAGTTGACGCATGTGCCGTTCCAGGGCGGCGGCCCGGCCAACACCGCGCTGCTGGGTGGCCACATCGACTACAAGTTCGACGTCGTGACCGAAACCGCCGAACTGCACCGGGCGGGCAAAGTGCGCATCATCGGGGTGACCGGCGCCCAGCGCGACCCGCAGGTGCCCGATGTGCCCACGCTCAAGGAGCAGGGTGTGGACATGGTGGCCACGGCCTGGTTTGCCATGTACGGACCGGCCGGCCTGAAACCCGAAGTGCGCGACATGTTGAGCGCCGCCGTGGCCAGGGCGGTGCGCACGCCCGCGCTGCGTGCCAAGCTGATCGAGCAGGGTTACGAGCCGGTGGGCTCCACGCCGGCCGAACTGGCCGCCATCCAGAAAACCGACCTGCAACGCTGGGAGGCCCCGATCAAGGCGACCGGCTTGCAGCTGGACTGACAGATCCTCTCTTTACCCTTGACAACCGCGTGACCCCATGAATCTCATCCGTCGCCACACCCTCGCCGCCCTCGCCTGCACCGCCCTCTCGGTCCTGGGCACCACCGCCCTGGCCCAGCCCGCGTACCCGGCCAAGCCGGTGACCCTCGTCACCAATTTTCCGCCCGGCGGGCCGGCGGACATCCTGGCGCGCTCGGTCGGCGCCGTGCTGCAGGAGACGCTCAAGCAGCCTTTCGTGGTGGACAACAAACCCGGCGCGGGCGGCAATGTGGGCGCCGCGGCGGTGGCCAAGGCACCGGCCGATGGCCACACGGTGCTGTTCGGTATCGACACCACCTTCACCATCAACCCGCACCTGTACCCGGCCATGCCGTTCAAGCCCGGCGATCTCAAGCCGGTGCTGATCATGGCTTCGTCCGGCCTGCTGCTGGGCGTGAATCCGGCCACCGGCATCAAGACTTTTGGCGATCTGCTGAGCCAGGGGCGTGCCAGGAACCTGAATTTCAGCTCCGCCGGCAACGGCAGCCCGGGCCACCTGGCGGCCGCCATGCTGGGCAACAGCACGCCGATAAAGACCACGCACATTCCCTACCGCGGCAACACGCCGGCGGTGACGGCCGTGCTCAGCGGCGAGGTGGACGGCGGCATCCTGGCCACACCGGGCATGCTGCCCCACGTGCAAAGCGGCAAGATCACGGCCCTGGCGGTGACCAGCGCCCAGCGCTCGCAGCTGGCACCGCAGCTGCCCACCGTGGCCGAACTGGGCCTCAAGAGCCTGGAGCAGGAGGTGCTGTACCTGGTGATGGTGCCCGCTGCCACGCCCGACGCCGTGGTGCAGACCCTGGCCAAGGGCATCACCGACGCGCTGCAGCGCACCGACGTGAAGGAGCGCCTGAAGAGCCTGGACCTGTTTTATGAAGGCCAGACCGGTGCCGCGGCGGCCAAGCGCCTGACCGACATGAGCGCACGCTACGGCCAGATCGTGCGCGCGACCAGCATGAAAGCCGATTGAGATGAGCACGAGCCGCCCCAACATCATCTACATCGTCAGCGACGACTTGGGCTACGCCGACCTCGGCTGCTACGGTGGCCGCCAGGCCGACTTCGGCGCCGTGTCGCCCCACATCGACGCGCTCGCCGCTGGCGGTCTGAAGCTCACCGAAGGTTATGCCAACTCACCGGTGTGCTCGCCCACGCGCTTTGCCCTGGCCACCATGCGCTACCAGTACCGCCTGCGTGGCGCGCTGGAAGAGCCGATCAACAGCCGCAGCAAGGGCAGCGACACGCTGGGCCTGCCGCCCGGAATACCCACCCTGCCCTCGCTGCTGAAGGAGGCCGGCTACCGCACCGCGCTGATTGGCAAATGGCACCTGGGTTACCCGCCGCATTTCGGCCCGCTGCGCTCGGGCTACGATGAGTTCTTCGGCATCATGGCCGGCGGCGTGGACTACTTCACCCACTGCAGCAGCAGCGGCGACCACGACCTCTACATCGACGAGAGCACCCACAAGGAAGTGGGCTACCTGACCGACGTGTTCTCGAAGCGCGCGGTGGAGCATATCCACCAGCGCGCCGCCGACGCGCAGGCGGGGCAACCGTTTTTCCTGAGCCTGCACTACACCGCACCGCACTGGCCCTGGGAAACGCGGGACGACGCCCATGTGGCGCCCGAGGTCGCCAAAAACCTGTTTCACCTGGATGGCGGCAGCGTGAACAGCTACCGCAAGATGATCCACCACATGGACGAGGGCATTGGCTGGATCATGGCCGCCCTGCGCGAACACGGGCTGGACGACAACACGCTGGTGGTCTTCACCAGCGACAACGGCGGTGAGCGCTTTTCCGACAACTGGCCGCTGGTGGGCGGCAAGATGGACCTGACCGAAGGCGGCATTCGCGTGCCGTGGATCGCGCACTGGCCGGCCGTGATTCCGGCCGGCTCGGTGAGCGAACAGCACTGCCTGACCATGGACTGGTCCGCCACGATGCTGGAGCTCGGCGGTGGCCAGCCCCACCCCGACTACCCGCTGGATGGTGTTTCCGTGGTGCCGCTGCTGCGCGATCCGGCGCACCGCTTTGAGCGCCCGATGTACTGGCGCATGAACCACCGAGGGCAGCGCGCCCTGCGCGACGGCGACTGGAAGTACCTCATGGTGGACGGCCACGAATACCTGTTCAACATCCCCGCCGACGAGCGCGAACGCGCCAACCGGGCCCAGCGCGAGCCCGAGCGACTGGCCCGCATGCGGGCCCAGTGGCTCGCCTGGAACGCCACCATGCCACCCATTCCGGACGACGCCACCGTGAGCCTGGGTTATTCCACCCAGCACATGCCGCAGCGTTGAGCCAGAAGGCGTCTTTCGCTCAGCCGCTGAACCGTCGGTGCCGGAACGCTACGATCAGCGCATGAACCGACTGCGCCGTTTTCTGCCGTTTCTCGCCTGGCCCCGCCCCAGCGGGGCCGTGTTGCGCGGCGATGCCATCGCCGGCATCACGGTCGGGTTGATGGTGATTCCTCAGGGCGTGGCCTACGCAGCCCTGGCCGGCATGCCGCTGATCACCGGCATTTATGCCTCCATGCTGCCAGCCCTCATCGCGGTGCTGTTCAGCGGGTCCGTGCGGCTGTCGGTCGGGCCCACAGCCATCACCTGCCTGCTGGTCAGCGCCTCGCTCACGGGCATGGCCGAGCCGGGCAGCGCGCAGTGGATTGAGCTGGCGGTGTGGCTGGCCTTGCTGTCGGGCCTGGTGCAGGTGGTGCTGGGCTTTGTGCGCTTTGGCTGGCTGCTCAACCTGGTGAACGCACCGGTGCTGATGGCCTTTACCCAGGGCGCGGCGGTGCTCATCATTGCGTCGCAATTGCCGGCCTTGCTGGGGCTCTCGGGCGGCTGGGGCGCGCTGGCCAACCCGCAACCAATGCACCTGCCGGCCATCGCCTTCGGGCTGGGCTCGGTGATTTTTCTGCTGCTGGCGCGGCGCTGGCGGGCCACGTTTCCGTCGGTGTTGCTGTTGGTGGTGGCGTCGGCGGGGGTCAGCGCCTGGGTCGGGTTTGAGGCCCGCGGGGGCGCGGTCATTGGTCAGCTGCCGCAGGGCCTGCCCAGCTTGTATATGCCGGCCTGGCCCGGCTGGGCCACGCTGGGCCAGTTGCTGCTGCCCTCGCTGGTGATCAGTCTGGTGAGTTTTCTGGAAACCGCGTCCAGCGCCAAGGTGGACAGCAGCCGGCGCGGCCAGCGCTGGGACCAGGACCAGGACCTGATCGGTCAGGGGCTGGCCAAACTGGTGTCGGGGTTTTCGGGCGCGTTTCCCACCAGCGCGTCGTTTTCCCGCTCGGCGCTGCTGCTGCACAGCGGCGCACAAACTGGCTGGGCCACCGTGTTTTCGGTGGCATTGGTGGGCCTGGCGCTGGTGCTGCTGACGCCGCTGTTCAAATACGTGCCCTTGGCCGTGCTGGCTGCGGTGGTGGTTGTGGCCGTCATGGGCCTGGTTCAGCCGGTGGCTTTTGTTCGGCTGTGGACCCTTTCCAGGGTTGAAGCGGTGATCGCGGGTGCCACCTTTGTGATCACGGTGCTCACCGCGCCGCAGCTTTACTGGGGCGTGCTGGCCGGCGTGCTGATGGCGTTGAGCCATTTTTTGTATCTGCGGCTGCACCCGCGCATCGTTGAAGTGGGTCTGCACCCGGACGGCAGCCTGCGCGATCGCCACCTGTGGCACCTGCCCCCCCTGGCGCCGGCCACCTACGCCCTGCGCATGGACGCCGCGCTCGACTTTGCCACCGCCAGCGCCTTTGAAAACGCAGTGACCCGCCACCTCAGCGCGCACCCCGGCACGCAGCATCTGGTGCTGATTGCACACCCGATCAACTGGATCGATGCCACCGGTGTCGAAGGGTTTGGGCGGCTGCAGTCGGTGCTGCATGAGCAGGGCGTAACCCTGCACCTGGTGGGGATCAAGCTGCCGGTCGAAACCGCGCTGCGCACGGCCGGACACCTGACGGACGGACCCATGCTGCGTCTGTACCGCACCGAAGCCGACGTGCTACGGGCCGCACCCAGCTGGAGCGGCCAGCCCATGGGCAGCGCCGAACTGCCACTCGCCCCAACCTGAAGCGAACGAAGGACCCAAGCCACCGCCGGAGCGTTTCAGGCCGCGAGGGCGCGCGCCATGGTGCGGCGCCCGGTGTCGCTGCGCTGGACCATGGGTCGGGGCAGGCGGGACTCCGAAGATTCATTCAGGTGACGGCGCGTGCTGCGGGCAAAGTTCTTGAGCCCGTCCAGGTCCAGAATTTCAACCTCGCGATCCGACACATCCACCATGCCCATCGCGGCCAGGGCGCTGAAAGCGCGGCTCACCGTCTCATGCGCCACACCCAGCAAGCTGGCAATTTCACGGCGACCCATGCGCAGGTGAAACCGGCGTGGCGACTGACCGCAACCGGCCATACGGCGCGACAGCTGGATCAGAAAACGGGCCAGCTTCACTTCAGATGCCACCGCCGCCAGCAACTCGACCAGTTCGCGGCTGCGGGTGAGCGTCATGCTGCCAGCCCGCTGCAACGCCACCCCGAACGAGGGGATGAGCTGCGAAAGGGCAAACACGTCGCGCTTGAGCACCACATACACGCTGGACTCTTCCAGCGCCGACACCGCGGTGGGGTAACTGTCCATGCACAGTGCATCAAAACCCAGCACCTCGCCCCGAATGGCAAAGGCCAGCACCTGTTCGTAGCCGTCTTCGTTGGTGCGAAAAATCTTGAATGTGCCAGCGCAGACGAAAAACAGGGCGTCCGCCGGCGTGCCCTCGTGGGCCAGACTCTCCCCGCCATGCACCCGGCGCAACACCATGGGAATTTGCGACGCCGCGCTGAGGTCGGCCCCCTCGGCACCCAACAGCTGAAGCACGTCCGCAAAACTGCTGGGATGGGTCTTCAAAGGCGGGCAACTCAGCGCCCCTCCACCCGTGCTGCATTTGGTGCTGTTCTGCGAACTGTTTGTCATGGCGTGTCTCCCCTGGGTTTGCATCGATGGCCTCGTTTCATTTGCGAGCATGTGTGAAACGTCACCCGCTTGCCATCGGAGCATCCATCGGCATCGGGTCAGAAAATTGCCTGACAGGGGTTCGGAAAAATCTGAGAAGACCACGGCTTCGACCCGGTGGGCAAGGCTTGCTGCAGACTTTTGAATGAAGATAGCGCCATTCCAGAAGACGAACCACCCGATGCCTGGCTGGCCGATCTATGATGAAAAGCGGTTTTTGGCCCGGCGCAGCGGCCAGATTCGACCGGAGGCGGTGGCGACGCTGTCACGATCCGTCGCCTCCCCGCAGCGCGTGGTGACCGACCGCCAGTAGCTGCAACACCCCGCACCTGACGCACCTGCATGAACGCCATTTTTGCCCTTCCTACCCCGCAGGATCTGGCCTTGCAGGCCGAGTTCCGCGCCGTTCACGCAGCGTTGGAGGGCATCATCACGGTCGACGCGGCCATGCGCATCGTGATGATCAACCCGGCGGCGCAACGCATGTTTGGCCTCACGGCATCGGAGGCGCTGGGGCGCAACCTGTCCATGCTGCTGCCCGCGCGGCTGCGCAGCATCCATGCCGCGCATATGCGGCAATTCTCCCTTTCCAACCTGATCGAGCGCCCCATGGGGCAACGCGGCCAGTTGGTGGGCGTGCGGGCCAACGGCGAAGAATTTCCGCTGGAGGCGGCCATCTGCAAGGTGGACCTGGCGCACACAGGCGGCCTTCAGCACCACTACACCGCGCTGCTGCGCGACCTGAGCGAAGAGCACAAACTCACCGCGGTGATCGAGCAGCTGAACCAGCGCATCCGTGCGCTGTTCGACCGCGCGCCGGTGGCGATCTGGATCACCGACGGGGAACAGGTGGTGTTTGCCAACCACGCCTGTGCCAGGCTGCTGGACGTGAACAGCCGCGATGACCTGATCGGCCGGTCCATCTACGACCTGCTCAGCCCGGAGGCACACCCCGGGCTGCGCCACAAGGTGGCTCAGGCACTGGTGAGTGAGCGCGAGGCAACCACCCTGCACGGCGAAATTGTGCGTCACGATGGCCGCCTGCGCGAGGTCGAGATCGTGGTGGCGCCCCTGCCCGACCAGGAGCGCACCTTCGTGCAGATGGTGATCACCGATGTGACGGCGCGCCTGCAGGAAAAACGCGCCCTGCTGCATTCCCGGCGTACCCTGCGCGAGCTCTCGGCGAGCCTGGTGGCGGCCCGCGAGGAAGAGCGCCGGCGCATCGCACGCGAACTGCACGACGAACTGGGCCAACGGCTCACCGCCCTGAAACTGGAGTTGGCCGCGCAGCAACAAGATGGCCGCACCGGTGAACTGGCCGAGCGCACGCAAGCCATGATGGACATGGTGGATGAAACGGTGAGCGCGGTGCGCCGCATTGCGATGGATCTGCGCCCGCCCATGCTGGACGACCTGGGCCTGAGTGCGGCCATCGAATGGTTGACCCACGACTTCGAGCGCCGCTCGGGCATCAAGATCACGCTGTGCATGGTGACCCGCCCCGAATCCATTCCGCAGAACATCGCCACCGCGGTCTACCGTATCGTGCAAGAGGCCTTGACCAACATGGCGCGCCATGCCCATGCGTCGCAGGCCGTTCTGTCCATTGAAACCAGGGCTCGGCACCTGTTGCTGACGGTGGAGGACGACGGCCAGGGCTTCCCGAAAGACCCAGCACCGCCGCCGCAAGGTTCGTTCGGACTGATTGGCATACGCGAGCGGGTGCACATGCTGGGCGGCCAGTTCACCTTGAAAAACGCGCCATCGGGGGGCGCCCGGCTGGTGGTGCGACTGCCCCTGCTGGCGGCCCGCCGGCTTGACCCGGTCCCGCAGCCAGACGAACATGAGCCGTTGGTCCTGGACGATCTGGACGCCGGACCGCACGCGCATTGGAGCTGAGACATGCAATACCACGACCCTGTCAGCCGCCCTGCGGAACACACCACACACGTCTTGGCGCAGGCACTGCATCGGCACCAGGAGGAACTGGTACAGCAGAACGACGAACTGCACCGCGCCCAGAGCGAACTGGCCGCCGCGCGCGACCGCTACAGAGACCTGTACGACTTTGCGCCGGTGGGTTACTTCACGCTGGACGTGGATGGGCGCATCCTGGACGTGAACCGCACCGGCGCCACCCTGCTGGGCATGGCCCCTCTCACACTGAGGGGTCATGGCCTGGGGCGCTTCGTGCTGGCGGGCGACAGCGACCGCTGGCAGCGGCACCTGCAGCACGCGGTGGCCACCGATGGCCTGCAGCGGCTGGATGTGGCCATTGCCGCCCACGACAGCCGCTTCGGGTACGGCCAGATTGACAGCCTGCGCACGTTGGCCGACGATGGTGCGATCACGCTGCGCGTGACGCTGACCGACATCACCGGGCGCATGCGGGCCGACATGGATCGCCGCATGGCGGCACTGGACAACGATGCGCGCGAGGACGAGCGTCGCCGCGTCGCGCTGGAACTGCACGAAAACCTGGGGCAGACCCTGAGCGGGCTGAAGCTGGACGTGACCCACCTGGTCCATGTGAGTGAATCGGCGGCCTGCCGCCAGGCCGCCCGTGCCATGCTGACCGCGCTGGACGCCGCCGTGTCCACGGTGCGTCGCATCACCGCCGAGCTGCACCCGCCGATGCTGGACGACCTGGGCCTGAACGCCGCCATTGACTGGCTGGCACACGACACCTCGCAACGCATGGGCCTGCAGCACAGCCTGGCGCTGGGGCCTGAAATACCGCCGCTGGCACCGGCCACCGCGCTGGCGGTGTACCGCTTTGTGCAGGCGGCGCTGTCCCACCTGTTGCACCACGCCGACAGCACCGATGTGCACCTGGAGATGCAGCGCCAGCCCGATGCCCTCAAGCTGGTGATGCAGGCGCGCGGCACCGTTGGGCCGCTGTCAGCCGGCAGCGACCGGCAAACCCACGACGGCCAGTTGCTCCAGCACCGGGCGCGCCTGATGGGCGGGCGGCTGATGATCGCTGCGGCGCGCGACGGCTCGGGCTGGCAAAGCCTGTATCTGTCGCTGCCGATCGCGCTCAACGAGCAGGGTCGGGCGCAACACACGGACGCACTGGCATGAGCAACGACCTGCTGCAACCGTCGCTGCGCCTGCTGCTGGTGGACGACCACACGGTGGTGCGCGAAGGGCTCAAGCGCTTGCTCGACCCGCAAGCCCGGCAATGGCACATCACCGAGGCGGGCACCGGTTTTCAGGCGCTGGAATCCCTGCGCCGACAGCCTTTTGACCTGGCCATCGTCGACCTGTCCATGCCGGGCATGAGCGGCATGGACCTGATTGCCCGCATCAAAGCCGAGTTCCCTTCGGTGGCGGTGCTGGTGCTCACCATGCATGGAGAGGAGCAATACGCCATGCGCGCCTTTCAGGCGGGCGCCAAGGGTTACGTCACCAAAGACAGTGCGTCGGCCGAGCTGGTGGCGGCGGTGCGCAAAGTGGCCCTGGGGGGGGTGTTTGTATCGGCCCAATTGGCCGAACGGGTGGTGCAACAGCTCAATGGACAGCGCATGGCGCCACGCATCAATGTGCTGTCCAACCGCGAACTGGAGATCCTGCAGCGCATCGTGTCCGGACAGCGGCCGATCGACATTGCGGCGTCCTTGCACCTGTCCATCAAGACCGTGAGCACACACAAGCGCCGCATTCTGGAGAAGCTGCAGCTGGACAGCACGGCGGCCCTGATCCGTTTTGGCCTGGAACACCAACTGGGCAAGAACGACCTCCGCATGGCCCTGCAACCCGATGACTGAGTGCCAGGACCGCACCCACCATCAAGCCCGCTGGCTCACCGAAAAATGCTGCTCGAACCAGCTGCCCGCAAAAGCCGCCACACTGCCCAGCGCACCCGGCTCGCCAAACAGGTGCGTGGCACCCGGCACCACCTCCAGCCGCTTGGGGGCATTGAGGCGGCGAAAGGCCTGGCGGTTGAGTTCGAGCACTTCCTGGTCAAGTCCCCCCACGATCAGCAAGGTGGGCGCCTGCACCCCGGGCAGGCGGTCCATCACCAGATCGGGGCGACCGCCGCGCGACACCACGGCCGCCACGCGACCCGGCATCTCGGCCGCGGCCAGCAGCGCCGCCGCTGCACCCGTGCTGGCGCCAAACAGGCCCAGGGGCAAGCCCGCCAGATCGGGCCGCTGGTCCACCCAGTGAACCGCTTCCACCACACGCCGCCCCAGCAGGGGAATGTCAAACACCAGGCGCCGGTCTTCGGCTTCGCGCAGGGTCAGCAGGTCGAACAACAGCGTGCCCAGCCCGCGCTGGTGCAGCGCGCGCGCCACCCAGCGGTTGCGCGTGCTGAGCCGGCTGCTGCCACTGCCGTGGACAAACATCACCAGTCCCTTGGCGTTGGGGGGCACCGACAAGTCGCCCGGCAGGGACGGTCCCTGCAGGTTGACCGACTCCACCGGTATCCCGCCCGCGCCTGTGCTGCCAGCGCCATCATCCAGATCGGTTTCACGGGAGAACAGGGTCGGTGCTGTCATGTTGAACTCGCTCCTGGGGTCAAAAGGCCATCTCAGCCAGCCCCGAACTGTGATTTTTCCGTGCAGTCTCCCCCACCGATTGATCTCGCGCAATCGAGGGGCAGTCTTCACACAACAAGCGCCCGGATGGCACGCGGTGCCGTTACCGTGTGGGCGTGAACAGGCCGCTCCGTTTTGCCACCACCTCCCGACAGGCCCATGCAACATTCCGCCCCTCTGTCACCGAGCCAGCTCTACAACATCTGCGACCCGTCCGCGCTGGGTTTTGCCGACACCAGCGAGTTGACGGAACTTGACGCGGCGCAGATACACGCCCGCGCCCTGGAAGCCCTGCACCTGGGCATGGACATCCGCCACCACGGCTACAACCTGTTTGTGCTGGGCGAAACGGGCAGCGGGCGCCACGCCATCGTGCAGCAGCTGCTTCAGGCCCAGCGCCGCGAAGGCCCGCCGCCCAGCGACTGGTGCTACGTCTACAACGTCGACAACCCGAGCCGCCCCAACCTGCTGCACCTGCCCTGCGGACGCGGGGCCACGCTGCGCGACGACATGCAGCACTTTGTGCAAGAGCTCACGCCGGCCATCAACACGGTCTTTCAAGGCGACGAATACCGCAGCCGCGTGGAAGCGATGCAGGAGGAAGAAAAACGGCGCGAGGTGAGTGCCCTGCAAAACCTGGGCGACGAGGCCAACAAGCTGGGTGTGGCCCTGATGCGCACCGCGGCCGGCTTTGCGTTTGTGCCCATGAAAGACGCCGAAAACACCATGACCCCCGAGGACGTGGAGAAGCTGCCCAAAGCACGCCAGGATGAGCTGGCCGAGCACATCAAGACGCTGCGTGAGGCACTGCACCAGCTGTTCGACACGTTCCCGCGCTGGCGCCGCGAAACGCAAAACCGGCTCAGGCAAGCGGGCAGTGAGGCCTTGCGCGAGACCGTGACCCACCTGGTGGACGACCTGCGTCCGCGCTACGCCGACCTGCCCAATGTGAGCAGCTACCTGGACGCGGTGCTGCAGGACATCATCGAATCCGGCGAATCGCTGCACGAGACGTCACACGCCGAGGGCGAGACCGAAACCACCACGCTGTCGGGCACAATTTCCGTGCAGCGCTACCTGGTGAACCTGCTCGTGGAAAACCCGGCTGACGGCCAGCAGCCGGTGGTCTTCGAAGACCATCCCACCCTGCAAAACCTGGTGGGGCGCATCGAGCATTACGTGCACATGGGCACGCTGATGAGCAACTTCACCCTGATTCGCGCGGGCGCGCTGCACCGGGCGAATGGCGGTTTTCTGGTGCTCGATGCGGTGAAAGTGTTGTCGCAGCCCTATGCCTGGGAAGGGCTCAAGCGCTGCCTCAAGGCGGGGCTGATACGCATCGAGTCGCTGTCCGACCTGATCGGCCTGAGCAGCACCGTGCAACTTGAACCCATGCCGATGCCGCTGGACCTGAAGATCGTGCTGATCGGCGAACGGGTGGTGTATTACCTGCTCAGCCAGCACGACCCGGAGTTTGTCTCGCTGTTCAAGATCAACGCCGACATGGAGAGCGAGATTCCCCGAAACCCTGAAAACACGGCCGCCTATGCGCGCCTGATCGCCACGCTGGCCCGGCGCGACCAGCTGCGCCCGCTGTCGGCCGATGCGGTCGCGCGGCTCATCGAACACGCCTCACGCCTGTCCAGTGACGCCCAGCGCCTGACCACCCAGACCCAGCCCATGGACGACCTGATGCGCGAGGCCAACCACTTCGCCGCCCGCGCCCAGGCGTCGGTGATTGAGCGTACCCATGTGCAGACGGCCATTGACGCCCGTCAGCATCGCCACGAGCGCATCCAGACGCGCTACCGCGAAGAAATTTTGCGCGGCCAGTGGCTGGTGGACACCGATGGTGCCCATGTGGGCCAGGTGAACGGGCTGGCCGTGGTGCCCCTGGGCGACAGCACTTTTGCCCACCCGGTGCGCATCACCGCCACCGCCCGGGTCGGCGATGGCGAGGTGGTGGATATTGAGCGTGAAGTGAAACTGGGCGGACCGATCCACTCTAAGGGGGTGCTCATCCTGTCGGCCTTCGTCTCGTCGCGGTTTGGCCGCCAGACACCGCTGTCGCTTAAAGCCAGCCTGGTGTTCGAGCAGTCGTATGGCGGGGTGGAGGGCGACAGCGCTTCATTGGCCGAACTGATTGCCCTGCTGTCGGCGCTGGCGGAGATGCCTTTGAAGCAGGCGCTGGGCGTGACCGGTTCGGTGAACCAGTTTGGCCAGGTACAGGCCGTGGGCGGCGTGAACGAAAAGGTTGAGGGCTTCTTTGACATCTGCGCAGCGCGCGGCCTCACGGGCGCGCAGGGTGTGCTGCTGCCGGCCAGCAACGCGTGCCACCTCATGCTGCGCCAGGACGTGGTGGACGCGGTGCGCGCCGGGCGCTTCAATGTCTGGCCGGTGCACACGGTGGACGAAGCCCTGACGCTGCTCACCGGTGTGGATGCGGGCGAGATGGACGCTGAAGGCCAGTGGACCGATGCCGATTCGGTCAATGGCCGCGTGGCGACCGGGCTGGCCAGGCTGGCGCAGGTGCGGCAGGCGTTTCTTCATCCCAAAGACACAGCCAAAGCACCCGACAAGGCCGCCGAGAAAGAAGCGCTGAACGAAGCCGTGCAGGAAACGGGTAAAAAAACAGACGCGCAGTGAGCGGTCGAGGTTGCCACACCGCAGCGGCATCACACCCGGGTGTACGCCAGGCCCGAAGCCACACCGCCAAACAGATCGCCTTCAACCAGCGGCACGCTGGGGAATTCGGCCTGCAAGGCGCGTTGAAACGGCAGCAGGGCCGACGAGCCGCCGGTGAGGTAGATCGCATCGAGCGCGCCATCGGTCAGGCCCGCGCGCTGCACACAGGCCCGGGCACACGCCACGGTGCGGGCCAGCAGCCCGCCCAGGTGCTCGCGCATGTCGGCCGTGTTCAGCGAAGCCAGCAGTCCCGGCTCCACACACGAGAGGTCGATCTGCGTGGTGCCGTCGGTCTGAGAACAGCGTATCTTGGCCTGCTCCACTTCATGTGCCACGTGGTGCCCGGCCCGGTCCTTCAGCACCGTCATCAGCCGCTCGTGCAAACGCGGGTCGGCATAGTTCACGCGCAGCCCCTGGGCCTGGCTCAGCGCGCGCGGCAGGTACAGCCACTGGATCAGGTGCCAGGTGGACAAGTCAAAAAATGTGCGGCTGGGCACCTCGCGCTGCTGCGGTCCCAGGTGCCGGTAGCCCAGCAAGGGCATCACCCGCTCCAGGCTGAGCTTCTGGTCAAAGTCGGTCCCGCCAATGTGCACGCCAGTGGTTGCCAGCACGTCGCTGGCGCGGTTGGCCAGCGCCATGCGTTGCGGGCCCAGGCGCACCACAGTGAAGTCCGAGGTGCCGCCGCCCAAGTCGACCACCAGCACCAGGCTCTCGCGTGTCAGGCGGCGCTCGTAGTCCAGCGCGGCCGCAATGGGCTCCAGCTGGAACGACACGTCGTCAAACCCGACCGACTGCGCCGCCTGCAGCAACGAGGCCTGCGCCAGCGCGTCGCGCTCGGGGTCATCGTCCACAAAATGCACCGGCCGCCCCATCACCACCCGGGTCGGCGCTTCGCCCAGCGCGTGGGCGGCACGTTCGCGCAGCGCCTCCAGAAAAGTGGCCACGATGTCCAGAAAACTCACCTGCTGGAGATTCACCTCGGTCTTTTCCATCAGCAGCGGACTGCCCAGCAAACTCTTGAGCGAGCGCATCAGCCGCCCCTCGGTGCCGCTCAGGTACTGCGCCACCGCGTCGCGTCCGAAATGGGTCCGGTGGTCTTCGGCGTTGTAAAACACGGCGGTGGGTATCGATACCGCCTCCCCCTCCAGCGGAATCAGGTGGGCATCGCCCTGCTCATCGGCCCAGGCCATGGCCGAGTTGGAGGTGCCGAAATCAATACCGAGGGTGCCGTGGAGCGAAAGCGTCATGAAGCTAAAAAAGAACCCGGCCGATGACCCGGTGAAAGAACGGCGAGAAAAGGACATGAGCCGGTGGCGGCCTGGCACTGTGGCAAGCGGTCCTGATCTGAAATGACGCGGGCCCGGTCAACCGATGTGATGTGGGAACCCATGCGCCAAGCCACTCACAAGACGATACCGCGCGACGGGCCTGACACGCATCCGCACCGCAAACCCGAGGCACAGGCACAGGCACAGGCACAGGCAAGCGAAAAACTTAAAAGAGAAAAGCCCGCAGCTTTCTCAAGTTGCGGGCTTTCTTTTTTGGTGCGGCTGGCAGGAATTGAACCCACGACCCCTTGGTTCGTAGCCAAGTACTCTATCCAACTGAGCTACAGCCGCGAAACCCGTTATTCTACACAGGAATTGGCGTTTTAACGCCCTCCTACCGCGAAAAACGGCCGTTGGACCCTCCCGGATGGAATCCATCGACCCGCCTCGAACGGATCGGCGCGCGGAAAAGTGGGTTCATCTGGGGTCTGGTGAGCCGTTCTCGCGAGGGACTCTCCCTGACCTGGCACCCCCTGCCGAACCGCTCTGACACCAGGCAACCGGCCCGGAAAACACCTGTAGCCAGCAGACCAGCTCAAGAAGCAGCGCATGCCCGCCAGACCTGCTCTGGGGGCCGGACGTCTCTCATGTGGATTTTGTCGTGGTCTGCATCAGGCACCGGGTGACTCGCGGCGGCGCCTCGCCCAGGTGAAAGGCCAGCTTGCGGTCGCGCAGCGCCACGTCAGCGACCGTGACACGGTCAAAGCGCCGCAGGTGGTCGGTCCAGGACTCATCGACGATGACCTCCACGAAGCGGCTTGGTTCGTGGATGTCATGCAGCAGTTCCCACGACAAGGCCCCGTGGCGCAGGCGACTTCGGCGTCCCTCGCCCAGCATCAGGTCACGGAAGTCGGCCGCCCGCCCCGGATCCACGCGGTATTCGATCATCACCATCACATGCCCCTGGGGCGGTGGCGCCTGGATCTGTGGCGCCGGAAAAATGCGCTTGGGGGTCAGGTCGTCTTCCAGCCCGGCGTCGGGAACCCAACGAGTGGCCAGGAACATGGCGATCAACCCCGTCACCGAGGCAATGCCCAGGCTGACCGGCACGCTAGTCCAGGTAGCCACCTGCCCCCAGACCGCGGCCCCCAGGGCACTGGCGCCCATGATGGCCATCTGGTAAATCGACATGCCGCGCGCGCGCACCCAGTCGGGCAGGCCCATCTGGATCGAGACACTGAGCGTGTTGGCGGTGGTGATCCAGGCCGCGCCGCCCAGCAACATCGCGGGCACCGCCACCCAGACCTGATCGGTCCACGCCATGGTTGCCATGGCACCCGCCTGCAGGGCCGCGCCGCGCAGGATGAGGCCATCGCGGGCGAAGCGCCGGCGCAACACCGGCAGGAAGGCCGTGGAAACGATGGCACCCGCGCCCATGGCCGCCAGAAACAGCGTAAAAGTGCCGGCACCGCCGCCCTGCATGCCGCGCGCCAGCAGGGCCAGCAGCGCCAGCAGCGCGGTCGAATGGAAGAAGAAGATCGAGATGCGCAGCAGCACGCCCTTCAGGTGGTAGGACTGGGCTACATACTGCAGGCCCACGCGCATCGCGGTGCCCAGGCGCTCGCGTCCCAGCGGGTGCGGCTTGTGCTCCCGCTTCCAGCGGCTGATGATGACCGCAGCCCCCAGCGACAGGACCGCGTTGAGCAGGAACACCCAGGCGCTGCCGGCGCTTGCAATCAGCGCGCCGGCCAGCAGCGGGCCGATGATGCGCGAAGCGTTCATCGACACGCCGTTGAGCGCCAGGGCCGCCGGCAGTTGGGGCCGTGGCACGAGCTCGGGCACGATGGCCGAAAACACCGGCCAGCGCATGGCCAGACCGACGCCGTTGGCGAAGGTCAGCGCCAGCAGCAGGGCCGGCGACATCACGCCGAGGAAGATGAAGGCGCTCAGGATCGCCGCCACCACCGCGACCCAAAGCTGGGTGATCAGGAAGTAGCGCTTGCGGTCAAGGCTGTCTGCCAGCGCGCCGCTGGGCAGGCCCAGCAGAAACACCGGCAGGGTGGACGCCGTCTGAACCAGCGCGACCCAGAGCGGCGTCGTTGTGAGCGAGGTCATCATCCAGGCCGCAGCCACGTCGCTCATCCACATGCACACGTTGGCCATGAGCCAGGTGATCCACAACATGCGAAAGACCGGCTGGCGCAGGGGCGCGATGGGAGACAGGTCGTCGTCGACGGCAGGCATGGCCCAACTGTAACGGGAACGGTTTCCCGGTCGCGCGCCCGATCGCCTTGTTCCCGCTGCGCTGCGCTTCACGCGCCGGGATCCGCTCGCCAGTGCCAACGTGTTCCTGCCGGTGGGCTGCCCATACCGGGCGCGCCAGGCAAAAAGCCCTGCAGCCGACCGGGCAACAGGGCTCCGCCAGGCGGCATACGCCGCACATAAAACGCCGTTATTTCGCGGTCGGCATCACGAATTCGGCGCCCTTGGCAATGCTTTCAGGCCACCGCTGCATGATGGACTTCTGCTTCGTGTAGAAGCGCACGCCCTCTTCGCCATAGGCGTGCATGTCGCCGAACAGGCTCTTCTTCCAGCCGCCAAAACCGTGCCAGGCCATGGGCACCGGAATTGGCACATTGATGCCGACCATACCCACCTGGATGCGGCGCGCAAACTCGCGGGCCACGTTGCCGTCGCGGGTGAAGCAGCTCACGCCATTGCCAAATTCGTGGTCGTTGATGATCTGCACCGCCTGCGCAAAGTCGGGCACGCGCACACAAGACAACACGGGGCCAAAAATCTCTTCCTTGTAGATCTTCATGTCGGTCGTCACGTGGTCAAACAGCGTACCACCCATCCAGAAACCACCCTCGCAGCCCTCACCGGTTTGCTTCGCGTCAAAACGGCGGCCGTCCACCAGCATCTGCGCGCCCTCTTTCTGGCCGGCTTCGATGTAGCCGGTGATGCGCTGGTGCGCAGCAGCGGTGACGATGGGGCCCATCTCGGCGGCCAGGTTGGTGCCGTTGAGCACCTTCAGCGCCTTGGTGCGCTCGACCAGTCTGGGCATGATTTTCCCGGCCACATCGCCCACCAGCACCGCCACAGAAATGGCCATGCAGCGCTCGCCGGCCGAGCCGTAGGCAGCGCCGATCAACGCATCCACCGCCTGGTCCAGGTCGGCGTCGGGCATCACCACCATGTGGTTTTTGGCGCCGCCCAAGGCTTGCACGCGCTTGCCGTGGTGGGCGCCGGTCTCGTAGATGTAATTCGCAATGGGCGTGGAGCCCACAAAGCTGATGGCCTTCACGTCGGGGTGCACCAGCAGCGCGTCCACGGCTTCCTTGTCGCCCTGCACCACGTTGAACACACCGTCGGGCAAGCCGGCTTGCTTGAGCAGTTCGGCCATGAACAGGCTGGCGCTCGGGTCGGTGGGGCTGGGCTTCAAGATGAAGGTGTTGCCGGCGGCAATGGCCACCGGGAACATCCACATGGGCACCATCACGGGGAAATTGAACGGCGTGATGCCGGCCACCACGCCCAGCGGTTGGCGCAGCGTCCAGTTGTCCATGCCGGTGGACACCTGGTCGGTGAAGTCGCCTTTGAGCAACTGCGGAACGCCGCAAGAAAATTCAATGATGTCGATGCCCCGGGCCACTTCACCCTGGGCGTCGGTGAACACCTTGCCGTGCTCGGCGGTGATCAGGTGGGCCAGTTCGTCTTTGTGCTGGTTCACGAGTTCCAGAAACTTGAATATCACGCGGGCACGGCGGATGGGCGGGGTGTCAGACCAGGCCGGGAATGCGGCTTGTGCGGCGGCCACGGCGGCGGCCACGTCAGCGGTGTTGGCCAGCGCCACGCGACCGGTCACGGCGCCGGTGGCGGGGTTGAACACCTCTTGCACTCGGGCAGACGAGCCAGCGGCTACAGCGCCGCCGATGTAATGGGCAATGGAAGTGGTCATGGGGTGTCCCGTGGGGTTGGAATTTGAAATGTGTGAACAGTGTAGAAACTGCAGCTGCACATAACAAGGCCAAAACGCTGAATTGATTGTTCATTTTCGTGAACAATAGACCCATGAACGAGCCAAAACTGCACGACCGAAACCAGGAACTCTGGGGCCACTTTCATTGGCTCAATGTGCTGGCGCAGCAGGGCAGCTACACCGCTGCGGCGGCCCGCCTGGGCGTGAGCAAAGCCGCGGTGAGCCAGCGCATGGCCGAGCTGGAACGCGTGGCGGGCGTGGCGCTGGTGCAGCGCACCACCCGCAGCGTGCGACTGACCGAAGCCGGCCAGCGGCTGGTGGACGACACGCGGGCTTCTTTTGAACACATTGCGCAGTGCTTCGCGCAGGTGCGCGACGCAGCGGGCGCACCCCGGGGGTTGCTGCGCGTCACCGCGCCGGTGGCGTTTGCCCGCCAGCAACTGGTGCCCCGCCTGCCCGATTTTTTGCGCCAGTACCCCGAGGTTCGGCTGGAACTGGACCTGGCGGACCGGCTGTCTTCTTTGGCCACCGAGGGCTTTGACCTCGCCATTCGCCACACCGCCAACCCACCCGACACGCACGTGGCCTGGACGCTGTGCGCCACCCGCTCGGTGCTGGTGGCCAGCCGCGCCTACCTGCGCCGCCACGGCACGCCGCAGGTGCCCGCCGACCTGGCGCCACACAACTGCCTGCACTACCCGCGCTCGCAGGACACCCCCGCCTGGACGCTGGAACCCTTGGCGCAGGGCAAGGGAAAGGAGCGGGTGACGGTTCAGGTGTCGGGCTCGCTGGCCGCCAACAACAGCGAGGCCCTGCGCGACGCAGCGCTGGGTGGGCTGGGCATTGCGCTGTTGCCCGACTTCACGGCCCAGGCCAGCCTGCTGGCAGGCAAGCTGGTGCAGGTGTTGCCCGGCTGGAAACCGGTGGGCGCATTTGCCGAACAGCTTTACGCCATACGCCCGTATTCGGCCCATGTGCCGCGCGCGGTGACGGCGTTTGTGGCACACCTGCGCGAGGCGCTGGCGCCTGGGTTTTCAGTGGAGCGCTGAGCGCCAGAGTCAACGACCGCCACGGTGCTGACTGAGCGCGCTCGACAACTTCAGCCCAGCAGGCGCGCCAGCGCTTCCTGGTATTTGGCCGCCGTCTTTTCAATCACCTCTTTGGGCAGGCGCGGCGCGGGCGGCGTTTTGTCCCAAGGCTTGCCGCTGACCTTGGCGGTTTCCAGCCAGTCGCGCAAAAACTGTTTGTCGTAGCTGGGTGGGTTCTGGCCCACCACGTAGCTCTCCAGCGGCCAGTAGCGCGAGCTGTCGGGTGTCAGCACCTCGTCCATCAGCACCAGCTTGCCCGCCTTGTCCAGGCCAAATTCGAACTTGGTGTCCGCAATGATGATGCCCTTCTTCAACGCAATCTCGGCCGCCGCTTTGTACAGGGCAATGGAGATGTCGCGGATCTGCGCGGCGAGCTCGGGGCCGATCATGGCCACGGTTTGCTCGAAGGTGATGTTTACGTCGTGCTCACCCATTTCGGCCTTGGCCGCCGGGGTGTAAATGGGCTCGGGCAGCTTGGACGCGTTTTGCAAGCCGGCGGGCAGCTGCACGCCACACACCGCCTGGTTGTCCTGGTATTCTTTCCAGCCGCTACCGGCCAGGTAGCCGCGCACCACCGCCTCCACGGGAATCGGCTTCAAGCGCTGCACCAGCATGGAACGGCCCGTGACCTGCGGCGCTTCCTCGGCGGACACCACGCTCTCGGGCGCGTCACCGGTGAGGTGGATCGGGCAGATGTTCAGGCCTTTGGGACCGAGCTGGTCGAACCAGAACAGGCTGAGCTGTGTGAGCAGCTGGCCTTTGCCGGGAATGGGCTCGCCCATGATCACGTCAAACGCGCTGATGCGGTCCGAAGCCACCATCAAAATGCGGTCGTCGCCCACGGCGTAGTTATCGCGCACCTTGCCGCGCGCGAGCAAAGGCAAAGACGTGAGAGCGGAGGTGTGCAGGGCAGAGGTCATGTTCGATGCGCGGTGAAAAGCGCCAGGAAAAAAACGTCAAGGGAGAAAGCCAAAGAAAACGCCAAGAAAAAAGCCCGCTGAACAGTCAACGGGCTTTAACCCATTCCTGCGGATTATCGCAAGAAGCGCAGGCACCGAATCTCACGGGTCGGCGCCCAAGGCTGGCGCCTTATTTCACCAGCTGGGCCAGCTCGCCCTTGGCATAACGGGCGGCCATCACGGTCAGGTTGTCCCCCTTGATCTTGGCGCCCTGGCCTTCGCAGCCAAATTCGAGGTAACGCGCCTTGCACACCGCTTTGGCGGCTTCGCGGGCAGGCTTGAGCCATTCGCGAGCGTCAAATTTTTCAGGGTTTTCAGCCAGGAACTTGCGCACCGCGCCGGTCATAGCCATGCGGATGTCGGTGTCGATGTTGATCTTGCGCACGCCGTGCTTGATGGCTTCCTGGATCTCTTCCACCGGCACCCCATAGGTCTGCTTCATCTTGCCGCCATACTGGTTGATGATGTCCAGGAGGTCTTGCGGCACGCTGGAAGATCCGTGCATCACCAGGTGGGTGTTCGGGATGCGGGCGTGGATTTCCTTCACGCGGCTGATGGCCAGAATGTCGCCCGTGGGCTTGCGGCTGAATTTGTAGGCGCCGTGGCTGGTGCCGATGGCGATGGCCAGCGCGTCGAGCTGGGTGGCCTTCACAAACGTGGCAGCTTCTTCGGGGTCGGTCAGCATCTGGCTGTGGTCGAGCTTGCCCTCGGCGCCAATGCCGTCTTCTTCTCCGGCTTCGCCGGTTTCCAGGTTGCCCAGGCAGCCCAACTCGCCTTCCACGGTCACACCATATTTGTGCGCCATGTCGACCACCTTGCGCGTCACGTCCACGTTGTACTCAAAGCTGGCGGGTGTCTTGCCGTCTTCCATCAGCGAACCGTCCATCATGACCGAGCCAAAGCCCAGGTCGATCGCACCCTGGCACACCTTGACGCTGGTGCCGTGGTCCTGGTGCATCACCAGCGGAATGTGCGGATACATCTCGGCAGCGGCTTGAATCAGGTGCTTGATGAAGGGCTCGCCAGCGTATTTGCGGGCGCCCGCACTGGCCTGCAAGATGACTGGTGCACCCACCTCGTCGGCTGCGGCCATGACGGCCTGCACCTGTTCAAGGTTGTTAACGTTGAACGCCGGGATGCCGTAGCCGTTGGCAGCAGCGTGGTCGAGCAGTTCGCGCATGGAAACGAGAGCCATGAAATCCCCTAAAAGCAGTTGGTAACCGGGTTGTAACTCGTTCGAATTTTAGCGCCCAGGTGCTTGCGTCCGGATGGCGGTGACCGCGCCCATGCAAAATTCGCCCAGATCAAAACCGCTGCGACCGACCAACAAGCCACCGAGCCGCCCCTGCGCCGCCTCAACCGCATGAACCCTCTGGCTATTGAACTGTTTCTGCTGCTCAACGCCTCGGCCAGCTCCCCGGCCTGGCTGCTGGCGGCAGCGCGCATGGCCAGCCAGCACCTGTCGACCTTGGCCCTGCTGGCTCTGCTGCCACTGGCCTTTCTTGGGCGGCGCGCTCGCTGGCAGGTGTGCGGCGTGTTGCTGGCCATGGCGCTGGCCTGGCTGGCGGCGCGGGGCATGCGCGAAACCATTCCCTCGGTGCGGCCTTTTATGCTGGGTCTGGGCTACCAGGGCATGCCGCATTCGGCCAGCGCCGGCTTTCCCAGCATGCACGCCACCATGGCCGCGGCCTGGGCCGGCGGGCTGTGCTGGTTTGCGGCGCCCCGGTGGCGCTGGGCTTGGATGGGCGTGGCCGTTCCGGTGGCGGTGTGCATCGCATGGAGCCGGGTCTACCTGGGCCTGCATTTCCCGTCAGACATGGGCACGGGTTTGCTGCTGGGCGCCGTCAGCGGCTGGTTGGCGCTCACCCTGAGCGAACGCCTGGGCCTGGCTCGGCGCTTCCTGGCCGATCCCAACGCTCAAAAACCCAGTGAGTAAGACACCCACCCAGCGCCTGGACGCACCGCCAGGCGACACGCAAACGCTCAAGAAGCGCGACAGATTTTCAAGGTGTTCGTACCACCCGGTGAGCCCATGGGCTCCCCCACGGTGATGGCGTACACGTCACCGCTGTTCACAATACCGCGGTTTTTCAAGTGCGCTTCGGCGTCGGCCAGGGCGGTGTCACGGTCGGCGCTGGTGTCCATGAGCAGCGGGCGCACGTTGCGGTACAGCGTCATCTTGCGCTGTGCCGTCAAGCTGGAGGTAACGGCGTAGATCGGCATGCGCACGCTGTGCCGACTCATCCACAACGCGGTGGAGCCCGATTCGGTCAAAGCCACAATGGCCTTGGCTTTGAGGTGGTGTGCGGCGAACAGCGCACCCATCGCAATAGCCTGATCGATCCGGGTGAAATGAGCGTCCACAAAGTCGTCTTCCAGCGGGTCGTAATCGGTCTTTTCGGCTTCCTGGCAGATATTGGCCATCTGAATGACGGTTTCCAGGGGGTACTTGCCGGCGGCAGTTTCGGCACTCAGCATCACGGCGTCGGTGCCATCCAGCACAGCGTTGGCCACGTCGCTGACCTCGGCGCGCGTGGGCACCGGGTTGACGATCATGGATTCCATCATTTGCGTGGCGGTGATAACCACCTTGTCCATCTCGCGGGCCATCTTGATCATGTGCTTTTGCAGGCCGGGCACGGCAGCGTTGCCCACCTCCACAGCGAGGTCACCGCGGGCCACCATGATGCCGTCGGACACCTTCAGGATGTTGGCCAGCTCGGGGATCGCTTCGGCGCGTTCAATTTTGGCAATCAGCGCAGGCTTGTGGCCAAAAGCCTCGCCCGCCACGTTGCACAGCTGGCGTGCCAGCTCCATGTCCGTCGCATTCTTGGGAAAGCTGATCGCCACGTAGTCGGCCTTCAGGCTCATGGCCGTCTTGATGTCGTCCATGTCTTTGGCGGTCAGCGCAGGCGCCGTCAAGCCACCACCCTGTTTGTTGATGCCCTTGTTGTTGGAGAGCTCACCGCCGAGCTTGACGGTGGTGTGCACCGCTGGTCCAACCACTTTATCCACCGTCATCACGAGCAGGCCGTCGTTGAGCAACAGGGTGTCGCCGGCCCTTACATCGCGTGGCAACTCCTTGTAGTCCAGGCCCACGCCGCCCATGTCGCCCGGTTCGGTGCGCGAAGCGTCCAGAACAAAGGGCTGACCCGGCTCCAGCATCACCTTGCCATCGGCAAATTTGCCCACCCGGATCTTGGGTCCTTGCAAGTCGGCCATGATGCCCACTTCACGCCCGGCGCGCTGCGCCGCAGCACGGACCATGCTTGCGCGATCGATGTGGTCTTGCGCCGTGCCATGCGAGAAATTGAGCCGGACCACGTTCACCCCTGCGCGGATCATCTCCTCCAGCAGGGCAGGATCACTGGAAGCGGGGCCCAGGGTGGCGACGATTTTGGTTGCGCGTTGCGGCATGGAAGCGGTCTCCTGAATGAGAAGGGTACGGGTTTGTAATTTGGTTTCAATTATCTGTGAAACCAGTTACAAGCAAGTAACAGCTTCAGATCAGGCCACTTGTGCTGACTAAGAAAGAGCTGAAGGGATGACCTTGTCCAAGATCCTTAATCAAAAGGGCTATGGAACAGGCACTGACACCATCGACCAGCTGTGTGCCTACTTTGGCTGCCGCGTCGACGAGCTCATGGAGCACCTACCAGATGAAGACCAACAAGTAAGCTCGCCGAGCGGAACTGAGTAACTCGACAAAAGTACGTGAAGCGTGAAATGGATAGCGGGCTTTTATTTATGCTGTTGAAGTTATTGTCCAAAGTAGCGGATGGCGGTGGGTGACAGCTCAGCAGCGATTGCTGTCGGTGGCGGTAGCCTCAAGGCGAATTCACACCACATACCGCCATGCCGGCCAAAAGTACGGAAGAAAATGAACAGCTCCAGCAGCATTTTTCGGGGCACGATCGCTAATCCGCACGATTCCACAACAAGGCCAAGCGCTTGCCTACGTGGCGGCCGTGGGTCAGGGCGATGGTGTCCAGGCTCAATGTCAAACTCATCTGGCGGGCCCGCGCCAACGCCGCCCGAGCTGCTCCGGGCTGACCCTGGCGGTCCAGGATGGCTGCCTCCAAAACACGGGGCAGGGGAAATTGCGGATCTCGGCGGCTCGATGCGCTTGCTTCCAAAAGCGCCTCGTCCAATCGGTCAGCCCGCAGCAAAAAGGTGCCCAACGCCCAGCCCCAGAAGCCCAGGCGGCGGTCGCGTGGACTGATCTTCATGCCGTAGCGCAACTTCTCTATGCCAGCGTCAAGTTGGCCACTCAGTACCCACGATGCGCCCAGCGCCACATGCGCCTGGGCATTGCTGGGGTCGATCCCCAAAGCCCGGTGCAACACGTCTAAACCCTGCTCGTGGTGACCCAGGTCGCACAGCGCACAACCGGCGTAACCCAGCACTTCGGAGCTGCCATCGTCCAGTGCCATGGCTTGCCGCGCGGCGCCCAATGCCTCTTGCACAAGGTCTGGATCGTTGGGCAGCGCTCCAATGTTCATTGACAAACCGGTCAACAGCGCATAGTGCGCATGGCCGAGGCCAAACGCAGGGTCCAGCGCCACGCTGGTCTGCAGGTGCAGCCGGGCTTCGGCCATCGCGTCGCGGCTCCAGCCCTGCAGCGCCAGCGAACCCACAGCTTGGTGGTAGTGGGCCCAGGCGTCCTGGTTTTCCGGACGCTGGCGACGGATGTGGGCAATCTCGGCCCGGGTCAATTCAGGCTCCAACTCGGACATGACGCCGCGCGCAATGTCCTCCTGCAGATCGACGGCCTCGTCGCGGCAGCGATCGAAACGGCCGCTCCACAGCACAAGCCCAGTGGCTGCCTCGATCAGTTGGGTGGACACCCGCAGCGCGTCGCCCACGAGACGCACGCTGCCCTCCACCACAAAGCGCACACCCAGTTGCCGTGCCACCTCAGGCACCGTCACCTCATGGCCCCGGAAGGCGAAAGACGATGCACGGGAAATGAGCATGAAGCCCGGCACGCGGGCCAGCAGCGCAATCACGTCCTCCACCAGGCCGTCGGCCAGAAAGGTCACCTGCGGGCTGTCCGACAGCACGCTGAACGGCAACACCGCAATGGTGGGGCGCGCTGCATTAGCGGCATGCGGGTCGAGTCCATCCTGCTGCGGCGATCCAGCGCATGGCACGAGATCAAGCGCAAATCGGTAGCCGCGTCCGGGGATGGTGGCAATGGCCTGCGACCCCAGCACTTTGCGAAGCGCAGACACCTGCACCGACAGGTTGTTCTCCTCCACCACCAGGCCAGGCCAGACCAAGTCCAGGATCTCGCCTTTGGACACCACCCGATCGCGGTGCTTCAGCAGGCACAGCAGCAGGTCGAATGCGCGCGCGCCCACCTCGGCCGCTTGTCCGTCGAGCAACAAAAGTCGCTCGGTCGGGCGCACCTCGAAGCGGTCAAACTGAAATCGATCCTGCATGTATTTTCCCCAAGGCTGGTGGCCTCGCTGCTTTTTAGCCGATTTTTAGGGACTTTAAAGGTCTTCTGAAGAGCAGGTCGATACCGTGGAGTCACCCCAACCACCTGAAGGAGATTCTCATGCCCAAGTTCGTGATCGAGCGCAGCGTTCCCGGCATTGGCGGCCTCTGCGCAGACTACCGGCAAGGCATTTCATAAAAATCGCGCAGCGTACTGCTCGATGGTTTGAAACCAGCACCTTGACACTGCCCTTCCATCTGGAGAACCGAAATGACACACAGCATCCATGAAGCTCAAGCCACTCTGCGCTCGCAGTACAAGGCAAACCCGGCTCAGGCCATGGTGACGGACCGAGCCAGCACTCGCAGCAGCACCAAAGTGGCCGATCCGTTCCATTCGCTGGTCATCCCCAAAGGCGGCGACAACCCCGCATGGCCCGTCGGCGTCCACATCGCCGTGGGTGGCCCCTACGACGCTCCCTGCCCTGGCGACCTACTGTGCGCCGCACTCGCCGCCTGCCAGGACTCGTCGATCCGCCTGGTCGCAGCCAATATGGGCATCGAGTTGACTGCGCTGGATGTGCACGTCCAGGGCAAGGTCGATGTGCGCGGTGCACTGGGCGTACAGAAAGACGTGCCAGTGGGTTTCCAGTCCATCACCTGTGATGTGCACCTGCAGGCCAAAGATGGCACGCCGCCCGAGATGCTGGAGAAACTGCGGATGGCGGCGGAACGCTGCTGCGTCGTCTTGAGCACGCTGCAGTCCCCTCCGCAGGTACAGACCAACTATCACATGTAAGGGGCTTGGACCGGTCCACCTTGTTCCTGACCGGTGAGTGCCTTATCGCTGAACCAGGTTGCTTGAATCCCGCAAACGCCTGCGAGGTTGTTGCGCAAAGCACGCAGCTGACGGATGAACAACATCCACTTCCATCGACCAGATCCAACCACTTTCATCCAACGAGGTTTCCTCATGAACGCACCTACCGACCTAAACGCCCTGAAGACCCGCCAGCAATCCGCTTGGGCCAGCGGCGACTACGCTGTGATTGGCACCACGCTGCAGATCGTCGGCGAGCAGCTCGCCGAAGCCTGCGATTTACGCACCGACGAACGGGTGCTCGATGTCGCCGCGGGCAACGGCAATGCCACGCTCGCGGCGGCGCGCCGGGGCTGCAGCGTGACGTCCACCGACTATGTCGGGAGCCTTTTGGACCGCGGCGCCGAGCGGGCCCGCGCCGAAGGCCTGCAGGCAACGTTCCGTGTCGCCGACGCCGAAGCTCTGCCTTTTGACGACGCCAGTTTCGACGCCGTGCTGTCCACCTTCGGCGTGATGTTCTCGCCCGACCAGCCACAGGCTGCCGCCGAACTGGCGCGTGTGTGCCGTCCGGGCGGGCGCATCGGCCTGGCGAACTGGACGCCTGAGGGCTTCATCGGTCAGGTGTTCAAGACGCTGGGGCGCCACCTGTCGCCGCCGCCCGGCGTCCAACCGCCGTCGCGCTGGGGGGTCGAAGCCCATCTTCAGACGCTGTTTGCCGATACCGCCAACGCGATCACGGTGACGCCGAGGCTCTTCCACTTTCGCTACCGCTCGGCCGCGCACTTCATTGAGGTTTTCCGCAACTTGTATGGCCCCATCCACAAGGCATTCGCCGCACTGCCCGCCGATGGCGCACTGGCGCTTGAAAGCGACCTGACCGAGTTGCTGACGCGCATGAACCGCGCGGGCAGCGACTCGCTCGTCGTGCCCAGCGAGTACATTGAAGTGATAGTCCATCGCCGCTGAGAGCCATGCCCAACCAACCCATCGACAGCCAACCGGCCCTGCCTTACCACCGATCAACCGGCGCCGGGCCTGCTGTGGTCTGCATCCACTGCAACGCCAGCAGCTCGGCGCAATGGCGGCCGCTGATGGACCAGCTGGCGCCGCGCCACCTCGTGCTGGCGCCCGACACGCATGGCGCCGGCCGGGGGCCGGCCTGGCCGGCTGCCCGAAAGCTGAGCCTGAGCGACGAGGTCGATCTGCTCGAGCCGCTTTTCCGGCACGCTGGCGAACCGGTCGCCTTGGTCGGTCACTCGTATGGCGGTGCGGTTGCGCTTCTGGCCGCGCTGCGACGGCCTGACCGCGTCAGCGCGCTGGTGCTCTATGAACCCACGCTCTTCACATTGATCGATGCCGCATCGCCGCAGCCGAACTTGGCCGACGGCATCCGTGAAACTGTAGGTCGCGCAGCAGCAGCCTTGGCAGCTGGTGACCGGCGCGCTGCCGCCACGATGTTCATCGACTACTGGATGGGTGAAGGTGCCTATGTAGCCAAGCCCGAGGCGCAGCGGATCGCCATTGAAGACGCGATCGTTCACGTGCAGGGCTGGTTGTATGCGCTGCTCAAAGATCCCACCCCGCTGGTCGCATTCCGTGCGCTGAAGATGCCGGTGCTGCTGATGCAGGGCAGCGAGACCACAGATTCAGCGCGCGCCGTGGCCGCGTTGCTGGCGGAAACCTTGCCGCACGTGAAGACCCTCAGGGCTTGTCCAGCGCCTCGCGCACCGAGTGCAGCAGGGCTGGGCGCATCCACGCCGTGCTGGCTGGCTCGTCGATACGCTCGAGCGCCCGGCGCAGCGCGTCTTCGCTGACGATTCTGTTGAGCCCCAGGGCCTGCGCGGCCACCACGTCGCCACGCAGCGCGGTGATGTGGGCGTAGCGCCGGTGCCCGGCCAGCAGCCCCAGCATCAGTGTGCCGAGCACGTCGCGCTGGGTGGGTGCGTTGCCGCTGCTGTAGGTCAGCGGGCAGTCCGCCACCCAGCGATCG
>JAUYSK010000018.1 GCA_030696345.1 Azonexus sp.
GTCTCCACCCTGCTGACGCTGGTGGTGATCCCGGTTCTTTATTTCTCTGCATTCCGGAAGGAACATCACTCATGACCATCGAACGCATCATCCGCATCATGGCGGGCTTTTTTGTCCTGCTTTCCCTCGCCCTCGGCTACAACGGCAGCCCCATCTTCGTTTCAGAGTGGTTTCTCGCCTTCACCGCTTTCGTCGGGCTAAACCTGCTGCAGAGTGGCTTCACCGGCTTTTGTCCGCCGGAAAAACTGCTCAGCAAAATGGGCTTCAAGCGCGGCAACGGTTCCTGCGGGGTCTGAGCGACGCCCGCGTGTGGCGTACCCGGTCCGGCAATCGGGACGAGAAGCCGATAGACAGGCTTGACCGGGTGAATGCCTGCTAAAGATTGGTACGAGACGCTCAGGTTTCGGCGCTATTCGGTAAGTCGGTGCCCATAGCTACCTGATGCCGTTTTCATCAGAAATGACGGGTTACTGAACATCAAGCTGCCTGTCACCTGATCCAGACGTTGGGCAGCAGTTCGGCCATTTCTATACGCCTTTTGGATTGGAACCATATTCGTTCTCGCCATCTTGGCTACTGAGGCAAAACATCACCAGATTGACGATTGGGAACAAAATCCACCAGCCGCTGCGCCCAATGTCATGCATGCGGCGAACGCCAACAGCGATGCTGGGAGTCAGTACGGCGAGGTTATAGATGGAACTCCCAGCTTTGATGAGCGCATCATTCAGGCCAAGTAGGGCGCCTATGAAGGCAATCGCAAAGGCAAGCACAAAAGCGATCAGGCAATTGATCAGGAAAAACATCCAGTATTCCGTGCGGCTGGCCCGTCCCTGAAAGACGGCATATTTGCGCATGACTTCAACGTACCAGTTCATCTTATTTACCCCCCTTGATCATGGGTGTTATCGCATGTGCCAAGTTGGCACATGTCGCCGCGTATGACATGATGCATGTTTTTTTATGCGCATGGCAACTGCTGTGTGGGCCGTTGCGCTCAGTGAGAGGGTTTCATGGAAGCAATTCAATCGCTCATATCGAACGTCGAGAAGGTCATTGTTGGCAAGCGTTCGGTCATCGAGCTTGCAGTCGTCTCGCTGCTTTGTCGTGGTCATGTCCTGTTGGAAGACGTTCCCGGTACTGGCAAGACAATGTTGGCACGGGCGCTTTCCCGCTCCGTCAATGTCGAGATGAAGCGTTTGCAATGCACGCCGGACCTGCTTCCGTCCGATATCACCGGTGTACCGATCTACAACCAGAAGACATCGGATTTCGAGTTTCGTCCCGGCCCGGTGTTTACGCATATTCTGCTTGCCGATGAGATCAACCGGGCAACCCCGCGCGCCCAGTCGGCGCTGCTCGAGTGCATGGAAGAGTTCCGGGTCACTGTTGATGGAATCAGCTACGACTTGCCCAAGGTTTTCATGGTGCTGGCCACCCAGAATCCGATCGACATGGCCGGCACGCACCCGCTGCCCGAGGCGCAGCTTGATCGCTTTTTCGTGCGCCTGCATGTCGGTTATCCGAGCCTGGAAGAGGAAGTGCGCATCCTGGCAGCCCAGGCTCAGGCCCATCCGATCGATTCCCTCGCGCCGGTGATTGGCGACGCGGAAGTGCTCGCCGCCCGCGAGGCGGTCAAGGCGGTTTACATCAATGCCGATGTGGCGCGTTACATGGCGCAGATTACTGCTGCAACGCGCACTCATGGCGATCTGCGGCTGGGTGTCAGCCCGCGCGGCACGCTGGCGCTGGCTAGAGGTTCGCAGGGCATGGCCTTCCTGCGCGGCAAAGGCTTTGTGACGCCGGATATCGTCAAAATGATGGCCGGCGCCATTCTCGAACACCGGCTGATCGTTCGGCCGCAGGCGGCTGCAGCGGGGCGCACGGCCAGAGAAATTCTCAACCAGATTCTTGGCGAACTTCCGCCGCCGGTCTAGGCCATGAATCCAGGCGCTCTTTCAAGCTGGTTTTTGGCGCACCGCAAGGTTTTCATCTTGCTGGGTCTGACTTTGGTCGCCTATTTTGCGGCGATCAACCGCAATCAGGCATTCCTCTGGGTCATCCCGGCCTTGCTAAGCGCGACATTGATTACTGGTTTCACCTGGCCGCGCTGGCTGGTTCAGAAGTTGTCGGTCAGCCGCAGCGGACCAAGTCGCGCTGAAGAAGGTGAGACGATTCAGTTCAGGGTCGTGCTGGAAAATCACGGCTGGCTGCCCCGATTCATGGTCGAGGTAGTCGATCATCTGCCATTCGTCGGGCTGGCCGATACATCCATCGGTTCAGGCCAGAAAACACTGGGCATGCTGACCTACCTGCCGGCCAGAAAACGCCAGGAATTCGATGTGCCGGTTGTGTGCGAGAAGCGCGGCTATTACCGGCTTGGCCCGGTCGGGCTGGCGTCCAGCTTCCCGCTTGGCCTGACCGAAGCGAAAGTGTCGCGCAACGAGGGTATCCAGAACCTGACGATTTATCCCGATGTTTTTCCAATCCTGTCGCTGCCCCTGCATGGCGCGCCCAGTCAGATCCATCGGGGCGGCTATCTACTTCCTGAAGGAGCCGGTGCAGCCGAGTTCTCAGGGCTGCGCGAGTATCGTCGCGGCGACAATCCGCGTCATGTGCATTGGCCGACCACGGCGCGCCTGAACGAGTTGATGGTGCGCGAGTATGAGCCGCTGGCCTCCGCCTGCCTCTACATCGCGCTGGATCAGGCAGCCGAATCGAACATCGGCCCGGGCAAGGAATCGGCCTTTGAATACGCCGTCCGCATCGCGGCATCAATGGCACGCTCGGCCTGCACGCAGAATATCCGTACCCGGATTGCCGGCGAAGGCCGGCGCTCCCTGCGCGGTCTCGGCGGCTCCGGGGATGGCCATTTTCAGGGCATTCTCGACGAACTTGCGGTTATTGCTTGTGACGGTGCGGTGCCTTACGCACAACTGCTCAACGATATTGGCCCCCAGTGCGCACGCGGGGAGACGGTAGTGGTTTTCCTGTCAGAACACGATTCGCGTCAGTCAGCTACCTTGCAGGCTCTGGCCACGCTCTGTGCCCGACAGGTGCACCTTTTTGCCATCGTTTTCGATCAGCGAAGTTTTGTCCCGGCTGGTGGCTCGATGTCCGGCCATTACAGCGATCCGCTCAAGACAAGCGGTGCGCTCATGGAACTGGGTGCGTACTGCCTGACTGTTCGCCAAGGTGATGATCTGGTCCGGGCGTTCAATTCATGAACGTACCGTTGACTTATTTTCCAGCTTACCTCGGTCTTTTTGCCTCACTGGTCCTGGCCCTGGTTTGCAATACCTTTCTGGATATCGAATACGGCAGCTTCGGTTTCGAGGTGGCATTCTGGATGATCGTGTTCGGCTGGACACTGCTCGTCGGCTGGCGCCAGCACGGGGAGAGCGACGAAAGCGCCAAGCAGAAACAGAAAATCGTGCTGTTGCTTGCCTTTGTCCTGACGCTGCTTATTTTCATCCCAAAATGGGGCTTCCCGCGAGCGGGCATCTACATGCTGGCAGCGCTGCAGGCGGCGCAAAACTGCGTGACGACGAGCCGTCGCCAGCTGCATCTCGGGCTGCTCGTCTCGGCCGTTATGGTGATTTTTGCCGCATCCCATTTTCGTGCCGACTGGACGATGCTCTTTTATCTGATTCCTTACATCGTTGCTGTCGTCTTCACGCTGGTGTCGGAGCAAATCAGTCGTCGCGCCATGAGTGTCCGCGAATCCAGTCTTGGTCATACGGGGGCTGCCGGGCAGGGCATGGCGATAGCTGCGGCAACCGCCATCATTCTCGGGCTTGGCGGCCTGTTATATCTGGCTACGCCGCAGGTCACCTGGCCCTACCTTGAGTGGCGCTATGGGCAAAAGACGGATATGGGCTTTGTTGGCGATCCCAAAAAAAGTGATCAGCCTGCTCAAGGCTCTTCGGCCGGCGGGGATGGTGAGAGCAGTTCAGCCCAAGGCGATGGCTCTGGGCAAGAGGCGTCCGGCGCGCCCGGCAGCGGCTGGCCGACACCCGGTCAAATGCGGGAAGCAGCCAGGCGTCCCGGCATGCCGGGCTGGCAGTCGTCCAGCATCATGCAAATGGCCGATCTGGACGAAGCCATCAGTGAAGTGCTGGCGCCCATTGCTCAGGCAATTGAGGACCTCTGGAACAATCTCAAGGCGTGGCTAAAGGAGCATCGAAGCGCTGTGCTGGCGACACTTTTCTCGTTGATCGCGTTACTGCTCCTGGTGGCGGTTGCACTATTACTCAAGGAAGTGAGGGCAGGAACTTGGCTACGCACGCGCCTCGATTACTGGCAACTCGTCAAACTCGGCCGCCATGGCGAAGGCAGCGCTGGCGCAATGCAGTATTACCGGGCGATGGAGCGCCTGTTTGTCGTTTGCAACACCCCGCGCCCAGCCACGGCCAATACGCGTGAGTTTTTAGGTGAAGCGACGCGCTACCGGGACGAAATTCGCCAGGAAGCAACGGAACTGACCCTTCTGTTTGAGCAATCACGATACGGACCCTTTCCGTCCGACAGGCGCCAACTTGAACAAATGCGCGAGCTCTATCGCCGGTTGTTCCAAAGCTTGGGATGACGGAGATGGAGCTGCAACGATTGCACCGGCGCTCGTGACAACTTCGGTTCAGTAGAAACACGAATACTTCAACGGAGCGATTGTTCGAAATTTTGTGTTTTCCAGTCGGATGGTTCGTCATGTATGGTTGCTCAAATCAATATGGCGTCGAAAGGCAAAACCAAACTAGTGACCGGAGTTATCGGTCGCTAAAGGTCTGCTTACCGATACTTTAGCTGCCGCTCGAGTTGGCCGATTCTCGCCGGCCACGATGACCGCACCTTGCCGGATGCTGAAGTAGAACTTTTCGGCGTCTACGACCGCAACCGCATTACTGCATTGCTGCAGTTGAGTCACTTGGCCGTAAATCCCTGCAGAGGATTGAATTCGAATAGCCGCCCCTGGTCCTCCAGCCAGCAACGCCAGTCAAAGCGTGCTGGGCTAGAATTCAGGCTTCCATATTGAGGAGCACGGCATGAAGATCGGTTTCATTGGCCTCGGCATCATGGGGCGCCCGATGGCGCTCAATCTCATCAAGGGTGGCCACTCGGTAACCGTCTGGGCGCGCCGCACCGAATCGATGCAACCCTTGCTCAAGGCTGGCGCTTTAGCCGCTGCCAGTCCGGCCGATGCGGCGCGGGGCAGCGAGCTGGTGATTTCGATGGTAGCTGATGCGCCGGATGTCGCCGAGGTCATGCGTGGCGTGGCGGCGGGGGCGGCACCGGGTTTGGTCGCGGTCGACATGAGTACCATTGCGCCAGCGGCGGCACGGCGGATTGGCGAGGATCTGGCGGCTGCGGGCGTTGATTTTCTCGATGCCCCGGTTTCCGGCGGCGAAGTCGGGGCGATTGCTGGCACGCTTTCAATCATGGTCGGTGGTTCCGAGGCGGCTTTTGCCAGGGCCAAACCGGCTTTCGAGTGCATGGGCAAGAATGTTGTGCATGTTGGTGCCGCCGGTGCCGGGCAGGTTACCAAGGCAGCCAATCAGATTGTCACCGGCATGGGTGTGTTGGCGGTCGCAGAGGCCTACGCTTTTGCCGCCAAAAACGGGGTTGACCGCAGCAAGGTGCGCGAGGCCTTGATGGGTGGCTTCGCCTACTCGAAAATTCTCGAAAACCATGGCCAGCGCATGCTTGACCGCAATTTCAAGCCGGGTTTCAAGAGCTGGATGCACGAGAAGGATTTGAACATCGTAATGCAGACGGCGCACGAACTCGGGCTCTGTCTGCCGGGTTCAGCGGCGACGGCGCAGATGTTCAATGCCATGGTCGGTTCCGGGTTGGGCGAGGAAGATTCCATCGCCGTGCTCAAATTGCTCGAACGGCTGTCGGGGCAGGAATGAAGGTTGGGTTCATCGGGCTGGGCGTCATGGGGCGCCCGATGGCTGGGCACATTCAGCGCGCCGGCCATGAACTGTTCGTCTGGGCTCGTCGTCCGGCCAGCGCCGATGGCCTGGCGGCGACGTTTTGTGCCACGCCGGCTGAGTTGGGTCGGCAGTGCGAGGTGGTGTTTACGGTCATTACCTCAAGCGATGACGTCAAGCACGTGGCGCTTGGCGAGAATGGCTTGATCGAAGGCATGGCGCCGGGTTCGGTGCTGGTCGATTGCTCGACCATTGCCCCGGAGGCTGCCCGAAACATTGCGGCCAGGCTTGGTGAAAAAGGCATTGCCATGCTCGACGCCCCGGTTTCCGGCGGGGCGCAGGGCGCTATCGACGCCACGCTGGCGATCATGGCCGGTGGCGAGGCGGCCGTGCTCGAGCGAGTCCGGCCGCTGCTCGATTGCCTGGGCAAGCGTGTCGTCCATGTCGGCCCGAATGGTGCCGGGCAGGTCGCCAAAGCCTGTAACCAGATGATCATGGTCGCGGCGATTCAGGCGGTTGCCGAGGCGATGCGCCTGGCTGCCGCTTCCGGGGTCGATTGTGCCAGGGTGAAACAGGCGCTGGCTGGTGGTTCAGCGGCTTCCCGCGTGCTTGATGTGATGGGCGAGCGCATGGTCAGGCGCGATTTTTCGGCCGGCATCGAAGCCCGGCTGCATCACAAGGATTATGGTCTGGTGCTGGAGGCTGCCCGAAAATGCGGCGTTGCCATGCCCCTGACTGCCGTCGTCGCCCAGCAACTGAATGCCTTGATGGCGCAGGGCTGGGGGCGGGATGATACGGCGTCGTTGTTGCGCGTGCTTGAGGGTCAATGACTCAGATCGCGCAACTCTCCGAAGCGGAGATCGAGGAACATTTCCACATTGTCGGCACGCGGCCGGTCGCCTTCATGCTGGCGGGGTTTGCACGCGAGGGGCATCAGTTTTCGGTGCAGTTTGGCGGCGAACAATTCATTACGACGCTGCTTGCCGCCATGCCGGAGAAAGGCCAGCTGATCCTCGATTGCAGTGGCAGCCCGGAGATCAACTCCCGCTTTCAGGCCAGCCAGCGGAATGTCTTCATTGGTCGTCCACACGGCATCCACGTGCAATTCACCACCGGCCCGGCCACCGAGATGCTCTACGGTGGCGCCCAGGCGTTCTCGGTGGCGTTGCCGAAGTATCTGGTGCGGCTGCAACGGCGCGAATTCTTCCGGATCGAGACACCACGTGCCAAGCCCTTGCAGTTTTTCGGCAGGCTGCCGGATGGGGATTTGTTGAACCTGCCGGCACACGACATTTCGGTGGATGGCATCGGGCTGGCCGGGGCAAGTTTGACCGAAGGCATCTCGAACGGGCTGGTCCTGCCGAATTGTCATTTCTCGCTGCCGGAAGACGAGACTGACTTTTTCTTCAGCGCCACGGTTTGTCATCTCACCGAGCAGCCAAGTCGCTCTGCCCTGCGCCAGTGGCGGATTGGGCTGCGCTTCAATGACCTGCCGAGCGCTGCCCAAAATCGCCTCCAGCGCTATATCGATAGGATCGAACGTGAACGCCACGAACTTACCTGAAGGCGGGAAAATGAAATGACCCGGAACAGCCAGAAAATCCGTTTTCTCCGGCGGCATATTCCCGAGTTTGAGTGCGTGCCGGGTTGCCACGATTGTTGCGGCCCGATTACCGCTTCGAGCGAAGAGATGGCCCGTTTGCCCGAGAAAAGCGAGGCGGAGCGATCAGCGGCGCTGGTCGCCCTGAATTGCCCAAACCTGGGCGAAAACGGCTGCCAGGCCTATGCCGAGCGGCCACTGATTTGCCGACTGTTCGGCACCAGTCCGAAGCTGGTTTGCCCGAACGGGAAACGTCCTGAAGTGATGATTGATCCCCGGATCGAGCAGCAGATTTATCGCTATTTTGCTGAAAACCGGCATGTGCTGCTTTGATCGGCACTACGACTTCGGCTGAAGTCAGGGGCACTCGTCGCAGCGCACTATCTCGACGGTGACGTGCACGATTTCCTCATGAATCGCAAGGGCCTGGCGGATGTCTGGCGGGCTGAGTTCAGCATCGTGGGTCAGTACGCTCAAGGCGCAGGCGTAGGCACCCGTGCCAACACGCCAGACGTGGAGATCGGTCAGTTGTGTCTGGCCCGCCGCCGGCAGTTGGGCGATGACTTCGCGAATTTCTTCGACCACCGGGTGATCCATCTCGCGGTCGAGCAGGACGCGGCCGGTTTGGAGAATCAGGTTTTTCGCCCATAGCCCGACCAGTACGGCACCGACCAGACCGGTCGCCGGGTCCAGCCAGTCCCAGCCGTAGAACCAGCCACCGGCGAGGGCGGCAATGGCGAGTACCGAGGTCAGCGCGTCGGTAATGACGTGGATGTAGGCCGATTTCAGATTGAGGTCGTCGTGATGGTGATGATCGTGGCCGGGCGCATGGTCGTGATGGTGATGATCGTGGGCCTGCCCGAGAATCAGTGCGCAGATCAGGTTGACTGCGAGGCCGAGCGTGGCGACGGCCATTGCTTCCGGGTAATGGATGGTTTGCGGCGACCACAGGCGTTCCAGCGAACCGAAGACCATCATGCCGGCGACGCCGAGCAGGAAGATGGCGCTGGTGTAGCCGGCCAGTATTTCGATTTTCCAGGTGCCGAAAGCGAAGCTCGGGTCGCTGGCGTATTTGCGCGCGGCGCCGTAGGCGAAGGCAGAGAGGCCGATGGCCAGGGCGTGCGAGCTCATGTGCCAGCCGTCGGCCAGCACCGCCATCGAGTTGAACCACCAGCCGGCGACGATCTCGAGCAGCATGGTGGCGATGGTGATCCACATGACGAGGCGGGTGCCTCGTTCGGCCGCAGCATTGCCGGCGGCGAAGCGGTGGGCATGGGTCCAGCGGGAAATGTCGTGCTGGCCGTTGCTCATTGCTGGCCGTAACTGGCGAATTTTTCCTGCACGGCGGCCATCTCGTCGGCCGAGAGCAGAACGGGTTCGCCGAGCTGGCAGGCGCGCCAGTATTGCTCACAGAGTTCTTCCAGTTCGATGGCCAGGGCCAGCGCTTCGTCGAGGTCGCGCCCGGTGACGAGCAGGCCGTGGTTGGCGAGCAGGCAGCCCGTGCGCTCCTGCATGGCGGTCAATGCTGCGGTGGACAGCCCTTCCGAGCCAAAAATAGCGTAGTCGGCGCAGCGGATGGTATCGCCGCCAAAACGGGCAATCATGTAATGGAAAGGTGGAATGTCGCGGCGCAGGCAGGCCAGGCTGACGGCGAATGGCGAGTGGGCATGGAGCACGGCACCAACCTCCGACCGGCTGGCGTAAAGGTCGCGGTGGAAACGCCATTCCGAGGAGGGCTTGCGCTTGCCCTGATGTGTGCCGTCGAGCGCCATTAGCGGGATGTCGTCGCTGCCGAGTTGGCCGTAAGGCATGCCGGTGGGCGTGATGTAGAAGCCCTCGCCATGACGCACGCTGACATTGCCGGCGGTGCCGCGATTCAGCCCGGCCGGTTGCATGGCCTGGGCAGTGGCAATCAGTTGCGCGCGTTGGTCAGCCATGAGCCGCCTCCGGGTACAAGCCCAGCAAGCCTTCGCTGCTGGCCGGGCAAACGCCACGTTCGGTGATGATGGCGGTGACCAGCCGGGCAGGCGTGACGTCGAAGGCCGGGTTGGTGACAGCTTCCTTGGCGGGCAATTGATGCAGGGCAGACGGCACGCCGCGGGCGTCGAGGCCGTGGACGAGGCGGAATTCATCGCCGTCGCGTTCCTCGATCGGAATGTTCTCGCCGTCCGGGCAGGCGAAATCGAGGGTCGAGCGCGGCGCAGCGACGTAAAAGGGAATGCCGTTGTCGCCACCGGCCAGCGCCTTCAGATAGGTGCCAACCTTGTTGGCGACGTCGCCATTGGCGGCAATGCGGTCGGCGCCGACGATGACTGCATCGACCTTACCCTCGCGCATCAGGATGCCGGCGGCGTTGTCGGCAATGACGGTGTGCGGCACGCCGTGCTGGGCCAGTTCCCAGGCGGTGAGCAGGCCCTGGTTGCGCGGCCGGGTTTCGGATACCCAGACATGCACCGACAAACCTGCGTCGTGGGCGGCATAGACCGGCGATAGCGCCGTGCCCCAATCCACCGTGGCCAGCCAGCCGGCGTTGCAGTGCGTCATGATGTTGAGCGCCGGGCCGTGGCGGTGGCTGATCTGGCGGAAAAGGCTGAGGCCGTGCTGGCCGATGGCGGCGTTCTGCGCCACGTCTTCCTCGGCGATGGCGGCGGCCTCCAGCCAGGCGGCAGCGCAGCGCTGTTCGGCTGGCAGCGGGTCAAGCACGGACTCCATCCGGGCCAGCGCCCAGTGCAGGTTTACGGCGGTGGGGCGGGTTGACCGCAGCAATGCCGCCGCAGCTTGTAAATGCACGTTGGAAGCGTCTGTCGCCAGCGCAATCGCCAGGCCATAGGCGGCGGTGACGCCGATCAGCGGCGCGCCACGCACCTGCATGGCGCGAATGGCGTGAGCCGCTTCGTCCAGTGTGCTGACGCGAACCCAGTGCAGCGCGTGCGGCAGCCGGGTCTGGTCGATGATGTCGATGACGCGCCGCTCGGGATGGGCGCGCAGGGTGCGGGTGGGGATGCCGTCGATGTTCATGGTTCAGACAGGAGTTGTATGGGTGCGGAGCCAGTGGGCGTAATCGGCTTCGGTTATCTCACTGGCGGCGAGCGCCAGCATGGTCAGGGTTGCGTCCTGCGGGGTGGCGGTCATGCGGTGGCCGTTCAGCCGCAGAAACATACCGGCACCGAGAAAGCCGGCGCGTTTGTTGCCGTCGATGAACGGATGGTTCTTGGCCAGACCGAAAGCGTAAGCCGCCGCACAATCGAAGACATCCGGCGTGCCATAGGCGGCGAGGTTTTCGGGGCGGGCCAGCGCGGAATCGAGCAGGCCTTCGTCGCGGATGCCTTGCGCGCCGCCATGGAGCACCAGGCTTTCACCGTGCAGGAGCAGCAGGGCCCGCCGGTTAATCCAGGTAAACATGCTACTTGGCGAGTTCGTGGAAGGTGTCGCGGTATTCGCGCATGAAATCGCGGCCAGCTTCGACCTGGCGGGCAACCTCGGGATCGTAGGGCGTCATCGAAAAACCTTCGGGAGACTCCACGAGGTAAACCGTGTCGCCCTTGTCGACATGCAGCATGGCGAGCGCTTCCTTGGGCAGCACAACCCCCACCGAATTGCCGATCTGGGTCAGTTTGAGGGCGAACATGGAGGTCTCCGGGTGGCGTTATAACGGATGTAATACTAAACCTTTTTTGCGCCGGATGCTTGTTCGCACGCCAGCCTTGGCGCATGATTTTGCCCTTCCTTGGCCGTTGACCGCAGCATGCAAACTCCGATCCGTATTGACTCCCGTTTCCCGCACATGGGAACCACCATTTTCACCGTAATGTCGCGGCTGGCTGCCGAGTGCGGCGCGGTCAACCTGTCGCAAGGGTTCCCGGATTTTCAGGCGGAACCGGCGCTGTTCGACGCCATGTATCGCCACATGCAGGCTGGGCGCAATCAGTATCCGCCGATGGCCGGCTTGCCGGAATTGCGCCAGGCCATCGTGGACAAGGTGGATGCCCTCTATGGCACGCGCTTCGATGTTGAGTCGGAAGTGACGGTGACGGCCGGGGCGACGCAGGCAATCTTTACCGCCATCGCTGCCTTTGTCCGGCCGGGCGACGAGGTGATCGTCTTCGAACCGGTCTATGACTCCTATGTGCCGGCCATCGAAACTGTCGGCGGCACGGCGGTCTATGCCCAGTTGAAATTCCCCGATTACGCGCCGGACTGGGCGCAGGTGAAGGGGCTGATCAACGAGCGGACGCGGATGATCATCGTCAATTCGCCGCACAACCCGACCGGCAGCCTGCTGACTGCGCTCGATCTGGAAAAACTGGCTGAGTTGGTGCGCGGCACGAACATCGTCGTCCTCTCCGACGAAGTCTACGAACACATCCTGTTCGATGGCGAAAAGCACGCCAGCCTGTGTGGTCATGCCGAGCTGGCGCCGCGCAGCATCATCGTTTCCAGCTTCGGCAAGACTTATCACATCACCGGCTGGAAAATTGGCTATGTAGTCGGCCCGGCGGCGCTGATGGCTGAGTTTCGCAAGGTGCATCAGTTCAATGTGTTCACCGTGCATGCACCGTCGCAGCTGGCGATTGCCGAGTACATGCAGGACGCGTCGCGCCATCTCGGGCTCGCAGCCTTCTATGAAGAAAAGCGCGATTTCTTCCGCAACTTGATGGCCGCAACGCCATTCAAGTTGCTGCCTTGTCGTGGCACCTACTTTCAGCTGGCCAGCTATGCCGGGCTTTCCGATCTGCCTGACCGCGCCTTTGCCGAATGGATGACGCGCGAGGTCGGCGTGGCGGTCATTCCTGTCTCGGTGTTCTATGCCAATGGGCGCGACGATCAGGTGGTTCGTTTCTGCTTTGCCAAGAAAGAGGAAACCTTGCTGGCGGCGGCGGAGCGCCTTCGCAAAGCATTTGTGAAGTAATGTGAAGTTATGAATTTGGGCTTGACGTTGCCCCGGGCTGGCGCAAATAATCCGGCCAACAAATAACTTTCACCAAAGGAGACGCTATGGGAATGCTTCAGGAATTCAAGGAATTCGCGGTCAAGGGCAATGCGATGGACCTCGCCGTCGGCGTCATCATTGGCGGCGCTTTCGGCAAGATCGTTGATTCGGTCGTCGGTGATCTGATCATGCCTCTCGTCAGCCGCGTCGTCGGCAAGGTGGATTTTTCCAACATGTTCGTCGTGCTGGGTGACAACCCGAACAACCTGGTGGTCTTGGCCGAATTGAAGAAAGCGGGCATCCCGGTCTTCGCCTACGGCTCCTTCCTGACGATCATGGTCAATTTTGTCATTCTGGCTTTCATCATTTTCATGATGATCAAGCAGATGAACCGTTTGCGCCCGGCCCAAGCGCCAGCCCCGGAGCCGGAAGCACCGGTGACCGCAGAAGATGTGTTGTTGCTGCGTGAAATCCGCGATTCGCTGAAGAAATAAGCGCTTCTCTGACACAACAAAAATGCCGCATTCGCGGCATTTTTGTTGTCCGGAATGTTTGTTCAGTCAGCGAAAACCGCCTTCCAGAGCACGTTGACCGCAGCAATGTGGTTCTCCACCATTTCCAGCGGGATGCGTGCCTTGGGCGTGGCCGAAAGTCGCTTGGCGTGCTGCAGGCGGCGGTATTCGCGGTAGGCGTTGCCGGCTGCTTCGGCTTGTTTCGTGTCGATCAGGCCAAGTTCGCCGGCCATGCGCAGTAGCGCAATATTGCCCAGGTTGCCGGTCAGGCTGGGGTGCTGGCAGGCATGGCCAAGGACCAGATACTGCACGATGAACTCGACATCGACGATGCCGCCCGGGTCGTGCTTGATGCCGAACTCGGTCTCGCTGTTCGAGGCGTGCGCATCGGTCATCTTCTTGCGCATGGCGACGACTTCCTCTTTTAGCTTGACCAGGTCGCGCGGCTGGCAGAGGATTTCGCAACGAATTTTCTCGAAACGCTCACCGACGGCCGGGTCGCCGGCACAGAAACGCGCCCGGGTCAGTGCCTGATGTTCCCAGACCCAGGCGTTTTTCAACTGGTAGTCACGGAAGGAATCGACCGAAACTGCAAGCAGACCGGAGTCGCCATTCGGACGCAGGCGCAGGTCGGTTTCAAACAGGATGCCGGCGGAGGTCTGGCTCGATAGCCAGGTATTCAGACGCTGGCCGAGGCGGGTGTAGTTTTCCGGCGCATCCTGATCGTCGTCCTCATAGAGATAGACCAGATCGAGGTCGGAGGCGTAGCCGAGTTCCTTGCCACCCATCTTGCCGTAGCCGATGACGGCAAATTTTGGCGTCGGGCAATGCCGGCTCTTGATCGTTCCCCAGCACAATGGCAGCGTTTCCTGAACGATGGTGTCGGCCAGTTCTGTCAGGTGGTCGGAAAGGCGCTCGATGGTTTGCAGGCCGGAAATATCCTGGGCCAGCAGCCGGAAAACCTGGCCGTGATGCACCTCGCGCAGGATGTCCATTTCGCGTTCGGTGTCGCCGGCATGGTCGGCCAGGTTGCGCCGCAGGTTGGCGCGGAAGCCGGGCCAGTCGGTAGCGATTTCGTAGAGGCGGGGATCAAGAAGTTCGTCGAGCAGCAGCGGGTAGCGGTTCAGGTAATCGGCCGCCCAGTTCGAGACGCAGATCATGTCGGCAACCCGGCGCAGTGCCATCGGGTATTGTTGCAGCAACGCCAGATAGGAGCCGCGACGGGCAATGTTTTCGAGGAAGCTCAGGCCGCGAACCAGCGTCGTATCCGGATCGGCGGTGGCGCCGGCGGCTTCGATCAGGCGTGGGGCGACGGCATCGAAGCGCGAGCGATTGGTGCTCGGCAGTTGCAGATAACGGTTCGAGACGCGCAACTCGCCGAGGCGGGCAATCGCTTCTTTCGGCTTGCGAAAACCGAGATTGCCGAAACCTTCGATGGCGGTATCTTCATCGATCTGGCCCATCCACAGGCCGGTCAGCGGATGTTCGCCGGCCTCGGGGTCGGAGAAAACTGCTTCGAAGTGGCGGCTGACTTTCTCGCGATGGCCGTTGAGTACGCTCAGCATCGCCGGCCAGTCGGGGAAGTTCATGCTGCGGGCAATACTCTCCTGTTCGACAGCGTCCACCGGCAGCATGTGGGTCTGTTTGTCCTCGACGTACTGCAGGCGGTGTTCGAGGCGACGCAGGAAAACATAAGCAGCATGCAGTTCGTGTTCGCTTTCGGCCGGTAGCAGCTTGCGTTCAACCAGGAGCCTGAGCACCGACAGCGTCGGACGAATCTGCAAGGACGGGTCGCGGCCGCCGCGAATCAGCTGGAAGACCTGGGCCATGAATTCAATTTCACGAATGCCGCCGGGGCCGAGCTTGACGTGGTCAACCATGTCCTTGCGCGCCACTTCGCGGCGAATCTGCGCGTGCAGGTCGCGCATGGCGTTGATCGCACCGAAATCGAGATATTTGCGGAAGACAAAGGGCCGGGAGATCCTCCGCAGTGCCGCCATCCAATTGCCGAGCGAGGCGCCGTCGGCATTGGCGCCGGCATTCATGATCCGTGATTTGATCCAGGCGTACCGTTCCCACTCGCGGCCCTGGGTAATGAAGTAATTTTCCAGCGCGTCGAGCGAGCAGACCAGCGGGCCGGAGTCGCCGTTCGGCCGCAGACGCATGTCGACACGGAAGACCTGGCCATCGGCCGTCAGGTCGCCGAGGGCCGAAATGACCCGCTTGCCGAGTCGGGTGAAGAAATCATAGTTCTCGATGACTTTCTTGCCGTTGGTGTCGCCTTCTTCCGGGTAAACGAAGATGTAATCGACGTCGGAAGAGACATTCAGCTCGCGCCCACCGAGCTTGCCCATGCCGATGATCAGCAGGCGCTGCGGCTGGCCGGCCCTGTCGAGCGGTTCGCCGTAAGTGGCGACGAGCTGGCGATGGTAATAGTCGAGGGCGAAGTTGGTGGTGATGTCGGCGAGCAGCGTCATGCTCTCGACGACTTCATCGAGCGGGGCAAGGCCGCAGAGGTCGCGCAGGGCGATGTGGGCCATGGCGCGATGGCGGAGCCGGCGCAGGGCGGTCTTGACCGCATCGTCATCGGCAAAAGCCTGCTTCAGCGGCGCCAGCAGGAGATCTTCGGAAATCGGCTGCCGCCAGGTAGCGTTCAGTTCCGGGATCAATACCGGGTGGGTCTGCAGCAGGTTGGCGAGGTAGCGGCTGTGGTCGAGCGCGGTTTGCCAGCGGGGGTCGAGTGTGTTGTCCATGATTGCTCAATCGGCGCTTAGGCCGAAAAGGATAGAATGCCGGTTTTGGCGAATTTTTGATTGTAGTGACCAACTCCCCTTCTTGGCAAAACGGTTTTGCACGTGAGTAAGGCGCAGGACCGTACGCTGGTCCGCCGGGCGCTCTATCACCGGCTGCATTGGCTATGGCCGATTCTGGCCAGGCCGGCGGTCAGGCGCAGCCTGCGCCTGCTTGGTTGGGGCATGCTTGCCACCTGGCTGGCTTTTGCGGCGCTAGTGCTGGTCCTGCGTTATGCCATTCTGCCGACCGTCGGTGATTATCAGGCGGAGATCGAACAGGCGGCGTCGCAGGCGATCGGCCAGACCGTCAAAATTGGCCGGATCGAAGCGCGCTGGCAGGGGCTGAATCCTGATCTGATCCTTGATGATGTACAGATTCTTGACCGTCAGGGAGCGCCGTCATTTACCCTGGCCCGGGTGGAAAGCGTGTTGTCATGGCAGAGTCTGTGGCGTTGGCGTTTGACCCTGTCATTGCTGGCTTTTGATGGACCGGTGCTGCACGTTCGCCGCGACGCCAGTGGCAAGATTACCGTGGCCGGGCTGGAAGCCGAAGGCGAGACCGACCCGGCCTTTGCCGAATGGGTGCTTGAGCAGAAGCGCATCCGCATCAGCAACGCGACCATTGTCTGGGACGACCGACTGCGCAAAGCGCCGCCGCTGGTGCTTGAAGATCTGCAATTCGGGCTGGACAACAGCGGACGCCGGCATCGTTTTGGCCTGTCGGCCGCGCCGCCGGCCGAGCTGGCGGCGCGGATCGACATTCGTGGCGAGGTCAAGGGTGATCTCGGCGAAGCGCTGGAAAGTCTGGCCGGCAAGGTATTTGTCCAGCTTGATTATGCCGATCTGGCCGCCTGGCGGACCTGGGTCGACTATCCGGTGCGCTTGCCGCAAGGGCGCGGCGCCCTCCGTGTCTGGGGCGATCTGGAAGAGGGCGGCGGCCAGCTGACGGCGGATGTGGCGCTCGAAGAATTGCGCATCGGCCTTGGCCGCAAGCTGCCCGAACTTGATCTGGCCAACCTGCGCGGTCGCCTTGAAGGGCGCTACAAGCCGGGCGAATGGGCCGTGATCGGGCACAAGCTGGAATTGCTTACAGCGCAGGGCATTCGCATCGCCCCGACTGATTTCAAGGTCGAGTGGCGACAGAATCCGCAAACCGCTGCGGTCAGCGGCAATGCCAGCGCCAGCTTTCTCGATCTGGTGGCGCTCGGCAACCTGGCAGCCTATATGCCACTCGACGCCCGCAGCCGGGAGTTGTTGCAGAAGCATCAGCCGCAAGGGCGAATTTCCGAATTGCGTGCCAGCTGGGGGCTGGAAGGTGAGACCCTGAAGCGTTACTCGCTGAAGGCCGGGTTTGCCCAGCTGGGGATTTCGGCCGGCGGCTACTTCCCCGGCGCCAGCGGCCTTTCCGGCAATATCGACCTGACCGAGAAAGGTGGCGAACTGGCCCTTGATGCGGGCGAGTCCAGCCTTTCGCTGCCGGCTGTCTTCCCCGAGCCGGATATCGCGCTTGATAGCCTGAAGGCACGGGTTAACTGGAAAGCCGCAGGCGACGGCGTCGATATCAAGCTGGAAAAACTCGATTTCGCTGGCCCGGATGCGGCCGGTGCGGCGCGCGGCACCTATCGCTTTGCCGGCGACGGGCCCGGTGAAATTGACCTGGTAGGGACCGTTGACCGTGGCGATGCCAGGGCCGTCTGGCGTTACATGCCGCATGCCGTCAATGCCGAGGCGCGTTCCTGGCTAAAGCGCGGCCTGGTTTCTGGGCGTGGCTACGATGGGCGCCTGGTGCTGAAGGGAAATCTGAAGGATTTTCCATTCCGTGATGGCAAGAGTGGCCAGTTCGTCGTCACCGCCAAGGTGGTGGACGGCAAGGTGGACTACGTGCCGGGCTGGCCGGTCATCGAAAAAATCGATGCTGACATGACTTTTGGCATCGGGATGAAGCTGTCTGCCAGCAAGGGCAGCATTCTCGGGGCGTCACTGTCGGCGGTGACGGTCGATATTCCGGATTTTGAATCGTACGAAGAAATGCTGCTGGTCAAGGGTGTCGCTCAGGGGCCAACCAGCGAGTTTTTTAAATTCCTCGACCAGAGTCCGGTTGGCGACTCGATTGACCGCTTTACCGAGGGCATGACGGCGCTCGGCAACGGCCGCCTTGATCTGGAGCTGGATATTCCGCTGCGCCACGCGCTGGACACCAAGGTGCGGGGCGACTACCGATTCCAGAACAACCAGTTGCAGGTTATTCCGGCACTACCCGTACTGACCCAGGTTAACGGGCGGCTGCAGCTGACCGAAAAGTCGGTGCTGGCACAGGATATTTCCGGCAAGGCCTTTGGCGGCCCGCTCAAGGTGCAGGTCAGGAATGTTGGTGACAAGGTGGGCGTGCTGGCCACCGGCACGGCCAATATCGCCAGTGTGAGCAGCCACTTCGGCTGGCCGCTGATCAATCATTTGAGTGGTAGCGCAGCCTGGAAGGCCGACATCAACATTCGCCGGCGCAATGCGGAAGTTGTCGTCGAGTCGGACCTGCTCGGCATCAGTTCACCGTTACCCGAGCCGCTGAACAAGAACGCGATGACGCCGCTACCCTTGCGCATCGAGCGCACCGCTCCTGACTCAAGCCGGGAACAGTACAAAATTACCCTGGGAAAAATTGGCCAGGGTCTGGTGATTCGTCGGCAGGAAAATTGGGAGCGGGCGGTACTCGCGGTGGGCGATGTTGAGCCACGCCTGCCGGAGAAGGGACTGGCAGTGCGGGTATCGACACCGAAAATCGATGCCGATGCCTGGAAGAACTTCCTGCCCGAAGAGTCCGCTGCAGGGGGGGACGGCAATGGTGGTGGCCTGGTACTTAGTCTGGTGTCCTTGAAAACGCCGCAACTGCATTTGATGGGGCGCGATTACAGCCAGGTTGAAACGATGCTGCGGCCGCGCGATGGTGGCTGGCAGATCGGATTGAATACCCGCGAGGCACTTGGCGAGGTTTTCTGGCGCAGCGCTGGCGAAGGCTGGGTCGAAGGCAATTTCAAGCGGCTGGTTATCCGGCCGGCAGCAGAGGTGGGCGAAGGCAGTACGAGCCTGATCAACTCTTTGCCCGGCATGAGTCTGGTCGTTGATGATTTCTATCTTGGTGACAAGTCGTTAGGCAAGCTGGAACTGAAGGCGCGAAATGACAAGGGTGCCTGGCGACTTGACCTGCTGAACCTGCAGAATTCCGATGGCGGACTGAAAGGCAAGGCAACCTGGCTCAATGTCGGCCGCCATCAGACGCGACTGGATTTCGAGCTGACGGCAAAGGATGTCGGCAAGATGCTCGAACGTTTGGGCTACGTCGACGCCGTGCGCCGTGGTACGGCGAAGATGAGTGGCGAAATGCATTGGAATGGCCCGCTCACCGGCATTCATTACCCCTCGCTGACCGGTCAAATGACGGTCAATGCCGAAAAGGGCCAGTTCAACAAACTGGAGCCCGGCGTTGGCAAGCTGCTCGGCCTGATTTCGCTGCAATCGCTGCCGCGCCGGCTGACCTTGGATTTTCGCGATATCTTCAGTGATGGTCTGGCTTTCGACAGTATCGACGGCAAGCTGTCGGTGACCAAAGGCGTCATGCGGACGGCCGAGCCGCTGCGTATCAAGGGGCCGGCGGCTTATATCGAAATGCAGGGTGAAACCGACCTGAAGGCCGAGACGCAGGATTTGCAGGTGGTCGTTCGGCCCGAGATTGGCAGTATTGCCGCCGTTGGCGTGGCGCTGATCAATCCGGTGGCGGGGGCGGCTGCGCTGCTCGCGGGTACCGTGATGCAAAATCCGCTCAACCGCTTGTTCGCCTATCGCTATCATGTCACCGGAAGCTGGAGTGACCCGAAGGTCGACAAGGCGGGTCAGTCCTCGCAGGAGATCAAGCCATTACCGGAAGTCAAACCCGCCGCGACGGGAGAGGAAAGCAAGCCTTGAGCAAGCAAAACTGCCGCATGGCCGCATTGCAGATGGTGTCGGGGCCGCGTGTCGCCGACAATCTGGCAAGCGCCGGCAAGCTGGTCGAAGAAGCTGTGGCGCAAGGCGCCCAGCTTGTGGCGCTGCCGGAATATTTTCCGATCATCGGGGCGGCCGATGCCGACCGGGTGCGGGCGCGTGAAGATTTCGGCCATGGGCCGATTCAGGACTGGCTGGCTGAAACGGCCCAGCGGCATGGCCTCTGGCTTTTTGCCGGTTCCATCCCGTTGACCGCAGCAAGCCCCGACAAGATGCGTAATTCCAGTCTGGTCTATAACCCGGCCGGGGAATGCGTCGAGCGCTACGACAAGATGCACCTGTTCGGTTTCCGCAAAGGTGACGAGTCTTACGACGAAGCGGCTTTCATCGAGCCGGGCGAGGAACTGGTTGCCGTCGATACCCCGTTTGGGCGCGTTGCCCTTTCGATCTGCTATGACCTGCGTTTTCCCGAGCTGTACCGGGCGCTGGCACCCGTCGATCTGATCCTGATGCCGGCTGCTTTCACCGATACCACTGGTCGCGCCCACTGGGAAATCCTGCTGCGCGCCCGGGCGATCGAGAACCAATGCTATATGCTGGCGGTCGGACAGGGTGGAAAACACGAAAATGGCCGGATGACGCACGGCAACAGCATGATCGTCGACCCTTGGGGTGAAATCCTCGACCGCAAGATGAAAGGGCCGGGCGTCGTCATCGCCGATCTCGACCATGCCCGCATAGCCGAAATCCGCGAGAGCCTGCCGGCACTCGCCCACCGAATTCTCTGACGGAGTTTCAATGAATCCAAACAGCGCCCTGGCGCAAGCCGAATCCCTTCTGCTCTCGCCCTTCTCGCTGACCGAAGGCGACCTGTCGCGGACCTTCGGCCAGATTCTGAGTCACCAGGTCGATTACGCCGATCTCTATTTTCAGTATTCCCGTTCCGAGGCCTGGAGCCTGGACGAAGGTATCGTCAAGTCGGGCAGCTTCAATATCGACCAGGGCGTCGGCGTGCGCGCCATTTCCGGCGAGAAGACGGCTTTTGCCTACTCCGACGACATCAGCTCGCGGGCGCTGGGCGACGCGGCCAATGCCGTGCGGGCGATTGCCACGGCTGGCCAGAATGGCATTTTGCCGGCTTTTCAGGCGTCCACCGCAGCACGGTCGCTGTATGTGCCGCATGACCCGATTGCCTCGCTGCCGGCCGAAGCCAAGGTCAAATTGCTGGAACGGCTGGAGGGCTTTGCCCGGGCGCTTGATCCGCGTGTGCTGCAGGTCATGGCCTCGCTGGCCGGCGAATATGAAGTGATTCTGGTGGCCGGTTCCGATGGCCGCTTGGCCGCCGATATCCGGCCGCTGGTTCGTTGCTCGGTGTCGGTTATCGTTGAAGAAAACGGCAAGCGCGAGCAGGGTGGCGCCGGCGGTGGCGGGCGTTTTGACTTCGCTTATTTCGATGATGAGGTTCTGCAACGCTACGCCAAGGAAGCGGTGCATCAGGCAATTACCAATCTCAATGCCGAAGCCGCACCGGCCGGACAGATGACGGTTGTGCTCGGCGCCGGCTGGCCGGGCATCCTGTTGCATGAGGCGGTCGGTCACGGGCTGGAAGGCGACTTCAACCGCAAGGGCAGTTCGGCGTTCTCCGGCCGGGTTGGCCAGCGCGTCGCAGCGAAGGGCGTCACCGTCATCGACGACGGCACCATCGCCGACCGCCGCGGCTCATTGAATATTGACGACGAAGGCAATACCACCCAGCGTACGGTGCTGATCGAGGACGGCATCCTCAAGGGTTACCTGCAGGACAGCCTGAATGCGCGCCTGATGGGCGTTGCCCCGACCGGAAACGGTCGGCGGGAGTCCTTTGCCCACCTGCCGATTCCGCGCATGACCAACACCATGATGCTGGCTGGCGAGCACGATCCGCAAGAGATCATCAAGTCGGTCAAGAAGGGCATCTATGCGGCCAACTTCGGTGGCGGCCAGGTCGATATCACCAGTGGCAAGTTCGTCTTTTCGATGAGCGAGGCCTACCTGATCGAAGACGGTAAGGTGACCCGCCCGATCAAGGGCGCAACGCTAATCGGCAACGGTCCGGATGCGATGACCCGCATCTCGATGATCGGCAACGACCTCAAGCTTGACCCCGGTGTTGGCACTTGCGGCAAGGATGGCCAGAGCGTGCCGGTCGGCGTCGGTCAGCCGACCTTGCGTATTGATGGACTGACAGTGGGCGGAACGGCATAATGTCGCCAACATTTGAAGGGGTATTGTGATGCGTGGATTTTTCTTTCTGGCTGGGCTGCTGATGTCTGCTTCAGTGTTTGCGCAGTCGCCGGCCAATGTGCAGGACCGTTTGAAGGCCATTGCGGCTGATCCGGTGGCTTTGCGGACGGCAATTGATGGCGGCAAGAAGATCACCTTTTTCTGTGCCAACTGCCACGGTGAGGACGGCAACAGCAAATTGCCGGACGTCCCGAATCTGGCCGGCCAGAATCCGGCCTACCTGCTGGAGCAGATTCGCAAGTTCGGTTCCGGTGAGCGCAAGGACGCGTTCATGCAGGGGTTGATCAAGGTGCTCAAGGATGAAGAGCGCATTCAGGTTGCCACCTACTATGCCAGCATGACGGTGCCACCATCGCGTGCCGATGCCGCACTGGTGCCGCAGGGCAAGGAGCTGTTTGGCAAGCTTTGTGTTCGCTGTCATGGCGAGCAGGCTCGCGGCAATGAAGCCATTGCCCGTCTGGCCGGCCAGAAATCAACCTACCTGCAAACGACGATTACCCGTTACCGTGACAAGACCGGCGTCCGCAACAACCAGTTGATGAGCATTGCGACAGCGACGCTGAAGAATGAGGAAATCGTTGCTGTTGCCAATTACCTGACGCAGTTGCCCTGAGTCAGGCTGATCTGCCACTGCTTTTCGGCGGTGGCGGGTCAACTCAAGGCATTGCCGCCACAGTTCGGTAAAGCTGTCTGGCTGATTGATGTGCCGGGACTGAATGTCCAGCGCGGTCTTGAAGGCGAATCTTCCCTGTGCTTCCGGTAGAATGCCGGGTTTCAGCAATTTTCAATGGGGCAGGCCATGACGCCGCAAAGCAAACCGAATACCGACGACCTTCGCATCAAGGAAATCAAGGAACTGGTGCCACCGGCGCACGTTTTTCGCGAATATCCGGTATCCACCCGCGCCGCACAGACCACCTACACGGCCCGGCAGGCCATCCACCGTATCCTGCATGGTGCCGATGACCGTTTGCTGGTCGTCATCGGCCCCTGCTCCATCCACGACTACGAACTGGCGATGGACTACGCCAGAAAGCTGGCCAAGGAAGCCGACAAGTACGCCGAGGATCTGGTCGTGGTCATGCGCGTCTATTTCGAGAAGCCCCGCACGACAGTGGGCTGGAAAGGCCTGATCAACGATCCTCGCCTCGACAACACTTTCCGCATCAACGAAGGCATCCGCCTGGCCCGCCGCATCCTGCTCGAAGTCAACGAGCTTGATTTGCCTTGCGCTACCGAATTCCTCGACACCATTACGCCGCAATACACCGCCGACCTGATCGCCTGGGGGGCTATTGGCGCCCGCACCACCGAATCGCAGGTGCATCGCGAGCTGGCTTCCGGCCTCTCCTGCCCGGTCGGTTTCAAGAACGGCACCGATGGCAACATGCGCATCGCCGTCGATGCCATCCGTTCGGCCAATTCGCCGCACCATTTCCTGTCGGTGACCAAGTCAGGTCACACCGCCATCGTCTCGACCCTCGGTAACGAGGATTGCCACGTCATCCTGCGTGGCGGCAAGGAACCGAACTTCGATCCGGTCAGCGTCGATGCCGCCTGTGGCGAAATCGCCAAGGCCGGCCTTGCTGCCCGCCTCATGGTCGATTTCTCGCACGGCAACAGCCGCAAACAGTTCAAGCTGCAAATGGAAGTCAGCGACAGCGTTGCCGCCCAACTGGCCGCCGGCGAAGATCGCATCGTCGGCGTCATGGTCGAGTCCCATCTGGTTGAAGGCCGCCAGGATCTCTCCCCGGAAAAGGAGCTGACCTACGGCCAGAGCATCACCGATGCCTGCATCAACTGGGAGGACAGCCTGAAGGTGCTGGAACAACTGGCCGCCGCCGTGCGGGCGCGCCGGGTGGCAGAGGCGGCGGAGTAGTTTTTCCAGCAGTTCGGTGCAACAAAAGTGGAGGGAGAATTTATCCCTCCTTTTTTGTGCCCGATCAGGTCGTTTTTTCGGTTGTGAAGAAGTAGGACAGACGTTGTCGTGGATTGATCCAGCGCAGCACTTCCGGCGGCAGGCTGGAAGGGCGCAGGGCCTCTTCGATTTTCAGGCCTTCCACTTGGGCGAGGTCGATGGTCGGCGCTTCGCGTTTATCCATTTCCGGGCTGTAGATCAGGACGGTGGGCCGCAGGCTTTCCTTTCCCGGCGCAACGACCAAGCCCAGCGATTCATCGTTGAGCCTGATCAGCGTGCCTGGGGGGTAAACGCCGAGCAGTCGGATCAGCATGTTGAGCAGGCGCTGATCGAATTTTGCCGACTCCACCTTGAACAGCCGGGCGAGTGCTTCCGAGGGCATCAGCCCCTCGCGCTCTGGTGATTCCGGTGAGCATAGGCGGTCGTAGCGATTGACCAGTGCTGCAATGCGGGCAGCGGGTCCGGCCGTTGTCTTGCCGGTCGGCCAGCCGCTGCCGTCGATGTATTCATGGTGGTCGGCAATGACCGACATGGCGGTGGCACCAAAAGCGCCGGACAGTTTCGCCAGTTCAAGCCCATAGGCGCCGTGCTCCCGGTAGAACGCCTCCTCGTGTTTGGCGCGTACCTTGGCTTTGAGCAGGTGGGGTGGAACCTTGATCTTGCCGATGTCGTGCGCCAGTGTCCCGAGGGCGACTTCAGCCAGTTGCGCCTCGGTCAGGCCGGCCACCTTGCCAAGAACCATGGCCAGGGTCATCACATTGAGTGCATGGAACTGCGGCCCGTCGCCTTCCTTGTCGCCGAGCAGATGGAGCAGAACCTCTTGCCCCTGACTTATCTGGCTGGCCGTGGTCTTCGAGAGATTCAATAACTGCTCGCCGGCCTGCTTCGGTGAGCGACCCATGCCCAGCATGGCTTCCCGGGTAACTTTTGCAGCCTGTTCCCAGGCGCGGTCAGCGCGCGCTGCGGCATCCTTTTGTTTCTGAAGCCGTTCGTGCTTCTCCTTGTTCTGGCGCACCATCTCTTTGGCCAGTTCGGACTCCTGCGCGGATTCTGGTTCCTGCATGTGTGCCATGGGTGTCGGTGGCACGGCGCCCTCGACGAATGGTGCAGGCTGGGCCGAGCTTTTTTCCGGGTGATAATAGAGCTTCCCGTGAATGGGCAGGGCGCGAATGGTCGCAACCTGCTTATCGTCGCTAATCTTGAAACGATTGTAGAGGAAGGGGTGGTCGTCCCAGGAAACGTCCATCCAGACAAACATGCCAATGACGACCTGAGAAGGGTCAATGGCGATCGGCTTTTCCGGTTTCTTCCACATATTTCGCTTCGCGACGCCATCAAGGATATTTGTCAGCGATTATGAACGAGCGTATGTGGCGTGACAATGAAGGCGTCGTATTTGCTACGCGAAAACAGGCCTGATCCCCGGAATAAACCGGGATAGCACCGCCCTGGCATCGTCTGATGCATCAATTCCGGGCAGTCGGGCACCTCAGTGGTGCTTGATTTTTGTCCTGGCCCAGGTCCAGATGGCTTCGCCGATATACGGAAGTATGGCAACACACCCTAGTGCTGCAAGCGTTTCAGGCTCTAGCATTTTGGTCCACCCTGATTTCGATATTGATCACAGTGCTCCACATGCATTTCCCGTGCCAAAGATGAGTTTGCCAAGACTTTTGCGGCAGACGTAAAAAAGCGCAGGTCTTTCGACCCGCGCCCTAAGTGCTACCTGGAGGAAACAGTTTTAAGCGGCTTCTTTTTCGTCACCACCCACAAAGAAACTGAGGATGTAGATCACGAGGCCGATCAGGAAGGCGACGCCAGCCCATTCACGCATCCAGTAGAACAGCGCAATCTTCTCCTGCGCCACCATGAACGGTAGCGGGGTATCAGAAACGCGTTGCAGCCAGACTTGCAGGATGCCGGCGGCGGTCAGGAACAGCGTGATGAAAGTCATCGCGATGGTCATCAGCCAGAAGGCCCACATTTCCAGCACTTGCGACTTGTTGCTGTTGGCAGCACGGCCGCGCAGGATGGGCATGGCGTAGGAGATCATCATCAGCACCACCATCACGTAGGCGCCATAAAACGCCATGTGACCGTGAGCGGCGGTGATCTGCGTACCGTGCGTGTAATAGTTGACCGGAGCCAGGGTGTGCAGGAAGCCCCACACGCCAGCGCCCAGGAAAGCCATCACACCGGTGCCCAATGCCCACAGAACGGCAGCCTTGTTCGGATGCTCGCGACGGCGACGGTTCACCATGTTGAAGGCAAACACGGTCATGGCGAAGAACGGAATCGGCTCCAGCGCGGAGAAGATGGAACCCCACCACTGCCAGTATTCCGGCGTACCGATCCAGAAGTAATGGTGACCCGTTCCGATGATGCCGGTAATCAGCGTCAGGGTGACGATGACGTACAGCCACTTTTCGATCACTTCACGGTCAACACCGGTCGTCTTGATCAGCACGAAAGCCAGGAAGGAGCCAAGAATCAGTTCCCACACGCCTTCTACCCAGAGGTGCACCGTCCACCACCAGAAGAACTTGTCGAGAACGACGTTCACCGGGTTGTAGAACGAGAACAGGAAGAAGACAGCCAGGCCCCACAGACCAATCATCAGCACCATGGAAATGGCTGTTTTCTTGCCCTTCAGCATGGTCATGGTCAGGTTGAACAGAAAGCCGAGGACAACGACGACGATACCGAGTTTGGTTGGCAGCGGCTGTTCGAGGAACTCGCGGCCCATGGTTTCGAGGAGGTTGTTTCCGGTCATTTCCGCCAGCGTGGCATACGGCACGGCCAGGTAGCCGACGATGGTCAGCGCACCGGCAACCAGGAAGGTCCAGAACAGGATCAGCGCCAGCTTCGGACTGAACAGTTCGGTTTCGGATTCTTCCGGGATCATGTAGTAGGCGCCACCCATGAAGCCAAAGAGTAGCCAGACGATGAGCAGGTTGGTGTGGACCATGCGGGCCACGTTGAACGGGATGGCAGGGAACAGGAAGTCGCCGAGCACATACTGCAGGCCAAGAATCAGGCCGAACAGGATCTGACCGACAAACAGGCCGATTGCCGCGATGAAGTAGGGTTTTGCAACCGCTTGAGATTTATATTGCATGTTCAGTTCTCCTCTCGATCAGCCCTGGCTGTTAGGCGGCCAGTTATTGGTGTTGATCGAATTGACGTGTTTCAGGAAGGCCACGATGGCATTCAGTTGCTCGTCAGTGAAGTTGAACTGGGGCATGCTGCGGCGACCCGGGATGCCGTCTTTCGGACGAGCCTGGATGAACGCCTTGGTGCCTTCTTCGCCGTAACGGACAATGACATTGCCCAGTTCCGGTGCGAAGTAGGCGCCTTCACCCAACAGGGTGTGGCAACCGATACAGTTATTGACTTCCCAGAGCTTCTTGCCCTCGGCGATTTGCGGCGTGATATTCGCCCGCATGTCGCGTTTGGGAAGTTGCGTGTGGGTGTCGTAAGACAACGCCAGGAACAACAGGAAGAAAAATACAGTCCCCCCGTAAAAAATGTTCCGCGCCATCGATTTGGTGAACGCGCCGCTCATTGTTTTCCCCCTTTGGAAATAGTTTGGCCGGCCGATGTTAGGCGGCAGGGCTGGCAGGGGGCTTTGATGTTCGTTAAAAAATGAAAATGGCCGAAAAATAGTGGTCGACCGCAGCAGTCAAAATTTAGCCGTCGGAAAGATGCTGCAGCAGGCTGTTGCTCAAGGAGCGGGCTGGCTGGGCACGGGGGCCAACAGCGGTCCTGGCAGGGATGAGCGGTTGGGCCCGAAAAGGCTTCTGGTTCGTAGCTGGCTGGCCAGTGCCTGGGATTGATCCCGGCGTTTTTCGCTGTATTCGAGTAGTGACTCGATCTTTGCTGCTGATGGCGAGGCTGGGCTGAGCTTCAGTTGCGAGAGTTCGTCGAAGCCTTGTTCGTAGGGCTGGTAAATTTCATGTTCGATACGTTCGGCCAGTCCGCGGATTGAATCGGCATTCAGGCGATCCTGGCGGATGATCTCTTGCCAGTTGGATTGAATCCTGGCCTCGCGTTCAAAGAACTCCTTTATTTCCTCGCGGGCCGCCACTTCCTCGCTCCAGCGGTAGCTCGGGGCCGGGATGTGCGTCGCCAGTCCGGCGATGGTGATCGCCAGCACCAGGCCGCCGGCCAGTCGTCCCTGCCATGACCAGGGGGTGGCGTCGTGCAGCGGGCGGCCAAGCAGCATGCCGAGCAGGGCGCCGGAAAGCAGGCCGCCGATGTGGGCGCTGTTGTCGATGCCGGGAACCATCAGACCAAGAACGATGCTGATGCAGGTAAAGGCGCTGGCCGTCCGGAACAGCCAGCGGAATTCCTTCGGGTCGAAATTTGCTCGTTCCAGCCAGAGATAAATCAGCAGTGCGCCATAAATCCCGAAAATGGCCCCGGAGGCGCCGCCGGAAACGGCCTCATTGCCCTGCATGACGAGCGATAAAAGGTTGCCGCAAAGGCCGCTGGCAAGGTAGATGACGAAAAATCGCAGATGCCCGAACATGCGCTCGACCAGCTGGCCGGCATCCCACAGCGCCCACATGTTCATGGCGATATGGATCAGGCCGAAATGCAGGAACATGGCGCTGCCCAGCCGCCACCACTGGCCATCCTGCGTCGCCGGGCCGAAGTTGGCGCCCCAGGCCAGCTGGATGCCGTTATTCGAATGCCAAAGTCCGGCTCCAGCACCCAGCATGGCCAGAAAGACCAGCACATTGATGCCGACAAGCCACTGCGTCACCGGTATGCGCGCAGTTTTCGCATGCAGCTGGTCGTAGATGCTGGTGGGCAGGGGGGCGGCGTCTGACATAAGTTTGGATTCGTTGAGGCGCAATGATAACGGCCGGGCAGTCTTTCCGGGCATTGCGTGCACATCTTCTGACGGGCAAGCCCCCTGTGCTCTTCGCGTTATTCGCGAAAACGTCACCAGCCCATCCGCTCAACCCTTTATCGGAATTTCTGCTTGAAGCTGACCGGGTCCAGCCCGTGTCGGGCCAGCAGCTTGTAGAACTCGGTACGGTTGCGCTGTGCCACCCGAGCGGCTTGGGAAACGTTGCCGGCCGTACTCTGCAGCAGACGGATCAGATAATTGCGTTCAAATTCGCGGCGTGCGTCATCAAACGCCGCCAGGTCATCTTCCTCGAAATCCCGCATGACGCGGCGGATGGCGGCTTCGGGAATGACCGGGGTGAGACTCAACTCAGCAACCTGTTCCAGCACATTCTTCAACTGTCGCACGTTTCCCGGCCAACGGCCTTCCGTCAGGGCTGCCAGCGACTCCGGGGCGAGGGTCAGGTTTTTTTCCGGACGAATGCGGGCGAGGAAATGCTTGGCCAGCAAGGGAATGTCTTCGCTGCGATCACTCAGGGGCGGGATGAGTAATGTCATGCCGCTGAGCAAGTAAAAAAGATCGCTGCGAAACGCGCCTTCAGCCACTGCGGTATCCAGCGGTCTGGGGCTTGAGGCAATTACCTGAACGTCGGGGACGCTACGTTGCTGCGACGCAGATTTCAGTCGCTGCAACGGGTCATGCGCCTGCATTTGGGCAAAGAGAACCGAAAACAAGCGGGCCTGCGCGATCGGTGACAACGCACCGATATCCTGCAGGTAAAGGATGCCGCCTGCAGCCTGGGCATAGGCGCCGTCCGGATTATCCTGGGTCAGCAGTTCTTCCTGCTCGCTGGCCGGGAAGTCAGTGCATGAAATGCTGACGAAAGCCTGGTCAACGCGCTGCCCGGCCTGCTGAATGGCGCGGGCCAGCGTGGCCTTGCCCGAGCCGCCGGGGCCGACAAACAGTGCTGTCCGGCTCTCCTCGCTGATTTTCAGCGCCTGCCGTAACAGGTCTTCCATGCGAACGCTGGCGGTGATCAGCTCCTTGCGCCATTGTGCCGAGCTTTGCGCCGGATCGAGCGCTGGTGAAAGACGGATCGCATCGGCGACCCGGCGGATCAGTTCCTGGCCATCGAAAGGTTTGGTCAGAAAGCCGAAGACGCCGCGGCGGGTAGCTGATACCGCATCGGGAATCGTGCCGTGGGCGGTCAGGATGATGACCGGCATGGTGGGCGCCTCGACTTGCAGGTGATCGAACAGGGCCAGGCCATCCATTTCGCCCATCCGCAAATCGGTCAGAACCATTTGCGGACGATTCTTCCGAAAACAGACCAGCGCCGCTTCGGCCGATTCGGCCTGGGTGACCTGATAGCCGGCCGAACTCAGGCGCAGGCCGATCAGGTGCAGCATGTCCAGATCGTCGTCGACAACGAGAACGTGCGCGCCGCTGGCCATTTACTTGGTTTTGTTCCGGTTGCGTAGTTCGCGGTCGATGGCCAGCAGTCCATCGAGTTTTTTCTGCAACTCTTCGTTCTGCTTCTGGTTTTCCTTGAGGGTGGTTTCAAGCCGGCGTTTGTCGGCCAGGCACTGGCGTTGTTTTTCGGCCATTTGCCGCTCCAGGTCGGCAATCTTCTGGACATCGGTAGTTGATCGAGCGGTGGCGACGGGCTCTGCCGATGTGTCCGGTGGAATCTCACGGTAAGTGGTGCATGCGGCGCCAGAAAGAACGACGGAAAGGCAGGTGGCGAGTCGTAACAGTAGTTTCGGCTTGTGTTGTTCAGGCATTTTTTTGAACTCTTAGGAATGGAGCGCTTAAGGGCAGCGTGACGCGAAAATGCGCGCCTTCCGATGATGGTTGCAAGCTTAGTTCACCGCGATGGGCCAGCACGAATTCGCGGGCGATCGCCAGGCCGAGGCCGATGCCCGCCACCTGCCGCGAGGCGGCACTGCGGTAGAAGGGTTCGAAGATCTGCGTTGCATCCTGTGCGGTAACGCCGGGGCCCTGATCCTGCACGTCAAGTGTGGCTTGGGTTGCGTCATGGGTCAGCGTTATGTCGATACGGCCGCCATCGGGCGAGAATTTGACGGCGTTTGACAGCAGGTTATGAATGATCGTCGTCAGCGCTTCGTGACCAGCAAGAATTTCGGTTTCGGCCAGGGCGCAGTTGAACTGGATGTGGCGTTCGCCGGCAATCAGCCGGCTGGTTTTCAGTACCTGTTCGATCAACTGGTCGTAGCGCAAGGTTTCAAAGCCGATGCGTTCAGCGGCGTGGCCGGCTTGCTGCAACCGCAGCAGGCCTTCGATCAGGCTCTGCAGGCGGCGGGAATTGCTTTGCAGAATGCCGACGATATGGCGCTGGTCCGGGGTCAGCGGTCCCGGCACTTCTTCGGCCAGCAGCGAGGCGCCTTCATGCATCGCGGCCAGCGGCGTCTTCAGTTCATGCGAAACGTGGCGCAGCACCTGGGCCCGGCCTTCTTCCAGCGAGAGCAGGCGACGCCGCAGCCACTCCAGCCAGCGCCCAAGCCAGCGCAGGTCACCGGGGCCATCAAGTTCTATGCGCTGCTGCAGGTCGCCCTTGCCAAGGCGAATGAGGGCCTTTTCAAAGCGACCGATCAGGCGTGCCAGCAGCGTTCGCATCGCCCACAGGCAACACATGGCGATCAAGACTGCGACGCCTGCCGCAACGAAGAGGCGCGTACGAAGGGTGTCGGACTCCTTGAGGAATTGCTCCTGTTCGAGATGGAGGATGGCGTCGGCTTCATCGAGCGTCTTTTCCGATCGCACTTTTATGTCATCGATGACGGCTTTCAGGGGCTGGGCATTTCCGCTGTCCAGCAGGGTTGCGTAGGCTGAGTCCTCTGCAGCAGTCTGGGCGCGCAGCTCCGCCAGAAGTGCTTCTGGCAGTGGCGGCAGGCGCGAAAATTTATCAACATTGCCGCGCCATTCGGTACGAACCTGGGCGTAATCCTTGAGCGATTCCGCATCCTTCAGGACGTCATGTCGGCGCAGGCTGCGCTCCATGTGCAGCAGGTCTTCGGCCAGTTCGCCGCTCAGTCGCGAAGAGATCGAAACATGCTCGATGGCCGATCGATAGTGGCCGTTCAGTACCCCGAGGGCGATGAAAACATAAGTCGCAGCGACCAGCAACGGTGCGGCAAACAGGATGTGGCCGAAGGTAACGAGCTGCAGGAAAGAGCGCGGATAGCGTTTCATGGTCGCCATCGTATGCCAGACCACCCGCCAGCAAAAGTGTCGGGGGTGGACGACAGCTGTCAGGGCGGATCAAAACACCGAGTATCCGTCCTGCGTGTCCGGCCAGGGGCAACGCAAAAATGTCAGTCAAACCCTTGAATTAATTCCGGAGGTTCATCATGAATCGAAAAACAATGCGTTTGCGGGCCTTGCTATGGCTCCCGATCGCCCTGGCCAGCACCTTCGCTGTTGCTCAGACCACGCCAGCAGCGCCACCCGCGGGACGCCTGCTGGCTTCCAACTGTTTCCAGTGCCACGGCTATGACGGCAAATCGAGTATCGGCTTCGAGCGACTGTCAGGCGAATCGTCCTCGGAAATATACAAGGAGCTGGTCGAGATGCGGAGCAAGTCCAAGCCCGACATCATGGACGCTCACGCTCGTGGCTACACCGATGCGCAAGTCCGCTTGATTGCCGACTATTTGTCAAAACAGAAATCGACTTCCAGTAAGACAAATACCACTACCTCCACGACGTCGACGTCAGCTACCACCAGCACCACGAGTTCGACATCCGACAAAAAATCGACCAAGCACAAGGAGTCGTAATCATGAATCGTCGTGATTTTTTCCGTCTGGCCAGCATGGCCGGCGTCGGAGCCTCGATGGCCTCCCTGTCGGGCCTGGCTCGTGCAGCAACACCGGCCCAACTGGGCACGGTCCCGACCAACATCGGCATCAATGGACGCGTTGTCGTCATTGGTGGCGGCATGGGTGGTGCAACCGTTGCCAAGTATCTGCGTCTCTGGGGCGGCACCGGTGTTTCGGTCACCCTGGTCGAGCGTGAGACTGCCTATTCGTCGAATATCCTCAGCAATCTGGTCCTCAACGGCCAGCGCACGATGACCTCGCTGCAGTTTGGCTACAGCAACCTTGCCACGCGTTATGGCGTGAAGCTGGTCAAGGGCGATGTCGTGGGCATCGACCAGGCTGGCCACAGTGTCGCGCTGGCTGATGGTAGCCGCTTGCCCTACGACCGTCTGGTGGTCGCCCCGGGTGTCGATTTCGACATCATCCCGGGTCTGGAGACTGCAGCCGCCCAAGCCAAGGTGCCGCATGCCTGGAAGGCCGGCCCGCAAACCACCCAGCTGCGCAACATGCTGCTCACCATGAAAGACAGCGAGCGCTTCGTCATGACCATCCCGGCCAAGCCCTATCGCTGCCCGCCAGGACCGTACGAGCGGGCCTGCGTTGTGGCTGACTGGCTGAAAAAGAACGGCCGCCCGAACGCCAAGGTCATCGTGCTTGACGCCAATCCGAGCATCACCGCCGAGCCACTCGCCTTCGGCAATGCCTTCAACGTTCTCTACAAGGGGATGGTCGAGTATTACCCGGGCGTCAGCATCAACAGTATCGACGCCAGCACCATGTCGCTTAATACCAGCCTGGGCAACATTTCCGGCAAGGTCATCAATGCCATTCCAGCCCATCGCGCCGGCAAGGTGATTGTCGACAACGCGCTGGCCAATGTCGGTGGACGCTGGGCCGGGGTCGATGTGCTGACCTATCAGTCCACCGCTGCCCCGGGCATTCACGTCATTGGTGATGCTTCGGCAACGACGCAGCCCAAGGCTGGCCATATCGCCAACCAGGAAGCCAAGATCTGTGCCGATGCCATCGTTCGCCTGCTCTCCGGTCGTAGTCCTGATCCGTCGCCGCTTACCAACTCGGCTTGCTATTCGCCGATCACGTCGGATACGGCGTCCTGGTTAAGTGCTGTCTTTGGCTACGATCAGGCCACGGGCACGATGCTGCCGGTGCCTGGCGCTACGGTTGAAGCGCCATCACGCTCGACTGACAACTACAAGGAAATGTTCAAGTGGTTTAACACCTTGATGGAAGACAGCTTCGCCTAAATCAGGCTGGCCGGGTTCCTGGCTGCATGCCGGGGCCCGGCTTTTTTCAAGGAGGATCGATGCTCTACAAACCTGAAATTTCAAGACTGGCCGCAGGCTTCACCCTGCTCGAACTGCTTGTCGTCGTCGCCATCATCGGCTTGTTGGCGGCCTACGTCGGCCCGCGCTACGTGGCGCAACTGAATAAATCGGAAATGACAGCCGCCAGGACGCAGATCGAGGCGATCGCGCGGGCACTGGAATCCTACCGGCTCGACAACGGCAGCTATCCCTCGCCGGAAACCGGCCTGCGCGCCTTGCGCGACCGCCCCAGCAACCAGCCGCGCTGGAATGGTCCCTATTTGCAGAAAGATGTGCCCGTTGACCCGTGGGGCAACGCCTACGTCTATCGCCTGACCAACGCTGCCAGCATTGGTCGTGACTTTGAACTGTTCTCGCTGGGCCGTGATGGTCGCCCCGGTGGCAATGGCGAAAACGCCGACATCCGGTTCTGAGTCCCGCATGAATTTCGCCATCCGAGCCATTGGTCCGAACGGTGTGGAAACCCTCCACATCGAAGCGGCCAGCCAGGAGGAAGCCTGTCGGCACCTCGCGGCTCGGGATTTTCGCCCGCTTTCGGTCAAGGCCGCCGACCAGCCGGCCTGGCAGCAATGGATTGCCCGCAGCGCCAGCCAGCCGGCGTTCGATCTGCCGCTGTTCAGTCAGGAACTGCTGGCCCTGCTGGAAGCCGGGCTGACACTGACCGAATCGCTGGCCGCCTTGCATGAAAAGGAACGCCGGCCCTCAGTCGCCAATGTGCTGGCCGCCTTGCGCGGTCGACTGGCCGAAGGGCAACGTTTTGCAGCCGCACTGGCTGCCCAGCCAGAGATTTTTCCGCCACTTTATTGCGGCCTGATGCGGGCGGCCGAACGCACGGCCAGCCTCGACAATTCGCTGGCCCGGTACATCGAATATCGCAGCCGTATCGATCAGGTCCGGCGCCATGTCACGCAGGCAATGATCTACCCCGCCATCCTCTGCGGCGTCGGGATGCTGGTCAGTCTTTTTCTGCTCGGTTACGTCGTGCCCAGCTTTTCCAGCGTCTATCAGAGTTCGGGCCGGGATATTCCGTTTGCCTCGCAACTGCTGCTGCAGTGGGGGCGTTTCGTTGCTGATAATGCCCGTACGCTGGGGGGGCTGGGCCTGTTCGTCGGCGCTGCCATGATCTGGCTTATCCGCAAACCGCAGTCTAGAAGAGCCTTGAGCGCCGGCCTGTCCGGCTTGCTGCTGCGCCTGCCGAAAATTGGCGAGCAATTGCGCACTTTTGAACTGGCCCGGCTCTATCTCGCTTTGGGCACGCTGCTCGAAGGCGGCCTGCCGATTTTGCCGGCCCTTGAACTCTGTGATGGCCTGGTTTCAGCCCGGACTCAATTAGCCCTGCAGCAGGCGGCCCGCCGCATCGGCGAGGGGCAGCCCGCCTCAAGCGCCTTTGAGGAAGCCGGTTTGTGCACCCCGGTTGCCCTGCGCCTGATGCGGGTCGGCGAACGTACTGGCCAGCAGGGCGACATGCTGGCCCGCGCCGCCCGTTTCCACGACGGCGAGATCGAGCGCTTCATTGCCCGCTTCACGCGCAGCTTCGAGCCCTTGCTGATGGCCGCCATCGGCATCGTCATCGGGGGCATCGTCGTTCTGCTGTACATGCCGATTTTTGACCTTGCCGGGAGTTTTCAATGACCGCCAGACTGCCTGTTGAAAGCCCGGCCGAGTGGGTCGGCGATTACCCGCCGGCAACGCTGCCCCAACTGCATCGCCTGATCCCCGCTTTCGACCGTTTGCCGCTGGCCGATGCGCTGGCTCGGCAATGTGTGCTTTTTCGCGAGAATGCTACGGTGGACCGCCTTTTTGGGGTGATTTCCGACCCGCTCGATAGCAACCTGCAGCGCTGGGCCGAAGCCCGCGCCGATGGTCCGGTCATCTGGCACCTAGCCAGCGTCGATGATCTCGCCGCCTGGCTGAACAAGCAGGCCGAGGGAACGCGGCTGCTGGCGCCTTCCGATGCGACGGAACACATACAGTCAGGTGACCAACGGGCCGAAAAGACCCTGTCGGTCACCCAGAGCAGTCAGCAGACCAGCCCGGTCGTTCGCCTGCTCAATGCAACGCTGCACGACGCGCTCCGCCTCGGGGCAAGCGATATTCACCTGGAGTCGAGCGGCGCCGGGCTGGATATTCGCTACCGCATCGACGGCGTGCTCGAACATATTCGCAGCGTCCGAGGTTCCGACGTTGCGCCGCAGGTTATTTCGCGGCTCAAGGTGCTGGCCGAACTGGATATTGCCGAAACCCGCATCCCGCAGGATGGCCGGCTGGCGGTGCGGCTCAATGAGGGTGCCCGGCGGATCGACCTGCGTGTTTCGATCATGCCCAGCATGCACGGCGAAGATGGCGTGCTACGTATCCTCGACAAGAGCCATCTGATGCAGGGCGACCAGGCCCTGACGCTGGAAGGCTTGGGTTTTGCCGGCAGCGACATACAAAAACTGCGCGATCTCGCGGCTGAGCCCTACGGCATGCTGTTGGCCAGCGGCCCGACCGGTAGTGGCAAGACCACCTCGCTCTATGCCGTGCTGTCGGAAATCCATGATGGCCGGGAAAAGATCATCACCATCGAAGATCCGGTCGAATACCAGTTGCCCGGCGTGCTGCAGATACCGGTCAACGAGAAAAAAGGCCTGAATTTCGCCCGTGGCCTGCGCTCCATCCTGCGCCATGACCCGGACACCATCATGGTCGGCGAAATCCGTGACCGCGAAACGGCCGAAATTGCCATCCAGTCGGCTCTCACCGGCCATCGCGTGCTATCGACGCTGCACGCCAACCACGTCTTCGATGTCTTCGGCCGCTTCAGCCACATGGGGATCGATTCCTATCTGCTGACTTCGGCGATCAGCGGCGTATTCGCCCAGCGCCTGGTGCGCAAGCTCTGCCCGGTCTGTGCCCGGGCGCATGTGCCGACGCCGCAGCAGAAACATGAATTGAAAATTTCCGGCGACAGTTCGACCCACGGTTTCAAGCAGGCCGTCGGTTGCGAATCCTGTCGCGGTACCGGCTATCGGGGGCGCAGTGCCATTGTCGAGATCCTGGCCCTCGACGACGTGCTGCGTTCCCTGATAGCCCTGCGGGCCCCGATCAACGAAATTCGCACTGCCGCCCGTCAGCAGGGCGTGCGCAGCCTGCGCGAAGCGGCGCTCGATCTGGCGCAGCAAGGCCTGACCACACTCGACGAGGTGCGCCGTGTCACGGCCCGCCATTAAGGGCTGGGCCTTGCCCCGGCTGACCAAGATGCGCTGCCATCTTGATCTCGGGCGCGCCGCCCTTTCGCTGCAAATCGCCAGGGCGACCACCCGGCGCGCCCTGGCGATGCCGCTGAAGCCGTCGATTCCGGATGAGGCCACACTGGCCGCCTTGCTGTCTAACATTCAGTCGCTGTGCGCAGACCTTCCCGCCGGCGTGCAACTGGACATCACGCTGAGCGACGCGCTGGCCCGCTGCTGGATCGTCGAACGCCCCGCCGGCCTGGCTTCGCCGGAGGAAATCGACGCCATGGCCTGCGATCAGATGGGGCAACTCTATGGCGATGCGCCGGCTGCCATCGCGCAATGGGCCATCCGGCTTGATACGGCACCCTTTGCCAGCCACTGGCCGGCCATCGCCTTGCCCAGAGCCTTGCTCGATTTGCTGACCGGCCTGGCCGGTGAGCGTGACTGGCAGATTGGCCGGGTCGAAACGCGGTTTGTTCGCAGCTTCAATGCTTTGCGCAGCAACCCGTTCAGCCGCGCGAAGTCAGCGATCTATTGCCTCGATACCGCCGATGGCCTGACCGTCGGCATTCGCCACGCCCAGCAATGGCAGGCGCTGCGCGCCCATCCGCCGCTGGCCATGATCGGGGCCGAATTGCCAACCTTGTTGCGGCGCGATTGTCGGGCCACCGGCTTGAAGCTTGAGGATTGCCAGGTGCATACCTTGCGCTGGCAGGATCGCGGGGCGTTGCAATGACCCTGCGCATCGACTTCGCCCCACCCGCGCCGCGTCAGGCATCGCTTCGCCTTGGTGTCTGGAGCGTCATGCTGGCAGTCGTGCTTGGCACGGCGTGGATGATGAGCAGTGAAACTGAAGCTCGCTTGCCGAACAACCTGGCCGCGATGCCGGCCGAGGAAGAAATCCGGGCGATCAATCAGGCGATTGATGATCTGAACTTCCCGTGGCTGTCGGTCCTGACGCTGCTCGAAAGCAGTGTTGATGACAGCCTGCGTATCACCCAGGTCGATGCCGAAGCGCGTGATGCGCGCCTGACGCTGCAGGGTGAGGCGCGCGACAGCCGGGCTGTGCTTGACCTGCCCGGGCGGCTGCGCAGTAATCCGCTGGTGGCCGATGTCCGAGTGGTCAGCCAAAGCCCGGTAGCGGGTGAGGCAGGCGCTTTCCCGATTCGCTTTGCGCTCGAAGTGAGCCTGTCGCCGACCGAAGGTGGCCGCCCATGAAACCTTCAGTCAGTTACGGTCTGCTTGATCTCCGCCTGATATTTGCCCGTCAGCCGGTCCTCGCCATGCTGCTCGGCGCACTGGTCTTTCTCACTCTCTGGCAAGTGTTGTCGGCAGCCCCGGCAACGCCTCGCGCCATCGATCCGAACATGGACCCGGCGCGCATTCTGGCGGCACAGCGCAGCTTCCAGAGTGTGCTGATTCCGCCGGCCAGCCTGCCGGCAGCGCAGCAGGTCGTACTTGATGCGGCGGCCGCTCGCCAACTGGTCGTTGGCAGGGTGGACTACGCGCAGGAGGCAGATTCCGTCAGCGGTTTGACGCTGGCTACCATGCGCCTGCCGGTCAGCGGTCGCTATGCAGATATCCGGGCCTTTATCGACAACGCCCTGGCGGCCCAGCCGGCGATGTCGATTCGCCACCTGAGCCTGCAGCGTGAAACTTCAGCCGAGACGGAATTTGTCGTCACGGCAACGCTGACTGCCCAATTCCTTGTTGGAGGAGCCTTGCGATGAAAACACCCCTGATGTTCCTGCTGGGTGCGGTAATGGCCATGAGCATGGTGCTGGTCAGTGGCCGTTCGGTCGTGGCCAGTCCCGGCTTGCCGATGCTGACCGAGGCGAGCGGGCAGGTGCCGATCCGCGCCTTGCGGCGCCTGGGCAAGGACGCCGAGGCGAGCAGTGCCGCCGTCCGCGATCCATTCGTTTCCCGTCCGCCGCCCGCCGTACTCAACGAGACGCCGGCCGTCGCCGCCCTGCCGGCAGCCGCTCCCGCCCGCCCGGCGTTTCCGGCCTTCCGGATTCTCGGCAAACAGGAGGATGACGAAGGCTGGGCGGTATTTGTCAGCTCGCAGGAAAAGCCCGACCTGGTCTGGGTCGTGCGCGAAGGCGAAGCGCTCGGCGAAAGTTTTCGCATCAGCAAACTGGCACCGCCGCTGCTCATCATCAAGAGCACTCGGAATGGCCAGAGCCGGACCTTCAATATTGGAAAAGACGAAGAATGAACAACAATTCCGCAATGCACAGGATAGTACGAGGGACCAGCGCGCTATGCCTGATTGCCTTGCTGGCGGCTTGCGCCACAACTTCACCGGCCTTGCGCGAAAGTCAGGATCTGTCGGCACAGGGCCGTCTGGACGAGGCACTGGTGCGCTTGGAGGGCGCGCTGCGGGAGAGTCCGACCAACCCCGAGCTGCGACTGGCTGTGGCCCAGACGCGCGAAAAGCTGATGGCCCGTCAAGTCAGGCAGTTGCAGGAACAGGCGGCGCAGGACAGCAAGCGCGCGGTTGAGGAGGCGCCACGCCCGGTCGTCGCCGAAAAGCCCGCAGCGGTCGGGCTCGACAAGGTTATCAATGTTGATTTCAAGGGCGCGACGCTGAATCAGGTCTGCCAGGTGCTGTACCGCACGGCCGGCCTCAATTTCGTTTTCGACAAGGAGGTGACGACCGATCAGCCGATCAGCATCACTCTGCGCCGGACATCGGTGCGCGACGTGCTGGCGCTGATCCTGATGTCGCAGCAGCTTGAACAGCGCAACATCAATCCCGATACGGTAATGATTTACCCGAATACCCCGAACAAGGCCCGCGAATATCAATCGCTGTCGGTCCGCAGTTTCTATCTGACCAACATCGATGCCAAGACTGCTGCCGCCACGCTGCGCACCATCCTCAAGGCGCGCGATCTGGTCAGCGATGAAAAGCAGAACGTCGTGGTCATGCGCGATACGCCCGAAGCCATCCGCATGGCCGAGAAGCTGCTGGCAGTGCACGACATGCCGGAGCCGGAAGTCATGCTCGAGGTTGAAGTGTTGGAGGTCAAACGCAGCCGCTTGCAGGAGCTTGGCCTGCTCTGGCCGAGTTCCCTGATGCTGACGCCATTGGCCTCGACGACAGGTGGTACGGTGACTTTGAAGGATTTGATCAACACGACTTCGGCCAGCCTGGCGGCGGCAGTGCCCACCTTCGGGATCAATGCCATGGCACAGTCCGGTGATACCAACCTGCTCGCCAATCCGCGTATCCGGACGCGCAACCGGGAAGTCGCCAAGATCATGATCGGCGAGCGGGTGCCCAATATCACGACGACTTCGACGGCGACCGGCTTCGTTGCCGAATCGGTGCAGTACATCGATATTGGCCTGAAGCTCGATGTCCAGCCGACCATTTATCTCGACAACGAAGTCGCCATCCGGATTTCGCTGGAAGTCAGCAATATTGTCAGTCTGGTGCAAACCAAGTCGGGCACGCAGGCTTACCAGATAGGCACGCGAAATGCCTCGACCGTGCTCCGCCTGAAGGATGGCGAGAATCAGGTGCTGGCTGGCCTGATCAGCGATGAAGAGCGTTCCAGCGGCAACAAGGTGCCTGGTCTGGGCGATTTGCCGGTCATTGGCCGCCTGTTCGGCACAAAACGGGACGAGGGCCAGAAGACTGAACTGGTGCTGTCGATCACGCCACGCCTGATTCGCAACAACAAGCGTCCGACTATTGATCAGACCGAATTCAGCATCGGACCGGAAACCGCGTTGCGGCCGACATCGCCCGACATGTCCTACTTCACGGAGGTGGTGCCGGCACCGACGGCGCCGCCCGCTACTGTCCGCCAGTGAAACGTCGGGGCGGCTTCACGCTGATTGAGATGATGGTGACGCTGGCCATCATCGCGGTGCTGGCGACACTGGTGGTGCCGGTGGCGCAAATCGCCGTGCAGCGCAGCCGGGAGCAGGATTTGCGGCTTGCCCTGCGGGAAATTCGCAATGCCATCGACGCCTACAAGCGGGCCAGTGACGAAGGCCGGCTGCCGCGTGACAGCAATTCGAACGGCTACCCGGCGTCCTTGCAGGTACTGGTCGATGGTGTCGGTGACGACAAGCATCCCAAGCGTCAGAAAATCCGCTTTTTAAGGCGTCTACCGCGGGATCCGATGTTTCCTGATACGGCGGTCGATGCTGCGCAGACTTGGGGGCTGCGCAGCTACGCCAGCGAGGCCGGCGAGCCTCGCGAGGGCACCGATGTTTATGACGTCTATTCCCGCTCACTTCAGCTGGGCCTGAACAGCGTGCCCTACAAATCATGGTGATGGCGCGCGGTTTTACGCTGATCGAATTGCTGGTCGTGCTGGCCATCGTCGCCTTGCTCGCGACGCTGGCCATGCCGCGCTACAGCCAGTATGTCGAACGCAATCGCGAGGCCGTGCTGGCAGAAAACCTGCGCCTGACCCGCGATGCGCTGGAGCAGTTTCAGGCCGACCGGGGGCGTTATCCGGAGTCGCTCGATGAACTGGTTTCCCGGCGTTACCTGAAAAGTCTCCCCTTCGATCCCATCATCGAAAGCAATCGGCATTGGCAGGTCAGCGAGCCGCTGCCACCCGCCACGGGAAAGGTCGCCGACATCCACAGCGCAGCGCCCGGGCTGGCCCGCGACGGCCGGCGCTACGGCGCCTGGTAAGCTATGCGGCGAGAAGTCTCTCAACAACAGGGAATGATTTATCTCGCCCTGCTGCTCTCCATCGCCCTGATCGGCGGGCTGTCGGCGGTTGGGCTGAAAGTGGCGCAAACGGTCCAGCTACGCAACGCTGAGGCGGATTTGCTGGGGATCGGCGTTGAGTTTCGCAACGCCTTGCAGTCCTATGCCGAGGTAACCCCAAACGGTCTGCCGCCGACGCCGGATTCGCTCAACGAACTGCTCCGCGACCCGCGTTTTCCCGGCATGCGACGCCACCTTCGCCGCATCTATCATGATCCGCTCACCGGGAAAGCCGAGTGGGGCATCATTCGCGGGCCGGATCGCCGTATCGTCGGCATCCATAGCCTGAGTAGCGGTGCCTGCTTCAAGCTCGAGAATTTTCCGGCAGGTCTGGAATCCTTGAGTGGCACCACCCGGCACAGCGATTGGGTCTTTTCGCTGGCGAGCATTCCCGTGCCGGTCGCACGCTAATCGCCGAGTGCCGGCAATGGCTGCCGGACGCGCCGGGGCGGTATACTCGGGCTTCCTCAAGTTGAAAGCATTTCATGGCCGCTAACGCCGACAACGCCAGCATGGCGCTATTTTGTGATTTCGAGAACGTCGCCCTCGGCGTCCGCGATGCCCAGTACGAGAAGTTCGACATCAAGCCCGTGCTGGAGCGCCTGCTCGCCAAGGGCAGCATCGTCGTCAAGAAGGCTTATTGCGACTGGGATCGCTACAAGGCTTTCAAATCGGGCATGCACGAGGCCAATTTCGAACTGATCGAAATCCCGCACGTCCGCCAGTCCGGCAAGAATTCAGCGGACATCCGCCTCGTCGTCGATGCGCTTGACCTCTGCTACACCAAGTCGCATGTCGATACCTTCGTCATCATCAGCGGCGACTCCGATTTCTCGCCGCTGGTTTCCAAGCTGCGCGAGAACGCCAAACGGGTGATTGGGGTTGGCGTCAAGCAATCCTGCTCCGACCTGCTGATCGCCAATTGCGACGAATTCATCTATTACGACGACTTGGTGCGCGACCGCGAAGGCCAGCGTGGCGGCGCCCGTCGCGAGAACCGCGAGAACATTCGCCGGACGCCGGAAGAAGAGAGCAGCCGGCGGGTCAAGATGGAAGAGCGCAAGGCCAAGGCCATCGAACTGGCCGTGGCGACCTTCGCCGACCTGAGCGCCGACCGGGGCGATACCGAACGGATCTGGGCATCGGTGCTGAAGGAAGTCATCAAACGCCGCAATCCGGGCTTCAACGAAAGCTATTTCGGCTTCCGCAGCTTCGGCAACCTGCTCGAAGAAGCGGCCAATCGCGGCCTGATCGGCTTCGGCCGGGACGACAAGTCCGGCGCCTACGTAACACGGGTTCAGGCGCGTGCAGCTCAGTCAGAAGAGGTTGCGGTCGATACTGCTGCGGTCGACGCCGTCAGCGAGGCAAAACCAGAAGTACCGGTCGAGTCGCCGGCTCCGCTGGCCCAAAACCCGCGGCGCCGCGGCGGGCGGCGTTCGCGCAAGGATGTTGGCGAAAGGGTCGTCGAGGTGGTAGCGCCTGATTTGCCGCCGGCCGAGCCAGTCGCCAGCCCGTTGCCGGAAGTTTCAAACGAAGAGGCAGTCCCGGCCAAAACCCCACGTCGTCGCGGCGGTCGCCAGCCCCGCAAGGAGCAGGCTGCTGCGCCGATCGCCGAAGTTGTTGTCCAGCCATCGGTGGTCGAGCCAAAACCGCGTAAGCCGCGCAGTCGCAAACCCAAGGTGGCTGCTGAATAAGCAGGCTTGAGGGCGAATCGATTTCGCCCTCAAATGCGCCGGGTGTGGCCTAGATAACCGCCAGCAGCTTGGTGCGCAGCGACTCGGCTTCGCGCTTGCCTTCGCGCGACATCACGATGGCGTGATACCACTCATCGTAATACTGGCGCAACGTGGCGTGGCTGTCGGCATTCTCGATCTTGCTGAGTAGCGCACTGGTGCCGAGCGCGCCGACGAAGGCATTCAGTGTGTTGGTCATGAAATTGCGGGCTTGCTGCAAATGTATCGCATCGGGCGTTTCCGGCAGTTCCCTGAAGGCAGTGATTGAGGCTAGCGGCGCTTGTGGCGTGGTGGACTTGCCGTTGGCGTCCTGGACACGAACGACATCGATAAAAGCGTCTTCTTCCAGCATGCCCAGCGTGTGCTGCAGGTCATCGGCTTGCAGCATGCTGCGCAATTCATCGACCGTGCGCTTGCCGTCGATCATGATCAATACCCGCCGCTGACGTGGCGTCAGGCCGCCCGCTTTGGTGGTGATTTCATCCTGCCCCTTCGGGGTCTTGGCGAATATAACGCCCATGGCTTGTCTCCATTGGTTGTGCGTTTTTGTCAGGTATTGTACAGAAAAAAGAAAACCCGCCGGAGCGGGTTTTTGATATTTGGCTTGCCGAGAGAATCAGGCGGCGGCTTGGGTCGGAATCTTGTGGCCGCGACGCGTGATGCGGTTTTGTGAATCGACGTAGATCAGTTCCGGCTCGTACTTGGCCAGTTCGATTTCGTTATAGACCGCAAACGTCGCGATGATCAGGATGTCGCCAGGCGCGGCGCGGCGGGCAGCCGAACCATTGACCGAAATAACGCCCGATCCGCGTTCGGCGCGAATGGCGTAGGTGGTGAAACGCTCGCCGTTGTTTACGTTCCAGATGTCGATCTGTTCGTATTCCTTGATGTTGGCTGCATCGAGCAGATCTTCATCAATGGCGCAGGAACCCTCGTAATGCAGGTCGGCGTGGGTGGTCGTCACGCGGTGCAACTTGGATTTCAGCATCGTTCTCTGCATGGTTTCACTCATCCAGAAGGTTAGGGGAAGCGCATTGTAACGGCTAATTCACGGCTGTCAACGCGTGTAATTATGGATAACGAGAGCGCGTCAAATCTCTATGTTATCAATGAGCCGGGTCGTTCCCAGGCGGGAGGCGGCAAGCACCACCAGCGGGGCGTTGGCGTCAATTGCATCACCCAGATCCGCCTGTTGTCGCACTGCAACATAATCGGTCTTCCATCCGGCTGCGGTCAACGCCGCCACAGCGGCATTTTCCAGCCCGGCGATATCGGTCTCGCCATTGCGGATGGCGTCGCGAATCCGCGTCAGTTCGAGGTAAAGACGGGGCGCTTCGGCGCGCTCGCTGGCGCTCAGATAGCCGTTGCGCGATGAAAGCGCCAGGCCGTCATCGGCGCGGATGGTTTCGCCGCCGATGATGTTGATCGGCAGCGCCAGTTGCCGGGTCATGTTGCGGAGGACCATCAGCTGTTGATAGTCCTTCTTGCCGAAGACGGCGGCCTGCGGCTGGACAATGTTGAACAGCTTGAGGACAACGGTGGCGACACCCCGAAAATGGCCTGGGCGGAATTCGCCATCAAGCTGGTGCTGGATGGCTGGAGGTTCGACGACGTATTCCTGCGGTTCCGGGTAAAGATCCGCTTCGGTCGGGGCAAACAGCACATCGACGCCGGCCGCAGCCAGCTTGTCGCAGTCGTCCTGAAAAGTGCGCGGGTATTTGTCGAAATCGTCGTTCGGGCCGAACTGCAGGCGATTGACGAAAATGCTGGCAACCACGGTATCGCCATGGGCGCGGGCCTGCTGCATCAGGCTGATGTGGCCGGCGTGCAGGTTGCCCATGGTCGGGACAAAAACGACGCGGCCGCGTCCCTTGAGCGCCGCACGCAGGTCGGCTATGGCGGAAATGATTTGCATGGATTTAAGCCGAATAAGTGTGTTCCGGGCCGGGGTAGCTGCCATCCTTGACGGCGGCGATGGCACGGCAGGCGGCATCGTGAATGCTGCTGGCGCCTTCCATGAAATTCTTGACGAACTTGGCCTTCTTGCCCGGCGGGATGTCGAAAGCGTCGTGCAGCACCATGACCTGGCCGGAGCAATCCTTGCCGGCGCCGATGCCAATGGTGATGATCTTGAGCTGTGCGGTGACGTCCGCCGCCAGCACGGCCGGAATGGCTTCGAGGACGATCATCGTCGCACCGGCATTCTGCAGGGCCAGTGCATCATCCTTGAGTTTTTGCGCTGCCGCTTCGCCCTTGCCCTGGACCTTGTAGCCGCCTAGTGCATGCACCGATTGCGGCGTCAGGCCGACGTGGCCACAGACCGGAATGCCGCGGTGGACGAGGAATTCGACGGTTTTTGCCATGTCCAGTCCGCCTTCAAGCTTGACCATCTGGGCGCCGGCTGCCATCAACGTCACGGCGTTGCGGAAAGCCTGTTCCGGCGATTCCTGATAGCTGCCGAAAGGCATGTCGGCAATGATGAAAGCGTGGTCGCTGCCACGTTTGACCGCGGCGGTGTGGTAAGCAATGTCGGCGACGGTGACCGGCAGGGTTGTATCGTGGCCCTGGATGACGTTGCCCAGCGAGTCACCGATCAGCATGACCTCGACGCCCGCAGCATCAAGCAGGCGGGCGAAGCTGGCGTCGTAGCAGGTGAACATGACGACCTTGTCGCCGGCCTGGTAGAGCTTGGCGAGATCGGCCTGGGTCAGGCGGCGGGTAATGGTTTGGGCTGACATTCAAGTCCTGAATACAAAGTAGACGGCGCCTAGGATACACAGAGCCGCCCAGAGATAGTCAAGCTTCAGTGGCTGGTTCATGTAAAAAATGACGAAAGGCACGAAGACAATGAGGGTGATGACTTCCTGCAGAATCTTGAGCTGGCCAAGGTTCATCTCGGTAATGCCGATGCGGTTTGCCGGCACCTGCAGCAGGTATTCGAACAGTGCGATACCCCAGGAAATCAGGGCGGCGATCCACCGACAAGGTCTGGCGCCAGATGAACCGTGAAGGGCTTGAAGTGGCCCGCTGCACGGTAGAGCGACTGATGAAACGCTTGCGTTTGGCGGGGGGGCGGCGAGGCAAAGTGGTTCGGAGCACCATTCCTGACAAAGCCATTCCCTGTCCGCTGGACCGGGTCAATTGTCAGTTCAGAGCGGACCGTCCCAAACAGTTGTGGGTGTCGGATTTCACCTATGTCACCACTTGGCAAGGCTGGCTGTACCTGGCGTTTGTCATCGACGTCTTCGCCCGGCGTATTGTCGGATGGCGGGTCAGCCGTTTGATGCGTACAGATTTTGTACTCAATGCCTTGGAGCAGGCGTTGTATGCCCGACAGCCTGAACTCTCGGACGCCCTGATACATGACAGCGACCGAGGATCGCAGCCCGAATTCAAGCAGTTGCTGCACGAAGACTATCGCCGGCTGCTGATTCCGGTCGATTTCTCGCCGCTTTCGGTGCAGGCGATTTGTTTTGCACGAAAACTCGCCCCAGCTGCCGACATTCTTCTCTTGTACGCCTTCGAGGCGCCCTTTGAAGGCAAACTGGCACTTACCGGCGACAAGGATAGCGTGATGCAGTGCTATCGGGGAGCCGCTCGCGAAAATGCCATGCACCGTATGCGTCACCTTGCGCAAAAGGCTGGACTCGAGATCGGCGACTACACGTAGCTTGTAGTGCATGGAGACCCTTCGCAACAGATCGTGGAACACGAACAGGAATACGACAGCGATCTCATCGTGATGGGCAAACGGGTATGGGCATTACCGAGGCGTTGCTGCTTGGCAGCGTAACCACGCATGTCTTGGCCGAGTCGCAGGGAGATGTGCTGGTTATCTGCGGGTCGCGACAAGCGTGAGCGATTGATGCAGTATTCGGTATCCTTTTCCTCATTGTCGCGGTGCTGCCAGGAGGTGTTCGGCCTGGCGATTAGGGAGAGATGCAAACGTGAAGGTGGACAGCAAGGACTCGCTACTGACAGGGCGCGGCCGTAACATTGGGCGCATGATCCTGATCGGTTTCTTCACCGTCGCCCTGCTGTGGGTGACGTGGCTGGTATTCGATTTTCTGCTCGGCATTCTCGCCAATGCCGGTCGGCCTTTGCCGCGTGCGGCAGCAAGTGCCGTTGCGCCGGCCTCGGAAACGCTGTCTGCCTGGCTGCTTGATTCAGTTTTTCAGCAGTTGGTGGCGGTGTTGCTGACCTTGGCCATACTATATTGCATCGGCTTGCTGTCCTCGGTCGTCTTGGGGCGCAAGCTGATCAAGGCGCTGAAATCCCTGCTCGCGCGTTTGCCATTGGTGCAGACGATCTATAGCGGCACCAGACGTTTTTTGCCTAAGGTGCGCAAGCCACCGGTTTCCGAGCAGCGCGTGGTGCTGATCAGTTTTCCGACACCGGAAATGAAGGCGGTAGGCTTCGTCACCAAAATACTGCATGACAGCGATGCCGGGCGTGAACCTGTGGCAGTTTATGTGCCCATATTGCCCAACCCGACTTCCCGCTATATCGAGATCGTGCCGGCCGATGAATTGGTGCAGACCGAATGGAGCATCGAAGAGGCGATGAGCTTTGTGATGACCGGCGGAGTGAATTCGCCGGACAAGGTGCGTTATCAGGCACCTGAACAACAAGTCGGCACAGGGGAGGCGGCGCTATGATCCGTCTCCCCTGGCTGCGCATCCTGCTGTTCGCCTGCCTTTGGTGGATTTTGGCCGAAGGCCGCGTTGACGGCTGGCTGCTTGGCTGTCTTGCCGTCATTGCTGCGACGTGGACGAGCATGGTGCTGCATCCGCCGGCGGCGCCTAGGTTGCACCTTGGCGCACTGCCGGCTTTTCTTGTCTATTTCCTCATCAACTCTGTGCGTGGCGGCGGGCAAGTTGCGTTTATGGCACTGCGTGGGCGTCGGGCGCTGCAGCCAGTATTCCTTGAATTGCCAGTGAATTTGCCGGTGGGCGCACCACAAGTGCTGCTGATCACCGTGCTCAGCCTGATGCCAGGTACGGTAGGCGTCGAACTGGCCGATGACCGGCTGCGCCTGCACGTGCTTCATCAGGACCTGCCGGTCGTCGCCGAAGCGAAAGCGCTGGAGCGGCACATTGCCGCCCTGTTCGGAGTCGGCATATGAATGGTTTCGATCTCGCCATCGCCTTGTTCTTGCTCGGTAATCTGATCGTTGCCCTGCTCGTGGCGGCACGTGGGCCGACTTCGGCCGATCGCATGTTGATGGCGTTACTGTTCGGCTCTACCGGCACGGGTATCCTCGTTTTGCTGGCGCAGGCAATGCACATTCCGGCGCTCGTCGATGTCGCGTTGGTGCTGGCGCTCCTCGCAGCCATCGGCGGGGTAGCCTTCGCCAAGCGCGCCTGGCAGGGGGATGGACATGACTGAACTGATCATGCCCTGGATCAGCGGTGCCCTGCTGATCGTCGGCGCCTTCTTCTATGCTGCCGGAACCTTGGGCTTGTTGCGTTTTCCCGATGTCTACAGTCGCCTGCATGCATTGGCCAAGGCCGATAACCTTGGCCTCGGTTTCGTCCTGCTCGGACTCGCCTTGCAGGCGGAGAGCGTTGCCGCCGGTCTGAAGCTCCTGCTCATCTGGCCGCTGGCCCTGGCAGCGAGCGCTGGCGTCAGTTACGCCATCGCGCGCCGCGCCGACCGTCTCGGCGTCAAACCCTGGCGCAAGGGTTCGCCATGAGCCTGGTATTCGATCTGCTGCTGGCGGCGGCACTGTTGTGGAGTGGTGGGCGCTGCCTGTCCGTTGATCGGCTTGATCGTGCCATCGTCTTGTTCATCGCTTTCGGCCTGCTCATGGCACTGGCCTGGGCGCGACTCGCCGCGCCGGACATCGGACTTGCCGAGGCCGCCATCGGCGCCGGGCTGACCGGGGCGCTCCTGCTCGATGCCTATGGCGTGGTGAAGCGGAGGAAAGCATGAACCTAGATTCCTCAGTTGACCGCTTGCGATGTCCCGGAAAGTCTCATGAATACAAGCCCCGTGCTCTCGGATACACTCACCCAAGAGGTGAGTCTGCTACGGGCCTGCTAGCGCATCCGGGCGGGCGCCTGGCTTTGTCGCTCCTTCTTGCAGGCATGAGCCTGCCGCGTCGTCGCTTCGCGCCATGCATCCCGCCCGAACGCACCAGCAGGCCCGTCCAACTGAGGAATCTAGGATGAAGCGCTTCGTTGTCGGCTTGGGCGCCCTGGCTTTCGCCGCGCTGCTGATTGGCGCGCTGCTGGAACCCCTCATGGCAAACACGCCCGGCGGCGTCGATCTGCGCGTCGCCGTTGCTGCCCACATGACGGCTAGCGGCGTCGACCATCCCGTCACTGCCGTGTTGCTCAACTTTCGCGGCTACGACACGCTGCTCGAAATTGCCGTGCTACTGCTGGCGCTGATCGTCATCCTCGCCATCGGCATTGATCCCGAATGTGACCGCCCTCGCGCTGCCAATCCGGTCCTCCAGGCCATGGCGCGGTTGGCGGCGCCCTTGATGGTCGTCGTCGCCGTTTATCTGCTCTGGGCTGGTGCATTTCGTCCGGGCGGGGCTTTCCAGGCCGGTGCGGTACTGGCCGCCGCCGCCGTACTGCTGCACCTGACCGGGCTTTTGCCGAGTTGGCAGCTTCCAGGGCTCAAGCTGCGCTGGGGGCTGACGGCGGGCTTTCTGATCTTTCTTGCTGTCGCGGCCGCCCTGATTCCGCAGGGTGCCTTGCTGCAGTACCCGCCGGCGCAGGCTGGCAAGTTGATCCTGCTGATCGAAGCGGGACTGACCGTCTCGCTCGGCCTGATTCTCGCCGGGCTGTTCCTCTTCCTCTCGCGCGATCCTGGAGACGACGCGTGAGCAGCGGCCTCCTGTTCGCCTGCGTCGGCGCAATCCTTTTCGCCATGGGCGTCGCCGGCGTGGTCCTGATCGCTCACTTGCTGCGGCGCATACTCGCCTTCAATGTCATGGGCAGCGGTGCTTTTCTCATTCTGGTGGGTCTCGCCCAGCGCTACGATTTCTCCGACCCTGTACCGCAGGCGATGGTGCTGACCGGCATCGTCGTCGCTGTCGCCGCCACGGCCCTGGCGCTCGCACTGGTGCGACGGCTCCATGCGCTGACCGGCAAACTTGAACTGCCGACGGACGGAACATGATCTGGCTGATTCTCCTGCCGCTCCTCTGGGCCAGCCTGGCCTTTATTTCCGGCGAGGGGCGGGGCAAGTGGCTGGCCATTGGCGGATTGTCCGGGCAGACCTGGCTCGCTTTCGATCTGGCGCAAACAGTTGGTGCTGGCGGAGTGGCAGTTGAGCACCTCGTTGGTGGCTGGGGCGCACCGCTGGGCATCGACCTCGCCGCCGACGGTCTATCCGCCGCCATGCTGGTGCTGACCCAGTGCGTCGCGCTGCCTCTGGCGGTTTATGCCGGTGCCTATTACAAGCGCGGTGAAGTGGCGGGTGCATATTTCTGGCCGCTCGCCGGATTCCTCATTGCCGGTCTCAATGCGCTGTTCCTCTCGGCCGATCTGTTCAACATCTACGTCACGCTCGAACTGGTTGGTCTCGCTGCGGTTGGTCTGGTCGCCGCCGGCGGCGGGGCGCAGCAGGTGGCGGCAGCCTTGCGTTATCTGTTTGCCACGCTGCTCGGCTCCGGCCTCTATCTGCTCGGTGTGGCCTTGGTCTACGGGGGCTACGGCACGGTATCGATAAGCGTACTGACGCCGCTGGTGACGAGCGAAGCGCCACGCCTCATGTGGATTGCCGGCGGGCTCATGCTGATCGGCCTGATGCTCAAGACCGCGCTGTGGCCCTTCCACTTCTGGCTACCACCAGCGCACGGCGGCGCACCGGCGCCGGTTTCGGCACTGCTCTCCGCGCTGGTCGTCAAGGCGTCGTTCTATCTGGTCCTGCGGTTGTGGATCGGCCCGTTCGCGCCGCTCGTCGCAGCGGCCGAATGGCTGGCCTGGGGGCCGGCGGTACTCGGGACGCTGGCGATTCTTTGGGGGTCGTGGCAGGCGATTCGCGCCGAGCGACTCAAGATGCTCATCGCCTATTCTACCGTGGCGCAACTGGGCTACCTGTTTCTCATTTTTCCGCTACTGACCGGGGCTGATGCTGTTCAGGCCGGGGTGATGCAGGCTTTCGCCCACGGTTTTGCCAAGGCGGGGTTGTTCGTCGCCGCCGGCGTATTCATCAAGGCGACCGGGCAGGATACGGTGGCTGGCCTGGCCGGTACTGTAGACCGCTTGCCCATTACGTTGTTCGCCTTCGGGCTTTCCGGCATGACGCTGATGGGCCTGCCGCCCTCATCCGGCTTCCTGGCCAAATGGCTGTTGATCGAGACGGCGCTCGACCGGGGCTATTGGTGGCTGGTCCTAGTGGTGCTGGCCGGCGGCTTGCTGGCGGCGGTCTATGTGTTCCGCGTGTTGCGCCAGGCGTTCTTGCAGGCACCGGCGAACACCTCTCTCGCGGCGGTGCCGCGTACCCTGGAATGGACGGCCTTCGTGCTGGCAGCAGTGAGCGTGCTGCTGGGGCTGCGCGGCGTCGAACTGATGCAATTGGTCGGGGTGATGAGATGACAATGAATGAATGGCTGCCGCTGGCCGTGCTCGCCTCCTCTCTGCTGCCGGGGCTGGTCATCTTCACTTTGCCCGAAGGCTGGACTGCCGTGCGTACGACGCTCAACCTGTTTGGCGCCGTCGCCAAACTCGTTCTGGTCGTGGTGCTCCTGGCTGGCGTATCGGCCGGAGAGGAATACGGCGTGCGCTTCGCTGTGCTGCCGGGGCTCGACCTCGCCTTCAAGGCTGACGCGCTGGGGCTGCTGTTCATCAGCCTTTCTGCGGTGCTATGGCTGTTCACGACCTTCTATGCGATTGGCTACCTCGAAGGCGCGCCGCATCGCAGCCGCTTCTTCGGCTTCTTCAGCCTGTGTGTGACGGCGACCATGGGCATCGCCATGGCAGCCAACCTGTTCACCTTTTTCATCTTCTATGAACTGCTGACGCTGTCGACCTTCCCGCTCGTCGTTCATCGCGGCACCGACAAGGCCATGAAGGGCGGCACAACTTATCTCGTCTACACGCTGATCGGCGGTACGGCACTGCTGACCGGCATCGTCTGGCTACACCACCTGCTTGGCCATACCGAATTTGCCCACACCGGCATTGTCGCCGCGCTCGGGCCGGAATACGCCGGGCAGTTGAAGATGATTTTTTTGCTGCTGATTGCCGGGGTCGGCGTCAAGGCAGCGCTGGTGCCGCTGCATGGCTGGCTACCGCAGGCAATGGTCGCGCCTGCCCCGGTGTCGGCGCTGCTGCACGCCGTGGCCGTGGTCAAGGCCGGGGCCTTCGGCATCGTGCGCGTCGTCTATGAGGTCTATGGTGTCGAGTTCGCGCAATCGCTGAATCTGCTAACGCCGCTGGCCGTTTTTGCCGCCGTCACCATCATCTGGGGCAGCTTCCGGGCGCTGTTCCAGGACGATCTGAAAAAACGGCTGGCCTATTCCACCGTCAGCCAGGTCTCGTACATCGTGCTGGGGGTGGCGTTGTTCGGCCCGCTCGGCACCATCGGCGGGCTTGTCCATCTGGTGCATCAGGGCATCATGAAGATCACGCTGTTTTTCTGTGCCGGCAACTACGCGGAAACTCTGGGCATTCACAAGGTCAGCGAGATGAATGGCGCCGGGCGACGTATGCCGCTGACCACGCTTGCTTTTTCGATTGGTGCCTTAGGCATGATGGGTGCGCCGCTCACGGCAGGGGCTGTCAGCAAGGCCTGGCTTTCCGATGGCGCGACAGCGGCCGGTATGGACTGGGCGATCTGGGTGCTGTGGATGTCCAGCCTGCTCAATGCCGCCTATTTCCTGCCCATTCTCTGGAGGGCGTGGTTCCGACCGATATCGGCGGCCTGGCCGGAAGAGCACATCCCGGCGCGCGGCTGGCGTGAGACGGCTTGGCTGCTGTTGTTGCCTCCCTTGGTAACGGCGATAATGACGTTGGCCGCCGGTATGCTGGCCGAGGCGCCGGGCAGCCCCCTCGAATGGGCGAAGCTGATCGCCGAACGCGAATATCAGGAAGTGAAGTTGCCATGAATTTGAAAGCCTTGTTGGTGTTGCAGCCCGGACTCCTGATTCGATCCGGCACCCTTGTCTTGGGGGTGCTGATCACGCTGCTGGTGGGCTATATTCACATCGTGACCGGCCCGGCTTACGAGTTCCACGTTTTCTTTATCTTGCCGGTCCTGGTGGTCAGCTGGTTCAACGGCCAGCGGTTTGGCTACGGGCTGGCAGTGCTGGCTGTGGTCGAGTGGTTCATCGCCGACCGGTCATTGGCAGGCGATCAAGCAGACGTCCTGCCCCTGCTTTTCAACAGCGCCATGCGTCTGACCATTTTCCTTTATGGCGCCTGGCTGCTCGGTGAAATGCGTCGTGTCCTGCTGCGCGAGTCGCGCATGGCAAGCGAGGACGCGCTGACGCAACTCCCCAACCGTCGCGAGTTCCATGAGCGCGGTCAACAGGCGTTCGCCCAGGCGCAGCGTCAAGGGGCGCCTTGCACCGCCGTGTTCATCGATCTCGATCGCTTCAAGGAGGTCAACGACACGCTGGGGCACGCCATCGGCGACACGCTGCTTATTGAGGTCTCGAGAATTATTCGCGAACATGTCCGTGCCAGCGATATTCCTGGCCGTCTGGGTGGAGACGAGTTCGCTCTCCTGCTGCCGAACATGAATACTCAGGCAGCCTCCGGCTATGTCGAAAAATTGCGCCAGCGCCTGCTCGCAGTGACCAAAGAGAAAAACTGGCCGGTCACTTTCAGCATCGGCGTTGCCAGTTACCAAGTCGTGCCACATGATTTCGACACTCTGATCAAGCAAGCAGATGCGTTGATGTACGAGGTCAAGCGCAGTGGCCGTGATCGTGTCTTGCAACAGGAGTTTTGACAAATGAACTGGCGACGGCTGATTCCCGGCCGTAAGGCGCTGCTTGCCAATCGCTGGCTGCAGTGGCTTGCGCCTTGGCTCGACCATCCGAAACTCTGGCACTGGTCGCGGCGAGGAGTAGCCATGGGGGTTGCCTTGGGTGTTTTTTTCGGCCTGCTGGTTCCGCTTGCCCAGATTCCGGTAACTGCTGCCGCCGCGATCGTATTGCGCGCCAATCTACCTGTGGCAGCAGCGAGTACGCTGATTACCAATCCGCTAACTTTCGCGCCACTCTATTACTCGGCCTATCGATTGGGCGGCTGGGTAATCGGCGAAATAGCCATTCCGGCCGAAGATGCGGCGGCCACGAGTTGGCCAGAGGAAGATAAAAGCGCCCTGCAACGCATCAAGGCGCTTGGCAAGCCGCTGCTGGTCGGCTTGTCGATCATGGCTTGCCTGGCCGGAGTGATGACGTATTTGCTAGTCGATATTATTTGGCGCTGGCGAACGCGAAAGCGCTGGCGCAGTCGCGGCAAAGAATGCTGATCGCCGACCCGAAATCATGCAGTGCGTTGTAGCTACGAGGGTCAAAATTTCAATTGGCAATAGGGTGAGAAATTTGAGAATTCAAGACGGATATTTCCGTCTAACCCTTGATGCCACCATTCATGAAGGAGAACATCCGTGAATTCCGGTTCGAGCATTGAGCAAGATACCATCGTCGTTGCCACTGATCTCAGCGCTGCAGCCAATATGGCGAGCGAGCAGGCCGCTCGCCTCGCACAACGCCTTGCAGCGCGGATCGTCCTTCTGCACATTTCTACGGGTACGGGCGGAAATTCCGTTGAGGCCGAGTTGCTGTTTCAGCAGGCGCAAAGGTTGCGGGATAGCCTGCGACTCGAAGTCGAGGTGGAAGTTCGCCACGGCGAAGCAGCCGATGAAATCGTCGACTACCTTACTGCCTGCTCTGCACACCTCGTCGTAGTAGGCGAGCATGCCAAGGGTTGGCTGGCAGACATCTTTGTCGGGAGTACCGCATTGCGGGTATTGCATGAGGCGAATAGCCCCACGCTTCTTGCTCGCAGACCACTTACAGAGGATCGCCTGAAAATCCTCATCGCCAATGATTTCTCTGACAACTCCTTACGTGCTGCGAGAAACGCGTATTCACTCTTTCCATCTTCCGAATTCACGCTGCTGCACGCCTACCCTCAGCGAAAATTTGGCATCATGCGGCTGGATGGCGAGCCTGAGCAAAAAATTGCGGATAGCCAAAATGCCTTGCTGGCGACGATTGCGGAAAAGGAAGAGGCTTTTCGTCACAAGCTGGAATTACCTGCGGACGCCAAGGTGTTTTGGAACGTAACTGGTGAAAACCCGGTGATGGCTATTCTGGAACACATCAAGAAAACCTCTCCGGATGTTTTGGTGATGGGAAAGCACAGCGGAAACGTTGTCGAAGAACGCTTGCTCGGTAGCGTGCCTCAGAAACTCCTCTATAACGCAAAGTGCAACATCCTCCTCGTGCCTTGATCAAACCCGGCGAGGGGCTGGTCTGTTTTTTTTAGTATGCAACAGGGACATAGAAACTTGGATGGGCGATGATTTTCTATCCGGTGTACTCTCGTCCGCTTAGCGAAGAAAAGCAGCCCCTTAGCACACTAAGGGCGGATGACGGCTTTGGCCGACTTGAGACAGATGTATGGCAGATTAGAGCCGCTTATGGAAGGAATGAAACCAGTATTGACTTGCCATCCTTGCCAAGCTGACCACAGTCATTCACTCCACTAAACGCTATGAAAGCGAATTTTGTTCAGCCCGAAACGCACTTGACAGAAGATGGCAAGATACTTTTCCATCAAGTTACGATGGCACTTGATTTGCGCTAGACATCGTAAAACAGGGGATTTGGGAGACTCGTCAAGTGATGCGCCCTGCATACCATGAAAGTCATGAAGACATTCGATAGCGCCAGCAGCACCACCGTCTGCCAGAGGACGGGGATGTTGAATCCGAACAGGCTCACAGCCGGGCGATACCCTGATTGGCGACGGCCGGCAGCCAGGCGGAAATATGGCCGCGCCCGGGGATGGTCAGGTTGGGGGCGATTTCCGCCAGCGGGTAAAGGACAAAGGCGCGCAGGTGCAGGCGCGGGTGCGGCAGGGTCAGGCGCGGCAGATCAAGCAACTGGTCGTTGAAGAGCAGCAGGTCGAGATCGAGGGCTCGTGGCCCGTTCTTTTCAGCGCGGATGCGGCCAAAGCGTTGTTCGACATCAAGCAGCGCATCAAGCAGTGCTTCCGGCGCCAGCGTGGTTTCCAGCTCGACAACGGCATTGACGAAATCAGGCTGGTTGATTATCCCGACCGGGGCCGTGCGATAGAGCGAGGAGCAATGGACGACGCGGCTTTCCGGCAGGTTGGAAAGGGCGCCAAAGGCAGCGCGGATCGTGTTTGCCGGGTCGCCGAGATTCGCCCCGAGAGCGATGTAGGCCTTGTTCATTCGGCGACTTCGGTCGGCTTCTTGCGACGACGGCGACGTTTCTTGTCGCCTGCCTGTTCCGGCATCAGCATTTCGGCGCGTTCTTCGCCATCGACGCTCTGGAAGCGGGTCCACCACTCGGCCAGTTCCAGATCGATTTCACCGGATTCGGCACGCAATACGAGAAAGTCGTAGCCGGCACGGAAGCGCGGCTGTTCGAGCAGCGAGTAGGGACGCTTGCCGGCGCGGGCTTCGAAGCGCGGCTGAAGGGCCCAGATGTCCTTGATGTCGCCGGCGATGCGCCGGGTGATGGCAAGCTTCTCGCCCTGGACGTCGAGCACGGTATCCATTGCCTGATAAAGCGCCGGAATCTTCGACTCACCCTTGGCTTTCATCTTTTCCCAATGCGCCAGCACTTCGTGCCAGAGCAGCGTGGCAAAGAGGAAGCCGGGGGAAATTCCCTTGTTCTGACGGACGCGGTTGTCGGTGTTGGCCAGCGACAGCATGACGAACTTCTCGCCCATTGGCTGTTCAAGGATGACGTCGAGCAGCGGCAACAGGCCGTGGTGCAGGCCTTCGTCACGCAACTGGGTGATGCATTTGACGGCGTGGCCGGAGGTCAGCAGCTTGAGCATTTCGTCGAACAGGCGGGCCGGCGGCACGTTTTCGAGCAGCACGGCCATTTCGCGGATCGGCTTGCTCGCCGCCGGGTCGATCAACAGTCCAAGCTTGGCGGCGAGGCGGACGGCGCGCAGCATGCGGACTGGATCTTCGCGATAGCGGGCGCGCGGCTCGCCGATCATGCGCAGGGTTTTCTGCTTGAGATCGCCGACGCCGTGGTGGTAGTCGATTACCGCTTCGGTGATCGGGTCGTAATACAGCGCATTGGCGGTGAAATCGCGGCGGGCGGCATCTTCCGCCTGGCTGCCGAAAACGTTGTCGTGCAGCACGCGGCCATGTTCGTCGGTCTTCGTGTCGGCGCTCAGCGTGCCTCGGAAGGTGGTCACCTCCAGCGTTTCCTGGCCCATCATCACATGCACGATCTGGAAACGGCGGCCGATGATGCGTGAACGGCGGAAGGCGCGGCGTACTTCTTCCGGTGTGGCATCAGTGGCGATGTCGAAATCCTTCGGCTCGGCGCCGATCAGCAGATCGCGCACGGCACCGCCGACGACGAATGCCTTGTGGCCTTGCTGCTGCAGGGTTTCGCAGACGCGACGGCTGCCGATGCTGATGCGGTCGCGGGTGATGCCGTGGGTGGAGACGGGGATGACTGCTGGTTCGTGGTGGCTGGCCGTAGCCTTCTTGCCGCCAAAAACGCGGGAAATGAGTTTGCGGATCACGTATTACCGTTCAAGAGCGTCGCGAAGACGCTGCGGAAAAATGCGAATTCTACCGCAAAGTGATGATTTTCCAGCCCATTTCAGCGCTGTGCTGACGTAGTTTGTCATCCGGATCAACGGCAATCGGCGTCTTGACCTTGCCCATCAGCGGCAGGTCGTTGTGCGAGTCGCTGTAGAAAAAGCTGTCCTCGAAACTGCCCCACCACAGACCGAGCGATTCCAGCCAGCTTTCAACGCGTTCGATCTTGCCTTCGCGGAAGGACGGCGTGCCGCGCGGGCCACCGGAAAATGCTCCGTTTTGCATGTCCACCGCAGCAGTCGTGCCGATCAGGTGTGGAATGCCGAATTCGCGGGCAATCGGGCCGGTGACGAAGCAATTGGTGGCGGTGACGATGGCGCACAGGTCGTGGCTGGCCAGGTGCTGATTGACCAGGGCGCGGGCCTGTTCGCCGATGATCGGGCGGATGTGGCGGGCCATGAATTCAGTGTGCCAGGCATCGAGCTCTGCACGCGGATGGCGGGTCAGCGGGGCGAGCTGGAAGATCAGGAATTCGTAGATGTCCAGCGTGCCGGCCTTGTATTGCTCGTAGAACTCGATGTTCTTCGCTTCCTGCAGTTCGCGGTCGACGACGCCCTTGCTGATCAGGAATTGCGCCCATTCGAAATCGGAGTCGCCGATCAGCAGGGTGTTGTCGAGGTCGAAAAGAGCGAGGTTCATGCGTTGGCTTCCAGGTTGAGCAGTTCGCGCAGCAGCGGCAGGGTGACGGCGCGTTTGTGTTCGAGAGTGTAACGGTCGAGGGCGACGATGAAGGCCGACAACGTGCGCATGTCGCGCGGCGCGTGGCGCATCAGGTAATCGATGCTTTCCGGGCCGAGCTTGAGGGCGCGCTCCTTGGCCTGGGCGGCGAGGGCGGCAGCCTTTTCGGCATCGGAGAGCGGCAACAACCGGTAGATCAGTCCGGAGCCGAGGCGGGTCCGCAGGTCTTCGCGCAGCGCCAGATGCACCGGCGGCTGCGGTGCTGCGGTCAACAGCCTGCCACCGGCCATTTTCAGACGATTGAAATGATTGAACAGGGCGATCTGGCCGGCATCGTTCAGCGCATCGACATGATCGACTGCCAGTTGTTCGGCCTCCGGGGCGGAGAAAAGCGCCGGATCAAGTGCTGCATCGATGTAAGCGAAACCGCTGGCCAGCAGCAGATGCGAGCACCCCGAGCCGGCTTCGCCCCACAGGCAGAAGGAGAGGTCGGCGGGCGTGCCGGCCAGCCAGCCGGTCAGCGCGGCAATCGTTTCGGCATTGCCGCCGGGCACGAAGTTATCCAGCGTGGGCGGGCTTTCCGGCAGCAAATCTAGAATCAGCTGGCGCATCAGTGCATCGGAATGAATCAGGGGCCGCGATTTTAGCATTTGTGGGGAATGCGGACGGCCGGCTTGAAACTGGCGGTATACGTGAGTACGGCGGGAATAGTCAGTGAGATTCATGACTTTGGGGATCAGTCTAGGTGATGCTATTCGCAGAGGGTGGTTTCTGAGTGGCCGCTCCTTTCATCGCTGCATCTCTCCCGGCATCAGGCAGTGCTTGGGGGCCTTTCGGAGGAATTCTCTGCGAATCGTGACGCCTGCCGGGCCAAAAGAGGCGATTGACTGCGGTGCCCCCGGCGTCGGTCATGGCCCCGGAGGCACGTTGGATTTCCCATCCTTGCGACAACCGGGGGTGAGTTCCCGGCAGGATGGCGACAATCGCTGTCTTGGGCGTCAGGCGTGAACGACGCCGAAAATCATGTAGTAGATCATTGCGGCCAGTACGGCTGAGACCGGAACGGTGATGATCCAGGCAGCGGCAATCTTGAACAAGGCGGAGCGCTTGACCAGTTCGTGCCGATACACCCTGCGCATCTGCTTGCGTTCGTTTTTAGAAAAGCCTGTGCCGGCTGCCTGGGTCTTCAAGTCGTTCAGCAGCGCCTGTTTTTCCCGGACATTGGCCTGGGTAAACCGGGTCAGGAAGGCATCGACGACCTCCTTATCGGCCCCGGGATGATGGTCACGGATTTCGTCAATCATCTGGGAGTAGCTTTTCTTGATGAATTCACGCAGGAAGCCGACGCCGAACACCCCGCCCAGCGCGATGTGTGTCGAACTGACCGGCAAACCCAGTTGCGAGGCGATGATGACGGTCACAGCGGCTGACATGGCGATGCAGAAGGCCCGCATCTGGTCCAGTTCGGTAATCTCGCCGCCGACCGTGCGAATCAGTTTCGGGCCGTAGAGCGCCAAGCCAAGGGCGATGCCAATAGCACCCACCAACATCACCCAGAGCGGAATGCCCGCCTTGCTGGATACGCTGCCCTGAGAGACCGTATCGGCAATGGCAGCAAGCGGGCCAATGGCATTGGCGACATCATTGGCACCATGCGCAAAACTGAGCAGGGCGGCAGCAAAGATCAGCGGTACGGTGAACAGTGAGTTGATGCCCTCCTTGCTGTTGGGCAGTTTCGCGGCGCGCGAACGAACGGATGCACGCATGCCGTACCAGGTGGCGCCACCAATGGCTGCACCGATCAGGCTGGCCGTTAGAAAATCGACCTTCCACAACTTGTTCAGACCCTTGAGGATCAGGTAGGTGGTAAATGCAAAGGACATTAGCCCGATCAGGAGCGGCACGGTGCGCTGGGCGGCAGCGACCATGTCTGTCTGATAAGTGATGGAACGCTTGATCCAGAAAAGAAAACCCGCCGCCACCAGGCCACCCATGACTGGTGAAATGACCCAGCTGGCGGCAATGCCGCCCAATGTCTCCCAGTTGGCGGCGGCCATGCCACCCGCTGCCACCCCTGCACCGAGAACCGCGCCGACGATGGAGTGTGTGGTGGAAACCGGCGCGCCTACTGCGGTTGCAAAATTCAGCCACAGTGCAGCGGCCAGCAAGGCGGCTGTCATCATCCAGATGAAACGGTTACTGTCGGCAATGGCTGTCTGGTTGATGATGCCGCCGCGTATCGTTGAGACCACATCGCCACCGGCGATCAGTGCGCCCAGCACTTCGAAAATCGCGGCAATGATGATGGCACCGGTCATCGTGATGGCACGCGAACCGACGGCCGGGCCAACGTTGTTGGCGACATCGTTGGCACCGATGTTCATTGCCATGTAGCCGCCAATCATCGCCGCCGCCACCAGCATGATGCCCTGTGGCCCGGTGATGCCGATGCCCAGTGCAGTGTAGATCATGATGCAGACGACAAAGGTCAGACCCAGCCCGAAGCGGAAGAACTCGCGTTGTCCGCTTCGCGTAGCTTTTTCGATATCAGCAAAATCCTTGAATTCCATACCCGCCCCGTCGCATTGTTATCAATGTCACCATTTTGTCGCGAATTTGTAACCTAACTGTCATTTTACAGTAACAATCTATCCGCACCGACGGGTTTTCGGAATGAAAAGAATGCAGGCCGGAGGCTCTTGCAGATACTGTGTATGCCAGAGCTACCAAGGCAATCAAGAAAAATGGCTGGCCGCTTCCATGGCAGAGGATCAAACATGAATGGGACTGAAAACTCGGGCCGCTGCTGGATTTTGAACACAACGTGCGTAATCAGCATGCTGCTGACCAGCGAATCGCAGCGCGCTGACTAGCTCTAATCGCTGCGAAGCTGTCCGTGGGGAAAAAGCCGACTGGCTTTTTTGGTCAGATGCTGTTGAAAAACTTGCCTTCTGGCGAAAAGGGAGGCTCGGCCAAAAAATCGACCTTCAAAACCGCTCTATATTCGACGATCTAACATTCAGGGAAGGTTTTGACATACCTTGGGAAAATGCCGTTTTGAGTTTTTCAACAGTATCGTCACTACGACCATTCGGTAGTGCCCCAAGATAAAAATTGGCGCATGACAGGCTGACTTGTCTGCGCCCATTTTGTTTTTGGTCTGGATTTACTGCCAGCTAATCAGGCCGTAACTTTTCTTGCCGCGACGCAGGATGCTGAAACGGCTGTATAGGCGCTCGTTGTCGGCAATCTGGTGGTCGAGCGCATCGACCTTGTTGCCGTTGATGCTGACGCTGCCGCTCTGGATGAAAGAACGGGCTTCCGATTTTGATTTGGCCAGACCGGCGGCTACCAGCGCATCAATCAGGCTACCGTTGGCTTTTTCCAGATGCACGCCGGGCATGCCGTCCTGAGCGAGTTGTTCGAGGTCGTTTTCAGTCAGATTTTCGAGTTGACCGTGGAATAGGCTGTCGGTGATGCGGCGAGCGGCCATCAGCGCCACCTCGCCGTGCACCAGGCGGGTCGCTTCCTCGGCCAGGATGCGCTGGGCTTCCGGCTTGGTGCCGCTGGCCTTGTCGGCCGCTTCGATATCGGCAATGCGGGCGACCGGCAGGAAGGTGAAGAAATTCATGAACTTATAGACGTCGGCGTCGCTGGTGTTCAGCCAGAACTGGTAGAAAGCGTAGGGCGAGGTTTTTTTCGGGTCGAGCCAGATGGCGCCGGATTCGGTCTTGCCGAATTTGGTACCGTCGGCCTTGGTGATCAGCGGCAGGGTCAGGCCGAAGACGTGTTTCTGGTGCAGGCGGCGGGTCAGGTCGGTGCCGGCGACGATGTTGCCCCACTGGTCGGAGCCACCGATCTGCAGCACGCAGCCGTAGCGCTTGTTGAGTTCGGCGAAGTCGTAGCCCTGAAGCAGGCTGTACGAGAACTCGGTGTAGGAAATGCCCTGGTCTTCACGGGTCAGGCGCTGCTGCACCGATTCCTTCTTGATCATGGTGTTGACCGAGAAATGCTTGCCGATGTCGCGCAGGAATTCGAGGCAGTTCATGCCGCCGAACCAGTCGTAATTGTTGGCCATGATGGCGCCGTTGGCACCGTCGAAATTGAGGAAGGGGGCGACCTGGCCGCGGATCTTGTCGACCCAGGTGGCGATGACGTCCGGCGTGTTGAGTTTGCGCTCGGAGGCCTTGAAGCTCGGGTCACCGATCATGCCGGTGGCGCCGCCGACCAGGGCGATGGGCTTGTGGCCGGCTTCCTGAAAGCGCTTCAAAATCAGCACGGGAACGAGGTGGCCGAGGTGCAGGCTGTCCGCCGTCGGGTCGAAGCCGCAATAGAGCGTTACCGATTCCTCAGTCAGCAGCTTGTCGAGCGCCGGAGCGTCGGTGATCTGGGCGATCAGGCCGCGATCGTGCAGATCCTGGATGAGGGGGGACTGGTACATGGTGTTGCTCTCCACAAGACGGGGATGCCCGGCGCCGGGCGTCAGGAAACGCTAAAGGCCGGCATTTTATCAGAGGCGGGCCGGCATCCCGCCAAACTGCACCCGCTTGGACGGTGCCGGGCACATTTCAATTTTGGTCGTTTTTTCCGGTTGACCGTGGGAGTCCGCTTGATGGCGGGAGACGGGGGCATCTGAATTCAAACGTACTTGCATCGGGCCGGTCGGCGCGCCCGGCGCTTGCTGACTGGCAAAATCCGCCAGACGACGCTCGCTCTCGGCCAGCCGGGCCGGCGCAATGTGGTGTTCGGCCAGTGCCTCGGCGGCGCCAGCCAGGGCGCGATAGACCTGGCGCGGATCGTAGCTGACCAGCACGAGATCGACGCCGGCTGCCAGCGCCTCGCCGGCGACGCGGCCGATGCCTTTGCGGTAAACGGCGCCCATGTTGAGGTCGTCGGTGATGAGCAGGCCGTCGTAGCCCCAGGCCTGGCGCAGCAGGCCGTCGACGATGGCCGGCGAATGCGAGGCGGCGTGATCGGCGTCGAGTGCGGTGAGAGTGACGTGGCCGAGCATGATCGCCGCCGCCGGGTGGCCGGCCAGTTGGCGGAAAGGTTGCCAGTCGGCCGCCAGATCTTCCGCCGTCGCGGCGAGGACGGCCGGCCGCAGATGGGTGTCGGTGCGCACCCGGCCGAGGCCGGGGAAGTGCTTGAGTGTGCCGCGCACGCCGACGGCGTTGAGCCCGTCGAGATAGCCGCCGGCAATGTCGGCGACCTGCTGCGGGTCGCTGGCGATGGCGCGGGCGGCGATGTTGCTCAACGGGTCGGGCCAGGGCTTGTCGGCCGGGCGCAGGTCGACGACCGGGCCGAAATTGAGCGTGACCCCGAGATCGGCCAGGCCCCGGCCCTGGCGTTCGCCATAGGCGCGGGCAGCGGCCGCCGGGTCGCGGCTGTTGACGAAGTTGGCCAGCGGCGGCAGCGCTTCGAGCAGGGGCGACATATGCGAGACGGCGCCGCCCTCCTGGTCGGCGGTGACGATCAGCGGCGGCAAGTCGGCCCGCTGGCGGATGGCCTGCAGTTCGGCGATGTCGGCCGCGACCGCCGCCAGATCGCGGCCGCGGACGTTGCGCCGCGCCAGATAAATGCCGCCGATCAGCCCTTTCGCCGCCAGCGGGCGCAGTTCGTCGAGATCGGTGTAACCGACGACAAGGTGAGCGCCCACTGACTGCATGGTCGGACCGGCTTCGAGCACGGCATCGCGCATCTGCCGGTATTCCACCTCGCGGCAGGCGGTCAGCGCGAACACCGCGAGAAAGAGCGGGCGAGCCAGCTTGGGGAGGCGCCGGTGAAAGATCAAGGCAAGCACCGGCAAGCCAAGCAGCAGGGGCGTTTCGACATGGCGGAAGGCGAATAGCAGCGGGTGCTTGAGGTGCCAGGCCGGCCACAGCAGCAGGGTGGGCAGGGCGATGCCGAGCCAGCGGACTAGCCGCCCGCCTGGCCCGTCCGGGCGGTGGACGAATGCGGTGGGCAGGCGGATCATTCGGCCGACTCCATCAGGCGGTTACCGAGGCCGTACCAGTTCAGGCGACGCGTGGCGAGCATGACCGTGCCCAGCGCGAGGAAGAGCAGCAGGCTGCCCATGAGCAGGGCATTGTCTTCAGAGAGCAGCACGCCGTAGAGCACGCCGTAGAGGCCGGTCAGGCCGCTACCGAAGGCGAAGCCCTGACGCCAACCACCGAGCGCACCGGCCAGGTACCAGGCGATCAGCCCGATGCAGGCCGTCGCAGCGATACCGTAGGCGGCGACGAAAGGCAGATGCTCGGAAAAGGCGATCAGCAGCAGGAAGAAAATAGCCAGCGCCAGCCCGACCAGCAGGTACTGCATCGGGTGAATCGGCGTGCGGCGCAGGATTTCAGTCAGGAAAAAGCCGGCAAAGGTCAGGGCGATGAACAGGACGCCGTATTTCACTGCCCGCTCGGCCTGCAAATAGACGTTGACCGGGTCGATGAAGTCGATGCTCAGCGCTTCGCCGCTATTCGCCTTGAGCGCCGCGTCGAAATTGCGAGCGAGATGCGAGATTTCCCATGTCGCTTCAAAGCCCTTGCTGCTGACAGTGCGGCTCTGCGGCAGGAAACGGCCGCCAAAATTGGGGTGCGGCCAGTCTGATTTCAAGTGAATGTGGTTGGCCTCGCCGACCGGGGCAAAGGCCAGGCGCGTCGTGCCGGTCAGTTGCAGTGGAAAACTGAAGTCGAAGCGGCTGGCCTGTTGCAGATCAACCGGCCCAAGATTAGCGGTCAGCCGGCGCAGGCCGCTTTCCCCGGCGGATTGCGGCGAACTGAAGCGATAGGCCTTGCCATTGACGGTAATTTGCGGGTCGTTGCTGATACCGCGCGGATCGCTGACGCCGAGTTGCAGCGCGAGGCGGACATTGCTCACCGTCTTGCCGGCGAACAGATCGGCCAGCGGGCGCACGGCAAAATGGCCGCTTCCCTTGGCCGTCAGGCGAAATAGCCGCGCCTGGTAAATGCCGCGCTGGCGCGTCTCGACGCCGGCCTCGCCATCCAGATTCAGCTCGGTCGGCGGCAACAGCAGTGTGCGCTCGAACACCTGCTGGCGCGGCCCGGTCTTTTCCGATTCGGCCGGAATCTCGACCGTCTCCCGGTAATGAATCGCCAGAACCGGCCCAGCCAGCGTCTGCACGCCCGCCGCGCTGTTGGCGATATTCTCCTGAACCTCACGCTGACGCTGCGCCCGGTCGCTGATCTGGCTCTCCACCATGGCCAGCGGGATCAACAGCAACAAGGCCATCAGGCCAATAGCCAGCATCTTGAACAGCAATTTCTTGTCCATCTCGAACTCCCTGGTTAAATGACAGGAGCGAGTCTGGAGGCCGTAGGTGAGGTCTTGTCGAAGCGACGGTGAAGTGGGGGTGAAGTGGGCGCTGGTGCGTGAGTGCTTGTTACGAGGCTGGTGACAGGATCACGCGATGTTCATGTTGGAATTGGCGGGGAGGGCAGAGTTTGGCCATCAAGAGACAATCGAGCCGCTCCTCCATTGTTGACGTTCGCGTTGAGTGATTTCTCCGGGCCGCCATTCAGTCGGTACAGCCAATTCTGCTGATCTGCACTTCGGCTATGCAGCGTTTGAGTCACTCATGGCAGCGAATGCGCTGGGCTTTAATGGGTGGCATCAGAGCTTCTGCTGAGTTTTGTACGGCTTGACAGTAAGGGGTGCCATGCTTACGCTTAATACTTGACGAAAATAATCAAGTATTCATCTAGAGCGCTACACCATCCCCCGAGCAACTTTGTCGGCACGGATGCCACAACGCAGCAAGTTGCCCAGGGAGATGCGGGTATGCCACCGATTCGATCACAGGCCGTGGAGCGGATCCGCCGAGATCATGACACCATGATTGATTTGGTGCGCCGGATAAAGGCCACGTGCACTCAGAGTGACAAGGTTGACAACTGCAACGACTGCGAACTCAGGCAGCGTCCAATTTGCCACGGCAACATCGAAGAATTGGTCAGGGCATTCGTTGAGGTCACCCTGAAACACAATCTACTGGAGTCCGTATTTATGGAGTCAGTGGTGCCCCATGCCCATCGGATCGCCCACAATCAGGCGCATATGGAGATCGCGCAACAGTTGAAGGCCATTCGGTTGGTTTTTGCAGAGGACGGCAATTGCGTTCTTGCGATTGAGGGCGTTGACCATGTTCTCGAGACGCTGCGGACCCACGCCAATGACTATGACCTACCACTGGAGCGCTATTTGCTGGCACCAGCCTAGCCATTTTGGCGAACATGGACTGAATTCGGTTGGCCATCCAAGAGCCACTTGGCCAGAGCGAGGTTGAGCGGTAGAAAACGAAGTGGATCGGTCGCTCCTTTATGCAATTTTCAGCAGACCGGAATCAGTCTGGTCCGACCAATGGCCGGATCAGGCTTAAAACCCGCCGTTCAGGCGAGAAACTTGATTCCGGATCGCCAAAGGCCGCTTCTGCTGTTCGTGACCAACCGACGACCCGCAGTTGCCATTTTTTGCCAGTGACTCCTTAGGGCAATGAGCCTTCAATCAACCTTAACCTGAAAACTTACCACCCCCCCCCCTCCGGGTGATTCTCAAACCCCGCCTCCCCACCATGCAGTCGCGCCACCTCCCTCACCAGCGCCAACCCTAGCCCGGTGCTTTTCTTGCCCGTGGCCGGTCGGGGCAGGGAGTAGAAGCGGTCGAAGATTTGCGGCAGGGCATAGTCGGGGGCGCCGGGGCCGTGGTCGCGGATTTCGAAGCTGACGGTATCTTCGGTGGCGTCGATGCCGAGTTCGATGGTGCTGCCGGTGGGCGAGAAGTCGATGGCGTTGTCGATGAGGTTGAGCAGGGCTTGCTGGAGCAGGAGGGCGTCTCCGCGGATGGGGGCGGTGTTGGTGACGGTGATCCGGGTTTGTAGTTGGCGGCTGCTCAGGGCTTGCTGGCGCAGGGACAGACAGGTGTCGAGCAGGGCTTTCGGGTCGAGTGTCTGGTCGCCTTCGGGGGCTTGCAGTTGTTCGACGCGGGCGAGGAGCAGCATGCGGTCGATGATGGCTTGCAGGCGGCGGCCTTGCTCGGCGACGCTGAGGGTGAATCGGTGGCGGTCGTCGGCCGGTGGGTCGCTTTCGAGGATTTCGGCGGCGCCGAGGATGGCGGTGAGCGGGCTTTTCATTTCGTGCGCGAGGTTTTGCACGTAGCGTTCGACGTATTGCTTGCCTTCGAGCTTTTCGCGCATGGTGGCGAGCGCCTTGGCGAGTTCGGAGAGTTGCCGGCCGCCGCCGCTCGGCGGCTCGGCCTTGTGTCCTTCGCTCACGGCGCGGGCGTAGTCGCGCAGGCGGTGGATCGACCAGCTGAGCCAGGCGGTGAATACCAGGCCGATCACCGCCGTTGCCAGCAACAGGGTCAGGCCGGAGGCACGGACGCGGTCAGTGGCGCGCTCGACGAAGGGGGCGATCGAGGTCATCGGCTTGGCCAGCGAGACGACGCCGATCAACTGGCCCTCGCGCCGCACCGGCGCGGCGACATGCATGACCGAGGTGGTCGGGTCGTTCGGGTTGATCCGGCTCTGGCGGGCGCCGTATTCGCCGCGCAGCACGCGGGCGACGTCTTTCCACTGCGAGAAGTCCGCGCCCCGCGCTTGGCCGGCCGAGTCATAGACGACGACGCCGCGCGCGTCGGTGAGGTAGATTCGCAGGTCGACGCTGTCCTTGCGGATGCCGTAGATTTCGGCGCCCGGGTGGCGCTGCAGCGCGGCGGCGACGGCCGTGGCGAAGGCGCCATCGTTGATGTGCCCGGCAGCGAGTTCGCCGGCCGCCAGTTCGGCGAGCAGGTTGGCGCTGTCGACCAGGCTTTCCTCGGTGGCCTGGCGGATGCTCGGCTCGCTTTCCTTGACGAAGGTGTAGAGCACGAACCAGGCGGCGAGGCCGACGATGAGGAAATAGCCGAAAAAGAGGCGGACGGAGATGTTCACGCCGGCTTACCCGATCAGGCTGTAGCCGAGGCCGCGATGGGTGACGATGATGTCTTCGTCGCGGATGCTGCGCAGCTTGCCGCGCAGGGTCTTGATGTGGGTGTCGACGGTGCGTTCGAGGCTGTCGCCGCCGTCCTGCCAGACGGTGTCCATGATCTGGGCGCGATTGAGGATGCGGCCGGGTTTCTGGAGGAGCAGGGCGAGCAGTAGGTATTCGTAGCGGGTGAGGGCCAGCCACTGACCGTGGTAGGCGATGCGCAGGCCGTCGGGGTCGATTTCAAATTTGGCCGTTTTTTCGGGTTGACCGCAGGAATGCGTTTTTTCTCCGCCCTCGTGTCGGCTTTCCGGGTGCAGCCGGCGACTGATGGCGCGAATGCGCGAGGCAACCTCGCGCGGGCTGAACGGCTTGGTGACGTAATCGTCGCCGCCCAGTTCCAGCCCGACGATGCGATCCACCTCGTCGGCGCGGGCGGTCAGGAACAGCACGGGTACGTCGGAATGCCGGCGCAGGGCGCGGCAGACGTCGAAGCCGGTCATGTCCGGCAGGCCAACGTCGAGGACGACGAAATCGACGGTGTCAGAAGCCAGCCGGTTCAGCGCCTCGCTGCCAAGCGTGCAGCAATCGACGGTAAACCCCTCGGCACGCAGGGCGTAGCTGAGCGTGTCGGCAATGGCCGGTTCGTCGTCGACGATGAGGATTTTCATGCGTGCATGATAATTCATCTGCTGCCGGTCATTGTTGGGCTGGTGTTTCGGCGAACTTCCGCCGATACGAGGATTTCAGTTTTGGCCTTTTTTTCCGGTTGACCGCAGCAATCTGCTTTTCGCACCAAATAGCCGGAATGGTGAGGTCGGCGGGGCGGTTAGGGGAGCTTGGAGGTTTCGGGTAAAATCGCTGTTTTTTCCAGCGGCTTCGCCGCCCCTTGGCGCCTAAAGACCATGACCCAGAACACTTCCCTTTCCTACCGTGATGCCGGCGTCGATATTGATGCGGGCGATGCCCTCGTTGAACGTATCAAGCCTCTGGCCAGGAAGACCCTGCGCGAAGGCGTGCTCGGCGGCATTGGCGGCTTTGGTGCGCTGTTCGAGGTGCCGAAGCGTTACAAGGAGCCGGTGCTGGTGTCCGGGACTGACGGCGTCGGCACCAAGCTGCGCCTGGCTTTTGACCTGAATCGTCACGATACGGTGGGTCAGGATCTGGTCGCCATGAGCGTCAATGACATTCTCGTGCTTGGCGCCGAATCGCTGTTTTTCCTCGATTACTTCGCCTGCGGTAAGCTCGATGTCGATACCGCTGCGGCGGTTGTTGGTGGTATCGCCAAGGGCTGCGAACTGGCCGGCTGCGCGCTGATCGGTGGCGAAACCGCTGAAATGCCGGGAATGTACCCGGCGGGTGAATACGATCTGGCCGGCTTTGCGGTTGGTGTCGTTGAAAAATCCAAGGCTATCGACGGCAAGGCCACGATTGCTGCAGGTGACATCGTGCTCGGTCTGGCTTCCTCCGGCGCCCACTCCAACGGTTACTCGCTGGTGCGCAAGATCATCGAGCGTTCCAATCCTGACATGAACGCCAAATTTGATGGCGAGCGCACGCTGGCCGACGTCGTTATGGAGCCGACCCGCATCTACGTCAAGCAGGTGCTGGCGACGATGGAAAAGGTCGCGATCAAGGGCATGGCCCACATCACCGGTGGTGGCCTGCTCGAAAACGTGCCGCGCGTGCTGCCGGAAAACACCGTCGCCGAGCTGGAAAAGGCTGCCTGGCCGCGTCCGAAGCTGTTTGACTGGATGCAGGCCGAAGGCAATGTCGCCGAGAACGAAATGCACCGCGTCTTCAACTGCGGTATCGGCCTGGTCATCGTTGTTGCCGCGGCTGATGCTGATGCCGCGATGGCCGAGCTGAAGGCGCAGGGCGAAGCGGTTTATCGCATCGGCAAAATCCGGGCCCGTCAGGGTGACGAAGCGCAGACCCTCGTGGTCTGAACGGTGGCGGTGGGTCGTGGCGATTGCCTGCGGCCTGCTGTTGCTGAATGTCTCGTCGGCTGCCTGGGCGGCGAGCAATAAGCCATCGGGCAAGCCGGTGGCGAGCAAGAAATCCAAGCCGGCCAGCCGCCATGTTCGCCGCGCCGCGCCCCCCGAACCCACTATAGTCGCCGCCGAAATGATGGATAGCGACAATATTGGCCTGCATGGCAAGGCGAGTTTTTACGGCCACGGCTTTCAGGGCCGCAAGACCTCGACCGGGGAGCGCTTCGATTTCAGGCAGTTCACCGCCGCCAGCAATCATTTTCCGCTCGGCAGCATGGTCGCCGTCCGCCGGCTGGACAGCGATCGCTGTGCCATCGTCAAGGTTAATGACCGGATGGCTGCCCACCATCGGCAACGCGTCATCGACGTTTCGCGTGGCGTGGCCGAATACCTCGACATGGTCAAGGCGGGCGTCGTGCTGGTTCGTGTTGCTCCTATCAAGGGGGCTCGCGGCGAGCCGGCCCACGAGTCTTGTCGTGCAGCATTCGAGCCGGAAGTTGAATGTGTCTCCTGCGGTAGACCGCCGCGTTTACCCGATTTTGGCGAATTGAACGTCGATTAGGTTTGTAGCAATGGACGATGCCCCGGAATCTTTGGGCAGCCGCCCCTGCTTGGTTACAATCCTGTTTCTCAATTGACCTCAGGGTCTGCCCCCGGCCATGTCCATGAAAAAAAATACCCGTTACGGAATTATCGCCCTTGCCATTGCCGGTCTGGCCGGGCTTGCTTATTACGCCTATGAAGCCAACCGTGCGCCGGCGACTGCGCCCGCGGGTGCGGCAGGTGCGCCGGGCAAACCGGGTGGGGCACCGGGTGGTTTTGCCATGGCGGTCGAGGTCGCCAAGGTCAGGGCCAGCGATTTTGCCGACGACGCAACTGCGGTCGGCAACCTCAAATCCAACGAGTCCGTCGTGTTGCGACCGGAAACGGCCGGGCGGGTGTCGGCGATCAGCTTCAAGGATGGTTCGATTGTCGCCAAGGGTACGGTGCTGGTGGCGCTGGACGCAGCGATTCAGGAGGCCGAGTTGCAGCAGGCGAAGGCCAATCTGGCGCTGGCCAGCAGCAACCACCAGCGCAATCAGGAATTGCTCGGCAAGAAATTCCTCAGTCAGCAGGCAGTCGACAGTTCCGCCGCGACCTTGAAGGTGCAGGAGGCTGCGGTGCAACTGGCTGATGCCAAGCTGGCCAAAACCCGGGTCAAGGCGCCGTTCAGGGGCATGGTCGGCTTGCGCAATGTCAGCGTCGGCGACTACGTCAAGGAAGGCCAGGATCTGATCAATATTGAAGACATCGGCACGCTGCGCGCTGATTTCAAGTTACCGGAAAGCTATCTCGGTCGCCTGAACAAGGGACTGGCCGTCGAAGTGACCAGCGATGCCTTGCCGGGTGAGCGTTTCAAGGCGGTACTCGATGCCGTCGATCCGATGGTCGATCAGGGCGGTCGCGCCATTTCGGCCCGGGCCCGGCTCGACAATGCGGCCGGCAAACTGCGGCCCGGCATGTTTGTCCGCGTCCGTCTGCTCTTCGGTGATCGCAAGGCGGTGCTGATGGTGCCGGAACAGGCCATCGTCCCGGGCGCTCAGCCGGCCGTATTCCGGGTGGTCGAGGGCAAGGCTGCTTTGGTCAAGGTCAAGCTCGGCATCCGTCGGGCGGCGCAGGTCGAGGTGCTGGAAGGGCTGGTCGAGGGCGATCTGGTCGTGACGGCCGGGCAACTGAAGTTGCGTGAAGGCGTACCGGTCAAGGCGGTCGGCGAAGGCGCCCCGCCGGCCCCGGCGCCTGCCGTACCAAGCGGCGTGTCCGGAACGGCTGCTGGCAAATGAAGGTCTCCGATATCTGCATCAAGCGGCCGGTATTCGCTACCGTGCTGTCGCTGGTGGTAATGCTGCTCGGCATCGTTTCCTACGGTCGACTGGCGGTACGCGAATATCCGAAGATCGATGAGCCGGTGGTGACCGTAGATACGACCTATCGCGGTGCTTCGGCAGACATCATCGAATCGCAGGTCACCAAACCGCTGGAGGATTCGCTGGCTGGCATCGAAGGCGTGGAAGTGATCACTTCCATTTCGCGGGCGGAAAACAGCCAGATTTCGGTGCGTTTCAAGCTGGAACGGGCGCCTGATTCGGCCGCCGCCGATGTCCGTGACCGGGTTTCCCGCGTGCGTGCCAAGTTGCCGGAAGCGACCGATGAGCCGGTCATCGCCAAGGTCGAGGCCGATGCCAATCCGATCATCTGGATTGCCTTCTCCTCGGATCAGCATTCGGCGCTTGAGGTGACCGATGTCGCCAACCGCATCGTCAAGCCGAAGATGCAGACCCTACCCGGGGCGGCCGATGTCCGGATTTTCGGCGAACGCAAGTTCGCCATGCGCATCTGGCTCGACCGACAGCGACTCGCGGCCTACCAGCTGACCCCGGCCGATGTCGAGGATGCACTGCGCAAACAGAATGTCGAGGTGCCGGCCGGCCGAATCGAGAGTCGGGAGCGTGAGTTCTCGGTGGTGGCCAGCACCGATCTGAAAACGCCGGAAGAGTTTGGTGCCGTCGTCGTCAAGACGGTCAATGCTTATCCGGTACGAATCGCCGACCTCGGTCGCGTCGAGATCGGCCCGGCGGCCGAACGTACCTCGGTGCGTTTCAAGGGGCGCTCGGCCGTTGGCATGGGCGTCATCAAGCAGGCGACGGCCAATCCGCTGGAACTGTCGAAGGCGCTGCGTGCCGAGTTGCCAAAGCTGGTCGCGCAGCTACCGCCCGGCATGACGGCGGATATTTCCTACGATTCCTCGGTCTTCATCGACCGCTCGATCAAGTCGGTGTTCACCACCATCGCTGAGGCAATTCTGCTGGTGCTGGCGATCATTTTCTTTTTCCTGCGCAACCTGCGGGCGACGCTGATTCCGCTGGTCACCATTCCGGTATCGCTGGTTGGCTCCTTCGCCATCATGTTCATGCTCGGCTTCACGATCAATACGCTGACCCTGTTGGCACTGGTGCTGGCGATTGGCCTGGTGGTGGATGACGCCATCGTCGTGCTGGAAAACATCTATCGCCATATCGAGGAAGGCATGCCGCGCATGCAGGCGGCGCTTCAGGGCTCGAAGGAAATCGGTTTTGCCGTGGTGGCGATGACGCTGACGCTGGCCGCCGTGTACGCCCCGGTTGCCTTCATGACCGGGCGTACCGGCAAGCTGTTCATCGAGTTCGCGCTGACCCTGGCTGGTGCGGTGCTGGTCTCCGGGTTCGTCGCGCTGACCCTGTCGCCGATGATGTGCTCCGTTCTGCTGAAGCACGAGGAGAAACACGGCAAGGTTTTCCTGATCATCGAGGGCTTCCTGAACTGGTTGAATGATGGCTATAAACGGGTGTTGACCGCATCGCTCAAGCAGCGCTGGCTGGTGATGCTTGGTTTCGTTATCGTTGCCGCCTCCTGTGGCGTCCTGCTCAAAGCCTTGAAGTCCGAGCTGGCGCCGATTGAGGATCGCGGCGTCATTCTCGGCGTCTTCTCCGGTCCGGATGGGGCAACGCTGGATTACACGGAAAAATACGCCCGCCAGATTGAAGGCATTTACAGCCAGACCAAGGATGTCGAGCGTTTCTTCGTCGTTGCCGGCAGCCCGACAGTGAGCCAGGGCATTTCCTTTGTCGGCCTGACCGACTGGAGCGAACGGACCCGCCGTTCGCCGGACATCGCCAAGGAACTCTTTCCGAAATTCATGGGTATTCCCGGCGTCCTGGCTTTTCCGGTGACGCCGCCTTCGCTGGGCCAGAGCCCGCGCGAGCGGCCGATCAACTTCGTGATCGCGACTTCGGCATCCTATGCCGAACTCCAGAAGGTGACCAACCAGATGCTGGCCGAGCTGGCCAAGAATCCCGGCCTGACCAATGTGGATACCGACCTCAAGCTGAACAAGCCGGAGCTTTCGGTCGTGGTGCGTCGTGACCGGGCTGCCGATATGGGCGTGCCGGTGGAGAGCATCGGGCGGGCGTTGGAAACGCTGCTGGGCGGCCGTCAGGTCACCCGCTTCAAGCGCGACGGCGAGCAGTACGACGTGATCGTGCAGGTCGCCAATGTCGACCGCAGCAACCCCGACGACATCCGTGATATCTACGTCCGTGGTCGCGATGGCAGCATGATTTCGCTCGATAACCTGGTCAGTCTGGACGAGACAATCGCGCCGCGCGAACTCAACCACTTCGGCCAGCGCCGCGCTGTCACCATCACGGCCAACCTGGCGCCGGGCTACACGATGGGCGAAGCGCTGACGGCGATGGATGCCGTGGCCGCAGAAATCCTCAAGCCGGGATTTGCCGTCGATTACAACGGCCAGTCGCGCGAATTCCGCCAGTCCTCTTCCTCGCTGGCGATGACCTTCGGGCTGGCGCTTGCCTTCATTTATCTGGTGCTGGCGGCGCAGTTCGAGAGCTTCCGCGATCCCTTCATCATCATGCTGACCGTGCCGCTCTCAATGGCTGGTGCTTTGCTGGCGCTCTGGCTGAGCGGTGGCACGCTCAACGTTTATAGCCAGATCGGTCTGGTGACGCTGGTTGGCCTGATTACCAAACACGGCATTCTGATCGTTGAGTTCGCCAATCAGTTGCAGGAGAAGGGCTACGAATTGAAGGCGGCGGTGATCGAATCGGCCACGCTGCGTTTGCGCCCGATCCTGATGACCACCGGCGCCATGGTGCTCGGCGCCCTGCCGTTGGCAATGGCGAGCGGGGCGGGGGCAGAATCACGGCAGCAAATTGGCTGGGTCATCGTTGGAGGCCTCTTGCTGGGCACCTTCTTCACGCTGTTCGTGGTGCCGACGGTCTATTCGCTGTTGGCAGCGCGCAAGGAAATTCAGCTGGCTTCGGACTGATTCTCAAGAAAACACCTGACCCGTGTCGCGATGATTTCGCTCAGCGCCGGGTCGAGGCAATCGAAATTCTCGGCCTCGAAAGAGTTGGTCAGCCAGGTGATCTGGCGCTTGGCCAGTTGGCGCGTCGCGAAAATGCCGCGGTCGCGCAATTCATTTTTCGGGAGTGTGCCGTCCTGCGCCTCCCAGGCCTGCCGGTAGCCGACGCAGCGCATCGATGGCAGGTTGGGATGCAGCGTGTATTTCTGGCGCAGCATCCGCAGCTCGTCATCCAGCCCGGCCAGCAGCATTTCGTCGAAACGGTGGGCGATGCGTTCATGCAGCACGGTGCGGCTGGATGGCAGCAGGCTGATCGAGAGAAAGTTGTAGGGCGGTTTCTGTTTTTCGCTTTCAGCCAGCAATTCGGACATCGGCCTGCCCGTCAGCCGGCAGATCTCCAGTGCGCGTTGCAGGCGCTGGCTATCGGTCGGGTGGAGGCGTGCTGCGGTCAACGGGTCAAAAAGGGCTAATTTCGCATGCATGGCCGGCCAGCCATTGGCCGCCGCTTCGGCATCGATTTCGGCCCGCAACTGGGTGTCGGCCTGCGGCAGATCGGCCAGGCCGTGCAGCAGGGCACGGAAATACATCATCGTGCCGCCGACCAGTAACGGCACCTTGCCGGCTGCTGTGATCTCGGCCATGGCAGCCAGCGCGTCGGTGCGAAATTTGGCGGCGGAATAACTTTCTTCCGGCGAAATCAGGTCGATCAGACGATGCGGGTAGCGAGCCAGCGTGGCGCGGTCTGGCTTGGCCGTGCCGACATTCATATCACGAAAGACCTGAGCCGAGTCGACGCTGATCAGTTCGACCGGAAAACGGTCGGCCAGCGCCATGGCAACCGCCGTCTTGCCCGAGGCGGTCGGGCCCATGATCAGGATGGCGGGAGGCTGGCTGGGGGCGTTCATGGCGGCGAATGTTAACATGCACACGGCTTGGACCCCGGCCTATAATCGGCCAAAAATCAGCGGAGATTCCATGTCCCTCGTTCCCTGTCGCGCCTGCGCGCACAAAGTCGATACCTCGGCCGAAGCCTGCCCCGGCTGCGGCGCCACCAACCCCGGCCGCAAGATGAGCCGGCAGCAGTCGGACCTGATCGTGCTGCTCATTCAACTGATCGTCGGCTTCGCGCTGGTGATCGGGGGCGGCACGCTGGTTTGGAATGCAGTCGGGCCCATCGTCAAGGCGCAGTTGGTGAAGCCGGCCCATTAGCCAGCCACTGGGCGGTGACCGACCAAGGCTTGGACGCAGATATGGAAAGCTGCCGGGATCTGGGGTTCCGGCCGTTTCGGTTGGCGTAAACAGAAAATGGCGCAGATATCTTCTGCGCCATTGTCCGAAAAGTCGATCTTCGGGAAGATTAGCGGGTGAACTCCCTGCGGCGACGTGCAATGACGCCAATCATGCCCAGACCAGCCAGCAACATGGCATAGGACTCCGGTTCTGGTACGGCTGCAACATTGCCGACGAGATTGAGTTCGAGCTGATACGCTTTGCGAGTCGCGCTGGCGCCAATGTCGGCATCCGACAAATTGAGCAGATAGTGGGAGCTGAAGTTGCCGGTCGATGTCGTATCCAGCCAGGCGTCGTAGCTGCTACTGCCACCTTGGGCCAGGTCGATGAAACCGGCGAGGTTGGTCGTCAGCTTGCCGGTGTTTCCTGAGCCGGAGACGCTGTCCAGATCGAGCCCGGCACGGTTGGCGCCAGCCAGGTTGAAGAGGCTAAAGCTCAAGGGCGATATGCTGGCACCTTGGGCGACGGTGCCGAAATCCAGCGTCAGGCTGCTCAATGTCGAGCTGTTGGCAAAAGACGGCGCGGCGTGGAGCAGGTAGTCGTAGCTCGCCTGCAGATTCCCTGACCAGCTGACCGTATAGGTGCTCGTTGAGCTCGATGCCTGACCCTGGGTTCGCGACAAGGTGCTGGTCGCCTGTAGGCTAGGCAGGCTCAGGGCGACGCTGGTTGATCCGTTGCCGACATAGTCGTTCAGGTTGCTGGTGCTGACCGCCGCGGTTGCATTGGTTGCGACGGCCGCTGATGTCGTTGGCCCCCAGTTGCAGGAAATCGCGCCGGTGGGTCCCATGGCCAGGGAGCAACCGCTCCCGGCCAGCGTTGCCGGTGTGGCGAACGTGCTGCTGGCGCCGGAGGCCGAGAAAGCAGCGGTGCTGCTACCGCTGCCATTGGCATCGCGGCCGGGGCCGTTGTTTTTGGAACCCGTGCCGCTGATCGATTGCAGGCGCTCGGAGTTGAGCTGGATGTTCGCGCCGACCAGGACGCCGGTGGAGCTGTCGAATTGGCCGACACCAACCGTGGCGATGGCGACATTGTTGTTGGTTCCGCTCGCGCTGGCGACGGATGATGCTGTGGCGCTGGCGCTGGCCGAGCCACTGAAGGCGCTGCTTGCGGTTGATGCGTTCAATTGTGCCTGGGCCATTCCGGCGCTACCGAGCAAGGCGGTTGCCAGGGCGATTCTAGTCAAATTGTTCATACTGTTTTTCAGTCCGAATGAAGTTGATGCGGAATTGCTGGAGAGATATGTAGGCGGATTCAGGCGGCTTTGCGCCGACGGGCAACGCCGCCGACAATGGCCAGGCCAGCCAGCAGCATGGCGTAGGTTTCCGGTTCAGGAACTGGCGGTGCCGGCGTGACGGCCAGCCAGCTATTGAAAGCTCGCAGATGGTTGTTGGAGGCGTTCATTAGGCTGCCATAGGTTGTGTATAGCGAAGAGTTCGTCGGAATTTGGGCCATGGCTGCAGTGAGGTCGGCGATATCTAGCAGTTCGATGTTCTTGCCGACAGTCAGCGCGGCAAAGCTCGAGGTGCTGCCTTGCGCCACCAGGCTGCTGTAAAGCGATTGCAGCGTCGGGTTCTGGAAGTGGCCGGCCGCGAGCGAGGTCAGGTCGCTGACGTTGATGCCGATGAGGTTCGCCTGTCCAACTAAAGCAGCGACATGCATGTCTTCCGATTTCGGAATATTCTGGAACGGCTTGATTGTCGGGTAGAGGAGGCCGAACGAGCGGTACACGTTGCCGGCCAGCTTTTCTTCCTCGATCATGTAGCGCAGGCTGTCAAGCGCTTCGGGGGTATAGGTTTGGGCTTGTGCAGCCCCTGCCATTCCCAGGTGGGTTGCAAGGAGGGCGAGAAGAATCCGGAGCGTGTTCATGAGATAAAGCCTTTCAACGGTGTGTTATTAAATCGAGTGCCAAACAAGCCCTTCTACTGAACGCGGGTTGCTTGATGCCGCTTTTCGGTCAAGTATAAGAAGACGGTTATGTATTAGGAATGTGGCATATTGTCGCGGGGGCGCACCGGGTTGGCGGTGGTCAGTACTACAACGCCAAAGTGTTTCCAGCGTGCTGGAGATTATTTTCTTGAGTTTGATAGGATTTTGGCTGGCCGGCTTTGTGGGGAACTGTCGACACCGTTCGCGGTTTTCATTGTTCCGTCGATTCTTGCTCATGGGCAAAAGGCAGAGTCCAGAGGGGCGGAAAAATGCTTGTTGTGGCAAAGCAAGGGTTAGTTTGGCAAAAACACTCTATGGCTAAAGATATAATCGCCACTTGTTATCACTGCAATCAAGCGAGAACCCAATGGATCAGCGTAGACTTTTCAGGTTCCTGACTTGCTTTTCAATTGCGTTGTTGCTCCCGGTTTATTCGGTGGCGGAAACGGTTTACAAGTTCGGTGTGGTTCCCCAGTTTGAGCCAAGAAAGCTCTCGGCGATCTGGTCTCCGATCCTGACCGAACTGTAAAAGCGGACCGGTTTCAAGTTTCTGATGGTGGGTTCGCCGCGCATACCCGAGTTCGAAGCCGAATTTCAGGCCGGGCGTTATGACTTCGCCTACATGAATCCCTATCACGCGGTGCTTGCTTACGGTACGCAGAAGTACGAACCGATTGTCCGCGATGGTGCCGAGAAGCTGTTCGGAATCGTTGTGACAGCGAAAGACGGTCCGCTTCAGGAAATCGCCAGCCTGAACGGCAAGACCATTGCATTTCCTGCGCCGAACGCCTTCGGGGCTTCGCTCATGGTGCGAGCCGAACTTGATCGGCAGCATGTCAAATATCAATCCCTGTGGTCGCAAACCCATACCTCGGCCTATCTGAATGTGGCGCTGGGCAAAGCGGATGCTGCCGGCGGCATCATGGCGACATTGAAGCAACAGCCACAGGCCGTGCAGGACAAGCTCCGGGTGATCTACGAAACCCGACGGGCCGAGCCGCATCCCGTCATGGCGCATCCCTCGGTGCCGGCGGCCGATCGCGAAAAAGTCCGCAAGGCGTTTCTGGAGATGGCGGCGACTCCCGAAGGCGCTGCCTTGCTCGCCCTGGTTCCCATGCGACAGGTTGTTTCGGCCTCGTTTGACGATTACAAGGCGCTCAACCAGATGGGGCTGGAGAAATACTACGTCAAGGGTGGCGACTGAGGTCGTTACTCACGCCTAGCCCTGGATCGCCATGTCGCTGCGGCTCAAAATTTTCCTTGTCCTGGTTTTCTCCGGCCTCGTCGGTGTTTTTTCGGTCGTCGGGTTCTGGCAGCCGCGCTACCTGGCGAGTGAGTTGCAAAAGGAACGCAACGCAAACTACGATCATCTGGTGACCCTTGGCGATGCCATCACCCCGTTTATCCTGCAAAACCAGATTGCAGCTGCCTACGAGACGCTCGAAGCCACGTTGGGCCGGCAGCCGGACTGGAAGTTGCTGGAACTATTCGATAGCGATAGTCGGCTCGTCTATCCGCTTGAGTCACTGGCGCTATCGCCAAGCGCCAGCCATGAGGTGATTGAATATTCGGTCATCCTGCGCAATACCACCCTCGCCAAGCTGACGCTCGTCATTGATACCGCTGAATTACGCCGCGACTTGCAGCAACAGACCTACATCATTCTGGCGCTGATTACCTTTGGCTTTCTCCTGTCCGGGACGCTGATCGGCCTGTTTTTGCAGCTGTTTGTCGGGAAACGGACCCTGGCTCTGGTACGTGCGGTCAAACGCTTCGGCGAGGGCGATCTGCAGGCGTCGCTGCCGAATACCAGTCGCGATGAGTTGGGCCAGCTGATCGATGCATTCAATCAGATGCGAGGCGAGATTGCCGCCAAGGAATCCTTGCTGATTCAGGCGCGCGAGGATGCCGAATCGGCGAATCAGGCAAAGTCGATGTTTCTCGCCACCATGTCGCACGAAATTCGGACGCCGATGAACGGAATACTCGGCATGGCCCAGTTGCTGTTGATGCCCGATCTCAATGAAACTGACCGGGAAAACTACGCGCGAATTGTGCTGAATTCCGGGCAGACACTGCTTACTTTGCTCAACGACATTCTCGATCTGTCCAAGGTTGAAGCCGGCAAACTGAAACTTGAAATCATTGCTTTCGAGCCGCATCAGATTGTTCAGGAAATTCATGCGCTTTTTGCCGATGCTGCGGATCGCAAGAGCTTGCGCTTCGAATCAGAATGGCTTGGCGACAGCACGCAGCGTTACCAGGCTGATCCTTTGCGGCTTCGCCAGATGCTGACCAACCTGGTCAGTAATGCGATCAAGTTCACCGAGCAAGGCTTTGTTCGCGTCGAGGCGCGTGAAGTCGAACGCGATGAGACGAGCGCGCTGCTTGAATTCTCCGTTGCCGATTCCGGCATTGGCATTTCCGAAGATCGCCGGCGGCTGTTGTTCAAGCCGTTCTCCCAACTGGATAGTTCGACGACGCGGCAATACGGGGGCACCGGCCTTGGCTTGTCGATACTCAGCAGCCTTGCCTTGTTGATGGGGGGCGAAGTTGGCGTTGATAGCGAGTTTGGCCAAGGTTCGCGTTTCTGGTTCCGGATTCGGGCCAGTCTCCTCAAGTCCGGCGACGACAGCCGGCGAATGGTTCGCCCGCAAAATCCCAAGGTTCGCCATGTTTCCGGCCTGACAAGGCTGCAGGGGCGGGTGCTGGTGGTCGAGGACAATCTCACCAACCGTCGTGTCATCAAGGCAATGCTGGGGAAGCTCGGACTGACGGCGAGCATGGCCGAGAATGGCCTGCTGGGGGTTGAGGCGATAGCTCGGGGCGAGCGTCCGGATCTGGTCCTGATGGACATCCAGATGCCGGTGATGGATGGATACGCCGCAACCGAGCGTATTCGTCAGATGGAGGTCGAGAATTCCTGGGCGCATCTGCCGATCATTGCCCTGACCGCTGATGCTTTCGAGGAAGACAGAAAGCATTGTCTGGCGGTTGGCATGGATGATTTTCTCGTGAAGCCGCTGGCCATTGACGCCTTGCAGTCGGTGCTCGGGCGCTGGCTTAAACCTGCCTTGCCAATGGTGGAAGCTGCCCTGCAGCCGCGCCAGGAAGAGCGAGACATCGATGTTGCCCAGATCCCCGTTTTGATCAACGAGATCATCCTCCTGCTGGCGGAACATAAATTTGATGCGATTGGCCGACTCAAGGATCTGGAGGTTTTGCTCGAAGCTAGCGCTGCAGAGCCGGAAATGCGTGAGATTTGCCGACTTCTCAACGCTTTTCAATTTGATGAGGCACGTGAACGTTTGTCCGGAATGCTGGTCAATCAAGCCTGGAAAAAAACTGATGCCTGAAAAGCTATCGACAATTCTTGCTATCGACGATACCCCGGCCAACCTGTTGACGCTGGGGGCCGCGCTTTCCGCCGAGTTTGATTTGCGCATGGCTACATCAGGCGCACAGGGCCTGCTGCTTGCGACCTCGATCCTTCCGGATCTGATCCTGCTCGATGTGATGATGCCGGAGATGGACGGCTATGAAGTCTGCCGGCGACTCAAGGCCGACCCGCTATTGACGAATATTCCGGTGATCTTCATCACCGCGATTACCGAGGTGGATGCCGAGTCGACTGGTCTGGAACTGGGCGCGGTTGATTTCATCACCAAGCCGATCAATGTCCAGATCGCCCGGCAGCGCATCCGCAATCTTCTCGAGCGCGAGCGCTTGCGCAAGAAAGTCGAGGATCAGCGGGACCTGCTGGCGGCCCAGATCGAAACCCTGCTCAAGCTCACCACGGCTGTTGAACAGAGTCCGGCCTCGGTGGTGATTACGGACCTCGATGCCGGTATTCAGTATGTGAACCCAAGGTTCAGTGAGGTGACGGGTTACTGCCCTGACGAAGTGATCGGACAAAACCCCCGCATTCTCCAGTCGGGAACAACTGAAAAAGAGGTCTATGAGAAATTCTGGAAGACGCTGACTGAAGGGCGAACCTGGAAAGGCGAGCTTCGCAACAAGCGAAAAAATGGCGAGTTCTATTGGGAAGAGGCGCAGATTGCGCCGGTCAAGAATCAGGCAGGGGCGATCACGCACTATGTTGCGGTCAAGGCGGATATCACGCAGCGCAAGCTGATTGAGGAGGCTCGCGACGAAGCACTGGGCCGTCTGCAAAAAATCGCCAGCCGCGTTCCCGGTGTCGTTTACCAATACCGCTTGCGCCCGGATGGCAGCTCCTGTTTTCCCTTTGCCAGCGAGGCGATCCGACAGATTTATCGGGTTAGTCCGGAAGATGTGCGCGACGATGCCTCCGTACTGTTGGCCATTCTCCATCCTGACGATCTGGAGGGGGTTGTCGTCTCCATTCGTAAGTCAGCAGAAGACCTGACGCCGTGGCAGCATGAATATCGCGTCAAGTTCGCCGACGGCGCCGTCCGCTGGTTATATGGCGACGCCCTGCCGGAGCGCGAAGAGGGTGGGGCGACGCTATGGCACGGTTTTATTACCGATATTACCGATCGCAAATGCAGCGAAGCCGAACTGGCGCAGCATCGCCACCACCTTGAAGCTCTGGTTCAAGCCAGAACCGCGGATTTGTCGATTGCCAAGGAGGTTGCCGAAAGTGCCAACCGGGCCAAGTCGACGTTTTTGACCAACATGAGCCACGAATTGCGAACTCCGCTGAATGGCATCATGGGTTTGACCGGCATCGTCTTGCGCCGGGTGACCGATCCGAAGCTGAAAGATCCGTTGACCAAGGTTGAAAAGGCAGCCCAGCGCCTGCTTGCCATCATCAATGACCTGCTCGATATCTCCCGGATCGAAGCGGAGCGACTGACGCTGGAGACGACAAATTTCAGCGTTGGTGCCATTCTCGAGAACATCAGGAGCCTGATAGAACCGAAGGCCAGCGAAAAGGGGCTGGCACTGAATTTCGATGTGGCGCCAGCCATCACCAAACTGGTTGTTCACGGCGACCCGCTGCGTCTTGGGCAGGTTCTCCAGAATCTGATCGGCAACGCCGTCAAATTTACCGCCCAGGGCAGTGTGACGGCCAGCGTGCTTCTCGTCGAGGAGGCTTCGGATAGCCTGTCACTTCGCTTCCGGATTCAGGATACTGGGATCGGCATTCCGCCGGGTGACCAGGGGCGAATTTTCTCGGCCTTTGAGCAGGCGGATGGCTCGATGTCCCGCAGTTATGGCGGCACCGGGCTGGGGCTGGCCATCAGCAAGCGCCTGGTCGGCATGATGGGCGGCGAGATCGGCGTCGACAGCGAGCCCGGGCAAGGCAGCACCTTCTGGTTCTCTGCGCGCTTCGGCAAAGGGGAGCTTCATCCGGCGATGGCGTTTGGCGGAAATCCGTTGGTTTTCGAAAGTCAGATTAAAGCGCGTTTTCCCGGGCGGCGCGTGCTGCTGGCGGAAGACGAGCCGATCAATCAGGAGGTTTCAATCGGCTTGCTGCAGGAAGCGGGCCTGCAGGTCGATCTCGCGGTCGATGGTGTCGACGCCGTAGCCTTGGCAGAACAGACTGATTACGCGCTGATTCTGATCGATCTGCAGATGCCCCGGATGGGTGGTATCGAAGCGGCACAGGCCATCCGGCAGATTCCCGGGCGGCAGACCACCCCGATTCTGGCGATGACGGCGAATGTTTTCGACGAAGATCGCAAGCGCTGCCGCGATGCCGGCATGAATGACTTCATTGCCAAACCGGTTGATCCGGCCTTGCTGTTTGGTGTTCTGCTCAAGTGGCTGGCGGAGCCGCGCAGCTGACTCTTATTTCTGCTTGAGCCAGCGGAGCAGGACAAGCGCGACGAGGCTGGAAGCCAGTTGAAATGCGGCGACAAACGCCAGCAGTGCGGCAAAGCCGCCGATCAATACCGGTCCGGCAGTATCGGTATTGTTGAAGCTGCGGCTCACCTGATTAAAGACGAAACCCGCGCTGTAGCTGGCAACGAAGAAGCCGATGGCGCTGCTGGCCAACAGGGCAGGAATGGACATGACTTCTTTAAGCGGCTTGCCGTTCCGGAACTGCCGAATCTGACGGCGGATCACGACGATCAACAATCCCAGGGCGAGTGCAAGGCCGCCAATGGTCAGCAGAGGCAGTAGCCAGCGCTCGGTTTTGGCGTAGCGGGCCATGTCATTCTTGGGCCAGTATTTTTCCTGAGCGGGCGGTTGCGCCGTTTCGGGCAAACGGCTTTCCGGCCGGACCGCCGCTATTTTTGTACAGTCTTCATTGCCGGCTGGGCGAATGGTCTTTGCGCCGCTGGGGCAGGGGCCAGCCTGCATGGTTGGCAGATTGTTGATCTCGCAGATGGCCGAGTTTCGGTTGGCGCAATCTTCCTGAGCGGTTGGAACATAAGCCTGGCTGGCACCCGCACTGAGCAGGCTCAGCGCCAGGCCGAGTTGCAGGAGCAAGTGCTGGCTGGCTCTCACTGCCCGCGCAAGAACAATTTGTCGAGCTGATCGAGCGGCAGCTCCGTCCACGTTGGCCGGCCGTGGTTGCACTGGCCGGCGCGTTCGGTTTCTTCCATTTGCCGCAACAGGGCGTTCATTTCCGGCAAGGTGAGCTGACGGTTGGCACGTACGGCACCATGGCAGGCCATGGTCGCCAGCAATTCGTTGCGGTGGGCGGTGGCAAGCTGGGTGATGCCGTGTTCGCGCAGTTCGGCGATCAGCGAGCGGGCCAGTGCGGCCGGGTCGCCGGACTGAAGCAGAGCGGGAACGCTGCGCACGCCGAGCTGGTTGGGGCCAAGCGGGGCGATTTGAAAGCCAAGGTCGGCCAGGGCTTCGGCGTGTTCTTCAACCGCAGCGATGTCGAGCGGGTCGGCCGAGAAGACAGCCGGGATCAACAGTGCTTGCGTCGCGATCTGGCGATTGTCGAACGCGGTTTTCAGCTTTTCGTAGAGGATGCGTTCGTGCGCCGCATGCATGTCGATCAGCACCAGGCCGCGAGCATTCTGGGCCAGGATGTAGATGCCGTGCAGTTGGGCCAGCGCGTAGCCGAGCGGCGAACTGCTGCACCCCAAGGGTACTTCCTGCGGGGCGCGGTCAACGGCCCCAGAAGGCAAAAACTGCGGGGTGGTGGCCGGATTGGCTGACGAATAGCTTGGGCTGCCGATGTCCTGCGCGGCGCGGGCGAAGGCGAGGTAGGCCGCAGCAGCGGGTTCGGCGATGCCGAGACTGTCCTGATAACGGAGCGGCGAGGGCGGTGCCGTCATTCCCGCGGATGCGGAAGTCACAGGGGTTGGATAAACCGTGGTCTGTCCCCGGTTTTCCCGGTTTTGCCGGTTTTCCCGGTTTTCCCGGTTTTCTTCGCGGTTTTCTGCGGTTGCCAGTGTCCGCTGGATGGCATGGAAAACGAACTGATGCATGGCGCGCGAGTCGCGGAAGCGGACTTCGGTCTTGGCCGGGTGCACATTCACATCGACCAGCGCCGGGTCGATGGTGACGAACAGGCAGACGGCCGGCTGGCGGCTGCCGTGCAGCACGTCGCGGTAAGCTTCGCGCAGGGCGTGGCTGATGATCTTGTCGCGGACGAACCGGCCATTGACGAAGACGTACTGGCCATCCTTGGCATCGGTGGCGCGGGTCGGGTCGATGGCGAAGCCGGCGATGGAAAGCGGGCCGGCAGCGGCGTCGAGGCGGCGGGCGGCACCAAGGAAATCGTCGCCGAGGATGTCGGCGATGCGGCGGGCGCTGTCGGCCGGGGCGAACTGAAACAGGTTGCGGCCATTGTGGGTCAGGCTGAAGGCGACATCCGGCCGGGTCAGCGCCAGACGTTTGACGGCATCGGCACAATGGGCGAACTCAGTGCCTTCGGCCTTGAGGAATTTGCGCCGGGCCGGGGTGTTGTAATAGAGGTCGCGCATTTCGACGACAGTGCCGGCCATCAGTGCCGCTGGTTCCGGCTCGGCGCCGGTTTCGGCTTTCAGTTTCCAGGCATGGCTGGCGCCGCGTTCGCGGCTGCTGATAGCGAGTCGCGCGACAGAAGCGACCGACGCCAGTGCTTCGCCACGAAAACCCAGGGTGCCGACCCGTTCGAGGTCGTCCAGCGAGACAATTTTCGAGGTGGCGTGACGGGTCAGGGCCAGCGTCAATTCTTCCCTGGCGATACCGCAGCCATCGTCGGTAACGCGGATCAGTTTGACGCCGCCTTCTTCGAGATGCACCTGAATCGCCTTGCTGCAGGCGTCGAGGCTGTTTTCGAGGAGTTCCTTGAGTACGGAGGCGGGTCTTTCGACCACTTCGCCAGCGGCAATCTGGCTGATCAGGAGGTCGGGGAGGCGGGCAATCGTCGGCATGACGGGATTATAGCTTGCGGTAGAATCCGGGTTTTCTTAACCCCGGCGCATCCGCATGGAACTTCTGACCCAGTTCATCGATATCGTTCTTCATCTCGACAAGCATCTGGCGATTCTGGTGCAGCAATACGGGCTGTGGATCTACGGCATCCTCTTCGTGATCATCTTTTCCGAAACCGGTTTCGTCGTGACGCCGTTTCTGCCCGGTGATTCATTGCTGTTCGTGGCCGGGGCGCTGGCGGCGCTCGGCGAAGGGGGCATGGATATTTTCGTGTTGATGGGCGTGCTGGTGGCGGCGGCCATTCTCGGCAACATGGTCAATTACCAGATCGGCCGCTTTCTCGGGCCCAAGGTGTTCCATTGGGAAAGCTCGCGCTTTTTCAACAAGAACGCCTTGATCAAGACGCACGCCTTTTATGAAAAACATGGTGGCAAGACGCTGGTAATTTCGCGCTTCCTGCCGTTGTTCCGGACCTTTGCGCCTTTCGTGGCCGGCATCGGTTCGATGTCTTATGCCAAGTTCACGCTGTTCAATCTGATCGGCGCGATCAGTTGGGTGGTTTCGCTGTGTCTGGCCGGTTATTGGCTGGGCAACATTCCCTGGGTCAAGGCGAACCTGTCGCTGATCATCATCGGCATCATCATCTCTTCGCTGATTCCGATCGGGATTGGTTATGTGAAAAGCAAGGAGGCCTGATGCGCTGGCTGGCCGTCCTGCTGGCGTTGACGCTGGCCGCATGCGCCACGAAGCTGGGCAAGGATGGTCGTACGGAGACGACGGTCGACGCCAAATATCTGCTGAAAACAGAAGTTGACCGCATCGCCGATGCCAGTCGTGCCGAAGTGATGGGGGGCTTGATGCTGATCGCTGACAAGCTCTATCGGCGCAATCCAAAAGAGTGGAAAAAGGCCGGCGTGGCCAGCCGCGAGGCGGCGCTGGAGCGGCTGAAGATGCGTTTCTATCGCAGCCTGCCGGAACTGGGTGGCCTGCGCGAGCGGCAGGCAGCGTTGCTGGCCTTCAGCGAAACCTATACCGGCGACCGTGTTGCGGCGTTGATGCTCGGTTTGCTGACGATGGCCGATGCGGCTTTCGAGCACAAGGAAGAGTTCTACATGCTGGACAGCCTCAACGAAACGAAACTGTTGAACTGTGCCCGCAATATGGAGGTTGCGATCTGGAAACTGGGCAACGACCGTACCGCAAGCGGCGAGTTGTTTCTGCTCTCCAACGAGCTTGATCCGGCTAATCGCAATCTCTCCTTCGAGCGAGAATTCGGCCGCCTGATGGGGCTGCTTGATTTGATGGCCAAAGTCGTTGCGGACCGCAACGGGCGTACCGTGTCGCGGCTGACCCAGTCGGTGGCGACCATGGTCTTTCTACCTGTAGGTTTTTGAAATGAAAAATATCGTCATCCTGATTTCCGGCCGGGGCAGCAACATGGAGGCGCTGATCGCCGCCCGCGATGCCGGCGATCTGCCGATCAACATCGCCGCCGTGATCAGCAACCGGCCGGAGGCCGAAGGGCTGGAGACTGCCGTCCGGGCCGGCATCACCGCGCACTTCATCAACCACAAGGGCTTTGCCGGGCGGGAGTCTTTTGACGCCGCGCTGGCCGAATGCATCGACCAGTTTTCGCCGGATCTGGTGGTGCTGGCTGGCTTCATGCGCATCCTGACCGAAGGCTTTGTGCGGCATTACGAAGGTCGCCTGGTCAATATTCACCCTTCCTTGCTGCCATCGTTTTCCGGCCTGCACACCCATCAGCGGGCGCTGGAAGAGGGCGTGCGCATCCACGGCTGTACGGTGCATTTCGTGACGCCGACGCTGGATCATGGCCCGGTGATCATTCAGGCGGCCGTGCCGGTGCTTGATGGCGATACCGAAGCGACGCTCGCGGCGCGCGTGCTGCAGCAGGAACACAAGGTCTATCCGCAAGCCGTGCGCTGGTTTGTCGACGGCCGGCTGACGCTGGAGAATGGCCGCGTCCGCCTGGCGGCTGATCAGGCCGATGCCGCCGTGATGATCTCGCCCGAGATTCGCTAGGCGGCGATGCCGTTCGCGCTGCTCATCGCCCTGGCCGGTTCGCTGGCCATTCACGGGGCGGCGCTGTTCGGGACGGATGTCGAGTTGTTCGGTAGTGAGCCGGAGCCCGTGAGCTTGCGGGCGGAAATTCAGCCGCCACCGCCACCGCCAGCGCCGGTTCCCGAGGTGCTGCACCCGGCACCCATGCCTCCTGCCAAACCCGCCAAGCCGGGCGTGCTGGCCAGCGCCAGACCTTCACCGATTGCGGTGCCTGCCCCGGCTGAAGTCCCGGTGGAAATTGCCCCGGAAGTGCCGTCCACCGCAGCTCTCATCATTCCCGAGCCGGCGAAGCCGATTCTGCCGGCCAGCGGCGTCATTCGCTTCGCCATCTTCAAGGAATCGATCGGCTTTCAGGTGGGCCGCGCCGAACATCGCTGGGAATTTACCGAAGATGGCCGTTACCGGCTGACCGGCATCACCGAAACCAGCGGCCTCGCCGCCTTGCTCAAACCGGTGCGGCTGGAAGTGGAAAGTAGTGGCCGACTGGTGGCCGGCGGTTTGCAGCCGGAGACATTTCGTAGCCTGAAGAACGGCAAGGACGCCAATGAAAATGCCGATTTTGACTGGTCGACCGCAGCCGTCCGCCTTTCCCGTGATGGCAGCCTGCGGCCGATCTCACCCGGGGCGCAGGACATCCTGTCGCTCCATTACCAGCTGGCCTATCTCGGCAAACTGGCCGAAGGCGCCAGTATTGACGTCGTTACCGGCAAGAAATACGAGCGCTATGCCCTCGATTCGCTGGGCGAGGAAGAAATCGAGGTTCCGGCCGGTCGTTTTCGCACTTTGCACCTGCGGGCGATGACTGATAACACCACGGAAATCTGGATCGCGCTCGATCGGGGGCGCTTGCCGGTTAAAATTCGCTTTACAGATAAAAAGGGCGAAAGCTTCGAGCAGGTCGCCACTGAATTAGGAATGCCATGAAAGCCCGCTTCACCCCCGCCCTGTTTGCCCATGCCGAAGCTGTTCTCGGCCAGTTGCTGCGCTTCGAATACCCGGCTGATGCTGTCGTTTCGCGCTATTTCCGCGACCACCGTGAACTGGGTCACGCCGACCGCGCCTTTGTTGCCGAAACCGTGTTTGCCGTGCTGCGGCGCGGCCGTAGCCTGGAAGCACGTTGTGGCGGCAAGCTTTCCGATCGCGGCCTGCTGCTGACCGTGCTGACCGTGACGCGTGGCTGGAGCCAGCGCGAACTGGCCCCGGTACTGCGCGCCAGCGAAGAGGAATGGCTGGCTGCCGCCAAGGCCATGCCGGAGAGCGAGTTTTCGCCGGCCGTCCGGAGTGATCTGCCGGACTGGCTCTACGCCCGGCTGGAAGCCCAGTTTGGTGTCGAAGAAGTGGTCAAGCTGGCGCATGCGCTGAATCAGCCGGCGCCGCTCGATTTGCGGGTCAATACCTTGAAGACCAATCGGGAAGCGGTGCTCGCCCAGTTTGAAACTGAAGGCATCGCCGCCATCCCCGGACCGTTGTCGCCGATGGCGATTCGCCTGCGCGAAAAGCCGGCGCTGGCCAAGCATCCGCTGTTCCTTGAAGGTGCTTTCGAGGTGCAGGACGAAGGCAGCCAGTTGCTCGGTTACCTGATGGAGCCGAAGCGTGGCGAACTGGTCGTCGATTTCTGCGCCGGTGCCGGTGGCAAGACGCTGTTGCTCGGCGCACTGATGAAGAATACTGGTCGCCTCTATGCCTACGATGTTTCCGACAAACGTCTGGCCAAGCTGAAGCCGCGTCTGGCGCGCTCCGGCCTCTCCAATGTGCATCCGGCCCGCATCGAGCATGAGCGCGACACCAAGATCAAGCGACTGTCCGGCAAGGCTGACCGCGTGCTGGTCGATGCGCCGTGTTCCGGCCTCGGCACGCTGCGCCGCAATCCCGATCTGAAGTGGCGCCAGAACGAAGATTCGGTTGCCGAACTTGCCATCAAGCAGGCAGCAATTCTCGATTCGGCAGCGAAAATGGTGCGCCCCGGCGGCCGGCTGGTTTATGCCACCTGCAGCCTGTTGACCGCAGAAAACGATGCGATCATCGAAGCCTTCCTCGCCAGCCATCCTGAATTCACGCTGACGCCGGCCTCCGCCGTGCTGGCCAAACATGGCATCACCGTCGACGGCGATTTCCTGCGGCTGCTGCCGCATCAACACAACACGGATGGTTTCTTCGCGGCGGTTCTGGACAAGAAGGCATGAGTGAAAAAAATCCGGCGCTGAAGCTGCTGACCGACGTTCTCGATGACATTAGTGACCCGAATTTCGTCTGGCAGGTTCTCGCACTGGTGGTCTGTCTTGGCCTTGCCTTACTGATTTCCCGCTGGTGGCGGGGCCGGCATGCCGAAGGTGCCGGGCGTCTGAGCGATGCCAGCGCCCGTCTCGCCTTTCCGCTGACCGCCATGATTCTGGTCGGGGTTGCGCGCCTGATCCTGAAACCTTTCTTCCATGTCAATCTGCTCAAACTGGCATTGCCGCTGCTCGGCTCGATGGCGCTAGTGCGCAGCGTCATTTTCGTGCTCCGCCAGGCTTTCCCGAAAGCGGCCTGGCTGACGGCCTGGGAGCGCATCATCGTCATCGTGGTCTGGGGTTGTCTGGCCCTCTACATCACCGACATCGCCCCTTATGTCATCGACTCGCTGGAACAGGTCGATTTTCCCATCGGCAAACAGCGCATCGATCTGTGGATGATCCTGCATGGCGCGGCCACCGTCTTCCTGACCGTGGTGCTGGCGCTCTGGGTGGCCGGCCTGATCGAGGCTCGGCTGATGCGGGTCGATACCCTCGACTCCAGCCTGCGCATCGTCGGCATTCGGCTCGCCAAGGCCCTGCTGACGGTGATCGCCATCGTCACCAGCCTGTCGCTGGTCGGCATCGACATGACCGCGCTATCAGTCTTTACCGGGGCGCTCGGGGTCGGCCTCGGTCTTGGTCTGCAGAAGATTGCCAGCAACTATGTGTCCGGTTTCATCATCCTGCTCGACCGCTCGATCCGTATCGGCAACGTGGTGCAGGTTGGCGCCGATAACGGCATGGTGACGCAGATCACGACGCGCTATACGGTATTACGCCACCCCGGCGGTACCGAATACATCGTGCCGAACGAAACACTGATCGGCAGCGTCGTCCAGAACCAGACCTATTCCGACAGCCGCCTGCGCCTGGCGACCACGATTGGCGTCGCCTACAGTACCGACCTTGATCTCGCCATGCGCCTGATGACCGAAGCTGCTGCGGCGCAGGACCGCGTTTTGACTGATCCTGCGCCCAGGGTCTTCCTGACTCTGTTTGGCGACAGCAGCATCAACCTGGAGCTCGGTTTCTGGATTGCCGACCCCGAGGAGGGACGGGGAAATGTCATCTCCGACGTCAATCTCGCCATCTGGCGCGCTTTCCGCGAGAACGGTATCGAGATCCCCTTCCCGCAGCGCGATATCAGGATCATTCACGAGAAAACGGCCGGTAACGAATAAGTCACCGGCCGTTCGGCATTGCAAATGGTAACGGCTTACTACGGATAAGTGCCCGCCAAAACTGCTGTTATCAATCAGCGGCCTCGACCCCCACCTCCCATTCCACCGCCCGAACCCATTCCGCCACCGGAACCCATTCCACCACCCGCGCCCATGCCCGTGCCTTGACGCATGCCCCCACCTTGAGTCGGGGGCGAATCTGGCAGGGTTGTGCCACGCTCCTTGGCTCTAAGCTGCATTTGTTCATGATGTTCCAAACGAACTTGCTCACGCTCCTGGGGTGTTTTGGCGGCATTCATTTTCGTGCGTTGTTCCATCCTCTCCTGATTGGTCATCATCTGACTGCCATAAATGGGCTCATCGGCAGCAATGGAACCAGAAGTCATAAGTCCTAAAGCGATAGCGGTCAGCACGAGTTTTACTGTGTTCTTGGTCATTTTTAACTCCCAATTAGACAAAAGTAAATCAATCCAACGGCTGAGTCTGAAGAGCTGAGGCTTACCTTCATCAAGTCGTCAATTCAGTTATAGCTCTGATTTTCTGAAAAATTCTCACAGCAACAAATGCTTGCAATTGATGTCATAAATCCAGGCAAGGACAACCAAAGACGGTTTTCCGGAGCCGGTAACTTGTGATCATAAATGTTCTTCTCTCGCGGGCCAGGATGACGGGGGCGCAGCTTGAGACGCTGGAAATTGCCTTCGAGCGCCTCGAAATGGAGTGAGTCAGTGGCGGCTGGTGTGGTGGTTTCGCCCTTCCAGCCGCGTTTGGTTTTTGCCCTGCAGGCCGGTTGACCGCAGCAATCAATGTCGCAGAGAGCTATTTGAGCACTCGGCGGCGCAGCCAGTAATCCAGCGACAACTTGCCCGGCCCCATCAGGATCAGTGGCAGCAGCATGCCAATGAAAAGTACCGGTAGCTTGAAGTTGCCAAAGCCCTGGTCGGTAAAGCCGTAGCCCATCAGCAGGTCGCTGTAACTCGACCACATTTCCGGCCAATGGACGCTGGCGATGGCGACGAGCGTGAGGATCAGCAGCGACATCGAGAAAAATCGGGTGCCCAGGCCAACCACCAGCGCCACGCCGCCCAGCAGCTCGAACCACGTCGCCATCTGCCAACTGAGATCAGGTGGTACGAGACTGAAAGGGAAGGGGAAGCGTTCCTGAATGTCGGCAAACCAGTTGCTGCCGTTGAACTTTTCCAGACCGGATTCGAAGAAATCCCAGCCGAGCAGCAGGCGCAGGCTGAGCAGGCCAAGCCAGAGTCCGAGGGCATCGATGCCATCAAGGGCCAGGACAATGGGGCGTTTCAGGATGTTGTTCATGCTTGGGCTCCGAGAATGATGCCCTCAGTGCGAAAGTCTTCAAGCAGGGCTTTGCCGAAGGCCTGCAGTTGCGCCGGTTCAGGGTGATGCAGCTCGTCAGCAATCTGTTGGCAGGCGGCTTCACCGCTGGTCGGGGCAAGGGCCAGCAGCACGAGGAGACGGGCGGTGACCGGGTTGATTTCGACAAATTTCACTGCGTCGGCGGCGTTGCGATAGACCACGAGTTGCGTCGTTTGCTGCTTGCGCGGCCGGTAATCAGGGCCGATCCGGTGCACCGGCCAGGCATAGGTCAGGTTTAGCAGGACCGGGTTGAGGATGACGACTCGCTGCATCAGATCGCCGGCCGGATCGTGCTCGGGGATGGGGCAATCCATGACGTCGAGCGCCAGTTCGGTCCATTCGTAATGTGCCAGTTCGGCGAACCAGGCCGGCAAGGGCTGGCGGATGGCGAACTCATTCAGGTAGCGGACGAATTCGCGCGGAATCTCGCGAAACCACGGCGTGTGCGATTTCCAGTCGCGAAAGAAGGCACGGTTCAGGCGTCGCCAGTTGGTCTCGCCGAGCAGCTTGCGGCAAACCGGGAAGCAGGCGTCGAGAAAGCCGGTGATGTTGTTGAACAGCAGTTCGTTGTAGACCGCCATGCGGCGGGCCGGTACGCCGGCCGGGCGCGGTGTGTGATGCGGGTCGCGCAGATGGCGGCCAAAGGCCTGCTGGAAAGCCTGAAAGTCGGGGGCGCTCATCAGGCAGCCTCACGGCGTTTACTGGCGGCCAGCGTCTGGCGTTGAGCGATGATCTCGACTTCTGCGGTCAACTGCCCCAGGTCGGGAATATTGAAGTCGCGTTCGAGGCAGGTCGGGACGTTGCCGATACGCTCATAGGCGGCGTCAAGCAGTGACCAGACCGGGTTGATGACGTCGGCGCCATGGGTGTCGATCAGCAGGCCGTCCGGTTCGACATAGTGCCCGGCGACATGAACGTAGCAGGTTCGGTCGAGCGGCAGGGCGTTCATGAATTCCTGGGCATCGAAGCCGAAATTGCGACTGTTGACGTAGATGTTATTGACGTCGAGGTGAAGCAGGCAATCGGCTTCGCGCACGATGGCAGAGATGAATTCGGTCTCGCTCATCTCGGCACCCGGTGGGGTGACGTAGTAGGAGGCGTTTTCGATACCGATGCGCATGCCAAGAATGTCCTGGGCCCGAGCGATGCGGTCGACCGTCCATTTGACGGCATTTTCAGTCATCGGGATTGGCAGCAGATCGTAGAGATGGCCGTCGTCGCCACACCAGGAAAGGTGTTCGGTGTACAAGGCCATGCCATGTTCGGTCATGAATGATTTGATCCGCCGCAGCAGGGTTTCATCGAGCGGCATCGGGCCACCCAACGAGAGCGATAAGCCATGGCAGACAAAGGGATAACGTTCGGTGAAGTGGCGCAGATCTTTAGCCGATTTGCCGCCCATGCCGGCCCAGTTTTCCGGGGCCAGTTCAAAGAAGCGGATGGCGTCGGGAACGCCGGCTTTCAGCGCTTCGATCAGTTCGCGGCGAAAGCCGAGGCCGGCGCCGCGGGCTGCGCGGGGCATCTGGTGTTGAGGCATTTTGCTCTCCAAGGGAAGGGGCGGGCAGGGAGTTTCCCTGCGCCGCAACCCGTCAATGCCTGCTTATTTCTTCTTGTCAGCGCCGCACTTGGCTTCGCCGCATTTGCCATCTTTCATCTTGGTCTCGGCGGCCTTTTTGTCGGCACCGCACTTGGCTTCGCCACACTTGCCGTCCTTCTTCTTTTCGGCCGCCTTCTTGTCAGCGCCACACTTGGCCTCACCGCATTTGCCATCCTTGGCCTTGGTGTCAGCCTGGGCCAACTGATAACCGGCTTCAAGCTTGGTGGCACCAAACGGGTTGTCGGCGGCGTGGGCAACCGGGGTCAGGGCAATGGCGGCAAAGGTGGAAGCGACGGCCAGGGAAACAAAACTTTTCTTTTTCATGGTTTTCTCCGATGAGATTGAGGTGGTTGGATCAGTCGCTATGACTCATCCAGGAGCCCATGGCCTGGCGCAAGAACCGGAACTGCTTTTCAGCCCGCCGGCAGCCGATACAGAACGCCAGGTGCAGGCGCAACTGAAGACGTACCCAGAAACCGAGGGGGCGTTCCAGTTGAAGCGAGACGAGGCGGGTGGCTTCCTTGCAGCTGATCATTTCAATTCCTGTTTCTTGTTTAAGGCAGGGTTCCTGTCCTATTAGTCGGCGGAAACCGGAAATCCTTACAATTTATTTTAAATTTTTTTTCGAGGCTGAAAAAACATGCCGTCTGCCCGGCTCAGGTCGGGCCTGGCCAGTGTTGTGAATCGTCGATCAGAGCGCTGTCTAGCGCTTTACGTCCTGGGCCAGAAAGGCTTCCACCTGGGCGGCGGGGAGCGGGCGGCTGAACAGGAAGCCCTGCATTTCGTCGCAGCCCAGCCTGAGCAGGGCCTGCTTCTGAGCCTCGGTTTCAACGCCTTCGGCCAGCACATGCAGGCCAAAACTGTGGGCAATGCCCAGAATGGCGTGAATGATGGCATTCGATCCGTGGCCAAGACTGATGTCGCGCACGAAGGCCTGGTCGATCTTGAGGCTGCTGACCGAGAAGCGGCGCAGATAATTGAGCGACGAATAGCGCGTGCCAAAATCATCGATCGAGATTCGCATGCCGGTCCGGCGCAACTGGCGAACCTTGGAAATGATGGTTTCGGCATCCTTCATCAGGAGGCTTTCGGTAATCTCGATTTCAATCGCCTCGGGTGGAATGCCGTGGCGGTTGAGCGGCCCGGTGACACGCTCGAACAGGTCGCTGCGCTCGAACTCGCGAGGCGACAGGTTGATGCCCATCTTGAGGTCGACGAAACCCTTCCGTCGCAAGGCGGCCAACTGGGCGCAGCCGGCTTCGAGTACCCAGTCGCTGATCGGCAGGATCATGCCGCCTTCTTCCGCCAGCGGAATGAAGGCGTCGGGGGAGATCAGCCCCTGGGTCGGGTGATTCCAGCGAATCAGCGCTTCAAAGCCGATCACCCTGCCGAGCGTCAGATTGATTTGGGGCTGGAAGTGAAGCTCGAATTGATCGCCTTGCTTGATGGCCTGTCGAAGGTCGTTCTCCAGCGAAATGCGCTCGACGTGATTGGTGTTCATCGAGGCCTGGAATTCGACGTAGCCGTTTTTTCCTTGTGCCTTGGTCTGATACATCGCAATGTCGGCATTGCGGATCAGATCTTCCGAATTGTTGCCATCTTCCGGATAGACCGCGATACCGATGCTTACCGTGGCAAGGAAGTCACGCTCGGCGACGGTAAACGGCCGCTTCAGTTCGAACAGCATTTTCTTGGCAATGGTAATGACGTCGTCAGCGCTGTTGATATCGGGCAGCAGTACGGTGAATTCATCCCCACCCTGGCGGGCCAGCGTGTCGCCGGAGCGCAGGCACTGGCGAACGCGCTGCGCGAACTCCTTGAGTAGCTGGTCTCCCTCGGGGTGACCGTAGGTGTCGTTGATCAGCTTGAAGCGGTCGATGTCGAGGAACATCACGCCCAGTCGCTGGTTGCGTCGATTGGCCTGGGTGATCGAGAGTTCGAGCCGATCCATGAACAGCGTTCGGTTGGGCAGGCCAGTCAGCAGATCATGGAAGGCCTGGAAGGCGATCATTTCTTCCGCCCGCTTGCGCTCGGTAATGTCCCGGGCGACACCCGAGGTACCCATGAACTGTTGTTGCGGTGCTTCTTCTTCCTGCGTGTAGATTCCTTGAGAACTCAGGATGGCAACAATCATCCGGTTTTCAAAATGGCGAACACCGCTCTGTTTGTTGACCAGGCGTACTTCGAAATTGTTGGTCGCGCGCTCGCCAATACGGCGTTCGTTGAAGGCGTAGAGTGCCTGATCGACATCGTCTTCGTGAACGATGACCGAGTAGTGCTGCCCGATCAATTCATCCCGTTTATAGCCGAGCAGCGACTCGACGCGGCCATTGACGAAAATGAAACGACTATTGCTGTCCAGTGTGTAGATCAGGTCCGGCGACTGTTCCACCAGAAAACGGTGCAGACGCTCGGATTGTTCCAGGCGGCCAGTCATCAGGGCGTGTTCCTGCTCCATCCGGCGGCGACGCAGGGCGCGGTCCACGCTGTCGATCACCTCATTCGGATCACAATGTTTGCGGATGAATTCAAAAGCACCCTGGCGCAGTGCCTGAATCGCCGAATCGATTGATTCATCAGCGCTGAAGACAATAACCGAGGTCGAAATATGGTTGCGGGTCAGCCAGTCCATGATCTCGATGCCACCGATATCCGGCAGCTTCAGGTCAAGAACGACAACGTCAATGTCGCGGCCGCCAAGGCGTTGCAGGGCATCCTTGCCGCAGCTGCATTCCTCGATACTGCGCCCGGGGCCGGAGAGGAGTTCTCGGTAGGCAGTCCGGAAGCGTGGTTCGTCGTCGACGATAAGGATGCGCTGGGATTCCACAAGGTCCGGGATGGCACTTATAGAGTCAATATTTGTAACAGCGTTCATTTGTCGGTTACTCCACAGGCTTGCCCGGATACGGCGAGGCTTGATCGGGGTGCATCGGCAGCGGACGATTCGGTGCCGAATTTGGGAATGAGCAGGGCGATACTGGTGCCTTTGCCAGCTTGGCTACGGCACGTTATGGGAATTCCCTGGCGGGTAGCCAATGTGCCGACGATGGACAGGCCCAGACCGCGTGGGCCGGTTCGGTTGGCATCAACAGGATGGTGGATGGAATGCATGGCGGCATCCGACATGCCTGGCCCATTGTCGTCCATCCTGACCTGAATATAGGCGTGGCCGCTATGGACGACGTGGTCGGTCAGGGAAATCTTGATCTGCTGGCCGGAGACCAGGGCCTCGGAGGCATTTTTCCAGAGATTGAGCAAAATCTGCTTCAGGCTGTCGCGCTCGCACTTGACGCGCAGCGACTCGGCCGGTTGCGACACTTCAAACTTGATACCCTTGGCCTGGAACAGTGCGTCGCCGTAGAGGAGCAGCAATTCATTGACCAGTTCACCCGCATCAAGCCCGTTGGCCGGTGCCTGATCTTTCGGGATATCGTTCATGCGCCCGACGATGCCAGCAACCCGGTCAATCTCTTCGTTCAATACTTCGAGTTCCTGCCGCACGCCAGCTTCTGCCGGCAGCTTGTGGTCAAGAATCTTGAGGTAACTCTTGATGATGCCCAGCGGATTTCCGGCTTCATGAATGACCCGCCGGGCCTGTTTGTTGAAGCGGCTGGCGGCATCGTGTTCGGCTTGTTGCCGATAGTCCTTGGCTTCCTGCAGCGAATCGAGGCTGATGGCTGCGATGCGGCCGAAATTCAGCAGCCAGGGCAGGCGCCGGGAGAGGCGTGAAAATTGGGCCTGGCTCAGTCCGCAGACCATGACGCCGGCAATCCGGTTGCGCCCGATCATTGGAATGCAGAGCAGGCCGGCACTGCCGAGGGCGCGGGCGAATTGAATATCGATCAGGGCATTTTGTGGCGTTGCCTGTGGGTCGAAAGAGCACTGTATTTTTTTCTTGAAGGCGGCTGCAGATACCAGAGAGCGATGTTCTTCCGGGTGGAGCTTGACCTGCCGGAAGATCGCGGGCTGGTCGCCGATGCTGGCGCCGGATAGCTTTTTCTCGGTCGGGCTGTAGAGAAGAAAGGCCAGCCGGTTCAGGTCGAAAAGTATCCGGGCCGATTCTTTCAGCGATAGCAGGACCTCGGCATCGCTTTCGAGTTCGAACAAGTCTTGCTGCAGGGGCTGCAGCAAGGCCATGCCGCCGATCATCGAAGACAGTTCGCTTTCAGCGGAACTTTCCGGAGCTTGTTGATGTGGCTCGACTTGCAGGTTCTTCCAGACTTGAAGGGCACAAACCTTTTCCGGTGGCGTGAAGCCGAGCGCCTCGGAAATCTGTTTGGTCTGGGTTTCTGCCCGCTGGCGCAGGATCTCGAGATCAATGCCGCCTGGCGGGTTGGCAATCTGCTGGTGGAAGGCAACCATTTCCGGCGCGATTTCCTCGCTGGCAGCGATGGCGTGGGCCAGCCAGACAATCTGTGGGAGCAAATCAGCGGTGACGATTTCCTCCAGCTTGGCGTGGTGGAAGAGAATGCCATCGGCAAATGAGGAATCGAGGTGCCATTTGTCGGTCAGCCAGGTGCCGATTTCGCCGTGATGGACGCCGAACTGGGCAGTTTCCATGGCCTGAAGCGCATCCTCGTCGGAGGTGCTGGCGAGTAGTTGGGCGTAGGGCTCGCCGAGGGCTGAAAGCAGGATCAGTTCGCCGATGTCGTGGAGCAGTCCGGCCAGGTAGGCTTCTTCAGGGTGAGGGTGGTTGGCGGAAACGGCCAGGCTGCGCGAAAGCTCGGCTACGATCAGCGAATGTATCCAGAATCCCGAGAGGTCAGCCGCGGAAATTCCGTAACGACGTTCAAACAGGTTCTGAATCGACAGGCAGGTGGCAATCGAACGGACCAGCCTGGTGCCAAGGGCTGTCAGGCAGTTCTCAAGACTTCTCAATTCCGAGCCGCGCCGCAAGGCGGGGGAGTTGGCAATGCTTAGTACCCGGGTGGAAAGCCCCGGGTCTTGCCTGACCAGTTTGGCCAGATCGCCGACGCTCGTCTGGTCGTCATCGACCATCTGCAGCAGGCGCAGCAGAAGCTGCGGCGGTGAAGGAACCCGCCCCGACTCGATAGCATGCAGGATGGGTTCGGGGAGTTTATGCATGCTCTTCCGGGTGCCGCATACAGGAGAAATTGCAGGGAAAAGCGGAAGTTTTCGCCTTCAGATGAATGCCGGGGCAGAAAAAAAGCGAATCTGGCAAGCTACGAGCAGCTTGCTGATTATCCTGCGCTGTCAGCTTGAAGCGAAACATGACTTCTTTCTCTACGCGATGAATACCTTGGCTTGAAGGAGCTTGCAAGAAGCCGATTCATACTACTATGGGCAGGTTATCCTTTCAATTACTTACGGCATAGTCGCGATGCTTCTTCGTGGTTTACGGCAACACTCGCTTTGGCATTTCAGATGACACATGACCCGCTGCATGACCCCGTATTTCTGAACGAAGTTCGTCGTGACATGTTGCGTTTTGCCGAAATGCAATTGCGCGACAAGGCGCAGGCCGAGGATGCAGTGCAGGAAGCATTGGCGGCGGCGCTACAGGGTCGGGAAAATTTTTCCTCGCAGGCCTCGCTACGGACCTGGGTGCTCGCCATCCTGAAAAACAAGATCATCGATGCCTTGCGTCATCGGGTTCGCGAACGTGCTGCGGTAGACGTCGAAAGTGATGCCGATCTTGATGTCTACTTCGACCAGCGCCAGCATTGGGCCGAAGATACCCGGCCATCGGCATGGGAAACGCCGCAGCAGGCGATGGAAAACAAGCGTTTCTGGGAGATTTTCGAGGCCTGCCTCTACCGCCTGCCCGAGGCCAGCGCCCGCATTTTTACCATGCGGGAAGTGCTCGGCTTCGATACCGAGGAAATCTGTGAGGTGCTGGCGATCAGCAATAACAACTGCTGGGTGCAACTGCATCGCGCTCGTCTGACCTTGCGCGCCTGCCTTGGTGTCAAGTGGTTCGGTGAGGCCGCCTGAACGGCCTCTGCCCGGGAGTTAGCGGCTACTTCGCTGCAGGGTAATCAGCGTTACGCCTGAATCTTCGGCGCCGGGATAGTCGATCAGCTTGCCCTGAGTGGCTTTGCCGGCAAAGCCGCCGTTGCTGTTTTTCCTCAGGATGGCGCTGTAGTAAACCTTGCGGCCCGAACTGAATACCATGTACACGTGTTCGCCATTCAGTGCGCCATCAACGTAGTAGCTACCCATCTGGCCATAGAAGCGCGAGCCATCCTGGATGAAGTTGCCTTCGCCCCAGTTGCTGGTCCAGTTACCGGCAGATGTCCATTTTCCAGAAATGATTTCGTTGGTGGGGCCGGCTTTCCGGTCCAGCCAATCATTGCCGTCAGTTCTGCTGAGGCCGGCACAGGCGGTGAGCAGAAGGGCTGTCGCAACAGTAACGAAGAAAATTTTGAGTTTCATGGTTGCTGAGTCTCGAAAAAGATGGCGCGGAAATAATGGCAAATTATGACGGATTTTGAGCAAAAAAAGACCCCGCCACGAGGGCGGGGTAACAGGGATTTCTCGAAAAGGGGGGATTTCGAGAGGGGGGTAAATCTGTCGTTCAATCCTTGCGTCGGCTTTTCAGCCAGTGACGCGCCACCAGAATCACGGCGCAGGCGGCAACGGCGGCTACAGCCGCCTTGAGCGGTTCGGCCTGTCCTTCGGTCAGCCAGTCGTAGCCTGCAACGCCGACGAAAACACCAAGGCTTTCGTTCATCGGCAAATTGTCGGCAAATGCCATCAGCGAACCTGACGAACCGGAATCGTGGCGAGTTGCGCCTGTGGTGCAGGCATCATGCCCAACAGGTATTGGCGGGCGGTTTCCATAAATTCCTTGATATTCATTTCGTTCATTTCCTCGTGATCCTCTTGGTGGGATTGTTGTTGTTCCATGCCTCGCATTCTAGGGAGGTGGTGACGAGGTGTCTGTTGGGCAAGCGTGCTGGCGTCGTAACGAGGCTTGATGCTCTATGACGCTTTGTAACAGCGTCGCCAAAGCCCTATTGGTGAGCTTTCCAGTCCAGCGTGAAGCGCGCACCACCGAGTGGGGCGGCGTCTGCCGTCGCGGTGCCGCCATGCAGTTCGAGTACCCGCCGGGCGATCGCCAGACCAAGGCCGTAGCCGCCAGTGGCGCGGTCGCGTGAGCGGTCCAGGCGGGTGAAGGCGGAGAAAATATGTTCGCGCTCTTCCGGCGGGATACCGATGCCATCGTCGTCGACGTGAATCCGGATACGGTCGCCGACCAGTTCGGCGCTGACCTTGATCTCTTTACTGGCGTACTTGAAGGCGTTGCGCAGCAAATTGCGCAGGGCATAAGGCATGGCTTTGCGATCAAGATCGATGTTGAGACTTTCGGGCAGATTGTCGGTGTCCACCGCAACGTTCAGCTTGCGACCAAGCAAACGCACCGAATCGACTTCATCCATCAGCCATTCGCAGAAATTGACACTGGAAAAATGCGGCTCCGGTGCTTCGCGCTCGAAGCGGGCATAGGTCAGGCTGGTGTCGATCAGGTGATCGAGTTCGTCAAGATCATCTTCCATCATCGCCCACAGGCGTTCACGTTCTTCCCGTTCCTCGGTTTCCGAGAGCATTTCCAGCGCGAAGCGCATGCGGGCGATTGGCGTACGCAATTCGTGCGAGATGCCGCAGGCAAGTTCGCGGTGGGTGGCGAGCAATTGCTGGACGCGCTCGGCCATGCTGTTCATGGTGTCCGAAAGTGGCGCGAAGAGCTGGCTTCGGGCCGGCGGCGAACGCGCTTCGAAATCGCCATCGCCAAGGTCCCGGGCTGTTTGGCGCAGCGATTCCAGATCGCGCCAGACCGGGCGGACCCAGAACCAGAGTGCGACGCCGAAAATCAGTCCGGTCAAGCTCCAGGTCAGCAGTCGTAGCCGCAGTTCGAGCGGCAGGCGATCTTTCAGTTCGGGATTGCGACTGGAGGCCAGCGGACCAACGACCAGAACCTGGCTGCTGGTGCCAAGGCGGTGGTACATGATGTCGCCATCGTGGTCGATGGCAATGTCGCCGGCATCCAGCTTCTCGACCTGAAGGGGGGTCAGCGTCCGGTCGAGCTTGATGCGTTCAGTGATGTCGAGGCGATAGGAAAATTTTTCGTCCAGATCCTTGATTTTTCGCGGCCAGGAACTGCGCGGCTGGCGGAAGAGTTCGTCTTCGATCAGGGTGATCGTGCCGCGCATGAAGCGGCGGGCATAATCGTCGGTGATGCCGCGTTGGGCGGTGGAAATGACGAAGTCGGCGGTGAAGGCGATGGCGACAAAAGAGCCCATTGCCAGCAGGTAAAAATTGAAAAAAAGCTTGGAGAGGCTGTAGCGTCCGCCCCGCCAGCGGGGCAGTGAAACGCGGAAGAGCGAGCGGGCAAGTCCCTGACTGCGCTCCTTGGCGCCTGCATCCCCGGATGGGGACTCAGTTCCAGTCATGCTTGCTGAAAAGGTAGCCCTTGCCGCGTACGGTCTTGATGCGGGTCGGGTTCTCCGGATCGTCGTTCAGCTTTTTGCGCAGTCGGGAAATGCGGGCATCAATCGAGCGGTCGAGTCCGTCAAAACCGATGCCGCGCAGTTCCTGCAGCAGGTCGTCACGCGACAGCACGCTGCCGGCGTGAGAGGCAAGCAGCCAGAGCAGGTCAAATTCGGCGGTGGTCAGGTCGATGCTGTTGCCGTTCAACGAGGCGGTGCGGGTCGCCTGGCTGATTCGGAACTGGCCAAACACCATGGTTTCGGCTTCGTTACCCTGAGCATCGCCGGGGTTCGGCAGGCGACGGAGCAATGCCTTGATGCGAGCCAGCAGGACGCGTGGCTGGACCGGCTTGGAAATATAGTCGTCGGCACCCATCTCGAGGCCGAGAATCTGGTCAAAGTCTTCATCGCGGGCAGTCAGCATCAGGATCACGCCGCGATAATGCGGTCTGACGCCCCGACAGACCTCGAAGCCATCCTTGCCGGGCAGCATCACGTCAAGAATGACCAGGTCCGGCTGTTCGGCCAGAATTCGAGCTTCGGCGGTGTCGCCACGCGGCTCGATGCTGACTTGAAGGTCGTTCTTGGTGAGGTATTCGGCGGTCAGTTCGGCCAGCCGTTCGTCGTCTTCAACAAGCAGGATACGTGTATTCATCCGACAATCTTAACGGCAGGCCGGCCAGCGGTCCAGCTTGCTGCGGTCAACGCCCCGTAGCGGCCATTTTCAGCCTGCTGGCTGCGCCATGCCTTAGAATCCGGCCTTGTTTGTAATTCACTCGCGAAAGCACCGCCATGTTTTTTTCTCAAGTGCCTGTTCGTGCCTGGTTCGCCACTCTGGCGCTGGGCTGTTTCGGGTTGGTTGCCGTGGGTATGGAGTTGCAGAACCTGCTACGGCTGGCACCCTGCCCGATGTGCATTTTTCAGCGTGTGCTCTATCTGCTGATTGGCGGGCTGGCGCTATTCGGTTTTGCTTGGCCAATAGCCCGGATGGCCTGGGCGGGCTTGATTGGCCTGCTGGCCATGCTGGGCGTCGGCGTTGCCGGCGAACAGACCTGGATGCAGGCGTTTCCGGAACTGGCCACGGAGTGTGGTTATGCCGAGCCGAACCTGATGGAGCAACTGGTCGACTGGCTGGGCATGCAGTGGCCGAGCTGGTTTCTGGCAACCGGTTTCTGTACCAGCCGGGACTGGGTATTTCTTGGGCTCTCGATGGCTAACTGGTCATTGCTGGTCTTTATCGGCATCGTTGGCTACGCAGCCCTGCTGTTCCGGCGCAGGAACTGATCGCCAACCCCTGAAAAAACAAAACCCGCCGAAAGGCGGGTTTGTCGAAAGCTGGAGCAGGCTGAATTACTTCAGCTTTACTTCCTTGTAAGCAACGTGCTTACGAGCTTTGGGATCGTACTTGTTGAACTCCAATTTTTCAGGCGTCGTGCGCTTGTTCTTGGAGGTGGTGTAGAAGTGCCCGGTACCAGCTGTAGATTCCAGCTTGATTTTTTCGCGACCGCCTTTAGCCATTTTATTTATCCTTACTTAATCAGACTTCGCCGCGGGCGCGCAGGTCGGCCAGAACGGAATCAATGCCGTTCTTGTCGATGACGCGCAGGCCGGCGTTGGAAACGCGCAGACGGATGAAGCGGTTTTCAGCTTCGACCCAAAAGCGGCGGTACTGCAGGTTCGGCAGGAAGCGACGCTTCGTTCTATTGTTGGCATGGGAAACCTTGTTCCCAACCATCGGGGCTTTGCCCGTTACTTGGCAGACTCGCGCCATGATTGCTGCTCCAGAAATCGCTAGAAGAAAGCCGGTGAGTATAACCAAAACTCCCCAATCCTTTCAAGGGGTTTTGTGATTTTTATAGCAATCCCCGTTCGGCAAAGGATAGTGGCGGGGTGTTGCCGGCCACAATGAAATGGTCAAGCAGCTTGACGTCAACCATAGCCAGAGCCTCTTTCAGGCTGCGTGTCAGTATCTCGTCGGCCCGCGACGGTTCGGCCAAACCGGACGGATGGTTGTGGGCAAGGATGACGGCAGCGGCATTGTGGCTGAGCGCTGCCTTGACCACTTCTCTCGGGTACACGGATGTCTGGGTCAAGGTTCCGACGAAAAGCTCATCGGCTTTCAACAGCCGGTTTTGGGCATCCAGCCAGAGCGCCATGAAGACTTCGTGCGGCCGCGTTGCCAATTTCAGGCGCAACCAGTCGCGCACCTGGCCGGGGGATGTAAGCATGTCGCGCGCCGACATTTCCTGACCCAGCGCTCGTTTGGCCAGTTCGAAGCTGGCCTTGAGTTGAGCGGCCTTGGCCATGCCGATACCGGAAACGCTGGCCAGTTCATCCAGCGAAGCTTCGACGAGGGCGTTCAGCCGGCCGTCGAAGCGTTGCAACAGATCGCGCGCCAGATCAACCGCACTTTTTCCACGGACACCCACACGCAAATAGATGGCCAGAAGCTCGGCGTCCGAGAGTGCAGCCGGGCCGAGTGTCAGCAGCCGTTCGCGCGGTCTTTCGCCCTCCGGCCAGTCGCTGATCGCCATGCTATTTCCAGTAGAATGGGAAAGCACACATTCTAATGGCAAGACAATGGAATTACAGGGAAAGCGCATCGTTCTGGGCGTCACGGGAGGCATCGCTGCCTACAAGGCAGCCGAGCTGGTCCGTTTGTTGGGCAAGCAGGGGGCGGAAGTGCAGGTGGCAATGACCGAAGGGGCAACTCACTTCGTGACGACCACCACGTTTCAGGCGCTTTCCGGCAAGCCGGTTTTTACTGACCAGTGGGATGCGCGGATGCCGAACGCCATGGCGCATATCGATCTCTCGCGCCAGGCCGATCTGATTCTGGTCGCGCCGGCCTCGGCAGATTTCATGGCTCGGATAGCCAATGGCTTGGCCGGCGACCTTCTGGCGACCATGGTACTGGCCCGCGAGTGTCCTTTGCTCGTCGCGCCGGCAATGAACCTCCAGATGTGGGAAAACCCGGCAACGCAGCGCAACGTGACACAACTGTTGGCGGATGGCGTGCATCTGCTGGGCCCGGCCAGCGGGGAACAGGCCTGTGGCGAAGTTGGTGCCGGCCGCATGCTGGAGCCTGAAGAAATTCTCGAAGAAGTGCTCGCCTTCCTTTCGCCAAAATTGTTGGCTGGCAAATCCGTATTGATTACGGCAGGACCGACTTTCGAGGCTATCGACCCGGTACGCGGCATTACCAATCTCTCGTCCGGTCGCATGGGCTATGCGGTGGCCCGCGCTGCCCGGCAGGCGGGGGCGAAGGTGACGCTGGTTTCAGGCCCGGTTGGTTTTTGCTCGCCACAGGGGGTCGACCGCATCAGTGTGCGGAGTGCGCTAGAAATGTATGCTGCCGTGATGGCGCGAGCCGCTGAGTCCGATATTTTTATTGGTGTGGCGGCCGTGGCCGATTACCGGGTGGCCAATGCCGCCGAGCACAAACTCAAGAAGGATACGGGCGGCATTCCACCGATTGAGCTGGTCGAGAACCCGGATATTCTGGCGGAAGTCGCAGCCCTGAAAGATGGCCCGTTCTGCGTTGGCTTCGCTGCCGAGAGTCGAAATCTGGAGGAGTATGCCCAGACCAAGCGCCGCAAGAAGAATATTCCGTTGATCGCCGGCAACCTGATTCAGGATGGTTTTGGCGGCGACGATAACCGACTGGTGCTGTTCGACGAGACAGGAAACTACCCGCTGGCGCCCGCGTCAAAATCGGTGCTGGCTCGCCAGTTGATCGAACATATCGCAACTTTGACTGGGGAAAACTGATGCATCGGATTGACGTCAAAATTCTCGACAACCGCTTGCGCGACAGCCCGCCGCATTACGCAACGCCGGGTTCTGCCGGGCTGGATCTGCGGGCCTGTATTGAGGCACCACTGCACCTGGCGCCTGGGCAAACTACGCTGGTGCCGACCGGGATGGCAATTCATCTGGCTGATCCCGGGTTGGCTGCAATCATCCTGCCGCGCTCGGGGCTGGGCCACAAGCATGGAATCGTGCTCGGAAATCTGGTCGGGCTGATCGATTCGGATTACCAGGGGGAACTGATGGTGTCAGCCTGGAATCGTGGCCACGAGAGTTTTACGCTCAATCCGCTGGATCGGATCGCCCAGCTGGTCGTTGTACCGGTACTTCATGTCGGCTTCAATATCGTCGAAGAGTTTGATGCCAGCGCTCGCGGTGAAGGTGGTTTCGGGAGTACGGGAAAAAGCTGATAGGTCCAGGCGATCAGAACAGTTCGATATCGCCATTACTCTTGCTTGATGGACTGTTTGAGGCGTTTGTTGTCCGGATGGCATCCTGCTTTTGATGTGAGTTGACCAGCAGTTCGACCAGATGCTTGCTACGCATGCGGACTCTCTGCAGGCTGTCAGCTTCCCCTTGGTCGTTATGCAGGTTCAGGAAGGCGTGCATGTATTCACCGACATGCGTTGTCCGCTGACTGATCCGGGTAATCATTTGCGTCACGATATCCTCAAATTGCATGGCCATGACGCCTTCCTGGGTCAGGTTATGCATTTGTTCCGTAACTGCCGTGATATGGGTTGAGTGCTCTCGGGCTTTTTCGGTGAGTTCCAGCAACTCGGCGCCCAGTTCGTGGAGGGTTGCCTGTGATTTTTCGGCAATGCTCATGTCGATACTGGTCGCATCGGCAACCCGTACGCCAACTTCCTGCAGTGAATTCAGGATGTCGCCGAGTGCTTTGCGAATATCGGTATTGAACTCGCCAGTCCGTGCGGCCAGCTTGCGGACTTCGTCTGCAACCACGGCAAATCCACGCCCCGCCTCGCCGGCACGGGCTGCCTCAATGGCGGCGTTGAGGGCGAGCAGGTCCGTCTGTTTGGTGATGCCGGCGACATCATTCAGTGTCGTGGTAATGCGGCCAACCTGATCCTGCATCTGGGAAAAACTATGGGCAACCCCGTGGCTGGTGGCCTGCAACTGCCCCATCTTGCTGACGAATTCACTGATCAGACGATTGGTTTCGTCGAAAAAGCGTTGTAGTCCGGCTTGTTCCTCGCGCTGGTTATTGTCGGAACCAGTCATCGCGAGCATTTCATCAATCAGGGAGCGCAAGATCTGCCGTTGGTCGGAGGATTGCGACTCCAGTCCGGTCAGGCTGCCGCTCAGCTTGCTGACCGAGGCGCGGATGATCTCCTGGGCTTCCTGCATTTCCCGTTCGAGCAGGTTGAATTGCAGGCCGGCGTGCTCCATGGCTTCGCTCGACAGGACGTTGTACTCCGACATCACCGTATTCATCTCGCCGATGTAGGCACGATTTTTATCTACCCAGCGCTTTCGGGCTCCGTGCGAGAAAAATATCGCGCTTGCCAGAAGGACTGAAATGATCAGGAAAAGATGTGCCGAGACGGGGCCAGCCGTCATGGACCAGATCCATAGTCCGAGGCAGGCAGCCGCAGCCAACCAGATCAGCAAGTCATCAATTCTCTTCATACATCAATTCCATGAACAGTTTAGCCGCCTATTGTACGACCGGGCACGCCCGGTCGGTGCATGAATATGACGAAAGGAGTATGGGGTGTTCCTGGGTTACCCCATGGCCTTGAGGTGCTGGATGATCTCGCCAGCCATCGGTTGCGCATCGCCATAAAGCATCCGGCAGTTGTCAGTGTAGAACAGGGCATTTTCAACCCCGGAATAACCCGTGCCCTTGCCTCGCTTGATCACGATCACGTTCTGCGCCATATCTGCATTCAGAATCGGCATGCCGTAGATCGGGCTCGCCTTGTCGGTGCGGGCACTCGGATTCACCACATCATTCGCCCCGATGATCAACGCCACATCCGCCTGACCGAACTCGCCGTTGATTTCTTCCAGATCGAAGATCTTGTCGTAAGGCACACCGGCTTCGGCCAGCAGCACATTCATGTGCCCCGGCATCCGCCCTGCCACCGGGTGAATGGCGAACTTCACCTCGACCCCGGCTTCTTCGAGAATCGAAGTCATCTCCCAGACCTTGTGCTGGGCATGCGCCACCGCCATGCCGTAACCCGGCACGATGATGACCTTGCTGGCGTAACGCATCATCGCTGCCGCATCGAGGGCGCTGAGTTCCTTCATCGTCCCTTCGATCGCCTCGCCCGGGCCGCTGGCCACCATCGGGGTGAAAAGAATGTTGGAGATCGGGCGATTCATCGCCTTGGCCATCAACTGGGTGAGCAAGGTGCCGGCCGCACCGACCACGATACCGGCAATGATCAGCGCCGGATTACCCAGTACATAACCTTCGAAGCCCACGGCCAGGCCGGTAAACGCATTGAACAGCGAAATCACCACCGGCATGTCGGCCCCGCCGATCGGCAGGGTGACGATGATGCCGAGCAGCAGGGAGACGGCGAAGAAGGCAAGGATCAGTTCAGGTTTGGCTGGTGCCATAAAGACCATCGCCCCGCCAAGGCCGATGGCGACCAGCGCGAGGATCACATTGACTGCATTCTGCGCCGGCAGACGATGGGCTTTTTTCAGCACGCCCTGCAATTTCGCCCAAGCGACGCAGGAACCGGTGAAGGAGACCGCACCGATCAGTGCACCGACCATGGCGAGTATCGTCGTGGCGAGACTGAGGGCATCGCCCTTGGCGAACTCGATGGCGGCAATGCCTGCTGCCGCACCGCCGCCCATGCCGTTATAGATGGCAACCATCTGCGGCATGTCGGTCATCTTGACCTTCTTGCCGGAGATCCAGGCGGCCGAGCCGCCCAGCGCGAGGGCCAGGGCTATCAAGGCGATGTTCTGCAAGCCGGGAATGAGGAAAGTGCCGGCAATCGCGAGCAGCATGCCGTAACCGGCAATGACGATGCCTTTTCGTGCACTGGCTGGGGAACTCATGCCTTTCAGGCCGAAGATGAACAATGCGGCACCGAGGAACCAGGCGCCTTGAACGTAGAGGGGGAGCGACATCATGCGTCCTCCTTCTTCTTGAACATGGCCAGCATGCGTTCAGTCACCACGTAACCACCGGCAGCATTGGCGGCGCCGAGGGCGACGGCAAAGAAGCCGATGACTTGCTGGATTACCGTATCGGCAGAGCCGAGCATGATCATGGCACCGACCACGACGACTCCGTGGATGAAGTTGGAGCCGGACATCAGTGGTGTATGCAGGATGACCGGTACCTTGGCGATGATCTCGTAGCCGGTGAAGGCGGCGAGCATGAAGATGTAGAGGGCGAGTAGTCCGTCCATTACGCTGCCCTCCCGAGCAGTAAGCAGGGGCCCCGATCGGCGTTGCCGAGCGGGGATGCGCACGACCGCGAGTGGGGGGCAGCCGCATGGGGCGGTGAGCCGATAGCGATGCAGGTAGAAGAATTCATGATGTTCAATGTGGCGATGTTCATGCGGCCTCCATCACTTGTTTGACCACGCTGTGGGCGGTGAGGCCATCCTTGCAGAGCAACGTGCCGGCAACGACTTCGTCGCTCCAGTCAAAAACCAGTTCGCCGTCCTTGATCCACGGTGAGAGGAAGTTGTAGAGATTCTTGGCATAGAGCTCGGAAGCGTGGGTCGGCATGCGGGAGGGAAGGTTCAATGGGCCGTGGATATTCACGTCATTGGCGATGACGTGTTCGCCCGGCTGGGTCAGGGCGCAATTGCCACCGGATTCGGCGGCCATGTCGACGATGATGGCGCCGTATTTCATGCGTTTTATCATGTCGACCGTGATTATCACCGGCGCTTTCTTGCCGGGAATGGCGGCGGTGGTGATCACCACATCGGCAAGGGCGACGGCCTTGGTCAGTTTCTCGGCTTGCATCGCCTTCTCTTCGGCGGTGAGTTCGCGCGCGTAACCACCTACGCCATCGGCACTGACGCCGGTGTCGACGAACTTGGCGCCAAGGGATTCGATTTGTTCGCGAGAAGCGGCACGGACGTCGTAGGCTTCGACCATGGCGCCGAGGCGCTTGCAGGTGGCGATGGCTTGCAGGCCGGCGACACCGGCGCCGATCACCAGCACACGGGCCGGGCGGATTGTGCCAGCGGCGGTGGTGAGCATCGGGAAGAACTTGGTGCAGCGGGCGGCGGCGATCAGACCGCACTGGTAGCCGCCGCAGGAGCCCTGGCTGGATAATGCATCCATGCTTTGGGCGCGGGAGATGCGGGGCAGCAGTTCGAGGGCGAAGGCGGTGATCTTGCGGGCGTTCAGCGCAGCGAGTCTCGCTTTGTCTTCGAAGGGTTTCAGCAAACCAATGAGGACAGCGCCTTCGGGCATCGCGGCGATTTCTGCGGCGCTAGGCGGGGCAACTCGGAGAATCAGGCCGGCGGTGCCGTAGGCTTCTGTGATGCCATTGACCATGGTGACTTCGGGGTAGACCGAGTCGAGCAGGTGGCTTTCAATGCCGGCGCTCTGCTCCATGCGGAGCGTGGCGCCGAGGGCGGCAAACTTCTTGGCAGTCTCTGGAACGAGTGCGACACGGCTTTCGCCAAGTCCACGTTCCCGAACGACCGCGATACTTAACGGCATGCTGTTACTCCAAATTACAGGGTCCAGATTCTAGTCTGGACTCTTAGTGTTTTCTAATATTCGTGCTCAGCCTACATCCGGCTGGATACTACAGAAACGCAGTTCAACCGGATAAGGGAAGAAGTCCTCAACGTGGCCGTCACGAATTTTCTGCTGCGCGTCCTGCCAGAATTTGGCTGATAGCAGATCGGCGTGATGCTTGTGAAAAACCTTGCGCAAGGTCGGCGAGGCGAGCAGGAAGGTGCTGAATTCCTCAGGGAAAACATCATTCCTGGCCACTGGATACCAGACATCACCCGACATCTCGGTTTCAAAATCCGGTGCCGGCGGGATTTTACGGAAGTTGCAGTCGGTCATGTATTCAATTTCGTCATAGTCGTAGAAAACGACGCGTCCGAAACGGGTAACGCCGAAGTTTTTCCACAGCATGTCTCCCGGGAAAATGTTGGCCTGAGCCAGTTCGCGGATGGCGCTGCCGTATTCCTTGATGGCGTGTTCCAGACCTTCGGTATTGTTGGTTCGCTCCATGCGTTCAAGATGGATGTTGAGCGGTTCCATGCGGCGCTCGATATACAGGTGCTTGATGATCAGCTGGTTGCCATCAATTTCGTAGCAATTCGGGGCGAGCTTCTCCAGTTCTTCCAGGACTTCGTCGTCGAAACGGTTCAAGGGGAACAACACATTGGAGAACTCCAGCGTATCTGCCATCCGGCCGACGCGGTCGACCTGCTTGACCATCATGAATTTCTTCTTGACCGTAGCCCTGTCCATATTCTTGGATGCGCCGAAAACATCCTTGATCAGCTTGAAAACGTAGGGGTAGGACGGCAGGGTAAAGACCAGCATGACCAGACCACGGATGCCGGGCGCCATGATGAATTTGTCTTCGGAATGGTGAAGGTGGTAGATGAAGTCGCGGAAAAACATGGTTTTCCCCTGCTTGCCAAGGCCCAGCATGATGTACAGCTCTGAACGCGGCTTGTTGGGCAGTACGGCGCGCAGGAACTGGACGTAGCCGGAAGGCACTTCCATATCGACCATGAAGTAAGCGCGCGACAGCGAAAAAAGCAGGCCGATTCGCCAGGCGTCGAGCAGGATGGTGTCGAGGAAGAGTTTGCCGTTTTCGTCATGCAGGACCGGGATGGCAAAGGGGTATTCGACTGAACCGTTAATCGCCTTGCCGATGATGTAGGCGGCCTTGTTGCGGTAAAAGGCGGACGCCAGTACCTGAATCTGAAAGTTCACTTCGCGTTGCGGCATTTCCTTCATGAAGCGCCGAATGGCGTGATAAACATGATCGACGTCACGGGCCAGGTCAGCGAACGGGCGGTGCCATTCAAAGTCCTTGATGATGCTCCGGATGGCGCCCCGCAATCCGTCTTCCTTGGCGTAGTAGCTCCGATAGGTGGCGTCGATGTCGGCCTCGATGTTCTCGGTCGACACGGTGGGGCGAACAAAAATGAAGTCGTTGTGAAAATAATTGCGGTGAAGAATCTTGGTGGTCACCGAATTGAAGAAGGTTTCAGCCAGTTCCGGCTGCTTGTGGTTGAGCAGCAGGCCGATGTAAAGCAGCTTGATTTGCTGCCAGGTCGGCTGTTCGATCGTGCCGGCGTCAAAATCGTTGCGCAGGCGCTCGACGCATTCATCGACGCGGTCGTCGTAAAAACGGATGCGCTCCTTGACCGCCTTGTGTACACCCAGCCAGTCAGCTTGTTCAAAGCGGGTCTTGGCTTCCTTGCTGGTTTCGCGAAACAGCATGTAGTGCTTGTTGAAGCCCTGAATCAAGGCCAGTGCAATCTGATGAGCATTCGTGCCGTAAAGGCCGACGGATATTTTCATTTTGATTGATCCTGAGTGAAGGGCAAATTTTACACCGGACATGCCTGATAACTTCCTCGGAAGCGGCGTAAAGCGGCCTTCTCCGACAACTGCCGTTGACTAGGGCGGCGCGGAAAACGATACTCGACAGGTTTATGCTTGTAAGCATCGCGAAAGGCGCCCGGCGTAGATTCGCCCAGCGTAATTTAATCCTATTCAAGGGGGTAGCATGGCTGCAGGAAAGTCAAAGATCATTTACACGCTAACTGACGAGGCGCCATTGTTGGCGACTTGTGCCTTTTTGCCTATCGTTCGCACGTTTACCGCACCGGCGGGTATTGAGATTGAAAAGGCAGACATTTCCGTCTCTGCCCGCATGCTTTCCGAGTTCTCTGAATTCCTTCAGGATGACCAGAAAGTCCCGAATACCCTTGGCGAGCTGGGCAAAAAGTGCCTGCTGCCGGAAACCAACATCATCAAGCTGCCGAACATCAGCGCCTCGGTTGCCCAGCTGAAAGCCTGTGTCAAGGAACTGCAGGAAAAGGGCTACGCCATCCCTGATTACCCGGAAACAGCCAATACCGACGAAGAGAAGGCGCTCAAGGCCCGCTTCGGCAAGTGTCTCGGTTCCGCCGTCAACCCGGTGCTGCGCGAAGGTAACTCCGACCGCCGCGCGCCAGGTGCCGTCAAGAATTACGCCAAGAAGCGTCCTCACTCGATGGGCGAATGGAAGCAATGGTCGCAGACCCACGTCTCCCACATGGAACACGGTGACTTCTACCACGGCGAAAAATCGCTGACGCTCGACAAGCCGCGTGAAGTGCGCATGGAGCTGATCGCCAAGGGCGGCAAGACCACCGTGCTGAAGCCAAAGCTATCCCTGCTCGAAGGCGAGATCATTGACTCGATGTTCATGAGCAAGAAGGCACTGTGCGAATTCTATGAGCGTGAAATGGAAGACTGCCGCGAATCAGGCATCCTTTTCTCGCTGCACGTCAAGGCGACGATGATGAAGATCTCGCACCCGATTGTCTTCGGCCACTGCGTCAGGATTTTCTACAAGGAAGCCTTCGAGAAGCACGATGTGCTGTTTAAAGAACTCGGCATCAACGTCAACAATGGCATGGTCGACCTGCTTGACAAGATCAAGGTCCTGCCCGAGTCCAAGCGTGACGAAATCATCCGCGACCTGCATGCCTGCCGCGAGCATCGTCCGCGTCTGGCCATGGTCGATTCGGCCAAGGGCATCACCAACTTCCATTCGCCGAACGACATCATCGTCGACGCCTCGATGCCGGCCATGATCCGCGCAGGCGGCAAGATGTGGGGCGCTGACGGCAAGCAGTACGACAGCAAGTGCGTCATGCCGGAATCGACCTTTGCCCGCATCTACCAGGAGATGATCAACTTCGTCAAATGGCATGGCAACTTCGATCCAAAGACCATGGGCACCGTTCCGAACGTCGGCCTCATGGCCCAGCAGGCCGAAGAATACGGCTCGCATGACAAGACTTTCGAAGTCACTGAAGCCGGCATCGCCAACATCGTTGATAACGCTACCGGCGAGGTTCTGCTGACGCAAAACGTCGAAGTTGGCGACATCTGGCGCATGTGCCAGGTCAAGGATGCACCGATCCGTGACTGGGTCAAGCTGGCTGTTACCCGTGCCCGTCAGTCCGGCATGCCGGCGATTTTCTGGCTGGATGCTTATCGTCCGCACGAGAACGAACTGATCAAGAAGGTTCAGAAGTACCTCAAGGATCACGATACCAGTGGTCTCGAAATCCAGATCATGTCGCAGGTCCGTGCCATGCGCTTCACGCTCGAACGTGTCGCCCGCGGTCTGGATACGATTTCTGTGACCGGTAACATCCTGCGCGACTACCTGACCGACCTGTTCCCGATCATGGAACTGGGTACCTCGGCCAAGATGCTGTCCATCGTTCCGCTGATGAACGGCGGCGGCATGTACGAAACCGGTGCCGGTGGTTCGGCCCCGAAGCACGTGCAACAGCTGACCCAGGAAAACCACCTGCGCTGGGATTCGCTCGGCGAGTTCCTGGCTCTGGCCGTCTCCCTGGAAGAGCTGGGCATCAAGGAAGGCAACCAGCGCGCAGTGTTGCTGGCCAAGACACTCGATGCTGCAACCGGCAAACTGCTCGACAACAACAAGTCACCGTCGCCGAAAACCGGCGAGCTGGACAATCGTGGTTCGCAGTTCTACCTCGCCATGTACTGGGCGCAGGAACTGGCGGCGCAGAAGGATGATGCCGAGCTGGCGGGCCATTTTTCCAAGCTGGCCAAGGCGCTGACTGACAACGAAGCCCAGATCGTTGCCGAAATGAAATCGGTGCAGGGCCGGCCGGTCGATATCGGTGGCTACTACAAGGCCGATGCCGAGAAGTGCAAGGCGGTCATGCGTCCGAGCCCGACACTGAATGCCGCCATGAAGGCAGCGCGAGTCTGATCCCGGTGGGTTGGGCCTGACAGACGGTCAGGCCCTCAATAAAATGCGAAGATCATACGATCTTCGCATTTTTGTTTGGTGGGTACGGTTTGCTTTGTGTTATATTGTTGATTTTAAATAGATTGTTCTAGTGACGCTTCCGCCTCAAGCTTCAATCCTCCTGGCGTTGCGTGCATGTGCCGCGCTGACCATTCTCTGGCACCACTATGCGTTGTATGCGCCGTTCCGCGACTGGGCGGCACCTCTTATCGGTGAAACGCTCGACTGGCTGGCCAACTATGCTCGTGCAACCCAGGTCTTTTTTGTCGTCGGCGGTTATGTCGCGGCCAAAACCATCGGCCGGCGTCAATGGGGGCTACGCGAACTCGGACGGTTTGCAGTGCAGCGTTACTGCCGACTCGGCCTGCCTTATCTGGCAGTTGTCGTGTTGATCATCCCGATCTATGCGTTCGCCCGTGGCTGGGTGCCGGATGAGGTGCTGGGCTCGGAGGTCGGGCTGGGGCAATTCCTTGCTCACCTGTTCTTCCTGCAGGATATTCTCGGTTACGAGTCACTGTCTGCCGGCTTGTGGTTCGTCTGCATCAATTTTCAGCTCAGTTTCGGCTACGCGTTCAGCCTGGCCCTGCAGGGGAGATTCGGTCGCGGCGGCGATGGCCTGTTTACGGCGATTGGCTGGGGGGCGGCGCTGATCTCCCTGTTTCACTTCAATCTCGATCCGGCAGCGGACAGCTGGGCACTCTATTTTTTCCCCTATTTCTTCATGGGCATCCTGGTCCAGCGGGCCTTGGAGCGTGGCAGTCAGACCGAATTCCTGCTCTTTCAGGCCGTGCTACTGGTGGCCATGCTGTTCGAGTGGCGCTGGCGTCTGGTGATCGCGATGGTTTTCGGCGCGCTACTGTTCGTTGCCGAACGCTCTGCTTTGGCGCGGCACTGGTCTCCCGGTCGTCTGGTCACCGGACTGGGGCACATTTCCTTTAGCCTTTTCCTGATCCATTTCCCGGTGCTGATTCTGGTTTCCACTGTCTGGTCCCGCCTCGGCTGGGATAGTGCGGAGGCAGCAGTTGGCGGGCTGCTCGCCGCCTTCCTGATGAGTCTGCTGACGGCGGTTGCTTTTTATCGCTGGGTCGAGCAGCCATCTGCCCGCCTGTCGCGTTATTTCAGGGCCTCTGAGAGGCTGGATGCGCGGGGAGAGAGGGCGGTGCGCCGGATGGCTTTCGAGAACTGACACTCCAGGGGCTTTTGCGACATAATTGGTCGCCGTGCCGGCCCAAAGAATCCGTGGTGCCGGTCGTGCGATCCGCCGAGGGTCGTCCCAAAACAATTTCAGGAGAGTGCCCATGACTTCTCATATCAAGGTGCCGCAAGGTGGCCAGAAAATCGTTCCGGGGCAGGCTGTCCCGAATAATCCGATCATTCCCTTCATCGAAGGTGACGGCATTGGTATCGACATCACGCCGGTCATGATCAAGGTGATCGACGCCGCCGTGGCCAAGGCCTACGGTGGCAGCAAGAAAATCTACTGGATGGAAGTTTTTGCCGGCGAAAAATCCACCCGCCTGTATGGTCCGGACGAATGGTTTCCCAAGGAAACTTTCGACGCGCTCAAGGAGTATGCTGTTTCCATCAAGGGGCCGATGACGACGCCGGTCGGCGGTGGCATCCGCTCACTGAATGTGGCATTGCGTCAGGAGCTCGATCTCTATCAGTGCGTCCGCCCCGTGCAGTATTTCAAGGGGGTGCCGTCGCCGCTCAAGCACCCGGAACTGACCAACATGGTCATCTTCCGCGAGAATACCGAAGACATTTACGCCGGCGTGGAATGGTCGTGCACCTCGGCCGATGCAAAGAAAGTCATCAAGTTTCTGCAGGATGAAATGGGCGTCAAAAAGATTCGCTTTCCGCATTCGTCGGGTATCGGCATCAAGCCGATTTCGGTCGAAGGCAGTTCCCGTCTGGTACGCGCGGCGATCAAATACGCCATCGCCAATGACCGCAAATCGGTAACCATCGTGCACAAGGGCAACATCATGAAGTACACGGAAGGCTTGTTCCGTGATGTCGCCTACGAGCTTGCGCAGAAGGAATTCGGTGCCGGGCCAATCGATGGCGGCCCATGGTGCAAGATTACCAACCCGAATACCGGCCGCGAAATCATCATCAAGGATTCCATCGCCGACGCCTTCCTGCAGCAAATCCTGCTGCGCCCGGCCGAATACGATGTGATCGCCACCACCAACCTCAATGGCGATTACATTTCCGATGCGCTGGCTGCGCAGGTTGGCGGTATCGGCATTGCGCCGGGGTCCAATATCTCCGACCAGTACGCCTGCTTTGAGGCGACCCACGGCACCGCCCCGAAGTATGCCGGCCTGGACAAGGTTAACCCCGGTTCGCTGATTCTCTCGGCTGAAATGATGCTGCGCCATCTGGGCTGGATGGAAGCCGCCAATTTGGTCATCAAGGCCATGGAAGCGGCGATTGGCGACAAGCAGGTGACCTATGACTTTGCCCGCTTGATGGAAGGTGCCGAGGAGTTGTCCTGTTCTGCCTTTGGCGATGCCATGATCGCCCGCATGTAAATTCGCCGGGCGTTTCTGGATCAACGAAGCCCCCGCCATGGGGGCTTCGGCTTTTAAGGGCGGCTGATTAAACGGGAAGTACAATTCAGGCATGACATCAAATACAACGAACGAGGCCATCGAAGCCGATCCGACCGCCGCAATCAACGAACCGCGCCTGTGGCGCAATAATGGCTGGACTGCCCGCGTCATCAAGAATGAAGATGATGAGGGATGGGCGGTCGAAATGATCAAGGACGGTGAATCCGAGCCGGCACTGGTCGGCCCATGGACCATGGGCCGTGACAAGAAAAGCCCCAAACCGCTCGATGTTTCCGCATTCCAGACCCTGATCAAAACCGCCTCGGAGGTCCTGCGTCGTCACGAGCATCAACTGCATGCCCAACTCCATAAGAAACTCACGGTCGACCGGGGAAACGGGCCCGTTTTGATAAGCCTCGACATCATTCCCGACGAGGACGATCCCTACGCCACGCTGTCCGCCGAGGATGCCGACGGCGAGCAACTGGCCAAAGTGCGGGTCGGGCCAAACTTCAAGCTCAGCTCCGCCAGCGCCAATGCCTGGATAGACGACGAATTTCGCCAGCCTGAATAAGACCAAAGATGAGCAGTTGTATGGTCGCTTGCATTGGTGCGCCAGTCCGGCTAAACTTGTACGATATATTGAACAGGTTAAACATCATGCGCGTTGTCAATTTCTCCGATGCCCGTAACAGCCTCAAAGCCATCATCGACCAAGTCAGCGACGACGCCGACTACACGGTGATCACCCGCCGAGACGCCTCCGATGCCGTCGTAATGTCGCTCGACACCTTCAACAGTCTCATGGAGACCGTCCATTTGTTGAAGTCGCCAGCCAATGCCGCTCATCTGGCGCGTTCCATCGAGCAATACCGCAAAGGCAAAACCAAGGCGCAGGATTTGGTGGAAGCCTAGTGTCGTGTTGCACGCTATTCGGCACTCAAAACGGCGCCTTTGCCCCCGTGGCGGCGTTGCAAATCCTCGCAATACCACTGGGTCTCGCTGTGGTTTGCGCCTTGCTGCAAAGTCAAGCGCCTTCCTTTTATTAAGTGCCTCACAGCATGCGACACGACACTAGCCGGATCACCTGGACCCTCTCCGCTTGGGAGGACAACAAGTACTGGCAAGGCCAGGACCGCAAGACGCTGAAACGGATCAACTCTGTCATCCGTGATTGCCTGCGCGAACCCTTTGATGGCATTGGCAAACCTGAACCGCTGAAAGAAAACCTGTCCGGCTTCTGGTCTCGCCGTATCGATGATGCCAACCGCCTTGTCTATTGCGTGGATGGGGGCGATCTGGTGATCATTGCTTGCCGTTATCACTATGACAACTAGGCCCGGTGCATACATGAATGGCGGGAATGGCGATGGTTGCGTGCTTTTCGATCGGATGCTGAAGGCGGGTTGGGGGGTATTGCTAAATGACCCTGACCCCTATCCTATGGCTCTGCTGGCGGCAGAAGATGCCGCTGGCGATCAACTGGCCGAGGTACGCGTGGCGCCGGATTTCAAGCTGAGTGCAAGCAGTGCCCTGGCGTGGGTGGCGGATGAATTTCGGCAGCCCGATTGATGTTTGTGAATCCAGCACGAAACGGATCAAGATCAGCAACAGCACCTTGTTTTGCAACTGAATGCATTCATGACTTCTCATCCCATCGCCGTTTTTGATTCCGGCCTCGGCGGCCTGACTGTATTGCGCGCTTTGCGTGAGCGCCTGCCACAGGAAGATTTCTTCTATTTCGCCGACACCCGTTTCCTGCCCTACGGCGACCGGCCGGAGATTTTTCTTCGCGAGCGTGGCGTTTTGATTGCCGAGGCGCTGGTGGCGCGCGGGGCGAAGGCGCTGGTGATTGCCTGCAACACGGCGACGGCGGCGGCTGCGGAGGCGATTCGGGCGGCGATAGCGGTGCCGGTGGTGGCGCTGGAGCCTGGCGTCAAGCCGGCAGTGGGACTGACCAGAACAGGTGTCATCGGCGTGCTGGCAACGACGCGGACTTTGGCCAGTGAGCGTTTTCAGCGGCTGGTTGGAAATCACGCCAACGGCCATCGTGTCATTGCCCAGCCGTGTCCTGGCTTGGCCGAGGCGATTGAGGCCGAGGGGCCGGACAGCGCCGCCGTGGCGGCCTTGCTTGATACTTTTGTCGCGCCGCTGGCTGCGGCGGCGGCTGATGTCGTCGTACTCGGCTGCACGCATTATCCGTGCGTGTCGTCGGCGATTGCCCGGCGCATGCCGGCGGGAACCGTGTTGCTCGATACTGGCGAGCCGGTGGCGCGTCAGCTTGAGCGGTTATTGGCGGCGGGCAATCTGCTCGGCGGCGGCGAGGGCCGGCTGACGGTGGCGACGAGCGGGGCGCCGGTGTCGGTGATTGCTACGGTCAACCGGATTTTTGGGCAAAAATTGAAAATCGAACACTGGGAGCCCTAATGAGCGAAACGCAAAAGCCGCTGGCCGGGTTGAAGGTCGTCGAACTCGGAACGCTGATTGCCGGCCCGTTCTGTACTCGCATCATGGGCGAGTTCGGGGCCGAGGTCATCAAAGTGGAGTCGCCGGACGGTGGCGATCCATTGCGCCAGTGGCGCAAGCTCTACGAGGGAACCTCGCTGTGGTGGTACGTGCAGGCCCGCAACAAGAAATCGGTGACGGCCAATCTGAAGCATCCGGATGGTCGCGAGTTTGTCCGCAAGCTGATCGCTGAGGCCGACATTCTGGTCGAAAATTTTCGCCCCGGTGTTCTCGAGAAACTCGGCCTGGGGTGGGATGTACTGAAAGCCCACAACCCGGGCCTGGTCATGGTCCGCCTCTCAGGTTTCGGCCAGACCGGGCCGTACAAGGATCAGCCGGGCTTTGGTGCGGTGGGCGAGGCGATGGGCGGTTTGCGCTACGTCACCGGCTTTCCTGACCGGCCACCAGTGCGCACCGGGATTTCGATTGGCGATTCGATCGCCGCCTTGTGGGGCGCCATCGGTGCCTTGATGGCGCTGCGCCATCGCGAAGTCAATGGTGGCGCCGGGCAGGTGGTCGATGTTGCGCTCTACGAAGCGGTGTTTGCCATGATGGAATCGATGGTGCCGGAATTCGACGTCTTCGGCTTTATCCGCGAGCGAACCGGCAACATCATGCCCGGCATTACGCCGTCAAACACCCACACGACGCGGGATGGCAAGCACGTCACCATTGGTGCCAATGGCGATGCAATCTTCAAGCGTTTCATGCAGGCCATTGGCCGGGCCGACCTGGCCAATGATCCGGCGCTGGCCGACAACGCCGGGCGTGATGCGCGGCGCGACGAGATCTACGGGTTGATCGACCAGTGGTGTGCTGCCCACGATGAGGCCGAGGTGCTGGCCATCCTTGCCACGGCGCAGGTGCCCTCGTCGCAGGTCTATGCTGCGGTGGACATGTTCTCTGACCCACAATTCATCGCCCGCCAGATGATCGAGTCGGCAAAGTTGCCGGATGGTCGGGATTTTCATATTCCCGGCATCGTTCCCAAGCTTTCGGAAACACCGGGAAGTACCGAATGGCTGGGGCCCAGGCTCGGAGAGCACACCGATCAGATCCTGGCGAGCCTGGGTTATGCCGCCGAAAAAATTGCTGAACTGAGACAGGCCGGGGCGGTTTAGTTCCACCCCGGCAGCACCTCTTACACCTTGAAGCGTCCGATCATTGTCTTCAGGCTGTTGGCGATGCTTTCCAGTTGATGTGCCGCCGCCGCCGTACCACGAATTGTCGTCGTCGTTTCTTCGACCATATTGGCGATTTGCTCAACCCGCTGGGCAATCGAGGTACTGGCTGAACTCTGCTCGCGGGTCGCGTCGGCAACTTCACCGACCCGTGCCAGCGTACGCCGGGCGCCATCTTCGATCGCCTGCAGCGAAGCCGAGGCAGACGAGGCAAGCTCGACGCCTTCCTGAACCTCCGGCAAGGCGGAGTTCATTGCTTCAACGGCCCCGGTCGTGTCGCTCTGGATGCCGAGAATCATCTGCTCGATTTCGGTCGTGGCGCTGGAAGTGCGTTCCGCCAGCTTGCGAACCTCGTCGGCGACGACGGCAAAGCCGCGTCCCTGTTCGCCGGCCCGAGCGGCTTCGATGGCGGCATTCAAGGCCAGCAGATTGGTTTGTCCGGCGATATCCTTGATGACGTTAGCGATCGAAGACACCTGTTTGGCTCGCTCTTCCAGGGCATGGATGCGCCCGGAGGCATCGGAAACCGTGTTGGAGATTTTTTGAATGGCTTGTGCGGCCTGCAGCACCCGCTTAGCGCCCTGGCCGGAGAGCTCGACCGCCTCGGAGGTGTCATGGGCGGTATCACGGGCACTGTCGGAAATGTGGTTCGAACTGACCGTCAGTTCCTCGATGGCCGCAGCCATGGAAGATGTCGCATCGGCCTGATGTTCGGCCGCCTTGGCGACCTCATCTGAAGCGGTGGCGATCTGTTCGGCATTGCTCACCAGGCGGTTGGCGTCGTTGTTGATTTCGCTGACCATCTGACGCAAGGAGCCGACCATGCCGCCAAGTGCATGCAGCATGCTGCCGGGGGGCGCCGAACTGACGTTGGCCGTCAGATCGCCATCGGCGACGCGCTGCATCACCTCGGCGGCCAGTTTGGGTTCGCCACCCAGTTGTTTCAGGATGCTGCTGCCGACCTGCCAGCCGACCAGGCTCAGCGCAGCCAGCAGTACCAGGGAGATGGCGCCGAGCAGCATGGCGCTCTCGCGGTATTCCTTGTCGATATCATCGATGTAAACACCGGTTCCAAGCACCCAGTTCCAGGGGGCAAACATCGCGGCATAGCCCAGTTTTGGTTCGGGTTTTTGCTGTCCGGCCCGGGGGAACCAGTAATCGACGAAGCCACCGCCCGCTTGCGCGGCGCCGATCAGCTCCTTGATCAGCAACTTGCCGTTGGTGTCCTTCATGTCAATTTTCTGCTGGCCTTCGAGGGCCGGGTTGCCACCGTGCAGAATGTAGACGCCTGAAGTCTCGAAGCCGAAGTAATAATCGTCGTTGCCGTAGCGCAGGCTACGCAAGCTGTCGCGTGCCGCCCTTTTGGCATCTTCTTCGGATAACTTCCCGGCTTGCGCCAGCTTGTGATGGTGGGCAACGATGCCGATGCCGACTTCGACCAGATTGCGGGTTTTTTGTTTTCGGTCTTCCAGCATGCTGCCCTTGAGCTGGAAGAGTGCCGTCAGGCAAAGAATGATCAGGCCAAGCAGTGTCAGGCCGATCAGGAGTTGCATGCGCGTCGCGACTCGCCAGTTACCCAGTATTCCCATTGCTTTCCTCTGTGTGGGTGTTTTTCAGATACTCGTATTCTTGTAAATTCCTGACGGAATCATAGGCTTATTTAATGACAATTAAAAGATTAGCGAAGCCTGAAACGTACCGGTATCAGGGTTTCCCGGGGAGCATCCGCGGGGAGCGAACGCAAGGAGCGGGCGGCGCGCAGCGCAGCATTGTCGAGGATGGGATGGCCGCTACTTTGTTCGACGCGAGCGGCAACGGCATTCCCCGCTTCGTCGAGGATAAGCAGAACCAGGGTTTCGCCCTCCAACCCCCGGGCGATCGCTTCGGCGGGATAGAACAGGTCACGCTCATCCAGATTCTTGAATTGCTTGCGGACTTCGTCGTGCCAGGTTTTGGCTTTACCGGCGATTTCGGTCTGTTTCGGCGGCTTGGCCGGTTTGGGGGGCGTGGCTTTGGGTGGTGGCTGTTCCGGCAGCGTCAGCGGCGGCTGCTCCGGCGGTGGGGGCGGGCGCAGTTCGGCCTTCAGGGCCGGGGCTGGCGGCGGTGGCGGGGCCGGGTTTGGCGTGATCAGTTCGCTGATCAGCGGCAGCAGATGAAGCAGCAGCGAAACTATCAGGGCCAGTACTAACCGGTAATCGGTCCGGGTCATGAGAAAATGCGGGCTGGCCAAGGAAATGGGTACGTTGATGAGGCAGGTTTTCGCAAAGCGACTGGGCGCAATAATAATCGGGATTGGGCTGGCGTTGCCCGTTCATGCGCAGTTATGGTCAGCTGGCCCGGTGACGATGCCGACGCCAACTGCCTTCGTGACAACGCTGGAGGTGGGTGATCTGGATAAGGCCGCTGCCTGGTTGGACGCCGGGTTGCCGCCGGATTTCATGGGCAGCCGGATTGGTTCCGGACTGATGATCGGCGCCTGGGAAGGCAACATCGACCTGATGCGCCTCTTTATCTCGCGCGGCTCCGACATCAATGGTCTGAACGGCAATGGCGAAACGGCGCTGGTACTTGCCGCGTGGAAAGGCAATCTGGAAGCGGTCAAATGGCTGATTGATCGCGGCGCGCGGATCAATACCCGGCCGCGCCAATGGACAGCGCTGCATTATGCGGTGTTCGCCGGGCACACCGAAGTTGCCGAATACCTGATGGCGCAAGGGGCCGATATCGATGCGCTCAGCACCAACGGCTCCAGCGTATTGATGATGGCGATCTATGAAGGCCGGCAGGAGTTGGCCAAGACGCTGATCGAAAAAGGCGCTGACCGGACACCGAAGAATGATTGGGGTGACGGCGCGCTGGAGTGGTCGATGCGCTACAACCAGCTGAACATCGCCCGCATGATCACCAATCCGGAAGAATTCAACATCGCCGTCAGCCAGCCCAAGGAAAAATGGGGCGAGCCGCGGCGCTCGGTTCGCATGTCGAAAGAACTCGAAAACCTGCTTGAAATTCGCGAAAAGCTGGTTGAACGAGGTGCCTCGACCAGTGCGGTCGACAAGCGCATCGCCGCCGAGCGGGTTCGTATCGTGCGCAGCGAAATGGACCGGCAAGCCCCGGCGGCGCGGTCACAAACACTCGAAATCACTGCCAGCCGCAGCAAGCCGAAAGAGCAATCGACGCAGATCATCTACGACGACAAGGGCAAGGCAGTCGGCTACAAGGCCCCGGCTACAACCTATTTCGGTACGCCGAAAATGCCGCCGAAGGGTAACGTCAAGAACTATTGATCAAGCGGCCGGTTGCGGACTTCCGGCATGAAGATCAGTCCGACCACGGCGGCCACAATGAGCAGCCCGGTCGGATACCACAAGCCGGCCAGCGGGTTGCCGAATTGCACGCTGAGCCAGGTCACCATGAAGGGCGACATGCCGCCGATCCAGCCGGCCGAGAGGTTGTGCGGCAAGGCTACTGCGGTGTACCGCGTCCGGGCGGGAAAAAGCTCGGGCAGGGTGGCGGTCTGAGGGCCGGTGATGCAGGCCAGCGGCACGACCAGAACGAGCAGCAGCAGGACGATCATCGTCGTATCCGGCGTCGCCAGCTGGCCGTAGTGCAGCAAGCCCTGAAAGACAGGGAAGATCGTTAGCGCACCAATGATTAGGCCAGTCAGCAGAACCGGTCGGCGACCGATCCGGTCGGAGAGCCAGCCGCAGTAAAGCGTCGCCGGGAACAGGGCGAGCGTGGAAATCATCACCAGCCCACCGGCCTGGGCGGCCGGCAGATTGACCACGGTTTTCAGGAAAACGCTGGTATAGACCTGGGCCGAAAAGAAAAGTAGTGACCCGCCGGCCGAAATGCTGAAGAAGAGCAGCGCCATGCGGCCCAGTGTGTGCCGGTCGCGAAAGCATTCGCGCAATGGCGCCTTGGCCAGCGCGTTCTTTTCCCGCAAATGGCTGAAGACCGGGGATTCATGCAGATTCATCCGGCTCTTGATCGAAATGGCCAGCAACATGGCCGAGAGCAGGAAGGGGATGCGCCAGCCCCAGGCTCTGAAGTCAGCATCGCTGAGCAGGTATTGCAGGGCGATGATCTGCAGCGTCGAGGCCATCATCCCGAGCGGCCCCATCAGTTGCAGCACGCTGGTGTAGAAGCCACGTCGGCCTTCCGGTGCATGTTCCGTCAGATAAACCGCGGCGCCACCGATTTCGCCACCCACCGAAAGGCCCTGCAACATGCGCAGGATCAGCAGCAGGGCCGGGGCGAGCAGACCGACCTGCTCATAGGTCGGCAACAGCCCGACACAGACCGTAGAGACGCCCATCAGGATGATGGTGACAAGAAAAATGGTGCGCCGGCCATGGCGGTCGCCGAGCGAGCCGAACAGCGCTGCACCGAGCGGCCGGACGATCATGCCGACGCCGAAGGTGCCGAGGCTGGCCAGCAATGCGGCCACCGGGTCATCCGAGGGGAAAAACAGCACGCTGAAATAGGTTGCCAGCGAGGCAAAGGTCAGAAAGTCATACCACTCGAGAAAGGTGCCGAAACAGGCGGCGACGACCACTTTTTTCTGGATGGTTTTCTGGGCTTCCGGGGAGTTCATGACTTGATGGCCAGACGAAAGGGCCGATTATCCCTTGTCTCGAACTTTCGTCCAATTGCAAACGCCGGCTGGCTGATGCAGACTCCACAGCGAGTCAACAGGAGAAGTCGACATGCTGTACGTGGCGAGAGATGGCACCGGAAGAATCAGCGAATTGCATCCCATGCCGCTGGGCAATGCCCAGGAGGCCTTGCCGGCCGATAACGCCGAGGTGTTGCAGTTCATTCACGAACGCTGGCGGCAGAATGAACTCTCCGAACTGGACCGGGATTTCGTCCGGGCCATCGAGGATACGATCGAACTGCTGATCGCCAAGGAACTCATCCTGTTTACCGACCTGCCGCCCCGGGTTCAGGAAAAGCTGATGCGCCGCAAGGAAGTGCGGGGGCAGACGCACTACGCTGGCAATTACAACTCGGCTGAGAGCGACATCATTCAGCTCTGAACAGCACCCGATGACGGGTGCTAATTGACCGTCATTACCGCCTTGACCAGTTCGGCCAGGGTTCTCACCCCCATTTTTTCCATCACCCGGGCCCGGTGGGCTTCGACAGTTTTCATGCTGATGTCGAGCTGATCGGCAATCTGCTTGTTCAGCTTGCCGGTGACGACCAGCTGCATCACTTCCCGTTCGCGCTGCGTCAGGCGTTCGATCCGGTGCGATATGGCGTCGTCGCGTTTGCGCCGGCTGGCGATTTCGTTATCCAGTTCCAGGGCGCGTTCGATGCGGGAGAGCAGGTCGGCGTTGTGGAAGGGCTTTTCGATGAAATCGCAGGCGCCGCGTTGCAGTGCGGCAACGGCCATCGGCACGTCACCATGGCCGGTAATGAAAATGATCGGCAGGTGCGAGCCGAGTGAGTCGAGCTTTTCATGCAATTCAAGGCCGCTCATTTCGGGCATCCGTACATCGAGCACCAGGCAGCCACGCATGTTGTCGCGCCGGGCGTTCAGGAATTCGGCAGCGGAAGCGAAACAGGCGACCTGATAGCCTTCGCCTTCGAGCAGCCAGGTCATCGAATCACGCATCGCCTCATCGTCATCGACGACAAAAATGGTTTGCTTCAGCTCATTCATCATTTTCCTCAATCGGAACGGTGAAACGGAATACGGTGCCGCCTTCGCGGCGTGGCTCAACCCACAGCCGGCCCTGGTGAAACTCGATGATCGAGCGGCAGATCGCCAGACCGATCCCCATGCCTTCCGCCTTGGTGGTGTAGAACGGCGCGAAAATCTTCTCGATATCTTCCTCGGCCAGACCATGCCCCTGGTCGGTGACTGACACTTCGAGCATGCGGTCGTCGACCAGCTGGGCCTGGATGCTCAGGCGGCGACGCTCGAAGGGTACATCGTTCATGGCTTCGATGCCATTTTTGACCAGGTTGAGCAGCACCTGTTCGATCATGATGCGGTCGACGACGATTCTGGGCAGATTTTCCGGGATGTCGACCACGATCTGTGTGCCGGTGCGCTGGGCCTCGATATCAGCAAAGGCGCGGGCCTCGTCGACCAGTTCGTCGAGCGAAACCGGCAGGCGGACGGGGTCGCTCTTCTTCACCATGTCGCGCATGCGGCGAATGATCTTGCCGGCCCGCTCGGCCTGGTCGGAGGCTTTCTGCATCGCGGCCAGAAGGTCTTCGAGGCGGTAATTGCCGGCCTGCATGCGCTTGACGCAGCCGGCGCAGTAGTTGGCAATGGCTGAAAGCGGCTGGTTGAGTTCGTGGGCCAGCGAGCTTGCCATCTCGCCCATGGTGATCAGGCGTGAGGTTTGTTCAAGGCGCTTTTGTTGCTGCAGATTGACTTCGGCGATGTGCTTGCGGTCGGTGATGTCGGCGCCGATCTGGACGCGAACGGTACGCCCGTCCACCCAGCGGATGGCACGTTCATGCAGGTGGTACCAGTGGCCGGAAAGGGTGTGCTGGAGCTCACCGTCGAATAGCTCGCAGGGCAGGTCATCGGCGGTCAGGGTACTCGGGTCGCGGGCCAGCATATCCGTCGTCGGCCGGCAGGGCGCGGTGATCATCGCCGAGTCCCGGCCGACTGTATCGAAGCCGAAGATGTTCTGGAAGGCGCGGTTGGCGAAAAGGATTTCACCGGTTTCGACCTCCGCTACATGCACGGCCGAGTCGAGGCCGTCGATGACGGTGACGAAACGATCGTGGGCGCGTTCCAGTTCGACGCGTACCCGCTTCGGCTCGGTGATGTCGTTCATCGAGGCCATCCAGCCGATCTGGGCACCGTTGGCGTCGATCAGCGGCGAGAAGTAGAGGCGGACGTCGAAGCGCTCGCCATTCTTGCGCATGATGCGCATCTCGAAACCGCTGGCGGGGGCCTCTCCGGCCAGAGCCTGGTCGATGTTGTTCTTCAGCTTGTCAAACTCTTCGGCTGGCCAGTAGGGATAGGGCGGGGCAATGCCGACCAGTTCCGATTCGTCAAATCCGGTCATTCGGCAGAACGACGAGTTGACGAAGGTGATGCGGCCTTCGAGGTCGATGGCGCGCAGGCCGGTGACCATCGATTGCGACATGGCCTGACGGAAAGCATAGGCGGCGCGCAGCTTCTCTTCGGTATCGGCCCGGTGCTGGGCGTGCCGGCGCAACTGGATCAGCGTGATTGTGGCGATCAGAGTGAGAAGAATGATCAGCGCTGCGGGCAGGAACGGCAGCCAGGCGCCGCCACCCCGGTAGGCGACGATATTGAGGCCAAGCCGATTGTTCGGCAGGTCGAGGGTAATGTCGCCGGAGATCTGGCGGTCGGTCGGCTTGACCGACGTGTTGCTATAAACCTCGCGATTGTCGGCATCGACCACGCTCAAGGCGTAACGGGCAGTAAATACCGAGGGCAGGGTGGCTCGGAGCAGCGATTCCAGCGACTGGATGGCAATGAAGGCGCCAATGTCGGCGCTGCCCTGCTGGACGGGCAGGATCAGATCGTTGGCCGGCCCCGGCCGGTTACCCGAATAGTCTTTCGAAAACAGGGCGCGACGAGTCCTTAGCGCTTCCTGCAGGGCAATCATCCGGCTCTCGGTGAGCTGCTCGCCGACAAAGGTGGCAGTGGCCTCGTTGGGCGAGACCCATTCCACCTTGCCTTCGGTGCTGACCCATATGATCGCCTCCAGTTCGGGATTGTCACGGACGTAGCGACTGGCCTTGACCTGAAAGGATTCGTAGGTCAACTGCTTGAATTCCTGCTCGCGGCCCAGTTCCGAAAGGAAGTCCTGATGGCTGTGCAGGCGGCTCTCGATGGTCCGTTCTGCCCAATGCATGTCGCCCTCTAGCGCCGAGCGCGCCGTATCCTGTTCCCGCCACTGCAACAGGGCGGTCACGATAAGCATGGCGAGGGCAAAAATGCCGATGGCTGCATAAGGAGCAAGCCAGAGCCAGGTCTGTTTGGGGGCGGCAGGAGGCGGACGTATGAACATTGGATGATTCTTCGCCCCTGAGAGCGAGTCGGCCATAGGTACTTACCCTAAGCCGGCTGGTTTTTGCCGTTTTTGGGGTGTCGACCGCAGCATTGCCAACTTGGCGCCAATTTTGATTAGCCTCCCGTCAGCCAGTCGGCGATGATCGGCACCAGCAACGCCGTCAACGCGCCGTTCAAGCCCATGGCCAGCGCGGCAAAGGCGCCGCTTTGCTCATTGACCTGAAAGGCCCGGGCCGTGCCGATGCCGTGCGAGGCGACACCGATGGCGAAACCGCGGATGGCCGGGTCGCGCAACTTCATCGCGTCGAAGACGTAGCGCGCTCCGACGGCGCCAATGATGCCGGTGATGATGACCAGTACCGCCGTGAGCGAAGGGATGCCGCCGATGCGTTCGGCAATGCCCATGGCGATCGGTGTGGTTACCGACTTGGGTGCCAGCGAGAGCTGGGTCGATTGGCTGGCACCGAAGAAGCGCCCGACCAGAACCGCCGAAATCACTGCCGTCAGGCTGCCGGCAAGTAGCCCGAAGACAACCGGCAACAACATGGCGCGGACGCGGCGAAACTGGGTGTACAGCGGAATGGCCAGCGCCACGGTGGCCGGGCCGAGCAGGAAGTGCACAAACTGCGCGCCGGAAAAGTAGGTCTCATAGCTGGTTTTGGTCAGCGTCAGAAAGGCGACCAGCGCCGTAACGGCAATCAGCACCGGGTTGGCAAGCGGATTGCTGCCGGAACGCTGGTAGAGCCAGAAAGCACCCTGATAGGCGAGCAGCGTGACGGTCAGGCCGAGCAGCGGCGAGGCTGAGAGATAGACCCAGATTTCGCTGATACGGGGCGTCATGACGGTTCACCGGGGGCGGGCGAGCGTTGGCAGAGTTTCATCGTCAGTGCCGTCACCACCAGGGTTGCCAGCGTGCTGACCAGTAGCGAGAGCAGCAGTGGCAGCCATTCGTCGGCGACCCGGTGCAGGTGCACCATGATTCCGGTGCCGGCCGGAACGAAGAGCAGCGACAGGTGCTGCAACAGGTTCTGGCTGGTCGTGCGAAGTTCAGCGCCGGGGCCGCCACGGAGCATGAGGGCAAGAAACAGCAGGAGCATGCCGAGCACCGGGCCGGGCACCGGCAGGTCCAGCGAGCGGGCAAGCACTTCGCCGATCAACTGAAAGACGAGCAGGGCGGAAAGAGCAGAAATCACGGGCGGCCTCCGAAGAGATTCAGAATGCCGCCAGTGTATTGGCTCAGTTAACTTTTGATAATGAGCGCAAAAGTCGATTTATCTTGTATGTCAGGTACAAGATGGAATGGGTCAATATTCCTTGTTGTCCGACCACATGGCTGTATTGAAGCGGATCACCCGGTTTCGTCCCTGTTCCTTGGCCTGATAGAGCGCTACATCGGCGAATTTGACGGCTTGCCAGAAGGTTTCGCTATCCGTCGGGAAGTCGGAAATGCCGATCGAGATCGTTTTCTGGATGACGATGCCGGAAACTTGAACCTTCAGTGCCTCGACCGACTGGCGAATTTTTTCGGCAACCTGTTCGGCGGCCTGGCCTTGACTGTCGATCAGGATGATCAGGAATTCTTCCCCACCGTATCGAATCAGCAGGTCCGAAGCCCGTACCGACTGCTTGAGCAATGTGGACAGGGCTTTCAGCACCGCATCGCCGGCATCGTGGCCGTATGTGTCGTTAACCATCTTGAAGTAGTCGAGGTCGAGCATCAGGATGGCCGCACTGGTGCGCTTGCGCTGTACGCTGGCGATCAGTGTTTCAACGTATTCCTCAAGGAAGCGGCGGTTGTTGAGGCCGGTCATCGGGTCGCGCAAAGTCGAATCTTTCAGGCTCTCCATCAGGCGCTTGGTTTCCAGTACCGGCGCGGTTTCCCGCAGGTAGACATTGATGAAGGGAAGCTTGGCCAGCGTTTCAGCCTGCAGGTCTGGCGTGGTCAGCAACTGGACGACGCTGCCCACCGAGCCGGACTGGATGACCGGGAAGCAGACATGATGGCGCTCGCCCAATTCGGCGGGCGGCCGGAAGGAGTAGCAGATATCCGGGTTGGTGATGCCATCGACGATGTGACCGGTGCGGCGGACGCGGCAGGCTTCCGGACGAATCAGAATTTGCGGGTCGCACCAGCGACAGGTGTCGGCCATTTCGCCGTCGACCATGATGCTCTTCATCTGTTTCTTGTTGCTGCTGACTTCGTACAGCGAAAATTCCGTGAGCTTGAATTCCTGCTGCAAGGTCGTGGACAGGCGCTGATAGATTTCGATCTTGGCTTCGTCTTCCTCGATGGCCTGCTTGAAGTGCGCTGCCTTGGTCAGTCCCTCGACCATGTCGATCATTGCCGTCAGCAAGTTTTCGCCCGGGGCGGGGGTTCGTTCGGTGAGGCGGGCGACGTTGCAGCCAATGCGGTTCAGGCCGTCATCGAGGAACGTCAGCAGGCGGTTCATGTCGGTCGCAATCTGACCGATTTCATCATTGGTCTTCTTCTCGACATGCGCCTTGAAATCGCCGCGCAGAGCGCGCTGAACGGCCTCTTCGACGGCGTTGGCGGTGTCTGAAATCGGCCGCAACAGGCGGCGCAGCAACATCACCAGCAAGGCCGCGAAGAAGGTGACGGCAGCGCCAATGCCGGCCACGGTGAAGAGTGCTTTTTCCTTCAGCGCATCGATCGACATGCTCATGCTGACGGCGCCGAGCACCGCACCTTCGCTGACCTGGTGGCATTGCAGGCAGTTCGGGTTGCCACTGGCGGTTGCGATATAGGGAATCGTGCCGCGAAATACGGTTTCTTCGCCCTGCTTGATGACATCAAAACGGGGCTTGCCCTCCTTGAGAACCAGACGCTCCATATCATCCGCTGCGGATTCGCTGCTCAGACCTTTGCCAAACTGCTTTTCGACCTCCTGCGAGCGAAGGACACGTGCCGACTTCAGCCCCTGAACCTCGACCAGGCGGCGCAGAAAATTCTCGCGCTTGTCGATGGTGCCGTTGATCATCGATTCCGTCAGATGAACACGAACGATTTCACCGGCTGTCCGGATGTGATCCGTCGCCGAAGCGATGGAAAAGCTGCGGAAGGCATAGAGGCTGATGGCAATCACCACCGCCAGCAGGCAGACGAAGATGCTGACGAAGAAAAAGGTGACTTTTGCGTTGAGATTCACGGCATTACTTTCCGGAAACGCTGTTTTGACAGGCTCGTATTATGTCCGAGCATGCCTGGTGGGCAAGGCCAATATGCTGAAAATAAAGGAAAGAATGATTGTCCTTTGATCAGCGTCAATTCCCCGGGCATTCAATAAGGGGAGGGATTTTTTCCCCGAAGCACTTTTCTCCGCCTGCGATGAATCCGGTTTTTGCCTTTTTGGGGCGTTGACCGCAGCAATCTGGCCAGTCAGGTGTTACTGGGGGTATCGGCCGGCCAGGCATTGAAAATGAAGGCATAAAAAAGCGCCGGGTCTCCCCGGCGCTTCGGTCTTGCGAGGCTCTTGGGCGACGCTTATTCCATCGCCTCGTACAGCGGCAGGGTCAGGAACTCCGGGTATTCCGGGGTCAGCGACATTTCGTCGAAAATGACTGCGGCCTTGTCGTAGCTGGCGGTGTCTTCGCCCTGGGCGGTGACGAAGGCCTTCACCTTGGCCAGTTCCTCGGCAATCATCGGACGGACCATTTCAACGGTGACCTTGCGGCCGTCGTCGAGGATGCCCTTCGGCGAAACGACCCACTGCCAGACCTGCGAGCGGGAGATTTCGGCGGTGGCCGCATCTTCCATCAGGTTATGGATGGGCACGCAGCCGTTGCCGGCCAGCCAGCTGCCGAGGTAATGGATGCCGACGTTGATGTTGTTGCGCAGGCCGGCTTCGGTGATCGGCTGTTCCGGCTGGAAGTCCAGCCACTGGGCCGGGCCGAAGTTGCCGGAAACCTGCTTTTCCCACTGGTTCGGCTTGTCGCCGAGAACCTTGACGAACTCTTCCATGGCGATGGGCACGAGGCCCGGGTGGGCAACCCAGCCACCGTCGAAGCCGTCGTTGGCATCGCGGGTCTTGTCATGACGGATGCCGGCCAGCGCCTTTTCGTTGGCAACCGGATCGTTCTTGATCGGAATTAGGGCCGACATGCCGCCCATGGCCGGGGCGCCGCGCTTGTGGCAAGCCTGCACCAGCGCTAGGGCATAACCGCGCATGAAGGGCACTTCCATGGTGATGGCGCTACGCTGGGCCAGGCAGAAGTCCTTGTTCTTCTTGAATTTCTTGATGCACGAGAAGATGTAGTCCCAGCGGCCGGCGTTCAGGCCCGACGAGTGATTGCGCAGCTCATACAGGATTTCTTCCATCTCGAAAGTGGCGAGGATGGTTTCGATCAGCACGGTGGCCTTGATGGTGCCTTGCGGCAGGCCGATATGGTCCTGGGCCATGACGAAAACGTCGTTCCACAGGCGGGCTTCGAGATGGCTTTCCATCTTCGGCAGGTAGTAGAACGGGCCGGCGCCGCGGGCGATCTGCTCCTTGGCATTGTGGAAGAAGACCACGGCGAAGTCGAAGATGCCGCCGCCAACGCGCTGACCGTCGACCAGCACGTGCTTTTCATCGAGGTGCCAGCCGCGCGGACGGATCTGCAGGGTGGCGATGGTGTCGTTGAGCTTGTATTCCTTGCCGGCTTCGTTCTTGAACGACAGTTCGCGACGGATGGCCTTGTACAGGTTCATCTGGCCGACGATCTGGTTGTCCCAGTTCGGCGAGTTGGAGTCCTCGAAATCGGTCATGTAGGAATCAGCGCCGGAATTGAAGGCGTTGATGATCATCTTGGCCTCAACCGGGCCGGTGATTTCGGTGCGGCGGCGCTCCAGCGCCTTCGGCAGCGGCGCGATCTTCCAGTCGCCTTCACGAATGGCCTTGGTTTCCGGCAGGAAGTCAGGCATTTCGCCGGCATCGATGCGGGCCTGGCGGGCAACGCGGGCCTTCAGCAGTTCCTGGCGACGGGCTTCGAAGGCGCGATGCAGCTTGGCGACCAGTTCGAGGGCTTCGAAGGTGAGGACGGATTCGTAACCCGGCTTGATCGGGCCGGTGATTTGCACGCCTTGGGGCAGGTTGAGGGCCATGAGGAACTCCTGAGTGAAGGATGAATGGATGTTGCGCTGCAGCGAATTCTATGACTCTTCTATAAGAGTTAAAAGACAGATAGAATCAATTCATCTTTTACTTTAGGTATCAAATGGACCGCCTGAAACAGATCGAAGCCTTCGTTTCGGCCGCTACTCGGGGCAGTCTCTCGGCGGCTGCGCGGGTTGAGGGCGTCACGCCGGCGATTATCGGACGGCGCCTCGATGCCCTGGAAGCGCGGCTCGGCGTCAAATTACTGCTGCGCACCACGCGGAAGTTAACGATTACGTTCGAGGGCCAGGCCTTTCTTGAGGATTGCCAGAAAACGCTCAACGATCTGGCCAATGCCGAAGCAGCGGTGTCGCTGGGCAGTGTGCGGGCCAGCGGCCAGTTGCGGGTCTCCGCGCCCTCGGGCTTCGGGCGGCAGCATGTCGCACCGCTGGTCGGCGATTTCATGCTGGCCAACCCGGAAGTGCGGGTCAATCTGAACCTCAGCGATCGACTGGTCGATCTGGTCAATGAAAACATCGACTGCGCCATCCGCATCGGCGAATTGACCGATTCCAGTCTGATCAGCGTCCGTCTCGGCGAAATGCGCCGCATGGTCGTCGCCAGCCCGGCCTATCTGGTCGCCCACGGCGTGCCACGCGAACCAGCCGATCTGGTGACACATGAATGCCTGTCGCTCGGCCAGCAACGCGGCTGGGTCTTTCGTGATCCGGAGGGCGGGCAAGTCGATACGGTAAAGGTCGGCGGCAGCTTCGAGTGCAACGACGGCGCCGTGCTGCACGAATGGGCGCTGGCCGGCCGCGGCCTGGCCTGGCGGTCATTGTGGGAGGTTGGACAGGATTTGAAAGAGGGCCGGCTGACTTCTGTACTCGACGCCTGGCAGGCGCCACCCATGGGCATCTACGCCGTTTTTCCGCAGCGCCGCCATCTGCCGTTGCGGGTGCGGCTGTTCATTGATCTGCTCAAGGAAACCTACAGCCGGCCGAGTTATTGGGAATTGCGCTGAATCCTGATGAATTGCTCAATCCAACGTCTGGCAGAACATGCAAGACCAGGGCGATTCCTGACTCAAAAAATTGCACGGCCCGTGAAACTATTTCCATTGATTGATCGTCCAACGGGCATATTGGTCAATTCGTCATTCCCGTGCGGCAGGAATGACGAATCCGAGTTAATCAGCGTTCTTTCGATGAAGATGGAAATCTTCAATTCATTCGGAAATAGCCTACGCAAAATCAACGCTCACAGGAGGTTTTATGCGTGAAAAGACAGACACCGCTTTCGCCCCATCTCCCGGCATCTTTGATCAATATGCCCGCGTAAACAGAGTTGACGTCCTCGCACCTTTTTCCTGGGTCAAAAAGGGTACGCGCGATCTATTGACTTGCCAGTTTTCCAGCATGTTCTATGGCGTCGCATTTGCCTTGATGGGATGGACCATCGCATTTTTCTATGGCGCTGCATACTGGCTAACGTTAGCCGCAATGGGTGCTTTCATGCTGGGCGGCCCGTTGCTCGCCATTGGTCTGTATGCCCTGTCCCGGCAACGCGAGCGCGGCGAAGAGCCGCATTTGCTGCCAACCTTGAGCTGCTGGCGCGGCAACATGTCCAATCTTGCCATTTTTGCCCTGGTCATTGGCGTCGTAGCGCTGATCTGGGCGCGTGCCTCCATGGTCATCTTTGCCGTTCTCTACGATACCGGACTACCCAGCGCCAATGATTTTGTCAGTGAGCTGCTGGCATTCAGCAATGTCAGTTTCGTTGTTACTTATCTGTCGGTCGGCGCGCTGTTTGCCAGCTTTATCTTCGCCATCAGCGTGGTTGCGGTGCCATTGATGTTCGACCAGGGAAAAGATGCGATCAGTGCCATGCTGCTGAGTCTTTCGGTCGTCGCCCGTAATCCTTTGGCCATGCTCATCTGGGCAGTACTGCTGATTTTGCTTATCGGGACAGGCTTCGCAACGGGCTTTCTGGCGCTGGTTTACACCGCTCCCATAGCGGGGCATGCAACCTGGCACGCCTATAGAGACCTGATTAATGCGAAAGAAAATTGAGTTTGCGGCGCCAGATACCGCAACCGCAAAACGCGTGATTACTCCATCGCCAGAAAGCCGCCAGTCGCCCCGAACCGGCTGAGCCCTCAGCTATACGCTGGCTTCAGCCACTTCAGCAGTATCCCGAACAGTTTCTCCGGTAGCACCGGTTTGGTGATGAAGTCGTTCATGCCAGCCGCGAGGCAGGCCTGGCGGTCTTCGGCGAAGGCATTCGCGGTCATTGCCAGAATCGGTACCCGCTGATGCTGCGGCATTTGGCGGATGATGCCGGTGGCTTCGACGCCGTCCATGACGGGCATCTGCATGTCCATGAGGATCAGGTCGTAAGCGTTGGTGGTGGCCAGTGCCACCGCTTCCTGCCCATGGTTGGCGACATCGATTTGCCAACCGATATCGCCCAGAATGATCAGTGCCACTTCCTGGTTCGTCGGATCGTCCTCGACCAGTAACAGTCGTGCATGCCGGTAGTCGCGCCGCAGCGCGGCCTCTGCCTCTGCATCTGCCTCCGGGATTGCGGCATGCGCTGTCGATTTGCTTTCATCCTGGCCCGTCAGTGCGGGCAAGTGCCGTTGCAGGGCGTGGTGCAGCAGGGTGGCCGACAAGGGTTTGAGCAGGATCTCGTCAAAGCCGACCTTGTGGGCATCGTCCAGAATCGTCGTATCGCCCGAGGCGGTTACCAGCCAGATCATCGGTTGATGACGCAAAGGCAGTACGCGCAGCGTCGCCATGACTTCAAAGCCATCCATGTCCGGCATCAGCAGGTCGACCAGGACCAGGTCAAAGGGATGCTCGCCCGCATCGGCCGCACTGATGATTTCCAGTGCAGCTTCGCCCGAGGCGGCCGCTTCGCTTTCCAGACCGGTCATGCGCAGCAATTGGGTGTGCACCATGCGGGTAATCAGGGTGTCGTCGATGACCATCGCCCGCTTGCCCTGGAGTGACGGGATCAGGTAGCGCTCCCGGGTGACGCTGACCCGGCTCAGCCGGACGGTGAGCCAGAAGGTGCTGCCAACGCCGAGTGTGCTCTCCACCCCGGCATCGCCGCCCATCAGCTTGGCGAGGCGGCGGGTAATGGCAAGGCCGAGACCGGTGCCGCCGAAGCGCCGCGTCGTCGAATTGTCGGCCTGCTCGAAGGCATGAAAAAGGCGTGGCAGGTGTTCGGCGGCGATACCGATGCCGGAATCCGTCACTTCCAGACGGAACAGGATGTTGTCGGCGGTTTCTTCGATGATCCTGGCGTGCAGGGTGATGGTGCCGTGCTCGGTGAATTTGATCGCATTGCCGAGATAGTTGAGCAGTGCCTGACTGAGACGGGTGACGTCGCCATTGACGACGCCCAGATCGTGGCTGGCATCGATGATGAGTTCCAGCCCCTTTTCGTGGACACGCTCAATGACCATGGCCGAAATACGGTCCAGCATCGCGTCAAGTTCGAAGTCGCTTTTTTCCAGCACCAGCTTGTCGGCTTCGATCTTGGAGATATCGAGAATGTCGTTGATTACACCCAGCAGGTGATCGGCTGAGGTGGCGATCTTGCCCAGCTTGTCGAGGTGTTCCGGCGCGCTGATCTTGCGCCGCAGCATATGGGTGAGCCCGATGATGGCGTTCATCGGCGTGCGTATTTCGTGGCTCATGTTGGCCAGGAAGGTGCTCTTGGCGTGGCTCGCAGCTTCGGCGGCTTCCTTGGCCTGGTTCAGTTCGGCGGTGCGTTCCCGCACCAGTACTTCGAGGCGCTCGCGATGCGCTTCGAGTTCGGCTTCCGCCAGCATGCGTTCAGTGATGTCGTAGTTGATGCCGACCATCGTCAGTGGTCTGCCTTGAGCATCGCGAATGATCATGCCGTTGGCCTTCAGCGTGCGAACTTCGCCGTCCGGCCGGACAATTCGGAATTGCGTATCGAAGGGCTTTTCACCCTTCAATGCCAGTTTCACCTCGGCGCTGGCCGCTTGAAGGTCGTCCGGATGCACGCAATTCTGCCATGCTGCGTACACACTCTCGAAGTTCGCCGGGTCGACGCCGTAGAGCTGGCACATCCAGTCGTCCCACTCAAGCGTGTTGGAGGCCAGGTCCAGTTCCCAGACCCCGATGCCGGCCGAGTCGGCGGCCAGGGACCAGCGCAAAAGTGAACGCTCAAGCAAGCGTTCGCCCCGCTTGCGCTCCGTGACATCCCGGTCCAGCCCGCGGTAGCCGAACAACGCGCCGTCGGCGTCGAGGATGGGCACGCCGCTGGTTTGCAGGTGGCGCAGGTTGCCGTCCTTGTGCAGGATGATGTTGTCGAGGTCGCGGAAGGGGTCGCGCCGCGCCGCGATGGCGGCGAATTTTTCGCCGACCCGGGTGGCTTCGTCGGGCGGCATCAGGTCGAAGGGCGTCCTGCCGACGACTTCCTGCGGCGTATAGCCCAGCAGTTCGGTCACGCCTTCAGAAACGTAGGTATAGACGCCATTGGCATCTATCTCCCAGATCCAGTCGGCGGAAATCGCGGCAATGCCGGCAAAGCGTGCCTCGCTCTGCCTCAGGCTCTCTTCGGACAGCAGTCGCGCCAGTTCGCCCGAGGCGCGTACGGAAACCAGCGCCAGGATGGACTCGGCAAAGGCGCGACGTTTGAGCGGTTCGCGGCCGATCACGGCAATCAGGCCGATGGCCTGGCCGGTATGGCTCCAGAGCGTGGCACCGATATAGCTTTCCGCCTTGAGTTGCTGCAGTGCTGCGTCATTGGGAAAAAGCGCGCTGACACTGGCCGGGAAGCAGCACACCGACTTGCCGGCGACGTCGCCGCAGGGGGTGTCCTTGAGCGCGTAGCTGACGTTGTCCTCGAAATGGCCGTCGCACCAGACTGCCAGCGTTCGCGCCGTGAGGCCGTCGCCCTCGAGTCGGTCGATGCAGACGTAAAACATGTCCAGTGTCTGTGACAGTTGCCTTGCCAGTTCATGGAAGAAGCATTCGTCGCTACCGCCACTGCTGGTGATGGCGAGGAAGGAGCGCATCTGGTCCTCCTTGCGCCGCTCGGTCACATCCTCCTTGATGCCGAGGTAATGGGTGATCCTCCCGTCGGCCTGGCGCACCGGAGAAATGATCTCGAGCTCGTTGTAGAGCTCGCCGTTCTTGCGCCGGTTGATGAACTCACCGCGCCAGACTCCGCCTTCGCCCAGCGTGCGCCACAGGTCCGCGTAGGTTTCGCGTGGCGTATTTCCGGATTGAAGAAAACTTGGATTGCATCCCTCCAGTTCGCTGACGGCATAACCCGACGAGGCGGCGGAAGCGGCGTTGGCGTACTCGATCTTTCCGGTCAGGTCGGTGATCAATATGCCGTTCGGACTCTGCGCCACCGCCTGCGTGAGCTGGCGCATCCTCTCGTCGATGCGCTGGCGCTCAGTCACGTCCTGCATTGCACCGATCATCCGAATGGCTTTACCGCATTCATCGCGCAGCACGTAGCCGCGATCGATGACTTCCGCGTAGGCGCCGTCGGCTTTGCGAAAACGGTACTCGTTATGCCAGACATCGAGTTCAGGACTGTTCACCACCTGGAAGAACGATTCGTGCACCCTTTCCTGATCATCCGGATGCACCCGCTCGACCCACCAGTGCGCACTCACCGGGCGCTCGACAATCTCGGTCCAGCCGAAAACAGTGGTTCCGGCCTCGTTCCATCGTTGGGTATCCTGGACAATATCCCAGTCCCATATGACTTCGTTGGTCGCCTTGTTCGCCAGGCGATAGCGTTCAGCCAGCTCGAAAGCGTCTTTCTCCGCCAGCTTGCGTTCGCTGATGTCGGAAAGGGCAATCCGCACGGCTGTACGGCCAGCGCCTGTTTTTTGCGGCGCGTAATCAAGTTGCGCCTGAAACATCGAACCGTCGGCGCGCTGCAGGGTCAGTTCCGTGCTGAGGGGCGCTGCCTGCTGCTTGACACTGAGGAATTGCCGCAGCCAGACATCCCGATCCGCGGGCGCGACGCAGGCCGCAAAGCGATGATGCAACAAGGCTTTGCGCTCACTGCCCAGCAGCTTGACGCCGGTGAGGTTGATTGCCTCGATGACGCCTTCCGCCGAAAGCGTCAGATACCCTACCGGGGCGAATTCGTAGAGGTCGAGGTAACGGTCGCGTGACTCCTCCAGCGCCATTTGCGTCTGGCGCAAGGCCTCGTTTTGCATCTCCAGTTCGATCTGGTGCACCTGTAAATCGTGCAGCAGATCGGCCACCGGCCGCGTTGGTGTGCTCTCGGGTGTACTTGAGACTTTTGCTTCGGCGGCGGCGCGCAGGGCTGAGGGCTCGTCCGGGCTGGTCATGGCGTTACATCCAGTGAGGTGCCAACCAGATGCGTGATGCGTCCGCTGGCGTCGGCAATCGGCAGGGCGCGCGCACGAATCTGACGCTGCGTGCCGTCCTGGCGGGTAATCTGATAGCGCAGGTCGTAGGGCGTGCGATGGGTGACGGCGTTGTGCATCTCTGCTTTTACCTGCCCCCGGTCTTCCTCGCTCATGGTTTTCAGTACATCTTCCAGCGCCATCGGCTGGCTGCTCACCGGGTAGCCGAAGAGTTTGAACATCTCGTCCGACCAGTGCGCCATGCCGCTCTCAAGATCCAGTTCCCAACTGCCGAGGTGGGCAATTTCCTGGGCCGTGGCGAGAATGGCTTCGTTGCGTTGCACGGCGTCGGTGAGGTGTTTGAAGTCAGTGACTTCGGTAAAGGTCAGCACCACGCCCTCGATCACGTTGTCGAGCGTGCGGTAAGGCTGGATCCGCGCCAGATACCACTTGCCATCGGCGGTGCGCACTTCGCGCTCTTTGGGGGCCAGTGTGTCGAGCACGGCTTGCAACTCTGACAGCAGGCTCTGGCTGTCGAAATTCGACTGGATGTCGGCCAAGGGACGGCCGATGTCGCTGGCGATCAGCGGATATATCTTCAGCGCCTCGCGCGTGTAGCGGCGGATGGCCAGTTGATGGTCGAGGAACAGGGTGCCGGTATTGATGTTGTCGAGCAGGTTTTTCATGTCGTTCTGGATGCCGCCCAACTGCTCTACCTTGGCATTCAGTTCGCTGTTCACTGTCAGCACTTCTTCATTCAGCGATTGCAACTCCTCTTTTGAGGTTTCCAGCTCTTCATTGGAACTTTGCAGCTCTTCGTTGGTGGACTGCAGTTCCTCGTTGGCGGATTTGAGTTCTTCGTTCGATGCCTGCTGTGCCTCGATGGTACTTTGCAGGTTTTCGCGGGCATAAGCGACTTCGCGTTCCAGTTCGCCGACGCGCACCGCTTCGGCGCTGGTCGGCGCCGCGCCGCCCTTGCCACGCGGACGCCGGGGAGCAGAACCGGCAACGTCCTGAAAGCTCACCAGAAGCAGGCTGTCGCCATCGGTCGCGAACCCCGGCAGCGGCCGCACGCTGAGGCTTACCGTGCGGCTGCCGCCATCATCGCCTGGCAGCGTCACTTCCCGGTTGAGGGTCGGCTTGGCCAGGCTGGCCGCCGCCAGCAAGGCGGCACGTAACTCGAGCTGCAGGCCGGGGCGCGCCATCTCCACCACCTGCGTGCTGATCAGGCCGGGCGGCGGCCGCAGGAAATTGCCAGCGTCGCCATGCACATAGAGGATGTTGCCCGAGCGGTCGGTGGTCACCGAGGTTGGCGCGAACGCTTGCAGCAAGGCGCGCTGACTCAATTCGGCGACCCCCCTGGTCGCGGGGTTGCCGGCGGCAACCGCGACGGTGGTTTCGATCGGTTGCATATAGGTCCAGTTCAAGTCGTTGCGGACGCTGACGCTGCGCGGGGCAGTGGCCTTGGCGCGGTAAAACTTCCACTTGCGGTCGAGCGGGGCAAACAGGTCCGGATGGTTGGCGATACTTTCCGATCTGGACAGGAACAGCACGCCGTCCGGGTTGAGGGCGTAGTGAAAGCCGGGAACGAGCTGTTCTTGCTGGTCGCTTTCCAGATAGATCAGGAGGTTGCGGCAACTGAGCAGGTCGAGCTTGGTGAAGGGCGGGTCCTTGATCACGCTGTGCACGGCAAACACCACTTTTTCGCGGATGCTCTTCTTCACCTTGAAGCCTGTTTCATCCTTGACGAAGAATTGCTGCAGGCGCTCCGGCGTCACGTCCTGGGCGATATTGGGCTGGTAGCTGCCGGCGCGTGCCGTGGCGATGGCGTCGTCGTCAAGGTCGGTGGCGAAGATCTGGAAATTCCACGCTGGCGGGTGGGTGAGCGTCTCCTCGTCGAGCAATTCCTGCAGCACCATGGCGATCGAATAGGCTTCCTCACCACTGGCGCATCCGGCCACCCAGACGCGAAAAACACTGCCGGCCGGCTTGGCTGCCAGCAAGGGCGGCAGGATGCTCATCTTGAGCGCGATGAAGGCTTCGGGATCGCGGAAGAAGTTGGTGACGTTGATCAGCAATTCCTTGAACAGCGCCTGGATTTCGCCGGGGTTTTCCTTGAGAAAACGGGCGTAGACCGCCAGATCGTCGATGGCGTGCTGCACCATGCGCCGCTCGATGCGACGGCCGATGGTGCTTTTCTTGTAGCGCGAGAAATCGTGGCCGGTGGCGCTGCGCAGTTGCTGCAGGATCTGGTTGATGCCGCTGATGGTTTGCTCCGGCTTGGCGCCCGGCAAGCTGAGGCGGTAGCTGGACTGTCGGGTCAATTGCAGCAGCATCGCCGGCATTTCTTCCACCGGCAGGATATGGGTGGCGTAACCGGCGGCGATGGCGCTTTGCGGCATGCCGTCGTAGCGGGCGCTGGCAGGGTCTTGCACCAGACAAACGCCGCCGGCCCCTAAGATGGCGCGCAGGCCCAGCGTGCCATCGGTAGCGGTGCCGGAGAGAATGATGCCGATGGCGCGTTCGGCCTGATCTTCGGCCAGTGCGCGCAGGAAACCGTCGATCGGCATGCGCTGGCCACGTGGTTGTTCCGGCAGGTGCAGTTGCAACACGCCATCAAGAATGCTCATCTCGCGGTTGGGCGGGATGATGTAAACCTGATTGGGCGCCACGGCAACCTGATCCACTGCTTCCATCACCGGCATGGTGCTGCTGCGCTGAAGAATTTCGGTGAGCAGGCTGACATGGTCGGGATCGAGATGCGGCACCAGCACGAAGCCCATGCCGGTGTTGGCCGGGCAGGCCCGGAAGAAGACTTCAAAGGCTTCCAGCCCGCCGGCGGAAGCGCCAATGCCGACGATGGGTACGGGCGTGGCGCCACCTTCCCGGTGGTCAGTCACGACATTGGCCAGGTTAGCGGGGGGGGGGGGGGCTGTAATATAGGTTT
>JAUYSK010000002.1 GCA_030696345.1 Azonexus sp.
CTTGTCACTGGCGTTTGGCGCCTTTCTGGCAGGGATGATGCTCGGCGAGACAGAATTCCGTCATCAAGTGGAATCCAGTATTCGTCCATTTCGCGATGTCTTGCTCGGTCTGTTCTTCGTCGGCATCGGTATGCTGATTGACCCCGCTACGCTGCTCCGCATCTGGCATTGGGCGCTGCTGGGCGCCTTGCTGCTGCTGGTCAGCAAGATCGTGGTCGTCGCCGTGATCGTGCGCCGCAGCGGCATCGACACGCTCGGAGCATGGCGAACCGCCATGCTACTGGCGGTCGGCGGCGAGTTCGGTTTCGCGCTGCTTGCCATCGCGCTCGAGTCGAACGTTATCGATCCGGAAATCGGTCAAATCGTGCTGACCTCTGTCCTGTTCTCGATGATTGCTGGCGTCCTGTTGATCCGTTACAACCAGACGATTGCCACCCGGCTGACCAAGCCAGTCGCCAACGCTCCCCAACTGGCAGGCAGGCTTGCCGGGCTGCCAGATCCTCAGGTATTGATCGGCGGCTATGGCCGTGTCGGTCACACCATCGCGGTACTGCTGAAATCAAGTGGCGTCGAATTTGTGGCCTTCGATACCGATCCGGCGCGGGTGCAGCAAGGGCAGGTTGACGGCCATGCCGTGCTGTATGGTGACATCGCCGATGCGGATCTCCTGGCAGTGGCCCGGGCTGAGCGGGCCAGCCTGGCCATCGTCACCGTCGACAGCCATGCTGTAGCACTACGGACGGTTGCCGCTTTGCGCCAGCATTGCCCGCACGTGCCGGTGATCGCGCGCGCCCGCGATCTACAAACCAGTTCGGCCCTCATCGAAGCCGGGGCTATCCATGCCTATCCCGAGGCGATCGAATCCAGCCTGCGTCTTGGTGCCACTGCCTTGCGGATATTGCGGATTCCCACCGTCGATATCGACCTGATGATGCAAGACATACGCGATTGGGATTACCAGCCCGTGATTGAAACCCCTGTGAAGGAGGAGTCCAAATGACAACTGCCCAGACGATCCTGGTTGCCACCGATCTTTCTGCGCCAGCCCGCCATGCTGTCGAGCGTGCCTTTCACCTGGCTGCCATCACTGAATGCGAACTTTGCATCCTGCACGTAATGGAGTTGGATACCCTCGACAGCCTGCGCGATATGCTGGGAGAAGATATGTTGTCGGTGAGGACAGCCCTCAATAGCGATGCTCGCGCGCGCCTCAGCCGGTTGACCGGCGATGCAGCGGTTCATCGGGGCGTCGCTGTGCGGACGTGCGTCGCCGAGGGGAACCCGCTTGACACAATTGCTGCCGAGGCCGACGTGCTGGATGCGCATCTGATGGTGCTCGGGGCACGCGGCGAGTCTTTTCTCCGCCACGCTTTGCTGGGGTCGACAGCGGCGCGGTTGCTGCGCAGATCTGTGCGACGGCCGGTGCTGGTAGTGAAGCAAGCGCCACATGAGGCGTATCGCAGCATTTTGGTTGCTGTGGATTTTTCCCCCGTGTCTCTTCAGGCGATACTTTTGGCGAGGCATTGGGCACCCAATGCCGATCTGGTCTTGTTGCATGCTTTCGAACTGCCCTATGAGGGCAAGCTGACATTTGTGGGCGTTGACGAGCACCTGATACGCCAGTTCGTCACCAACGAGAGCGAAGTTCGGCGCAAGCGTCTCCATGATCTGGCGGCTGCGGCCGGACTGGGGCCGATGGAATATTCGGGGCGGGTTATCCATGGCGATCCCTCGCAGCAGATCGTTGCCATGGAGCAGGAGGTCGATGCCGATCTGATTGTCGTCGGCAAGCATGGCGAGCACATTGTCGAAGAATTACTCCTGGGGAGCGTGACCAAGCATGTGCTGGCAGAATCGCAATGCGATGTGTTGGTCATCTGCGACCCGCGCGAGGTGCCAGGCCAATCGTGACAGATATGGCACTCATCCTGGGGGCTGTGCTGTTGGCAGCGGCGGGTGGGGAGATGTTCCTCAAATCCATCCTTGGTGCGGCACTCCATCTGCGCGTGCCGAAGATGGTGGTGGCGACCACGCTGGCAGCCTTTGCTACCTCCAGCCCGGAACTCACCGTGTCTACAGTCGCCGCGTTAGCCGGCCAGCCGGAAATGGGCCTGGGCGATGCGCTGGGAAGCAACGTCGTCAATATTGCGCTGATCTTCGGTCTCGCCTTGCTGTACGGAACGGTGCAAACGACACGACAGGATTTCGGCCGCGATTTCTACCTTGCCCTTGCTGTCCCCGTGCTGAGTTTTTTCCTTATATTCGATGGACGGATTGAACGCACCGAGGCATTGCTATTGTTGGCAGTATTCCTCGTCTGGCTGGTGTGGACCGTACACAGTGCTCTGCGCCAGCGAGATGTGACGTCAGTCATCGAGGCCACCGAACTGTCTGCCGGCAGGAGCCTGTTACTCGGTGTGCTTGGCCTTGGCGCGCTGGTCGCTGCCGGTCGACTGTTTGTCAGCGGGGCGACGGGCATCGCCACCGCCTTTGCCGTCGATACCTTTGTGATCGGTGCGGTCGTGGTAGCAATCGGCACCTCTTTGCCGGAACTGGTAACGGTGATCCTGTCGCGCCTGCGCGGCCACGATGATGTCGGCGTCGGCACTCTGATCGGCAGCAACCTGTTCAATGGGTTGGCCATCGTTGGCGTAGCCGGCGCGATACATCCGATCGTCGCCCCCATGGCCGAGGTGGCGCTGACGCTCGCCTGCGGCATCATCGCGCTACTCCTGCTGTTGCCCAACCATAGCGGACTGATCGTGCGTGGCCGTGGTTTTCTTTTGTTGATGCTCTATGTCGGCTTTGTCTGGGCGACGCTCACTTTCTGAGCTCAGACAGGTCGTCCCCTCTGTTTTTTTGTCCGCTATATTTTCGTGGACCACTTGAAATCAAAGGTGCTCGCCCATATTATTAGCACTCAACGGAGACGAGTGCTAATAATAGTCCTGCTCTGTTCCCGGGATGCGCAATTGCGCTAGCCGGCCAATTTCCACGTTGTTGAACTTATTGTTAGGAGTCAGCTTTATGAATATCCGTCCTTTGCACGACCGTGTGATCGTCAAGCGCGTTGAAGCCGAACGCACCACCGCTTCCGGCATCGTCATTCCCGATTCAGCTGGTGAAAAGCCGGATCAGGGCGAAGTTCTGGCCATCGGCCCGGGCAAGCGCGACGACAACGGCAAGCAGATCGCCCTGGACGTCAAGGTGGGTGACCGCGTTCTGTTCGGCAAGTACGCCGGCCAGGCCGTCAAGGTCGATGGCCAGGAAGTCCTGGTCATGCGTGAAGAAGACATCATGGGCGTCCTGCAGGCTTGATTGCTGCGGTCGACCCCTTAAAAAGATCAATTTTCAGGAGCTATTAAATGGCAGCTAAAGAAGTCAAATTCGGTGATTCCGCCCGTGCACGCATGGTCGAAGGCATCAACATCCTCGCTGATGCAGTCAAGGTTACCCTCGGCCCCAAGGGCCGCAATGTCGTTCTCGAGCGTTCCTACGGCGGCCCGACCGTCACCAAGGACGGCGTTTCCGTCGCCAAGGAAATCGAACTGAAAGACAAGTTCGCCAACATGGGCGCCCAGATGGTCAAGGAAGTTGCTTCCAAGACTTCCGACATCGCCGGTGACGGCACCACGACCGCCACCGTGCTGGCTCAGGCCATCGTCCGCGAAGGCATGAAGTACGTTGCCGCCGGCATGAACCCGATGGATCTGAAGCGCGGTATCGACAAGGCTGTGATCGCCACGATCGCCGAGCTGAAGTCTTTCTCCAAGCCCTGCACGACGACCAAGGAAATCGCTCAGGTTGGCTCCATTTCTGCCAACTCTGACGCTGACATCGGCGAAATCATCGCCAATGCCATGGAAAAAGTCGGCAAGGAAGGCGTCATCACTGTTGAAGATGGCAAGTCCCTGGCTAACGAACTGGACGTCGTCGAAGGCATGCAGTTCGACCGCGGCTACCTGTCCCCGTACTTCATCAACAACGGCGACAAGCAGCAAGCGCTGATGGAAAATCCGTTTGTCCTGCTCTACGACAAGAAGATTTCCAACATCCGTGACCTGCTGCCGATCCTTGAGCAAGTTGCCAAGGCCGGCCGTCCGCTGCTGATCATCGCTGAAGATGTCGATGGCGAAGCCCTGGCTACCCTGGTTGTGAACAACATCCGTGGCATCCTGAAGACCGTTGCCGTCAAGGCTCCGGGCTTTGGCGATCGTCGCAAGGCCATGCTGGAAGACATCGCTGTCCTGACCGGCGGTACCGTCATCGCTGAAGAAACCGGTTTGTCGCTGGAAAAGGCTGTCCTGAAGGATCTGGGCCAGGCCAAGCGCATCGAAGTTTCCAAGGAAAACACCATCATCATCGACGGTGCCGGCGAAGCTGCTGTCATCGAAGCTCGCGTCAAGCAGATCCGTATCCAGATCGAAGAAGCGACCTCCGATTACGACAAGGAAAAGCTGCAGGAACGTGTTGCCAAGCTGGCTGGTGGCGTTGCCGTCATCAAGGTTGGTGCTGCGACCGAAGTCGAAATGAAGGAAAAGAAGGCCCGCGTCGAAGATGCCCTGCACGCTACCCGTGCTGCGGTTGAAGAAGGCGTTGTTGCTGGCGGCGGCGTTGCGCTGATCCGTGCTCGTGCTGCGGTTGGCAAGATCAAGGGTGACAACCACGATCAGGATGCCGGCATCAAGATCGTTCTGCGCGCCATGGAGCAGCCGCTCCGCGAAATCGTTGCCAACTCTGGTGATGAGCCTTCAGTCGTCGTCGACAAGGTTCAGCGCGGCAAGGGCAACTACGGCTACAACGCTGCCACCGGCGAGTACGGTGACATGGTTGAAATGGGCGTGCTCGATCCGACCAAGGTGACCCGCACCGCACTGCAGAATGCCGCGTCGATCGCCGGCCTGATGCTGACCACCGAATGCATGGTTGCTGAACTGGCTGAAGACAAGCCGGCCGGCGGCGGCATGGGTGACATGGGTGGTATGGGCGGCATGGGTGGTATGGGCGGCATGGGCATGTAATTCCCGGCCGGCTTCACCGCCAACCAGAAGCCCCGCCGAGTGCGGGGCTTTTTTTGTTCCATATCAAGGAAGCGGTTATGACTTTTGTAACTGTCTGTAAGTTGCTTGTAAGTAGCCACCACTAAATTACGCTTCGCAGCAATGCCTCTATAAACAAAATCTGAGGAGCAAAATCAATGCAAGACACACTAGATCGGATTACAGCTAATCCGAAATTCCTGGAATTTGTTGCCATGCGCAGCAGATACTCCATCATTATGGCCATCGTCAGTGCCGCCGCTTACTACGGTTTCATCCTGCTGGTTGCTTACAACAAAGAGTTCCTGGCCCAAAAAATCGGTGAAGGCTACACAATGAGCCTTGGCGTGCCGATCGGTGTGGGCGTCATCCTCTTCACCATTGTCCTGACCTGGATTTACGTTCGCCGCGCCAACACCGAGTTCGACGCGATCAACGAAGCCATCATCAAGGAGGCACAGAAGTAAGATGACTAAATTTACCAAGATCCTCGCCGGCCTTCTGGCGCTGGCCGTTGCTGGTGGCGCTCTCGCTGCCGGTGCCGACCTCGGCAACACCGCGAAGCAGGCCACCAACTGGACTGCCATCGCCATGTTCGCCATCTTCGTTGGCGGCACGCTCTACATCACCAAATGGGCAGCTTCCCAGACCAAGACGGCGGCTGACTTCTACACCGGCGGTGGCGGCATTACCGGCTTCCAGAACGGCCTGGCAATCGCCGGCGACTACATGTCTGCTGCGTCCTTCCTGGGTATTTCCGGTCTCGTGTTCGCCAACGGCTTCGACGGCCTGATCTTCTCGATCGGCTGGCTGGTCGGTTGGCCGGTCATCACCTTCCTGATGGCTGAGCGTCTGCGCAACCTCGGCAAGTTCACGTTCGCTGACGTGGCTTCCTACCGTTTCGCCCAGACCCCTGTCCGCATCTTTGCTGCTTCCGCTTCCCTGGTTATCGTCGCCTTCTACATGATTGCGCAGATGGTCGGTGCCGGTCAGCTGATCAAGATCCTCTTCGGTATGGAATACCTCTACGCCGAAATCCTGGTCGGTGGCGTGATGCTTGCCTACGTGCTGTTCGGTGGTATGACCGCAACAACCTGGGTGCAGATCATCAAGGCCGTCATGCTGCTTGGTGGTGCAACTTTCATGGCGCTGGCCGTGTTGTTCCAGAACGGTTTCTCGCCTGAGACCCTGTTCACGAATGCAGTTGCAATTCACTCGAAGAAGGATGCCATCATGGGTCCGGGCGCATTGATCAAGGATCCGATCTCTGCCATCTCCGTCGGTATGGCCCTGATGTTCGGTACCGCTGGTCTGCCGCACATCCTGATGCGCTTCTTCACCGTGCCGAATGCCAAGGAAGCCCGCAAGTCGGTTGCCTGGGCAACCACCTGGATCGGTTACTTCTACATCCTGACCTTCATCATCGGTTTCGGCGCCATCACCAACCTGATCGCCAACCCGGCTGAGTACTTTGTCGGCGGTGAAATCGCCAAGGGTCTGAAGGGCGGCGGCAACATGGCTGCTGTGCATCTGGCCAACGCTGTCGGTGGCAACCTGTTCCTCGGCTTCATCTCTGCCGTGGCCTTCGCAACGATTCTGGCTGTGGTTGCTGGTCTGACCCTGTCCGGTGCTACTGCCGTGTCGCATGACTTGTACGCTTCCGTGTTCAACAAGGGCTGTACCTCCGAGCAGGAACTGCGCGTCTCCAAGATCGCTACCATGTGCCTGGGTGTGCTGGCTATCGTTCTCGGTATCGCGTTTGAGAAGGAAAACGTTGCCTACATGGTGATGCTGGCCTTCACCATCGCCTGTTCGTCCAACTTCCCGGTGCTCTTCATGTCCGTGTTGTGGAAGAACTGCACCACCCGTGGTGCCGTGGTTGGTGGCTTCGTCGGTCTGGGCATGGCTGTTGTCCTGACCATCGGTTCGGCTGCAGTTTGGGAAGCCGTTATGGGCAACCCGAAGGGTTCTGCCTGGTTCCCGTACAACTCTGCTGCTCTGTTCTCGATGTCTGCTGCCTTCTTCACGATCTGGCTGGTGTCCATTCTGGACAACTCCGCTCAGGCGCAGAAGGAACGTGCTCTGTACCCGTCGCAGCAACTGCGTTCGGAAACTGGTATGGGTGCCTCTGGCGCCAGCGGTCACTAATCGACAAAAGACTGTCGCAAAAAGCCCGGGTTTCGACCCGGGCTTTTTTTCGTTCTGGTTTTTGAGTTTTTGGGTCGTTGACCGCAGCACTATGCAGGACGCGGGCTCGCGGTGTCGCAGTCGACAAAATGTGGACGTGCCTATGCACTGCAGGAATTGCAGTGCGGTTTATTTGTTAGACTAACGGGCTTGTAGGGGGAAAAAACGGTAGGGGGTTGCCCAGTGCAGGATCGGGCGACCCCCTGAGTCGCGGCTGACGCCACAGACTCCAAGACCATAAAAGGAGAACAGCCCGCGCAGGATATTGCAGCAGGCTTACAAAATTCTTACGCCGCTTGGTAGATTGATAAATGCGCATTCTCATCGCTGAAGACGACGCCATCATTGCCGATGGTCTGGCCCGTTCGCTACGTCAGGGCGGCTATGCCGTCGACTGGGCGCCGAACGGTCTGGAGGCGGATACCGCTCTGCTGACGGTGTCTTATGATTTGTTGATTCTCGACCTTGGGCTGCCCAGGTTGCCAGGCCTTGACGTTTTGAAGCGCCTGCGGGCCCGCAGTTCTTCGACACCGGTGCTGATCCTGACCGCGCTTGACGGCACGGGGGACCGCGTCAAGGGGCTCGACCTCGGGGCCGACGATTACATGGTCAAACCTTTCGATCTGGCCGAACTGGAGGCGCGCGTCCGCGCCCTGACCCGTCGCTCGGCCGGAACGACGCCAACGATACAGTGTGGCCAGCTGACCTATGATCAGGTCGGTCGGGTCGCGCAGATTCAAGGTCAGACGCTCGATCTTTCGGCGCGCGAAATCGGCCTGCTCGAAATCCTGCTTGCCCGCATGGGCCGTCTGGTCAGCAAGGATCAACTGGTGGATCACCTTTGTGGCTGGGGCGAGGAAGTCAGCCACAATGCCATCGAGGTCTATGTGCATCGCCTGCGCAAGAAACTGGAGACGGGGGGCGTCAAGATCGCCACGGTACGCGGACTGGGTTACTGCCTTGAACGACCGCCCGGGGAATAGTTCTTCTTCGCCCCCGGCAGAAACCGAGCGCTCGCTATTCGGCGAGATTCTCGACTGGATGCTGGCGCCGCTGTTGTTCGTCTGGCCGCTGAGCATCGCCTTCACGCACTACTTCGCCAACAACGTGGCGAACTATCCTTACGATCAGGCCCTGCGTGAGCATGTGGCAGCGATTGCCCGTCAGGTCAAACTGGTCAATGGCAAACCGGTTCTGACGCTGCCGGCGTCCGCCCGGGCCCTGCTTCGCGCCGACGAAACCGACAGCGTCTATTTTCATGTCGTGACGCGGGATGGCAAGTTTCTGGCGGGCGACAAGGATTTGCCGATCCCTGCTCAGTTCACCGAAAAATCAGCCATACCTGGTGAAATCTACCTGCGTGACGCTGAGTTCAATGGCCAGGACCTGCGCTTTGCCTATACCTATCTGGCCGAGACGGAGATGCCCAAAGAGCGCTGGATCGTGGTCGAAGTTGCCGAGACGACCGAGAAGCGTAACCAGTTGGCCAACAAGATCGTTGCCAGCGTCATCCTGCCGCAATTCATCATCATTCCGCTGGCAGTCATGCTCGTCTGGTTCGGCTTGTCCCGTGGCCTGCGGCCTCTGACGCGCCTGCGGAAAACCATCGAGACGCGCGATCCGGGCGACCTTTCGCCGATTGCGACGCGCCGCGTACCGGAAGAACTTGAGCCGCTGGTCGAGGCCTTTAACGAAATGCTCGAACGGATGAAGAAGAACGTCGAAGCGCAACAACGCTTCGTCGCTGATGCGGCGCACCAGTTGCGTACGCCGCTGACTGGCCTGAAAACGCAGGCCCAATTCGCCATCCGCGAAAGTGACCCGGAAGCCCTTCGCCACGCCATGCGCCAGATCGCCACAGGCGTAGACCGGGCCGGGCGACTGGTAAACCAGTTGCTCACCCTGGCTCGTACCGAAGGCGGCGGCGAGCCGGCGCAGCAACGGCACGAGCCGCTTGATCTGGCCCTGCTGATTCGCGAGGTCGTCGAGGACTGGGTCATGCTGGCCATCGAGAAAGGCATTGACCTTGGCTACGAGTCAGAAGGGCCGGCGATGATCATGGGCAATGTATTCCTCCTGCGCGAACTGGCCAGAAACCTGGTCGACAACGCCTTGCGCTATACCCCCACGGGGGGCCACGTGACCTGCCGCGTCCTGCACAATGCCAGCACCGTCGTTCTGGAGGTTGAAGATGACGGAGTTGGCATCAGCGAGGATCAGGCGGAGCTCGTTTTCGAGCGCTTTTATCGGGTAGATGACGCGACCACCGAGGGGAGCGGCCTTGGCCTTGCCATCGTTCAGGAAATCGCCATGCAACACGACTCGAAGGCCAGTCTGCGCCCCAATCCGGTAGGTCTGGGGGCGACGGCGCGGGTGGTCTTTGCCGCCTGGTATCCGCCGCCACCGCCACTACCGCCGCCGGATGACTTTTCCGAGCTTTATCGCCAGTCACCGCCCCTTGGCCCCTGACTACCCGGCAAGATGCGCCTTCGCCGCGCAATTCTGTTGCGGACCAGAACCGACATCGCTATAATGCGCCCTCCTTTTGGCCAATTAGCTCAGTTGGTAGAGCAGCGGATTGAAAATCCGCGTGTCCGTGGTTCGATTCCGCGATTGGCCACCACCGAATTCAAGCTCAAAGCCTCGGCCTAGTGCCGGGGTTTTTGCTTTTTGGGTCTCTGATCTAATGCAGAGGCTACGTTGGTGTAAAAGGATGTTTTATCGGACGCGGGGTGGAGCAGTTGGCAGCTCGTCGGGCTCATAACCCGAAGGTCGCAGGTTCAAGTCCTGCCCCCGCAACCACCAATTCAAGCTGAAGCCCATTCCCCGGAGTGGGCTTTTTGCTTTCTGGGAT
>JAUYSK010000005.1 GCA_030696345.1 Azonexus sp.
GCCGGAAGGCACCGAGATGGTGATGCCTGGCGACAACATCGCCATGACCATCAAGCTGATTGCCCCGATCGCCATGGAAGAAGGTCTGCGCTTCGCCATCCGTGAAGGCGGTCGTACCGTCGGCGCCGGTGTCGTCGCCAAGATCATCGAGTAAACGTTTGTTTTTGTAATTAAGGCGCTTCGGGAAACCGAGGCGCTTTGGTTTTTCTGCAGCAGGGGTGTAGCTCAATTGGTAGAGCAACGGTTTCCAAAACCGTAGGTCGGGGGTTCGATTCCCTCCGCCCCTGCCACCCTCTTTAAAGATCGCGATTTCATGGCTGACAAGATCAAGTTTGCGCTGGCGCTGGTGCTTCTGGCTGCCGGTGTGGCTGGGTTCTACCTGCTTTCCGAGCAGGCAATGATTTTGCGCGTCCTGGCGGTTCTCGCTGGGTTGGCGCTGGCTTTTGCCGTAGCTTGGAAAACTGAGCCTGGTCAGCGTTTCTTTGTGTTCGCCAATGAGGCGGTGGTCGAGGCCAAGAAAGTTGTCTGGCCGACTCGCAAGGAAACCATGCAGACGACCGGGGCGGTGTTCGCCTTTGTTGTAGTCATGGCGATCTTCCTGTATCTGACTGACAAGAGCCTCGAATGGGTTCTTTACGACCTCGTGCTGGGCTGGAAGAAATCATGAGCAAACGCTGGTACGTCGTACACGCCTACTCCGGCTTCGAAAAGAGCGTCATGCGCGCCATTCTAGAGCGCATTGAGCGTCTCGGAATGCAGGAGAAATTTGGCCAGATTCTGGTTCCGGTCGAAGAAGTAGTAGAAATGAAGGCTGGTCAGAAATCAATTTCCGAGCGCAAGTTCTTTCCGGGCTATGTGCTGTGCGAAATGGAAATGGATGATGACTCCTGGCACTTGGTGAAGAACACGCCCAAAGTGACAGGTTTTGTCGGTGGTACAGCTACCAAGCCAACCCCGATTTCCGAAAAGGAAGTCGAAAAGATCATGCAGCAAATGCAGGAAGGGGTCGAGAAGCCCCGTCCAAAGGTTTTGTTCGAAGCTGGCGAAGTCGTTCGTGTCAAGGAAGGTCCTTTTACCGACTTCCATGGTTCGGTCGAGGACGTCAATTACGAAAAGAATCGCCTTCGTGTTTCAGTGACCATTTTTGGTCGTGCAACGCCGGTCGAGTTGGAATTCAGCCAGGTCGAGAAGGCCTGATTCAAGCAATAGGGTAAGTCGAGAGCCCTTTGTCTCGGCAAGAGGAGTGCTGGTAGTGGGTAAGCCCCGCGAAAGCACGTTACTACTCATCAATTAGGAGCCATTATGGCAAAGAAGATTGTTGGCTACATCAAGCTGCAAGTGCCTGCAGGCAAGGCAAACCCTTCGCCCCCGATCGGTCCCGCGCTGGGTCAGCGTGGTTTGAATATCATGGAATTCTGCAAGGCGTTCAACGCTCAAACGCAAGGCGTTGAGCCGGGCCTGCCGATTCCGGTTGTGATCACCGCTTTTGCCGACAAGTCCTTCACTTTCGTGATGAAGACACCGCCGGCCACCATCCTGATCAAGAAGGCTGCCGGTATCAAGTCCGGTTCCGCCAAGCCGCACACCGACAAGGTAGGCAAGATTACCCGTGCTCAGGCCGAAGATATCGCCAAAGCCAAGATGCCAGATCTGACTGCCTCCGATATGGATGCCGCAGTTCGGACGATCGCTGGTTCCGCCCGTTCCATGGGCATTACGGTTGAGGGTCTGTAATCATGGCTAAGCTCACGAAAAAGCAAAAAGCCCAGCAGGGCAAGATTGTTGCAATGAAACTTTACCCGGTCCAGGAAGCTCTGACGCTGGCTAAGGAAACTGCAACCGCCAAGTTTGATGAATCGATTGATGTTGCTGTCAACCTCGGCGTTGATGCCCGTAAATCTGATCAGGTTGTTCGTGGTTCAGTTGTTCTGCCGGCAGGTACAGGCAAATCGGTTCGTGTTGCCGTTTTTGCCCAAGGCGAAAAGGCTGAAGCAGCGCGCGCTGCCGGTGCCGAAGTTGTCGGTTTCGACGATCTGGCTGCCGAAGTCAAGGCAGGTAACCTGAATTTTGACATCGTCATCGCTACGCCCGATGCCATGAAGGTCGTTGGTCAGCTCGGTCAGATCCTCGGCCCTCGCGGCCTGATGCCGAATCCGAAGGTTGGCACCGTGACCATGGACGTCGTCACGGCCGTCAAGAACGCCAAGGCTGGTCAGGTTCAGTACCGTACGGACAAGGCAGGCATTGTGCACGCCACCATCGGCCGCGCTTCATTCTCGGTCGAGAGCCTGGAGCGCAATCTGAAGGCGCTGGTTGAAGCGCTGCAGAAGGCCAAGCCGGCTTCTTCAAAGGGCCAGTATCTGCGCAAAGTTGCCGTGGCCGCCACGATGGGCCCCGGTGTTCGCGTTGATCAGTCCACGCTGGTTGGCTAGTAAGTACTTTGGGTCGCTGATTTCCGCGTGAGCGGAGGTCGGCGAATCGTCAAAGACCGCAGGCGCCTTGGTGACAAGGCTTAATGGCGAAAGCGCCCTGCGCAGATGGTGTCCCAGAACAAGATTTTCTGCCATCCGGAAACGGCTGGCATAGCTTCTGGTTCAGGTCGCCGTTAGGTGCGGCGGGAATGTTTCCCGTCGTTAATGACTTGAAAGGAGGAAAGACCTGTGGGTCTCAATCTGAACGACAAAAAAGCGGTTGTAGCTGAGGTGTCGGCACAAGTAGCCAACGCTGAGACTATCGTGATTGCCGAATATCGTGGCATTGGGGTCGTCGACCTCACTGTGCTGCGTGCCAAGGCTCGCGCGTCTGGTGTTTATCTGCGTGTGTTGAAGAATACCTTGGTTCGTCGCGCGGTCGCGGACACTTCGTTCGCTGGCCTGGCTGACCAAATGGTCGGACCGTTGATTTATAGCGTCTCTGCTGACCCGGTGGCTGCCGCGAAGGTCCTCTCCGACTTCGCAAAAACCAACGACAAGCTCGTGCTCAAGGCTGGCTCTTACGCTGGCAAGGTGCTCGACAAGGCCGGTGTGCAGGCGCTTGCCGCCGTCCCGAGCCGCGAAGAACTGCTCTCCAAGCTGCTGTACGTCATGCAAGCTCCGGTTGCCGGCTTTGTCCGCGGCCTGGATGCTCTGGCCAAACAGCGCGAAGAAGCTGCCGCTTGAACCGTACCGCTTACGAACTGATTTAGGAGTTATTTGAAATGGCAATTAGCAAAGAAGACATCCTGGAAGCCGTTGGCTCCCTGACCGTTATGGAACTGAATGACCTGGTCAAGGCATTCGAAGAAAAGTTTGGCGTTTCCGCCGCTGCCGTCGCCGTTGCTGGCCCGGCTGCTGCTGCTGCTGCCGTTGAAGAACAGACCGAATTCACCGTCATGCTGCTTGCAGCCGGCGAAAAGAAGGTTGAAGTCATCAAGGTCGTGCGCGCTGTTACCGGTCTGGGCCTCAAAGAAGCCAAGGATCTGGTTGATGGTGCTCCGAAGGCTGTCAAGGAAGGCGTTTCGAAGGCTGATGCTGAAGCCCTCAAGACCCAACTCGAAACTGCTGGCGCCAAAGTCGAAGTCAAATAATCGAATTTTGGTGTGTGGGCTGGCGGTTTCCCCGCCAGCCCTTTTGTGCTTTGTACTGCAGGTTTGATTGACCTAAAAAACGAACTTGAATAACGCCAAGCGGCAAACGCAAACGATGCTTTCCTCTTCCCGAAAAGGGAGGAGAGCTTGTTTGCGTTTGCCTGTTTCGACAGGTTCTACGTTTGATTTAATACTCACGGAGTTACCATGACTTACTCCTTCACCGAGAAGAAACGCATCCGCAAGAGCTTCGCCAAGCGCGAAAGTGTGCTGGACGTTCCCTACTTGCTGGCGACCCAATTGCAGTCCTTCAAGGACTTTCTGCAAGACGAAGTTGCTCCCGAGAAGCGTCTGAACGAAGGCCTTCAGGCTGCGTTTTCCTCGATCTTTCCGATTGTTTCTCATTCTGGAAATGCACGCCTTGAGTTCGTCAGCTACATGCTGGGTTCGCCGGCGTTTGACGTTACCGAATGTCAGCAACGCGGCCTGACATTTGCCTCATCATTGCGCGCCAGAGTTCGTCTGGTGATCATGGATCGCGAGGCGCCGGATACCGTGAAGGAAGTCAAGGAGCAGGAAGTCTATATGGGCGAGATTCCGCTCATGACGACCAATGGTTCTTTTGTGATCAATGGCACGGAGCGTGTAATTGTTTCCCAGTTGCATCGCTCGCCTGGCGTCTTTTTTGAGCATGACCGGGGCAAGACCCATAGCTCCGGCAAGCTGCTTTTCTCGGCACGGATCATCCCTTACCGCGGCTCCTGGCTAGATTTCGAGTTTGACCCGAAAGACACTCTGTTTTTCCGCGTTGACCGTCGTCGCAAGATGCCGGTAACGACGATGCTGAAGGCGATAGGTATGTCGTCCGAGGAAATTCTTGCCCAGTTCTTCAGTTTTGACACCTTCCTGCTGGCCAAGGATAAAATCGAATTCACGTTGGTGCCTGATCGCCTTCGTGGAGAAGTCGCTCGCTTTGATTTTGTCGGGTCTGATGGCAAGGTCATTGTCGCCAAAGACAAACGCATCACGGCCAAACACATTCGCGATATCGCTGCTGCTTCGCTGAACCTGATCGTCGTCCCGGAGGACTTCATTCTTGGTCGTGTGGTAGCGCGCAACATCATTGACCAAGAGACTGGTGAGGTTGTTGCCAACGCCAATGATGAAATTACCGAGACCTTGCTGGCCAAGCTGCGTGAGGCGGAAATCGTCACACTTGAAACGCTTTACACCAACGAACTGGATCGTGGCGCCTTTATCTCGAACACCCTGCGTGCTGATGAAACGGCAACTCGTCAGGCTGCTCGCGTTGCTATCTATCGCATGATGCGCCCAGGCGAGCCGCCGACCGAAGAAGCTGTCGAAATCTTGTTCAACGGTTTGTTCTATTCAGATGAACGTTACGATCTGTCTGGCGTTGGCCGGATGAAATTCAATCGTCGTCTGACGCGTCCGGATGTCATCGAATACAAGGTCACCGTCAAGAATCTGGCTTCCCGTGCCGAAGCTGCGTTGAAGAATTTGTCCGAGGGGTCAGGATTCTCTCTGGCCGCTATCCAGGACTTGGTCAGCCTGCTGCCTTACGGTCCGCGTGCTCTTAGTGAAAACCTGACCTTGGCCGAAGCCGAGGCATTGACCGCCAAGATCAAGCCGCTGGGGGCCAACGCGGAGGTTCGCGAGCAGTTGACACTGTCGCCGCGCGACATCGTTGAAGTGATCAAGATTCTGGTTGATCTGCGCAACGGCCGTGGGGAAATCGACGACATCGATCACCTCGGAAACCGCCGTGTCCGCTCGGTCGGCGAACTGGCCGAAAACCAGTTCCGTGCCGGTCTGGTCCGGGTTGAGCGTGCGGTTAAGGAGCGCCTGTCGCAAGCAGAGTCTGACAACCTGATGCCGCATGACCTGATCAACGCGAAGCCGATCAGTGCAGCCATCAAGGAATTCTTCGGTTCCAGCCAGTTGTCGCAGTTTATGGATCAGACCAACCCGCTTTCGGAAATTACGCACAAGCGTCGTGTTTCTGCCCTCGGCCCAGGTGGCCTAACCCGCGAGCGTGCCGGCTTCGAAGTCCGCGACGTGCATCCGACCCACTATGGTCGCGTTTGCCCGATCGAAACGCCGGAAGGTCCGAACATCGGTCTGATCAATTCGCTGGCGCTGTTCGCCCGCGTCAACGATTATGGTTTTATCGAAACCGCCTACCGCAAGGTCGCGAATAGCCTGGTTACCAAAGACATCGAATACCTCTCGGCAATTGAGGAAGGTAATTATGTCGTTGCTCAGGCTAATTCGTCGCTCGATGAAAATGGTCGTCTCTCCGATGACCTGGTGACTTGTCGCGAGAAGGGTGAAACCATTCTGGCAGAACCGTCACGTGTCCAGTACATGGACGTGGCACCGGGCCAGATCGTTTCTGTTGCCGCCTCGCTGATTCCGTTCCTTGAGCATGACGACGCGAACCGCGCACTGATGGGCGCCAACATGCAACGTCAGGCTGTGCCATGCCTGCGTCCGGAGAAGCCGTTGGTTGGTACTGGTATTGAGCGCACCGTTGCGGTCGACTCCGGTACGGCAGTCGTTGCTTTGCGCGGTGGCAAGGTTGACTACGTTGATGCAGCCCGCGTTGTGGTACGAGTCAATGACAACGAAACCATCGCTGGTGAAGTTGGCGTTGATATCTACAACCTGGTCAAGTACACCCGCTCCAATCAGAACACCAACATCAACCAGCGGCCATTGGTCCGTGTCGGCGATGTTATCGCCAAGGGTGATGTGGTGGCTGACGGCGCTTCGACTGACAAGGGCGAACTTGCGCTTGGCCAGAACATGCTGATCGCGTTTATGCCGTGGAACGGCTACAACTTCGAAGACTCGATTCTGATCTCAGAGCGCGTCGTCGCTGAAGACCGTTACACCTCTATCCACATCGAGGAACTGACAGTCGTTGCTCGCGACACCAAGCTTGGTCCAGAGGAAATCACCCGCGACATCGCGTCCTTGGGTGAGACCCAGCTTTCTCGTCTGGATGATTCCGGTATTGTCTACATCGGTGCCGAGGTTGAAGCGGCTGACGTACTGGTCGGCAAGGTGACGCCCAAGGGCGAAACCCAGCTGACGCCGGAAGAAAAGCTGCTGCGCGCCATCTTCGGCGAAAAGGCCTCTGACGTTAAGGACACCTCGCTGCGCGTACCGTCCGGTATTGCGGGTACGGTTATCGACGTCCAGGTGTTCACCCGTGAAGGCATTGAGCGCGACAAGCGTGCGCAATCCATTATCGAAGACCACCTGCGTCACTACAAGCTCGACCTTGCTGACCAGATGCGTATCGTCGAACGCGACGCTTTCGAGCGGGTTGGTCGTCTGATTCTCAACAAGAAGGCCAATGGTGGTCCGAAGAAGCTTGCCAAGGGTTCGGTCATTGATCAGGCCTATCTCGATGGTATGGATCCGCACCACTGGTTCGACATCCGTGTTGCAGATGATGAAACTGCACTGCAACTGGAACAGATCAAGGATGGTCTGGAACAGGCTCGCAAGAATTTCGATATTGCGTTTGAAGGCAAGCGCAAGAAGCTGACTCAGGGCGACGAATTGCCGCCGGGTGTGCAGAAGATGGTCAAGGTCTACGTTGCGGTCAAGCGTCGTCTGCAACCAGGTGACAAAATGGCCGGCCGCCACGGTAACAAGGGTGTGGTATCCCGCATCCTGCCGGTCGAAGACATGCCGCATATGGAAGACGGTAGCCCGGTCGACATCGTACTGAACCCGCTCGGCGTGCCATCACGGATGAACGTCGGTCAGATTCTCGAAGTCCACCTTGGCCTCGCCGCCAAGGGCCTTGGTCACAAGATTGGCGCGATGTTGCGCGCCCAGTCCAGTGTCAAGGAAATGCGTGGCTTCCTGGATACGGTTTACAACTCCAGCGGCAAGTCCGAGAACCTGGAAGAGCTGAACGATGTCGAAGTAATGGAAATGGCCGGTAATTTGCAAAATGGCGTCCCGTTTGCCACACCAGTGTTCGATGGTGCCAAGGAGGAGGAAATCAAGGCCATGCTCGCTTTGGCTGGCATGCCTTCTTCGGGCCAGATGACGCTATTTGATGGCCGTACTGGTGAAGCTTTCGAGCGCAAGGTTACCGTTGGCTACATGCACTACCTGAAGTTGCACCACTTGGTTGATGACAAGATGCACGCTCGTTCGACCGGTCCGTATTCGCTGGTTACCCAGCAGCCGCTGGGCGGCAAGGCTCAGTTTGGTGGACAGCGCTTCGGTGAAATGGAAGTGTGGGCGCTGGAAGCTTATGGCGCTGCCTACGTGCTGCAGGAAATGCTGACCGTGAAGTCCGATGACGTGAATGGGCGTACCAAAGTGTACGAAAACATCGTCAAGGGCGAACACAAGATCGAAGCCGGCATGCCGGAATCCTTCAATGTGTTGGTCAAGGAAATCCGTTCGCTGGCGATCGATATCGATCTGGAACGTTACTGATTTAGGGCTGGGAGTTAAACGATGAAAGCATTGCTCGATCTATTCAAGCAGGTAACGGCGGAAGAAGAATTTGATGCCATTACCATTGGCCTCGCTTCGCCCGAAAAGATCCGTTCCTGGTCCTACGGTGAAGTCAAAAAGCCGGAAACCATCAACTACCGTACCTTCAAGCCGGAACGTGACGGTCTGTTCTGCGCCAAGATATTTGGCCCGATCAAGGATTACGAGTGTCTGTGTGGCAAGTACAAGCGCCTCAAGCATCGTGGAGTGATCTGCGAGAAGTGCGGCGTCGAAGTGACACTGGCCAAGGTTCGTCGTGACCGCATGGGTCACATTGAACTGGCCTCACCGACCGCTCACATCTGGTTTCTGAAGTCCCTGCCGTCCCGTCTCGGTATGGTGCTCGACATGACGCTGCGTGATATCGAGCGTGTCCTGTACTTTGAAGCCTACGTTGTGACTGACCCCGGTATGGTCAGTAATCTCCAGCGCGCCCAGTTGCTCACCGAAGAGCAGTATCTGGAAATGATGGAAGAGCATGGCGATGAATTCGTGGCCTTCATGGGCGCCGAAGGCATTCGCGAACTGCTGCGCAATCTCGACCTAAACAGTGAAGTTGAATCGCTGCACGCTGAACTCGAAGTGACCGGTTCCGAAGCCAAGAACAAGAAGCTGGCCAAGCGTTTGAAGATTCTCGAAGGTTTCCAGAAATCCGGCATCAAGCCGGACTGGATGATCCTTGAAGTCCTGCCGGTGCTGCCGCCGGACCTGCGTCCGCTGGTTCCGCTCGACGGCGGCCGCTTTGCAACCTCCGATCTGAACGATCTATATCGTCGCGTCATCAACCGGAACAACCGTCTGAAGCGTCTGCTTGAGCTGAAGGCCCCGGAAATCATCGTTCGCAACGAGAAGCGCATGCTGCAGGAGTCGGTCGACTCCCTGCTTGACAACGGCCGTCGCGGCAAGGCGATGACCGGCGCCAACAAGCGTCCGCTGAAGTCGCTGGCCGATATGATCAAGGGCAAGGGCGGTCGTTTCCGTCAAAACTTGCTCGGTAAGCGCGTTGACTACTCCGGCCGTTCGGTCATCGTGGTTGGTCCGCAGCTCAAGTTGCATCAGTGCGGCCTGCCCAAGCTGATGGCGCTTGAACTGTTCAAACCTTTCATCTTCCACAAGCTGGAAGTGCTCGGCTACGCCACCACCATCAAGCAAGCCAAGAAGATGGTTGAAGGTCAGGAACCGGTGGTTTGGGATATCCTCGAAGATGTCATCCGCGAACATCCGGTCATGCTGAACCGCGCCCCGACGCTGCACCGTCTCGGTATCCAGGCTTTTGAGCCGACCCTGATCGAAGGCAAGGCCATCCAGCTGCATCCGCTCGTTTGTGCGGCGTTCAACGCCGACTTCGACGGTGACCAGATGGCTGTCCACGTGCCGCTGTCGCTTGAAGCGCAGATGGAAGCCCGCACGCTGATGCTGGCCTCCAACAATGTGCTGTCGCCGGCCAACGGTCAGCCGATCATCGTGCCGTCGCAGGATATCGTGCTCGGTCTGTACTACGCGACCCGCGAAAAGATCAATGGCAAGGGTGAAGGCATGTACTTTGCCGACATTGCTGAAATCGAGCGTGCCATGGCCGCCAAGGAGCTCGACGTCCAGTCGCGCATCTCGGTTCGCCTGAAACAATACGAGCCTGCTGCGGTGGACGGCGAATGGGACGAGAAAATCGTCCGCGTCGAAACGACTGCTGGTCGTGCGCTGCTTTCAAAGATCCTGCCGAAGGGCCTGCCGTTCAAAGTCATCGACCGTGCGTTGAAGAAGAAGGAAATTTCCAAGCTGATCGACGAGTCATTCCGTCGTTGCGGCCTGAAGGAAACTGTCGTCTTTGCTGACAAGCTGATGCAGAACGGTTATGCCCTGGCTACCCGCGCTGGTATTTCCTTCTGCTCCGACGACATGCGCGTGCCGGCCAAGAAGTATGAAATCATTTCTGCCGCCGAAGCCGAGGTCAAGGAAATCGAGATCCAGTACACCAACGGTCTGGTGACCAACGGCGAGCGTTACAACAAGGTCGTGGATATCTGGGGCCGTACTGGCGACCAGGTTGCCAAGGTCATGATGGACGAACTCGGCCATGAAGACACCATCGATCGTCATGGCAAGAAGGTCAAGCAAGAGTCCTTCAACTCCATCTACATGATGGCCGACTCCGGCGCCCGTGGTTCTGCAGCCCAGATTCGTCAGCTCGCCGGTATGCGCGGCTTGATGGCAAAGCCGGACGGCTCGATTATCGAAACGCCGATCACCACCAACTTCCGTGAAGGCCTGAACGTTCTTCAGTACTTCATCTCGACCCACGGCGCTCGTAAGGGCCTGGCCGACACCGCATTGAAGACGGCGAACTCTGGTTACCTGACGCGTCGCCTGGTCGACGTGACGCAGGATCTGGTGATCACCGAGGATGACTGCGGGACGCAGAATGGCTTTGCCGTCAAGGCCCTCGTCGAAGGCGGCGAGGTTATCGAGGCATTGCGCGAGCGTATTCTCGGTCGTGTAACGGTTGACGATCTGGTCGATCCTGAAACTCAGGAAACCGTGATCTTCGCCGGAACCATGCTGGATGAAGATCTGGTTGACCTGATCGACAAGCTTGGTATTGACGAAGTCAAAGTCCGCACGCCGCTCTCCTGCGACACCCGTTATGGCCTGTGTGCCAAGTGTTACGGGCGCGATCTTGGCCGCGGCATGATGGTCAACGCTGGTGAAGCAATCGGCGTTATTGCGGCCCAGTCGATCGGTGAGCCGGGTACCCAGCTCACGATGCGTACCTTCCACGTCGGTGGTGCCGCCTCGCGGGCAGCTGTCGCTTCGATGGTTGAGGCCAAGTCGGCCGGAACGATCCGCTACACCTCCAATATGCGCTATGTCACCAGCGCCAAGGGTGAGAAGGTAGTCATTTCACGTTCCGGCGAAGTGCTGATTACTGATGACCATGGCCGCGAGCGCGAACGTCACAAAGTTCCGTATGGTGCGACGCTGCTCGTTGACGAGGGTAAGGTGATCAAGGCCGGTGCGAAGCTGGCGAATTGGGATCCGCATACCCGTCCGATCGTTACCGAGTACGCCGGAACCGTTCGCTTCGAGAATGTCGAAGAGGGCGTTACCGTCGCCAAGCAGGTTGATGACGTAACTGGCTTGTCAACGTTGGTGGTTATCGACCACAAGCGCGGTGGCAAGGCAGCTACCAAGGGTGTTCGCCCGGTTGTCAAACTGCTTGACGAGAGCGGAATGGAAGTAAAGATCACTGGTAGCGAGCATCATGTTTCAATCGCATTCCAGGTTGGCTCGATTATTTCCGTCGTTGATGGCCAGCAGGTTGGCGTAGGTGATGTGCTTGCCCGTATGCCGCAGGAGTCAGCCAAGACTCGCGACATTACTGGTGGTCTGCCACGCGTTGCCGAGTTGTTCGAAGCTCGCACGCCAAAAGATGCCTCAGTGCTGGCGGAAGTCACCGGGACGATCAGTTTCGGCAAGGACACCAAGGGTAAACAGCGTCTGGTTATCACTGATCTTGATGGCAATGTCCATGAGTTCCTGATTCCCAAGGACAAGCATGTGCTGGTGCATGATGGCCAGGTGGTGAACAAAGGCGAAAAGATTGTTGAAGGCTTGCCCGATCCGCATGACATCCTGCGTTTGCAGGGTGTTGAGGCGCTGGCTCGCTACATTACCGACGAAGTTCAGGACGTTTACCGTCTGCAGGGCGTCAAGATCAACGACAAGCATATTGAAGTGATCGTTCGCCAGATGCTGCGCCGGGTTGCCATCGTTGATCCGGGTGACACCAAGTTCATCAAGTCTGAACAGGTGGAACGCGCCGAACTGCTGGCTGAAAATGATCGTGCTATCGCTGCTGGAAAGCTGCCTGCGGTTTTCGATCACATGCTGCTCGGTATCACCAAGGCTTCGCTGTCGACAGATTCGTTCATTTCTGCGGCGTCCTTCCAGGAAACCACCCGTGTTCTCACCGAGGCTGCCATCATGGGCAAGCGCGACGAACTGCGTGGTCTAAAGGAAAACGTTATTGTGGGTCGTCTCATACCGGCCGGTACCGGTCTTGCTTTCCACCGTAGCCGCAAGGCTCAGGCGGCAGGCGAAGACATCGCTGCCAACCGGCCGATCGAGGCGCCAGCTGTGGAAAACGCAACGCAAGAAGCCGATCAGGGCCTGTAAGTCAATATCAACCCTCATGTCTCGTTGACATGGGGGTTGTTCAACCATAAAATCTATGGTCTTTGTCGGCAGAGGCTAATCATTGTCTCTGCTTTGGATAACAAAATTACCATCGAGCACCGTCATATGGTGCCGGGTCGTTGAAGGAAGTTCGATATGCCGACTATTAATCAGCTCGTGCGCAAGCCGCGCGTTGCCGAGGTCACCAAGAGCAAGGTTCCTGCTCTGGAAAAGTGCCCGCAGAAGCGTGGCGTTTGCACCCGTGTTTACACCACCACACCGAAAAAGCCGAACTCCGCTCTGCGTAAAGTTTGCAAGGTTCGTTTGACGAATGGCTTTGAAGTGATTTCCTACATCGGCGGTGAAGGGCACAACCTTCAGGAGCACTCTGTGGTCCTGATTCGTGGTGGGCGCGTCAAGGATTTGCCTGGTGTGCGTTATCACACTGTGCGCGGCTCTCTGGATACCCAGGGCGTCAAGGATCGTAAGCAGTCCCGTTCCAAGTACGGGACCAAGCGTCCGAAGGCTGCTTGATTTATATAGTGGCTTAAGTAAGTGGCCGTCCCTTTGGGCGGTCGGGAGAGGCCGGGAGGGTAAAACCCTAGCCCGGCTTTTCAACTGAATCGTGTTTAATTGAGGTTAATATGCCCCGTCGTCGTGAAGTACCAAAACGTGACATCCTGCCGGATCCCAAGTTCGGTAGCGTTGAAGTTTCCAAGTTTGTAAACGCAATCATGCAGAGCGGCAAGAAATCAGTTGCTGAGCGCATTGTTTATGGTGCGTTCGAGATCATCACCACCAAGGGTGGCAAGGATCCGCTGGAAGTGTTCGGCGCCGCCATGGGTAATGTCCGTCCGATGGTTGAAGTAAAATCCCGTCGTGTTGGTGGTGCCAATTACCAGGTGCCAGTTGAAGTTCGGCCGGCACGTCGCGCGGCGCTCGCCATGCGTTGGTTGCGTGAGTCTGCCCGCAAACGTTCTGAAAAATCCATGGGCCAGCGTCTGGCCGCCGAGATGATGGAAGCTGCTGAAAACCGTGGTGGCGCTGTCAAGAAGCGTGATGAAGTGCACCGTATGGCTGAAGCCAACAAGGCTTTTGCTCACTTCCGCTTCTAATTTTCAAAGGGCTCTAACGTGGCACGTAAAACTCCTATCGACCGCTACCGGAATATTGGTATCAGCGCTCACATTGACGCCGGCAAGACAACAACGACCGAACGTATCCTGTTCTATACCGGGGTTAACCACAAGATCGGTGAAGTCCATGATGGCGCTGCCACCATGGACTGGATGGAGCAGGAGCAGGAGCGTGGTATCACAATCACCTCTGCCGCTACAACCTGTTTCTGGAGCGGAATGGACAAGCAGTTCCCGCCCCATCACATCAACATCATCGACACCCCGGGGCACGTAGACTTCACCATTGAAGTTGAGCGTTCCATGCGTGTTCTGGATGCTGCCTGTATGGTTTACTGCGCGGTGGGTGGTGTTCAGCCACAGTCAGAAACTGTATGGCGTCAGGCTAACAAGTACGGCGTGCCGCGTCTGGCTTTCGTGAACAAGATGGACCGGTCTGGTGCCAACTTCTTCAAGGTCGTGGAGCAGTTGAAGCTTCGCCTGAAGGCCAATCCCGTTCCTATCGTCATTCCCATCGGCGCTGAAGAGAAGTTCGAGGGTGTTGTCGACCTGATCAAGATGAAAGCGATCTATTGGGATGAGGCTTCTCAGGGCATGAAATACGATGCTCGTGAAATCCCAGCCGAGTTGCTCGACGAAGCCAATACTTGGCGCGAGCAGATGGTTGAGGCTGCGGCAGAAGCTTCCGAAGACCTGATGAATCGCTACCTCGAAGATGGTGAGCTTTCCGAGGCCGACATTATCCTTGGTCTGCGTACCCGTACGCTTGCCTGTGAAATCCAGCCGATGCTGTGTGGCACTGCCTTCAAGAACAAGGGCGTGCAAAAGATGCTGGATGCCGTGATCGAGCTGCTGCCTTCTCCGGTCGATATTCCGCCGGTCAAGGGCATTCTAGAGAACGAAACCGTAGGTGAGCGTCGTGCTGCCGACGACGAGGCTTTCTCTGCCCTCGCGTTCAAGATCATGACCGACCCGTTCGTTGGCCAGCTGATCTTCTTCCGCGTTTATTCCGGTGTGATCAATTCTGGCGATACTGTTTACAACCCGGTCAAGGGTCGTAAGGAGCGTCTCGGCCGTATTCTGCAGATGCACGCCAATCAGCGTGAAGAAATCAAACAGGTTTGCGCCGGTGATATTGCAGCGGCAGTTGGCTTGAAAGAAGCGACTACCGGCGATACGCTTTGTGATCCGCAAAAGGTTATCACGCTGGAACGCATGATTTTCCCGGAGCCGGTGATTCACGTTGCCGTCGAGCCAAAGACCAAGGTTGACCAGGAAAAAATGGGTCTGGCGCTGGGTCGTCTGGCTCAGGAGGATCCTTCCTTCCGCGTCCGCACCGACGAAGAGTCCGGCCAGACCATTATTTCCGGTATGGGCGAATTGCACCTAGAAATCCTCGTTGACCGCATGCGTCGTGAATTCAACGTCGAAGCGACCGTTGGCGCGCCGCAGGTGGCTTACCGTGAATGCATCAAGAAGTCTGTCGAACAGGAAGGCAAGTTCGTCAAGCAGTCTGGTGGTCGCGGTCAGTTCGGCCACGTCTGGCTCAAGATCGAGCCGAACGAGGCAGGCAAGGGTTACGAGTTTGTCGATGCAATCAAGGGCGGTGTTGTTCCTCGTGAATTCATTCCGGCGGTTGATAAGGGCCTTCGTGATGCCGTTACCAGCGGCGTGCTGGCTGGCTTCCCGGTTGTCGACGTCAAGTTCACCCTGTTCGATGGCTCATACCACGACGTAGATTCCAATGAAAACGCTTTCCGCATGGCGGCTTCAATGGCCTTCAAGGAGGGTATGAAGAAAGCCAGCCCAACACTTCTCGAGCCGATGATGGCTGTTGAAGTCGAAACGCCTGAAGAATACATGGGTAACGTCATGGGTGATCTATCCTCTCGTCGCGGCATCGTGCATGGGATGGAAGATCAGATTGGTGGTATCAAGGTTATCAAGGCCGAGGTTCCCCTTTCTGAAATGTTTGGTTACTCGACCTCTGTGCGTTCACTGTCGCAGGGTCGTGCCACCTACTCAATGGAATTCAAGCACTACACCGAAGCGCCGAAGAACGTCGCCGAGGCTGTCATTAACAAGAAGTAATTGCTGGAGAACCGATAATGGCAAAAGAGAAATTCAACCGTACGAAGCCGCACGTAAACGTCGGCACGATTGGTCACGTTGACCATGGCAAGACCACGCTGACGGCGGCGATCACGACCGTGCTGGCTGCGAAGTTCGGCGGCTCTGCCAAGGCGTATGACCAAATTGAC